>NZ_JBITIM010000002.1:0-2211346 GCF_044459025.1 Nocardia sp. NPDC050406 | reverse complement strand
GTACCCCGAAGGGCCTTACCGCTCGACTTGCATGTGTTAAGCACGCCGCCAGCGTTCGTCCTGAGCCAGGATCAAACTCTCCGTTGAAGACTCTCGACTTTGCTCCGAAGAGCTAATCGGAAGAATTAACCAGAGTCCGAAAACCTTGGCAAAATCAAACGCCAGCAAAAGTATTTGCTGACTAAATGTCCGACACCCACACGGGGGTGTAAGCGCCGGAACCAATAAATAATTGGCACTGACATTCATCGACACACTATTGAGTTCTCAAAGAACACACGCACACACCATCGCTCCGAGTTGATCGGATGTCCAGTGAGGCAACTTTTCCAGCCTAACCGCGCTGCTCCGCAGAGTCAAGCCCGTGTTTCGGCCTGGTGTTCACGCCAGGCGCTCCTCGTACTACCTCGTGTTCCAAGGGGCTTCGCAGAACCTACTGAGAAGTCTCAGTGGCTCGGCGTCTCGGCCCCTGGTCGGTGTCCGTGTCGCTCTGACCTGGAATAAGTTACGTGCCGGGAAACGGAACGTCAAATCGCCTGGTCGCGGAGGTGTTTTCGCAGGTCACCAGAGCCGGAAACGACAAGATCGCCGGGCGGAATCACTGGTTTGTGACTCAGCTCTCGGCGATCTTGTTTCCGTATCGGCGAAATGCCTGGTGGCGGCTAATCCACCCGGCGCGCGCCAGCGAAGTGCTTCTTGCCGCGCCGCAGCACCAGCCAGCGACCGTGCAGGTAGTCGGCCTCGGCAGGCGTCCACTCCAGGTCGGCGATCTTCTCGTTGTTCACCGATGCGCCACCCTCGTTGACGGCGCGGCGGGCCGCGCCGCGGCTCTCGCACAGTCCGGAGGAGACCAGCAGGTCGACGATGGTCGAGGTGGGTGCGGCCTCGGCGACCTTGCCGTCGACCGCGGCCTCGGTGAGCGCGGCGGCGAGGGTGGACTCGTCGAGTTCGCGCAGTTCGCCGCGACCGAAGAGGGCTTGGCTGGCGAGCTGGACCGCGCGGGTGTTGTCCTCGCCGTGGACGAGGGTGGTCATCTCGGCGGCCAGTCGGCGCTGGGCCTCGCGGGCGTGCGGGCGTTCGACGGTGGCCTGCTCCAACTCGTCCAGTTCCTCGCGGGAGAGGAAGGTGAACCAGCGCAGGTAGCGGACGACGTCGGCGTCGGCCGTATTCACGAAGTACTGGTACCAGGCGTAGGGGCTGGTCATCTCCGGGTCGAGCCAGAGGCTGCCGCCGCCGGTGGACTTGCCGAACTTCTTGCCGTCGGCCGAGGTCACCAAGGGAGTGGTCAGCGCGTGCACGTGTTCGCCGTCGACGCGGCGGTTGAGCTCCACGCCCGCGATGATGTTGCCCCACTGATCGGAGCCGCCGACCTGGAGACGGCAGCCGTAGTTGCGGCGCAACTGGAGGTAGTCGTTGGCCTGCAACAGCATGTAGCTGAACTCGGTGTAGGACATGCCGTCGGATTCCAGGCGGCGCTTGACGGTGTCGCGCGCCAGCATGACGTTGACGGAGAAGTGCTTGCCGACGTCGCGCAGGAATTCGACCGTGCTCAGCGGGCCGGTCCAATCCATATTGTTGGCGATGACCGCGCCGGTCGGGGAGTCGTCGAGGTCGACGAAGCGCTCCAGCTGGGAGCGAATGCGTCCGGCCCATTCGGCCACGGTGTCGGTGGAGTTCATGGTGCGTTCGCCGACGTCGCGGGGGTCGCCGATGAGGCCGGTCGCGCCGCCCGCCAACACGACCGGGCGGTGGCCCGCGGCCTGGAAACGCTTGAGCGTCAGCAGGGGGACGAGGTGTCCGGCATGCAGGGAGGCCGCGGTGGGATCGAATCCGGCATAGAGGGTCAGCGGACCTTTGGCCAGGTCGCCGCGCAGGGCGTCCAGATCGGTGGACTGTGCGATCAGTCCGCGCCAGGTCAATTCATCGATGATGTCGCCGCTCACGAATCCCCATCCTGCCATCCCCGGTGAAATCAATTTTCGAAGGCGGACCTCAGGGCGTTGAGGTGGACGCGGCTGGCGGTGGCGGCGGCTTCGGGGTCGCGGGAGCGGATGGCGTCGACCAGTACTTCGTGGGCGTGGTGGTCGGCCCGCTCATCGGCCATGGGCCGGATGCGCAGCATGTCGACCATGGCGTGGCGGATGCGCGGGACGAAGGCGTCGAACATCTGGGTGAGGATGTCGTTGTGTGCGGCGGCGATGACCGTGCGATGGAAGGCCGTGTCGGCGTCGACGAGAGCCTCGATCGAGGTTCCGGCTTCGGCGCGGGCGGTGAGGGCGCGCCAGAGCGCGCGCAGGTCGGCGGGGGTGCGGCGGCGGGCGGCCAGGGCGGCGGCCTCGGCCTCGATGGCGATGCGCGCCTCGATGACGGTGATGATGTCGGCGCGGCGCAGCACCGTGTCCCAGTCCTCGACTACATCGAGGGCGGTGACGAAAACGCCTGCGCCCTGGCGGCTTTCGAGCACGCCCTTGCCCGCGAGTTCGCGAATCGCCTCGCGCAGGGTGGAGCGGCCGACGCCGAGTTGGGCGGCGAGGGTGGTTTCGCCGGGCAGCTTGTGGCCGAGCGCCCACTCACCCGCGCGTATCCGACGCAGCAGCACCTCGGCGGTCTGAGCTGCGAGCGGATGCCTCTGTACCTGCGACACAGCTCTTCTACCTCTCTACTTGTCTGAGGAGTTCTTTCTCTCTATTCTAGGCCACATGCCCTTCAGCGCACTGCTTCTCCTTCGTCGCCGCGACGGGGTCTGATCGACCGGCACCCCGTCCGCGGGTCGTCGTGCTGCGCCGGTCATCTCTCACCGACGCGAAGGAATCGCAGTGTCCACTCCCCTGATCTGGAATCGTCAACAGCCCTCCGTCATGCCGTCGCACCGCTATCGCGATGTGTTCCAACGGGTTTCGGTACCGCTGACCGATCGGCGCTGGCCGTCGAACCGCCTCACCGACGCCCCGCTGTGGGTGCCGGTGGATTTGCGCGACGGCAATCAGGCGCTGGCCGAGCCGATGGATCCGGCGCGCAAGCGGCGCTTCTTCGAACTGCTGGTGGCCATGGGCTACAAGGAGATCGAGGTCGGCTATCCGAGTGCCTCGCGGACGGACTTCGATTTCGTGCGGTTGATCGGCGAGGAGCGCTTGGCACCGGAGGACGTCACGATCGTGGTGTTCACCCCGGCGCGACGCGATCTCATCGAACGCACGGTGGAGTCGATTCGCGGGATCCCTAATCAGGTTGTCATCCATATGTACACGGCGACCGCGCCTACCTGGCGCGAGGTGGTGCTCGGCACCTCGCGAGAAGCGTTGACGGACATGATCGTTGCCGGTGGCCGCGACATTCTGGAGCTGGCCGGGAATATGCCGAATGTGCGGTTCCAGTACTCCCCCGAGGTGTTCATGCTGACCGAACCGGATTTCGTCCTGGACATCTGCGACCGCATGACCACGCTGTGGGACGCCACGCCGCAGCGGCCGGTGACCTTGAATCTGCCCGCGACCGTGGAGGTGGCGACGCCCAATGTGTACGCGGACCAGATCGAGTACATGCACCGCAATCTGGCGCGGCGCGAGAGCGTGATCCTGTCGGTGCATCCGCACAATGACCGCGGCACCGGCGTCGCGTGCGCGGAGTTGGCGGTCTTGGCGGGTGCGCAGCGGGTGGAGGGCTGCGTCTTCGGCAATGGGGAGCGCACCGGCAATGTGGATATCGCGACGCTGGCGCTGAATCTGCATGCGCAGGGCGTGGATCCGATGATCGATTTCTCCGATATCGACGGGATTCGGCGCACGGTGGAGTACTGCACGCGCATGCCGATTCCGGAGCGGCATCCGTATGTGGGCGATCTGGTGTACACGGCGTTTTCCGGGACGCATCAGGACGCGATCAAGAAGGGGTTCGCCGAACATCGGGAGCGGGCGCGGCGGCTGGGCGTTTCGGAGCGTGAAATCGCTTGGGAGGTACCGTATCTGCCCATCGACCCGGCCGATGTCGGCCGATCCTACGATGCGGTCGTGCGGGTGAACTCGCAGTCCGGCAAGGGCGGAATCGCGTATCTGTTGCAGACCGAGTTCGGCCTGGATCTGCCGCGGCGTTTGCAGATCGACTTCGCGCGGCAGGTGCAGCGCCACACCGACGACAGTGGCGTGGAGGTGACGGCGGCACGGCTGTGGGAGCTGTTCACCAGCGCTTACATGCCCGAGCACGGGCCCGAGGACCCCACCGCCGAGGTGGAGGTGCTGGCGGTGACACACCAAACACTCGAGCGCGACGGTGCGCGGTCCACGGTCGCCTATCTGGAATATCGAACCGACGACGGCGCGGGGTGGGCGGTGGGAATCGACGAGTCCCCCACGGCCGCAACGACAGCGGCCATGCATGCGGCGTCCGCCCAAACGGACACCGCGGCTCGAGCCGTATCGGCGTGAGCGGACCCGCCTGGCGAGTCACCCCTCAAGTGCCGACATCACCTGTGCCGGAATCGGATTCGCCGAGTCGTCGTTCCAGTTCGGCGACTCGGCTTTCCAGCACGGCGATCTGGGCGCGCAGTTGGTCTTCGACGCTGGGTGCGACGTCTTGGCGGGGCGGGGCGGTCGCGAGGGTCTCCAGGGTCGCCTTGCGCACGCGGGCGGCGTCGGCACCGGCGGCGGTCAGGACCTGCGCGGCGACGCCGTCGCTCTCGTGGACCAGGGCCAGCAGGAGGTGTTCGGGCCCGATGTAGTTGTGGCGCAACTGTAGTGACTCGCGCAGCGACTGCTCGAGCACCTTCTTGGCGCGCGGGGTGAACGGGATGTGGCCGCTGGGCTCCCGGTCGCCCTTGCCGATGATGGCGTCCACGCGGCGGCGCATGCTGGCCAGGTCGATATCCATGGCCCGCAGCACCGCCGCGGCCGCGCCGTCCTGCGCCATCAGCCCGAGCAATAGGTGTTCGGTGCCGATGTAGTCGTGTCCGAGCAGCCGGGCCTCCTCCTGGGAGAGCACGATGGCACGGCGGGCGGTATCGCTGAAGCGTTCGAACATGGCACCACCTGATAGGGAGCACGGTGTGCTATCCACGGTAGCCCTGTGCGCGGTGGTGTGGGGGCTTCTCGTCAGGCCGGGCGTTCCAGGCGCGGCGCGCGGGGGCTGCGACGGTAGGCGGAGACGGCCGGTGAGTCCGGAATCCACAGCCGCCAAGGGATATCGGCGGCCAGGCTGACGCCGACGCGCGGTCCGACGGCGATGGCGGAGGGGTCGGTGAGTTCGGGCGCGAGTTCGAGCCGGATGGGCGAGGCGGTGTCGAACAGCGCGGTTCCGTAGTCGGCCAAGGTGATCGCGAGCGCGCTGCCCACATTGCCGGGGCCGCGCGCCAGATCGGCGTCCTTGCGGGCGGCCGGGCGGCGGCCGCGCACGATATCGTGCCCCGCGATCACCTCGCCCGCGCGCACCAGCACCGCGCAGGCCGTGCCGTCCGGTCCGGCGGTGACGTTCACGCAGGTGTGCATGCCGTAGCTGAGGTAGACGTACAGCATTCCTGCCGGACCGAACATGACCTTGTTCCGCGCGGTCGGGCCGGGATACGAATGCGCCGCCGGGTCGGGCCACGGTCCGGCGGGATCGCTGCCGTACGCCTCGACCTCCACCAGGCGAATCGCCACCTCACCCGACCACAGGGTCGCGCCGAGCAGTCGGCGGGCGGCGAGCAGGGGTTCGACGGCGAGGTGTTCGGCATTCACGAGAATCCATTGTTCCCGATACGCCGTCTGTTGCTTTCGGCTAACCATCCGCTAAGGTCCCCCGATGAGGGCGGGTGCCGTCAGTTGGAACCCGTCATCGAGGGAGTGCGCTGACCGGCAGGGCCGCGGGTGCGCGATCGCGCACCCGCACAGCGCATGGGGATTCGGGCCCGGTTCTCGACAACGGCGTCGGGAACCGGGCCCATCGTCTACCGCTCGTTGTCGGCCACCGGCCGCAGATGCGCCATCTTGTCGGGATTGACCTGGAATCGCAGGTTCTGGATGCGCCCGTCGAGCACGTCGAAAGTGATCGCGCCGACCGGGTATCCGCCGATCTCGCCGAGAATGCCGAGCTCGCCATTGATGAGGGCGGGCCGCAGTTCGATACCGGCGACAATGGGCTTGTCCAGCACGCCGATCATCCAGCGCGCGACATGGTCGGGGCCGTGCACCGGACGGCGCGCGGCGGTGACCTTGCCGCCGCCGTCGTTCCACATGGTCACCTCGGGTGCGAGAACCTCCATGAGCGCGTTGACATCTCCGCCTCGACAGGCGGCCAGGAATTTGTCGGTGATCTCCGAACGCACCGTGGTGTCGGTGTCGAAGCGGGGGCGGCGCGCGTGCACATGGTTGCGGGCCCGATGCGCGATCTGCCGGATGGTCGTTTCGGGGCGGTCGAGGAAGCCGCCGATTTCGGCATGGGAGTAGCCGAAGACCTCGCGCAGCACGAAGACGGCGCGTTCGACCGGGCCGAGCGTCTCGAGGACCACCAGCATGGCGGTCGATACGCTGTCGGCCATCTCGGTCTCCTCTTCAGCGGCATTGGGGGCGGCGATCAGCGGTTCGGGCAGCCACGGACCGACGTAGGTCTCGCGGGTGGCGCGGGCGGAGGTGAGGCGGCTCAGCGCCAGGTTCGTAACGGTGCGCACCAGGTAGGCCTTCGGGTGCTCGACCGAATCCTGGTCCACCGCATGCCATTTCAGCCAGGCGTCCTGCAGGATGTCCTCGGCGTCGGCGACGCTGCCGAGCATCTGGTAGGCGGTGCCGAACAGCAGCCGTCGGTGTTCGACGAAGGGGTCGATCGGCGCGAGGTCGGCGGAGCGGGTGTCGTCCTGCATGGCAATCATGATTACCGGTCGGGAACCGAGACCGATACCGGTGCGGCCGGATGTGGGCCGCACCGGTCGGGGCGGTTCAGGCGGGCCGCCGGGTCGCGCGTCCACCGGTGGACAGCTTGACGGGCACGGGCATGTGCTGGCCGACCTTGAAGGCGATCGGCGGGGTGCTGCTCACCTGCTCCTTGTAGATGACCGCGGCCCGGCCCTTCAGGTACCAGCGATTGGGGGTGTCGTCGGCCTTGGTGAACTGGATGACGGCATCCTTGCGGCCCAAGCTGACCGGCTGGTGGAAGTAGCCGATGCGGAAAGGCTTGGGCTGCTTGCCCTTCAGGATGCGGGCGATGGCGGCGGCGGTGTAGGCGGCCTGCGGAACACCGGTCTGGCAGGTGCCGTGGACCTGGCCCCAGGCCATGCGCACGGCGGCGGCGTCGCCGAGGGCGTGGATCTCCGAGTGCGAGACCGAGCGCAGGGTCGGATCGGTGATGATCAGGCCCTTCGCGTCGGTCGCGATTCCGGCCTGGGCGGCCAGTGCGGAGACCTTGACGCCGGTGGTCCACAGGGTCAGATCCGAATCGACGGTCTCGCCGGTGTCCAGCCGCACCGCGTCGGGCAGGACCTTGGTCACCCGCACGCCGACCTTCCGGATGATTCCCAGGCGATCCAGTGCGCGGTTCAGGTAGGCGCGCGCCTTCTCCCCCATCATCGCGCCGGGTTCGCCCGCGCTGATCAATGTGACGGTGAGATTCGGGTGACTCTCGGCGATTTCGGTGGCCGCCTCGATGCCGGTCAGCCCGCCGCCGCAGACGGTGACAGCGCCTCCGGCGCTGGCGATTTCGTCGAGGCGCACCGAGAAGCGGTGTGCCAGACGGGGATCGTCGAGGGTCCAGGCGTGGTCGGCGGCGCCGGGCACGAGGCTGGTATCGGTGCGGCTGCCCAGCGCGTAGACCAGGGTGTCGTAGGTCATCGTCGCGCCGTCGTCGAGGGTGACGGCGCGTGCCGCCGTGTCGATCGCGGTCGCCGCCGCCTGATGGAACTCCACACCGGATCCGGCGAACAGATCCGGAATGTGGAAGTTCTTCAGCTGCTGTCCGGCCGCGACCTGATGCAGCCGCAGCCGCTCGGTGAAGCGCGCCGAGGGGTTCACCAGCGTGATCCGCACCGGCTGCCGCCGGGTGCGCCGCGCCAGTCGGGCCGCGGTCAGCATGCCCGTGTACCCCGCGCCAAGGATGACGATCTCGTGGGTCTTGTTGGTGCTCATGGCGTCTGCTCCAAGGGGCTCGTTCGTCGTGGTCGGCTATGGGACAGAACAGCCCGGCGGAACGTGACAACCATCGAGTGTGACCTGCGTCACTGCTGTGCGGTCAGTGCTTGGCGAAGGCTTCCTGGCGGATCACCTGGAGCATGGTGGGGTTGTCGACGGTGGTGACCACGCCGAGCGTCTTGCCGATGAACGCCGCCTCCTCGAGAACGCGCAGCAGTACCGCGGCCAGGTCGACGCGGGCGGTGAATCGTCCGTCGGCACGGCCCTCGACCATGGCGTAATCGGTGACCTCCGGCAGGTCGTAGAGGCCGCTGGGCCGCACGATGGTCCAGTCGAGATCGGTTGCGCGAACGAGGTTTTCCATCCGCCGCATATCGTCGTAGAGGGTCTTGCCGAGCACGCGCGTGACATAGGGCTGCATGACGCGGTTGAACAGGAATCCAGCATCCGGATAGTGATGCGGGTCCACGGCGCTCGACGTGACCACCGCGAGTCGCCGCACGCCGTGCGCGCTCATGGCGGCCGCGATATTCCCGACACCGCGCGAATAGGTGGTGATCGGTTCCTTGCCGAACGGCACCCCGAGCGTCGAGGCCACGGCGTCGCTGCCCGCCACGGCCGCCGCGACGGCCGCCGGATCGAAGACGTCGGCGCCGATCACGTCGAGTCGATCATGGTGCAGCGGAAAGGATTCCGGCCGCCGCGTGACGGCGGCGACCCGATGACCCGCCGCCAAGGCTTGTTCGGTGAGCAGGCGGCCGGTGGGTCCGTTCGCGCCGAAGACACAGATTCGCATGACGAGTTCCTTCCGAGACACGACCTCGCTTCGTACCGCGAGTCGTATGATATGGAAACCATACAATCAATTTCGGGAGCCGTAAAGTATGAGTTCCATACGAGATGGAGATACGGTGCGGCCGCGCCGTCAGCTCACGGTGGCCGTGAAGGAGGGGTTGCGCGACTTGAACATTCAGCTCGCGCTGCTCAACCGGCGTTTCGGCGGGCGGATCGAACTCAAAGAGGTGGATTGGACCTGCCTGGATCTCATCGCTCGATACGGCCCGCTCACCCCGAGCGCGCTGGCGCGGCGGGCCGGGCTGCACCCGGCGACGTTGACCGGGATTCTGGACCGGCTGCAGCGCGGCGGATGGATTGTGCGAGAACGTGATCCGGACTCGACCGACCGCCGCGCGGTCACCTTGCGAACGGTGCGGGAACGCAATGCGGAGCTGTATCGGACGTTCGCCGGGATGAACAACCGGATGGACGAGATCTGCGCGGGGTACTCCGCGACCGAACTCGAGGTCATCGCGGACTTCCTGCGCAAGACCTGCGCCGCCGGGCAGGCGTCAGCCGAGGAGTTGGCGCGCTGACTCCGTGTTCCGGGTCACCGCGGGAACATTCGGCCAGGTCACGCGGTTGGCCTGGGTGGTGCCGCGCACCCGTGGCCGGAGGATTTCCGTCCGCGCCGAAACCGTCGAATGAGGTGTGATGGCCGTACAGGTCGAAATCTGGACCGATATCAACTGCCCGTTCTGCTATCTGGGCAAGCGGCGCTTCGAGGAGGCGCTCGCGGGGTTCGCGCATCGCGACGCTGTCGAGGTGGTGCATCGGTCGTTCGAGTTGGATCCGACCCTGGACCGCGGCCACAGCGATGCGGTGGTACCGCATATCGCCGCCAAATACGGGATCAGTGAGGCGCAGGCGGCGGCGAACGAACGCGGAATCGGCGCGCAGGCCGAGGCGGTGGGGTTGACCTACCGGACCGAGGGGCGCGACTTCGGCAACAGTTTCGACATGCATCGGCTGCTGCACTTCGCCCTGGCGCAGGGGCGGCAGGAAGCGCTGCTGGACGCGTTGTACGAGGCCAATTTCGCGGATGCGCGGCCGCTGTTCGGCGACAGCGAACGGCTCGTCGAGGTGGCGGTGTCGGCTGGTTTCGAGGAGAGCGACGTACGCGCGGTACTCGCGGACCCCGACGCCTATGCCGACGCGGTGCGCGCCGATGAGGCCGAGGCGGCCCGGTTGGGTGCGCGCGGGGTGCCGTTCTTCGTCTTCGATCGCACCTACGGGGTGTCCGGCGCGCAGCCGCCGGAGGTCTTCGCTCAGGCCCTCGAACGGGCGTGGCGCGACCACGCGCCCGTGCTCGAGTCGCTCGGCGACGGCGAGGTGTGCGGCCCCGACGGCTGCGCGCTGCCGGAGCCGCGCTAGTTCTTTCGACGGGCGGGCAGGTATCGGCTGTGGTCGCCGTGGCGCACACCGACCACATCGTCGGCGATGACGAATCCATAGGCGACCACGACCAATACGGCCAGCTGACCCCAGGCCACCCAGGCCACGCCGATGGGTGCGGTGGCCACCGTCGCGACGGCCGCGACGAGCCGCCACCACGGTCGGGGTAGGCCGAGCACGAGCCGAAATGCCCACTGCCCCACGAAATACAACGCCACTCCCCCGGACAGCGCCAGCGCGGCACCGGCGGGCACGGATTCGTTGCCGTGCGCGATACTCATCTGAATTCCGGCCGCGGTCAGGATGATTCCGATCATGAGCGCGAAAATCGCGTAGCCGTAGGCCAATACGGCGGGGCGACCGCGCTGGACGCCGGGGAGCGCGTCGAGGGCCTGTTCGCCGCGTTCGTCGTCGAAGCCGAAGAACGCCCACCACAGCACATAGGCGAGAGTGAGGGCGAGCGCGACCATGGCGATCAGTCCGGGGGTGATGTCCCGCCCGGCCAGACCCGCACCGACGGCGATGATGGATTCGCCGATGGCCACGATCACCACCAGGCCGTGCCGCTCACAGAAGTGGGTGGCGCGAATGACGAAGCCGCTGGGGTTGATCAGGTACGGGGTGAGGATCTGCACGGCCAGCGCGAGCGCCCACAGCAGGTAGCGCGGCCAGCCGTGAACGAAGCCGCCCGCCAGGACCAGTCCGGCGGAAACGCCGTTGCAGATGCCCAGCCGCACGACCGTCGCCGTCACGGTGGAGCCCCCGTTCGAATAGAACAAGCCCGTGTGCACCAGATTGATCAGCACGTATGCCAGGCCGAAGGTGATGCCGGAGCCGCTGAACGCGCCCGGAACCGCGAGCGCCAGAACGAAGAACCCGAACATGCCCACCAGCAGCCAGGTGCGGCGCACCGAACTGTTCGGGGCGACTTCGTTGGTGAGCCAGATGTAGCCGTCGTACATCCACCAGATGACACCGAACATGAGCACGACCTGACCGAACGCCGCCCAACCGGGGTGATGGGTATAGGCGTGGGTGAGCTGGGTGATCGTGAAGACGAAGACTAGGTCGAAGAACAGTTCGAGGGTGGAGGCGCGGAGCTGCCCGCCTTCGGCCTCGTCCTCGGTGGCGTGGTTGTCGCTGGTCACGTGCCGAGAGTAGAGGTGCGCTGGCGTGAATGCGATGCGGCGGGGCCGGTGCGTCGGAAGGCCCGTATCGGGGAATTCTCGGGGTCGGGAGGGGGTGAAAATCCGGGCGGCACCCGATGTGGGAGCGAGCTGGATTTTCCTAGCGTTTACGCATGTCATCGGTGCTTGGGTCGCGAGTGCGACGCATATTCCTCGGCCTCGCGGCCTGTCTGCTCGTCGGTGCGCTCGCCATAGGTGGCGGGTTCGTGTGGGTCTACTCGTCGGCGGATGTATCCACGGTCGGCACAGTCGATTTCGATCGGGAGTTGGCGGTGCCGCCGCTGGCGCAGTCGCGGGTGGAGGCGGATGGGACGCGGGTGTTCGAGCTCGATATGCGTTCGGGACAGCGGGAATTCGAGCCGGGCACGGTGACGCCGACGTGGGGGTTCAACGGGGACTATCTCGGGCCGACGTTGCGGGCGGGGCGTGGCGAGCGGGTGCGGGTCGTGGTGCGCAACGGTTTACCGGAGACCTCGTCGGTGCATTGGCATGGCATGCATCTGCCCGCCGCCATGGACGGCGGGCCGCATCAGCCCGTCGAAGCGGGGGCCACGTGGACGCCGCAGTGGGTCGTCGACCAGCCCGCGGCGACGCTCTGGTACCACCCACATCCGCACGGGGAGACCGAATCTCATGTGCGGCGCGGGTTGGCGGGGATGTTCATCCTCGATGACGCCGACTCGGCGACGGTGGGGTTGCCGCGCACCTACGGCGTGGACGATCTGCCGATCATCGTGCAGGACGCGCGGTTTCGGAACGGGCAGCTCTACGGTGCGCATGCGATCTTCCGGGATGTGGGATTTCTCGGCGATCGGATCCTGGTCAACGGGACGCTCTCGCCGTATCGCGAGGTCGGCGACGAGCTGATTCGGCTGCGGCTGCTCAATGCCTCCACCGCGCGCATGTACAACTTCGGCTTCGCCGATGACCGCCGGTTCGCGGTGGTGGGCACCGACGGCGGGCTGCTGGAGCGGCCGGTGCCGGTGGATCGGGTGCAGTTGTCACCGGGTGAGCGGGCGGAGGTCGTGGTGCGCATGAGCCCCGGAGAACGGGTGACGCTGCGGGGGTATCCGCTCGAGGCCGGACTGGCATCGTTCGATCAGCGGTTCTCCGGCGGGGACGACTCGT
Organism: Nocardia sp. NPDC050406; assembly: GCF_044459025.1. Classification (NCBI taxonomy): domain Bacteria; kingdom Bacillati; phylum Actinomycetota; class Actinomycetes; order Mycobacteriales; family Nocardiaceae; genus Nocardia; species Nocardia sp. NPDC050406. Next base: position 2,198,712 of record NZ_JBITIM010000002.1, on the reverse strand, counting down.
TCGACATCCTCCAGTTGCGGGCGGCCGAAACATTGCGTCCCGCAACGGAATTGCCGTCCGAGCAGGTGCGGGCACAGACTCCTGACGGATCCGATTCGGTGCGCGAGCGCGGCTTCGATATTCAGTTCGCGCGGATCAATGGGCAGCAGATGGATATGGGCCGCGTCGACGCCACCGTCACGCGCGGCACCACCGAGACCTGGGTGGTGCGCAATATCGACGGGATGCCGCACAACTTCCATGTGCACGATGTGCAGTTCCGGGTGCTGTCGGTGGACGGGTCGCCGCCGCCCGCCGTGCTGCGCGGGCCGAAGGACACCGTGTACATCGCACCCGGCAGCACCGTGCGGCTCGCGCTGCGGTTCGACGGTCCGGCCGATCCGGGGACGCCGTACATGTTCCACTGCCATCTGATCTGGCACGAGGATCAAGGGATGATGGGGCAGTTCGTGGTGGTCGAGCCGGGTGGTGCGGCGGCCGCGCCGTCCCATCACGGTGGACACTGACCGCTCGCGGTTCAGTGGTATTCCGGGTTCTCGAAGTCGAATCGGCAGCCCGCGTCCCATTCGCTGCGCTGGTTGCCGTGCGCGGGAAATCCGCCCGCGTCCACCAGCATTCGCGCCAGATGCATGAGGTTCCAGGTCATGAAGGTGGTGTTGCGGTTGGTGAATTCGTTCTCCGGCCCGCCGGAGCCGGGATCGAGATAGGAGGGTCCCGGTCCGGCCTCGCCGATCCAGCCCGCATCCGCCTGCGGCGGAATGGTGTAACCGATGTGTTGGAGGCTGTAGAGGATATTCATGGCGCAGTGTTTGATGCCGTCCTCGTTGCCGGTGATGAGGCAGCCGCCGACGCGGCCGTAGTAGGCGTACTGTCCGGCGTCGTTGAGGACGCTGGAGTTGGCGTAGAGCCGCTCGATGACCTGTTTCATGACGGAGCTGTTGTCGCCCAACCAGATCGGACCCGCGAGCACCAGAATGTGCGCGTCCATGACCTGGCGTTGCAGGGCGGGCCATGCGTCGGTCGCCCAGCCGTGCTCGGTCATATCGGGGTAGACGCCGGTGGCGATGTCGTGGTCCACCGGACGGATCTGGGAGACGGTGACGCCGTTCTTCGCCATGATGCGGGCGGACAGGTCGATGAGGCCCTGGGTGTTGCTGCGTTCCGGGGAGCGCTTCAGCGTGCAGTTGAGGAACAGGGCGCGCAGGTCGGTGAAGTCCGCCATGGCGGTGGTCCTTTCAGTCGAGGGTGCGGTCGGTGCGGCGGCGCGGCGCGAGGGCGGCGAGGGCGACCAGCGCCCATACCGTGGCCACGGCGATTGTCAGGCCGAGGAGGTACGGGCGGTCGCGGATCGTGGGATTGTCGGCATTCGCGCCGCCCGGGGCCAGGACGGGGATGGCCAGGGCGACGAGGGTGACGGTGGCGACCGCGCCGCACAGCAGGGGCGCCCAGGCGCGCGGTGGGAGCAGGCGGCGGGCGGTGACGCCGAGGGCGGCGCACAGTGGGGCGAAGATCGCGTCGTGGACGAGAATGCCGCCCGCGAACCAGAATCCGACGGAGAGCAGGTCGGCGCGGTTCATGTGCAGTAGATCGGCGATGCCGAGGCTGGCGAGCCAGAGACCGAAGGTGGCGAGCAGCACGCGGACGGCGGTCATGGGAGCTCCTCGATGGTCGAGAGCCATTTGGTTTGCAGGACGCCGGGGCGGTTCGGGGCGATGAGGCGGCAAGGGTAGCCGTGGTCGAGATTCAGCTCGGAACCGTTGAGGCGCAAGGCGATCAGGGTGTCGGCGGCGAGGACGTGCGGGCGCGGGAGATTCGAGGTGCGGTAGAGGCCGCCGCCCTCCAAGGAGGTGAATCGCACGGTGCCGCCGCGGTATTCGCCGGTGGCGGCGAGGAGGTCGCGCAGGCGCACACCCGACCAGTGCGCGGAGGCGCTCCAGCCTTCGACACAGGCGATGGGGAGGGTGGCGTCGTGCTGGGGCAGGGCGGCCAGTTCCGCGCGGGTGAAGGTGCGGCGGCGGTCGCCGAGGATGACGGTCAAGGCGTAGTCGGCGGCGGTAGCGCGCTCGCCGACCCCGGCTTCGGCGGCGGTGCGGTTGATCGGAACGCCTTGCGGCCCTTCACCACTGCGCGGGGCGAGCACCGAGACCCAGCGCAGGAAGGGAACGGTCTGCCCGGCCACCGCCATGCCCGCCGCGACGGCGGCGAAGGCCGCGCCGCCGAGTATCGCGCGACGCGACACTCCCCCGGCGGGTGCGGGTGTCGGCCGCGTGAGCGCCTCGCGCACGACCGGAAGTTTGACCGCGAGATGGACGGCGAGCGCTCCGACCGCGATATAGGCCATGGCGTAATGGGTGGTGGTGAAGAAGAACTTCCAGGGATAGTTCTGCGCGGTGTTGAACAGCCCGGTGACCAACTGAAAGGTGACCGAACCCACCAGCACCGCAATGGATCCCCGCTCCAGGGCGCGCAGCGGATTGCCGAACAGCGGCCGCGCGAAGAGGCGCGGATAGACCGACCAGAGCTTCACCAGCAGCAGCGGAACGGCGATCACCCCGGAGATGACATGTGTGCCCTGGGTGACGCGGTAGAGCCACACCGGGTGCGCGGGCCAGACGAACCAGGTGGGCGGGTGCTGGATCCAGTGGCTCAGCAGACCGGTGAGGAAGCAGGTGGTGATGGCGAGGCCCAGGGCTATTCCTACTCGCGCCGCGACAGCGGGGCCGCGCGCGGGCGACATGCGTTCGGCAAATGCACTGGGCAGCAGCAGTTTCGACTTAGTCACGCCAGGCCCGTCCGCCGCGGACACAGCGGCACCCGCCTCGGAAACCTCCAGGGGTGCAGCGGTGCCGCCTTCCGCCGAACTCTCGGCCACAGCCCTCGGCTCCGCCTGCCGCGGTTCCGGCACTTCCTCCGCCGGTCCGGGGCTGTCTTTGCCAGTCATGGCGCGGCCGTCGCGTGCAGGGCAGCGAGGCGGTGGAAGGTGCTGGCGAAGCGGCCGGTGGATTGCCCGGCGACCGTGACGGCGTCGTCGTAGGTGTCGACATCGGTCAGCATGGGCAGGCCGTGGACTCGATAGCCGTTGCGGCGCAATACATCCCGTGTCAGTTCACCGGTGCGGGGTGTCGACATCGGCACCTGCGCGAGTTGTGCGGCCGCCCAGGGATTCACCCAGCCCAGCGCCCACCAGCCGCCGTCGGCCGCGGGGCCGAGGACGGCGTCGGCGGGGCCGGTCAGCAGTGCCGCCGCGGCGGTCAGCCGGTCGGCTCCGACCTGCGGGGTGTCCATTCCGATCTGCACGATCGGCAACCCGAAGCGGGCGGCGTCGGCGTGTGCGGCGGCCAGGCGCTGACCGAAGCCCGCACCGCGCTGCGGTACGACGGTGAAATCCGCCAGGGCCGTGGCGATGTCGTCGGACTCCTCGGCGTCGGACAGTTCGCCGGTCCAGGCCACCACCCGCTCGCGGACATTCGCGGCGCGCATCGCGTCGAGCGTGTCGAGCAGTGCGGCCGCCGCCAACCGCGCACCTTCCCGGGGCGACATGGGCGGTGTCAGGCGGGTTTTGGCGAATCCCGCGATCGGCGCTTTGGCGACGACCAGCACGGTGACCGGCAATGCCCGCTCGCCAGCGGCCGCCGGAACAACCGGCGCGACGGCCGATTCGGGCGGCCACGTGCCTTCAGCCCGGTGCGGTGACGGCGGTTGTTCGCTCGCATGATCGATCTTTCCCCATCGCTCGGTCTCGGGCGGGGCGGGCGGGCGGTGGGTGGTCATCGCACACTCCAGAAGTCGCGTATGGCGTGGACCGTGCCACGCACCGAGCCCGAGACCTTCGATGCGCCATGGGTTCTCGGCCGGTAGGTGATGTCGCGTTCGATGAGCGACCAGTTGGCGGCGGCCGCCGCGACCAGGAGTGCGAGGGGATAACCGGAGCGCGGGTGCAGCGGGCCGAGGGTGAGCAGTCGGGCGCGGTGGGCGACACGCATGGCGGCGATATCGTGCACGGGCAGGCCGTAGCGGTGGCGCAGGCGCGCGGCGACCAGGAGATTCCCCAGACGAGCGTGCCAGGGCCAGGCGCGCGGGTGCGCCGCTCGGCGGCGGCCCACGACCATATCGACGTCGGGGGTCAATTCGGCTACCAGGGACGGGATTTCGCGGGGATCCATGGAGCCGTCGCCGTCCAGGACGGCGACGATATCGGTGCGGGCGGCCAACACCCCCGCGTGCACGGCGCTGCCGTAGCCGGGTACCGGCTCGGGTACCACGGTCGCACCGGCGGCGCGGGCGACCTGAGCGGTGGCGTCGGTGGAACCGTTGTCCACCACGATCACCCGATAGCCGGTGGGGATTGCCGAAAGTACGCCGGGCAGTGCGCCCTCTTCATCGCGACACGGGATCACCACCGTGACGCGGGATGCCTCGTTCGATTCGGTCACGCCTAGACCGTAGAGCCGCGACGGCCGAAAAGACCGTAGGAAACCGGTGACGAAAGTATGACGAGAGCTGTGGTGATGCCTTGTACGCATCGGATTCCGGGGTGAGGCGGCCTAGGGTGGTCTCCGTGCGGACGACTGCCCCCACCCGGCTCCCCTCTCGTGTCTCGCGCCGCGCCGACCTCTGGTGCGCGGCGGTCGCGGCCGTACTCGTCGGCGCGGCCATCCTGGTGCCGCGAATCATGGGCAAACAGTGGCGGGATCGGCTCTACGCCGGTGCCGCGCCCCTGTTCGGGGAATGGCTGCCGCATATCGGGTGGGGCACCGGCCCCGCGATCGCCCTCGCCGCCGTGGTCGTCGTCTACGGCCCGAGCGCGGCACGGCGGCTCTCCTGGCGACAACTCCTCGCCACCACGTGGGTGGCGGCGGTGGCGTGGGCCGTCGCGCTGGCCATGGTGGACGGCTGGCAGCGCGGTTTCGCCGGGCGGCTCACCACCCGCGACGAATACCTGCACGAGGTTCCCGGCGTCACCGATATCGGGTCCATGCTGCGCGGATTCTCCGGCCGCATACTCGATTTCCAACCCGATTCGTGGACCACACACGTCTCCGGTCACCCGCCGGGCGCGCTGCTGGTCTTCGTGCTGATGAACCGCATCGGACTCGGCGGCGGAGCCTGGGCGGCGGCCCTGTGCACCGTGACCGGATGCGCGGCGGCCGTCGCGATCCTGGTGACGCTGCGCGCACTGGGCGCGGAGGAACGCGCCCGCGCCGCAGCGCCTTTCCTCGTCCTCGCCCCGGCCGCGCTCTGGATCGCGGTCTCCGCGGACGCGTTCTTCGCGGGGGTGACGGCCTGGGCGGTGGCCCTGCTGGCGGTGGCCACCCGTCAGCGCGAGGGGTGGCTGGCCGCGGCACTCGGCTCCGGGCTGCTCTTCGGCTTCGGCCTCTACCTCAGCTACGGTCTGGTCCTGATGGCCGTCCCCGCCCTGGCGGTCCTCGCGGCGCGCGGCTTCCGCCCGGTCGTGCCGGTCGCGGTGGGCATGCTGGTCGTGGTCGGACTGTTCACCGCCGCCGGATTCTGGTGGTTCGACGGTTATCACCTTGTGGTGCAACGGTATTATCAGGGCATCGCCAGTGAGCGGCCGTTCTCGTACTGGGTGTGGGGAAACCTCGCCGCGACCGTCTGCGCGATCGGTCTCGCCTCGGCCGCCGCGCTGCACCGCGTTATCCGGGGACTCGACCCGCGCCCCTTCCTCCGGAACAGTCCGTCACATGCGACCGCGACCGATCCCGCCGCGCCCCCGCTCGCCGACGCACGCGGTGTCTCGACGGCAACGCTGGTCGAGTCGGTGCGGCGCTGGCGTGCCGCCGTCGACCCGGCCGCGCTCCTGGCCGCGGCCGGGTTGGCGGCACTGCTGCTCGCCGACCTCAGTGGGTTGAGCAAGGCCGAGACGGAACGGATTTGGCTGCCGTTCTCGGTGTGGGTGCTCGCGGGGACGGCGCTGCTGCCGCGGCGCGACACCCGGGTCTGGTTGGGTGCGCAAGCGCTCGGCACACTGGTCATCGCTCATCTCATCCTGACGAACTGGTGATTCGCATGCGCATTCTGGTGGCCGACGACGACCCCGTGGTGCGGGAGGTGGTGCGGCGGTATCTGGAGCGGGACGGCATGACCGTGATCGAGACCGCCGACGGGCCCGGCACCGCGCAGGTGTTGCGGCGCGACGACATCGACCTCGCCGTCCTGGATGTGATGATGCCGCCGCCGGACGGCATCGACCTGGTGCGCATGGTGCGGTCCGGACCGCATCCGGAACTGCCGATCATCCTGCTCACCGCGCTCGGCGAGGAGGACGACCGGGTGCTCGGATTGCAGTCGGGGGCCGACGATTACGTCACCAAGCCGTTCAGCCCGCGCGAGCTGGCGCTGCGGGTGGCCTCGGTGCTGCGCCGCGCCAAACCCGCCACCACGGGCGAGGAAGTGCTGCGCAGCGGGCCGATCGAATTGGCGAAGGCCGCCCGCACCGTGCGGATCGCCGGTGCGCCGGTGGATTTGACGGCGCGCGAGTTCGATCTGCTCGCCTTCCTGCTGGCCCATCCGAATCGGGTGTTCAGCCGCGACGAACTGCTCGCCGAGGTGTGGGGGTGGACCTTCGGCGATCTGTCCACCGTCACCGTGCACATCAAGCGGCTGCGGGCCAAGCTCGGCGCCGCACACCGGATCGACACCGTGTGGGGGCGCGGATACGCTTGGGGCCGGGCGGATTCCGGTACGAGCGAGGGTTCGCACGGTGCCGACTGACACCACCGGGATGATCCTCTACGCCCTCGCCGGATCGCTGCCGGTGGTGGCGGTGGGCGCGGTGTTGTTGCGCTACACCCGCAATCGCGCCATGGCCACGAGTACGGCCCTGCTCGTACTGATTCCGACCCTGGCCACGCTCAGCGGCGTGGTGGCGGTGAGCGGGCTCATGTTCGACGACGCGCTCGCCCGCACCGCCACGGTGCTCGGGGTGGTCGCCGCCGTGACGCTGCCCGCCGCCATCGTGCTGGGTCGCGCGCAGGCGCGAACCATGGTGTGGGAGAAGCAGATGCGGGAGCAGGAGCGGGCCGCCGAACGCTCGCGGCGGGAACTCGTGGCCTGGGTCAGCCACGACCTGCGCACCCCGCTCGCCGGTATCCGCGCCATGGGCGAAGCGCTGTCCGACGGTGTGGTGGCGCGCCCCGACGAGGTGCAGCAGTACGCGGATCGCATTGTGCGAGAGACCAATCGGCTCTCCGCCATGGTGGACGACCTGTTCGAGATGTCGAAGATCAACTCGGGGGCGCTGCGGCTCTCCCTGGAGCCGCTGGATCTGCGCGAACTCGTCGACGAGGTGTCGGCGGCCAACCGGCCCACCGCCGAGCGCGCCGGAATCGCCCTCGGCACAACACAACCCGAAGGCAAGCTCGTGGTGGCCGGGAACGACCGTGCCCTGACCCGCGTGCTCACCAACCTGGTGGCCAATGCCATCGCCCACACCCCGCCGGGCGGGCGCATCGAGATATCGGCGGGCCGAACCGACGACTACGCGTGGGCGCGTGTCGACGACACCGGCCCCGGTATCGCCGACACGGATCTGCCGCGCATCTTCGAGGTCGCCTACCGGGGCAGCGCCGCCCGCTCTCCGGGAGCGGCCGAACTGGGCAGCAGCAGCGGTATGGGTTTGGCCATCGCCGCCGGGCTCGTCGCCGCCCACCACGGCGATATCAAGGCCGAGAACCGCGCGCACGGCGCACGATTCGAGGTGCGGCTACCGCTGTTGCGCGAGCACGGCACGCCCTGAGCGGCGGCCACGGACGTCAGCGCCAGCTCGGCGCACCCGTCGCGGCGGCCGTACGCAAGGGCGCGGACGCGAATTCCGCCAGTCCCGCCGTCGGCGTCACCGCGGCGATGAAATCCAGTGCGCGGCGCGCGCGTTCGGGGCTCGCGACGATATGGCGGACGTCGCCCGCGCGGTACTGCCCGGTGATCACGGGTTCCTCGCCGCCGTGCGCCAAGGCCAGCACCGACGCCACCTCGCCGATCGTGATCGGATGCCCCGAGGCGATATTGAGCGGAACGAAACCGCCCAGGGGTCGCTCGAGGGCCGCGAGATTGGCCGCCGCGATATCGCGCACATGAACGAAATCCCGGGCCTGGCATCCGTCTTCGAACACGCGCGGCGCTTCCCCCGCTTCCAACGTGGACCGGAAGATGGCGGCCACTCCGGAATACGGTGTGTCCCTGGGCATCTCGGGCCCGTACACATTGTGATAGCGCAGCGCCGTCACCGTCGACCCGGTCGCCGTGGCCCACGCGAGCGCGTAGTGCTCCTGCGCGACCTTGCTGGCGGCGTACAGACTGCGCGGGCGCAGCGGCGCGTCCTCGCCGACTGTCGTCCAGGTCAATGGCCGCCCGTCCGCGTCGAGGTGATCGAAGCGACCGCGATCGAGGTCCTCGCGGCGGCGCGGATGCGGCGTCACCGGCGCACCGTCCGCGTCGAGATAGGCCCCTTCGCCGTAGACCACCATGGACGAGGCCAGCACCAGGTGACGACAGCGCGCCCGCTCCATGGCCGCCAACAGCACGGCAGTCCCGAAGTCGTTGTGACTGGCGTACGCGGGCGCGTCCTGGGCACTGACCCCAGCGCCCACCACGGCGGCCTGATGACACACCGCGTCGACACCGCGCAGCCGAGGGTCGAGCGCGTCGGGATCACGCACATCCACCAGCTCCACCCCGTCGGGCGGCAGCGCCGCCGGACCGTGGGCGGCGGCCAGCATGAGGTCGACGGCGATCACCTCGTGCCCGGCCGCCGCCAGGGCATGCCGAATATGCGATCCGATGAATCCGGCGGCGCCGGTCAGTAATACGCGCACGAACGTCCTCCATGAGGTGCGGCAGCGATGTCGCCCGCGATTGTCGTCGCCGCTTCGCCGCCTGGGCCACACGACAGGCCCACTACGGCGAATACGTCAGCGATTGGTCACACCACACCGCGCGTCGCGCGCCGACACACGCAGGGGCTTGCGTCTTGGCCCCCACCGGGCGCAGAATTCATCACGTAGTGAATTCAACACTCGATGAATTGAGGGTGACCCATGACGGCACCGAATTCCCTGCCCGCCGTACAGGTCGACGACCTGCGGGTCGACCGAGGCGGACGCCAGGTTCTGCACGATATTTCGCTGACCGTGCCGCACGGCAGCATTACCGGTCTGCTCGGCCCCTCCGGCTGCGGCAAGACCACGCTCATGCGCTGCGTCGTGGGCACCCAGATCGTCGAGTCGGGCACCGTGCGAGTGCTAGGCGAGGAGGCGGGCTCGCCGGGACTGCGCTCGCGGGTCGGGTACGTGACGCAGGCTCCGAGCATCTACGACGACCTCACGGTGACCGACAATGTCTCGTATTTCGGTGCGCTGTACGGTGCTTCGCGCGATCAGGTGGACGCGGCCATTCAGGCGGTCGGCCTCGGCGACCATGCCGCCCAGCGCGGCAATCAGCTCTCCGGCGGGCAGCGCACCCGGGCGTCGCTGGCGTGCGCGCTGGTGGCCGATCCGGAGGTGCTGGTCCTCGACGAACCCACCGTGGGGCTCGATCCCGTGCTGCGCGTGGACCTGTGGAAGCAGTTCCACGCCCTCGCCGACCAAGGCCGCACGCTACTGGTGTCCAGCCATGTCATGGACGAGGCCGAGCACTGCGACCAACTGCTGCTCATGCGCGACGGGCATCTGCTCGCCCAACTCAGCCCCGACGAACTGCGCTCCGATACCGGCGAATCCAGTTTGGAGAACGCGTTTCTCGCCCTCATCGAGATGGGAGGACGGTCATGACCGCCACCCTCGCCCGACCGGCCGGGCCGCGCCCGCTGCGGTGTTATGTCGCCACCACCGTGCGTATTCTGCGGCAATTGCGCGCCGACCACCGGACCGTGGCCATGCTGCTGCTGGTCCCCGCCCTGCTGCTGACCCTGCTGTACTTCGTCTACCAGGACTCCCCGCAGCCGCCGCCGGGCGTGCCGCGGCTGTTCGACCGGGTCGGCATCAGCATGCTCGGCATCCTGCCGTTCATCGTCATGTTCCTCATCACCGCCATCGCCATGCAGCGGGAACGGACCTCGGGCACCCTGGAGCGGCTCATGACGACACCGCTGTCGAAGCTGGACCTGCTCGCCGGATACGGGTCGGCCTTCTCCGTCGCCGCCACCGCGCAGGCCGGGGTGGCGTGCCTGGTGGCGTTCTGGCTGCTGGATCTGCGCGCGGCGGGCAGCGTGTGGCTGGTGCTGTTGATCGCCGTGGTGGACGCGGTCCTCGGGGTGGCGCTCGGGCTGCTGGCAAGTGCCTTCGCGCGCACCGAGTTTCAGGCCGTACAGTTCATGCCCGTGATCGTCGGACCCCAGTTCTTCCTGTGCGGCCTGCTGGTGCCGCGCGGCGACCTGCCCGGCTGGCTGGAGGTGATCAGCAACGCGCTGCCGCTGAGCTACGCGGTCTCGGCGCTGCAGGAGGTGTCGCGGCATCCCGGGGCCACCGGTGAGATGTGGCGCGATCTCGCCATCGTGGCGCTGTTCGCCGCCGCCGCACTGTGTCTCGGCGCGGCGACGCTGCGCAGGCGCACCGCGTGACGGCAGCGAGCGGCGGGCGCAGCGGGCGGCGGCCCGGACGGTCCGGCACCCGGGAGGCGATTCTCGACGCCGCCCGGGTGCGCTTCGCCGAGGTGGGCTTCGACCGGGCCTCGATCCGATCCATCGCCACGGCGGCGGGTGTGGATCCGGCGCTGGTGCATCACTACTTCGGTACCAAACAGCAATTGCTCACGGCCGCACTGGATATCCCGGCCGATCCGGCGATCATTCGCAATGCCATCCTCGCCGCGCCCGACGAGGTCCTGGGCGAGACGGTGGTGCGCACCGTGGTCGGCATCTGGGACTCCCCCATCGGCGTGCAGGCCGTCGCCGCCTTCCGCAGCCTGCTCGGTGGCGGTGAACCGGCGCTGGCACGCACCTTCCTGTTGGAGGTGGCGCTGAAAGACGTTCGCAGACGGGTGGATTCACCGCCCGGCACCGGAGCCGAGCGGGTGGTGCTGGCCGCCTCGCAGCTCATCGGGGTGCTGATCACGCGCAAGGTCCTCGAGGTCGAGCCGATCGCCTCGATGACCGTGGACGAACTCGCCGCCCGGGTCGGGCCGACGGTGCAGCGCTACCTCACCGGCGAGCTGCCCTGACGGCTCAGACCTGTGCGGTGAAGGTGGCGTCCTCGCCGTCGGAGACGTCGCGGGCCTCGTCGACCAGCAGGACCGGAATGCCGTTGTCGATCGGGTAGACGCGGCGCAGACGCGGGTTGTAGAGCAGGCTGTCGCCGTTCGCGTCGCGGACGAGCTGCAACGGGCCCTTGTCCTGCGGGCAGGCGAGCAGGCTGAGCAGGGTGGCGTCCAGGATTTCCTCCGACATGACGCCTAACCTACCGGGTGGCCGGGACGGGCTGGGAATCGTGGTCCGAGCGCCGGAACGAGATGTGGCGATGCCCGAAGAACGACACCACCGCCACCAGTCCCATGACCACGATGGTCGCGGGGGTCTCGGGTGCGTGCAGCAGCGACACCGCGAGCTGCAATCCGACGATATTGAGGCCGAGGCCGACGGAGTTCACGGCGGCGAAGGCCACGAAATCGCGCAGCACCTTGCCCTGGACCCGGAACACCATGGTGCGGTGCAGCACGAACGCCACCACGATGCTGATGGCGTAGGTCAGCACCGGAGCCAGCGCCACCGCCACCGGCTGGGACACCGCACCGCCCAGCACCTTCAGCCAGCCGACGGTGAGCGCCATGCCGAGCACGGTGTTGAACCCGCCGACCATGGCGTAGGCGACCTCCTGCCGCCGCACCAGCCGCAGCAGCGGCCCGGGGGTCTCGACCACCGTGCTCACGACACCGCACCCGCCAGTTGGCGTTCCGGCGTTTCGGCCGAGCCGTCGCCGGAATCGTCCTCGTCGTCGCGGCGCGAGCGGATCCACAGCCACTGCAGCACACCGAGGCCGATCAGTCCGGCCGCGGCCGTGGCGATGCCGATCTTCCAGCCCGGCGGCCGCCAGGTCACCTCCAGGTCGGCATTGCTGGTTCCGGCGGGGATATCCACGGCGACAAAGGATTTCGCCACGGTGGTGAAGGGAATCGATTTGCCGTCCAGGGTGACGCGGTAGCCCGGCCAGCCCAGGCGGGCGAAGACCACGCGCCCGCCGTTCTCCGACGAAACCCGCACGCTGCTGGAGGTATTCGATTCCGAGACCGAGGTCGCTGTGACGTTGTGCGCGTCCGCGATGCGCCCGTTCACCGTCGAGATCGGCCCGCCGTCGCGCTCCAGCACCGAGATCCACTTCTCGTGGCCCGGATACGACGCCCAATGCCATCCCTGCGGCGCGGGCTGGGCGTCGGCGTCGGGGAACATGGCCCGCTGCAACACCACTCGGTCGATCAGCATGAGATCGGCGAGGGTGCGCCCGGTGGTCGGTTCGGGGGTGAACATGCGGCGGTAGGCGTCGGGGCAGACGCTGCCGTCCCACCGCATACAGGTCATCTCACCGAAGTAGAAGTGCCCGTTGGGCGTATAGCCCTGCACATAGTTCAGCTCCAGGTCCTTGGCGTAGTTCCCGAACACCAGCGAGCCGTACGCGCCGTCGAGTGACTTGTCGTTCGGCCCCAGCAGCCCGCGGTCGCCGAGCTGAATCGTGGTGCCGCCGCTGAACTTCGGGAACGCCGCTTTGGCCTCGTCGCGGTCGGCGGGCAGATTCCACGACATGATGTTCGGCTGTACGTTCCACACCTGGTAGTAGGCGATGGGGAACATGGCCGCGATGGTCAGCAGCGCGGCCGCCGCCGCGCCGCGCGTGCGCGCCAGCCAAACGCAGGCCGCCACCAGCCCGAGCACCACGGCCGCGGCCAGCACATGCCACAGCACATCGTGCGGGTCGGCGGAGAAGGTGCGCACCCACAGCGCGAGCACCAACACGCCCGCCGCGATCAGGCGATCGCGCCAGCCCCGGACGGTCGCGAACCGGCCCAGCAGCACGCACACCAGCACCAGCAGTCCGATGGCCAGCATGGGCAGGACGCGGGCGGGCCAGCGCAGCGGGCCGATGGTGCCCGGCCCGGCGGTCCACATGAGCGCCATGATGGCGACCAGTGCGATGGAGACGAACTCTTTCCAGTGCTCGCGCGCCTTGCGCCAGTCCACGAAGGCCAGCGCCGGAATCAGGAACCACGCGATATAGGTCATCGGCAGCGGCTGCACATAGCCCCACCACGAGCTGAACGCGGGCATGGTGGAGGGCAGCGAGGCGTTCAGCGATTCCGACCATGGCACCGTGAGGAATTGGTCGTTGTTGATCTGCGAGGTGCCGCGCCAGCTCACCTTGGCCGAGAGCATGGACGGCAGGAAGGTCAGCAGCCCGGCCAGCCCGGCGCATCCGGCCGCGACCACCAGGCGCAGCAACGGTTTTCCGACCGCGTGCCACCAGGGCGCGAGTTCGCGCACCGCCGCGCCCAGCCGCGACCACTGCCGCACCAGCGCGGACACGATGCCGCCCAACGGTTTCCAGAACGGCCGCTCGGCCACCACCATCTCCCCCACCGCGACGGCGAGGAGCATGAGCACCGATTCGACCGCCGGGAAGATGTACTGCACCGAGATGGCCAGGTACAGGAAGACGAAGACCGGGATCGGCCCGCTCTTGCCGCGCACGTAGCGCACCGACGAGGCCCACGCGTGCAGCATGTACGCGGTGCCGGTGAGCGCGGTCATCCAGCTGGCGGTGTCGAAGAACAGGAAGAAGCCGGTGAACGGGAAGGCCACTCCCGCGACCGCCGCCCAGTGCGGCTTCGCGCCGTAGACCAGGCAGACGCGGTACACGCCGAGCCCGGCGAGTATCGAGAACAGCAGCTTCACGATGGTCGCGTACACCGCGAGATTGGGTACCGAGGGCGCGATCAGGTCGATGAGCAGCTGCGGCGGGTTGAACAGGCCCGCCTCCTCCATGGTGTAGTTCCCCGACATCCACTGCTCGGGAACCATGACCGGGAACCGGCCGTCGCGCATGGCGCGTCCCAGCATCACCCACATGGGCGCGTACTGGGATTCGGTGTCGTCGGTATAGAAGTGCCGGACGTTCGCCAGCAGGACCGCCGCGTAGCCGAGCATCACCCCGACCGCGGTGATCGCTCCCCACCGGAACACCTCGCGCCGCGTGTCGACAGTTCCACTTTCCACCACGAGTTCGAAACCCTACAGGGCGTTCCTGAGCTTGGCATCGCCCCCGCGCACCGCGATTCGGCGGGGCGCGCGAGACCGGCTCGGGCGGTGCGGCGAAGATGATCGGGTGATGACCCGCTGTCCCGAAAGCCGAGACCCGCACCGTGTTAGAGTTCACGGCGGCTCGGGCTCTGTTACCACGCGAGGAGTACCGGCACGCACCGTCATCGAAAGTCGATTCAGTTGATGCCGATTTCGTCCGAAACCCACACGTCCGAGAGCGTGCCCACGCGGGTGCACGGCGTCTCCGTGGTGGTCCCCGTCTACCGCGGTGCGGAAACCATTGCCGCCCTGGTCGAAGAATTGGACAAATTGGGCGGAAGTCGTGATACCGCCGCCGGATTCGCCTATCGCGTCGACGAGATCATCCTGGTGCACGATCACGGTCCCGACCGCTCCGATGTGGTGCTGAAGGAACTCGAACGCGCCTATCCGCAGGTTCGCCCGGTATGGCTGAGCCGCAATTTCGGCCAGGACGCCGCCACCATCGCCGGTATGGCCGCCGCGCGCGGCGACTGGATCGTCACCATGGACGAGGACGGCCAGCACGATCCGGCCTTCATCGGCGACTTCCTGGACGCCGCGCTCACCCAGCGCGCCGATCTCGTGTACTCCAAGCCGGTCAACACTCGCCCACACGGCTTCCTGCGCAATATCACCTCGCGCGGCGCGAAGATCGTCCTGGCCACGGTGTTCGCCTTCCCCGATTCCACGCGGTTCGAGAGCTACCGGCTGATTCGCGGCGATATCGGCCGCCAACTGGCCGAGGTGGCGTCCAACGGCGTGTACCTCGATGTCGCCCTCACCTGGGTGGTGGGCAATACCGCGCAGGTGCCGGTGCAGCTGCGCGCCGAGGGCCGCGAGGAGTCCGGCTACAACTACCGCCGCCTGTTCTCGCTGTTCTGGAAGATGGTGCTGTGCAGCGGAACTCGCGGCCTGCGCCTGGTGAGTGTGCTGGGCGTGACGCTGGCGCTGGCGGGTGGGGTCATGGCGACCTGGGTCGTCTACCACGCGCTCACCGACAGCGGCGGCGATCCCGAGGGCTGGGCCTCGCTCATGATGGTCATGCTGCTGTGTTCGGGCGCGATCCTGTTCTCGCTCGGCCTGATCGCCGAATACCTCGGTGTCGCACTGCATGTGCTGGTGGGCAAGCCGCTGTACCTGACCGTGCAATCGCCGACACCGCGCCCGGACGACCGGGAACCGCTACCGACCGCACCGAGGGGGACCGATCCGGGTGAGCACTGATCGCATCATCTTCAGCCGCCCGTTCCGGGCCCAGCACGAACTGGCCAACCTCGCGGCCGTCCTCGACTCCGACCACAGCCACGGCGACGGCGCGTTCACCGCCTCGGCCACCGCGAAGCTCAAGGCCATCACCGAGGCGCCGCACGCGCTGCTCACCACCTCCTGCACCAGCGCCCTCGAAATGGCCGGGCTGCTGCTGGAGCTCGGGCCCGACGACGAGGTGATCGTGCCGAGCTTCGCGTTCACCTCCACGGCCACCGCCATGGCGCTGCGCGGGGCGACGGTGGTCTTCGCCGATATCGACCCGGCCACCGGCAATCTCGATCCGGCCGCGGTCGCCGCCGTGGTCACCGAGCGCACCAAGGCCGTCATGGTCATTCACTACGGCGGTGTGGGCGCGGATATGGAGGGGCTGCTCACGCTCGCGCGCGAGCACGGCTTCGCCCTCATCGAGGACAATGCGCACGGCCTCGGCGGCCGGTGGCGCGGTAAGCCGTTGGGCACCATCGGCACCGTCGGCGCGCTCAGCTTCCACGACACCAAGAACGTGCACTGCGGTGAGGGCGGCGCGCTGCTGCTCACCGACGAGATCCTCATGGCCCGGGCGGAGATCATTCGCGAGAAGGGCACCGACCGCGCCCGCTTCCTGCGCGGCGCGGTGGACAAGTACTCCTGGCAGGACATCGGCTCCAGCTACCTGCCCAGCGAACTCAATGCCGCCGTGCTCGACGCCCAGCTGGCGGAGTTCGACACGATTCAGGCCAACCGGCACCGGGTCTGGGACAGCTATGCCGCCGGACTGCCGGAGTGGGCGCGCCGCAACGACGTCAGGCTCATGACCGTCCCGGAGGACCGCGAGCACACGGCGCATCTGTACTACCTGCGCGTCCCCACCGAGGAGCGCCGCGACGACCTGATTCGTCATCTGGCCGAGCGCGGCATCGTCGCCCCGTTCCACTATGTGCCGCTGGATTCCAGTCCGGCGGGGCTCAAGCTGGGGCGCACGCCGGTGCCCTGCACCCGCAGCGCCGAATTCTCCGGAACCGTTGTGCGCCTGCCATTGTGGCCCGCGCTCACCGAGGCGCAGATCGCCCGCGTCATCGACGCGGTCACCGAATTCACCGTCTGAGGTTCACTCTCGCGTACGCCTGGGGCCCTTCCGGATTATCCGGAAGGGCCCCAGGCGTTTTCGGGTATCGCTCAGGCGAAGAGGCGCTCGGCCACCGCCGGGGTGAGGATCTCGTAGACCTCCGAATCCCGGTTGTACCACCAGGTTCGATCGCCCGGCCGGGGCGCGCCCGCCGCCTGCACCGCCCGGGTGGAGGGCCGGAAGGTGGAGCTGCGCGGGATGTCGTCGACGACATGAATGATGTCGGGGCGCTGATCCGGGGCCAGGGCGCGCACCGCCTCGGTGACATCCTTGGGCTCCAGCCGGAAGCCCTCGCGAATGCTCACCGCGGCGACGGCGAGGGTGCGGTCACCGGCCGGAAGTCCGTACGCCACTTCCATATCCACCGCCGTGATGTCGTTGAGGACATCCACGATCGGTTGGGTGTAGACCGGCCCGCGCGAGGTGTGGATGACGGTGTCGCGGCGATCCATGAGCCAGTAGTCGCCGTCGCTGTCGCGGCGGAAGAGGTTCTCGGTGGGCATCCAGGCGTCACCGGGCGCGAAGACCCCGCGCAGCCCGCCGCGCGAGAAGTCGACGGTGTCGGAGCCGGTGCCGATGAGCAGGCCCACCTCGTTGTCGGCGCAGCGGCGCGCGTAACCCGAAGCGTCGACCAGGATTTCGTCGGTCTCCGGATCGTAGGCGATGAGCTCCACCTTGGCGGTGCCGGGGACGGGGCGGCCCTTGGAGCCGAGCTTCTGCCCGGAGACGTTGGCCAGCACCACATCTCCCTCGATCGAGGCGTAGAACTCCAGCACCCGTGCGGGTTCGAAGCGCTCCTGGGTGCGCCGCCACAGGCCCAGCGGCATACCGGAGCCGATGAACAGGCGAATCGGATGCGGATGGCCGTTCGGGAAGGTGTCGGCATCGAGGATGTCGCGCAACATGGTCCAGGTGTAGGTGACCACCGTGACGCCGTAGCGGTGCACCTCCTCGGCGAAGCGGGCCGGATCCAGCGACCGGGCCAGCGCGATCCGGCTGCCGCCCGCGATGGCGCCACCCAGGCTGACCAGCAGGCCGGACGAATGGTACAGCGGCGCAAGGCAGTACACGGTGTCGCGGCGATCCAGATCCGCCGCCGTCGCGGTTCCGAAGGCCGACAGCGCCCACCGGTGGTTGGTCACGTATTTGATGTCGAACCGGTCGCCGGTGCCGGTCACGAGAATGAACGCCAGCTCGCGCGCCAGACCGGGATTGGGGCGGTACCAGCCGGGCAGGGTCACCTTGGCCGGGTCGACCTGCTCCAGATCGACCACCTCGCCGCCGGGCGGAATATCGAGCCCGCGCGAGTCGCCGCCGCCCAGCACCAGGGTGCGCAGCCCCGTGGCCGCGGCGGCCCGCAGGTTCTCCGGATCCGCGATGAGCAGTTTGGTGTCGGTGAGCTTGGCGACCTGGGCGAGTTCACTGCCGGGTGCGAGCAGCACCGCAACCGCGCCCAAACGCGACAGCGCGGCGATGGCGGCCATGGCGCTGGGGCGCGTCTCCATGACGACGCCCACCCGGGTGGCGGGGCGCACGCCCTGGGAGATGAGCCCGCGCACCACATTGTCGATGCGGGTGTTCACGGCCGCGTGGGTGTGCACGCGGTCGTCGAAGAGAAAGGCCTCGCGCTGCGGACCGCGACGGGCCTGCTCGGCCATCAAGCGGCCCAACGAGATTCGAGTGTTCGGCTGGATCATGCCCAGCCGGGTCAGGCGGGGCAGCGCCCGCGCGGCCTCACCGGTCAGTTCGACCGAGCCGCGCAGCGTACTGCTCGCGACGCCCTCGAGCGTCTTGCCGATGCCCGTCCCGGCCTCGGCCAGGGTGGCGGCGGCGTGCACCACGCGATTGAGCGCCGAGCGCTGCCCGGTACGCGAGACGTGTTCGACCATGGGCTCGATCTGAGCGGGCAGATCCCCCTGTCCGCTCACCCACTTCACCCAGTCGCGCACCAGCGGCCAGGTCTGGCGGGTGGCGACACTGCCCGCGACCAGGCCGAAGTGCCCGGCCACCACGCTCGCCTCGTAGACGTCGGCATTGGGGGCGGCGCGCACGATCCCGCGTACGGCGGCGGGCTGGCCGATATCGTCGACCTCGCCGACGAAGGCCAGGATCGGGCAGCGGATCTCGGCGAGGGAGATGGGGTGGTCGCGAATGACGAAGCCGCCCAGCATCATTCGATTGTGCTGCACGAACTGCTCGAGCAGGTCGGTGAGGGCCGGGCCCGGGTAGCCGAGCCAGCCGTCGGCCTCGAGGAAGCGGCGCTGGCGCTCCTTGGGCAACAGCGCCTCCCGATTGTGCAGCTGGCGCAGGAAGTCGATGCGCGCCCGCGCGGTCTTGACCGGGTCCAGGGCCTGAAAGCCGAGGCGCACCATGGAATCGGTGATGGGCAACCGGTTCACAACATGGTCGGAGAGGAAACCCGCGATATCGGCGGCCAGCCCGTGCGGCAGTCCGAGGGGCATACCCGCCACGATGTCGACCGGACTGCCGAAGGTGACGATGCTGTCCACGCCCTTGCCGTACCGGTAGGCGGTGGCCTGGTAGGCGAACATGCCGCCCTGGGAGTACCCCATGAGATGGACGCCGTGCCCGGTGATCTCGTTGACGGTGTCGATGGCGCTGCTCACCGCGAGCACATGGTCGGCCAGATCCCGTTGCCAGCCGCCCTCTTCCACGGCGGGCGAGCCGAAATCCACCACCCAGCAGTCGATTCCGGCGGCGCTGAGAATGCCCACCGCGCCGTCGGCGGCGTTCACGTCCCACAGCTCGGCGCTCACCATGAGCGGCGGCACCAGGACCGCCACGGGACGACCCGGGGTGGTGTCGTCGGGGAAGTAGTGCCGCAGCCGGTACATGCGTTTGCGCTCGACCACCTCGTACGGAGACGATTCGATATCGTGCGCCAGCCCCCCGAACCGGATCACCTCGAGTCCGTTCTGCGCGGTGGCGACCAGCCGCTGCACCGGCCCCATAACGGACTTCGTATTGAATTTCACGACCACTCCCAGACGTACCCTGTCACGTGACCCGCGCCACCCGCCCCGGCGCGTTCAGATGAGCTTGCCACACCGCCAGCCTACTTCGCGGGGCTTGTGAGCAGCGCCATGCCCGGTCAGCACGCGGTTTGCGGAGAGATCGCGGCGGTCCATCGGGAGAAATATTCCGGTCGGTACTTCCATGGTGAAGCGTAGAAAAATACTGGACGTCAGCAATAGCAATGCGACCGCAGGAATGTTCCTGCGTTCCGCTGCGGCCGGGGGACCTGACGAACTACCATCGAATCGCTGGAACGCACTGTCGCGCACGTCATTTCATTCACTTTGACATAAAGCAGGCCATCGACCGCCTGCCATATCGCCGCGTAAATCACCGGCCGCCCGCACCGGCGGCAATTCGAGGGTGAGGACTTCAGCATGACCATAGATATGCCCATCCAGACCGACAACCACGTCCAGAAGAGCCTCAGTACCGGTGCCGCCCACCAGCTGGCGCACACCACCAAATCCGAACCCCAGATGCAGGGCATCAGCTCCCGCTGGCTCACCCGGTCACTGCCATGGGTGCAGGTCAAGGGCGGTGTCTACCGCGTGAACCGGCGACTCACCCATACCGTCGGCAATGGCGAGGTGGAGTTCGTCATCGACGGGTCGAAGGCCCGGGTCATTCCCATGGAATTGACCGAAATGCCGCAATTGCGGGATTACGACGACGAGGAAGTACTGGGCGCGCTGGCCCGGCGTTTCGAACAGCGCGATCTCGACCCCGGCACGGTCATCGCCGAATTCGGCAACCATATGGAGCAGCTGTTCCTCATCGTGCACGGCAAGATAGCCAAGATAGGCACCGGCGAATACGGCGAGCAGACCAAACTCGGAATGCTCGCGGGCGGCGACTATTTCGGCGACGAGATGCTCACCGATTCGAATGCCATCTGGCCGGTCACCCTCAAGACCGTCACCCCCGCCACGATTCTGGTGTTGCCACGGGCCGCGCTGGCGGAGGTGGTGGACAATTCACCGAGTCTGCGGGATCGACTCAGCGCCATGGCCTCCGCGCCGAAGCGGCCGCAGAACAAATACGGCGAGGCCGAGATCATGGTCTCCTCCGGCCATTCCGGTGAACCCGTACTCGAAGGCACCTTCGTCGACTACGACTCCGCGCCACGCGAATACGAGCTGAGCCTGGCGCAGACCGTGCTGCGGGTGCACAGCCGCGTCGCGGATCTGTTCAACGATCCGATGGACCAGATCGAACAGCAGCTGCGCCTGACCATCGAGGCGCTCTACGAGCGGCGCGAATCGGATCTGGTCAACAATCCCGACTACGGCCTGCTGCACAATTGCGATCTCAAACAGCGCATCTACACCGAGTCCGGGCCGCCGACGCCCGACGATATGGACGAGCTGCTGTCCATGCGGCGCAGCACCAAACTCTTCCTGGCGCACCCCAAGGCCATCTCGGCCTTCGGTCGCGAGTGCACCAAGCGCGGGATCTACCCGGACCCGGTGGAGGTCGACGGCCGCAAGATCCCGGCGTGGCGGGGCGTACCCATTTTCCCGTGCGGCAAGATCCCGGTGAGCGACAAGCAGACCACCTCGATCCTGGCCATGCGCGTCGGCGAGAAGGATCAGGGCGTCATCGGCCTGCACCAGACCGGAATTCCGGACGAGTACGAGCCCAGCCTGAATGTGCGGTTCAAGGGCATCGACGATCAGTCGATCATCTCCTACCTGGTCAGCTGCTATTACTCCGCGGCCGTCCTCGTTCCCGATGCGCTCGGCATTCTCGACAATGTGCTGGTCGCCCGGCAGACCGACTAGCCGGGGTGAGCGACCATGTCGGTGCTCTCCCGCGCCGCGTCCCCGCCTGCCACCGATGAGGTGGCGGCGGCGGTCGCCGCACTCCTGACCGATCTCACCGCCGCTCCCCCGGCCACCCTCGACCTGAGTGGTGGCTCCGGCGGAGCCCAATTACCCAGTGCCACAGGGCCTTCCGAGTCACCAGAGGACACATCGGCGCGAAGCCACAGTGGTTCGACGCCGGTCCGACTGCCCGGTCCGGCCGGACTAGGCACCGCGAGCATTCTGCGCGGGGCGGCCATCGCACCGGCGACCGCCGCCGCGGCGGTGCGACGACCGATTCCCTCCGGCCCCACCGGCATCGGGGCGACCTCGGCGACCGCGCGGCTGTTGCCGAGCGCCCCGCCGCCAGCGCCGCAGGCGCTCGTCGACGCGGCCGTCTCCGCGACGGACACGGTGGCTCCGGCCGCCGTGGCGCCGTCCGGCGACATCGAACCGTCCACGGTGTCGGCCCTGTGCCGAATCCCGCTGCGCCCCACCGGATTGGGCACCACCTCCTGTTCGCCGCCGCACCTCGCTCGTCTCACGGAACCGACGGCCCCGCCCGAGGAAGCCGCTGCCACGACTCCGATTCCGCACGGCCCCACGGGAATCGGTACCGCGTCGGTGCAGCGGAAGGCGAAAGGCCAGCCGATTCCGACGCTCTACTGCCCGCCGCCGGTACGCGACAATCCGGTGCTGGCGGCGGCGGTGAACGAGGGGATCATCCAGTGGGCCGAGGACATCGGCCTGTACGAGAACCGCCTCGACGAGCTGCACAAGGCCGATTTCGGGCGGTTGATCATGCTCGCGCATCCCGACTGCGACGACGCGGACCGACTGCTCGCCGCCGCCAAATGCGCGGTCTCGGAGTGGTCGGTGGACGACTACTACTGCGAGGAGGATGCCGACAACCACGCCCCGGACGGCACCCCCTCCAGCGCCGAGGCCGAACTCGGGCCCAAACTCGAATTGGCCATGGCCGCCATGGATCCGGTGTTCCTGCCGGTGCGCTACCAGGCCCGATTGGAAGAGGCGCTGCAAGCCGATCCGATTCTGCGGGCCTTCCGCACCTCCTTCGAGCATCTGTCGCACTACGCCTCCCCTGCCCAGGTGGCGCGGCTGCGGACCGAGATCGCGGGCTGGTTCATCGCGCTCACCGCGGAGGCGGGTTGGCGGGCGGCGGGACGGATGCCGCCGGTGTGGGAGTACCTCACCAATCGGCAGCCGCACAGCTTCCTGCCGTGCATGGCACCGCTGGACGCCATCGGCGGCTACGAACTCTCGGCCGCCGAGTACACCGATGCCCGGGTGCGCAAGGTGACCACCACCGCGGCGCTGGCCAGTCAGATGGTCAACGACCTGTACTCCATGGCGCGCGAAGACCTCTCCAACGGAAGGGAATTCAACCTGCCGACGGTGTACGCGGCCGAGGAGAAGTGCTCACGCCGCGAAGCGGTCGAGTACACGGCGGTGGTACACGACGAACTCGTCCATCGCTTCGAGGCCGAGGCGACCATCCTGGCGGCCACCGGCTCGCCCGAACTGCGCCGCTTCCTGGGCGGGCTCTGGGCCTGGATGGGTGGCAACCGCGCCTGGCACGCCGACAGCCGTCGCTACAACGAAAGGGACTGAACCACACCGTATTCCGGCCATTCCGCACGGCTTCCACGCGGCCCGACAGTGCCTGCCAGCCGACAGTGCTCCTCCAGCCCACAGTGTTCCTCCAGCCGACAGCGCCCGAGTTCCCAGACCTGATCGAGAGGATGATCTCCGATGACCATGCTCCACCACGACGCCGACGGCACCCCCGGGGCCGAGAGCGCGAACCCGGTCCTGCGCACCGACTTTCAGAAATCCGTCGCCGCGTACTGGAACAACAACCCCAATGACGATCGCGTGAACACCAAACTCGGCGAGGTGGACGGGCTCTACCACCACCACTACGGCGTCGGCGAGCCGGACTGGTCGGTCATCGAGGGCCCGGAGGACACCCGCCAGGAACGCCTCGTCAAGGAATTGCACCGACTCGAGACCGCCCAGGCCGACCTGCTGCTCGACCATCTCGGCGATGTGCGCCCCGGCGACCGGCTCATGGACGGCGGATCCGGGCGCGGCGGCACCAGTTTCATGGCCAATCAGCGCTTCGGCTGCCGGGTCGACGGCGTCACCATTTCCGAATACCAGGCCGGATTCGCCAATGACCAGGCCAAGGAGCGTGGCGTCACTGACAAGGTGAACTTCCACTTCAAGAACATGCTGGACACCGGATTCGAGGCCGGATCCATGCGCGGCATCTGGACCAACGAGACCACCATGTACGTGGATCTGTTCGAACTGTTCGCGGAGTTCTCGCGGCTGCTCGAACCGGGCGGACGCTATGTGGTGATCACCGGCTGCTCCAATGACGTGACCGGCGGCCGTTCGGCCTCGGTGAGCTGGATCGACGCGCACTACGGCTGCAATATCCATCCGCGCAGCGAGTATTTCCGCGCGCTCGCCGCGAACAATCTGGTGCCCATCGCGGTCACCGACCTCACCCCGGCAACCATCCCGTACTGGGAGCTGCGCACCCACTCCGAATTGGCCACCGGCGTGGAGAAGCCCTTCCTGACCTCGTACAAGGAGGGCAGCTTCCAGTACCTGTTGATCGCCGCCGATAAGGTGGGTAGGTGACTGAGGAACGCACCGCAACCGGTACGGCGACCGATCGCGAAGCGCTGCCCGTCGAGTTGGTGGACGAGCGGGGCCGCGCGATCGGCAGCTGTCCGGTGGCGCAGGCGCACACCGCGCCGGGGCGGCTGCATCGCGCCTTCTCGGTCATGGTGTTCGACGCGGCGGGGCGCATGCTCATGCAGCAGCGGGCCGCGGTGAAGACCCGCTTCCCGCTGCTGTGGACCAATACCTGCTGTGGCCATCCCGAGCCCGGGCAGGCGGTGGCCGAGGCGGCGGGTATCCGGCTGCGGGAGGAGTTCGGCATCACCGCCGAACTCACCGAGGTGGGCGAATTCCGGTATCAGGCAACCGATCCGGCCACGGGGCGGGTCGAACACGAATACGATCATGTGCTGATCGGGCGTCTCGAAGGGGTTGTGCCGCAACCGAATCCGGACGAGATCGAGGATTTCGCCTGGGTGCGACCGGAGGCGCTGCGCACCTCCCTGGCGCATGCCCCGGAGGCGCACACGCCGTGGCTGCCGCAGGTTCTCGACTACGCCGAGCGGGCCTTCCGGTCGGGTTCGGTGGGCCGCTAGTCGAGCATGGTGGCCGAGACCGAGCCCACGCCGGTCCGGACGCCGGGTCCCATACAGCCCATGATCATGTCGGGCGTCATCATCTCGTAGGACGCGGTGATGCGGACCCGGCTGCCGCGGCCCACGCCGTCGGTGATGGCCAGATCCCCGATGCTGGGCTGGGCCATGGTCACCGGCCACGGGCCGTGCACGGTGCTGAGTTCGCCGTTGGACCAGCGAATGTGCACGGTGATCGGTCCGTCGGCGGGGTGCATGCAGTCGGCCATGGCGTCGTGGACGCCGGTGAAGGTGCCGCCGGTGATACCGGGCCAGCCGGAACAGTCGCGCAGGGTGCCCACCGAGGTGAAGGTCATCCACTTCGGGGTCATATCGATGCCGCCGTGTACGGCGGTCCAGCGGAAGTCACCGCCCTGGCAGGCTGCCGCGACGGGCGGTTCGGCGGCCGTCGGCGCGGCGGCCAGGGCGGTGGCCGCGAGGAGCGAGAATGCCAGGGCGATACCGCTGTTCCCGGAGGTCGTCACGGCCGCGACAATAGCCCAGAAAATGGCTCTACCTGCGCATTTACCTGCCGCGTTGGCGAGGGTCAGCCGTCGAGCAGCCAGTCGTTCGGTGCGAAGAGTTCGACATGCACACGGCTGGTGGGGATTCCGGCGGCGAGCAGTTGGGCGCGGACGGTCTGGAGGAAGCCCGTCCCGCCGCACAGGTAGAAGTCCGCGTCGGCGGGCAGCTCCTCCGCGCTCAGATCCATGAGACCGTGGCCCTCGTCGGCGTACCAGGCCCGGAAGTAGGCGTTGTTCAGGTCGCTGACCAGCGTGCGGACGCGGGCGCGCAGCGGGTGCGCGGCGGCGGAGCGGTCGGCGTGCAGGACGACGGTGCGACGGGCCGGGGTGTTGGCGGCCAGGTACTCCAGGATTGCGACCATCGGCGTGACGCCGACTCCGGCGGAGATGAGCACCAGCGGCGTGGTCGCGGCGGTGTCGATGGTGAGATCGCCGAAGGGCAGGGTGATTTCGAGGTCGTCCCCCACCTCGACGGTGTCGTGCAGCCATGACGACACCTCGCCCGCGGGGGCCTGCGCCTCGGCCTCGACCTTGCGGGCCGCGAAGGCGAGCCGACCGGTGCCGGGGGCGTTGACCAGGCTGTACTGCCGCAGCTGGCGGGCGCCGTCGGGCAGTCGCGCGCCGACCGAAATGTATTGGCCGGGACGGAAATCCGGGAGCGGTCGCGTCGGGTCGGCGGATTCGAGAACGAAGGTGGCCACGCCGCAGGGTTCGTCGACGCGTCCCACCACGCGGGTCTGCCGGAAGACGTCTCCGGGCTCGACCCCGGCGCGGTCGTAGAGGCCCTGTTCGACGTCGATGAGGGTGGTGGCCATGAGCCAGTAGACGCGATCCCAGGCGGCGGCGACCTCGGCGGTCACCACGTCCGCGCCGAGCACCTCCACGATCGCGGCGAACAGGTGCTCGTGGACGATGTGGTACTCGTCGGCGGTGACGCCGAGCGAGGCGTGCTTGTGGCCGATGCGGGAGAGCAGTTCGCGCGGATGCGGCAGCGCGGGGTCGACCAGGTGGGCGGCGTAGGTGGCGATGGAGGCGGCCAGCGCGCGCTGCTGTGCGCCCTGCTGTTGATTGCCGCGGTTGAAGCGGTCGCGCAGCAGCTCGGGGTGCGCGGTGAACATCGTGCGGTAGAACAGCGGGGTGATCTCGTCGATCTTGGCCCCGACCAGCGGGAGGGTGGCTCGGATGACCGCCGCGTGTTCGGGCTCCAGCTCGTCGGCGGTGTCCAGGGCGGTATCCAGTGCGGTCGTCATGATGTCTCCTGATTCCTGAGTGCGGCCGGGAGGGCCGACAGATGCAGCAGCTCGACGGTGCGGGCGGTTACCAGGTCGGCCAGGGTGTAGCGGTCCAGCTCCTGGTAGAACGCCTCCTGCGCGTCTCGGAGAACTCGCCGCAAACGGCAGTTACCGGCCAGCGGGCAGGGATGTTCGCCGAGGCATTCGACGACTTCGGCATCGCCTTCCAGGGCGCGGACTATCTGCCCGACGGTGGCGGCGCGGCCCTCGTCGGTGAGGAATATGCCGCCGGATCGGCCGCGGTGCGAGGCGACGAAGCCGAGTTCGGCGAGTCGGGAGACTGCTTTGGCGACATAGTGCTCGGAGGCATTGACCTGTCGTGCAACGAGTTTGGCGGTGACGCGCTCGTCGGCTCGGCCGCTGACCGCGAGCCGCATCATGGCGCGCAGTCCGAGATCGGTGAACCGGGATAGCTGCATGATTTCACGGTACGTAATTGCGACTCGAAAAAGCGCATTCGAGGCATGTGCTGTTTAATACGCGACCGAATGCGGATTATGTAATCGGGGACACAGGGCTATCGGATACCAAATGGCTTGTCTCGCAATTGTTCGGCAATCATCGTGGTCGCCGGGGGTTCCGGCTGTGTCATACCGGGCGAACAGGCGGGTCGGCTGGCAGCATGGCGGCCATGGATCTGGTCAGCCTGGAACGTATCGAGGCCGCGGCGAAACTGCTCTCGCCGGTCATTCGGCGCACCCCCGTGGTGTCGTCGCGGGTGCTGTCGGAGCGCACCGGCACCGAGATCCGACTCAAATGCGAGAACCTGCAGCGCACCGGGTCGTTCAAACCGCGCGGCGCGTACAACCGCATCGCGAATCTGCCCGAGGCCGATCGGGCGCGGGGTGTGGTGGCGGCGAGTGCGGGCAATCACGCGCAGGGGGTGGCGTGGGCGGCCACCACCCTCGGGATCGAGTCGACGGTGTTCATGCCGGTGGGCGCGTCGCTGCCGAAACTGGTGGCCACCAAGGCGTATGGGGCGACCGTGCATCAGGTCGGCGAGACCATCGACGAAGCGCTCACGGCCGCACTGGATTTCGCGGGGCAGACCGGGGCGACGCTGATTCACCCGTTCGACCATCCCGATATCGTGGCTGGGCAGGCGACGGTGGCCTTGGAGATCCTGGAGCAGTTGCCGGAGGTGGGGACGGTGGTGGTGCCGACCGGTGGGGGCGGGCTGCTCGCCGGAATCGCCGTCGCCCTCCATCATCTCGCGCCGTCGGTGCGGGTGATCGGGGTGCAGGCGGCGGAGGCGGCGGCGTGGCCCGGGTCGCTGGCCGTGGGCAAACCCGTTCCGCTCGATCGCATGGCGACCATGGCCGACGGTATCGCGGTGGGCCTGCCCGGCGCGGTGCCGTTCGCCCATGTGGCAGAACACGGTTCGGCCATCGTCACCGTCGACGAGGACGCTCTCTCGCGTGCGCTGCTGCTCTGTCTCGAACGCGCGAAACTGCTCGTGGAACCGGCGGGCGCGGCCGCCGTGGCCGCCCTCATGACCTGTGCGCCCGAGGATCTCGGCCTGCGCGGCCCCGTCTGCGCGGTCCTCTCCGGCGGCAATATCGACCCCCTGCTGCTCACCCGCGTCGTCGGCCACGGCCTCAGCGCCGCGGGCCGCTATCTCGCCCTGCGCGTGACGATCTCGGACCGCCCCGGCAGCCTGAGCGCCCTGCTCGGCGAGGTGGGCCGCACCGGAGCCAGCGTCCTCGACGTAGCCCACGCCCGTACCCGCACCTGGCTCGAGATAGACGAGGTGGAAGTCCTGCTCACCCTCGAGACCCGAGGCCCCGCCCACCGCGAGGACGTCCTCACCACCCTCGACGACGCGGGCTACTCCGTCCGAGTTCAGGACTGAATCCCGAATCTCAGTGCGCCCCACCCAATTCCAGCGCCAACACACCGGCAATGACGAGCCCGATGCCACCGACCTGCACCAGCGTCAGCTTCTCGTCGAGGAACAGCACCCCGATGATCGCGACCGCGACCACACCCACCGCGGACCAGATGCCGTAGGCGACGCCGACCTGCATCCCTCGCTTCAAAGCCTGTGACAGGCAATAGAAGGCCACGCCGTACCCGATCACCACAATGATCGACGGCACCAGCTTGGTGAAGCCCTCGGATACCTTGAGCGATACCGTCGCGGTCACCTCGGAGGCAATGGCCAACGCCAGAAACAGCAGAGTCATAGCGGGAGGATATCCAGCCGCACACCTCGGGCGGTGTCGCCGATCCCCGGGCGCGCGAAAAATGGAATGCGCGCGCCCACGCGCCCTTGCTACGGTCGTCGACATGTGGCTGCCCCTCTACTTCTGAGCGTGTCCGCGCGTCGGCTTCGACTCGACGCGTGATCTCTTGCCGCGCTGCGGCATTCCGATTCCGGCCGACCGCTGTCGGTGAGTCGGCCACACACTTTTCGAGGAGGACTCGTGCCTGCCCATTCCGAGGTTCCGAACGCCCATTCCGCCGATGAGCGGCCATTGTCTCGGCGGGAGCGCCGCGGCAAGGCCGCCAAGCAGCAGCCGATCGGTGGCAAGGTCCGCACGCCGGGCCGCGCCGCCGTACCGGCCGCCAAACATCTGAACTACCGGCGCGGTTGATCGACCGCGCCGCTCATACAGCTGCCCACGGCATCCGAGAGCGGATGCCGTGGGCAGCTGTCGTTGTAGGGGTTCAGCGCAGCCAGGCGCGCTGTTCGGCGGCGGTGGCGCGGACTTCTTCCAGCTGTTGGGCTACCTGGACACCGGCGGTGCCGCCGCGGGCGTTGCGGGAGGCGATGGAGCCCTGCACGGTGAGGACCTCGCGGACCTGGGGGGTGAGGGCGGGGTCCACGGCGGCGAACTCCTCGTCGGTGAGTTCGCCGAGGCCGACGCCGCGGGATTCGGCCGCCTTGACGCACGCGCCCGCCGCCTCGTGGGCTACGCGGAACGGGACGCCTTGGCGGACAAGCCATTCGGCGATGTCGGTGGCGAGGGTGAAGCCCGCGGGGGCGAGTTCGGCCATGCGGTCGGTGTGGAAGGTGAGGGTGGAGACCAGTCCGGCGATGGCGGGCAGCAGCAGTCCCAGTTGGGCGACCGAATCGAAGACGGGTTCCTTGTCTTCCTGGAGGTCGCGGTTGTAGGCCAGGGGCTGCGCCTTGAGGGTGGCGAGGAGCCCGGTGAGGTTGCCGATCAGGCGGCCCGCCTTGCCGCGGGTGAGCTCGGAGACGTCCGGATTCTTCTTCTGCGGCATGATCGACGAGCCGGTGGACCAGGCGTCGGCGAGGGTGACGTAGCCGAATTCCGGTGTGCTCCAGATGATCACCTCTTCGGCCATGCGCGAGAGGTCCACGGCGATCATGGCGAGGACGAACGCCGCCTCGGCGGCGAAGTCGCGTGAGGAGGTGGCGTCGATGGAGTTCGCCGCCGAGGCGTCGAAATCCAGTTCCGCGGCAATGGCTTCCGGATCCAGCCCGAGCGAGGAGCCCGCGAGCGCGCCGGAGCCGTAGGGCGACACCGCCGCCCGCTTGTCGAAGTCGCGCAGCCGCTCGATATCGCGCAGCAGCGGATGCGCGTGCGCGAGCAGATGGTGCGCCAGCAGCACCGGCTGCGCGGCCTGCAGGTGGGTCTTGCCCGGCATCACCGCATCCGGATGCGCGGCGGCCTGCGCGACGAGCGCGTCGACCACCTCGAGCACACCGAAGGCGATGCGCCGCACCGCATCCCGCAGCCACATCCGAAACAGCGTCGCCACCTGGTCGTTGCGCGACCGCCCCGCCCGCAGCCGCCCACCGAGTTCGGTGCCGACCCGCTCGATCAGCCCCCGCTCCAACGCGCCGTGCACATCCTCGTCGGACTCCAGCGGCCCGAACGCCCCCGACTCCACATCCGCCGCAAGCTGATCCAGCCCCGCGAGCATATCCGCGAGATCCCGATCCGACAGCAACCCGGCCTTGTGCAGCACCCGCGCATGCGCTTTCGACGCCCGCACGTCATAGGGCGCCAGCGCCCAGTCGAAGTGCGTGGACTTGCTCAGCGCCGCCATAGCCGCCGCCGGTCCGGACGCGAAGCGACCACCCCAGAGCGCGCCCTCATTGGTGCCGTGCTGCTCGGTCATGGCTGGCTGTCTCCTCCGGGTCGAATCGCTGTCATGAGTATGTGTCTGGTCATTTCCTCGCCCGTCAACTCGCAGCCGCGACTGGCGACCACCTGCCTCGGATCGGCGGATGCCACGTACGTGCCGACGGAACTAGTCCGGCGAATCGACGGCACTCAGCAGGATGTCCGCGTAGGGATCGTGGCACAGGGCATCCGGGCGGCGGGTTTCCGCCGCCCGCATGGCCGTCCGGAGTCGAGGCTACTTCTTGCCGAGATCCCGGCGGGCCGCCACCTTGGAGGAGAGGCCGTGGATCTGGACGAAGCCCTTGGCGAGGGACTGGTCGAAGGTGTCGCCCTCGTCGTAGGTGGCGAGGTTGAAGTCGTAGAGGGATTCGTCGGAGCGGCGGCCGTTGACGACGACATTGCCGCCGTGCAGGACCATGCGGACGTCACCGGAGACGTGCTGCTGGGTCTCGGCGACGAAGGCGTCGAGGGCGCGCTTGAGCGGGGAGAACCACAGGCCGTCGTAGACCAGCTCGCCCCAGCGCTGCTCGACCTGGCGCTTGTAGCGGCCCAGTTCGCGCTCGACGGTGACGGCTTCCATCTCCTGGTGCGCGGTGATCAGGGCGATGGCACCGGGGGCCTCGTAGATCTCGCGGCTCTTGATGCCGACGAGCCGGTCCTCGACCATGTCGAGACGGCCGACGCCCTGGCGTCCGGCGCGCTTGTTCAGCTCGGTGATGGCCTCGAGCATGCTCACGGGACGGCCGTCGATGGCGACCGGGATGCCCTTGTCGAAGGTGACGATGAGCTCGTCGGGGGCCTCGAAGTTGACGGTCGGGTCGACGGTGTAGTCGTAGACGTCCTTGGTCGGCGCGTTCCAGAGATCCTCGAGGAAGCCGGTCTCCACCGCGCGGCCCCACAGGTTCTGGTCGATGGAGAACGGCGACTTCTTCGAGACGTTGATGGGCAGCTTGTTCTCGGCCGCGAACTCGATGGCCTTCTCGCGGGTCCACGCGTAGTCGCGGACGGGCGCGATGACCTTCAGGTCGGGCGCGAGCGCGCCGATGCCGACCTCGAAGCGCACCTGGTCGTTGCCCTTGCCGGTGCAGCCGTGCGACACGGTGTCGGCGCCGTGGTACTCGGCGGCCTCGACGAGGTGCTTGACGATGAGCGGCCGGGAGATGGCCGAGACGAGCGGGTAGCGACCCATGTACAGCGCGTTCGCCTGAATGGTGGGCAGGCAGTACTCGTCGGCGAATTCGTCGCGGGCATCGACCACGATGGATTCGACCGCGCCGCAGTCCAGCGCGCGCTGGCGGACATCGTTCATGTCCTCGCCGCCCTGGCCGAGATCGATCGCCACGGCGATCACCTCGGCACCGGTCTCCTTGCCGATCCAGCTGATGGCGACAGAGGTGTCCAGCCCGCCGGAGTAGGCGAGTACGACGCGCTTGGTCATAGTCGGTGTGCTCCTCGATTGTGCGTATAAGTCATGCCGACCGGCCGCGATCTCGCTCGGCGTCCCGCGCCGCGGCCCGCGCCGTCGTCCTGCAAATGATTATGCATGACGATGCAAGCCCATTCATAACCGGGGTCCTCCAAGAGATTTTCATTGACAGTGTTCTAAAGCAATGTGACAGTGTCACTATGCAGTGGACGATCGCGGAACTGGCCTCGGAAGCTGCGACGGCCGTGGAACGACTCGGTATCGAAGCGCCCAACGGCAAGGTCGCGGAGGTACCGGATGTGCGCATGCTCCGGTACTACGCCTCGCTCGGTCTGCTCGACCGACCCGCCGATGTGCGGGGGCGGACCGCCTATTACGACCGCCGCCATCTGTTGCAGGTGATCGCGGTCAAGCGATTGCAGGCCGAGGGGGCCACCCTCGCCGCGGCACAGCGCCGACTCACCGGCCGTACCGATACCGAACTCGAGGGCATCGCGCGTCTCGACGAGGTCAAGCGGCGCAAGCAGTTCTGGGCCGAGGAGCCCGAATTGGCCAGCGCGCCACCCAGTCCCGCTCCCGAGCCAGCCCCGGCACTGTCGGTCGGGGTGCCGCTCGCGCCGGGCTGCACCGTCCTGTTCACCCCCGCCCGCACCCTGGACGGCGACGATCTCGCCGCCATTCGGGACGCGGGCCGCGAACTCCTCGCCACGCTGGAACGCCGTGGCCTCGTCCTCGCAGAACGGAATCACGTATGAGCACCCTTCCCGCCATTACCGACGACGAGCTGACCAGGATCGGCGGGCCGCGCACCGACGACGAACTCGTCACCGGCGTGCTGCGCCCGGCCGACGGGCACACCGGATTGCCGCTGGTCGCCATGGACGTGAACGTGTCGGTCGTCGGCTTGGTCGCCACAACGACTGTGCGGCAGGTCTTTCGGAATACGTTGAGCACCGGAATCGAAGCGGTGTACATCTTCCCGCTGCCGGATCGCGCCGCCGTCACGTCCTTCACCGCCGATCTCGCGGGGCGGCTCGTCGAGGGGGTGTTGCAGGAGCGGCAGGCCGCCCGCGACGCCTACGACCAGGCCATTGCCAGTGGTCACCGCGCCGCGCTCGCCGAGGAGGACCGTCCCGGCGTGTTCACCACCACCGTCGGCAATCTGCAACCGGGCGAGGAGGCCACCCTCACACTCGTCCTAACCGGGCCGCTGCCCGTGGACGGCGGCGAGGCGACAGTGCGGTTCCCCCTCGTGGTTCCGCCCCGCTACATCCCGGGCGAACCGATCGACGGGCCGCAGGCCGGATCGGGGACGGCGCTCGATACCGATGCGGTGCCCGATGCCAGCCGGATCACTCCGCCCGTACTGCTGCCCGGCCAGCCCTCGCCCGTCGAACTCACACTCACGGCCACCATCGATGCGGCGGGGCTGGGGCCGGTGGCGGTGCGTTCCAGCCTGCATGCCGTGACCGAGGAGTCCGAGGGCGACACGACGCTCGTGCGGCTGCGTCCCGGTGAGCGATTGAATCGGGATGTGGTGCTGCGCTTGGCCTTCGGTGCGGGTTCGGCGCTGGCCAGCACGGCGGTCGTCGCCGACGAAACCGTGCAGGTGACCCTGGTTCCCAGTCTGGCGGCCGCGCGGTCGGGACGCGGACGCGATGTGGTGGTGCTGCTCGACCGTTCGGGGTCGATGGGCGGTTGGAAGATGGTGGCCGCACGACGCGCGGCGGCACGCGTGGTCGATGCGCTCACCGATCGAGATCGCTTCGCCGTACTCGGTTTCGACCACATGGTGGAAGCGCCGACGGGGCTGGAGCGCGGACTCGTCGCGGCGCTGGACCGGAATCGGTTCGCCGCCGTGGGATGGCTGGCGAGCCTCGAGGCCCGCGGCGGCACCGAATTGGCCGCGCCGCTCGAGGAGGCCGCCGAGATGCTGCGCGCCGACGAGGAGCGCGAACGGGTGCTAGTCGTCGTCACCGATGGTCAGGTCGGCGACGAGGACCGGATTCTGCGGCGAATCTCGCCGAAGCTCACCGGGACTCGCATTTTCACCCTGGGCATCGACCGGGCCGTGAACGCGGGGTTCCTGCAACGCCTCGCCGCGACGGGCGCGGGTCGCTGCGAGCTGGTCGAGACCGAGGACCGCCTGGACGAGGTGCTCACTACCATTCACCGCCGCATCGCGCCGCCGGTGCTGACCGATGTGGTGGTCGAGGTCGACGGGCAGGCCGTCACCGATCCGGCCCCCGCGCACAGTGATCTCTTCGAGGGCGTGCCGCTGCTGTTGGGCGGGCGGGTCAGCGGTGCGGTCGGCAGCGTGGTGGTCAAGGGTCGCGATGCCGCCGGAGCGCCGTGGTCGACCACGCTCACGCCCACCCGCACCGAAGACAAGGCGGTGCGTGCCGTGTGGGCGCGGGCGCGCATACGCGATCTGGAGGACGCGTTCGCCGCCCGTACCGGCACGGTGACCGATAAGCAGATTGTCGCCTTCTCCCTGGAACATGGTGTGTTGAGCCGGTTCACGGCCTTCCTCGCCGTCGATCACAGCCGCAAGACCGAGGGTGAGGCGCTGACGGTGGTGCAGCCTGTCGAATCCGCTTCCGGATGGGATATGGCGGCCCCGGCTTCCTTCGCGGCCGCTCCGATGGCGGTGCACCGCTCCTTCACTCCCCCGCCAGCTCCGGGAGGGGCCTACGGTATGGCGGCACCCACGGCTCCCGGGTCGCCCGCGCCGGAGACCGTGCAGCCCGCCTGGGAAATGGGTTCCATGCCGACGTCCGCCAGGCGGTTCGTGCGCCGCAGGGCACGAAAGCGCGACGCGGGGAACGATATTCCCGCCGTGGACATCGTGGCCCCGTTCACGGATCGCCTCCGTGCCCTGCTTGCTCGCCCCGAGGCCGCCGAGGCGACCGCGTTGGCCGATGACCTCGATTCCGTCGGCGGCCCACGAGATCTGGTCGACGCGCTGCGCCGTCTGGCCGTGGCGCTGACGGCCGGTGACCGTACCGCCATCGACACGGCGGTAGCCGATATCCGCCGCCTGCGTCCCGAACTGTCCTCCGCGCCAACGAAT
The DNA here is from genome assembly GCF_044459025.1 of Nocardia sp. NPDC050406. NCBI lineage: Bacteria > Bacillati > Actinomycetota > Actinomycetes > Mycobacteriales > Nocardiaceae > Nocardia > Nocardia sp. NPDC050406. The sequence goes on along the minus strand of NZ_JBITIM010000002.1, from coordinate 2,163,520 downwards.
AAGACCCACCGTCGAGGCTTCTGGACCTAGCCCGGCTACCCTGCGGCGACACCTTCGCACCGGTCGGCGGTGCGCCGCAGGGAGTCGGCCAGTGCCCGCCGCACACCGCTCATCTGTTGGCAACTGTGCTCGGCGGTGTCGTACTCGACCTGCACGGTGAGTCGGTCACCGACGGTGAAAGCCGTGAGCTTGGGCGGCATACCCGGCCCCATGGCGAGCACGTGGTCGCCGAGCGCGCGCACCCCGGCGGGCATTTCGTGGCGCGGTATCCGCCCGATGTTCGAGATGGCGAAGGTGGGCTGACTCGACACCATCGCGGCGGTGTCCGCATCGCGAATATGGCGGCCCACCAGCGCCATTCGCGCCGGATCTCGACGCGCGACGGCGGCCCGCACATCCGCCTCGACAATGCGCCCGAGCACGATGGGATCACTCGCCGCGCCGACCGACAGCGCTGTCCCCCATCCGGACGCGGCATTGAGCACGGTGCTCTCGGGTATGCGCGGCGCGAACACCGACCGCAGATCGGCCGCGAACCCGCAGACCATGGGCAGCTCCTCGAACGTATCGAACTGCGCCCGAAACGCGGCCACCGCACACCCGCTGAGCAGACTGTTGACGCTGATACCCGCGGCCCGCGCCACCGCCGTGAAATCCGCGGTCTCACTGGCATCCAACATGATTCGCTCGACGGCGAACCGTCCCAGCGGATCCCCGGCCGCCCCGTCGACAGGCAATCGAACCGGCGGCTCCCCGATCATCCCGCGCATCCGCTCGAGCAGCTCTTCGACCTCGGCCGCCGAAATCTCCTCGGCCAACCGCTCATCCACGGCCCCCGGCAGCTCGCCAGGCGGAACCGGCAGCGGGTGGCCCGCCAGCCGCGCGGTATATCGACGCCACATCTCCCCCAACAGCGCGAATCCCGAACGCCCATCGGCGATTCCGTGGTGCAGCACCAATACCACGCGAGTGCGCTCCCCATCCCGCAGCACCCGCGCCTCGAACAATCCCTGCGCGAAATCGCGCACCTCGTTCACCAACCGCAGGTACGCCGCCTCCCCGCCCTCCTCCACCGTCACCGTCGGCGAGAACCCGTCCACGACTCGCAACACCGCCCCGTGGTCCCACTCCGGCCGGGCCCGCAACAGCGGATGCATGCCAGCCAACTCCCTCACGACAGCGCGGAGCACGTCGACATTCACCTCCCCCTCGACCGTCGACCCGATATAGAGCGGCATCCCACCCGTGGGCACCGACCCGAAACGGGCATCGACTTGGAAGAACGGAAGTTCGAACGGCGAAATCGAACGCTGCGAGCTCATGCTGCACCTCTCGGACGAATCGGACCTACAGCCCGACCATACAAGCGTTTCAAACAGTTGTCACAAACAAACGTTTGAAACACACGTCAGCGCACCCTTGCTACCCTGCTGACGTGGGAACTCGTGAGGATTTGTTGGCGGCGGCCAAGAATTGCCTGGCCGAGCGCGGGTACGCGCGGACGACCGTGCGTGACATCGTGGCGGCCTCGGGGAGCAATCTGGCGGCGATCAACTATCACTTCGGCACGCGCGACGCACTGTTGAGTCAGGCCATGCTCGAATCCACCACCGCGGCCGTACAACGGATTCTGGATGGGTTCGCGGAGGCTCCCGGCGGCACGGCCGACGAGCGACTGGAGGCGTTCCTGCGACGGCTGACGGTGACATTCGTCGAGGATCGGGCCCTGTGGGCCGCGAATATCGAAAGCCTCGCGCAGGCACTGCATTTCGGGGAGCTGCGGACCGAGATGTCGGCGCGGCAACAGGATGCGCGCCGATCGTTGGCGGTCATGCTGCAACCGGGGGACGACGAACCGGACGACGATGTGGGAGCGCTGCTGCTCACGCTGCTGGATGGGCTGTTGGTGCAGTGGTTGCTCGATCCCGCGGCGGCGCCTTCTGCCGAGCGGCTGATGGCTGGGTTGCGCGGGGTGGCGGGGGTGCTGGCTCAGGAGCGGGTACGGGGGGAATTAGCCTGACCGGTCGAAATCTCCACCCACATGACGAAATCCGGCGCTTCAGACCGATTCTCGACCGCTCAGGCCTAACGCCACCTCACCCGAACCTGACCCGCTCCAACCAGAGCTCCAACAACTCCCCCTCCCCGAGGACCTCGACATTCGCCTCGGCCAGCGGGCGACGCCGGTATATGACCAGCAACAGTTCGGTGAGCGGCCCACGCGCCGCGACGGCGGCCTTCTCATGGGCGCGACGCCACGTGATCGTGTCGCCGGTGAGATCGACGACCCACTCGGCATGGAGATCTTCCGGAGTGTCCGTCGCATGGAAGTGCAACGTCCGCCCTTCGCCCAACACCTCCCTGGCCTCCGGGTAGTGCTCGAACAGCACTGGCAGCGAGACGAATTCGAGCCATTCGTCGATGGCGTCGGCCGCCACGACGGGGTCCACCGAGAGGTCCGCTTCGCGCCCCAGGGCGAGGGTGGCGTCGGTGCGGTGGACGAGCGCCTCATGGGTGCAGCGGCGCGCGTAGTAGTCCGAGGTGGGGGTGGTGGGCAGGGGCGTCCACAGGGGCAGTTCGGGACCGGCGGCGGCCAGGGCCCCGCTCAGTTTCGCGGCGCTCGCGCCCAGCCAGAAGTCGAGGTCGGCGGGGTCCTCGACCGGATGGCCGGACGGTTCGCGGAATCCGAATTCGTCCTCCGGCAACGGTTCCTGGACTCGGCGCTGCACGGCCGCCGCGGCCCACAGCTGCCCGCCGCCGACATGATGCGCCAACTGGCCGACATTCCAGCCGGGGCAGGTCGGCACCGCGGTCGTGAGATCGGCGTCCTGCAGGACCGCCCGCAACAGGTCGGTCTGGGTGACGATCTCCATGACATAGCGATCGAAGGGCAAGGCCATGGAGCAACGGTAGCGAACCGCGCGGACACCAGGGGACGCCACGCGCGCGCGAGATTCAGGCATTCGTGGGCCTCGCCGCGGCGGCGCTGACCGGGGACGCCACGCGCGTGCCAGATTCAGGCCAGCTGTTCGATCTTCGTGGCGAGTTCGGCCCCGGTCATGGGTTCGCGGGCGATGACGGCGATGGTGTCGTCACCGGCGATGGTGCCGACTATCTCCGGCAGTGCCGCCCGGTCCAGGGCGCTGGCCAGGAAGTGCGCCGCGCCGGGCGGGGTGCGCAGGACCGCGATATTGCCGCTGGCGTCGGTGGAGACCAGCAGGTCGCCGAGCAGTTTCGAGAGGCGCTCGGTACCGCCGGTGACACCGCGCACCGGGCTGCCGTCCTCGGGCACCACGTAGACGCCCGCGCCGCCGTCGGGGGCGCGCAACTTCACCGCGCCGAGTTCGTCCAGGTCGCGCGAGAGGGTGGCCTGGGTGGTGTCGATGCCCTCCCCGGAGAGCAGCGCGGCCAGTTCGGTCTGGCTGCGCACCTCGTGCTGGGACAGGATCGCGATGATGCGCGCCTGCCGTCCGGCGCGCGTACGGGCAATGGCCGCACCCGATTTCGCGGATGCGGCCGGGCGTCGCTCACCGCTCACTCGGCACCGCCAGGTGTTTGTCGAGCAGCCACACCAGCAGCGCCTTCTGCGCGTGCAACCGGTTCTCGGCCTCGTCCCAGACCGCGCTGTGCGGGCCGTCGATGACCTCGTCGGTGATCTCCTCACCGCGGTGCGCCGGAAGGCAGTGCAGCACGGTCACATCGGGGGCGGCGCGGCCGAGCAGATCGGCATTGACCTGGAAGGGCCGGAACGGCGCGACGCGGTCGCGGCCGTCGTTCTCCTGGCCCATCGACATCCAGGTGTCGGTGACCAGCGCGTCGGCGCCCTCGGCGGCCGCTTGGGGGTCCTTGGTGAAGGCGATCTTCGCGCCGGTCTCGGCGGCGCGGGCGCGCGCCAACTCCACGATCCACGGCAGCGGCTCGAAGCCCTCGGGGGCGGCGATGGTGACATTCAGCCCCGCGGTGACGCCACCGAGCAGCAACGAGTGCGCCATATTGTTGGCCCCGTCGCCAAGGTAGGTGAGATTGCGGCCGGACAGATTGCCCTTGCGCTCCTTCAGCGTTTGCAGGTCCGCCAGCACCTGACACGGGTGGAATTCGTTGGACAGCGCGTTCACCACCGGAACCGTTGCGGCCGAAGCCATCTCGTCCAGGCGGGTCTGTTCGAAGGTGCGCCACACGATGGCGTCCACGTACCGGGAGAGCACCCGCCCGGTGTCGGCGAGGGTCTCCTCGCGGCCCAACTGGGTGTCGCGGCCGTCCACAACCACGGCGTGCCCGCCGAGCTGGGCGATACCCATTTCGAAGGAGAAGCGGGTACGGGTGGAGTTCTTCTCGAACATGACCGCCACGCCGCGCGGGCCTTCGAGGGGTTTGCGGGAGAGCGGCGCTTTCTTCAATTCCGCGGCGATGGCCAGGATTTCGGCCTGTTCGGCGGGCGTCACATCGTCGTCGCGCAGGAAGTGTCGAATGGTCACTTGGAGGTCCCCTTCTCCGCGGCGGCCTGCGCGGCATCGAGAATGCCGGGCAGGTCGTGCAGGAAATTCTCGGCCTGGTTCTCGGTGAGCACCAGCGGCGGCGCGAGTCGAATCACGTTGGGCTTGGCGGGATTCAGCAGATATCCGGCCTCGCGGGCGGCCTCGTCGACCTGGGCGGAGGCATCGGCGGTGAGCTGGATCCCGATGAGCAGTCCGGCACCCCGGACGTGGTCCACGAGCGGGTGCCCGAGGTCGGCGATCCCGTCGACCAGGGTCTTGCCGAGGGTTTCGACATGGCCGAGCAGATCCTGCTCGTCGATGGTGCGCAACACCGCCAAAGCCGCTGCGGCACAGACGGGATTGCCGCCGAAGGTGGTGCCGTGCAGACCCGGGGTGAGCAGCTCCGCCGCCGCGCCCTGGGCCAGCACCGCGCCGATGGGCAGGCCGCCGCCGAGGCCCTTGGCCAGGGTGATGACATCGGGCACGATTCCGGCGGCCTGGTGCGCGAACATATGGCCGGTGCGGCCGATACCCGTCTGCACCTCGTCCAGGATCAGCAGTGCGCCATGCTCTTTGGTGAGGGCGCGGGCCTTGGCCAGGTAGTCGGCCGGGGGCACCACGACACCGCTCTCGCCCATGATGGGTTCGAGGAACACCGCGGCGGTCTCACCGTCGATGGCGGCGGCGAGGGCGTCTGCGTCACCGTAGGGCACGTGCACCACGCCGGGCGGCATGGGTTCGAACGGGGCCCGCTTGGACGGCTGCCCGGTCAGCGCCAGCGCGCCCATGGTGCGGCCGTGGAAGGCCTCCTCACAGGCGACGATCTTGATTTTGCCGGTCAGGCGCGCGATCTTGAACGCGGCCTCGTTGGCCTCGGTGCCGGAGTTGCAGAAGAACGCCCGGCCGTGCCCGTCACCGAAGTGCGCGAGCAGCTTCTCGGCCAGCTCCAGAACCGGTTCGCTCGCATAGAGATTCGAGACGTGCCCGAGGGTGCCGAGCTGCTGGGTCACCGCCTCCAGAATGGCCGGATGCGCGTGGCCGAGGCTGTTGACCGCGATACCGCCGAGGAAGTCCACGTAGCGCTTGCCGTCGGCGTCGTAGAGCACCGCGCCCGCACCGCGCACCAGCGCCACCTTGGGGGTGCCGTAGTTGTTCATCAGGGCGGTGGACCACCGCTGCTGAAGGTCGGCCGTGTTGGTCATACATACTCCTGAGCCGGGGTGACCATCGTGCCGATGCCCTCCCCCGTGAATAGTTCCAGCAGCACCGAATGCGGCACCCGGCCGTCGATCACATGCGCGGTCGGGACGCCGCCGAGCACGGCGCGCAGGCAGGCTTCCATCTTGGGCACCATGCCCGCGTCGAGACTGGGCAGCAACTTCTCGAGTTCGTCGGTATCGATGCGGGTGGTCAGCGAGGACCGGTCGGGCCAATCGGTGTACAGGCCTTCGACATCGGTGAGCACCACCAGCTTCTCCGCGCCGATGCCCTCGGCGAGCGCGGCGGCGGCGGTATCGGCATTGATGTTGTGCACCACGCCGTTCGAGTCCGGGGCGATGGTGGACACCACCGGAATGCGGCCCGCGCCGATGAGGTCCAGGACGGCTTCGGGATTCACCTCGGTGACATCGCCGACCAGGCCGATATCGGTGGCGATGCCGTCCACGTGGACGGTGCGGCGGGTGGCGGTGAACAGGTGCGCGTCCTCACCGGAGATGCCGACGGCGTAGGGGCCGTGGGCGTTGATCAGCCCGACGAGTTCGCGGCCGACCTGGCCGAACAGCACCATGCGCACGACATCCATCACCTCGGGGGTGGTTACCCGGAAGCCGCCGCGGAATTCGCCTTGCAGGCCAAGCCTTTTCAGCATGGCGCTGATCTGCGGGCCGCCGCCGTGCACCACGACGGGGTGGACGCCGACGGTGCGCAGGAAGGCCATATCGGCGGCGAAGGCGCGCTTGAGTTCCTCGTCGACCATGGCATTGCCGCCGTACTTGACGACCACGATCTTGTCGCGGAACTTCTGCAGCCAGGGCAGCGCGTCGGCGAGGACGTGCGCCTTGTCCAGGGCCGAAAGCTGTTCGTGCAGTGGGCTGCTCATGAGCTGTAGGCCGAATTCTCTTCGACGTAGCCGTGCGAGAGGTCGGTGGTGCGAATGGTGGCCTCACCGTCGCCCACGCCGAGTTCGACGACCACGTGGATATCCATGCCGGAAAGGTCCACCTCACGCGCGCCCGGAGCGCCGGTGCCGTTGACGCACACCGGATTTCCATTGAACGACACCGTGATGAGGTTGGGGTCCAGCTCGATCGGCGCGATGCCGATGGCGGCGAGCACCCGCCCCCAGTTCGGGTCGGAGCCGAAGAACGCGGTCTTGACCAGGCTGTCGCGGGCGATGGCGCGCGCGCCGATAAGCGCCTCGTCCTCGCTCACCGCGCCCTTCACGGTGACCAGCACCCGCTTGGTGACGCCCTCGGCATCGGCCATGAGCTGGCTGGCGAGATCGTCGCAGACGGCCAGCACGGCGGCGTTCAGCTCCTCCTGCGACGGCGTGACCTCGCTCGCGCCATTGGCGAGCAGCAGCACGGTGTCGTTGGTGGAGCAGGAGCCGTCCACGTCGAGGCGGTCGAAGGTGCGGGCGGTGGCATTGCGCAGCGCCTGGTCGAGCTGTTCCGGGGTGGCCTGCGCGTCGGTGGTGAGCACCACGAGCATGGTGGCCAGCGAGGGGGCGAGCATGCCCGCGCCCTTGGCCATACCGCCCACATTCCACTTGTCGCGGTGGTGGAAGGCGGCCTCTTTCGGCACGGTGTCGGTGGTCATGATGGCGCGCGCGGCCTCCGCGCCGCCGGACAGGCCGCCGCCCATCTCGTGCACGATCTCGGTGACCGCCGGAATGAGCTTGTCCATCGGCAGCCGGTCACCGATGAGACCCGTTGAGCAGACCGCGATCTCGCCCGCTCCGGTCTCGGTTCCCCAGTTGCTCAGCGCTTTCGCGAGTTCCTCGGCGGTGGCGTGGGTGTCCTGGAAGCCACCCGGACCGGTACACGCGTTCGCGCCACCGGAATTCAGGATGACCGCGCGCAGGCGGCCGCCGGTGAGCACCTGCTGCGACCACAACACCGGCGCGGCCTTCACCTTGTTGCGGGTGAACACGCCCGCAGCGGCGTACTCCGGGCCTTCGCTGAAGACCAGTGCCAGATCCGGCTTTCCGCTGACCTTGATACCCGCCGCGATACCGGCGGCCCGGAACCCGAGCGGCGCGGTGACGCCCTGGGTCCGGACGAGCTTGCCGCTCTCGTTGTCGAATGTCGTCACGGTGCCACTCCTACGGTGGAAAGTCCTGCGGTCTCGTCGAATCCGACGGCCAGATTCATGGATTGCACCGCGGCCCCCGCGGTGCCCTTGGTCAAATTGTCGATCGCGCCGATGACCACGAGCAGTCCGGCGTCGGCGTCCACCCGCACCTGGAGGGTGACGGCATTGGAGCCGAGCACCGAACCGGTCTGCGGCAGTTGGCCTTCCGGCAGCAGGTGCACGAAAGGTTCGTCGGCATAGGCTTTCTCGTAGACGGCGCGGGCCTGCTCGGCGTCGACGGTGATCGGAGCGGTGCAGGTGGCGAGAATCCCGCGCGCCATGGGGGCGAGCACGGGGGTGAAGGAGACCTTCACGTCGACGCCGCCCGCGGCCTTCAGGTTCTGCGCGATCTCCGGGGTGTGCCGGTGCGCGCCCGCGATGTTGTAGGCGCGGGCCGAGCCCATCACCTCGGAGCCGAGCAGACCGACATCGAGTTTGCGGCCCGCGCCCGAGGTGCCGCTGACGGCGACCACGTGCACGGTCGGTTCGATGATTCCGGCGGCGATGGCCGGGGCGAGGGCCAGGCTCGCCACCGTCGGGTAGCAGCCCGGCACCGCGATCCGGGTCGCGCCGCGCAGGGCGTCGCGGCCGCCGGGCAACTCCGGCAGGCCGTAGGGCCAGCTACCCGCGTGCGCGCTGCCGTAGTACTTCTCCCAGGCCGCGGCGTCGGTGAGCCGGAAGTCCGCGCCACAGTCGATGATGACCGTCGATGCGGGCAGTTCCTTGGCGAGCGCGGCCGACTGTCCGTGCGGCAGGCCGAGGAAGACGACATCGTGCCCGGCCAGTTCCTCGACGGCGGTGGGCGCGAGCACCCGGTCCGCGAGCGGCAGCAGATGCGGCTGGAGCTCCCCGAGCGGCGTCCCGGCGTTCGCGCCCGCGGTCAGCGCCCCGATCTCGAGACGCCCGGCACGGTAGGCCGGATGCCCGAGCAGCAATCGCAATACTTCGCCGCCCGCGTACCCGCTCGCACCCGCCACCGCGACCCGTACCGTGGGCCCACCCGAGGTTTCCACCATGTGATGATTATGCACGAACGTGCAAGCTCATTCACGAGTGGGTGTTCGATCCCCTGCTCAGGGCTGGAAGACCAGCAGCGGAACGTGCATCTCCGCCGAGGTCAGGCTGCCGTGATGGCCGACGAGGCTCGATTGCAGCGGTTCGACCGCGGAGCGGATGACGCCGCCGCGATTGCGCGCCACCACGACGAGATCGCCGATGCGGGCCAGGCTCTCGGCGGATACCGTCGGGCCGAACCAGCCGAGGTCGACGGCGTCGTCGCGCAGCAGCACCTCGAAACGCTCGCCGAGCACCTCACGCCACGCGGCCTCGACGTCCTTCGCGGCACCGTCGAGGGTATAGACGTGGCGTGCCCGGGGTTCCCCGCCGAGCTCGGTGACGCCGTCGCTCAGCACGGGATCGGTGTCGAAGTCGACGCGATCGTCCAACTCCACCATGCCGTGATCGGCGGTCACCACCAGCGCGCCGTCGGCGGGCAGCCGTTCGGCGATCGCCCGCACCGCCCGATCGACATTGGCCAACTCCAGCTGCCACGCCTGCGACCCCGGCCCGCGCACGTGCCCGGTCGTATCCAGATCCGCGTGGTAGGCGTACACCAGCGACCGATCCCCCTGCCGCAGTGCGGTGACCGCACCGTCCACCAGGTCACCCATGGACACGTCGAACCGAAACTCGCTGCCCCGGAACACCGCTCGCGTCAACCCCGACCCCGCCTGCATCAGCGGCGCGACCTGGGTCACGGCGATACCTTCCGCCGCGGCCCGCTCGAACACCGTCGCCCGAGGCTGAAACTCCTCCGGCACCAGCTCTTTCAGCAGATCGACCTTCGGCCCCGCCCCATGCAGCCGCCACTTGAGCGGACTCATCAACCGCTCCTGCCCCGGCACCCGCAGCAAATACCCCACCAACCCGTGCTCCCCCGGCGGCACCCCCACCCCGAGCGAGGTCAAACTGGTGGTAGTCGTCGTCGGAAACCCCGCAGTCAACACCCTCGGCTCAGCACCGGCCAGAAACGGCGCGACATCAGCATGCTCAGCCAACTGCTCCGCCCCCAACCCATCCACCAGCAGCACACACACCCGCCGCGCACTCAGCCCCAACCCAAGCCGGTCCGTCTCACCAGCCACCCCCAACCCAGCCAAGACCGAAGGAAACAGATCCGCCAGAGATTCCCGCCCATACCGCGGCACCGTGAACACGCTTCCCACCATCTCAAGATCACGGATGCCGGGCAAGAGCATTCACGCCGAGGACTTTCGTTCAGCAGGCGCGGACTCCAGCCTCCGCGCCTGAGCCTCGGATTCGAGCTTGCGGGGCATCTGCGAGACGCTATCCAACGAGGCGAGTAAGCCCCCGGGGCCACCTCGACCAGACAAGACGAGTTGGCAGCGCGGTTCGGAGTCAACATCGAAACCACCGGACGAGGTTGAGATGCTTCAGCTTCCAGTTGGTGAACCTGTGATGGTTCTCAAACGCCGGACCTACACCATCGACGATGTCATCGTCGAATTCGCGCGAGGGGTTCACGCCGCTTCGCGATTCTCTTGGACCTACGACTTCACACTTCCCGATTAGAAGGACTCAGTGGATGGCGGCAACGACCTTGCCCGAAAGCCTGCGCCCCGAGGTCGAAATCCTCTGGGAATACACACAATTGCATCACGAGATGCGGCCGGTGGATGTCGGAATCGGGTTGGGTAGCCATGATCTCGGCGTGGCTACGCACGCAGCGGACCTCTACCGGCAGGGCATGTTTCCGTTGGTCGTGTTCACCGGCGCGAACGCGCCATCCACCGTCGCAGCGTTCCCGCGAGGCGAAGCGGTGCACTTTCGCGAGCATGCCCTCGAACTCGGCGTGCCGGACGAGGCCATACTCGTCGAACCACGTGCCACCAATACTGGCGAGAACATCCATTTCAGCCGCGACCTGCTCCAGGAGCGGGGACACTGCGCGGTGCGATCGGTATTGCTCATCTGCCGCCCGTACCAGCAGCGTCGCAGCTACGCCATCTGCCGAAAACGGTGGCCCGAGGTCGATGTCATCTGTGGATCCCGGCCGCTGCCACTGGACGACTATGTCGCCGATATCGGAGACGTCGACCGGGTTATCACCATGCTCGTTGGCGATACGCAGCGGATCTGGGTCTATGCCGATCGGGGGTGGGCGATCGAACAGGAGGTGCCCCGAGAGGTACGAGCGGCGTACGAGCGGCTCGTGGACGCGGGGTTCACCGGTCGGCTGCTGCCGATCGGCTAGTTTGGGCGAAATGTCGGATTCTCTTCGGTTCCGGAAGTCGAGCTTGATCAACTTTCGGCATTTCGCGTGGCCGGATCCGCGGAACCATGCGTATCGGTGGGTGGATATCAAGACGTTCGGGCTGGAGGCCGCGGACCACGAGGTGGATGTATTGCGGGCGCTGATCGCGCATGAGCAGTTCAGGGACGGTTATATCGGGGGTGGGCCGGGGGCGGGGAACGCCGAGCATGGGCCGTATCGGCTGGAGTGCGTGGGGGTCGACAGCTATGAGCGGATCGATCCGGAATTGGCGGTGGGGGTGGTCGAGGAGTGGGCGGGGCAGTTCGGGACGGTGTCGCCGGATTTGGCTGGGGAACTCGAACGGGAGGTGTTGGCCCGGTTTCGGAATGCGGGTGAGGTGTTCGTGCTGCGCGAGTTGGAGGACGATGCTGTGGTCGAGTACGGGCAGGTTCATTGCGAGTTTCATGAATTCGTCACTGTCGACCGGACTCTCGGGGAAGTCGCGCTGATTGTTGCGGCTGACGACTGACCGAGCATTCGTTAGGGTCATGGCATGGCTGGTAATTCCGGGGCGGCGCGGCTGACGCTGAGTGGGCGGTTCAATCACTATTCGAGCACCTACCTGGGTGGCGTGGCGCGGTTCTATGCTCGGCTGCATCGCAGGCTTTACGACCGGTTCGGGGGGACGCGGTTCACGAGGTTGCAGGGGAAGCCGGTGTTTCGGCTGACCGTGGTGGGGCGTAAGTCGGGTGAGCCGCGGCCGGTCATGTTGATGTTGGTGCGTGACGGGGACGATCTGCTGGTGTGCGGGTCCAATGGTGGGCATCCCGGGTTGCCCAACTGGTGGAAGAACCTGGCGGCGGCGGGGCGGGGGGAGGTGCGCGTCGGGAAGCAGACGTGGCCCGTGTCGGTGCGGCAGGTGGAGGATCCGGCCGAATACGAAAAGCATTGGCGCACACTGGTTGCCGGGTATCCGGACTTCGAGACCTATCAGGCGCTGAGCCCCAGGAAGTTCCCGATCGCGGTGCTGAGCCGGGCTGCGGAGTAAGACCCGACCGGATCGAAACCCGGTCGGGCACAGGTTGATCAGACCACCGACTCGCGGGTGAGGCTGGACCACAAGGGTTCGGGTCGCGCGGCGAAGCGCTGGGCCAGGTCGTCGCGGGCGGTGGCGACCCCGGTGGTGCCCGACAGGCAGAAGTCGAGTTCGGCCAGACTCAGCAGCTTGATATTGACCAGGCGAATCGGCCCCAGCGGGCCGGTGACGACATCCGGGAATCCGTCACCGCGCATGCCGATCAGGACCGCCACATCGCCATTGTCGGCCACGAAACTCCCGCGTGCCTCGTCGGGAAAGGTCAAGCCCGGCAACGACATCGAGAGCGTGCCGTAGTGTTCCAGCGCGCCGAGGAACTGCGCGCCGCCCGCCGACACGTTCTTGGCGACCGACCACACCATCTGCCCGAGCCAGGTGTCGGTGACCATCTCATTGGGCCGCCAGTCGCGCGGCACCCCCAGACCCGCCGCGTAGACCTCGACGCCCACGCCGTTGGTGAGGTCCTCGTCGGACCACTGATCGGGGAAGGACAGCCCGTAGCTGGTCACCACCGCCCCGTACTGCCGCCGCACCACGCGGAAGCTCGGGTACTCCACACTCGGCGGTTCGGCCTCCTGCACCCCCATGGTCCGCCAGATCTCCTCCGGGATGAACCGCGAGTGGTACCGCTCCGCGCAGAGCTCCGGATCGACCCGGCCCCACTGTCCCCACACCCCGTCCAGGAGGCTGCCGGTCTCCGAGGAGAACCGTTCGCCATCCGATACGTCCGTTTCAGTCACGCCGCGACGCTAACCGCACTCCCCCACTCCCGCAACGCGATTCACGCCGACCAGGTGGCCAGCTCCCCGCCCGGCATGGAGACCACCAGATAGTTGGGCCCGGTCACCGACCACGCCTCGTAATAGGGGTCGGCGTCCACCACCACCCAGCGCCCGGAGTCCAGGCCGACGCGCAGACCTCCGGCGTCGTTCACCGAGGCCGAGACGACCTTGCCGTCCAGCGCGACCACGAGGTCACCGTTCCCGCGCGCGGAATCCCCCACCACGAAATGCTCCACGCCGTTGGACGTCTCGACGGTCAATTCGCCGCCGATGTGCAGTTCGTACTCCCCCACGCCAATGGCGAGCAGCGGCTCCACGGACAGTACGCACAGCTGCTCACCGGCAATCGGTAGTTCCATGGTCTTCCCTCCGATTCGGGACTATCTGTCCAGAGTGCCCGAATCGCGAGCCGGTTCGCCGCGACGCGCGGCGTCGGCGAACCGGCTCGTGGGCAGCCTCACAGGCTGCCGAGAAGGTGACCGGTCAGGCGTCGGCGAGAATTCCGAGCACCGCGTCGGAGAGGAAGAACGGCTCGAGGCGCTCGCGCACCAGCTTGTCGAGCACGCCGTTGCGCTTGGCCTGTTCGATGACGGCGGGCCCGTAGCGCAGGATCTCCTTGGCGATATCCGCACCGGACAGACCCAGTTCGGGCAGCATGGCCGCGAGGCTGTGGTCGCCGTACTTGGCGTAGAACACCTCCACGCATTCGTCGACGAGCAGGCCGAAGTACTCCTTCTCGCGGGTGGTGTAGGCGATCTGATAGATGATCACGGCCAGCTCGCGCAGTTCCTGCTGCGAGAGGTACTCGCGCAGTCCGCTCACCGGTTCCCCGGCGTGCAGATCCCAGAACTCCATGGCGGCGTCGTGCACGGGCGCGTCCCGCAGCATCTCACGAATGGCGTTGTTGGTGCGCTTGAGCGCGAATTGCGCTCCCTTCCCGGCCATCTCGCCGAGGAAGGTGCCGTCGCCGGTGGCCCGCTCGGCGGCCTTGCGGGCCTGTTTGGCGGCCGAGGTTCCCAGGGAGACAAGCGATCCCACGCCCGGTATCTTGCCCGCCATCTGCCGGTTGCTCTCCATGAAATCGGAGATGAGCTTGTCCACGAATTTGGAGGCGACGGTCGCGATGAGCGGACTCTCGGTGAGCCGCTCCAGAATTCGCTCCTGCGCCTGGTGCATGCCGAATATCTTCTCCAGCAACGCCTCGACCGGCTCGCGCTCCACCACATCACCGAGGGTGTACTCGTTGTTGGCGGCGATATTGTCGTAGATCGAATCGGCGAAGACGCTCACCAGATCGCGCAGTACCGGGCTGCCACCGATCAGGTCGATGACATTGGCGACCGTCTGCTTGGCCTCGTCGATATTCACCACATCGCGGAAGACGATGGTGTCGGCGACGCCGAGCACGGCCTCGGTATCGCGGACCACGACTTCGGCGAACCGGTCGCCGGACACCTCGCCGACAATGTATTCGACCTGCGCGTCCAGTAGTCGTTCGGCGATCTCGCGGGGCTCGGTCATGGCATTCCACCCATCAGATAATTTGGGCCCGCCGAGCGCAGACTACGGTCGATCGGCATCCTCGTCGTGCACCGATTTCCGGATCTGTTCCAGGCGTTCCCGCGCGGCTTTCGCCCGCGCATCCCACTGTTCCTCGACGCTGCGGCCCACTGGTGTCTGCTGGTCGAGTTCGCCCATCCCCCGGGCGGTGCCGTAGCGCTGCTCGACCTTATCGCGAACTGACTCGAAAGTAGGGACTCCTTCCGAGGTGTACCCGGTGGCCTCGCCGATACCGGGTGGCGGTACCGGTATGCCGGAGGTCACAGGGGCGGCTCCGACCTGCCCGAACGCACCGGGAGCATCGGGTTGGGGATAGTTCGCGCCCAATTGCGTGTCCGGACTCACAGTGACGGCGATGGGCACATGACTCGTGGTGGCGGCCAGCGAGGCCGCTACCTCGTGCAGTGCGCCCAAGGCGGCGCGGCCGTCGGTGGCGGTCTCCACAACGGCGGCCAATTCCGCGTCGGACAGGGCCGCCAACGCTCGCGCGAGTTCACCGGCATCAGTCATATGGCCAGGCTACGCACCGCGGGAACGGTCGACCCGACAGTGATAGCGGCGGGGCATGGCCCCGCCGCTACGGCAATTCCTCGGCGACCCGATGGTCAGGCGACGATGGCGAACAGCAGCGCCGCGACCGCGAAGCTCACCACCGACAGCACGGTTTCCAGCACCGTCCAGGTTTGCAATGTCTGTTTGACGGTCAGGTTGAAGTACTTCGCGATGATCCAGAAGCCACCGTCGTTGACGTGGCTGAGGATGATGGACCCGGCGGCGATGGCCATGGCGATGAGGGCGAGCGCCATTTGCGAATAGCCCTGCCCCTCCAGCAACGGGGCGACGATTCCGCCGGTGGTGACGATGGCGACGGTCGCCGAGCCCTGTGCCACGCGCAGCCCGCAGCTGATGAGGTAGGCCAGCACGATGACGGGAAGTCCGGCCGCGGACATGGTTTCGGCGAGCGCCGTGCCGATTCCGGTGGCGGAGATGACCTTTCCGAAGAACGCGCCCGCGCCGACGACGAGCAGCAGCATGCCGATGGGCCGCAGCGATTCACCGGTGAGCGTGCTGAGCTCCTGCACGCTGGAGCCGCGCCGAATGCCGAGCACGTAGAAGGCGATGAGCACGGCCACCAGCAGGGCGACGGCGGGGGTGCCGAGGAAGGTCAGCACGGCAAGGGGTTTGGAGTTCTCCTCCAGGATCTGGCTGCCGAAGGTCGCGCCGAGAATGAGCAGCAAAGGGATGGCGATGATGCCGCCGATGAGCGCCACCGAGGGCGCTTTCTGTTCCAGCACCGTGGTTTTCGGTGTGCCGGGGCCGTCACCGGGGGTCGTGCGCTCGGGGCGGACCAGGAAGTCCTCCGGCACCTCCACGTGCACCCGCTTGCCGATCCAGCCGCCCCAGACAATGCCCGCCGCGACGAATCCCGGCAGGCCGCAGACGAATCCCATGAGAATCAGCCAGCCCAGGCTCACGCCGAGCAGGCCGCCGAGCGCCACGGGGCCGGGGTGCGGTGGCAGGAAGGCGTGGGTCATGGACAGCCCGGCGAGCATGGGCATGGCGTAGAGCACCAGCGAACGCCCGCCGCGTTTGGCGGCCACGTACACCAGCGGCGCGAGGACGAAGATGCCGACGTCGAAGAAGACGGGGATGCCGAAGATGAGGCCCAGGATGCCCATGGCGACGGGAGCGCCCTTGTCGCCGAAGAGTCTCAGCAGTTTGGCGGTGAGCACATCCGCGCCACCGGAGCGTTCGAGGATGGCACCCAGGACGGTACCGAGGCCGATGATCACCGCGATATGGCCGAGAATGCTGCCGAATCCCGTTTCGAGCAGGGATTCACCGGCTTTCAGCGGGGTACCGACGATCTTGGAGACCGGAAGTCCGGCGGCCAGGGCCAGCCCGAGTCCGGTGAGCAGCAGGGCGATGAACGGTTCGAGTTTGAACCGAATGATCGCGAGCAGCAGCACGGCGATGGCGAGTCCGCACAGCACCAGCAGCCCGGGGGTGGTGGTGCGCAGCCAGTCGACTGTTGCGCTCATGGGGTACCTCTCACTTCATGGATCCAACGAAAGATGCGGCGCGCGCGGCGATATCGGACCATCGGCCCGCGGCGACATCGGCGGGCGCGACGACATCGGTGCCCGCCGTGACGGCCACCGCGCCGTGCGCGAGGAATTCGGCGGCATTGCCCGCGTTGACGCCGCCGGAGGGGATGAGATCGATATCGGGGAAGGGGCCGCGCAGGTCCTTCAGATAGCCGGGGCCGAGGGCGCGCGCCGGGAAGATCTTGATCGCGGCCGCGCCGAGGTCGAGGGCGCGCATCACCTCACTGGGTGTGAAAGCGCCCATGACGACCGGGATGTCGCGCCGCACGGCGACGGCGGCGACGGCTTCGCGCAGGCCCGGCGTCACCAGGAAGCGCGCGCCGCTGTCGATGGCGGCCTCGGCCTGTTCGGCGGTGAGCACCGTGCCCGCGCCCACCACGCCGCGACCGGAGTCGGCGACCTCGCGCAGGCAGTCCAGCACGCCGGGCGTGGTGAAGGTGAGCTCCAGGGCGCGAATTCCCGCTCCGGCCAAGGCTTCCGCGAGCGCCACCGGGTCGGGGATCTCGGGGGCGCGCACCACCTGGAGCACGCGGTCGTCGCGGATCACCTGCATGGCGGTGGTCAACGGGTCTCCTTCCGCTCGGGGTTCATGCGCAGCGCGCGTCCGGCCAAGGCGCCGGTGGGCTCGCCGTCGTCGAGGGCGAGCGCGCCGTTGACGAGGACGTGGGATATGCCGCGCGCCTGCTGTTTCGGGTTGTCGAAGGTGGCGGTGTCGGTGATGGTCGCCGGGTCGAAGACGACCAGATCGGCGGCGTAGCCCTCGCGCACGAGTCCGCGATCGCGCAACCGCAGCCGTTGCGCGGGGCGGCCGGTGAGGTGATTGACGCAGTCTTCGAGACCGAGGTGTCCGAGCTCACGGACGTAATGGCCGAGGTAGCGCGGGAAGGTGCCCCACGCGCGCGGATGCGGTCGCTCACCCACGAGCAGCCCGTCACTGCCGCCCATGTGCCGGGAGTGGCGCATGATGGCGCGCACATTCTCCTCGTGGCCGACGTGCTGAAGGATGGTGGTGGCCAACTGATCTCGGGCGAGCAGCTCGAAGAAGACGGCGACCGGCGGCATATCGCGGTCGACGGCGATCTCGGTGATGGTGCGGCCGACGTACGGGGCGAGCTCGTCGTTGCCGACGCCGCTGATCTGGATGGTGTCCCAGTCGACGGTGACGCCGTGACAGCCGTCGGAGCCGTGCAGATTGACGTCGGCCGAGATGCGCACCCGCTCTTCGGGATCGGCGATCCGCGCCAGTGCCGCGTCCGGACCGCCGGACATGGCCCAGCTCGGCAGCAGCGCCGACAGGGTGGTGGAGCCGGGCAGGTACGGGTAGGTGTCGAGGGTGATATCGCAGCCGTCGGCGAGGGCGGCGTCGATCATGTCGAGGAGTTCCGGTGCGCGCCCACGGTTCTCGCCGAAGTTCATGGTGGCGTGCGTGAGGTGCACCGCGCACCCGGCGCTCCGGGCGAGGCCGATCATCTCGGCGTACGCGTCGAGCGCGCCCTTGCCGTAGGAGCGGGTGTGCGGCGCGTAGAAGCCGCCCGCCTCGGCCACCACCTCGCACAGCGCCGCCAATTCGCCGGTGTCGGCGTACATTCCGGGCGTGTAGGTGAGTCCGCTGGACATGCCCACCGCGCCTTGGGCGAGGCCCTCGCGCAACAGTTCGCGCATGAGGTCGATCTCGTGGGGCGTGGCCTCGCGCTGCTCGGACCCGACCACGAGCAGCCGCAGAGTGCCCTGCGGAACCAGGTACGCGGCATTGGGGGTGATGCCTCGGTCGAGCCGGTCCAGGTACTCGCCGACCGTGCGCCACTCGAAGTCGAGGTCGGGATTGCCGTTCCATCCGGCGATCTGGCGGCGCACCACCGCCAGGGTGGGTGCGTCGATGGGCGCGTAGGACAGCCCGTCCTGTCCGATCACCTCGGTGGTGACGCCCTGGCTGAGCTTCGGGAAGTGGCCCGGCTCGGTGATCAGGTGCAGATCGGAGTGCGCGTGCATATCGATGAAGCCGGGCGCGAGCACCGACGTGCCGCCGTCCACAATGCGGTCGGCCCCGCTGATGGTGTTCGGTGCGGCGATGGTGGCGATACGGCCCGCGTCCACCACCACGTCGCCGCGCTGGCGCGGCGCGCCGGTGCCGTCGACGATGTCGATATCGCGAAAGAGCAAGTCGGCCATGATGTCCCGTCTCAGAAGAACGTGTGCAGCAGATCGACCACGCGCGGCCGCTCGGCGTCGGCGCTGTCGATCACGGGGATGAGCCGCCATTTGTCGAAGGCGGTGCAGGGGTGGGAGAGGCCGAGCCGCACCACACTGCCCACCGGTACGTCGGCGGGTGCACCGCCGGGCAGCCGCAGGAAGGTGTGCTGGTCGTTGAGCGCCGAAACCGTTGCCCCGGTGGGCAGTTCATGCGCCGCCGGTCCCGCGATCAGTTGCGGGACCGGCAGCCCCTCATCGAACGGGAGATCGCGCTTACCGGCATCGAGCAGCGCCAACTCCGGTTCCGGCCGGGAGACGGCGCGCGCCCAGCCGTGCATGGCCGAGCGCAGCGGGCGCTCGGTGTGTGCGGCGGTCAGCGGCGAGATGCCCGCGTAGAAGCCGTCGTCGTGAATCAGGTACGCGCCCGAGCGCAATACCACCGAGGTCGGAACGCCCTGTGCCCCTTCGTCGTCCGCCAGTCCAGCGAGTCGCTCCACCACCAGGTCCGGGTAGGCGCTGCCGCCCGCGGTGATGACCGCCGGACCGGAATACTGTCCGGCGGCGGCGATCTCGCGATGCAGGCGGGCCAGTTCGTCGAGATACCCGCGCACGGCGACCAGGGCCTCCGGGGTGCGGTCGTGCGCCAGCGCGCCCTCGTACCCGCCGACGCCGCCGAGCCGCAGGCGCCGCGACCGCGTGATGGCCGTGGCGATCTCGCGGGCGGCCCCGACGGATCGGGCGCCGGTGCGTCCGTGCGCGCCGCCGAGTTCGACCAGGACCGTGATCTTCGCGGTACCCGGCGCGGTCGCGAGGTGTTCGTCCATGAGTTCGACCGTGGCGACACTGTCTGCCCAGCACAGGAATTCGAACTCCGGATCGCGATCCAGCTCCGCGGCCAGCCAGTGCAGCGCGACCGGATCGACCAGGGCATTGGCGAGCAGGATGCGGGCGACGCCGAAGGACCGCGCCACCTGGGCCTGCCAGCCGGTGGCCAGGGTAATGGCCCACGCGCCCGCGTCCAACTGCTCGGCCCACAGCTGCGGCGACATGGTGGTCTTGCCGTGCGGGGCGAGCAGGACGCCCGCGCCGCGCGCCCAATCGGCCATGACCGCGAGATTGTCGTCGACGGCCGCGCGGTCGACGGTCAGCACGGGTGTCTCGAAATCGTCGAGATGTGGTGCGGTGGCCAGGAATTCACGCACGGTCAGCCCCCATGCGGCGGGCGGCAGGGATTTGTGTTCCGGTCCCAGCTCGCGATCGCCCAATGCGGCGACGACGCCCTTGTCGATGGCCACGACGCTCCCTTCGAATATTCGCGCTTCGCTCGACTCCGTGATAGCCGTATGGCATTGCACATTCTGCAACGCTTGTTGCGTATCGTGTTTCCGGTGGTTATTCTGCACGTGATGTCCGATAGCCGCAAGCATTCGAAGGGAGTTCGTGTGATCTGGCCGATGCCAGCCCGTCCGCGGGCGGTCACTGTCGGGGAGGGGCTCGCCGTCCTCGTCGCGCAGCCGGGCCCCCTGGAGGATTCGCGCAGCTTCGATCGCGGCGCGGGTGGGGCCGAGGCGAATGTGGCCGCCGTGCTCACCCAGCTCGGGGTCGAGACGGCGTGGATCTCGCGGGTCGGCGATGACGGCTTCGGCCGGTACCTGGTGCGGCATCTGGCCGAGCGCGGCGTGGACGTCTCCGCCGTGGCGGTGGATGCGACCCGCCCGACGGCGGTGTACGTGAAGGAACGCGGCGGCGGGTCGGGCGGTCCGACCGATCTGGCGGCGGGTGCGAGCCGAATGCTGTACTACCGCACCGGATCCGCCGCGAGCGCCCTGTCCCCGGTCGATCTGGGTGCGGCGACCACGCTGCTGGAGGGCTGCGAACTCGTCCACTTCACCGGAATCACCACCGCGTTGTCCGAGTCGGCGACCGCGCTCACCGAGACCCTGGTGGATATGCCGCGCGGCGGCCGCCTCGTCAGCTTCGATCTGAATTACCGTCCGGCGCTGTGGGATCGGCGCGAGGTGGATGCCGCCGAGGTACTCGCCCGGCATGTGCGCGGCTGCGATGTGGTGTTCCTCGGCTCCGATGAGGCCGAGGCGGTGTTCGGTACCGGTGACCCGGATTCGCTGCGCGCGCTGTTCCCACAGCCCCGGCATCTGGTGGTCAAGAACGACGCGCACGCGGTGATCGGCTTCCTCGGTTCCGATCGGGTCGAGGTGCCCGCCCTCGCGCTGACCGTGACCGAACGCATCGGCGCGGGTGACGCTTTCGCGGGCGGGTACCTGGCCGCGCTGCTCCAGAGCCGACCACACGAGCAGCTGTTGCGCTTCGGTCACCTCTGCGCGGCCGCGGCGCTCACCGGGGTGGGCGACGGGGCCGAGCTGCCGCCCCTGCCGCTCGTCGAATCCCTCGCCGCCATCTCCGCCGCCGACTGGGCTGCCCTGCGCTATCCGGCGGCCGTGACCGAGAATGTGGGCTCATGAGCCAGAGCTTGCAGCGCGCGCTGACCATCCTCACCGAATTGGGCGAGGACTCGAAATCGTTGGACGAGTTGGCCACTCGGCTGGGCGTGCACAAGTCCACGGTGCTGCGGCTGTTGCAGACCATGGAGGCGCAGCGCTTCGTCACCCACGACAGTCAGCATCGGTATCGCCTGGGCTCCAAGCTCTTCGAGCTGGCCAACCGGTCCCTGGAAGGACGCGATATCCGGACGGTGGCCCGGCCGTATCTGGCCGAGCTCAACGCGCTCACCAAGCAGACCATCCATCTGGCGGTCCTCGAATCCGGGGAGGCCATCTACATCGACAAACTCGATGCGACACAGAGTGTCCGCATGTATTCGCGGGTCGGTCGGCCCGCGCCGCTGCACTGCACCGCGGTCGGCAAGGTGCTGGTCTCGGCGCTGCCGAGGAGCCAGTGGCGTGGCATTGCCGAGGGCATCGAGTACAAGAAGTTCACCGACCGCACCATCGCCGATCCGGACGCCTATGTCGCGGAGCTGGAACGCGTTGCCGCGCAAGGCTATGCGGAGGACCACGAGGAGCACGAGACCTTCGTGAACTGCGTGGGCGTCCCGGTCCGCGACGGCACCGGGGCGGTGGTGGCCGCCCTGTCCATGTCGGTGCCCGACATGCTGCTCGACCACGATCAGGTGCTCGCCCTGCTCCCGAGGGTGCGCGCCACCGCCGAGGCGATATCCGCCGAACTCGGCTGGAGCCCCAGCCCCTAACCCCCGAAAGGTTCACCATGAGCGAGAAGATCGCCGTCCGCACCACCGCCGCCCCCGCACCCGCGCACACGTTCTCGCAGGGCGTGCGCAAGGGTCCGTTCGTACAGGTTTCGGGTCAGGGTCCGGTCGACCCGGTCACCAACGAGTACCTGTACCCGGGAGATGTTGCCGCCCAGACCGTTCGGACGCTGGAGAATGTGAAGGCGATCGTGGAGGCCAGCGGCGCGAGCTTCGACGATGTGGTGATGTTGCGCGTATATCTCACCAAGCGCGAGGATTTCGGTCTCATGAATGAGGCCTACGGCGAGTTCGTCGGCAAGCACACCCAGGGCGATGTGCTGCCTTCGCGCACCACTGTCTTCACCGGTCTGCCGCGCGAGGAGATGCTCGTCGAGATCGACGCGGTCGCCATCGTTTCCGAGTAGCCCGCGTGTCGGAGTAGCCCGCGTCTCGGAGTAGTCGTGCCCCGGTGCGGCTAGTCGCTGGCCGACGCTTGGTCGCGGACCGACAGCGTGGCCGTCAGCCATGCGGTGAGGGCTACGGGCCATTCCGGTTGCGCCACTACGTCATTGTGACCCGCGCCCGGGAAGGCCACGAACTTCTTGGGTTCGGGTGCGGCGGCGTAGAGCTCCTCCCCCATCCGGAACGGCAACAGTTCGTCGTTGTCGCCGTGCATGATCAGTACCGGCGCGGTCAGCTTCCGGATGCGGCGCAGACTCGGATACGCCTGGGGAATGAACAGTTTCGGCAGGAACGGGTAGACGGCGGTCGCCGCGTCCCGCAGGCCGGTGAAGGTGGAGATGAGCACCAGCGCCGCCGGTGGATGGGCGATCGCCAGTTCCAGCAGCACCGCGCCGCCCAGCGACTTCCCCAGGTACACAATCTTGTTCGCGTCGACGCCGGGCCGGGCGAGCAGCGCCGTCCGGGCCGCCCGCGCGTCCAGGTAGGTCCCCTCCTCGCTGGGGCGACCGGAACTGCGCCCGTATCCGCGATAGTCGAAGATCAGCACATCGAATCCGGCCTTCGCCAACAGGGCCAGAATCGGCGCGCGATCGCCGATATTGCCGCCATTGCCGTGCGCGAACAGAATATGCCCGACCGGCTGCCCGTGCGCGCGCACGAACCAGGCGTCCACGGTCTCCCCGTCCGCCGTGGGCAGCCGCAGTTCCTCGTAGTCGACGCCGAAATGCGCGGGCGTCATGACGATTCGACGCTCCTGCGGCATGAAGGTCAACAGATTGAGAATGGGCCGTGCGGGATGCCGCATATCGTCTGTCCTCTCAGCTCGCACGCGCGCGCCGCTGTAGCGCGAGCACTCCCCCGGCCGCCGCCACCATACACGCGCCGACCACCCACAATCCGGCCCGCTGGGTGCCGGTGGCGTCCTTCAGCCAGCCCGTCACATACGGTGCCGCGAAACCGCTGATATTGCCGATGGAATTGATCAGCGCGATGCCGCCCGCCGCGGCCGCACCGGACAGGAATGTACTCGGCAATGCCCAGAATGTGGGCAGGGCGGCCAAAACCCCGACCGCGCACACGGTGACCGCGACCATGGCGGCGAAGGGATTTCCCAGATACAGCGTCACCGGAATGGCGAGTCCGCCGATACCGGCGGGCAAGGCCACATGCCAGGCGCGCTCGGCGGTGCGGTCGCCGTGGCGCGCCCACCACACCATCACCACCGCGCCGATCACATACGGCACCGCGTTGATGAGTCCACGCTCGACCACCGAGAAATCGGTGCCGTACTGCTCCTGGAAGCCCTTGATGATGGTCGGCAGGAAGAAGCCCAGCGCGTACAGGCCGTACACGATGCCGCCGTAGACCAGCGCCAATCCGAGCACTCGGGGATGGGTGAGCGCCCTGCGTACCGTCCAGTGCTCGGCCTTCTCCAGCTTCGCCTGTTCGGCCGCCAATTCGTCCGCCAGCCATTGCCTTTCGGCCGGAGCCAGCCATCCGGCCTTCTCCGGCCGGTCGGTCAGATAGAACCAGGTCACGAAGGCCAGCCCGACGGCGGGCAGTCCCTCCACCAGGAACATGAAACGCCAACCGCTGAGCCCGAACACGCCGTCGCCGTACTCCAGAATGAGGCTCGACACCGTCGCGCCGAGGGCGGTGGAAATCGGGACGGCGGTCATGAACAGCGCCACGATCCGCGCCCGCTGATGCTGCGGGAACCAATAGGTCAGATACAGCAGGATGCCCGGGAAGAATCCGGCCTCGGCGACACCGAGGGCGAAACGCAGAATGTAGAGCACGGTGGCATTGGGCACGAACGCCATGGCCGTGGCGACAATGCCCCAACTCAACAGAATGCGCGCGATCCACCGGCGCGCACCGAACTTGTGCAGGGCGAGATTGCTGGGCACCTCCAGCACGAGATAGCCGAGAAAGAAGATGCCCGAGGCGAATCCGAACGCGGTCTCGGTGAGACCGAGATCGACCTTCATGCCATTGGGTGCGGCGAAGCCGATATTCACCCGGTCCAGATAGTTGATGAAATACAGCAGCCCGAGGAAGGGCACCAGGCGCAGGGTGACCTTCCGCATCGTCGCGGCGGGCACATCGGCGGAAACGACCATTCCCGCATTCTCCGACACCACGGCTGTCGGGTGGCATTCGGATAGCCGAAAGCCCTGGAACCCGAGCGGATTCCAGGGCTTTCGCAGTGTCGCTCAGCCGCGCAGGACGGCTCCGACGGCGCTGGCGGCCGAGGCCACCGCGGCGTCGCGGGCCGCACTGGCCTCGTCCTCGGTCAGGGTGCGGTCGAGGGCGCGGAAACGCAGGGCGTAGGTGAGGGATTTGCGACCCTCACCGGCCTGCGCGCCCTCGTAGACGTCGAACAGGGCGATGCTCTCGAGGAGCTCCCCCGCGCCGGTGCGCAGCGCGGACTCCACCGAGGCGGCGGGGATATCCTTCTCGACACTCACCGACACGTCCTGCAGCACCGCCGGGAAGGCGGAAACCATAGGGGCGGGGCGGTTTTCGCGCAGCGGCAGCGCGTCCAGGTCGAGTTCGACGGCGCAGGTGCGCGGCGGCAGGCCGGAGCGCTCCAGCACGGCCGGGTGCAGTTCGCCCGCGTGGCCGACGACAGCGCCGTCCACCACCAGTTCGGCGCAGCGGCCCGGATGCCACGGCAGGTGCGCCGCCGAGCGCCGCTCGATATCGACGCCCGCCGCCGCGGCGATGGCGTCGACCAGGGCGAAGGCGTCGGCCGCCTCGACCTGGCGGCCCTGGCCCCACGGTCCGCGCGGTTCGCGCTTACCGGTCAGCACGGCGGCAATATGCGTCGGCTGCTCGGGCAGCGAACGCAGCAGGGTGTCGATCTCGTCCTGGGTGGGGCGACGGTCCACGGGCAGCGGCTCGACGGCGCCGGTCTCGCTGCTGGGCAGGACCACCTGGGCAATGCCGTAGATGGCGAGATCGCGTTCGCCACGGGAGATATTGCGGGCCGCCACCTCCAGGAGACCGGGCAGCAGGGTCGACGCCAGGTCGGGGCGCTCCACGTCCAGGGGGTTGAGCACCTTCAAGGTGTTGCGGCGCGGGTCGTCGGCGTCCAGGCCCCAGGTGTCGAAGACGGTGGCGGACATGAAGACCGGCGGCGGCACCTCGACGGCGCCGGAGAAGGCCAGGGCTTTGCTCACCGCGCGTCGGCGGCGCTGTTCGGCGCTGAGACCGCGTCCGGCGGGGGCGGTGGGCAGTACCGACGGGATCTTGTCCAGGCCCTCCAGGCGCAGCACCTCCTCCACCAGGTCGGCGGGCTGCACCAGGTCGGGCCGCCAGCTCGGCGGGGTGACGACCAGCTGCCCGTGTCCGGCCTCGCTGACGTCGATCTCCACCACACAGCCGACCTGCTGGAGGCGGCGTGCGGAGGTGCCCGGGGCGTACTGCACGCCCGCGGTGCGGTCGGCCAGATCGAGATCCATGGCGATGGGCGCGACCGGCGCGACCGGCACCCGCACGTCGGTGAGCACGGATTCGACGGTGCCACCGGCGATTTCGGCCAGCAGCGTGGCGGCGCGGTCGAGCGCGGCGATATTGATCTCCGGATCGACGATGCGCTCGAAGCGACGGCTCGCCTCGGAGGAGAGCTTGTGGCGGCGCACGGTGCGGGCGATGGCGACCGGATTCCAGGTCGCGGCCTCGAGCAGCACATCGGTGGTCTCGTCGCCCACCTCGGTGCTCGCGCCACCCATGGTGCCCGCCAGCGAGATGACGCCCGAATCATCCGCGATCACAACGTCTTCGGCGTCGAGGACGCGCTCGACATCGTCGAGGGTGCGCAGCGTCTCGCCCTTGTTGGCGCGGCGCACCACGAGCGTGCCGGTGACCTTCTCGGCGTCGAAGGCGTGCAGCGGCTGGCCGAGTTCGAGCATCACGTAATTGGTGACGTCGACGGCCGGGGAGATCGGGCGCACACCCGAGAGCAGCAGGCGGCGCTGCAACCACCAGGGGCTGACGGCCTTGGGGTCGATGCCGGTCACGCGGCGCACGGCGAAACGCGTGCACCGGGATTCGGGTTCGACCTTCACCGACCAGGCGGTGTCCTCGTCGTCGGGCAGCAGGCGCACGGCCGGATCGGCGTACTCCAGATCGAAGCCGCAGGCCAGTTCCCGGGACAGACCCCGCGCCGAGAAGGCGTAGCCGCGGTCGGGGGTGATGGCCAGTTCGATGACGGTGTCGTCGAGGCCCAGCAGCTCGTTGGCGTCCGCGCCCGGCTCGGCGGTGCCGGGCTCGAGGACCAGGATGCCGTTGTGGTCCTTACCGATTCCCAGTTCGGCGACCGAGCAGATCATGCCATTGCTGGTGTGCCCGTACGTCTTTCGCGAGGAGATCTTGAAGCCGCCGGGCAGCACACCACCGGGCAGCACCACGACCACCAGATCGCCCACGGCGAAATTCCGTGCGCCACAGACGATTTCTTGGAGCTCGGGATTGCCGACATCTACCTTGCAGAAGCGGATGGGCTTCTTGAATTCGGTCAGTTCGGTGATCTCGGCGACCCGGCCCACCACCAGGGGGTGGTCGATATCGCCCTCGACCCGCTGCAACCGGTCGACCTCTTCGACCTCCAGACCGACCCGGACGAACCCGGCGTCGAGCTCCTCCGGCGTCACCGACCAGTCGGGGGTGGTGCGCTGCAGGATTTCCGTCAGCCAGGACTGCGCTACTCGCACTTGACGTTTCGCTTTCCTCGTTGGATTCGGGTCAGGACTGGATGCCGAAGGGCAGCGTGAACCGCACGTCGCCCTCGACGATGTCGCGCATATCGGGCAGGCCATTGCGGAATTGCAGGGTCCGCTCCAGGCCCATGCCGAACGCGAAACCGCTGTACACCTCGGGGTCGATGCCGGAGGCGATGAGCACCTTCGGGTTCACCATGCCGCAGCCGCCCCACTCGACCCAGCCCGGGCCGCCCTTCTTGTCCTCGAACCACACGTCCACCTCGGCGGAGGGTTCGGTGAAGGGGAAGAAGCTGGGCCGCATGCGAGTGGTGGTGTTGGGGCCGAACAGGGCGCGCGCGAAGGCGTCCAGGGTGCCCTTCAGGTGCGCCATGGTGAGGCCCTTGTCCACGGCCAGGCCCTCGACCTGCGAGAACACCGGGGTGTGCGTGGCGTCGAGTTCGTCGGTGCGGAAGGTCCGTCCCGGGCACACCACGTAGATGGGCAGCTCGCGCGAGAGCATGGTGCGCACCTGCACCGGGGAGGTGTGCGTGCGCAGCACCTGCCGCGAGCCCTCCGGCGCGATGTGGAAGGTGTCCTGCATGGTGCGCGCCGGATGGTCCGGCAGGAAGTTCAGGGCGTCGAAATTGAAGTGCTCGGTCTCGACCTCCGGGCCCTCGGCGACCTCCCAGCCCATGCCGACGAAGACATCCGCGACGCGCTCGGACAGCACGCTGATGGGGTGGCGGGCACCGACGGCGCCGCGCCGCGCGGGCAGCGTCACGTCGATGGTCTCGGCGACCAGGACAGCGGCATCGCGCTCGGCGAGCAACTCCTGCTGGCGCGCCTCGAAAGCCTGCGACACCCGCTGCCGAGCGACATTGACGCGCTTACCCGCGTCCGCCTTCTCTTCCTTGGGCAGGGTGCCCAGCGACCGCTGCGCCAGCGCGATAGGCGACTTACCACCCATGAACTCGGTCTTCGCGGCGGCGAGGGCGTCCAGGTCGGCGGCCGCCGCGAACGCCTTCTCGGCTGCTTCCGCGGCAGCGGCAAGCGATTCCTCGCTCAATGCCGCGCTCTGCTCGGCACGGTCGATGTCGTCGGCCACGATGGTCGTCTCTCCCCTGGCTGGTACGAGTAGGGCGGATGCCCACGAACATTCTTGCTGGTCGAATCGTAGGCGATGCACTCAGCCCGGTTCACACCCATTTCCCCGGTGCACGCGGGGCAACCGTCGCCCCACCCCCGCCAGCCGTGCCCACACGGGCGCACCCACCCCGACCAGCAAACACACAGCTCATACCCACCCGCTATGGTGACGCTTCGGATATTCGTGACGATCCACCTCGAAGGGGTGAACCCGTGGCCCTGTTCCAGGCCGACATCGACCAGATCACCGCGCTCGCGCGGACCCTCGCCGACGTGTCCGCCCAGATCGACGCCATCGACGTCCGTACCCCCGCCCAAGCGATTGCCGCGGCATTGCCCGGCACACCCCTCGGCGCGGCCTGCGCCCAGGCGACGGAGTACACCGAGGGCGCGTGGCTGCGGGTCTCCCAGCGCACCGCCCAACTCGGCACGGCCATGACCGCCGTGGCCGCCGACGTCACCGCCACCGACGACACCTTCCGCCAGCGCCTCGACGGCCTGAAGTTCCACACCGGAGGCCGTTGATGTCGGGCTGGGCCCTCACCCGCGCGAACGTGACCGCCTGGAACGCCACCGCCCTCGCCGACCTGGCCGGAGCCATAGTCGGCGGCAACGCGACCTACGAGTACCAGATCGACCGGGGCCCACAGCATTTCGCCAACCTGAACGGCGCTTGGTCGGGCCGCGCCTACGACGCCGCCTACAACCGGGTCGGCGAAGACCACTGGCAGGCGAAGAAGATCAAGGAAGAGGTCACCGACCTGGTCGACCTCTTGAACCAAGCCGCAAGCCGCCTGGCCACCGAAAAGTCGGTCCTGCTGGGCAAAGTCGCCGACGCCGAAGACCCCGCCTTCACCATCGCGGGCGAAACCCTGACGGTCAGCGACGTCTGGAAGGTCACCGCCACCTACCCACCCAAGGTCACCGCCGACGACCGTCGGAAAATCGACGACCGAGTAGCCAGCGAACAAGGACTCGTCAACTCCGCCTTCTACAGCCTTCGCGACGCCGCGGCCCAATTCGATCAGGCCATTCGCACCGCCGCCCAACAGATTCGCGACGCGGGCAGCAACTTCGGCGACGGCGTGGACGCGCCGGTTGTACCCGGCACCGTGATCCCCGCCCCGGGCAGCTCCGAGGCCCGCACCGTCGCATCGGCCGCGGCCTTCGAAGGGATGTTCGGCCGCCCGCCGGTCACCGATATCGACTGGGCGACCGCGAAATCGCTCAATCCCAATAGTTACGACCCGAAGTACCAAGGGCTCCCGCCCGAAATTCGAGTGGTCAAAATCCAGCCGCAGCCGGGCCAGGGCTTGGTGCGGACCTCGCACTTCATCGAGCAACGCGATGTCAGCAATCCGCAGTGGAACAATCCGTTGGGCCGCGACCGGGGCGACGATCGCGGTGCCGATCCGCATTTCGATCCCGAACATGCCCGGGTCACAACATATGTCGACTACGAGAACGGCATCGTGGTCATGCGCCAGAACCCGTCGGTGGTTCAGAATGCCGACGGCAGCCCCGGCGAGGTCCGCGTCGCGGCTCCGGACGGCGAGGTCTGGCAGGCCGATGACGGTTCGGTCCGTGTCAAGTACAACGCGGGCAATCCGTTCGCGCCGGAATTGGCGGCCGACCCGCCGATCCTCAACAGCGACAACACAACTCTCGATACCGGCGACCACAAACTGACCGTGAACGGCGACCTGGTGTTCACACCGGGCAGAGACGGAGTGACGATCAACGGCACCCGGACCGATTACCCGTCGCTCGAGGCGTATCAAGATCGGCCCGACGGCAGTACTCGCACCATCGCCGTCGATCCGGCGGTCACTGGACGCTCCTGGGGACCGGCGGTGAACCTTCCGTTCCACCACGACATCGGCAATCCGGACAACGCGTTCCCCAAATTCCACGACTGGAACTACGACTATGACGTACCCGGCAATCCGAAGCCGTCCACACCATTTGGTCCGGTTGCCGATCCGCCCGGCGTTCCACTCCCGAAGGGAATGATTTGATGACCAGCACGGCCGTCGGCGACCGTCGCTACTGGATGGTGGCAACGTGGAGTATCGCGGCGTGGTTCGCGGTGAACATCGCGGTGCTCGTCATCGCGGGCAACGCGATCGACTCGAATGCCCGAGACCTTCCCCCGGCGGCCTATTTCGTCGCCGCCGGTGTTTCGACCGTGGTCGCGGCACTGTTGCAGTGGAGGGCGCGTGGTGTGGTGCGCGCGGTGGCACTGGCTGCCGTGGTTGTCGCGTCCCTGTGGGCTTGCGCGGCGCTCGCGGTTGGCCTGCTTCATCTCTTGGCGAAATAGGGGCGAATGATGGTGAACCAGAATATTGTTCGCGCGGGGCACACAACCAATCGGTTCGGATCGCTCTCGATGGTGGCGGCCGCGAGTGCGTTGTCCATCAATGTATTTCCCCTCACCCTCGTTCCTTCACTGGTATTCCTTCTCTCGATCCTCTATCTGGTCGAACTCGTCGTCACCGTGATTCTGTGGTTCGCCGGTGGCCGATCTCGCCAGGTCGGCAGCGGCCTCGCGGTCGCACTGGTGGGCACGGCCCTGTGCGTCGCAATGGCCGTGGCAGCCAGCCAGATATGAGGGGTATGGTTGATAGGCAAGTAGTTACTTGCCTATAGTGGGCGCATGGGAGACGTCTTCAAGGCGTTGGCCGATGCGACTCGGCGGACGATTCTCGATGAATTGACCGAGCAGGATGGGCAGACCTTGTTCGAGTTGTGTGCTCGGCTCAGTGGGAAGCATGGGCTCGGGTCTACTCGGCAGGCGATTTCTCAGCATCTCGATGTGCTCGAAGCGGCGGGGCTGGTTCGGGTGCGCAGGGATGGGCGCTACAAATTCCATGACCTCGATACCGCTCCCTTGCGCGAGATCCATGAGCGCTGGCTGAAGGAGAAACCGTGAGAATCAATATCACCAGTGTGTTCGTCGACGATCAGGCGAAGGCGTTGGCGTTCTACACCGACGTGCTGGGATTCGTGAAGAAGGAGGACGTTCCGGTGGGTGAGGCGCGGTGGCTCACCGTCGTCTCGCCCGAGGAGCCGAACGGCACCGAGCTGCTGCTGGAGCCGGACGGGCATCCGGCGGTGAAGCCGTACAAGGACGCACTCGTGGCCGACGGGATTCCCGCGGCGAGTTTCGCCGTCGACGACGCGGCCAAGGAGTGCGAGCGGCTGAGCGGGCTCGGTGTGCGCTTCACGCAGCAGCCGCTCGCGATGGGTCCGGTCACCACCGCAGTCTTCGACGACACCTGCGGCAATCTCATCCAGATCGCCAGCATGAACTGAAAAGCCTGGGGCCCCGGGACAATCGGGGCCCCAGGACAACTACACCGCCGGGTAGCGGTCGCGAAAGACGGTGCGGGCCAGCGGTCGACGGCCTGGGTGGCGGCGCTGCTCGGCGGGGTAGCCCAATGACATCAGCAGGGCGATGGCCAGGTCGTCGCGGTGCTCGATGCCGAGGACCTTCTTGACCTTCGTCTCGTCCCAGCCGTTCATCGGCGAGGTGGCCAACCCCAACTCCGTGGCGGCGAGCATGACGTAGGTGGCCGCGATCATGGCGTCCTTGACCGCGTACTCGCGCAACAGGTCTCGGTCGGCGAGGTCGCGCTGGAACAGCGTCGAGGCGGCGGAGAAGCCGGTGATGAATTCGTCGTTCCAGGCCTGGTTGGCCCGAGCCAGATCGTAGATATCCGAGCGATCCTGTTCCCACGCCCGGGGTTCCGCGACGAAGGCCAACATGACGGGCGCTTCCCGAGGCTGCGGTTGACCGCCGGTGGCCCAGGTAATCCCTTCTCGGACTTCGGGATCGGTGATCATCACGATCGAACGGTCCTGGAGATTCCAGCTGGAGGGAGCCTCCATGGCTAGTTCCATCAGCATGTCGAGGTGGGCCGAGGAAACCTCGGTGGGGAGGTAGTGGCGAACGGTACGCCGGGTGCGAATGGCGGTGGCGACAGACATCGTGTTCATGTCACTCACTATTGGAGAGTAAGCCTCCATTGGGAAGTAGGCACTAATTGGTGCGTTACTCTCATTGGGGTGACAACGATCGTCGAATCCTCCGGCCTGGCCGCCGACTGCTACTCCGCGAAATGCCCTACCCGCCAGGTCCTCGACCACATCGCGGGCAAGTGGACGGTCCTCATCGTGGACGCCCTCATGGAGCAGGGCACCATGCGCTACACCGATCTGAGCCGACGCATCGGCGGCGTCTCGCAGAAGATGCTCACCCAGACGCTGCGCAGCCTGGAGGGCGACGGTTTCCTCACCCGCACAGTGCATCCCACCATTCCACCGCGCGTCGACTACGAACTGACGGAGCTCGGCCGCAGTCTCGCGGAACCGATTTCGGCACTGCGACACTGGGCCGAGCTGCATATCAACGAGATCGAGCAGGCACGCCGCGCCGCGCGCTGACACTTGCCGGGACGCGCACCCCGGCCGCCCACAGCGCGACCGCGATGAACACGATCTGCTCCGGCACCCGGAACCACAGCGGCGTCGGCTCCTCGCCGTTGAGCGGGATATCCTCCAGGGCCGCATGGATATTCGCGGGCAGCATGAGCACGAACAACACCGCCAAGGCGATACCGGCCACCGCTCGCGTGCGATGCACCACGAGGCCCAGCGCACCGAGCAGCTCCAGCACCCCGGTCAGGTAGACCATGAAACCGGGGAACGGCACATACGAGGGGACCATGGCCGTCAGATCATCGTGACTCGGTGCGGCACTGACGGTGTCGGGCAGAAAGTGCGCACTACCGGTGAACACCAGCATCACCGCGAGCCCGTGCGCGAAAGACACTCGCCACGAAGCGAATCGACGGACACCCAGCACACCGAGCAGCCGGAAGGCCAGGGCGGGAACGAGAAGCAGAAGCAGGGTCTGGAACATAACGGATCTCCGAAAGACGGCTCAGTGAGCGAATACCGGTGTGCGGCTGTCGGTGTCGGCCCCGACCGGACTCCGGCCCGGCAGCAGCAGCGCCACGAACGCGCCGACGATGACGGTCGCCGCACCCACCCACACGGCGGGCACCAGCCCGTCGACATAGTGCTGCGGACTCATGTACGACCCGTGTGAGGCGAAGACCGAGGCCAGCACCGCGACCCCCATGGCCACGCCGACCTCACGAATGGTGCTGTTGGTCCCCGACGCCATGCCCTGATCGTCCGGTGCGGCACTGGACATGACCACGGTCGCGGAGGGCGCGAGGGTCAGTCCCATACCGATGCCACCCAGGATGAACGGAAGGACGAAGGACCCGTAGGACACCTCGACGCTGGTGATGAGCGCCATCCACGCCAGCGCCGCCGCGAGCAGCACCTGCCCGGCGGTGACCAGCAGCCGCGCGCCCACCCGGTCGATGACGAGACCGGCCAGCGGCGCGACCACCATCGGCGCGAGCGTCCACGGCAGCGTGCGCACCCCCGATTCGAGCGGCGTGTACCCCTGCACCACCTGGAAGAACTGCGCCAGCAGGAAGATCGCGCCGAACGCGCCCATCGAGAAGGTGAACATCACCGTGTTGATCGAGCTGAACGCGCGCACCCGGAACAGCCGCAGCGGCAGCATGGGCTCCACCGCGCGCCGCTCCCAGCCGATGAACGCGGCCAACAGCACCGCACCGCCGATCAATCCGGTGAGCACGGGCGCGGAGGTCCACCCGTCGTCGGCGCCGTGCACCACACCCCAGACCACCGCGAGCACGCCGCCCGCCGACAACACCAGCCCGAGAATGTCCAAACGCCGTGCGCCACCGAAGGATTCGTCCAGCACCCGGGCCGCCAGCGGTATCGCGATCAGCCCGATCGGCACATTGAGCCAGAAGATCCACTGCCAGCTCAATCCGTCGACCACCGCACCGCCGACCACCGGACCGAGCGCCACGCCGAGCCCGGCGATACCGCCCCACACGCCGATGGCGGCGCTGCGCATCTTCTCGGGCACCGCCGCCGACAGCAGCGGCAGCGATAGCGGCAGCACGGCCGCGCCGCCGACGCCCTGGACCGCGCGGGCGGCGATGAGCATCCACGGTTCGGTGGCCAGCGCGCACGCCGCCGAGGCCAGGGTGAACAGGGCGATACCGCCCAGGAACATCCGGCGGCGACCCAACCGGTCGCCGAGCGCGGACGCGGTGAGGATCAGGGAGGCGAACGACAGCGTGTAGGCGTTCACGAACCATTGCAGATCGGTCAGGGACGCGCCCAGCTCGGTCTTGATCACCGGCAGGGCGTTGGTCACGACCAGGTTGTCCAGGGTCACCATGAACATCGGAATGCCAACGGCCGCGAGCACTGCCGCGAGCGGGCGTGGTGTCGCCGGTGCGGCGGGAAGGGTGGAGGTCATGCGAAAATCCTTTGTTGTTATCGACTGATAACTTGATGCCAGAAGAGTATGCATCGGCTGATAACATGTCAAGGCATACAGCGACGTGAGGAGAACCCGGTCATGACCAGGACCCGGATGACGGCCCAGGAACGCGGCGAACAGGTACTCCAGGCCGCCGTCAGCGCCTTCGCCGAATCCGGTTACGCGGCAACGAAAACCGATGAGATCGCGCGCCGCGCCGGAGTCTCGCAGCCGTATGTCATCCGCCTGTTCGGCACCAAACAGCAGCTGTTCTCGGCGGCCGTGCAGCGGGTCTGCGATCGCATCGACGAGGTGTTCCGGGAAGCCGCCGGACGCGCCGCGCCCGGGTCGAGTCCGGAGGAGATCCTCGGCGAGATGGGCCAGGGCTACAACGTCTTCCTCACCGAACAGGATCTGCCGCTGGTGCTGCTGCACGGCTTCTCGGCGTCGGCGGATCCGGTCATCGGCGATCAGGTGCGCGATCGGTTCGGCCGCATGTACGACCTCATCGGCGAACTCAGCGGCGCGCCGGTCGACCAGGTGCGCCGCTTCATGTCCACCGGCATGCTGCTCACCGTCATGTCGGCCATGCGAGTCTTCGGCCCCCAACCGGTCGACGCGCGGTGGGCCGCCGAAATGCTCGACGACCTCGAGAAGAGCGACGACTAGCGGCTCGCCCCGCTACGCGTGCTGGACGCGGGACCCGGCGTAGAGGCAGATCGCCGCCGCCGCGGCGAGATTCAGGCTCTCGGCCCGGCCGTGAATGGGAATGCGGATCCGATGGGTGGCGCGGCGGGCGATGGCGGCGTCCAGGCCGTGCGCCTCATTGCCGAACAGCCAGGCGACCGGACCGCGCAGAATCTCATCGGCATCGTCGAGGTCGACCTCGCCGCGGGCCGTGGTGGCGAGAATGGCGATACCCGCCCGCTCCAGTGCCGACAGGGTGGCGTCGATATCGCGTTCACGGGCGACGGGCACGTGGAAAAGGCTTCCGGCACAGGCGCGTACGCATTTGCCATTGTGCGGGTCCACCGAATCACCGGCCAGCACCACACCATCCGCGCCGACGGCGTCCGCCACGCGAATCAGGGTGCCCGCGTTGCCCGGGTCGTTCATCTCCACCGGCACCGCCAGCATGCGCGGGGAGGTCTCCAGCACGGCATCGAGGGCAACATCGACCTGACGGCACACCGCGACCAGTCCGGGCGGAGTGACGGTCTCCCCCAGCATCTCCGCCGCGCGATCGCTCACCAGCGTGGTGCGCACACCCATGGCGGCGGCCCCGGCGACGAGTTCGTGCTCCCGCCCGGCGGCCTTGGAGGAGTAGAAGAGCTCCTCGACGCGCTCGGTATCCAGCGCCGCCGCCACCGAATTGGCTCCCTCGGCGAGGAAGAGTCCGGATTTGCGGCGGGTGGGGGCGCGGTGGAGCTTGACAGCGGAAACGACCCGCGGATTGCGCTCGGAGAGCGCGTCCACGGGTCGTTCCGAATGCGTTGTCACGCAGGCCGAATCAGGCGGCCGGAGCGTTGACGTCGGCGGGCAGCGCGGCCTTGGCGGCGGCCACCAGCTGGGCGAAGGCCTCGGCGTCGGAGACGGCGAGCTCGGCCAGGATCTTGCGGTCCACCTCGATGCCCGCGGCCTTGAGGCCCTGCATGAAGCGGTTGTAGGTCATGTCGTTCAGACGCGCGGCGGCGTTGATACGAGCGATCCACAGCTTGCGGAAGTCACCCTTGCGCGCCCGGCGATCCCGGTAGGCGTAGGTGAGCGAGTGCAGCTGCTGTTCCTTGGCCTTGCGGTACAGGCGCGACCGCTGACCG
Source organism: Nocardia sp. NPDC050406 (assembly GCF_044459025.1). NCBI lineage: Bacteria > Bacillati > Actinomycetota > Actinomycetes > Mycobacteriales > Nocardiaceae > Nocardia > Nocardia sp. NPDC050406. Next base: position 2,126,942 of record NZ_JBITIM010000002.1, on the reverse strand, counting down.
CGGTAGCCCTTGGAGGCCTCGAGGATGGAACGGCGCTTCTTCTGAGCGTTGACGGCCCTTTTGACGCGTGCCACTTGTCAGTCCTTGCGTAAATAGTGGGGCGCATGCGGAGCGCCCGGGAGTTGGTCGGGGGATGGCGGCGAGCGCCAGATGAGTCGGAAACCCGGGGACTTACAGACCCAGGAGCTTCTTCACACGGGCGACGTCCGCCTTGGCGACGACCTCCGTGCCGTCCAGACGACGAGTCCGACGGGTGGGCTTGTGCTCGAGCAGGTGGCGGCGATTCGCCTGCTGGCGGAGCAGCTTGCCCTTGCCCGACACCTTGAAGCGCTTCGATGCGCCGCTGTGGCTCTTCATCTTCGGCATGGATATCTCAATTCTTGTCTCGTACCGGCGAAACACACAGAAGTGTCCCGCCGGTGCTACCTGTTCGTTCGTTACTGCGGACTGTCCGGCTGCGCCGGGGGCGCGTCGGCAGCGGCCGCAGGCGCGCTGGGCTGTGCGGCGGGCGCGGGGTTGGCCGTCTTCTGCGCCTGGATCCGCGTCTTCGCGCCCTTGTGCGGGGCGAGGACCATGGTCATGTTCCGGCCGTCCTGCTTGGCCGAGGTCTCGACGAAACCGAGATCGGCGACGTCGGCGGCCAGCCGCTGCAAGAGGCGGTACCCGAGTTCGGGTCGCGACTGCTCACGACCGCGGAACATGATCGTGACCTTGACCTTCGAGCCTGCCTCGAGGAACCGCATCACGTGGCCCCGCTTGGTGGCGTAGTCGTGGTCGTCGATCTTCGGGCGGAGCTTCTGCTCCTTGATCACGGTTTGCACCTGGTTCTTCCGAGACTCGCGCGCCTTCTGCGCCGTCTCGTACTTGAACTTGCCGTAATCCATGATCTTGCAGACCGGCGGGCGCGCGTCCGGTGCGACCTCGACGAGATCGAGATCAGCCTCCATGGCGACGCGTAGTGCATCTTCAACACGCACGATCCCAACCTGCTCGCCGCTGGGTCCGATAAGGCGAACCTCGGGAACGCGGATGCGATCGTTGATGCGGGTCTCAGTGCTGATGGGGCCTCCTAGGTCAAGCGGTGTCGTCCAACGACCGCACGCTAAAACTGCAACCCCAATTCCAACACGAAAGCCCCGGGTTGGTATTTCTCCAACACGGGGCCCGAGTCGACCGATCCACGACGCAAACAACTCGCATCGCACCTGTGCAGGGCGAACCCACACGAGGATCCCATCAGAAAAAGATGGGCGACCGGACCGTTCAACCTGGTCTTGACCGGTTGACGGTGGGAGTCGGGCTCCACTTGCAGCCCCGAGTCGGTCGCAGGAACCTGTCCGGGGCGGTCGTCGCAGGTCAGTCTAACAGCTGGGGGCCGATCCTCCGAATCGGTGCCCCCTCGACCATTGACAACCCGCTCGATGCCATGCTTTGGATCATGAGCGAGGCTACTGCGAACCAGGATTCGGACCTCATCGAGGGCGAGGTCGTGCGCGAACTCGCCGAGATCCCGGCCGTGGAGGTCATCAGCCGCGCCGCCGTCATGCTGATGAGCTCGGCGGCGGAGAAGCTCGGCCTCGGCGAGGCCGACCCCTCCCAGAGCCCGCATCTGGACCTCGACGAGGCCCGCCGCGTCATCACCGCCCTCGCGGGCCTGGTGACCGCGTCCGTGGAGTACCTCGGCCCGCACGCCGGACCGATCCGCGACGGTCTCCAGTCCTTGCAGCGCGCCTTCCGCGAAGCGTCGCAGCACCCGGACGCACCGGGCGCGGGCCCGGGCGAGAAGTACACCGGGCCCGTCTACTGAGGGTTCCCCACTCTGGGATCTCGTGCCCGTTGCTGACGCAACGGGCACGAGTAGGGGGAGAGAGAAGAGGAACGCGCGCCCGCCGCCGCCCGTAGCGCGAGATCGACATCGCCACCGCGACCGCCACCGCCACCCAATCGCCACCCCCACCGCGATCACCACCTGGGTGGCGGAGCTGCTCGTCGGCGGCGAATCCTTCGGGCGTGCCGCGCTGTGGATCCTCGACGAATTCATCAGGACCGCATGCGAACTCGGCGCGAGCGACCACTACGCCTCGTGCATGTACCCCGCCATCGCCATCGCGGCCGCCAGCTGACTCTTCGGGCGCATACCGACCGGGCTGACTGGTGTTGGGGCGCAGGCGGTTTCACCCGTCAGCCGGATCGGGCGGAAAGTGTCGGTGGGGTGTGTCATTGTCGGGGCATGGCGCGGATACTGCTGGTTCCTGGGTTCTGGCTCGGGGCGTGGGCGTGGGATGACGTCGCTGGGCGGCTGCGGGCGCTCGGGGATGAGGTTGCGGCGGTGACGCCTCGGGGAGTGGATCCGGGGGATGCCGATCGACTGTCGGTGACCTTGGAGGAGCAGGCTCGGGGGATCGTCGAGGCGGTGCCCGAGGGGGAGACGCGGGTTCTGGTGTTGCACAGCGGAGCTGGGGTGACGGGGTACCTCGCTACCGATATCGCGCCGGAGCGGTTCGAGCGGGTCATCTATGTGGACACCGCGCCGGGATGGGAGGGGTTCGCGGTCAATCCGGAACTCGATCCGGAGCTGCGGGAGTGGGAGCTACCGGACTGGGCGGAGTTCGAGGCGCAGGAGCCGGGGCTGCTGGACGGACTGGACGAGGCCGCGCTGGCGCGATTTCGAGCGGGGGCGGTCTCGGAACCGGCGACCATCGCGGCGGTGCCGCTGAAGCTCAGCGATCGCACCGACCGGTTGGCCATCCCGTCCACGGTGATCTGCTCGAGTTTCACCGCGGCGGTAGCCCAGCAGTTGCGCGACGCCCCCGAGGTGAGCCTCTTCGATGAACTGGCGCGAATCGACGCCGACTACATCGATCTGCCGACGGGGCATTGGCCGATGTTCTCGCGTCCGGTGGAACTCGCCGAATCGCTCCACGAGATCGCCAACCGACCACTCGCGGATTAACGCCGCGGGCAAGGGATTCGATTGTTCGATAGCGAGTCGGATGGCGCGGGCAATTCGTTGCCAACTATTAGCCATCCGGCGCGCCGACGCTCGACACGCGGTACCGGATGGCCCTGTGCCCCTGGAATTCTCGCTGCGTCGAGGGCACAAGATGCGTAATGTCCTGCGCGGCCTATGATCATGCCCGGTATACGCCGTGCCTGATCAAGGTGCTGCATACTACGTCGGGCAGCGGCCGCTGCCCGCACGACTGGGTCTACCGAGAAACTCTCAACGGGGGTTGAACATGTTTGAACTGATAACGCGCACCTCGCGCCGACCGCGCCCGGCGCGCAAGGGCCTCGTCCCCGCCGTCATGGCCGCGTCGGTCTTCGCCGCACTCGTAACGGGTTGCAGCAGCAACGATTCCGATACCGCCACCACCTCCACGCCGCCGCCCGCGGAGCTGCCCGAGGGCGCCCAGCTCGTCCAGGAGAGCTCGCGCACCACCCAGACCCTGCAGTCGGTGCACCTCAACCTGGTGGTCACCAATATCCCGAATCTCCCCGTGGAGAAGGTGGACGCAGATGTGACCAACCAGCCGCAGGGCTCCGGCCAGGCCGCGGGTTCGGCCAAGGTTCGCCTCAAGGAGAACGACCCCTTCATCGAGACCAAGTTCCTGGTCGTCGACAAGACCCTCTACTCGGCCCCGGACGGCGTGAGCTACAAGCCCGTCGGCGATGCCGAGAAGATGTACGACCCGGGCGTCATCCTGGACAAGGACAAGGGCATCGCCAATGTCATCGCCCAGGTGCAGAACCCGAAGTCCGAGGGCCGCGAGAAGATCGACGGCGTCGACGTCGTGAAGGTGACCGGCACCATCGCCGGTTCGGTCATCGACCCGATCGTGCCCAAGGCCGGTGACGGCGTGGGCAACCTCCCGATCACCCTGTACATCAAGGATGTCGCGCCGCCGACCACCTCCGTCGCGATGCCCTCGACCGCCGCGTCGACCGGTGACGGCCCGAACCTGGTGCGCGCCGTCGTCACCAAGGACGCGGGCAACTTCCAGGTGACCCTGTCCAAGTGGGGCGACCCCGTCACCGTGGCCAAGCCCGGCAGCTAACAGGCCGAGCCTGCGGGCTCGCGCTGGGAACCCGGTCCGGGAAGCGCAAGGGCGGCAACGATTGTCGCCCATCGCCCCGGACCGGTTTCGTTCCAGGGGTATCCGGTCCCGCACGCCGGGACACGATCATGTTTCGCACCAGGCGACGGTTCCGATACCCCGAGTTGTCACCAATTCGCTCGCACCGGTTACGCATTCGATGATGCGGGCGATATCAAGGTGCGTGACCGCCGACTGGTTCGGCGGACGCCGAACACACTTCGGTCGAGCGTCCCTGCTTCGCTGTTGTCGAAGCATCGGGGGGACCTGACGCCGAAACCACCTGTAAGAGATTGTTCAGTGAATTGCAAGGCGCGGCAAGGACTCTAGGGTCCCAAGGCTCACATCTTGCGCGCGCGTGTGGAGGAAAGAGATGACTGACCGCCCGGATGTGGAGGAGCGGGAATTCCGTCGACCTCCCAGTCCCTCCGGTCCACCCCCGGTCTCGAACGTCTGGGTCTACAACGGCAAAGCCTACGACCTGAGCGACTGGATTTCCAAGCATCCCGGCGGCGAGTTCTTCATCGGCCGTACGAAAAACCGTGATATCACCTCGATTATCGGTTCTTACCACAAGAACCCCGAGGGCATCGCGAAGCTCATCGAGCGGTATGCGCTGAACCGAGAGGCTCTGCCCGAGGATATCCATCCCAAGGCCAATGCGCCGGACTTCCTGTTCAAGGAGGGTTTCGACAGCTGGCGCGATACGCCGAAGTATCGCTTCGACGACAAGAACGACCTGCTGCACCAGGTGAAGAAGCGGCTCAAGGAGCCCGAACTCGCCGCCCGCATCAAGCGGATGGACAAGGTCTTCAATATCGTTGTCATCGCACTGGCCATCGCGTACTTCGCGGTCCAGGGCCTGCGACTGTGGGACACCAGCTGGATGCCGCTGCCGGTGTTCGTGATCGCGATGGTGCTGCTGCGCAGCTCGCTGGCCGGTTTCGGCCACTACGCCATCCATCGCGCCCAGAAGGGCATGAACAAGATCTTCGTGAATGCCTTCGACTTCAATTACGTCGCACTGGCATTCGTCACCGCCGACGGTCACGCGCTGCTGCACCACCCGCACACCCAGAGTGAAGTCGACATCAAGAAGAACGTCTTCACCATGATGATGCAGGTACCGCGGCTGTACCGGGTGCCCGTGCACACCATCCACAAGTTCGGGCACACGCTGACCGGCATGGTCATTCGGCTCCTGGACGTCTGCCGCCTCACCCGCAAGGTGGGCATCCAGGACATGTACGGCACCTGGGGCGGTGCGCTGCCGCACTTCATCGGCTCGTTCGGCGCGCGCTTCCTGCTCATCGCCGAGCTGGTGGTCTTCACCGTGATGGGCGATTTCTGGGCCTGGGCACTGCAATTCGTGATCACCCTGTGGATCAGCACCTTCCTGGTGGTGGCCAGCCACGACTTCGAGGTGGACACCGAGGACCTGCACAGCGATACCGAGGACTGGGCGATCAACCAGCTGGAGCAGGCCTACGACCTGAAGGTCGTCGGCAACCGCTACGTCGACTGCTTCCTGTCCGCGGGGCTGAGCTCGCACCGGGTGCACCATGTATTGCCGTATCAGCGCAGTGGATTCGCGAATATCGCGACCGAGGACGTACTGCGTGAAGAGGCCGAGAAATTCGGCGTCGAATGGCTGCCCGCCAAGAGCTTCTTCACCGATCGTTTCCCGAAACAGATTCGCACCTATGTGCTTTCCGCGTCGGACGAGGCGAAGGAAAAGAATTGGGGCTTCATGCGCGAGCACTTCTCGCCGTCGGCCCTGAAGACCTGCGGCGTCTACATGGTCCAGGGATTCACCGGAATCGGAACGGTCTGAACCAATTCCGCTGATTGGGGACCGGGCCACACCCCACGCTGTGGCCGGTCGCCGAATTTATACCGAAAGAAGGGGAGAATTTCGTGTCCATCACCATTGATGAGGGGGGCATCACGCCCAATGCGGCGGCCCGGCGCACCGTCGAGGGCGACTACGCCTACGACCTCGCGCAGCTACCGCCGACCCCGCCGACCACGGTCGGCGTGATCGAGGGCATCGCGACCGGTTCGCCGCTCGGTCGCTACTCGCAGGCCGAGGCGGCGGAGAAGGTGGCCGCGCTGTTCGCCGATCCGGCGCAGCGGGTGCGCATTCCGCGGGTCTACCAGAAGACCCGGATCGACACCCGCCGCTTGGCGGTCGATCCGCTCGAGGACGAGTTCCTGGCATTCAGCCGCCAGCCCGCGACCATTCGGGAGCGGATGGACCTGTTCTACGAGCACGCGGTGCCGCTGGCCGTGGATGTGGCCGGGCGCGCGCTGTCGGGCATCGAGGATCCGGCGAACGAGATCGGGCTGCTGGTCTTCGTCACCAGCACCGGTTTCATCGCGCCCGGTGTGGACGTCGCGGTGGTGAAGCAGCTGGGGCTCTCCCCCACGGTCGGTCGGATCGTGGTGAACTTCATGGGCTGCGCCGCGGCCATGAACGGTATGCGCACCGCCACCGATTACGTGCGGGCGCATCCGGACAAGAAGGCCATGGTCATCTGCATCGAACTCAGTTCGGTGAACGCCGTGTTCGACGACAATGTGAACGACGTGATCATTCACAGCCTGTTCGGCGACGGCTGCGGGGCGGTCGTCATCGGCGCGAGCCAGGTGCGCCAGCCCCTGTCCCCGGGCAAGGTCGTCATTCGCGACAGCTTCACCCAGCTGTTCGACGACGCCGAGGACGGCATCGTGTTGCGCGTCAACGACGACGGCATCACCTGCGAGCTGGCGGAGAGCCTGCCGCAGTACATTCTGCGCGGGGTCGATCCCGTGGTGACGGAAGTGCTGGGGCGCAATGGCCTTCGCAAATCGGATATCGATCTGTGGGCGATCCACCCGGGTGGTCCGAAGATCATCGAGCAGTCCGCGCAGTCGCTGGGGATTCCGGTGGAGCGGGCGGCGCTGAGCTGGGAAGTCCTTGCCCAGCACGGCAATATGCTGAGTGTTTCGCTGATCTTCGTGCTGGAGCAGATGATTCAGCGGGCCGAGTCCGACAAGCCGATCTCGACGGGTGTGGCGTTCTCGTTCGCGCCGGGGGTCACGCTCGAAGGCATCATCTTCGACATCGTTCGCCGGTAACGCGGCGGCCACCTTTCAGAGAGCGCAGCAACACCATGCAACTCATCAGATTCCTCATCTCGATCTCGTGGATGCGGATCGCGGCCGTCATCGCCGCCGGACTCGTCTGCGGCGCGGCCAATACGTACCTGGTGACATTGATCCGGGGGGTCGTGTCACCGGAACCGCATCCGGGAGTCACCGTCCAGGCCTTCGTGGCCACCGGACTGGTCATTCTGGTCAGTGGCGTGCTGTCGCAGGTGCTGCTGATCCGCCTCGCCCAAGAGGCCATCTACCGACTGCGTGCGCAGCTGAGCGGCGGCATTGTCGCCGCTCCGCTGGAGCACCTGGAACGCCTCGGCATGCACCGCCTGATGGCGACGCTCACCGAGGATGTGCGCTCACTGTCGCAGGCGGTCACCGCGATCCCGAGCATCTGCATCGATATCGCGACCATTGTCGGCTGCTTCATCTTCCTGTTCATCGTGTCGGGTCCGATCTTCGCGGTGACGGTGGCGGGCACGCTGCTCGGTATCGCGTCGGTGGAGACCTTCCTCAAGCGGGTGCGCACCATCTACCGCGAGGCCCGCGAGAACGAGGACGCGCTGCTGCGCTCCTTCCAGGCGGTGACCCTGGGTATCAAGGAGCTGAAGCTGCACCGCGGTCGGCGCAAGGACTTCATGGACCGGCACCTGCTCGGCACCGCGGGGTCACTGCGGGACCAGAATGTCGACGCGGGCGCGAAATTCACGCTCGCACAGGGGCTCGGGCAGACCTTGCAGCTCGGCACCATGGCGCTGATCCTGTTCGTGCTGGCCTCGGCGCTGAAGCTGCCGCAGGATGTCATGGTCGGGTACGTGCTGGTGACGACCTTCCTGTCCATGCCCATGCAGAACTTCATGCACCGGATTCCGGATCTGCTGCGCGGTGATGTGGCGCTGGCCAAGATCCGCTCCATGAACCTGTCCATGGAGACCATGCACAACGAGGAGAATCTGCCGTTCACGGACCGTCCGCCCGTCACCGAGGCGCGGCTCGAGCTGGTGAACGTGGGCTACAGCTATGTGGCCGAGCGGCCGCCGCTGTTCCCGACGCCGGGCGCGGACGGGCCGCCGCCTCCGGGCGGAAAGGCTTCTCCCGGTGGGCATCCCGCGATTCCGGGCGGCGGCCCGGTGCCGGGTCGTCCGGGAGCCCCGCGCATGGGTGCGCCCGGTGAGCGTCCCGCCGGTCCCCCGCCGGGTGGTCCGCCGCCCGGTGGCGGTCCGCACGCCGGTGGGCCGGGTCCGCTGGGCGGCGGGCCGGGTGCGCATCGGGGTGGCCTGCGGCCGGATGTCAACGGCAACAAGCGAATCACCCACGGCGGCGACGGTCGGCCGATGCCCCTCGACGACATGCCGCCGCCCGCGCCCGAGGGTGACAACGGTTCCGGTTTCAGCCTCGGCCCGGTGGACCTGGTCTTCGAGCCGGGACAGATCACCTTCATCGTGGGTGGTAACGGCAGTGGCAAATCGACTCTCGCCAAACTGATCACGGGACTCTACGTGCCGCGCACGGGGTTCCTGGAACTCAACGGTGAGCAGATCAACCACGAGAACATCGAGTGGTTCCGGCAGAACTCCTCGGCCATCTTCACCGACTTCCACCTGTTCGAGGACTATCTCGGCTTCGATCGCCCCGGCATCGACGACGAGGTGCGCCACTACCTCGAGGAGCTGCGCATCGCGCACAAGGTGACGGTCGAGAACGGGCGGCTGTCCACCATCGACCTGTCCCAGGGTCAGCGAAAGCGGTTGGCGCTGTTGACCGCTCTGCTCGAGGACCGCGCGATCTACCTGTTCGACGAGTGGGCCGCTGATCAGGAGCCGAAGTTCCGCGATGTGTTCTACCGCGAGATCCTGGCCAAGCTCAAGGAGCGCGGCAAGACGGTCATCGTCATCACCCACGACGACCGGTACTTCGATCTCGCCGATCAGCTGGTGAAGCTGGACTTCGGTCGAGTGGTGGAGGTGTCGACTCCGGCGGCGGTGGCCGCGGAGTAGGCGAAGCCCTCGCGTTGCGCCCCAGGGTATCCCCCTGGGGCGCAGCTGTTTTCGCTGTCGTTCAGACGGAAGACAGGGTGGTTTCGCGCATCAGAGTGGCCAGGCGCTGCTCGGTGCCGGTAGCTGGGCGAGGGTTGTAGAACTCCAGATACCAGTCCGGGTGGTCGATGACCGACAGCGTGGTCTTGTCGAAGGTCAGTTCGCCGACCTGTGGATGTTGGACGGCCTTGATCGACTGCATGGGGGCGGCGACATCGTGGCGGGCCCACAGTTCGGCGAATTCGGTACTGGCGGTGGCGAGTTCGTCGATCACGCGGTGGAAACCCGGATCGCCGGGGGCGTGGGCGGCGTCGGCGCGGTAGGCAGCCACCACATCGGGGGCGATCGCCGTCCAGGCGGTGTGCAGATCGCGGTAGCGGGAATTGGTGAAGAAGGTGACCAGGCAATTGTGGTCGGCGTCGTCGTAGCCGAACACCGCGCGGGTTCCGTCGTTGATACCCAAGATATTCCAGTACCGGTCGCGCAGGATCGCCGGGCGCGGGGTCCACGAGTCGAGGAGTCGGCGCAATTCCGGGCCGACCGTCGCGGCGGCGGGGCCGTGTGCGCGGGGCGGCAGCAGCCCGGCCAGCACATGCAGGTGCGCGCGTTCGGGCTCGGTCAACCGCAGGGCCCGGCTGACGGCGTCGAGGACCTCGCCGGAGACATTGATATCGCGACCCTGTTCGAGCCAGGTGTACCAGGACACTCCGACTCCGGCGAGCTGCGCCACCTCTTCGCGGCGCAGCCCCGGGGTGCGACGCCGTCCCGATGTGATCAGGCCGACGTCACCGGGGGTGATGCGGGCCCGTCGGGTGCGCAGAAAGTCGCGCAACTGTGCCCGCCGCTGCTCTTTCACTGCCGTGGATTCGCTGACCATATCGGTGACAACACTACTGAGCGCACCGCTACTCCTGGCGGCGCGGGCACCCAGCCTGGTGCTGACAAACCCAGGTTGCGCGCGCACTGTTTGCGACCGCGCCGCGTCGCGAGACTCGTTTCCATGACGCACAGCAACTTCCGATTCGAGAACAAGATCGCCCTCGTCACCGGCGGCGGCAGCGGTATGGGCCTGGCCACCGCGCGACGACTGCTCACCGAGGGCGCACACGTGGTCATCACCGGCCGGGACAAGTCGCGCCTGGACGCCGCCGTCGCCGAACTGCGCGGCGCGGCGGGCGAATTCGACGACCGCCTGCTCGCGGTCCCCGGCGACGTCGCCGACCTCGGCGATATCGACGCCCTGGTGGAGACGATCCGCACCCGCTACGGCCGCCTCGACGTGGTCTTCGCCAATGCCGGTGTCGCCTCGTTCCAGCCCGCCGAGGAGATCACCGAAGCCGAATTCGATCGCGTGGTGGACATCAACTTCAAGGGAGTGTTCTTCACGATCCAACGCGCCCTGCCGCTGCTCTCCCCCGGCGCGGCCATCGTCATCAACGCTTCCTGGACCCTGCACCGCGGCATGCCCGGCGGAGCGCTCTACGCCGCCACCAAGGCCGCCGTCCACAACCTGTCCCGCACCCTCGCAGCCGACCTGGCCCCCAAGGGAATCCGCGTCAACTCCGTAAGCCCCGGCTACATCGAAACCCCCATGTACCACGCCAACGTCACCCCCGAAGCGGCCTCCAACGTCGTCACGGCAGTAGCCGCCGGACGCACCGGCACCCCCGACGAGGTCGCCACAGCAGTCGCCTACCTGGCCTCCGACGAAGCCTCCTACATCAACGGCCAAGACCTCGTCATCGACGGCGGCTTGGTCGCCGCCATCCCCGCCGCCATGGTCTGAACGCACGACATCGCTACATCGAGGGATCCAAACCTACCCACACTGTTCCGGCTGCCGCCCGTGTCGTGGCAGCCGGAACAACGAATTCCTGCGTGTCACAACCTTTCTGCGGGTACGTTGCCCATCCATGGCCCCCTCGCCATCGAACCCGCACGACGCCTACTTCCGCCAAGTGCTGTCCCGCCCCGCCGAAGTCACCGGTGAGCTGCGCGCCGTCCTACCGAAAGCCGTTGCCACCCGGGTGGATTGGAGTACCCTCGCCCCACAGTCGTGCAGCTTCTTCTCCCCGCAACTCCGCTCCCGCTACAGCGACCTACTCTTCCGCGCCCGCATCGACGGCCACGACGCCTACATCTACCTACTGATCGAACACCAGAGCCGCCCCGACCCACTCATGCCGATGCGCATGCTCGAATACCTGGCGGGCATCTGGAGCCGGTACGTACGCGAGCACCCCGACACCACCGTCCTCCCCGCTGTGGTCCCTGTGGTCATACACGCCAGCCCGCACGGCCGCGGCTGGAACGCGCCCACCGAACTCGCAGAACTGATCGACATCGACCCGGCCACCCGAGAGGCACTCGGCAAGCACCTCCCCAGATTTCAATTCCTGCTGGACGATCTGACCAGCCACGACATCCCGACCCTGCGCGCTCGAGCCCTGGCCCCCGCCACGCGATTGATGCTGATACTTCTGAAAGTCGCCCCAGGTAACAACCATCTTGATACGGCCCTGCTCTCCCTGTTGGACGACCTACAAGCCCTACTCGCCGCCCCCGGCGGCACCCGTGACCTGGAGTGCCTGGTGACGTACATTCTTACTGTCGGCGAAACCAACGAAACCGATCTCGAACGTGTCCTCGACCGGCTCGGTCCGCAAGCCAAGGAGGTCATCTTGACGACAGCCGAACGACTCCGCGCTGAAGGCGAAGCGCGTGGTGAGGCCCGAGGGCGCGCGGAAGGCGAAGCACAGGGCCGCGCCTCGACCCTGCTCGAACAGCTGACAACGAAGTTCGGACCGCTGCCCACCGAGATCACCGACACCCTCCACTCTGCGGACACCTCACAGCTGCGACTGTGGTCCACGCGAGTGCTTACCGCCAACAGTCTCGACGAGGTCTTCGAACCCCAAGTCGACCAGGCATGACGGACCCAATTCGAAGGACAACCTCAGAACGACCCGGCACCTAAGGCGACGCCGAGAGGTATGCCGGTCGCACGGGCCCTCCAGAGCGGGACAACCCACGGCCGGTGACGCGAATAAGCGTCACCGGCCGTATCGGGGTCAGCGTAGGGCGGCGGCCTTGCGGCGGGCGGCGGCGGCCTTCTTGGCGGCGGCCTGCTGTTCCGGAGTCGCCTTGGCGGTGGTGGATTTCGCCGGTGCCTTTTTGGCGGTGGACTTTTTGGCTGCCGGGGCGTCCTCCGTGGTCGACTTCGCCTTGGCCGTCGACGATTTCGCGGTGGACTTCTTGGTGGCCGCGCCGTTGGTCGCGGGGGTGCCGCGTTTCGGGGCGGTGGGGGGTGGGGCGTCCAGGGCCTCGCGGAGGAATTGGCCGGTGTAGCTCTCCGCTACGGCGGCAACGTCTTCGGGGGTGCCCTGGGCGATGACCATGCCGCCGCCGGAGCCGCCTTCGGGGCCCATGTCGATGACCCAGTCGGAGGTCTTGATGACGTCCAGGTTGTGCTCGATGACGATGACGGTATTGCCCTTGTCGACGAGGCCGTTGATGACACCGAGCAGTTTGCGGATGTCCTCGAAGTGCAGACCGGTGGTCGGCTCGTCGAGGATGTAGACGGTGCGGCCGGTGGAGCGCTTCTGGAGTTCGGCGGAGAGCTTCACGCGCTGCGCCTCACCACCCGACAGCGTCGGCGCGGACTGGCCGAGCCGGACATAGCCGAGGCCGACATCGACGAGGGTTTTGAGGTAGCGGTGGATGGAGGTCACCGGTTCGAAGAACTCGGCGGCCTCGTCGATGGGCATATCGAGGACCTCGGCGATGGTCTTGCCCTTGTAGTGCACCTCGAGGGTTTCGCGGTTGTAGCGCGCACCGTGGCAGACCTCGCACGGGACGTACACGTCCGGCAGGAAGTTCATCTCGATCTTCAACGTGCCGTCGCCCGAGCACGCCTCGCAGCGCCCGCCCTTCACATTGAAGGAGAACCGGCCCGGCTGGTAGCCACGCACCTTGGCCTCGGTGGTGGCGGCGAACAGGGTGCGGATCTTGTCGAAGACACCGGTGTAGGTCGCCGGATTGGAGCGCGGGGTGCGGCCGATCGGCGACTGGTCCACCTGCACCAGCTTGTCCAGGTGGTCGAGTCCGTTCACGCGCTGGTGACGGCCGGGCACCTGCCGCGCGCCATTGAGCTTGTTGGCCAGCACGGTGGCGAGAATGTCGTTGACCAGCGTGGACTTACCGGAACCGGAGACGCCGGTGACCGAGGTCAGCACGCCCAACGGGAAACTCACGTCGATGCCGCGCAGATTGTGCTCGGTGGCGCCGACGACGGTCAGCTGCTTCTTCTTGTCGACGGGCCGCCGCACCATCGGCACCTCGATGCGCTCACGGCCCGAAAGGTACGCGCCCGTCAGCGAATTCGGATCCTCCAGCAGACCCGGATACGGGCCGGAGTACACCACCTTGCCGCCGTGCTCACCGGCGAGCGGACCGATGTCGACCACCCAGTCCGAGGAGTGGATGGTGTCCTCGTCGTGCTCGACCACGATCAACGTATTGCCGAGATTCCGCAGCCGCGTGAGGGTTTCGATGAGGCGGCGGTTGTCGCGCTGATGCAGGCCGATGGAGGGTTCGTCGAGCACGTACAGCACGCCGACGAGCCCGGAACCGATCTGTGTGGCCAGCCGAATACGCTGTGCCTCACCGCCGGAGAGGGTGGCCGCCGCGCGCGACAGCGTCAGATACTCCAGACCGACATCGAGCAGGAAGCCCAGCCGCGCCTGAATCTCCTTGAGCACCTGCGCCGCGATGGCCGCCTGCCGCTCGTCGAGGCGCAGCGAATTGAGGAACCGCGCCGCGTCACCGATGGACAGATCCGACAGCTCGGCAATGGATTTGCGGCCCGCCGAGGAGTTCAGCGTGACCGCGAGAATCTCCGGCCGCAGTCGAGCGCCGTCACAGACGGGGCACGGCACGTCGCGCATGTACCCGTCGTAGTGCTCCTTCATCTGCTCGGATTCGGTGTTCTCCATCCGCCGCTGCAGGAACGGCATGACACCTTCGAAATCGGCGTAGTACGAACGCTTTCGGCCGTACCGATTCGTATAGGAGACGTGTACCTGCTCGGAACTGCCCTCCAGCACGGCCTTGCGCGCCTTGAGCGGCAGATCCTGCCAGGCGGTGTCCATGGAGAAACCGAGCGCCGAGGCCAGACCCGACAGCAGGCGGGTGAAGTATTCGGCGGTCTGCCCGCGCGACCACGGCGCGATGGCGCCCTCGTTGAGGCTCAGCTCCGGATCGGGCACCACCAGATCCGGGTCCACCTCCTTGCGGATTCCGAGGCCGGTGCAGTCCGGGCACGCGCCGTAGGGCGAGTTGAAGGAGAACGACCTCGGTTCGAGGTCCTCGATATCGAGGGGGTGGCCGTTCGGGCAGGCGAGCCGCTCGGAGAACCGGCGCTCACGATCGTGCGCGTGCTCGTCGCGATCCACGAAGTCGAGCACCACGATGCCATCGGCCAACCGCAGCGCGGTCTCGATGGAATCGGTGAGCCGCTGTTTGGAGCTGGGCTTCACGGCGAGGCGGTCGACCACCACCTCGACATCGTGCTTCTCTTGCTTCTTCAGCTTGGGCGGATCGGTGAGCGGGTACACCACGCCATCGACGCGAACACGCGAATAGCCTTGGGAATTCAGCGATTCGAACAAATCCACGAACTCGCCCTTGCGGGTGCGCACCACCGGTGCGAGCACCTGGAACTTGGTGCCCTCGTCCATGGCGAGCACCTGGTCCACGATCTGCTGCGGCGTCTGCTTCTGAATGTGCTCCCCGCAGACCGGGCAGTGCGGGGTGCCCGCGCGGGCGTAGAGCAGGCGCAGGTAGTCGTAGACCTCGGTGATGGTGCCGACCGTGGAGCGCGGATTGCGGTTGGTCGACTTCTGGTCGATGGAGACCGCCGGGGACAGACCCTCGATGAAGTCCACATCCGGCTTGTCCATCTGACCGAGGAACTGGCGCGCGTACGCCGACAGCGATTCCACGTACCGCCGCTGTCCCTCGGCGAAGATGGTGTCGAACGCCAGCGACGACTTGCCGGAACCGGACAAGCCGGTGAATACGATGAGGCTGTCGCGGGGTAGGTCGAGATCGACCCCTTTGAGATTGTGTTCCCGCGCTCCACGCACCGTCAGGCGATCCGCCACCGGCCATCCTTCCAACGTTTCGGCATCCAGACTTACCCCCGACGCCATGCTAGGCGCGCCCACCGACAAGTTTCGTTGGCGCGCCTGGAACGCTGGTCACACTAGGTTCCGGGGACTCCGACCGCGCTCGGCAGCGACCGCCGCACACAGGAGGCAACCCGTGGCGCGGCAATGCGCTCCCGCAGGGGTTCCTCCAGGGTAGGCCCCTCGGGCGCGACCAGGCCGAGGTCCCCGTCGAAGCGGCGGTAGAGCAGCCGTCCGCGCTGGGTGTCGGGGTCGGTGAAGAAGAGGTACGGCAGCCCGCCCAGGCACAAACGGGCTGCCGCTTCCTCATCGGTGAGCGTGGGCACGGCGTCGCGGTGCTGGTGCAGGGTCCGCACGCCGAGCGGCCCGGTCCAGCACACCACCGCGTCGGCGCGGGTCTCCGCGTCGGTGAACAGGTGCGCGTCGTAGTCCATGGCGTCGAGCACCCGCGCGGCCGCCGCGGCCGAGAGCATCTGGAGCCGACGGTCCTTGCGGCGCACGATCGGGCGCGGCTCGCTCACCAGGGCGAGGGTGGGGCGCGCCGGATCGGGCCATGGTCGCGAGGCCTCCTCCGGCGCGCAGCCGAGTCGCAGATCGAGTCGTTCGAGCGCGAAGGTCACCGCGAACCTTCCCGGACCCGCGACCTGAACGCGGAACACCCGACCTACCGGGCGTACCGCTATCTGCACCAGGGTGGGCGCCTCGTCCGATTCCGACCACTCCAACCGCGCCCGCACCGCGCCCTCGACGCCATGCCTGCGCAGGATCCGGTCCAGACCGCGCACCACCCTGGTCACCTCGGTGGCGGGAGCGGGTCCACGGGTGGCCACCACGAAATCCGGATCGATTCCACTCGACCACACCTCGAACTCGCCCATCGCCGACCCCGCCTTCTTCGTGATCTCGACCCGGCAACCCTCCTCAATGGCAACACGCGGCCAGACGGTCGGTAAGGGTCCAAAGTCCCCTCTCGGTCATATTTCGGTAAAAATCTCCTGCAAAACCGTGGCGATCGCCCGAGCCCGCCCGCGAGCGCGCGTAAGCTCCGCCATAACGCGCGCTCGCGACCGTAGGACTGCTCATGCCGGACACCGCCCGATCCACTCCCTACTCGGTCCGAGATACCCTGTCGCAGTTGCGATTACGGGAACTTCTCGCCGAGGTGAAGGATCGGGTCGAGCAGATCATCGATGCCCGCGACCGCATCGACGGACTGGTCGAGGCCATGCTCGCGGTCACCGCGGGACTCGATCTCGACGACACCCTGCGCACCATCGTGCACGCGGCTACCAGTCTGGTGGACGCCCGCTACGGCGCGCTCGGCGTGCGCGGGCACGATCATCAACTCACCCAATTCGTCTATCGCGGCATCGATGAGCGCACCCGCGTGCTCATCGGCGATCTGCCCGAGGGCCACGGGGTGCTGGGCCTGCTGCTGAGCCAACCCGAACCCATTCGCCTGGAGAATCTGGCGCACCATCCGGCCTCGGTCGGCTTCCCGGCGCACCATCCGCCCATGCGCACCTTCCTCGGGGTGCCGGTGCGCATTCGCGGGGAGGTATTCGGCAACCTCTATCTCACCGAGAAGGCCAACGGCCACGCGTTCAACGAGGACGACGAGGTGCTGTTGCAGGCCCTGGCCGCCGCGGCCGGTATCGCCGTGGACAACGCCCGGCTCTACGAATCCGCGCGCACCCGACAGGCGTGGATCGAGGCCACCCGCGATATCGCCACCGAGTTCCTGGCCGGAACCGAACCCGGGCAGGTGCTGGCGCAGGTGGTGGAGCACGCGCGGGAGCTGACCGTCTCCGATCGCGCGGTGCTGGCCATCGTCACCGATCCGGAGGCGGTGCCGGAGGAGGACACCGAACTCGTTGTGGCGCAATGGTCCGGGCCCGGCGGCGCGCTGGGCAGCCCGACCGTGCGCACCCTCGGCACGGCCATCGGCGAGGTGCTCAGCACCCGCACTCCCCTGCGCTTCGACGACGCCCGCCACGTCGACCTCGGCACCCCGGTCACCGATGTCGGACCCGCGCTGGTACTGCCGTTGCACACGCCGGATTCCACACTGGGAGTGTTGATCACGCTGCGCGCGGCCGAATCCGCGCCCTACACCGACGAATTGGTGGAGCTCATCGCGGCCTTCACCGATCAGGCCGCGCTGGCCATGCAATTGGCGGTGGCGCAGCGGCGCATGCGCGAGCTCGACATTCTCACCGACCGCGACCGCATCGCCCGCGATCTGCACGACCACGTCATCCAGCGACTGTTCGCCATCGGCCTGTCGCTGCAGGGCACCGTGCCCAGGGCGCAGGTGGCCGAAGTGCGGCAACGACTTTCGGACGCCATCAACGATCTCCAGGATGTGGTGGAGGAGATTCGCACGTCGATCTTCGACCTGCACGGCGGCAACGGGCACAGCACCCGACTACGCCAGCGCATCGAGCGCGCGGTGAAACAGCAGACGGCCGACACCCCGATTCGCGCCATGATGCACATCACCGGACCGCTGTCGGTGGTGGAGCCCGCCCTGGCCGATCACGCGGAAGCCGTTGTGCGCGAGGCGGTGAGCAATGCGGTGCGACACTCCGGCGGCGACACCATCACCATCGATATCGGGGTCGCCGACGATCTCACCATCGTGGTCGCCGACAACGGCCGCGGGATACCGGACAACATCACCCCGAGCGGACTCACCAATCTGGCGCACCGGGCCGAGGAGTCCGGCGGCCGATTGGCCGTCTACCCGTGCCGGGATCCCGACACCGGAACCAAACTGCACTGGTCGGTGCCGCTGCACTGACATGTTCGACTCAGTCGACCGGCCCGAGCAGCAGGGCGGAATTGTTCCCGCCCATACCGAGCGCCGTCTTGAGCGTGATGGCGCCGTTCATCGGCTGCGGCCCGTCCAGCAGTCGCGGATGCGCCGCCGCCACGATGGGCGAGGCCGCCACCACGCCGCGCTCGTAGCCGATGGCCGCCGCGGCCACCTCGACACCGGCCGAGGCCGCCTGGCAGTGTCCGGCAAGGGGTTTCAGTGCCGTCACCCACGGCCGCTGGTCGAAAAGCTTTTCCAGCAGCGCGGTTTCGGCGTCGTCGCACTGTTTGGTGCCGGACCCGTGGGTATTGAAGTAGTCGACCTGCTCCGGCCGCACCCCCGCGTTGTCCAGCGCCCGGCGCACACAGTCGAAGATCTGCTCGTGCGAAGGGTCCACGGACAGCACGTGATACGCGTCGTTGGACATGGCCCCGCCCAGGACGGCCGCGTAGGGCCGCTCGACCTCGCGGCTCACGACGAACCCGACCGACGCCTCACCGAAGCCGAAGCCGCGACTGCCCTCCTGGAACGGACGGCAGGCCTGCAGCGGCTCCACGTCGTTGACCGCCGCGCCCACGGCCACGAACGGCTCCACCATGTCCGGCGTGGCCGACAGATCGGTCGCGACCACCACCACATCGTCGGCGAAACCGCTGTCCAGCCACATCTTGGCGGTGATCAGCGCGACATTGCTGGAGCTGCACGCGGCGGTCACGTTCATGGCCGGGCCGTGGAAACCGAACTCCTGCATGAGAACCGAGTTCGGGGTGGAGGGCAGCAGGCGCAGGTAGTCGCGATTGCGGCGGCGGCCGCCGTCGACGACATAGAAGTCGCGCCACTGGTACACGTCGCCGAGCACGATGGCGTGCACCAGTCCGACGGTGCGCCCGGGCCGCCAGCCGCGGGCGCGCGCGTCGGCCACCGCCTCGCGCGCCGCCTCCTGAACGGCGCGTCCGAAGCGGCTCGGGCCGAGATCCGGATCACCGCCGTCGGGGACACGCGCCACCCAGCCCTGCCGATCGCGATTCGGCCCGTACCCTGGATAAAGCCGGGCGGCGGGCTTACCGCTCAGCAAACCTTCCCAGAGGCTCTCGCGGCCCCAGCCGTAACCGGTGACCGCACCGATTCCGGCTATGGTCATATGATCTTGGTGCCGCGTGGATCCTGGGGTGCTGCTGGTCATAGCATCGCTCCTTCCAGAGCCGGTGCCTGTAATGATCACCAATCATGTCCCGATGCCGTAGGGGATTGTGATTGATTCAATAACGTCGGCGGTGTTGCCCGCCAGCTGCCGACACCACAATGGTCCCGTGCTCCACGGACGTAGTCCACGACGATCAGGGGGTACTCGAGGTGGAAGTGGGTAACGATCGGGCAAACGGCCCGACCGATGCCGAACAGCTGGCCCAGCGCTACCGAACCCTGGTCGAACACAGTCCGGACGGGGTGGTCGTGCACGAGCGCGGCATCCTGGTCTACGCCAATCCGGCCATGGTGCGACTGCTGGGAGCCACCTCCACCGACGAGGTCGTCGGACAGCCGGTGACCCGCTTCGTCGATCCGAAATCCGTTCCCGGCATGTTGGAGCGCATTCGGCGGCTCACCGAATCCGGCGACGCCTCCGAGAGCGCGGAGATGACGCTCATTCGCCGCGACGGCAGCACCGTGGATGTGGAGACCGTCTCGGTGCTCACCGCCTGGCACAACCGCATGGCCTATCAGGTGGTCATTCACGACCTGAGCGCGCAGCGCGCCGCCGAGGCCGCGCAGCGCCTGGCAGAACAGCACTTCACCACCGTGGTCTCGCAGTTGGAAGAAGGCGTGGTGGTGATCGACCGGCTGGGGCGCATCGAATCCATCAATCCCGCCGCGCTGCGCATATTCGGGCACGCCGGGGAGGATCTGGTCGGCACGCCGATCTACGCGCTGCCGCTGACCCTGCTCGACGCCAACGCGCTACCGCTGCCGCCGACCCGGCATCCGGTGGCCCGCACCCTGGCCACCGGGGAGACGGTCGTCGGATACGTGTTCGGGGTGGATCGCCCCGACGGGCAGCGGCGGTGGCTGTCGGGCTCCTCGCGACTGCTCAATCCCGGCGACCCGCAGTCCTCGGCGGTGTCGTCGTTCAACGACATCACCGAATTCCGGGCCAGCCGAAGGCAATTGGAGTACCAGGCCACCCACGACCCGCTGACCGGCCTGGCCAATCGGGCATTGGTGCTGTCGCGTTTGGCCGCCGCGCTGGGCACCAGCGAGGATCTGCCGGTCTCCACCGTGCTCTTCATCGACCTCGACGGTTTCAAAACCATCAACGACACCCTCGGCCACGCCATCGGCGACACCGTCCTACAGATCGTGGCGCAGCGCCTGCAACGCGGCCTGCGCACCGACGACATCGTGGGGCGCATCGGCGGTGACGAATTCCTGGTGCTGCTGTCCGGACGCACCCTCGGCGAGGACCTCGACGCCCTGGTGACGCGCCTGCGCCAGACCATGGCCGAACCCATCATCGCGCGCGGCCACCGCATCCAGGTCGACGCCTCCATCGGCGTCACCCCGCTGCATCCGGGCGACAGCCGCACCCCCGAGGCCGTCCTGCACGACGCCGACGTGGCCATGTACCGCGCGAAGCCGCCGGGCCACCGGGAGAACAACACACTCTCCCGACGGCCCAACAACACCCACGCCTCCTGAAAGAACCCCTTGATTCTCGAGCACGCCCTGCTGCCGGTGCGTCCCGGCCGATCCGCCGAATTCGAGGCCGCCTTCGCCGCGGCCCAACCGATCATCGCCGGAATGCCCGGCTTCCGGTCGCTGTCGCTGACCCGCTGCGTGGAGCGACCCGACACCTATCTGCTGCTCGTCGCCTGGGAGCGCCTCGAGGACCACACCGAGGGCTTTCGCGGTTCGGCCGAGTATCAGCAGTGGAAGCGATTGCTGCACCACTTCTACGAACCGTTTCCGGTGGTCGAACACTTTTCGCCCGTGGCCGAGGTCACGACCGGCGGATCACCTGGGGATACGGCGCGTTCGGCGAAGTCGAACTAGACTCGACTGCTCTGTTCTCGAACGTTGCGCGTTTTTCCGCGCGGTGACAAGGAGTCCCGTTTTGCCCGACCTCACCGAGGAGCGTCCTGTGCCCGCGACCGGTTCCGCCAGCGCGGATGTGGCGCGTGAACAGCAGCATCTGACGCTGCTGTACGAGCGGCTCGACGGGATGCGGCAGTACGCGCAGCGCCGGTTGCGCACCGTGCTGTTGGAGACCGGCGGTACGCCGCAGGCGCGCAGTGAGCGCGAATCGTTCACCCAGCTCTACAACGAGGATCTCGCCAAATACGATGCGGCCGAACACGGTCTGTGCTTCGGGCGCATCGATCTCGCCGAGAACGGCGACACCGAGCACCGCTACATCGGGCGTATCGGCATTCTCGACGAGGAGTCCGATTACGAGACGCTGCTGCTGGATTGGCGCGCGCCGCTGGCCCGGCCCTTCTATCTGGCCACCACCGCCGCGCCCGACGGGGTGACGCGGCGACGGCATATTCGCTCGCGCAACCGCAAGGTCACCGCGGTCACCGACGAATACCTGGATCTGGAGGCGGCACGCAGCGCCGGGGCCGTGGACGTCGACGGCGGTGTCGGCACCGAGAGCGCGCTGCTCTCCGCGCTCAATGCCGCGCGCACCGGGCATATGAACGACATCGTCGAGACCATTCAGGGCGAGCAGGACGCGATCATTCGCTCCGAGCACAAGAGCGTGCTGGTGGTCCAGGGCGGACCGGGCACCGGTAAGACCGCGGTGGCGCTGCACCGCGCCGCGTATCTGCTCTACACCTACCGCCAGCAGCTGGACAAGGCGGGCGTGCTCATCATCGGCCCCAACTCGACCTTCCTCGACTACATCGGACAGGTGCTCCCGTCGCTCGGTGAGACCGGCGTACTGCTCTCGACCATCGGCAACCTGTATCCGGGAGTCGAAGCGACGCTGGAGGATTCGCTGCGCGCGGGCGAGCTCAAGGGCTCCCTGGACATGCTCGAGGTGTTGAAGAAGGCCGTGCGGGACTGGCAGGAGGTGCCCAAGGAACCGGTGCGGTTGCACTTCGACGGGCACGATCTGGTGCTCGACCGCAAGACCGTCACCAAGGCGCGCGGGCGGGCCCGGTCGTCGCGGCGCGCGCACAATCTGGCGCGGCCGATATTCGCGGCGTCGGTGGTGGATCAGCTCACCGATCAGCTGGCGCAGCTCATCGGCGCCAATCCGCTCGGTGGGCGAAACCTCTTGTCGCAGACCGATCTCACCGAGATTCGCGACGAGATGCGCGCCGATCCGGAGATTCAGCGGGTGATCGCGCAGCTGTGGCCGATCCTCACCCCGCAGGAGGTGCT
Organism: Nocardia sp. NPDC050406; assembly: GCF_044459025.1. Classification (NCBI taxonomy): domain Bacteria; kingdom Bacillati; phylum Actinomycetota; class Actinomycetes; order Mycobacteriales; family Nocardiaceae; genus Nocardia; species Nocardia sp. NPDC050406. Next base: position 2,104,276 of record NZ_JBITIM010000002.1, on the reverse strand, counting down.
GGGCGGTCTGTGGGCCGATCCGCGACGGCTCGCCCACGCCGCCGGACACCTCTCCGAGGAGGATCGCGCGCAGCTGCGGCGCAGCGACAGCGGGGAATTCAGCCCCGCCGACGCGCCGCTCCTCGACGAGCTGGCCGAACTGCTCGGGGTGGACGACACCGAGGAGCGCGAGCGGGCCCGCCGTCGCTACCGGGCGCAGTTGGCCGAGGCGCAGGACGCGCTCGATATCCTCACCGGTTCCGCGCCACAGGATCTCGAGGACGAACTCGATCCCGAGATCCTCATGGCCTACGACCTCATCGACGCCAGCCAGCTCGCCGAACGCCAGCGCGTGGGCACCCGGCAGACCACCGCCGAACGCGCAGCCGGGGACCGCACCTGGACCTACGGGCACGTCATTGTCGATGAGGCGCAGGAACTTTCGGAGATGGCCTGGCGAATGGTCATGCGGCGCATTCCGAATCGGTGGATCACCGCGGTCGGCGATGTGGCGCAGACCGGCGACCCGGCGGGCGCGTCGTCGTGGCAGAAGGTGCTCGAACCGTATGTGGCGCAACGGTGGAAGCTCACCGAGCTCACCGTGAACTACCGCACCCCCGCCGAGATCATGGACATCGCCGCCGACGTCCTGGCCGAGATCGACCCGGGCTCCTCGGTGCCGCGCTCGGTGCGCGAGTCCGGTTTCGCGCCGACCGCGACCAAGGTCGGCGCGGACGAGCTGTCGAGCGAGGTGAAGAGCCTGCTCGCGGCCGAGGCCGAACGCCCCGGCACCACCGCCGTCATCGTGCCGCACGAACTGCTCGCCGAGTTGGGCGAGCTCGGCGGGGATTCGGCGCGGGTATTGACCGTGCACGATGTGAAGGGCCTGGAATTCGACGCGGTCGTCCTGGTCGAGCCGCAGGCCATTCTGGACGAATCGCCGCGCGGTATGAACGACCTGTACGTGGCGCTCACCCGCGCCACGCAGCGGCTCGCGGTGGTGCACACGGGCGAGCTACCCGGTGTCCTGCACCGGCTGAGCTGACGCGAAACGGCCGCGCCCGGGATGGGCGCGGCCGCTTGTCAGGTCGGGTACTCAGCGCACGGTGTGCACGATCAGCACATCGCTGCGGGACTTGCGGGCAACATCCGAGGGGACCGAGCCCAGCAGGCGGCCGGTGATGGTGTTGAGGCCGCGGTTGCCGACCACGAGCAGATCGGCCTCGACCTCCTTGACCAGGGTCAGCAGCGACTCGACCGGCTCGCCGACGACGGACTTCTCGACGACGTTCGCGGCCCCGGCGGCAATGGCCTTCTCGCGGGCGATACGCAGGATCTCGCTGGTGGGCGCGGAACCGCGCACCTGGTAGGCCTCGTCCTTGAGCACATCCGCGGCGGCTGCCACCTCACGGTCGTCGGTCGGATAGTAGGCGCAGGCGATGTACAGCGTCGCGCCCTCGTCACCGGCCAGTGCCGCGGCCCGCTCGACAGCGACGTACGACGAGTTCGAGCCATCGGTACCGACGACAATGCTCCGGTAGGCGGTCATTCTCTCCTCCAACAGTGAGTCGGGTGCCATGAACCGCGACACTGCGTCACGGCAACTTCGCCTGACAATAGCGGCAGAACAGACGGAATTAATCGATATCGCAACACATCACACTTGTGCGCCGTCATAGCATCGGCGCACATTTTTTGGGAGGCGACCGCGACAGCCTTGACTACCTGCGCGAGCGCGATCGGCGGCCGTGCGCGCTCGGCAATTCGAACCTTGTTGCGCCCGTAGGATATTCGTCACAAGCCCTGGTGGCGGCGGAAACGAGACCGGCCCGTCCGCTGTGGGAGTTCCCCTTCGGACGGGCCGGAAATCGGTTCCCCGATCAGGGCCACGGGCGGTGATCGGCCCAGAAAATGCCCAGCAGCCAGCCGATGAGATCCATGTTTTTCTCTCCCTGTAGAACGCGGTATTGCGGCGCAATACTAACGCGCCCATGCGCTCAGCCGAGACTGAAAAGCGGCCCGGTAACGGTCAATCCGAGCTCGGCGGTGTGCGCGAAGAAGGCGAACAAAGCCAGTGCCGCACCGGCGAGGGAAACATCCTTGTTGAACTGGATCATCTCGTTCTGCTTGGCCATGGCGTCGGCCTCCTTCCAGAAGGCGTGCATGAGGAAGGCGGTCGGCAGCAGGAAGACGACCAGCAGCAGCGCACCCAGGTCGGCCCAGACGCCGAACAGCACCATCAGGGCGCCGAGCACGAGGACGACGCCGGAGACCTGCACCGCGAGCTTCGGCATGGGCACGCCCTTGGACTGGGCGTATCCGGCCATACCGTCGGCCTGGGTGAGATGCCCGATGCCCGAGCTCAGGAAAAGCACCACGAACAGGATTCGTCCGATCAACACCACAACATCCATTGCCAGCTCCTCTGTCGGGTTGGTGTGCCCACACCCATTTGGGTGACATGGCAACCAACTAGCCCGGTGGTGCGGTTATTCCTGGGAGGCTAGTGAGGAACGGGCGTATTCCAGCGGAGGCATACCGATCTCGCTGGCGAACTCCTTGGAGAAGTGCGCCTGATCGAAATAGCCGAGTTCGAGGGCGAGCGTCGCGAGGTCGGTGGTGCGGCCCTCGGCGAGCAGATGCGCGCCGTCCTGGAGGCGGTAGCGGCGCAGCACCCACTTGGGGCTGGCTCCGACGTAGCGGCGGAACAGGCGTTGCAGGGTGCGGACCGGAATATCGAAGCGCTCGGTGACCTGGTCGACCCGGGTGAGGTCGCGATCCTCTTCCATGGCGGCGACGATGCGCAGCACCTGGAGGTAGGCGGTGTCGTCGGTGACGGCGCGGCGGTGGGCGACCTCGGCGAGGAAGTCCTCGACGATGGCGCGGCGGCCCTCGAGGGTGTCGGCGGCGAGCACCCGCTCGTGTAGGCCGACGGCCTCGGGCAGCACGTCGGTGAGTTCGACGCAGGTGTCGCGGATCGCGCCGACATCCAGGCCGGTGAACGCCCCGAAACCGCCCGCGCGGAACTTGACGCCGAATGTCTCACCCTCGCCGCGTAGTTCGCGAATGTACTTGGTGGTGCAGACGCCGGTGACGTAGCCGCCGAAGCGGCCGGGCTCGCGCTCGAAGGTGATGTTGACCGACGGATAGGACAGGATCTCGGAGCGGTAGACGGGTAGGCCGCGGCGGTCCCAGCGCACCGCCCAGAACCACTCGACGTAGCGGTTCACCCCGGGACCCGCCGACAGGCGGGTATGGGTGAAGGTCCGCAGTTGTTCGCGGGGACGCAGGATGCCCTTCGCGACCTCGGGCGGGACCTGGTGCGGGGTGAAGTCGACGCCTTCGCGTTCGGTGCTCACCGTGGGGCTGTCGCTTTCTTACAAGACCGTCCACCGGCGGTTCGGCGAGAGTGGGAGCCATGAGCGAGACAGTGAATCCCATTGCCGAGGGCTACCATTCGATCACCTGCTTCCTGGCCGTCCCGGACGGCAACAAGGCCATCGACTTCTACTCCGCGGTGTTCGGAGCGGAGCTCATCAGCCGCAACGATCTGCCCGACGGACAGCCCGCGCACGCCGAGATGAAGATCGGCGACTCCACCTTCCAGCTCGGCGTCCCCATGCCGGAGCACGGGGTGCGCGCCCCGGCCGACGACTGGGTGCACACCAGCGTCGTGCACTACTGCCCCGATGTGGACGCGGTCGTCAAGCTCGCCCGCGAACACGGTGCGCGCCTGGCCGAGGACCCCGAAACCTTCGTCAACGGCGACCGTTTCGGCCGCGTCATGGACCCGTTCGGCCACCGCTGGGTGGTCATGACCCGCGTCGAGAACGTCTCCCGCGAAGAGGCCGACCGCCGCGTCAACGAATGGATGGCGCAGCAGGGGTGATGGGCGATGCGCGGCCCCGACCGGCCGCGCACCACTCGCCGGATTCGTCACTGCAATCCGGCGGCGTCCATACCGCGTAGCTCCTTCTTCAGGTCGGCGATCTCGTCGCGGAGTCGTCCCGCGAGCTCGAATTGGAGTTCGCGGGCGGCATTCATCATCTGCGCCGTGAGTTCCTTGACCAGATCGGCCAATTCGGCACGCGGCATGGACTTGATATCGCGGCCCTCGTAGACGCCCGCCGAGACGGCGCGACCGGGTTCGCCCTGCGCGCGACGGCCGCGGCTGGCATTGCGGCCGGAGCCGCCGACCTCCACCTCGGTCTCCTCCGCCTCGCGGTAGACCTGGTCGAGAATGTCGGCGATCTTCTTGCGCAAGGGTTTCGGGTCGATACCGCGTTCTTCGTTGTAGGCGATCTGCTTGGCCCGGCGGCGTTCGGTCTCGTCGATGGCCTGGCGCATGGAGTCGGTGATCTTGTCGGCGTACATGTGCACCTCACCCGAGACATTGCGGGCGGCACGGCCGATGGTCTGGATCAAACTCGTGCTGGAGCGCAGGAAGCCCTCCTTGTCGGCATCGAGAATGGCGACCAGGGACACCTCGGGCAGATCGAGACCCTCGCGCAGCAGGTTGATGCCGACCAGCACGTCGTATTCGCCGAGCCGCAGCTGCCGCAGCAGTTCGACGCGGCGCAGCGTGTCGATCTCGGAGTGCAGATAGCGCACCCGCACACCCAGGCCGAGCAGGTAGTCGGTGAGGTCCTCGGCCATCTTCTTGGTGAGGGTGGTGACCAGGACGCGTTCGTCGCGCTCGGTGCGCAGCCGGATCTCGTGGACGAGATCGTCGATCTGCCCCTTGGTCGGCTTCACCACGACCTGCGGGTCGACCAGACCGGTCGGGCGAATCACCTGTTCGACGAATTCGCCTCCGGTGCGGCCCAATTCGTACGGGCCGGGCGTGGCCGACAGGTACACGGTCTGCCCGATCCGGTCGGCGAACTCCTCCCAGGTGAGCGGCCGGTTGTCGACGGCCGACGGCAGCCGGAACCCGAACTCCACCAGATTGCGCTTGCGCGACATATCGCCTTCGTACATACCGCCGATCTGCGGCACGGTGACATGCGATTCGTCGATGACGAGCAGGAAGTCGTCCGGGAAGTAGTCCAGCAGCGTCGCCGGGGCCGAGCCCGCGGGTCGCCCGTCGATATGGCGCGAGTAGTTCTCGATACCCGAGCAGAATCCGACCTGTTTGATCATCTCCAGGTCGTACTGGGTGCGCATGCGCAGCCGCTGAGCCTCGAGCAGCTTCCCCTGCTTCTCGAGTTCGGCCAGACGCACCTCGAGTTCGGCCTCGATATCGGTGACCGCGCGCTCCATGCGCTCGGGCCCCGCGACATAGTGGGTGGCCGGGAAGATGCGCACCACATCCACCTGCCGCACCACATCGCCGGTCAACGGGTGCAGGTAGTACAGCGCCTCGATCTCGTCGCCGAAGAACTCGATGCGCACCGCGAGTTCCTCGTAGGACGGGATGATCTCGACGGTGTCCCCGCGCACCCGGAACGAGCCGCGCGTGAACGACATGTCGTTGCGCGTGTACTGCACGTCGACGAGCAGCCGCAGCAGCCGATCCCGGTCGATCTCCGCACCGACTCGCAACTGCACGGACCGATCCAGGTAGGACTGCGGCGTGCCGAGGCCGTAGATGCACGACACCGACGCCACCACCACGACATCGCGGCGCGACAGCAGGCTCGACGTCGCCGAATGCCGCAGGCGCTCGACATCGTCGTTGATCGAGCTGTCCTTCTCGATATAGGTATCGGTCTGCGCGATGTACGCCTCGGGCTGGTAGTAGTCGTAGTAGGAGACGAAGTACTCCACCGCGTTGTGCGGCAGCATCTCCCGCAGCTCGTTGGCCAACTGCGCGGCGAGGGTCTTGTTGGGAGCCATCACCAGGGTCGGCCGCTGCAATTTCTCGATCAACCACGCGGTGGTCGCCGATTTGCCGGTGCCCGTGGCGCCCAGCAGCACGACATCGCGCTCCCCCGCGTTGATCCGCTTCTCCAGCTCCGCGATCGCGGCGGGCTGATCACCCGCGGGCACGTGCTCGCTGACCACGCGGAACTGGCCGTCGGCGCGTTCGACCGCGCCGATCGGGCGGAATTCCGAATGCGCCAACGGCAGATCCTCGTTCGGGATCTCGGTTGCGAAAGCCATGCTCACCAGCCTAAGCCCGACCACCGACAGATTTCACTCCGCGCGCTGACCGGGGCGAGGGATACGGTAGGGACCATCCGATCGACCGATGGAACAGGTGAGGTACGCCGTGCATTCCTTCCGCGCAGCAGTCGAGGCCCGCGATATCGACGCCATCGAGGCGCTGCTGGCCGACGAGGTGGTGTTCACCAGTCCGGTGGCCTTCAAGCCCTACCCCGGCAAGGCCATTACCGCCGCCATTCTGCGCGGAGTCCTGCGCGTCTTCGAGGACTTCCGGTACGTGCGCGAGATCGGCGACGCGAACGGCCCCGACCACGCCCTCGTCTTCGAGGCGACCGTGGACGGCAAGCAGCTCACCGGCTGCGACTTCCTGCACATCGACGACGACGGGAAGATCGACGAGCTCATGGTCATGGTTCGCCCGCTGTCGGCCGCGCAGGCCCTCGCCGCCCGCATGGGCGAGCAGTTCGAGCGGATCAAGGCCGAGGCCGCCGCACAGCTCGAGCACGACGCGCGGGCGTGAGCGCTCAGGCCACGCCGCGCGCGCTGGACTGACGCAGTTCGTCGCTGAGCACCAGCAGTAGTGGCAGGTTCGGTATGTCGCCGATCGCCTTCTTCTTCACGATGGCGGCGCGGCGCTCGATATTCGGGAAGGTGAGCGCGCCGTCCTTGACGACCGCCGCGCCGACCTTCGCCCACGCCGTCGCGCTGCCCTTGTAGCGCAACGCGTTCGCGGTGACCTCGATGCCGCCGAAGTCGATCGTGCCGCCCGCCGCGAGGGTGTCGCGGGCCCCCGGTAGTCGCAGCGCCGCCACCGCCTGGTTCACCTTCTGCACCATGAGCGTGAAGCGGTAGCCCGCCTGTTGAGTGTCGCCGCGTTGCGGATCCCACTGCGGATCGCGGTACGAGCCGCGCACCGGCAGGGTGGTGCCGTCCGCGAAGGTGAGGACGTGGTTGAACGAGGTGCCCTTGTACTGCCGGTTCTCGAATTTGTGCGAAACCTGTTGGCGTACCGAGGCGATCTCGTCCCACCGATAGGCGCGTGGCCGCTCGTCGAGTTCGTATCGAACCAGGCCGCCGTGGAATTGGCCGAGCACCAGCGAGGTCTTCGTCACGAAGGCGCCGCGCGCCCCGACGAAGCAGCCCTCGAGCTCGCCCAGATCGTGCAGCGCGGCGATCTGCTCCAACTCCACCGTGCTGTCGGGATCGCGCTGCTGCACCTTGTAGAACTTGATCCCCTCCCGACCGGCCAGCCCGGCTCCCACCAGACCGAGCAGCAGCCAGCCACCCGCCATGGCCACCGCCCAGCCCTGCGTGTCCTCGTAGCGGTACTCCTTGCGGGCCAGATCCGCGCAGCTGCCCTTACGTCCCGCCCCGCCGAATTCGACACAGGTGTCGGTCGAGCTCACCTCGTTGCCGCCCCAGATGAGCACTTCCTTCTCCCCCGGCCGACTGATGGCCCAGAAGATCCCCGCCACCACCAGACCGACCAACAGCGCGCCCACCACGCCCAGGCGAAGTCGGTAACGCGGGCGAATTGGTGCCATGTATGCCTCCCCGATGAACCTCGCGCTGCGAATCCCACACGCGATTACCGGGTGAGTGTAAGGACCACGCCCCGAAATGCCCATCCGAATAACGGATTTCGGAGATGGAACGGCTCGCGGACCGGTAGCGCCGGTCCGCGAGCCGTGACGATCAACGAGCCATGAAGGTCAGCGAGCCAGACCCGCCTCGATCACCTCGATGATCCGTGGCCGCATCTCCGAGGCGCGGATCACCGCGTCCACCGAGCCGACCTCGACGGCGCGCTGGATATTGTGCACGCCATCGAATTCCGCGGCGACCTCGCCCAGCTTCTCGGCGCGGACCGAGGAGCGCAGTTCGTCGAGTTCCGCTGTGAGAGCGGCACGGTCGGGGCCGACGGTGGTGGCGGCCCGCTCCTCGAGTTCGCGAATGCGCGGGTCGGCGGCCGTGCGGGCGTTGACGTCGTTGGCGAAGACCACGGCGGCCGCCGGAGCGCCACCGAGGACCGAGGCGAACGAGCCTTCCAGCGCGAGCACGGTCATATTCGGGTTCAGGGCCTTGGAGAAGACCACGAACGCGCCGCCGTGATAGCGGGAGATCACGCAGAAGACGATCGGCCCTTGGAAATTGACGATCGCGCGGCCGATCTCCGCACCGTACTCGAGCTGCAGTTTGCGCATCGACTCCGGCGAGCCGTCGAAGCCCGACAGGTTCGCCAGCACGACCAGCGGGCGGTTGCCGCTGGCCGCGTTGATGGCGCGCGCGGCCTTCTTCGACGACCGCGGGAACAGGGTGCCCGCGGTGTAGGTGTCGGGTCCGTCGGTGGACGGGAAGCCGCGGCGCGGCACGCCCCGGGACTCGATACCCAACAGGCACACCGGAATACCGCCCAGGCGCGCGTCCTGCACCACCGCGGTCTCGGCGTCGGCCATACCGGCCCAGCGCTCCAGCACGGGGTGGTCCTGGTCGGCCAGCGCCCGCATGACCGTCCGAATATCGAAGGGCTTCTTGCGATCCGGGTTGGCGGTGGCCGAGAAGATCTCGCCGACGGTGGTGAAATCGCTGTCCGCCAACAGATGCGGGAACGTCGAGACATCGCGGTCGACGGGATCGGTGGTGCGCGAACGGCGCGGGCCCTTCTCACCGGGCGCCACATAGGTGTGGTCGTAGTGCGACATGAGCACGCCGCGCGCGGCGGTCAGGTTCGGCGCCCAGTACTGCGCCTGACCGTTGGGACCCATGACGCGGTCGTAGCCGCCGATGCCGAAGTTGTCCTCGGCCGAGACGCCGCCGGAGAAGTCGAGCGACTGCTTGCCGGTGAGCACCATGGCCGAATCCGGCGTCATGACCAGAATGCCCTTGGTGTGCATGAGCATGGTGGCTTCGGCGTTCCAATACGGTTGCGCGCCAACATTGATGCCCGCCACCACGATATTGATCTCGCCGCCGTCCTGGGTGAACTCGACAATGCGCTTGAGCGCCGCCGCCACCCAGTCCATGTTCTCGGTACCGGATTTCATGGAGATCCGAGCACCCGAGGAGAGCGCGTACCACTCCAACGGCACCCGCATCCGATCGGCGAGGTCCAGGGCGGCGATCACCCGACGGCACTCCGGTTCCGACAGCGCGCCAAGCGATTTGGTGGGATCGCCGAGCAGCACCACGCGGGTGACGCCCTCCGGATGCTGTTCGGTCGGGGTGGTGACCACACCCGCCACGATGGCCGCGGTGTTGTGCCCCTTGGGCCGGTCGACCGGCACCAGCGCATGGTTGGCGTCGAGGTCGTATTCGGTGAATTCGCCGAGCAGCCCGGTCAATTCGTACGGGTACACGGTGTTGCGGCTGCTGGCGCGCAGCACCTTCTGCCGGTACTCGTCGAGCGGCTCCACCGTCTCGTCGGTGCGCTCGCCGACGGTGACCTGCGGTCCACCGGCGGCATCGAAGGAGATGCGCACGGCGATCTTGGTCAGCTCACCGGTCTCCGGATCGTTCTGCCGCGCGATGAGCAGGATCTCCTCGAGTCCGGCTCCGGCGGTCATGGGCAGCACGTGCCCGCCGAGCACCGTCTCGAGTTCGGCGCGGGTGACATCGACCGGCGGCCAGATGTACATGACGATGCGGTTGGTGTTGAACCGCTTGGCCGACGGCCGCGCCGACTGCGCCCGCCGAATGGAGTCCAGACAGGTGGCGATGGCGATCTCGGCCGAGGGCAGCGCCAACAGGCGGCCGTCGTGCTCACGCAGCGCGGCCAGGTCTCGGACCTGCGCGAAGGCGATGAGCCGCTCGTCGGAGGGGTTCTCCTTGGCGACGGCCCGGAACAGGTACACCTCTTCGTCGTCCGAGGACGGCAACCGGGTGAGATCGAATTTGCGCAGCCGCTTCATCTGCATGCGCTGCGCGATGAACGGGTGCAGGCCGCGGATCAACCGCTCCTCGACCATGCCGGTGGCCGAGGGCCGGAAGGTGAAGTGGTGGTGCATGACCGCGCCGCCGCTGCCCGCGACGGTGGCGGTGATGCGGTGCACCTGATTCGGCAATGGTTGCGCGTCGAGGGCCTCCTGCAGGGCGACCGCCATGGCGTCGAAGTCCTCGGGCTGCTTCTCCCAGCTGAGGTAGATGTCGGCCTCGATGGAGGCGGCGCCGCTGGCGAGTTCGGCGAGACCGCGCAGCACACTGCCGATTTCGTCGAAGCTGCCCGCGGCCGACACCAGGCTCAGGCCGCGGCGTTCGGCGATGACGAAGGTACGCCCGTCCACCTCGTGGGTGTGCACTCCGGCGAGACCTTTGTTGCCGTAGTAGCGGCGGGTCAGCACCTCGAGCATGGCGGTGTTGTCCACATTGCCGCGCACCAGGCGCTGCCCGAGCAGCCGCACCAGTGGTTCGGTGCTGCGCACCATATCGGCGATGCGCTCGGCGCGGTCGGGGGTGTCCGGATGCGTGTCGAGGTAGCGCAGGTTCTTGCGGACATTGGTGTAGACGCGGGCACGGTTGCGCCGCAGCAGCGGCTGGCCGTACCAGGCGTACACGACGCCGCGGGTGAGGTCGGCGATCACCGGGAAGCGCACCTGGGTCGCGGCGACCAGACGCTCCAACGCCAGGCCGACCGGTTCGCGCAGCACACCGTCGGGTCCCGGCTCGCGCAGCCATTCGCGCAGCAGGGTGGTGATGACGGTGACGGTGTCGGAGGGCCGCTGCTGGGCGAGGAAGATCCGGAAGACCGCGGACTCGAGGTCGGCGGTGCGGTCCAGTTCGGTGACCCCGTAGTGGCCGAGCGCCTTGGCGAGCTTGTTGCGGTAGGACTCCGGCAGCCCGGCCCGTTCGACGTCGAGGCTCTGCAGATAGGTGTGGAAGTACTCGCGGGCGCTGTGGACGTGGCCCTGGCCGCCGTCCTCGTCCCACGAGCGCTTGTGGCTGAGTTCGGCGAGATCGGCGAAGACCTCGATGAGTTCGAGCTCCTCGGCGAGGGGCCTGCGGTTGTCCTCGATGGCGGCGCGGCGCACGGCGAGGTAGCCGTCGACGACACGGCGGTCGTCGTGCGGATCGACGTCGAAGCCGAGCAGCAGGCTGCGCAGATCCTGCAGGCCGCGGGTCAGGCGCTCGTGCGGGCGCACCGGAGCGGTCTCGACGGGCAGATCCAGTTCGACCGCGCCGACGGTCGCGGTCTCGGCGGCCTCGCCCTCCTCGGCGAGCGGTTCCAGGCGCAGCAGCGGCGCGCCGGTCTCCACCTGGGTGCCGACGGAGACGCCGCATTCCTTGAGCCGGGCCCGGAACGGGGCGCGCAGCACCGTCTCCATCTTCATGCTCTCGAGTACGAGAACCGGTGCGCCCGCCTCGACTTCGTCGCCGACCTCGAGCGGGGTCGCGACCACCAGCGCGGGGGCGGGCGAGCGGACCACGCCGCCCTCGTCGCGGCTGATGCGATGGGTGATGCCGTCGACATCGACGGTGTGGGTGGGCCCGTGCGTTCCGGTGGTCAGCCGGTATCGGACGCCGTTGACCACGACCTGTCCGGTGTGGTCGTCGAAGCGCTCGAGGTCGACATCGGCGGTGCGGATGTCGCCACCGGCCTCGATACCGATCCGGAAGCGATGCGCGCCGATGCGCGCGACCCGCACCCGGTAGCCGACGCCGCGCAGTTTGAGATCACGCGGGCGACCGCTCTCGTGCTGCACCTGCGGACGGCCACCCGAGGCGGTGGAGAGCAGCCGATGCCGCTCGACGCGCTCCTCTTCCTCGTAGGCGTCGATGGCGGCGGCGGCCAGGGCGATGGCGGAGTGCCGGTGCGAGACGAGGCGGCCCTCACCGCGCACCCGGTCGATCCAGCCGGTGTCGGCGCTGCCGTCGATCACCTCGGGCTGATCGAGCAGGTCGAGCACGAAACTCTTGTTGGTGGCGCCGCCCTCGATGACCACCCGGGTCTGCGTCACCGCGCGGCGCAGTCGTCCCAGCGCCTCGTTGCGGTCGCGCCCGTAGGCGATGATCTTGGCGATCATGGAGTCGAAGTCGGCGGGAATGGTGTCGCCCGCGCTCACGCCGGTATCGACTCGAATGCCCGGTCCCGCCGGGAGATCCAGGCGCGCGATGCGGCCGGGCGCGGGCGCGAAGTCGCGGTCGGGGTCCTCGGCATTGAGGCGCGCCTCGATGGCGTGGCCGCGCTCGGCCGGGGGTTCGCCCTCGAGCTTGCCGCCGGAGGCCACGTGCAACTGGGCGCGCACGAGGTCGAATCCGGTGGTGGATTCGGTGATCGGGTGCTCGACCTGGAGGCGGGTATTGACCTCGAGGAAGGCGAACAGCTCGTCACCGGGGTGGTAGAGGAATTCGACGGTCGCCGCGCCGCGATAGCCGACCGCGACGGCCAGCCGCTCGGCCGAGGCCTTGAGTTCGGCCGCCTGCTCGGGACGCAGCACCGGCGAGGCCGACTCCTCGATGATCTTCTGATTGCGGCGCTGCACCGAGCAGTCGCGCACACCCAGCGCCCACGCGGTGCCCTGACCGTCGGCGATCACCTGCACCTCGACGTGGCGCGCGCCGGTGACCAAGCGCTCCAGGAACACCACGCCGCTGCCGAACGCGCGCGCGGCTTCCTGCCGGGTGCGCTCGTAGGCATCGACGAGGTCGTCGTCGTTGGTGACGACGCGGATACCGCGACCGCCGCCGCCCGCGGTGGCCTTGAGCATGAGCGGGTAGCCGATCTCGGCCGCGGCGGCCTTGGCCGCCTCCACCGTGTCGACCGCGCCGCGGCTCCACGGCGCGACCGGTACGCCCACCTCCTCGGCGATCAGCTTGGCGCCGATCTTGTCGCCGAGTTTGCGCATGGCGTCGGGGCTGGGGCCGATGAAGGTGACGCCGATCTGTTCGCACAGTTCGGCGAAGGCCGGATCCTCGGCGACGAATCCCCAACCGACCCAGGCCGAATCGGCCTCGGTGGCCCGCAGCGCGCGCTCGAGCAGTTTCAGATCCAGATACGGGCGCGCGGAGGCCGGACCGAGGTCGTAGGCGATATCGGCCTCGCGCACGAATGTCGCGTTGCGATCGACATCGGTGTGCAGGGCGACGGTTTCGATCGGTAGCCCGGTCTCCGCGGCCAGATCTCGGACGGCATGGATGAGCCGCATGGCGGCCTCACCCCGGTTCACGATGGCGATGCGGCTGAACACTCGCCAGCTCCTTCCCACTCCACGACTCTGGCCCGGGCGACAACGGCCGGTTCCCGCGTAGTGTGCACCGCCATCGCCCACAGGTACACACGGAGACGGGGTTACCGGCCCGTATCGTGGCAAATTCCTCACGAATGGCCGAAATCAGGAGGAGAAGGTGACCGTCCAATGCCGGAGGTTGCCTTCGTAGATCACCGAGACGCCGACCTTCTTCAGATTGCCATCCAGGATGATGGCACGGTGGGTCGCCGAAGTGGTCCAGAACCGCATGGCATCGGCCGGGGTGACATTGGTGCCGTAGTAGTTGATTTCGGCGATGCGGGGTGTGCTGGCGGAGACGCCGCACTGCGCGAACCGGGTGGGGATGTCGCGGCCGAGGGTGTCCACGTGATTGGCCGGGGAGAAACCGCGCCCGGCACTGTCGATACTGGCCCATTCGGATGGCCGCGCGAGGGTGTCGGAGTGGGTGACCGCGGCCAGGCCCGCCTGCGCGCGCAGGGTGTTGATGGCCGTGAACACCTCGGGCTCCTCACCGCGCAGCGCGAGGCTGGCGGTCTCGACCTCGCAGTTCACCGGTGCCTGCGCGGCGGCGCTCGGCGCGGCGAACAGGCACAGGCCCGTGACGATCGCGAAAGCCGCTGCGGCGGCGGGTGTTTTGACGTTCATCGGTGATCCTTGTGGGTGGTGCCGTGCTGGACGCCCACAGGGTCGCCCGCGCGGCCAATCGGATTCCAATGACGCACCAATGGGCCTACCCCCAGGTCGAATGACCGATAGCGGGATTTAGGCTCGGATTCATGGCTATCCGACCGATTCTGATCGCCGGTGACCCCCGGCTGGCCACTCCGGCCACGCCCGTCACCGTGTTCGACGACGAGCTCGAGGCGTTCGTCGCCGACCTGTTCGAGACCAATACCGCCGCCCGCGGTGCCGGTTTGGCGGCGAATCAGATCGGTGACCCCCGCGCGGTCTTCGTCTACGACCTCATCGCCGACGGGCAGCGCCATCGCGGGTATGTGGTCAATCCGGCGTTGGAGACCTCGACGATTCCGGAGACCATGCCCGATCCGGAGGACGATCTCGAGGGCTGTCTGTCGGTGCCGGGCGAGTGGTTCCCGACCGGTCGGGCGGAGTGGGCCAAGGTAACCGGGGTTGACGTGCACGGTGAGCCGGTCGAGGCCGAGGGCACCGGCTATCTGGCGCGGTGCCTGCAGCACGAGTTCGACCACCTGACCGGGCATCTGTATCTCGACCGCCTCATCGGGCGCAATCAGCGCGCCGCCCGCCGCATGATCAAGGAGCACGGGTGGACGGTGCCCGGCCATTCTTGGATGCCGGGCCAGGATGTGGATCCTTTCCACGGCTGAATGCGAAAAGCGCTGCCGGGCAGCGCTTCTCATTCTTCATGAGGGTGTCGTCGAATTCGAATGAGACTGAACGGTTTTCGTTTCAGAAAAACTCCGAGAACCTCGGCGTTGCGGAATGTTCACGACGGCCCGAGCGCGTTGTCGCAGGTGTAGGCTGAGCAAGCTGATCGGATACACCTCGAAAGGGCAGGGCGATGACCGGTCTGTTCACACTGCTCGGCACGATGCCCGCTGTCACCGACAAGGCGGGCTCCGAGGCCCGGGACAAGCGTGTCCCGCAACGTGATTCGATTATCGGCAGAGCCGCGGAGCATGCCGCGACGCCCCCGGTGGACACGACCCACCCGCCGAGAGTGGAGTACTTCAATCTCGCGGAGCTGACCCTCACCGATTCCCGGGGCTTCGTGCAGCCGGTGGAGACCTACCACGTCGAACCGTTCGGGCTGTATTTCGCACGCACGGTGGACAATCCGCACTTCCGGTACATCGAATCGTGGCTGCTGCCCGCGCTCTCGCTCCGCGTGACGGTGCGTCACCAGCGCCCCGGCCACGACCGAGGGCAGACGCAGTACCTGGAGATCGGCGACTACGCCCCCGTCGCACCGAAGAAATGGCGCGCCGAAGGGCACTACCTCCACGTCGTCGCCCGCCCCGGCCGCCCCGCCGAACTCATCTGCGTGGACGAACTCCTCACCGCCCACGCCGCCGGTCGCATCGACACCGCCCGCACCTGCGCAACCGTCCAACACGCCACCGCCGTAGTCGCGGGCATCGCCGCCCACGAACACCGCCTGGAGACCTGGCTCGCCACCAAGGGCATCACCCTCACCTGGCTGTAGCCGCCGGTTCGGCCAGCGGGTCGCGGCTCCCCCACCGGTAGTCGCGCTCGCCAACCCCTGGTCGTAACCACCGGTTCGGTAGTCGCGCTTGCCAATTCACCCGTCGTGCCCCTTTCACGCAGTGAAAGGGGCACGAGACTTCGAGAGTCGAGCAACCCCTACCCGGACAGGCTAGGGATCAGCCCGCCCAGTCCGCCTCCGCAGCCCCCGCTGCCCGAGGCACTCCCCGAGCCGCCGCTCCCCTCGGCCACCGTGACGCTGATCGAATCGCTGATCAGGATCTGACGTGCCTCCAACTTGTGCACGCCCGCCGTCGCGGGGGTCCACTTGATGGTCACCTTGTTGCTCAACAGCGACGGACTCACCGGACTGCCCGGCAGCTCCTTGCCATTGTCGGTGAACTTCACCGTACTGACCCGGTCCACCTCGACCGAGGCGATGAGCGTGTAGGTGCAGCCGGTCTTGTGGTCCTTCCCGGAGACCTCCAGGTTGCCGACCCACGCGCTGGCGCTGGGCGCGGCGACCACGATGGCCGCGGCCATCGCGCCGAAGGTGGTGGCTGCCATACCGACCCGGCGCGCGCGGGTCCCCTGTGCGTTCATACTGTGTTCCCTTTGTCCGGCGTCCACACCTGCGTGGACTGAGCGCACAGTATCGAAACAGCCATGTTTCAGATTATGTTTTCCCGGAAATCGCTGTGAAGAATGTGTGTCGGCTCGCGACGCGGCCCACACTGCCCTGGACGATCACGGTCCGACCAGCGATGCTGATTCCATGACCCAGGCGCCAGCGGTGGACCTGCACCGACCGAAGGTGGAGTACTTCAACGTCGACGAGCTCACCAATATCGACCCCAAGGGGTTCGTGCGAGCCGTCGAGCGGTACCACGTCGAACCGTGGGGCCTGTACATGGCGCGCACCTCCGACCACCCGGAATTCCACTACATCGAATCCTGGCTGCTGCCGAGCCTGTCCATTCGCGTCACCGTCTTCCACTTCACCCCGGCGCATCGCCGCGATCAGGACTACTACGTGGATATCGGCGAGTACAGCCAGGTGGAGCCGAAGAAGTGGAAGTCGGTGGACCACTACCTGGATCTGACCGTGCGCACCGGTCGCGATGTGGAGCTACTCGATGTCGACGAGTTGCTGGCCGCGCACGCCGCCGGTTACCTCGACCTCGGTCAGGCGCGACAGGCCATCGAGACGGCCTCGGCCACCATCGACGGAATCGCCGCGCACGGACACGATTTCGAGGCCTGGCTGGCGGCGCAGGGCATCAAGCTGACGTGGATGTAACGGCGACCACGACATTCGCCGGGCGACCGGGGTCGGTATTCGCGTGCAGCCGTTCGTCATTCGCGCCCGCGTCACCGACCGGCGGAAATCCGATGTCGGCCAGGCGATCCCGCAGCCGGTCCGCGATCGCGCTGTCGGCCACGGTGATTCGAATATCGAGCACATCCTCGGCGGGCTTGCCCGGCACCGACGTCGGCCCGACGTGCTCGATGCGCTGCGCGTCGGCGGCACAGGCCACCGCCAGGCGGGCGATAATGCGCTGAGCCTGCACCGGCCACTGCGGATTCGCCTCCACCACAGGCGATTCGGCCGGGCGTGCGGCCGGAGTCCGGGTGCGCAGATTGTGTTCGAAGGGCACCAGGCGCTCGTCCCACAGGCGGTTCACCTCGGCGACCACCGCACCATCGGCCCCATTGTTGTCGAGCAGCACGTCGGCGACGGCCCGGCGCTGTTCGTCGGTGGCCTGGGCGGCGATGCGGGCGCGCGCGTCGGCCTCGTCGACGCCGCGGAATTCGACCAGACGGCGCACCCGGGTCTCCTCGGCGGCGTCCACGATGACGACGAGGTTCATGAAGGGCGCGAGCCCGTTCTCCACGAGCAGCGGAATGTCCTGTACGACGATGCCGTCGGCGGGTGCGGCGGCGATCAGCTCGGTGGTGCGCTTGCCCACCAGCGGATGGGTGATGGAGTTGAGGGTTTTGCGCGCCTCGTCGGTGGCGAAGGCCTTGGCGGCGAGGGCCGGACGGTCGAGACTGCCGTCGGCGGCGAGAATATCGGAGCCGAACGCCTCGACGAGCGCGGCCAACCCCTCGGTTCCAGGCGCCACCACTTCGCGAGCTATCACATCGCTATCCACGAGAATGGCTCCGCGTTCCACCAGTGCGCGCGCCACCGTGGATTTACCCGCTCCCATGCCTCCGGTGAGACCGATTCGCAACATTCGACCAGTCTCGCATTCGCCCGCCGCCGCTGTCGAAACGGGTCGACACCAGCCGAAAAGCTGGATTACCCAGAGTGAGCAGGGATTTCACCTACTTCGCGAGGACTTACCCATTCCGTGATATTTACGAGACCGATCCGCAACTATTTTCCAGAAATCCAGACCCCCCGTCGGCAACATTCCGACACGCCGGGGAGAATGTCATGGAAAATCCGGTGCGGCACACTTTTGTTCCGCTAAGGTTCGCCGCAGGCGATACCCGGCCGGTAACACGCAAGCAAAGGAACATCAGTGGGCACCAAGAACATCCAGACGGGTCGCCACCGTTTGGGCCTGGCGGGCACCGTGCACTGCACCGAGATCCCCGCCATCGCAGCCGCTTTGGCCGCACACCGGCGCTCGTGGCTGAGCGCGTTGATCAACCCCGCCCGCCACAGCTTCGCGGCCATGCGAAAACGCTCCGCCGCGGCCGCCGCCCAGTGGGTTCCCGCCACCGCCAGCTGAATTCGCCCCGCGCATATGCCAGTGGCTCGGTCCGGACGGACCGAGCCACTGCCGCGTATGGCGTTGGGCTTCAGACGATTCCGCTGGGTCGACGGCGCGTACCCGGCGCCTGGGACGGCATGGCGTTGGGCGGCACGGGGTAGGCGAGGCCGAGATTCGCCGTACCCAGGGCGATATTCGGACCGCACTGCGCCAGCGCGTCGTTCACCTTGCCCCCGGTCGGCGTGAGCGGCGGGCGCGCGGCGTCGGGTGCGGTCCCGAAGTCGAAGGCGGAGGTCATATCCCCGGTGACGCCGCGTCGCCAGGGCGTCAGATTGGGCACGTCCACCCCGAATCGCCGTTCCAGCAGGCGCAATTGGGAGGTGTGGTCGAAGGTCTCCGAGGCCACCAGGCCGCCCCGGCTAT
Source organism: Nocardia sp. NPDC050406 (assembly GCF_044459025.1). Lineage (NCBI taxonomy): Bacteria > Bacillati > Actinomycetota > Actinomycetes > Mycobacteriales > Nocardiaceae > Nocardia > Nocardia sp. NPDC050406. The sequence goes on along the minus strand of NZ_JBITIM010000002.1, from coordinate 2,085,654 downwards.
AGGGCGAGATGACCAGGCACGGCACCCGGTAGCCGAGTCCGATGGGCCCGGCGATACCCGCGGCCTTGCCGACCCCGCCGAGCGGAACGGTGAGGTACTCCCCCGGCGTGCCGGGCGGCGGGGTCGGTGGCGTGACGTGGTCGAAGAAGCCGCCGTTCTCGTCGTAGCTGACGATCAGCGCGGTCTTCTCCCACACCGCCGGATTCGAGGTGAGGATATCGAGTACGCCCATGATGCCGACCGCGCCCAAAGCCGGTGGCAGCGCGGGATGTTCGCATTGGAACAGCGGCGGAATCACCCAGGAGACGCTGGGCAGTCGGTCGGCGGCGACATCGGTGGCGAAGTCGTTGGGATAGACCGGCGCGAGGCCACGCCGGGCGAGTTCCGAATTCGGATCCTGGGATTGCGCGAAGGTGCCGACCATACCGTCGAGGAGCACCCGCGAAATCGGGCCGAGATCCCGGTTGTTGTACACCTTCCAGCTCACGCCCGCGTCGGAGAGGTTCTCCGGCATGGTGCGCCACCGGTACACGTGCTGCGGCTGGGCGAGCGGCGTCTCGACGAGTGGTCCGCCCGCCACCCCGTCCGGATCGATCGAGGCGCTGATCCAGTACAGCCGATTCGGATTGGTCGGCCCCAGCACCGAACAGTGGTAGTTGTCGCAGAGGGTGAAGGCGTCGGCCAGATCGTGGTGGACCGGAATGTCCTCGCGCAGGTAGTAACCCATGGCCGCGGGCCCGTTCGCCGCCCCGACCTTGGCGATGGACATGGGCATCCAACTGTCGTTGCGCCCGCCGTTCCACGCCTGGTGCATGCCCTCCCAGCCGTGGTCGGGATCGTTCACGCATTCGCCGTCGAGCGTCGCGCCGCGCGTGGTGTCGAGGCGGAACGGTTCGAGGTAGCCGTCGGGCGTCGGGCCGACCCCGGGCGCGTATCCGTACTGTCGCCAGGACGGTGACGGATCGTCGAATCCACGGACCCCGGACATGGCTCCGTAGTAGTGGTCGAAGGAGCGGTTCTCCTGCATGAGCAGGACGAAGTGCTCGATATCCCCGAGTCCGCCCATACCCGCCGGGTCGGCCGCGTAGGCCCGGTCGATAATCGGATTCGCCCAGGCGGCGAGAGCTCCCACCCCGCCCGCCGCCAATGCCTTCGCCAGAAATTCACGTCTGTTGATACCGGCGAACAGGCTCATTGCGACGGTGCACCTTCCACGACACGACAAGATCGGACCGAGGCTAACCCACGCCGATGTCCATTCGCTGGACGTGCGACCAACGTTTCGACCAACCCACCGTGGATTTTCTGACAGTCACTTGCAGGTATCTCCGGCGCGTCCTAGGCTGGCCGAAACCTGAAAGTGACTTTCAGGTAGCTGGATTCGGAGGGGACATGACACAACTGGCGACACCCGACCGGGCCGAGCGGCGGCAAGCGCCCGATCGGCTCGGCCTGCTCGGCCGGTGGGGTGTGCTCATGGCACGCCACCACCGCGTGGTCATCGCCGTGTGGCTGCTGCTGGTGGCCGTGTGCGCGGCGGCCTACCCGGCCCTGCACGAGCGGCTCGGCGCACCCGATTACAGCGTGCCCGAATCCGAGTCGGCGCGCGTCGAACGTCTTGCGGCCGAACACTTCTCGCAGTTCGGCACGGAGCAGGACCTGATCGTCTTCCACTCCGAGCGCTATACCGCCGACACCCCCGAATTCCGCGCGGCCGTGGACCGCGCGGTGGGTACGGCCCGCACCGTCGAGGGTGTCGCGGGGGCGGTCGGACCGTTCGAAGGCGATGCGGCGCGACAGATCTCGGCCGATGGGCACACCGCCTTCGGCATCGTCGGTATCGACGGCGATATGTCCGCGCGCGTGGATGTCGCCGCCCGGCTCCAGTCCGCGCTCGCGCCGGTGGCCGAGAGCGGCGTGTCGGCCGCGCTCACCGGCTACGCGCCGATCGAGGGTGATCTCATGGCCATGGAGACCGGCGATATGACGCGCGCCGAGAGCTTCGGCCTGCCGATCGCGGCGCTGGTGCTGATTCTGGCGCTGGGCGCGGTGGTCGCCGCGACCATCCCCATCGCGGTCACCGCGGCGGGTATCGCCCTGGCGGTCGGTGTGCTGTTCGGGCTGACGGCCTGGTTCGCCTTCGATTCCCTGGTGCTCTCGGTGGCCACCATGATCGGCACCGGCACCGCCATCGACTACGCCATGTTCATCGTGAGCCGGTTCAACGAGGAGCTCACGCGACGCGGGGTCCGGGATCGCCGGGCGCGCAAGGACATTCGCGACGCGGTGGGCACCGCGCTGGACACCACGGGCCGCACCATCCTGGCTTCCGGCCTGATCGTCATGATCTCGTTGTGCTCCCTGGCCGTGGTCGGCCTGCCGATGCTCAATGGCATTGCCATCGGCGTGGTGACCGCCGTGATCGCCACGTTGAGCGCGGCGTTCACACTGCTGCCCGCGGTGCTCGCGGCGCTCGGCCCGGCCATCAATCGAGGCGCGCTGCCCGCGCGGTTGCGCCCGGCCGAGACGCGGACGACCCCCGTCTCCACCGGGTGGACGCGCTGGGCCCGCACCGTCATGGGCCGACCGATCCTGTTCGGCGCGTTGGGTGTTGCCGTCCTGGCGGTGGCGGCCGCGCCGATCAGCGGCATCAAGTACGGCATAGACATGGGGTTGAACTCGCTGGCCGATCGCCCCTCCGGGCAGGCGACCCAGTTGATACAGCGGGAATTCGGGCCGGGGCTGCTCTCCCCCATCCAGGTGGTGGTGGCCGGTGCGGACGATACGGCCTTGTCCGGCAAGGGTTTCGTCGAGGCCAATCGCTTCGCCGCCGAGCTGTCCGGCGATCCGCGCATCGCGTCGGTGCTGCCGCAGCAGGCCGATGGCCGGATGCTGGCCATGGTGGTGCCCAGGGATTCCTTCGACTCCACCGCGGTCTCGGAGCTGACCACCGATATCCGAGCCGACGCGGCCGCGGTCGAGTCCGCCGAGGTGTCGGTGGGTGGTGTGCCAGCCTCCTTCGCCGATGTCTCCCAACGCATTACCGACCGCTTCCCGTGGGTGATCGCGCTGGTGCTGGCGGTGTCGCTGGCATTCCTGGTCTTCGCGTTCCGCAGTATCGTGTTGGCGGTCAAGGCGATCGTGCTGAATCTGTTGGCGACCGGTGCGGCACTGGGTATCACGGTCGCCGTCTTCCAGTACGGCTACGGCGAATCGGTGCTGCGTTTCCACAGCACCGGCTTCCTCCAGGTGTATCTGCCCATGCTGGTCTTCGCCGTCCTCTTCGGCCTGTCCATGGATTACGAGGTATTCCTGGTCCGGCGCATGAAGGAGGCGTGGGATCGCCATCCGGACAATGCCGCGGCGGTCGCCGAGGGCTTGCAGCGCACCGCCCGGCCGATCACCGCGGCGGCCGCCATCATGGTCGCGGTCTTCGCGGCCTTCGTGACCGCGGATGTGTTGGAGCTGAAGCAGATCGGCTTCGCGCTGGCGGTGGCCGTTGCGATCGACGCGGTCATCGTGCGGCTGGTTCTGGTTCCGGCGTTCATGCAGCTGTTCGGCCGCTGGAACTGGTGGCTGCCACGACTGCCCCAGCGCGGCAAGCGGTCTCAGCCCGCACAGCGGTCTCAGCCCACGATGGCTTCGAGCGCGTCCACCACCGATTCCAACGCCTCGGAGTAGACCTCCACCAGGGGGCGCTCGAATCCCGTTCCCGCCCAATGGTTCAGCGCCGCCACACAGCTCCAGATACCGGTGGCGGCGGCCATGCGAATCGTCAGGTCGTTGGCGTCGCGCCCACTGCGTTCGGCGAACAGCAGCCGGAACTGGTCTTCGAGGTCCCGCATCTGCCGCAGTTGCCGGTCGCGGACCTCGGGAATGGTGAGCACGTACTCCATGCGCTGGCGGGTGCGCCGCTCGAGCTCCTCGGTAATGATCACCGGGGTCAGCACCGGAATCAGCGGCCGGGCCAGGGCGAGCAGTTCGGTGAATCCGAGTCGCTCGCCCCCGCCCGCGTCCCGCAATACCTCGAGCACCTGCGGGTCGGCCTCGTCGTAGAGGACCAACATCTCCTTGGTCCCGAAGTAGCGGTAGATCGAACTCGGTGACACCCCCGCCGCCGCGGCCACCTTCTCGACGGTGACCTCGCGATAGCCGTGCTCGCCGAACAGGTCCAGCGCGACCCGCTGAATCCGGCTCATCGCCTCGATCTTGCGCTGCTCCCACAGCGAGGCGGGAGTCTCCACGGTGGACTGGGACATATCGTCTTCGAGAATACCGGTGCCGCCTCACCCGGCCGCGTCGTACGCCTCGCTCAGCCAGGACCGCACCTGGTCGTCCACCGCACCGGGATCGCTGAGTTCGAGATGGTGGGTCCAGTGCCCGTCGGCGGGGTGCGCGACCTCTTTGAACCGCTTGGACTTCAGTTCGTGCGGCAACTCGAGGGTGAGCACGACCGGCACCTCGGACTTGACGTACTGCCCGGGTTTCCACAGCTGCGCGAAGGCCCGCTTGCGTCGAAATCCGACCTGACTCTTGGTAATTCGCATATCGGCCGACCCGAGGTCGTCGATCGCCGTGCACACCGCCTCGGCAATGGCGATCGCCTCGTCGGACCCGTCGAAGAACTCTTCCACAGACTTCGCGACATCAGCCATAGGTGCACGGTACGCCCCCGCTGCCCCCGAAACGCCGATGTCCCCCGAGTCCATCAGGACCCGGGGGACATCTCAGCTCAGTTCACGCCGCGAGGCGTGGACGAATCAGGCGTTGCCCGACAGCTTCTCGCGGAGCGCGGCCAGCTGCGCATCGCTCGCCAGCGAGCCACCGGCGGGCTCGTTGGTCGAGGCCTGCGCCTGGGCGCCGCTCTCGGAGGAGTAGTTGGACGATCCACCGTTGGCAGCCTCGGCGGCGGCGTCGGCGGCCATCTTCTCCATCTGAGCGGTGTGCATCTTGTGGCGACGCTCGGCCTCGGCGTACCGGCCTTCCCACTCTTCACGCTGCTTCTCGAAGCCCTCGAGCCATTCGTTGGTCTCGGGATCGAAGCCCTCGGGGAAGATGTAGTTGCCCTGGTCGTCGTAGCTGTCGGCCATGCCGTACTTCGACGGATCGAACTCGGCGGAGTAATCCTCGTTGGCCTGCTTCAGCGACAGCGAGATCCGGCGACGCTCCAGGTCGATGTCGATGACCTTGACCATGGCGTCGTCACCGACGGCCACGACCTGGTCCGGGACCTCGACGTGGCGCTCGGCCAGCTCGGAGATGTGCACCAGGCCCTCGATGCCCTCTTCGACGCGCACGAACGCACCGAACGGAACCAGCTTGGTGACCTTGCCCGGCACGATCTGGCCGATGGCGTGGGTGCGGGCGAACTGACGCCACGGATCTTCCTGGGTCGCCTTGAGCGACAGGGAGACACGCTCGCGGTCCAGATCGACGTCGAGCACCTCGACGGTGACCTCGTTGCCGACCTCGACGACCTCGGACGGGTGATCGATGTGCTTCCAGGACAGCTCGGAGACGTGCACCAGACCGTCGACGCCACCCAGGTCCACGAAGGCACCGAAGTTGACGATGGAGGACACGACGCCCTTGCGGACCTGGCCCTTCTGCAGCTGGTGCAGGAACTCGCTGCGCACCTCGGACTGGGTCTGCTCCAGCCAGGCGCGACGCGACAGAACCACGTTGTTGCGGTTCTTGTCCAGCTCGATGATCTTGGCCTCGATCTCCTTGCCGACGTACGGCTGGAGGTCGCGGACGCGACGCATCTCGACGAGCGAGGCGGGGAGGAAGCCGCGCAGGCCGATGTCGAGGATGAGACCACCCTTGACGACCTCGATGACGGTGCCCTTGACGGCCTCGTCGCGCTCCTTGAGCTCCTCGATGGTGCCCCACGCGCGCTCGTACTGAGCCCGCTTCTTCGACAGGATCAGGCGGCCTTCCTTGTCCTCCTTGGTGAGAACAAGGGCCTCGACCTCATCGCCCACGGAAACGACCTCGGCCGGGTCGACATCGTGCTTGATGGAAAGTTCGCGGGAGGGGATGACGCCTTCGGTCTTGTAACCGATGTCGAGAAGGACCTCGTCGCGGTCGACCTTGACGATGGTGCCTTCGACGATATCGCCGTCGTTGAAGTACTTGATCGTCTTGTCGATAGCGGCGAGGAAGTCCTCGGCGGTGCCGATGTCGTTGACGGCTACCTGCGGCGAGGTCACGGTGGTGGGCATGTGTTGGGAGGCTCCGGACGGATTGTGGTCGGTAGTGGACATGTGGACTTTCGGTATTGCTGCGACGAACACACAGCGATGGAACTAACGTTGGCCATGCACCAGCACATCGCTGCGGCGGAGCACAACGCTGCACTCAAAGCATGCGGTCTCACAGCACGAATGTCTGCAATATCCAAGTCCCTGGGTCTAGAACAGCGGATCTGGACACAGAAGACACTCGCGGAAAACAGCGTACGCGACGTCAGTTGCACCAAGCAAACACGGGTGGACCTTCGCGGGTCGATAGGGTGATGCCATGTCCGAAGATCACTCCACCCTCCCCGACGACGCACGCCATGCCGAGGCCAATGCCCTGCTCGGCACGGTGGGAGTGGCCCGGGTCAAGATCGGCTCGGCGGACAGTCAGCGCGCCAGCCGCAAGTGGTGGGACGCCGACGCCATCCAGTACCACGACACCCATGCCGACTTCCTCGGTGTGGACTCGCCCGAGGGTGAGTTCGTGTGGTGTCCGGAGGGTCTGCACGAGGGCGACTGGCGGCTGCTCGGCGATATCGCCGGTAAGCGGGTCCTCGAGATCGGCTGTGGTTCGGCCCCCTGTTCGCGGTGGCTCGCCGCGCACGGCGCGCATCCGGTGGGGCTGGACCTCTCGCGCCGCATGCTGGAGCGTGGACAGGCGGCCATGGCGGCGGGCGGCCCGCGGGTTCCGCTCGTGCAGGCGGGCGCGGAGCAGCTGCCCTTCGCCGACGCATCCTTCGACCTGGCGTGTTCGGCGTTCGGCGCGGTGCCGTTCGTGGCCGATTCCGCGCAGGTGATGCGCGAGGTGGCGCGGGTGCTGCGGCCGGGCGGGCGCTGGGTGTTCTCGGTGAACCACCCGATGCGGTGGATCTTTCCCGACGATCCCGGGCCGGAGGGTCTGCGCGCGGCCATCCCCTACTTCGACCGCACTCCTTATATAGAGGTGGACGCGGACGGCGAGCCGACCTACGTGGAGCATCACCGCACCATGGGCGATCGGGTGCGCGAGATCGTGGGCGCGGGCCTGGTGCTGTGCGATGTGATCGAGCCCGACTGGCCGGAGTGGCTGGATCGGGAGTGGGGGCAGTGGAGTCCGTTGCGCGGTGAGATCTTCCCCGGTACGGCCATTTTCGTCACCGAGAAGCCCGTCCGATGAGCTCGGGAAATCGCGTCCGGTGTTGTCGATCCCGGAGATCTTCCTAGACTGGGCCGCGTGCCGAGCCCACGCGAGCTGGCCGATCGGGTCGAGCGACACATCAGTGGCGGGAGCACCGCCAAGCAGTTGCGTGCGTCGGTGCTCGCCGACCTGCGCCGCGCCTTCCCGTTCGAGGGGCACGTCTTCATGCTCACCGATCCGGTGACGCGGGTGGCGACCTCGCCGATGGCGCAGGTGCCCGGGTTGGCGTGGCCCGGACTGCCCGATTTCATTCGCAATTGGTATCTGACCACCGTCAATCGCTGGGACGGCCTGCTCGGCGGCCGGGCGCACTCGCTGCTCGAGGCGACCCGGGGCGCGCCGGAACGGTCGCTGCTGTGGCGCGAGTGCCAGCGTGGCCTGCGCGTAACCGATACGGCCACTGTCGCTTTCGGGGATCGCTACGGCTGCTGGGGTTTCCTCGAATTGCTGCGCACCTCCTGGCCGCCGTTCACCTCCGCGGAGCTGGCCACGCTGACGGCGCTGAGCAGACCGGTGGCCATGGGGCTGCGACAGGCGGTGGCGCGGACCTTCGGCGCTTCGGACGGACAGGTCCCACCGAGCGGTCCGGCGGTGGTGATTCTCGACGCGGATCTGCGGGTGCGCACGCAGACGACGGCCGCGGCGGCGCTGTTGCGATTGAATCCGCCCGATCAGCCCATGCCGCCGATTCCGAATTCGGTCTACAACGTCGGCGCGGCGCTCATCGCCGCCGAACACAAGGTGCCGATCGGTCCGCCGCGGGCGCGCATCCAGGTGGGCGGCAATCGCTGGGTAACCGTCGAGGCGGGTCGCCGCGGCACCGATATCGCGGTCTCGATCGAGCCCTGCACCGCGGCCGAGCGCCTGGATCTGTTCGCCCGCTCGCACGCGCTCACCGCCCGCGAATCCGAGGTGCTGTCGCTGCTCGCGGCCGGGCGCGACACCCGGCACATGGCAACGGAATTGGGGCTGTGCGACCACACGGTGACCGACCACGTGCGGGCGATTCTCACCAAATGCCAGGTGGCGAACCGGAATTCGCTGCTGGAACAGGCCCTGGGCGCGGCGCGGCCGGAGTCGGCGTGAGCTAACCCCGGAAGGGCGGCAGCGCGGCGAAGCCCGGATCCAGCCGCATTCCGGGGACGGTGCGGGCGATCCACTGCCGGGCGCGGGTGAGCGGATGTTCGGGAAACTGTGCGTCCCATCGGATGTCGTCGGCGGCGTTGTAGGGCAGCTTGCCCTGCAACCCCGGAGCGTACGGGTGCGGCGGGTACATGTTCTGGAATCCGATCTGCGCCGCCAGCATGGCTTCGCGCATTCCGGTCGGCCCGGCTTCGGGGCACAGCAGGGTCAGCGTGGCGCTGCACTGTTGTTTGGGCACGACGAGCGAGGCCGCGAAGATCAGTCCGGTCGGCTGATCGGGCAGCGGCATCTTCTCCATCCGCAGCAGCGCGGGCTGCCCGTCCACCCCGACGACGAAAGCCTCGATGAGACAACCGGTATCGGCCCGATGCTGGGCCAACCGCTGCCGCAGCGTATCCAGATCCTCCAGCGCCGCGGGCAGATCCGGCGCGAGATCGAAGTACTGCACGCTCACCATGTCACGGGTGGCGGGATTCACCCACCGGTTCGCGTCCTGCTGCTGTAGTCCACTGGTATCGAACGAGATCGGCACGCCGGACACCGTACCGGCCGATCGAGATCAGGGGGAACTGACGGCGGCACCTGCCGGGAGACCGCCGCCATGAGTTCCCCCTCGCGAACGAACGCCCCCACCGGGTGGGGGCGTTCGCGCTATTTGGGTTCTCGCCCTGCCTGTTTGAGTGCCAGGCGCAGGGCGTACTCGATTTGGGCGTTGATGCTGCGGAGGTCGTCGGCGGCCCACTTGGCGACGGCTTCGTGGACGGCCGGGTCGAGGCGCAGCAGCACCTTCTTCGGTTCGCGCTTGCCCTGGGCCATGGTCAGTTGTACAGCGTGCCAGCGTTGACGACGGGCTGCGTCGGTCGGTCGCCGCACAGGACGACCAGCAGATTCGACACCATGGCGGCTTTGCGCTCCTCATCGAGTTCGACCATGCCCTCCGCGGCGAGGCGCTCCAGGGCCAGGCCGACCATACCCACCGCGCCCTCGACAATGCGCGTGCGGGCGGCGACCACCTGGTTGGCCTGTTGGCGAACCAGCATGGCCTGGGCGATCTCCGGCGCGTAGGCGAGGTGGGTGATGCGCGCCTCGAGGACCTCGATTCCGGCCATGAGGGTGCGCTCGCGCAGCTCCGAGGTGAGCTCCTCGGCGATCTCGGTGCCGTCGCGCAGGCTGGTGCGGGAGTCGTCGTGCGCGTCGTAGGGGTGGATGGTGGCGAGGTGTCGCACGGCGGCCTCGGACTGGGTCTCCACGTACTGCTCGTAGTCGTCGACGGCGAAGGCGGCCTTGAAGCTGTCGACGGCCTTGTAGACCACCACGGCCGCGATCTCGACCGGATTGCCGTCGGCGTCGTTGACCTTCAGCTTCTGGGTCTCGAAGTTGCGCACCCGCAACGAGATTCGCCGCCGGTCGGTGATCGGCACGGTCCAGAAGAAGCCCGGTTCGCTGACCGAGCCGATGTAGCGGCCGAAGAACTGGATGACGCGAGCCTCGTTGGGGTTCACGACCACCAGGCCGCTCAGCCCCAGCAGCGCCGCCAGCCCGATGATTCCGGCGACGATGGCGACCACCACCGGCCCGACCCCGCCCCCGTCGGACGCCGACCCGATGGCCGCGATCACCACCAGCGTTGCCGCGACCATGGTCGCGAACAGCACCAACAGCATGAGAAACCCGTTCATCCGAAACGCCGGACGAAGCTCCATTGCGCCCTCCCAATATCGAAGTGATATCACTACGATAGCGCACGGCGACGGGGCTGCCAACTGGATCGCAGCCCACACGAGAAGGGCGGCGTCCCCTCTGGATGAGAGGACGCCGCCCTTGGTTCGCGCGTGCGGGGAAGCTCAGCCGCTGTGATCGGTGGCGAACAACTCCGCCGTGGCCGCGCGACGGCGGCGCTGTTCGACCGGGTCGGGCACCGGAACCGCCGCCACGAGCCGCTGGGTGTACTCCTGGGTCGGGTGACGCAGGATCTCGTCGCGCGTGCCCTGCTCGACCACCGCCCCATTGCGCAATACCGCTATGCGGTCGGCCAGTTGGTCGACCACGGCGAGGTCGTGGCTGATGAACAGGCACGCCCAACCGCATTCGGATTGCAGCTGCGCGAACAGTTCCAGCACCTTCGCCTGTACCGAGACATCCAGTGCGCTGGTGGGTTCGTCGGCCACCAGCAGATCCGGATTGAGCACGAGTGCCCGTGCGAGACTGGCGCGTTGGCGCTGCCCGCCCGAGAGTTCGTGCGGGTAGCGGTGTTCGGTGCCCGCCGGAAGCTGCACATCGTCGAGGAGGCCGCGCACGCGGGCGCGCAGCTGCTCGCCCTTGGCCGCACCGTGCACGATGAGCGGTTCCGCGACACAGTCGCCCACCGTCATGCGCGGGTTCAATGATGTCGCCGGGTCCTGGAACACGAAGCCGAGGCGGCGGCGCATGGGCCGCAGCCGCTTCTCCGACAGGCCCGCCAGCTCTTGCCCGAGCATGCGCACCGACCCCGAGGACGGCTTCTGCAAAGCCGCCACACAGCGCCCGATGGTGGACTTCCCGGAACCGGATTCGCCGACCAGGCCCAGGGTTTCACCACTGTCGATACTGAGCGTCACCCGGTCGACGGCGCGGAACGCGGGTCGCCCGAACGAGCCGGGGAACTCGACGATCAGATCGGTCACCGCCAGCACCGGCCCGGCGGAGGTCGCCGGGGTCGGGGCTGGCGGCACCGGCGCTGGCGTGGAAACCGTTGTCGCCGAAGGCTTCTTCGACTCCTCGGACTCGTCGACCGCGCCGAACGGCCCGCACGGTGGCGCGGACGGCAGCGCTACCCGGCTGCCGCCGAGATGCGGTACCGCCGCCAGCAGCGCGCGCGTGTACTCGTGTTGCGGATTCGCGAACAGGTCGTCGACGGTGGCCTGCTCCACCACGCGTCCCTCGCGCATGACCACCACGCGATCGGCGAGGTCGGCGACCACGCCCATATTGTGGGTGATGAGCACGATGGCGCTGCCGAGCCGCGTGCGCAGATCCCGGAGCAGTTCCAGGATTTCGGCCTGCACGGTCACATCGAGGGCGGTGGTCGGCTCGTCGGCGATGATCACCTTGGGTTCGCACGCGATGGCGATGGCGATCATGACGCGCTGCTTCTGCCCGCCGGAGAGCTGATGCGGGTAGTAGTCCACCCGGTGCTCCGGATCGGGCAGCCCGACCAGCCGCAGCAGCTCCACCGCCCGCGCCTTGGCCTCCTTCTTGCTCATATCACTGTGTGCCCGAAGCACTTCCATGATCTGGAAGCCCGCGGTGAACAGCGGATCCAGGGCCGCGCCGGGTTCCTGGAACACCATGGAGATGGCCCCGCCGCGCAGCGCGGTCAGCTGCCGTTCACTCATGGCGGTGATGTCCTTGCCGCCCAGGGTGACCAGGCCGCGGACCCGCGCGGAGGCGGGCAGCAGACCCATGGCGGTGCGCGAGCTCACCGACTTCCCGGAGCCGGATTCGCCGACCACGGCCAGCACCTCGCCCGGGAACACTTGGTAGGACACCTCTTTGACGGCGGGCACCGCCCCGGCATCGGTCGCGAAGGTGACCGACAGCGATTGAATCGACAGTGCCGCTTCGGGTTCAGACATCGCCCACCTCCCGTGCGACGGCGGCCTTCTCCACCGAGGTGGCCGCGCCCACCGTGCGGCGGGTGCGCAGCAGCGGATTCATGACCTCGTTGAGGCTCTCCCCCGCCAAGGTCATACCGAGCACGATGAGCATGATGGCCACGCCGGGCACGATGCCCGTCCACCAGATGCCGTTGGAGACATCGTTGGTGACCGCCTTGTTCAGGTCGTAGCCCCATTCGGCGGCCTGGGTCGGTTCGATACCGAAGCCGAGGAAGCCCAGACCGGCGAGGGTGAGGATGGCCTCCGCGCCATTGAGCGTGATGATCACCGGCAGCGATTGCGTGACATTGGCGAGGATGTGGCGGAACAGGATTCGCACCGTGGACGCGCCGGTCACCCGCGCGGCGTCGACATAGGGTTCGGTCTTCACCGCCACCGTGGCATTGCGCACCACGCGGAAGTACTGCGGCACGAAGATGACCGTGATGGCGATGGCGGCCGACAGGATGCCGCCCGAACCGCTGGCCTGTCCGCCCGCCACCATGGCCGAGACCACAATGGCCAGCAGCAGCGCCGGGAAGGCGTACATGGCGTCCATGAACAACACCAGCACTCGGTCCAGCCAGCGTCCGATGTATCCGGACACCAACCCCAGCGGTACGCCGACGACCAGTGACAGCACCAGCGAGATGGAGATGACGGCGATGGCGGTCCGCGCGCCGTAGACCACCCGGGAGAACACGTCCTCGCTGCGCACCGAGGTGCCGAACCAGTGCTCCGCCGAGGGTGGTTGCTGGGCAACGAAATTCACGCCGTCGGCGGACTGGTCGGCGAAGCCGTAGGGCGCGATCCACGGCGCGAGCGCCGCGATGACGACGAAGACCGCGACCAGCCCCAGCCCGAACAGCAGGGTGACCCGCTGCAGGCCGTGCGTCATCTTGATCAGCTTGAGCCCCGGCACGCCGCGCCGGGGCGGCACCACCGCGACCCCGGCCTGCTCGGTGACCAATTCGGGAGCGGTCATCAGAACCTCACTCTCGGATCGACCAGGGCGACGATGAGATCGATGAAGAAGCTCATCACCGCCACCAGCAGCGCGATGAAGGCCACGATCCCCTGCACCGCGATGAAGTCACGGCCGGAGAGGTATTCGGCGAACTGGTAGCCCAGCCCCTTCCATTCGAAGGTCTTCTCGGTCAGCACCACACCGCCGAGCATCATGGCGATCTGCATGCCCATGACGGTGACCACCGGTATGAGGGCATTGCGGAAGGCGTGCCGCCCGGTGACCGCGCGCCCCGACAGCCCGCGAGCCCGCGCCGCGTCCACATAGTCGCTGCGCAGGGTCTGGATCAGATTGATCCGGATGAGCCGCAGGAAGACGCCGCCGGTGAGCAGTCCGAGCGCGATCGCTGGCAGCACGGCGTGTTCCAGCACATCGACGAGATTGCCCATATCGCCGTAGAGGATGGCATCGATGAACAGGATGTTGGTCTTGGGCGTGACGTGCATGAGGTCGAGTTCGACCTTGGCACTGGCCCGTCCGGCCACCGGCAGCCAGCCCAGCTGCACCGCGAAGATGAGCTTGAGCACCAGCCCCACGAAGAACACCGGGGCGGCGTAGGCCAGGATCGCGCCGAGGCGCAGGCCCACGTCGGCCGCCGAATCTCGGTGTGTGGCAGCGTATCTGCCGAGGGGAACACCGACGGCGAAGGCGACCAGCAGCGACCAGAACACCAGCTCCACGGTGGCCGCGCCGTAGGTGGTGACCACCTCGGTGACGGCCCGATTGTCTTGGGTGTGGCCGAAATCCCCGGTCGCCAGCCCGGACAGGTAGTCCCAGTACTGGGCCAGAATCGGCCGGTTCAGCCCGGCCGCCTCCTTGCGGGCCTCGATCTGGTCGGCGGGCAGCCGACCGCCCAGCGCCGCGGTGATCGGATCGCCGATCACCCGCATGAGAAAGAAGACGACGGTGACCAGAATCCATGCGGTGGGCACGATCAGCAGAGCTCGGACACCGAGATAGCGCAGGAGAACGCTGTGTCGAGATCCGCTGCCGCGCCGCCTTGTTCGCGGTGGGGGAGCCGCGGACTCCGGCTCCCCCACCTTGGCGACGGAGGTCACCTGCTCAGTACGCCGAACCGGAATCGGAAGGACGGGTCGAGCGTCTCCTGCAAGCCCGTGATGTCCTTACCCGCCACCGCGATCTGCTTACCGGCCAACAGCGGCAGGATGGAGATGTGATCGCGGGCCAGATCCGTCTGCACCTGCCGGATGATCGCCAACCGCTTGTCCTCGTTGGGCTCGGTGGATTCGGCGGTCAGCTGAGCGGTGATGGCCGGATTCTCGAAGTGGTTCTGCAAGAAGTTGTTCGGCGCGAAGAACGGGGTCAGGTAGTTGTCCGGATCGGAGAAGTCCGGGAACCAGCCCATCTGGTAGAGCGGGTACGCGTCGCGCGCCCGTTCCCGTTGGTAGGCAACCCATTCGGTGGATTGCAGGTTGACGCGGAACAGCCCGGTCGATTCGAGCTGGGTCTTGATGGCGGCGTACTCCTCGGAGCTGCTGCCGCCGTAGTGATCGGAGTTGTACTGCAGGTTCAGCTCGACGGGCGCGGCGACACCGGCATCCCTGAGGAACTTGGCCGCCGCCTCCTTGTTGGGCTTGGCCCCGTAGATGTCCTTGAACGGTTCGGTCGCACCCGGGAAGCCTTGCGGCACGGACGAATACGCGGGCGTATAGGTGTCCTTGTAGACATTGGTGGCGAGGGCCTCACGGTCGACCGAGGAGGCGATGGCCTTGCGGATGGCCAGCTTCTGCGCCGGATCGGCGCCCGGCATGGTGTTCATGTTGAACACGAAGTAGCGCAGCTCGCCGCCGGGTCCCTCGAGGACGCTCACATTGTCGCTCTTGCGCAGGGATTCGACGTCGGTCGGGGTGAGGCTGCGCCAGGCCACATCGATATCCCCGTTCTGGACATCGAGTTTCATGTTCTCGGTGGTGGCGTAGTACCGGGTGGAGATGGAGTCGGTCTTGGGCGTGCCCAGCGCACCGTTGTAGTCCGGATTCGCCTTGTACTCGACCAGCTTGTTCTTGTCGTAACTCACGATGGTGTACGGGCCCGAGAAGGGCTTGGCGGCCACGATCTCGTTGTCGTCCATCACCTTGTCGGCGGGGAAGACCTTCTCGTCCACGATCGGTCCGGCCTGGGTGGTCAGGACCGCCGGGAAGGTCTGGTCGTTGGCCCCCTTCAGCGTGAACACGACCGTGCGCGGGTCCTTGGCCTCGGTCTTCTCCAGATTGCCCAGCAGCGAGGCGGGTCCGTTCGGATCGTTGATCCCCACCATGCGGTCGAAGGAGAACTTCACGCTGGCGGAGGTCAGCGGATTGCCATTGGCGAACTTCAAACCCTCACGCAGCGTGCAGGTGTACACCGTGGGGCTGGTGAACTCGCACTTCTCGGCCGCGTCCGGCTTGGGCTTGGTCTCGCCCGGCGGCAGATTCAACAGGAACTGGTACGCCTGGGTCTCCGGCAGTAGCGACCCGTTGTCGTACGCGGCGGCGGGGTCCAGGGAGAAGATCTTGTCGGTGGTCCCGACCACGATCCCCCCATCCCCGCCGCCCCCGGTCCGGCCCGAGCCGCAGCCCGCTGCGGTGAGCACGGCCAGCGCCGTCATACCCAGTGCCGCAATACTTCTCGACACACCCGGCCGCGGCTTCACTTGCCTCGCCGAATCTCTCATCTCGATCCCTCATCTCGAAACCCGCCGACGTCCGGTCCCGGATCACAAGACCGATCCGACGACGGTGAACTTTCGGTATGGCGGGGACAGTACCGACGAGTAATTGCCGATATATTGCATTTGCGAAGAATCGTGCCCGGATTGATGGCCGTATGACGGAAAAGTTGTCACGAGCTGGTTACTTCGCGGTCATGGCCGGGGGGATGTTGCGGTTCGACCGAAACAGGTTGTGCGCGTCGTGGTTCGCCTTCAGCGCGGTCAGCCGGTCGTAGGTCGCCGGGTCGTATCCGAGGCGGGTCTGCGCCTCGTCGGCCGTCGCGCCGCCACCGTAGAGGAAGTTCAGGTGATGGCCGATCGTCCACGGGGCCAGAGCGTTTCGGACCTCGTCGAGGCGCTGTTGGACCGGCTCGGCATCGGGCATGGCGATCACCCGGGCGACGTATTCGGCGTCGCGGTGGTCCACGGCGATTCCGGCCGGGCCGCGGCGGCGCAGCGCGCCGCCCAGGTGCCGGAGCCCGGCCACCACGGGACTGCCCGAGCTCGGTCCGGTGACCTCGAGGAAGGCGTCGGTCGCCACGGCGGGCAGCTCGGCGAGCAGGGCATTGGTGGCGGTGTAGGGGTGCGGATCGTCTGGATCCCGGTAGATGCCATGGGATTCGGTGTAGCGCATGGTGCGCAGATCGTCGGCGAGCCGGTCGCCGACGGCGCGCAGCGGGGCCACCAGGCGCTCGCCCTCGGCCGCGTCGCCGGTGTAGGCGATGTTGATGGTGGCGGTGTAGCGGCCGCGCAGGAACTCCGGAACCTGCGGGATATTCGGAATGCTGAGCATGGTGATGGCCGAGGTCAGCTGCTCGGGCACTTCGGCCGTCCACTGCCGCCACGCCTCCAAGGCCGGTGCGACCAGGCGGGTGTCGAACATGAGCTGGCCGCCGTACACCGTTGTGACGGGCACCAATTCGAGCTCCAGGGCGGTGACGACCCCGAAGTTTCCGCCGGTGCCCAGGACCGCGGCGAAGAGTTCGTCGCCGGGCTCCAGGCGGCGCAGGCGGCCGTCGGCGGTGACCAGCTCCACGGCGCGCACATGGTCTGCGGCGTAACCGAATTCGCGGGCGAGAATGCCGATGCCGCCGCCGAGGGTGTAGCCGACCATGCCCACCGAGAGCGAGGAGCCGTTGAGCGGCGCCAGGCCGTGCGCGGCGGCGGCCTCGATGAGCGCCGCGGCGCGCACACCGGCGGCGATACGGGCGGTGCGGGCGGCTGCGTCGACGCGGATATCGGTCATGCGGCGAGTGCTGATGAGCAGGCCGCCGTCGTTGGCGACCGACAGGCCGTGGCCGGTGGCCTGGATGGCGACCGGAAGGCCGTGGCGCGCGGCGTACTCCACGGCGCTGCGCACATCCTCGGCGTGCAGGGCGCCGACCACGAGGGCGGGGCGGTGGGTGTAAGCGGTTTGGAAACCGGCGATCTCGGCGTCGTAGCCGGGGTCTCCCGGTCGGAAGACCGGGCCGGTGGTGGCGGGCAGTTCGGTGATGGTCGTCTTCGTCATGTCCTTCACTCTGCCGAGGCGCTGACCATAACTCCAACAGATACTTCTGCTCGTAGCTAGAATCAACAGTTATGGAACTGCGGCAACTGCGCTACTTCGTCACGGTGGTGGAGGAGGCGAATTTCACGCGCGCGGCGGCCCGCCTGCATCTGGCTCAGCCCGGGTTGAGCGCGCAGATTCGGCAGCTGGAACGCGAACTGGGACAACAGCTTCTGGACCGCTCGGGACGCTCGGTGACACTGACCCCGGTGGGTGCGGCCGTACTGCCGTTCGCTCGGGCGGCATTGGAGGCGACCGAGCGGATCACCCATACCGTCGACGAGTTCACCGGCCTGCTGCGTGGGCAGGTGCGGGTCGGGCTGATCTCGGGTGCGGCCGGGGAGGCCCTCGATGTCGCGGGCGTCCTCGCCGCCTTCCACCAGGATCATCCGCAGGTGCGGATCAGCCTCACCGAGGACACCTCCGACCGGATGATCGCGGCGCTGGGGCGCGGCGAATTGGATATCGCCATGATCGGGCGGACCGGCGCGGACCTCGATCCCGGGGTGGAGACCGAGACGGTGCTCGACACCGGCATTGTCGCGGCGGTCGCCAGGGACGACGAGCGGTTCGGGGCGGAGATCGGCCTGGACGAGTTGTGTCGGTATCCGCTCATCTGCCTGACCCCTGGGACCGGGCTGCGCGGAATGTTCGAACGGGCCTGCGCCGCAGCGGGTCTCACACCCGATATCGCGTTCGAGGCGGCCGCTCCCCCGCTGCTCATCGACCTCGCCGCGCGAGGACTGGGGGTCGCTGTCATTCCGGAGTTGCCGCCCGACGACGCGGCGGCGATGGGGGTGCGCGTCCTTCCCCTGGCACCGCGACTGCGCGGGCAATTGCTGCTGGCATGGCGGGCGGACCGCCCTGGCAGCCCCGCGGCGAAGGTGCTCTTGGGTCAGCTGCGCATCGCCCTGGGCGTACGGAAGGATCGCGCTACAGCTTCGAAGCAGTGAGCACTGTTACCTAAACTTCCCTATCAGTCTCCCAATAGGGATTGATAGGGTAGTTTGCATGAGCGAACGCCTCTATTCGGTGGAAGAAGTCGCCGACCGCCTCGGTCTGCACGTGCGGACCGTGCGCGGTTACGTGCGCGACGGCAAGCTGCCCGCCGTCCGGATCGGCAAGCAGTACCGCATCGCGCACGACGATCTGGCGACCTTTACCGGACGGCCCGTACCGGAGACGCCGCGCGAGACGGCGGCGCGGCAACGGCACACCGAGGTCTCGAGCATTGTCGAGATCGACGCCATCAGCCCGGAGACCTTCGGGCGGCTGAGTTCCCTGCTGCTCGGCGCCTCCAGCGGCCGCACCGGTCCCGACGACGAGCCACTGCGGGTGGAGACCGTCTACAGCCCCGAGCGCGGGCGTTTGAAGGTGATCGTCATCGGCGGACTCGCCGCCACGGCCCGCCTGCTCGACTACATGGAAGGAGTGCTCGCGTCATGAGCGCCATCTACAAGACCGAGGCCGGTGCGCGCGAGATTCAGCGCCGGTATCGAGAGCACTTGCGCGCCTGGCCGATTCCGGCCGAGGAGCTGCGCATCCCCACCCGCGAGGGGGAGACCGTGGTCATCGCCTGCGGCCCGCGCGACGCGCCGCCGCTGGTGCTGTTGCACGGCTCGGGCTCCAATGCCACCGCCTGGCGCGGCGATATCACCACGATCGCAAGGCATTTCCGCGCCTACGCCGTCGATATGGTCGGCGAGCCCGGCCTGAGCGCGCCGTCGCGGCCCGCGCTCGACTCCGAGGCCGTGGCGCTCTGGCTCGACGATGTTCTCGCGGGACTGGGCATGACGTCCACGGCCATGGTCGGCATGTCGCTGGGCGGTTGGACCGCACTGGATTACGCCATTCGCCGCCCCGACCGGGTCTCGCGGCTGGCGCTGCTGTGCCCCGGCGGTATCGGCCGCCAACGCTACGGCTGGATGCTGAAAGCCGTCCTCCCCCGGCTGCTCGGCCGCCACGATCTGCGCCGAAACGCCAGCCTCGTCACGGGTTTGAGCGCACCCGAGCTGGCCCCGGTCCTCGACGATGTCGTCGCGACCTTCACCCACTTCAAGCCCCGCACGGAGCGCCTGCCGGTCTTCACCGACCAACAGCTCGCCAGCCTGCCCATGCCGGTGCTCGTACTGGTCGGCGACCGCGATGTCATGTTCGACTCCGCCGAAACCGCACGGCGCGTTCGTGATCGGATCCCACACGGCACCGCGCACGTACTGCCCGATATGGGCCACGCCGTCGTCGGCCAGGTCGATCGCGTGCTGGAGTTCCTGCGGGATTGACCCGGCCACAGACGTTTCCGCCCCGCTCCGAAGACTCGGAGCGGGGCGGTCACGCGTAAAGCGCTATGTGCTCACAGGATTCGCGACAGGAACGCCTTGGTGCGTTCGTGCTGCGGGTTCGACAGCACGTCGAACGGAACGCCCGCCTCCACGACGACACCGCCGTCCATGAACACCAGCTGGTCGGCGACCTCACGGGCGAAACCCATTTCGTGGGTGACGACCAGCATGGTCATACCGTCGGCGGCCAGTTCGCGCATGACGCCGAGGACCTCGCCGACCAGCTCCGGGTCGAGCGCCGAGGTGGGCTCGTCGAAGAGCATGAGCTTGGGGTCCATGGCGAGGGCGCGGGCAATGGCCACGCGTTGCTGCTGGCCGCCGGAGAGCTGCGCCGGATAGGAATCGGCCTTGTCCGCCAAGCCGACTCGGTCCAGCAGTTCGCGAGCCCGGGCCACCGCCTTGGCCTTGGGCAGCTTCTTCACCTGGGTCGGCGCTTCGATGATGTTCTCCAGCGCCGTGCGGTGCGGGAACAGGTTGAAGTGCTGGAACACCATGCCGATATCGCGGCGCTGGCGGGCCGCCTCGCGCGGGTGCAGCTCGTAGAGCTTGCCGTTCTTCTCCTGGTAGCCGACGAGTTCGCCGTCCACGTAGAGGCGTCCGGCATTCACCTGTTCGAGATGGTTGATGCAGCGCAGGAAGGTGGACTTACCGGAGCCGGAGGGGCCGATGAGGCACAACACCTCACCGCGCTTCACCTCCAGGGTGATGCCCTTGAGCACCTGTAGGCCGCCGAAGTTCTTGCACACCCGGTCGGCCAGCACCATCGGTGCCGCGACCTTGTCGGCGCGCGCGCTCTCGCCGCTCAATGCCCTTCCTCCCCCGCGACGCGCACGGATGCCAACGCCCGCAATTGCTTTCCGGTCAACTGCCGCGACGAACCGCGCGAGTAGTAGCGCTCCAGATAGAACTGGCCCACCATGAGAATGCTGGTCACCGCCAGATACCAGGTGGCCGCCACCAGCAGCAGCGGCACCGGCTGGAAGTTCACGCTGTAGATATCGCGCGCCCGGCCGTACAGGTCGGTGGTGAGCGGCAGCGCGGTCACCAGTGACGTGGTTTTCAGCATGGAGATCAGCTCGTTGCCGGTGGGCGGAATGATCACCCGCATGGCCTGCGGCAGTACGGTGCGGCGCATGGTCTGCGACCACGACATGCCCAGGGCCGTCGACGCCTCGCGCTGGCCCTCGCCTACCGAATTCACTCCGGCACGGACGATTTCGGCCATGTAGGCGGCCTCGTTGAGACCCAGGCCGATCACCGCGAACACGAACGGGGCGCGCCAGTCCTGCACATTGAAATCCGCGAACGACGGACCGAACGGCACACCGACGGTGATGGTCTTGTACAGCGAGGGGAACAAGCCCCAGAACACCAGCTGCACGTAGACCGGGGTACCGCGGAAGATCCACAGGTACACCCAGGCCACCGAGCGCAACACCGGGTTGGGCGACAGGCGCATGACCGCCAGCACCACGCCCAGCAGCACACCGAGCAGCATGGCGAGGACGGTCAGTTCCAGCGTGGTCAGCGCGCCTTGGGCAATTCGCTTGTCCAGCAGGTACTTCGTATAGGTGTCCCAGTGGTAGGCGGGGTTGGTCTTCGCGCCCCACAGGAACAGCCCCAGCAGCACCAGGATGATCGCCGCGGCGATCCACCGGCCCGGACGCCGCAAAGGGATGGCCTTGATGGGCTCCGGCTCGGTATCGGCCGAAGCCGCCGCCGCGGTGGCGGCGGACGGCTCCGGGCTCTTCGAACTATCCGACATGGTGATCGATCAGCCCTGTGCTCCGTTGATGACCGACTTGGTGATCACACCGTCCTGGACACCCCAGTTCTCGGCGATCTTGCGGTACTGGCCGTTGTCGATCAGGTACTGCATGGCCTGCTGGAGCACCGGGGCCAGCGGGGAGCCCTTCTTCACCGGCCAGCCGTACGGCGCGGAATCGAAGATGGCACCGGCGGGTTCGAGCACCTTGCCGTCCTTGTTGGCTTCCTTGATGGCGTACGCGGTGACCGGCGAGTCGGCGGACATGGCGTCCACCGAGCCCTGCACCAGCGCGGTGGCGGCGGCGCTCTGCTCGTCGTAGGCGACCTTCACGATCTCCGGCTTGCCCTCGGCGAGGCACTTGGCGCTGCGCTCGGGGATCTCCTCGGTGTCCTGAACCGTGGTGCGCTGCACCGCGACTCGCTTACCGCAGGCATTGTCCGGGTCGATGCCCTTGCCCACCTGCTGGGCCCACTGGCTGCCCGCGTTGAAGTAGGTGACGAAGTCGGCGGTCTGCTCGCGTTCCTTGTTGTCGGTGAACGAGGACATGCCGAGGTTGAAGGTTCCGGCCTCGATGCTGGGGATGATCTTCTCGAAGTCGGCCTCCTGGTATTCGGCCTTCACGCCGAGCACCTGGGCGACCGCGTCCATCAGGTCCACGTCGAAGCCGACGATCTTGCCCGAGGAATCCTTGAACTCGTTGGGGGCGTAGGGGATGTTCACGCCGACGATGAGCTTGCCGGAGCCGCTGACATCGGCGGGCAACTGCGAGGCGATGGAGTCCACCTTGGTGATGCCCTCGACCTTGGACACTTCGGGGGCGGAGCTCTCCTCGTTGCTGGTACACGCGGTCAGCACCAGAGCGCCGCCAGCGAGTGCGCATGCGGCCCGCAGGGCACGCCCGCGGAAAAATCGAACAGACACAGGTCCTCCACAGTTCGGTTACGCGACATCCGGCCGTCGCCCGCCGTTTCGAAATGTAGGCGAGTCGGACATTCCGCGCGGGTCGGTAACGGAAGATTAATCCGCGACACGCTGGCGCGTGCCCGTTACGCGCCGGACATCGCTCACCAGCGGTGCAGACGGGCCCGCACCTGCTCGGTGAATTCGGTGGTAGATGCTAACCCACCCAAATCGGAAGTGGCGACACCGGCCCGCAACGTCTCGGCTACCGCGTATTCGATGCGTTCGGCCGCGCGGCGCAGGGCGGAGTACGAATCGCGGTCGGCCAGCCAGCGCAGCATCATGACCGCGGAAGCGATGAGCGCGACCGGATTCGCGCGATTGTGTCCGGCCAGCGTCGGGGCCGCGCCGTGCACGGCCTGGGCCATCGCCTGGGTGTCCGAGCAGTTCAGCGAGGACGCCATGCCGAGCGAGCCGCTCAGTTCACCGGCGAGGTCGGAGAGGATGTCGCCGAAGAGGTTCTCGGTGACGACGACGTCGTAGGCCTGCGGGGTGCGGACCAGATGGGCGGCCATGGCGTCCACGTGCTCATCGGTGGTCTCGATATCGGGATACTCCGCGGCGACCTCGTAGCAGACATCGCGGAACAGGCCCATGGTCAAGGGCAGCACATTGGCCTTGTGCACGATGGTGACCCGCTTGCGGCGTCGCCCGGCGATCTCGAAGGCCAGTCGCGCGATGCGCTCGGACGCCACGCGGGTGAACAGGCCGACCGACAGGGCGGTATCCGGGGTCGGCTGGAACTCGCCGGATCCGGCGAACATATTGCGGTCGGCGTAGAGCCCTTCGCTGTTCTCCCGCACGATGATCAGATCCATGGATTCGGCGGTGGCGCGCACGCCCTCGAGGGTGCGGGCCGGGCGAATGTTGGCGTAGAGCCCGAGCCGCTTGCGCACCGCGCCACCGGGCGGCAGCCCATTGCGGTATGCGCGCGGATAACTCGCATTGTCGTGCGGCCCCATGATCCAGGCATCGAGCCCCTCGAGCCCTTTGAGCGTCTGCTCCGGAACCGGGTCCCCGCACTCCCCGATGGCGGCGTGCCCGATGAGCAACGGCACCCACTCCACCGGCGCGATCCCGACAACCTGAAGCGCCTCGTCGATCACATCGCGGGTGGCGCGCACGATCTCGGGGCCGATCCCATCACCCTCGATCAGACCCAGCCGCAAGGGTTTCGTGCTCTCGATCATGCGAGTAATCCTCGCGCAACCGACTTTCGGGGCAGACGGCGGCACACGCGCGGGGGTCGATTCGAGATCAAGTGGGCGGGCGGGGCAAATATCGAGGGAGCGAACGGCGGCAGTGGAACCCGGGCGAGGCGTGATCAACACCGCGCACCAGGGTCGCGGCGCGGCGGAGAGACGGTGAGGGCGGGGGTGTACCGGCGTATGTTCCAGATGTGGTGCAGTCGGTGGAACTGGTTCTCGACGACGCGGCCGAGGCGGCGGTGCGGCGGCAGTGGCGGGTGCTGGCCGAGGCGGGATTGCACTCGCCCGCGCAGAATCATCGGCCGCACATCACGGTCGCGGTGGCTCGGGAGATCTGGCCGCGCATGGATAAAGCCTTGGGGCACGAGGACTTTCAGCCGCTGCCGGTGCGGTTGGGCGGGCTGCTGGTCTTCGGGGCGCGACGGCCGGTTCTGGTGCGCGCCGTGGTGCCGACCGCCGCCCTCCTCGACCTCCAGCGCCGCCTGTTCGGCGTGGTGTCGGACTGCCCGGGTATCGCGGCGAATACCCATCCCGACGCCTGGACGCCGCACGTCACACTGGCCCGGCGGGTGAGCCCGCCGCAGTTGGCGGCGGCCTTGGAGGCGGTGGGTTACGACGGGGATTTTCCGGCTACGGTTGTGGGTATTCGGCGGTGGGACGGCGATCGGCGGCTGGAGTGGCCGGTCGGGTAGGGAACACAACCGCAGTGCCCGGTGTTGGACCGGGCGAAACCGCAACGAGAGGATGCCATGGCCACCCAGACCCTTACCGAGCAGAACTTCGATGAGGTCGTGACCGGAAACGACGTGGTACTCGTCGATTTCTGGGCGGAGTGGTGCGGACCGTGCCGCAGCTTCGCGCCGACCTACGAAAAGTCCTCTGAGCAGCATCCCGACGTGGTGTTCGGCAAGGTCGACACGGAGGCCGAGCAGGGCCTCGCCGCCGCCGCGCAGATCCGCTCGATCCCGACCATCATGGCCTTCCGCGAGGGCGTCCTCGTCTTCGCCCAGCCCGGCGCTCTCCCGCCCGCCGCCCTGGAAGACCTGATCGGCCAGGTCAAGGAACTCGACATGGACGAGGTCCGCAAGCAGCTCGCCGAGCAGCAGCAGTCCTGACAACCACCCACGCAAGCGCCGCCCCTCCTAAAAGAGGTGCGGCGCTTGCGTTTTCGCGAGGTCGAGAGTTCTAGAAGCGCGAACCCAGGTGGTTGATGCCCGCGATCATGGCGCGGATGGCGGATTCCGCGCCGTCTTCGGCGAGGGCGGCGCCCCAGCCTCGGCGGCCGTTGAATTCGCACTGCACGAAGGTGGCGAAGCCGTTCTCGGTGCGGCGCTGGTGGAACGCGAGGATTTCGACCGGGTAGCCCTCGTCGTAGAGGGCCGAGGTCAGCGTGGCCACCGGGTTGCCCGACGTGACGACGGTGCGCAGGTGGTCGGCGATCTCGAGGGTCGCGGTGTAGCGGCCGCCCGGGCCGTGCTGGCCGATGGGCGTCCATTCGCTGAGCTTGATCGGGCCCGCGTATTCGCAGTACCGATCATGGAACTCGGCGGGGCTGAGGCCACTGCTCTCGGCCCGCAGGCTCGCGGGGGCGGCGGCGATGAACGTGTGTGTATCCAATGTGATGGTCATGTTGGACGAGGTCTTCCCGAATCTTCCGTGGAATGGCAGAGGGGACCAGCGCAAAGCGATTTCGTGAGTGGCCGCAGCGAGGGGGCCGGTCCGAATCAGACCCCGCTACGGCGGGCTACTACGAGAATTCGCGCGACAGCCACCATCGCGGTGAGCGGAAGAAGCGCGGCGCGGTCGCGGTCGGCGACGTGGCGCGCAGCGCTGCGGCTGTAGGCGGGATTCGGCACGGCACCGAGCTTAAGGGGACATCTCGGGGATAGCAACCATATAAAGCACCGACCCACGAGTAACTTTCGACACGGGTCATCCGGCACGCCTCCGCACCCCTCGAACCCCCGCGACGGACAATGGGCAAATCCACAGCGAACGCTCTTGGAGGGACGCGATGACCGATCCGACAATCCAGAGCACGATCGACCACCTGCTCGACTGCCACCGCGTGTGCGAGCGCCAGATTCGAACCTCGCTCGACCTCGGCGGCGCACACGCCGATCACCGGCACATCGCCGCGCTCACCGATCTGGCCGAGCTGACGCGGGTGACCGCGGATTTGCTGGACCGCGAATCACCGTGGGCGCAGTGGTCGTGCGAACTCGCCGCCGACGCCTGCGCCGACATTGCGGGGCAGTGCGAGGAACTCCAGGAAACAGAGTGCGCGCGAACCTGCCGCGCGACCGCGCGCGCCTGCACCACCATCGGCAGCCTCGTGCCCCACTGATCCGCCGGGGAAACCCGTGAGGCACCGTCACCCCTGACGTACCGCGCGGTCAGGGGGAACTGGTGGCGGGACGCTCTCGCGCGATGCCGCCACCAGTTCCTCCTCGCGGATGTCAGTGCGCGGCGGCGTCCCAGCTGCGGCCTACGCCTACCGAGACCTCGAGGGGGACGGAGAGTTCGATGGCGTTGGACATGTGTTCGCGGGCAAGGGTTTCCAGGGCTTCGCGCTCGCCGGGGGCGACCTCGAAGACGAGTTCGTCGTGGATCTGCAGGAGCATGCGCGACTTCAGGCCCGCCGCGCGGATGGCCCGCTGGGTGTCGATCATGGCGACCTTTATGATGTCGGCGGCCGTGCCCTGGATGGGCGCGTTGAGGGCCATGCGTTCGGCGGCCTCGCGGCGCTGGCGGTTGCTGGAGTCCAGGTCCGGCAGGTAGCGGCGGCGGCCGAAGAGGGTTTCGGTGTAGCCGACCTTGGTGGCCTGGACCACGGCGTCGCGCAGGTAGTCGCGAATCGCGCCGAAGCGGGAGAAGTACACCTCCATCTGCACTTTCGCCTCTTCGGCGCTGATCTTCAGCTGCTGCGACAGACCGTAGGCCGACAGGCCGTACGCGAGGCCGTAGGACATGGCCTTGATACGGCGGCGCATCTCCGGATCCACCGCCGAGAGCGGAATGTCGAAGGCCTTGGAGGCGACGAAGGTGTGCAGGTCCTCGCCCGAGTTGAAGGCCTCGATGAGTCCCTCGTCCTTGGACAGGTGCGCCATGATCCGCATTTCGATCTGGCTGTAGTCGGCGGTCATGAGCGACTCGAAACCGGGGCCCACCACGAAGGTGTCGCGAATGCGGCGGCCGGTGTCGGTGCGGATCGGGATGTTCTGCAGGTTCGGCTCGGTGGACGACAGGCGTCCGGTGGCCGCGACGGTCTGGTTGAAGGTGGTGTGGATGCGGCCGTCGTCGGCGACCGACTTGAGCAGGCCGTCCACGGTCACCTTGAGGCGGGTGGCGTCGCGGTGTTCGAGCAGGTGTTGCAGGAACGGGTGCTGGGTCTTCTCGTAGAGCCCCTCCAGCGCGTCGGCATCGGTGGTGTAGCCGGTCTTGGTGCGCTTGGTCTTGGGCATGTCGAGTTCGTCGAACAGCACCACCTGCAACTGTTTCGGCGAGCCGAGGTTGATCTGCTTGCCGATCACGCCGTAGGCGGCATTGGCGGCCTCGGCGACGCGGTCGGCGAATTTGCGCTGCAATTCCTCGAGCTTCTCCGAGTCGACCGCGATACCGGCCTGCTCCAGATCGGCCAGCACGGTCAGCAGCGGCAGCTCCATATCGCCGAGCAGCGCGGTGGATTCGATGCGCTCGAGTTCGTCGTCGAAGACGGTCGCGAGGTCGGAAACCACTTGGGCGCGCATGATCTCGGTCTTGGCGATCTCCTCGTCGACCTGATCCTCGTCGTCGAGCAGCGACAGCTGGGTCTCGCCGGAGTCCTCGACGCGCAGTTCGCGCTTGAGGTAGCGCAGCGACAGGTCGTCGAGGGTGAAGGTGCGCTGGCCGGGCCGCACCAGGTAGGCGGCGAGCGCGGTGTCGCTGGTGAGGCCGCCGAGGGTCCAGCCGCGACCGTGCAGCGCGTGCATGGCGGATTTGGCCTCGTGCAGGGCCTTGAACGTGTCCGGGTCGGCGAGCCAAGCACCCAGTGCGGCTTCGTCTTCCGGGGTCAGCGCGTGCACGTCGAGGTAGCCGCCCTCGCCGTCGGCGGCCGCGATGGCGATGGCCTTGGTGTCGCCGTGCACCGGGCTGCCCACGCCGACCACCGAAACGCCATGGCGCTGACCGGCTTTGGCGTGATCGGCCAGCCAGTCGGCGACGGCTCCGGGAGTCAGTGCGCCGCCGCTGATCTCGAAGCCGGACTCGGCTTCGGGCTCCACGGGCGAGAGGGTGTCGAAGAGCCGGTCGCGCAGCACCCGGAATTCGAGGTCGTCGAAGAGGGTGTGGATCTTCTCGCGGTCCCACGGCTGCATGGCCAGCTGGTCCGGGGTGTAGGGCAGCGGCACGTCGCGCATCATCTCGGTGAGCTGCCGGTTCAGCACCACGCTGGAGAGGTTGGCGCGCAAGGCATCTCCGACCTTGCCCTTGACGGTGTCGACCTTGTCCACCAGCGAGGCCAGATCCCCGTACTCGCGCACCCACTTGGCCGCGGTCTTCTCCCCCACGCCCGGAATGCCCGGCAGATTGTCGCTCGGGTCGCCGCGCAGCGCCGCGAAGTCCGGATACTGCTGCGGTGTGAGCCCGTACTTCTCCTCCACCGCCGCCGGGGTGAACCGCGTCAGCTCGCTGACCCCCTTCTTCGGGTACAGCACCGTCACATCGTCGCTGACCAGCTGCAACGAATCCCGGTCCCCCGACACGATCAGCACCCGGTACCCCTGCGGCACCGCCTGCGTGGTCAGCGTGGCGATGATGTCGTCCGCCTCGTACCCCTCGAGCGCCATGGTCGGAATCCCCAGCGCCCCCAACACCTCCCGGGTGATCTCCACCTGCCCCCGGAACTCGTCGGGCGTGGTGATCCGATTCGCCTTGTACTCCGGATACGCCTCGGTCCGAAACGTCTTCCGATTCACATCGAACGCCGCCGCCACATGCGTAGGCTTCTCATCCCGCAACAGGTTGATCAACATCGCCGTGAACCCGTACACCGCATTCGTGGTCTGCCCACTCTGCGTCTTGAAGTTCTCCGCGGGTAGGGCATAGAACGCGCGATACGCGATCGAATGCCCATCGAGCAACAGCAGCGTAGGCCGCTCCCCCGATTCGGTGGCGGACACAGCACTCGGACGCTGATCGATAGAGGCAGGAGTCACGCCCCAGAGTCTAGGGACGTGCACCGACAATCCCACGCACCGGGCACAACCGTATCGTCGAACCATGCTCCACCGGGCCGAGGCGCGGCCAAGACGGCTCGGTGTTCTCGGCGGCGCTGCGATTTCGTTCGGATCTTGGTAATTTTCTGTGCGCCAATTAATTTCATGGGCCAGGGGGGTCTTGTGGCGTTTCCTACTACCGTGCGGGCTGATCATGCCACTCGGTTTCTCGCGGCGGCGGTGCATCTTGACGACCGGTTGGCGGATGATCTTGTCGAGGAGTTCCTCGGGGCGCCGGTTCGGGCTATTCCGCCGTCTCCGGGGATTCGTGCCGAGGTCGTTCTGCGGGAGGCGGTTGCGGCGCGGGCCCGGCGGCGGGGTGTGAACGCGGTTCTGGTGGTTTTGTTTTTGCTGTTGACCGTGGTGGCGCTGCCGGTTGTGTTCGCATGGTTCGTGTCGGCGTTCAGTTGGCGTGTCTGTTCGGCTGTCGCGCTGGGGGTGGCCCGGTCGCAGGCGTTGCGGCGGTTCGGGGTCGGATTCGACGAGCCGGGGCAGTTGTGGCTGGTCACGGCCGCGATGTGGTCTATCTCGTCGTTGGTGTGGCTGGTGCTGCTCGCGCCGGTGGCACTCGTCGTGGGCGTGATCGCCGCCTCGATACCTGTCGCGCTGTGGGTCGTGGGCGGTCTGCTGCTCGTGCCCGTCATGTACGCGATTCTGATCGTCGGCGAGTATCTGCCGTGGAGCACCGCTACGGCCTGGTACGGCTTGGCCGACTATCGCCCGGACGCCCCGGTGCGTGAGGCGGTGGTGAAGGCGTGCGCGCCGTACGCGGACCGGTTGCGGCGTATCGCCGACGATGATCTGCGCCGAATGGGGCAGGGATCCGACGAGGTCGTCGTCTATCGCGGCGGTAACCCGTTCGTCGGGGCGGGGACTCGGGTGCGGGCTTGGTCGGCGGCCTTCGAGCTGCATCCGGCGGAGCAGAGCGCACCGAGCACGTCGCGTGGTGACGCGCCCAGCGCCGCGTTCCGACCGTCGGACCTTCAGCAGCACGTGGCCAAGGAGATGGCGAAACTGCGCGACGGCACGGATCTGGCACCGGGCTACCGATTCACCGAACTCGAGATCAGCCGGTGGGTGATGCTGGCGGCGGCGGAGCTTCCCGACGCCGCCGAGTTCGAGGTCGTCATGTCGCAGCTGCTGAACGGCATTCACCCGTGGCTGCCGGAACAGGATTGGAATCGCCTGGCCGACAACTCACCCGAATCGGCCCGCTTCTATCAGTGCTACCGAATCGAGGGGTGGGCACGGCAATTGGCGGTCGCCGGGTATCTGCATGTGGGGCGCGAGGAACAAATGCTGGTGCTGGAGTGGCATGCGTTCGTGCTGCCGCCCGTGGCCGCCGATTTTCGGCGCGTCGACGATCCCCCGACCATGCTGGAACTGCGCTCCATGGGCAGGGCGCTCGCCCGGCTCGCGCTGTTGCCGACCACCATGCCGTCCCGCCTCCTCGACGTGCTGCGCGGAATGCGGGAAAGGTCCGCCGCGGCACCCGTCTCGTGGAGCACGCCCACACAGGCCGCCGCCACCTTCGGCTCCGCCACGAGCATCCGAGAGTTCGCCGCGGGCACGCGGCTCAACAACCTCTTTCAGGAGTCGGACCGCGACCGCTATCTGAAGATCATGGAGCGGCGGATGTTGAGCGCGGTACGCCAGTTCCTGGAGGAACGGGGACTCGTGGCGCGAGGCTTCGAGGAGATGGTGTCCCAGATCAACAACTCCACGATCTTCAACCATTCGAACGTGGCCGTGGGAAACATTGGCGGACAGTCGAATACCGCCAATGTCAGCACCGGCTCACAAACGGCTACCGGCGACTCGGACTGACACACCGCGGTCGGACACGGTCACTCGGGGGGCCGCGAAACGATTTCGCCTTGGACGCCGTCGCTTGGTACTGTGTTCGCGCAGCGAAGGGGCGTAGCTCAATTGGCAGAGCAGCGGTCTCCAAAACCGCAGGTTGCAGGTTCAAGTCCTGTCGCCCCTGCAAGACGAAGGGCCGGTCACTCGGGAGTGACCGGCCCTTCCTGCGTACTGAATCAGCCGACGCCCAGATAGGCGGCTTTGACGGCGGAGTCCTCGAGGAGGGCGGAGCCGTGGCCGGTTTTGGTGACCTCGCCCGTTTCGAGAATGTAGGCGCGGTCGCTGCGGGTTAGGGCCTGCTGGGCGTTTTGTTCCACCAGCAGGACCGTGGTGCCCTGGGTGTTGATCTCAGTGATGATGCGGAAGATCTGCTGGATCACCATGGGAGCCAACCCCATTGACGGCTCGTCGAGAAGCAGCAGCTTCGGGCGGGCCATGAGGGCTCGGGCTATGGCGAGCATCTGCTGTTCACCGCCGGAAAGGGTGCCGCCTACTTGACGGCGGCGTTCCGCCAGGCGGGGGAACAGCTCGAAGACCCAGTCGAGGGTTCTGTCGTACTCCTGCTTCTGCTTGAAGGGCCTTGCGTAGCAACCCATGTCGAGGTTTTCCTGAACGGTCATACCGGGGAAGACACCGCGGCCCTCGGGGGCTTGGATCAGCCCGGCGAGGACGCGTTCGTGAGCCTTCATCCGAGTGATGTCCTGGCCGTCGAACAGGATTCGCCCCTTGGTCAGCGGGAGCAGACCCGACAGGGCGCGCATGGTGGTGGTCTTGCCCGCACCGTTCGCACCCAGCAGCGTCACCAGCTCGCCCGAACCCACGTCGAGCGAAACACCGTGCAGGGCTTGGATTCTGCCGTAGTTGACGACCATGTCCTCGACCTGCAACAGCGGAGTCGCGTCGGCGGCGCGGCGCTGTGGCTCCGCTTCGCCCTTGGTGAGGGCGACCGGCTCCGCCTTGGCCCCACCTTCGGGGACAGGTGCGGGATCGACCTCGCCCGAAGCAGCCGGTGCCGACTCTTGCGTGCCCTCGGCGGACTCCGAATCCGTATCCGGCACACCGAGATACGCGTTGATCACCGCCGGATTCTCCCGAATCTCCGCGGGCAGCCCATCGGCGATCTTGCGCCCGAACTCCAACACCACGATCCGGTCGGTGACGCCCATGACCAGGCGCATATCGTGCTCGATGAGCAGCACCGTGAACCCGTCGTCGCGGATCTTACGGATCAGATCCATCAGCGCCGACTTCTCGCTGGGATTGAATCCGGCGGCCGGTTCGTCCAGGCACAGCAGCTTCGGCTCGGTCGCCAGAGCGCGCGCGATCTCCAGGCGACGCTGATCACCGTAGGAGAGATTGCGCGCCTTCTCGACCGCCCGCGGCGCGATACCCACGAATTCCAGCAGCGCCATACCCTTTTCGATGGCGGCACGCTCCTCCGCCCGATGCCGCCGCGTCCGGAACACCGCCCCGGGCACCGAAGTGCGGTGCCGCGCATCGGTTCCCACGATCACATTCTCCAAAGCGGTCATCTCCCCGAACAATCGAATGTTCTGGAAGGTGCGCGCGATACCGAGCCGCGTGATCTGGTTGCGTTTGGTCTTGGTGAGCGGATGCCCGTCGAAGAACACCGTGCCGCCACTGGGCCGATACACCCCGGTGATGGCGTTGAAGCAGGTCGTCTTGCCCGCGCCATTCGGACCGATGAGTCCGAGGATCTCCCCGCGCCGAATCTCGAAGCTCACCTTGTCCAACGCGGTGAGACCACCGAACCGCACCGTCAGCTCGTCGGTGCGCAACAGCGGTGCGCCGACGGCGGTTTCGATCTCGCGGTCGGTGGCGACCGCCTCCGCCACGGCGGCGGCGTCCGCCAGTTCCGGCATCACCTCGGTGACATCCACGGTCCCGGCGCTCTCCACCTCCGGAGCCTCGGTGTACCCCGCCGCCATATCCTCGTTGTCGAACAGCGCGCCACCCGCGCCCGGCCCGGTCACTGCGCCGCTCCGGCCGCCGAGCCCGGTTCGGTGGGTTTGCGCACCGCCCGGTACACCTGCCGCCCGTAGGCGAGGAGCCGCTGTCGCACCGGGAACAGACCCTGCGGCTTGAAGATCATCACCACCACCAACGCGAGACCGAAGAACAGATACTTGTAGTCGCCCAGCGACTGTCCACCCAACTCCACCGACATGAATCGGTTGGGCAGGTACACGATGAGGAACGCGCCCACCAGCACGCCGAGCTTGTTGCCCTGACCGCCGATCACCACCGCGCACAGGAACAGCATCGAGTTGATGATGTTGAAGCCCGTCGGATTGATGAACTGCACCTGGCCCGCGTACAGCGCGCCGGACAGCCCGCCGATCGCCGCGCCGATGGTGAACGCCCACAGCTTGAACTTGAAGGCGGGCACGCCCATGACCTCGGCGGCGTCCTCGTCCTCGCGAATGGCCACCCACGCGCGACCGACCCGGCTGCGCTCCAGATTGCCGACGATCAGCAGGACGATGATCACCAGCACCATGCCGAGCCAGAACCACCAGGTGCCGGAGTTGGCCCGGTCCAACAGGTTTCCGCTCTCCGAGTCACCGAGGTTGCCCGAGGAGAAGTAGCCACCGGCGGTCTCCTCCGACTCCCCCAGCCGCGGATACGCGATACCGGAGAGCCCGAGGCTGCCATTGGTCAGATCGCCGAGATTGTCGGCCAGCAGCCGCACGATCTCGCCGAAACCGAGGGTGACGATGGCGAGGTAGTCGCCGCGCAACCGCAGCGTCGGCGTGCCGAGGATCAGACCCGAGACCGCCGTCAGCATGATCGCCAACGGCACACACGCCAGCCACGCCCACTTGGTGTTGAGCCAGCCGCCGTCGGTCTGGTTCCACGGACTGTTCGGACTGGTGAGCAGACCGACCGTATAGGCCCCGACGGCATAGAAGCCGACATAGCCGAGGTCGAGCAGACCCGCCTGTCCCACAACGACATTCAGGCCGATGGCGATGAGCGCGTACATGGCGAACTGCGCCATCACACCGCCGAAACTGGTGCCCGGGGTGTTCAACAGCGGCGGCGGGAACAGCGGCAGCAACGCCAGCACCAGGATGGCGGGCACGCCGATCCCCCACTGCGCGGGACGCGACAATCCGCCCCACCACGAACGCAACGCGTCACCGACACCGCGCATGGGACGCTGCGGTGGCGTCGGGGCGGCCGGGGTCTTCGTCGTCTCGGTCATACCCGGGCCCTCCCCAAGCTCTCGCCCAGAATGCCGGTCGGCCGGAACATGAGCACCGCGACCAGCAGTACGAAGGCGACCACGTCTCGCCATTCGGTGCCGAAGAGAATCTGGCCGTACATCTCCGCCAGACCCAGCAGCAGACCGCCCAGCAGCGCGCCGCGCAGATTGCCGATACCGCCGAGCACGGCGGCGCTGAAGGCCTTGATGCCCAGAATGAATCCGCCGGAGTAGATGATGCCGTTGGGCACCTTGAGGGTGTACAGCAGCGCGGCGGCACCGGCGAGCACACCGCCGATGAGGAAGGTCAGCATGATGACCCGCTCCCGCGAGACGCCCATGAGCGTCGCGGTATCGGGATCCTGGGCGACCGCGCGGATACCGCGGCCGAATTTCGTTCTGTTGATGAGCATTTCGGTGACCAGCGCCAGCACCAGCGCCGAGAGGATGATCACCAGCGTCACATTGGTGACCGAGGCCCCGAAGATCTGGAACTGCTCGCTCTGACGCACCAGCATGATCGGCTGCTGGGCATTGGTGCCGCCCAGGCCGGGCCAGACCTTCGGCAGCACGTAGTGCACGAATTCCTGGAGCACGAAGGACATGCCGATCGCGGTGATCAGGAAGATGAGCGGTTTCGCGCCGCGTTTGCGCAGCGGCCGATAGGCCACCCGCTCCAATCCGACGGCCGCGCCGCCCGCGACCGCCATACCGAACAGCATCGCCACGATCAGGTACACGACGGTGAGGGCGATACCTTGGGAATACACATTTCCGCTGGGCCCGAATCCGAGCACCATGAGGCCCACGTATTGGCCGAACATTCCCACCATGAATATTTCCGAATGGGCGAAATTGATCAGCCGGAGCACACCGTAAACCAGGGTGTATCCCACGGCGACCAGTGCGTAAATCGAGCCGTAGGCCAAACCGTCCACGGTCAGTCGCCAGAATTGGTCGACCACACCCGAGACGTTGAAATCGATCGACCCGTTCGCCAACAGGGTCGCATCGATCAATGCGGATGAACTCATTCGTTACTCTCGCCGTCGTGGAAAAACGCGTGTGCCGGGAACCGGCGGGTCGCGGTACTCAGCCCGCCGGACTCCCGGCACACGCTGTTTCCGAACTTCGAAGGGCTACTTGACCTCGTACATCCAGATCAGCGCCTTCTCCAACTCACCGGTGGGACCCCACTTGTACTCGCGGGCCAGACCCTGGCCCTGGTAGGTGCGGACGTACTCGACCATGTCGGCGCGCGTGGCCTTGCCCGCCGCGAGGCCCTTCAACACGATGGTGGTCAGGTCGTAACCCTCGGTGGAGTAGGTGCCCGCCTCGAAACCGCTGAGCGCCTTGTAGTCCTCGGCGAACTTGTCCGGGGCCGGACCACACGGGCACGAGAGCACGGCGTCCTTGGACGCGTCGCCCGCCTGCTTCACGAACTCGACGTCCTTGGTGCCGTCGTCGGAGATGAAGGTGGCGGTGACGCCGCCGGAGCGCAGCTGCTGGACGAACGGGGCCGCCTCGGCGTAGTAGCCCGCGTAGTAGATGGCGTCCGGCTTGGCGGCGGCCAGCTTGGAGACGGCGGCGGAGAAGTCCTTGTCGCCTTCCTTCACGTTCACCGCGCAGCTCGGATCGGCGGTCGCACCGAGGGTCTCGGTGAGCGTCTTGGCAAGGCCCACACCGTAATCGGTGTTGTCGGCGGCGACGCAGATCTTCTTGTACTTGCCGGTGCCGAGCAGATACTTGGCAACCGCCGGACCCTGGATGCCGTCGTTGCCGAGGCCGCGGAAGAAGGTCTTCCAGCCGTTCTGGGTGAGCGAGACGTTGGTCGCCGACGGGGTCAGCGCCAGCAGTCCGGCGTCGCTGAGCACCTGACCGGTCGCCTTGGTCTCACCGGAGAAGGTCGGGCCGATCAGCGCCACGATCGACGGATCGTTGATGATCGTCGGGATCACCTGGGTGGCCTTCTGCGGGTTGCCCTCGGTATCGAACTCCTTGAGGGTGACCTGGCAGTCCTTGTTGGCCTTGTTGTGCTCGTCGAGCGCCAGCTTCACGCCGCGCACGATGTTCAGGCCCAGGTTGGCGTTCGGACCGGTGAGCGGACCCGCCATGGCGATGGACGTGGGTGCGCATTTGGCCTTGCCGTCACCGGCGGGGTCGGCGGCGGCGGAGGTATCCGCGGCCGGAACCTCTTTACCGTCGAGGTCGACCTGCACCAGCGGTTTGATGGACAGGCCCCCGGCACTTTCGGGACCGTTGTCGGTCGATTTGCTGCTACACCCCGCCAGGGCGAGCACGGTCGCCGCCCCGATGACCACTACGCGTGCCATGCGTACGCGCCGCAGGGAAGACGTGCGCGTCATTGAACCAAGCACGATTCACCTCTATGTTCTGTGCACCCCCGGCTCGCCGAGGGGGCCGCCTCATCTGTCGGCCCGGTCAGAACATATCCCCACCGCGTTAGCTGCGCATCACATTCGGATCATGCATGTGACATCGAGACAAACTATTTTCCGGTTGGTGTTACCGGGGCATTAATGCTTCCGCACCGTCCCCGGCAACATAGCCGTGCTCTATTACTTCGGTGCGAGATTCTCCAGCACCACTTCGGCAACCGCCTTCATGGTGGTGCGGCGGTCCATGGCGGTGCGCTGGATCCACTTGAACGCCTGCGGCTCGGACAGACCCTGCGTCTGCATGAGCACCCCCTTGGCGCGCTCGACCAGTTTGCGCGTCTCGAGCCGGTCGGCCAGATTGGCGACCTCACCCTCGAGCGCGGTGATCTCGTGGAAGCGGCTGGCCGCCAATTCGATGGCTGGAACCAGGTCCGACTTGGTGAACGGCTTCACCAGGTAGGCCATCGCGCCCGCGTCGCGCGCCCGCTCCACCAGGTCGCGCTGACTGAAGGCGGTCAGGATCACCACTGGCGCAAGCCGTTTCGACGCGATCTCGGCGGCGGCGTCGATCCCGTCGCGCCGCGGCATCTTCACATCCATGATCACCAGATCGGGCCGCAACTCCTCGGCCAGATCCACGGCCTGCTGTCCGTCCCCCGCCTCACCGACCACGTGATAGCCCTCCTCGGAGAGCATCTCGACGAGATCCATCCGGATGAGCGCCTCGTCCTCGGCGACCACCACCCGCTTGGGGGTGGACGGCGCGGCCTCTTTCTTCGCGCCCGCGCCCCCTGCTGTCGTTCCCATAGATGAACCCCTGTCGCTTCCGATACCTACACCCGATGCACCTCGTCCTGCGCCACCCTCGCCGGATCGGCACGCACCCGAGTAACCCAAAGAGTACCGCCCACCTCCCGTCACAACCCATCTACCCAGCGCAAACCGACCAGTATCACAACGTAGAACCCACTTCCCGGGCGTGGTTAGGTTTACGAGTGGTACACCCGCTATAGTTTTCTCCCGGTGCGCCGGGTTGGCGGAACTGGCAGACGCGACGGTCTCAAAAACCGTTGTCCGGAAGGACGTGTGGGTTCGAGTCCCACACTCGGCACCAATGGGCGGGCATGATCGGTGATCATGCCCGCCGTTCTGTTTTCCGGGGGGCCGGGGCGGGGATGTGGGTCCTTCCCTCGTGTCCAGCGCGGCATGGGGGCAACCGGGATCGGAATCGGAGGATTCTCGGACATCCGTTGCACCGCTTACGTATTCGCCTTCCCGTCGAGCGGCTGGAGACGGAACTTCTTCTGAGGCACAGCGATTCGCCAGCATTGCCTTGCGACTGCTTGGTCGACTGACATTTTGTGCCACTGAACTGCACAGGGAGCTAACGCCCGGGTGGTGGGGGTGGATTTGCCCTGTACACAGCAACGCTGTCGCAATTTCAGGGGTGACCCTGCCTATCTCTAGGGGTTTCGATGAACTATCCGCAGCCGCCTCAGCAACCTGGTTCGGGGCAATATCCGCAGCCGCCTCGGCGGAAGAGTAGGACCGTTTTGTGGGTGATCCTTGGGATCACCGGGGGGATGATTCTGTTGTGTGGGGGGTGCTTCGGGATCCTCGCCATGTCGGACAAGGATTCCGCGCCGGAGAAGGCGACCGCCGAGGTCGCTCCGGTCGGGTCGGCGGTGCGGGA
Source organism: Nocardia sp. NPDC050406 (assembly GCF_044459025.1). Taxonomy (NCBI): domain Bacteria; kingdom Bacillati; phylum Actinomycetota; class Actinomycetes; order Mycobacteriales; family Nocardiaceae; genus Nocardia; species Nocardia sp. NPDC050406. The sequence goes on along the minus strand of NZ_JBITIM010000002.1, from coordinate 2,047,454 downwards.
TGGGAAGTTCGAGTTCGTGGTCACCGGGGTCGATGAACCCGCGGGGTCGGTGGGCGACAACCCTTATATGAAGAAAGACGCTCAGGGCGTGTACATCGTTGTGCGCGTTGACGTCACGAACATCGGAGACAAACCGCAGACCTACTTCGGCGAGAATCAGAAATTGATCGACGCCCAGGGCAAACAGTTCACCAATGACAGTATGGCCGAGGCGAATATCAACACGAACGTGATCGCCACGGAGATCAACCCCGGGAACAAGGTCCCCGTCGCGATCGCCTTCGACGTCCCGGCCGGGACCGACCCCGTCGCCATCGAATTCCACGACTCGATGTTCTCCGGAGGCGCCCGCGTCGCCCTGAAATAGAAGGAGCGTTCACCAGGTACTGGTGGCGGCGGGCTCTCGGGCGATGCCGCCACCAGTACCTGGTGATCTTGTTGGTTGGCGGGGAGTGGCGGCGGGCGCGGATATATTCGGTGGGTGCATTGGGACCAGATGACCGATACGACCGAGGATCTACGGCGGCGGGCTACTCGGCTGCGGCGGGGGGTGGGGCAGCTGGGGGTGTTGGAGTCGATTATCGAGGTGGCGGATGGGCCTTGGTTGGGGGCTATGGATGCGGATGGGCGGGGGGCCGCGGAGTTGCGGATGCATTTGGTGGGGCGATATCGGCTGACGGCGGTCGTGACGAGTTTGGGGAAGCTCAGTCATGTGCAGATGAACGCGCCGGTGGAGGGGTTGGGGGCGGAGCGGGTGATCTCCGCGAAGACGGCGCTGCGCAAGGGGTGGGACGAGAACGAGAAAATGCCCAAACCGGCGCAGTGGCTGGATTACGTGGTGGAGTGGGTGTCCAATGCCAGCCAGTCGGTGGATCGGCGGGCGATTATCGAATGGCGGCTGAAGGGGGCCGACCGGCAATTGGCGGCCATGAACGACACCATCGAGATCCAGCGCGCCAATTTGATCGAGCGCGAACAGGAACGCGATGTGCTCGCCGCCGAAATCGCCGAACTGCGCGGGGAACTGCGGACCCTCACCGAAGAACTCGCGGCGCGCATCGCCCAGATGCGCGGGGAGTTGGAATCGCTGTCGGATGGGGAGACGGTGTCCATGCGGGCGCAGGTCGCGGCGGACGCGGTCGTGGCGGACGCGATCACTCCCGAGGTCGAGGCAAGCGGCACCGAGCGCGCGGCTGCCGCGGCGGACACCGCGCTGCCCTCCGCCGACCAACAGGCCGTCGTCCGGGCGGAGGCTGATCCGACCCCCACCGAAGACACGACCGCCACGGCAGAGGTCGAACCGACCTCGACCGAACACGCGGCCACCGCCGCGGCAGTGGCCGAACCGACCTCCACCGAACAGCCGACCACCGCCACGGCAGAAGCCGAACCGAGCACCAGCGAACACGCGGCCACCGCGACGGTGGGGGCCGAACCGACCTTCGCCGCACACGCGACCGCCAGCCCGGCGGCGGCTGAGCGCACCTCCGCCGAGCACGCCACGCTCACCCGATCGGAGACCGAGGCGGCCGGTTCCGCCGACGACATCTCAAGGGGTCGTGGGGGTTTCGTGGACGGTGCGCCAGAGCAGGCCGTTGCGGGCGGCGGGGGCGGGCAGTAGGAGGGCGGTGGTCAGGCGGGCCGTCGGGCCATGCGGGGTGTGGTGGATTTCCTTGAACCGCGCCACCGCGCTCTCGGCCGAGGTGTGCAGGACCTCGAGGTCGACGATGTCGATCGTGAGGCCGGGCGCGGCGTGGCCCGCGCTACGCAGACCCTCGCACAGGGACTCACGGCGTACGACACCACCGTCGACGTTGACCATGGAGAAATCGGGGTGCGTCTGCGCGATGAACCGCTCCAGGGCGTCGGCGCTGTCGGGAGTGCCCAGCCAGCTGGCGAGATCGGCGTGCAGCGTGTGGATTTCGTCGACGAGCGCGTCATGGTTGATGGTCACGCACGGCAACGTAGCGGATGCCCCGGCGCGCGTCAGTCCGGCAGGCCGACGAGTCCGGCGCTGTCGGTCCACAGGGCGAGCGCGCGCTTGTCGTCGCGGGCCAGATCGGAGAGGTCGGGCCAGGTGAGGTGGCCGCGGCGGAGCGCGGCGTAGAGGTGGCCCGGCGGGGGCGGTGTGACGCGCAGTGCCAAGTCGGCCAAGGCTTTTCCGGCCGCGTGGCGGGTGTTCATGGTGGGGCTGAACTGGCGTAGCGGCCAGCCGAGCGGCGTGCCGAAGAGCGACCAGGCCGTTCGCAGCGGGAGCGAGAGGTTCTTGGCCAGGCCGGTGCCGAAGACCTGGCCCGGATCGTAGGCCAACGCCGTCAGGCCCTCGCGCTGCTCGGACAGGGACCGCGCCGTGAGCACCGCGCAGAGTTTGGAGGCGGTGTAGGCGTGCTCGCCCGCCTTGCGTGGCCGCGAGTCACGGTCGGGATCGCGTTCGGGGTGCGCGAGCAGTTCGGCGTCGGCGTGGCGGGGTGGCACCAGACTCGCGCCGGTGGCGGGGTCGTGGGTCCCGCTCGTGGTGAGGATGACGATCGCCGTTTCCGCCAGGTCGGGCAGCAGCAGGCGCGACACCAGATACTGGGCGAGGTGGTTGACGGCGAAGGTGGTCTCGAAGCCGTCCAGGGTGCGGTCGTCGGCATCGGGTCGGATGACACCGGCATTGAGCACCAGGGCATCGATGGGGCTGCCGCCCAACCGTTCCCGCACCGTCGCCGCGAACATCCGCGCGGAGTCGAGTTCCCGCAACTCCAGCGGTATCGCCTCACCGGCCGGAACCGTTCGGCGCGCACCCACCAGCAGCCGGTTGTCCCCCGCGGCGACCAGCCGCTCGGCCGCGATCGCGCCGAAACCCGAAGTGCCACCGGTCATCACGATATTGGCCATGCTTCCTCCTCGGAAGCGCTGAGTGAATCTCCACTGTAACCCCGCGACGCCGTCCAGCCCCCTGGCGAATCCCACCGATTGAACCGCGCACGCCGCCCATCCGTATCCCCGTACAGAGACTCATCCTGGAGGGCGACGCGTGCGTGTGAACCGGCTGACGGTGGACCTGTCGGACTACCCCGACCTGGTCGTCATCTACCTGGGTATGCGGGTGCGCCGACCACGCGGCATCCTGCGCCTGCTCGGCGTCGGCCCCAAGCTCTACAGTTCTCACCGCGGCAAGCCCGACGGCCTGCTGTCGCACGAGGACATCGTCTGGTCGCTGTTCCCGCCGCATTGGGGCGCACGCCAGTACTGGCGCGACCTCGAGAGCCTGGAGAAGTGGACCCGCTCCGACCCGCACCGCCAGTGGTGGCAGGGCTTCCTGCGCGATTCGGGCGGCACCGGCTTCTGGCACGAGGCGTATTTCGCGCGCGGCGGCTTCGATTCGGTCTACGACGATATGACCCCGGCGACCGGTATGGCGAGATTCGCGCCGACCGTCGCCGCCCGCGGCCGCATGTTCTCCACCCGAGGCCGGGTGCGCGGGGCCGACCCCACGGTCGCGCCGGTGGTCGACGAGGACAGCTACTATCGCTCCTGACGCACCCGTCGCGCGCGCCCCGAAAGCCTTGCTCCGGGCCGGTTTCGGCGTACCGCGCGAACACCGGGCAACCGACACGAGACCGCCAGATGAACATCCTCGTCACAGGGTGTGATTCGGTCACGGATTCATTTCGGCGGCGACGCGGGCGGCCTACCCTTCGCACCATGCACGTCCTGTTCGTCTGCTCTGGCAATGTCTGTCGATCCGTGATCGCGGAACGGCTCACCCTCGCCGTGGCCGCCGAACACCGGTGGCGCGATCTCACGGTCGAGAGCGCGGGTGTGCGCGCCCTGGTCGGATTCCCGGTGGAACCGCTTGCGGCACAGACCATCGAGGGCCTCGGCGGCGACGCCAGCGGCTTCAAGGCGCGCAGGCTGAAACCGGAGATGGTGCGCCGCGCCGACATGATCCTCACCATGACCGAGCAGATCCGCGACAAGGTCTGCGAGATCGAACCCTCCGCCGCGCCACACACCTTCACGCTGCTCGAGGCCTACCGCATCGCGAAGGTCAGCGGCGCGCGCACGGTGGCCGCGCTGAATCAGGCCCGCCACGATCTGGCGCTGGTCGGCCGCGAGAACATCGCCGACCCGGTCGGCCTGTCCCCGCAGGCGTATTGCGAAGTGGGCGACCGCATCGCGGAAGCGCTGGTGCCGCTGCTGTTCGCGCTACACGCGCATCAGCATCCCGAGGCGACCATCCACCCTCGCGCGACCGCCGATGACGCCGGTAATCCCCGCCCCGCCCTGCTGGTCCTGCCGGGCGGGCGCGATCCGAAACACGCCGACACCGGCGCGCAACCCGCCATCGCGACCGAAAAGCCCGCGCACTCCGGCAAACCGGAACAACCGGTTGCGGATTCCGGCCAGCGGGTTGCGTCTTCGCGCCACTAGGGCGGAAACTCACAAGCGAACACCGCGTGTCAATGGACCTGTCTGCCGTAAACGTCCGGTAAGGGATTACACTCCCCGCGGGTACTTCACCACACACCGAACAGGACTGAAGGACATGCCGAAACGAATTTCGGATGTTTCGCTCCATGTTTTCGTGACACCGCAGCTGCTCGACCGCGTGGTAGGCATCGTCTGCCGGGTCGTGGACGAGCATGTGGCCGATCGCGATCTGTTCGCCTGGCGGTTCACGCTACCGGTGGAGGGGGACGACCCCACCCACACGGTGCTCGAAACCCAATGGCGGCTCGATCATCCCGGTGTGGAGCCGGACGACCGACACACCTACGAGATCGCGCTGAGCCTGGTCGGTGATGCCCGCCTGCTCACCAAGGCGGCCATCGACCGCCTGGAGCAGCGCCTGGTCCTCGGGCTCTCGGCCGATCAGCCGTTCCCCTATGTGATTCGGGCCTTGCAGCGCGAGGGTTTCGACCTGGAAGAGAACCGCGAACTCATCTGAGCGCGATCCACCGGCCGAATACGTCAGGGCCCCGGCGCATTCGCCGAGGCCCTGACAGAAGTTCGTGCAATGCGGCCAGAAGTTCGTGCGGTGCGGCCAGAAGTTCGCGCTCCGCGACTCAGCGCCGCGACGGGAAGTGCCGGATCACGCCTTCCTGCACCGTCGTGGCGAGCAATTCCCCTGTGCGCGAATAGAAGTGACCGCGCGCCAGCCCGCGCGACCCCGCCGCCACCGGCGATTCGGTCGCGTACAGCGCCCAGTCGTCGAACCGGAACGGCCGGTGGAACCAGATGGAGTGGTTCACCGTCGCCGCGATGATGCGATCCAATCCCCACGACAGACCGTGCGTGGTGATGATGGAGTCCAGCACCGTGGTGTCGGACGAATACGCCAGCGCCGCAACGTGAATCATCGGATCGTCGGGCAGCGCGCCGTCGGTGCGCATCCACACCCGGTTGTGGTTGAGCTTCTCCCCCGTGCCCTTGAGAATCCACGCCGGATCGTTGGTGTAGCGCATATCGATGGGATGCGGTGCGTTGACGAACATTTCGAGGCGGTCCTCGAGTCCGGCGAAGGACTCCTCCACGCGCGGCAGCGTATCCGGATCCGGCACCTCGGGCAGCGGCGTGCCGTGCTCGAGGCCCTTGCCGTAGTCCTGGAACGCCGCCAGCATGACGAACAGCTCCTGATCGTCCTGCATGGCCGTCACCGTGCGATTGGCGAACGAGCGCCCGTCGCGGTGCCGGTCGACGCGGTACTCGATCGGCTTCTTGGGATCGCCGCCGCGCACGAAATGCGCGTTGACGGCGTGCACCGGGCGACCCGGTCCGACGGTGCGGCCCGCGGCGATCAGCCCCTGCGAGACCAGCTGTCCGCCGAAGGTGCGACTCCACACCTTGTCCGGATGGTGACCGATGAAGATGTCCGGCCCGGCTTCTTCCAGATCCAGCAGCTCCAACAGCACTTCCAGATCGGCCGAGCGGGCCAGCGCGCCCGCCTCGCCGACCGTTTCGCCCAGTGACGCGCTCAACTCAGTGGTCCTCCTCGCCGATCCGGTGGACGTGAATCATATTGGTGGAGCCGACGGTTCCCGGCGGGGACCCGGCCACGATCACCACCAGATCGCCCTTCTTGTACCGGCCGATGGACAGCAGCGCGTTGTCGACCTGGTGGATCATCTCGTCGGTATCGGCCACCCTCGGCACGATGAAAGTCTCGGTGCCCCAGGTCAATGCGAGCTGGCTGCGAATCTCCGGCTGCGGCGTGAAGGCCAGCAGCGGCAGCGGGGTGTGCAGGCGGGCCAGGCGGCGCACCGTGTCACCGGACTGCGTGAAGGCGACCAGCGCCTTGGCATTGAGGCGCTCGCCGATATCGCGGGCGGCGTAGGAGATGACGCCGCGCTTGGTCCGCGGCACATGGGTCAGCGGCGGCACCCGGGTGGAGGATTCGCTCTCCACGGCGTGCACGATGCGGGCCATGGTGCGCACGGCCTCGATCGGGTACGCGCCGACGGAGGTCTCACCGGAGAGCATGACCGCGTCCGCGCCGTCGAGCACCGCGTTGGCCACATCGGAGGCCTCGGCGCGGGTGGGCCGCGAGTTGGTGATCATGGATTCCAGCATCTGGGTGGCCACGATGACCGGCTTGGCGTTCTCGCGCGCCATCTGAATAGCCCGCTTCTGTACCAGCGGCACCTGCTCCAGGGGCAGCTCCACACCGAGGTCGCCGCGCGCCACCATGATGGCGTCGAAGGCCAGGACGATGGCCTCGAGGTTGTCGATGGCCTCCGGCTTCTCGAGCTTGCCGACCACGGGCACGCGACGGCCGACGCGGTCCATGATGTCGTGCACCAGCTCCACGTCCGAGGGCGAGCGGACGAACGACAGCGCGATGAAATCCACGCCGAGCTTCAAGGCGAATTCGAGGTCCTCGATGTCCTTCTCGGACAGCGCGGGCACGGAGACGTCCATCCCGGGCAGCGAGACGCCCTTGTTGTTGGAGACCGGGCCGCCCTCGGTCACCCGGCAGACCACGTCGTTGCCGTCGACGCTCTCGACCGTCAGGCCGACCTTGCCGTCGTCGACCAGCAAACGGTCACCGGCCTTGGCGTCCTGGGCGAGTTCGGAGTAGGTGGTCGAGACGCGGTCGTGGGTGCCGACGATATCGTCGACGGTGATGCGCACGACCTCACCGGTTGCCCAGAAGGTCTTGCCATCACCCTCGAAGCGTCCGAGGCGAATCTTCGGTCCCTGCAAGTCGGCCAGAATGCCGACGGCGCGGCCGAGGTCATCGCTGGCCTGGCGCACCTTCTTGTAGTTCTCGGCGTGGTCGGCATGTTCGCCGTGGCTGAAGTTCAGCCGGGCCACGTCCATACCGCTCTCGACGAGTTCACGAATTTTTTCCTCGGACGACACCGCGGGTCCGAGCGTGCACACAATCTTCGTCCGTCGCATCACACCATCAACCCTAGACCTGCCGATAGGGTCCCGCTCACCGGGCACACCGCAACCCTGGGCGGCCGATCGGTGAACAGCAAGCGTGTGGCATCCAGCACTTGGAGGAAACCCCAGCTATCGCTCAGCGCGCGACGTGACGCGCTAGACGAGTCTCCAGCCGGGTCTGCCCGAAACCGAGGATCAGGCAGATGACCCAGTAGTAGAGCGCGGCCACGCCGTAGAGCGCGAAGAAGTCGAAGGTGGGCGCGGCGGCCAGTTGGGCGGTGCGCAGCAATTCGGTCACCAGAATGGTGGAGGCGAGCGAGGTGTCCTTCACCAAGGAGATGAGCGTATTGGACAGCGGCGGCACCGCGATGCGGGAGGCCTGCGGCAGGATGATCATCCGCAACGCCTGCGGATAGGTCATGCCGACCGCGTAGGACGCCTCCCACTGCCCGTGCGCCACCGACAGGATGGCGGCGCGAATGACCTCGGCCGCGTAGCCGCCCACATTGAGGCTGAAGGCGATCACCGCCGCCGGGAACGGATCGATCACCACGCCGAATTGCGGCAGCGCGTAGAACACGATGAACAGCTGCACCAGCAGCGGCGTACCGCGAATGATCGAGATGTAGAACCTGGCCGCCGCCGAGAGCGGCCAGATCGGCGACATCCGCGCCAGCGCCACGAACAGGGCCAGTACGAGCCCGATCGCGAAGCTGACGGCGGTGAGCGGCAGCGTCATCTCGACGGTGGCCTTCAGCATCGGCCACAGGTTCTGCCGGATGAGTTCCCAGGTGGCGGAATCCATCTCCTCGCGACTTACTTGCTGACGTCGGTGCCGAAGTACTTGTCGGAGATCTTGGCCAGGGTGCCGTCGGCGCGCAGTTCCGCCAGGGCCTTGTTCACCTGGTCGACGAGCTCCTGGGAGTCCTTGCGGGCGGCGAAGGCCTGCTGGCTGGTCTCACCGGTCTTGCCCGCGACCTTCACCGAGTCGGAGCCGTGCTGCTTGGTGTACTCGCCGACGGCCAGGGTGTCGTTGACGGTGGCGTCGACGCGGCCGTTCTTGAGCAGCTGGATGGCCTGCACGAAGCCCTCCACGCCCTCGACCTTGCAGCCCGCCCCGGCGGCGACCTTGGACCAGTTGCTGGTCGAGGACTGCGCGCAGGTCTTGCCGTTCAGGCTCGCGAGGGAGGTGAGGGCGTTGTTGTCGGCGCGGGTGACGATGACGCCTTCGGAGGTGGTGTAGGGGTCCGACAGCGAATACTTCTGCGCGCGATCGGGATTCACGGTGACCTGGTTGGCGACGAGGTCGAAGCGCTTGGACTCGAGGCCCGCGAAGATGGCGTCCCACGGGGTCTGCACGAATTCGACCTTGCGGCCCAGTTTGTCGGCGACGGCCTTGACGACGTCCACGTCGTACCCGGTGAGCTGGCCGCCCTCCTGGTAGCTGAAAGGAGAGTAGGTGCCCTCGGTGCCGACCTTGAGCACGTTCGGGTCGTCGGCGCTCCCGCAGGCGGTCAGCCCGGTGGCGGCGACAAGGGCGAGCACGGCGGCGAACAGCTTGCGGCGCACGGTTTACCTCTCTTCGAGCGTGGGGTGGCCACGCGACAAACAACCGCTACAGGGTACGCCGGAAACCAACCGGGCGGGTCATCAATGATCGCGCTGCGCGCAAACCTTGCGCAAACATCACCTCGGATGATAGCGAGAGCGGGCTCCCGCGCAGGTGAGGGAGCCCGCCACCGAGCGTGTCTCGAAGGGTCCGTGATCAGTCGCGCAAGGGGCGGCCGTACGGGTCCGGCACCTTGCCCACGAGCATCAGGATCCCGTCCACCAGACCCCAGATCGGTCCGACCACTCCGCAGGTGAAGATGGTGGCCACGATCTGCCAGACGGCGATTCTGTTATAGCCCAGGTAGAACCGGCCGACGCCGAAACCGCCGACGAAGATCTGGAGCAGCCCGGCGACGAGCTTCTGCTTGTCGGAGAAGGGCGCGCCGTAGATATCGCGGCCGTACGGCGCTTCCGGATCCACGCCCGGCGCGTACTGGGCGGGCGGGTAGCCGCCCGGTTGGCCGTAGCCGGGCTGCGCGTACTGCGGCGGGTCGTAGGGCTGGGCGTACGGATCGTTGTCCTTGCCGAGGTTCGGACCGGTGCCCGGAACTCCATACTGCGGCCCGCTCGGTTCGGGCTGCGGCTGATAGGGATCGGTCACGGCATTCTCCTCCGGTGGTGCGCGGCGTCAGGACTTGGTGTCGTCGACGCCGGTGGTCTTCGCCTCGTCGGTCTTCGCCTCGTCGGACTGTGTCTCGACCGACTTCGCCTCGACCGACTCCGCCTCGACGGACTTCGAGGGTTTATCGTCCTCCGCTACGGATTCGTTGACAACGGAACCGGATTCGGCGTCCTCGGGCTCGGAATCCTTCGTCAGTGACACGGATTCGTCGTCGCTGTCGGCCGTATCGCCTTCCGCCGCATCGCCTTCCGTGGCCGTCGCGGTCGCCGCCGAGGCCGCGCCGAAGGCCCGCAGTTTCGACAGCTCCCACGGCCACGGCCGCTGTTCGTCCGACGCCTGCACTTGCGCCGCGGTTTCGCGCCCCTTGGTGGCGAGTACGAAATACGCGATGGCGCAGGCGAAGACGATCGCCGAGGTGAAGCTGTTGATGCGGATGCCCGCGATATGGGTGGCCTCGTCGTCGCGCAGCAGCTCCACGAAGAAGCGGCCGAAGCTGTAGATGGCGACATAGAGCGCGAACAGGCGGCCGTGGCCGATGCGGAACTTCTTGTCCAGGTACAGCAGTGCGGCCACGCCGAGCAGATTCCACACCATCTCGTAGAGGAAGGTGGGCTGCACGACCTTCTCCACCACGCCGGTGGAGACGCCGTTCATCATGTCCAGCTGGCCGTTGGAGTCGAAGCGCAGATAGATCTCCAGGCCCCACGGCACATCGGTGGCGCGGCCGTAGAGTTCCTGGTTGAAGTAGTTGCCGAGCCGCCCGATCGCCTGGGCCAGCAGAATGCCGGGGGCGATGGCGTCGCCGAAGGCGGGCAAGGGGATTCGGTAGATCCGGCAGGCGATCCACGCGCCGACGCCGCCCAGCAGCACCGCGCCCCAGATGCCGAGCCCGCCCTGCCAGATCTTCAGGGCGTCGAGCGGATGGCCGCCCGCGCCGAAGTACTTCTGCCAGTCGGTGGCCACGTGGTACAGCCGCCCGCCGATGAGTCCGAACGGCACCGCGAACATGGCCACGTCCAGGACCATTCCGGCCTGCCCGCCGCGTTCCTGCCACCGCTTCTCGCCCCACCAGATGGCGACGACGATGCCGATGATGATGCACAGCGCGTAGGCGCGCAGTGGGAACGGGCCGATATCCCAGACGCCGCGGGGCGGGGAGGGAATGTAGGCCAGAATATTCGCGCCGGTGCTGTCAGCCAGGGCTCGATAGGTCACGGCCCCACCGTAGCGGAATCGACCCGATCAGCACCGCTCAGACCTCCACCAGGGCGAGCCGCTCCTTGTGCTTCTTCTCGCTGATCATGGTGAGGATGAGCAGCAGCACCGCCGCCACGCCACCGCCGACCAGAATGATGAACCCGCCGTTCCAGCCGTAGTGGTCCACGGTGAAGCCGACGATCGCGCTGGCCGCCACCGAGCCGCCCAGGTAGCCGAACAGGCCGGTGAAGCCCGCGGCGGTCCCGGCGGCCTTCTTCGAGACGAGCTCGAGGGCGTGCAGGCCGATGAGCATGACCGGCCCGTAGATGAGGAAGCCGATGACGATCATGCACGCCATGCTCACGCCGGGCTTGTCGGCGGGGGCCAGCCAGAACACCAGCGTCGCCACGGTCACCAGACCCATGAACAGCACGCCGGTGGCGCCGCGATTGCCGCGAAACACCTTGTCCGACATCCAGCCCGCGAGCAGCGTGCCCGGAATGCCCGCGTACTCGTAGAGGAAGTACGCCCACGAGGACTTGTCCAGGGTGAAGTGCTTGACCTCTTTGAGGTAGGTCGGCGACCAGTCCAGCACGCCGTAGCGCAGCAGGTACACGAAGACGTTCGCGAAGGCGATGTACCAGAGCAGCTTGTTGGGCAGGATGTAGCGGTTGAAGATCTCCTTGGCCGTGAGCTCGACCTCGTCCTTGGCCGAGTAGTCCTTCGGGTAGTCGTTCTTGTACTCCTCGACCGGCGGCAGCCCCACCGACTGCGGCGTATCCCGCATGAGCAGGTACGCGATGACCGCGACGATGATCGCGCAGAAGGCGGGCATGTAGAACGCCGAACGCCAGTCGTGGAACCAGGCCACGCCGAGCAGGAACAGCAGCGGGGGCAGGCCGCCGCCGACATTGTGCGCGCAGTTCCACACCGACACGATCCGGCCGCGCTCCTGCTGCGACCACCAGTGCACCATGGTGCGGCCCGAGGGCGGCCAGCCCATGCCCTGGAACCAGCCGCAGATGAACAGCAGCACGAACATGATGGCGATACTCGAGGTCGCCCACGGCACGAAGCCCATGAAGAGCATGACGGAAGCGGAGAGAATCAGGCCCAGCGGCAAGAAGATTCGCGGATTGGAGCGGTCCGACACCGCGCCCATGACGAATTTGGAGACGCCGTAGGCCAGTGAGATGGCCGAGAGCACCAGGCCGAGCTGTCCGCGCGAGTACCCGTACTCGTCCATGAGGTCCGGGATGGCGAGCGCGAAGTTCTTGCGCACCAAGTAGTAGGCGGCGTAGCCGAAGAAGATGCCAAAGAAGATCTGCCACCGCAGGCGGCGGTAGAGCGGATCGACCTCGTTGTCGGCAACCCGCGCGATATGCGGCGCGGGCTTCAGAATGCTCAGCACGGAGCCGGACATTAACCCAGAGTTAACTAGATCGGCAAATCGGTGGTTACCTGGCGAAACGACCGCGGGCGGGCACCGAATTCGGTACCCGCCCGCGGTGCTGCGAAATTACGACGCGACGGTCGCCGAGCGCACGCCTTGCGCCAGCTCCGCGGTGAGCGAGCGCACCGCGTCCAGGCCCTCGGCCGCAGCGCTCACCAGCGCCGAACCGACGATGACACCGTCTGCGTAGGAAGCGATTTCGGCCGCCTGCGCGCCATTGCGCACACCCAGGCCGACGCCGATCGGAATATCGGAGTGGGCGCGAATACGGCCGCACAGCGCGGGAGCCATGGAGGATACCGCGTCACGCGCGCCCGTGACGCCCATGGTGGAGGCCGCGTACACGAAACCCCGTGAGGCTTCGAGGGTTTTGACCAGTCGCTCCTCGGTGGAGGACGGCGCGACCAGGAAGATGCGGTCGAGATTGTGGGTCGAGGAGGCGATGAACCAGTCGTCGGCCTCTTCCGGAATCAGGTTCGGGGTGATGAGTCCGAGCCCGCCCGCCGCCGCGAGATCGCGGGAGAAGGTGTCCACGCCGTACTTGAGCACCGGGTTCCAGTAGGTCATGACGACGGCCTTGCCGCCCGCCTTGCTGATGGCCTCCACGACCTTGAACACGTCGCGGACCCGCACTCCCCCGCGCAGCGCCTGTTCGGCGGCGGCCTGGATGGTGGGCCCGTCCATCACCGGATCGGAGTAGGCGACGCCGACTTCGATGACGTCGCAACCGGATTCGACCATGGCGGTGCACACGTCGATGGAGCCCTGCAGGTCCGGGTATCCGGCGGGCAGGTAGCCGATGAGCGCGGCGCGGTTCTCCTCGCGGGCCGCGGCGAAGGTGTTGGCGAGACGGGACTGCTGACTCACTGCTCGCCCTCCGGCTTGTCGAAGAGCCCGAACCAGCGGGCGGCGGTATCCATGTCCTTGTCACCGCGACCGGACAGGTTCACGAGAATGATCGCGCCCTCGCCCAGCTCCCGACCCAATTGCAGGGCACCGGCGACCGCGTGCGCGGATTCGATGGCCGGGATGATGCCCTCGGCGCGGGAGAGCAGCAGCAGCGCGTCCATCGCCTCGGTATCGGTGATGGGCCGGTACTCGGCGCGGCCGATGTCCTTGAGGTAGGCGTGCTCCGGGCCGACGCCCGGATAGTCCAAACCCGCGGAGATGGAATGGGATTCGATGGTCTGGCCGTCCTCGTCCTGCAACAGGTACGAGTACGCGCCCTGGAACGCGCCCGGCGTGCCGCCGGTGAAAGTGGCGGCGTGGCGGCCGGTTTCGACGCCGTCGCCCGCCGCCTCGTAGCCGATCAGCCGCACGGCCGGATCGTCGAGGAAGGCGTGGAAGATGCCGATGGCATTGGAACCGCCACCGACACAGGCGGTTACGGCGTCGGGCAGCCGACCGGTGAGGGTCTGCACCTGCTCGCGCGCCTCCAGCCCGACAATGCGCTGGAAGTCGCGCACCATGAGCGGGAACGGGTGCGGTCCGGCGGCGGTGCCGAAGCAGTAGTAGGTCTCGTCGGCGTGGGTGACCCAGTCGCGCAGCGCCTCGTTGATGGCGTCCTTGAGCGTCTGCGACCCGGTGGTGACCGAGACGACCTCGGCGCCGAGCAGCCGCATGCGCGCGACGTTCAGCGCCTGGCGGGCGGTATCGACCGCGCCCATGTAGATGATGCAGTCGAGGCCGAGCAGCGCGCACGCGGTGGCGGTGGCGACGCCGTGCTGGCCCGCGCCGGTCTCCGCGATGACGCGGGTCTTGCCCATGCGCTTGGCCAGCAGCGCCTGCCCGAGCACATTGTTGATTTTGTGAGATCCGGTGTGGTTCAGGTCTTCCCGCTTCAGCAGGATGCGCGCCCCACCGGCATGCTGGGCCAGCTTGGTGCATTCGAACACCGGCGACGGACGCCCGGTGTAGTCGCGCTGCAGGCGGTCCAGCTCACCGAGGAAGTTCGGGTCCACGCGGACCTTCTCGTACTCGGCGGTGACCTCTTCGATCACGGCCATGAGCGCCTCGGGGACATGGCGTCCGCCGTACACGCCGAAGTGGCCGCCCAGATCCGGCTCGTGCGCGCTCTTGTGCGCGACGCCCGCGCTGGCCTGCGGCAGCGAGTGGTTCGTCTGTGTCATGACTTCCTTCACCGGCCCCGGCGGACCGGCTTCGGGCAGGACGGATGGGTACCGGCGGTGACCAGCTCGGCGACCGCGGCCCGCGGGTCACCGCTGGTGACCAGGCCCTCGCCGACGAGTACCGCGTCCGCGCCCGCACCGGCGTAGGCCAGCAGGTCGGCGGTGCCGCGAATACCGGATTCGGCGATGCGGATCACCTCGCTGGGCAAACCGGGGGCAATGCGCGCGAACACATCGCGGTCCACGTCCAGGGTCTTGAGGTTGCGGGCGTTCACGCCGATCACGGTGGCACCGGCGGTGAGGGCGCGGTCGGCCTCCTCCTCGGTGTGCACCTCGACCAGGGCGGTCATACCGAGCGATTCGGTGCGGTCGATGAGCGAGGACAGCACGTCCTGCTCGAGGGCCGCCACGATCAGCAGGATGACATCCGCGCCGTGGGCGCGGGCCTCGTGGATCTGGTACGGACCGACGATGAAGTCCTTGCGCAGCACCGGGATGTCCACGGCGGCGCGCACGGCGTCGAGATCCGCGAGGGAGCCGTGGAAGCGGCGCTGTTCGGTCAGCACGCTGATGATGCGCGCACCGCCGTCCTCGTAGGCACGCGCCAGATCGGCCGGGTCCGGGATGGTCGCCAGCGCGCCCTTGGAGGGGCTGGCACGCTTCACTTCGGCGATAACGCCGATACCGTCCTCGTGCAGCGCTGCCTTCGCGTCGCGCGGCGAGGGTGCCGCCGCGGCAGCCTTCTTCACGGCCTGGAAATCCAGGAGGGCTTCCCGTGCGGCCACATCCGCGCGGACCCCGTCGAGAATCGAGTCGAGTACCGTCATCTGGCTCGAATCCTTTCTGGGGAGACGGACTTGCTGCCTGAGAATCCCCCCAGGCGCTGTCTCACCGATGCTGATAAAGAGTAAATGGCTATCTCCGCGTCGTTGACGGCGGGGGCGGTACGGGGACCGGGTACGGTCTCCCGCGCTGATCAGCGGGTCTGGTCGCGCGCTGTCCCCGTATCCGGATCATCGTGTGCGGCAGGGGTATTGGTTTCGGTCGCGGTGGGATCGTCGCCCGCGTCGAGCGCGTCCCACAGCACCCGGCCCGAGAGCTGGTCGCCCGAGGCGGGTGGTGCGGTGGATTCGGTCGCGCGGTGTTCGGCCACCTCGGCGGTGGCGGCGGCGCGACGAGCGGCCGGATTGTCGTACTTGCCCGACATGCGGGCGGAGTCCTGGGGCATGCGCACCAGCAGCAGACCGGCGACGAAGGCCGCGACCGCACCGGCCAGGGCCAGCACGGCGGGCAGCGTCGCGGTCTGCGCGCTCACCACATGCTCCCAGTCCCGCAGCTCGGCCAGTCGACCGGCCCGCTCGGCGATCTTGCCCTGCCCTCTGAGCAGGGCGTATTCGGGTACGGCGGCAATGGCGGCGAGCACCGCCACCACGACGCCTATGAGCCGCCGGAACCAGCCGTGGGTGGCGAAGACGGCCGCGATGGTGGCCACCAGGGCCAGCGCCAGCGGGGTGAGCGCGGCGAACCAGGTGCCGCCGTCGAGATCCTTGTCGCGCGGCATGCCGAAGTCGCTGGTGATCTCGATGCTCACCCACGTCATTCGCGAAGCGCCCCACAGCAAACCGGCGGCGAGCGCCAGGAGCAACACGGCGGCAATGGGTTTCGAGCGCTTGCCGGGTGTCGCGGGCTGGGCCGTGGCGGCCGACTCGGCCAGCTCGGCGTCGGTCAGCGCCTGGGCGACCTCTCGGGGTGCGGTGGGCTCGGCGGGGGTGGCGGTCGCATCCGCCGGAGGCCGAGGATCGTCCTGTCCACCAATGGAATCGGAGGGTGCCGCCGCGACCGCGTCTCGCTCGGCGCGGGCTGCGTCGCGGTCCGCGCGCACGGCATCCCGTTCCACGCGAGCGGCATCCCGTTCCACGCGCGCGGCGTCACGTTCGGCGCGTGCGTCGTCTCGGTCCCCGCGAGCTTGCGCTCGGGCGCTTCGCGCGGTCGCGCGCTCGGAAACGGCGGTGTCAGGCGAGCTTTCGCGCTCTAGCGTCGAATCAGGCTGAGCGTCAGCCGGATTCGACGCGGTCGGAGTTCCGGTGACGGGCTCGGGCGGGCGTTCGGTATCGCCGGTGTCGCTCACTGCGCGCCGCCCTGTCCGTCGGGCCGGAAGGCCCGCACGGTCTGCGCGGCCGCCACCGCCTTGAGGACCGCCATGGCCTTGTTGCGCGACTCCACGTCCTCGTAGTCCGGATCGGAGTCGGCGACCACGCCCGCGCCCGCCTGGACG
This sequence comes from Nocardia sp. NPDC050406, assembly GCF_044459025.1. Taxonomy (NCBI): domain Bacteria; kingdom Bacillati; phylum Actinomycetota; class Actinomycetes; order Mycobacteriales; family Nocardiaceae; genus Nocardia; species Nocardia sp. NPDC050406. The sequence goes on along the minus strand of NZ_JBITIM010000002.1, from coordinate 2,030,790 downwards.
TAGGCGATGCCGTCCTTGAGCAGCGCGGTGCGAATGCAGATGGCGGTGTCGGCGTCGCCCGCGAAGTCGAGGTAGCCGACCACGCCGCCGTAGATGCCGCGGCGGGTGGGTTCGAGCTCCTCGAGCAGCTCCATGGCGCGCACCTTGGGCGCACCGGAGAGCGTTCCCGCCGGGAAGCAGGCCCGCACGGCGTCCATGGCGATCTTGCCGGGGGCCAGGCGGCCCGAGACCGTGGAGACCAGGTGCATGACGTGGCTGTAGCGCTCGATGTGGCGGTACTCGGTGACGCGCACGGTGCCGGGCTCGCAGACCCGGCCGAGGTCGTTGCGGCCCAGGTCCACCAGCATGAGGTGTTCGGCGTTCTCCTTCTCGTCCTCGAGCAGGCCCTTCTCGAGCAGCAGATCGTCCTCCTCGGTGGCCCCGCGCCAGCGGGTGCCCGCGATGGGATGGGTGGTCGCGACGCCGTCCTTGACGGTGACGAGCGCTTCCGGGCTGGAGCCGACGATGGAGAACGCCGTGCCGCCGTCGCGGTCCGGAATGTGCATGAGGTACATGTACGGGCTCGGATTCGAGGCCCGCAGCATGCGGTACAGATCGAGCGGGCTGCCGTCGTAATCCATTTCGAAGCGCTGCGACAGCACCACCTGGAACGCCTCGCCCGCCTCGATCTCCTTGACCAGGCGGCGCACGCCCGCGCCGAACTCCTCGGAGGTGCGCTGGCGGCGGAAGTGCGGTTCGGGACGGTCGAAGACCGAGACCGTGGACTCGGCCGGGGCGGCCAGCGCGGCGGTCATGCGGTCCAGGCGCGCGACCGCGTCGTCGTAGGCCTCGTCGACGCGTTCGTCGGTGCCGTTCCAGTTGACGGCATTGGCGATGAGCGTGATCGCGCCCTCGTGGTGGTCGAAGGCGGCCAGGTCGGTGGCGAGCAGCAGCACCATCTCGGGCAGTCGCAGATCGTCGGCGGCCAGCACCGGCAGGCGCTCCATCCGGCGCACCGCGTCGTAGCCCAGGTAGCCGACGAGCCCGCCGGTGAGCGGAGGCAGACCGGGCAGTCGCTCGGTTTGCAGGAGTTCGAGGGTGTCGCGCAGCGCCTGCAGCGGTTCGCCGCCCGCCGGAGCGTCCGCCGGAACCTGTCCGAGCCAGGTCGCCTGACCATTTTCCACGGTGAGCGCGGTCGGACTGCCCGCGCCGATGAACGACCAGCGCGACCAGGAACGCCCGTTCTCGGCGGACTCCAGCAGGAAGGTGCCCGCCCGGTCGGCGGCCAGTTTCCGGTAGGCGGAGAGCGGAGTTTCGGAGTCCGCCAACACCTTTCGAATCACCGGGACGACCCGATGGTCGGCCGCGAGCAGGCGGAACTGTTCGCGCGAAGTGGTGGAGGAGTTCGAAGTGCCGGGCATTGCCCCATCATTCCAGGCCGGATTCCCGGTATCGAATCCCACTCCCCGCACAGCCACAGCCATACCGGCCGCGAATAACAGTGGCGGTGATCACTACACTCGCCACACGCGGTATCCCTTATAGAGAGGAGTTCAACACAGATGTACCCCTCGCAACCGGTCGCACCGGAGGGTCCACGGCACGCCAGTCAGCAGGTGGCTCCGGGACAGCACCCCACCCAGCCGCCGCGCATGATGAATATGAACCCGGCGGGCAAGCACAGCGCCATCGCCTCCTTCGTCACGTACGTGAAGGCGCTCGAGGCGCTGGATCCCCGGCACTTCCCGGACGAGTACGCCGAGCACGCGGACCGCATCCGCGAACTCAAGCCCTTCCTGCGGGCCCACGGCATCCTCGATGTCATGGAGATCAAGAACCCGGACGTCGCCGCGCTCATCGGCGTCTGATTGCCCGCGGTACCCCGGCCCGCACACGGCCCCCGTGCGCGGGCCGTGCCATGTCACGACCGAGTGGTGTGAGCGGCCGCCCGCACGGTCACGATGTAGCCGGGCCAGGATCGCCGGAACACCGAGGAGGTGTGGCCCGCCCGCGCAACTCGTACCGGCGGGCCGGTATCCCGTAGGGTTCGGGCATGAAGCCTGGCCAGCTCGCACCGAATTTCGAGCTTCCCGATCAGACCGGCACCGTGCGCTCGCTCGACGAACTGCTCGCCGATGGACCGGTCGTGCTGTTCTTCTACCCCGCCGCGAATACGCCGGTGTGCACGGCCGAGGCCTGCCACTTCCGTGATCTCGCAGGCGAATTCGCCGCGGTGGGGGCGACCCGGGTCGGCATCAGCGCCGATTCGGTGGATACCCAGTCCGGGTTCGCGGGGAAGCAGAGCCTCGACTATCCCCTGCTGTCGGACCCCGACGGCACCGTCGCCGCGCAGTTCGGGGTGAAGCGGGGACTGCTGGGCAAGCTCAGCCCGGTCAAGCGCGCGACCTTCGTCATCGACCCGGATCGCACTGTCGCGACGGTGATCTCGAGTGAGCTCCGGGCCAATGTGCACGCCGACGACGCGTTGGACTTCCTGCGCAAGCGCGCGAAGTAGGAGCGGTTTTCTCAGCAGCTCGCGAGGTGGATGCCCGCGAAGGCGACGACCACGAGCGCGGCGGCGGCGAAAGCCGGTTGTAGCAGCCGCTTTTCGAGGCGGCGACGCATCGCGGGTCGGTTTGCCTCGCTCCCTTCGGTCGGGCGACGCAGACGCGTTCGCCACGACCGAGCCGCCGTGGCCTCGGGGCCTGTCGATGCACCCTCCGGCCGGTTCGTCTTGGTGGCCTTCACTTTTCGGCGGATCAGGCCGATGGTGGTGATGATCGCGGTGAGAATCAGCATGGCGCACCGGCCCTTTCAGACGGCCGAGGCGGGACGGGGGCTGGCGGTCCGCGTCGACGCCGCCCGCTTCGACGGCCCCGGGTCGGCGACGACGCCCAGGCGGACAAGGCTTTCCGCGGTATCGAGGAGAGTGTCCTCGATGGGGCGCATGGTCCAGCCCAGCTCGCGGCGCGCCTTGTCGGCGGTCACCCGCTCGCGAATGCTGAGATAGCGCGCGGCGGTGCGGGCGGCGGGGTTGACGCGGGCCACGGTGCGGATCAACCAGTTCGGCAGCGGCCGGGTGGCGACCTTGTACCGGGTGGCCAGGACGGTGGCGGCGTCGGGCAGCGACACCAGGTCCCCCGCGCAGATGTACCGATTGCCCGTCGCCCCCGGTGATTCCATGGCCAGCCGATGCGCGGTCGCCACATCCCGCACATCGACCATGGCGAAGGCGATCCGGGGCACACCGGGCATCTCCCCCGCCAGCAACAGGCGCACGGCGTCGACGGAGGTACGCGCCTCGGCGCGCTGCACCGGCCCCAGGATCATGCCCGGATTGATGACGGCGAGCTCGAAACCCGGTCGGCTGCGGGCGAATTCCCAGGCGGCGCGCTCGGCGAGGGTCTTGCTCTTCTCGTAGGGATTGCACCGGGCCGGATCGGACCAGTCGTCCTCGGTGCACACGTTCTCGTGCCCGACCCGCACCGCCGCGATGGACGAGGTGAGCACGACCCGTTCGACACCGGCCGCCTCCGCCGCGCGCAGCACCCGCAGCGCGCCGTCGACGGCCGGGCGCACCAGTTCGTCCTCGTGCTCGGGCTCCCCGGCCGGGAACGGGGACGCGGCGTGGATGACATAGCGGCAGCCCGCGACCGCCTCGGCCCATCCCGCATCGGACTCCAGATCCGCCGCGAACAGCTCCACGCCCGGCAGATGCGCGGTGGTCTCCGGCCTGCCGAGCGCGCGCACGGTGCCGCGCACCTCGTATCCCCGGTCGAGCAGGTCGGTGACGATATGCCCGGCGAGATACCCCGAAACTCCGGTCACGAGAACACGATCCGACATGAGCCACACTCCAATCTAAGCGGTGTTCAGAATCTAATCAATGTATAGATTGACCGTGCCCCGGCCGTCAACCCCTTACGCTCATCCCATGTCGTCGACGAAGTCCCGCTACCACCACGGCGCGCTGCGAGAGGAGCTGCTGCGCGCCTCCCTCCAGCTCATCGAGTCCGAGGGCCTGGCCGCGGTGAGCCTGCGCCGGGTCGCCCGCGAGGCCGGGGTCAGCCCCGGTGCGCCGTACCACCACTTCGCCGACCGCGCCGCGCTCATGACCGCCCTGTCCACCCAGGGCTTCGAACTGCTGCGCGAGGATCTGCTCGCCGCCCGCGAACAGGCGGCTACACCGGTGGCGCGATTGGCCACCCTCGCCGACGCGTACGTGCGCTTCGCCCGGGAGCGGCCCGCGTACTTCCGCCTCATGTTCCGGCCGGAACTGTCGCAGTCGCACAAGCATCCCGATACCAGCGCGGCCGGTGACGCCGCCTTCGCGGTGCTGGCCGAGACCGTCGCGGCGGCCGTCGAGGCCGGGGCGCTCCCCGCCGCCGAGGCCGATATTCTCGCCATGACCTGGTGGAGTCTCGCGCACGGCCTGGCCTCCCTCGCCCTCGACGGCAAGCTTCCCGAACGCGCCGCCCAAATGGGCATGACGGTCCCCGACCTGAGCGACCGGGTCAGCCGCCTCTTCGCCGACCTGGTCGAGTCACATTCGCCCCAGCGCGACTCGTAACCGCGACTCGTAACCGCGGCACGGCCCGCGACGGCCATCACAAGGCGTCGCGACCCGGGCAGGCAAATAAGTGGCCACACGACGCAGCGACCTCCGAGCAAACCGCGCGGTCCGGGCCTAGGCTAGGCCCCATGACGACGCCGAGCGACTACGCAGCGACGGACGAGAAGGGCTCCTTCGCCATTTGGCGCAACCGCATCCTCGGACTGCTGGCACTGGCCGTGGTGTTGTGGTTGGCGTATCTCGTTCTGGCGGCCTTCATTCCGCGATGGTGGGCCCAGCGAATTGCGGAAATGGTGCATTCCAGTTTTTCCAAGGGCATCTGGTACGGACTCGTCCTCGGTGTCGTATCCACCGCCCTGCCGCTGTTTCTTTTGTTGTTCTCGACAATGGTTTGGCGAAAACGGGGCGGCCGGTTTATAGCGGGAATGTTGGCGGTTCTCGCCGTCGTGGCGGCCGTCCCGAATCTCATGACGCTCACCATCGTGCTCGGCAACAGCACCGCCGCCCACGCGGGTGAACGAATTCTCGATGTGGATGCCCCCGGCTTCCGAGGGGCCTGCCTCGCCGGTGCCATTGTGGCCGCGGTAATATTCGCCTTCGCCGCATTTCTGGTGGTGCGCAGGGGAATTCGTCGGCATCGTGTCGCCAAGCGGCGGACCGCGCCGGAAAAACAGAGCGTGCCAGCGCAAACCACCACCGAGCCCGTCACTCCCCCGGAGCCGGGCGGCATCTGACGATTCCCACAGCTGACGGCACGTGACTGATGTCACGTCATTCAGCAACGCCCGTGACTCATGAGCGAAATCGTGGCAAACTTTGTTTTGCGGGTGACTGTGCGTTGAAGTTCGCTGACCGCGGACCATTTCTCAACGACCGAAGGTCACTTGGCTGCTACGAGAGGGCGCACGGTGACCAAGTGGTTGAATCCGATGGAACAGCGAGCTTGGCGTGCCGTCATAGCGCTCACCACCCGGCTCCCCGCCGCCCTGGATACCCAGCTGCAACGTGAATCCGGAATTACCCATTTCGAGTACTTCGTGATGACGCTGCTCTCCGAAGAACCGGGCCACCGTTTGCAACTGAGCGACCTGGCACGGAAGGCAAACGCATCGCTATCGCGCCTGTCGCATGTGGTGTCGAAACTGGAGCGACTCGGCTGGGCGCAGCGCGCGACCATCGCGGGACGGCGCGGCGCGCAGGCGGTGCTCACCGATGCCGGGTACCGAAAGGTGACCGAGGCCGCGCCGGGCTATCTGGATACCGTGCGCGGCTTGGTATTCGACGGTTTGGACACCGAGCAGACGCGGCAGCTGCTGGAACTCGGCGAGGCCATGGTGGCGCAGATGGAGCGCGGCCTCGCGCACGGGTTGGGGCGGGCCGGACGCGGTGGCGGCTACGCCGACGCCGACGGTGACGCGGTGACCGAGCACCACACCGCGGCGGTACCGGACTCCGACAACCTCTAGACCGACAACCCTTCGGCCCGGCAGCGCCGCGAAAGCCGTTCCGACTCAGGCCGTTTCGGTCAGCAGCACATCGCCGTCCCAGCAGGTGTGGGTGCCGGTGTGGCAGGCCGCGCCCTCCTGGTCGACGATCAGCAGAACGGCGTCGCCGTCGCAGTCGAGGCGCACCTCGTGCACGTACTGGGTGTGTCCGGAGGTCTCCCCCTTGACCCAGTACTGCTGGCGCGAGCGCGAATAGTAGGTCGCCTTGCGGGATTCCAGGGTGCGGGCGAGGGCCTCGTCGTCCATCCACGCCATCATGAGCACATCGCCGGTGGCCTTCTCCTGGGCGATGGCGGCGACCAGCCCGGCCTCGTTGCGCTTGAGGCGGGCGGCGATGGCGGGATCCAGACTCATGCTCTCGTTATAACAGTCGCTCAGGCGAGGGCCTGACGGAGGGCGGCGGCGGTGCCGTCGGGGGCCTCGTCCAACGCGGCGGCGAGGGTGTCGCGGTAGGTGCCGCGCGCGTCGCGGTAGCGCTTGCGGCCCGCCTCGGTGAGGACGGTGTACACGCCGCGGCGGTCATCGGGGCACAGGTCACGCTCGGCGAATCCGGCGGCGTCGAGGCGGCCGACGAGGCGGGTCACCGAACTCTGGTTGAGGCCGAGGCGATTCGCCAACTCCTGCATGCGCAGCTCGGAATCGGGCGATTCGTCGAGGAACCCCAGCGCCCGGTACTCGGAGAGCCCGAGTCCGTGGGTGCGCGTCAGCGCGGTGGCGAGCCGCTGCTCGACCTGCGCGTGCAGGGCGATGACCCGATTCCACATCTGTTCGTCGCGCTGAATACTTGACACCACTTATTTGTACATGCATACTCCCGGCCGAGCAAGGTAGTTGCATGTACATGGGCCGGGCGCTCAGCGCACGGTGATGCCCTCGGTGCGCATGGCGTCCTTGACCTGGCCGATGGTCAGGTCACCGAAGTGGAAGACGCTGGCCGCCAGCACCGCGTCCGCACCGGCCTGGACGGCGGGGGCGAAGTCGTCGACCTTGCCCGCGCCGCCGCTGGCGATGACGGGGACGGTGACGGCCGCGCGGACGGCGCGAATCATGGTGAGGTCGAATCCGGCCTTGGTGCCGTCGGCGTCCATCGAGTTGAGCAGGATCTCGCCGACGCCGAGTTCGGCTCCACGCACCGCCCATTCGACGGCGTCGATGCCGGTGCCGCGCTTGCCGCCGTGGGTGGTGACCTCCCAGCCGGACGGGGTCGGGTCCTGGCCCGCGGGCACGGTGCGGGCGTCCACCGAGAGCACGATGCACTGGGAGCCGAAGCGCTCCGACATCTCGCGCAGCACTTCGGGTTTGGCGATGGCGGCGGTATTGACCGACACCTTGTCCGCGCCCGCGCGCAGCAGCCGGTCCACATCGTCCACGGTGCGCACGCCGCCGCCGACGGTGAGCGGGATGAAGATCTGTTCGGCGGTGCGGGTCACCACGTCGATCATGGTGCCGCGGTCGCCGGTGGAGGCGGTGACATCGAGGAAGGTGAGTTCGTCCGCGCCCTGGGCGTCGTAGGTGGCGGCGAGTTCCACCGGATCGCCCGCGTCGCGCAGGTTCTCGAAGTTGACGCCCTTGACCACCCGGCCCGCGTCCACGTCGAGACAGGGAATCACGCGTACTGCCAAGGTCATTGGTTCACCTCTCCGCGGACCTCATCGACGCAGGCGCTGATCAGGTCCAGTAGTTCCTCGTGCACACCGGGCGCGGCGGCCAGCACCGACCCGGATTCGATGGTCCAGTCCCTGCCCAGCAGGTCGGTGACGACGCCGCCCGCGGCGCGCACCAGCGCGACCCCGGCGGCGTTGTCCCAGGGGTGGTGGCCGAAGACCACCGCGCCGCCCAGGACGCCGGATGCCGTGTACGCCAGGTCGATTCCGGTGGAGCCGTGCATGCGCAGACGGCCGGAGAGACGGCTGAGCGCGCCCAGCAGGTTGAAGCGGAAGCGGCCGGGGATGCGGCCCTCGCCGTCGAGGTTGAAGGCTCCGAAGCCGATCATGGCGTCGGAGAGTTTGCTCGGCTCCAGTTTCGGCAGCGGGACGCCGTTGAGTACGACCGGGCCGCCGACGGCGGCGGCGTAGCGCTGGCCGAGTACGGGCAACCAGGTCAGTCCGATGGTGGGCACGCCGTCCTCGACCAGCGCCAGCAGCATGCCCGAGAGCGGATGTCCCGCCGAGTAATTGAAGGTGCCGTCGATCGGGTCGAGTACCCACGCGGTGCCCGAGGTCAGCTGTGGACCGCCGAATTCCTCACCGTGCACCGGGATTCCGGTGCGCTGGCTCAATTGCTCCGAGATCCGGCGTTCGAGCTCCAGATCGAGTTCGGTGGCGAAGTCGTTGCGGCCCTTCTGGACCGCGCTGGGCGCGCCGAGCCCTTCCACGAAACGCGGTGCGGCGGAATCGAGTACCTGGCTCGCGATGGCGAGCAGCGCGGTGCGGTCGGCCATCCGCTAGCGGACCGCTTCGAGGGCTTCGGGCAGGGTGAAACGGCCCGCGTAGAGGGCCTTTCCGATGATCGCGCCCTCCACGCCGCCCTCGGGGACGAGGGTGGCGATGGCGCGCAGGTCGTCGAGGGTGGAGACGCCGCCGGAGGCGATCACGGGCGCCTCGGTGGCGTTGGCGACCTGGCTCAGCAGGTCCAGATTCGGCCCGGTAAGAGTGCCGTCCTTGCCCACATCGGTGACGACGTAGCGGGTGCAGCCGTCGCGTTCCAGGCGCTCGAGCACCTCCCACAGATCGCCGCCGTCGGTGACCCAGCCGCGGCCGCGCAGTCGCCATTCGCCGTCGAGGAGCTTCACATCGAGACCGACCGCGATACGGTCGCCGTACTCGCCGATGGCACGGGCGCACCACTCCGGATTCTCGATGGCCGCGGTGCCGAGATTGACCCGCGCGCACCCGGTGGCGAGCGCGGCCTTCAGCGATTCGTCGTCGCGAATACCGCCGGAGAGCTCCACCTTCACATCGAGTTCGCCGACCACCTGCGCCAGCAGGTCCCGGTTGGAGCCCTTGCCGAACGCCGCGTCCAGGTCCACCATGTGCACCCATTCGGCCCCATCGCGCTGCCACGCCAGAGCGGCATCGCGCGGCGAACCGTAACTGGTTTCGCTGCCCGCCTCCCCCTGAACCAGGCGCACGGCCTCACCATTGGCGACATCGACGGCAGGTAGCAGCACAAGACTCACGTGAGCAGTTTAGTGGTTGCTGGTCGATGGCCTGCCGTCGGCCTGGGCATATGCGGCATACCGCGCTCGGCTCAGCGTGCTCGCCACGACGCGGGCCGCACGGAGGTGGGCGGGCCGAAGCGGGCCGTCACCGATTCCGCGTAGAGGGTGCTGTGCGGCGGGCCCTCGGGCGGGGGTAGGCCGCAGGCGGCGAAGAGGCCGTCGTCGTGCCATTCGAGGGTGGTGGCGCGGCGCAGTGGCCAGGGCTCGTGGGCGAGGGGTAGGCGCAGGGTGCGGCCGTACCAGGACTGGTGCAGGGCCCAGCGGTCGGTGAGGGCGCATTCCAGTGCCGTGGGCTGGATGGGGTTGCCGAGGGCGACGCGGAAGTGCACGCCCGCGCCCGACGGGGCGGGGTGGCGGCGGGCGGTGCGGTAGGCGATTCGGCCGTCGCCGCGCTCACAGGCGATATCGGCCCAGCTGTAGGGCAGGGCCAGGGTGGTGCGCGCCAGTGCCGCGAAGGCCGGGTCGGTGGCCTCCAGGGTGCGGAAAACCACTGCGCGGCGGCCGTTTTCGTCGATGCTGTAGAGCCGCAGATTGAGTTCGCGGAATTCCGGATAGGGAATGGGGCCGAAGCGCAGGTCGGTCATGCGCAGGCCGATGACGCCGACCCAGGAGCTGCCCTCGCACACATCCGGCGCGGTGCCCGCGGGTAGCAGTGGCCGCACCGTGGCCGGGTCGATCGGCCAGTGCAGGAAGACCACGTCGCGCCAGCTCTGCCGCACGGGCGAGCGCCGAATATCGTCGCGATCGACGGGGGCTGGCTGCACTGCCATAGCGCCATTGTGCGCCGCGCGCGCGGGCCGGGGGTTCGGATTCAGTCGGCGGGCGACCAGTCGGCGACCAGCGCCAGCAGTCCCGGGAACCGGGCTTCGAGATCGGCGACGCGGACCTGGCTGCGCCGTTCGAGCCCGTACTGACGCTGGCGGGTGACGCCCGCCTCGCGCAGAGCCTTGAAGTGGTGGGTGAGCGAGGATTTCGGGCGGTCGATGCCGAACCAGCCGCAGGAGTGGTCGAAGCCCTCGGATTCGAGCAGCAGCTTGCGCACGATGAACAACCGCAGCGGATCGCTCAAGGCGCCCAGCACGGTTTCCAGGCGCAGGTCCTCGATGGCCGGTTCGGGCAGCGGTAGCGGTGTGCCCGGCGGTTCGGCGGGTGCTTCGAATGCGCGCTGCGTTGTCGGCACGGTGATTCCTCCCTCTCCCACTCAGTACGACTCTGATCGTACTTCATGCTAGCTTCGACTCTGGTCGTACTAGTTCGACTAATTTCGTACTTATGGAGGTGATGTGCCGTGGCGGTGCTCGATACGCGGCGGGAGGCGCTCGACGGCGCGCAGCGCGGGGCTCCTGGTTGGTGGGTGTGGCTGGCGGCCTGGCCCGTGACCGCGATCTTCGTGCTGTCCAATGCGGCGACGCCGCTGTATGTGGTGTGGCAGCGCGAGATCGGCTTCTCGCGAGGCACCATGACGGTGATCTTCGCCAGTTACATCGTGGGTCTGCTCGGTTCGCTGCTGGTCTCCGGCGTGGCCTCGGATCGCTTGGGGCGCAAGCCGGTACTGCTGCCCGCCCTGGCCCTCGCGATTCTCGCCTGCGCCCTCTTCGCGACGGCCTCGACCGTGGCGGCGCTGATGGTCGCCCGGCTGTTGACGGGAATCGCGGTGGGAGCGGCTGTTTCGGCGGGAATGGCGGCGGTGACCGATGTCGCCGGTCCCCCACGCGCCCGCACCGCCGCGCTCTTGGCCTCCACCGCCATGGTTTTCGGCGCGGGCGTGGGCCCGCTGCTGGCGGGAGTACTCGCCGAGACCCTGCCCGGCCCGACGGTGACGGTGTTCGTGGTCGACGCGGCGGTGCTCGCCACCGCGATCGTGACGGTCGTCCGCATGCCGGTGCGCCGACCGACCAGCACGGGAACCGGTGCGTGGGCGCGGATTCCGCGCGTTCCGGTTGCGAACCGCCGCGAACTCGTCCGGGGCATAGCCGTTTTCGCTCCGGGCATCACCGCGACCTCGTTCGTCTTGTCGCTGGGCCCCAGCCTGTTGTCCGAGCTGCTGCACACGACCAGCGGGATCATCGCGGGCGCAATGGCTTTCGCCATGTTCGCGACCGCGACGGCCGTGCAGTTCGCGGTGCGCGCCGTGGACCGCCGCTCGATCATGATCGCGTCCGCGGTGTCCACCGGCCTGGCCATGGCCGCCCTGATCCTCGCGGTCCACCTGCGCTGGGTACCCGCACTCCTCGTGGCCGCCCTGCTCGCCGGTGCGGGCCAGGGACTGGGTCAACTCGGCGGACTGTCACTGCTCAATGCCAGCATCGCGCCCCACCGACTCGCGGAGGCCAATGCCGCACTCAATGTCGGCGGCTACCTCCCGGCCGGGCTGCTGCCCGTCACGGCCGGATACCTCAGCGACGCCGTCGGCCTGCCCACCGGCGCGACTGTCTTCGGCGTCGGGTTGATCGTCTGCGCGCTACTCGGCGGCTGGGTCGTCGCCCGCCCCGACCGGCGGTGAGCGGGCGTTACTTCCTGGTGACGACCTCGGTATCGGCTGGCACGCTCGACGCCCCGATACGACGAAACCCCCACGCCGGGTGGGGGTTTCGATTCGCTCAGCTCACAGGGACCGGACCCAGTTGCGCAGTAGTTGCGCGCCCGCGTCGCCGGATTTCTCCGGGTGGAACTGGGTGGCGCTGAGCGGGCCGTTCTCGACCGCAGCCAGGAACGGTGCGCCGTGTTCGGCCCAGGTCAGCTTGGCCGGGGCGATGGTGTCGCTGTTGTCCCATTCCCACCGTTGTGCCGCGTAGGAGTGCACGAAGTAGAAGCGGGTGTCGGCGTCCATGCCCGCGAAGAGCACGCTGTCTTCGGGTGCGCGCACCGTATTCCAGCCCATGTGCGGCAGGACGGGCGCGTCCAGCCGCTGCACGGTGCCGGGCCATTCACCGCAGCCCTCGGTTTCGATACCGTGCTCGACGCCGCGTTCGAACAGCACCTGCATACCCACGCAGATGCCGAGCACGGGGCGGCCACCGGCGAGGCGCTTGCCGATGATGCGTTCTCCGCGAACCGCTTTCAGGCCCGCCATACAGGCGGCGTACGCGCCGACGCCGGGTACCACGAGACCCTCGGCGTTCATGGCGATATCGGGATCGGCGGTGACGGTGACCTCCGCGCCCGCGCGCACCAGGGCGCGCTCGGCGGAGTGCAGATTGCCGGAGCCGTAGTCCAGCAGCGCCAGCTTCCTCATAGCGTTCCCTTCGTGGAGGGAACGCCGCTGACCCGCGGGTCGTATTCGACGGCGGCGCGCAGGGCCCGTGCCACCGCCTTGAATTCGGCCTCGGTGATGTGGTGCTGGTCGCGGCCGTAGAGCACCCGCACGTGCAGGGCGATGCGGGCGTTCAGCGCGATCGACTCGAAGACGTGGCGGTTGATGACCGTCGAATACGACGCTCCCGCACCGACACTGGGAATGATGGTGTGCAGCATGTGTTCCGGCTCGCCGGTGTGCACACAGTAGGGGCGGCCCGAGACGTCCACCACCGCCTGGGCGAGGGTTTCGTCCATGGGGATGTAGGAGTCGCCGAAGCGACGGATGCCCTTCTTGTCGCCGAGGGCCTGGGCGAGCGCCTGGCCGATGACGATGGCGGTGTCCTCCACCGTGTGGTGGGCCTCGATCTCGATATCGCCCTTGGCCCGCACGGTCAGGTCGAAGCTGCCGTGCTGGCCGAAGGCGGTGAGCATGTGGTCGTAGAACGGCACGCCCGTGGAGATATCGGTCTTGCCGGTGCCGTCGAGGTTGAGTTCGACGACGATGCTGGATTCCCGGGTGGTGCGTTCCACCCGCGCGATTCGGTCCATTCTCGCTTCCTGCTTCGACTCGGGCGCTTGCTGCGAACCGGGCACGGTCATCGGGTGATCACTTCCGCCGCCACCAGTTTCCGGCTGACGCGCAGGAATTCGTCGTTCTCGGCGACCAGGCCGATGGTGGCGCGCAGATAGCCGGGGATGCCGACATCGCGAATGAGCACGCCCTCGTCGAGGTAGTGCTGCCAGGCGCGCGGCGCGTCGGCGAAGTAGCCGAACAGCACGAAATTGGCGTTGGAGGGGACGACTTCGTAACCCATCTCCCCCAGCGCCGCCACCACCCGATCCCGCTCGGCGGCGAGTTCGGCGACGCTGCCGAGGGTTTCGTCGGCGTGGCGCAGTGCCGCCCGCGCGGCCGCCTGCGTCACCACGGACAGGTGGTAGGGCAGGCGGACGAGGAGCAGGGCGTCGATGACCGCGGGTGCGGCGGCGAGGTAGCCCAGCCGCCCGCCCGCGAAGGCGAAGGCCTTCGACATGGTGCGCGTGACAACGAGTTTCGTCGGATACCGGTCGATGAGGGTGATGGCGCTGGGCTCGGCGGAGAACTCGCCGTACGCCTCGTCCACCACCACGATGCCGGGCGCCGCGGCGAGGATGCGCTCCAGGTCGCCGAGCGGAATGCTGTGTCCCGTCGGGTTGTTGGGGCTCGTCACGAACACCACGTCCGGGTGGCGGTCGGCAATGGCCGCCACCGCGTAGTCGATGTCGAGGGAGAAGTCGCCGCTGCGCTTGGCCTCGATCCACTCGGTGTCGATGCCCTCGGAGATGATCGGGTGCATCGAGTACGACGGCACGAAACCCAGTGCGCTGCGGCCGGGTCCGCCGAAGGCCTGCAACAGCTGTTGCAGGATCTCGTTGGAGCCGTTGGCCGCCCACACATTCGACACGTCCACCGCGACACCGGTCTGCCGGGTCAGGTAGGCGGCGAGGTCGGTGCGCAGGGCGACGGCGTCGCGATCCGGGTAGCGGTGCAGATCGACCGCGGCCTCGCGAATGGATTCGGCGACATCGTCGACGAGGGCCTTGCTCGGCGGATGCGGGTTCTCATTGGTGTTGAGCTGCACCGGCACCGTCAATTGCGGTGCGCCGTAAGGCTTCTTGCCGCGCAGGTTGTCCCGCAGCGGCAGCTCGTCGAGGGTGGTGCGGGCACCGGGCACGCTCATGACAGCGCCCCGAACCGCACCTGGACGGCTTGGCCGTGCGCGGGCAGATCCTCGGCATTGGCCAGCGCCACCACATGTCCGGCGACGTCCTTCAGCGCCGATTCCGAGTAGTCCACGACGTGAATGCCGCGCAGGAAGGTCTGCACGCTCAAACCCGAGGAGTGCCGGGCACATCCGGCGGTGGGCAGCACGTGGTTGGAGCCCGCGCAGTAGTCGCCGAGGCTGACCGGCGACCACGCGCCCACGAAAACCGCTCCGGCACTGCGTACCCGGGCGGCTACGGCGGCGGCGTCGGCGGTCTGGATCTCCAGGTGTTCGGCCGCGTAGGCGTTCACCACGCGCAGGCCCTGGGCGATATCGTCCACGAGCACGGTGCCGGACTGCTTGCCGGACAAGGCTTCCGCGACCCGGTCGTGGTGCTTGACCACGGCCATCTGCGCGGTGAGCGCGGCGTCCACGGCGTCGGCCAGGGCCACGCTGTCGGTCACCAGCACGCTGGCGGCGAGCACATCGTGTTCGGCCTGCGAGATGAGGTCGGCGGCCACGTGCGCCGGATCGGCGGTGGCATCGGCCAGAATCGCGATCTCGGTCGGCCCGGCCTCGGCGTCGATGCCGACGAGACCGCGGCACAGGCGCTTGGCGGCGGTGACATAGATATTGCCGGGGCCGGTGATCATGTCGACCGGTTCCAGCTGGCCGCCGTCGGTGTCGGTGCCGCCGTAGGACAGCAGCGCCACGGCCTGCGCGCCGCCCACCGCCCAGACCTCCTCGACGCCGAGCAGTTGCGCGGCGGCGAGAATGGTCGGGTGCGGCAGGCCGCCGAACTGAGCCTGCGGCGGCGAGGCGACGACCAGGGAGTCCACCCCGGCGGCCTGCGCGGGCACCACGTTCATGACGACGCTGGACGGGTAGACGGCATTGCCACCCGGCACGTACAGACCGACCCGTTCGACGGGCACCCACCGCTCGGTGACGGTGCCGCCGGGCACCACCTCGGTGGTCTTGTCGGTGCGCCGCTGATCGTTGTGCACCTTGCGGGTGCGTTCGATGGCGACTTCCAGAGCGGCCCGCACGGCCGGATCGAGTTCGGCGAGGGCACGGTCGAGTTCGGCCGCGGGCACCCGCACACCGGCGGGCCGCACCCCGTCGAACTTCTCGCTGTACTCCAGCGCCGCCTCGACGCCCCGATCGCGAATGTCCTCCACGACCGGCCGCACATGATGCAGCACCGAGTCCACGTCCACTCCGCCGCGCGGCAGCGCCGCGCGCAGTTCGGCAGTGGTGGGAGTACGTCCGCGCAGGTCCACGCGGGCGAGCTCGATGCGGCTTGTCATCGCTCTGGGTAGTCCTTGTCTGTGCTGGTCTTCGAGGGGTCGGATGGACCGCCGCAACGGCCCGTGACCAGCTACCAGACTATCGGGTCGCCACCACCGGATTTCGGCCACACCAGGCTCGGTCGCCCGTCCCCGCCCGGAAGTGCGCCCGACGCCCTCATTCGGCGACCAGGCGGCGGATCACCATGGGTTCGGCGAGGATCCGGTCGAGGACTCCGCGTACGTGATCGAAGTGCGCGGTGGTGAAGTGCTGCTCCAGGGCGGCGGCACTGGTCCATTCCTCGACCAGCACCATGTGGGTGCTGTCGTTCGGGTTGGTGAAGGGCTGGTAGGTGAGGCAGCCGGATTCGGCGAGCGAGGGTTCGATCATGGCCTCGAGGGCGGTGCGGAGGCGGTCCTCGTGGCCGGGGGTGGCGCGGAATTCGGCGACGACGTGCAGTGACATGGTGAGGCTCCTAAGGTTTCGGGTTGTTCGCTTCACTGTCGTCGGGTGCGCGCGGGGTAGGCAGTGCCGCATATGCCTGGGCATGACGTGACCAGGACGATGGCGCGGCTGCCCGGGATACTGACCGCATGACCTTGGACCGACGTACCGAACTCGGCGAATTCCTGCGTTCCCGTCGCGCCCGGCTGCGGCCCGAGGAGGTGGGGCTCGTCGATCACGGCGCGCGGCGGCGGGTGCCCGGGCTGCGGCGGGAGGAGTTGGCGCTGCTGGCCGGGGTCAGCGTGGATCACTATGTGCGCCTGGAGCAGGGGCGCACCCTGCATTTCTCGGAGTCGGTACTGGACGCCGTGGCGCGGGCGCTGCGGCTGAATCCTGTCGAGCGCGACCATCTGTACCGGCTGGCCCGGCCGTGGTCGGGCGCCGAGACACCGGGTGAGCAACAGGTGCGGCCCGGATTGCGGCGGCTGCTCGACGCGGCCGCGGGCGTACCCGCCTATATCGTCGGGCGCGGCACCGCGGTGCTCGGCTGGAATCGCCTGGCCGCCGCCCTCATCACCGATTTCGGCGCGCTCCCACCGCGGGAACGCAATCTCGCCCGCCTGGTCTTTCTGGACGAGGGTATGCGCGAACTCTACGAGGACTGGCCCGCCAAGGCCGCCGATGTGGTCGCCTACCTGCGCCTCGACGCCGCCCGCAATCCGAACGACGCGGGCATCGCCGCGCTCATCGACGAATTGTGCCGGGGCAGTGCGGAATTCCGCCGCCTGTGGGAGCGCCACGAACTGAAGGACAAGACCCATGGGCGCTACGTCTACCGCCATCCCGTGGTGGGCAAGATCGACCTGGGCTTCGAAACCCTGCGCCTGCCCGACGATCCGGACCAAGCCCTGGTCGCGCACACCGTCGAACCGGACTCCCCCAGCGCCACGGCCCTGGACCTGCTGTCGGGGTGGGCCGCGGACACCATGTCGACGGCCCGGGGCTGAGGCGGCGCGAGGTCAGGGGCAACGCTGACGCAGGGTCGGCACGCCGTCACCGTCGAGGTCGTCGAGGGCGCCGGTGCGGCCGACCATGGCCAGGGCTAGCGCTTCGCCCGGGCCGCGCACCACGGGTCCCGAACCCTTCGCCCAGTCGAGATCGGTTGCCTCCCAGCGCAGGCCGCGCATGAGGCGGAAGGGGAAGGCGAAGGGGTCCGGCAGGTCGAGGACGGCGCGCATGCGCTCGGCCGGAATCTCCTTGCGGGGCTTGCCGAGTGGGCGGCGGATGTCCTGCTGGTGCACGAAGGTGTCGGACAGCGCCACGCGCGGCAGGTATTTGGTGAACCAGCCGTCCATGGTCTCGAGCTTGTCGACCAGCTGCGCGGTGGACAGTGACCGTGACTTGCGTACCAGGGCATTGTTGGTGCGGTCGACGGTTCCGCTGCGCAGTGCGATCGCCACGTAGCTGCCCAGGGGTACCGCGTCGGTGAGCATGTGCCCCACCACATCTCGTACGCGCCAGCCCGCGCAGAGCGAGGGGGCCTCCCACTCCTCGTCGGTCAGGGAGCGCAGTAGTTCCACCAGTTCGACGCGCTCGTCGGTGAGCATCCCCCGGGTATCCATACCGAAAGGCTAACCAGGCGTTGGTCTTCGGCGATAGACAGCAACGGCCAGAAACACGAGCGGCGGCGGCCCACCGGGTGTGCCGCCGCCGTCGCTGGAAGCGTTATTTGGTGTCGCTGTCGATCTGGAGCGAACCGCTGCCGTCATCGACGACGCGCAGCTCGAACGGCTTGGACTTGCCGCCGTAGGTGAGGTTCGCCAGGCGCATATCGGCGGAACCGTCGCTGTTGTTCTGCCCGCCGATATCGCGGTAGCCGTTGATCGGGTTCTCTTCCCAGTACTGCTCGAACTCGCTCTGGCTGCCGTACACGCCCTGCGCGCCCGGCGTCAGCAGGCTCCAGGCCTGGCTGTAGTTCTGGGCGAGCAGCGCGTTGTAGAAGTTCTCGATCGCGCGACCGGCCTGGCCGATGCCGACCGTGCCGACATTCTTGGCCTGGCCCAGAGCGGGCGTCTTCGGGGCGGTCTGCGGCGCGCCGGTCACCTTGGAGGTGGACGGTCCGCCCGCGGTGTCGCCCGGCTCGCCGCCGCCACCCGAATTCGACATGGCGAAGACCACGCCCGCGACCACGGCGACCACGGCCGCGAGGGCGATCCAGATGAACTTGCGGCTGGACTGGCCCTCGGCGTGCGGCTCCATCCCGGCGTGCGTGGCGGGGCCGACCTGGGCCGGGGGCC
This sequence comes from Nocardia sp. NPDC050406, assembly GCF_044459025.1. Taxonomy (NCBI): domain Bacteria; kingdom Bacillati; phylum Actinomycetota; class Actinomycetes; order Mycobacteriales; family Nocardiaceae; genus Nocardia; species Nocardia sp. NPDC050406. The sequence goes on along the minus strand of NZ_JBITIM010000002.1, from coordinate 2,012,443 downwards.
GCGGCGGCGGAGTGGATTCCAACAGCGCGGCGGCACTGACCGCGCCGGTGGGGATATCGGCATTGGCCGAGGGGCGACGGTCCAGCGGCCGGGTGGGCTGGCGCGGCGGCACCGGGCGGCGCTGCGCTTCCTGACGCTGGGGTTCGGGCTGGCGCTGCTGCGGGCGACGCGAGGCCAGCACCCGGGTGGCCTCCGCATCGGGGCCGACCTCGGCGAAATCGGCCATGCGATCGCGCACCTCGAGCATGCTCGGGCGGTCCTCCGGCTCGAACTTCAGCAGTCCGCGCAGCAGATCCTCCAGGGGACCCGCATTGCGCGGTTCGCTGAGCTGGCCGTTGGCCGCCGCGTAGAGCAGGGCGAGCGGATTCGGGTTGGTGCCGTAGGGCGGTTCGCCCTCCAGCGCGTGGAACAGCGTTGCGCCCAAGGCGAATACGTCGGCGGCCGGGGTCGGCTCCGCGCCGCGGGCCACCTCGGGGGCGAGGTAGGCAGCGGTGCCGGAGATGAGGCCGGTCGCGGTGAGAGTCACATCGCCTTTGGCCTTGGAGATGCCGAAGTCGGTGATCTTCACCGCTCCGTTGTCGCCGAGCAGGATATTGCCGGGCTTGACGTCGCGGTGCACGATGCCCGCCCGGTGCGCGGCGATCAACGCCGAGGCCACCTGCTCACCGATGCGCGCCACCTGCGGCAGCGGCAGCGTGCCCTGCGAGGAGAGCACCACCGCCAGGCTCTGCGACGGCAGGTACTCCATGACCAGGCACGGGTCGCCCTCGTGCTCGGTGATGTCGAAGACGACGATGGCGTTGGGATGCTGGAAGCGGGCGGCATTGCGGGCCTCACGGGCCGCGCGCTGTTTGACGACGTCCTTGTCGGACTGGGACAAGCTCGGTTGGGTGAGGATCTGCTTGATCGCCACCGACCGTTCCAGCCGCTCGTCGACGGCGCGCCAGACGACACCTGTGCCGCCGCTACCAATCCGTTCGACCAGGCGGTAATGCCCTGCGATCACTTGGCCGGTTTCGATGGCACTACTCCGAAGTTCTCCGCGCGAATGAATGACTGTGTCGACGCGGTTGCCCGCGTGTTTCCCCGCACGAGTGTAGCGGGCTCCACGCGTCGCGCCGACGTCAGCGCGAGATATGACTGAGATCTCGCTGAGATCCTCGTCGCATTCGGGTGATCGCGGCGTTATCAGCTGGGAAAACGTCGGCGGTGGGGTGCGGTGAGAATCACCCCGCTCGACGCGCGGGCCACTCGCCCAGCGCCAGTTTCGCGGCATCCGGGGCGTCCAGTTCGATGTCGAACGCCTCCTCGAGAACCTTCGGCAGCTCCGCCGGTTCCAGTTCGCGGACCTCGAAGGTGCCGTCCGGGTACTCGGTGGTCCAGGTGGTGCCGTCGATGACGTGATGCAGCTCCGGCAGGAAGCGCTGGATGAAGGGCCGGGTGGTGAACGGGGAGCGCGGCCAGGTGGAGACGTAGTGGTTGCCGACCTCGTAATCGATGCGGTAGGCCGGATTCACATCGACGGTGTGCCGGTCGATCCAGCCGTCGCGGCCGAAATGGTGCAGGGTCCACTGTTCGGTGCCGAGGGCGGTCGCGCCGCGCTCGAGGCGGTAACGCCATGCGCCGAGGGCGAATTCGCCGCGGTCGGCGGTCAGCTCGATGGGCTCGAGGGGGCCCGAGCCGAAGCCGACGTCGCAGAGCCAGGCCTGGCCGTCGATGACGACGCGCACCATGGCGTGGGTGGCGGCGAGCAGTTTGGGCGCGCCCATGCTGACGCGGCCGGACAGGCCGGTGAAGTCGAAGCCGAGGCGCTCGAGAGCGGCGGCGAAGAGGGCGACGTTCTCGTAGCAGTAGCCGCCGCGGCGGTGTCGGATCATCTTGTCCTGGATGGTCTCCAGGTCCAGGGGGATGCCGCGGCCGAGAATGATCTCCAGGTTCTCGAACGGCAGCGTGGTGGTGTGCGCGTGGACAAGTCGGCGCAGCGTGTCGAGGGTGGGCTCGCGGTCGCCGGTGAACCCGATGCGCGCGAGGTAGGCGTCCAGATCGAGGTCCTCGCCGAGCCAGTGGTAGGACGGGTCCCGCGGGGTTGTCATCATCGCCTCCATCTCATCGGTTTCGTTGTCGATCAACACCGTTCGGGCCGAACCTGTTCCGAGCGAGCATTCCAGCAGGTGACGAGGCGGGCACGCCATGAGTTTTCGGGGCCCGGGTGGCCGTCAGCCCGGGGCGAGGGTGCGGACACCGTCGCGGTAGGTCGGGTACTCGGGTTTCCACGCCAATTCGGCCTTGGCCTTGGCGTTGTCGAGCCGGATCGACATATCCAGCATCTGGGCGGCGACGAGCGGGGAGCCCAGGCGCAGCAGGCGCGGGTGCAGACGGAGCGGGCGGCGGGCCCCGATGGTCTCGGCCAGAGCGTCGAAGAAGGCGTCCCAGGTGACGGGCTCGTCGTCGACGATGTTGTAGGGCTGACCGCCGCGACCGCGCTCGAGGGCGGCGACGGTGGCCGCGGCGGCGTCCGATATATGGACGAAGCCGGTGTACCCGGCACCGCCCGCGGGCATCGGGAGCGCGCGGAGTTTCAGCATGCGGGTGAACATGTCGGAGGCGCCGGGGCCGTAGAACAGGCCGTAGCGCAGGGCGATGCCGTCGATATCGGGTGCTTCCCAGGCGTGGGATTCGGCGGCGCGCAGGGCGGCGAGGAAGGGGTCGGCGGCATCGCCCTGCGGACGGCCGAAGTCGGCGAGTTCGGTGACCGGTTCGGGGCCGTGGTCGCGCAGGCCGTAGCCGAGGTGCAGGGATTGGGTGAGGTAGCGGCGCGCGCCGATCGCGCGGGTGAATTCGACGAGATGGCGACTGCCGGTGTCGCGCAAGGTGTTCGTGCGCACCAGGCCGGGGCTGCGGTAGTGCGTGGGCGGGGAGTATTTGTAGGCGGTGAGTTCGTGGATGACCGCGTCGGCGGTGAGTCCGTCGGCGGCGCGCAGCAGGTTGTCGCGGTCGAGGACATCGGCGACGATCGGCGTCGCACCCCGGGCTCGGGCGGATTCGGCGCTGCGGCCGCCGCGGGTGAGGGCGTAGACGAGATGTCCGGATCGGCGCAGGGCGGCGACGAGTGGGCGGCCGATGGCTCCGGTCGCTCCTGCCACAACGACTTTCATGGCGAACCTCTCCCCGTTCGACAATGGTCCCCCTTGGCGAGCGTAGCGTCCGGGACGGGATGGGGCCGGGGCATTTGTCGCGTTTTTCGGGTCGGTCGCGGCGTAAGGGGTGCGGGAACTCGCTGATCATGGACACCGCCGGGGCGGGGTCATAGCCTGAGATCGCGATGCGGCGGCACGGGGAGGGATCGAGCGGTATGCGGGATACGAGGCGGGGAACCAGACGAGGCGATTCGACGGTTCGGCGGGTGCGGTCATGACGGCGCTGCTGGATCGGTTGCGGCTGTTCACGATTCGCGAGTTCACCGCGCATTGGGGGCGGTCCTTGGCAACGATCACCGTGGTGGCGGTGTCGGCGGCGTTTCTGGTGGCGGTGTTCGCCATCTCCGGATCGGTCACGGGGTCGGTGTCGCGGTTGGCGTCGGGGTTGGCGGGCAATGCGGCACTGGAGGTTTCGGGGGTAACGGACGCCGGATTCCCGCAAGCGGTGCGCGAGGACGTGGCGAAGGTGCCCGGGGTGGCGGCGGCGGTGCCCATGATGCGGACCAGTGTCGGCGACGGGTCGGGGCGGGTGCTGCTGTTGGGGACCGATCCGTCCGCGGCGGCACTGGACAGCGACCTGAAGGGGGCGATGCGGGCCGATCAGGTGAACGCGCTGTTGAGCGTGCCGAACGGCGTGTTGGTGGGCCCGGGTACCGGATATGCGAAAGGGGAAGCGGTCCAGCTCGGCGCGGTGCGGGTGACCGTCGCGGGTGTCCTGGACGATCCGCAGGCGGCGCGGCTCAACGGCGGGCACTATGTGATGGCTCCGCTGCCCCTCGCCCAGCGGATCGCCGGGCGGGTCGAGCAGCTCGACTCGCTGCTCGTCGTGGCGCGGCCGAATACCGATGCGGCGCAGTTGCGTTCGGAGGTCGGCGCGGCCGTGGGCGGGCGCGCGGTGGTCGGGGCACCGGCGGCGCGGGCGGCGGAGACCGGCAATGGCGTGCTCATGCTGCGGTTCATGGCGACCATGGGCGCGGGCATCGCCTTCGTGGTGTCGGCCTTCCTGGTCTACAACACGATGAGTATGGCGCTGGCGCAACGGCGTCCGGTCATCTCCATGCTGCGGGCCTTCGGCGGACGCAAGCAGACCATCATGCGGGATGTGCTCACCGAGGCGGCCGTGCTCGGGCTGATCGGCGGCATACTGGGCGGACTGCTGGGAATGGCCACGGGGCGCTTCACCATTCGGATTCTGCCGCCCGCCATCACCCAGATGGTGGATACGCGGCTGGAATACATCCTGCCGAGTTACGCGGTGCCCGTGGCGGTTACGGCCGCGGTGCTGACCTGTGTGGGGGCGTCGGCGGTGGCGGCGCGGCAGGTGTACCGGGTGGCTCCGGTGGAGGCGCTGGCGCCCGTGGGGGTGTCGCGGGCCGATGTGGTGCCGCGCTGGATTCGCTGGTTGGCGGCGGGTGTGGTGGTGCTGCTGGTCGCCGCGACGGTGCTGGTGGTGCGGGCGCAGTGGGGGATGTTCTCCGCTGTCGCACTGGGTTTCGCGTTCGGGGCGGAGATCGCCCTGGCCTTCCTGTTGACCGGGCCGATCGTGCGGGCGGCAGGTGCGGCGGCGCGGCTGTTCGGTGCGGCGGGGGTGTTGGCCAGGGTCAATATCGAGCGCGCGCCGCGACGGGTGTGGGCCACGCTCATGACCGTCACCATCGCGGTCGGGATGACGGTGACCATCACGGGTGCCAATGACGATGCCGTGCGCGGGGCGCGCGATACGTTCGCGAGCCTGTCGGACAACGATCTGTGGGCGGCGTCGACACCCGCGGATATGACGCCCACCGAACTGCTGCCGCCGGATCTGGCACAGCGGGTGGCGAGCGTACCGGGGGTGTCGCGAATATCGGAGGGGCAGTTGGCGTTCGCGTCGTTCAGCGGCACCAAGGCGCTGCTGTACGGGGTGGAGGCGGACAGCAACTACTCGATGTTCCGGGCGCTCGATCCGGAGACGGGGCGCAGGCTGTTGGCGGGTGAGGGGCTGGTGCTGTCGCGCTCGCTGGCGCAGAGCCTCGACGTGGCGGTCGGGGACGAGGTGACGCTGCAGACGCCCAGCGGTGAGAAGCGCGTTCGGATCCTGGATTCGGTGTCGTACTTCTCCGCGCTGGCGGGGACCGTGGTCATGAGTCTGCCGCTCATGCGGGAGTGGTTCGCGCGCCCCGGATTCACGACCTTGCAGATCGACGCGGCGCCCGGCACCGATATCGCGCAGCTGCGCACCGCACTGCACCAGGCGATGGGGCCCGGCGTCCACCTCTACTCCGGCGAAGAGGCACTCGACGGCATCAGCTCCTCCATGGAACAGGCCATGACGCTGGCACGCGCCATCCTGGTGATCACCGCCGTCATCGCCGCCATGGCCTTGCTCAACACCCTCATGCTCGCGCTGCTGGAACGCCGCCGCGAGTTGGGCATCCTGCGCGCCGTCGGCTCCACCCGCCGCTTCGCGCTACGCATGATCCTCGCCGAGGCGGCAGCCATCGGCGTGGTCGGCGCGGTCCTCGGCGTCATCTTCGGTCTGACGAACCAGTTCCTCTACGCCGCCATCGCCACCGACCTGCTCGGCGTAGACGTGACCGCTCGCCCCGGCCCTCTGCTCCCTGTCTTCGCCACCACCGCCCTGGTTTTGAGCCTCCTCGGTTCAATCCCTCCAGCCCTACGCGCGGCCAGACTCAACATCGTCGACGCCGTCAGCGCGGACTGACGGGCAATGGCGCGGCTGTGCGTCCGCGCGCCGAATGTCGTGGCGGGCCGCTACCATTCGCGCATGCGTTCGATGGATGTCGCGGAGCGGCGCGCTCGGCTGGCGGTTCGGCACCTGCTCACGCCCGCTGCGCGGGAGCAGGACGTGGCCGCTGTCGCGCGGGCCATGGTGGTGTTGCATGCGACCGATCCGGCGACGGTGTTTCTGTCGGTGGCGGCGCGCGGTCGGGATCTCGAGCCCGGGCATGTGGAGAAGGCGCTGTACGAGGATCGAACGTTGCTGCGCATGTTGGCCATGCGGCGGACCATGTTCGTCGCGCCGCTGGATTTGGTGCCGGTGTTGCAGGCGTCGTGCGCAGACGCGTTGGCGCACAAGCAGCGCAAAACCTATGGGCGCTTCCTCGAACAGGCGGGGGTGCTCGACGAGGATGTGAGCACCTTCTGGGCCTCGGTCGAGGAGGAGACGCATCAGGCACTGCTCGCGCGCGGCAGCGCCACCGGCGCGCAATTGAGCAAGGATGTGCCGCGCCTGCGGACGCAGGTCGACACCGCCCCCGGCAAGTCGTATTCGAAGCCGACGAATATCACCACGTGGGTGCTCGTCACGCTCGGCGCGGAGGGCCGCATCGTGCGCGGCCGCCCCAATGGCAGCTGGTCCAGCAGCCAGTACACCTGGGCTCCGATCGAATCCTGGCTGCCCGACGGGGTTCCGGCGATGCCGATCGAGCAGGCGCGGGCGGAACTGGTCCGCCGGTGGCTGCACACCTTCGGCCCCGCACCGGTGAGCGACATCAAATGGTGGACCGGCTGGACCCTGGGCGAGGTACGAAAGGCCCTGCACCACTTGGACACCGTGGAAGTGGACCTCGACGGCGTGACCGGCCTCGTCCTCGCCGGCGACCTCGACCCGGTCCCCACCCCCGACCCCTGGGCCGCCCTACTCCCCGCCCTCGACCCCACCCCCATGGGCTGGCAGTCCCGCGATTGGTACCTCGGCCCGCACGCCCCCGCCCTCTTCGACCGCAACGGCAATGTCGGCCCCACCATCTGGTGGAACGGCCGCATAGTCGGCGGCTGGGCCCAACGCCCCGACGGCGACATCGCCTACCGCCTCCTGGAAGACGTCGACCCCGAAGCCCACCCCCTCATAGAAGCCGAAGCCGCCCGCCTGCGAACCTGGTACGGCGACATCCGCCCCATCCCCCGATTCCGAACCCCTCTGGAACGCGAACTGACCGCCTGAAGCACAACGAAAGTTCATCGAGCGAAGGGAACACACATGTCGTGGAAGTGGAGTTACGAGACGGCCGATGGGTCCACGGCGTCAAGCTTGCCGCGAGAGGTTTTCACAACGCAGGCCGACGCTGAGGTCTGGTTGGGCGAAAATCATCGGGAACTTCGCGCCGCAGGTGTGTCGAAGGTGTCGCTCCTCGAGGACGGTGCGGTCGTATACGGCCCGATGGATCTCAACGAGTCCTAGTTTTTCAGAACGGCGCGAAGGTCACCGATTAGCCATCCGTCGATGACTCCCGCGTGGGTGCGCGGCGGTCGAGATCGGGGTCACGGGGCGAATCCGGCTGGGGGGCCGGGGATTCGAGGGCGGGGCGCTGTGACGGGGCCGTTTATTCCGCGCAAATTCGTGGGGTGTCCCGGGGTGCGGTGCGCTGTTAGGGTCGGCTGGTACAGCCGCATGGTCCGGGCACGGGGGTGCTGGTCCGGTCTTCTCATTTCGGAGTGTGTCATGGCCTTCCTCAACCGCATCCTCTACAACGCGAGCACCATCGGCAAACTGCTCGACAATGCGCCGAAGTGGCGGGAGCAGTTGTTGGCCAAGCGCAACGACCTGCGGGGCGGGTCGTTCCGCGACGCCACCATGGGGATCTGCGCGTTGGTCGCCGCGGCCGACGGCAGTATCGATCCGGAGGAGCGTATGCGCGTGGCGCAGCTCATCGGCAATGACGCCATCCTGCGCCACTTCCCGACCGACGAGCTGCGAAACCTGTTCGAGGACAACTGCAATCGCATCACCATGGACCCGGCCTTCGGCCGCGCCTACGTCATGCAGCAGATCGCCAAGGCCACCGGCAAACCCACCGAGGCCCGCGCCGTCGTCCAGATCGGCATCATGATCGGCAACGCCGACGGCGCCTTCGACCAACACGAGGTATCCGCCATCCGCGACGCCTGCCAAATCCTCCACCTCGACCCCCAAGAATTCGGCCTCACCACAACGACCGACTGATCGACCAGGTACCGGTGGCGGCATCGCGCGAGAGGCACGCGCCACCAGCACCTGGTCGATGGGTGTCACATGTCGAGGCCCAGGTCCAGGACGCGTACCGAGTGGGTGAGGGCGCCTACGGCGAGGTAGTCGACGCCGGTGTGGGCGTAGTCGGCGGCGGCGTCGAGGGTGAGGCCGCCGGAGGATTCGAGTTTGGTGCGGGGCGAACGGGTGTTGCGGCGTTGGACGGCGGCTTGGGTGGCCCAGAGCGGGAAGTTGTCCAGCAGGACGAGTTCCACGTCCTCGGCGAGGACGGCGTCGAGTTGTTCCAGGCTGTCGACCTCGACCTCGCATTCGATGGTCGGGTTCAGGGCGCGTACCGCGCGCAGGGCCTCGACCACCGATCCGGCCGCCACCACGTGGTTGTCCTTGATGAGGGCGGCGTCGCCGAGGCCCATGCGGTGATTGACGCCGCCGCCCACGCGCACCGCGTACTTCTGTAGCGCCCGCAGCCCCGGCAGCGTCTTGCGACTGTCGCGAATACGGCAGTCGGTGCCCGCGACCGCGTCCACCCATTCCGCGGTGGCGGAGGCGATTCCGGACAGGTGGCAGACCAGGTTGAGCATGGTCCGCTCGGCGGTGAGCAGCCCACGGGTCGGGGCGACGACGCTCAGCACCGCGTCGCCCGGCGCGACGCGGGTGCCATCCGCCACCCGCTCGGTGACCTCGTAGTTCCCCGCCCCGATCACCTCGTCGAGCACCAACAGCCCCACATCGAGCCCGGCGACCGTACCGACCTGCCGCGACACCGCGGCCGCCTTCACCGTCGCGTCGGCGGGAACCGTCGCGACAGTGGTGATATCGGGTCCGTACCGCAGATCCTCATCGAGGGCGGTGCGAATGAGCGCGACCACCTCGTCGCGGTCGAGTCCGGAATCGAGAGCCATCACTGCACTCCTAGCTCGAGGGAACGGGAGCCGCGCTCCCGTGGAGATATCGGCCGTCGCCCAGGCCGAAACGCTTGTGTCACAGGGCTGTCGGAACGGGGGTACGAGACCACTCCTCGGTCACCTCCCAGCCCTCGGTGAGCAGCTGCGGGCGGCCGTCGTCGCCGAGGCGGACCGCGATGCTGCGGCGTTGTTCGTCGCAGGGCTCGGGGTGGTCCGAACGGGTGTGGCAGCCACGGCTTTCGGTGCGGGCTGCCGCGGCGACCAAGAGGGCACGGGCGGTCAGGGTCAGCGCCGCGTCTTCGATATCGGTGAGCGCGAGAGCGGCGGATTGCCCCGACAGTACGTGTGCCGGTGTGGAATTCGAGTCCGCAATGGTCGGCCGCCCGGCATCCGATGCGGCCGCGTCAGTGCGTCCTCGATCCCGAGCATTCGGGTCGGAGGGACGGTTCGACGGCCCGGTGGGGACGTCGGTCTGGCCGCTCGGTCCCGTCATGTCAGCTGCCGCCGCACGGGATTCCTCCCCGTCGCCGACGTCCGAGGTGTTGGTGCCGCTCTCGGAGAGCAGTTGCAGCAATCGCAGCACGCCCGCGCGCAGGCCGTCGCCGTCGCGGACCACGGAGGCGTGCTCGGTCATCAGGTGCTGCAAAGCGGTTCGGTCCACGCGGGGCAGCGTCAGCGGCCCGAACTCGGTGATCCGAGTCGATTCGCCGAGGCGCTCCGATGCCGCCACGCCCGCGCGTTCGCCGACGACCAAACCCTCGAGGAGGCTGTTGGAGGCGAGGCGGTTCGCGCCGTGCAGCCCGGTGCGCGCCACCTCCCCCGCCGCGTAGAGGCCGGGGACGTTGGTGCGCCCGGAGGGATCGGTGACCACGCCGCCGCACTGGTAGTGCGCGGCCGGGGCGACGGGGATGAGACCGGTCTGCGGGTCGATGGCGGCCGCGAGGCAGGAGGCCGTGATGGTCGGAAAGCGTTGGGAGAAACCGGCTATGGCGCGCGCGTCGAGATACACGTGCTCGGTGCCGAGCTCCTGCATGCGGGCGGCGATGGCGCGCGACACCACATCGCGCGGTGCCAGGTCGCCGCGCGGATGCACCCCGTCCATGATCGAGCGACCCTGGGTGTCGACCAATGTCGCGCCTTCGCCGCGCACCGCCTCGCTGATGAGCGGCCGCCGACCGAGGCCACCGCGAGCGAACAGCACGGTGGGGTGAAACTGCACGAACTCCAGATCCGCGACCAGCGCCCCGGCGCGCAAGGCCAGAGCGATCCCATCGGCGGTGGCCCCGGCGGGATTGGTGCTGCACGCGTACAGCTGCCCGAGGCCACCGGTCGCCAGCAGCACGGCGGGTGCGTGCACGAGCCCGAAACCCTTGTCCGACAGCGCGATCACGCCCTGCACACCGGTGGGTCCGGTGACGATCTCGACGGCGGCGGCCCCGAAGATCACCGGCAGCCCGGCGGCATTGAGCGCGCGCTGCACCTCGGCCCCGGTGGCGTCACCCCCGGCGTGGATGATCCGGCGCGTACTGTGCCCGCCTTCCCGGGTCCGCGACACCTGCCCGTCACGCCCGAGATCGAAGACCGCCCCGAGGTCGGTCAGAGCCGCGACGGCATCGCGCCCGCCCTCGACGATCGACCGCACCGCGTCGGCGTCGCACAGCCCCGCCCCCGCGACCACGGTGTCGTGCACATGCGACTCGACCGAATCCCCCTCCGGCGCGACGACGGCGATCCCGCCCTGCGCGTACTGCGTCGAGGTATCGGTCGGGCCGCCTTTGCTGAGCGTCAACACCCGCAGTCCGCGCAGGGAGGCCGTACGAGCCGCGGTCAGCCCGGCGACCCCGCCGCCGATGACGACGAGATCGGCCTCGGCTTCCCATGTGATCGTGATACTCACCGGATATCTCCCTTCCCGGTGGACATGCGTGGGCGGCATATCGTCGCGCCGCTCAGGATCGGGCTGGTGTGGCGTGTGGTCACGGAGGGGTGTTGTGCGGCGGGAGTGCTGCGGTGGTTATGGGTGGGTGCGTATTGGCCTAAACGGTCGGAAATCGCAGCCAGGCAGCGAAATCCCACTACCAGGCGCGATTCGTGACCGCTCAGGCCAACGGCCTCCTCCCACCCCTCCGACCACAAACACCCCTCCGCGACCGCACCCCCATCCAATCCAACCCGCACCCCCTCCTCGGCAGGGCAATTCCCCGCCGAGAGTCGGGGGCGCATTCTCACTCCCCGCCGCCCGGGTTGCCGATCTCGATCATGCGCTGCACCGAATTACGAGCCAACGCAGCGGTTTCGAGGTCGACGTGCACCTCGTCACGGTTCTCCACCAGGCAGCGCAGCAGCGCGGCCGGGGTGATCATCTTCATGTACTTGCAGGACGCGCGGTCGTTGACGGCCTGGAAGTCGATGCCAGGGGCGGCCTTTCGCAGCTGATGCAGCATGCCCACCTCGGTGGCGACTAGGACCTGCGAGGACTTGGCCGCCTTGGCGGCGTCGATCATGCCGCCGGTGGAGAGAATGTGGACCCGGTCGGCGGGGAACTCGCCCGCACCCGCCAGGTACAGCGCCGAAGTGGCGCAACCGCATTCGGGGTGCACGAAGAGTTCGGCGTCGGGGTGGGTGCGGGCCTGCTCGTTGAGCTCGTCGCCGTTGATGCCCGCGTGCACGTGGCATTCGCCCATCCAGATGTGCATGTTCTCGCGCCCGGTGACGCGCTTGACGTGCGCGCCGAGGAACTGGTCGGGCAGGAACAGCACCTCGCGGTCGGGGTCGATGGAGGCGACCACGTCGACGGCGTTGGAGGAGGTGCAGCAGATGTCGGTGAGCGCCTTCACCGCGGCGGTGGTGTTCACGTAGGAGACCACCAGCGCGCCCGGGTGCTCGGCCTTCCAGTCGCGCAGTTCGTCGGCGGTGATGGAGTCCGCGAGGGAGCAGCCCGCGCGCTGATCCGGAATGAGCACCGTCTTCTCGGGGCTCAGGATCTTGGCGGTCTCGGCCATGAAGTGCACGCCGCAGAACACGATGGTGTCCTCGGGAGCCTCGGCCGCGATGCGGGAGAGCGCGAGGGAATCACCGACGTGGTCGGCGACGTCCTGGATCTCGGGCAGCTGATAGTTGTGCGCCAGGATGGTGGCATTGCGCTCGCGCGCCAGCCGCTTGATCTCCTGTGCCCACTCCGGCGTGGCCTCGACTCCCCCGAAACCCGACGGCCCGTCCGCGATGCGCTCGGCGAGCGTCAGTGTCGCACCAATTGCAGCCATGGCATGGCTCCTTCTCTCATGCGACTGGCAACCTCGCCGATTCGCATACACCCGGTTTTCGACTTACAATCGAAAACGTGCCCCATAGTAGCACCATCCACGAAACGCTCACCGCGGTGTTCCAGGTTCGACGGTTCCCCAACGCTATAAGCGCTGGTACAGGCGATTCCGGTAGGCGAGGAAGCGCGCAGGGACATGCGAATCCCGGTTCAGCCGGGTCGACGGCGAGACGGGGAGCCGACGCCGCCGACGTGATTGCGCGGCGTTGTCCGCCGGGGCAGCACACGGAGTTGGCGGTGCTGCTGTGGGAGCGGGCGCTGGATCCGGCCAAGGGCACGTGGTCGCTGCCCGGCGGGCGGTTGCGCGATGACGAGGATCTGGATTTCTCCGCCGCGCGCCAACTCGCCGAGAAGGTCGATGTGCGGGAATTGACGCACTTGGAACAGCTTTCGGTCTTCAGTGACCCGCATCGGGTTCCCGGGGATCGGCGGATCGCTTCGGCCTACTTGGGATTGGTGCCATTGACCGCCGATCCGCAGTTGCCGCCCGATACGCGATGGCATCCGGTATCCGCCTTGCCGGACATGTCTTTCGACCATGGTGTGGTGGTCGAGCACGCTCGCACCCGATTGGCCGCGAAGCTGTCGTACACGAATATCGCGTTCGCGCTCGCGCCGGATCGGTTCACCATGTCGACGCTGCGTGAGATCTACTGTGCCGCACTCGGTTACGACGTGGACACCACGAACCTGCAGCGAGTTCTCACCCGCCGCAAGGTGATCACCCCGACCGGCGCGACGGCCTCACCCGGGCGCGCGGGCGGACGACCCGCCGCCGTCTATCGCTTCACCGATTCGGAGATCCGAGTCACCGACGAATTCGCCGCCTTCCGCCCACCCAGCTGACCTGTCGTGCGGCGCGGCCGCCGTGGCGCGTTCACGCCAAACCGGCTGGTCTGGGCGGTGGGGAATCGCAATCCCGCCAGGCTGATTCGGCCACGGGCGGCCGATTCGGTGGTGATACTCGACGTATGGCAATCGCACCCAAGGCGTATCTGGTGGGCGGTCCCCGCGATCTGCCCGAACGTATCGTCGACATTCTCCCGTCCGGGCTGGAGATCAAGATCTCGCACCGGGGCGGCTACGAACATTTCAAACCGACACCGCACACCGAAGCCACGCCCGAGGGCGAGCTACCGGTGTACGAGTGGTCCGGGCGCACGAAGGTGGCCGAATAGCGGGAGCGGCTCAGTCCTGTGCGCGATTGCGGTGCTTGCCGGTGCGGCGGTAGCGGCGGGCGCTCGGGATCGGTTGTGCCGCATTGGATCGGCGTAGCTCATGGCGCTGTCGCCAGGCGGTCAGATCGGGGCGTTCGTCGGGCGTGGACGAAGCCTGCTGTGGCGCGGCCGGGGCACGGCCGCCCCGTGCTGCGGTGTTCATGGGGTTCCCCTCGGGTTCGTGAAGTCGAGCCACGGTATGCGGTACAACGCATACGACGCCAGTGAATTTCCCGACCGGGTGGGTTCGTAGACTCGTGCGATGCCACTCGTCGAGGTGACCTATGCGCCGCAGCTGCCCGAGGAGACGCTCCGCAAGCTGGGTGATGCACTGCCGCACGCGGTTTCGGTCGCGGTGGAGTGTCCGGAGGAGCCCTACGACGGCGACTTGCGACCCGGCGACGTGGAGGTTCGCTTCCGCCCGCTGGGGCCGTTCGACCGCAGCGGCCTCGACGTCGTGATCGAGGTGCGGTCCAAGTTCTTCCCCAGCCGGGCGGAGAACCGGCAGGAGCGCGTCGAGGGCTTGCACGCCGACATCGAGCGGGCCGTGGGGCTGGCGAACTTCGGCGTCTACCTGTCGCTGCCGGTCGCGGCGTGGGAGCAGAGCGAGTAGTCGAAATCCTCAGTCCGCCTGCAGCTGCGGCCCTGGTGGCGGCGCGGCGGTGCGCCGCGCCAGTCTCGCTCCCGCCCAGAACATCAGTTCCACCAACCAGAACAGCAGCAGCGCGAGCAGCACGACGGCCACCGGCACCGCGAGATAGCTCACCGAGAGCACGGCGACGAGCAGGAAGCGGAGCACATCGCCCGCCGACGCCCCCGTCAATCCGGAGGCGAAACGCACTGCCGCCCACATCATCCAACGCCGCGGCACCGACACCCCGGCCTCGCGCAGCGCGCGCCGGAACAGGCCGTCGGCGTCGAGGCGGCTAACCTCGTTGGAGCGCACCAGGAAGTCGTGCAGAATCGCGGCCCGGGTGTAGACGCCATAGCGCGGGATCAGCCAGACCACCGCGCGCGGCACCGACGCGAAATCGGTACGGAACCCCACCGGCACCACGAATCGATCCGTATCGCCCTGGTACACGAGGGGTTCGCGAACAATCCAGAAGCGCGCGTCCGCCTCTTCCACCACCGGACCGCCACCGATGAACCCCATGACCGCCCCCTTCGAACGACGGCGTCAACCGCCAGAAGCGGCCGTACGGTTTCAGCCTACGACCCAAAACCGCACGCTACGACGCACATTCGGCCAATATCCGGCAACCATGTGGTGTCGAAGCCAGCCAGCGGACCGATAGCGCACCCGCACAAAGGCGTTCGTCGAAGACCCTGGACCCCGCGAGGTCAGCGGGCCGGGCCCGCGCCCTCGTACGGGCCGGGGCCGAAGGCTTGCACCGAGCCGCCGTTGGCTCCCGGTCCGCCGTACGGGCCGTAGCTGATGGCGGAACCGTACGGGCCGGGGGCCAGAGGAGTACGCGGTTTCGCGCCACCGAAGGGAAGATATTGGCCGCTGCCGAGATCGTCCGCGACGCTGAGCGCGGTCATGACGAGGATGGCGAGGGCCGCCAGGAGCGGTTGCGCGATCAGGCCGGACCAGCCCTGGATGGTGGGGGCGATCTCGACGATGGTGTGCACCGCCGGGTCGCGCGGGCGCGGATGGACGATCTCGGCCATCGCCTCGCCGACGCCGCGCATGACGACCGCGCCCGCCAACGAGCCGAGCAGCAGTCCCGCCAACAGAACCGGGCCGCGCACCGTGCGCCACCGCCACGCCGCGGCCGCGGAGAGCACGCCGGTGACCATGCCGATCAGGATGAAGATCGCCAAAGCGTCGAATTGGTGCGCGCTTTCGCCGGTGAGCACCGAACCTCGGTCGGGCTCCACCACATACAGCCGTTCGGTCGGCGCGAGGTAGGCCCAGGCGATGCCCGCGAGCGCGCTCGCGGCGACCACGGCGGCGAGCACCATGGCGGCGGCCCGGGCCTCGCGCACCAGCACGGTGCTGCGCGGCCCGGACCGCTCGGCCGTGGCGAATGCCGTTGCCACTACCGGTGTTCCAGACTCTTGGAGTCGAGGACCCCGTGCCGCGAACACTTGGCCCACCAGCCGTCCGGGCTCACCTGGACGATCATGCGACGGCCACACCGATCGCAGTAGCGCGGCGGTTCCAAGCCCATGGCGGCGGCCGTCGGGACCGGATTGTCCACGCCCGCCACGATCGGTTTGCCGGTGAACGGGTTGTACAGCGCGGGGCCGCCCGCGGACCCGCCGACCTCGTCCGTGTCCATATCCACGACATTACCCATGCGTGCGCCCACTTCTCGGTATGCGGTTGCCCAATCGATATGCGATGCGCACTACAGGGTTTCGTTGAGGGCCTTGATCGGCATGCTCAACTCGCCCAGCAGATCGAGGTCCGCTTCGGCGGGGCGGCCGAGGGTGGTCAGGTAGTTGCCGACGATGACGGCATTGATACCGCCGAGAATGCCCTGCTTGGCGCCGAGGTCGCCGAGGGTGATCTCGCGACCGCCCGCGAAGCGCAGGATGGTGCGCGGCAGCGCGAGCCGGAAGGCGGCGACGGCGCGCAGCGCGTCGGCGGCGGGCAGCACCTCGAGGTCGCCGAAGGGGGTGCCCGGGCGCGGGTTGAGGAAGTTCAGCGGCACCTCGTCGGGCTCGAGCGCGGCCAGCTGCGCGGCGAATTCGGCGCGCTGCTCCAGGGATTCGCCCATACCGAGAATGCCGCCGCAGCACACCTCCATCCCGGCCTCGCGCACCATGCGCAGGGTGTCCCAGCGCTCCTCCCAGGTGTGCGTGGTGACCACATTGGGGAAGTGCGATTTCGCGGTCTCGAGATTGTGGTTGTAGCGGTGCACGCCCATGGCGGCGAGCTGGTCGACCTGTTCCTGGTCGAGCATGCCGAGCGAGCAGGCGACCTGGATGTCGACCTCGTTGCGAATGGCCTCCACGCCCGCGGCGACCTGCGCCATGAGGCGCGCGTCGGGTCCGCGCACGGCGGCGACGATGCAGAACTCGGTGGCTCCGGTCTTGGCGGTCTGCTTGGCGGCCTCGACCAGGCTCGGAATATCGAGCCAGGCGGCGCGCACCGGGGACTGGAAAAGCCCGGACTGCGAGCAGAAGTGGCAATCCTCGGGGCAGCCGCCGGTCTTGAGCGAGATGATGCCCTCTACCTCGACCTCGGGTCCGCACCACTTCATGCGCACGTCGTGGGCGAGCGCGAGCAGTTCCTCGAGCCGGTCGTCGTCCAGCCGCAGCACCGCGAGGGTCTGTTCCTGGGTGAGGCCGACGCCGCGCTCGAGCACCTGCTCGCGAGCGATGGCCAGAATGTCTTCGCCTACCGTGGTACCGGCATCGGTGGTGACGGCTGCCTGGGTCATTGCGCGCGAATCCCTTCGTCCGGCCGATGTGGCCGAGCAACTTGAACGGTGTTCAGGCTAGGCTAGCAGTCGGAAAAGTGAGCCGGAACACGAAGGGTCGGGTTTTCTGTGCAACTGCACCGCACCGATGTGGTCGATGGGGCCATCGCCATTCTGGATCAGTACGGCCTCGCCGATCTGACCATGCGCCGATTGGCGGGCTCGCTACATGTCCAGCCCGGCGCGCTGTACTGGCACTTCCCCAACAAACAGGCGCTGCTCGGCGCGGTGGCCGACCGCATTCTCGCCCCGATGGACGAACCGGTCGACGGTGACGAATGGTCCGCGCAGATGAGCGAATTGGCGCATCGCCTGCGCACCTGCCTGCTGGCCTATCGCGACGGCGCCGAATTGGTCTCGGCCACCTACGCGTCCCGCCTCACCACCTCCAAAGGCCGTGAGCGCCTGGCGAGTGCGGCCATTCGCGCCGGAATGACCAGGGAGGAAGCCGAACTCGCGGCCTTCACGCTGCTGTACTACGTGCTGGGTCAGACGGTCGACGAGCAGGCGCGCATGCAGATGGATTCGGTGGGCGCGCTCCAGGAGGAGCACTCCCCGCTCTACGACACCCCGGATGCCACCGCCCGCTTCGACTTCGGCCTACAACTGTTCATCAGCGGCGTGCGGCATCTGCTGGGCACCCGGGTGCGCTGAAGCCACTCGCCGCACCGCGCCCAAGGGTTTCCGGGGCGTCCGCCCCGGAGAGTCCCGAGAGCCGGGCAATTCAGACCGCGCGGTAGAGTTCCGCAGCGTCATCGTTGGTGGGTGCGGGAATCCGGTGTGAATCCGGAGCGGTCGCGCCACTGTGATCGTGCCAGCGCACGAGAGTCAGACCCCTCCCCACCGCGCAGAACTCGGAGAGGCCGCGATTTGCCCAAGGAGCTCCATCGATGAGCCGTGCGCGGACATCGATCGCCCTGCCCGTCCTCGGGCTGCTGCTGGCCGCGGCCATGATCGCGGCGACCGGATTCGGGGCCGAGACCATCTCCCCCGGCGCGGTGGTGGAGGTGTTGCGGCACCGGATCGGCGGGCTCGCGCCGAGCGATCTCGGACTCGACACCATCGTCTGGCAGTTGCGCGTGCCGCGCACGCTACTGGCCGCCGTGGTCGGAGCGGGCCTGGCGCTGGCGGGGGCGGCCATGCAGACCCTCGTCCGCAACCCGCTCGCCGACCCCTATCTCCTGGGCGTCTCCTCCGGTGCCGGGGTGGGCGCGGCGGCCGTCATCACCTCCGGATTCTTCGCGGCGGCCGGATTGTGGGCATTGTCGGCGGGCGCGCTCGCGGGCGCGTTGACCGCCGCCGCCGCAGTATTCGCCATCGCGGTCGCCCAGGGCGGGTTGACGCCGCTGCGGCTGGTGTTGACGGGCACGGTGCTCGGTTCCATGTTCGCGGCCCTGAGCAGCTATCTGATCTTCCGCAGCACCGATCCGGCGGCGGCGCAGTCGGTGCTGTTCTGGCTGCTGGGCAGCCTCGCCGGAGCCGATTGGACGCGAATCGCCTTGCCCGCCACCGTGGTAGCGATCTGCGCGCTCACCCTCATGGCGTCGACGAGCTGGCTGGACGCACTGAGCATGGGCGCGGATACCGCCGCCTCCCTCGGAGTTCCCGTGCGGGAGTTGCGCATCGGCCTGTTCGTTCTGCTCGCGGTGCTGGTCGGGGTGCTGGTGGCGGTCTCCGGCGGTATCGGCTTCGTCGGCCTGGTGGTGCCGCATGCCGCCAGGCTGCTGGTCGGCCCGCGCCACCGCGTGCTGTTGCCGGTGTGCGCGCTGTGTGGCGCGCTGTTCCTGGTGTTGGCCGACGCCGCCACCCGAGTCCTGGTGCGGCCCACCGAGATTCCGGTGGGGGTACTCACCGGCCTGATCGGCGCGCCGGTGTTCCTGCTGCTCATGGGCCGCCGCCGCTACCGCTTCGGGGCGGCATGAGCGCCGAGCACGCGGCCGTGCTGGAGGTGCGCAACCTCACCTGCGCCGCCGGGCCGCGCACCGTCCTCACCAACGCGAATTTCACTGTGCTGGCCCGCGAGACGGTCGGCATCGTCGGCCCCAACGGCAGCGGCAAGACCACGTTGCTGCGCACCCTCGCCGGATTGATCCGCCCGGTGCACGGCGAGGTGGTGGTGGATGGCACGGCGCTGCACGGACTTTCGGCGCGACACCGGGCGCGCACCGTCGCGCTGGTGGCCCAGGACGAGCAACCTGCCGCGGATCTGCTCGCGGGCGAGGTCGTCGCGCTGGGTCTGACTCCGTATCTGCCGCCGTGGGGAGCCGGTGGCCCCCGGGAGCGGGAGGCCGTCGAGCAGGCGCTGCGCACCGTCGACCTGGCCGGTTTCGCCGACCGCCCGGTGCACAAGCTCTCCGGCGGCGAACGGCAGCGAGTGTTGTTGGCGCGGGCGCTGGTTCAGCGCACTCCGCTGCTGCTCATGGACGAGCCGACCAATCACCTCGACATCACCCACCAACTGGAACTGCTGGCCCTGGCCCGCGAACTGGATCGCACCGTGCTGCTGAGCCTGCACGATCTCGCCCTCGCCGACCGCTACTGCGACCGGGTGCTGGTCCTGCACGACGGCCGCTCGCATCCCCTCGAAACACCCGAGGTGGCCTTGCGATCCGAGGTGCTCGACCGCGTCTTCGGCGTGCACGCCACCCGCGTCACCCATCCCGACACCGGACTCCCCCACCTGCTCATCACCGCGCGAAAGGCCCACTCGTGAAACACCTTCCCCGACTTCTGGTCGTCGCCGCGCTCGCGGCCGGACTGGCGGCGTGCGGAACCCCCGAGGCCGCCACCGGCAACCTCACCCTCACCAATTGCGGTGAGGAGCTGAAGTTCCCCTCCCCCGCGCAGCGCATCTTCGCCAATGACGGCAACCTCATCTCCATGGCGCTGGCCTTGGGCGCACAGGACCAGGTGGCGGCGGTCTCCAGCGTCAAACGCGACGCCGACACCCTGCGCAAGCACTACGGCGATGTGGTGGACCGGCTGAATGCCGTTGCCCCCGAATATCCTTCGCGCGAGACCGTGCTCGCGCAGCGCCCCGACGTCATGCTCGCGGGCTGGAACTACGGCTACGACGCCGCCGCCAATCTCACCCCGGATTCGCTGCGCGCCGACGGCGTCGCCGCCTATACCCTCACCGAGAGCTGCCGTCAGCGCGAGGGTGAGCGGCCGCGCGGGGTGACCGATCCGTGGACCGCGCTCACCACCGATCTCACCAATCTCGGTGCCATTACCGGCCGTACCGACCGAGCGAGCGAACTCACCGCCGATATCGACCGTCGCCTCGCGGCGTTGCGCGCCGCACCGCAGCCGGAGCGCCGCCCGACGGTGTTCCTGTTCGACAGCGCCAGCGACACCATCTTCTCCAGCGGCAAATTCGGTGCCCCGCAGGCGATTCTGGAGGCGGCCGGAGCCCGCAACGCGCTCGACGATGTCGCCGACACCTGGACGGCAGTCTCCTGGGAGCGGCTGGCCGCCGCCGACCCGGACGCCATCATGTTCGTCGACTACCCGCCGCAGACCTTCCAGCAGAAGCTCGATCTGCTGCGCGCCAAGCCCGGCATGGATCGGCTGCGCGCGGTCACCGAGGGCCGGTTCCTGAATCTCCCCTATGCCATGTGGACCAGCGGACCGCTCAATATCGATGCCGCCGAACAGATTCGAGCACAGCTGGAGCGCTGGAACCTGGTGCCGCCGTCGACCGTTCGACCGACCTCCGACGACGCGGTGCGCTGAGTCAGCGGCTGGCGGCGGGATCGGCTTCGCGCTGCACCCCGCGCACGAACGGCAGCACCTGCTGGGCGATGACCCGGTTGTACTCCTCCGGACGCTGAATCGGGTTGGCATGGCCGGTGGTTCGCGTGGTGACCACCAGCAGATTGCCGTCCACGCCGCCCACCCGGTCGATCAGCGCCTGATGGGTGTACTCGACATCGACCACGCCGTCGGCATGGGGATTGCGCGGCCGAATGAAGATCATGGCGGGCGCGGGTTTGCCGTCGGCGGGTTTGGCCAGTGCGCGCAGATCATCCACCGCGCCGCTCGCGACAATGGCCTTGAACTGGGATTCGATCAGGCCGGTACTGGCCACATCGGTATCGAGTATCTTGTCGCGCAGCACTTCTCGCAGTGACTCGCGCAGCTCACCGGGTTCGAGCCCGTAGCGTCCGCCGAGATAGTTGTCGCGGCGCGCATACGTTTCGGCGATGAAGCGCAGCCCCCGGCTCTCGCGGGCCCCGGGGAACCAGCCCATCCAGCGCATGAGTTCCTCGCCCTGGTCGCGGCTCTCGGCGCGTACGGCGTGCAGATCCACGGGCGTGCAGTCCAGCATGACCGCGAGCACTCGCTTCCCGCTGTCGAGATGCAGGTGTTTGGCGATCTCGAGGGCGATCACGCCGCCCATGCTGTGGCCGACGAGCATGACGTTCGGGGCCTTGGCGGCGTCGGTGACGCGCACGATGAGGTCGGCGATCACCCTGGTGTCGATACCGGTGTTGTCGTAGCGCACCGCCCACACCGATCCGAACTGACTCAAAGCCGGTAGCGCCCTGGCGGTTTCGGTGGCATCAAGATTGCCCAGCCCCACCAGGTCGAAGACGGCGGTATCCCCCGCCTGCGGGGTGGCCGGTCCGGCGATGGAGCTCACCGCGGGTACGGTCTTCGCCAGCCGATCCCGCTCGGGTGCGATATCGCTGGCCCAGTACTGCACGAACGCGATGAGCAGGATCAGCGGGAGCAGTGTGAGCCGCAGCAGCGTCCGCCGCCCGTCGCCCCAGCCGTGCCCGACGCGGGTTTCCCGCAGGCGCGCCCTCCGCCGGTCATCGTCGTAATCGGCGGCGCTGGCCGGATGCGGGAACGCCCACGATCCGTTCCCGGGGAACGCACACATACCAGTCCACTGTAGGTCCGGGGCCCGGCGCGTCCAGTCCACACGCGCCGGGGCGGCGGCCCCACGCGCCCGTATGCATGGCGCGCATGACCGGTCGGGCCGCGCGACGATCAGGTGGCGGGCGGCCCACCGGACGGTCTGTGCCCGGCGTCCGCGACGGTGCCGGTGATCGTCATCTCATCGGCCGGGTTCACCCGTGCAGATAGCGGGCGGCCCACGCGGGCTCGAACCAGTTGGGGGCCGCGGCCGCGAAGCGCTCCGGCTGCCAGGAGCCGACACCGGCGGGTAGCGTGCCGACGATATCGACGCCCGTGACCGCCGGGAGATCGACGCGATTGCATTCCGAGGCGAGATCGGGCTGCTGCGGCCACGCCCCGATCACCAGACCCGCGCACCGCACTCCGGCGGAAGCCAGAGCGCGCGTGGTCAATTCACTGTGATTGAGCGTGCCGAGCCCGGCCGCCGCGACCAGCAGCACTGGCGCGTCGAGCTGCTGCGCCAGCTCCAACAGCGTGAATTCGCCCATGCGGACGAGCAATCCGCCCGCGCCTTCCACCAGCACAAGGTCGGCATCGGCCAGAGATTCGATGGCGGAGGCGGTTTCGGCGAGGGTCAGCAGCGGCTGACCACAGCGGCGAGCGGCGGTATCGGGAGCGAGCGGGTCCGGATAGCGCGCGAGCTCCACCGTCCGCGTGACGTCGGCGAGCCGCGAGATGGTCGCCAGATCCCCGGGTTCGCCCGGCGCTACGCCGGTCTGCGCGGGCTTGCAGACGGCGACCGACCGCCCCGCCGCCCGGGCCGTCGCGGCCAGGGCGGCCGTCGCGATGGTCTTGCCGACATCGGTGGAGGTGCCGGTGACGAACAACAGGCTCATGCGGGCACCGCTTCCTGTCCCCGCGCCCGCGCCAACACCTCGCCGAGAACCGTTGCGATGGTGTCGAGTTCGGCCTCGGTGAGGTCCGCGCGGGCGGTGAGCCGCAGCCGCGAGGTCCCCTCCGGCACCGACGGCGGACGGAAACAGCCGACGCTCAGGCCCCGTTCACGACAGGCCACCGCGGCGTCGTAGGCGGTCTGGGCTTCGCCGAGAACCACCGAGACGACGGCCGAATCCGGTTGCGCGACACCGGCTGTGCGGGCGAGGTCGGCGGCCCGGGCCAAGACGCGTGCCGCCATCTCGGGCTCCCGGCGCAGCAGCCGCAACGCGGCGCGGGCCGCGCCCACCGCCGCCGGTGCCAGCCCGGTGTCGAAGATGAAGGAGCGAGCCGAATCGATGAGGTGCGCGCGCACCCGCTCGCTGGCCAGCACCACGCCGCCCTGTGCCGCAAAGGCTTTCGACAGGGTCGCGGTGATCACCAGGTCCGGCTCCCCCGCCAGCCCGTGCTCGTGCACCAGACCGCGCCCGCCCGCACCGCGCACACCGAGCCCGTGCGCCTCGTCCACCACCAGCACCGCGCCCTGCGCGCGCGTCACCCGGTGCAGGTCGGCCAGCGGCGCGAGATCGCCATCGGCGCTGAACACCGAATCGGTCAGCACCAGCGCCCGCTCCTCGGCGCGCTCGGCCAGCAGTCGCTCCACCGCCGCGACATCGCGATGCGGCGCGACCTCCACCCGGGCGCGCGAGAGCCGACAGGCGTCCACCAGCGAGGCGTGGCTGCCCGCATCCGACACCACCAGCGCGCCGCGCCCCGCCAGCGCGGTCACCGCGCCCAGGTTGGCGGCGTAGCCGGAGGCGAAGACCAATCCCGCTTCCGCGCCGACGAATTCGGCGAGTTCGGCCTCGAGCAGTTCGTGCTCGGTGGTCGTCCCGGTCACCAACCGCGAACCGGTGGCGCCCGCGCCCCAGCGCCGCACCGCGGCCACGGCCCCCTCGATCACCTCCGGATGCCGGGTCAGCCCGAGGTAGTCGTTGGAGGCCAGGTCGATGGCCTCGTTCTCGGGCGTGCGCGCGCGCAGTTCCCGCCGCAACCCGGCCCGCACGCGCTCGGCGGCCCGCTCGTCCAGCCACTTCAACGGATCGACACTCACAGCTCCGCAGCATACTTGAACACCGTTCAGGGCACAGCGGAGCGGGCCCGATCGGCCCATGAACACGCCAACACCTCGCTATCCTGATAACGAGCTAGGAGTGACTCATGCCACGATGGGCGATAGTGGTCGAACAGACGACCGGCTTCGGGGACAGCAAGATCTGGTCTCCGAAGGTGCTTGCCGAAGTGGTGGGAACCCGTGAGCAAGCCGTCGCCAAACTCCCCGACCTGGTCGCCAGGTTCACCCCGGACCACCCGAAACTCGTCAGCCGCCGCACCGTGCTGCGCGACGGCGACAATTACATGCTCATCGCCCGCGGCTGGTCCGACGACTTCCACTGCGTCTTCCGCGTCTGGGAAGTGCTCTCCGACAGCGAGGAACCCGACCGCGCCCGGGAGCGCCGCGCGACGCGCTAGGCGACGGCGGCGGCCGCGACCATGGCGGCGGTGAGGGTGGCGATGTCCTCGGTAGAGCTGATGTACGGCGGCATGGCGTAGACGAGATTGCGGAAGGGCCGCACCCAGACTCCGGCTTCGACGGCGGCGTGGGTGGCCTTGCGCATATCGACCGCGTGGTCGAGTTCGATGACGCCGATCGCTCCGAAGACCCGAACCTCGGTGACGCCGGGCAGTTCCCGCGCCGGTGCCAGTCCGGCGCGCAGTTCGGCCTCGATGCGGCTCACCTCGCCGCGCCAATCCCGCGACAGCAGGAGCTCGATGGAGGCGACGGCCACCGCGCAGGCGAGCGGATTGCCCATGAAGGTCGGGCCGTGCATGAGCCCACCGTGTGCGGCACTGAGGGTTTCGGCGATGGCCGAGGTGCACAGTGCCGCGGCGAGGGTCAGATAGCCGCCGGTGATGGCCTTGCCGACACACAGCACATCGGGGCGCACACCGACGTGGTCGGCCGCGAAAAGCGTTCCGGTGCGACCGAATCCGGTGGCGATCTCGTCGAAGACCAGCAGGACGTCGTGTTCGTCGCAGAGGCGGCGCAGGTCGGTGAGGTAGCGGGGATCGTGGAAGCGCATACCGCCCGCGCCCTGGACCACGGGCTCCACGATGACCGCCGCCAATTCGTGTGCGTGCGCGGCGATCTCGCGCTCCAGCTCGGCGACGTAGACGTCGGCGTAGGTGCGCGGCGGCGGGGAGACGAAGACCTGCTCCGCCATGACGTCGGTCCACAGCGAGTGCATGCCGCCCTCGGGATCGCAGACGCTCATGGGCGTGAAGGTGTCGCCGTGGTAGCCGCCGCGCCAAGTCAGCAGTCGCCGCTTCTCCGGTCGGCCCAGTCCGCGCCAATATTGCAGGCACATCTTCACCGCGACCTCGACCGAGACCGAACCGGAGTCGCAGAGGAACACCTTGTCGAGTCCCTCGGGGGTGAGCTCGACGAGCAATTGCGTCAACCGCACGGCCGGTTCATGGGTGAGCCCGCCGAACATGACATGGCTCATTTTCCGCGACTGCTCCAGCAGCGCGGCGTCGAGCACCGGATGCCGGTAGCCGTGCACCGCCGCCCACCACGAGCTCATGCCGTCGATGAGTTCGCGGCCGTCGGCCAGGGTGAGCCGGGTACCGGAGGCCGAGGCGACCACGAGCGGTTCGGTGGTGGCCGGGAATCCGCCGTAGGGATGCCAGACGTGCTGGGCGTCGAGGGCGGTGATCCGCTCGGGTGTCAATGCCACGGTCGGTCCTTCGAAGGCGAGGTCTTGAACGCCGTTCAAGTTACCACCGAGGGTGCGGATCCGTTCCCAGACCGGTGGCTTCGGCGTACTCTTTGACCATAATCTTTGACAAAGTCAAAGGATTGGAGTCGACATGAGCATCGTGACCGCCGCGCAGGACATCGACGCCGAGCACATTGCCGCCGTCCGCGCGTTCAATCGCCGCTACACCCAGCTGATCGGCGTACTCCGCGAGGGCCTCGTCGACACCCCCTACTCCTTGACCGAGGCGCGAATCCTGTTCGAACTGGCCAATTTCGGCCCCCTGGAAGTGGTGCGGCTGCGCCAGGCCCTGGAACTCGACCCCGGCTACCTCAGCCGCATCCTGGCCCGGTTCGAGGCTGCCGGACTGGTCGAACGGCGGCGGGCCGAGCGGGACCGGCGGGTGCAGGAGGTGCGGTTGACCGAACGGGGCTGGGATCAATTCGCCGAACTCGACGAACGCTCCACCCGCGATGTGGCGGCGCTGCTCGGCGCGCACCCGCCGACCGAGCGCGAGCGCATGGTCACCGCCATGCGCGCCATCGAACGGATTCTCGAACCTGTCTCGGACGCACCGCCTTTCACGCTGCGCGAGCCGCGCCCGGGTGATCACGGGTGGGTCGTGCAGCGCAACGCGGCGCTCTATGCCGCCGAGTACGGCTGGGACGCCTCCTACGAGGAACTCGTCGCCCGCATTGTCGCCGACTACCTGAAAACCCGTGACCCGCGACGCGAACGGGCCTGGATCGCCGACCGCGACGGCGAACCGCTCGGCTGCGTGTACTGCATGCGCGAGGACGACGACACCGCCCGGCTGCGCCTGCTGCTGGTCGAACCCGGCGCGCGCGGCCTCGGCGTCGGCTCCGCCCTGGTCGACGCGTGCCTGAGCTTCGCCGCCGAGGCCGGGTACCGCGAGATGGTGCTGTGGACCAACGATGTGCTCACCTCGGCCCGCCGCCTCTACGAGCGCGCGGGATTCGAACTGGTGGAGTCGAATCCGCACCACAGCTTCGGCAAGGACCTGGTGGGCCAGACCTGGCGGCGCACACTGGTCTGAGCGCTCAGCGATCCCCCTCCGCGACAAGGGATTCCCGCGCTCGCGACAGCAGGCCGCGCAGATCCGTCAACCCGTCCGCGCCGAGTGTCCGCGCGAGCCGTCGCTCGATGGCCGCCATGTGCCGCCCGGCCAGCGCCATTGCCCCGCGCCCGGATTCGGTGAGCACGACCAGGCGGGCGCGCCGGTCGGCCGGATCCACCCGGCGTTCGACATAGCCGAGGCGCTCCATATGGGTGACCAGCTCCCCCATCGACTGCTGCGTCATACCCGCCGCGTCCGCGAGCGCGGTGATGCGGGATCCGGCCGGGTCCAGATAGCGGAAGACCGCGTAGTGCGCGGGTCGCAGCTCGGGGTCGAGCGCGGCGCCGAGTTCGGCATTGAGCTGCTGCTCGTAGGCGCGGGTGGTCAGAACGAGGAGCTTCAAGAGGGTCTCGGAGGAAGGTTCGAGGATTGACACATTAGGAAGGTTACCTTTATAAATGGGAAATGGACAGCCGCACACTCACGTTTCGCAATGGTCATCAGGTCACCTGGGTCGGCAAGGGCACCGATGAGCAGGGGCCGTATCTGCGGCTGCGCCATGTGCTGCCCACCCCCGGCAGACAGGCGGGACCGCACTGGCATCCGGAGTTGGTGGAGCGCTGGACCGTCCGGCGCGGACGACTGCGATTCCGCATCGGCGGCACGGAAGTGATTGTGCAGCCGGGAGATTCGGCGCATGCGGCGGCGGGCGTCGTGCACGAGTTCTGGAGCGAGGAGGCCGATACGGCCTTCGATCACGAGATTCGGCCGCCGCTGCGGCACTGGGAGATGTTCGAGCTGTGGCAGGCCCTCGATGCCGCCGGGAAGACCACGGTGAGCAGCCACGTACCCAGAAACCCCCTGGCCTGCCTTGGCCCTGCTGTGGGAGTACCACGACGGCTACCTGGCGGGCATCCCGGCCTGGTTGCAACGCGCCACCCTGGGCGTGCTGGCTCGCCTCGCCCGCCGGACCGGCTACGAAGACCGTTGGCTGGCGCGCACGGCCGTTCCGACCGCGCCCGTCTGCTCCCCACCGGATCACCGGCCCGACGGTGGCCGTTAGTGTCTCGGTATGCCTTCGTCCCCCGCGACCCCGGAGCTGACGCCGCTCGGCGTGTGGCCGGGCGCCGCGTATCCGCTGGGGGCGACCTACGACGGGGTCGGGACCAATTTCTCGCTCTTCTCCGAAGTGGCCGAACGGGTCGAATTGTGCCTGCTCGACGACGACGATCGCGAGCAGCGCATACCCCTCGACGAGGTGGACGGCTATGTGTGGCACGCCTACGTGCCCGCCGTCGCGCCCGGACAGCGATACGGGTTTCGGGTGCACGGCCCGTTCGCACCCGAACGCGGATTGCGCTGCGACGCGAGCAAACTGCTGCTCGATCCGTACGGAAAGGCATTCGACGGGCATTTCGGCAGCGATCCCGCACCGTATACGCCGGGTTCGGAATCGCTCGGGCACACCATGACGAGCGTGGTCATCAATCCGTACTTCGATTGGGCCGACGACCGCGCGCCGAAACGGCCGTACCACGAGACGGTCATCTACGAGGCGCACGTCAAGGGCATGACCATCACCCACCCCGATGTGCCGCGCGAACTGCGCGGCACCTACGCGGGCATGGCGCATCCGGCGATCATCGACCATCTGCTCGCACTCGGCGTGACGGCGGTCGAACTCATGCCGGTGCACCAGTTCCTCCAGGACCGGGTCCTGCTCGATCGCGGCCTGCGGAACTACTGGGGCTACAACAGTTTCGGATACCTGGCCCCGCACCACGAATACGCCGCCAATCCAGCACCGGGCGCGGCGGTCACCGAATTCAAGGCCATGGTGCGCGCCCTGCACACCGCCGGTATCGAGGTGATTCTCGATGTGGTCTACAACCACACCGCCGAGGGCAATGAATTCGGCCCCACCATCTGCTTCCGGGGAATCGACAATGCCGCGTACTACCGTCTGGTCGACGACGATCCGCGCCACTACATGGATTACACCGGCACCGGCAACAGTCTGAACGTGCGCCATCCGCACACCTTGCAGCTGATCATGGATTCGCTGCGCTACTGGGTCCTCGATATGCACGTCGACGGTTTCCGCTTCGATCTGGCCGCCACCCTGGCCCGCGAATTGCACGATGTGGACCGGCTTTCCACCTTCTTCGACCTGGTGCACCAGGACCCGGTGGTGAGTCAGGTGAAACTCATCGCCGAACCCTGGGATGTCGGCGAGGGCGGCTACCAGGTCGGCAATTTCCCGGTGCTGTGGACCGAGTGGAACGGCAAATACCGTGACACCGTGCGCGATTACTGGCGCGGACAGCCAGCCACTTTGGGCGAGTTCGCCTCTCGGCTCACCGGCTCCTCGGACCTCTACGAGACCACCGGTCGCCGCCCGGGCGCATCCATCAACTTCGTCACCGCCCACGACGGGTTCACCCTCGCGGATCTGGTGTCCTACAACGACAAACACAACGACGCCAACGGCGAGGACAATCGCGACGGCGAAACCTACAACCGCTCCTGGAACTGCGGTGTCGAAGGCCCCACCGACGATCCGGAGATCCAGGCCCTGCGCACCCGCCAGCAGCGCAATCTGCTCGCCACCCTGCTGCTGTCCCAAGGCACCCCGATGCTGTTGCACGGCGACGAGTTCGGGCGCACCCAGCACGGCAACAACAACGCCTACTGCCAGGACTCCGAGCTGTCCTGGATGGATTGGTCGCTCATGCGCACGAATGCCGATCTGCTGGAATTCACCCGCCGCGCGGTGGCGCTGCGCACCGAACACCCGGTGTTCCGGCGGCGGCGGTTCTTCGACGGCCGCCCCTCCCCCGACCACGACCGCCCCGGCGATATCGCCTGGTTCACCCCGGAGGGCGCGGAGATGACCGCCGCCGACTGGGACAACGGGTTCGGGCGCTCGCTCACCGTCTTCCTCAACGGCGACGCCATCGCCGAACCCGGACCGCGCGGCGAACGCATTGTCGACGACTCGTTCCTGCTGTGCTTCAACGCACACGACAACACCCTCGGCTACACCCTGCCGGATGCCGACCACGGCTCCGAATGGACTGTGGCCCTTGACTGTTCGACTCCTACCGGGGTCGGCACCGACCGCACCTACCATGCCCTGTCCACCGTCGAAGTCCCCGCACGCTGCCTGCTCGTCCTCCGCCGTACTGCATGATCGATACCGCCATGACCAGCCTCCCCGAACACCGCACCGACGCCATCGCGCGTCAGATCCCCGTGCGCAGCACCTACCGGTTACAGCTGCGGCCGGACGCGCTGACCTTCGCCGACGCCCGCGCCATCGCCGAATACCTGCAACAGCTGGGGATTTCGCACCTGTACCTGTCCCCGATCCTCACCGCCGCGCACGGCTCCACGCACGGCTACGACGTCACCGACCCGACCACGGTCTCCGCGGCACTGGGCGGACCGGCCGGATTCAAGGCGCTCTCCGACGAGGTGCGCGGCCGCGGGATGGGCCTGATCGTGGATCTGGTGCCCAACCACGTCGGCGTCGCCGACCCGCGCCAGAACCCGTGGTGGTGGGACGTACTGCGCAACGGTCAGAAATCGCCGTACGCGCACTTCTTCGATATCGACTGGAGCAGCGGCAACGGCGCGGGCGGGCGCATCGCGCTGCCGGTGCTGACCGGGGAGAACGATCCCGCCGCGCTCACCGTGGACCGATCCGGACCCGAACCCATGCTGGCCCTGCACGATCTGCGCTTCCCCATCGCGCCCGGCACCGAGGGCGAGAACGCGCTGCGCATTCACGACAAACAGCACTACCGACTGGTGAGCTGGAAGTCCGGACTGTGCGGGTACCGGCGCTACTTCACCGTCGGCGGGCTGGCGGCCATCCGGCAGGAGGAGCCCGCCGTCTTCGACGCCACCCACCGCGAACTGGCCGCCTGGTGCGAACACGACCTCATCGACGGTGTGCGAGTGGACCACCCGGACGGCTTGGCCCGGCCCGCCGCGTATCTGCGGCGGCTGCGGCGGCTCATCGGCCCGCAGCGGCTGCTCATCGTGGAGAAGGTGCTCGCCGAACGGGAACCCCTCGACGCCACCCTGCCCATCGACGGCACCACCGGCTACGACGCCCTCGCCGAATTGGGCGGGGTACTGCTCGATCCGGCCGGGGAACGGGCGCTCACCGAACTGTCCTGGGAGTTCGCCGGGCACGGCAGCGATCACGCCTGGTTCGGCGAACAGGAACACCGCATCAAACGCGCGGTGGCCGAGACCATGTTGGTGCCCGAGGTGCGCCGTCTGGTCGCCGCGCTCAAACGCGACGCGCGCTCGCAGACCTGCGACACCATGGCGCTCACCAACGCCACCATCGAGGTGCTGTCACATATGCCGGTGTACCGCACCGACTACGCGCCGCTGGCCGGAACCGTCGGCGCGGTCGTGGCCGAGGTGGCGCGGCGCAACAGCGAACTCACCGCGCCGCTGCAGGTGTTGGTGACCGCGCTCGCCGTCGGCGGGGAGGCCGCCACCCGCTTCCACCAGGTGGGCGGGGCCATGACCGCCAAAGCCGTGGAGGACACCATGTTCTACCGCGCGGTGCGGCTGGTGTCGCTGCAGGAGATGGGCGCCGACCCCATGCGATTCGGCTGCTCGCCCATCGAATTCCACCTCGCCAATGCCGAACGCGCGGCGCGCTGGCCCGCCACCCTGACCACGCTGTCCACCCACGACACCAAGCGCGGCGAGGATGTGCGCGCCCGCATCGGCGTGCTCTCGCAGGTGGCCGAGACCTGGGCGCAGGCCGTCACCGCCTGGAACGACATCGCCCCCGGACCCGACGGTGCGACCACCCTGTTGCTGTTGCAGAACATGTTCGGCATCTGGCCCGCCGACGGCCGCCCGGCCGCCGCCGTGCCCGGACTGCGCGACCGGGTGCATCTGTTCGCGGAGAAGGCGATTCGCGAGGCGGGCATCCGGTCCTCGTGGGAGGAGCCCGATATCGAGTTCGAGCAGTCGGTGCACACCTGGATCGACACCGTCATCGACGGCCCGGTCGGGGTCGAACTCGCCGAACTGGTCGCCGATCTCGCCCCGCACGCCTGGTCCGACAGCCTCGCCCAGAAGCTGCTGCAACTGTGCGGTCCGGGGATCCCGGACGTCTACCAGGGCTGCGAACTGTGGGAGGACTCCCTAGTCGACCCGGACAATCGCCGCCCGGTCGACTTCACCCACCGCAATCTGCTGCTGCAATCGCTCACCGGCACACCGGAACTCGACCCGTCGGGCGCGGCGAAGATGTGGATCGTCGCCTACGCGCTGTGGCTGCGCCGCGAACGGCCCGACTGCTTCGTCGGCGGCACCTACACTCCGCTGTTCGCCAGCGGCGACCACGCGGCGCACCTGGTCTCCTATGCCCGAGGGCGGCTCGGCGAATCCCCCGAGGTCATTGTCGCGGCCACCCGCCACAGTGTCGGGCTCGCCGAAACCGGCTGGGCCGATACGGTTCTCGACCTGCCTCAGGGCGATTGGACCGACCGCCTCACCGGTCACACCTTCTCGGGCCGCGCGCGCATGGAGAAACTGTTCGCGCGGCTACCGGTGGCGCTGCTGGTGCGCTAGGCGACCGATTCGGCGACGCTCTCGGTCGCCATGAACCCCGAGATCACCTCGCCCGCACCGCCGGTCACGGCGGGGGTGTGTGCCTCGTCGAGCGCGGTGGTGGGCGCGATGGGCTCGATGAGGTGCTCCGGAATCCCCTTGCCGGACAGCGCGTTCCGGTCGAACCAGCGGCGCAGGTTGGCGGGGGTGTAGCCGTCGCCGACCCGCACCGTCGAGGCGAAGTACACGCTGTGGTCGTTGCTCTCGAGCAGTTTGCGCCAGGAATCCCAGAAGAAGCGCGGGCTGCGCGGATTGCGCAGCAGGCGAACGAAGTTCAGGATTCGGAAGCCGATCTTCAGGGAATTGTGCCGCTTCTCGTGTTCCTGCGGCGGGCACAGCCCCATGAGGATCTTCAACTTCTCGTGGTCGAACTGCAGCCCCTCGCGCTCGGCCTCGGCGACCATCCAGCGCAGCGTCGTGTCGGCCAGCCCGCACTCCGGGTAGCCGCCGCCGATATCACTGTGCACCCCCTCGAACCACACCTGTTTCACGCGGTCGGTGCGCCGGTACTTCTCGTTGATCTCGACCGGCACCTCCCACAGGCAGGGCTCGAACGCGCGGCGGCGCTCGTCGATGGCGAGGGCCTGCCGGGCGCAGTGCACGGTGCTGGACAGGCGCACATCGTGGAAACGGTGCCGCCAAGCGGTGATACCCGGAATGCCCATTGCCCCGACGGTGTCGAACACGCCGAGGAAGTTGATTTTCGGGCGCTCCGGATGGCTGTGGTTCTTCCGGAATTCCACCCATTCCGTCGGATCCGGATCATCGACGTGCTTCTTGCGCTGGCGGTAGATTCGCTGCGCGTCCTTGTAGTGGCCGCAGATCATGGCCTGATAGGTCATGATGCCGAGCCGATGGATCATTCCCGCCAGGCTGCGGGCGGTGAACGCGCCGCGACTGAAACCGAAGATGTAGATCTCGTCGCCCGGCTCCCAGTTCGTCGCCACCTGCCAGTACGCCGACCAGAGATTGGCTTCCAGGCCGAGGCCGAACGCCCCACCGAGGAAACGGTCGGTGGTGAATCCGCGCGCCCCGGGCCCGGAAACATAGAACACGCGCTGACCGACAATGCGGCCATTGCCGTCGGTCCCCGCCATGCGCACCGTCTGCGCGATTTTCACGATATTGGAGACCGTCGCGTCCGACTCGGCCTTCCACGTGCCGTCACAGCACACAATGAGTCGTTTCATGAACCGATCCTCCGCCCCAG
This sequence comes from Nocardia sp. NPDC050406, assembly GCF_044459025.1. Lineage (NCBI taxonomy): Bacteria > Bacillati > Actinomycetota > Actinomycetes > Mycobacteriales > Nocardiaceae > Nocardia > Nocardia sp. NPDC050406. Next base: position 1,978,841 of record NZ_JBITIM010000002.1, on the reverse strand, counting down.
GTTCTTCGGTTTCGTGCGTAGCGCACTACTCGAATTCATCGACGCGGCGGCATTGTGCCGTTAACCGCCGAGCGAGAACCGCTCACATTCTGCGCGACGGCGTTAACGCCCGGAGGCCGATTCGCGATCGCTCATGATTTGTTCACGAATCGCCTGTCACCGTGAGGCATATGGCGCAGGAGTCGACGAGCAGGCGGGTGCTCGAGGAAATCGCGGGCCGGGTGCGCGGGCGGCGGTCTCGTCCGCCCCGGCCCTCCCCCGTCATCACCGTCGGCGATCTGGTGGTGGACCGGCTGCGCGGCAGGGTGCGCCGCGGCGGCATACTGCTCACGCTCTCCACGCGGGAATTCGAGGTCCTCGACACCCTGGCCACGCGCGCGGGCGGCACCGTCGACCGTGGCGAGATGGCCGACCACTGCGAGGGTCCGGAGGAGGTGGACGAGATGATCGCGCGGCTACAGCGCAAACTCGGCTCACCCCGCCTGGTGCAGGCGGTGGGCAGCGGATACTGCCTGCGCGCACAAGGCCCCGAGCCGTAATCGACTCGGGGCCTTGGTATCTCAGTCGCGGGGCAGCTCAGGTCAGGTAGCGGTACGCCGGGGTGCCGGGCTCCAGGCGCTCACCCTGGATCGGCGAGGCCTCCATGCGTTTCAGCAACGGCCCCAACCCATCCGGCGACCCCAGCTCGATACCGACCAGCGCCGCACCGGTTTCCCGGTTGTTGCGCTTGACGTACTCGAACAGGGTGATGTCGTCCTCCGGACCGAGTACCTCGTCCAGGAAGCGCCGCAGCGCGCCCGGCTCCTGCGGAAAGTCCACCAGGAAATAGTGTTTCAGGCCCTGGTGCACCAGCGAACGCTCGATCACCTCGCCGTACCGGGAGACATCGTTGTTACCGCCCGAGAGCAGGCACACCACGGTGGAGCCGGGTTCGATATCGAGCACCGACAGCGCCGAGACCGACAGCGCGCCAGCGGGTTCGGCGACAATGCCCTCGTTCTGGTAGAGCTCCAGCATGGTGGTGCAGATGGCGCCCTCGTCGACGTGCATCATACGGAAAGCCGCTGTGCCGGAGACGGATTCGGTACTGGTCAGCAGCGGCAGCGAGGCGTGTGAGCGCACCTGACCGCCGAAGCGCGAGACCGCCTGATAGGGCACCGCGCCGATGCGCCGCACCGCCGCGCCGTCCACGAACGGGTCGATCTCCGGCAGCGTCACCGGACCGCCCGCCACCAGTGCGGCGGTCATGGAGGCCGCACCGGCCGGTTCCACACCCAGCAGCTTGGTGTGCGGGGAGCGCTCGCGCAGGTAGGTGCCGATTCCGGCGAGGCAGCCACCGCCGCCCACCGGCACCACCACGAGATCGGGGGCGCGGTCGAGCTGTTCCAGGAATTCGGCGGCGATGGTGCCCTGTCCGGCCGCGGTGCGCGGATCGTCGAAGGGCGGCACCATGGTCGCGCCGGTACGGGTGACATCCTCGACGGCGGCCGCCGCGGCCGCGTCGTAGGTATCGCCGATGGCGATGAGCTGCACGAATTCGCCGCCGTGCGCGCGGATTCGGTCGCGCTTCTGCTTCGGGGTGGTGGTCGGCACGTAGATGCGGCCCTTGATGCCCATCGCCTTGCACGCGAAAGCCACGCCCTGCGCGTGGTTTCCGGCGCTGGCGGCGACCACACCGGCCGCGCGTTCCGCGGCGGTCAGCTGCACGATCAGGTTGTAGGCGCCCCGCAGCTTGTACGAGCGCACCGCCGTCAGGTCCTCACGCTTGAGGTAGACCTCGGCACCCGTCGCCGCCGACAGCCGCGCGATCCGTTGCAGCGGCGTCGGCTCGATAATGTCGGAAATTCGCTTCGCGGCCGCATCGATCTCGTCCGCCGTCAGTTCGGGCAGCGGACCGGACACTTTCTCAGCGACAACAAGCGGATCAGACACCCGAACAGCCTAGCCGGGGGCGGTCAGCAAGGTTCCGGCGACCGGCGGATGCCGGTCGCCGGAACGGGTCGGGGACAGTTACTGGGGAGTGAGAACGAAGACCGGGATGACGCGATCGGTCTTCTTGACGTACTCGTTGTAGTCCGGCCAGACCTCGGCGGCGCGCTTCCACCAGATATCGCGCTCCTCGCCGGTGACCTCACGGGCGGTGTAATCCTTGACCACCGCGCCGTCGCGCAGCTCCACATGCGGGTCGGCCTTGATGTTCCAGTACCAGACGGGATGCTTGGGAGCGCCGCCCAGCGAGGCGACCACGGCGTATTCGCCATTGTGCTCGACGCGCATGAGCGCGGTCTTGCGGAGTTTGCCGGTCTTCGCCCCACGCGTGGTGAGCAGAATGATCGGCTTGCCCTGCATGGTGTTAGCTTCGGCGCCGTTGGATGCCTCGTACTTCTCGGCCTGCTCGCGCGCCCAATCCGAGGTGCTCGGTTCGTACTCTCCGGTTAGTGGCATGCCGAAGCCAACAGTCCGAGCCTTCGTATTGTTCCCGTCCCTGTTATGTTCCCGACAGAAAGTTCGCTGGACCGAACTTCTGGACTGCGGGTAGCCTGTGTTCATGGCAGTGGTTCACCCAACGCAGGTCACCGCGCCCCGCTCCACCACGGTGGATATCGCGGGCACGGCGTGGCCGGTGTTCAAGCTCGAGGCCCTCGCGGTCGCGCTCGTGACCGGCCTGGTGCTCGCACTCATCACCGGATCGCTGCAGACCGCCGTGCTCGCCGCGGCCGCCGTCGCGAGCGTCCGCTGGCTCATCGGCCTCGCCCGCGGCTGAGCGCCACCCCGCCCGTCCGCGTGTCCTACCTGGATTGATGCATGTCGGCTACTACATTTCGGTGAGTGGCCGCAAGATTCGGGATCGTGTGTCTCGCCCTCACCGGCACCGCCCTACTCGGTGTCCCCGCGGCGCACGCGGAGATCGAAGCGCTGTCCCCGCACGAGCGCGTCTTCAACTCCCCGATCGGCAGCTTCACCGTCGGGCACAAGGACGAGTCGGTCAATCGGATTCCGCCGCTGAACCAGGTGGGGACCACCCGAGAGGCGTTGGTCAGCAATACCTTCTACGGACGTATCGACGGCGGCGCGGTCGGGACGCTGGTCGCGGGGTATCACGTCGGGTGCGCGGTCAATTGGAACAACGGCACCTTGGGCCTGACGCCCAATATCTACCCCGATGACGTGCTGCCCGACGAGCTTCCGGGGTCGCCGTTCAGCGGTATGGACGGTTTTCAGACCTATGTGGCCCCGGTGATCACCGCGACGCTGGGTCCCGGCGAGGTCAAAGAGGTGAAGCTCGCCGAGAAGCAGGTCGTCGCGGGCGATACCGCATGGGCCATCACCCGCGATTTCCATGTCATCGTCAATGCCTGCACCGGACCGGTGTCCATCCGCAGCTACGCCTATATGCAGGTCAAGTCGCCGCTGGTCGACGATTCGGGCGGGGTGTTCGGCGACCCGACCTGGTTGTAGCGACGCGGCTCAGCCCGCCAGGCAGCCCGGCCCCAGCAGCGCCTTCAGATCGCCCATGAGCGCCGAGGACGGCGAGACCCGCAGATTGTCGGCCACCTTGAGCAGCGTGGTGCGCTCACGCGAGCCGACATGGCGGATATGCACATTCGCGGTGCCCGGATGGCTGGACAGCACGCGCTTGAGCGCGCTGATCTTGTCGGGGGTGCACAGTCGCGTCGGAATGGTGACCGAGAGCGGCTTGTCCACGCCGACCGCCGAAAGATCCGGCACCACAAGGTCGTTGGCGATGAGCGAGACGCGGTCGTCGCGGGCGGAGACGCGGGCCTTCACCAGGACGATGGCATCCTCGGTGACATCCATGCCGAAGACCGAGTACGACTGCGGGAAGAACAGCACCTCGATACCACCGGTGAGATCCTCCAATTGCGCCGACGCCCAGGGCAGGCCGTTCTTGTTCACGCGGCGGGTGACATTGGCGAAGATGCCGCCGATGGTGACCTGCGCGCCGTCCTTGACATCGCCTTCCAGAATGGCCGGAATCGGCGTATCCGACTGTGCGGCAAGGACATGCTCGACGCCGTTGAGCGGATGCCCGGACACGTACAGGCCCAACATCTCGCGCTCGAGAGCGAGTTTGTGCTTGGTCTCCCACTCCTCGTCGGGGACCTTCACATTGAAGACGCTGGCAATGGAGTCGTCGCCGTCGTCGAGCCCGCCGAACAGGTCGAACTGGCCGATGGCCTCGGCCTTCTTGGTGGACATGACCGCGTCGATGGCATCGGAGTGCACCATGAGCAGGCCCTTGCGCGGATGCCCGAGCGAATCGAAAGCGCCTGCCTTGATGAGCGATTCGGTGACCTTCTTGGAGCAGGCCACCGCGTCGATCTTGTTGAGGTAGTCGGAGAAGTCGGTGAACTTCGACTTCTCCTTGCGCGCCGCGATGATCGAGGCCACCACGTTCGCGCCCACATTGCGCACCGCGCCCATACCGAAGCGAATGTCGTTGCCCACCGAGGCGAATTCGAGTTCGGACTCGTTGACGTCGGGCGGCAGCACCTGGATGCCGAGGCGGCGGCAGTCGGCCAGATAGACGGCGGCCTTGTCCTTGTCGTCACCGACGGAGGTGAGCAGACCGGCCATGTACTCGGCGGGGTAGTTCGCCTTGAGGTAGGCGGTCCAGAACGACACCAGGCCGTAGCCCGCGGCGTGCGATTTGTTGAACGCGTAACCGGCGAACGGGAGAATCGTGTCCCACAGCGCCTTGATGGCGGGCTTGGAGAAACCGTTCTCCAACATGCCCTTCTCGAAGCCCTCGAACTCCGCCTCGAGCACCTCGGCCTTCTTCTTGCCCATGGCGCGGCGCAGAATATCGGCTCGGCCGAGCGAGTACCCGGCCACCTTCTGCGCGATCTGCATGATCTGCTCCTGATACACGATCAGGCCGTAGGTATCGCGCAGAATGTCCTTCAGGGGCTCCTCGAGCTCCGGATGGATGGGTTTGACCTCTTGCCGCCCGTTTTTGCGGTCGGCGTAGTCGTTGTGGGCGTTCATGCCCATGGGGCCGGGGCGGTACAGCGCGAGCACGGCGACGATATCCTCGAAGCCGGTCGGGATCATGCGGCGCAGCAGGTCGCGCATGGCGCCACCGTCGAGCTGGAAGACACCGAGAGTGTCTCCGCGCGCGAGCAATTCGTAGGTGGCCTTGTCCTCCAGCGGCAAGGTGTCGAGGTCGAGTTCGATACCGCGGTTGTTCTTGATATTGACCAGCGCGTCACCGATGACGGTGAGGTTGCGCAGGCCCAGGAAGTCCATCTTCAGCAGGCCGATGGCCTCACAGGAGGGGTAGTCCCAGCCGGTGATGATCGCGCCGTCCTGGGCGCGCTTCCACACCGGGATGGCGTCCATGAGCGGCTCGCTGGACATGATGACCGCGCAGGCGTGCACACCGGCATTGCGGATCAGGCCCTCGAGGCCGCGCGCGGTCTCGTAGATCTTGTTGACATCCGGGTTGGTGTTGATGAGCTCCCGGACCTCGGCGGCCTCTTTGTACCGCTCGTGCTCGGGATCCATGATGCCCGAGAGCGGAATGTCCTTGGCCATGATCGGCGGCGGCAGCGCCTTGGAGATCTGGTCGGCGATGGCGAAACCGGGCTGACCGAACTGGACGCGGGCCGAATCCTTCAGGGCGGCCTTGGTTTTGATGGTGCCGAAGGTGATCACCTGGGCGACCCGGTCGCTACCCCACTTGTCGGTGGCGTAGCGGACCATCTCACCGCGACGACGATCGTCGAAGTCGATATCGATATCGGGCATGGAGACGCGCTCGGGATTGAGGAAGCGCTCGAACAGCAGCCCGTGCGGGATCGGGTCGATATTCGTGATGCCCATGGCGTAGGCGACCAGCGAACCGGCCGCGGAACCACGGCCCGGGCCGACATTGATGCCGACCGAGCGGGCGTAGGTGATGAGGTCACCGACGACGAGGAAGTAGGCCGGGAAGCCCATCTCGATGATGACGTCGAGTTCGAAGTCGGCGCGGCGCACGTACTCGTCGGGTACGCCGTTCGGGAAGCGGCGGTCCAGGCCCGCGAAGACCTCCTTGCGCAGCCAGCTGGCCTGGGTCTCCCCCTCGGGCACCGGGAAGACCGGCATGCGGTCGCGGTGCGCCCAGACCTCGTCGTAGGACTGCACACGTTCGCCGATGAGCACCGTATTGTCGCAGGCCCCAGGCACTTCCGCGTCCCAAAGGGCGCGCATCTCCTCGGCGGACTTCAGGTAGTAGCCCGAACCGTCGAATTTGAAGCGGGTCGGATCGGAGAGGGTCTTGCCGGTCTGGATGCAGAGCAGCGCCTCGTGGTTGGCCGAATCCGACTCGTGCACATAGTGGCAGTCGTTGGTGGCCAGCGGCGGAATGCCGAGCTTCTTGCCGACCATGAGCAGGCCCTCGCGCACCCGGCGCTCGATGGACAGGCCGTGGTCCATGATCTCGAGGAAGAAGTTCTCCGGGCCGAAGATCTCCTGCCACTTGGCCGCCGCCTCGAGGGCCTCGCGCTCCTGGCCGAGACGCAGGCGGGTCTGCACCTCGCCGGAGGGGCAGCCGGTGGTGGCGATGATGCCCGCGGCGTGTTCGGCGATGATGTCGGCGTCCATTCGCGCCCACTTGCCGAGCTGGCCCTCGATGGAGGCCAGCGACGAGAGCTTGAACAGGTTGCGCAGGCCGGTCGCGTTCTCGGCGACCATGGTCATATGGGTGTAGGCGCCGGAGCCGGACACGTCGTCGCTCTTCTGCGACGGGTCGCCCCACTGCACGCGCTTGGTGTTGAAGCGGGATTCGGGCGCGATATAGGCCTCGATGCCGATGATCGGCTTGATGCCCTGCTTCTTGGCCGAGTTGTAGAACTCGGAGGCGCCGTACATATTGCCGTGGTCGGTCATGCCGACGGCGCTCATCCCCAGCCGCTGCGCCTCTTTGAACAGAGGCGTGATCTTCGCCGCGCCGTCAAGCATCGAGTACTCGGTGTGGTTATGAAGATGGACGAATGATCCCGGCACGGCAGACATCGTAAGCGTCGGCACCGACAGATGACCAAGTGCCACTCCGGGTCGGCGGGAAAGGCCACGTCGATCAACTCGACCGACGGCGTGCCGCGTCCGGCGTGTCGTGGTGAAGGTCACGGAAATGCCCACTACGCATGGGATTTCCGGTGGAAATGCCGCACCCCCCGCGGTTCGGACGCGGGGGGTGCGAGTTCCGGGACGGCAAGGCGCAGGGGGTCACCGCGTCCCGGAACAGCTGGCGCGGACCAGGCGGTGCAGGGGGCGACCGTCCGATCCGCTCGCCAGTTCGTCGTCGGGCGACACGGGCGTCAGGCCGCGCGCGGGGTGATGGCGGCCGGAGCGCGGCGCGCGGCTCGAGCGCCGCGCACCGCCAGCGGCAGCACCCACGCCGACGCCATCTGATCGGCGGACAGGGTGTTCACGCCGAGTCTGTTGTGCACGAATCCCACCGACAGTCCGGAGCGGGGGTCGGCCCAGCCGAAGGAGCCTCCCAGTCCGATATGGCCGAGTCCGGCGCGTGCGCCCGGCATGGGCAGCGAGTGATAGCCCATGTGCCAGAGCATCGGAATGTAGAACAGGGCGTGGTCGAGCCGGTAGCTCTCGACCTTGCGCACCGCCTTGACGGTCTTCGGGGACAGGAAGCGGTGGCCGTTGACCATGCCCTCGTTGGCGAGCGCGCCGTAGAGGGTGGCCAGGCCCGAGGCGGTGCAGACGCCGTTGCCCGCGCCCAGCTCGGTCTCGAGAATGGGCGGATTGTCGCCGTCGAGCAGCACTTCCAGGCCGGGCAGGAACAGGGCGCGGGCGGCGGCACCGGCGGCTCCCGGAATGCCGTAGGCGCGGCCGAGGAACATGGCGGCGTAGGGCGCGCCGACCAGTTCGAGGCGGTTGCCCGCGAAACTCGCGACCCGGGTGGACGATCCGGCGAGCGGGCGGCCGAGGTGAATACCGTTGGTGCCGAGGGGTTCGGAGATCTCGGTGCGGAACAGCTCCGCCATACCTCTGCCGGTGACCGCGCGGGCCAGACCGGCGCACAGCCAGCCGAAGGTGAGTGCGTGATAGGTCGGAATGCCCAGCAGCCGATCGGGTTTCGCGGCGGCGAGGCGCTCCTCCATCAGACGATGGTCGAGAATATCGTCGAGGCCGCGCGCGATGAGCGGCAGGCCGGACAGTCCGGCGCGGTGGGACAGCATCTGCCGCACCGTGATTCGATCCTTGCCGTTCGCGCCGAACTCCGGCCAGAATTCGGCGACCGGCGCGTCGTAGTCGATGAGGCCGCGGTCGGCGAGGCGGTGAATCACCGTGGCCGCAATGCCTTTGGTCGCCGAGAACACGATGCTGCCGGTATCCGGGCCCCACGTTCCGGCGGCACCGGCGTCACCGGCCCAGATATCGACGAGGGTTTCGCCGTGGCGATGTACGGCCAGCGCTCCCCCGGCTCCTGCTCGTGTGCCCATGACGCGGGCGAAAGTTCGTACCAGCGGGGCGAATTCGGCGGTGCTGTATCCGCCGACACCGGCTGGAAGGTCCACGGAACCCGAGGGGGAAGCGACATTGCTCACAGGTCCACGGTACGAGTGACACCTCGTATCGGCAACGAACGATTCGGGAGCGTTATGGGGCGGTGCCGAGTGGTTACCGAGCGTGGCCGGGCGGTGATCGCGCCGTGACCGAGGTGTAGACGGTGCCGGACTGCCTACTCTGGGGATATGCGCGCGATGCGGTCGCTGGTGCTGATTCTGTCGGTCGTACTCGCCTTGGTGGCGAGTGCCTGTTCACGCACGCAAGCGCCCAGTGCGCCGTCGCGGGTGCTGGGCGACTGGCACGGGAATATCGAAATGCCAGGTCAGGCACTGGCGGTGGGGGTCAACTTCGCCAATGACGGCAAGGCCCGGATCGATATTCCGGCGCAGAACATCGCGTCGATGGCGCTCACGGGGGTGAACAGTCATCCGGAGACGTTGGCCTTCACGATTCCCAAAATTCCGGGCGAGCCCAGTTTCCGGGGGCACTACGACCGGGACAGCGACACCATTCGCGGGGACTTCACGCAGGGCGGGCAGACCGCGCCGCTGACGCTGACGCGTGGGCTGGTGGCCTGGCCGCCGCGGCCGCAGGAACCGCGGCCGCCTTATCCGTACAAGTCGGAGGACGTGTCGTATCCGAGCGGGGACATCACCATCGCGGGAACGTTGACCATTCCGAATGGGGCTGGGCCGCATCCGACCGTGGTGCTGGTGACCGGGAGCGGGCCGCAGGATCGCAATGAGAACATCTTGGGGCACAAGCCGTTTCTGCTGTTGGCCGACACGTTGACGCGGGCTGGTTTCGCGGTGTTGCGCACCGATGACCGTGGCGTCGGCGGGACCGGCGGCAATCTCGAACACGCCACATACATGCAGCTCACCGACGATATCGCGGCGGGAATGAACTTCCTGCGGACCCGTCCGGAGATCGACGGGGCGCGGATCGGGTTGCTCGGTCACAGTGAGGGCGGGTATCTCGCGCCGCGGTTGGCCGCGCGGCCGGACAGCGGGGTGGCGTTCGCGGTGCTCATCGCGGGGCCGTCGGTGCCGGGGTCCGAGGTGCTGCTGGAGCAGAACGACCTGATCCTGCGGGCGCGGGGTGCGACGCCCGACGAGATCAGCGATCAGATCGGATTCCTCTCGGGGCTGGTGTCGTTCCTGAATATCGGTGATCTCCCGGCCGCCAACGACTACGTCGCGAGGAACAACAACGCGCTGCCGCCGGATCAGCGCGCCCCGGCCGAGGCGCTCGACGAGCTCTCCAGCCCGTATATGGCGGCGCTGTTGAATTACGATCCCGCCCCGGCGCTTTCGGCGCTGCGGATGCCGGTGCTGGCCTTGTTCGGCGGCAAGGATCTGCAGGTTCCGGCGGCGCAGAACGAGGGGCCGATGCGGGCGCTGCTGGCCGCCGACCCGGATGCCACGGTGCACACCTTCGAGGGGTTGAACCATCTCATGCAACCCGCCGACAAGGGCACGCCCGACGAGTACGCGGGCATCGAAACCACCATGGATCCCTCGGTTCTGGAGTACATCACCGGCTGGCTGACGCAGCGATTCCCGCCGCGATAGCGGGTATCCGGCGGTATCGGCGGCCGGGAGCTGGAACAGTGGTGTCATGGGAATCTACGAAGATCGGGTGCTACCGCGCATCGTCGATCTGACCTGTGGCATGAAGGCGATGGACCCTCGGCGGGAGCAGACGTGCGCGGGGTTGCACGGTCGCGTCGTCGAGATCGGTTTCGGATCCGGGCGCAATGTGCCGTTCTATCCGCCGGGCGTGAAATCGGTGAGCGCGGTGGAACCGGCCGACCTGGGGTGGCGCATGGCGCAGCAGCGGGTGGCGGCCGCGCGGGTGCCGGTGGTGCGCGCTGGACTCGACGGCCAGCGACTGCCGTTCGACGACAACACCTTCGACTCGGCGCTGTCCACGTGGACGCTGTGCACCATCCCGGATGTCCGCGCGGCCTTGGCCGAGCTGCGCCGAGTCCTGGTGCCCGGCGGCACCTTCCACTTCGTGGAGCACGGCCTCGCCCCCGACCCCAAGGTGCAAACCTGGCAAAACCGCCTCAACCCCATCCAGAAGAAGCTGGCGGGCGGCTGTCACCTCAACCGCGACATCAACGCCCTCATCACCGACGCCGGTTTCGAACCCCGCGAGGTATCCCGCTTCTACGAAAAAGCCGCCCCCAAATTCCTCGGCGCTTTGTCCCTCGGCGTCGCCGTCTCCGCCTGACCTCATGCACGAAGGACGACCGAGCCTCACCGCCTTCGCCACCGCCCGAGCGCGGGCCTTCCACCAAATCGCCGACGAGCCAAGGATCTTCACCGACCCGCTGGCGGTGCGGATCACGGGGTTCCCCCCGGAGGAGGTGCGAGAGACCGACACCGACACGACCGAACAAGCACTGTGGCAGCAGCGCCGACGAATCTTCCTCGCCGGGCGAGCGAGATTCGCGGAGGAAACCATCGCAGCCGCGGTCGACCAGGGCGCGACCCAAGTAGTCGTCCTCGGCGCGGGCCTGGACACCTTCGCCTACCGAAACCCCTACTCCTCGGTACGAGTCTTCGAGGTCGACCACCCCGCCACCCAGGCATGGAAACGAACCCTGCTCACCGAGGTCGGCATCGACATCCCACCCACCATGGCCTTCGTGCCCGTGGACTTCGAAACACGCACCGTGTCCGAGGGTTTGGCAGCCGCCGGTTTCGCCCGCTCACAACCAGCGGTCTTCGTCTGGCTGGGCGTGACAATGTATCTCGACCGAGAAACCGTCCTCTCGACCCTGCGAGCCATTGCCGCCCAAGACGCATGGGTCCAAGTGGTCTTCGACTACATCACCATCCCCGAGCAAGCAGACGCCAAAGCAGCGTTCCAAACCCGCGCGGACCGAGTAGCCGCCGCAGGCGAACCTTGGCTGAGCTTCTTCACAGCGGAGGAGATTCGTAAGGAGCTCGGCGAGATCGGATACGAGGTCGAGGATTTCACCGGGAATGAGGTCCTAGCTCGGTATCTGCCGCCCGAATCCCCAAATGTTTCGGATACCCATGCGCCACCCCATATCGTCCGGGCCGTCCGTAGCCAATAAGGCGCATCGCTGGCTACTAGGTGGCATGCAAAAGAGTTAAAGATCAAGTGTGGTTACGTCGCCTGCCTTTCCTGACTTGAGCTAACGCGACTCGCGAGCCGTTAGCCTGCGATCCCAGCCTTCGGACTGCACTAATGCTGTTTTAGAGAAACAAGATTCAAGAACAAGACTCGAACGTTGAGCGTGAACGATGACCAGCGTCATCGAGTACAAACGTCAACGACTACGAGCGTCCACGGGTAGGTGGGTCAACGACTACGGCCGTGAACGACCACGCGTGTCAACGAGAACCGGCGGCCACGAACACAAGCGTCAACGACTGGTGGGCGAAAAGCGGGGGTGATCAATAGGCGTCGAGGAACCCGCCGCGATCACTGCCCGCCATGCGGCGCACGTCGCCGCCTCGCCACGTAGCGCTCTTCGCCGTGGTGGGCTCGGTTCACTCGCCATCGCCGCGCGGGGTCGATGTGCGCGGGGGCGCGCCACGCCACGCGCCCCGGGAACTCCGAATCCTCGCCCATCACTTGGGTTTCCCATCCGGCGTCCGTGCCGGTGATCAACCCATGGCACCGATCACACGCCAGGGTCAGGTTCTCGATATCGGTCGGGCCGCGTTGCGCGTAGCCGAGGACATGATGCATTTGGCACATCGTCGCCGGGGCATCGCAACCCGGGCGAGTGCAGCCACGCTCGATCGCCGTGCGCGCCAGCCGTTGCCACCGATTGCCCAGGCGCGGGCCGACTCCGAGGTGCAGCGGCATGCTGCGGCGGTGATCGAAGATCATCAAGACCGGGTGCGCGCGCTCGGCCATGCGCAGCGCCTCACCCAGCGGGACGCTGCCACCGGTGGCGGTCGTCGCGTACCCGGCGGCGTTCTCGACATCTTGCACGCTCATAGTCAGAACCACCTGGACCGGGGTGCCGCGATGTGCGCCGAGGTTCTCCGGGCCACCCGCGCGCAGGAACGCCTCGAACGCATCGTGATTGCGCTGCGCGGCCGTGCGCGTATCGCGCGCGGCGGCCGCCTTGACCACCTCCGGGTCGACCGGACCCGAAGTGGCGGTGGGGCTTTCAGGGTCGGCGGGATTGCACATGCCCGGACGTGCCCATTTCGCGAGCATGACGTCCATCAATGCCCGCAACGACGGCGTCAACGTCATCACACCGTCGGACATGCCATCCACACCCTGACCGGCGAGGGTGATACCGCGACGGCGCTGCCGGTCGGCGTCGCTGGTGAGCTTCCCGTCGGGATCGAGATGGGCGAGGATCGCCTCGCCGAGCCTGCGCATCCCGTGCGGGGTCACCTCGCGGGCGTGCGCGGCGAGTTCCTGCTCGGCCAGCTCGCGATCCGCGGCCGCCACACTGGCAGGGACCCTGTTCATCGTGGCGATGATCGTGCGCACATGATCCGGGGAGATCGCGCCCTCGGCTTGGGCTTCGGCGGTGTGCGGCAACAGCGGCTCGTGGCGTGCCCCGCTCGCACCCAGGAACGGCACCAGGTTCTCCGTGGCTTGGATGCGCCGCCACGCCTCGGCCTTGGACAGATTCAGGGTCTCAACAAGATATTTGTGCAGTGCCGAGCGTCCGGGCACGCGTGGCAGGCCACGGTCGGAGGCTCCCATGACGAGGCGGTGGCCGAAGTAGGCGAGTTTCCGCATGGCGGTTTCGATCCGCAGCATGGCTTCGACGTATTCGTCGTCGGGCAAGGGAATCAGCGACGACTCCGCCAATTCGTCGACCACCGCGACGAAGGAATCGACCGCGTCGTGTGCTCGTTGTACCCCGCCCCGTATCATGCATGAATTCTATCGCGAAAATGGTTGTGGCAGAACGGCTTTTGTCCGGTTATGGAATTCTCAAGGGTCTGTTTTCTTTGTTTATTCTTTATTTCTTGACGCGGCGGGGAGCATGTATTCCTGTTCGGGGCGGCCGGTTGTGCCGTAGCGCAATTGCATTCGGATTTCTCCTGCTGCGACCAGCAAGGCTAGGTAGCGTTGGGCGGTGGCTCGGGAGACTCCTGTTGATGCCGCGACTTCGGCGGCGGACATGGGTGTGGCAGCGGTTCGGACGGCTTGTAGGACTAGGTCTTTTGTTGTCGAGGACGCGGCTGCTGCGGGTACGGGGTGGCCTGTGGGGCGTAGGGCTTCGAGGGCGGCGTCGACGTCTCGGGCGGTTACTTCGGCTGCCGAGAGGATTCGGCGGTAGCGGGCGTATCCGGCCAATCGTGTGGCGAGGGCGGTGTGGTCGAAGGGTTTGACGAGGTAACCGAGTGCGCCTGCTGTCAGGGCTGCTCGTACTGTGTCGGCTTCGGTTGCGGCGGTGAGCATCATTGCGTCGAAACGGATTTCGCGGACGAGGTCGATGCCTGAGCCGTCGGGGAGGTAGACGTCGACGAGGGCGAGGTCGAAGGGGTGGGTGGTGATGGCTTCGCGGGCCGCGGCGAGGGTGTTGGCGGTGCCGCCTACGGTGAATCCGGGGATCGCGGTGACGATTCCGGCGTGCAGGTTGGCTACTCGGAAATCGTCGTCTACGACCAGGACGTTCAGGTCTGGTTGGGCCATGGGGGTTCTCCTTTCACCAGGACGCCGGGCATGCGGGCTATGAATTCCGCTCCGGACAAGGGGGTTTCGGTAGCGCCGCCCGCGTCGGCCAGCCGGACCTCGCCGCCGAGAGCGCGGGCGATTTGACGGGCCAGCGCCAAGCCGACGCCTCGCCCGCCGGGCAGCCCCGTATCAGGGCGCGTCGAGACACCTTCTGTGAAGACCGCTTCGGTGAGTTCAGCGGGAATCCCGTCGCCGCTGTCCACCACGGTGATGTGCAGTGTCGAATCCTCCTGCACCAGTTCGACTTCCACCTTGGCGGGCGACTCCCCGGCCCGCGCGGCCTCGATGGCGTTGTCGAGCAGATTTCCGAGCACGGTCGTGACATCCACTGGCAGCGTGAGGTTTCCGTCCACCCAAGTGTTCGGCCCGAGCCGCAGCGTCACCCCGCTCTCGCGGGCGTGCGCGGCCTTCGCGCCCAGGAAGGCTTGCAGGTACGGGTCGTGGACGGCGTCCATACCGGGCAGCGCCGCACCCAACGGCCCGGAACCCAACAGCTCGTCGATATATTGCGCTGCCTCCGTGGGCCGGTCGGTGTGCAGCAACCCGGACAGCAGATGCAGTCGGTTCGCGAATTCGTGGCGTTGGGCGCGCAGGACGGTGCTCATGGAGCGCACCGCGTCGAGCTGTCGGGTGAGGGATTCGATATCGGTGCGGTCGCGGACGCTCAAAACGGCACCCAGCGCGCGGTCGTCGCGGCGGACGGCGCGGGCGGTGACGACCACTATGCGGTCGCCGACCATGGCCTGTTCCGGTTGTTCGTCGGTGGCGCGGAAGATCTCCAGCACCCTGGGTGTCAAGCCGAGTTCTTCTATGGCGCAGCCGGTTTCGCCGGTGATGCCGAGGAGTCGCCGGGCCTCGTCGTTGACGACCGTGACGCGCCAGGCGGTGTCGACGGCGACGACGCCCTCGCTGATCCCATGCAGGACGGCGTCCTGTTCGCGTACCAGCTCCGCCAGCTCCTGCGGCTCCAAACCGAGGGTCAATCCGTGCCAGCGTCGCGCCAGCAGCACCGACCCGAGCACACCGGCCAACAGCGCCACGCCGACCAGCAGGCCCGCGCGGCGTAGGTCGTTCAGGAGTTGATCCTGTACCGCCTCGGTGGAGATGCCAACGCTCACCTCACCGACAACCAGGGTGGAATTCGGTTGCAGGACCGGGACTTTCGCTCGAACGGACTCGCCGAGCGTGCCGTGCTCGCGAATCACGACCTCATTGCCGCCGAGGGCTACCGACGGGTCGGTGCTCACCTTCTCCCCCAGGCGGGCGGGATCGGGGTGAGCCAGGCGGATTCCGGCGTCGTCGGTCACCACCACGAACAGCGCGCCGGTGCGTTTCCGGGCGTCGTCGGCGATCAGCTGCGCCTGCCCGGCCGCGAGTTCGGGCGCATCCCTGGTCGACAGTGTTGCCAGGGAATAGCGGTATACCTCCGCTCGCACGGCGGGATCCGAGGCCACGGTGCGCGCGATCGCCAGGGCGCGCTGTCCGTACTCCCCGGACAGGCGCTGATTGCTGACGTAGGCGAACACGCCGAACGCGATGCCCAGGGTCAATGCCACCACGACCACCTGGAGCAACACGATCTGTGTTCGCAGGCGCACGCCGCCGACGGCGGGGCGGGCGCGGCGGCCGAACACGCTCACGGCGTCAGTCTAAGCAGGCTCGAATGGGTGAGCACAATGAGCACAACGCCGGTATCGCCGGTTGCGCGGGTTGTGCGCACAACCTCGAGTGTTGTGACCTGGGGCACTTAGCTTTCCTGCATCGGTCGCGCATCACAGCGCGGCGCTCGAAAACAGGAGCTGTGTCCATGAGTACCCCACTCATTGAACTCCGGGGCGCGACGAAGCGCTTTCCGGGAACCGGCGGTGGCATTCACACCGCGGTGAAGAACCTGAACTTCACCGTCGATCCGGGCGAATTCGTGGCCGTGGTCGGCCCGACCGGCTGTGGCAAATCGACCACGCTCTCGCTGGTGTCGGGGCTGGAACCCGCCTCGGCGGGGCGGACGCTCGTGCACGGCACCGACGTGCGCGGCATTCCGGACGGAATCGGCTACATGTTCCAGCAGGACGCCGTCCTCCCCTGGCGCACGGTGCTCGACAATGTCGCGCTCGGGCCGATCTTCCGCGGCAAGGCCAAGGCGCAGGCGCGCGAGCGCGCCGCCGAGTGGGTGCGCATCGTCGGACTCGCGGGGTTCGAGAAGTACTACCCGCATCAGCTCTCGGGCGGTATGCGCAAGCGCGTCGCCTTGGCGCAGACCCTCGTGAACGAGCCCGAGATCCTGCTCATGGACGAGCCGTTCAGCGCGCTCGACGTGCAGACCCGCCAGCTCATGCAGGACGAACTGCTGCGGGTGTGGTCGGGCACCAATGCCGCCGTCATCTTCGTGACCCACGACCTCGAAGAGGCCATCGCCCTGGCCGACCGCGTGGTGGTCATGACCGCGAGCCCGGCCACGGTGTGCGGCGATTTCCGCGTCACCCTGGAGCGGCCGCGCAATGTCGAGGAGGTGCGGCTCACCGAGGAGTTCCGCGACCTCTACAAGGAAATCTGGGAAACGCTGCGCGATCAGGTCGAGGCGGCGCGCGAGAATGGAGCCTCCCGTGTCGCATAGCACCCTCGACACCGCCGACGCGATCGGCGAGATCGCCCCCGCCGCACCGGAATTCGAGGTGGAGACCGAAGAGCAGATTCTCGCGCGGGTACGCAACAACGCGCGCAGGGCCAAGGCCCGCACCTGGGGTCTGCGGGCGCTGCTGGTGGCGCTGTGGTTGGGCTCCTGGGAGCTCACCGCGACCCTGTGGATCGACCCGTTCTTCTACTCCAAGCCCTCCCTCATCTGGGACCGCCTGGTCGAATGGTTCACCGAGGGCACACAATTCGGGTCGATCTGGTTGCAGATCTACACCACCGTGCAGGAAGCCGTGCTGGGCTTCGCCATCGGCACCGTGGCGGGTGTCGTCCTCGGCGTGCTGCTGGGCCGCTCCCGGTACTGGGCCGATGTGCTGGCCCCGTTCATCAAGGCGCTCAACGCCGTTCCGCGTATCGTGCTCGCCTCGTTGTTCATCATCTGGTTCGGGCTGGGGCTGAGCTCCAAGGTCGCCACCGTGGTGGTGCTGGTGTTCTTCGCGGTGTTCTTCAACGCCTTCACCGGCGCCCGCGAGGTCGACGGCAATGTCATCAACAATGCCCGGATTCTCGGGGCCAGCCGCCGCCAGGTGCTGACCTCCATCGTGCTGCCCAGCGCCACCACCTGGATTCTGTCCAGCCTGCACACCGCCTTCGGTTTCGCGCTCATCGGCGCGGTGGTCGGTGAATACGCCGGTGCCAGCAAGGGTTTGGGTCTGCTCATCTCCAACGCGCAGGGCACCTTCGACGCGGCGGGCATCTACGCGGGCATGATCATCATCACCGTGGTGGCGCTGGTCGCCGAGTGGCTGATCGGGCTCGCCGAGGGACGACTGCTGAAATGGCGTCCGTCGCAGGCCAACTCGGGCCACGGGGTGTGACCATGAAGCCTCGCAAGACCATCGCCGCCGTCCTGTTGGCCGTCTCGTCGCTGCTGCTGGTCACCGGCTGCCGCGATTCGCGCACCATTCCGATGGAGAACGGCCGCCCGCAGATCACCATCATGGTCGGCGGCCTGGAGAAGGTGATCTACCTGCCCGCCATGCTCACCCAGCAGCTGGGCAACTTCGAACGCAACGACATCGATGTGAAGCTGCTGGGCGAGCAGTCCGGCGCGAATGCCGAAACCGCCATGCTCAGCGGCGATGTCCAGGGCGTCGTCGGGTTCTACGACCACACCATCGACCTGCAGGCCAAGGAGCAGTGCATCAAGACGGTGGTGCAGTTCGCCGATGTGCCGGGTGAGGTGGAGCTGGTGTCCACGGCGGACGCGGCGACCATCAAGTCCCCCGCCGATTTCGCGGGCAAGAACCTGGGCGTCACCTCGCTGGGCTCGTCCACCGACTTCCTCACCCAGGCCCTCGCGGGGCAGGCGGGACTGTCGACCTCGGACTACACGCGCGTGAAAGTCGGTGCGGGACAGACCTTCATCGCGGGTATGAACCACGACGGCATCGACGCGGGTATGACCACCGACCCGACCGTCGCCAAGATGGTGAGTTCGGGTGAGGCGCAGGTACTGCTCGATATGCGCAACGAGGAGGGCACCCGCGCCGCGCTCGGCGGCCTCTACCCGGCGGCCTCGCTGTACATGCGCTGCGAAACCGTCGAATCCCATCCGGATATCGTGCAGAAACTCGCGAATGCCTTCGTGCAGACGCTGCAATGGATCGATGCGCACACCCCGGAGGAGATCGCCGCCAAGATGCCCGCCCAGTACGCGGGCGGCGATCCGGAGCTGTACGTGAAATCCATCCGCGATTCCATTGTCATGTTCAATGGCGACGGTCTGATGAAACGCGAAGGCGCGGAGAATGTGCTGCGCATTCTCGGCCAGTACTCGCGGAATGTGAAGCCGGTGCGCGATCGCATCGATCTCGACGCCACCTACACCAATCAGTTCGTCGAACAGGCGTTGAAAACCACGGCGCCGTAGCCGATCCGACGGCCGCACACCGTATGAGGGGGTGTGCGGCCGTCGACTCGCTTTACTTCTCTTCGGGCCAACCGCCGTACGGCACGGTGATCAGTTCCATGTAGTGACCAGCGGGATCCTGGAAGTAGATCCCCCGACCACCGTCGTTGTGGTTGATCTCGTTGACGCCCTTCATCTGCGGGTCCGCCCAATAGGTGAGCCCGCGTTCCCGAATCTTGGCGTAGGCCGCATCGAATTCGTCCTCCGAGACCAGAAAGGCGTAGTGCTGCGGTTGGATCTCCGCCGCGATATGCGGGGGGAGGGTGGCGAAGTCGAAGGTGAAGCCATTGGCTACCGGAACCGGAAGGAACGGTCCCGCTGGCTCACCCACTTCCAATCCCATGATGTCCGCCCAGAACGCGGCGGATTCCTCGCGATTCTTGCTCGCGACAATGGTGTGGTTGAACTGAATGGACAGAGTGAATTCTCCTGTACTCGTGACGGTCCCGACCCCGGGCCGGTACAAGGGACCAACGGGAGCACCGCCACGCGATCGACGTTAGCGCACGCCGATCGGTGAATTCAACCGTCGAGTGATCGCGTTCACGCGGGCTCGATCGGCACGGCCACGCGAGAGCGGCGCGCATGCCGCCACGCGTCGAGGCTGAAGACCGCCAAGGCCGCCCAGATGAGCGCGAACCCGGCCCACCGCGACGGCGGCATCTCCTCGTGCACCACCAGCACGCCCCACGCCAATTGCAGTGCGGGCGTGAGGTATTGCAGCAATCCCATGGTGGACAACGGAACTCGCTGCGCGGCGAGCGCGAACAGGATCAGCGGCACCAGGGTCACCGGGCCCGAGGACATGAGCAGCGCGGTGTGGCTGATGCTCGTGCCCATCTCACCCTGACCGGTGACCGCCAGGACGATGACCGCCGCCAAGGCGAACGGGAACGCGACCAGCCCCTCGGCGGCGAGTCCGCGCAGCGCGTCGAGCTTGATCACCTTCTTGACCAGACCGTAGGTGGCGAACGAGCATGCCAGCACCAGCGCGATATAGGGCGGCCGCCCGTAATCCACGGTCAGCACCACCACCGCGAGCGCGCCGAGCCCCAATGCCGCCCACTGCGCCCGCCGCAGCGTCTCGCGGAAGATGAGCACGCCGAACGCCACCGTGACGAGCGGGTTGATGAAGTACCCGAGCGCCGCCTCGACCACATGCCCAGAGATGACGGCGAAGACATAGGTCCCCCAGTTGATGGAGATGGCCGCCGACGCCACCGCGGCCATGCGCCACGTGCGGGCGTCGATTGCCCACAGTTCGCGGATTCGCCCCGCGACGACCAGGACCAGCAGCGCCACGACCAGGGTCCACAGAATCCGCTCGGCCAGCACCTCCACCGGGCTGGCGAAGGAGAGCAGGCCGAAGAACGCCGGGAACGAACCCCACAGCGCATAGCAACCAATCCCGAACAGGACGCCCATCTCTCGACCGGTGCGCCGCGCACCCGCCCGCCGATCCTGTCCCACTGCCGAAGGTCCGTCTGCCACACAATCACGTTAGCGTGCGCAACTATCGCGGTTCATCCGTATTTGCCGAACGGTCGCCGATCCCGGCCACGCGCTGCGGCGATAGCGTGTACCGGCATTTTCCCGGCGGCGTTCTAGGCTGTTGCATATGTCGATCACCGCGCAGGCTTTCGCGAGCCCCGGACTCACCTCGGCCGAGGTGGAAGAGCGCCGCCGGAACGGTTTGACCAACGATGTGCCCGAGCGGGCCAGCCGCTCGGTGCGCGATATCGTGCGGGCCAATGTCTTCACCCGCATCAACGCCATTCTGGGAGTGCTGTTCATCCTGGTGATGGCCACCGGCTCGATCATCGACGGCATGTTCGGCCTGTTGATCGTCGCCAACAGCGCGGTGGGCATCATTCAGGAGGTCCGGGCCAAGAAGACCCTGGACGACCTGGCCATCGTCGGCCAGGCCAAACCGGTGGTGCGCCGCGACGGCCAGGCCACCGAGGTCGCGCCGCAGGAGGTGGTGCTCGACGACATCATCGAACTCGGACCCGGCGATCAGATCGTGGTGGACGGCGAGGTCGTCGAGGCCGAACTCCTCGAGGTCGACGAATCGCTGCTCACCGGTGAGGCCGATCCCATCGACAAGTCGGCCGGGGCGCAGGTCATGTCGGGCAGTTACGTCGTCTCCGGCAGCGGCGCGTACCGGGCCACCAAGGTGGGCAAGGACGCCTACGCGGCCAAGCTCGCCGAGGAGGCCAGCAAGTTCACGCTGGTCAACTCCGAACTGCGCAACGGCATCAACACCATTCTGAAAGTCATTACCTACCTGCTGATTCCGGCGGGTCTGCTCTCCATCTACAACCAGTTGGTGTCGTCCAAGGAGCAGTGGCGGCCCGCCGTCAACGGCATGGTGGCCGCCCTGGTGCCGATGGTCCCCGAGGGCCTGGTGCTGATGACCTCCATCGCGTTCGCGGTGGGTGTGGTGCGCCTGGGCAGGCGGCAGTGCCTGGTACAGGAACTGCCCGCCATCGAGGGGCTGGCGCGCGTGGACGTGGTGTGCGCGGACAAGACCGGCACGCTGACCGAGAACGGTATGCGGCTGGCCGAGATTCGACCGGTGGACGCCTCCGGAACCGTCGGCGAGGAGAACGGCGACGACGAACTGCGTCGGGTACTGGCCGCCCTGGCCGCCGACGATCCTCGGCCGAATGCCAGTGTGCTGGCCATCAAGGAGGCGCTGCCGGACGCCCCGGGCTGGAAATCCACTGGCGTAGCGCCGTTCTCGTCGGCCAAGAAGTGGAGTGGCCTCTCCTACGGCGAACACGGCAACTGGCTGCTGGGCGCGCCGGACGTGCTGCTCGATCCGACCACCGATACCGCCATCACCGCGCAGGACATCGGCGCGCAGGGGCTGCGGGTGCTGCTGCTGGCCAGCAGCGACCGACCGGTGGACGCGGCCGACGCGCCGGGTCAGGTGACGCCGCGGGCGCTGGTGGTGCTCGAACAGCGGGTGCGGCCCGACGCGCGGGATACGTTGGAGTACTTCGCTTCCCAGAATGTCGACATCAAGGTCATCTCCGGTGACAACGCGGTCTCGGTGGGCGCGGTCGCCTCGTCGCTGGGGCTGCCGGGCGGCGACCACGCCATGGACGCCCGCAAGCTGCCCAGCGATCAGAACGAGCTCGCCGACGTGCTCGACCACCAGACCACCTTCGGGCGGGTGCGGCCGGATCAGAAGCGCGCCATGGTCTCCGCCCTGCAATCGCGGGGCCACACCGTCGCCATGACCGGTGACGGCGTGAACGATGTGCTGGCGCTCAAGGATTCCGATATCGGCGTCGCCATGGGCGCGGGCAGCCCGGCCACCCGCGCGGTGGCGCAGATCGTGCTGCTGGACAACAAGTTCGCGACGCTGCCCTACGTGGTGGCCGAGGGCCGCCGGGTGATCGGCAATATCGAGCGGGTCTCGAATCTGTTCCTCACCAAGACCGTCTACTCGGTGGTGCTGGCCTTCCTCATCGGTATCGCGGGCGTCGGCTCGCAGATCTTCCACTACGAGGCGATCGGCTATCCGTTCCTGCCTCGCCACGTCACCATCGCCGCCTGGTTCACCATCGGCATTCCGGCGTTCATCCTGTCGCTGGCACCCAACAACGAACGCGCGCGCACCGGATTCGTGGGACGCGTTATGCGCCTGGCCATTCCGTCGGGCGTGGTCATCGGCGTCACCACCTTCATCTCCTATCTGCTGGCCTACCAGGGGCCCGACGCCACCGAGACCGAGAAGGTGCAGGCGGGCACCACCGCGCTGATCACGCTGCTGATCATCGCGGTGTGGGTGCTGGCCATCGTGGCGCGGCCGTGGGTGTGGTGGAAGGTGCTGTTGGTCGCGGGATCGGTTGCGGGGTACGTGATTCTGTTCTCGCTGCCGTTCACCCGGGAGTTCTTCAAGCTCGATCCGTCCAATATCGGGCTCACCACCGCCGCCTTCGTGCTGGGCGGAATCGGTGTCGTACTGGTGGAGTTGGCGTGGTGGGTCAGCGCGCGGTTGCGCGGTGAGAAGCACCAGCTGCTGCCCGCGGTGGGCGAGCAGGAGTAGGCCGAACCGCGACACAGCAAACTGGTCGCATGGTTTGGCTCGCCGTGAACTTCCTTGTGCAGGGCTGTTATTGAAAATTGTGGGTACCTTGTGCGGTATGGAGGTCCTGCTGCATCAGATCGACGCGTTCGTCGACGCACCGTTCTCCGGGAATCCCGCGGCGGTCATGCCGTTGCTGTCGTGGCTCCCGGATGAACTGCTGCAACAGGTCGCCGAGGAGAACAATCTCGCCGAGACCGCCTTCTACACCTCGGCGCTACCGCCCGAGGCCGGACCCGCACCGGACAATTCGCCCGCGTTCCATCTGCGCTGGTTCACCCCCGCGGTGGAGGTGGATCTGTGCGGTCACGCCACCCTCGCCACGGCCGCGCAGATTCTGGAGGATATGCACCCGGGCGCGGATCGCGTGCACTTCTACACTCGCAGCGGCTGGTTGCGCGTGGACCGCACAGCCGACGGCGATCTCGTCATGGATCTGCCCGCCGTCCCGTCCGAGGACCTCGACGTGCAGGCCGATCTGCCGCACAACCTGGCCCAGGCCTTGGGGGTTCGTCCTATTCGCGCGCTCAATGGCACCGATGTGGTGCTCATGGTCACCTCGGAAAACGAAGTACGCGAGGCTCGTCCAAATTTCTCCGCGTTCCCGTCCATCCACCGCGGCGTGATCATCACGGCGGCCGGTGAATCGGTGGATTTCGTCTCGCGGTTCTTCGCACCGGGTGTGGGCGTCCCCGAGGATCCGGTCACGGGTTCCGCGCACGCGCAGCTCACTCCCGTGTGGAGCCGGGAGCTCGGGCGCACCTCGCTCACCGCGCGGCAGCTCTCCGCGCGCGGTGGGGCCCTGCGGTGCACGCTGAGCACGGATCGGGTGTTGCTGTCGGGCCGCTGCCGCCGCTATCTGGATGGTGTTGTGCGCCTGCCGGATTGAGTCAGCGGGTGGTGATGCGCTCGGTTAGTTTCAGCAGGTCCTCGGCACGGTACCCCGGGTAGCCGTGCAGGATCTCGCGCCAGTCCGCCGGTATCGCGGAGGCGCCGTGGACCGCGCCGAGCAGCCCGCCCGCGATGGCGGCGGTGGTGTCGGTGTCGCCGCCCGCGCGCACCGCCAATTCCAATGCGCCGGTGAGGGATTCATCGTGGGTGATGGCCCACCACGCGGTTTGCAGCGCGTGCACCACCCAGCCGTTGTTGGCGAAATCGGCGGGTGTGCCGGTCTCGGCCTGGTCCAGCAGCGGCGTCCAGAATGCCGTGTCGACGGCCGAAAGTCCTTCGCGCAGACCGTCGTAGGTGCCGTGCACGACCGCGTGGCGGATGGCCAGCGACCACAGCACGCAGGCGTCGATGGCCTGCGGGTCGTAGTGGGTGAGCGCGGAGACCCAGGCCGCGGCCTTGGCGCAGTTGTCGGCGTCGTCGAGGTAGAGCAGTGCCACCGGCGCGGTGCGCATGAGCGACCCGTTGCCCGCCTTCCGGCCGGGGAGATCCCGTGCGCGCTCGCGCATTTCCCGCGCGTTGGGGCTGCGCGCCTCCAACACCATGCGGGTCTGGTTGCCGATATCCGGCGGTACGGAGTCCCACCATGCCACGAACTCGGCCGCCACCGCGTCGAGTCCGGTCTCCTCGTGCAGGTCGCCGACGTCGGCGGCGGCGCGCGCCACCGCGATGGTCATGGAGGTGTCGTCGGTCCACTCCCCCGGCGCCCAGAAGAACGTCCCGCCGCCCTTCATGAAGATCGGCACCTCCGGCCCCGGATGGGTGAACTCGTATCCGGCTCCCAGGGCGTCCCCCGCCGCCGTTCCGAGCAGTACCCCCGCCGCCCGGTCCGCCTGCCGCTCGCTCAATTCCATCGCCCCAACCCCTTCACAGTTGTCCGAGTTCGCCCCCAACTCTCGCACAGCGGTCCGACACCGCCGGGGAGCACGTCGGAAGATCATGATCGGTAGTTGCCGGATCGACTGCGGCGCAAACACTTCCATGGTCCAGGGGATCAAGCTCGATCGAGCAGCGTGAGATAGGCGTCGAATTGGGCCGCGCCGGTGAGCAGATCGCGGCTACGCGTGGTGAGCCGGGATTGCCAGGAGTCGAGAAAGACGCGCAGGGTGTCCGGGCTGCCCGCCTCGCGCAAGGTGTCGAGGAAGGTCGCTATCCGCCGTAGCGGCTGACCGCCACGGCGCAGCTGGCGGGCGATGTCGGCGTCGCGAACGGCCGTCGGACCGTATTCGCGGTAGCCGGTCGCGCGGTCGCGGGTGGGGCGCAGAATGCCTTCGGTCTCCCAGGTGCGCAAGGTCGCCGGGTGCACGTTCAGGCGGTGGGCCAGTTCGCCGACGGTCAGCGGTCGGCCGGTGGCCGGGGCGGGGACGGCGGCGAGGGCGGCCAGCGCGGCGGCCACCTCGGTGTGGATGGCGCGTTCGGTGAGCAGGTCGGCGTGGCTGGCGTCGATGAGCCGGTACGCGGTCTCGAGGTCACCGCGGTGGGTCGCGCGCAGGATATCCGCGGCGCGCTGATGTCCGTGGCCGCCGCGCAGGGCGAGAAAGGCCCGCAGCGCCTGGGCATGCAGGGGCGTGTAGCGCCGGTACCCGGTCGCGCTGCGCTCGGTCGGCGGGAGGATGCCCGCGTCGTCGTAGTTACGGATCGCCTGCGCGGACAATCCGTGTTCGCGGGCGAGATCGATAGGTCGCACGGCATCCCTACTTTGAAGCTTTCGACCACTGATCGCAGGTGGTTGTCGCGAAAGTCTCACCCGATTCTTCAACGATAGCGTCGAAGGCAGTCCCTTCCGGAAGAGGTGTTTCATGTCTACCGCCACCGCACTGCGTGGAATCGGCCGCCCACTCGACGATCAGACCGAGCTGGGCCGCGCCCTCGACGAACTGCTCGACGCGCACGGCGAGCCGACCCTGCTCGGACTCGGCGAACCGGCACACGGCGTCGCGGCATTTCCCTTGCTGCGCAACGACATCCTCACGCATCTCGTGCGGCGGGGATTCCGGTCGATCGCGCTGGAGACCGATATCTTCGCCGCCGCCCTGGTCGACGACTACGTGAACGGAGCATCCGCCGATCTCGACACGGTGCTCGCCACCGGGTTCAGCCACGGATTCGGCGCGATACCGGCCAATCGCGACCTGGTCGAGTGGCTGCGCGAGTACAACGCCGGGCGCGCACCGCGCGATCGCGTGCGCTTCCACGGCTTCGACGCCCCGGTGGAGTTCGCGAGTGCGCCGAGCCCACGCGAAGCCCTGACGGCGGTCCACGACCACCTGCCCGAGGCAATGCGTCCGGAATCCGCCCGAGCCCTCGATGCGCTGCTCGGCGCGGACTCCGACTGGTCCGATCCGGCGGCCATGTTCGACCCGGCGGCCTCGGTCGGCGACTCCTCTCGCGCGCACCTGCTCCGACGCGTCGCCGAGGATCTCGCCAGCGCACTGCGCCGCGCCGCCCCCGGTCTGTACACCGCGGACCCGGCTGCCTACACCCGCGCCGCCGCTCACGCCCGTGCCGCCCAAGGGCTGTTGCGCTACCACGCGGCCATGGCGCGCGGCGGCCCCGACCGCATCGCGCACCTGCTCAGCCATCGCGCCGACATGATGGCCGAGAATCTCCTCGCGCTCGTCGCGCGGGAACGCCACCGCGGGCCGACGCTGGTCTTCGCGCACAACATCCTGCTCCAGCGCCAGCTGCCCGCTGACGCGCAACCCTGTTGCAGCGCAGGCGCGTTCGTGGACCTCGCCCTCGGCGACCGTTATCTGTTCCTCGCGACCGACGCCGGTCTCGCCCCTGCCCCGGGCACGCTCCAGGCCGCCCTGTCCGAGGCGACCGTGCGCCGCACCCTGTTCCCCACCCCGGCCCTGCGCGATGCCCTGCCCCCGACCCAGTCCGCGGCCGAACCGATCGTGCGCGGACACATCCCGCTCACCCCTACCGATCTGGCCCGCGCCGACGCCCTCGTCTTCCTCACCGATACCGACGGGTCCCAGCATCAGTACTGGTGAGAGCGGCGGGTGCGCCGCTGCCGCAGTAGGATTCGGCTGGTGGGAATGGTCTTCGAAACACGCGGTTCGGATTCGCCGTGGATCGATTCGGTGTGGACGTGCCGCAGTGAGCACGTCACCGAGATGACCTGTGTGGCCAGCCAGAACTGGGGCCTCGTCTTCTGGGTGCAGGAGGACGTGGCGTTCGCGGGGATTTCCGGCCCCGAAACCCGCTGCGGCACAGCGCCGGTACCGGAGGGGGCGGACTTCGTCGGGGTGCAGTTCACCGTGGGCACCTCGCTGCGCGCGGTATCCGCGCCGACCCTGGTCGACGGCGGCATCCTGCTACCCGATGTGACCGACCGGAAGTTCTGGCTGGCGGGCAGCCACTGGGAGACGCCCCGGGCGGACACCGCCGAAGCGCTCGTCGAGCGCCTGGTGCGCGACGAGGTGCTGGTGCGTGACCCGCTGGTCTCGGCGGCCCTGAGCGGGCAGCTCCCGGCGACCACCGAACGCACCCTGGAGCGCCGGTTTCGGGCGGCGACCGGTCTCACCCAGGGCGCGGTGCGCCAGATCGGGCGAGCTCGATCCGCGGCCCTGCTGTTGAGCGCGGGCGAAGCCCCGAGCCAGGTCGTCGACAAGCTCGGCTACTACGACGAACCCCACCTCGCCCGCGCGCTGCGCCGCTACGTCGGGCGCACCGCCGGACAGCTGCGCGAGGGCAGCGGCGGTGCGCTCGCCCTCGATCTCGGTCAGCGCACCACGTCGTAGATCAGCTTGGTCACGCCGTTGGAGTAGCTCGCGCAGTCGCGCAGCCGCAGCTGCCGCTTGTCGTGCTCGGCCTTGCTGAACAGGCTCTTGCCCTCGCCGAGCAACACCGGGAACACAAGCAGGTGGTAGCGGTCGATGAGATCGGCGTCGGCGAGTCGGCGGGCCAGTTCGGCGCTGCCGTGAATGAAGATGGCACCGCCCTCGCCACGCTTCAGTTCGGCGATGTCCTCGACCGACCGCAGCAGGGTGATCTCGCCCCAACCCTCGATCAGCTCATCGTCTTTCAGGGTCGTCGAGACCACGTATTTGGGCAGGTCCTTGTAGGCGGCGTGGTCCTCGGAGTCGCGCCAGATCGGGGCGAATGCCTCGTAGCTGCGGCGGCCGAACATCAAGGCCGACGTTTCGGCGAGTTCCTCGCCCTTGAGCGCGAACACCTCGGGGACGAATTCGGTCTCCAGCACCCAGCCGCCGCTGCGGTGCCCCTCCTCCTTGCCGCCCGGCGAATCCACGACGCCATCGAGTGACATGAATCCCGTGTAGACCAATTCGCGTGCCACAGTTCCTCCTCCAATCACCGGCGGAGACCCGGCGTCTCCTGTCCGTCATGAGCCTAGGGAGCCGTGGCGCCGCCGTCTTGGACAGAAACGACATCTATTGGTCGGGCACCGGGCCGTCGTCGGAGCCGGGCGCGGCGAACTCCTGATATTCGGGCAGCAGCGGTACGACCGCGAACGTGCCACCGGCCGCCGCGGCCGGGAGCGCCTCGACGGCGCGAATATCGGTGTGGGAGGACAGGTTTCGCAGCTGGTCGAGTGTGCCGCGCACGACCAGGCCGACCGTACAGGCGCAGTTGGCCGCGAGCCGGGCGGCGGCCACGGCGGCGATCCGGCCCGCACGGGTCCGCGCGCCCTCGACGGTCGCCTCGTGCGCCAACTCCCCCGCCGCCAGCTGGACCGAACGCAGTGCGGCGGCGTCACCGGCGGCCACCGGTACGGCGACGATGGGCGTCACCACCCGGGGAAGCTCGACGTGGTAGAGCACCTCCGAAATACGCAGTCCGCCCGCGTATTCCGGAATGCGGTCGGCGGATATCGCGGCGGTGAACGAGATCAGCGCCCAGTGCTGGTCGGAATCGCTGCCCCGCAACGACTCCCGCGCTCGATTCAGATAGTCGGCGATCGCCTCGCCGTTCTCGGGGCCGAGCCGGTCGGTCGTGACCACGGGGGTGACGGGCGGTTTGATCCAGCCCAACACCATGACCACGACCGCCACGAGCGCCGCCGAAACCGCGGCGGTGACGCGTCGCACCAACTGCCTGTCCACCTGTGCCCCTAGGCGTTTCGCAGCACGTCCAGGGCGTGTTCGAGGTCCGGGGGGTACTCGCTGGTGATCTCGACCCAGCGGCCGTCGGCCGGATGGTTGAAGCCCAGCTGCCGCGCGTGCAGCCACTGGCGCTCCAGGCCGAGGCGCTCGGCCAGCCGGGGGTCCGCCCCGTAGGTGAGGTCACCGCAGCACGGATGGCGCACCGCCGAGAAGTGCACGCGAATCTGGTGTGTGCGACCGGTTTCCAGGTGGATGTCGAGCAGGCTCGCGGCCTGGAACGCCTCGATGGTGTCGTAGTGGGTGACGCTGGGCCGCCCGTCGGCGGTCACCGCGAATTTCCAGTCGTTGCCGCGGGCGCGCCCGATCGGCGCGTCGATGGTGCCGCTGGACGGATCCGGATGGCCCTGCACCAGAGCGTGATACCGCTTGTCCACGGTCCGGTACTTGAACGCCCGCTTGAGCTGGGTGTAGGCGTGCTCGGACTGCGCCACCACCATCACACCGGAGGTGCCCACGTCCAAGCGGTGCACAATGCCTTGGCGCTCATGGGCTCCCGAGGTCGAGATGCGGTAGCCCATGGCCGCCAGTCCCCCGACCACGGTCGGCCCGGACCAGCCCACCCCGGTATGCGCCGCCACGCCCACCGGCTTGTCCACGGCGACGATATCGTCGTCGGCGTAGAGGATCTTCATCCCGTCCACGGGGGTGGCCTCGACGGTGAGTTCGCGCTTGGGCTCGGGGAATTCGACCTCCAGCCACGCCCCCGCGGTGAGCCGATCCGATTTCCCGGCGGCGGTGCCGTCGATCTGCACCGAACCGTCCTCGGCGAGTGCCGCCACCGCCGTGCGCGAGAGGCCGAGCAGCCGCGACAGTCCGGCGTCGACACGCATGCCGTCCAAACCGTCCGGCACCGGCATGCTGCGGGTTTCCCTCATACCGTCTTCTCCTCAGCGTTCTTGTCGTCGGCGTTGTCGTCGCCGTGCTGGGCCCGGGTGCCGTCGGGTTCGAAGCCGAAGACGGTCAACACCACCAGCAGGATCGCGCCGCACACGATGGCCGAATCGGCCACATTGAAGACCGGCCACCAGCCCACGGCCACGAAATCCACCACATGCCCCTGCAGCGGACCGGGCGAGCGGAACAGCCGGTCGATGAGATTGCCCAGCGCGCCACCCAACACCATGCCCAAGCCGATGGCCCACCACAGCGAGCGCAGCGTGCGACCGATCCGGATCACGCCGATCACCACGGCGGTCGCGACCAGGGTCAGCAGCCAGGTCATGCCGGTGGCCATGGAGAAGGCCGCACCCGGATTGCGCACCAGGCTCAGCCGCGCCCAGTCGCCGATCAGATAGATGGGATGCCCCGGCTTCAGCGTCGCCACCACGATGGTCTTGGTCAGCAGATCCAGCCCCAGCAACACCGCCGCGATGATCAGCAGGGTGCGCAGCCGCAACGGCTGACGCGGGCTCGCGGCGTCGGCCGTCGATTCGTCCGATGACTCGGCGGCGGCCGACCCCGACTGCCCGTTCACGCCGCCGACCTGCGCCGAATCAACCTCCGACCGCGCCGAATCCGGTGCGGCGGGATCGGTGTCGGGGGCGGTGTCGCCGGGCGGCGGGTCGGTCTGGTCAGCGTCGATATCGCGCGGCCGGTCGGTACTCACGCTTGACATCATCCCCTATCGCCATTGCGGCCCTGTCGCTCGCCGTACCGCCCTGAGAAATAGGTAGGCGCGAGCGGCCCCGCAACCCAGCTGATCCTCAGGATCGCGCCGTACCCTGTTCGACGTGACGGTGTTGTCTTCTCCCCCTTGCCCGGCGACCGCCACCGCACGCTCCGGCAAACCGCGTTCTGGGTTGCGCACCACTCGCTCCAGTGTGCTGTTGATGGTGTTCGCGGTCGCGCTCTCGGCTCTCGGCGTCGGTTGCGGCGACAGCTCGGAGGCGGCGGTCGAGGGTGATGGCGCGGAACCCGCGGGGCTCAACAAGGCCGAGGTCACCATGCCCATCGCGGCGGTGGTGACCACCGTCGTGGATCCGGGCGCGGAACCACGCAGCGTGCTGCGGCGCGATTTCCCGACCGGCACCACCCAAGAGGTGACGCTGCGCACCGACCACCACATCGAGCAGCAGATGAACGACCAGGCGATGCGCGACTTCTCGCCCGCCGCGGTCACCATTCCGCTCTCGGCGCAGACCACCGAGGACGGCGTCGAGCTGGTGCTCGGCAATGTCACCTCCAACGACCCGGTGCTCGCCAAGGCGCTGCTGCCCGCCGACGGCTCCCGCGCGGGCCTGGACATGACCGACGACGGCGCGATCACCGCGCTGCGGCTGGCCCCCAACACCGCCACCTCCGATACCGCGCGCGCCGCCCTGGAGCAGGCGTTCTATCAGGCGGTCTACCAGTCCATCGCGTTCCCGGAGACCCCGGTCGGGGAGGGCGCGGTGTGGACGGTGCGGCAACAGGTTTCGGGTGGCGTGCCGCTCGACCAGGTCACCACCGCCACGCTCACGCACGTCGACGGCAATCGGCTGACCATCGCCATCGACGTCACCCAGACCCCGAAGACCAAGGTGTGGGATCTACCCAATGACGCTGGCACCCTCGATATCGTCGACTACCTCATGCACGGCACCGG
Source organism: Nocardia sp. NPDC050406 (assembly GCF_044459025.1). NCBI lineage: Bacteria > Bacillati > Actinomycetota > Actinomycetes > Mycobacteriales > Nocardiaceae > Nocardia > Nocardia sp. NPDC050406. The sequence goes on along the minus strand of NZ_JBITIM010000002.1, from coordinate 1,947,240 downwards.
CATCATCACCGTGGATCTCGGTATGCCGCTGCCGGTCTCGGGCGCGGTGACGGTCGGCGGCAACCAGACCTACCAGGATCCGCGCAGTGCGGTGACCCTGCGGCAGACCCTGCGCACGCAGGTACTGTGGGGCGAATGAACGGACGGACTGTGACTGCCGCCCTGGTGGCGACGCTCGCGGGAATGGCCGTATCGGCTTGCGGCTCCGAGGATTCCGGGCCGAACCTGTCGCCGTTGGGACCGGAGGTGACACCGCCGTCGACGACGGGCGCCGCCGCGGTACCCGATTCGCCGACGCTGCGCTCGGATCTGCTCGCCGCCAGCCAGCTACCCGCCGGATACACCGCCCTGCCCGATCCGGAGCCCGGTGACGGCGGCGCGGCCGAGGGCGTGGACCCCAAGCAGTGCGCGAAGGTGTTGGCCCCCATCGCCGAACAGTCCCCCAACGCGGTCTCGCGGGCCGTCGCGCAATTCGAGGGGACGAATTTCACCAGTATCGACATCGACGCCGCCGGATACGCCAATGGCGCGGCGGCGCAGGCCTTCTCGGCCGCGCAATCGGTGTTGCGGGAATGCACCCGCTACACGAGTACCGCCTCCGATCAGACCACGGTGGAATTCCGGCTGGGCGGTTTGCAGCAGCCGACGATCGGTGACGCCTCCACCGCGTTCACGGTCGACACCGCCAGCGAGGGCGTCACGCTGCATACCGCGGTGAGCCTGACGCTGGTCGGCAGCACCGTGGTGCAAGTGGCCTTGACAGCTCCGGAGGAACCGGATCCGCAGCAGCTCAGCGCCGTGACGGCGGCGCAGGTGCGGAAATTGCAGGGTATCGCCGGGCCCTGAGCCCCCGATCGATCGGGCGATTCTGTCGGTACCCCGGCCTAGGCTCGGTGTGTCCTACACGACATCGATCGGAGGTTCTTCCGATGCCCGCAGTCAATCCCATTCCCGAGGGTTACCCGGTGGTCTGTCCCGCGCTCGCGGTGGACGGCGCATCCCATGCCATCGACTTCTACAAGCGGGTGTTCGGCGCGTCCGAACGCTTCCGCATGCCCGGCCCCGACGGCAAGATCGCCCATTGCGAACTGCAATTCGGCGATTCCCTGGTCATGCTCGGCGATCCGGCGCCGCAGCTGGGGTTCCTCGATCCCAAGGCGATCGGCGGCACCCCCGTCAATCTCTACGTCTACGTCGAGGACTCCGACGCCGCGCACACCGCCGCCGTGAACGCGGGAGCCCGCGAGGTCGAGGCCCCGTCCACCCAGTTCTACGGCGACCGCACCGCGGTCTTCGAGGACCCGTGGGGCCACCGGTGGACGGTGGCCACGCACGTCGAGGATGTCAGCCCGGAGGAAATGGAAAAGCGCATGGCCCAACTGGGCTGACCGCCCGACCCACCTGGCGCACCCGCTTCAAAGGCGAAACGGGTGCGGACCGCTGTCAGCGCCAGCCCAGCACGTCGATAGGGCCGGGACTCCACAGACCGGAGCGGTTCGCGGTGGTGATCTCGGGCCGCGCCGGAACCGCCGACGTGTCGAGACGGGTGAACCGCTGCAACTCGCCCCAGTCCGTGCGCCACGAGTGGTTCAGGTAGGTGGCGATGGTCTGCGGGCGCAGCAACAGCGCACTCCAGCCGAGCGGGCCGCCGCTGTCATGGCTCTCCCAGCGGTTGGTGTCCTTCGCGCCGCCGCGGTCGGGCAGGATGCGCCACTCGGGGGTTTCCGCGATGCCGTCGTGGTGCGCGTAAGGCCGCTGACACGGAACCTGTAGTCCCACCGCCCAATCCAGCAGCACCGGCGCATCGGAACCGACCACCTGTTGCAGCGTGCGTGTCTGAGGCACGCGCGGCGGGGTCAACGCGATCCACTGCTTCCAGTTCTGGTCACGATCGGTGGCGACCAGTCGGACCGCCGTGGCCTCGGCGGGGATGTTGGCGAAGGGGAAACGCAGATTGCGCCACGTCGGCGCGGGGCCGATGTCGATCGGCGCCACCCGACCCAATTCCTGCATCTCACCCGCGGAATCAGTGGTGCCGTAAGCGATTTCGACCGATTGGCCGGAGGTGGCGACACCGGAGGCGTCCACCGAGCGAATGCGACCGGCCGCGGCCACCGCGATAATGCCGTCGCGCTCGTTCGCCGCGGGCAGTCGGTACCAGCCGGTGGTGAGGCTCGCGACCGACTCACTCGTACCATTGCTGCCCAGCACCGGGGTGGCGGCCGGGTCGAGGCCGAACGGCAGTGCGGCCGTGGTGGTTCCGGACGCGTCGTCTTGTTCCGCACTGTCGAGCGCGGTGTTGAGCGCACTGGTGTCGACCTCGTCGTCGGCCTTCAGATCGGTCGCCACTCCACCGGGGGTGAAGCCGACCGACTCCGCGCCGAAGGTGCTGAACGCGTCACCGGCCACCGGCGCGAGCATGCCCGCGTTGGGGTCGAGCTCGACCAGCACCTCGTTCGCGATACCGCACGGCTTGCCGAGCACCGCGTCGACATTCGACTTGGCCAGCGAGAAACCGGGATACTGCGCGACCGCGCCCTTGGCGAGCGATCCCACTTCGAACAGCACCATGAAGGCGGCCACCACGGTCAGTGGCGGGATGGTCAGCAATCGCCAGGTGCGGCGGGAAATACGGTGCGGCGTACCGGGTTCGGGCCCACGTGCGTGGAACCAGCCAGCCAACGCCAGCAGGAGCAGGGCCAGCAGCAGGAACAGCTTGTTGACGCCGAGGCCAGCCAGGACGACGGGTTTGTCGTTCCAGGGGATACCCCAGTTGGACACGTACCACCAGCCGTTGATGCTGGAGAAGGTGATGGCCAGCAGGAACGCCATGGTGGCCGCGAAGAGGGCGCGGTTGCGCGGGGAGCGCAGCACACGCGGACCCAGCGCCACGGCGGCGACAACCGCCACCGCGCCCGCGAGTCCGGCATAGACGCCGTTGTGGTGGGTCCACTTGGTGGGCGTCGTCATCATCAGCAGCATCACGCCGACGCTGGTGCCGAGCAGTCGCCGCACCGGTCCGGCGGCGGTGAACGGAATCCGACCGCCCTTGCGCAGCAGGACGAACGCGCACGCCAGCAGGCCGGTCCAGAACATGAACATGCCGAAGCGGCGGCCGACCGAACCGTCGATGGTAGGCATGAACAGGTACTGGTAGCGCAGGTACTCGTCGTACCAGGCGACATTCGGGCCGACGATCTCGTGGACGCGCTGCATTTCGAGCAGGGCGGCCAGGGTCTGATCGGCGAAAGCCACTGCCAGCACCGCGGTTCCGGCCGCGGCCACCGGCACGAGCAGGCTCAGATACGCGAGGAAGCGGGTGCGCAGCACGGTCCAGAACCCGGCCTCGGCCGCGACGGGCTTGCTCAGATCGCGCGCACGGGCATCGAGAATCCGCCACATCGGACGGATCCCGGCCAGCAGCGCGGCAATACAGATCACGCCCGAGGGCCCGGCGGTACAGGCGAAGGCCCCGATGGCGGCCGCCACCGCGTAGGGCAGCAGGCGGCGCGTCGCGATGGCACGTTCCACCGACACCCAGGTGAGCAGCAGCGACAGCGCCACCATGGCTTCGGGTCGCAGACCGTTGTTGTAGGGCAGCCACACCGCCAGGAAACCGAGTCCGCCGGTCCAGACCGCGATGCGGTGACGCGAGATCCGGGCTCCCAGTCGCGGTATCACCTCGCGGCTGATCACCAGCCAGGAGATGATGCCCGCCAGCAGCGCGGGCAGACGTACCCAGGGGCTGGACGGATAGATCTCCGCCAGTCGTCCGAGCAGGTCGTAATACGGTGTGCCGACCGGGTTCTCGGGAACGCCGAAGTACGCGAAGTAGTTGGCCATGTAGCCCGACGGGATCGAGGCCCGGCCCATATTGAACTGGTAGCCGTCGTCCGCGGTGGTGGCGCCGATGAAATGCCACAGCACCAGCGTGCCCAGCACCACGCCGTCGACCGGCTGAAACTTCCACCAGCGCCGCGGGAGAAAGCGGCGCGTGCGCCTGCCGTCGCGGCGATCCAGGTGATACAGCGCGAACAGGGCGACGAGCGTGCCGATCGCCGCGGTCCAGATCGCCACCCGCTTCAGCAGTGTCGGCGTCGAGGAGAAGCGGCTGTCGACCTGCGCGGTGGCCTTCGCGCCGTCGGCGCTGGCCAGATCGCTGTAGATGCCGACGACCTGCGGCCGGTAGTCGCCGTCGAGCGTGACCGGGGCGACCGTCGAACCGGTGAGGGTCGCGGTGGTCTGGGTCATTCCGGCGTGCACGACCAGCGCGCAGTCCGCGCCGAGTTCGTCGACCGGCACGCTGACCAGCGACTGGTCCCGCAGCACCGCTTGCAGCCGAGCGGGTTTGGTGGTGCCGTCCTCCGCCGTCTCGGTCGGCGTCACCCACGCCATGAACCCGTAGCGCCACCGGTCGGGCGCGCCATTGGGCGTGGTGGCGACGAGCGTGCCGCCGCCGTTCGAAACGAGTTGCGCCACAGCCGAACACGGGATCTCGGTGTCGAAACTCACCGGTGCGTAGGAGACCAGCGGCGCTTCGATGCTCCGCGACGAATCACCCTGCGGCCAGGACAGTGTCGTCTCGTCCACGGTCACCGGCAGCAGCGGCACCGCCAGCGCCGAGAGGACCGCGATCAGGCCCGCGATCAGTGCGACGGGCCGCGCCCATCCCGCTCTCCGATCGATGGTCGCCGATTCCGCTCTGTCGGCGGGGTCCGCGTCCGCCTTCACCATCACATCGGTCACGGAGGGCGATGTTATCGAACGATTCCGGAAACGGCCGATCGCGCCGGTCGAGGCGGTGGCGGCGGGTCATACGCGAACGGGTCCGGCATCCGCGAGGGACACCGGACCCGTCGGGGGGCTATCGCCTAGGGGCAGGCCGGGGAGGTCTGGTTGGCGGCGGTGAGCATATTGCAGATCCACTCCTTCTGGACCTTCCACTTGCCGTCCTCGGCCACGAACGGCACGACCGCCTGCTGCGGCGCGCCACCGGCGACCGACACCTGCGCGTCGGCGGTGATGGTGCCGTCGCCCAGATCGGTCACGCCCGTGACGGTGATGGCGGCATTGTTCTGCTGGACCGCCTCGACCAGTCGGGTCGGCAGATCCGGATCGGCGCTGACGCCCTGCATGAGCTCGAGCTTCTCGGAGTTCGGCACATTCGGGTCCAGACCGCGCTGCAGCTCCGCGTTGAGGTCGGCCGGGGTCGGCACCGGCGGCAGGTTCGCGGCCGCGGTCGTCTGAGAAGTGGTGGTCTTCTTCGCGGGCTTCTCCGTCTTGTCACCACTGCCACACGCCGACAGTCCGAGTGCGGCCACGACAGCCAGGGTGGCGACCGCGATACGTCCAGTCTTCTGAAGCTTCAACTGCTCGTCCTTTACGTTCGAGTAGGTCCGTTCGTCCATGTGACAGCCACCACCCGACGGCGACGCTGCACGAGGCACCAGGCTAACAGCGGCATGCCCCGAAAGTTGTTCCCGAGCCCCGCCCGCACGCACTTTCAGACCGAATCCACAGAGTTTCGACAGGCCGCGCGCAGACTCCGCGCCATTCAGCGCAGACTGTGCAGCGGGTCGGCGCGGCGTAGTTCGGGGTCGGCGGCGGCGAAGGTGCGCGCGGGACCCGGCCCGGTGGAACGGGTCTCGAAGCGCACGGTCACCACGCCGTGGCCCGCGCCCTGCACCCAGCCGTGGCCGAATTCGCCGTGTTCGACATCGAGGCCCGGGTACCAGAGTTGGGTCGTATAGGAGCGCGTCGCGGGCGGCACCTCGGGTTCGGGGACGTCCGCGAGCCCGAGAGTCGGCTCGTCCGAGACCGATTCGTCGGTCTCGACGGTGCGGTCCAGCTCCGGGAACAGCGATTCCTGCCGAATCTCCGACAGTCCGGCGAAGCCCACGCCGACCAAGCGGATCGGGCCGAGTTCCGCGGGATCGATGGCCGAGCGCTGCGCGGCGGCGGTGAGGGTGGCCAAATCCTCGGTGGCATAGGGCAATGTGGACGAGCGGGTCACGATGCTCATATCGGCCTTCTTGAGTTTGAGTACCACCGTGCGGGCGGCGCGGCCGTCGGCGGTGAGGCGGCGGTGCGCGGCGGCGGCCATGGCCTCGATGGCGGGGCGCAGCTGCGGGAGCGTGACAATATCGGTCTCGTAGGTGGTTTCGGCGCTGATCTGTTTGGCCTCGGCGCGTTCGGCCACCGGCCGGTCGTCGATACCGCGCGCGAGTCGGTGCAGGGCCGCGCCGACGCTGCCGCCGAGAATCGAGGACGCCTCCGCCTCGGGCAGGGCCGCGAACGCGCCGACGGTCTCGATTCCCAGTGCGCGCAAACGGCTTTCGGCCACGGGGCCGATCCCCCACAGTTTGCGCACCGGCAGCGCGGCCAGCATGGACCCCTGTTCGAGGGGTGAGACCACCCGTACCCCATCGGGTTTCGCGAGACCGGAGGCGATCTTGGCGAGCTGTTTACCCGTTCCCGCCCCGACCGAGGCCACCAGGCCGGTGCGTTCGCGCACCAAAGCCCTTAGCTGCTCACAGAATTCGAGCACCTCGGCCGCGGTGGCACCGGCCAGTTCCGCCGGTTCGCCGAACGCCTCGTCGAAGGAGAGGGTCTCCAGCACCGGGATTCGCGAGCGCAGCGCCTCGAACACCTGCCCGCTCAGCTCGCCGTACACGGCGCCGCGCGGCGGGATCACCACCGCGGAGCCGCCGACCAGGCGGCGGGCCATGTGCATGGGCATGGCCGAGCGCGCGCCGTACACCCGCGCCTCGTAGCTCGCTCCGGCCACCACGCCGCGGCCGCCCATACCGCCGACCAGGACCGGGCGGCCGCGCAGTGTGGGGCGGGTGAGCTGTTCCACCGAGGCGAAGAAGGCGTCCATATCGATGTGCAGCACCCAGCGGCGACTCGCGGTGGCGGTGTCGCGCCGGGTGTCGGCTGGGAGTTCGCTGCCGATCGGCTGCGAGTTCTGGCCAACCGACCAGGACTCTCCGGTGGCTCGATCCGACTCCGCGTCAGCCCGTTGACCAGGCGCGATATGCCCGGGTAGGGAGTCGGCGGAGGTGGTCATGGAGGAAAATCTACGCCCGGCTACCGACAGGTACGACGGCGCGGATGTGTGATGATCGGTTCATGACGATTCGCAAGGCCGTGATCCCCGCCGCAGGCATCGGCTCGCGCCTGCTGCCGTTGACCAAGGCGATTCCGAAGGAGATGCTGCCGGTCGGGGACAAGCCGGTGATCGAGCACACCGTGCGCGAGCTGGTGGCGTCCGGAATCACCGATATCACGATTGTGGTCAGTGCCGGAAAGTCCTTGATCCAGGACCACTTCCGCCCGAATCCCGCGTTGGTGGCGCAGCTGCGCGCCGATGGCAAGCAGGCCTACGCCGATGCCGTCGAGGAGGTCGGTGAGCTGGGTCGCCTCGGCCACATCACCTATCTCGACCAGCACGGTCCGTACGGCAATGGCACGCCGGTGCTCAATGCCGCCCGCACGCTGGGCGACGAGCCCATGCTGGTGCTGTGGCCCGACGACGTCTTCGTCGCCGAGGTGCCGCGCGCCCAGCAGCTCATCGACGCCTACGAGAAGACCGATGCGCCGGTGCTGGCCCTCATGCCCATGGATCCGGCCGAATCGCAGCGCTACGGCGTGCCGGTGGTCGAGGAGGAGCACGAGAGCGGGCTCATGCGCATCAGTGGCCTCAAGGAGAAGCCCAAGCCCGCCGACGCGCCCTCGCAGTTCGCCGCCATCGGCGGTTACGTGGTGACGCCCGGCATCATCGAGGAGCTGCGCCGCCAGGTGGACAAGTGGTACACCCACCGCACCGGCGAGGTGTACCTGACCGACGCCATCAACATCTTCGCCGCCGACAACCCGGTGTACGGCCAGGTGATTCAGGGCCGCTGGTACGACACCGGCAACCCCGCCGACTACCTCGTCGCCCAGTTCGCCTCCGCCCTCAACAATCCGGAGTACGGCCCCCTGCTGCGCGGTCTCTGCTGCGAATGAACCCAACTCTCGGGGACTTTCAGGGGCTTCGCCCCTGAAACCCCTGGGGCAGTAGGGCTTCGGCGGCCGGAAGCCGCTACGGCAGCGGCACGATCACGAGGCGGTTGTCGGGCATGGCTGGGATCCAGATGTTGCGGCCCGCGGGGTCGACGGCGAAATCGGCTGGGCCGTGCAGGTTGTCGGGGAGGCGGAGCTGGGTGGCGGGGGTGCCGTCCGGGCGGTAGACGGTGAGTGTGCCGGACTTGTCGCCTTGGGTGGATATCCAGTCCGATACCACGATATTGCCGGTCGAGAGCACCGCGACGCCGTCGAGGATGCCGTGGACCGCGCCGACGCGTTGCGGCACGGCCGGGGTCTGGGTGAGGTCGAGTCGCCAGAGGTCGCCGCCCTCGAACGCCTCGCCGTCCGCGACCACGTAGGCGGTTCTGCCCGAGTCGTCGATCGCTATGCCGTTGGCTCCGGGGATTCCGGTGGCGCGCGGTTCGAAGTGCTTGGTCTCGATGTCGAGCTGGTACACGGTGTCGCGGTAGGTGTCGGTGACCAGCAGGGTGCGCGAGTCCAGTGCGACGATGTCGTTGAGCAGCGCCGGTGCCCCGTCGCCGAGGGCTGCCTCGAAGACCTGTCCGTGACTGCTGGTGTCGTAGCCGACGATGCGGTCGACATCGGCGACGAAGACCCGATTGTCCACCGCCGCCATACCTTTCGGCGCGTGCAACGGCGGATCGCCGGGCCTCGGCATGGCGCGGCGCGCCGTGAGCGTTCCCACCGCGTTCAGTTCGGTCAGGAAGCCATCGCCGTCCTTGGCCGCCGGATCCGGGTCGACGCGCCCCAGATTCGACACCAGCCAGCTGTCACCGGCGAACACCACACTCTCCGGAACCGAAAACCCTTCTATGGCTCCGGGTTTCGTGAGGGTACCGGGCGAGCCACCGGCCACCGGCACGGTGGTGCCGCGCAGCCCGCCGCCCCCGTCGCCGCCCGCGCCACCGCAGGCCGTGACGAGTGCCAGGACAGCGATTCCGGCCGCGTACCGCGCTCGCCTGCCGCTCGATCGCGCGGCCGTCGACAACTCGGACATGCCACCCACCTCCGAACGCGCCCCCGACGACAGTCTAAGAGCGGCAATTCATTTCGGGTGGGTTCTCAGTAGTAACGGCGAATGGAGTAGATGTCGAACTCGTTGAGCGGAGTCAGCCCGATCGGCACACCGGGCGAGTGGGCATTGAACAGCTGTCCGTTCCCGGCGTAGATGCCCACGTGGGAGGCATCGCCATTGAGGATGACCACATCACCCAGCTGCATCGCGCCGACCGGTACGTTCAGCCCGGTCTCGGCCTGTTGCCAGGTGGTGCGCGGCATATCGATGCCGACGCTGCGGAAGGCCCACTGCACCAATCCGGAGCAGTCCCAGGCATCGGGGCCGGTGCCGCCCCAGAGATAGGGCTTGCCGGTCTGGGTGGTGGCCAGGCCCAACGCCGCCATGGCGCGCGGGCTGGCGATCGGCAATTGGGCCGAGCCGGAGGCACTTCCGGACCCGGAGCCGCTCGCGCTGCCGGAACCGGAACCCGAGGCGCTGCCGGTATCGGCGTGCGCGACACCGGCCCACAGGGTGCCGGTCGAGAGGAGGATGGCGGCGGCCGAGACGGCCCGAACGATGGCGTGGATCGGTTTTCGTTTCACGTGCTCGCCCTTCGGTCAGCACTGCCAACGATCATTAACCACGAATTAGCTATCTTATCGTTTGTAACTCATCGATCCGATGGGACGTGGCACCAAGCCGCACGCGTGTCGTGAGAGACCTGTCACAAATCGCGACGAATACTCCCCCTGTAATTAGGGGCATACGTAACATTTCGCCCGTTCCCGTCGGGGGATCCGGGAGTCCGAGACCGCCAGCTATCACAGGGGCCCTGTTGACTCGTCGCACTCGGGTGCGAGCGCTGCTGCTCGCACCTCTGGTCGTTTTCGCCTGCGCACTGCCCAGTACCTCCGATCCCGCCGCGGCGGGCACCCCGGATCCGGTCACCAGCACCGGAACCTTGGTCGCCACACCGGTTTCCGCGGACGGTTCCCGCATCACCGCCTATCGCATCCGCGACAGCCGCACCGTCGAGATCACCATCAGATCCGAGGCCATGGACCGCGATGTGGAGGTCGTGGTGCAGCGCCCCGCCGACACCTCGGTGCCGCGCCCGGTGCTGTATCTGCTCAATGGCGCTGGGGGCGGCCAGGATACGGCGACCTGGCGGCGCAATACCGATGCCGCGCAGTTCTTCGCCGACAAGGACGTCAATGTCGTGCAGCTGATCGGCGGCGGCTTCACCTACTACACCGATTGGCGCGCACCGGATCCCAAGCTCGGCACCAACAAGTGGCGCACCTTCCTCACCGAGGAGCTGCCGCCCATCATCGATGGCGCGTTGGGCACCAACCAGATTCGCGCCATCGCCGGAATGTCGATGTCCGGGACCTCGGTACTCCAACTGCCGATCGCCGCGCCCGGCCTCTATCGGGCGGTGGCCGCCTACAGCGGCTGCGCGCGCATCAGCGACCGAATCGGCCAGCAGTTCGTGAAATTGGTGGTCGCGGCGGGCGGCGGCGACGCCACCAATATGTACGGCCCGCCCGAGGATCCGGCCTGGGTCGCCAACGACCCGTACGTCAACGCCGAGGGCCTGCGCGGCTTGGAGCTGTACCTGTTCAACGGCACCGGCCTGCCCGGACCGCACGACACCCCCGGCGATATCCGCAGCCTCGGCCCCGCCGACGGCGGCCTGATCCAGCAGCTCGTCGTCGGCGGCATCATCGAGGCGGCCACCGACTGGTGCACCCGCAGCCTCGTGAACAAGCTCGACGAGCTGGACATCCCGGTAACCGCGGATTTGCTACCTAACGGCACGCACTCCTGGGGCTACTGGGAGGACGCGCTCAAGAAGTCGTGGCCGGTGCTGGCGCGGGGCCTGGAGCTACCCGAGAACTGATCTGCCCCAAGGCGGTTCGCACACCCGCCTGGACGGTCTCGGCATCGCCCACCCCGCCGCTGAGCGCCACCCCGTCGCGCACCAGCAGCAGATAGTGCGCGGCGGTCTCGGGGTCCTCGTGCCCCGCCGCGACCAGGCGCTCGCGCATGAGGTCCAGGAACCAGCCTCGATAGTCCGCCACCACCGCGCGCACCGCGTGCGCCGGATCGGGAAATTCGATGGCGGCGTTGAGGAATGGGCACCCCCGGAAGCCGGGACCGCAGCTCAACTCCCCCAGTCGTTCGAAAATCGCGGTGACACTGTCGATTCCGGAGCCGGACACCGCGTCGAGCACCTCGCGCTGGCGCGCGTATTCCCGCGTCAGGTAGGCGACGACCAGATCGTCCTTGGTCTTGAAGTGCCGGTAGAACGTGGCCTTGGCGATTCCGGCCTCGGCGATGATCCGGTCGATGCCCACGGTGTGGATGCCCTCGGCGTAGAAGAGCCGAGTGGCCGTCTCCAACAATCGCTCGCGGGCCGCACTCATACCCTTGACGATAGCAGACAGATCTGTCTACTCTGAACGAGCCCAGTGAACAGACAGATCTGTCTAGGAGGAAATCATGGCTCCCATGTACACCGCAGTGGCCACGTCGATCGGCCGGGAGGGCCGGTCCTTCAGCGATGACGGCATTCTCGACCTCACCCTCGCCCGCCCCAAGGCCATGGGCGGCGATGGCGCGGGCACCAATCCGGAGCAGCTCTTCGCCGCCGGATACTCGGCCTGTTTCGCCAGCGCGCTGCAGCTGGTCGCCAAGCGCATGAAGCTGGAGGCCGACGACGCGTCGGTGACCGCCGAGGTCGGGCTGAACAAATCCGACGAAGGCGGGTTCAGCCTCTCGGTCGTGCTGCGCGTCGAGCTGCCCGAGCACCTGCACAACGAGCAGGGTCAGGCGCTGCTCGAGGCGACCCATCAGGTGTGCCCGTATTCCAACGCCACGCGCGGGAACATCCCCGTCGAGTTGGTCGTCGAATAGCCCTCATTCCTTCTCCGCCAAGGGGAACGTCTGCTGCACCGAGGTCCAGTCGAACCAGCTGTCGCAGTCGGCGATCCAGGTCCGGCCGGTGTCGAGATTCTCGATGACCACACGCAGCAATTGCCACCGGTCGGAATCGGCGGTCATATCCTCGAGCCGCACCTCCACCTCGGTCGGCGGATCGTGATCCACGTACGTGAACGGGCCGTAGCGGCGATGCGCGCCGCTGCGCACGCTCTCGTCCGGATCGTTGAGCGCCAGCCAGGTCAGGTGGCAGTCGGTGGCCCCGAGCAGGCGCACCAACACATTGGCGCTGGTACCCGCGCCCGGTTCGGTGCCGGTCTCGATGGTGACGGCGTAGCGGGCCGACGGCAGCCGGTCGAGGGCGAAGTCGCGGGTCAGCACGATCTCGCGGCTCCCGGTCTCGGCGGGCTGCACGCCCGCGGCGAAGCGCTGTTCGGTCTCCGGCATCGGACTGCTCTGCCAGAGCGTGTGCCGTTCGACATCCTCGATCTGGAACCAGTCCAGGGCCGCCAGCGTCCAGGTGGAGGTGGGCGAATCCACCCGCGCCTCCAGCGATTTCACATCCTCGAGGGGTGTGTCGAAGGCCAGCACCCCGCACTCCTCGCGACCGAGCTCGGCAGGGTCGCCGGGCAGATGCACCTCGATCTCGCCAGTCCAACTGCCTTCGCGCCCATCGCCATTGGCGATGGTGTCACCGAGCCGCAGATGTACGGCTCCATTGGTACCGGATCTTTCAGCGCCCCCGTATCTGACGGTGACGACGAACTGCGGTCCATATGGCATGGTGGCCACCTCCCAGCCACTGAGTAGCCCCTCATTCCCGAAGGAAACGCCTGCTCAACAAGCTGGGAGGTGGCCGCCCGATCACGGCTTCGTGATCGTCGCGGTCGCGCCGCCGATCACCGGCGGCGGCGTCGGCTTGGCGATGGCCGGAATCTCGTCGGTGATGGGCACGTCGGTGCCGCGCAGCGACGCGCCGACCGTCTCGCGCAGGAACCGCAGCGCGATCAGGCCGATCACACACGCGAAGACCATGTAGAACGCCGGGAACAGCGACCATCCGGTGGCCCGGATGACGGCGTCGTTCACCAGCGGCGCGGTACCACCGAAAATGGCGGTGGAGACGTTGTAACCGAGCGCGAAGCCCGCATAGCGGACATGGGTCGGGAAGATGGCCGGGAAGGTCGCGGTGATGGTCGAGAGCTGCGGAATGTAGAACAGCCCCAGCACCACGAAGCCGAGGACGGCCCAGCCGGTGCCCTGGCCCATCAGCATGTACATCGGAATGGCCAGAATGCCCAGGCCGATGAGCGAGAACAGCCACATGGGACGCCGTCCGACGCTGTCGGAGAGGCGGCCGAAGAACGGCAGCGCCAGCATCATGATGACCTGGCCGATGAGCATCATGGTGGTAGTCGTGGATTCCCCGACGCCGATGGTGTCCTGCAGATAGGTGGGCTGATAGGTGAGCAGCGTGTAGTTCACGATATTGAGCGCGACCACCAGACCGCCCAGGGTGAGCAGCTCCCGCTTGTACTCGGTGACCAGCACCCGCAGGCCGGTCTTGGGGTGTTCCTGCTCCTGCACCTCGGTGAAGACCGCGGACTCCTCGAGCCGCGAGCGCAGGTACCAGCCGATCAGGCCCAGCGGCACGGCCATCAGGAACGGAATACGCCAGCCCCACTCGTGCATGGCGTCCGAGCCCAGCGCCAGCTGACAGGCCAGCACCACGGCCGAACCGCCGACGAAACCGCCGAGCGTGCCGAATTCCAGGAAGCTGCCCAGGAAGCCGCGGCGGCGGTCGTTGCAGGATTCCGCGAGATAGGTTGCGGCGCCGCCGTATTCACCGCCGGTGGAGAAGCCCTGCACGACGCGCAGCAGGATCAGCATGATGGGCGCGAACACACCCGCGGTGGCGTGGCTCGGCAGCAGGCCGATGGCGCCGGTCGCGGCGGCCATGAGCAGGATGGTGGTGGCGAGGACGGCCTTGCGGCCGATGCGGTCGCCGAGGGGTCCCCACACCATGCCGCCCAGCGGGCGCAGCACGAAGGAGACGGCGAAGCCCAGCATGGTGCCGAGCGTGCCCAGCTCGCCCGGGAAGAAGGCGGCGGTGATGTAGGTGGCCGCTGCCGCGTACACGCCGTAGTCGAACCACTCGGTAGCGTTGCCCATGGCCGCTGCGGCCACCGAACGGGTCTGTTGTCCGGATTTCGGGTCGCGGCTCGTCATGCGCGCCTCTCTTCCCTATCGCTATATCGGTCGTGCGCGCGGAGCTTTACTGCACACACGAAAATATTGCGTACCCAGGAAGCGGATCCAGCAAACATCGATGCTTGCGGACAGCCCCCGAATCTGCGCGGGCTACCTGCGCATACAAGGTCATTGTGACATGGATCGCATGGCGCGAATGCGACGGGCGAACAAATGAGAAACGTCCGGGGCGGATATCCCGCCCCGGACGTGTGCTCCGACTTGTCTCAGGCTTTGCCGACCGCTACTCGCACGCCGCCGACAATCTCATTGGCGTCCGCGCCCGCGGCACCGAAAGTCAGTGTGGTGGCGAGGATTTCACCGGCGATCAGATCGCGGTGCGTTCGCGCCCACGCCTGCCGTTCGGCGGGCACTTCCAACACCACGGTGATGCGGTCGGAAACGTCGAGCCCCTTGGCCTTTCGCGTTTCCTGCAGATCGCGAATGAGATCGCGCGCCCAGCCCTCGGCCTCGAGTTCCTCGGTGACCTCCGAATTCAGCACCACCAGACCGGCATTGCCGGGCAGCGCGGCGGTGGAGTCGGGTTCGGCGGCGACCAACCGCTGGGTGTACTCCTCGGGCAGCAGGGTGATACCCGCCGCGCTGACCACACCCTCGGCCGATTCGGACCACTGTCCGGCCTTCACCGCCTTGATGACCGTCTGCACCTCCTTGCCGAGGCGCGGACCCGCGGCGCGGGCGTTGACGACCAGTTCGAAGCGGCCGTGCGCGGCCACATCGGTGGTGAGGTCGACCTTCTTGACATTCACCTCGTCGGCGATGAGGTCGGTGAACGGCGCGAGCCGCTCGGCGTCCTCGGCGGCCACGGTGACCTCCGACAGCGGCAGGCGCACCCGCAGGTTCTGGGCCTTGCGCAGGCTCAGCACCGTGGAGCAGACCGAGCGCACCTCGTCCATGGCGGCGACCAGCTCCGGATCCTGGGGCAGGTCGGCCGCGGCGGGCCAGTCGGCCAGGTGCACCGAGCGCTCGCCGGTGAGCCCGCGCCAGATCACCTCGGTGACCAGCGGCAGCAGCGGGGCCGCGAGCCGGGTGGTCACCTCCAGCACGGTGTGCAGGGTGTCGATGGCGTCGCGGTCCTCCTCCCAGAAGCGCGAACGCGACCGGCGCACATACCAATTGGTGAGCGCGTCGGCGAAGGAGCGCAGTTCGTCACAGGCCCCGGCGATGTCGTAGACCTCGAGCGCCTCGGTCATGGCGTCGCGGGTGCGCGCCAGTTTGGCGAGGATGTAGCGGTCCAGCACATGCTGCGAATCCGTGCGCCAGGTACCGGGTTTCGAGGCGTAGAGCTGCAGGAAGGTCCACGCGTTCCACAGCGGGCGCAGCGCGTGGCTGACGCCTTCGCGGATACCGCGCTCGGTGACGATGAGATTGCCGCCGCGCAGGATGGGCGAGGCCATCAGGAACCAGCGCATGGCATCGGAGCCGTCGCGGTCGAAGACCTCGTTGACATTCGGGTAGTTGCCCTTGGACTTGGACATCTTCAGCCCGTCGTCACCGAGCACGATGCCGTGCGCGGCAACGGTTTTGAAGGCCGGGCGGTCGAAGAGCGCGGTGGCCAGCACGTGCAGGGTGTAGAACCACCCGCGGGTCTGACCGTTGTACTCGACGATGAAATCGCCCGGGTTGTGGCCCGCTTCGGTGGCGGTGCCGTCGAACCAGTCCTTGTTCTCGAACGGGTAGTGCACCTGCGCGAAGGGCATGGAACCCGATTCGAACCAGCAGTCGAGCACCTCGGGGGTGCGCCGCATCATCGACTTCCCGGTCGGGTCATCGGGATTCGGGCGCACCAGGTCGTCGATCATGGGCCGGTGCAGGTCGTCGGGGCGCACGCCGAAGTCGCGCTCGAGCTCGTCGAGCGAGCCGTAGACGTCCACGCGCGGGTAGGCCGGATCGTCGGAGACCCACACCGGGATCGGCGAGCCCCAGTAGCGGTTGCGGCTGATGTTCCAGTCGCGCGCGCCCTCGAGCCACTTGCCGAACTGGCCGTCGCGGATGTGCTCGGGCACCCAGGTGATCTCCTGGTTGAGCTCCACCATGCGGTCGCGGAACTTGGTGACGGCCACGAACCAGGACGGCACCGCCATGTAGATCAGCGGCTGGCCGGAGCGCCAGCTGTGCGGGTAGGAGTGCTCGATGGTCTCGTGCCGCAACAGCTTTCCGGCGGCCTTGAGGTCCTTGATGATGACCGGGTTGGCGTCGAAGACCATCAGGCCCTCGTACGGCGGCACCATGGAGGTGAACTTGCCGCCCGCGTCCAGGGGCTGGACGAGTTCGATCCCGGCCGCCGAGGCGACATCCATATCCTCTTCACCGAAGGCGGGGGCGAGATGCACGATGCCGGTGCCGGAGTCGGTGGTCACGTAGTCGGCGGCGAGCACGCGGTGCGCGTTCGGGTGGCCGACGAAGAAGTCGAACGGCGGCGCGTAGCGCAGGTCCACCAGGGCCGCGCCCGCATGCTCGGAGAGCACCTCGAAGCCGTCGGCCTCCTCGCCCAGTTCGCGCGCGTAGTGCGAGACCCGTTCGGCGGCAAGCAGGTACCGCTTGCCGTCCTTGGCCTTGACGTGGTGATAGGTCACGTCGGGGTGCACGGCGATGGCGAGGTTGGACGGCAGCGTCCAGGGCGTGGTGGTCCAGATGAGCGCGTTCGCGCCGTCGAGTTCGCGCAGCGGGTGGTCGGCCGGGACCGACAGCGCCATATCGACGGTGACCGCCGGGTCCTGGCGCATTTTGTAGGCGTCGTCGAGTCGCGTTTCCTGATTCGACAGCGGAGTCTGCTCGTACCAGCTGTAGGGCAGAACGCGGAAGCCCTGATAGATCAATCCCTTGTCGTACAACGACTTGAACGCCCACATGACCGACTCCATGAAGTCGAGGTCGAGGGTTTTGTAGTCGTTGTCGAAGTCGACCCACCGCGCCTGCCGGGTGACATAGTTGCGCCACTCGCCGGTGTAGCGAAGAACCGAAGACTTGCACGCGGCATTGAATTCCGCCAAGCCCATGGCATCGATCTGTGATTTGTCCGTGATACCGAGCTGCTTCTCCGCTTCGATTTCCGCGGGCAGACCGTGAGTGTCCCAACCAAATCGTCGTTCGACCTTCTTCCCACGCATGGTTTGAAAGCGCGGGATCAAATCCTTGACATATCCGGTCAGCAGATGTCCGTAATGCGGCAAACCATTGGCGAACGGCGGACCGTCGTAGAAGACGAATTCGGCTGCATCGGAACGGTTCTCGATGCTGGCACGGAAGGTGTCATCGGCGGCCCAGTACTCCAGGACGCGCTGTTCCAGGTCCGGGAAGGACACCTGGCCGCTGGTCTGCGCCAGCTCGACGCGGGGGTACGCGTTTCGGTTGGCTGTGCTGTGCGCCTCGTCCGCCATCGCGGGCTCCGTCTCCTCGTGCCATCTCACAGTGGGCACGGGGACGACGGGAGCGCCTGTGCGCTCTCACCGCGGTACCACCCCGCTTGTCCGGACCCCTCGACCGAGGAGTGCCCGAACCTCTCGTTACGAGCTGTGACGGGCTCACCCGTTCGGTTCTACTGAGCGCCTCGCGGTAGCGAATCGCCGTTCTTCCGAAGGCTCCCCGGTGATTGCCGGATCTACGCCGTACTGCTGTATCCAGTCTAGCGAGCGCGGTCCAGCGGATATTCCGCGGACCCGCGCTCCTGATCGGTCCTGCGCACGCTCAGTGTTTGGCGTGCTTGCCGCCGGGTCTCGTCTGCGTCTCGTCATCGTCCTCGCGCATGGCCAGCGCGCTGATCAGCAGCAGCACCGCGCCGATCACGCAGACCGCGATGCAGGCCCACGCCCAGATCACCGAACCGGTGGTCAGGGCGGTCACCAGCAGGGCGAAACCGATTGCCGCGAGGCCGAGTGTCGCAACGAGCACGGGCACCACCCCCTCGTGTGGACGAAACCGCCGAACCGGTGGTGGCGCTGCGCTGCGGGCACAGCGCCGGGGAGCGTCGTCTGGGCGGCTTTACTTGCCGCCCTTGAGCAGTGCGCCGTTCCCGGACGCGCCCTCGCCGAATTCGCCACCATCGACCGGTACCGCGGAACCCCGGTTCTCCAGCTCCTCGAGCTGCGACTCCAGGTACGACTTGAGCCGCACGCGGTATTCGCGCTCGAAGGTCTTGAGCTGTTCGATCCGGCTCTCCAGCACACTGCGCTGCTGGGTGATGGTGGCCATGATCTCGGTGTGCTTGCGCTCGGCGTCGGCCTGCAGGCCATCGGCCTTCTCCTTGGCCTGACGCAGCTGGTTGTCCGAACGGGTCTGGGCGTCGGACAGCATGGCCTCGGCCTTCTGGCGGGCGTCGCCGACCATGGCCTCGGAGCGGGTGCGCGCATCGCTGACCAGTCGCTCGGAATTGGCTCTGGCGTTGGCCAGCAGCTGCTCGGCCTCGGTCTTGGCATCGGAGGTGAGGCGGTCGGCCATCTCCTGCGCGAGCGAAAGCACCTTGGCCGCTTGCAGATTCGCGTCCGCGGAGGGGGCGTCCTTGGCGGTGGGCGGTGCGGCGACCGGCATGGGAGCGGGCTGCGGGGCCGGGGCGGGCTTGGGCGGCTCCGGCGGCGGGGCCTGCTTCACCGCGGCGACCGGACCGCGATTCTTCTTGGCATCGGCGAGTTCCGCATCGAGTTCGGCGACCCGCTGGCGCAGATCGGCGTTCTCTTCGATGAGGCGTGAGAGCTCCTGCTCGACCAGGTCGAGGAAGGCATCGACTTCATCCTCGTTGTAGCCGCGCTTCCCGATCGGTGGTTTGCTGAACGCGACGTTATGAACATCGGCTGGGGTCAGCGGCATGGACGGATCCCTTCACGCTTCGTACGGAGATCTAGCACTAGATCAGACAAGCTTTCTTCTCGGCCCATTCTGTCACATCTCAGCTACGCGGTGCCTTGGCTGCCCGCGTAAGACATGAGGATGAAGACGATGAAAAGCAGGACCATAATCGACAGGTCGAGGCGAATTCCCCCAAGATTCACAGGCGGTATCAAACGCCTCAGCAGTTTCACCGGAGGATCCGTGATCGTGAAGATCACCTCCAAGATGATGACCACGAAGCCGGTGGGCTTCCAGTCCCGCGCGAAGGCGCGAATGAACTCTACGATCACTCTGCTGATGAGCAACAGCCAGAAGAGGAACAGAAGTAGGTACAACACCTGGAACAGGGCCACGCGTTCACTCTGCCTGAAAAACGGTGTCCTGCAAAATATGCGCGCCGGTCAGATGAGCGCGCCTTCCCCCCGGTCGACGGCCTGCGGCCGTGGGGTGCGGCAGTATAGCCGCACCCGTCTTATCGCGCTCTATTTCTGGTTGTAGAAACCGGTTTCGGCGATACGGCGACGTTCTTCCGCCGATACGTCGACATCGGCCGGTGAGAGCAGGAACACCTTGGTCGCCACCTTGTCGAAGGAGCCACGCAGGGCGAAGGCCAGACCGGCCGCGAAATCGACCAGGCGGCGGGCGTCGGAGTTGCTCATCTCGACCAGGTCCATGATCACCGGGGTGCCGTCGCGGAAACGCTCACCGATGATCGCGGCCTCGGCGTAGGTGCTGGGGCGCAGCGTCGTGATCTTGGACAAGGTGCTGCCTTCCTCGAAGAGCCCCGACCGGCGCGCGGGCGCGGTCTCGATCCGGCGCTCCTCCATCCGCAGCTCTTCCATGCGCCGCTCGGCTTCCGGATCCACCGCCAGCGCACCGCGAGTCGTGCCGCGCACCATGGGCGCGCTGCCGCCCATGCTGCGGGTCCGGCTGGACGGGGCGGTATCGATGCGGGTGGGACGGCGCGCGGGCTCGTAGCGGTCGTCCGCGTAGCTGTCGGCGTAGTCGTCGCGCCGCGCCACGCTGTACCCCGGCTGATACGGCGGCTTGTACGCGGGCTCCGGCGCGTAGCCGGGCTCGTCGTCGTAGCGGTCGTCGCCGTACCGGTCGTACTCGCGCTCGTATTCGCGCGGACGAGGCCGACGAGGGCCGCGTTCGTCGACGTTGCTCCGGAGTGGACCCGCCCCGCGGTCGTCGACGTAGTCGTCTTCGTAATCCTCGAGCGGAACCATGCCGAAGTACGCCTTGAACTTGTGCAGCGTGCTCATCTGGTCGACCTTCCTTCGGCCCCGGTTGGCCTGGGGTGTTGAAGTCCTGCTCAGTCCTCGTCCGTCACCAAGCATATGTTTCAAATGTGACTGATGAGGTTTCTTTGCTAAGGCGAGGTTATCGGTCGCGCGCCCATCAACGCGGTACCGACACGCACGCACGTCGATCCGTGGCGGATCGCGGCCTCCAAATCGTTTGACATACCCGCCGACAGCTCGCTGGCCTGGGGATGTTCGGTCAGAATTCGTTCGTGTAGCCGCGCGAGTCGGGCGAATTCCGGCTCCGGATCGGCACCCAGCGGCGGGATGGCCATCAGGCCTCCTAGCTGCAACGATGCACTGGACGCAACGGCGTCGGCGAGGGCCGGGAGATCATCGGGGGTGACGCCGCCGCGGGTGGGGTCGGCGTCGAGGCTCACTTGCAGCAGCACGCGCAACGGCGTGCCGCGCTCCCCCGCCTCGAGGGCGGCGGTCACGGCGGTGTCGAGAGCGGCCGCCAACCTGTCCGAATCGACCGAATAGACGGTATTTGCCCAGCGTGCAACGTGTTTCGCTTTATTGCGCTGGAGACGGCCGATGAACTCCCAGCGCACATGCGTCAGATGGCTCAGTTGCGCCACCTTCGCACTGGCCTCCTGTTCGCGCGATTCGCCGAATTCACGGCGGCCGAGTCCATAGAGGATCTCGATATCCGAGGCCGGGTGGAACTTGGTGACCGGGAGCAAGCGTACCGAGTCGGTGGATCGCCCCGACGCCCGGCAGGCTGCGTCGATGCGATCGAGCAGTGCGGTGAGGTTCGCGGATAGCTCCGCGGCGCGCGCCGTGACGCGGGTCTCCTCGGTGCTCGCGGGATTCGTTGCGGCGGTGGGTGTTTCGGAGGTCATGCGTCCGCTTCCGTCGATGACATCCAAATCACACCGGCGATTCGGCCGGTCGGCGCGCCGCGGCGGTGCGAGAAGAGGGTCTTGTCCTCGATGGTGCAGCGCGGATCCACCGCGACCGCGCCGACGCCCGCGGCCTCGAGCTGGCGGCGGATACCCGCGCGCAGGTCCAGGCCAGGGGTGCCCTTGACGGTGGTGGTCGCGCTGCCCGGCAGATGCGCCTCGACATCGGCGCGCATGGTGGCGGGCACCTCGTACTGCCGACCGCTGGCGGCCGGGCCGAGGAACGCGCCGATGCGCGCGGGCTCGGCGCCGAGGGCGACCATGGCCTCGAGCACGCGCGGGACGATGCCGATGCGCGCGCCGATGCGGCCCGCGTGCACCGCGGCGATCACCCCGGCCTCGTCATCGGAGAGCAGGATCGGCACGCAGTCGGCGGTGAGCACCACCAGCGCCAGATCGCGTTCGGTGGTGACCAGCGCGTCGGTGGCGGGCACCGGTTCGGTGCGCGGCCCGTCCACGACCTCCACATTGCGCCCGTGGATCTGCTCCATCCAGATCAGCCGCCGCGGCGGCAGCCCGATACTGTCCGCGAGCCGTAACCGGTTGCGCCGCACCGCCTCCGGATCGTCCCCGACGTGATCTCCCAGATTGAAGGTGTCGTAGGGCGCTTGCGAGAACCCGCCCGCCCGCGTCGTCGTCACTCGCCGAGTACGCAGTACCGGTGCAGCAGAAGTCATGTCTCCGAGGGTAGTAGCCACCACCGGGCAATCCCGCCTCCACCGCAGGTGGGCGTCGGGTCGGGTGACGAACGGCTCAGCCGGTGCCGGAGGTGGTGGCGTCCGGGTCAGCGGGCGGAGCCGCTGGCCGAGCCGGAGGAGCCCGAGGAGCTACCCGCCGAACCGCTCGCGGAGCCGGTGCCGCCGCCGCTGTTTCCGGTGGCGACGACGCTGAAGTCGCCGCACCAGCCGCCGGGGCCGCCGGTGGCCTGGCAGGCCAGGTACACGGTGTCGCCGGTGGCGGTGAAGGTCTGGGTGACGGTGGTGGGCGCGGGGTCGGTGACCGTGCGGCTCAAGTAGGCGACGCTGGTGGCAGAGTCCAGGGCCAGGGCCATGACGCCGCCGCCGGGGGCCGCGCCGACGCGCAGGGAGACGGTGTACTCCGAGCCCTTGGTGACCGGAACGTCCTGGCCCACATAGCCGCTGTCGTGCACGGTGGCATTGCCGCCATTGGCCTCGGCGTTGTAGACGTGGCCCTCCCAGCCCTGCAGGCCACCGGCGAAGTTGCCGTTCACGACCAGATTCTCCGCGGCCACGAGCTCGACGCCGGGCGACGCGTGGGCAACTGCGGCCGCACCGAGACTTCCGATCGCGGCAACCGCCATCACACAGCGCGAAGTGCGCCCCACCGACCTACCCATGACCATCCTCCTGGTGGCGCTACCCGCGCCGACTCAATAACCGCAACTTTCTGGCAACCTATCGACGGGCCACGGTAGCAGGCCGTGGGTCAGGGAGTGCGCGGCCACGAACGACGACGCACCGGCCACCCGAGGGTGGCCGGTGCGTCGAGGGGGTCGGTTCAGCGGCGCATGAAGGAGGGGACGTCGACATCGTCGTCGTCCGCGTCCGGCGGCTGAATGTGCGAGCGGTTGTTGTGCGCCACGGTCGGATCGACCGAGGGCCGGGGCGAGCCGTAGGAGGGGGCCGGGCCGCGCGAGACCGGGACCTCGGGGGCCGGTGCGGGTTCCCGGACGGGCTCGCGGACCGGGTCCGGTGTGCGCGAGGAGTATTCGCTGCCGCGCGACGGGGCCGGGGCGATCCCGCCCGCGCTGGCGGTGCCGATGGTGGAGGTGGTCGACCGGGTGGTGATGCCCGTCTCGATGCGCCGCGCCGGACCGCTGCCGTCGAAGCCCGCGGCGATCACCGTGACGCGCACCTCGTCGCCGAGGGAGTCGTCGATGACCGTTCCGAAGATGATGTTGGCCTCGATGTGGGCGGCCTCCTGAACCAGCGAGGCGGCCTCGTTGATCTCGAACAGGCCGAGGTCCGAGCCGCCCGCGATGGAGAGCAGCACGCCGTGCGCGCCGTCCATGGAGGCCTCCAGCAGCGGCGAATTGATCGCGGCCTCAGCGGCTTTCACCGACCGGCCCTCACCGCGCGAGGAGCCGATACCCATGAGCGCGCTGCCCGCACCCGACATGACGGACTTGACGTCCGCGAAGTCGACGTTGATCAGACCCGGGGTGGTGATCAGGTCGGTGATGCCCTGCACACCGTTGAGCAGCACCTCGTCGGCCGAGCGGAAGGCGTCCATGAGGCTCACCGCCGCGTCGCCGAGCTGGAGCAGTCGGTCGTTGGGGATGACGATGAGGGTGTCGCAGGATTCGCGCAGCGACTGGATACCCGCCTCGGCCTGATTGCTGCGGCGCTTGCCCTCGAAGGAGAACGGCCGCGTCACCACGCCGATGGTCAGCGCGCCGAGCTTGCGGGCGATGCTGGCCACCACCGGCGCGCCGCCGGTACCGGTGCCGCCGCCCTCACCGGCGGTCACGAAGACCATATCGGCGCCCTTGAGCACCTCTTCGATCTCGTCCTTGTGATCCTCGGCCGCCTTGCGGCCCACTTCGGGGTCGGCCCCCGCGCCTAGCCCGCGGGTGAGTTCGCGGCCGACGTCGAGCTTGACGTCCGCGTCACTCATCAGCAGCGCCTGCGCGTCGGTGTTGACCGCGATGAACTCGACTCCCTTGAGTCCCTGTTCGATCATTCGGTTGACGGCGTTCACGCCGCCGCCGCCGATACCGACGACCTTGATCACTGCAAGGTAGTTGTGCGGGGGCGTCATGGACTCTCGCCTTCCTTCGATCCAACAAGCTTGGTGTCTTCGGATGCTCGCCGTAAGCCAGCACCTGAATGGTCTCGGTCCTATAAACCCTCAACCATAGGTTTAGCGTTATGTCAAGTATCCGACTGTTGCGGAACGCTATTCGCAGCCACCGCGTTACGCGCGCAGGCGCGCCGAAACGAGATTCAGAATCTTGTGTGATTCAGCTCGTGCGACCCGCCTCGCATCGTATCGTGGACGGTTGCTCTCCGGTGCCGTATGACAGCCGGAAGCGTTCCGGGAGACCGCCGAAAATTTCGGTGGCCCAAAGGGTATCGCTCACTTTACCGTGACCAGGTTGGGACTCGAAATGTCGAATACCTCGCCGGGCTGACCGAGCAGTGGAACGACGACCGCCGCTTTGCGTTCGGAATCGGTCGCACCGCCCCACAGCACGGTCTTGCCGTCCCGCAATTCGAGTCGGATGTCCGAAACCGAGCGGGCCGCAATCTGTCCCACCTCGAGCCGCAACGCGGGCGGGACGGCGGCCATGACGGTGACGGCGGCGCGGGTGACGGCGTCGTAGCCACCCGGATGCTCGGTCACCAATTTCGGCACTCCGATCGGCGCGGGCTCGATGGCGAATTCCACACTGTCGGAATCGATCAGGTGCGCGCCGTCGGGCGCTTCGAAATAGAGCACCGGGGTGCGTTCCTCGACGGTGACCCGCACCGTGGACGGAAAGACGCGCTGCACCCGCACCGAACGCGCCTTGGGGAGCTCGGAGACGCGCTGTGCCATGGCGTCGGTGTCGAGCCGCAGCATGGACCGGCCCTCGGGTACCCGCAGCGCTTCCTGGACCTGCTGGTCGGTAATGGCCGAAATGCCCTCGACCTCGACGGTACGCACCGACAGCAGGGGCGAGAAGTAGGCCACCAACGCGACGGCCAGCGCGACGACCACGCCCGCGGCCACCCCGATGCGCACCCGCCGGGATTCGAGGGCGCGCGTCCACGCCGAGTCCCGACGCCCGCGCCGCAGCCGGGCCCGACGCGCGCCCGCGCCCTCGGTCACCGCCTCGCCGTCAGCGTGGGTGTCGTCGTAATCCTCGGTCGGATCGTCGGTTTCGGTCTCGGCTCCCCCGCGGCGCACGCGCGCTCACCGCCCGTGCGAGGGCCGGGCCCGCAGCCCGTCGAGGATCTGGCTGCCGAGCATGGTGACATCGCCCGCGCCCATGGTGATCACGACATCGCCGGGCCGGGCCAACGCCGCCACCTGGCGACCGACACGCGACATATCCGGCTGATAGTGCACGGGTTTGGTGACCGCCTGGGCCACCAGGGCGCCGTTGACGCCGGGCAGCGGCTCCTCGCGCGCGCCGTAGACGTCGAGCACCACCACCTCGTCGGCGAGATCGAGGGCGGCCCCGAACTCGGTCGCGAAAGTGGCGGTGCGGCTGTACAAGTGCGGTTGGAACACCACGATCACCCGGCCCTGGCGCGAGCGCGCGCCGTCGCGCGCCTCCTGCGCCACGAGTTCGGCGGCCGCGCCGAGCACGGCCCGCACCTCGGTGGGATGGTGGGCGTAGTCGTCGAAGACGCGCACGCCGTTCTCCCGGCCCGCGAGCTGGAAGCGCCGGTGTACGCCGCCGAAACCCTCCAGCCCCTGGATGATTTCGCCGATATCGGCGCCCCCGGCTTGGGCGGCCAGCAGCGCGCCGAGGGCGTTGAGGGCCATATGGCGGCCGGGGACCGACAGCCGCAGCGTGCGCGGGGCGGGTTCGTCGGTGAGCTGGAAGACCGCGACACCGCCGACATCGCGCGGTTCGAAGGAGAGCAGCCGCGCGCCCATGGGCACCTCGGTGGCGCTGTCGCCGGAGCCGTACCCGATCACCTGGATGCCGCGCTCGTCGTCGGCGAAGCGCGCCACGGTGCGCTCGGCGAGCGCCCGCGAGCCCGGATCGTCCAGGCACACCACGAGTTTCCCGCCCGGGACGAGACGGTCGGCGAAGTCGTCGAAGACCTGGACGTAGGCCTCGTCGGAACCGAAGTAGTCCAGGTGGTCGGATTCGATATTGGTGACCACCGCGACGTCGGGCGCGTACTGCAGCAGCGAGCCGTCGCTCTCGTCGGCCTCGGCCACGAAGATGCCGCCGGTGCCGTGATGGGCATTGGTTCCGGCCTCGTTGAGCTCACCGCCGACGGCGAAGGACGGATCGAATCCGCAGTGCTGCAACGCCACCACGAGCATGGAGGTGGTGGAGGTCTTGCCGTGCGTGCCGGAGACCAACAGGGTGCGGTGCCCCTGCATGAGCGAGGCCAGCACGGTGGGGCGCAGCAGTACGGGGATGCCGCGCCGATTCGCCTCCACCAGTTCCGGATTGGTCTTGGGGATGGCCGCGTAGGTGGTGACGACGGCGGTCGGGCCGCCGGGTAGCAGGTCCAGCGCACTGGCGTCGTGCCCGATGCGCACCTGCGCGCCGCGCGCCCGCAGCGCGAGCACGCCGCGGCTCTCCTTGGCGTCGGACCCGGAGACGAGTCCGCCGCGCGAGAGCAGAATCCGCGCGATACCGGACATGCCCGCACCGCCGATGCCGATCATGTGCACCCGGTGCAGTTCCTCGGGGAGGTCGGCCTGCTGTGCTACCGCCGCTTCTTCCGTCATCGACCCGCCACCTCCAGCACGATGCGCGCCACTTCGTCGGCGGCGTCGCGGTGTCCGGCATTCGCCGCCGCGCGTCCCATTGCCGTCAGCCGATCGGAATCCATGAGCAGCGGTATCACCTCGTCGATCACGTATTTCGGAGTCAGCTCCGCGTCCGCGACGATTCTGCCACCACCGGCGAAGACCACCGGCCGGGCATTGAGTTCCTGTTCACCATTGCCGTGCGGCAGCGGAACGTAGAAGGCGGGCAGGCCCACGGCCGACACCTCGGCGACGGTCATGGCCCCCGAGCGGCAGACCACCGCGTCGGCGGCGGCGTAGGCCAGGTCCATGCGCGAGAGGTAGGGCACGGCAACGTATTTCGCGCCGGTCTCGGCGTCGGCGTCGGGCAGGCCGTCGAGGGTGTTCTTGGGGCCGTGCGCGTGCAGCACCGAGATCCCGGCGGCGATGAGCTGCTGGGCGGCACCCGACACGCCCTCGTTGAGCGTGCGCGCGCCCTGCGAGCCGCCGAACACCAGCAGGACCGGTCCGTCGGCGGGCAGCCCGAATTCCTCGCGCGCCGCCGCCCGCAGCGCCGCCCGGTCGAGCCCGGAGATACTGCCGCGCACCGGAATACCGACGACTTCGGCATCGGCGCGACCGCGCGCCGCCACACCCGAATGGGGTACGGCCGCGAGCACCCGCGCGGCCAGCCGCGCACCCACCTTGTTGGCGATGCCCGCCATGGCATTGGCCTCGTGCACCACCACCGGCACCGCGCGGCGGCGGCGCAGCACACCCCGGCCCGCGGCCAGATACGCGGGCAGCGCCACGTAGCCGCCCACGCCGAACACGACATCCGCCTCGACCGCGTCGATGATCGCGCGGGTGCGCCGGACCGAGGCCCGAACACGGCCCGGCAGTTTCACCAGATCCATGGTGGGCTTGCGCGGCAGCGGTACCGGCGGAATGAGCTCCAGCGGATACCCGCGTTCGGGCACCAGGCGTGTCTCGAGTCCGCGCTGGGTGCCGAGCGCGGTCACCCGAATCGTCGGGTCGATGCGCCGCAGCGCGTCGGCCACGGCCAGCGCGGGTTCGACATGTCCCGCGGTGCCACCGCCCGCCACGATCACCGAGAGCGGCCGCTCCCCTGTCACCTCGAATTTCCCCGTTCTCTCGCATGGTTCATCGGATAGCTGGGCTCCCAGGCCCGGGTGCTGCGCCAGGATTCGGTGGAGGCCGATCGTCGACGCGACGAATCCGAATCTATCGACCGATGCCGCTGCGCGCCGCCCGGACCGCCCGGCGGCAGGCCGCGCCGCTGTTTGGCGGGGGCCTTGGCGGCCTTCTTGGCGGAGCGTTTGGCGGCGGCGCGGGCGCGAGCGGCCGAGGCGCGGCCGGGTGAGTAGATCTCCGGTTTGGGCAGTCGCAGCATGCGGCTGAAGCGCCCGTCCTGTCCGGCGTGCAGGGCGGCCACCGCCTCCGGTTCGTGTCGGGCGCAGTTGGCCACGATGCCGAACATGAGCAGGGTGATGGCCAGCGACGAGCCGCCCGCCGAGACGAGCGGCAGCTGCAGGCCGGTGACGGGCAGCAAACCCACGACATAGCCGATATTGATCAGGGCCTGCCCGGTGATCCAGGTGGTGGCGGTGGCGGCGACCAGGCGCAGGAACGGGTCCACCGAG
The DNA here is from genome assembly GCF_044459025.1 of Nocardia sp. NPDC050406. Classification (NCBI taxonomy): domain Bacteria; kingdom Bacillati; phylum Actinomycetota; class Actinomycetes; order Mycobacteriales; family Nocardiaceae; genus Nocardia; species Nocardia sp. NPDC050406. The sequence continues at coordinate 1,918,814 of NZ_JBITIM010000002.1, read as the reverse complement.
CGCGCGGCGATGCGCAGGCCGGTGTAGGCGAAGAGCGCGAAAAGCCCGAGCACCAGCGCACATCCGAGGAATCCGAGCTCCTCGCCGATGATGGCGAAGATGAAATCGTTGTGCGCGTTGGGCAGATAGCTCCACTTGGCCCGGCTCTGGCCCAGCCCGCGGCCCCAGATCCCGCCGTCGGCAAGGGAATACAGCGCTTGGCGGGCCTGGTAGCCGATGCCCTGCGGATCGTCGCCGGGGTTGAAGAAGGCGCGCATGCGGTCGGAGCGGTAGCCCGCCGAGAGCGCCAGGATCGCGGCCGCAACACCGCCGGAGACGGCGATGGTGACGAACATGCGCAGCGGCAGGCCACCGAACCAGAGCAGCGCGGCCAGCACGATGCCGAGCGCGATGGTGGTGGAGAGATTGGGTTCGAGCACCACCAGGAAGCAGACCAGCAGACCGGCGGGCACCAGCGGCATGAGGATCTCCTTGTATCCCACATGCCCGTCGGCGTATTCGGCGCGGCGCGAGGCGAGCAGGTGCGCGCCCCAGACCACGAGGGTGATCTTCACGATCTCCGAGGGCTGCACCGAGACGAAGCCGAAGTCGAACCAGCGGCGCGAGCCCTGCACCTTGGTGCCGATGCCCGGGATGAGCACGAGCACCAGCATGACGACCGACAGCGCGAAGGCCGGGAACGACAGTCGCCGCAAGACCCGCAAGGGAATTCGCAGCGCGATGTAGAACACCACCGCGCCGAAGACGGCGAACACCGCCTGCTGGATGAACATCGAATACGCCGATCTACCACCGGCGTAGGCCTCCACGCTGGAGGCCGACAGCACCATGACGAGTCCGAGCACGGTGAGCAGCACCGCGATGGTGACGACGAGATGGAACGAGGCGAGCGGCCGCGCCAGCCATGCGCCGAACCATCCGGCCCGGGCCCGGCGCGCCGAGGCCGAACCGCTCGAGTCGGTTCGGCTCCGTCGCGCGGGGGCCGTCATTGCGGGCTCCCGATGTCCTTTTCGTCGAGGGCCGCCACCGCGGCGGCGAAACTGCGGCCGCGATGGGTGTAGTCGGTGAACATGTCGAGGGAGGCGGCGGCGGGTGCGAGCAGAACGGTGTCGCCGCGCCCGGCGAATCCGGCGGCGGCCCGAACCGCCAGGGCCATCACCGCGTCCGGTCCATTTTCGGAGGCGACCATCTGTGCATAGTCCCCCGAACCCAGCTCCACGACGGGGACGTCGGGGGCGTGTCGCGCCAGTGCGGCCGCGATCACGGCGGCGTCCTGGCCGAACAGGACGGCGGCGACGAGGTGTTCGCGGACCTCTTCGACGAGATCCTCCACGCCCGCGCCCTTGAGCTGACCGCCCGCCACCCAGATCACATTGGGGTGGGCCAGAATCGACGAGCGCGCGGCGTGCGGGTTGGTGGCCTTGGAGTCGTCGACGAATTCGACGCCCATCAGCTCGCGCACGAACGCGGCCCGGTGCGGGCCGACCTTGTGCTCCTGCAACCCTTCCTTCACGAATTGCGGTGCCACATCGATGGATCGGGTGAGCGCGGCGGCGGCGAGGGCGTCGGCCACCCCGGCCGGGCCCTGCGGGCTGATATCGCCCACCTCGGCGAGAATGGCGGCCTTGGTGAAGGCGCGGTCGAGCAGTTTGCCGTCCACGACGCCGAGTTCGCCGTCGGCGGGCACGCCGATGCGGAAGCCGACGGTGCGGCGCGCCTTGGACTTTCGCGCCAGCGCGGCGGCGACGGCGTCGTCCAGGCCGACCACGCCGACGCGCCCGGTGAGCGCGCGCGCCTTGGCGGCGGCGTAGGCGTCGAGCCCGCCGTGCCAATCCAGGTGATCCTCGGCCACATTCAGCACGACACCGGCCTCGGGTCGCACCGAGGGGGCCCAATGCAGTTGGAACGACGACAGTTCCACGGCCAGGATCTGCGGTCCCGGATTGCGCCGCAGCGCGTCCAGGATCGGGGTGCCGATATTGCCGCACGCCACGCTGGAGATTCCGGCGGCGCGCAGAATCGAGTGGGTCATATTGGTGGTGGTGGTCTTGCCGTTGGTGCCGGTGATCACCAGCCACTTGCGGACCGGGCCGTAGATGCGGGCCTGGTCCACCCACCACGCGAACTCCACATCGCCCCAGACGGGAATGCCGGAGGTCACGGCGGTGACCAAGACCGGCGAATCCGGCCGCCAGCCCGGGCTGGTGATCACCAGCGCGAACCGGTCAAGCGCGTCGGGCTCGAGGAGATCCTCGGCGGTGGCGGTCGCCAGACCGAGTTCGGCCGCTTCGGCCAACGCCTTCTGGCCGCCGTCGGTCACCACCGGGCGGGCGCCGATGTCCTGGAGCGGCTCGATGAGTGAGCGCCCCGAGACTCCCCAACCGGCGACGAGAACGTCACGGCCACGCAGGAATTCGAGCATGGGTCCCGGTGAACGGAGGACCCGCGGAGAATGTTCGACCATCGCCTCTGACCTACCCGACCGACAAGTACTCGCTGTAGAACAGACCCAGCCCGACCGCGGACGCCATACCGGCGAGCATCCAGAATCGGATGATCACCGTCGTCTCGGCCCAGCCACTCAGTTCGAAATGGTGATGGAACGGCGCCATCTTGAACAACCTGTTGCGGGTCGTCCGGAAGACCGCCACCTGGAGCACCACCGAGGCCGCCTCGGCCACGAACAGCGCGCCGATGACGATCATGAGCAGTTCGGTGTGCGTGGTGATGGACAGGCCCGCGAGCAGACCACCCAGCGCCAGCGAACCGGTATCGCCCATGAAGATCTTGGCGGGGGCCGCGTTCCACCACAGGAATCCGATACACGCCGCGCCACCGGCGGCGCAGACCAGCGCCAGGTCCAGCGGATCGCGCACGTTGTAGCACCCGGCCTCCGGGTAGTCGACGCAGGCATTGCGCCACTGCCAGAAGGTGATGATCATGTACGCGCCGAGCACCAGGCTCATGGATCCGGCGGCCAGGCCGTCGAGGCCGTCGGTCAGGTTCACGGCGTTCGACCAGGCCACCACCACGAGGCAGACGAAGGCCAGGAAGATGGCCACGCTCATGGACACCGTGGTGATGTCGCGAACGTAGGACAGGTGCTTGCTGGCGGGGGTGAGCCCGGCGTCGTTGCGGAATTTCAGCGCCAGCACACCGAAGATGGCGGCCGAGGAGAGCTGCCCGATGTACTTGCCCGCCGCGGTGAGGCCCAGATTGCGCTGCTTGCGAATCTTGATGAAGTCGTCGAGGAAGCCGACGCCGCCCAGCGCGGTGGCCAGACCCAGCACCAGCAAACCGGAGGCCGACGGTCCGGGCTGGCCGTAGCTCATGCCGATGAGGTGGGTGCCGAGATATCCGGCCCACATACCGGCGAGGATGGCGACGCCGCCCATGGTGGGGGTGCCGCGCTTGGCCTTGTGGCTCTCCGGGCCGTCGACCCGAATCTCCTGTCCGAAGCCCTGTTTGGCGAACATGGAGATGAGCACGGGGGTGAGCAGAATCGAGACGGCGAGCGCGATGGCCGCCGAGAAGAGAATCTGAGTCATCGGGTGGCCTCCTGCGCGGCGGTCAAGTGCTCGGCGACGGCCCAGAGTCCGACGGACTTGGACGCCTTCACCAGCACCACGTCACCGGGGGCCAGTTCCTGGTCGAGCAGGTCGATGGCGGCGGCGATATCGGGCACGTGGATGGCCTCCTCGCCCCAGGAGCCCTCCTGTACCGCGCCCTGGAACATGGCGCGCACCGGGCGGCCCGCGCCGACGACGATGAACTGGTCCACGTCCAGGCGCACCGCCAGGCGGCCGATCTTGTCGTGTTCGAGCACGGATTCCTCGCCCAGTTCCCCCATTTCGCCGAGCACCGCCCAGCTGCGGCGCGGGGTGTCGGCGGATTTGGCCATGGTGACGAGGGCCTTGAGGGCGGCGCGCACCGAATCCGGATTGGCGTTGAAGGAGTCGTTGATGACCGTGACGCCGTCGGCCCGGGTGCGCACATCCATGCGGCGCGCGGACGCGGCGCGGGCGGCGGAGAGGGATTCGGCGACGGACTTCAGCTCCGCGCCGCACTCCAGGGCGACCGCGGCGGCGGCCAGCGCATTGCCGACCTGGTGTTCGCCGTGCACGGACAGCGCGACCTCGGCGGTCTCCTCGCCGCGGCGCAGGGTGAAGCGGGCGCGGGCCTGCTCGTCGAGGGAGATATCGGTGGCGCGCACGTCCGCGCCGGAGCCCAGGCCGACCTGGACCACCCGCGCCGAGGTGCGCGCGGCCATGGCCGCGACGAGGTGGTCGTCGGCATTGAGCACCGCGAGCCCGGTGGCCGGAAGTGCCTCCACCAGTTCGCCCTTGGCCTGCGCGATGGCCGCGCGGCTGCCGAATTCGCCGAGGTGCGCGACGCCGACATTGAGGACCACGGCGATGCTGGGCGGGGCCACCTCGGTGAGGGCGCGAATGTGGCCGACCCCGCGCGCGCCGAATTCCAGGACCAGGAAACGGGTTTCGGCATTGGCGCGCAGCGCGGTCCAGGGGTGGCCGAGTTCGTTGTTGAACGAACCGGGCGGGGCCACAACGGGTCCCAGCGGGGCGAGGACGGCGGCGAGCAGATCCTTGGTGGAGGTCTTGCCGGAGGAGCCGGTCACGCCGATGACGGTGAGACCACCCGCGGCGACCAGTCGTTCCACGCTGGCGCGGGCCAGTGCGGCGAGCGCGTCGAGGACGGCGGCGCCGGAGCCGTCGGTGTCGGCGGCCAGGGCGACGGCGCGGCTGGGGGCGCTGGGGCGGGGTGTGACCACAATGGCGGGCACACCGACCGGTCGGGCCGCGAGCACCGCCACCGCACCGGCGGCGACGGCTTGCTCGGCGTAGTCGTGGCCGTCCACCTGCGCGCCCGGCAGCGCCAGGAACAGATCGCCCGATCCGATGCGGCGCGAATCGAATTCGACCGCGCCGGTCACGGTCACCTCCGGGTCGGGACAGTCGTGCAGCGTGCCGCCCACGACCTCCGCGATCTCCCGCAGTGTCATCTCGATCATGAAACCGTCAGGTCCTTCGTCTTCTCCGAGAGGGCCGCCGCGAGCACCTCGCGGTCGTCGAACGGATACTTCACACCCGAAATCTCCTGCCCTGTCTCATGTCCCTTGCCCGCCACCAGCACCACGTCGCCGGGGCGCGCCCAGTCGACGGCGGCGGCGATGGCGGCCGCTCGATCTCCCACTTCTCGCACCTCGCCGCGCTCGTCGTCGGGCACGGTCTCGGCACCCGCGCGGACGGCGGCGCGAATGGCGGCCGGATCCTCGGTGCGCGGGTTGTCGTCGGTGATGATCAGCAGATCCGCGCCGCGCGCCCCGGCCTCGCCCATGAGCGGGCGCTTCCCGGCATCGCGGTCCCCGCCCGCGCCCACCACCACGGCCAGGCGGCCACCGCCCTGTTCGGCGAGATGTCCACGCAGCGTGGCGATGACGGACTCGACGGCGGCGGGCTTGTGCGCGTAGTCCACCACGGCGAGGAAGTCCTGGCCGCGTTCCACCCGCTGCATGCGGCCGGGCACGTCGACCTCGGCGAGCGCGGCGGCGGCCACGGCGGCGTCGACCCCGGCGGCCTGGCAGACGGCGACGGCGAGCAGGCCGTTGGCGATGTTGTAGCTGCCCGGAAGGCGCAGGCGCACAGGGACGCTCACGTCCAGGCCGGAGGCGGTGAACGACTGCGTGCCGCCCGCGCCGACGGCCGAGGCGCTGGCCAGCCAGTCGGCGTCGATATCCGGGCGGGTGGCGATGGTGATCAGGGTGTCGGAGGCGGCGGGGCTCGATGCGCCAGCGGCGGAAGAGCTTTCGCGCGCGGCACGGATCTCCTCGGCCAGGCGGCGGCCCCACTGGTCGTCCACGCACACCACGGCCGTGCGGGCGGTCACCGCGGGGCGGTCGGCCGCGGCGACGAACAGGCGCCGCTTGGCGGCGAAGTAGTCCTCGAAGTCGGAGTGGAAGTCCAGGTGGTCCTGGGAGAGATTGGTGAACGCGCCGACGTCGAAGCGCACGCCGTCCACGCGGCCCAGGGCCAGCGCGTGGCTGGAGACCTCCATGACGACGGCCCCGACGCCCTGTTCGACCATGAGCGCGTACATGGCGTGCAGCTGCGGGGCCTCGGGGGTGGTCAGCGCGCTGGGCACGCGACGGCCGCCGATGCGGGTCTCGATGGTGCCGATCAGCGCGGTGCGCAATCCGGCGGCGGCCAGTCCGGCCTCCACCAGGTAGGCGGTGGTGGTCTTGCCCGAGGTGCCGGTGATGCCGACGATGCGCAGTCGCTCGGAGGGATTTCCGTAGAGGGCAGAGGACAATTCGCCCAAAACGGCACGGGGGTTCTCCCGCACCAGGACCGGAACGTCCACCGCGCCGATGAGTTCCGCGCCCGCCGCGTCGGTCAGCACCGCGACCGCGCCGCGCGCGATGGCGTCGTGGGCGAAGCGCGCACCGTGCGCCTGTGCCCCGGCCAGACCCGCGAAGAGGTCACCCGGCCGAACCGCGTTCGAGCGCTGCTCGATTCCGGTGACGACCACGTCGTCGAGAACGGCGGTATCGGCGGTCTCCGCCGCGGCGCGGGGCGCGAGCCGCGCGCCCGTGAGCTCGGCCACCGTGCGCAGGGGGGTCGTCGGTGGTGCGGCGGGCCGAAGCACCTGCGGCTCTGCCGAACTTCCGCTACGCGGATGCTGCGCGGGCACGAAGCTCCTCTCCGATTCGGTGGTCATGGTTGTGTCGGTGGTGTGAAACGGTGCTGCTGGTTCGGATCGACGAGTCAGGTTACCCGTGTGGTTTCGACGTGCGATCGGCACGGCGTGGTTCGGTCACCCGTCGGTCCTCGAGTGGTGTTCTCGGGCCTGGACACGCATGAGTTTCCAGCCCTATTGCGCCTGCAGGATCAGCGGTGCGGCCGGTGGCGACGGTGGCACGCGGTCGCGTTGCAGCGCCCAGGAGGCGATGGAGTGGAACAGCGGCGCGGCCGACTGTCCGCCGGTGCCGTCGGAGCTGCGCTGCGGCGCGTCGAGCATCAGGCCGATCACATAGCGCGGATTGTCGGCGGGGGCCATACCGGCGAAGGTGATCCAGTAGCGGTCGGTGGAGTAGCAGCGGCACGCGGGGTCGATCTGCTGTGCGGTACCGGTCTTCCCGGCCACCTGGTAGCCGTCGATGGCGGCGGGCGCGCCGGTGCCGTTCTGGATGCCGCGCGGGTCCTTCTGCACCACGGCCTGGAACATGCCGCGCAGCGTGGCGGCGGTCTGCGCGCTCACCACGCGGACGCCCTCGGGCTGCTCTTCGTCGGTGCGGGTGCCGTCGGGGGCGACCTTGGCCTTGACTATGCGCGGCGGAACACGCACGCCGTCATTGGCGATGGCCTGGTACATACCGGTCATTTGCAGCGTCGTCATCGAAAGGCCCTGGCCGATGGGCAGATTGGCGAAGGTGGAGCCGGACCACTGGTCGCGCGAGGGCACCACGCCACCGGATTCGCCGGGTAGGCCGACGCCGGTGCGCTGGCCGAGGCCGAACTTCATGAGCATGTCGTAGAAGCGGTCCTCGCCGACGCGCTGCGCCAGCATGAGGGTGCCCACATTCGAGGACTTCCCGAAGATGCCGGTGGTGGTGAACGGCGTGGTGCCGTGCGCCCAGGCGTCGTTGACGGTGACGCCGCCCATGAAGATATTGCCGGGCACCTGCAGCACCTCGTCGGGCGTGGTGAGGCCGTACTCGATGGCGGCGGCCGCGGTGACGATCTTGTTCACCGAACCGGGTTCGTAGACCTCCTGGACCGAGGGATTGCCCAGGTCGGAGGAGTTCCAATACTGCGATCCCAGTGCGGGATTGAAGGTGGAGTCGTTGGCCATGGCCAGTACCTGGCCGGTATGCGCGTCGAGCACCACCGCCGAGGCGGCCTGCGCCTTGGACAGCTCCTTGGCCTGCTGCACCTGCTGCTGCACGTAGTACTGCAGGTCGGAGTCGATGGTGAGTTCGACGCCGTTGCCGTTCACGGCGGGCTGATTGTCGCGCCAACTGCCCGGGATGACCGCGCCGTCGGAGCCGCGGTCGTAGGTGTGCGAGCCGTCGGTTCCGGCGAGGGTGGAGTCCAGGGCGGTCTCCAGGCCGATCTGGCCGTGGCCGTCCCAGCCGGTCACGCCGATCACATTGGCGGCCAGCGAACCACCGGGATATTCGCGCATATCCTTGCGCTCGGCCCCGACTTCCGGGAACTTCTCGTTGATATCGGTCGCCGTGCGCGGGTCCACATTGCGCACCAGATAGACGAACGGTTCGTCGCTGCGCAGTTTGGTCAGCACGTCCTGTTCCGGCGCGGCGGTGCCGAGTTTCTCGTGAATGAACTTGGCGATCGCCTGTAGTCGCTGATCCGGTTCCGGTTTGGTGGAATCCTTCTCGCGGGCGTCGGCCAATTCCTTGCGCACCCGCACCGGCTGGAAGGTCAGATTCTTGGCGGCGATGGTGAAGGCCAGGGATTTCCCGTTGCGGTCCAGAATCGGCCCGCGGGTGGCCAGATCCTGCTGCACCCAGGTGCGCTGTTGCGCGGCCTCCGCCGACAGCCGAGGCGCGGCGATACTTTGAATCCACAGCAATTGCAGGGCGGCGACGAGCAGCGCCACCAGCATGACAATGCGCCCCACACCGAACCGGAACCGCATGGAGGCGTCCAGCCCCGGTGCGGGCCTGCGTCTGGGGGCCTTGCGCGGGCGCGGTGGCGCGGACGCGCTCCGGCCGCTGCCCGACCGGTTCACGGCCTGGGTGCGACCGCCCGAATTCCCGCGCCCCGCACCGGATTCCCCGCGTCCGCTACCGAAACGGCCGCGGCCCCGCCCACCTTCGGCGCGGCCGCGGCCGGAATCACGGCCTCGTGTCATCCCTGAGGGGCTCACTCGGAAACCCCGTCCCCGGCTGTCAGCGCGGTGGCCGTGTGGGCGGGCGTCGCGGCGTGCGTGCGGGTGGGGATCCGACCCGTAGTGGGCAGCGGCGTCGCGGTCCGCTCGGTCAACACGGCGTGCGGGCGGGCGGGAGCTCCGCTCGCCGCGGCACCGCCTGCGGGGGCAGACCGCGTGGTGGCTGGGGTCGGCAGCACCGATACCGTTCGAATACGCGGCGCGGGAGAGGCTTTCGCGGGAGTCGGCGTCACTCCGGCACCCCCGGCATGACGGGGGCGGGGGTGGCCTGGACCGGCTGCGGGGCGACGGGAGCGGCCGGATTCGGCTCCGGCTGGGTCACCGGTGCGGGGGCTGGATCCGCCGGGGCGGGCTGCTGGGCGGCCGGATCCTGGACCGGGGCAACCGGATACGGCTGCGGGGTGGTCGCCTGCTGCGGCGCGGCGGGTTGTGGTGCGGGCGCGGTGGTTTGGGGCGCCGCCAGTACGGCCGGGTTCTGGTTGGCGGGAGCCTGATTGGCCGGAGGCTGGGGCGCGTTCGGGGTGGTCGTCACCGGGACGACGCGTTCACCTTGGGCCTGAACCAGTTTCGGCGGGGTCGCGCCCGGAGCGGGCGGCGTGGTGTTGAGCGGCGGCGCGGGCGAACCCTGGGCGGGCGCGGGCGTGCCGACCACGGTCACGGAGCCGTCGGGGGCGATCACCAGGCGCGCGGGGTCGCGGGCCGGGATCATGCCGAGTTCGCGGGCGCGGGCGGCGAGTTCGGGCGCGGAGTCCGCGGCCTCGACCTGACGTTGCAGGGCGGCGCGCTCATCGGAGAGTTGGGTGTTCACGGCGCGGGCATCACCGAGCTGGTAGCTGTCCTCGGCGGCGCGGGTGGTGAGCAGGAGGGTGAGGGCCAGGCCGCAGCCGAGCAGGGCGATAATGCTGGCCACGAAGGGAATTCGGCCCGCCAGCACCGGCTCGCCGCCCCGGGGCAGCGTCGGCGATCCCGCCCGGTCCTGTTCGCGATTGCGGCGCTTGGCGTAGGCCCGTTGCGCCGCACCGGATTTCACACGATCAGCGGCCTGCACCCGACGGGCGGGGCGATCCTCCCGGCGTTGCAGTCTGCCCTGCGTCATGGTCATAGAACCACCCCACCGCCGTCTGCGCCCGCGCGCGGTCGTCGACTCCGGGTCATACCGTCTCCTCCCCTGCGATACGTTCGGCCGCCCGCATACGCACCGGCGCGGCCCGGGGGTTCTCCTCGATCTCCTGATCGGTCGCCTTCTCGGCGCCGCGGGTGAGGATCTTGAATTCCGGTCCCATACCCGGCAATTCGACAGGCAGGTCCAATGGCGTGCGCGAGGCGGAGCGCTTGGCGAGCTCGGCCTTGACCACCTTGTCCTCGAGGGACTGGTAGCTCATCACCACGATCCGGCCGCCGGGGGCGAGTGCGTCCAGGGCGGCGGGCAGGGCCGCCTCCAGCGATTCCAGTTCCCGGTTCACCTCCACCCGCAGCGCCTGGAAGGTGCGCTTGGCGGGGTGGCCGCCGGTGCGGCGGGCGGCGGCGGGAATGGTGGCGTAGAGCAGCTCCACCAGTTCGGCGCTGGTGCTGAAGGGTTTCTGCTGGCGGCGGCGCAGCACCTCGGAGGCGATCTTGCCCGCGAACCGTTCGTCGCCGTAGTTCTTCAGCACCCGGGCCAGGTCGCCGTGGCTGTAGGTGTTGAGCACATCGGCGGCGGTGATACCGGTGGTGGGGTCCATGCGCATATCCAGCGGGGCATCCACCGAATAGGCGAAACCGCGATCGGCCTCGTCCAACTGCATGGACGACACGCCGAGGTCCATGAGAATCGCGCTCACCGAACCGGTGGCGGGCAGTCCGGCCTCCTCGAGGGCGGCGGCGATCCCGTCATACCTGGTGTGCACCAGGGTGATTCGATCGGCGAAAGGGCTCAGCCGCTCACCCGCCAACTTCAGGGCATTGGTATCGCGGTCGAGGCCGACGAGCCGGATGTTCGGGTAGGTCCGCAGGAAGTACTCGGCGTGGCCGCCGAGGCCGAGGGTGCAGTCGAGGTAGACGGCGCCCTCGGAATGCAGTGCGGGACCGAGGATTTCATCGGCGCGATGGAGGAGAACCGGAACGTGGCGGGGACCGTCAGTGTTTCGGTGCACCTCGACCTCCCGGATTCCTGCCTCACGTTCGTTCGCACGGCCACACGGGTCGCTTGCGATGGGACTTCACGCTGAGATGTTCAGGGCGTGATTTCAGCGTCGGGGGCCAATGCCCCGTGGTCTCTGACCGAAGCACCGCACCTGGCGTTGGGGAAGTACGTCAGGGTCGGCGTCGGGCAGAGGCCGCAGGGCACTCGCCTCGCTGCGGGCTAGAAGATTCCGCCCAGCGACTCGTCTCTGGCCTGCGAGTAGTCCTCCTCGTGCTCGGCGAGGTAGGAATCCCACGCCGCCTTGTCCCAAATTTCGAGGAAGTCGACCGAGCCGATCACCACGCAATCCTTGGTCAGGTTCGCGTAGCGGCGGTGTTCGGCCGACAACATGATCCGGCCCTGTCCGTCCGGGCGCTGTTCATCCGTGGATGCCGCGAGTGCGCGAACGAAAGCCCTTGCCTGCGGGTTGCTTCGGGACGCGGCCGCGGCTCGCCGCGCGAGCGCGGTGAACTCTTCCTTGGGATACACGGCAAGGCTGTGATCTTGGCTCTTCGTGACCATCAACCCTCCCGCCAGCTCGTCGCGAAATTTCGCAGGCAACGTCAGTCGCCCCTTGTCGTCCAGTCGAGGGGTATAGGTACCGAGAAACAACTCCCGACACCTCCTACTGGATCACCCCTCAGCTGTTCGGCCTCCTGTAGTGCGCGCTCCACATTACCCCACTTTCCCCCACTTTCAATCGAAAGCGGCGGTGATCTCGGTCCCCGCTTGGCGAACTTCGCAGGTCACACCAGCTATCACCGAGGTGGGGAACTTTCGCCGCAGTTCCCCCGACACGCGCGACGCACGGTGTCGACCACCCGACAACCATCAGCAAACCCGCAGATAGCACGCATATCCGACGGCGGTGGGGGTAGGTGGGGAACGCCCGTGGGGCAGTGTGGGGAAGGGTGGAATCAAGGGTGGGGGAACCGCGACACGCCTAAGACACGCCGCAGCGCCACACCCGTAAATCGGTGTGGCGCTGCGGCGTGTCGCGCTTGATCGATTGACTCGCCGAGGCGAGTCGTGCGTCAGTTACCTTCTTCGAACCGACGCCGGAAGCGATCCTCCATACGGGCGGAGAATCCGCCCTGCTTCTTCTGTCGGCCTCGTCCACTACTGGGCGTCCCGCCGGAGGCGGGATGCGCGTCGGTGCCGCCGTTCTGGGCGCCCAGCTTGGGGCCACCCATCAGCAACAGCACACCGGCGCCGAACATCACGATGAATCCGATCAGGCTGATGATCGGGAAATCCCCGAGCTTGATCGGGGCGGCAATGCCCGCGACGAGTAGGAACAGGCCGAGGACGAAAAGAGCCGCTGATTGAAGTCTGCGTCGTCCGGTCGCCGAGCGTAGCCGCCCGCCTCGAACCGTTGATGCGAACTTGGGATCCTCAGCATAGAGAGCGCTCTCGATCTGTTCGAGCATGCGCTGCTCGTGCTCGGAGAGTGGCACGGTACCTCCCCCGGCACTAGGTAGTGGCGGTCGCTTCCGGGATAGCGACAGATAGCCGACGTTGGCGGCTGTCTGACACCAATGATACGAGTTCGATCAGAGAGCGACCACCTACTCGGCCGATGTTCAGGCGAGCATTCCCGCAATCCATCCCCCGGGGGGCCGAACTTTGGTCGCCGCGGCGAGCAGATCCTCCACATCGTGCAGGAATGCGCCTACCCGAGAAGCGAACTCGGCGGCCCGGGTGTCGTCGACCTCGCGCGGCAATCCGGCCTCCAGGGCGGCGCGGGTCTCGGACTGGGCGCGGAAGTAGTCCGACCACATGATGAATTCGGGCGCGGCGCGCTGCATGAGATCCCAGGCGTTGCGCGAACGCGCCCGCGGGGCCTGGTCGGCTCCGGTCAGGGCGAGCACCGCGCCCGCGCCGCGCAGGGCGGCCAGATACGCGGTGCGGAATCGCTCGGTCGGATCCTTCTCCCCCGCCGCCTGCATGAGCAGCCCGTCGGCGCGCTTCAACAGTTCGCCCGCCCGGCCGGGCTGGCCCGGACGTTCAGTTTTCCCGGTCATCGGGTACCTCCCCACTCGCATACCCTGATCCACCAGGCACTTCGCTCATCGTCGGACTCGTGAAAGTCACCATCGAAGATCGAACAGGTATTCGAAGGATTCAATTAGGTTTGAATATAGAGACAGCCACCGACAAGTTCCGCCCGGAACCCAGCGCTCACGGAAGCCGCGTCTGCCCTACATGACCGCCGTTACCCCGAAACCCACGCCCGTCGTCGTCGACCTGTCGGCGGCCACCATGCGCGCCCGGTTGCACGACGCCCTGTCGGTATATGTCGCGGCCATGGACTATCCGCCGGGTACCGAACACCATCGCGCGCCCATGTGGACCGAGCACACCACGCGGCCCGGATGGCAGGCCGTCGCGGCGCTGCTGCCCGATGACGACGGACGGGTGGATGTGCGCAAGGCCCCTGTCCTGGCCATCGCGTACGGCTATCGCGGCGCGCCGCACCAGTGGTGGCATCAGCAGGTCTACACCGGCATGCGACGGACCGGTTGGCCCGAATACGCGGCCCGCGATCTGCTTTCGGACTACTTCGAACTCACCGAACTGCACGTCCACCCGGCCGCCCAGGGCCGCGGCATCGGGGCGACGCTGCTGAACCGCCTGCTGGCGAACCGACCGGAACGCATGGTGTTGCTGTCCACCCCCGAGGTGGACGAGGAGGCCAACCGCGCGTGGCGGCTCTACCGCCGCGAGGGATTCGGCGATATCGTCCGCCACTTCGTGTTCTCCGGGGATACCCGCCGTTTCGCGGTCCTCGGTCGGCAGCTGCCGTTGTGAGCGTGGCCTTTTCGGGCGCGGGGTCGGTGTCCCAGTTGCGCACGGCGGCGTACATGGGCGAGGCGTATTCGGAAGGCACGGCGGTCTCGATGGGCGCGGCACGCTCGGATGTCGGAGCCGACGTAGGCGATACAGCCCACCCGAACAATGCGGCGCGCTGTCACGATCCGGAGCAGTTCGACGCGACGGCATTTCACGACTGCGGGGTGCGTGGTCTCGTGAACCGACGGCTCCTTCCTGGATCGGCTCGGATCGGGTCGCGTGAATTCGATGGGCGAGTACGAGGAGCCGGGCGGACGCGCGGGACGGCTGTGCTCGCGGGTTCCTCCGACGCGTGGTCGATCGGTCGGTTCGCTTGTTGCACCGTGGGGCGCGGAAGGGCGTGGATGTGAGCGTTGTCGTTGTGGGGTCCGGGCACAACGCGCTGGTCGCGGCCTGCTATCTGGCTCGGGACGGGCATGCGGTGGAGGTGCTCGAGCGGGACACCGTGATCGGCGGGGCGGTGTCGACCGTGGAGCGGTTTCCCGGGCATCAGGTGGACAGGGGGTCGTCGGCGCACATCATGGTGCGGCATACCGGGATCATCGAGGCTCTGGAGCTCGAGCGGTTCGGGTTGCGGTATATCGATTGCAATCCTTGGGGTTTCGCGCCAGCGCCGCCGGGGAGTGACGAGCCGCCGATCGTTTTTCAACGGGATGTCGAGCGGACCTGCGCGTCGATCGCCGAGGCTTGTGGGGAGCGGGACGCGCAGGCGTATCGGCGGTTCGTGCGGGTGTGGGGGCCGCGCGCGGCGCGGGTGATGCGGTCGTTCTCCGGCGCGCCCACGGGTGGGCAGTTGCTGCGGTCGTTCTGGGGGCTGGACGCGCGCGAGGCGGCGGGGGCCACGGGGCGCGGCGATGGCGGGGCGCTGTCGCGGGAGTTCCTGCAGACCGGGGACGCGTTGCTGGACAGTCTCTTCGACAGTGAGCGGTTGAAGGCGGCGCTGGCGTGGTTCGGCGCGCAGTCCGGGCCGCCCATGTCGGAGCCCGGGACCGCGCCGATGGTGGGGTTCGCGGCGCTCATGCACACGCTGCCGCCCGGTCGCGCGGTCGGCGGGAGCGGCGCATTGACCCAGGCGTTGGCGGCGCGGTTGCGCGCCGACGGCGGCGTGGTCAGCACCGGTGACGCGGTCACCGCGCTGGCCCGCGACGGGAAAGGGTGGCGGGTGCGGACCGAGAGCGGCCGAAACCTGCACGCCGACACCGTGATCGCGGGATCGCATATCCTCACCACCCTGGATCTGTTGGCGGCGGGCGGATTCGACGCCGCGCCGCTGGCGCAGTGGCGACGCCGCATTCGCGTCGGCCCCGGCATCGGCATGGTGGTGCGCGCCGCAACCAGCGCCCTCCCCCGCTACCCCGGGGCCGACACCACCGAATCCGCCCACGGCCTGCAACTTCTCGCCACCGACCGCCGCCACCTGCGCCGCGCGCACGGTGCCGCCCTGGCCGGAGACCTGCCCCCGCGCCCCGTGGTGCTGGCCATGAGCTTCAGCGCCCTCGACCCGAGCATCGCGCCCACCGGACAGCATCAGCTCTCCCTCTGGGCGCAGTGGCACCCCTACGCCCTCGCTGACGGCAGTGACTGGAGCGCACACGCCGATCGCGAAGCCGACCGCATCATCGCCGAAGTCGACAGCCACGCACCGGGTTTCGCCGACACCATCCTCACCCGCCACGTCCAGACCCCCGCCGACCTGGAGCGCGAAATGGGCCTGCGCGGCGGCAATGTCATGCACGTGGAAATGTCCCTCGACCAGATGTTCCTGTGGCGACCACTCCCCGAACTCTCCGGCCAACGCGTCCCCGGCGCACCCGGCCTGTACCTGACCGGCGCCTCCACCCACCCGGGCGGCGGCGTATCCGGCGCGAGCGGCCGCACCGTGGCACGGCTGATCCAGCGCGACCTGCGCCCGCGCCTGCGGTTCCTCCGCCGATGAAGGCCGCGAGATTCGACACGATCACCATCCCGGGTCGCGAACTCCTGGCCTCGGCGTTCCCGACGGCCGAACTGTGCGCGGCCGCGCGCCAGTTGTCGGCGCGCACGCGGTGGCTGACATCGATCCGGCCGCCAACGCGGTGGGTGCAACCACCAGCCCACCGCGGTCAGGCGAAATCAAGCCGTCGCGACGTGGCGGAGGCAGTTGTGGAGTGGCGTCACAGCGCCAGGGCGACAACCTCGTCGGCAATTGCGAGGCGGCCAGTCCGCCGGGGCAGCGCGCGCCCGACGGCGCGGTGGGGCTCCGTCGTCAGGGTCGCGCGGTGAGGCGGGTGCGGGCCGTCGCGACGTGGTGGCCGGTCGGCGGGGTGCCCGCTGTGCTGTGGGTGGGTGCGCAGATTCTGTATCCGCTCACGGACGGGGCGGCGCGGGATCGGGTGACCGTGGCGGTTGTGTTGTTGTCGGCGGGAACGGCTTTGGTTCACGCGGCGCTGACTCGTGGAGTCCGGTGGGCGCTGGGGTTGCTGGTGATTGTCTCGGGGGCCGGGCTCGTGGCGGAGGTGGTGGGCACCGCGACGGGCTTTCCGTTCGGCTGCTACGACTACGCCAGTGGGCGGATCGGGCCGGAGATCGCGGGTGTGCCGCTCATCGTGGCGTTGGCGTGGACCGGCGGTGTGTATCCGATCTGGATCGTCTGCGGGACGTTGTATTCCCGTGTGTCGGTGCGGGTTTCGATGACCGCGCTCGGGGCCGTCGGATGGGATCTGTACCTCGATCCGCAGATGGTGGCGGACGGGCAGTGGACGTGGTGTTCGCGCTGGCCCGGGTTACCTGGGTTGCCGGGCATTCCGGTCACCAACTACCTCGGGTGGCTCGGGGTGGCAGTGGTGATGGGCGGGTTGCTGGCCGTGTGGGAGCGGACCGGCCGCACACCGTCGGCCGTGGCCGCGCCGGGCGTCGGCGTCACCGGAGCGGCTGAGCAGCGCGTGTCGGTGGGGCGCGATCTCGTGCCGGTGGCTGTTTTCCTGTGGACGTGGCTGGGTTCGGCGCTGGCGCACGCGGTGTTCTTGGGGTTGCCGGTGTCGGCTGGGTATGGGTTGGTGGGCATGGGGGTGGTGGGGATACCGCTGGTGTGGGCGTTGTCCGCCCGTCGAATCACGCTGGGGACCTCGGGTCATGGCACGATGTGAGCCGTGCAGCCGAGTCCGAATATCGCCAATGCCGCCGACCCGCTCGTGACCGCGCCCTCGCCGCGGCGTCCGCGCAGAGGTGTACGCGTATGGGCCGTATTGGTATTGGCGGCGCTGATCGTGCCGCTGCTCGCGGGCTGTCTGCGGGTGCAGGCCTCCATGGGTGTGTCCTCGAACGATCGCGTGTCGGGGCGGATTGTCGCCGCCGCCGTACCGCAGGCCGACGGGGACAAGGGGCCGCAGCTCAAAGCCCCGGAACCGCTCAGCGGCAAGGTGCGGGTGGAGTCCTACTCCCAGGACGGCTATGTCGGCAGCCAGGTCTACTTCGAGGATCTGACCTTCGGTGAGGTGCAGCAGTTGAGCGCCCTCTCCGACCAGACCCAGGGCATGTTCAACCTCGCCTTCAAACGCGTCGGCGACCTGGTCACCCTCACCGGCAGCGTGGATCTCAAATCCCTGCCGCCGCACGGCTCCGACGTGCAGTTCACCGTCGCCTTCCCGGCCCGCGTCGGCACCACCAACGGCACCCGCGAGGGCGATTCCATGGTCACCTGGAAGCTGCCCGCCGGAGAGTCCTCCACCCTGCGCGCGGAAGTCGGCTACGCCGACCCGAATACCCGCTCCTTCGCCGGATGGGCCGGAATCGTCGGCGGCCTCACCCTGGCGGTCGCCGTCGTCGTGGCGGTACTGGCCTACATGAACCGCAATCCGGACGCACCGGAGTACGTTCGCGCGGCCCGCTGGATCCGCCCGGACCGCAGCCACAGCGGGCACCGGCCGACCGGCGAGTGAGCGAGGGTTCGCTCGGCCGAATCGTGTTGGCCGCGAGCACGATCGCGGGTCTCAACGCGGGGATCGCGCTGGTGAATCGCGTGAGTATGCGGCGGTTGCGGGCGGGAGCGTCGGTGATCGAACCGGTCACCGTCTGCGTTCCGGCCCGTGACGAGGCCGACCGGCTGCCCGCGCTGATCGCGGATCTGCGTGCGCAGGTGGGGATTCCGCGGTTGCGGGTGTTCGTTCTCGACGACGCGTCGACCGACGGCACCTACGAGGCGGCCGCCGCCGCGATCGGCGCGGACGAGCGATTCACGCTGGTGCGCAACGATATCGAGCCTTCAGCCGGATGGACCGGCAAGACAGCGGCCTGTGCACGGCTCGCCGAACTCGCCGACCGATCGGCCATCTCCGACCTCGGTCCCCACCCCGGCGCGCTGGTATTCCTCGACGCCGATGTGCGCCTGGCTCCCGACGCGCTCGCCGCCGCCATCACCGAATTGCGCCGAAGCCGAGCCGCATTGGTGTGCCCGTGGCCGCGGCAGCGCGCCGACTCCCCCGCCGAACACCTGGTCCAACCGCTGCTGGCGTGGTCGTGGGCGGCCACCCTGCCAGTAGCCCTCGCCAACCGCAGCCTGCGCCCCTCGACAGCGGTGGCGTGCGGCCAGTTCCTCGTCTTCGACGCCGCCGCCTACCGATCCATCGGCGGGCATGCGGCGGTCGCGGCGGAAATCACCGAGGATCTGGCGATAGCGCGCGCTCTCCGACATGCGGGAGAGCGCACCACCCTCACAGCCGCCGGTCCCCACGCGTCCACCCGGATGTATTGCGGTGCAGAAGAACTCGATGCTGGGTACACGCGGTGGTTGTGGTCCGCCTACGGTGGTCCGGCGGGCAGCGCGGCGGTCGCGGGCACGGCTGTCCTCGCCTACTGGGTGCCGCCGCTCGCGGCACTCCTCGGCCGAAACCGCCTGCGCCGTATCGGTTTACTCGGGTACGCGGCGGCTGTGACCTCCCGGTTGCTGGCCCGCTCGACAGAATCCCGCCGCCTGACAACCGCCGATATCGTTGCGTCCTTGGCACATCCACTGTCGATCGCCGCGTATCTGCGTCTGACGCTGCGCTCTCATCGCGCGGTCGAGGCAGGCCGGTTGACCTGGAAGAATCGACCGTTGCCAGCTGCTAGGTAGGACGGTTCAGCAGCTGACCGCCGTAGGCACCGTTCTCGTGAATTCCAGCCGAACCGCACCGTATCCGCTGCGCGGCAACACCATTGCGCGACCCTGCGAGTAGGTCCAGGTGCGCGGAACCAGCACGAAATTCGCGCTGGTGGTGAGGACCAGTACGAGGCCGTCGTAGCGGTAGCGGTACGCCGACCCCGGATCGGCGCACACGGAGCGGACGACGCCCGGCGCGGTCAGATCCAGGGCCTTCTCGGTGAAGAGGGTCAGGCCAGCGGCTCTCGGCAGCGACTGCTCGAAGAGCATCGCACGCCCCTTCCCCACGGCCAGGGAGTAGGAGGTCGCGCCCCAGAAGAAGGTCCCCGCGACCAGGACGAGCACCAGCCCCCACTCGAGCGGTGCGGTCGCGGGCCCCTCCGTGCCCGTCGCCGCCGCGAGTCGCTGCCGTCGCTGCTTCACCACACTCCACAGCAGCAGCAACCCGGCGATCAGACAGGCCGGTCCGACACCGACCGGTCGGTTGAGCGGTGTCTCGAATCGCAACTGCGACAGCCCGTTGAGCAGCAGCAGCCCGCCCACAATGGCGAGGACGACGGGTAACCACCGTGGCGCTGGGCGGGTGCGCAGCCGGTCGGGCAGCGCCAAGCGCCACCATCGGACAGCGAGAGCCACTGCGGCGATTGTCGCGATGGGGACGAAAAGCCCGTCCGCACTGCGCATTACGTACTCCGTGGTACTGAATCCCAGGGAGGTGGAGTCCACGCCGAGGTAGAGGCAGAAGCCGCGGGCGTGAAAGTAGCCCCAGTAGTAGAGCAGTCCGGCCAACAGTGTCGCCGGTGCGACGAACTGCGCTATGAGCTGCGCCACCTGCGACACCTCGGCGAGCGACGAATGCCGTTGCGCGCCTTGGCCGGTGGGCTCCGTGTCAGCCATCGGACCCGGTGGTCACGGGTGGTCGTGTCGTCGTGGGCGGGCGTGTTCCCGTGGGCGGTTTCGTCGGCGACACCGGTTTCGTCGACTCCGGCGTGGACGGCTCCGTGGTCTCCGATTCACACAGTCTGCCGTAGACGGTTACCTTGCCGCCCACCACGACGAAAGCGCTCTCCGGCGTACCGGGCAGCGGCGGATCGGTGCGGGTGTACATCACGATCGGACCGTCGGGATAGGTCACCGAATTGCACTGTGGCGCATCACTTTCCTTGTCGGTGGCCTTGACCACGGCGACGCAGTCCGCAGCGAGTCCACGTGCCGCGCACTTGGTCGCCACCTGGGTTTCGATTCCCTCGAAGGCGTCATCGAGGGATTGGCCCTGGTACAGCTCGGCTCCCAGTTCGATCTCCGGCAGGCCCTTCGCTCCCCCACCGCCCTCGCCTTCCTCCCCGGGATTGCCGACGGCCGGACCGGCCGGGCTGTCACCGGGAGGTGGGGCAGCGGTATCGCACCCCGCGAGCACCGCCAGGGCGGCGGCAATGGCCACAATCAGTGTCGGTCCGCGCATTCGAGCTCCCCGAACAGCACCTCGAACGTCGAGGTCGTGGAAGCCTATTGTTCAGCAACCGGAGCGTCGGCGCACGAGAATTCCCAGGCGACAGCGCGGCCGGGCACGGTTGGGCCGCAAGGTCATCCGGCGCTGCTTCAGGGCACCTCGGTGATACCTACGGTCGGCAGGAAGACGCAGGAGGCCGCGCCATTGCGGACCACGCCGAAGACGGCGGCCAGGACGGTGCCGGAGCCGGTGTTCACCGGGACGGCGCGGACGCCGCCGCGCGGCAGGGTGGAGGCGAAGAACTCGGTGACGGCCTGCTCCACCAGCGGGCGGAGTTCGGCGGGAACCTGCGGAGGGACCATGGCGCGCAGCACTTGGGCGAGCGAACCCATCGGGGTGAGGCCGAAGCGGCCGGTCTCGACATTGAGCCAGGCGACCTGCATGCCGGAGGTGTCGGCGCTGTCGGCACCGAGACCGTAGGGGACGAAGGCGAACATGGTCTGGCCCGCCTTCACCGCGGTGAGGTCGAGGCCGGGGATGTCCATGGCGAAGCGCGGCCAGGGGCCGGGGATGGCTCCCGCGAGGGCGGGGGCGAGGCCGAGGGTGGTGGAGTTCAGGCAGAACGGGGCGGCGGTGGGATAGAGGAAGGGTTCGACGCCCAAGGCTCGCAAGCCATCTACCGAGTCGCCGTAGGCATTGAGCCAGTCGCCGGGCGCGGCGGTCTCCATGGCTGTCGTGATGGCGGCGGCGGTGGCATCCAGGGTGGAATCGCCTTGCGCGCCAGGTCTTTCGGCACCGGCGACGGGTCGCGTGGCGCGGGCGATGGCCCCGGCCAGGTCGTCGACCGAGGTGCCGCCGTAGGTCCGGTCGGCACTGTCGACCGCGACTCGACCATTGGAGATGCTCTCGAGGGCGACCCGGCCGCCGGTCTCCACGGCGGCTCGACCGTCGGGAAGGTTCTCCACCGGGGCGGCGGCCGCCGGGCCCGCGAGCAGGGCGCAGACGCCGCAGGCGCCTGCGATACGGACGAGATTCTGAAACACGGGCATGCCTGTCTCCTCCGAGTCGCGGTCGGATCGGACGCTACTCCCGTGACCAGCGCATTCCGGGGATTTGCCCCGGTGTGGTCAGGCGCGGACCGGAGCCGGGGAGACCGTGTACCCGAGATTCGCCAGCACCTCGCCGGTGGCCTTGGCGAAATTCAGGGTGATGAAGTGCAGGCACGGCGCACCCTCGTCGATGAGGCGCTGCGCCATTTCGGTGGCGATCTCGATACCGGCGGCGCGCACCGCCTCGCGATTCTCCTCCGGGCCGGTGCCCGCGGCCTTGCGCAGGCGTTCCATCACCTTCTCCGGCAGCGGACGGCCGGAGAGCTCCTCGGCGCGCTGCACCGTGCGCAGCGAGGTGATGGGCATGAGCTCGGGAATGATCGGCTTCGCGCCGTCCACCGGGTCGGCGGCCAAGGCGCGGTCGCGCAGGCGCAGGTAGTGCTCGACGTCGAAGAACATCTGGGTGATCGAATACTCCGCTCCCGCACGCAGTTTCGCCACCAGGAAGCGGGTGTCCTCGTCGAGGTCGCGCGAGCGCGGATGGCCCTGCGGGAACGAGGCGACACCCACGTGGAAATCGCCCAGATCGCGCACCATCCGCACCAGTTCGTCGGCGTACTCGACACCCTCGGGATGCTTGACCCACTCGCCCAGGGGATCGCCCGGCGGGTCACCGCGCAGGACGAGCAGATTCCGGATCCCGCAATCGGCGTACGCGCCGACGATGGAGCGCAATTCGGCGACGCTGTGGTCCACGGCGGTCAGATGCGCCACCGTGAGCAGCGTGGTCTCGCGCGCCAGCTGCCCGGTCACCCGAATGGTGCGATCGCGCGTGGACCCGCCCGCCCCGTAGGTCATGGACACGAATGCCGGATGCATCCGCTCGAACTCCCGCGCGGCCCGCCACAACCGCGCCTCACCGGCGGCATCACGCGGCGGATTGAACTCCACCGAGAACGGAATGGACCCGTCCGGCCGAGGTCCCAGCTGCTGCACAACGGAGGGAGTTCCGGAAACCTGCAGCGTGCGGGAAACTCGGCCTGGGGTCGAAGATCCCCGTACGTTGTCGAAACTCACCGATCCAGTGTAGGGGTCCCAAACCCCCCACTCGACCGCCACCCAACCTCCCGCACCCCCTCCGACCGGCGGCGGGACCCCCGAACAGCCCCCCGAACACCCCATTTCCCGCAGAAACGGGGGAATTACCCACCCCCGAAAAGTCCTCGAGATCACGCCCAGAAACCCCCGAAGCCCCACGCCCCCACCCCTCCCGCCCGCCGGTCTCCATGATCACCAGGTACTGGTGGCGGCAAAGGCCGAGTGCGCCCCTCCACCAGTACCTGGTCGATGCCGCACCCCGGCGCGGGTAACGCGCGCGCCAAGGGGCGCGAGCCGAGGCACCCGCCCGAGCACTCCCACCACCAGTGCGCCGACGCCGCGCACCCACCACGAGGGGGAACTGGTGGCGCTGCCCTCTCACACTTTGCCGCCGCGACGAATCGTCCGGATCGCGTACCGCTCCATGTGATGCCTTTCGCGCTGCACGTGCGATTCGCCGGAGGTGATCGGGCTTCGCGTGCATGGCTAGAGGTTTGTCGCGAGCGGAGTAAGGAGCTCGCCTCTCCCTCGCGGCAGGGTAAGGACCACGCCTTACCGTTGCGGCGCGAGCGGGTGAGGGACACGCGCTTGCGGGGTCGGGGCCGCAGGGAACGGTGTGGGGTTCCTACCCCTACCGACGGGGGCGGGTGGGTGGGGTGCTGAGTACAGTCGAGCGCGTAGTGCTGTGCGGCCAACCCCTGGTCGCGGCCGCGTCGAATTACTTCCGCCAGCGCGGCATCCGAGTTGTTGCTATCGAGGAGGTTTCCCGTGTCCGCCGGACCCGGTACGCCGACCCGTCACCCGGCCGCGCCCGTGGTGGGTGCGGGGTCGCTGGTCGATGCCGTCGAGCAGCGACTGGCCGACTTCTTCGTGGGGCGTCGGGCCCTGGTGGAACCGCTCGGGCCGGTGTTCGTGGACGCGGCGCGGGCGTTGGAGGAGTTCGTTTTGCGCGGGGGGAAGCGGACTCGGCCCGCCTTCGCGTGGACCGGATGGTTGGGGGCCGGTGGGGATCCGGCGGACCCGGCGGCGGATGCGGTGCTCAGTGCCTGCGCGGCACTGGAATTGGTGCAGGCGTGCGCGCTCATCCACGACGACATCATCGACTCCTCGCGGACTCGGCGCGGCTTCCCGACCGTGCACGTGGACTACGAGCAGCGGCATCGGGGCGGCGGATGGGCCGGGGACGCAGGACATTACGGGGCCAGCGTCGCTATTCTCATCGGAGATCTGGCGCTGGCGTGGGCCGACGACATGACCCGGGAGGCGGGGCTCGACGCCGCCGCGCAGATCCGTTTCGCACCGGTGTGGGCGGCCATGCGCACCGAGGTGCTGGGCGGACAGCTCCTCGACATCCACGGTGAGGCGGGCGGTGACGAATCGGTGGCGGCCGCGCTGCGCATCAACCGGTACAAGACCGCCGCCTACACCATCGAGCGACCGCTGCACCTGGGCGCCGCGCTCGCCGACGCGGACGCGGAACTCGTTGCGGCGTATAGGGAATTCGGCACCGATATCGGCATCGCCTTCCAGCTGCGCGACGATCTGCTCGGCGTCTTCGGCGATCCGGCGATCACCGGCAAACCCTCCGGCGACGATCTGCGCGAGGGCAAGCGCACCGTTCTGGTCGCCGAGGCGCTGCAACGCGCCGACGAGACCGATCCGGCGGCGGCCCTGCTCCTGCGCGACAGCCTCGGCGCGGACCTCGACGCCGACCAGGTGACCCGATTGCGCACCGTCATCACCGAACTCGGCGCGGTGGACGCGGTGGAGCGACGCATCGGCGATCTCACCGACCGTGGCCTCACCGCGCTCGCGGGCAGCACCGCCACCGACGAGGCCAAGGCGCAGCTGCGGAAGATGGCCCAGGCCGCCACCGCCCGCGCGTATTGAGACCGGTCTCGGCGACATCGAGAAGTTGATCACTCTGGCGAAGCGGGTGGAATGAGAACTGTTGCGGGGCAGACCGATCGGGTCGTCGTGGTGGGTGCGGGGCTCGCGGGATTGGCGGCTGCGCTGCACTTGACGGGGGCCGGGCGGCAGGTGACGTTGGTGGAGCGCGCCGACCATGTCGGGGGCCGGGTGGGCTCGTACCGCGGCCCGGACTACGAGATCGACAATGGGGCGACCATTCTCACCCTGCCCGAGCTGGTGGACGAGGCGCTGGCCGCCGTGGGCCACAGTCGGGAATCGGTGGGGCTGCGGATACTCGAGATGGCTCCGGCGTATCAGGCGCGGTTCGCGGACGGCTCGGTGATCGGGGTGTACTCCGATCCGGAGCAGATGGCGGCCGAGGTCACGCGGGCGCGCGGCATTGGGGCCGGGGAGCGGTACCGGCGGCTGCGGGCGTGGCTGCATCGGGTGTACGACGCCGAATTCGGCACCTTCATGGACACCAACTTCGATTCGCCGCTGGATATGGTGCGCATTCCCGAGAAGCGGGTCGCGCTCGCCGAGCTGGTGCGGATCGGCGCGTTCGGGCGGCTCGGGCCGCGGGTGCGGCGAATCATCCGGGACGAGAAGCTGTCTCGACTGTTCAGCTTCCAGGCGCTGTTCGCGGGGATGGGTCCGGCGCAGGCGCTCGCGGTGTACGGCGCGATCCCCTACATGGACACCTGCCTCGGCGTGTACTACCCCGAGGGCGGTATGCGCGCCATCGCCGCCGCCATGGCCCGGGCCTTCACCGCGGCGGGCGGCACCCTCGCGCTGAACACCGAGGTCGGGGGCATCGACTACGCGGGTCGCCGTGCCACCGCCGTCCGCCTCACCGATGGCCGCATCCTCCCCTGCGACGCCGTCGTCCTCACCGCCGACCTCGGCTCCCTGGACCGCTTCGGCCTGCGCCGCCGCCGCTTCCTGCGCGCCTCCCCCTCGGCGGTGGTCGCGCACGGCACCATTCCCGCCGATATCGCCGCGACCTGGCCGGTGCGGGCGCATCACACCATCGAATTCGGTCACGAGTGGGATCGCACCTTCACCGAGATCGCCGCCCGCCCCGGCCGCGGCAAGCTCATGACCGACCCGTCGCTCCTGCTCACCCGCCCCGCGCTGACCGACCCGAGCCAGTTCATCGATCGGACTGGTGCGGGTGTGCGGGAACCCCTGTCCCTGCTGGCTCCCTGCCCCAATCTCGATGCCGCCCCGCTCGACTGGGCCCGGCTCGGCCCGGCCTATCTGCGCGAGCTCCTCGAAATCCTGGAAGCCCGTGGCTACCAAGGCATTTCCGAGCACTTCCGGGTGGACCACCTCGACACGCCGCGCACCTGGGCGGAGCGGGGCATGCTCGCGGGGACTCCATTCTCGGCGGCGCACCTGTTTCGCCAGACCGGACCGTTCCGCACCAGGAACCTGCCGCGCGGCCGCGACAATGTCGTCCTCGCAGGTTGCGGCACCACACCGGGGGTCGGAGTACCCACCGTGCTGCTGTCCGGAAAACTGGCCGCGGCGCGAATCACAGGTGATCTGCGACATGCCGAGAGCCATGGCGTTGCTACCCAGGCGGTAGCACCGTCGCGCACGCACTAGACTGACCCGCGTCCAGAACCGATGCGGGAAACCGACCGCCGACCTTTCCGGGGGGAACGACCAGATATGCCGACCCCCGATATGGATGCCGTCACGTCACCGGATGCCAGTACCGGCACCCGCACCGCCATTCCCGGCGGCGCGGTGAGCACTGCGGCCTACGAATCGGGAACCGCCGGGACGGAGCCGCCGAACCCCATGACGAACCGATGGGTTCGCTACGCGGACTTCGCGCGCAACCCGGAGGGCAAGGCGGCGCTGCTCGGCTTCTTCGGCGCCATCATGATCACCTTCGGCGGGTTCGGGGCGGGCAGTGTGCGCCGCAACGACCCGCTGCTCGAGGCGGCGCATCTGTCGTGGCTGCGATTCGGGCACGGGTACGCGCTCTCCACGCTGTTCGTGTGGATCGGCGTGCTCGCCATGATCACCGCGTGGGTGCGGTTGGGCCGCGTCACCATCGGGACGGTGCCCGGGCCCATGGTGACGCTCAACGAATTGCGCGCCATTGTCGGCATCTGGATCTTCCCGCTGCTGTTCGCGGTGCCCATGTTCAGCCGCGATGCCTATTCGTATCTCGCGCAGGGCGCGCTGTTGCGCGACGGGTTCAATCCCTACGAGGTCGGGCCGGTCGTGAATCCCGGTGTGCTGCTGGACAATGTCTCGGCGGTCTGGACCACCACGACCGCGCCGTACGGTCCGGCGTTCCTGCTGCTGGGCGACGGCATCACCCGAATCACCGGTGACAATGTGGTGGCGGGGACCATCGCGTTGCGGCTCGTCATGCTGCCCGGTCTGGCGCTCATGATGTGGGCGGTGCCGCATCTGACCAAACACCTCGGCGGTAAGCCGACCACCGCGCTGTGGCTGGCGGTGCTCAATCCGCTCGTGCTGATCCACCTCATCGGCGGCGTGCACAACGAGATGCTCATGGTCGGGCTGATGGCCGCGGCCATCGCGCTGGTGCTGGAGAAGCATCATGTGGCCGGGTTCGTGGTGTTGGCCATCGGTGTGGCGATCAAGGCGACGGCGGGTGTGGCGCTGCCATTCCTGGTGTGGATCTGGATGATTCACGAGCGCGAGCGCCGTCAGGAGCAGGGTGAGGGCGATCTGCCGCATCCCACGCTCATGTTCGCCAAGATCGCCGGGCTGGGGCTGTCGGTGTTCGCGGTGGTGTTCGCCGCCGCCTCGGCGCTGGCCGGGGTCGGAATCGGCTGGCTCACCGCGCTGTCGGGGTCGAAGAAGATCATCAACTGGCTCTCCGCGCCGACCGCCATGTCCTATGTCGTCTCCTGGGTGACGCCGTTCCGGGCCGAGGGGCAGGTGCTGGATATCCTGCGCAACCTCTGCGCGCTGGCGCTGGCGGCCATTCTGGTGTGGACGTGGTGGCGGTTCCGGCACAGTGAGCGCGAGGCGATTCTCGGCATCACCATCGCCTTCGTCGCCATCGTGATTCTCTCGCCCGCGGCGCTGCCCTGGTACTACTCGTGGCCGCTGGCGCTGGCGGCCGGATTCGCCCTGTCCACCAGGACATTGCAGATACTGGTGGGGATCTGTACCTGGCTGATGCTGGTATTCCAACCGGACGGGTCCATCGGTCTCTACAACTGGTGGCATGTCGCGGCCGCGACCTTCGTGGCGGTGGTGGCGGCGATCTCGCTGCGCACCGTGGACCCGCTGCGCCTCGGCGCGGAGCACTCGACCCGTCTCCCGGCCGTCACCACCCCCACGGTGACGCCGACCCCATGAGCGCGGGCGAGCTCGACCGCGCCTACCGGGACTGCCGCCGCATCGCCGCCGCCCACGGGCGCACCTACTTCCTGGCCACCCGACTATTGGAGCCGGGGCGGCGACCGGCCATCCACGCGCTGTACGCCTTCGCCCGCACGGTCGACGACATCGTCGATGCCGCGGACGCCCCCGAACGCGCGGAATTCAGTGCCGCGCAATTGGATCGGATCGAGCGGGAGTTGCGCGACCGACTGGCGCGCCGGACCTCTGCGGCGACGCCGAGCAGCCCGGCAGGAGAAACCGGTATCGATGAAGCCGATCGCCCGGTGCGCGACGCTGCCGACGACACCGCCCGCGCGGCGCGGCTCGGTGCCGACGACTCCGCTCACCGAGTGCGGTTCAATGCCGACAACGCCGCTCACCTAGTGCGGGTCGGTGCCGACGACGCCGCTCACCCAGTGCGGGTCGGTGCCGACGACACCACTCGCCCAGCGCGGGTCGGTTTCGACGACACCGACCGGGTCTTGCTGGCTGTCGCCGACACGGTCGCCCGGTATTCGATTGCCGCCGAACACTTCTGGGTCTTCCTCGACTCCATGCGCATGGACGTTCCCGGCAGCCCGCTCTTCCGTGCCAGCTATCCCGATATGGCCGCCCTGCGCGAGTACATGCGCGGCTCCGCGGCCGCCATCGGACTACAACTGCTCCCGATCCTGGGCACCGTCGGCCCCCGCGCCGAGGCCGAACCGGCGGCCGCCGCCCTCGGAGAAGCCTTCCAGCTCACCAACTTCCTGCGCGACGTGGCCGAGGACCTCGACCGCGGCCGCATCTACCTACCCGCCGACGAATTGGCAGCCTTCGGCGTCGACCCGGAACTCCTGCGCGACTGCCGCCGCCGAGGCCGCACCGACCCCCGCGTCCGCCGCGCCCTCGCCAACCTCATAGCCGCCAACCGCGCGCTATACCGCACGGCCACACCGGGAATCGACCTCCTACTCCCCCGCGTCCGCCCCGCCATCCGCACCGCCGCCACCCTCTACGCGGGCATCCTCGACGAAATAGAACACACCGACTACGAGATCTTCACCCACCGCGCCGTAGTCCCCCGCCACCGCCGATTCCGCGTCGCCGCAAAAGAATTCGCCACCGCCCACCCCTTCCGCCGACCGCACACCCAGAGCGCGTAGCCCTCGATCCCACTGGCGCGCACCGTCATCCACCCGCAAGCGCTTCGCCCCCGCGCACTCCAGCTCGGATCGCGGCCAGCCTCCGCGATAGAGTGCCGTGGCACAACGAATTGGGGGAATCATGACGATCCACATCCGCACCCCGACACGTCGGACATGTTCGTCATCGCCCTCACCGAAGTCCCACCCCTGGCCACCCTCATCCTCGCCTCCTGGCACATCACCGGCCACTGGATAGCCACCAAACCCCGCTGACCCCACCAGAACACGATCAGGTGGAGCTGAGGTCCCTCCCGCACCACGCGCGGGATCAGGAAACCAAGCCACCGATGCCGCGAAGACCGCCCCAACCCAACGCTGTGGGAATCGAGCGGGCGATGGCGACCCGCGACAAGATCAGGTGGCACTGATGGCGGATGCCTCTCGGGCGACGCCGCCACCACTTCCCCCTCGCGACAAAGGTGGGCGCGCGCACAGCCGTGGCGAGGCCGTCCGACGCCGGGGCCAGGGAATGGGGTCACGCGATGTCGCAGGCGCTCGCCAGCTGGTCTCGCCATCGATGCGGCAGGCGCTCGCCAGGTGGTGTCGCCGTCAAAGAAGCGTCGGCTCACTAGGGCGTCGAGGCCGGTCGGGCTCCTTTATCCATATTTCTTCTGTGTCCCCGATGCGTCAGCATCGGGGACACGAGACCCGAGAGTCGGTTGCCGCTCAGAACGGGTCGGCGGCGGCGCGGCGGAGGACCTCGCGGGCCAGAGGGCCGTGGAGGGCGTCGATGGGGCGGCCGGGGAGGGTGTCGTCCTCGGTGTAGATCCACTCGAGGATTTCCTCGTCGGTGTATTTCGCGTCGCGCATGACGGTGATCAGACCGGTCAGGTGTTTGGCGACGGCTCCGGTGGAGTCGAAGAAGTCCTTCGGGATACCGGCGACACCGTCGCGGCGGACCGCGATCAGTTGGTGGTCGCGCAGCATCTGATGGACCCGGGTCACCACCATGCCGAGCTGGTCGGCGACGTCGGGCAGCGTCAGCAGGGTTACCGACTCGGGGAGGACATCGTCGCTGCAAGGAAAGGCACTCACGGGGATAACGGTAGTCCCTGGCGGCGGCAACGTCGCATCACACCCCGACCCGACTACGATCGGTTGGGCCGCACTCCGACGGCCATGACGAACTGGAAGGGCAAGTGTTGATCGGCCAGATGCTGGAAGGGCGCTACCGCATCGATGCGCCGATCGCGCGCGGTGGTATGTCCATGGTGTTCCGGGGTGTCGACACCCGCCTGGACAGACCGGTCGCCATCAAGGTGATGGACCCCAAGTTCGCCGCCGATCCGCAATTCCTCACCCGCTTCGAACTCGAGGCGCGCGCGGTCGCCAAGCTCAAGCATCCGGCCCTGGTCGCGGTGTACGACCAGGGCGTGGACGGCGATCACCCCTTCCTCATCATGGAATTGGTGGAGGGCGGCACCCTGCGCGAACTGCTGCGCGAGCGCGGGCCCATGCCGCCGCACGCCGTGCGCGCCGTCATCGAACCGGTCATGCAGGCCATCGGCGTGGCGCACGCGGCCGGGCTGGTGCACCGCGATATCAAACCGGAGAACGTCCTGATCTCCGATTCCGGCGAGGTGAAGATCGCCGACTTCGGTCTGGTGCGCGCGGTGGCCGCCGCGAACATCACCTCCGCCAGCGTGATTCTGGGCACCGCCGCCTACCTCTCCCCCGAGCAGGTGACCAGCGGCACCGCCGACGCCCGCTCCGACGTCTATGCCGCGGGCGTGCTCATCTTCGAAATGCTCACCGGCCGAACCCCGTTCACCGGCGACAATTCGCTCTCCATCGCCTTGCAGCGGGTGGAGAACGACGTGCCCAGCCCCAGCGAGCTGATCACCGGCGTCCCACCGGAATTCGACGATCTCGTCGCGCACGCCACCGCCCGCGAACCCGGCCACCGCTTCGCCGACGGCGCGGAGATGGCCGCCGAGATCCGCCGGATCGCCCAGCAGCTGCAACTGCCCGCCTACCGGGTGCCCGCCCCCAAGGAGTCGGCCGAACACCTCAGCACCCGCTACCGGGTCGGCCCCACCCCCGCGCCACACGAGGCCCGGCAGCGCCCGGCACCCGCCCACGCCACGGAAATGACGACCCGACTACCCGCGGATCCGCCCACCACGCGCACCCCGCCGCCGTCGGCGCATCCGCCGCATCAGAACACCCGGGTCATGACGGCCGCGCGCGAGATCGCCCCGGACTACCCGCAGCCCGCGCCGATGCCGCACCGCGCACAGCACCCCGACTTCATCGAGGACCGCGGCAAATCCCGGCGCACCGTCATGGTCTGGCTCGGCATCGTGGTGGTGCTGGCGCTGCTGCTCGGCATCGGCGGCTGGTGGCTGGGAGTCGGCCGCTACGAAGCGGTTCCGGTGACCGCGGGCCTGGACAAGGATCGCGCGGTCGCCGCCGTCGAGGCCGCCGGATTCACCGCCGAGGTGCGCGACAAGGCCTCCGACACCATTCCGGTGGGCAATGTGGTCGGCACCGACCCGTCGGCCGGATCCAAGGCCACCAAGGGCTCCACGGTGGCGGTGCTCATCTCCAGCGGCAAGCCCACGGTGCCGAATATCCAAGCGGGACAAGACGTCAAGTCGGTGAACCAGGCCATCAGAGATGCCGGGCTCACCCCCGTGGACGCCGGGGAGGTCTCCAGTACCGCCGCCAAAGGCACTGTCGCCAAGGTGGATCCGGCTCCCGGCACGGTGTTGCCCATGGGCGCGAACGTGAAGGTCTACAAGAGCAAGGGCTCGGCCCCGGTCAAACTCCCCGACGTGCGCGGCAAGACCGAGGAGGAGGCCAGAACGGCCCTGGAGAACGCCGGAATCGCGGTGAGCGGCACCAGAACCGAGTTCGACGCCAAGATGAAGGCGGGCCAGGTGATCGGCACCGACCCGGCCATCGGCACCACGGTCGACTCCGGGGGCGGCGTGACGCTCATCGTCTCGAACGCGGTGGAGATACCCGGGGTGCTCGGCTCCAGCGTCGGCGATGCGAGAACCAAGCTCCAAGCGCTCGGCTTGGAGGTCTCGGTGAAACAGCTCGCCCCCAGTGATTCCTCGATCGTCATCTCGCAGAGCAGCGTCCCGGGCGCGAAAGTCGAGCCGGGAAGCACCATTACGTTGGTCGCCTTGCCCTGATACCCCTTTGAACGACCTGTGGCCCGTGCCGATCGGCACGGGCCACAGTCGTGAAAGCCGTTCTCAGCGCAGCATTTCCGCGACCAGGAAGGCCAGTTCGAGGGACTGCTGAGTGTTCAGACGCGGATCGCAGGCGGTCTCGTAGCGCCCCTGCAGATCCAGATCCGAGATGTCCTGCGCGCCACCGAGGCATTCGGTGACGTTCTCACCGGTGAGCTCGATGTGCAGGCCGCCCGGATGGGTGCCGAGCGCGTGGTGCACCTCGAAGAACCCCTGCACCTCGTCGACGATGCGGTCGAAGTGACGGGTCTTGTAGCCGGTGGACGCCTCGTGGGTGTTGCCGTGCATGGGGTCGCACTGCCAGATCACCTGGTGGCCGGTGGCCTGCACCTTCTCGATGATGGCGGGCAGCACATCGCGCACCTTGCCATTGCCCATGCGCGCGACCAGGGTGAGGCGGCCGGGCTCGTTGTTGGGGTCCAGGCGCTCCACGTACTCGACCGCCATCTCGGGCGTGGTGGTCGGGCCGATCTTGAGGCCGATCGGATTCCCCAGCAGCTCCGCGAAGGCGATGTGCGCGCCGTCGAGCTGACGGGTGCGCTCACCGATCCACAGGAAGTGCGCGGACAGGTCGTAGAGCACCGGCTCACCGGTGGTGGGGTGCTCGCTCAGGCGCAGCATGGCGCGCTCGTAGTCCAGCACGAGCGCTTCGTGGCTGGCGTAGAGGCGCGCGGTGGACAGGTTCGGGTCGTTGACGCGGCAGGCGTTCATGAAGGCCAGCGCGCGGTCGATCTCGGCGGCCATGGCCTCGTAGCGGGCACCGGCCGGGGACTGCGCCACGAATTCGCGGTTCCAGTCGTGCACCTTGTGCAGATCGGCCATGCCCGCGTTGGTGAGGGCGCGCACCAGGTTCATGGCGGCCGAGGCGTTGGCGTAGGCGCGGACCAGGCGCGAGGGATCGTGTTCGCGCAGCGCGGGATCGGCGACCAGGGAGTTGACCATATCGCCGCGGTAGGAGGTGAGGCCGAGCGCGTCGATATCGGCCGAGCGCGGCTTGGCGTACTGGCCCGCGATCCGCGCCACCTTGACCACGGGCAGGCTCGCGCCGTAGGTGAGCACGACGGCCATCTGCAGCAGTGTGCGGATATTGCCGCGGATGTGGGGCTCGGTGTTGTCGGCGAAGGTCTCCGCGCAGTCGCCGCCCTGCATGAGGAAGGCCTCACCGCGCGCCACCTCGGCCAGGCGTAGCTTGAGCTCCTCCACCTCGGCGGGCACGCAGATGGGCGGCACGCTCTCCAGGACGGTCCGCATCTTGGCGGCCAGTTCGGGGTCCCAGGAGGGCTGCTGCAGCGCCGGGCGCGCCAGTGCGTCATCGAGCCGTCGACGCAGCTCGGCGGGCAACGGGGGCAGTTCCGGCAAGCGATCGATCGGTACGTCGACGGTCCAGTTCACCCGTTCAGAATACGGACCCGCGATCGACGGGTGGACTACACCCAGGGTGGGAATCACCCACACCGGACAAAACAGTTCGGACCGGTCGCTCGCGGTTTCGACGGGTATGCCCGCCGAAACCGTCCCATGGGTCGGAACCTAGGGTGGATGGTTGGACGTCCCGACCGGGACGCGACGATTCGGGTCGGTGGCCGCCGCTACCGGCCGCGCACCGAGGAGCAGACCGACCTGCGGTACTTTTACGACTGCGAATTCATCGAGGACGGCGTCACCATCGACCTCGTCTCCATTGCCGTGGTCTGCGAGGATGGCCGCGAATTTTACGCGGTCTCAACAGAATTCGACGAATCCAAGGCCGGGCCGTTCGTCCGCAAGAATGTGCTGCCGAAGCTGCCGCCGCCCGCGTCGCCGCTGTGGCGCAGCCGGGAGCGCATTCGCGACGACCTGTACCGATTCCTGGTCCCCCGCACCGGCGTCGAGCCGGAGATGTGGGCGTGGGTGAGCGCCTACGACCATGTGGCGCTGTGCCAGCTGTGGGGTTCCATGGTGGATCTGCCGAACAATCTGCCGCGCTACACCAATGAGCTGCGCCAGCACTGGGATCAGCACGGCCGCCCGCCGCTGCCGCCGATTCCGCAGGACGCGCACGACGCGCTGGCCGATGCCCGGCACAATTTCGCCAAGTTCGAGGCGATCGAGGCGTATCGCCGCCGCCAGGCTTCGGCCTGAGCGGCACACCCCGATCCGCCGAGACGCGACACGGGCCCGAGAGACGGTGTCTCTCGGGCCCGTTCGGTAATTCGGGGGACGACGGTGTTTCGGCTCAGCCCGCCATGGTCTGCGGCATGCGGTCGGCGTCCGGGCGGGAGCCCGAGGGCACGCCCTTCTTCAGGCTGGCGGCGTAGACGTCGACGTACTCCTGGCCCGACATCCGCATGAGCTCGTACATGATCTCGTCGGTGACGGCGCGCTCGACGAAGCGATTGCCGCCCATGCCCTCGTAGCGGGAGAAGTCGATGGGCGCACCGAATTTCACGATGACCTTCTTCTTGCGCCAGCGGAACGGACCGGGTGGGCACACCTCGTCGGTGCCGATCAGCGCTACCGGGATCACCGGGATACCGGTCTCCAGGGCGAGGCGTGCCACTCCGGTCTTGCCTTTGTACAGACGGCCGTCCGGGGAGCGGGTGCCCTCCGGGTAGAGGCCGACGAGACGGCCCTCACCCAGCAGCTTGCGCGCGGTGTTGAGGGCGGATTCGGCGGCGTCGGCGCCGCTGCGGTCGATCGGGTACTGGCCGGTGCCGGAGAAGAAGAACTTCTGCAGACGGCCCTTGAGACCGGGGGTGGTGAAGTACTCGGCCTTGGCCAGGTACGTGATGCGCCGGGGGCTCATGAGCGGCGTGAACAGCCAGTCGGTGAACGACAGGTGGTTTCCGGCCAGAATGGCTGCGCCCTTCGCCGGGATGTTCTCCACGCCTTCGACCTCGGGCCGATTGATGAGGTGCATGAGCGGCCCCACCAATACGAACTTCAGCAGCCAGTAGAACATCGCGTCCTTTCCCCTGATTTTCTTGATCGGGACCGGCCTCGTCGCGGGCACCACCGTCAGATGATAGGGACTCTACCGCCGAGACCGTGACGTGACCAACCGTCGTCCACTACTCGAGCGAAATCTCTCATGAGATGAACAGCGGTTCCTCACGAATGCGGCGTTCCCGGTCACGCGGCGGTGAAACGGATGCCGAGTCGGGTTGACGTGATCGACTCGCCGACGCGCCCAACGGATTCGGCGAAAGGTGCTGGCGTTCAGCAGTTGCGGCGTCCGGCGGGGACGGCGTCCGGATTGGCGACCAGGGCGGCGCGGGCCAGTTCGGCCGCGCCGATCATGCCCGCGGCCTCGCCGAGTTGAGCGCTGCGAATGCGGGCCAGCGGGCGGTGTTTGGCGCCCGTGATGGATTGCGCGTAGTGCTCGCGGGCATCGTCGAGGAACAGCGGGGCCGAGGTGCTCACGCCGCCCGCGATGACGATGATGTCCGGGTCGAAGATATCGCTGACGGCGGCCAGGCCGAGGCCGAGCCAGCGGGCGAAATCGGCCATGACGGCGAGGGCCACCGGGTCGCCGTCCTGGGCGGCGCCCGCGACGCGGCGGCCGGTGAGCGAGCCCGGGTCGCGGAACTCCTCGCGGGCGAGAATGGTGGAGCGGCGCGGGTCGATGGCCAGGGCCTCGAGCGCGGTGTCCGCCAAAGCCGTTCCGCTGCAATACCGTTCCCAGCAGCCGCGTTTGCCGCAGGCGCAGGCGCGGCCGTTGGGCACCACCTGCACGTGGCCGAGTTCCGGTGCCACGCCGTAGCTTCCGCGGTAGAGCTGGCCGCCGACGAGCAGGGCGGCTCCTATACCGGTGCCGATGGCCACCAGCACCACATTGTGTCCGCCCGCCGCCGCGCCGAAGCGGTACTCGGCCCACATGGCGGAATTGGCGTCGTGCTCCAGGATCACCGGCAGCCCGAGCCGGTCGGTGAGCCGCTTGGCGACCGGCGCGTCCTCCCACGGCAGGTGCGGCGCGAACCGCACGGTGGCCCGGTCCTCGTCCACGAATCCGGCCACGGCCAGTCCGACCGCCCCGATCGGATGGCGTCCGCACAGTTCCCGCACCGCCCGCGCCAGCCCGTCTTCGAGGGCCTGCGCCGACTGCGGGGTCGGCGCGGTCACGGTATCGAGCACCTCACCGGACCCGTCGACCACGGAGGCGCGGATATTGGTACCGCCGACATCGACGCCGACGGTCAACGGCTGCCCGTTGCCGACGCTCATGTCGTAGGAGGCTTGATGGTCACGGAGATAGGAACATAGCCGCCGCGCGCCCCCGACGCACGCCCGGTCCCCGGCGCGCCGCGCCCCAACCCGCCGCGCCCAGCCGCCTCGGGCGGTGCGCCACGCCCAGTGCCCGCGGCACCCACGCCATGTCCGGCCGCCCGGTCGCCGCGTCCAGCGCCACCCTGCGGCCGCACCGAACCCGTGCTATCTGACGGCTGGGCGCTCCGTTCATACGCTCCGGCCGAAGGTCCCGCAACGCCGGACCGTCCCGCCTCGCCCGTCGGCGCGCCACCGCGTTCACCGAAAGTCCCGCGCCCCATGACGCTTCCCGGCTGTCCGGCCGCGCCCGCCGACGTCGGCCCTTCCTGGCCGAACGAGCGGTTGTGCCCGGCGGCGTCGCCGGGTTGCCCCGGCCCGCGGCCGACGGTCGGGTCCGCGCCGGAGGTGAACCAGTTGGCGCGGCTCGGGGTTGGGCCGGTGCCGCCGAACGGTTCCGGTCCGCCCGCGCGGGCTTGCGGGGCCTGGTCGGCACCCGATCCGGTGGGCGGGTGGCCCGAATCTCGGCTCGAGGAGCGGAGATTGGTGGCGACGTTGCTCCAGAAGGAGGTTTTGCCGGAAGGCGGCGGGGTGGTGGGCGACGAATCCGGGGCTGGCGCTTGGGGATTCGCCGGGTGGTCGGCTGTGGTGGTGTCCGCGCCGGTGGTGGCGGGTTCGTCGCCGGTGGTCGCGTCGTCTCCGGGCGGTGCGGGGTGGTGGTGCGAGCGCTGGTGGGCCGCAGCATATTCCGGGGAGTCCGGGTCGAGCTCCGGTGGAATGAGGGGGTCGACCGGGACGCCCGCCAGGGCTTCGCGCAGGACCGTGACTATCGAAGTGCCGTGCTCGGCGATGGCGGCCACCACGTCGTGGTGTTCACCGCGGAGCAGGGCCGCGGCGGCGCAGACGGGGCACCAACTGCAGCTGGACCATTCGGTGCGGCCGTCGGCGGCGGTTTTGCGCAGTACCGGTTCCACGCGTTCGAGGACGGCTTCGGCGAGCAGGCGCAGCTCGTCGACGAATTCGGCGAGGTTCTCCTCGCGGGGGCCGTGCGCGGCGCGCGGGTCGTGGTCGGTCATTTCGGCCATACCTGGGGGTCGGGTCGGAAGCGGACGATGAGGTGTTCGCCGTCTAGTTCGGCGCCATCGACCGTGCACCGCCGCAATACCGGGGCCAGGCGCAGGCGGCGCCGGACTCCGTCCGCTCCCACGATCAAATCGTCCTCCACTCGTCCCAGTCGCAGGGTCGACGCGTCGACCACGGGCAGGTGCATGCGCAGTGCGTACACCGAATGCACCCCCGCGCCGGACTCCAAACGCACCATGGGCTCACCGGTGACGACGGGCACGCCCGCTGCCTCTGAGCCCAGCATAGGGACCGGTTCGGTTCCTACCCACTCGCCACTCGCATCGACCCCGACGGACAAACCGGACAGCGCCGCGAGGCCAACCGGTTCCGGCCCGACATGCCCCACCACCACGACCGGAGTAGGAGCCATCCGCCGCCGCAACTCGGCCACCACCGCCATCTGCTCACCCCGCCGATCGAAGTACCACCGCACGGCCGGATGCATCGGAGCGCCGCCCGTGCTCGCGGGAGCACCGGACGGCAACGGAGCTGCGCCCATCGGTCGCCAGCCTCCTTCCGACGCGCCGGAGGAAGCCGAAGGCGTTGTGGGCGTGAACGATTCGCTCGGCCTCGCGGCAGAAGCCACTGCGGGACCGCTCGGCGCTCGATCGTCCCGCGCGGCCGAATTTCCGACCGAACCCGGGTCGACGTGCGGCGCGGGATAACCAACCTGGGTGGGCCTACCGGGAACATCCCGGGTGAGAAGGCCAGCCTGAGTCGGCGTCCCGCCAGCGTCCCGCGTGGGAAAGCCAACCGGATTCGGCGCGCCATCAACATCCCGCGTGGGAAAGCCACCTGGATTCGACGTCGCGGCGGTGTCCCGCGTAGGCGGGCCAGCCGGATTCGGCGCGCCGAGAACCTCCGGCGCGGGCATCGGCGGGAGGACCTTGTTCACCAGGACGGCGTCGAGCCGTAGGCCGAGCAGGGCCGCTGCGGAGCGCACGCGGGCCGATTCGGCTACCGCTACTCGTTCGGGGGCGGTGACGAGGCGCGCGCCTGTGCGGGTGCGGTCGGCGAAGAGGTCGCGTATGCCTGCGACCGCGCTGACTATTCGGTCGACCGTCGTTGCCAAGACCACTCGACGCAGGTCGGGGCCGATGGCCGAGAGGGTGCGGGAATGCGCGGGCCAGACGCGTTCGAGGTAGCCGAGCAGGGTGTCGGGGGCGGTGATGAGGCGCAGCATGTCGGCGGAGGGCGGGCAGTCGAGCACGATCACGTCCCAGTCGTCGTCCTCGGCGAATTGCGTGATCTCCAGCAGCGCGAGCAGTTCCTGCACGCCGGGCAGCCCGGTCAGCTCGGCGGGGTCCAGGGCGGCGAGGTCGATGCCGTGGTCGTGCCCGGCACCCGAGAGCATGCGCACCACTTCGCGGAATCGGTCCTCCAGCAGCGCCAGCGAATCCACCTCGATGACGTCGAGTCCGGGCGCGACCGTCACCACACCGGGCACCGTCCCGGGATCGTGCGCGAACCGGAAACCCAGTGCGTCCCCGAGGGAATGGGCCTGATCGAGGGAGGCGAGCAGCACCCGCTGTCCCGCGCGCGCGTAGGCCTGGGCGGTCGCGCACGCCAGCGTCGTCTTCCCCACCCCGCCTTTGCCGACGAACAGTTCCACCCGGGTGGAGGATGGGATCCTCCTCGCGGTCAGCCTTCGACCCGTTTCTTGAGTTCCTTCAACGCCGTATCGGTGATGACCTTCTCGGCCTTGCGTTTGAACATGCCGATCATCGGAATGTTCAGGTCGACGGTGAGTTCGTACACCACCTGGGTGCCGCCGTCGGGCAGGTCGATGAGTTCGTAGGTGCCGTCCTGGGCCTTCTGCAGGTCACCGGCGACGAGGGTCCAGCTGACGGCCTTGCCGTCGGGCCGCCACCGGTAGGCGAGGGTGTAGGTGTCCTTGACGACGCCCGCGTCCAGCACGAACCGTGCGGTCCGCGCCCGGCCGTCGGGGCCCTTCTCCAACACCTCGACCGCGCGCGCCGCCGAGACCCATTCGGGATAGGACTCCAGGTCGGCGATGACGGCCATCACCCGATCCGACGGGGCGTCGATGACGATCGACCTCTGCGTCCGGTCGGCCATATCGGGCAGCGATTCCTTTCCAGCGGCGACGGTGACAGCGCGAATATCGCGGAGGTTCAGCGGGCGGAGGGGGCGACACCGGCCGGGCGTCCCGCCTCGAGCCGCTCCTTGATCTCGAACGACATTCGCTTCCCGGCGACGCGGCGGGCGCGATTGGCGGCCGTCATCTCGCGGGCCGAGAAATTGGTGGTGCCCGGCGGTTCGGCGTGCATGAAGTAGTGCAGGATGACGCCGTCGAGCATCTCTTCCAGCCAGACTTCCATGGTGCCGGTGACCGGACCGCTGACGGTCCAGCGAATTCCCTTGTCCCCCCGGTCTTCTCGAACATCGAGGGACAGATCGGGCCACCAGCGACGCCAGCGGGCGCGATCGGCCAGCACCTGCGCCACGGCCGCTCCGGGCGCGGCGACGAAGGTCTGGTCGGCAACCTGGATACTGCTCACGTCGCTGAGCCTAGCCCACCGTGCGCGCGTGTTCGATCCGCCTCCGCCCCGGCGGCGCGCGGCTAGCGGCGGGATCGGACGTTGGGGTCGAGCAGGTGGCGCAGCCGCTCGCCCATGACATCCCAGCGCCACTGCCGCTGCACCCAGGCGCGCCCGGCCGCGCCCATGGCGGCCGCGGCGTCGCGGTCGGCGAGGATATCGACGATGGCGGCGGCGACGGCCTCGGGATCGCGGCCCTCCACCACCGTGCCGGTCTCGCCCTCGCGCACGGTCTCCGGCGCGCCGCCCGAATTGCCCGCGACCACCGGCACTCCGGACGCGGAGGCCTCCAGGAAGACGATGCCCAGACCCTCCACGTCGAGCCCGAAGCCGCGGGTGCGGCACGGCATGGCGAACACATCGGCGATGGTGTGGTGCGCCGCCAGCTCGGCCGAGGGCACCCGCCCGGTGAAGACCACATCCTCGGCGACCCCCATGGCCTGGGCGAGAGCCTTCAACTTCTGCTCGTACGGTCCGCCGCCCGCGATCACCAGCACGGCCCCGGGAATCCGCTCGCGAATGGTGCGCATGGCCAGGATCAGCACATCCTGTCCCTTGCGCGGCACCAGCCGCGACAGGCACAGAATGGTGGGCCGCTCCCCCAGCCCGTAGCGCGCCCGCAGTTCGGCGCGCGCCGCCGGATCGGGTTTGAACACCTCGGAATCCACGGCGGGCGGCAGGTATTCCAGCGCCGCCTGCGCCCCGAAGGCGGCCGCGAACCGCCGCCGCGTGTACTTGCTGACATAGGTGACGACATCGGTGTGATCGCCGATCACCCGCAGCGCCTGCCGCGCCGCGGGCAGCATGGACCAGCCGACCTCGTGGCCGTGCGTGGAGGCCAGAATCCGCTCGGCGCCCGCCGAGCGCAGCATGGGCGACATGAGCGCCAGCGGCGCGGCGGCCCCGAACCACACGCTGTCGCACTGTTCGTCGCGCAGCAGCTTCTTGGCCCGCCGAATCACCAGGGGCGTCGGCAACATCAGGGTGGTGGGGTGGCGCACCACCTGGAACGGTTGGCGCGCATCGAATTTCCAATGGCTGTCGCCCCGCCAGCGCGGCGCGTACACGACCAGTTCGTCCGGCGGCAGCTGGAGGGCGAGCGCCTGCAGATAGGACTGGATGCCGCCGGGACGCGGCGGGAAATCATTGGTAACCAGGAGAGTTCGCCCCATGCCCCCCAAACTACTGCACCGGGCTCACCGCCCCGGACACCCGCCGAACGTTCATCAGGGTGCCGTCGACGGTGGCCCGCAACTGATCGTGTAGCTGGGTGCGGGTCAGGGTCGGATCGACGAAGGCGAGGGTGCACACCCGCCGCAGCGTGGTCTGCAGCTCGCCCGCCTGCGCGGCGGTGAGATCCGGGCAGGCCCGCGACACCGTCTCCATGAGTCCGATCAGTTCGGTGTTGAGGATCTCGTCCATCCCGCTGCGGAAGGCCGCGAGATCGAGTTCGATGGCCGCCAGCGCCGAGGGTCGCACATAGTGCAGCGCGGCCCAGGACAGGGTGACCAGCCCGGCGTGCAGCAACCCCAGCGGGTCGGCGTCGACGAGATGGGCGTGTTCGCGCCGAAAGTCCGCGCAGACCCGTTGCAGGTTCTCCGGGTCGATGCCGAAGAGCACGAGCCGCCGTTTCGACGGAAAGTAGTGGTACAGCCCGCCCACCGAGAGGTGTGCCTGTCGGGCGGCGCGCGCCATGGTCAGTTCCCGCACCTGCCCCGGCGACAGCAGGGGCCGTACGGCGGTGAAGATCTCCTGTTGCCGGGCGATCCGATCTTCCCTGGGTCGACCGGGTTTTCCGAATCCCATGGCCGATTCCTCTCCGTTACCCCTCCGACTATGGCACCGCGGGCCCGTGCGCGGCGACCATCATTCCTATGTCCGACTCCGATCTCGATCTCATCGCCCAGGTCTACCGCGCCTTCGACACCCGCGATCTCACCCTCGTGGAACGCTTGTTCGCCCCGGATATACAGATCCGGCAGACCACCGAACTGCCGTGGGGCGGCCACTATCGCGGACGCCCCGGGGCCGTCGAATTCCTCACGAAACTGCTCGCGCACGTGGACAGCAAGGTGCTGCACGAGCGCACCTTCCAGGCCGGTGACCGCGTCGTCCAGATCGGCCGATCGGTGGGAAACACCCTGGCGGGCAACGCTTTCGACGTCCCCGAGGTGCATGTCTGGCAGGTGCGCGACGGCCTCGTCGTCGGCTTCGAGGCCTACGTCGACACACCCGCCCTGCGCGCCGCGCTCGGTGATCCGCGATGACGACGCTGCGCGCGAGCACCGAAATCCACCGGCCCGCGGCGGCGGTGTGGCCGCTGCTGGCCGACTACGACGTCGATCCGCGCTGGCGTCACGGGGTGCGCACCATGAGCCCGGAGCCTCGCGGCCCGGTCGCGGTCGGCACCCGCACCGCCGAGGAATTGCGTTTCGGCGGCCGCACCTACCGCAACGACGGCGAGGTGGTCGAGGTCGAGCCCGGTCGCGCCTTCCGCTGGCGCACCACCAGTGGAGTCGCCGCCACCGGAACCCGCACCCTGACCGCGATCGACGCGAACCGCTGTGTGGTGCGCCTGGAGACCCGGTTGTCGCCGCGTGGAATGGACCGCGTCGTCGTCCTGCTGTTCGGCTGGCTCCTGCGCCGCACCCTCGGCGACGACCTGCGCCGGTTCCGCGTCCTCGCCGAATCGGTGGCGACGGGGACGCCGCGCGAATAGGGTTCACATATGAAAACTGTTGTCGGTAAGGCCATGTCGATTCTCGCGGGTCAGCTCGGCCATCCGCGCGGACCGCTCGGAAAGCTCGTCGCCCTAGTGCTCAATCGCGGCAACAGGACGGTGGTCGCCGCCTCGGTCACGGCGGCCGAGGTGACCGCGGGCGAGTCCGCCGCCGATATCGGCTTCGGGGGCGGGGTGGGACTGCCGCTGCTGCTGGAACGAGCCGGGGCGGACGGGGTGGTCTACGGCGTCGAGATCTCCCACGACATGCTGGACGGCGCCCGCCGCCGGTTCACCAGCGAGATCGGTTCGGGCCGACTGCGACTGCTCGAGGGTTCGATGGACAAGCTGCCCTTCGACGCCGACAGCCTCGATGCCGTCATCACCGTCAACACCCTCTATTTCGTGCCCGACCTGGACCGCGCCTGTGCCGAACTGGCGCGCGTGCTGCGTCCGAAGGGCCGCCTGGTCGTCGGCATCGGCGATCCGGACGCCATGGCGAAAATGCC
Source organism: Nocardia sp. NPDC050406 (assembly GCF_044459025.1). Taxonomy (NCBI): domain Bacteria; kingdom Bacillati; phylum Actinomycetota; class Actinomycetes; order Mycobacteriales; family Nocardiaceae; genus Nocardia; species Nocardia sp. NPDC050406. The sequence goes on along the minus strand of NZ_JBITIM010000002.1, from coordinate 1,875,321 downwards.
GTTCACCGAATACGGATTCCGCCTGCGCGCGGTGGCCGATGTCATCGCCGCACTCCAGGGTGCGGGCTTCAGCGTCGAGGACCGGCCGGTCTCGGGCGGCACGGTGCCGTTCCACGCGTTGGTCGCGCGGCCGACGCGCTAGCCGCCGACCTCACGCCCCCGCCGCGGTGCGCGCCGCGATCCAGGAGCGCCAGCGGGCCAGGAAGCCCTCGCGCGGGGTTCCCAAGGTGTGGCGGAGGATGTCGTCCACGGCCGCGTCGTCCTTGGGCCCCGTCGCGAGGGCGCGGTACAGGTTCACCAGCTTCGCCTCGCCGAATTCGGCGGCGACGAACGCACATGCCGACCACGCCTGTTCATAGGCGAGGGCGGCCTGGCCACCGGTAGGAGCGAATACCGCGTCCGAGGGGAGATCCCGGGGGAAATCTCCGGTTCTGGCGCGCGCCGCGAGGGTCGGCGCGATCTCGGCGGCCGCGCCGTCTCGCCCGCGATGGGAGAGGTATTCGGCGAAGCCCTCGAGCATCCACTGCGGCGAACCGTCGACGGTGTCCGCGCGCGTGGCGATATGGGTGAGTTCGTGGCGCAGCACCGCGCGCAGGCCATCGGGTCCGAGGCGACGACCCGCGTCGGGTCCGAACACCACGCGCTGCCCGGTGGGCCGGGTGCCGGGATGGAACGGATCCGCGACGGTGGCGGCGGCGACCTCGGCGGGCACCTCCCCGACGGCATGGGTGAGGCTGGCGAATTCCGAAGGGCTGGAGGCGATCACGACCACCGGCCGCTGCGACCACTGCGGCCCCCACAGCTCGGTGACCGCGGCGGTGGCGGCGCTCAACTCCTCGGCGAGCACCTGAATATCCGCGCGATAGGCGGTGTGCCCCAAGACGATTCCCGCGCGGCCCGCACCGGTGGCGACGGTCTGGGCGACCACCTCGCCGTAGGAGTCCATACTGCGGCGCAGGCCCGGCAGCTGCGGATCGTCGACCGCGTCGGACTGCGGCACCGCCGCGGCGGGCACCACGGCCCGCAGCTTCGGCACCACCGAATCGGGCATCATGACCAGCGCGCAGCACGCCGCCGTCAGCGCGGTCACCATGGCGACGGTGAGGACGAACTGGAAGCGACGCCGCGTACCCAGCCACCCTCGAACCCGCCGCAGTGCGCTCATCCCAGCCTCGTCGAATCAGAACCGTCGTGCCGAATGGAACGGGGTGGAGCTCATCGGCGCGACCGCGACCGGCACACCGAAGGTGGAGGCGTGCAGCATCAGACCATTGCCCGCGTAGATGCCCACGTGTGAGATCTCCGGATAGAAGAACACCACATCACCGGGCTGCAGCTCGTCCTTGGAGACCGGCGTGCCGAAATTCGACTGCTGTTCGCTGGTGCGCGGCACATTCATGCCGACCTGCTTGAAGGCCCACTGCACGAGGCCGGAGCAGTCGAACTGGTCGGGCCCGGTCGCGCCCCACACGTACGGGTCGCCGATGCGGGTGAGTCCGGCGGCCAGCGCGCTGGTGCCGCTGTTGGGCACGAGTCCGCGCAGCAGGGTGTCGCGGTCGAAGCCGGGCGGGAAGGCGGATCCGGCGAGCGCGGCCTTGTCACTGGCCGAGAGCTGACCCCAGGCCGCGATCACCTGTGCCATGGAGCCCTGCAACTCGGAGCGCTTGCGCTCCAGGTCGTTGCGCACGGTATCGGCGGCGGCACTGGCGGCCTTGGCGGCGTCGGCGGCGCTGCGGGCGGCGGACTCCGCCGCAGCGGCCGCGTCGCTGACCTTCTTGTACTCGCTGAGCTGGTCGTTGGTGCGATTGCCGACCAGCGCCAGCGTCGACATCTGGTCGAGCAGCTGCTGCGGGGAATTGCTGGCCAACAGCGCGGTGAGGCGGTTGGCCCGGCTGCCGGTGTAGGCGGCGTTGGCGGCGCGGTCGATGACCGGCTGGAACTTCTTGATCTCGGCGCGCGCGGCGTCGAGGGTTTGAGCGGCCGCGGCGGCCTGAGCATCGGCCGCCTGGGCCGCGGTGACCTTCGTATCGAGGTCGGCCTGCGCGGTGAGCGCCGCCTGATTGAGCTGTTCGGACTGCCGGGACAGATCGACGAGTCGTTGGACGGCTTCCCCGGCCGTGGCGGGGGCGGCCACCGGATCGGCGGTGGCGGGGCCGACCCCGTACCCACCGACGACTATGACGCCGACCGTCAGAGCCCCACCCACGAGTCTCCTCGTTCGATGTTTCAGCGTTCGAGTTGTCCGATACTGCGCTGCCACCGTCGGCGTGTCCCTGTCTCTTACCCCAAAACGAAAGAAAAGGTCTCGATAAGGTTACGAAACGGCGGCCGTGTATGTCCAGCAGGACACGAGATGGTCACGGCCGCCGCATGTTTCGCAGCTCAGATACGACGCGCTCCGGCGAACGGCATCGACGAGATGGGGGCGACCTGGACCGGCTGGCCCGAGGTGGAGGCATGCACGACCTCGCCGTTGCCGACGTAGAGGCCCGAGTGGCCGCCGCCGTAGAACGACACGATGTCGCCCGGCTGCAGGGCGTCGGCCGAGACCGGGGTGCCGGTGGCGAGCTGGTCGTAGCTGGTGCGCGGCAGGTCGACACCGGCCTGCGCGTAGGACCACTGCACCAGACCGGAGCAGTCGAAGGCGTTCGGGCCCGAGGCGCCGTAGACGTAGGGCGCGCCGACCTTGCTCAGCGCGGCGTCGACCGCGAGATCGCCCGCCGACTTCTGCGGCGCGGCGAACGGCGCGGGCGCGCCGGGGGTTTCGATGCCCGGGATGGCCGGGATCTGAATCGGCAGCGATTCCGGAACGCCCGGGATGCCAGCGGGGAGCTGGACCTGATCCGGCACCTCGAAGGTGCCGACGCCGGGCACGGTGACCGGCTGAGCCTGGGCGGTGGTGGCGGGCAGCAGCAGCGCGCTCAGCGTGGCAGCGCCCACGGCCCCGGCCGCGACGGCGCGCCGCGCAGTGCGCTGCGTGCCCCGGACCTGTCGCTTGACGGTGTTGGTCGCCATGGTGAGGTACTTCCAATCTGCCCCGCGACGCCGCACCAGGTTGGTGGGTCGGACTCCGCGAGGTCTCAGGAAGATTACGAGCGCATAACGGTGGTTTGTAAACCCGAGGTAGGACCCGGCGTACGCCAAATTGTTGACAACGGGTATTTCGCTGCGACAAACATCACACCAATCACGAAACGATAACAGCGGCCGTTTTCTCGGCAGCGCCGCGGCGGCTACCGGCCGGTAGCAAGCGCTCATCGACGACCTCGACTGGCAGCTCTAATACGCTATATCGCCAGGTCAACGACGTAGTGTCTGGTCAGGACACGCCCGACCGCGCGGCTGGCGAGCGTCAGGGGGCTGGCAGACCGGCAGCACGCACCCGAGGGAGCGGCAGACCATCCGGTCACTCCGCTGCGATTAATGCGATTTGTGGATTGATGTGACCCTGGTCACAATCTCGCATATTTTCGCAATTCGGAACATTCGCCTCGAGAATCTCGAGTAGATAACCGGACATTTCGGGTTTCGAAACTCAGGGTTCACCCCCATGCGATCGCCCGGTAGAGCGCATGGTCCGGCACATCTTCGCAGGTCAGGGCCTCGAGAGTGACAAACAGCCCCATCCGTCGCAGCTGTCGCATCCGTCTCGAGTCGGTCTCCGCGCCGAATTCCGGGGCCTGACCGGCCGAGCGCTGTCGTACCCCCGGCCTACGCTGACAGGCCGTGCCCGACCAGTTGGCCTTCGACGAGCTCGATACCCCGCTCTATGACACGACTTTCGTGGTCGTGGACCTGGAGACCACCGGAACCAGTCCCGACGGGGACGCCATTACCGAGATCGGCGCGGTGAAGGTGCGCGGCGGCGAGGTGCTGGGCGAGTTCGCCACCCTGGTCAATCCCGGGCGCGCGATTCCGCCGCAGATCGTGCAGATCACCGGGATCACCACGGCCATGGTCTACGACGCGCCCCGCATCGAGCAGGTGCTGCCCGGGTTTCTGGAGTTCGCGGCGGGCACGGTGCTGGTGGCGCACAACGCGCGCTTCGATATGGGGTTCCTGAAGGCGGCCGCGGCGCGGCTGGAACTCGCGTGGCCCGCGTTCCAGGTGGTGTGCACGGTGCAGTTGGCCCGGCGGATCCTGGGGCGCGACGAAGCGCCGTCGGTGAAGCTCTCGGTCTTGGCGCAATTGCTGGGGGCGCAGACGCGGCCGACCCACCGAGCGCTCGACGACGCGCGGGCGACGGTCGACGTGCTGCACGCGCTCATCGGCCGGGTCGGCAATCTGGGCGTGCACAGCCTCACCGAGCTGACCGATTATCTGCCGGAGGTGACGCGGCGCCAGCGCGCGAAACGGGTTATGGCGGCGGATCTTCCGGCCGCGCCCGGGGTGTATCTGTTCCGGGGGCCGTCCGACGAAGTCCTCTATATAGGGACGGCGGTGAATCTGCGCCGTCGGGTGCGCGGGTACTTCACCGGTTCGGAGACCCGGCCGCGCATGCGCGAGATGGTGCAGTTGGCGACGCGGGTGGATCACGTGGTGTGCGCGCACGGTCTGGAAGCGGGGGTGCGTGAGCTGCGTCTGCTCATGGCGCACGCGCCCCCGTACAACCGCCGCTCCAAATTCCCGCAGCGCGCGTGGTGGCTCACGCTGACCGAGGAACCCTTCCCCCGGTTCGCGGTCTCGCGCACCCCGACTCGATACACCTTGGGGCCCTTCACCTCTCGCGCCGACGCCACCGAGGTCGGGCTGACGGTCGCCGAGTACACGGGCCTGCGCACCTGCACCGCGCGCATCCCGCGCGACGGTCGCCACGACTGCCCGAGCGCGATCGTCGGCGGTTGCCCCGCGAGCGCCCGAAACGCACCCCTATATATAGAGGAATACACACGCGCCCCCGACGCGGTCCGAGCCCTCTTCTCCGGCCACTGCGACGAACCGCTGCGCGCCATGTGCGATCGCATCGAAAGCTATTCCACCGCAGAGACTTTCGAGTCGGCGGCCCGAATGCGCGACCGCACGGTGGCGGTGCTGCGCGCGCTGCGCCGCACCCAACGCCTCACCGCGCTGGCCCGCATCCCCGAACTGATAGCCGCGCGCCCCGATGGCGCGGGCGGCTGGGAGTTCGCCGTCATCCGCCACGCCCGCCTCGCCGCCGCGGGCACCACGGTGCACGGGGTCGCCCCCATGCCGGTGGTGGAGCGCCTCGTCGCCGCCGCGGAGACCGTCATCCCCGAGCGCCTCGCCCTCCCCGGAGGAACACCCGCGGCCAGAGCGGGCAAAGCACTCATGTCGACCCCCGCCGACAAATCGGGCGCGGCGGAAGACCTGGCGGAAGGATGGGCCGAGGGGTTGTCGGAAGGCGTGGATGCCGACGGTGCGTATCCCCCACTGCGCGGCGCACTCCCGGAGGAGGCGGGCCTACTCGTCCGCTGGCTGGAGCAGCCGGGCACCCGCATCGTCCGCACCTCCCACGGCTACCACGAACCCCGTCTCGGCGCGGGCGCGTGGTCGGCCTGGCTGGCCCGCGCCGAAACCGCCGCCCACAGCGACCGCGAGACCGCGACCACGTGACCCCGAAGCGGGCGTCCCGCACCCACGGCGTCCGCCACGCTCGCCACGTCGCGAGGATCTCGCGGCGGCGTGCCGCGCTGCGTCGCCTTCCGTGACCCCCGTGCGGTTCCGCGGGCTCCAACGCGTGGGGTCGGGTTCCCATCGGACCCAGGCCGGTATGACGAGAACGCGCGGCCGGGGACCGCCGCGCGCGGGGCGGTCAGCGCAAGCGCTCGACGGTCAGTTCGGCGAAGCGACGGATCATGTCGCAGGAGGCGCGCGGGGCGGCGATGCGGCCCCGGTAGGACCATTCGAAGAAGTCGTCGCCGAGGCCGAGGGCGAGGACGCAGACTTCGCTGTCGACGCCGTCGGGGGTGTAGGAGAGGAAGCCGGAACGACCCGCGATCTCGATGGTGTCGAGTTGGCGGCCCCACAGCACTTCCCAGGCGCGCTCCCGCTCGATCGGGCTGCCCCGATACGACACGAAGGTCACATCGGTGCTCTGACCGGTATAGAACCAGCGGCAGGTGACCGAGTTGCGGAATATGTCGCTGGGGGCGGAAAGCGTTGTGATGGATTGGATTTCGGCATCGGTGACGTGACCGCACTCGCCGGTGAACGGTCCGGGCTCGGCGATGCGCGGCGGTCCGGTCGCCACGTCGGCCGGTGTCCCCGCGCCGTCGCCGCCACCGCAGGCGGAGAGCAGCAGTGCGCCGATGACCGCGACAACCGTTCGAACCCCCCGCATAGCGTTCGATCGTACCGACGTGGAGTGCGGTGCGGGCTGATCAAATACAGTGACGTCATGATTACCGCGATCGTGCTGATTCACGCCGAGGCCGCCCGCATTCCCGAGACCGCGCAGGCGCTGGCCGATATCGACGGTGTCGCCGAGGTCTACTCCTGCGCGGGTGACGTCGACCTGATCGCCATCGTCCGGGTCCGCGACCACGAGGAGATCGCCACCGTGATCACCGGCCGCGTGAACAAGACCCCGGGCGTCCTGCGCACCGACACCCATATCGCCTTCAAGTCCTATGCCCGCGCCGATGTGGAGGCCGGGTTCTCGATCGGCGAATAGCTCATCCGCGTAGGCGGGTACCCAGCGCGGTCAGCGCCGCGAGCGCTATCGGGGCCGCGACTATGGCCGCCGCCGTGAACATTCCGGGTCTGGCCAGGGCTTTTCGCCTCATTCCGGAACCCTAGCGTGGCGACCGGTCGCTACCGGGCAGCAACACACCCGCCCGGTCGCCGCGTCGAAAGTCGTTCAGTCCGAACCGAGTTGATGGGTGAGCAGGCTCCAGCACTCCAACAGCGCGGTCGCCGCACCGGAGTCCACCGCGGTGGCGACGCGTTTCAGCGCCAGGGCCAGCTTGTCCTCGAGATCGATGTCGATGCCCTCCAGCTCGAACGCGACAATGGCCGCGGCCGAGTTCAGCAGCACCGCGTCGCGCACCGGTCCCGGCTCCCCGGCGAACATCGCGCGGGCGATCGCGGCATTGGCGGCCGCGTCCCCGCCCAGCAGCGCCTTGGCGTCGACGCGCGGAATTCCGAGCCCGACCGGATCCAGGGTGGCCTGGCGCAGCTGCCCGCCCGCCACCACCCACACATCGGTGGTGGCGGTGGTGGTGATCTCGTCGAGTCCGTCGTTGCCGCGCACCACCAGCGCCGACGCGCCGCGGTCGGCGAAGACCCCGGCATAGGTCGGCAGCAGGTCGGCGAAGGCGCAGCCGATGAGGCCCGACCGGGGCTGGGCCGGATTGGTCAGCGGTCCCAGCACGTTGAAGACGGTCGGAATCCCGATCTCACTGCGCGCCGGACCGGCGAAGCGCAGCGAGGGATGGAACATGGGCGCGAAACAGAAGCCGATGCCGACCTCGCGCACACAGCGCCGCACCGCCTCGGGCCCGAGCCCGATCTTCACCCCGAGCGCCTCGAGCACATCGGCCCCGCCGCTCTTCGACGACGCCGCCCGGTTGCCGTGCTTGACCACCGGAATCCCGCTGGCCGCCACCACGATCGAGGACATGGTGGAGATGTTCACCGAACCCGACCGGTCGCCGCCGGTGCCGACGATGTCGACGGCCCCGAAGTCGAGCTCCACCCGCCGCGCGTGGTCGAGCATGCCCGAGGCCAGGCCGGACAGCTCCGACAGCGAGGGCCCCTTCATCTTCATGGCCACGCCGAAGGCCGCGATCTGGGCGGAGGTGGCGTTGTCGGTGAAGATCTCGTTCATCGCCCACGCGGCTTCGTCGGTAGACAGGTCACGACCCTCGGTGAGTGTCCCGAGGATGTCCTTCCAGCTGCGCGCGCTCATGCTCTTCTCTCCCACGGTGGTTTCGGCACACCAGTGCTTGGCAGCAGCCTAGTGGCCCGGGCCAATGTTTTTCGCCTCGGTGCGCCTTCGTATGCCCTACTGGGTTGATCGCGCCCACGCCGGGTGCCGTTGACAGTGCCGAGGCCCCGAATCCCGAGGGCGGCCCAGATCAGCTCCGGCGCGGTTGCAAGGCGAGCCACCCCAGGACCTCCCCGTCGTGGCGCTGCGCGAGTCCGGCCATGCGGGATCGCTCCTGCGAACAGTGCAGCGCGTCCAACAGTTGCACCCGCTGCAGGGCCACCTCGACCGGATCGGCGTCGAGATCGCCGTCCTGGATCGAGTATCCGTCCTGCGCGGCGATCGCCCGCACCTCCTCGACCCGCCCGGCGGGCAGCCGCAGCAGATGCCGCAGCACCACGGGCTGCTCGGGCTGCCAGTCCACGGCGCGGGCCAGCGCCGCCGAACAGGCTTCGGCGTCATCGAAACTCGACGCCACCTCCACGAGATCGGCCGTCGCCAGGTCCGGCTCCGACGCGTCGCGCTGGAACAGTCGTCGCCACCACGAGTTCGACGCCACCTTTGTCCTCTTCTCTTTGCGTTGGCGGTTTTCCGCGTCGGCGGATTCCCGAACTTTCTCCGCTCGAGCTCTTGCCTTTTTCTCAGGAGCGTGCCTTACCTTGGGTCTCGCACCGGCCCTCACCCCTCTCGTCCGTCGCGAAAGCCCTGCTCACGAGACACGCCGGGCGACCGTCGAGAGCCCCTCTCTCGCTGGGGTTTCCGACACGGACGCCCAACTTTCGCACCCGGCTACACCTGTCGTACTACGACGAGTCATACTTACCGGCGTGACGACCGCAGTAGGGACCCCAGGATCGGCCATTACCCAGCGTGTGCATTCGCTGAACCGGCCCAACATGGTGAGCGTCGGTACCATCATCTGGCTGTCTAGCGAGTTGATGTTCTTCGCCGGACTCTTCGCCATGTACTTCGTTGCCCGCGCGCAGGCGACCCATGGCTGGCCGTCGGAACCGACCGAGCTGAACATGAAGCTCGCCGTGCCGGTCACCGCGGTGCTGGTCGCCTCGTCGTTCACCTGCCAGATGGGTGTGTTCGCGGCGGAGAAGGGCGATGTCTTCGGCCTGCGGCGCTGGTACTTCATCACCCTGCTCATGGGCACGTTCTTCGTGCTCGGCCAGGGCTACGAGTACTACAACCTCGTGCACGAGGGCACCTCGATCTCGAGCAGCGTGTACGGCTCGGTGTTCTACATCACCACCGGCTTCCACGGTCTGCACGTCATCGGTGGTCTGATCGCCTTCGTCTTCCTGCTGGTGCGCACCACGCTCAGCAAGTTCACCCCGGCGCAGGCCACGGCGGCGATCGTCGTCTCCTACTACTGGCACTTCGTCGACATCGTCTGGATCGGGCTGTTCGCCACGATCTACTTCGTCCGCTAATTCGGACAGCCGAGATTCGGCAATCAGCTTTCGCACAGTCGGTTCCGTCTACTCCAAAGGGACACAGATGAGTTCATCTCCCCCGTCAGCGCCAGATCCCAGCGGCCCCGGGATCGGCAGCGCCTCGACAGACCAGGCCACCAAGGTCCGCAGGCAGCGACGCACCAAGCGGCGCTTCGCGGGCGCCCTGGTGCTCATGATGGGCCTCGTCGGGGCCGGGTTCGCGGCATCGGCGTTGACCCCGGACGCGCAGGTCGCGACCGCGAACGAGGACCAGTCCGCGCTCCTGCGCGAGGGTAAGCAGATCTACGACACCTCGTGTGTCACCTGCCACGGCGTCAACCTGCAGGGCGTACAGGATCGCGGCCCGAGCCTCATCGGCGTCGGCGAGGCCGCGGTCTACTTCCAGGTCTCCTCCGGTCGTATGCCCGCGGTCCGCAACGAGGCGCAGATCATGCGCAAGCCCCCGAAGTTCGACGCCCGCCAGACCGACGCGCTCAGCGCCTACATCGCCGCGAACGGCGGCGGCCCCACCGTGGTGCGCGACGCGAACGGTGAGATCGCGCAGGAGTCGCTCATCGAGGGCGCCGACCTCGGCCGCGGTGGCGAGCTGTTCCGCATGAACTGCGCGTCCTGCCACAACTTCACCGGCAAGGGTGGTGCGCTGTCGTCCGGCAAGTTCGCGCCGCCGCTCGAGCCCGCCAGCGAGCAGCAGATCTACACCGCGATGCTCACCGGCCCGCAGAACATGCCGAAGTTCTCCGACCGGCAGCTGACGCCGGAGGAGAAGCGCGACATCGTCGCCTACGTCAAGGACGCCACCGAGACCACCCCTCCGGGCGGTTACGGTCTGGGCGGTTTCGGTCCCGCCACCGAGGGTCTGGCCATCTGGGTCGTCGGCATCGTGGCCCTGGTCGGTTCCGCGATGTGGATCGGATCCCGATCATGAGTGAACAGGAGCGAAACAGCATGGGGGACAGCCACCCCACGCCGGAGACGGATCTCTCCGAGGAGCAGCTCGACGCGATGTCGCGCGACGAGTTGGTCGAACTCGGCACCAAGATGGACGGTGTCGACGTCGCCTACCGCGCCCCGCGCTGGCCGGTGCCCGGCACCCGCGCCGAGAAGCGGGCCGAGCGCCAGGTGGCGCTGTGGTTCGGCGTCTCCGCCCTCTGCGCCATCGCGCTCATCGGCGTCTTCCTGTTCTGGCCGTGGACCTACAAGTCCCGCAACGAAGAGGGCAACGCGGCCTACAGCCTCTACACCCCGCTGGTCGGTCTGACCCTGGGTGTCGCGGTGCTGGCCATCGGCATCGCCGTGGTGCTCATCCGCAAGAAGTTCATTCCGGCCGAGATCTCGGTGCAGGATCGCCACGACGGCATCTCCTCGCAGACCAACCGCCGCACGCTGGTGGCCGAGCTGCAGGACGCGCTGGACACCTCCACGCTGGCCCGTCGCAAGATGATCACCCGGACCGCCGGTCTGGGCGCGGGCCTGCTGGGTGTGGGCGCGCTGTTCGTCTTCGTCGGCGGCATGGTGAAGAACCCGTGGGCCAAGGGCGACAAGTCGCCGCTGTGGGTGTCGGGCTGGACCCCGGATTACGAGGGCCAGACCATCTACCTGCGTCGTGACACGGGGCGTCCGGACGACATCGTGCTGGTGCGCCCGGAGGATCTGGACGCCGGTGCCATGGAGACCGTCTTCCCCTGGAAGGAAGAGTGGCGCGGGGACGAGCACGCGACCCTGGAGTCGCTGCGCGGTATTCGCAACTCGGTCATGCTGATTCGCCTGCGCACCGAGGACGCCGAGAAGGCGATCAAGCGCAAGGGCCAGGAGAGCTTCAACTACGGCGACTACTTCGCCTACTCGAAGATCTGCACCCACCTGGGCTGCCCCACCTCGCTGTTCGAGCAGCAGACCAACCGGATTCTGTGCCCCTGCCACCAGTCGCAGTTCTCCGCGACCGAATGGGGTAAGCCGGTCTTCGGTCCCGCCGCCCGCGCGCTGCCGCAGCTGCCGATCACCGTCAACTCCGAGGGCTACCTGGTCGCCGTGCACGACTTCATCGAGCCCCTCGGACCGGCCTTCTGGGAGCGTCGTTCATGAGCCCGAGCAAAGCGGCCACACAGGCCAACGAAATGGACGAGCGCTACCACATGGCGGCCTTCGTCAAGCGCTCGATCAACAAGGTCTTCCCGACCCACTGGTCGTTCCTGCTTGGTGAGATCGCGCTGTACGCGTTCATCATCCTGCTGCTGTCGGGTATCTACCTGACGCTGTACTTCGACCCGTCGATGTCGCACGTGGTCTACGACGGCGCGTACCAGCCGCTGCGTGGCGTCACCATGTCGCGGGCCTACGAGACGTCGCTGGAGATCTCCTTCGAGGTGCGCGGCGGTCTGTTCGTGCGCCAGGTGCACCACTGGGCGGCGCTGCTGTTCGCGGCGTCGATCATCATCCACCTGTTCCGCATCTTCTTCACCGGCGCGTTCCGCAAGCCGCGTGAGGCGAACTGGGTGATCGGCTCGCTGCTGCTCATCCTGGCGATGTTCGAGGGCTTCTTCGGTTACTCGCTCCCCGACGACCTGCTGTCGGGCACCGGCCTGCGCGCCGCCTTCGGCGGTATCACCATGGGTGTTCCGGTCATCGGCACCTGGCTGCACTGGCTGATGTTCGGCGGTGACTTCCCGGGCACCATCATCATTCCGCGCCTCTACATCGCGCACGTGCTGTTGCTGCCGGGCATCATCCTGGCGCTCATTGCGGCGCACGTGGCGCTGGTCTGGTACCAGAAGCACACGCAGTTCCCCGGCCCCGGCCGCAAGGAGACCAACGTCGTCGGCGCCCGCATCGTGCCGGTGTTCGCCGCCGACCAGGGTGCGTTCTTCGCCTTCACCCTCGGTGTCGTCGCCATCATGGGTGGCGTGCTGCAGATCAACCCGATCTGGAACCTGGGTCCCTACAACCCGTCTCAGGTCTCGGCGGGTTCGCAGCCGGACTTCTACATGATGTGGACCGACGGTATGGCGCGTCTCATGCCGCCGTGGGAGCTCTACATCGGCCGCTACACGGTTCCGGCCGTGTTCTGGGTGGCGCTGATCATGGGTCTGGTGTTCACGGTGCTGATCGCCTACCCGTGGATCGAGAAGCGGCTCACCGGCGACACCGCCCGGCACAACCTGCTGCAGCGTCCGCGCGACGTGCCGGTCCGCACCGCCATCGGCGCCATGGCCATCGCGTTCTACCTGGTGCTGACGATCTCCTGCGTGAACGACATCATCGCGCTGAAGTTCGACATCTCGCTGAACGCGACCACCTGGGGCGGCCGCATCCTGCTGCTGGTCGCGCCGCCGCTGGCGTACTTCATCGCGTACCGCTTCTGCCTGGGCCTGCAGCGCAGCGACCGCGCGGTGCTCGAGCACGGTGTGGAGACCGGCGTCATCAAGCGCCTGCCGCACGGTGAGTACATCGAGATCCACCAGCCGCTGGGCCCGGTGGATTCGCACGGCCACCCGATCCCCCTGGAGTACCAGGGCGCTCCGGTGCCGAAGAAGATGTCGAAGCTGGGTTCGGCGGGCAAGCCGGGTTCGGGTTCGTTCCTCACCGCCGATCCCCCGGCCGAGGTCGAGCGCAATGCTCAGCTCGCGCACGAGGAAGAGCACAATATGCTGGCCGCGCTGGAGAGCCAGCAGGACACCAGCGCGGGCAAGCACAGCGGACACTGAGTTCCGTAGCCCGTTCGGAAGGCCCCGAGTCGAATGCGACTCGGGGCCTTCCCCTTTCGGCCTCATGATCCCTGTTCGGTCATCGAGGGGTGACGGCCTCGCCCGGGTGGACCGGCGCGCCGACGGCCTTCATGGCGTTCAGCGCACCCTCCAGCACTCGGCGCTGGCGCACGGCGATCTCCTGGTCGGTGCCGAGCCTGCCGCCGCGGCGCAGGTGTTCCCGTAGGACGGCGAGTCGCCGGAGCGCGAAGACGGCCGGGTGATAGCGCGGCGGACGACTGTCGCTATCGAGGAAGGTGCGGACGATGCCCGCCGAGCCGCCCCAGACCAGACGCGACACCGCGGGCCGCAGCACGGGTGCGGTGAGCGCCCACAGCGGTTGCGGCAGCACGCGTTCGGCGCGCAGACCGCCCTTCAGCAGTGCCCGGGTGAGGATCTCGGTGTCCTCGTCGGGTGGCGCGAGAATCATGTCGGCGGCCCGGCTGACCTCCGTGGCGTCCTCGATGGTGTGCGGCAGCAGCTCGTCGGGGACGCCCATGAGGTAGCCGATCCAGTGCCACAGCTGGCGCACCGATTCGATCTCCTCCGGCGTCAGGGTCATATCGAACAGTTCGTGCATGGTCAGTGGCAGCAGCAGGAAGCCGTCGATGGTCAGGGCCATGCCGGTGGTGTGAATGGGCTCGCCCCACAGCGGATTCCACCGCCCGCACCGGCGTAGATGGGCACGAACCATGGCGTGGACGAAGCGAATGCGCACGGTGGCGTCGAAGCCCGCTCCCCCGGATGTGAGCGCGCCCGGTTCGGTGGCGGCCAGCACCCAGCGCGAGGTCTCCTCGTAGCGGCGGGCGGCCATCGTCTCCGAGCGCGAGTTCATGGCCTGCGGCTTGTTGAGGTCACCGTAGGCGTAGGCGGTGAGCAGGGTGCCGCTCAATCCGATGATCACGGCGGGCGCGAACCGCCACCACAGCCGCGCGCCCTGGCGTACGCGGTCGGGATCGAACCAGGTCGGTGGATTCATCAGGGGCGTCAGGAGTTTCGTCAGCGATGCGGGCGCTCCGGCGGGGTCGCGGCCGCGCAGCGCCTCGCCGAGCAGTCGCCACCCTTCGCCGCGCCCGAGGGTCGCGAAATCGGCGACGGTGGCGTCGATCGCGGCGTCGGTGCGGAACAGGCCAGCGACCACGCGGTCGACCACCTCGTCGGGCAGTCGCTCGCGCGCTCGTTCGATGCGTGCGGCCCGCCCCGCGTCCAGCGCGATCAGGTGTGGTTCCATTGTCCGCCCCTCTCGTAGAAGTCCTGTATTCGACGCTAGAGAGCGGTTTTTCACCGAGTAATGTGCCAATCCGCCCGGCACTTGGTACTTTCCGCCATATGGGGGCTTCGGATCGGCCACCGCGGTGGCAGGTTCCGCGACCGGCGGCGTCGACGCGGTATCTGCTCGACACCGCGCGCTCGCACGGCATCGCGGCGCAGGCGTGCCTGGCCGGAACCGGGCTGTGCGCAGGCGATCTCGACGATCCGGGGGCGGTGGTGCTGCCGGAGCAGGAATTGCGGGTCGTGCGCAATCTGCTGGCCCACGGCGGAGATCAGCGCGAACTCGGGGTGGAGACCGGGCTGCGGTACTCGCTCACCAGTACCGGGCTGCTCGGGTACGCGCTGCTGGCGAGCGCCACGCTGCGCGAGGCCATCGCGGTGCTGTCGCGCTACACCGTGCTGCTGTCGCTGTTCTTCGAGGTGTCCTACACCGAGACGAGCGCGGGCCTGGTGGTGCGGGTGCACGACGGTGATGTGCCGCCCGATGTGCGGCCGTTTCTGCTCGCTCGCGATCTGGTGGCCGGTTTCCGAATCAGCACCCTGTTGCTCTCCCCCGCGGTGCTGGAGCTGATCGGGACACTCGATCGGCCGATTCCCTTGGAGTTCCGCGGATTTCAGCACGGTGATCGCGGCGGCGCGGACGCGGCGGCCTGGGTGCGGGCGGCGCGCGAGCTGGTCGCGCCCTACGGCGTGACCCTGGATATCGACCTCGACGCCACCCGCGATGCCTTCACGATTCCCCGGGAACTCCTCGACCAGGCCATGCCCGCCCCGGACCCGTTCACCGCCGCGCTGGTGCTGCGGCAGTGCGAGGAGCTGTTGGACCAGCGCTCCCGCTTCACCGGTATGGCGGCGCGGGTGCGTCATCTGTTGGTGCGCGATCCCGCGCGCATGCCGACCATGGCGGCCGCGGCGCGCGCGTTGGACGTCTCGGAACGGACGCTGCACCGCCGACTCACCGAGGAGGGCACCACTTTTCGCGCGCTGGTGAACGCGGTCCGGGAGACCCTCGCGGACGAACTGCTCGCCGACGGGCTCACCGTGGAGACGGTCGCCCGGCACCTCGGCTACGCCGATGCCGCCGCCTTCACCCACGCCTATCGGCGCTGGCACGGATATCCGCCGGGACAGGCCGTGCGCGACGTCGGCGAGAAGGCCAGTGGCCCCTGAGCTTTCGAGATCGATGTAACTCAGCGATCCCGCGGTGGTCGCGCCTGCCGGAACCGTCGACCGCCAGCGGTCGGTGAGCCTGTTGCCGTTCGATCAGCCCCGTTTGAGGCTGCCGACGCTCAGCGATCCGGGTGCGGGCCCGCGCAGCTTCGCCTCTTCCTCGCGGATGTAGTCGGCCGGATCCTTGTCGATGGACGGCACACCCGCGTAGTTGCGGGCCTCGTAGGCGGCGAAGGCGACGGCCAGCTTGTGGCGGCGCGCCAACCCCGCCAGCCGCCGAAAATCGGTCAGCCCCTCGCGTTCTTCCTCGGCCATGTGGTCACCGTTGGCCAGATTCGCCGCCGCGACAGCCGCGAACCACTCGGCACTGCCGACCGGATGCCGCGCCACCTCGGCGACCGCGTCCCTGATCTCGTTGTGGTCGTGGATGGCGTCGAGGGTCTCCTCCTCCACCCCGTCCGCGCGTCGGGCCGCGATCCCGACCTCCAGCAGCGCGGGGTAGAAGATCTCCTCCTCCGCCTGCGCGTGCAGTTCGAGGAAGGCGGCCAGCCGCTCCCAGATGGCGGCGAGCACGTCGGTCTCGGCGGGGTCGATCTGCTCGAGGATCGCGAACAGCCGTCGCTGCTCGTGATGGTCATCGAGGATCAGCTCGGTGATGTCCACATTTCCTCCCTGATACGGCACTTCAGGTCAGCACTGGACGGCCTTCCTCGATGCTAGCCCACCCGCGATATTGATCTCTCGCGCCAGGACGGATCGACTTCGGCGATTCCGCTACCGGGCGGTAGCGCGCGGGGCGATCATGGAACGAAATGTGAATCACCTATCCGTCACATCTTGCGTCCAGGGGGTCGTCGCGATGTTCTCCCAGCTCGTTCCCACCGCCGCGGCACTACGCCGCATATCCCGAACGGCCTTGCGGCTCATGGTGACCGGGGCCGCCGTCACCGCCGTGACCTTCGCGGCCACACCCGCCTACGCCGAACCCGCCCCGTTCCCGGTCGATCCGGCCGCCGGAATCACCAAAGACGTGCTCGCGGCCATCGATTCGGTGACCACCCTGCGCCTACCGGGCCTGGAGCTGCCCGCCCTGTTCAGTCCCGATACCGCCATCGTGGTGCTGGGATACGGCCTGCTGCCCGATGGCGAGATGCGGCCGGAGCTGGTCAATCGGCTGCACGCCGGATACGTGTCGGCGCTGCTCTCCCCCGCCGCACCGCTCATCGTCACCGGCGGCAATCCGCAGAACGGGGTGTCGGAGGCGGCGGCCATGGCGGAGTGGCTGATCGCGCGCGGTATCGAGGCGCATCGGATTCACACCGAGACACAGGCGAATTCGACGGTGCAGAACGCGGCCTTCTCGGCCAAGCTCATGGAGTCCATCAATGCGCAGGCGGCGATTCTGATCACCTCCGCCGACCACATCGGGCGGGCGCTGAGCAATTTCCAGGCGGCCGGTATCCCGGTGGTGGCGACCATGACCCCGGATCGCACGCCGCTCTCGGCGGAGCCGTTCGGTCCGGGGCGGTAGTCAGGCGAGATAGCGCGCGATGCTCTCGGCCACGCAGGCCGGGCGGTCCGCGCCCTCGAGTTCGAGGGTGACGGTGCGTTCGGCCTGCACACCGCCGGGCACGTCGGTCACCGCGTCGAGGGTGAGCCGGGCGCGTATCCGGCCTCCGGCGGGCACCGGGGTGATGAAGCGAACCTTGTTGAGCCCGTAGTTGATCGCGGCGCTGGCGCAGCTGACGGTCATGATCCGCGAGGTCAGCGGGACCAGCAGCGACAGCGTGAGAAAACCGTGCGCGATGGTCCGCCCGTACGGTCCGGTGGCCGCCCGCTGCTCGTCCACGTGAATCCACTGGTGGTCGTCGGTGGCGTCGGCGAACAGGTCGATGCGCTGTTGGTCGACGGTCAGCCAGTCGCTCACCCCGATCTCGGCGCCCACGGCGGCGCGCAGGGCGTCGAAGTCCGCGAAGTCGGTCATGTGAAGCGCTCCTTCGGTTCTCGTCTCACAGTCGGCGTCCTCGACGATCATCGCGCCTAGAGGCGGCGTCCGCCGTCGACGTAGAGGGTCTGGCCGGTGACGAAGGCGGCATTGTCGGAGGCGAGGAAGGCCACCACATTGGCGATATCGGCGGGGGTGCCGACGCGGCGCAGCGGGGTGATCTCGGCGGTCTTGGCCTGGAGTTCCTCGGCGCTCATACCCATGCGGGCGGCGGTGGCGGCGGTCATCTCGGTGGCGATGAAGCCGGGGGCGACGGCATTGACGTTGATGCCGAAGGGGCCGAGTTCCATGGCGAGAGTGCGGGTCAGGCCCTGGATGCCCGCCTTGGCGGCGGCGTAGTTGGCCTGGCCGCGATTGCCGAGGGCGGAGACGCTGGAGGTGTTCACGATCTTGCCGGAGCGCTGCGGCACCATATGGCGTTGCGCGGCACGCGAACACAGGAAGGCCCCGCGCAGGTGCACGCCCATGACGGTGTCCCACTCGTCCACCGACATCTTGAACAGCAGATTGTCGCGCAGCACACCGGCATTGTTGACCAGGATGTCGAGCGAGCCGAGTTCGGCGGCGGCGCGGTCGACGGCGGCGTCGACCTGGGCCTCGTCGGTGACGTCGCAGCCGAGGGCAAGGGCCTTGCCTCCGACGTCGGCGATCGCGTCGACCGTTGCGGCGCAGGCGTTCTCGTCGATATCGACCACGGCGACGGTCGCGCCGTCGGCGGCCAGCCGCAGGGCGGTGGCCGCGCCGATGCCGCGGGCCGCGCCGGTCACGAAGGCGACGGTCATGGGGATCTCCTTGTCAGGCAATGGCGTTCACGCCGGTGAGGGCTCGGCCGATGAGCAGTTTCTGAATCTGGCTGGTGCCCTCGTAGAGGGTGAGCACGCGGGCGTCGCGCAGGTACTTCGAGACCGGGTACTCGTCGATGTAGCCGTAGCCGCCGAAGACCTGAATGGCGTTGTTGGCGGCCTTGACCGCGGCCTCGCTGGCGAAGAGTTTCGCGACCGACGCCTCGGTGCCGAACGGTTTGCCGCGATCCACGAGATCGGCTACGCGCCAGGCCAACAGCCGCGCGGCGTCGACCTCGACGGCGATATCGGCGAGCAGCTCCTGGACCAGCTGGTAGGAGGCGATCGGCTTGCCGAACTGCTCGCGCTCCTGGGCGTAGCGCACCGACGCCTCCAGGCAGGCCCGCGCCACGCCGACGCATCCGGCGGCCACGCCCATGCGGCCTTTGTCCAAGGCCCCCATGGCGATTCGGAAACCTTTGCCCTCCTCGCCGAGGCGCGCGGAATCCGGTACCCGGACCTGGCCGAGGACCAGTTCGGCGGTGGCCTGGCCACGCAGTCCGAGCTTGCCCTTGATCTCGGTGCGGGTGAATCCCGGTGTGTCCGTGGGCACCAGGAAGGCGGTGACACCCTTCGGCCCCGGTCCGCCGGTGCGCGCGAAGACGATCGCGATATCGGCCCAGGTGCCATTGGTGATGAAGATCTTGGTGCCCGAGAGCAGCCAGTCGTCGCCGTCGCGCACGGCCCTGGTGGTCAGATTCGCGGCGTCGGAGCCGGTGCCCGGTTCGGTGAGGGCGAAACAGCCGAGCGCCTGCCCGGCGCACAGCCGCGGCAGCCAGGCTCGTTTCTGCTCCTCGCTGCCGTAGGACTTGATCGATTTGGCGACCAGGCCCAGCGAGACCGAGACGATGCCGCGCACCGCGCTGTCGCCGCGCCCGAGCTCCTCCAGCAGCAGGCAGTAGGCCAGGGCGTCGCCGCCGGACCCGCCGTACTCCTCCGGTATCTCGATCCCGAGGAACCCCATCTCGCCGAGCTTGCCGACGATCGCCCGGTCCACGGCCTCCGCGCGATCCCACGCGGTGGCATGCGGCACGACTTCCTTGTCCACCCAGGCCCGGGCCACATCGCGCAGCTCACGATGCGATTCGCCGAGTTCGAAATCCATCTCACTCCTAACCGAACAGTGTTAGGTTCTACGCCGCAGACGTTAATCTAACGGCGTTCGGTTTTTCAAGGGAAGGGTGGTCGTGATGGCCAGGCCCAGGGTGCCGCTGCTGAGTCGGGAGCGGATTCGCGAAGCGGCCCTGACGCTCGTCGACCGCGACGGGCTGGGCGAGCTCTCCATGCGCAAGCTGGCGGCGGAGTTGGGGGTGCGGGCGGCCTCGCTGTACGGGCACTATCCGACGAAGGACGATCTGCTCGACGATATCGCCCGGGGGATCATGGCGCGGGTGGATACCTCGGCGTTCGAGGGCGGCGAGTGGCGGCACGGGCTCATGGAGTGGGCGCGGTCCTATCGCGCGGCGCTGGTGCGGCATCCGAATTTCGTGCCCTACTTGGCTTCCGGCCCCGGCGAGCGCGAGGAGAATCTGCGCGCGGCCGATGCCGTGCACGGGGGGCTGGTCGGGGCGGGGTGGCCGCCCCGCGAGGCGACGATGATCGGCGCGGCCACCCGGTATCTGGTCATGGGCGCGACGATCGGCTCGTTCTCCCGAGGGTTCGTGGACGATATGCGGGTCTACCGGGACCGCTACCCACATTTGGAGCAGGCGCATCTGTTGCGCGCCAAGGCCGACGAAATCGATGCCGAGAGCTTCGAGTTGGCCCTCGTCTCCTTCCTCGACGGCCTGAGCCTGCGCTATCAGGCCCTCGAACAGCGCACCCCGTAGCTACTTCAGTCGGATGCTGCCGAACAGGCCGTCCACCTCGTCCTCCGGACCGGCCGTGAAGTACAGCGCGTTCGCGTCGCCGAGGCTCTCACCATTGCCGAACATCAAGGCCCACAGGCCCTCGATCTCGATGGGTTCGCCGATCGTATTGCGGACGTAGTCCACGAACGCGCCGCTCTGGTCGTCGAAGGCCAGAATGCGGCCGGTGCCACCGAAATTGCCGATGAGCAGTTTGCCCGACAGCGGACCGAATCCCTCGGGGGCTACGGTCACCGCCCACGGCGCGTTGAATCGGTCGTCGCCGTCGAGGGTGCGCACCAGCGTGCCATTGGCGTCGAATTCGGCGACCTTGCCTTTGCCGGGGCGGAAGTCGGCGTCGCGTTCGGCGGCGGCGTCGGCCGAATCCTCTTCGCCCGCATCGAGTTTGGCGGCGTCCTCCGGGTCGGCCTTGGTGGTGGCGTAGGCGACGAACACCCGATTGCCGATGGTGCTCACATTGAACGGTGCCGGATCACCGGCCCGCACCTGCTTGCCTTTGGCGGGGTCCGCCGGGTCGACGGGCTCGCCGGTGGCGAAGGGGTTGGCGAAACCGGTGGTGGGCACCAACTTCCACGCCTTGTCGAAGGTCCGGATCTGCGGGGCCGCCCCGAAATCGGCGGCCAGCAGTTTGTCACCGGCCGGGTTCAGGGCGATGCCGAAGAACTGCATCCCCTGATCGGCTCCGTCGAAGACCAGCTTCGCCGGGCCGTCCTCGCGCACGATGGCGCCGCCCGCGCCCTGTTCGGTCCAGGCGGAGATCTTGCCGGAATCGGTGGCGAAGATGAAACGCGAAGAGCCGCTGAGCTTCTGCTCGACGCCGCCCACGGTCACCGGCTGATCGCGCACCGCGAAGAAGTCCGAGGTGAGCGGCGCCGGGTTGAACACCACGCCGGTGGTCTTGCCGATGCTCTCGTCGGAGGTGTCGGAGTCCGCGCCGGGGACGGTGACGAGTTTCAGCTGGTCCTGGAACAGCGGCTGTAGCTTGGGATCCGGGGAGGCGGTGACATCGCCGACGAATTGGAACGACATACCGCCCGCGCCCACCCAGAAGTGCCCGCCCGCGCCCTTGGGGCGATTGGCCAGACCCCAGGCGTTCACCATGTCGGGGAAGGTGAACTGGGCGTGGTAGCTGGCCTTGGTGGCGGCCAGGTTGGTCTGGGCGTAGGTATTGCCCGCGAGCGCGGCGACATCCTCGGTGTCGGTGGCGCCGCCGCAGCCCGCCGCGACCAGCAGGGCCGCGCCGCACGCCGCGAGTCGCAGTGATCGCGTGCGCACCGGCGCCGTGCCGTTCCAGCCTCGGTTCATCCGTCGTCCTTCCAGCTCTACGCCCATTCACGACGAATCGGGTGTTAGGTGACGCTAACCATAGCTGGAAGGTTTTCCGATCAGTGTCAGGTCAGCGAAAAGTGGGACCTGACCTGCGATTCGGTGAGGCCGTAATCCTCCAGCGAGTAGGTGTGCGTCGGTTTGCGGTCCCCGGATTTGCTCTCCTCGTCGAGGGCGAGCATGGCGGCGCGGGCGGCGTCGGTGAATTCGATGCCGAAGGCCTTGTAGATGCTCTCGATGGTGCCGATCGGGTCAGCGCGCAGATCCTCGAACTGGATGTCCACGAACTGCTCGGCGCGGTAGCGCGCCCGCGATTCGGTGAAGGTCCGCAGCCCGCGCGACCACAGCTCCAGCTGTGATTCACCGATCTTGTCCCGGGTGAAGGAGTTCGACCAGCCGCGGGCGGCGTGCTCGGTCAGGCTGCACGATGAGCCGACAATGGTGACCGGGTCGCGGTGGGTCTGAATGATGAGCGCGTCAGGGTAGACCTTCATGAGCGCGTCCAGGGCGAACAGGTGGCTGGGGTTCTTCATGACCCAGCGCCGGTGGTCACCTAGGCCGATGAGTTGCAGGTTCTTACGGTGTCGCACATAGGCATTGGTCCAATCCTGCTGCCGCAGCCACCGCGAATACGTGGGCAGGTAGGCCAGGCTCTCGTAGGAGATGGACTTCACCGTCTGGCGCAGCAGCTGCCAGCACTCCTCCACATCGGCGGCGCTCATGTAGTGCACGCCCATGAATTCCGGATTCTCGATGCGGTGCTGCGCGAATCCGGCGTCGATCTGCTGGTAGACGGGGTTGTCGGCCCAGGTCTCGCGCGGCGGGCGGGGCTGCGGGAATTCGGCGAGCCACATTTCCAGGGCTTGGTGCTGCGGGTCGGCGGCGAGCAGGCGGTGCAGCGCGGTGGTGCCGGTGCGCGGCAGGCCGGTGACGAAAATCGGGCGGGTGACCGGGGTTTCGGCGTAGGTGGGATTGGCCTGCCAGGCGGCTTCGCTGAGGGCTCGTGCCACCAGTGCGCCGCGCAGGAAGTAGCGGCTCATCTTGCTGCCGAGTTCGGTGAGGTCGGCATCGCGCTGGTAGGACTCCAGCAGCACGCCGAGGGCCTCGGTGTAGTCGTCGGGCCCGAAATCGGTGAGGCCGCAGACCTTGGTGGCGGAGGCGTGCAGATCCTCGACCGTGCCCACGCCGGTACGTCCGCTCATTGCTGTTGACTCCTTGAAAGCTCAGATGTGGTATTCGCCGCAGTTGACGTCGAGGGTCTGGCCGGTGATGGCATTGGCCCACGGGGACGCCAGAAAGACCACGGCACGGGCGATTTCGTCGGGTTCGGGCAGTCGCTTGAGATCCGACTTCGACGCGGTCTGCTCGTAGACCTGGTCCACGGTGATGCCGTACTTCTTGGCGATCTCGCCGAAGTACCACTTCAGCTGGTCGTTCCAGATGTAGCCGGGCGCAACGGTGTTCACCCGCACGCCCTTGGGTCCGAGTTCGGTGGCGAGGGTCTGGGACATGGCGAGCAGCGCGGATTTGGCGACTTTGTAACTGCCGTACCGGGGTTCGGAGTGCCGCAGCACCGCCGAGTTGATCATGACGACCGCGCCCTTGGCTTCGGCGAGGGCGTCGGTGAACGCGTGGGTCATGCGCAGATTGCCGAGCACGGTGAGATCCAGGCTCTCGGTGATCTGCTGGAAGTCGGTGCGCGCCAACGGTTTCATGGACGGCACCGAGAAGGCGTTGTTCACCAGCGCGTCCACGCGGCCGAAGTGCTCGAGGGTGCGGTGCACCAGATTCGCGACCGCGTCGTCATCGGTGATGTCGGTGGGTACGCACAGTGTTTCCCCGCCCGCCGCCTCGATCTCGGCGGCGACCTCCTTCAGGCGCGATTCGGTGCGTGCGGCGAGGACGACTTTCGCTCCGGCGGCGGCGGATTCGGTGCAGATGGAGCGGCCCAGGCCCGGGCCGACACCGCTGACCACGACGACCTTGTCGGCCAGCAACGGGTTGTTCATGAGGTGATTCCTTGCTTCGAGAGGGTGGGGTCAGCCGAGCAGGCGGTCGGCGAAGGCGCGTTGGCGCGCGGCGATGCGCTCGCGCCAGCGCGCCTCGTCGATGCGGTTGTGCTCGTAGTGCGGCAGGCGCTCGGACACCTTGTCGAAGGGCACGAGTTCGGCGACGGGGCCTTGGTCGGGGGTGATGGGCTGATCGACGCGCTGCCAACGGAATTGGAGAATGCCGTGGGAGCGGCCGGTGGTCTCGACCCAGTTGGTGATGCCCGGATTCCTGGCCGACACCACGAGGCGAATCAGTCCGTCCGGATCCACCTGGGCCTGTGCGTGATTGAGGCTGGTCTGGTGGTTCACGTAGTCGAGGGAGATGTACCACATGCTGCCCAGCTGGAAGCCCATGTACGGGGCCTGGGAGACCGGCACGGTGATGATGAGCGCCTGATCGTCGGCCAGGTCGTAGTGGCCGACCGAGGAGTACTGGGTGCTGAGTCCGCCCGGGGTGAGCCGGGGTTCGGTGAGGGTGTTGACGGGCAGGTCCAGGTAGAACCATTTGGGGAAGTTGAACCAGGTGTGCAGGCGTGAGAGCAGCATCTTCCCGGCGGCGCGGTAGCGCTTGCGCAGCTGTGCCACATCGGGTTCGGCGGGTGCGGTGCCGATGGTGTCGACGCGTTCGATGCGAATGCGGCTGCCCTTGCGTTCGGTGGCCCAGTCGCCGTAGACCTCGCGCACGGCGAGCATGGACGCGCCTTCGCCGAGGACGAAGTAGTTGGGGCCCGGATTCTGCTTGGCGGGACCGAATCTCAGCTCGTAGCTGCCGTCCTCGGCGATATCGAGGCGGCGGTCGTCGAAGGCGTCGTCGCCATTGGGGACGTTGGTGGCGGTGTAATCGCCTTTGAGCACTTGGAAACTCAGGTCGACGGTGCTGCCGCGCACACCGGTCACCACGTACTCGGCGTCGGACTCGATATTCGCGTGGTAGTAGAGGGTGTCCGGGTTGTCCAGGCCCATTTTGGCGTACGGGCCGGTGGAGGTCACGAAGTACGGGTGCGTGGTGCCGTGCGCGCCGGACAGGCGCAGGCAGGCGGAGACGCTCGCGGCGAGGTAGTCGTAGCCCTCGGCGAGATCGGCCTGGGTGCGGATGAACGGTGCTGCGGCAATGAGCTTCTCGGCCTCGGCGACGGCGGCCAGGAAGGGTTCGGTCAGGGGTAGCGCGGCCTGTTCGTAGCCGGTGTCACGAGTGTTCATCAGTGGTCAGCGATTCCTAGCGCTCGGCGGATATGGGCGGCGATATCGGTGGGGGTGCCGTCGGCGGGGGTGACGACCAGGTCGGCGCGCTCGGGGCGTTCGTAGGGTGAGTCGATGCCGGTGAACTGGCGGATCTCACCCGCGCGGGCGCGGGCGTAGAGGCCCTTGGGATCTCGGGTTTCGCAGGTCTCCAAGGGGGTGTCGACGAAGACTTCGTGGAACGGAAGGTCCTTGGCCTGGTGGATCTTTCGGGCATTGTCGCGTTCGGCGGCGAAGGGGCTGATGAGCGAGACGATGGCGACGGTGCCGGAATCGGCCATGAGCGCGGCGATTTCGGCGACGCGGCGAATGTTCTCGCGGCGTTCGTCGTCGCCGAAGCCGAGATCGCCATTGATGCCGTGGCGCAGATTGTCGCCGTCCAGCAGGTAGGCGGGGCGGCCCGCCTCGATGAGCTGGCGCTCCAATTCCACCGCGATGGTGGACTTTCCGGAACCGGACAGGCCCGTGAGCCAGACGGTGCCGCCCTGGGAGAGCCGTTCCGATCGGTCGACCGCCGAGCGGTGCCAGGTGATGTCGCCGCGCCGCGTCGGGGTTTTGACCGGGGTGCGGCCGGTGATCATGCCCGCGGCGACGGTTTGGTCGGTGTGCTCGTCGATGAGGATGAAGCTGCCGGTGGCGCGGTTGTCGCGGTAGGGGTCGAACATGATCGGCTGCCTGCTGCGCAGGGTGAGGCGGCCGATGTCGTTGAGCGCCAAGTGGTCCGCGTCGGCGACACGGTGCAGGGTGTTCACGTCCAGGCGGTAGTCCAGGGCGCTCACCTGAACCTGCGACGTCTGAGTGGCGGTGCGCACCGCGTACCGGTCGCCCGGGCGCAGCTGGGTGGTGTCGGAGAACCAGCACACCATGGCGTCGAGTTCGCGGCCCTGATGCGGCTGGTTGCCGGGGCGGGCGAGCATATCGCCGCGGCCGACGTCGATATCGTCGTCGAGGGTGAGCGAGACGGCCATGCCCGCGACGGCCTCGTCGACCTTGCTGCCGCCGGGACCCCAGATATGGGTGACGCGGGTGGTGCGCCCCGAGGGCAGCACGGCGATCTCGTCGCCGGGTTTGAAGACCCCGCCCGCGATGGTGCCCGCGTAGCTGCGCTGCCGGTCGCCGTGCGGCCGAATGACGTACTGGATGGGCAGGCGCGCGTCGATGAGATTGCGGTCCGAGGCGATGTGCACATCCTCGAGGTGGGCCAGTAGCGGCGGTCCCGGGAACCAGGGGGTGTGCTGGGAGGGTTCGACCACATTGTCGCCGTGCAGAGCCGACAGCGGCAGGAAACTGAGGTCGCGGACATCGAGTTTGGTGGCGAAATCGGCGAACTCCTCACGGATTTCGTCGAAGCGGGCACGGGACCAGTCGACGAGATCCATTTTGTTCACGCACAGCACCAGGTGGCCGACGCCGAGCAGCGACGAGAGGAAGGCGTGTCGCCGGGTCTGCTCGGAGACGCCCTTGCGCGCGTCCACCAGGATCAGCGCCAGGTCGGCGGTGGACGCGCCGGTGACCATATTGCGGGTGTACTGCACATGCCCCGGGGTGTCCGCGATGACGAATTTCCTACGCGGCGTGGCGAAGTAGCGGTAGGCGACGTCGATGGTGATGCCCTGCTCGCGTTCGGCGCGCAGACCGTCGGTGACCAACGACAGATCCGGGGCGGCGTCGCCGCGGGCGGTGCTGAACTTCTCGATGGCCGAGAGTTGGTCGGTGAACAGGGCTTTGGAGTCGTAGAGCAGGCGGCCGATGAGGGTCGACTTGCCGTCGTCAACACTGCCCGCCGTGGCCAGGCGTAAGAGATTGCGACGCATCAGAAGTAGCCCTCTCGCTTGCGATCCTCCATGCCGGAGTCGGAGATTCGGTCGTCGGCGCGGGTGGCGCCGCGTTCGGTGAGGCGGGTGACCGCGGTTTCGGCGATCACCTGCGCCGGGGTGGCGGCGGTGGATTCGACACAGCCGGTGCAGGTGGCGTCGCCGACGGTGCGGAAGCGCACGGTGGTCTCGTAGCGCTGTTCGCCGGGGCGCGGGGTGAGGAATCTGTTGTCCGCCAAGAGCATTCCGTCGCGTTCCAGGACGGTGCGGCGGTGCGCGTAGTACAGCGAGGGCAGCTCCACGGCCGCCTGGTCGATGTACTCCCAGATATCGAGTTCGGTCCAGTTCGACAGGGGGAACACGCGAATGTGCTCGCCCTTGCGGTGGCGGCCGTTGTAGAGATTCCAGACCTCCGGGCGCTGGGCCCGTGGATCCCACGCGCCGAATTCGTCGCGGAAGCTGAACACCCGCTCCTTGGCGCGCGCCTTCTCCTCGTCGCGGCGAGCTCCGCCGAACACCGCGTCGAACCGGTGTTCGCCGATGGCGCGCAGCAAAGTGGTGGTCTGCAACCGATTTCGCGTCTCCCCCGGCCGCTCCACCACGCGCCCGGCGTCGATATCGTCCTGCACCCTCGCCACCAGCAGCCGCGCGCCGAGCCGCTCGGCCGTGCGGTCGCGGAAGTCGATCACCTCGTCGAAGTTGTGCCCGGTGTCGATGTGCAGCAGCGGAAACGGCAGCGGCGCGGGCCAGAACGCCCGCCGCGCCAACTCCAGCATGACCGCCGAATCCTTACCGCCCGAGAACAGCAGTACCGGCCGCTCGAAGGTGGCCGCGACCTCTCGGATGATGTGCACCGATTCGGCCTCGAGCGCTGTCAGGTGCGACAGCTCGTATCCCGTGGGCATCGTCACTCACTCGCCGCGTCGAACCCGATCCCGAGTTGCGTTGTCGAATATTCGACGCTATTGTTCGATAATGTGACACCGACGATAGGCGTGCCCGCCCCCGCCGGTCAATACCCCGATGCGCGTTCCCCTGCCGCAGGGCTGGTCCCGCGCGTCATCACCGCCCGCTAGGAGTGCACGTGCCCGATACCGCGATCGAGTCGACTTCCGGTGGTGCGGCCTCACCGCCTACGCATCGGGTGGTGCAGGTCGTCGATCTGCTCTCGCGTCGACCGATGGAGCATCTGTCGCTCGCGGCGATCGTTCGCGCCACCGGGATGTCGCGGGCGACGGCGCATGCGGTGTTGACGCAACTGTGCGCGGACGGGTGGACGTTGCGGGACGAGAACGGGAACTACAGCCTGGGGTTGGAGCTCATCACCGTGGCCCGGCGGGCCGAACCCGCCTTTCCGCTGCGTCGCCGCGCGCTGGAGCCGATGCGCAAACTGGCGGCGCAGCACGGCATTCCGGTGTTCCTGGCCGAACGCGAGGCCGACGCCATCCTCATCACCGAGGTCGTCGGCACGCCGTCGATCCCGTGGATTCGGGTGGGCCGCCGCCTGTCGCTCTCCCCGCCGGTCTGCCGCGAATTCATCGCCTGGGCGCCGGAACCGGCCCGCACCGCCTGGATCGAATCGGCCGACGCCGCCCACCGCCCGCGCCTGACCGCGGTACTCGACGCCATTCGCACCCGCGGCTACGCCGTGGAACGCCTCGCCGACGACTCCGCCCCCATGCTCGAAGCCCTGACGGCGCTACGCCACTCCCCCGTCACCGACCCGCTGCGCCACCGCCTCAACGCCATGATCACCGACCTGATCACCATCGACTATCTGCCGAACGAACTCACCGACCACAACGCCGTCGTCTCGGTCTCCGCCCCGATCTTCACCGACACCCGGGTGACCGCCTCCCTCGTGGCCTGCCCCGACACCAACCTCACCGCCGCCCACCTGGAATCCCTCGCCGCCGACACCATCAGCGCCGCCACCAGCGTGGCCCCCGCCTGAACCGGCACCGGCCTGAGTGCGCACCACCCCACGGCAACGGTTCCGCATCCCCTCGCCGAAAAGCGCGCACCCAGACCGGTTCTCGACTGCCGGGCAGTGCAGTCGCCACCCAGCCAACGCCGAAATCCCCACCGGGAGGAGCCCCAGGAACCTGGGGCACTGGCAGGATCGCCTCATGGAGACGATCGATTCCCGCGAGGTCTACGCGAACCCCTGGATGACGGTCCGGGAGGACCGCATTCGCCGCGCCGACGGCAGCACCGGTATCTACGGGGTCGTCGACAAGGTGAACTACGTCGTGATCGTCCCCTGGGACGGTGCCCGCTTCCACCTGGTCGAGCAGTTCAGATACCCGCTCCAGCAACGCAGTTGGGAATTTCCCGGCGGCGCCCTACCTCCCGCCCCAGACGGAACGCCCACCGACGGCGACCCCCTCGACATCGCACACCGCGAACTCCGCGAGGAAACCGGCCTACGGGCCGCGACCATGATTCCCCTCGGCGAACTCGCCCCGGCCCCCGCCACCTGTAGCCAGCGCGGACGGTTCTTCCTCGCCACCGATCTGACGCCCGGCGCACACGAAAGGGAAGTGGAGGAGCAGGACATGCGCTCGGCGTGGTTCACGCGGGGCGAGTTGGAGTCGATGATCGCGTCGGGCGTGATTGTCGATGCCGATACGGTTGCGGCTTATATGTTGTTGCTGCTGCAGGAGAAGGGCTCGTCGTTGGGGCGGTGAGCTGGGGGTATTGGCCTGAGCGGTCGAAAATCGGTGCCACGACGCGATTTCTGGCTGCTCGGTGCGATTTGTGACCGCTCAGGCCAATGGGGGCTACCCCTTCGGCTCGATGAGCTGGATGTCGAGTTCGATGGCGACCTTGTCGCTGATCATGGCCGACGGGATGGCGGTGGCTACGCCGAAGCCGGTGCGCTTGATGGAACCCGTTGCGGTGAAACCGATGTGGATGTCACCGGTGGGTGCGGTCTGACGGCCGCCCCATTCGACGTCGAGGGTGACCGGCTGGGTGATGCCGCCGAGGGTCACCTCGCCGTCCACCTGGAAGTCCTCGGCGACGCGGACGTCGGCGGCCTTGAAGGTGAGCGTGGGGCGGTTGGCCACGTCGAGGAGGTCGGCGGCGCGGGCATGGGCGTCGCGGTCCGGATTGCCGGTGTCGAAGGAGTCGAGGTGGATGGTGGCGGCGATCTGGGCCGTGCCCGAGGCGTCGACCACGAATTCGGTCTCGAAGCGGTTGAAGCGGCCGCGGACCTTGGAGATGCCCAGGTGACGGACGGTGAAGTTGACTGCGGAGTGGGCGGTGTCGAGGGCCCAGGAGCCGGGGGCGAGGGTGGTCTGCGTCGAAGTCGTCATACCGAAAACGGTAAGCGGACCACGGTCCGGTAGCCATGCCGTCTTGATCCTGGCACTGACAGGGCGGGGATAACGGTCCGGGCACGAGGCATCATGGACAGCGTGGGACAGTCCGAATTCGCCGCGTTTCTGGTGGCGCGCCGCGCGCAGTTGCAGCCCGAGGACGTGGGTTTGCCGCCCGGTCGCCGCCGCCGGACACCGGGCCTGCGCCGCGAGGAGGTGGCGGCCTTGGCGGGCGTGAGCGTGGACTATCTGGCGCGCCTGGAACAGGGCCGCGACACCAACCCCTCCACCAGCATTCTGCACGGTCTCGCCGAGGCATTGCGGCTCAACGACGCCGAGCGCCACCACTTCGCCAAGCTCGCCCTGGGCATGGAACCCGCGGGCTGCCCCATTACCGGCCGCGAGTACGAGCACGTCACCGACACCGTCCGCGCGGTCATCGACTCCCTGCACCCCACACCGGCTTTCGTGGTCGGCCGCCGCCTCAATATCCTCGCCTCCAATGCCTCCTGGGACGATTTCGCCACTCCCCTGGGCCTGCTGGACGAGGTAGCCGACGCCAACCTCGCCCAGTACCTGTTCGCGCATCCGAAAGCACCGGCGCGCATCAGCAATTGGCCGCAGGTGGCCGATGCCTACATCTCCTCACTGCGCGCCTCCCAGACCCAGTGGGCCGACGACCGCGCCTTGGACGCGCTCATCGAAGCGCTGCAACAGTTTCCGGAGTTCGCCACCCGCTGGCAAGCCCACCGAGTCGGCCCCCACCGCTCCGGCGCCATGCGCATCCGCCACCCACTCCGCGGCGAGGTGGAGGTGGAGTTCGAAACCATGAACCCCTCCCCCGACCAGAGCGTCATGGTGTGGTTCGTCGACCGCCGCCAAACCCACGCGCCCGGACTACGACTCGTCAACGAGTAGCCCCGAGCGCAGACCCCCGCAGCCCGCACCCACCGCCCCGGACGGCCCTGCCGCCTCACCCCACCCGACCAGCGGCTTCCCCGCCGCCTCACCCCACCCGACCAGCGGCTTCCCCGTCTCTTCGGGGACGATCAGCGACGCCCGCGCCCGCACGCGTCACGCGCGATGAGCAACTTTCCGCACCACTTCGCGTAGTCAGCGGCGTCTCGCCCCTGTGCGACCAACGATTCCCTCGCACCACTTCACATGCGACCCGCGACATCCCCAATGCCCTGCGGGACCAACGACTCCCGTGCCACCGCGTAACCCCAGCGACTCACCCCGCTTTGTGCGGCACCGACTTCCGTTTCGGCCCAGTGGGTTCCGCCCCGCCTGGTCGATGTGCCGGGCGCTCAGCTCGTCGCGAGGATGGTTCGGGCGTCCATGAGGGCGAAGCCGAGAAGGTTCTCTCCGCGCCATCGCGT
This sequence comes from Nocardia sp. NPDC050406, assembly GCF_044459025.1. Taxonomy (NCBI): domain Bacteria; kingdom Bacillati; phylum Actinomycetota; class Actinomycetes; order Mycobacteriales; family Nocardiaceae; genus Nocardia; species Nocardia sp. NPDC050406. Next base: position 1,843,938 of record NZ_JBITIM010000002.1, on the reverse strand, counting down.
CGGGTCGGTCGCCTGTGGATTTTCCGCGCCCAGTCCGATGCCCCACACCGTGTCGCGCGGTGCGGCCTCCACGAGCACTGTGTCGCCGGTGGCGAGTAGGAAATCTCGAAGCTCTTGGTGCTCACCGAATTTCGCGATACCGGCCCGGACCACGATGTCGTAGCGGTGGTTCCGCCAGACCGCTTCGTCGAATCCGCGTACCGCGCGGCCGAGTTTCTTGGCGTCGGCGGGAGTTTCGCTGTCGAGTACGCGGGCGCGCATCTCCTCGTCGCCGAACAGGCGCGCCTTCTCGGCCATCATGAAATGTTCGGCGCTGCGGTATTTCACGCTGTCGACCACGAATTCGACCGGCCACCACTGGCTCAGCACCCAGCGTCCGACGGTATGCCCGGGCGTCGGCGTATGTCCCCAGAAGAAGAGGTATTCCGGCCTCGCCCCGGCCGCCACCGCGTCGATCAGCTCTGCCCTGTTCACATCGCGGGACCCTAACCGACAGCTACGACACGAGAAGATCGCCTCGCATGTTTTATCACAAAACGGTAACGTGCACTCCATGACGCAGCAGACCGGAGTGATGTTGAGTTCCTGGCTGCTCCGACTACTCGCTACGGCGCGGACGGATCCGAGCCTCCCGCGAACCGCCATGGTGATGCCGCTGGCGGATACCGCGGAGTTGGCCAAGATCTCCTTCGGGTCCGCCGTGCCGGAGTTGCGCGCGATCGGGGTGGCCCTCACTTCCGAGATCATGATGCAGTGGCGTACCGCGCAGCCGGAATTGCTTGGGGAGCTGGCGCATTGCGTGGCCGATCCGGAGTACCACAGCGATGACGCCGCCGCGGTGCTGGCGGCCATCGCGGGCACCCAACCGGCGCAGGAATTCGATCCGTTGCTGCCCACGCTGATTGCCGCGCTCGACCACGAGAGTCCTTACGGTTCGGCCACATTGGCCCTCGCCCGCCTCCGGCACCCGGCCGCCGTGGCCTCGGTGCGCCAATGGCTGACCAGCGGCCGCATCAAACCGTTGCAGGCCCCCTTCGACATCGAACACGTCCTCATCCCCCTGGTCGACCACGCCGAGGACCTGCTGCCCGCCATCCGGGCCTCCCTCGCCACCGAGTCCTACAACAGCGCCCTGCATCCCCTGCTGCGCACCCTCGCGTCCTGGGGCCCGGTCGCCGCCCCCGCCCTCCCGGAACTGTTGCCCTACTTGCGCAATGGCGACGCGCGGTGGGCCTGTGAGGCCCTGGGCAGTATCGGCGCACCCGCCGCGCCCGCCGCCGAACTGCTCGAACGTTATGCCCGCGGCACCGAGCGCCCGCCGCGCCACGACACCGGACTACCGCCCGACAGCCCCCAGGAATGGCACGGCACCCAGACCGCCGCGTGGGCGTTGTGGCGCATCACCGGCGAATCCAGCGTCGCCCTCTCGGTTTTCGGCGACGCGGTGGAGGCCGGAGTCGCGGTGGACTTCGACCGCCTGGCCGAATTCGGCACCCTCGCCGCGCCCTTGGCGGATCACGTTCGGACCCGGCTGGATTCGCCGGGCCGATGGGAGCGGGTACACGCCGCCTGGGCCTGGTGGCGCATCACCGGCGACCCCGATCCGACCATCCCGGTGTTGTTGGATGCGTTGGAGCCCTTGATCTCCGGCTTCGCCGATGCCGAGTGCCGCGCCGCGGTGCGGTTGATCGGCGAGGTGGGCGCGGCGGCCGAAGGCGCTGTGCCCCTGCTGGAATCGGTCCTGTCGGCGGATCGCCGCTTCGGACCGCTGCCCTCGCACCGCTGTCAGCAGGCCCAGACCGAACTCATCGCGGCGCAGCGCGACAGCGAACTGTGCGATGCCGCCCGCCGGGCGCTGACCGCCATCGCCGCCGGGCGCGGCGACACCGTGGCCCCGACCGAATAAACAATCTGTTGATTCGAGGGGCACAGCTCTTCACCCCCCATTCACACCCCGTTGAGCTGATTGCTGAATGGTCGCCCCATGGCCCCGCTCACCCGACGCACCCTGCTCCGCACCACCGCCCTGGGACTCGCGACAGCCCCGGCCCTCGCGGCCTGCTCGCGCGATGACGGCCCGGCCCTCGTCCGGCAGCGCCCCGCCCTCACCCACGGCGTGGCGGTCGGCGACCCCCGCACCGACGGCGCACTGATCTGGGCCCGCTCCGACTCCCCCGCGAAGCTCATCGTGGAGACCGCCGCCACCGAATCCTTCCACGACGCCAAGCGTTTCGAGGGCCCGCTGCTCACCCCGGACGCCGACGGCACCGGCCGCCTGCGCGTCGCGGGCCTGCAGCCGGGCCAGCTGGTGCACTACCGCGTCACCCTCGAGGGCGAGGGCGGCGCGACCTCCGAACCGTTCACCGGCGCCTTCCGCACCGCCCCCAGCGCGCCCGCCGACATCAAACTCCTCTGGTCCGGCGATGTGGTGGGCCAGGGCTACGGCATCAACCCCGATCTGGGCGGTATGAAGATCTTCTCCGCCATGGCCGCCCGCGACCCGCACCTGTTCCTGCACTCCGGCGACGTCATCTACGCCGACAACCCGGTGAAGGAGTCGGTCACCCTCCCCGACGGCCGTATCTGGCGCAATACCGTCTCCGAGGCGAAATCCGCTGTGGCGCAGACCCTCGACCAGTTCCGCGGCAACTACGCCTACAACCTCACCGACGAGAACTACCGCCGCTTCAACGCCAGCGTCGCCCAGATCGTGCAGTGGGACGACCACGAGACCGTCAACAACTGGTACCCGGGCGGCCTGGTGCCCGAATCCAAGGGCTACACCGAGCGCAGTATGGACACCCTCGCCACCCACTCCTGGCGCGCCTTCCACGAGTGGATGCCGGTCGACCCGCGCGAAGCCGTGGACGGCCGCCTCTACCGCAAGATCTCCTACGGCCCGCTGCTCGACGTCTTCGTCCTCGACATGCGCACCTACAAGGACGCCAACGACGAGAACACCCGCCCCGACGGCCGCGTCCTCGGCCCCGCCCAAACCCGGTGGCTCACGGAGGGTCTGCGCGGCTCCACGGCCACCTGGAAGATCGTCGCCAACGATCTGCCGCTGGGCCTCGCGGTCAAGGACGGCGAACAGAAGGACCGCACCGCCTACGAGGGCCCGGCCAACGGCAACCCTGGCGCGCCTGCGGGGCGCGAGGCCGAGATCGCCACGGTGCTCTCGGCCATCAAGGCCGACAAGGTCACCGGCGTCGTGTGGCTGACCGCGGATGTGCATTACACGGCGGCACACCACTATTCGCCCGCCCGCGCCAGCTTCACCGACTTCGACGAGTTCTGGGAGTTCGTCTCCGGTCCGCTCAACGCCGGGGCGTTCGGCCCCAACGAACTCGACGGGACCTTCGGCCCGCAGGCCGTTTTCGTGCACGCGCCGCCGACCCAGAACACCTCGCCGCTCGATGGCGAATTCCAGCATTTCGGCGAACTCACCATCGACGGCCGCAGCCGCGAACTCACCGTGAACCTGTGCGATGCCAGCGGGAAGGTCCTGTTCACCCAACGGCTCGCTCCCGCTCGCTGAGCGGCCACCGGAGAGGGGCTACGCAACCTCGCGATTTGTGGTTAGCTGTAGCGCCATGAGCACGACCGCAACCGCCCTCGGCGAAGAGTTCCTGCCTCGCGACACCGCGGATGTGGTTCGCACGGTTCGGGATTCGCGCCAGTCCACGAAACCGCTGATCGTCCGGGGTGGCGAGCGGCCGGACGAGGACCTCGCGCCGCCCGAGCAGGGCTCGGTGCTGTCCATGCGGCAGATGAACCGGGTGCAGGTGGTCGACGCCGACGCCCGCACGGTGCGGGTGCAGGCGGGCGCGCGGCTCTCCGATATCGATCGCACCCTCGGCGCGCACGGACTCGGGCTGCCGATCGTCGGCGACCACCGCGAGATCACCGCGGGCGGATTCGCGGCCGTCGGCGGGCTCAGCTCGGCCTCGCACCGCTTCGGCATGTTCAGCGACAATGTGGTGGAGCTCGAATACGTCGACCAGGACGGGCGTTTCGGCACCTGCGGACGGACCCACAATGTGGAGCGCTTCCGCAAGATCCTCGGCGGCGGCGGACGGTCCGGCATCATCACCGCCATGACCCTGGCGGTGCGCGAGGTGGACAAGGACCACACCTGGCTCACCACCGACGCGCACCGCTTCCTGGATTTCGACACCTTCGTCGAGCAGTCCGTCCAGGAGATCCAGCGCCCCGGCGATGCCGTGCTCCAGGTGGGCCGCTGGGTCGACACCGCCCCGCTGCGGGTGGCGCGACCGGTCGGCACCGGCCAGGTGAAACTGGGCACCGTGCGCTTCGGCCAGTGGTCGAGCCTGCACCCCACCACCCCGACCGGCTCGCTGCGCGCCCGCCGCGAGGTCGGTGCCCGCGCCCGAAAGTCCCTGGGCGCCATCGCTTCCTCGGCGGGCGGCCGCGCCGGTATGCCGGTGCGCTACGCCGCCGCGGGTGCGCTCATGTTCGCTCCGAAGGTGCTGACACTGCGCGACGCGGAGTTCCTCGCCGATACCGTCATCAGCTCCTCCGAGCGCGGACCGGCCTACCGCATTTCGGTTTTCGCGCCCATGTCCACCTATCGCAAGGTCTTCCACGGCCTGCACGACCTGTTCTCCGGGCACCGCGAACGCACCGGCTGCTTCACCGTCATCTCCGCCATGACCTACGGTGTGCGCTCCCCCTACCTGCGTGAACTCGACGGCGAGGACCACGGTTTCATCACCTTCACCTGTCGCCTGCGCCCGGCCGCGCTGCCCTCGGACATGTTGCGCGACATCGTTTCCGGAATCGACGAGATCTGCGTGGCCGAACGCGCCCGGCGCTACGACCCCACGGATTAGAATGTGACCCGCCGCGCTTCCAGCAATCGGTCAGCAGACCCTCGGCTGACACTGGGAGCGCGGCCGGTATCGGCACTGTCGGCGGGGTGCCCATACATGGTTCGGCTTTTCATCCCACATGAAGGTTGCCTGTTCCATGATCGAATTCCGCCATGAGCGCCGCCGTCCCACCTCCGAAACCATTGCGGGCAAACGGATCCTGATCACCGACGCCTGCTCCGACATCGGCCGCGCCACCGCCCGACTATTGGCTCTACAAGGAGCCGAGGTACTGCTGGTGGCCCGCCGCGGGGATCTGCTGGTCTCCGACGCCAACACCATTGTCCAAGCCGGTGGCCTGGCCCGCTGGCACCGCTGCGATATCTCCGCCCTCGGCGATGTGGATCAACTCGTCGAATGGGTGCTCGCCGAATTCGACCGGCTCGATGTGCTGGTCAACAATGCCGGTCGCCCGCTGCGCCGCCCGGTGCTCCAATCGCTGGACAAATTCCGCGACTACCAGCGCATGATGGCCACCAACTACTTCGGACCGCTGCGCCTGACCCTCGGTCTGCTGCCCGCCATGCTCGCGGGCGGCTCCGGTCACGTGGTGAATGTGGGCCCCTGGAGCCTATCCACCGGCGCGGCACCGAATTTCGCGTCCTACGCGAGCTCCCAGGCCGCCTGGACCACCTTCGGCGAATGCGCCGACGCCGAGCTCGCCGAGCACGGTATCAGCATCACCTCGGTGCAGTATCCGGCCTTCCGAGGCGATACCGAGACCCAGACCTATACCGCGGAGCATCCGATCTCGGTGCCCGCCGAGGCGGCGCGCTGGATCGAGAACGCCATTCGCACCCGCCCCACCCGCGTGGAGCCACGCTTCTCCCGCACACTGCGCGGATTGGCCGGTGTCGCACCGCGTTCCACCAGTCGCCTCATGCACGCCTTCGGTATGTGAGAGCTTTCGGTACTGCCGGATGAGGGGAAAGGCGGGGCGCTCGCGAAATCGAGGGCCCCGCCTTTCACATCCGCCTACGCGAATGTCGCTCCGGTGACCGGCATTCCGACATTCTTCAGCGGCCCGTCGATACAGGTCGTCACCGAACCACCGGCCTTCTCGATGGGCCCGGTGGTGATGACCACGGTGCCGCCGGTGCCCGGCCCCTCCACGATCTGGAGGGTGTTGGTCGCCGGTGCCATATAACCGTTCAGCGTGAACGGTCCGGTCATCCGGCTGGTTTCCCCACCGGCCCAATGCAATATGGCATCCAGCTGCCCCTTCACGCCCAGACAGCTCGCCTCACCGACGAAATCGGTGGACCAGCCCACCTCCTCGGTGGGTGTGCCCTGGCAGGTGTGCAGATCGCCGTCGAGGCGCGCCTTCACCTGCTCGGCCTCCATGCCGATGGGGGTCTCCGACATGAACTGCACATGCCCGCCCTCGCACGAGCCCTGGATCGCGGTCGCCTGCGCCGGAGCGATGCCCAGTCCGGTCGTCGCGATACCGAGGCACACCGCTCCCAGGGCTGGCGCCGCCAGCGTGGAATTCCGAAGCTTCATCCCGTCCTCTCGCCGTTGCTCGATCAAGTGACAGCTGACCGTAGCGAGCGAGCGCCGGGGTGTGGGAGCTTTCGCCGATCCTCGCGCGCGTTGTCCGAAATGCGAGGAACCGCAGGTCACGCCGGGCAAAACGAAAGCGCCCCACCCGAATCCGGGTGGGGCGCTTCGCGGTGCTACGTCAGTGCTTCTCGGGGCCGAGGTGGTACTCGAACACCAGACCGCCCGCGGCGATCAGAATGCACACCACGCCGATGCCGATCAGCCAGAACTGGAAGAACGCGAAGCCCAGGGCGGCGATGGAACCCGCGGCCGCGAGCAGGATGGGCCAGAACGAACCGGGCGAGAAGAAGCCCAGATCGCCCGCGCCGTCCGCGATCTCGGCATCCTCGTAGTCCTCGGGACGCAGGTCCAGACGACGCGCCACGAACCGGAAGTAGGTGGCCACGATCAGCGACAGACCTGCCGACAGCACGATGGCGGTGGTGCCCGCCCATTCGACGCCGGTGCGCGACTGGGCGGTGAAGTAGCCGTACACCACGGCCACGAGCACGAAGAAGATCGTGATCAGTTCGAAGATGCGAGCTTCGACCTTCATGTCAGTTCAGTCCTCTACTTGGCGGCTTCCGTAAGGCCCTCACCACGGGCCGTACGGTCGCTGTTGAACGGCTTGGTGGTCACGGCGACCGGCGACTCATCGATGCTGGACAGCGCCTCGGCATTGGTCCGCCCGGCCTCGCGGGCCAGCAGGTACTTCTCGAACTTCTCCGGCGACACCGCGCGGACCTCGAAGTTCATCATGGAGTGGAAGGTGCCGCACATCTCCGCGCAGCGGCCCACGAACGCGCCTTCCTTCTCGATCTTGGTGATCTGGAAGACGTTGTCCGAGTGGTTCTGCTTGGGGTTGGGCATGACGTCGCGCTTGAACAGGAACTCCGGCACCCAGAAGGCGTGGATGACGTCCGCGGCGGCCAGCTGGAACTCGATGTTCTTACCGGTCGGCAGCACCAGCACCGGGATCTCGTTCGAGGTGCCGATGGTCTCCACCTTGTCGTAGTTCAGGTAGGAGATGTCATTGGCGGGCAGGCCGTTGTTCGGGCACGGCTGCGGATTGCCGTGGTCGTTCTTGCGCTCCAGGCACTCGTCCTTGATCTGCGCGTTCATGTCCTGACGCGCGTGATCGACGCCGTCGTACTGGAAGCCGCCGTTCTTGAAGTCGACCTTCTGGTAGCCGAACTTCCAGTTCCACTGGAAGGCGGTCACGTCGACCACGACATCCGGGTTGGAGACCTTCTCGTGCACGTAGTTCTGCACGACCACGGTGAAGTAGAACAGCACCGCGATGATCACGAACGGAATGGCCGTGTAGGTCAGCTCCAGCGGCACGTTGTAGCCGGTCTGGCGCGGGAACTCCGGGGAGTCCTTCTTCTTGCGGTGGAAGATGATGGTCCAGAAGGTCAGGCCCCAGACCAGCACGCCCATCGCCAGCGCGGCGATGACCGACCACGTCCACAGTTCCCGCATCTTGGTGGCCTGCGGCGTGACACCCGAGGGCCAGCCGAACCGAAGCCACGGGTTATCGATCGAGCAGCCGGAGACGAGCATCGCGGTCATCCCCAAGGACACCGCCAGCCCGGCCCGCCGAAGGATGCGGCCCCGCCGACCCTGGGCGGGTCGTGCCCCTATCGCTTCGCTCGCCTTGTGCGCCACGCTCAACGCCTTCCTGGTCGTCTATTCGACACGGCGTCGCCCGGACTCCCTTCCGCCGGGCGACACATATTCAGCACGTTTGGGAAATTCTCAGGGTTGGGCGCACAACGCGCCACCGGCCCCGGGAGTTCCCGAGTACTACGCAGCGTAGACCAAACCGGTCGCCGCTATGTGATGGGGTCGCCTTCGACACTCCGGTGAGCCGGTTGCGATCTGGGCTCGACGGTGGTGACCAGTGAATTCGGCCTACGGCAGCATGTGCGCGACGCGTGCGGCATACTCGGACACTGAGTTTCGCCTGCCTGCCCCGGTCCCGGGGTGTGGTGTCCCCCGACTCCCGAAACGAGGTTTTCGTCGCAGTGTGTGGACTGCTCGGATATCTGACTGTTGACACTTCCGACGTCTCGGAGGGCACCACCAACGAAGCCATAGCGGCCAAGCTCCACGAAGCGCTGGTGTGCCAGCGCCACCGCGGCCCCGACGAGCGCGGCACCTGGCACGACGAGCACATGATCTTCGGCTTCAACCGCCTGTCGATCATCGATATCGAGCATTCGCACCAGCCGCTGCGCTGGGGCCCGCCGGAGAACCGGCAGCGCTACGCCATGACCTTCAACGGCGAGGTCTACAACTACCTCGAGCTGCGCGAGCAGTTGCAGGCCGAGCACGGCACCGAGTTCGGCGCCGAGCCCATGTTCGCGACCGAGGGCGATACCGAGACCATCGCGGCGGCGTTCCACTACTGGGGCGCGGAGGCCGCCAGCCGCCTGCGCGGCATGTTCGCCTTCGCCATCTGGGATACCGAGACCCGCAAGCTGTTCGTGGCGCGCGACCCGTTCGGGATCAAGCCGCTGTACCTGGCCACCGGCCCCGGCGGCACGGCGTTCTCCAGCGAGAAGAAGAGCCTGCTGGAACTGCTTGCGCAGCTGGGCCTTTCGGACGACCTGGATCCGCGGGCGCTGGAGCACTACACGGTGTTGCAGTACGTGCCCGAGCCGGAGACCCTGCACAAGGATGTTCGCCGCCTCGAATCGGGCTGCTACGCCTGGGTGGAGCCGGGTCAGGCCCCGCGCATCACGCGCTATTTCACGCCGCGGTTCAAGGTGGTGCCGTTCGCCAAGTCCGACGAGGTGACGGCATACGCGCCCACCACCCGTCCGCGCCCGGCGGACCAGCGGCCCAACACCGCCGAGTACCGCTATCGTGAAATCGCCGAGGCCCTGGAAGATTCCGTGGCCAAGCACATGCGCGCGGATGTCACCGTCGGCTCGTTCCTCTCCGGCGGCATCGACTCCACCGCCATCGCGGCGCTGGCCATCCGGCACAACCCGAATCTGCTCACCTTCACCTCGGCGTTCGAGCGCGAGGGCTACTCCGAGGCCGATGTGGCCGCCGAGACCGCCGAAGCCATCGGCGCGAAGCACTACATCCGCACGGTCACGCCCGAGGATTTCGCCAACGCGATTCCCGAAATCGTCTGGTACCTCGACGAACCCGTGGCCGATCCGGCGCTGGTGCCGCTGTACTTCGTGGCCAAGGAGGCCCGCAAGCACGTCAAGGTGGTGCTCTCCGGCGAGGGCGCGGACGAGCTGTTCGGCGGATACACCATCTACCGGGAACCGCTGTCGCTGAAGCCGTTCGAGTACCTGCCCAAGCCGCTGCGCCGTCTGGCGGGCAAGCTGTCCGAGCGCATTCCGGACGGCACCCGCGGCAAGAGCCTGCTGCACCGCGGCTCGTTGACCCTCGAGGACCGCTACTACGGCAATGCCCGCAGCTTCAACGACGCCCAATTGCGTTCGGTGCTGCGCGATTTCCGCCCGCAGTGGACCCACCGCGATGTCACCGACGCCATCTGGGCCATGCAGGGCGGCGACTGGGATCCGGTGGCGCGCATGCAGCATCTGGACCTGTTCACCTGGCTGCGCGGCGACATTCTGGTCAAGGCCGACAAGATGACCATGGCCAACTCCCTGGAGCTGCGCGTCCCGTTCCTGGATCCGGAGGTCTTCAAGGTCGCCGAGAAGATCCCCGTCGATCAGAAGATCACCAAGGACACCACCAAGTACGCGCTGCGCCAGGCGCTCGAGGGCATCGTCCCCGCCCACGTCTTGCACCGCGCGAAGCTGGGTTTCCCGGTCCCGCTGCGCCATTGGCTGCGCGGCCCGGAGCTCTACGACTGGGCGCACCAGCAGATCCAGGACTCCCAGACCGATCACCTGCTCGACAAGGCCGCCATCACCGCCATGCTGGCGGCCCACCGCGCGGGCACCTCCGACCACAGCCGCCGCCTCTGGACCCTGTTGGTCTTCATGATCTGGCACGGCATCTTCGTCGAACACCGCATCAAACCGGAGATCCAGGAGCCGGTGTACCCGGTTTCGCTCTGACGCCTGCCGCGGCCCGAGGGTTCTTACACGCTTTTGTCATTGCTCTCGCGGACGTCTGACGTCGGCGGCCGAGTATCGCTGTCGTGCCTCACCGGGAGGCACGGTGGCGAAAGAGGGTTCGAGAATGCGCGGGAGTGTGCGGGCGGCGCTGGGTGCCGTCGCGGCGATCTTGGTGGCGGCGGGGGCCGTCACGGGGTGTTCGGGGGCGGGGTCGACGACGGCCGCGCCGGACTGGTGTCCGACCGTCGAGGGGCATCGGGTGGAGTGCGGGACGGTGACCCGGGAACTGGTGGCGGGGCAGCCGGAACTCGGGGATATCGAGGTGGCCTACGCGCTGGTGCGGCGGTCGCATACGGGTGCGCCCGCGGCGGGCACCATCGCGCCGAATCCGGGTGGGCCGGGCGTGCCGCTCATCGACCATGTCGGGCAGGCGGTGGCGGCGATGGATTCGGTGCTGGACGATCACGATCTGCTGCTCATCGACCCGCGCGGCACCGGGCTGTCCACGCCGTTGGATTGCGGTGTGCCCGACCAGGATTACCTGACGTTGCCGCGAAACGAGCAGCGGGAGACGGTGGCTCGCTGCGGTGAGCGGCTCGGCCCGCGAGCGGCGGGGTACACGTCGGCGGCGACGGTGGACGACTTCGATGCCGTGCGAGCCGAACTCGGTATTCGGAAGCTGGTGCTCTACGGCCTGTCCTACGGCACCTACCTGCTGCCGGTCTACGCCCAGCGGCATCCGGAGAGCGTGCAGTCCATGGTGCTGTCGGGGGCCTACCCGCACGACTTCGATACCCTCAACCGTCCGAACGCCGAGGCGGTATCGCTGGCGCTGCAACGCATTTGCGAACGCTCGGGGGTCTGTGACGGCGCGACGGCGGTCGCGGACCTGCGCGCGGTGAACGCGCGCCTGCGCACCCAGCCGATCGCGATCGAGGGCGAGCGCCCGTTCACCCTCACCGAGGACAAATTGGGCAGCCTGCTGTTCGAGACCGCGACCTCCGGTGTCGGCGCGGACCCCGAACCGATGCTGGGAACCGTGCCCGCCGCCCTGCACGCGGCCGTCCGGGGCGACGACGCTCCGCTGCGGGATTTCGCGACCCGGGCCGCCGCCGTACCGGTCACCGAGAACATCGACCTCTACGTCACGGTGGCGTGCAACGACTACCCCACCCTGTGGAATCCGAACAGCCCGATGCCGCAACGGGAACAGCAGTACCGCGCGGCCATCGACGCGGCCGGTGAGACGGGGGCGTTCAGCGCGGGCGGATTCTCGGCGGCGCAGCGCGACGGCGGCGACGTCTGCCTGGGCTGGCCCGCCACCACGCGCAACGACTATGCGTCCCAACCGCTTCCGGATGTGCCGGTGCTGGTGCTGTCGGGCGATCTGGACGCCATCACCCCGGACCTGAACGGCCAGCGCGCGGCGAGCCGCTTCCCGCACGCCCGCTTCGTCTCGGTGCCGAATGTCGGCCATGTCCCGGATCTGGCGCCGGGTGGCTGCGTGACCGGCATCGTCACGAATTTCCTGCGCACCGGCGACCCCGGGGCGACGGACTGTGTGCGCACCGTTCCACCGATTCCGGTGACCCCGGTCACCAACTGACACGACGCCCGCCATGTCCGATTCGCATAACCGACAGAATGGTCCGGTGACCGTACCGACCACCCCGACCGTGCTCCTCGTCGAGGACGATCCGAATGTCCGCAGCACCCTCGACCAGCTCCTGCGTTTCGAGGGCTACCGGGTGCTCCAGGCCGCCGACGGCAGCGCGGCGCTGGGCGTCCTGGAGAGCCAGCAGCCGGACCTGGCGGTGGTGGACGTGGTCATGCCGGAGCTCGACGGGCTGTCGCTGTGCCGAATCCTGCGGCGGCGCGGCAACCGGTTGCCGATTCTGGTGCTCACCGCGCGGCACCAGGTCGGCGACCGGGTGGCCGGACTCGACGCGGGGGCCGACGACTATCTGGCCAAACCCTTCGACACCGAGGAGCTGTTGGCCCGGTTGCGCGCGCTGCTGCGCCGCAGCGCCCCCGAGGATCCGGTGACCCTCACGGTCGGCGACCTCACGCTGAACCCGGCCACCCGCGAGGTGCGGCGCGGCACCCGCGCGCTCGACCTCACCAGAACCGAATTCGACGTCCTGGAGCTGCTTATGCGCAATGCGCGCATCGTGCTCACCAGAAGCCGCATCTACGAACACATCTGGGGTTTCGACTTCGACACCGAATCCCGATCCCTGGACGTCTACATCGGCTATCTGCGCCGCAAATCCGAGGAGGGCGGCGAGCCCCGGCTCATCCACACCGTCCGCAATGTCGGCTACACCATCAAAGACGCGTAATGCTGCGCACCAGAATCACTCTCGTGGCCGTGACGGCGGTGGCCGCGGCCATCGTGGTCGCCGTCGTGACGGCCTACCGCACCGTCAGCCCGCTGGTCGCCGACCAGGTCGACCGCGGCCTCTCCGACCGTGCCGACACCGTGCTGGCCCTGCTGCGGGCCGACGCGCCGCTGCCGGTCCGCCCCGATATGACCGAGCAGCTGTTGCTGCCCGACGGCACGGTGCGGCCGCTCACGCCGGGCCGAAATCCCTTGCCGGTCACCGCCGCCGATCGCGCCATCGCCGTCACCGGTGCGGGCGTGAACGAGACCGAGATCGAGGTGGACGGCGTCGGCTACGGCATTCTCACCAAGGGCCGCCCGGGCGGCGGCGCGGTCATGGTGAGCCAGAACTACGCCGATGTGGAGCGCATCGACCGCGAATTCCTGTGGCGCACGGTGTGGATCACCGCGATCGCCCTCGCCGCCGCGGCGCTGCTGTGCTGGCTGGCGATCGGCCGCATTCTGCGCCCCATTCGCCGACTGGCCGCGGCGACCGACCACATCGCCACCACCCAGAATCTCTCGACCACCTTGCCCGACAACGACTCCGGCGAGGTGGGCGAGCTGACCCGCAGCTTCAACACCATGCTCGCGGCGCTGCGCTTCTCGCGCGCCCAGCAGCAGCGCCTGGCCGAGGACGCCGGTCACGAATTGCGCACCCCGCTCACCTCGGTGCGCGGCAGTGCCGAACTGCTGCAACGCGCCCGCGGCCGTCTGGCCCCCGACGACGAGGCCACGGTCCTGGCGACCCTGGTCCAGGAGGCCAAGGCCCTCGACGAATTGGTGCGCGAACTCGTGGATCTCGCCACCGACCAGTACGCCGCCGAAGACCCGGCCCCCGTCGCTCTCGCGGAGTTGGCCGAGGACACCGCCCGGCGCTTCCGCCGCCGCACGGCGCGCGTCATCACGGTGACCACCGAGGATCCGGCGACCGTGCTCGCCCGGTCGCGCGCGCTGACCCGCTGCATCGACAACCTCGTCGACAATGCCAGCAAGTTCAGCCCGCCCGACTCCCCCATCGACATCACCGTCCGGGACAGGACCGTGACCGTGCGCGACCGAGGCCCCGGCATCGACGCCACCGACCGCACCGCCGTCTTCGACCGCTTCTACCGCGCCGACCGCACCCGCTCCACCCCGGGCTCCGGCCTCGGTCTGGCCATCGTGCACGACATCGTCACCGCGCACGGCGGCACGGTGTCGGCCGACAATCACCCCGAGGGCGGTGCGACATTCCGATTCACTCTGCCCGGCTGAGCGGGGTACGGTAACGCCGGGGGATACGAGGCGGCGATCCCACTCGGCAATCAGCGCTGCACAGGCCGCCAGCAGGAGTCGCGGAGTGATATGGCGGCGGGCGAGGGACGATGACCGGCGCGACGAGCCGCCGAAGGCGGTCCCGGAGCCGGTAGTACGGTCGATTCCGCTGGAAGAGCGCGGTTTTCGGCAGGCCCTCGAGCGCACCGACGCCTTGGCGGATGCCCGCGAGCGGGCGCGCGCGGTGCTGACGACCATTCGGGAGTTCCTCGGGCAGATCGAGGATGCCGAGCTGATCCGCAATTCCAGTGCGCTGCAAGCGCGATTGGCGGCGGCCGCGGTGGAGTTCCCCGACGAGGCGGTGCGCGTGCTCGCCGACGTGTCCTGGCGCGGCGATATCGACGACGACATCGCCCGCGGCGTCTTCGGCCGATGGATGCGCGCGCCCGACCCGGACACCTTCGCGGCCACCTGGGGACCGGCGCTCGGCCTGCTCACCCAGTCGAACGCGCTGTGCGCCACCGTGGCCGAGGCGGTACGGGAACCGAATTCGCAGGTCTCGGCACGGTTCCGGGAGCTGCTGCGGGCCCGGCTCGTCCAGATGGTCGACGAACAGTTCGAGAAGTACGAGTTCGGCGGCGCGAATTCGCCGGTGTGGCAACTGCTCTACGCCCTCGGCCCGGCCAATCGCGCCGAATGGTTCTGTGTCCTGGGCGATCTCGCGGCCGAACGCGGCGACGACCGGGCGGCCACGCACCGCTACGAGGTCGCGGATCGCTTCGGCGGCACCGGCATCGACCAACGCCGGGCGCGGCTGCACGACATCACCGCCTATCAGCGGTTGCGTGGCGGGACGACGACGGCGGACGCGCTGAAGGGCCCCGGCACGCCGAGCGAGTTCCGGCACCTGGTGCTCGGTGCGGCGGCGGTGCTGCGCGGCAGCGACGCCGAGACCCACCTCAGCGCCGCCGACCGCGCTTCCGACAGTCCGCTGCGCGCCACCGCCCGACTGCTGAGCGCCCTCGATCTGCTGCGACGGGGACACGAGGACGCCGCGCGCCATCAACTCGACCTGGTCCTGGACGCGCCGCTACGCACCCGAACCGACCCCGATATCAAGGCCAATGCCGAACTCGTGCGCGGCATGCTCGACGGCGACGACCAAGCCGTCGCGAACGCGATGCGGCTGCTGGTGGCCCGGCACGGAGCGGATTGGCCCAGCCGCTCACTCGTCGCCCCGGAGGCCGTCCTGACCGCCGTCTCGCGCGGCGACCACGCCCTGCTGCCCGAACTGCTGGCCGCCAGCCACCCGGAGACGATCGGCCACCTGCACGCCCTGCGCGACCGCGCGGTGGGCCTGGTGCTGGCGAAAGCCGCACGCGCGGCGCTGTTCTCGCGGTCCGACACCACCGGTCTACTGCTGTACGGCGCGCGCGGGCTGCTCGGCGCGGCCGAGGGCGAGACGGCGGATCGGCTGCGCGACGCGGCGACCCGGATCGAGGAGCTCACCGCCGGGCTCGCGCACGACACCACACCGGCCCGCCCGCTGGACCGACTCGCCTTCGCGGCGCTGCGCCGCGACGGCGAACGCCATCCGACCACCCCGGAGGCGCTGCGGCTGTGGCGTGACCTCGACACCGACCTCACCCGCGACCATCGCAGCCTGCACCATCTCGCCGTGGCCGAGCACGCGCGCGCCTACCAGCTCGACATCGACGGCGACGACCGGGCTTTCGAGTACTGGCACACCGCGCTGGCGTGTTGGGCACGGCTGCACGGCGATCCGGACTTCTGGACGGATCTGCGCGAGCATCTGGCCGCGGTCATGCCGGACGCGTCCGCCGCCGAGGTGGCGGCCGCCGTGGACTCCGCCGCCGCCGACCTGCCCGCGAACCTGCTCGAACCGCACATCAGCCGAATCCTGGAACTGCACCTGGACGACTCCGCCCGCGCCCGAGCGCATCTCGACCTGCTCCGGGACGCGCCCTTCGCCGCGCACGAGGTCGCCGCCGCGCGCGCCCGGGTCTCGCGCGAGGCGGGTGCGCGCATCCGCCGCCTCATTCGCGAGGGGGCACTCGACCGCGCGCTGGACGAGGCGCGGGCGTGGACGGCCATCGACGACGACAATGTCCCCCTCGCCGAACTCATGCTGGAGGTCGGCATCGAGCATGTCGAGAGCGCGCGCCAGCGCGGTGAGCGCTGGTCCACCGAGGCCCGGCCGACCGTGGAGCGCATTGCCGAAGTGGTGGAACCGATTCGGGCGACCCTCGGCCTCACCGACCGGCAGATCGCGGCACGCGGCCGCCGCACCTTCACCGACCCCGATCACGCCGCGTTCGCGGCCAAGCTGGCGCGTTTCGAATTCTGGCTCGGCGCGTGCCAACTCATGGCGACCTACCGCGACTACCAACAGAGCCCCTTCTCGGACCGGTCCGGATTCCGCACGGCCGCCGCCCATTTCCACAACGCCATCACCTTGGGCCTGCCCGCGCGCGAACCCTTCGCCCGCGCCCGCGAACTGATGGTCGACGCCGGGCGGCTGCAACGCGCGGTGCAGGGTCAGTACGTGGGCTTCCTGTAGTGAGAGACGAACGATGAGCGTGAACCCCTGGGCGTGGAACGCCCGAAACCCGTACTACGAGACCGCCTTTCAGGTCCTGGATCTCGACCCCACTGTCGACCGGGCGACCGCGCGCGCCCGCATCGCCGCGCGGCGCAAGCGCATCTCCTACGACGCCAGCCGATTCCCGCTGTTCGGCACGCCGCTCGGTGTCGCGCAGATCAATGCCGCCGAGGAACAGCTCGCCGACCCGGCCAGCCGTGTGGCGGCGGAGCTGCTCACCCACCGGCCGGAGCCCGAGGGCGATACTCTGCCCGAACTCACCGAGCTGCTGGAGTTGAGCCAGTCCCTGACCGCGGCCGCCGAATCCGCCGATTCGACGCCCTCCCAGTCGAATTCCGCCGCCGACTGGCTCGATCTCGCCGCCCTCCCGGCGCTGCTGCCCAACCCCACCGATCCCCCGCAGGAGGCCACGGCATGAGCCTTGTCGCCGGTATCGACCTCGGCACCACGAACTGCTGTGTGGCCGTCCCCGCCGACGCCGATATCCCGAACCGCGACGAGCTGATCAAACAGCGGCGGCTACGGCCCTTCGGCGGGGCGCTCATCGTCGCCAATCCTGATCTCTCGCTCACCACGCCCTCGGCGGTGTGGATCGGTCCGGACGGCGCGGCCGTGGTCGGCGCCCGCGCCAAACGCAAAGCGCGCCAGCCCGGTTCGCCGCCCGCCATGTTCTTCAAACGCAATATGGGCACCGACCAACCGGTCACGGCGGGGCACGCCACGCTCACCCCGCTGGAGGCGTCGGTCCTGCTGCTGCGGCATCTGAAGGCCAATGCCGAACAGACCCTGGGCCAGTCGATCGAGCGCGCCGTCATCACCGTTCCGGCGTACTTCGAGACCAGCGCCAAGACGCAGACCACCCAGGCGGGAGCCGAGGCCGGACTCGAGGTCGCCGAAACCCTGATGGAGCCGGTGGCCGCGGCCCTCGCGCACATGCACGAGAACGGCCAGACCACCGACCCGGACGCGCCGAGCCGCCGCTACCTCATCTACGACCTGGGCGGCGGCACCTTCGACACCTCGGTGGTGTCGTGGGATGGGCGCGACGGCTTCGACTCCCGCAGCTTCGACGGCGACCGCTACCTCGGCGGCTACGATTTCGACCAGGCCATCGTGGACTGGATGATCGCCCAATTGCCGGTCTACGACCTGAATTTCCAGCCCGGCGACCCCGCCGACGACGAGCGCGTGGCCCGGCTGCTGGCGCTGGCCGAGTCGGCGAAACACGAACTGTCCCGCGATACCGAGACCGAGATCATCACCGATGACCTCGAGGATCGCACCGGCGCGCCGATGAGTATCAATCTGCCGCTCACCCGCCCGGAGTTCGACGAACTCATCGCGGGCCATCTGCGCGGCACCATCGACCACTGCGCCGAGGCCCTGGCCAAGGCCCGGGTCGCGCCCGCCGAACTCGACGAGATCGTGCTGGTGGGCGGCAGTTCCCGGATTCCGCTGGTGTCGGAGCTGCTGCGGGAGAAGTTCGGGCTCACCCCGCGCCTGTTCCATCCGGAGCTGGTGGTGGCGGTGGGCGCGGCGCTCAAAGCCACCGGCCTGACGACCCGCAGCCGGGTGCTGGAGCTGGAAAACCTGGTTCCGGACGGGGAATTCGTCGATATCGCCGGTCGGGTGCTGACCGATCGGGTCGAGGGCGGCGAGATTCTCGTCGAGGTGGTGTCGGGTGACGGCGCGGCGCTGCGCGAACCCCTCACCGCGGACGGCGCCTTCCTGTTCATCGAGGTTCCGCTCGGCACCGGCGAATTCACCGTTCGGGTCCTGGTCGACGGCGCGGAGGTCGCCGCCGAACACCTCGGCCTGCGGGCCCACGCCGGTCCCGCCGTACCCGACCTGGCCGGTGACATTCTCGCCCACGACTTCTCGGTGGAGCTGCTGGATCGGCAGCTGTGCCGAGTCGCCAAGGCGGGCACCAAGATTCCGCACCGCGTCTATCAACGCCTGGAGACCGCCACCCGCGGCACCACGCTCGCCGTGCGGCTGTACGAGGGCTGGATTCCCATCGGCACGGTGCGCATTCGCGATCTGCCCGAGGATATGGATCCGGGCGCGGCGGTGGAGCTCACCCTCGAATTCGCGGCGGGCTGGACCATTCACGCCTCGGTGCGCATTCCGCACCTGGACCGCTCCGCCACCGCCGTCATCGAGATTCCGGTGCGCGAGGTCGCGCCGTGGGAGCGGATCCGGTCCCGGGCCACCGGCGTGCGGGCCGAGTGGGCGCAGATCCGCCGCGAAGTCCACCATGCCGAGGCCGCCAAGGTCGCCCCGGAGATCGAACACCGCCTCACCACCCTGGACGCGCTGGTCGGCCGCACCCAAGACCAGGCCAAAGCGCATCACCTGCTGCTCGAGACCGAGACCATCGTGCAGGGTCTGCTCACCAGCCGCGGGCCGGACGATTACCTGGAGCCGCCGCTGAGCGAGTTCGAGGAGACGGTGGACGAGCTCACCGGTGTGGTGCTGCTCGTTCAGCGCACCGATCCGGCGGCGGCCCCGCGGTATCGGCTGCGCCTCGACGAGCTGGAGAAGCAGGGCCGCGCCGCCTACGACGCGGGCGACTTCGTGAGCTGGCCACGCGTCAACGAGAAGCTCGACGATCTGCGCCAGGAGGTCTTCCAGATCCCGTCCATTCGCGAGATCGTCGTCATGCAGCAGACGCCGACCGTTCTGCGCCGCTGGCTGCGGGAGCGCATCGACGGCGTCGATGCCGAGATTCGCCGCAAACACGATGAGCTGCGGATGGATTCGCGCCTGGAGCCACAGGACCACGCGCGACTGCCGCGCCAGCGCGACGACTTCCTCGCCGAACTGGCGGTGATCGCGATGTCGGTGGAGCAGGTGGACGGCGACCGGGCCTCGGCGCCGGAGCAGTTGCGCATCCTCTACTTCGAGCAGCTCGAGCCCTTGAAACGCCGGGTGGCGAGTTGGGGCCGGGAAGCCGGAATGCGCAGGTCCCAGTAGGGGCCTGTCGCGGTGGGCATTCCGGCTCCCCGGTACGGGTGACTCAGCGGCGCAGCACCTTTCGGGCCAGGGCATTGCCGAGGAACTGGATGCCCTGCACCCCGGCGATGATCACCAGCGTCGCCACCAGCGTGACCTGCCAGTCGAAGCGCTGATACCCGTACACCAGCGCGAAATCGCCCAGTCCCCCGCCGCCGACGGTGCCCGCCATGGCGGACATGTCGACAATGGCGATGACCACGAAGGTGTAGCCGAGGACCAAGGGGCCCAAGGCTTCCGGGATCAGCAGGGTGAGAATGATGCGCAGCGGTCCCGCGCCCATGGCGCGGGCCGCTTCGATCACGCCCGGGTCCACGGTCACCAGATTCTGTTCGACAATGCGGGCGATTCCGAAGGACGCGGCCACGATCATGACGAACGCGGCGGCCTCGGTGCCGATGGTGGTGCCGACCACCTCGAGGGTGACCGGGCCCAGCGCGGCGAGCAGAATGATGAACGGGATCGGCCGCACCACGTTCACCAGGACGTTCAGCACCAGATGCACCGGCGCGCTGGCCAACAGACCGCCCTTGCGGGTGACATACAGCGCCGTGCCCAAGGCCAGCCCGATGAGCCCGCCCACCACGAACGTGAGCAGCACCAGGTAGATGGTGGTGCCGATGGCCTCCCACAGCACCGGCCGCAGTTTGTCCCAATCCGTCTGCACGGCCGCGAGATTCACGACAGCGGAGTTCACGCGCCCCTCCGTTCCAATTCGTCGACCACCGTGGCCACGGCGCCGTCGGGGCCGTCCAGGGCCAGGGTGACGCTGCCGAAGGTCTTGTCCTGCAAGGTGCTCACGCCGCCGTAGACGACCTCGACCCGCACCCCGCCGTGCGCGGCGGTGGCGAGGGCGTCACCGAGCCCGCGGTGGTCGTCGACATCGACGGTGACGAGCCGCCCGGCATGCCGGTCCGCCAGTCGCGCGAGCTCCTCGGCCCCGGGTCGGGTGCGCAGCACCGTCTCCACGAACGACCGGGTGGGCGCGGCCCGCGGCGCGGCGAACACGTCGAAGGTGTCGGCCAATTCGACAATGCGCCCCTCGGCCAGCACCGCCACCCGATCGGCCACCGCGCGAATCACGTCCATCTCGTGGGTGATGACCACGATGGTGATGCCGAGTTCGCGATTCACCTTGCGCAGCAGGCGAAGTACCTCACCCGTGGTCTCCGGGTCCAGGGCCGAGGTGGCCTCGTCGGCGAGCAGCAGTTTCGGTGAGGTGGCCAGTGCGCGAGCGATGCCCACGCGCTGTTTCTGCCCACCCGACAGCTGGTCCGGGTAACTGCGCGCCTTGTCCGACAACCCCACGAACTCCAGCAGTTCCGCCACCCGTGCCGCGCGGTCGGCGCGGGACCAGCCCGCCACCTTCAGCGGATATTCGACATTGCCGCGCACCGTGCGCGACCGGAACAGGTTGAACTGCTGGAACACCATGCCGATATCGCGACGCAGCCGCCGCACCTGGGACTCCGGCACCCCGGTGATGGGCGTGCCCGAGACGAGCACTGTGCCTGTGGTCGGCTTCTCCAGGGCGTTGATCAACCGCACCAGGGTGCTCTTGCCCGCCCCCGAATAGCCGATCACGCCGAAGATCTCACCCTGCTCGATGCGCAGGTCGATCCCCGCGAGCGCGGTGTGTTCCTGCCCGCCGACTCGGAAAACCTTGGAGACGGAACGGAATTCGACAGCGGCGGTCGAGTCGCTCACTTCTGCTCGCGAATGGTCTGCTGCACCCGCGACAGAATCTGTTCCAGGGCCGGACCGTCGCGGCGGACCTCGACCGCGGTGCCCTTCGAATTCTCCCGCACCTTCTGCTGCACGTCGGGGTCGTGGAAGATCTCCACCAGCTTCAGATAGGTCGGATCGGTCTTGTCCTCGGCGCGGGTGACGAAGGCGTTGATATAGGGCTCCGCCCCTGGGTCGTTCGGATCATCTTGGTACACCGCCGATTTCGGGTCGATGCCGGATTTCAGCAGGAAGGTGTTGTTGACGATCGACCCGTCCACGGAGTTCAGCGACAGCGCCGTCTGGGCGGCGTCGACCGGGGTCACCCGCACCCTGGAGGCAGCCTTGTCGATATCGGCGGGCGAGGGCGCGCGGGTCTCCGAGGAGAGCTTCACCAGCCCCGCCTTCCGCAGGACGAACAGCGCCCGCGCCTGATTGGTGGGGTCGTTGGGGATGGCGATCTCCGCACCCGCCGGGAAGTCCGCCACGGACGTGTACTTCTTCGAATACAGCCCCAGCGGCACGATCTGGGTCGCCCCGATCGGCGTCAGGTCCTCGTCGTTGGCCACGTTGTACTGCCCCAGGAATTGCAGGTGCTGAAAGAGATTCACATCGATCTGCCCCTGTGACAGTGCCGCGTTCGGCTGGGAGTAGTCGGAGTAGCGGGTGATCTTCAAGGTGATCCCCTGCTCTTTCGCCTTCTCCTCGAACACATCCCACTGGGGGTCGGTCTCGGTGGTCCCGATCCGCACCAAGGTGCCCGAGCTCTCCTCATCGCCGCACGCTGTCAGGGTGAGCGCCGCGGCCGCCGCCATCAGTACCGGGATCGCCAGTACCCGTCGGAAATTCACTCGTTCTCCCGAATTCTCGTCGCAATCGAACCCGGCCATGAAACGGCACGGGCTACCGCGCGGCAATGATTGCGATCCGGCCGAATGAAAGGCTCGCGCGCGACCGGCTCGTTCTCCTACCTTGGCGCGAATGCGAAAACTGCGCCGCTACCTGGCGATTCCCCTACTCTTCGCCATGACCCTGACGGCCGCCTGTGGCACGAGGCACGACGAGAACGTGGTGCGCATCGGTGTGAACGACCTCGCACTTGCGCACTGGGAGGTGTTCGAACGCAAGGCGGCCGAGGCCGGTATCGCGGTCGAGTTCACCAACTTCTCCGACTACAACCAGCCCAATCCCGCACTGCGGCAACGTCAGGTGGATCTCAACAAGTTCCAGCACGTGCGCTACCTGGCCAATTACAACGCCCGCAACAACGACACCCTGGTGCCGATCGGGGCGACCGAGATCTTCCCGCTCACGCTCTACTCGAAGAAGCACAAGGATGTGGCCGCCATCCCGGTGGGCGGGGAGATCACGCTCAGCAACAATCCCGCGAATCAGGTGCGGCCGCTGTTGAGTTTGGCCGCCGCCGGACTGATCGTGCTGAAGGGCGGCGCGACCTGGGATTCGAAGATCGAGGACGTCGACACCGCCGCGTCGCGGGTGCGGCTCACCACCATCGACCCGACCCTGACCGCGCAGTCCCTGGACAGTGTGGACGCCGCGTTCGTCGACGACACCTTCGCCGTTCCGGCCGGGCTGACCCAGCGGGAGGTCATCTACACCGACGACCCGAACCGTCCCGAGCTGAAGCAGTACATCAATATCTTCGCCGCCCGCGCCGAGGACAAGGACGATCCGATCCTGTTGCGGCTCACCGAGATCTACCACGACCCCGACGTGGAGGCCGCCATCCGGGCCGAATCCGGCTACGACGGGATCTTCAAGTACAACGACCGCGCCGACCTCCAGGCCACCGCGACCGAACTCGAGGCGAAGTTCTCGCGATAGCCGACGCGGTTCAGCCGCGCAGGATCTTGGCGGTCTTCACGCGGGCCGCGGCGATAATGCTGATGATCATGACCGTCATCATTTGCAGCACGGACCAGTCGCGCGAATCGGGCGGTGAAAGCGATTCGGGCGCAGGCGGTTCCGGAGGCGGCGGGACCGGCGGCACCGGCGGAACGAACTGGAGGGAAGGCAGCTCCGCCGGAGCGACCGGGACGGCCGCCGGGACCAGCGCGGGCGCTGGCCCGAGCCCGAGCGGAATCCCCGGCGGGTCCGGAACCGGGAGCAGCAGCAGGCAGGTGAGCAGCGCGCTGCCGAGCGCGGCGCTGCCCACCACGACGCTGCCCGCTCCGCCGCCGACCGAACCCGGGCCGATGAGCAGGCCGGGCACCAGCAGTCCCGACCCCGCCCCGACCCACCCGGAACCACTCGAACCCAAGCCCACCAACGCACTGCCCGTGGCCGATCCCAGCATCAGCGCGGCACTGCCGAGTACCGCGCTGCCGGTACAGGCGGTGAGCACACTGCCGGGTTCGAATCCCAGCAGCTCACCGGCGGTGCCACCGACCGGCTCCACCGTCGGTGATTCGACGGCGGCACTGCCGGTCTCCGCGACCCCGAGCTCGACACCTCCGCCGCGATACCCCGAACCCGTTGCGCCACCGCTGGATCCGAGATCCAGACCGGCCACGACCGGACCGCCGAGACCCAACTCGACCCCGCTGCTACCGGCCCCGGTCCCCGCCTCGGCGAGCCCGGGTGCCGCGCTTCCGCTGGCGATATCCACCGGCGGCCACGGCGGCGGGCCCGGATCCCCCAGTGCCACACCGGGTTGCACCGCCAGCAGCGTCAGCACCGAGACCGCACCGAAACCCCGTGCGGCCCTGCGCGTTCGCGTATCACCGATTCCCATCTGCGGACCCCTCGTCCCGTGCCGTCGCTAGCTGCCCGTTCCCGTATCGCCCGCCTGGTCGGCGAAGCGCGACAGGGTCAGTTCGAAGGCGTCCTTGGAGACCACGTTGCCGCCCGAGAAGGGACGGTCGAGCTGATAGACGGCGATGATCACGCCGCCGACGACGAGTCCGAACAGCGCGGTCATGATGACGCTCTTGCGGGTGACCACGACGCCGGAGAGCACGGTCGCGCTCAAGAGCATGGCCGTGGCCAACCACAATGCGATGTAGAGGAATCGGGGCATATGGTACTCGGCGTCCAAGGCGCGGTCGTAGCGCGCCTCCTCGACCGTGCCCAGTGCGGTGAGCATGCCGGTGCGAACCTCGGCCACCTGCGGGTCGGTCGCCGGTACGGCCGTCACGGCGGCGCCGAGCGCGTCGAGGCGCTGCTGGGCGTCGGCGCTGAGCCTGCCCTCCTCGTCCATGACCGCCCATTCGCGCGAGACCACCTCGTCGGTGTAGGCCTGCGCCAGTTCCTGGATCCTCGGCCCCTCGGCCCCGTCCAGTTCCCCTGCCGCCGCGTGGATTTCGAGCAGCGCCTTGGCCTCGTCCACGGTGTGCGCGTGCGCGTTGTCGTACTGCTGCCAGGCGATCACGACCACGAAGGCGACGACCGCCGCGAAGAACATGTTCACCAGATCCAGGACCAGGCCGTGCGAGGCCTCGTCGTCGCTCTGCCGCCAGCTGTCCGGCCGCAGCCGGTCACCGACCAGGAAGACGATGACCGCGATGACCGCGAACAGCATGGGCACCACGAGGGGGACGATGAGATCCTTCGCCATATAGGCGTATTCGCGGCCGCCGATCGCTCGGATTGCGCTCGCGGACCAACCGGTCACGAACGCACCGCGAACCGGTCAGTTGGTGCGCAGCGTCAATTCCGGATGCTCGGCCAGTACGGCGGCAATGGGCTGGGCCGACAAGCGCACCTGCGCCCCGAACGACCCGGCGGTGATCGGCTCGCGAATCGGACACTCGGTCAACGTCTCCGAGGTGACATTGCTGGAGATCCCGAGCGCCTTCGTCCCGGTGATGACCGGTCCGCCGCTGTCACCGGGCAGCGCGCAGATATCGGTCCGGAACAATCCCTTCACCTGCACCGGGGCCTGCCCGTGACCGCCCACGTCATTGGTCACGTCCACCTCGAGCACCACACCGCAGGTGTAGCCGGTGGTCGCGCCCGATTTGCACGCGGGTGCGCCCACCACCGGTATCGCGTGGCCGTCGAGTCGAATATCCGCCGCGCCCGGCTCCCGCACCGCCGCGCCGCCGAAGCGATCGCGCGCCGCGTCGGCGACCCGAATGAGCCCATAGTCCAGACCGCCGAACACCGACTTCTCGAACGCGCCCAGCGCCGCGCCGAAATCCTCGCCGGGAATCCATTCGTGCACCGCCGTGGCCTCCGGCGTCCCCGCCGCCTCCGCGGCCATATCGCAGTGTCCGGCGGTGATGTTCACCGGCGCTCCCGACCGGTCCACCGCGTGGAATCCGAGCGAGCAGTGCCCGAGCCGCCTGCCCTGATGTCCCACGTACGGATCGCCACCGGCCACCGCTCCGCTCGGCGTGCGCGGGGTGTTCTGCCAGTAGTCACGCGCCAGCGCTCCCGGCGGGGCGGCCAGGCTGCCGGATTCCGCGCTGCCACTGGGCAGCGGTTCGGCCACCGCCCGCGCCCGGACGATGACGTTCGCGGGGTCGATGTAGTCGGGCACGGTGATCTCTGCCCGGTCGGCCCAGACCACGATTCGATTGCCGACCAGATCGACGGCGACCCCGTGCACCACCCCGGCGACGGCGTCGCTCTGCTGTCCGAGCCACTCCTCGAACGCCGACTTCTGCTGCCCCAGCGTCGCCTCGGTCTTGGCGGCCGTGCGCACCGTCAAACCCGCTGCCGTGGCGGCTTTTCGAGCCTGCTCGGCCCCCTGCCCGGCGGTCAGCGCCGCGATCGGCGTGGCGTTCTCGAGCCACGCTCCGGCGAAGGCGCGCGGATAGCGCTGCCGCGCGTCCTCGGCGAACAGCGCCACCCGTTCGGCGAGTTGGGCGCGCCGGGTGAACTCCGCGACGCTGATGCCGAGATCGCGTTCGACCGCGGCGGCCAGCCCGACCGAGGGTGCGGGCTCCGCGCTCGCGATCACCGCGGGCATGGTCACCAGCAGGGCGGCCGTGGCAATCGCCGTGCGGCGCGAGCGCGATCGACACATGGCAGAGACTGTAAAGTCCGATTTGTGACCGCGGCCACAACACCGACGCGGGGTCGGCGTGTCATCGACCGCCCGGGTTGTCCGACCCTCGGAAGCAGACGGTCATCTGTCGCTGGTCCCAGCTGACGGCCACCGCGCCGTTCTGGTCGGTCGGGCACCGCGAGCCGTCGACGGTGTCGAGGAGGACGGCGGTCACCCGCACGACATGCTCGCCGGAGCTCGCGCAGTCGACCTTGGTGGGCTCGTCCATATTGGCGGTGTCGTAACACATTCCGACCCGCCAGTCGTAGGCCAGGCACAGGTGGTAGACGTAATTCCCGGCCCGGTCCTTGCGGCTGGCCTCCACCTTGTACAGCGGCCCGGTGCACGGCGCCGGACCCGTCTGCAACACCCGGTAGTTCGCCTCGAACGAGGTGCACTCGGCGGGTTCGGGCGGTTCGTCGGCGACCGGCGCGAGCGCCACACAGTCGCCGGGGCGCAACAGCGTCAGCGGGTCGGGTTCGACGGTGGTGGCCGCGGGGGCGGTGGTGCTCGGCGCGACCGCGGGCACCAGACCGGGTGAGGCCGCCACCGCGGTACCGGCGACCGTCGCGCCGCTCGGCAGTGCGCGCCCGATCACGGCGGTCATGCCCCCGACCGCCACCAGCCCCACGACGGCCAGCGCGATCAGTAAACGCCGTCTGTCTTTCGCGTCCATCGATGTCGATCCCCCTCCAGCCCAGCCAAGCTATCCCAGGCCGTCGAGGAGGGCAAAAGCTGTGCCGCCAGCCGGTATTTCGCTCGTGTTCACCTGGCGTTGGGCGCGGGGGTGCCACCGGTAACCCGAGGCCCTGCACGATCGGCGACGTGCGCATAGTTCAGCTGGCGAACTTCTACGGTCCGCGCTCTGGGGGTCTGCGTACCGCACTGCACCATCTGGGCGAGGGATATGTGGCGGCGGGCCACGAGGTGGTGTTGATCGTGCCCGGGGCGCGCCGCGGCGAGGAGATGCTGCCATCCGGCGTCCTGCGAATCACCGTGCCCGCACCGCGAATTCCGTTGACCGGCGGCTACCGGGCGGCCGATCCGCGACGGGTGGCCGATGTGCTGGCGGGGCTGCGGCCGGATGTGCTGGAGGTCTCGGATCGGTTGACGCTGCGGGGTTTCGGGCACTGGGCGCGGCAGCGTGATGTGGCGGGAGTGATGATCTCGCACGAGCGGTTGGACCGGCTGCTGGGCCAGGTGCTGCCGGGTCCGGCCGCCCGGCGGGCCGCCGATATGGCCAATCGCCGCACCGCCGCGAGCTACGACATGGTGGTCTGCACAACGGCTTTCGCGCGCGAGGAGTTCCAGCGCATCGACGCCGCCAATGTGGAGTTGGTGCCGCTGGGGGTGGATCTGGACCTGTTCAGCCCGCACCGCCACGACCGCGCGCTGCGCACCGATCTGGCCGCCGACGGCCTGCCGCTGCTGGTGCACTGCGGGCGGTTGTCGGTGGAGAAGCGGGTGGACCGCAGTATCGAGGCGGTGGGCACGCTGCGGCGCGAGGGTGTGGACGCGCGGTTGGTGGTGGCCGGTGACGGTCCGCGCCGGGACTCGTTGGAACGCCGCGCCCGCGCGATTCCGGCGCTGTCGGACGGTCGTTCGGCCGTGCACTTCACCGGATTCATCGACGACCGAACGGCGTTGGCGACACTGCTGGCCACCGCGGACGTCTCGCTCGCGCCCGGCCCGCACGAGACCTTCGGACTGGCCGCGCTCGAGGCGCTGGCCGCAGGCACCCCGGTGGTGGCGAGTCGCTCCTCCGCACTGGCCGATATCGTCACCGCCGACTGCGGCGCGGTCGCCGCCGACGATCCGCTCGCCTTCGCGGCGGCGGTCACCGATGTGCTGGCCCGACCGGCCGAGCAGCGCCGCCACGCGGCCCGCAGTCGCGCCGAACAGTTCACCTGGCCCGCCGCCGTGGCCGGAATGCTGGAGTTGCTCGGCTCGGTGTGATCAGCGCCGGTAGGTGAGCCTGCCCGCCAGATAGGTGCTGTGCACCGCGATATCGGCCAGCTCCTCGGGTGCCACGCTGTGCGGATCCGATTCCAGCACAACGAGATCGGCGTACTTGCCGGGGGTGATCGAACCGGTGATGTCGTCGGCGAAGAGCTGGTACGCGGCGTCGATGGTCTGGGCGCGAATGGCCTGGTCCAGATTGATGGCCTCCTCGGCGGCGAGCACCCGACCGGAGCGGGCGGTGCGGGTGATGGCGCAGGCCATATTGCGCAGCGGCTCCTCCGGGGTGACCGGGCTGTCGTTGTGGAAGGAGATGCGCACATCGGCCTCGAGCGCGGATCTGGCTCGCACACACTGTGTTTCGCACTCGGGCTCGGTGTCGCCCCAGTAGTAGAGGTGGTCCATGAACAGCGAGCAGGTGACGCCCAGCCGTCCGGCGCGCCGGTACTGTTCCGGGGTCATCGCACCGCAGTGCTCCAGGCGCAGCCGGTGGTCGTCGCGCGGATACTCGCGCAGCACCGAGTCGTACGCGTCGAGCACCACCTCGGTGGCGGTGTGATCGTCGGCGCGACAGGCGATCTGCCAGCCGTGCGGGTGGTAGGCGCGCACCATGGCGCGTAGTCGCTCGGCGGTCGCGGCCGTCGCGCCGCCGTCCACCCGGATCTTGATACCGATCTGGCGGAACAGATCGTCGCCGTTGTCGAGCGGGCAGATGGTCTCCAACCCGGGTGAGGAGATTTCGTAGAAACGGGTGCGCACCTTCGCCAGCCCGCGCCGGTACAGGCCAGCGGTGAGCACCCGCATCTCGTCGGCGAAACCCATATCGCCGCACAGGGTCACGCCCCGGGCGGCGAGGTGCTGATGTTCCTTGGCCAGCAGGCCGGAGTCGAGCTGCTCGCCCACGATCCGACCGACCAGCGCCAGAATCGCCGGTGTCCCATAGGCTTTCCCGGTTGGTCGCCCGAACCGGTCCCGGTCGAAGTGCCCGTCGGGCAGATCGGCCGCGTCGGCGCTCAATCCGGCCAAGGCCAAGGCCGCGGTGTTCGCCCAGGCCACGCGCCCCGAGTTCTGCCACATCACCAGCGGCCGACCGGGAGCCAGCTCGTCCAACCACTCCCGGGTGGGTTCGGGAAAACCGCTGTGCAGCACCGGATCCAGGCCGTAGCACAACAGCGGCCGGGTGCCACCCGCCGCCACCGCCGCGTGGACGGCGGTGCGCACCGCATCGGCCGAGCCGCACACCATGGGCCGGATATCGATGACCGACTCGCTGAACATGAGCTGGTCGCGGGCCGGATGGATGTGCGCCTCGACGAATCCCGGCATGAGGCAGCGCCCCGACAGTTCGATGACATCGGTGCCCGGACCGCGCATGCGCAGCAGCTCGCGCCCGCCGACGGCGTGGATACGGCCGTCCAGTACCGCCACGGCCGTCGCCCCTTCCGTCTCGGGGTCGACCGTGATGATCGAGCCGTCGGTGAAGATGAGATCGGGTGTATCCATCCAGCGCTCCTGAGGACCATTGCCATGCGGTAGCTACCGGCATCAGAATGCGCTGGCCTTTTCGGACACGCGGGAAAATCGCCCCAGATGTCCCGAGCAACCGCGTGTTGCTGGCGTGTCGCTCAATGGCAGGCGCTGGGCCGCGACAGAGAATCGGCGGTATCTGCCGATCAGAGGAGCACCCCGCATGAGCGCGCCGCCGCGTACCGGCCACGATGGGAAGCAGGCGGCCTTCGTCCTCGCCGCCGTCGCGGCCCTGCTCGCGATCCCGGCACTCATCGCGAATCGGGTGCCCGAGCGCGAGACGCTGGTCGAGGCCGGGACACGGCTCGCGGTGTCGGCGCCCGGCGAGGAACCCGACACCGTCACCTTCGCCGGAGTAGACGGCTGGGCCCAGCGTCCGACCGGCGATCCGGCCACGGCGGTCGTGCGGAGTCCGGAGGAGACGGTACTCATCGTCACCGTGGCCAATGGCGTCACCGACTTCCCGGCAGCGGCCGACTGGCGCTTGGAAGTGCTTGCGCTACAAGGCTTCGAGGGCGTGTTCGACGGCGGCCAGGTCCAGACCCCGAACGGTTTCGCCGGTCCCACCTGCCAGGGCGACGGACAGGCGGGGGTGTGCGCGATCGTCGGCAAGGACAATCTCGTGGTCACCCTGGCGCTCAGTGGCCGCACCGCCAGCTTCGATCAGCTCGCGCCCGTCCTGGAGACCCTGGCGGTCGAGCAGTGACCGCGCTGCGGCCGTCGTCGCTGCTGTTCTGGGTCTACCTCGTCCTGCTGCCCTTCGGCGTCTTCGCCGCGTTGGCGCAGCTGGCATCGACGCTGGCGCTGACCCTGGGCGATGTATTCGTGGCCATGCCGTTCACGCTCGCGACCCTGTTCGTCTTCGGCTGGCTGATTCTGCGGCTGGATCCGCTGCGCGCGCACCACCGCATGCGCCTGCCCCTGGCCATGGGTTTCCTGTGGGGCGGCCTGGTCGGTCCGGGGATCGCCATGTGGGCCAATGACCATGACATGCAAGCCATTCAGAATCTCGCCGGTGACGGCTTCGCCACCGATTGGGCGGCCCCGATCTCGGCCTCCATTGTCGAGGAGGGCATCAAGGGCCTGGGTGTCTTCACCGTCGCCTGGCTGGCGCGGCCGCTGCTGCGACGGCCCATGCACGGTCTGTTGCTCGGCGGTTTCACCGGTTTGGGGTTCCAGGTGGTGGAAGACCTGACCTACTCGGCGAATTCGAGTCTGAGCACCGCGCAGGGCGATGCGGTCGCGGCGCTGCAGGTGGGCCTGCTGCGCTTCGTCGTGGGCGTCACCTCGCACTGGATGTTCACCGCGCTGGCGGGTATAGGCATCGTGCTCGCCATCGCCCACCGCGAATGGTCCGGCGCGCGGCGCTTGCGGGTCTTCGCGCAGTTCTATCTGCTGGGCGCGGCCATGCATTTCGCCTGGGACGCACCGAGTCCGGAGAGTATCGACAGCATGGTGATCCTGGGCGGCAAGATGGTGCTCTACATCGTGATCTTCGCCGCCGTGTATCTCTGGGTGCGCCGCGATGAGCGCCGCTGGTTCCGGCGCGCCTCGGAAACCATTGCGGCACAGGGCATCGCCGCGTCCGAGGAATTGGCGACGCTCATTTCCCGTCGATCCCGCCGCCGGGCCCGCGCCGCGCTGCGCCGCCTCGGCGCTCCACCGCGCCGCGTCCTCGTTCACCGGCAGGGCCAGCTCCTCGATATGGTGCAGACCATCGGCTAGGTCAATCCCGGTGTCCGCGTGGCAGATACGAGCGCGGTGCGCTGCCGGTCCAGCGGCGGAAGGCGCGGGTGAAGGCACTGGGCTCGGAGAAGCCGAGGCGCTGTGACAGCGCCGCGATGGTTTCCGTGCCGCGGGTGAGGCTGTCGATGGCCGCGTCGCGCAGAATGCCCTCGCGGATCTCGCGAATGCTGGTGCCCTCCGCACGGAGTTTGCGGCGTAGCGTCTGCGGGCTCATGGCGAAGCGGGCCGCCAACTGTTCGGTGGTGGACCATTCGTGACCGATATCGCGGACCAGGACGCGCCGCACGCGGTCCGACAGCGAGATGCCGCCGTCACGACGGACGAGCAGGTCGGCGGGGGCGCGGTCGATGAACTGGTCGAGTTCGCTCTCGTCGCGGACCAGCGGGGTGGGCAGCACGGTGTTGTCGAGGACGACGGCCGCTCGGGGCACCTCGAAAACCATGGGCGCGCCGAAGATCAGGTCGTAGTCGTCGACATCCTCGGGTTCCGGATAGGGCACCTCCACGCGGCGCAGCGCGATACGGCGTCCGGTCGCCCACTCCAGCAGCCGGTGCCCCGTGGCCAGCATGGCGTCGACGAGCAGCGCGATGGGCCGGTCGAGCGGGTCGAGGTCCACCGCGAGCACGGTCTCCCCCGCCGATCGCGCCAGATACACCTCCGGGGTGCCCGGGATGACCTTGTTGAACTCGACGTAGCGTTCGAGCGCGGTCCCGATATTGTCCGCGGTGGCCAGCACGGCCGAGCCGACGAGCCGAAAGGTGCCGCGCGGCACCGCCATTCGCCCCAGCCCGAGGAGTTCGTCGTCGGTGACGGCCCACAGCTGCCGGATGAGCGCACTGGCCTGTTCGAGGGTGACCCGAGAACGCCCCTGCGCCAACAACACCGGTGAGATTCCGGCCGCCCGCATCATGGTGTCGATATCCCAGCCGCGGCGCAGCGCCAGGGCCACGAAGGACTGCACGCGCGCGATGGGCACCGTGTAGTCGGCGGTGCGCGCTGCCATCACCCCATTCTTCGCGCTCGGGACAGGCGAATGCGCGTTTCGGTCAAGAAAGTCGAGCGGTTGCGTCACTGGCGAATCGGTCCTCGGTTTCTAGCGTCGAGGCAGGGCACCGCTGCCCGAAAGGAGTTGCCCGCCATGGCGTCGACGCATGTGGAGAAGGAAATCCAGGCCCCGCTCGAGCGCGTCTGGGAGGTGGCGGGCGACCTGCGGCGCTGGGACGAGTGGAACACCCTGTTCACCGGTTGGAAGGGCGAACCGCCGGAGGTCCCCGAACCGGGTGATCGGCTGACCGCGGTCGTGACCGTCATAGGTATGTCCAATGCGGTCACGCTGACCGTCGAGGAGTACGAGCCGCACACGCGCGTCGCCCTGTCGGGCGGCGGTATGGCGGGCGCGAAGGTCACCCTCACCCTGTCGGTCGAGGAGCTCGACGACGGCACATTGCTGTCGACCGATGTGGATTTCGTCAGTCAGATGATGGTCGGCGCGATCGGCGCGGCGGTGGAGAAGGCCGCGCGCCAGGAGCTGAGCGCGTCGCTGGACCGCCTGGCCGCGCTCGTCGAATGAGAGGCGAGCGCGTGGATACGGCAGCGAACTACCAACTCGGACTGGGGATCTCCCGCGACCACCTCGATCTCGCGGATTCGGTGGCGGGATTTGCCCGCCGCCATCTGCCGCCCGAGACCGCGCGGGCGGCGGTGGCGCGCATCGACGCCGGTGCGCCGGAACAGCTGCCGCAGTGCTGGGGCGAGCTGGCCGCGCAGGGGCTGCTGGGCCTGCACGTGGCCGAGGTGCACGGCGGCTCCGGCGCCGGACTCCTCGAAGCGGCCGTGGTGCTGGAGGTGCTGGGCCGCCACCTCGGTGCCGCCGCGGTCACGCCGACCGTGCTCGCGGCGGCGGTACTCGCCGCCGACGGCGGGAAGGCCGCCGCCGACCTGCTGCCCGCACTGGTGGACGGTGCGGCGCGGGGCGCGGTCGCGCTCACCGGGGAATTCACCGGCACCGTCGATGCCACCGGCGCACTGACCATCTCGGGTGAAGTGGCGGCGGTCGGCGCGCATCTGGCACGGATACTCGTGGCGCCCGTCGAGGTCGAGACCGAGAGCGAAACCGGCTCCCACACAACGCGACTGTGGGTGACCCTCCCGACCGATCGGCTGCGCGTCCGCCAGGCGACGAGTATCGACGTCACCCGCTCGATCACCCTCTGCACGGCCGAGGAGGTCTCGCCGTCCCACCTGCTCGACAACAGCACCGACGCCGCGGTCTCCGATATCGCCGCGGTGATCCTCGGCGCGGAGGCGGTCGGCGTCGCCTCCTGGTGCGTCGCCACCGCCGCCGAATACGCCCGGGTGCGTGTGCAATTCGGCCGCCCCATCGGGCAGTTCCAGGGCGTCAAGCACCGGTGTGCCCAGGCTCTCGTCGCCCTCGAACAGGCCCGGGCGGCGGTCTGGGACGCCGCGCGCGCCCTGGACGCCCGCGACGACACCGCCGCCTACGCCGCCGCCGTAGCCCGCCTGCTCGCACCCGATGCCGCCGTCACCGCCGCCCGCGACGCCATACAGGTACTCGGCGGCATCGGCTACACCTGGGAGCACGACGCGCACCTCTACTACCGCCGCGCCGTCACGCTGCGCGGCCTGCTGGGCCGTTCCCGCGATTGCGCCGCCGACCTCGCCCGGCGCGCCCTGGCCGGTGAGCGGCGCGCGGTCGGCTACGAACTGCCCGCCGAGGCGGACGCCTACCGGCAGCGCGTGCGCGCCGAACTCGCCGACATCGCCGCCCTCGACGAGCGCGAACAACTGCGCCGCCTCGGTGACGAGGGCTGGGTCATGCCCTTCCTCGCGCCGCCCTCGGGTCGCGCCGCCGATCCGGTCGAGCAGGTGGTGATCGCCGAGGAGATCGCCCGCGCGGGTATCACCCTCCCGCAGTTGGGCCTGGCCACCTGGCTGCTGCCCTCCATCGCCGAACACG
Source organism: Nocardia sp. NPDC050406 (assembly GCF_044459025.1). Lineage (NCBI taxonomy): Bacteria > Bacillati > Actinomycetota > Actinomycetes > Mycobacteriales > Nocardiaceae > Nocardia > Nocardia sp. NPDC050406. The sequence continues at coordinate 1,809,223 of NZ_JBITIM010000002.1, read as the reverse complement.
GCACCGAGCGGCAGCGCGTCGAGCTCGTCGCACCCACGCTGCGCGGCGAGATCATCTGGTGCCAGATGTTCAGCGAACCCGGCGCGGGCTCCGATCTCGCCGCGCTGCGCACCGAGGCGGTGAAGGTCGCCGACGGCTGGCGGGTCACCGGCCAGAAGATCTGGACCTCCCTGGGTTTCCTGGCGCAGTGGGGTGTGCTGCTGGCCCGCACGAACCCGAATGCGCCCAAGCACCAGGGCATTACGTACTTCGTGGTGGATATGAGCAGTCCGGGCATCGACGCCCGCCCACTGCGCGAGGCCAGCGGCGGTGCGATGTTCTCCGAGATCTTCCTCGACGACGTGTTCATTCCCGACTCCGGTGTCGTCGGACGGGTGGACGATGGCTGGCAGGTCGCGCGCGGCACGCTTTCGCACGAACGCGTCGCCCTCGGCAAGGGCACACCGCTCAATGCCAGCATCGAGGACCTGCTCGCCTTCTTCCGCACCCGCGACCCCGCCGACATCCCCCTCGACCGGGTGGGCGAGATCGTCGCCGAGAACCAGTCCCTGCTGCTGCTCAACGGCCGCACCGTGCTGAAACAGCTCGGCGGTGCGGAGGTGGGCGCGATTCCCAATGTCGCCAAGTACCTGAATATGCGTGTCGGCCAACAGATCGCGGACCTGTGCCACGGCGAACTCGGGGCGGCGGGCGGCTACGCGCAGGCCGATCCGCAGGCCCACACCTGGATGGAGAAGACCATTTCGGCGCGGCCCAGCACGGTGTACGGCGGCACCACCGAGATCCAGCTCAATGTGATCGCCGAACGCATTCTCAACCTGCCACGCGATCCGGAGCCAGGACGCTGAGGTCGACTTCCGACGGCACCGACTGTGATACTCGGTGTATCGGATAGTTGTGCGGATGGGAGCGCGGTCATGGCCGACTACGACGTGGTGATCCGGGGCGGAACGGTTTTCGACGGCACCGGCTCCGCGCCGATGGTGGGCGATGTGGCGATCCGCGACGGGAAGGTGGTCGCCTTGGGCGAGCTGTCCGGCGGCCGCCGTGTCATCGACGCCACCGGGAAATGGGTGATCCCGGGCATGATCGATGTGCACACGCACTACGACGCCGAGGTGTTGACCGGCCCCGGTCTGGGCGAATCCGCCAGGCACGCGGTCACTTCCGTGATCTTCGGGAATTGTTCGCTCTCCACGGTCTTCACCGAGGCCGAGGACTGCGCCGATATGTTCGCGCGGGTGGAGGCGCTGCCCTGGCAGGTGGTCAACGAGGCGGTCACCGAGCACAAGACCTGGACGGACCCGAAATCCTATGTGGCGGCGATCGGTTCGCGGCCACTGGGCGTGAATGTGGCGGCATTCATCGGACATTCGGATATTCGCGTCGCCGTCATGGGCCTGGGCCGCGCCGTCGACGCCGCCGAGCGCCCCACCGCCGCCGAGCTGGATCGCATGGCCGCCATGCTGGACGAGGCCCTGGACGCGGGCTTCGTCGGGCTCTCCACCATCCGCAGTTCCTTCTCCAAACTGGAGGGCAAGCGCTTCCCGGCCCGGCAGCTACCGTCCACCTACGCCTCATGGGCAGAGTACCGGCGACTGAATTCCGTTCTGCGCCACCGCGGTCGAGTCCACCAGAGCACCCCGAACCTGACCTCGCGCGTGGAGATGGTGCACTACTTCACCGAGAGCATGGGTCGCGTACTCCGCCGCCGTCCGCTCAAGACCGCCCTGCTCTCGGCCGCCGATATCAAGGCCGATCGCACCGTGGCGCGGACGGCCGTGGGCGCGGCCTGGGCCGTCAATCGCCTCGGCGGCGCGAATCTGCGCTGGCAGCATCTCCCGGTGCCGTTCGAGGTCTACGCCGACGGTATCGATCTGGTGATCTTCGAGGAATTCGGTTCCGGCGCGGCCGCTTTGAACATTCGCGAGGTGCTCGCCCGCAGTGAGCTACTGCGGGACGAGGACTACCGCCGCCGGTTCCGCAAGGATCTGGCCAAGCGCTTCGGCCCGCGCGTCTGGCATCGCGACTTGGCTGACGCGCAGATCGTGGCCTGCCCGGACGCCACGGTGGTCGGTCGCTCCTTCGCCGACGTGGCCGCCGACCGCGGCATCACCGCCCCCGACGCGCTGCTGGATCTCACCGTCGAGCACGGCGACAAGCTGCGCTGGCGCACCACCATCGCCAATGACCGCGAGGATGTGCTGGACTGGCTGCAGCGCTCCCCCATGGTCCAGATCGGTTTCGCCGATTCCGGTGCGCACCTGCGCAATATGGCCTTCTACAACGCGAATCTGCGCCTGCTCGAGCGGGTGCACCGGCGCGGTTTCATGCCTCTCGAACAGGCCGTGCACCGGGTCACCGGCGAACTCGCCGACTGGTACGGCCTCGATGCCGGATATCTGGCGGTGGGTCGGCGCGCCGATGTCGCCGTCATCGATCCCGCCGGATTCGACGGCGGCAGTGGCGAGTACGCGGAGGCCGAACTGCCCGGGGCCGGAGTCTCGCGCATGGTGAACCGCAATGACGCCGCCGTCGCCGCGACCATCGTCGGCGGGCACGTGGTCTACGAATACGGGGAATTCGCGGAGGGTTTCGGTACCACGCTGCACGCGGGCACCTTCCTCACCGCCGGAACCGTCTCAACCAGCGAGACGAGAACTTATACATCCCACGAATGATACCCAGTGCGCCGGAAACGCCGGTATTGTCGCTATTGACGGGTAAACTGTTTGGGGGATAGGCGGTTTCGATGGACGCACCCGAATTCTTCATGCCGTTCGAGCCAGCTGGCAGCAACCCTGCCGAGCGCGAGGCCGAGGCCGCGATGTGGGCCTGGCTCGAGGCCTACGATCTGGTTCCGACGGAATTGACCCGCCGCCGCATGCGACGCACCCGACCAGCACGAATGTACGCGCTGTGGTGCCCGACCGCGAACGCGGAGGAGCTGGCGCTGCTGAGCCAGTACACCGCGTGGGCGTTCATCGTGGACGATCAGTTCGATATCGAAATCCCGGATCCGGCAAGGACGCTGCACACCATCGCCACCCTCAACGCGGTCTACGACGGCGGGCAGCCCTCCGGCGTCCTCGCGGTGGCCTTCGCGGATCTGTGGCGGCGACTGTGCGCGGGCCGCTCCGGCGACTGGCGCGAGGCCGTACGCGCCGAGATCCGCGCCTGGCTGTGGACCTACTACACCGAGAGCATCGGACGGATTGCCGGGCATCTGCCCGATCTGGACGTCTACCGGGCACACCGCCGAGATTCGGTGGCGCTGTTCGTCTTTCTCGACATCAGCGAGCGCGCCGAGGGCGTCGATCTGTGTCCGGCCGCCCGGCAGCTGCCCGCCATGCGTTTGCTGCGCGAGGCCGCGGTGGAGCATATGGGGCTGCTCAACGATGTGCTCTCGGTGGAGTCCGACGAGGCCTCGAACTATCTGTACAACTCGGTCCTGCTGGCCGAGCTGCACTTCGATTACACCCGGGCGCAGGCCTGTGAATACGTGAATCACCTACTCACGCAGTTGGTTCACCGCATGACGGCCGCCATCGAACGGCTACCGGCGGAGCTCGAGGTGGCGGGCATCACCGGTGGGGATCGCGACGACACATTGGCCACCGCCGAGAATTACACGGTCTACGTGCGCGCCAATCTCGACTACCACTATCAGGCGGCGAGATATACGAGCGCACCGGTGGAGGCACTCGAACACGGGTTGCCGCTCACCTGACCAGATATCGGCCCGATCACCCGACATCGTGGCCGTTGCCGAACTGAAATCCCATCGCGCCCCCGCGATTCCGGGTGTCGATGGGACCATGAGCTTCTTCGACGCATGGCCGCTCAGCTGCCGCCGGTTGCGCCAGAGGAGGCCGTGTCCGAGCGAGTGGGACCGATTATGCGAGCCTCGAATTCGATCAAACATCTTGTCGGCCAGCGTCTCCAGACCAATCGGAGACCTGTCTCGGCCCGGCCGGTGGGTGCCGCCACCGGTATCGAGCACACGCGTCCGAGCGAGACCGCCTACCGCGGTCCGGGCGAGCGCGCGACCGCGATCGGCGAGCATTCGGTGCGCAGACAGCTCGCCGAGGCCCGCGGCGCCATCGAACCGGTACTGCGCGCCGCCGTCGACTCGCTCACCGATCCGCTGGACCGTATGGCGGGCTACCACTTCGGCTGGTGCGACCCCTCCGGCACGCCCACCTCGGGCGTCCAGGGCAAGGCGCTGCGACCGGCGTTGACCTTCGCCGCCGCGACCGCCTGCGGCGGGGATACCGCGCGGACCGTGCACGCGGCGGCGGCCGTGGAGCTGCTGCACAATTTCTCGCTCGTCCACGACGATGTGATGGACGCCGACGACACCCGCCACGGGCGCGCCACGGTATGGCGGATCTGGGGCGAGACCAATGCCACCTTGCTCGGCGACGCCCTGCAGGCGCTGGCCCTGGGCGTGCTCTCCGACGGCGTGCCCGAACATGTGACGGCGCAGGCGGTGATCCGGTTGGCCCGCACCACCGTCGCCCTGTGCCAGGGCCAGTACCAGGACTGCGCCTTCGAGACCCGCCGCACGGTGACCGAGGACGAGTACCTGGCCATGGCGGCGGGCAAGACCGGGGCATTGCTCGGATGTTCCTGCGCCCTGGGCGCTTTGTGCGCCGGAGCCGAACATCGCGTGGTGTCGGCCATGCACACCTTCGGGCGAGAGCTGGGGGTGGTGTTCCAACTCGTCGACGACGCCATGGACATCTGGGGTGATCCGGCCGTCACCGGCAAGCCCGCGCACAGCGATCTGCTGCACCGCAAGCAGTCCTATCCGGTGGTCTCCGCCCTCGCCTCGGACACCGCGGCGGGGCGCGAGCTGGCGCGGATCTATCAAGCGCGCCAACCGATGACGCCGGAACGAGCGGCCCGGGCGGCGGATCTGGTGGAGGAGGCCGGAGGCCGACAGCGCACGGCGCACCGGGCGGCCATCTCGATGCGCAATGCCGTGGACGCGCTACCGCGCGAACTCGCCTCCGGTGACCTGCTGGCGCTGGCTCACCTGGTGGCACACCGGAATCGGTGACACTCGTCCTCGACGCTCACGGACCGCGGTCAGCGCACCCGGGCGGGTTTGCGGTCCTCGGCGACGCGCAGTTCCATGGTCACCGGGATGACGCCGACCTCGAGGGCCTGGCGCAGCCGGGCGACGGCCTCACCGAGGATGCGGCGACGCAGCTCGGTGAGGTCGGTCTCCGGCCCGGCGGTGACGACGAGGTGCAGCTCCGGGGCGCGCCCCGGCCCCGACAGCCACGCCGAGGCCGAGCGCACGCCGTCGAAGGACTCGATATCGGCGGCCACCGCATCGGCGGCGGTCGACGAGGAGAGGATGATGTCGCCTGCCGACTTGTCTTCCGACAGTTGCCATTTCACCGAATTGGGCATGCGGAACAGCTGTGCGCCGAGCCAGCGCAGACACAGCAGGCCCAGTACGATCGCGCCGACCACGATCGCGTAGAACACCCAGGTCGGCGGCGCGGCGGTGCCCGGGGTGAGCGGCTCGGAGCGGTCCGCCCAGCCGAGCCAGCCGCGCTGCGCCGCGATGAGATAGCCACCGGCGGCGAGCAAGAGCAGTCCGATCAGGGCGAGCAGGGACCGATTGAGGCGAGCGGGGCGGTTGACGGTGGTCATCATGCGCCTTTCGTCTTCGCGGGCCGCAGCTTGGTGTGCAGAACCTGGCGCGACTCCCGAGGGCCGATACGGTCGAGCGTGTCCGCGACGGCCGCGCGCACGGTTTCCGGCAGGTCGTGGATATCGACCCGATCGGAATTCGCGGAGACCCGAATGGTTTTGCCGCGCAGCCGCACTCGCGCGGAGTCGATACCGCCGACGCCGAGGGCCGAGCGGCGCAGCGCCGTGCGCAGGCTGCGGCGCTCGATTCCGGCGGCGCTGCCGTCGACGGGTTCCAGCGGAATCACCGTGGCCCGTCCCGGGACGAGGGCGCTGGCCACCAGCACCGCCCCGAGCAGCGCGACGCCGATACCGACCGCCAACACCAGGGGGTCACCCCAGGTGGTGTCGTGCAGTCGAGTCGCGACACTGTCGTAGGAGACGAATTCCCGTGCGCCCGCGAGCCGTTGGATGAGCGCCACCGCCACGGCGACACACAGGGCCAGCAGCGCGATCGCGACGAGTGCGGCCGTGACCACCCGCCGCGGCCGCCGGATCATTTCACCCTCCGGCGCGCCGGTTCGCTCGCGGGCGAACGGTTCTCGAGCGGCATGGCGGAGACGGTGATCTCCACGCCGGTCACCGTCAGTCCCGCGAGTTCGGCGATGCGGGCCATCAGATGGCCGCGGCACGCCTCGGCGACCCGGGCCACCGGCATCGGATACCGCACCGGCAGCCCGACGCGCAGCGCGGCCGCGTCGGCGGTGACCTCGGCGTCCACCCGCACATCGGCCGCCACGCCGTCCACCTCGGTGGCCGCCCGCGCCGCGATGCGCCGGACCGCGCGTTCGCTGACGGTGGTCCGGCCGAGCGCGGCGGCGGTATCCAGTGCCAGCGCCGTCATCGCCGACTCCGATCCTGGGCCGAGCGCATCAGCCCGGCCACGTCGAGTTCGCCGTCGAGCCAGCGGCCGACCAGCAGGCCGAGAGCGGCGAACACCAGAACGACTGCGAAAGCGCCGAATCCGCCGAAGGCCATGGCGAATCCGAGGGCGAGGCCGACGGCCAGGCCGATAGTGGTGGCGTTCATCTGCGACTCCTCGATCTACGAAGGATGGGATGTGCGAGAACTGGATTCGCGCCGCGGGCTACTGCACGCGGTTGGCGGCGGGCTGGTCTTCGTCGTCGTCCTCGGGGATGTAGACGTCGTTGACATTGATATTGACCTCGACGACCTCGAGCCCGGTCATCTGCTCGATGGCGGTGATGACATTGCGGCGCACCGCCTGCGCCAATTCCGCTATGCCGACGCCGTATTCGACGACGAGCTCCAGATCGACCGCCGCCTGCGTCTCGCCGACCTCCACCGAAACGCCCTGTCCCACACTGGCGGAGGCGCCCGGAATCCGGTCGCGAATGGCGCCGAAGGCCCGGGCCGCGCCGCCGCCGAGGGCATGCACGCCGCGCACCTCGCGAGCGGCGAGTCCGGCGATCTTCTGCACCACCAGATCGGCGATGGTGGTCGAACCCTGCTCGGTCACCAGGGCGCCGTCCTTTGCCGCGCCATTGCGGTCCGACTGACCCCGCGTGCTCACGGTGGTCTTGTCCGTCGACTTCTCGGTCGTGGTTCCGGTCATGTCGTCCTCCTGATGTCGTTGTCGTGCAGTGGATCAACGCTTCTGTGAGTTCGACACGGCGGGCGCGCGATCGTCACGCACACCCGACGTGATCTAGGTAACCGTGTCGTTGCCGATGGCGGCGGCATCGAGTGCGGCGACCACCACGCGCACGGTGGCCGTACTCCATTCCGTATCCGCCAGCAGCGGTGCGACGGCGGCGGTGAGCCGCTCCAACAGCGGCGGCAGCGGTAATCGGCTTGCCACCACCCGTATTTCGACGACCTCCTTGTCGATATCGACCGCATAGGACCTTCCGCCCTGCGGCAGCCAGCTCACGGCCTCGAGCCCGAACGGGGCGGCGGGCCGCAATCCATCCACGGCCTCGACGGCCGCGACGATCTTGTCGAGCAACTCCCCCACGTTCACCGTTCTCCCGGTTCGATATCGAGAATGGTCACCGCGACCTCGTCCACGGTGACACCGGTCTGTTCCAGTACGGTCCGCACGACCGCGTCCTGCACCCGCGCGCCGACCTCCGCGGCGCGGCATCCGGCGCCGAGCGACAGGTCCACCTGCACGCCGTACCCGCCGTTCGCGGTCCGGGTCACCCGCACGCCGTCGGCGGGCGCCGATTCGGCTCGGCCGAGCAGCTGTCGGCCGGAACGGGCCAGGCCGACGACCAGGCCGCGCAGGCCCGGCTCCAACCGCACCACACCGGGCACCGACGCGGCGGCTCGCGCGGCCACGCTCGCCACCACGCTGTCGGCGATGACGTATTCGGCCGCGGTCACCGGTCGCGCTCCTGGTAGACGTCCACGACCGTGACATCCAACTGGCCCAGCAGCAGCCCCGCGCGGGTCGACAGGGCGGCGGCGACGCGCTGGCGCACCAGCGGCACCAGGCCGTCCAGGCTGCCGCCGCGCATGCGCACGGCGATGGCCATACTCACCCGCACGATGTGCTCGCCGTCGGGTCCGGTGCCGACGCTGGTGATGCGGCAGCGTCGAGCGCGCACGCCGGGAACGGTGTCGGCGGCATAGCGCAACACCACGGCGACCGCCTGTTCGCTCACCTCGACGGCGCCCGCGTGCTCGGTCGGCAGGGCCAGCGTCTGACCGCGCCGCATCTCGGCGCGCACGGCGGACATGATGCGCCCCAGCAGATCCGGGGGCGGCGGATCGGGTTCGTCGATCAGCTCCTGGGTCGCGGCGCGCAGGGCGAGCAGACTCTCGCGGGCCGCCCGACAGTCGGCGCAGCGCGCCTCGTGCGCGTTGGAGTTACCCGCCTGCACCGCGTCGAGGCGCTGCCACACCTCGTCCATACCGCGCCCGCAGGGCAGCCGGTAGTCCTCGTCGGTATCCGTCGCGTTCACTATCGCCATGCCTTCATCACCTCCGCCAACTGGGCGCGGGCCCGCGCTATGCGCCCGCGTACCGCGGTGACATTCGCGCCGACGATCTCGCCGATCTCCTCGTAGGAACGGCCGTGCACCTCGCGCAGCAGCCAGCAGGCCCGCTGTTCGGGCGTCAGCTCGTCCAGTGCCGCCCGCAGCGCCTCCAACTGGCTGTGCACCGCGACGGCGTGGTCGGGGCGGGTGTCGGTGCGCGGCGACTCGGTGGTGTCGGGGTCGATATCGGTCGCCGGTTGCCGGTGGCGCAGCACGTTCAGACAGCGGTTGGTGGTCATGCGGTAGAGCCAGCCCGCGAAGGCCGCGTCGTCACGCAGTTGCGCGAGCCGCCGCCACGCCGTGAGGAAGGCGTCTTGGACGACATCCTCGGCCTCCGTGCGATCGGAGAGCATGCGATCGGCCAAACGGAACATTCGGCCCTGATAGCGGATAACTAGCTGTTCATATGCCCGGACATCCCCGTCCCGCGATCGACTCACCAGGGTGGCATCGTCGAGTTCTGCGGCAGGTCCCGCATCGACTGTGGTCACCGCGCCTCCTCACCGTTCCCTCATTCGACACCGAGTGCCGGGAATCGTCACGTCGCATTATCCGTGACCGTTGTCTCATTGGTTGCCGCGTGAGGGTTTCCCGGGAATCGGTGTCGTATTCATGTGCCCGTCCGGGCATGAACACTCGATAGGAGGTCGTGATGTCTCTGAGTGACAAGATCAGCAACAAGGCCGAGGAGTTCGGCGGCAAGGCCAAGGAGGCCGCGGGCGATCTCGGCGGTGACGAGAATCTGAAGGCCGAGGGCAAGGCCGATCAGGCCTCCGCCGGTCTGAAGAACGCGGTCGAGGACATCAAGGACGGTATCGAGGATGTCGTCGACAAGGTGAAGGGCAAGCTGAACCGCTAGCCCGCCGCGGGCACCAGGGCGGGGTCGGAAAGCACTGTGCGGCGGGCCGATTCGATGGCTCCGTACAGGATGGCGTCCTCGCCCAGCCTGGCTTCGGCGACCTCGAGTTCGAGGGCCGGAGCCAGTGCCCGGCGGCCCGCCAGCTGGGCTTCGATGATCGGGGCCAGCCACGGAAACCAGTGCGCGAGCGTGCCGCCCAGCACGATCTCGTCGACATCGAGGAGCGCGGTGCTCGACAGGATCGCGACACCCAGTGCGCGAGCGGCGGTTTCGATGGCCCGCGCGGCCGCCGCGTCGCCCGCGCGCAGGGCCGCGACGAACTGGCGGGAGGCGACGGCGAGACCCTCGCGGCGCAGGACGCCGTCCAGACCGGCGGCGGTGAGGACCGCTTCCGGACCGGCGTAGCGCACCAGGCAGCCGCGCGCGCCGCAGACGCAGGGCGGGCCGTCGAGAGCGACCGGCATATGGCCGGGCTCACCGGCGATGCCCTGGCTGCCGATATGGATGCGGCCGTCGAGCACCACGCCGCCGCCGATGCCGGTGCCCGCCTCGATGAGCACCAGGCCGCGGGTGGGGCGGGGGCGGGCATGGAATTCGGCCAGGGCGGCGGCATTGCCGTCGTTGACGACATCGACCGGACAGGTCGGATCGGCGAGCCGCGCGGCGATGAGCGCGCCCAGCCGCACCGGGCGCAGCCAGCCGAAATCCGGTGCGATGGCCACGGTCTGGTCCGCGTCGTCGCGTATGGGACCGGCCATGGCGATGACGACGCGGGTGCGCACGGCCCCGGGCAGGGCCACGATGGCGGTCTCGGCGCGGGTGACGGCCGCGGCCACCTCCTCGGCCATGGCCTCGGGCGTGCCGGGTGCGCACCGGTGCGCGACGGTCTCGCGCCACACGACAGCCCCCGCGAGATCCGCGACGGCGACGCGCAACTCTTCCGCGCCGATCTGGACGGCCACCGCCAGGGCGCGGCGGGGTTCCAGCCGCAGCGGTCTGCCCGGCCGTCCCCGCCCGCCGCCGCGCACCGCGTCGTCCTCGCCGACGAGTCCGCGTTCGACCAGGTCGGCGACCAAGGCGGTGACCGAGCCGTGCGCCAATCCGGTGCCGGTGGCGATCTCCGATCGTGCGCAGGGGCCGTGCTCCGCGATATGGCGCAGCACCAGGCCGAGATTGCGGCGGCGCACCGCGGCCGAGTCGCTGGGTATGCCCGAGGATGCGTGGTCCACAAGGGAGAGATTATGCTGGCCATGAATTTTTTCAACTATTGACGTAATTCGAGGTGGGCATGTCCGGAGTACAGATCGGCCGTCGGAGTCTGTTGGCCGGAGCGGGCATGTTGGCGCTGGCCGCGTGCGCACCGGCGCGCAGCGGTGAGAACGCGACACCGGAGACGGTCACCACCGGATACGGTCCGGTGCGCGGGGTGCGCCGCGACACCGGCACCGCCTTCCTCGGTATCCCCTACGCGCAGCCGCCGGTCGGCGAGCTGCGCTTCGCCGCGCCGGTGCCGCCCGCACCGTGGCGTGACGTTCGCGACTGCACCGCCTACGGTCCGACGGCGCAGCGCAAGCAGCTCGGCGCGGTGACCGCGATCCCGGAGCCGAGCATTCCCGGCGACGGGGTGCTGAATCTCAATGTGTTCACGCCGGATCCGTCGCGGGCGGCGAAACTGCCTGTGCTGGTGTGGATTCACGGTGGCGGATTCGTGGCGGGCAGTGCGGCCAGCCCGTGGTACGACGGCGCGGCGTTCAATCGCGACGGCGTGGTGGTGGTGTCCCTCGGCTACCGGCTGGGTATCGAGGGTTTCCTCTCGGTCGAGGGTGCGCCCGACAATCGCGCGGTGCTGGACTGGATCGCCGGATTGCGGTGGGTGCGTGACAATATCGCGGAATTCGGCGGTGATCCGGATCGGGTCACCATTGCCGGACAGTCCGCGGGTGGCGGCGCGGTGTGGGCGCTCATGGCGACGCCGTCCGCGAAAGGTCTGTTCCGCGCGGGGATTTCGGCCTCCGGTGCGCTGTCGCAACCGAACGACCGTGCGGCGGGTGCCGAGGTGGCGCGGCTGTTCACCGAGAAGACCGGCGTGCCCGCCACCGTGGCCGCGCTGCGCGACCTCGACGGAAACCAGCTCCAGGCGTTGCAGGACAAGCTCGGCGAGCCCGGCGCCAGCGGACCCATGCTGGCGCTGGCGCCCTTCGCCGACGGATCCCTGATTCCCGAATCCTCCGCCGATGCGCTGAAATCCGGTGCGGCCATGGATATCCCGCTGCTGCTCGGCTTCACCCGCGACGAGTTCAACGCCGTGAGCGAAGACCAGCCGGTCACCGACGCCACCCTCCCCGCCGCCTTCGCGGCCCTGGGCTTGAACCCCGCCGACGCCGACGCGTTCCGCGCCGCCTACCCCGGCGACACCGCCGCCCAACTGGTCGGCCAGGCCACCAGCGATACGCTGCTGCGGGCCCCGTCCTACCGGGTGGCCGAATCCCGGGCCGCCCGCGGCCTCCCGACCTGGCTCTACGAATTCACCTGGACCTCAACGGCCCCCACCTACGACGGCACTTCCTTCCACTGCCTCGACATCCCCTTCGCCTTCGACCTCCTGCGCACCCAGGGCGTCACCGCCGTCGCGGGCGACAACCCGCCCCAGCCCCTCGCCGACGCTCTCCACAAGAGCTGGGTCTCCTTCATCACCGCGACCGACCCGGGCCCGACCTGGCCCCGCTACACCCTCGACAAACGCGACACCATGATCTGGTCGGAGACACCACATGTGCGCTCCGATCCGTTCGCGGCACAGCGCGACCTCTGGCTGCGGTGACACCTACGGAGTCGGGCAGACGGCGGCGATGAGGGCGCGGGAGCTGGCGGGGCCGCGCTCGGCGTCGGTGTAGTCCTGGTTGAGGGCGATGGTCACGGCCCGGCCGGTTTCGGGGACTACACCGGCGTCGGTCAACGCGCCGGGGAGTCCGCCGGTGTGGCCCCACAGGTCTCGTCCGCACGGCATCGAGATGCGCATGAGGCCGAGACCGTAGGAGACGTCGCTGTTCTCGGCCATGGGTCTGACGTTCCGCATCTCCTCCAATTGCGCTGGGGGCAACAGTTTTCCGGCCATCAGGGCGGTGAAGAAGTGGTTGACGTCCGCGCCGGTCGAGACCAGCGCCCCTGCCGCTCCGGCGGCCGAGACGTTCTGGAGTGTGTAGTCGACCCGCTGACCGTCGATCTCGGTGTAGCCGTGCGGGTGTGGGCCGCGGATATCGGTTTCGTCGGGGGCGGGATAGTAGGTGCCGGTCAGGGCGAGTGGCTCGATGATGCGGCGGGTGATCTCGGTGCCGACCGTGTGTCCGGTGACTTTCTCGATCACCATGCCCGCGAGAATGTAATTGGTGTTGGAGTACGCCCATCGCGTGCCGGGCTCGAAGGCGGCGGGCACGGTGAAGGCATTGCGCAGCACCGCATTCAGGTCGGCGGTCTGCCATCTGATGTCGTCGGACATGAACTCGATCTGGCCCGGGCCGGGCTTCGCGCCGAACTCCGCCGCGTACTCGGGAAGACCACTGGTGTGCTGCAAGAGGTTTCGAATGGTGATGCGGTTCCCGTCGATACCCGGTCCCGACACGACCCCCGGCAGATACCGCTCGACCGGAGCATCCAGTTCGATCTTCCCCTCCCCCACCAGCTGCAAGGCGACCGTCGCCACGAAAGTCTTGGTAATACTGCCGATTCGAAGCCGAGCGTCGTCGGCGAACGGCTCGCCGGTGGCCAGATCGCCCGCCCCCGCACGCACCGTCCACGTATGTCCGGGGTCACCGATCACCGCCTGCGCACCCGGATATCCCAGCCGCACAGCATCATCCACTGCCGCGACAATCCCCGCCCGCCCCACTTCACTGGGCGCGACCACCTCGTCCACACAGCCCGCCGCCGCCAACGCCGCCACCCCAACCACCGCAAGTCTCCATCGCACCCGCCTCAAGCTACGGAGAACGCCGCGCCACCGGCAGCCTGCTGCCGCCCCACTTCGAGGTGGTGCCAGCACTACTGGCGGTCGTGCTCCCGCTGCGCCGCCATGACATCGGCGCTGTGCCGATGCACCCAGTTCAGGAACGTGCGCAGCGCGTCGGTGAGCCCGCGCCCGAGGGCGGTCAGTTCATAGCTGACGCGCGGCGGCGTGGTCGGTTCCACGGTGCGCGCGACCAGGCCGTCGCGCACCAGCATGCGCAGCGTCTGCGAGAGCATCTTCTCGCTGATACCGCCGATCATGGCGCGCAGCTCGGAGAAGCGCAGCGGGCCGTGTTCCAGCGCGGTCAGCAGCAGCACGCCCCAGCGTCCGGTGATGTGGTCGAGCACCTCGCGGGCCGGGCACTCGATGTCGAATGCGTCACTCCCGCCCCACCATTCGGGGCGTGCGACGTGCGAACCTACCGTCATCTCAGCAGCTTACCCAGAGGTATGTCCTTACTTCGGGTTAGCCGCTCGGCCTACGCTGCGGCCATGACCTCGGTTGTCTTCGGTGCCAGTGGAAATGTCGGACGTCATGTCGCGGAGGGATTGAATTCCGTAGGCGCGCAAGTGCGTTGGGTCGGCCGCGATCCCAACTCCGCGCGTTTCCCGGCGGGTGCGGATATCGTGGCGGCCGATCTGGAGTGCCCCGAAACCCTGCCCGCCGCACTCGACGGTGCGGAGCGGGTGTTCCTCTACGCCAAACCCGAGGGCATCGACGGGTTCGTGGCGGCGGCCGAGGCGGCGGGGGTACGGCACGTGGTGCTGCTCTCCTCCGGCGCGGTCACACTGCCCGATCCCATGGACAATCCGGTCGCCCGCATGCACCTCCTCGTCGAAAACGCGCTGGCGAGTTCGCGTATGGAGTGGACCTTCCTGCGCCCCGGCATGTTCGCCTCGAACGCGCTGTGGTGGTGGCAGCGCTCGATCCGCGAGGAGGGCGCGGTGCGCCTGCCGTATCCGGAGGCGCGGACAGCGCCCGTGCACGAACGGGACCTGGCCGCGCTCGCCATCACGGCGCTCACCGAGCCGGGGCATCACGGCCAGGCTTACGAGGTGCTCGGCCCCGAATCACCGACCCTGCGGGAGCAGGTACAGCACATCGGCAGCGCACTCGACCGCGAGATCGCCATCGAGGTCGTCTCGGTCGACGAGGCGCGCGCCGACCTGCGAAAGACGGTGCCGCCCTTCGCCGTCGAGGCCATCCTCGCCGGATGGCAGGCTGGCCTGACCGGTCCGCACGAGGTGTCCACGATCGTCGAGGAGGTCACCGGCCGCCCCGGGCGCACCTTCGCCGAGTGGGCACGCGATCACGCCTCCGACTTCCGCTGAACCCGCCGCGAACTTGTAGCATCGACGAAATGACATTCGGAAAGCCTTCTCTGGCAAGCGCTCTCGCTCTCGCGGCCCTCGCGGTCGCCGCCCCCTCCGCCACCGCGTTTCCCACCGGCTCCTTCGGCAACGGGGACGGCCGCGAGGTCGTGATCATCGATGGGAAGGCCGAGCTCAGCGATCTGGACCGGTGCTGGGCCAGCGGCTTCCCGCGCGACATCACCTTCGACAACCGCAGCAAGCGCGACTTCCTGGTCTTCGCGACCAGCGACTGCACGGGCGAGCCCACCGCGGTGGTGCCGCCGGGGACCTATCAGACCCATTACGGCTGGTCGGCGGTGGCCCGCTAGCCACCGCGGAGCAAGCTCCGGGCGGAAACCGCCCCCGCCCGGAGCCCCGATCATGATTCGTGCATGGACCGGCGAATCGGTGGTAGTTCCGGGGCGAAAGGTTGTCGCGATACGGAACGAGAAGGAGCACCACCATGACGGTCAACACTCGCCACGCCACCGACACCCTGCGCCGACTCTCCTTCGGAGCGGTGCTCGCCGCCGCCCTGGGCGGCGCCGCGGCCGCACCGGCACTCGCCACCCCCGCCGTCCAGCCCGTGGCCAACGACCAGGAGGCGTTGATGGCGGCGCAGGAGGCGCTGCAGGGTGCGACGGTGCAATCGGTCGAGCTCGAGATGAGCGACGGCGCCCCGAAGTGGGAGGTCGATGTGGTCACCCGCACCGGCGGCGCGTACGAGGTGCAGGTCGACGCAGCGACCGGCACGGTGCTGTCGGTCGAGCAGAACAGCGACTGACACCCTTACGAGGAGGCCGCCCACGCCAGGAGCTTGTCCACCGGCCAGGTGTTGATGATTCGTTCGGCGGGGACGTCGTTGTCCATGGCGCGCTGTGCGCCGTAGGCGAGGAATTCGAGCTGGCCGGGGGCGTGCGCGTCGGTGTCGATGGCGAAGTCGCAGCCGATGTCGAGGGCCAGCCGCAGGAGTCGGGTCGGCGGGTCGCGGCGCTCGGGTCGGGAGTTGATCTCGACGGCGGTGCCGTGGTCGCGGCAGGCGGTGAACACCTGTTCGGCGTCGAACTTCGACTCCGGACGGATACCGCGGCCGCCCTCGACGAGTCGCCCGGTGCAGTGGCCGAGCACATCGGCTTGGCCGCTCGATACCGCGCGCACCATTCGCCTGGTCATGGCGGCGGGCTCCATCTTGAGTTTGGAGTGCACGCTGGCCACCACGATATCGAGCCGTTCGAGGAGTTCGGGCTCCTGATCGAGCGATCCGTCGTCGAGGATGTCGACCTCGATGCCGCTGAGTATGCGCATGGGCGCGAACCGCTCGCGCAGCTCGTCGATGACATCGAGCTGCTCGCGCAGCCGGTCGGCCGACAGTCCGTTGGCGACCGTGAGCCGCGGGGAGTGATCGGTGAGGGCGCAGTACTCGTGCCCGAGCGCCCGCGCGGCCGCCATCATCTCCGCGATCGGGGCCGACCCGTCGGACCAGTTCGAGTGCACATGCAGGTCACCCTTCAGCGCCGCCCGTAGCTCGCCGCCGCCCAAATCCCGGGCGGCGGCCCGCAATTCGACCAGCACATCCGGCTCCCGCCCCGCCCAGGCCTGCGCGATGACCGCCGCCGTCTTGGGGCCGATTCCCGGCAGCGACTGCCACCCGTTCGATTCCCCCAGCTGTTCGCGCTTGGCGTCGTCGAGCCGTTCGACGATGTCGGCGGCATTCCGGTAGGCCATGACCCGGCGGGGTTCCTCGCGAGCCCGGTCCTTGTAGTACGCGATCTGGCGCAGAGCGGCGACAGGATCCATACCTCCAGTGTGCCCGCGCGACCGGATTCGGCGAGTGCCTGTCAGCGCAGAGTGTTCAGTTCCTCCGCGAACAGCAGGGCGGGGTCGAATCCCATGCCCGCGAAGTGCCCGGCGAGTTCGAGGGAGATGACGCCGTGGACGCGGGTCCAGAACGAGAGGGCGCGGTGCAGGGTCACGGCTGGCACGGCGTGTCCGTCGGCCCAGTCGCGGTGGTTCTCCAGGTGGGCGTCGAAGGGGGTGGGCTCGCCCGGCGGCTGTGCGGCGAAGGCTTCGATGAGCACGGTCATGATCTCCGAGGAGATCGCGGTGGTGTCGTCGGGCGCGTGGTAGCCGGGGACCGGTGTGCCGTAGATGAGGAAGTACCGCTGCGGATCGCTCAGCGCCCACTCCCGCACGGTGGTGGCAAGCGCTGCCACGTCGGCACCGGCCCGCGACCGCTCTCGGAGCGTGTCGGCGAGGCTGTGGTAGGCGTCGCGAATGAGCTCGGTGATCAGCTCATCGCGGTTGGCGAAATACCAGTACAGGGCCGGTCCACTCATACCGACGCGTTTGGCGATGGCATTGAGCGACAGCGCGGACACGCCCGCCGTGGCGATCTGCTCCCACGCGTGCTGCTTGATCTCCTCGCGCACCTGGGCGCGATAGCGCTCCCGCGAACCGGTTCGACCTGTTCCCATCCTTAGACCCTATCACCAACTCTATGCGCACTCAGCTTCTCGATTGACAGTCGATCAATTCACTTATAGCCTCTAAATAAATCGAGCCCCCATAGATTTAACCTGAACGAGGAGACCGACCGTGTTCAACCGCAACCCCCGCCGCACCGCCCTACTCCTTGCCCCCATAGCCGCGATCACGCTCACCGCGTGCGGCGACGCGGACAGCGACGCGTCGAGCCCAGCCACCACACCCCCCATCGCCGCGGACGTGGTGACCTGCGGCGGCGCGGGCATCGACGAATCCGCCCGAATCCGCTACCGCACAGAGACTTTGATCGACGCGCCGCTGAACACCATCTGGAACCTGCAAACCGATGTGGAACGCTGGCCCACCTGGCAGAAGCCCGTCACCAGCATCAAGCGCCTGGACGAAGGCGCACTACGCGACGGCTCCCAATTCCAGTGGACAACCCCCGCACCCGCCACCGCCACCACCCCGGAAATCACCCTGACCATCACCTCGTCCGTCCACCACCTGCAACCCGATTCGTGCATCCGCTGGAGCGGCCCCGCCGTCGGCGACGGCCTACGCATCGACAACGGCATCCACGTCTGGACCTTCACCCAGACCGACGACGGCGTCCTGGTACGCACCGAGGAGAACTGGACCGGCACCCAGGTCGAAGCCGACGTCCCCACATCGACCGCCCTCCTCGGCGCAGGCCTCGAGGCCTGGCTGAAAGACCTGAAAGCCGCCGCCGAAGCCAAGGCCTGACCGCGAACGGCCCACTACCGCAGCGGATCCGGCGGCACCGGTCAGTCGAACTCGACGGTGGCCCAACTCGCACCCGCGTCGGCGGTGGTGAGCAGCCGCCCCGTGTACGGAATGGCCACGAGCTCGCCGTCTTCGTCGAACCCGCGGCCGCCGTAGTGGGCTTCGAGCGCGAAACCCCAAGTATCCGTGACGAATTCGAGTTGCGGGAAGCTGGCGTCGGAGTTCGCGGCCGGTGCCGGATCGTGGGTGGTGGTCCAGGTGCGACCGCCATCGCGGGAGGTCCGCAGGATCATGCCGGACTCGGATTCGGATTCGCTGACGGCCACGACCAGCGTGCTCCCAGTGACCGCGACCACTGGCTGCCGGTCAGCGCCGGTCGGTCCGACGAGCCCCAGATCCGTGAAGCTCAACCCACCGTCGCTGGAGGAGAACAGATGGTATTCGGCGGAATCGAAGCGAACGGCGCGCACGGGTTCACAGATTCCGAAGAGCTCGGTCTCGGACGCCGCGGTCAAGCTCGGCATACCGGAATCCAGACACAACGGAGTCCAACTGGTCCATTCGCCGTTCACGAGTCGGGCACCGGCGAACACCGTGGTGTCGCCCCCGGATTTCGGAGCCATCGCGACACTCAACCAGGAGGTGCCACCGCCACGCACCAGTAGCTCGATCCCGGAGGGCCGCTTGTCTCGAACATCGATCCGATGGACCGGCGATACCGTGAAGTCGTCGACATCGACGGGACTACTGAGAATTCGCACCTCACCACTGGGATCGAACGACACCACCTGCACCGTCTCGTTCTCGACCACAGGCTGAACGCGCGCCCGAGCCAAGGCGACACCTTCGGGAAACTCGATGGGATTCCAGCTGATACCGCCATCGTGCGTCGACCACCCGGAGCTCTCCGCGGTAGCCCAGCCATTACGGGAGTGGCGAACACCAAGTGATCGATCGACGTCGCGAGAGGCGGCTCGACGCGCCTCCAGGTGCGCCCACCATCGCTGGTGTGTCGAATATCGGACGCACCCCCCAACACCCATCCCTCGTCAGCGGAGACGAAAGTCGCTATCCGAGGCATGAACCCCTCCGCCGCGGACGGCATATCCGACCCCTCGGAACAGGAACTCCCCAAAACAGCCACGACCACCGCCACAGCCGCCCCTCGAATTCCACGACCAACCCACGACCGCATACCCGCCCCTTTGCTCGGCGGCGAGTATAGCCCCGTCTCGAAACGACATGGGGCCGAAGACATTCGGACCCGACTACGCGCCCCTTCGCTGGCCCGTCTCACGCCTGATCGGTGGACGAAGGATTCGGTGTCGTATGAGGCTCGTTGGCCTGTATCACTCGCGCGGTCGGGTCGGGCGCGTCCGGACGCTGGGGGCGGTCGGTGATCAGGAATGCCGGGAGGTCCAGGCCGCAGCTCTCGGTCAACCGGAACGCACCGCCGCGGGCGTCGACTTCCCAGCCGAGTTCCAGACCACGAGTAATGAGCTTGCGAATGTCGCTGGCGTCCGGATAGGCCCCGTCGGTGTCCGCGGGAGTCCAGCCCACGCCCATACTCTTGGAGAGCAGGTCGACGACGAGTGCGCGGCTGTTCTTGCCAGCGCCCCATACTCGGACGTCGATGCACCGGTGGGTGTCGACGCCGTCGCCGCGCACGGTGCCAATCTTGGCTCGCCACACGAAGGTTCGGCCTTCGGCGTGCAGTTTTCGCAGCCGTGTGCGCATACCGACGAGCCTAACGGGTGCCTGTTACCAGGTTGGGGTCTCGGCCGTACCGATGAGTTTCGGTCGGCACGGTCGTCATTGTCTGTGGACGACGCATGCGATGAGCATGCCTCTGGTGGTCTCGAGGCAGAGAGGAATTCGGTATGACACGGCCGTTTCGATTCGGGATTGTCGCTCCTATCCGCAGTGATCTCGCGACGTGGCGGGACCGGGTGCGGCGGATCGCGGACAGTGGCTACTCGACGCTGTTGATGCCTGATTTTCCGCTGATGCAACCGTCGCCCGGGCCCGTGCTGGCCGGTGTCGCGGCCATGACCGAGCTGCGGGTGGGCACGTGGGTGTATGCCTCGCCGCTGCGTGCGCCGTGGTTGACGGCGTGGGAGGCGCATTCGTTGTCGATGGTGACCGAGGGGCGCTTCGAGATGGGGATCGGTACCGGGCGGCCGGGGATCGCGGATGAGCTTCGGGAGAAGGGGGTGGAGGGTGTGCCGCCGCCGAACGGGCGGCTGGAAGGGATTCGCGAGACCGTGCGCAGGCTGCGTGAGCTCGACGGTCCCGACCGGCACACGCCTGTCGCCATGGCCGTGTCGGGACCGAAGGCGCGGGCGCTGGCGGCCGAGGTCGCCGATACGGTCACCTTTCCGATGCCCGATCGGCCGCGGGACGAGATCGCCGAGCTGGCAGGCGATTTCCGCGCGCGGAATATCGAACTCGCCCTCGCGGTGCCGGTCATCGGCCACACCGTCGCGCCCCACATGGCGCCTCCCGACACCGACACGGCCGCGCTGCACGCCGCGGACTCGCTGAGCGCCCTGCCGGACGATCCGGCGGCCGCCGTCGAGGAAATCCAGCGGCGGCGCGAGCAGATCGGGTTCTCCTACATCATCTTCGGTGCCGATATGGCCGACCGGTTCGCCCCGGTGGTCGCCAAACTCGCCGGACACTAGCTGGAGGTCGAGACCCCGGCGGCGACGCGACTGGTGAAGTCGAAGGACCCGCCGTCGATGCCCCAGGAGATGATCCGTTCGGGATGAATCCGGATGACGGCGCGCTCCTGGGGCGGGAACGGCGGCTCTTCATCCTCGAGCGCCTCGGCGGTCCCGCGCACCTCGATGCCGCGAATCACGTACGGCTCCACCGAAACCTGTTGATCGACGACGAACGAGACCCGGCTGCCCGCCTCCACATTGCGGTACTTCCGGCTGGCGCGCATCCGCATACCGCCGATGTCGAGGGTCCCGTCGGCGTTGACCCGGTAGTTGGTCGGGTTGTTCTGCACCACGCCGTCGGCCGACACCGTGGCCAGTCGACCGATTCCGGCCTCCGCGAGGAACCGCTGCTCGTTGCTGGTGAAGGTCATGTCCATTGCTCCTCGGTGACTTCGAGATCGGGTGCGCCCAAGGCGATCACCCGAGATTCTAGCGGCGCTAGAAACTGAAGCAACGATAACATCGGCTCGCTATGTTGTCTAGCGCTGCTAGATTTCCCGACGTCTTCCGTTCAGAACCCAGGTGCGGTGGGTCGCCAGGACAGCGGTGACGGCGAGTGCGGCCGTGGCCAGGGCGGCCAGAATGCGGATCAGTTCGCCTGTTTGGAATTCCGTTGCGGCGCGCTCTATTTCGGCGAGGGTGTGGTCCGTGCGATCGTCGTAGAGGATCGAGGCGCGGGGCCACAGGTACAGGACCGACAGCAGGAATTGGCCTGCGATCAGGGGGATCAGAGACGCCAGCACCCAGCGGCGAGCGGTGCGGTAGTAGAGGGCGATGGCGGTCGCCATGAGCGCCGTGGCGGTTTCGACCATGCCGAGGGGCCGCATGACATCGCCCACCCGAACCTCGGACATGAACTGCTCGCTGAGCGCCAGGGAGTCGGGAACATCGCGGAAGATATTGGGGTACAGCAGGATTGTCTCGGTGGTCGCGGCGGCGAAGACGAAACTGGCGACGGCCGCGTACAGGCCGAGGACAACCAGGGGAATGGCGGTGGAACGCATGGGAGCCTCCTCGCCCCGACGGTAGGCGCGGATGGCCGGTGATCGGATCCGGTGCGCTCCCCCAAATCCGGGACGGGCGGGTCAGGGTGAACCCGGAGCAGGGGGCATAGGCTGCGGGGTCATGGGTAAGCCGAATCGAAAGCATCGGGCCGCCAAGCAGCGGGCACGTCTCGATGGGGCCGGGTCGTGGGCAGGCCTCGAGACCAAGGAACAAGTCTCCGATGCGATCGCGGCAGCCGCCGTGGCGACAGCGCGCGCCGGAGCGGGAGGTAAAGCGGCGCGCGGCGATTCGGCACTGGCCCGACAATTCGCCGCCCAGATCGCGGCGGGAACGACCGATGCGGCCGCAGCTCCCGACCACGGCGCGGCGCTCGATCTCGGCACGATGCTCGGGGACGGGGTAGACGCGACGGTACGGCATATCGTCGCGCTGACCTTCCAGAACGGTTGGCTGCCAATGGATGTCGTGCAGGCGGCGCGGCGGCGGACAGACGAGTTCGCGGTCGGGTTCCTGGTGGATGCGATCGCGGGGCATGTGCGGCCGTTCACGACGCTCGACGAGATGTGGCGGGAGCAGATTCGGGAACTCGAGGCGCGAGTGTGGTGGGCGGCGGAGCAGCCGCACTTCTCGCAGTGGGCGGACAAGCACCTGCTGACACGGGAGGAGGCGCTCGCCACCGTGATCGAGGCGCTGGCCTTGCTGGTGCTGTTGCCCGAGGTGGGTCTCATCACCCCGCTGCCGGGCACGGCGCGACCGCACGCCACCCACCACATCGACGCGAAGGTGCTCGGCCGCGTGCGCGGGCTGCTCGCCAAGGCCGAATCGACCGACTTTCCCGAGGAGGCCGAGACCCTCTCCGCCAAAGCCCAGGAGCTGATGACCAAGTACGCGCTCGACCGGGCGCTGCTCGACGCCGACAATCAGGTCGCGGATGTGCCCGGGGCACGGCGGATTTGGCTCGACACCCCGTACACCGACGCCAAGGCCATGCTGCTCGACGCGGTCGCCCGCGCCAACCGCAGCCGCGCGATCTTCGTCGCGGAATGGGGTTTCGTCACCGTGGTCGGCGACGACGCCGACCTCGACGCGATCGAACTGCTCTCCACCTCGCTGCTCGTCCAAGCCACCCGCGCCATGGTCGCGACCGGCGAGCAATACGGCGACGAGGCCCGCAGCCGCACCTTCCGCAAAGCCTTCCTGGTCGCCTACGCCACCCGCATCGGCGAGCGCCTGGCCGCGGCCACCGCGGCCACCATCGCGGAATCGCCCGCACCGCAACGCCTCCTGCCGGTGCTGGCCTCCCATCAGCTCGCGGTGGACACCGCCTTCGAAACCCTGTTCCCGCACACCCGCAGCCGCGGCGTCACCATTCGCAGCGCCGAGGGCTGGGACGCGGGCCGCGCCGCCGCCGACCGCGCCCGCCTCGACACCTGAGATCCCCGTGGCCCACCGCCCCGTCCTCGAGTAGCATCGACCCGGTGAACACCTACTGGCACGCCGTCACCCCGCCCCCGGTCGCCTGACCGGGCGCACCTGACAGCACTTTCCGCCGAGCCTCGGCGGTATCGTCGTGCGCCCGTTGCGAATCCCCCGTCGGAATCCAACGGAAGTTCACGACTGTGCCGAATCCTTCTCGCACGGCCACGCGCCGTGCCGTTCACGAATCGAAGCAACGACAACTGGGCGGCCCCCTGTCCATCCTCGCCGCCGCACTGCTGTGGGGAACCACGGGAACCGTTGCCTCCCAAGCCCCTTCGGGCGTCCCGGCGGCCGCCACCGGATCGGCGGGCCTGGCGCTGGGTGGCCTGCTGCTCTTCCTCACCTCCCGGGGCGTCCCCGCCCGCGCCCGCCGAGAATGGTGGCTGCTCGCCCTGGGCGCGGTCGCGGTGGCCGGATACCCGGTCACCTTCTACCCGGCGGTGGCGCGAACGGGCGTCGCCGTCGCCACCGTCGTGGCGCTGGGCAGCGCACCGGTCTTCGCCGGACTGGCCGCCTGGCTCACCGGCGGCACCCGACCCAGCACCCGCTGGACCGTGGCCACGGCCGCCGCCGTCACCGGCTGCGCCGTCCTGGTCCTGGGCTCCAAGTCCGGCAGCGTCGATCCGCTCGGTATCGCCTTGGCCGCCTGCGGTGGATTCGCCTACGTCGTGTACTCCCTGGTCGGCGGGCGACTCATCGCGCACGGCCGCCCGTCCGGCTCGGTCATGGGCGCGATGTTCGGCGGCGCGGCGCTGCTGGTGCTCCCGGTGGTCCTCGTACACGAACCGTCCTGGCTCGTCACCTCGCGCGGCGCGGCGGTGGCCCTGCACCTGGCGGTCTGCACCACCTTCCTCGCCTACCGCCTGTTCGGATACGGCCTGCGCCACACCGCCGTTCAGGTCGCCACCACCCTCACCCTGGCGGAACCGGCCGTCGCCGCCCTGTTGGGCGTCGCCGTTCTCGATGAACGCCTGTCCGTCGAATCCTGGTGTGGGCTGGCGGTTCTCGCCTCCGGCCTGGTGGTTCTCACCCTGCCCGTGCGGAGGTGACCACCCGCGCCGACGGGGGCCTACTGATCCCCCGTCGGCGTGGCCGCGGTCCGCGCGAGCTTCGAATGCGTTCGCGAGTACGCGAAGTAGATGACCAAGCCGATCAACAACCACACCACGAACCGCACCCAGGTCTCCCACCGCAGCGACACCATCAACCACACCGAGAACACCACGCCGACAATCGGCACCAGCGGCATGAGCGGCAGCCGGAAGGTGCGCGGCACCTCGGGCCGGGTCCGGCGGAACACCATGACCGCCAGGCACACCACCACGAAGGCCATGAGAATGCCGATATTGGTGAGTTCGGCGACGGTACGGATATTCAGGAAACCCGCCATGATGGCCGACCCGATGCCAACGATCCATGTCACCCGCGTCGGCACCTTGCGCACCGGATGAGTTTTGGCGAACCATTCCGGCAGCAGCCCGTCGCGGCTCATGGCGAACCACACTCGCGTCACGCCGAGCATGAAGGTGAGCACCACGGTGATGATGCCGACGATCGCGCCGATGGCGATGATATTGGCGACCCCGGGCATGCCCACCGATTCGAAGGCCGTGGAAAAGCCGCTGTCCGGGCTGATTTCGGTGTACTTCTGCATTCCGGTGAGCACCAGCGTGGCCAGCACGTACAGCGTCATGGCGATGGCCAGTGAATAGATGATGGCCTTGGGCAGATGCTTCTCGGCATCCACCGATTCCTCGGCCGCGGTACTCATGGCGTCGTAGCCGAACACCGCGAAGAACACCGTCGCCGCACCGGTGAACACCGCCGCCGTGCCGAACGGGAAGTACGGCGTGTAATTGGAGCTGTCGATATGGAAGACGCCGAGTACGACGATCAACACCACCAACGCGACCTTCACCGCCACGAATACCGATTCGAACCGTCCCACGCTGCGAATCCCGCGCGAGAGCACGAACGCGCTGCCCAGACAGAACAGCATGGCGAACAGGTCGACCTGATGCCCCTCGCCCGTACCGGGCGCGCCCATCATCCAATTCGGCAGTTCGAGTCCGATCCCATCGAGCAGGAACCGGAAATACCCGGAGACGCCAATGGCGACCACGGCGGCGACCGCCACGTATTCGAGCAGCAGATCCCAGCCGATGAACCAGCCGAAAATCTCACCGAGAGAGACATATCCGTACGTGTAGGCCGATCCGGCCTTGGGAATCATCCCCGCGAATTCCGCGTAGCACAGGGCGGCCGCCGCACTGGCGATTCCGGCCACCAGGAACGAGAGCAATACCGCGGGGCCCGTCACATCGTGGGCGACCGCGCCCGCCAGCGAGAACACTCCCGCTCCGATAATGCCGCCCACGCCGATGGCGGTGAGCTGCCACAGTCCCAGCGACCGGGCCAGCCGTTCATCGGCCGGAGCCTCGTCCTCGACTCGGGTAATGGGTTTACGGCGCATGATCTGGCTGCGCAATTCCGCGATGGACATGCGGACATCCCTTCTTCGACGGGATCGAATCAGCCCAACCTAGATCACGGCATCCCGACACCGAGCCAAATTCATCCCATATGTCGGCCTTTTGTAATCCTGGCCGTCCAGGTCGCCCGTCGCTACGCCGATACCGTCGGATGGCCGCGGTGCACCCGCCCGAAGCGCCCGGGCGACTCCCCCTTCCACGCGCGAAACGCGGTGGTGAACGCCGAGACGCTGGAGTAGCCGAGCCGCTCGGCGACATTCTCCACGGTGAGTCCGGCCACGAGCAGTTCCTCGGCGAGCAATCCGACTGTCTCGCTGCTCAATTCGCGAAAAGTCGTGCCCTCCTCGGCGAGGCGGCGGCGCAGGGTGCGGACGCTGATATCGAGATCGGCGGCGATGCGGGCCTGTTCGGCCAGACCACCCCGGCGAATGAGCAGCTGCCGCACCCGCCCGCTGAGCCCCGCGCGATTGCGGCGGCGCTGGATGAGGTCGGCGCACTGCTCCTCGTAGTAGCGCGTGGTGGCCGGATCTGCTTGCGGCAGTGGCAGTTCCAGCGCCTTGGCGGGAATACGAATGACAGCTCGCGGGGCGTTGAAGACGAGCGTCTCCGCACCCAGCAGGGTGCCGACCGTTTCGTAGATGGGGTGCGAGTCCAGCGGCAGTTCGACATGGACCGCCGGAAGCCGGGCGGGCACCAGGTCCTGCTGAATGGTGCCGATGGCGGCGAGGTCGCGCTCGGTGGCGAACTGGCGCAGATCCGGCGGCAACACCCGGTCCTCGCGCACGATGAGCACCTCGTCACCGTGCTGGCGCAGCGTCAGATCGGCCATGGTGAACGACAGATCGATATAGCGCAGTCCGATCTCCAGCACGGCGCGCAGATTCGGGGAGCTCATCATGGCGAAGCCGAGCACGCCCATGCGCGGCGGATGGCACAGCAGTCCGGCCAGCAGCCCCAGCCCGGGTTCGTCACCGATACGCGCGACGATATTGCGCATGACGGCGAGCTCCTGCCCCAGTGTGGCTTCCGCGCCCTGATCCCGTAAGTCCGCGGGCTCGATGCCGGTCCCCTCCAGCACGGACGCCACGGCGAGCCCGCGCCCCACCGCGAAATCGACCAGCAGGGCGGTACTCGTGATGGACCTCAGCCGCGTGAACTCCTCCGTCACCTACGAATCGTCGCAAACTCGCGGCGTCGACCCGGGCGGAATCGTGGGTTTACTTCAGCGCGTGCTCGGCTCCTCGGTTCAACGGGACCGGGTCGGTATTCGCGGCGGCGGCTTTGTCGATGCCCTTGGCGGCCGGATTGGCTTGCTCCAGTTGGGGTTTGCGGTCGAAGAGCACCTTGGTGAGCACACAGGCGAGATTGGCGTCGATGGTGTCGCGGACCAACAGGACATTGGGCACCACGATGGTCTGGACGTCGGCGCCCAAACCGTAGGTGGCGGCGGGGATCACGCCGCGCTCGTACACCGGGTTCAGTGTGCGCATCTGGTCGAGCAGATTCGCGATGTCGAGGAAGCGCACCTTGTCCCGGGCGGTGGTGAACAGGTCGGTAATGCCCGGGGTGGGCAGGCCGCCGGACCAGAACATGGCGTCGATGGAGCCGTCCTTCATCCCGTCGACGGTCTTGGCGAGGTCGAGCCGCTGCGCGGAGACATCCTTGTCCGGGTCGAGTCCGGCCGCCTGGAGCAACCGTTGGGCGATCACCTCGGTGCCGGATTTCGGGGAGCCGGTGGAGACGCGTTTGCCGCGCATATCGGCGACGGAGTTGATGTTCACGCCCTCGCGCACGATGACCTGCGTGTAGTTGGTGTAGATGCGCGAGAGCGCCTGCACGGGCTGCTTCCCGTCGAAACCGCCGGTCCCGAGCACCGCGTCGGCCGCGGAATCGGCGAGGGAGAAGGCGACCTGATAGGTGCCCGCCACCAGTTGCTGAATGTTCTGCACCGAGGCGCCGGTCTCGGCGGCGGTGGCCTTGACCGTGCCGCCGGTGGCCTGGGAGATCTGTTCGGCATAGGCGTTGCCGAGGGCGAAGTAGACGCCGGTGGCATTGCCGGTGGCGATACCGATGCGGGTCTCCTGATTCACCTCGCAGGTGATCTCGCCGCCGGTATCGGCCTGTGGCGCATCGCGTCTGCCCCCGCAGCCGGTGAGCAGCGCGGCCGCCACCGCCGCGGCCACGGCCATCGTGACGAGTCTCCTCATGACATGCCTCCTGTCGAATCGGCGACGCGCGCCGGTGAATCAGCTTGTGCGGGTGCGGGTTCGGTCCGCAGCACTCGGGTGAGCACGGCGGCGACGGCCAGCAGCGCCGCGCCGAGACCGAGGGTGACCGGGCTCGGATACAGCAGGACGAGACCGGCCAGCCCGGCCATGATCCGGGCGGGCGGGCGTGCCTCGCCGACGCCGAAAATCCAACCGCCCGTTGCCATCGCGAGCGCGGCGATGCCGAGCGCCACCACCGCGGCCGTCGCCACGATGCCCGGAATCGGCCCGCGACCGAGCAGCCGTTCCCCGGTGTCGGTGAGGACGAAGACCACCGGCACCAGGAAGGCGGGCAGGGCGTAGCGCAGCGTCTGCCACATGGTCGGCACGGGTTTGGCCCCGGTGACCGCCGCCGCGCCGACCGCGGCCAGCGCGGTGGGCGGCGTCACCTCGGAGAGCACCGAATAGTAGAAGACGAACATGGCGGTGGCGGGTCCGGAGACGCCGAGGGTGAGCAGGGCGGGCGCGATGATCACCCACCCGATGACGAACGAGGCCGTCACCGGAATGGCAAGGCCCAGTAGGGCCAAGGCCACGGCGGCCAGCACGATGGTGCAGGCCAGCACCACGGTGGCATTGTCCGAGACCGCCTCGGCGGCGCGCACCAGGACGGCGGCGAGCTGCGCGCCGAGCCCGGTCTTGGTGGTCATGGCGGTAATGGTTCCGGCGGCGGCACAGACCGCTACCACGGGCAGCGCCTGCCGAATACCGTGCGACAGCGCCGTGAACGCCCCGGCCGCGAACTCCCGCAGCCGGTCGCCACTCGACGAATCACGCTGCCGCACCGCCCGATCGGCGACGGCGAGGACGAAGGCCAGGGCCGTCGCGTACACCACCGCCCGCGTCGCGCCCATGCCGAGGAGCATGAGCACCACGATGGCGATCAGCGACAGGAAGTGATAGCCGAAGCGCGCCAGCAGCTTCCAGGCCGGAGTGGGCTCCTCCCCCACCTCGTCCGGGCCGAGTGCCACTGCGCGCGAATGGAATCGGCGTGCGTCGATCTCGACCGCTAGCAGGATTCCCAGGTAGTACAGCAGGGTCGGAATCGAGGCCCACAGCAGCACCGTGAGGTAGGAGACCTCCAGGTACTCGGCCACGATGAAGGCCGCCACCCCGAGGGTCGGCGGGGAGAGAATCGCGCCGACACCGGCCGCGGCCAGCACGCCACCGGCCTGTTCGGGCCGATATCCAGCCCGGCGCAGAATCGGCCAGGTGACCGCGCCGGTACTCACCGCCGTGGCGGTGCCCGACCCGGAGACGGTGCCCAGCAGGAATCCGGAGGACACCGCCGTGCGCCCCGCCGCACTGTGCGACCGCCGAAACAGCGCGACCGACAGATCCACGAAAAACCGTGCCGCACCCGAGAATTCGAGCACCGCGCCGTAAATGGTGAACAGCGCGATATAGCTGGCCGTCACATCCAGCGGCGTCCCGTAGAACCCGCTGCCGGAGTTGTACAGCGCGTCGACGATCTGCGCGAAATCCAGTCCCGCGTGGGCGATGGACCAGTCCTGCGGCAGGAATCCGCCGTAGTAGCCGTAGGCCAAGAACAGCCCGCACACCACCGGCAGCACCCACCCGGTGGTGCGGCGACAGGCCTCCAGTACGAGCGCCAACACCACCGCGCCCATGGCGATATCGACCGGATCGAGCAGCCCCTGCCGATCCAGGAAGGCGTCGTACCCGCCCCCGCCGCTGCCAATGGTGAACGGCAGCACCGGATACAGGCACACCGCCAGCGCCACCGCGGCCAGCACCCAGTCCAGCACGGCCGGACCGTCATCGCGGTCGAGCAGGCCCCGCCCGCGATCGAGGCGACCCCATCCGGACCGGTAGCTCAGGAAGATCAGCGGCAGCGTGGCGGCCAGAAAGACCACCAGGTAGTACTGGCTCCCCTGCGGCAAGGGCCGAAACACCTGCCACAGCACCAGAATCGCGATACCGAAACCGCATATCGCGACGAAGCGCTCGGCCCACCCGGAGAGTATCCGCGCGGGCCGCTCCTCGTCGTCGACCCCCAGTTCGGCCGGTGTCGCAAGATCGTGTCGGGCCGACATGGCGAGAAACTAACACCGGACCGCGTGGTCGGCACCCGAAACGGGGGTATCCGGGTGGACTCGGCGCTCCCGGACGACCGGGCTCGCGGAGTCAGGACTCGCGCAGCGCGTCTCGGGCGAGCACCGTGCTCACGTAGCCGAAGACGGTGAGGCACAGCGTGAGCCAGAGCGCGCCGAGTATCCACCCGGCGAGAACATCGGTGGGCCAGT
Organism: Nocardia sp. NPDC050406; assembly: GCF_044459025.1. Taxonomy (NCBI): domain Bacteria; kingdom Bacillati; phylum Actinomycetota; class Actinomycetes; order Mycobacteriales; family Nocardiaceae; genus Nocardia; species Nocardia sp. NPDC050406. Next base: position 1,778,828 of record NZ_JBITIM010000002.1, on the reverse strand, counting down.
GCACTCCGAGATAGATGCGCGAGAGTCCGACGGCCGCCACCACGATCGCCGCCGCGGCGGGGAGCACCCGGTGCACGATGCCGTGCAGGAAGCGCAGCGCCACGATCATCACGATGCCGATGACGACGAAGGAGCCCAGACTGTGGCCGGAGGGGTAGGCGTGCGAGGTCTCCGAGGCGAGGCTGCCCGTCACCGGCGGCCGATCGCGTCCGACGAGGTACTTCAGCACCACGACCAGCACCCCGGCCCCGAAGCCCGTGACCCCCACCAGGATTGCCGCGTCCCACTGGCGTTGCCAGATCAGCAGTCCGCAGGCGGTCATGGCGAGCAGGGTCATACACACCGTCCCGCCGAGGATGGCCAGCACCTCGGCCACCACCGTGAGCGCCTTGGTGCGGTGCTGGACGATCCACTGCATGCCGTCGATATCCACCTCGGTCGGACCGTTCGCCCGCACCACCACGGCGGTGAGTCCGGTGAACATCACCGACCACATCACCATGGTGGCGATACCGGCGAGGAACAGCCGCCCGCTCGGTTGTCGTCCGGTGGCGGCTGTCGGGTGTTCGGGATGCAGTAGTGGTGTGAACGGCACATCTCGACAATGCCACCGAATAGCTGAGATAACCGTGAGAGGCCGAACGCGATTCGCGTCAGCTCGTCAATCGGTCGGTGATGGCATCGACGAAATCCGGCAGATCATCCGGTTTGCGGGACGTGATGAGCGTCCACCCGTTCTCCTCGTCGCGCACCACCGGTTCATCCACCCACCGGCCTCCGGCATTGACGATATCGGTGCGCACCGAGGCGTAGGACGTCAGCGATTTACCGGGCACCACCCCTGCGTCGACGAGCAGCCACGGGCCGTGGCAGATCGCGGCGACGGGCGTTCCGGCGGAGCTGAGGGTGCGCACCAGATCCTGAGCGCGTTCGTCCATGCGCAGTTTGTCAGCGTTGACGGTGCCGCCGGGAATCACCAGCAGGTCGATATCGGCCGGGTCCACGGCGTCGAGTGCCATATCCGGCTGTACCGTCTCGGCGGGCTCGAGGTCGTGCCGATAGGTCTGGACTCCTTCGCCTTTCATGGCCGCGTGCATCACCCGGGCACCGCGTTCGCGCAGCTTGTCGCGGGGCACCAGCAATTCGTCGTGCTCCACCCCCGCATTGGAGGTGACGATCAGGACACGCGCGCCGTCGAGTTGTGCGGACACAGGTTTCCTCCTTCGATCGATTACCTGTGCGCACTACCCGGCGCGGGGCCGCCGAAACGGCGGCCCGGCACCAATATGTCCAAGATCGTTTCGCGGGCGATCAGTGCCCTTGGCGAATCTCCTCGGGACGGTGTCGGCGTTCGCGCCGATACTCGGCCCACAGCCACGTCGCGCCGCTGAGGAACAGCACCGCGCAGCCGATCGCGCCGATGATCGCCCATCCCTCGTAGCCGTATCCGGCGGCGGTGAGCGTCAGGGCCAAGGCCACGACGGCCAAACCGCACATGACGATGCCCGGCACGTTGTAGCCGTCCTCGATACCTTCTCCGGCGTGGTGGCGGATCCGCCGGTCGCGTCCCATCCATGCATGTGTCATGACGCACCTCCAGTAGACGGGCGGTGCAGACCTGCCCGTATCTGGGCAATACCCAGCAACCGGCGACCGAACCACGCCACGCCGATTCGGCGGTGCGCGGTCCGATCGCGCGGCGGTCTGGAATCGGGCCGCTCAGCCGCGGCCGAGGGCCTTCTCCAGTTCGTGTTTGGTCATCTTCGACCGGCCCTTGATATTGCGCTTCTTGGCCTCGTTGTAGAGCTGGTCGCGGGTGGGACCCTTGGGTCCGCTGCGGCCCGAGCGCTGGCCGCCGCGCTGCTGCGGTGACTTGTCCTTGACCGAGCTGCGGCTGGCGGTCTTGGTCTGACCGGCCTGGGCGCGGTTCTTGTTCACCGTGCGGGCCGCGATCTCCTTGGAGCGCTTGGTGCTCGCGCCGCGGTCCTGCGCGGAGTCCTTGATGTGCTCGTATTGTCGTTCCTGCTTGTCGGTCCATTCCTTGGGCATGGCATTTCTCCTCGACTCGTTTTCCTGTGTGTCACCGCGTCAGAGAATGGGGCGACCGCCGGTCACCGCCACTCGCGCGCCGGATATGTAGCTGCCGTCGTCGCTGGCCAACAGGACGTAGGCCGCGGCGAGTTCGGCGGGCTGCCCCGCCCGTCCCAGCGGCACATCGTCACCGAACTTGGTGACCTTCTCGACCGGCATGGTCGAGGGGATCAGGGGCGTCCAGATCGGACCGGGCGCAACGCTGTTGACGCGAATGCCGCGCGGCCCCAGCAGCTGGGCGAGGCTGGCGGAGAAGTTGGCGATGGCGGCCTTGGTGGCGGCGTAGGGGGCCAGCGTCGGCGAGGGCATATCGGAATTCACCGAGGAGCTGCCGATAATCGAGGCTCCGGGCTTCAGATGCGGCAGCGCCGCCTTCACCAGGGTGAAGTAGGCGGAGACATTCACCTTGAAGGTGTAGTCGAATTCCTCGTCGCTGATCTCCTCGAGGGTTTCGTGCGTCATCTGGTAGGCGGCATTGCTCACCAGAATGTCGATGCCGCCGAATTCCCGCACCGCGGTCTCGATAATCGAATAGCAGTGCGCGGTGTCGGAGAGATCGCCGGGGATCAGGACCGCGCGGCGGCCCGCGTCGCGCACGTACTTCTCCACCTCGGCGGCGTCGTCGTGCTCGTTGAGGTACGACAGCACCACATCCGCGCCCTCGCGCGCGAAGGCGATGGCGACGGCGCGACCGATACCGCTGTCGGCCCCGGTGATCACGGCGACCTTGCCGGTCAGCTTGCCCGAACCCTGGTAGCTGTCCTCACCACAATCCGGCGCCGGGCGCATCTGCTGCTGCGTTCCGGGCACTTGTTGCTGCTGCTCGGGAAATCCCATGGCTGCTGCCCTTCCTGTCGGAACCCGTACATGGCAGCGCTACCCGCCTACGCGGCGGCAAAACAGCAGCGTGCGCGGCAGGTGGGAAGGCGGCGACGGGGCCGGGGAACCGGCGGGTGAACGGTTGCCGATGAACCATCGCGCGGGCGCGATTCGTGTAATATTCTGCGTCACTGAAAGGCGTTGAACAGCAGAACTTTTGGACTCTGCATCGGTAGTGGGACCGAAGGGGGCACGCAGGGGGTTGGGCGCATCGGCGCGCCCTCGTCATCCCGATTCCGCAGATCCGAATTGCCGCTTGCACAAAGGAATCTCCAGTGTTCGACAATTTCCCCGATCATCCGGCCGACCCTTCGACAACGCCGACGGACCTCTCACTGCTGTTGCGCCCGGCTCCCCCCGGATCGCCGACCGATCTGGTGCGCACGCACGGCGGGGACGGGTTTCTGCTGTGGGCCGGAATACCCGCCGCACTGGTGATCGGCAGTTCCGGGGGTGCGGGGGCCACCACCACCGCACTCGGGATCGCCTCGGCCGCCGCCGCGGAGTACGGGGAGCGTTCGCCGATCGTGGTCGATGCCACGGCCACCGGCGGCGATCTGGCCCAGCGCGGCTGCGACACCATCGATGCCGCGGGGACGGTGCAGAACTGGCTGAATATGACCCCGCGCGGGCTCGCGCCGTCGGTGCTGGACAGTTCCGGGGAGAACAGCGCCGGATTCGGGGTGCTGCCGCGCGGGCCGGAGGCGCTGCCTCGGCGCGAGACCTACGCCTCGGTGCACCGCGACCTGTGCGCGGCCGGATGCCTGCCGATCTACGATGGCGGGGCCCCGGTCAGCAATCGGATGATCGCGCCGCTGCTGGCGGATTCCCGGATCGCGCTGGTCATCACGCTGGCCGCCCGCGCCGACGCGGTGAACCGGCTCAAACCGGCGCTGATCTGGCTCGATGACAATTACAGCCAGTTCCATCTGGCCGAGGCGGTCATCGTGGTCACCCGCCAGCACCGCAGCGACGGGCCGTTGATCGCCGAGCACGCCCGGCACTATCTGGGCAAGCTGGTGCGCGCGGTCACCGAGATCCCCTATGACGCGCATCTGGCCGCCGGTGGCCCGATGTCCTGGAAGCGCTTGTCGCCGCCTACTCGATCCGCGTACCGCAAGATCGTGAACCTGTTGCGGTAGCTCAGCCCACCGCGTCGGTGAGGCAGTAGCCCTCGGACTGGATGGTCGCGGTGAAGACCACCGGCCGGGTGACGCCCGAGGAGTTGGTGACCGGTACCGATACCTCGACATCGGAGATCCCCGTGGGGTTCGAGGTGAGGTCGCCGAACGCGGTTGTCCCGGTGAGCTTTCCGGGATTGTTCGCCAGAACGGACCCGGCGCACACGAGCGGGTACCTGCCCTCGGTGTCGTCCGGGTCGACGGGCTTGCCCACCCATCGGGAGAGGTACCGCCGCACGGCATAGCGCGCGTCGGCCTCGTTGAACGTCGAGGTGGCCTCGGCCGGAGCGACCCGAGGACACGCGTACCCGGAGGCGATCTCGCCCCGCTTGACGCTGACGGTGAGCGCGGGTCCCCGCCACGACACCGCGAACTGCCCGTCGATCCCGGGTTGCGCGACGGCGGCGAGAATCCCGTCGGTGTCGGCATACATCCGCCGCGCGTTGTCGGGCTCGATGGTCCAGCACTTGCGGACCACCTGGTCGACGTCCCCCGCCACGAGGTCGCGCACCCACGGCCGAAGTGCCTCGGCGGCAGCGGGATTGCCGGGCACCTCCCCCACCGGCACGGTCGCCTCCGGCGCAGTGGATGTGGTCGTGCCGGTCGAATCCCGCTGCGGCGGAACCGAAGACACCGCCCGCGTGGTCGTCGCCGCGTGCCCACCGTGCTCGTCGCCGCTGCCGCACCCCGTCAGGAGCGCGCACGCGGCCACCGCGGCCAACCCGATCGAGCCCCACACCTCGCCGTTGCTCACATCCCGATGCTACTGACCATCCGTCACCCACCGTTGTCGTACGCCGCTGCGGCCGGTGCGTCGAGCGCGCCCGACTGCGGTAATCCGGGCTCGCACCACACCGTTCGCGGCAGCGGACCCCTCCGGCAGTGCACCTTCGCGGCAGCGAAACCGCCTGCACTGCACCATTCGCGGTGGCGGGCTAAGCCTGCACCACACCACTCGCGGTAGCGAGCCCCGCCTGCACCACACCGGTCGCGGCGGCGGACTCCGCCTCGACCGGTGGTATCGCGCCTGGCGACCCTGGTGGACGGCTCAGCGCACCAGCGGGCGGGCCTGTTCGGCGACGAAGCGGACGAAGCCGACCGGGTCGGGTTCGGTGGTGGTGGGTTGGAGGATGACGTGGGTGGCACCGGCTTCGGCGTAGCGAGTGACGGCCGCGGCGATGGTCCGAGCATCACCCGCCACGCCGACATCGGGGGCGGCGTCGCCGTGTTCGGCGCGCAGCTCGGCGGCTAGTCGGTCGGCGGCGTCGGGGCCGGTGGCGGTCAGGAGGTAGACGACCACGGGGAAGGGATCGGCGCTGGGTTCGGGGCGGGCGAGGTCGAGGGCGGTACGGACGCCGTCGGAGGTGGTGCTTGCCGTGAGGACCAGGCCGTCGGCGGATTCGCCCACCAGGCGCAGGGTTTTCGGGCCGGTGGCGGCGGCCAGGATCGCGGGGGCGGCGGCCGGGGGCCAGTCCAGGGCCACATCGTCGAGTTGGATGTAGCGCCCCTTCACGGTCAGGCGCTCACCGGCGAGCAGTCCGCGCAGAGCATCGAGGTATTCGCGCAGCAGGGTGATCGGGGAGGCGACCCGTGCGCCGACCTGGCCCATCCAGTCCTGGACGCCGTGCCCGACACCCCATATGCCCCGGCCGGGAAACAACCGCTCCAGCGTGGCGACCTCCATGGCGGTGAGCGCGACATTGCGCAGCGGCACGGGAAATACACCGACTCCGATGCGCACCCGCTCGCTCCAGGCCAGGGCGAGCGCGGCCGCCGACACGCCTCCTTCGAGGAAGCAGTCCTCCCACAGCCACAGCTCCTCGAGCCCCGAATCATCCGCCACGCGAACCACTTCGCGCAGGCGCTCCGGTGGCGTCTCCGGCCGAAACACCGCTCCCAGGATCGTCATGTCCCATGCCTACCAGATCCCACCGACATCCCCGGTCGGATCGGTGGTCGAGCCGGATCACCCGGTGCTGTGGCAGCATCGGGACGTGCCGATTGCCTGCGATTCGTTCGACCATGTCCGTTTGACGGTGACCGATATCGACCGGTCCCGCGCCTTCTACGAGGCGGTGTTCGGCTGGCCGATCGCCTGGGAGATGCCCGCCGACGCGGATGCCGAGACCCGCGAACGCTATTGGTTCCTGTTCGGCGGCGTGATCTACCAGATGGGCAACACGCTGTTGGGGCTGCGGCCCGTCGGCGCGGACGCCTTCGACGAAAACCGCGTAGGGCTCGACCATCTCGCCTTCTCACTGAAATCACGCGCGGACCTCGAGGCGGCGGCGACGCTGCTCGACGAACTCGGCATCGCCCACGCGGGCGTGAAAGACCTTGGGCCGATGTACATTCTGGAATTCCGCGACCCGGACAACATCGCCCTCGAATTGGTCGTCCGCAAAGTATGAGGGCGCGGTGGGGTGTCCTCGGCTGCGTACTCGCGGTCGGGACATTCCTGGCCGTGCGGCCACTGTTCCACCACGAGCGGCCCGTACCGGATACCAGTACGGTGTCGCAGGTTCGGCAGTGGGCGCGCACCATCACGCTCACCACGGCGGCGGGCACGGCGACGGCGACCATCGCGGACGGGCGGCCCGGGGATCGGGTGTGGCTGGATCGGCGGACCGATACCGAGCAGGTTCAGCTCGGCGAGATCGAGGTGGCCGCGAACGAGACGGCCGCGCGCACAGCGGCTTTCGGCTTCGAGGACGGTGTGCTGCGGGCCTGCGGGCGCGCCGGTGACCGACCGGAGGTGCGGTGCACCCGCTGGATGGGCCGCCACGATCCGAATCCGGACCGCGGACTGCGCGCGGTGGAGCGACTGCTCGACCGCTACGACCACGAGAACGGCCGGTGGGGCGGCGACGCCAGCGTGTGGCAGAGCGCCAATGCCCTCACCTCGCTCATCGGCTACATGGCGCGCACCGGCGATCGGCAGTACGTCGGTTATCTCGACGAAACCTACAGGCACGGAATGGTTTCGCGGACGGGGCTGCCCCGCGACACCGGCTACAACGACGATGCGCTGTGGTGGGCGCTGGCCTGGCTGGACGCCTTCGATCTCACCGGCGAGCAGCGCTACCTCGCGGCTTCCCGCACGATCGTGGACAGTCTCGATGATCAGCACGCGACATTCTGCGACGGTGGGTTGGCGTGGGCGCGCAGGGGCGTCGACCCGCATCTTCGGCCGTGGACCCAGGTCAATTCGATCACCAACGAGCTGTACCTGACGGCGACCGCGCGATTGAGCATCCGGGTCGAATCAGCCGCCCGCGCTTCGTATTTCGCGCGGGCACAGCAGACCTGGGAGTGGTTCGCCCAGCGCGCCGGGCGAATGCTGCTCGACCCCTCCGGATTGATCAACGATCACCTCGACCAGCAGGGCGACACCTGTGTGCCAGCCGATGTCGGCACCCGGTGGACCTACGGCCAGGGCGCGATGGTCAGCGGCCTGGTGGCCATGTACCGGGCCACCGGCAACAAGGCGCGGCTGCGTGACGCCGATCGGGTCATGGCCGCGAGCACCGGTGCCGGATCGCCGTTCCTGCGCGACGGTGTCCTGGTCGAATCCGCCGCCAAGGATTGCCCCGGCCCCGACTGCAAGGACGCGGAGACCTTCAAGGGCGTCTTCGTGCGCGCCTATCGAGAACTCGTCGATACCAGGCGCTCTCAGAGCGCGTCTCCCTATTTCCTCGCTCGCCAGGCGAACTCGTTGCCGGGCGTGGACGACGAGTACGGATTCCGTTGGCAGGCACCGGCACAGCCCGACGACACGCCGACCTTCGCCACCCAGGCGGCCGCCATCGACGCACTCAACGCGGAGTAGTCGACCCCGGGTCCGTCTCGGGGTGCGGGTCAGCCTTCAGGACGATTCAACGCGCCGCGTCGATACGTACAGTCGCGAATATGACTGGGTGGGACAAGGATTCGACAGACAACCAGGGGTTCCGACCGAATCGGCGGGGGTTTCTCGCGGCCGCGGCGGCGCTGCCGCTGCTCGCGACACTGGCCTCGTGCTCGTCGGCGAGCGCACCGCGCGCGACCGGACCGGATCTGTCAGGGGTGGATGCGGCCGTACGACCGCAGGACGACCTGTACCGGCACATCAATGGAACCTGGCTGCGGGAGTTCCAATTACCGGCCGACAAGCCCTCCTACGGGGCTTTCGAGGAACTCATCGACCGCAACGAGACACGGCAGCGGGACATCCTCGAAGGACTTTCCGACGCAGCGCCGGATACCGACGAACAGCGGATGCGCGATATCTACGCGAGCTTCCTCGATACCGCAGCCCGCGACCGCGCCGGAATCGCGCCACTGGCCGATCTGCTGAGCGAGATCGACAACGCCTCCGGCAAGGCGGATCTCGCACGGGTGATGGGACGGCTCAACCGGCTGGGAGTGCAGGGGCTCATCGGTTTCCGCGTCGAAGCCGACCGCAAGAACACGACCGCGCATCGCGCCTACCTCGTACAGTCGGGGCTCGGGATGCCGGACGGCTCGTACTATCGCGACCCGCAATTCGCCGACCAACGGGTCGCCTACCGCACCTATCTCGACCGCATCGCGAGCGCGGCCGGAATGACCGGCTCGGCGGAGATCGCCACCCGCGTCTACGAAGTGGAGTCCGCGCTCGCCGAGGCGCATGTGAGCCTGACCCAGGTCATCGCGGACCTGACATCCTACAACCCGTACTCGTGGAGCCAATTGCGGGAGATGGCACCGGGTTTCGACTGGGAGGCCTGGCTCGCCGGGCTCACCGACAAGCCCGCGGGTTTCGCGACGGTGCTCGTGGACCAACCCGGATACTTCCCGGTGGCGGCGCGGCTGTGGGAGCGCACCGATATCGCCGTATGGCGAGAGTATCTGCGGCTCAACGTCTTGGCGCGCTACGCGCCAACCCTGTCCACGCCGTTCACGCGGGCGCACTTCGACTGGGCCGACCGGGCACTGCAAGGCACCCAGCAGCCGCCGGAGCCGTGGCGCTCGGCGGTCAGGGTGGTGCGAGAGCGGCTGGGCGACGCGCTCGGGCGCGCCTACGTCGAACACCACTTCCCGGAGACGGCGCGCAAACTCGCCGAGGAGATGGTCGGCGATCTCCTGAGCGCCTATCGGACAGCGCTCGCCGCGACGCCGTGGATGTCGGAGCCGACGCGGCAGACCGCGGTCGTCAAGGTGGACAAGGTGATCGCCATGGTCGGCGCACCGCGCAGTGGGCGCGACTACACCGGATTGACCATTCCACAGGGCGATCTCATCGCCGCGTTGCGGGCGGCCGACGCCTTCGCGTACGGCGCGCGCCTGGCGAAACTGGAACGTCCGGTCGACCGCGGCGAGTGGGGTATGTTGTGCGCCGCCGACGTGAACGCCAGCTACAGTTGGGAACTCAATCAGATCGCCCTGCCCGCGGCGATTCTGCAACCGCCGTTCTTCGATCCGGACGCCGACGCCGCGGTCAACTACGGCGGGATCGGCATGATCATCGCCCACGAAATGGGCCACGGCTTCGATACCAGCGGATCCAAATACGATCCGGACGGCACCCTGCGCGACTGGTGGACCCCGCAGGACGCGGCCGCGTTCGACGCCAAGGCGCAAGTAGTCGTCGCGCAGTACAACTCGCTCGTGCCCGAAGGGTTGCGGCCCGACCAGCATGTCGACGGCGCGCTCACCGTCACCGAGAATCTGGCGGATCTGCGCGGGCTCACCACCGCGCTGGCCGCGTTCCGTCTCGCCGAACAGAGACGCGGCGTGTCGAATCCGGACTATCGGCCGCTGTTCCAGGCCTACGGCCGTATGTGGCGACATGCCGCGAGTCCGGAATATCGGGCCATGATGCTCGGTCTCGATTCGCACTCCCCCGCCGAATTCCGCGTCAACCAGGTGGTTCGCAATATGCCGGAGTTCTACAGCGCCTTCGGAGTACAGGAATCCGACCGCATGTTCCTGCCGGAAGCGGGGCGCGTGGCCATGTGATCCGCGGGGCGGGCGGGGTCGTGAGGGACAATCGGTCCGCAGGCCCCGCCGTCGAAAGGATCGCCGATGATCAGCCACCCACCGCACCCCGGGACGGGGGCTTAGGCCGCGTGCCCGCATTCGACGCGCAAGCTCTCATCGATGCCGGTCATCGCCGTATCTGCGCTGGCTGCGGGTTTCTGGTGGGTACGAGTACGCCGCAGTGCCCGCGCTGTGGGCACAACGCCGAGGGGGCGACCGCCCGCCGTGCGCCGCGCACCGGAACTCGCAAGCGGGCGAACCGGTTCGAGGCAGCGACCGGTGACGCGGTGGTGACCGAACTCGGGCTCGGCGGGATGGCGTCGGTGCCGGATCGCACGCTGTGGCTGGTGTCGCACGGTGTGCCGAAGACCCAGGGATCCATGGTCGCGGTGGCTCCCGGGCAGTTGCGGGCGGCGGACAAGCAGATGTACGGGTGGCGCGACACCATTGCCGCGGATGCGTTGCGGCAGGTGGGAATTCGGTGGCAGCCCATCGACGCGCCCGTGCACATCGACGTGTGCTTCACGCTGCCGTTCCCGGCGCGGTTCGAGGACCAGTCCGAGCGCATCGCCGCGGTCGAACCCGACTGCGCGCCACGGATTCCCGCCATGCAGACTCCCGACCGCGACAAGCTGCTGCGCGCGGTGCAGGACGCCTTGTCGCTGCTGGATCCCGGTAACAAGGGTGACGGCGACTCGGTGGCGGGACGGTTCAAACTCGTGGCCGACGACTCCCGGTTCGTGTACGGCTCCGAAGCGAAAACCTATCCGCGGCCGGGACATACGCACGCGTGGGCCTTGGACCGCCCGGGCGCGGTGATTCGCGTGACGATGATCGACTCGGACGTCGAGCCCATGCCCCGTCCGACCCTGCGCACGCCCGGGGATCTGCCCGGACCCGTCGCCGCACTCCACGAGGAGGTCGTGCGGCGCAATCGGTTGGCCGGAATGGAGAGCTAGACCGGACGGCGGTGGAACCAGACCGGAGGCCCACGAGTAGGACAGTGGTGCACCGGCCTGGTTCGCGACGGTCAAGCCGACGCGGCGGCCAGTGACCGCTCCGGCGTGACGCGCTCCGAAGTCGACCACAGGGTGAGGGCGATGAGCAGGGCGAAGGCGATGAGCGCGGTACCGGTGCGCAGGTAGTGGAAGTAGTCCCAGCGCGTGAGGATCGAAAGGTGGTCCGCCGGTGCGCCTTCCACCGCCCATCGGTTGATCTGGTGGTTGATCGGCACATTGCCCAGACGGGTGATGCCGAACGACGCCACCACCAGCGCGCCCGCGGCGGCGGCGACGGCGCGGGGTCGGCCGCGGCGCAGGGCGGCCAGCGTGAGGCAGCTCAGGGCCGCGATCGCCATGGTCAGCTGCATGCTGACGCTGTTGTTGCGCATGAGGTCGGTGTGGAATTCCAAGCGCATCTGCAACGGGACGCGACGGAAGGTCGGGGCGAGATTGGCCGCGCCGTAACCGAATGCGCCTGCGAGCAGACCGGTGGCGAGGAGGGCGAGGGCTTGGACGATACGGACACGCACGGTGGTCTCCTGGGTCAGGCGGTCGGAAGGGTTCGCGAGTGGCCGTTGGCCCGCCGCAATCGGCCGTCGGGGGTGAACTCGCCGAACATGAAGACCTCGGTGTCGATGGCCTCCTTGCGCATCTGGGCGTGAATCGTCATGCGGACGGCGAAGCGCGGGCCGTCGGCGAGCGCCTCGTGCACCTCGAATCGGTAGTCGCGCAGGTTCTTTCGCACCGGGCGGATATGCGCGACCAGACGGTCGCGATCGAGCGTGATGCCGTCGGAGACCTGCACGATATCCGGGGTGTGGAAGCGGTCGATCACCTCCTCGGCGGGCAGGTCCGGGTCCAGGGCGGCGGCGGTGTAGGCGGTGAAGAAGTCGGTGATGAACTGCGCGGTCACCGGGGTCGACGAGACGGTCATGGCACTCCAGCCGTAGAATTCTTACAACGCTGTAAAGGCTAGGACACCACCACTAACTTTGACAAGGATGTAAGATTTTGACCGAAGCGCGGTCGAAGCGTCGCGCGGACGCGGAACGCAGTCGGGCCGACATCCTCGAGGCCGCCACCCGCCTCCTGGCCGACCGCCCCGATGTCGGCATGGCCGCCATAGCCGCCGAAGCGGGCGTCACCCGCCAAACGGTCTACGCGCACTTCACCTCTCGCGAAGACCTCCTACACGCCGTCCTCGACCACACCACCGCCCGAGCCGTCGCCGCCCTGGACGCCGCCGAACTCGACAGCGGCACCGCCACCGAGGCCCTCCTGCGCATGCTCGACGTAGGCTGGCAATTCTTCAAGAAATCCCCCACCCCCCAACACCTGGGCGCCTTCGCCGCCCAACGAGACGAAGACCGCCACATCCCCATCCACCCCCGCCTCCTCCGCCTCATCCAACGCGGCCAACACGCAGGCGAATTCACCCCCACCCAATCCCCCCAATGGCTCGTAGCCGCCATAATCGCCATAAGCCACACCGCAGGCGACCAAGTCCGCAACAACACCCTCACCCTCCCCGAAGCCCGAGAAACCCTCCGCACCACCATCCTCCGCATAGTCGGCAACCCGAACAACGAACCGCCCCCTCCCGATGCGAAGGTGAAGAGAACCTGACCTAGGAGAACCGGTGCCTCTGACCTCGGCCGCCATATGCCCCCATCCGCCGGGTCTGATACCCGCCGTCGCCGGTCCAGCCGCCGCCGAATGGGACCGTTCGCGCACCGCCTGCTTGGAATCCGTTCGGCGACTGAACATCCCGCAATTGGGCGTCGACGCGAACGGCAGGGCTGTCCCCGCGACCCACGACGAGCCCACACCCGATCTTCTCGTCGTCGTCGGAGGTGACGAGACAACAAGAACTTTCGACTCCTCCGGCGCATACGCCAGCCTCCGACAGGCTGGCATCGACTGGCAATTCGGCTGGGAAGGCAGCGGCGAACCCCAACCCCTGCCGCTGACCCTTTCTCTCGGCTATTGGCTCCTCATCACCGGCACCCCGCCTGGAATGATCCTGATAGACATCGTCTTCCAAGCCATCTCCTACGACGCCACCCCCGAGGAATGCCTCGCGCTGGGCAAAGACTTGGCTGGGCGCACCGACAATGTAGCGATGCTCGTCCTCGGCGAAGGCTCAGCGGTCCGCGGCGTGACAACCCGCCCACACCCGGACAGCGCCGCAGCTACTTTCGACGCCAAGATCGCCCAAGCCTTGGCCGAGGCCGACACCACGACCCTCGGCCAGCTCACCCCTCGCGAATCCCGAGGCTTCAACGCCACCGGCCGAGCGGCCTGGCAGGTTCTGGCCGGTGCCGCCGGGGAACAGCGCTTCCACGCAACTCTTTTGGAGTCCGCCTGCCAAGGGTTAGGTCATTTCGTTGCTAGTTGGAGGCAGGCACCTGTGGGCGATAGGGGGTCAGGTGCGTGAGGGTTGGCCTGAGCGGTCGAAAATCGGGGTCAGGGGGCGAAAAGTGGCGTGTTGTTGCGGATTTCGACCGGCCAGGCCAACGTTGAGCGGATGAGCGTTCTCTTACGGGTCGCCAAAGCCATTGCGATAGCCGTGGGTTTGGCGTTCTTCCTGATGTTGGGGATTGTGTGGTGGGCGGGGGCTCATCCGGAGTGTGCTTGGATTCCGGACAGTGTGGGGCCCTGTGGGTATTGGGAGCGGGTGGGGAGTGATGGGCCGGTGATCATGTTGTTTGTTTCGGTGGGGTTGTTGACGCTGTATTCGCCTTGGCCGTTTGTCAGCGCGGTTGTCGAGCGGGTGCGGGAGCGGAAGGCTCAGCGGGGCGCCGTAGGGAGGCGTTGATTACGCCGGTTGGCGGTGGACCGCTATCACGGGGATTTGGCGGGTGGTTTTGGCTCGGTAGTCGGCGAATTGGGGCATGCGGTCGACCATGCGTTGGTAGAGGCTGTCGGCTTCGGGGCCGGTGAGGAATTCGGCTTTGGCGATGTAGGTTTCGGTGCCGAGTTCGACCTGTAGTTCGGGGTTCGCGCGGAGGTTGTGGTACCAGGCGGGGTGTTTGTCGGCGCCGCCGTTGGAGGCGATGAGGATGATGCGGTCGCCGTCGGGGACGTAGACGAGGGGGTTGGTTACTCGGCGGCCGGATTTCGCGCCGGTGGTGGTGATCAGGACCATATTGTCGCGGCCCTCGAAGGGGCCGCCGACCTTGCCGCCATTGGCGCGGAACTCCGCGATGACATTGTCGTTGAATGCGTTCATCTCACCTGTCCTGTCGAAGGGTCTTCGGCAGCAACCCGACCCGGCGGCGTGAAATTCCGGTCAGCTCTGCGCCGAGGCCGTGGCCAGGTCACGGCCCTTGGTCTCGGGTGCGCCCCAGACGCAGATGAGGAAGCCGATGGCGGTCAGGCCCGCGGCGTACAGGAAGGTCGCGCCCATGCCGAGATGGTCGAGGGACCACGGCAGCAGGTAGGTGCCGAAGGCCGCACCGACACGGCTGATGGAGGTGGCGAAACCCACGGCGGTCGCGCGAATGTGGGTGGGGAACAGCTCGTTCGGGTAGGTCCAGTCGAGTACGTTCGGGCCGCCGCAGAAGAACGCGTACAGGCAGAGCATGAGGAAGGCCAGCACCGTCGGCATGGTCGGCCACAACCCGATGCACAGCACCGGAATCACCATGAGCCCGAAGCACCACACGATGGTGGGGCGGCGACCCACGGTGTCGATCAACCGCATGGCGGGCAGGCAGCCGACCAGGAACACCATGCTGATCAACGCCACGCCGAGGGTGTCCATCCAGGTGCCCGCGGGCATGCCGAAACTCTCCAGAATGGTCGGACCGAAGGTCAGCATGGCGAACAGGACCGCGACCTGGCAGAGGAAGAACCCGCAGCAGAAAGCCGTGCGCTTACGGTATTTCGGCCGGAAGATCTCCCGTAGCGAGGATTGCGCCGGATGCGACTCCTCCCCCGACTCCACCAACTCCGCGGGCGAGATGTTCACGTGCAGGAACTTCTTCACCATGCGCGCGGCCTCGTCCGCCCGCCCGTGCTGGGCCAGCCAGCGCGGCGACTCCGGCGCGGTGCTCTGCCGGATGATCAGGAAGAAGGCGCACAGCAGCGCACTGCTGGCCAGTTGCCAGCGCCAGCTGCCCGGGCCGAAGAAGGTCAGGCAGATGTAGCCGACCACATAGGCGAGCACCGCGCCCGCGTACCACGCCACAATCTGGAAGCCGAGCAGCGTCCCCCGCTGCTTGCGCGGCAACCACTCCCCCAGCAACGACGTGGCGATCGGATAGTCGGCGGCCACCGCCATACCGAGGATGAACCGCAGAATGACGATCAGCCACACGGATTCGGCCCAGAACGAGAAGATCGAGCACGCCGCCATCACGACCAGGTCGGCGGTGTACATGACCTCGCGCCCGATCTTGTCGGTGAGCACCCCGAACAGCGTGCCGCCGATGAACATGCCGATCAGCGCGGATGCGCCGATCAGACTGATATCGGTGGTGCTGAGCTGGAGTTCGTCGGTCATCCCGATCAGCGCGGTGCCGACGATGCTGAGAATGTAGCCGTCCAACAGCGGCCCGCCCGAACACGCGATGGCCAACCGCTTGTGGAATCCGGTGAAGGGAGCGTCGTCGATGACGGTGGTAGTCAACTGGCCTCCTCGCCACACCCCAACCAAAGCAGCGAACGTTCAGCAAATGAACCGAATCTACCTGGGCACCGTGCCGCGACGCCCCGCTGACACGCCGTAGTAGCCGAACCGTGCCGACCAGCACGGGAGGTGTGCACCCACGTCGCCACCGACGCACTCCGCAGCCGAATCCGCCCTCGACCGATCCGGTACGACGAGGGCTCGACCGGGCGGTCACGATCGACCCGGGCACCCTCCCGAGTCGACTCCGGTCCCGTCGTCCGGCACCCGCCCCGCGAGGCCCCGGAATCGTCAGCCGCCCAAGGCGTTTGCGCCACCCCTCACCCGCGCCCGATTGAGCTGCGGCGTTGCACCATTGGGAGATAGTTCGCTGCGAAGCTGCTAACGTGAGCAATCGCCGCGACGGCAGGCGGTGGGTACGGACTGCTCCACTCCAGGACAGCGATGGCCGAAATCGCCTGTCCTGCAAGGACTATGTCTGGAGCCACGCTTTTGACCAACCCACGCCATCCGGCGTCCGCAGCCACTGCCGTCGGACCCGGAGCCTGCCCCGTCCAGCACGGATCGCCGATCGACAGCGACGGCCCGCGAGTACTGCTGCACAGTCCGGAGTTCGCCGCCGACCCGCACGGCGCGTACAGCCATATGCGTGGCGCGTACGGCCCGCTGGTGCCCGTCGAGCTGGCCCCGGATGTGCCCGCCACCTTGGTGATCGACTACCGCATCGCGCTGTGGATCCTGCACGATTCCGACCGCTTTCCGGCCGATCCGCGCTTCTGGCAGCAGAGCATCCCCGACGACTCCCCCGTCAAGCCGATGATGCAGTGGTACCCGAATGCGTTGCGCAACAGCGGAACCATTCACGCCCGCTACCGCGCCGCCTACGTCGCGGCCATCGACGGCATCGACCTGCACGCGCTCAACACCACCATCGAACGCGTCGCCACCCCGCTGATCAACACCTTCTGCCAGGACGGTTCGGCGGACCTGGTGTCCCAGTACGCCTTTCCGCTGGTCTTCGAGGTGCTCAACCAAATGGTGGGCTGCTCGGCCGAATTGGGCCAGCGGGTCGCCACCGGTATGGCCGCGCTGTTCGACACGGTGAACGCCGCCTGGGGTATGCAGCACCTGAGCGAGGCGCTCATGGAACTCATCACCATGCGCCGCGCCGAACCGGGTGACGACGTAACCTCCCGTCTCGCACACCATCCGGCCAATCTCGACGACACCGAGATGCTCTACAACCTGATCAGCTTCTACGGCGCGGGCCTCGAGCCCATGCAGAATCTGATCGCGAACACCCTGCTGCTCATGCTCACCGACGACCGGTTCGGCGGCGATATCCTCGGCGGCGTGCTGTCCACCCGCGACGCACTCGACGACGTGCTCTTCAACGACCCGCCGATGGCGAACTTCTCCATCACCTACCCGCGTCAGCCGATCCTGGTGGGCGACACCTGGCTACCGGCGCACCAGCCGGTGATCATCAGCCTCAGCGCCTGCAACAACGATCCGACGATTCGCAGCGGCGACCACACCGGCAACCGGTCTCATCTGGCGTGGAGCGCCGGAGCCCATGCCTGCCCGGCGAATTCGGTCGCCTACCTGGTCGCGCAGAACGCCATCGACCAGCTGCTGGACGCACTCCCCGAACTGCGGATGGGCGTGAGCGCCGACGAGATCACCTGGCGGCCAGGGCCTTTTCACCGGGCGATGGCGGCGCTGCCCGTCGTCTTCCCCAAAACCCCACCGTTGCCGGTGTTTTAAAGGAGATCGCGATGGACCTGCAACCAATTGTCCTGGACCCCATGGGTACAGATATCCAGGGCGAGTCCGCCCGGATCCGCGAACGTGGCGCGGTCGCCCTGGTGGAGTTGCCCGGCGGCGTGCGCGCCTGGTCGGTGACCGACTACACGGTGCTGCAGAGCCTGCTGGCCGATCCGCGCGTCTCGAAGGATCCGCGCCAGCACTGGACGGCCTTCATGAACGGTGAGGTCACCGAGGAGTGGCCGCTGCTGCCGTGGGTGGCCGTGGACAATATGTTCACCGCCTACGGCGCCGATCACCGTCGCCTGCGCAAACTGGTGGCCCCGGCGTTCACGCACCGCCGCACCGTCGCCATGCGCGAGCGCGTCGAGGCCATCACCGCCGAACTGCTCGACAAGCTCGCGGCGACGCCCGCGGGTACGGCCGTCGATCTGCGCGAGGGCTACTGCTATCCGGTGCCGATCCAGGTCATCAGCGAACTCATGGGCGTCCCCGAGGACCGCAATCCTCGGCTGCGCAAATGCGTGGACGGCTTCTTCGACGGCTCGCTGAGCCCGGAGGAGGCCCAGGCCAACTACGTGGAGATGTACGGCCTGGTCAGCGAGATCGTGGCGCTCAAGCGCGAGACGCCGGGCGACGACATCATCAGCGTGCTCATCGCCACCCGCGACGACGACGGCTCACGGCTGACCGAGAAGGAGCTCGTGGACACCCTGATGCTGGTCATCAACGCGGGCCACGAGACCACGGTCAACCTGCTCGACCAGGCGATCTTCACGCTGCTGACGCATCCGGAGCGGCTCGCCGAGGTGCGCGCGGGCGCCCTCGCGTGGACCGATGTGGTCGAGGAGACGCTGCGCCTGGAGGCTCCCGTCGCGCACCTGCCGCTGCGCTACGCCGTGGAGGACATCGATATCGAGGGCTTCCGCATCCCCAAGGGCGAGGCGATTCTGGCCTCCTACGCCGGTGCGAACCGCGACCCGAAGATCCACGGCCCCAATGCCGACGAGTTCGACCCGCACCGCACCACCAAGGACAAGCACCTGGCCTTCGGCCACGGCGCACACCACTGCATCGGCGCGCCCCTGGCCCGCCTGGAGGCGACGATCGCCCTTCCGGCGCTGTTCGATCGCTTCCCGAACCTGTCCCTGGCGCAGGATCCGGCGACCCTGGCCCCGGTGGTGAGCTTCATCTCCAACGGTCACGCGAAGCTGCCGGTGCGCCTGGGCACCGAGTAACTCGAGCGGGCGGGCCGCCCGGCCCGCCCCACCTCGCTCAGGCCCGGTAGGCCGTGAGAATGCCGCGCACCGACGAGGTGACCGGCAGTTCGCCGTCCAGGGGAACCCACCGGTACCGCGCGTAGTTGGAGAGCTGGATCGGCGCGACACTGGCCACTTGGACCGCGAAATGCTCACGCCGCACCGGTTTTCCGGCACTGGACAGATAGTCGAAGTTGCCGACGTGGCGAATGATGTCGACCACGCTGAGCCCGGTCTCCTCGAGCACGGCGCGGGCGACCGCGGCGGCCAGGGGTTCGCCGTGGCGCACGATGGTGCCGGGTAGGTTCAGCGGGCGGCGTCCCGGGACGCGTTCGGCCCGCTCGAGTAGGAGCACCGCCCCGTCGTGCTCCACGACGACGCCCACTCTCAGCGCCACGCCTTCCGCGTCGGCCCGCTGCTGTATCTGGGCCAGGACAGATTCACCGATCGACTGCTTGGGCAGCACCTCGAAACCCCACACTGCGCACCACATCTCGTCCCGCCGACCATCCGCGACCGGCCTGTGCATCAACGCTACCGGGCCAATGGCCTCGGGCGGCAGGGTTACGGGCAGGTTTCGGCGGTTCTTCGCCCGAGTGACGGGTCGCCAGGAAACTTTCGCAATCTTGCGTGGGCGAACCGATTCCAGTGACAACGATCGGGTCACGACACGCGAAACAGCTATGCGGACTTCAGTTCTCGGCTCGCGACCGCCAGATCCGCGAGGAAATCCCGGTAGGCCCGTTCCCGGTCGGGATCGCGCAGTACCGAGGACGGATGCATGGTCGCGACCGCGCGAAATTCGGGCAACTCCAGCACCTGCCCGCGCATGGCCGTGACCCGGAAGTCCGCCCCCAGGACCGCCTTGGCCGCCACCGCTCCGAGACACACGACCATCTCCGGCCGTACCCGCGCGAGTTCGGCGGTGAGCCACGGCCCACACGCCACGATCTCGGTACGCCCCGGCGTCTTGTGAATGCGCCGCTTACCCCGCTCGGTGAATTTGAAGTGCTTGACCGCATTGGTCAGATAGACGGTGTCCCGATCGATACCGGCCTCCTCGAGCGCCCGGTCGAGCAGCCGTCCCGCGGGCCCGACGAAGGGATGGCCCTCCAGGTCCTCATGGTCGCCCGGCTGTTCCCCGATCATCACCACCCGCGCATCCGGCGGCCCCTCGCCGAAGACGGTCTGGGTGGCGTTCCGGTACAGCTCACACCCCCGACAGCCACAAGCCGCCTGTCGCAGTTCGTCGAGATCCGCCCGCTCCGGTACGAAATCCGCCGCGCTCATATCCGGGCGATACCCATTCCCCGCGCGCTCGCACGGTCGAATTCGTTTGGCCCCGCGCACCCGGGGTAGGGCGGACAACGTAAGGAACGCTGCTAGACAAGGAGTTCAGAGATGACGCAGTCCCAGGAGACGGGAACCGTCACCGGCACCAAGGACAAGGATTACAACCTGCTCTGGTACATCCAGGCCTCGTTGGACAATGCCCTGCGGCTGGAGACCTACATTCAGGATGCCGAGCGCGCCGGTGACGCCGAACTCGCCGAATTCTTCCGCAAGGCCCAGAGCGACAGCCGCAAGGGCGGCCGCATGGGTAAGGAGTTGCTCGCCGCCCGCTTGGCCAGCTCCAGCGTCTGACCAGTCCGACAAGATCGTTCTCTGCGTGGACTGACCGGATTTCGATACACCCGGACCCCTCGTCGCTTAGCGTGTGCAACGTTGCTGCCGAGAGGGGTCTGGATGCGAACCGGGATGCTCAGTGTCGCCGATCTGAAACAGCAGGTCGAGGCGGGGATGCTGGACACGGTGTTGGTCGCGATGACCGACATGCAGGGGCGATTGCAGGGAAAGCGTTGTTCGGCACGGTATTTCGTGGACGAGGTGCTGCCGCACGCCACGGAGGCCTGTAACTACCTGTTGGCCGTGGATGTCGAGATGACCACGGTCGACGGCTACGAGATGTCGTCGTGGGATACCGGTTACGGCGATTTCGTGCTGCGGCCCGACCTCGACACGCTGCGGCTGGTGCCGTGGTGGCCCGGGACCGCCATGGTGCTCTGCGATGTGGAGCAGGTGGAGCCCAGCGGCGCGCCCGGCGCCGCGGTGACGGCCTCGCCGCGGCAGGTGCTGCGCGCCCAACTGGATCGACTGGCCGAACACGGTTTGCGCGCCTATGTCGGCACCGAACTCGAATTCCTGGTCTTCGACGACAGTTACGAGGCGGCGCACCGCGGCGGCTATCGCGATCTGACGCCCGCCAACCAGTACAACGTGGATTACTCGATGCTGGGCACCGCCCGGATCGAGCCGCTGCTGCGCCGCATTCGCAATGAGATGTCCGGCGCGGGAATGTATGTCGAGTCGGCCAAGGGCGAGTGCAATCCCGGACAGCACGAGATCGCCTTCCGCTACGACGAGGCGCTGGTGACCTGCGACAACCACAGCATCTACAAGACCGGCGCCAAGGAGATCGCCGCGCAGGAGGGGCGCAGCATCACGTTCATGGCGAAATACAATGAGCGTGAGGGCAGTTCGTGCCATATCCACCTGAGCCTGCGCAACGAGTCCGGCGACCCGGTATTCGCCGGGGACGGCGCGGGCGGCGAATCGGCGCTCATGCGCCACTTCCTCGCCGGGCAGTTGGACTGCCTGCGCGAGTTCACCTATCTGCTCGCCCCGAATATCAACTCCTACAAGCGGTTCCAGCCCGGCAGTTTCGCCCCGACCGCCATCGCCTGGGGCCGCGACAATCGCACCTGCGCGCTGCGCGTGGTCGGCCATGGCCCGTCGCTGCGTTTCGAGAACCGCGTCCCCGGCGGCGATGTGAACCCCTACCTGGCTGTCGCGGCGACCATCGCCGCCGGACTGCACGGCATCGAGCACCGCCTCCCGCTGGAGCCGGAATTCCGAGGCAATGCCTACCGCTCCCAGCGCCCCCGGGTCCCGCGCACCCTGCGCGAGGCCGCCCAGCTCTTCGGCGAGAGCAAAGCCGCCCGTACGGCTTTCGGCGAGGACGTCGTTCGCCACTACCGCAACGCGGCTCAGGTCGAGCTCGACGCCTTCGATGCCGCGGTCACCGATTGGGAGCGGATCCGTGGTTTCGAACGCCTCTGAACCGCCAACCCCCGCCAGGCCGGTGATCGGCCTGTCCACCTACTCCGAGCCCGCCCGCTACGGTCCTTGGAACCAGGAGAGCGTGGTTCTGCCACGCTCCTACGTCGATCTGGTCGAGCACGCCGGTGGCATTCCGGTGCTGCTGCCGCCCAGGCCGCCCGCGCGGCCGGAACTGGTGGCCCGGCTGGACGGCATCGTGCTCAGTGGCGGGGCCGATCTCGACCCGGCCCGCTACGGGGCGGCACCGCACCCCGCGACCGGCGGAATCCGGCCCGACCGTGACGAATTCGAGTTCGGGCTGTTCGAACTGGCGCGCGGCCAGGGCATTCCGGTACTGGCGATCTGCCGGGGCCTGCAACTGGTCAACGCCGCACTGGGCGGCACACTGCTGCAACACCTTCCGGACACCGTCGCGCACACCGACCACTCCCCCAATCCCGGCAGTTTCGGCGTCACCCGCGTCCGCACGGTCCCGGGCAGCCGCGTGGCGGGCATTATCGGCCCCGAGGTGAAGGCGCACTGCCATCATCACCAGGCCATCGATATTCTCGCCCCCGATCTCGTCGCGTCGGCGCATGCCGCCGATGGCACCGTCGAGGCGGTCGAGTCGCGCGGCGATTCCTTCCTGATTGGTGTGCAATGGCATCCGGAAGCCGATGCCACCGATCACCGACTCATGCTGGCGCTGGTGGCGGCGGCGACGACATACGGACAGGAGCGTGGTCGATGACGAAATCCCAGGTGCTCAATCCCGCGACCGAACAGGTCGTGGCCACCGTCGACGCCGCCGACGAGGCGGCCACCGACGCCGCCATCGCACGGGCCCAGCGCGCCTTCGCGACCTGGCGCGAAGTGGCGCCGGGCGACCGTGCCCGTCTGCTGCGCCGCTTCGCCGAGGCGGTCGAGGCCGACCTGGAGCACCTCGCCCAGCTCGAGGTGGCCAATGCGGGCCACACGCTCGGCAACGCCCGCTGGGAGGCGGGCAATGTCCGCGATGTGCTGCACTACAGCGCGGGACTGCCCGAACGCCTGCTGGGCAGCCAGATTCCGGTGGCGGGCGGCGTGGACATCACCTTCCACGAACCCCTCGGCGTCGTCGGCGTCATCGTGCCCTGGAATTTCCCGATGCCCATTGCCGCCTGGGGTTTCGGCCCGGCGTTGGCCGCCGGGAACACGGTGGTCCTCAAACCGGCCGAGCTCACTCCCCTGACCGCCATCCGCCTCGGCGAACTCGCGCTCGAGGCCGGTCTGCCCGACGACGTCTTCCAGGTGATCCCGGGCAAGGGTTCGGTGGTCGGCCAACGCTTCGTCACCCATCCCGCCGTGCGCAAGGTGGTGTTCACCGGCTCCACCGAGGTGGGCAAGCAGATCATGGCTGGCTGCGCCGACCAGGTGAAGCGGGTGACCCTCGAATTGGGCGGTAAGAGCGCGAATATCGTCTTCGCCGACGCCGATCTGGAGCGCGCCGCCGCCACCGCCCCCTACGCCGTCTTCGACAATGCCGGACAGGACTGCTGCGCCCGCTCCCGAATCCTGGTGCAGCGCGACGTCTTCGACCGCTTCCTGGAACTCCTCGAACCGGCGGTGCGGGGTGTGCGCGTCGGTGACCCCGCCGACGAGGCCACCGAGATGGGTCCGCTCATCTCCGCCGCGCACCGCGACCGTGTCGCCGGATATCTGGAGCCCTCGACCACGGTCGCGTTCACCGGTACCCGCCCCGACGGCCCCGGATTCTGGTTCCCTCCAACGGTGGTGCTGCCCACCGCGCCCACCGACCGGGTGCTCACCGAGGAGGTGTTCGGCCCGGTGGTCGCCGTGCTGCCCTTCGAGGACGAGGCCGATGCCATCCGCATCGCCAACGACACCGAATTCGGCCTCTCCGGCTCGATCTGGACCTCGAACGTGGGCCGCGCGCTGCGCGTCTCCCGCGCGGTGGAGGCCGGAAACCTCTCGGTGAATTCGCACTCCTCCGTGCGGTATTGGACCCCGTTCGGCGGTTTCAAACAATCCGGCCTCGGCCGCGAGCTCGGCCCCGACGCCGCGCGCGCCTTCACCGAGACCAAGAACGTCTTCATCGCCCATTGACGCCTCGCCCCACCCATCAACAGAGGAGATGTGTTGCAGCGCTTACAGGATCGAGTCGCGGTCGTCACCGGCGGCGGTAGTGGCATCGGCTTGGCCACGGTCCGCCGCTTCGCCCAGGAGGGCGCGAAAGTCGTTGTCGCCGATATCGACGCCGCCGCGGGCGAGGCGGCGGCCGGTGCGGTGGACGGCCTGTACCTGAAGGTCGATGTCACCGACGAGACCCAGGTGCGGTCGATGTTCCAGACCATCGTGGACACCTACGGCGGGCTGGACATCGCCTTCAACAACGCGGGAATCTCACCGCCCGAGGACGATTCGATCCTCACCACCGGTCTCGACGCCTGGCGGCGCGTCCAGGAGGTCAACCTGACCTCGGTGTACCTGTGCAGCAAGTACGCCATCGAGCACATGCTCGAGCGCGGCAAGGGCTCGATCATCAATACCGCGTCGTTCGTGGCCGTCATGGGCGCGGCCACCTCGCAGATCTCCTACACCGCCTCCAAGGGCGGCGTGCTGTCCATGAGCCGGGAGCT
This sequence comes from Nocardia sp. NPDC050406, assembly GCF_044459025.1. Taxonomy (NCBI): domain Bacteria; kingdom Bacillati; phylum Actinomycetota; class Actinomycetes; order Mycobacteriales; family Nocardiaceae; genus Nocardia; species Nocardia sp. NPDC050406. Next base: position 1,754,279 of record NZ_JBITIM010000002.1, on the reverse strand, counting down.
CGGAGTCCAGTTCGCGCGCCAGGGTATTCGCGTCAACGCCCTGTGCCCCGGACCGGTGAACACCCCGCTGCTCCAGGAGCTGTTCGCCAAGGATCCCGAACGCGCCGCCCGCCGCCTGGTGCACATTCCGACGGGCCGCTTCGCCGAACCGGAGGAGATCGCCGCCGCCGTGGCCTTCTTGGCCAGCGACGACGCCTCCTTCATCACCGCCTCGCAATTCCTGGTCGACGGCGGCATCTCCGGCGCGTACGTGACCCCGCTCTGACCGGACTCCTCGGCGCTCAGCCGCGTCCGTGGCGCTGCTCGTAGGCGGCGCGTTCGGCGGCCCCGCGCTCGCGTTCGCGAATATCGGCGAGCGCGGGGTCCAGGCCGTGCTTGATGAGCCGGTGGCGGCGGTAGACGTACATGAGCGCGATGGTGAAGTAGATGAGCGGCAGATACAGCAGCGCCATCATGGACAGCCCGATCCACAGCGGTCCCGGTATGAGCAGGAACAGGCACAGCACCGGAATCATGGGGATCAGGAAGCGCATCAGATAGCGCCGCGCCGCACCCGGTCCGGTCAGGTCGTTCAGCACCCAGTCGCGCATGCTCGGCGGCAGCGTCGCCCCGCCGATATAGCGCACGCGCTGCCAGAGATTCGGCGTCGAACCACTCATCTGTTCTCCTTGTCCGAGGCGGCCCGGGCTGCCCTGTTCACGCGCGTGAGGACATCGCGCAATTCCTCCAGCTCGGCCATGCTCACCCCGAGCCGCTCCACCACCGCGGGCGGAATCCGCTCGGCCTGTCGCCGCAGCGCCCGCCCTTCCTCGGTGAGTTCGATCAGCAGTGTGCGCTCGTCACGCCGATCCCGGCGGCGGGTGATGAATCCGGCCGCCTCGAGCCGCTTCAACAGCGGCGACAGCGTCGGTGAATCCAATTCGATGGCCTCGGCGATGGCCTTGACCGACATGGGCGACTCGCCCCACAGCGCCAACATGACGAGATATTGCGGATGCGTCAGCCCGAGCGGCTCCAACAGCGGCCGATACACCGCGAGCACCGAGCGATTGGCGATCGCCAGGGCGAAGCACACCTGCCGGTCCAGCCGCAGCGGATCGTCCACCGCCTTGCTCTCTGCCATGCGCGGAAGCTTAGCGTCCAAATAGTTCATACACAAACTATCAGCGCCGCCCCTCGCCCCCGGGGAAATACATTGCCCGGTACGACCCGCGGCACGCAGGATGTGGACCATGCCGACCTTCGCCGAATTCGACCGTCGCCAGTACCGCACCGTCGATGTCGCCACCGGATACGACGGCTGGGCCCCCACCTACGAACAGACCGTCATGGACGAGATGGATCTCGCGCTGCTCGACCGGCTGCGGCGGCCCCGCTGGCACGAGGTGCGCCGCGCCGCGGATCTGGGCTGCGGCACCGGCCGCACCGCCGCGTGGCTGCGCCGCCACGGCATCGACCACATCGACGGCGTGGACCTCAGCGCGGGCATGCTGGCGCGCGCCCGGGAGCGCGGCGGCCACACGAGCCTCACCCAGGGCGATGTGCGCGACACCGGATTACCCGGCGGCACATACGATCTGGTCATCGCCTCGCTCATCGACGAACACCTGCCCGACCTCGCGCCGCTCTACGCCGAGGCGCGGCGGCTCACGGCCAGCGCGGGCGTTTTCGTGCTGGTCAGCTATCACCCGCAGTTCATGATGGTGTCCGGAATGCCGACCCATTACACCGATGCCTCCGGGGAACCCCTCGCCATCAGCACCCACCTGCACAGCGTGAGCGATCACGTCACCGCTGGGCTGGCGGCCGGATGGCAGCTCGCCGAATTGCGCGAGGCTCTCATCGACGACGCCTGGATCACCGTCAAACCCAAATGGGCGGCCCTGCGCGGGCATCCGTTCACCATGGCGTCGGTATGGGCGACTCAGCCCAGCACCGGATAGCTGTGCTCCTCGGCGAGCCGCGAGAGCGCGCGCTGCATGGTGCCGGTGACGTAGTCGTAGGCGCGGTCCACGTCCGGATCGTCGGCGAAGGTGGCGCGCAGGTCGATCGGGTCCAGGAATTCGATGGTCACCTTGGTGGGCAGCGGAATATGCCCGGCGAGATCGCTGATGTTCACGCCCCACGGCAGCGCGAAGGAGATCGGAAAGACCTTGAGCCGCAACATGCGATCCAGGCGCAGCAGCCGCGCCAATCGGTCGCCGCGGGTGAGGATGAAGTGGTTCTCGTGCGCACCGTAATTGACCATGGGCACGATCGGCACCCGTTCCTGCCACGCTAATCGCAGAAATCCGGTGCGGCCCGCGAAATCTATGCGGTCCTGCTCCCATGCCGGGCGATGCACCTCCCAATCGCCGCCCGGGTACACCAATACCGCCGCGCCACTGCGCAATGCGGCGCGGGCATTCTCCGGATCCGCCGCGATGGTGCCGAATTTCGCGAGGGATTCACCGATCAGCGGAATCGCCACCACCAGATTGTGGGCGAGCTGATAGAACGGCCGCTCGGGGCCGAAGTGTCGGGCGAAGGCCAGCGTGGTCACCAATACCTCGGGCGACACATTGCCACCGGAATGATTGCCCACCAACAAAATCGGCCCCTGCTCCGGAATTCGTTCGAGTCCGCGCACCTCGGCCCGGAAATACAGCCGCGCCGCCTGCCACGCCGGACCGACCACCCGCGCGATGTAGTCCGGATCGCGGCGCTTCATATCCGCCTCGGGCACCAACTCCCGAACGTGCCGACCGACCCAGTCGACGACCTCGTCCACCGGCAGCGTGGGTAACAACTTCATGGGAGCACTCCGAGCGTTCGTCCTGTCTCCCACCGCCATACCCCGCACACGTCCCGTCACACCCGGCCGCGTCTCGTAACGTAGCCGGTATGAGCGAACGCGTGGTGGTCATCGGCGGGGATGCGACCGGAATGGCGGCGGCCTCACAGGCGCGCCGATTGCGCAAGCCCGACGAGCTCGAGATCGTGGTGTTCGAGCGCGGACATTTCACCTCGTACTCGGCCTGCGGCATTCCCTACTGGGTGGGCGGCGACGTCGACGACCGCGACCAGCTCATCGCGCGCACCCCCGAGGAGCACCGGGCCCGCGATATCGACCTGCGCCTGCGCACCGAGGTGGTCGAACTCGATGTGGACGGCCGCCGGATCCGCGCCCGCGATCTCGAGACCGGCGACGAAACCTGTTGGGACTACGACAAACTCGTCCTCGCGACCGGCGCGACCCCGATCCGCCCGCCGCTGCCCGGAATCGACGCCGAGGGTGTGCACGGGGTGCAGACCCTCGACGACGGACAGGGGCTCATCGACACCCTCGAATCGACGCGGGGCCGCCATGCGGTCGTGGTGGGCGCGGGCTACATCGGCGTCGAGATGGCCGAGGCGTTCATCAATCGCGGCTACCAGGTCACGCTGGTCAATCGCGGCCCCGAACCCATGTCCACGCTCGACCCGGATATGGGTGTGCTGATTCGGAAGGCCATGCAGGGCATGGGCATTCGTGTCATCGACAATGCCGAGGTGACCGGTATCCGCACCGGTTCCGACGGCCGCGTCCGGGCCGTCGCCACCGCCGATGCCGAGTATCCGGCCGATGTGGTGGTGCTCGGCATCGGCGTCCGCCCGGCCACCGCGCTCGCCCGCGCCGCCGGGCTCCCGCTCGGCGCGTCCGGCGGCCTGCTCACCGATCTCGCCATGCGGGTGCGCGGACACGAGAACATCTGGGCCGGAGGCGATTGCGTCGAAGTGCTCGATCTGGTCTCCGGTTCCGAACGCCATATCCCGCTGGGCACCCACGCCAACAAGCACGGCCAGATCATCGGCTCCGGTGTGGGCGGCGACTACGCCACCTTCCCCGGCGTGGTGGGGACCGCCGTCAGCAAGGTGTGCGATCTCGAGGTGGCCCGAACCGGCCTGCGTGAGAAGGACGCTCGCGCCGCCGGGCTGCAATTCGTCTCCGTGATCATCGAATCCACCAGTCGCTCGGGCTATTTCCCCGGCACCGCTCCGATGACGGTGAAAATGCTCGCCGAGCGCCGCACCGGCCGCCTGCTCGGCGTCCAGATCGTCGGTCGCGAGGGCGCGGGCAAGCGCATCGATATCGCCGCCGTGGCCTTGACCGCCCGCATGACGGTCGAACAGATGATCGCCCTGGACCTCGGTTACGCCCCGCCGTTCTCGCCCGTGTGGGATCCGATTCTGGTGGCCGCTCGCAAAGCGGTGACCGCGGTCCGGCGCGACGGCCGGACATAACGGAATTCGATGGAATGTCCGCCGTGTCGTAATCCGAACGATACGATTTCACAATTGAATTCCCATGCGCGACATGCGGAGCGCGGCGTGCTTACCGCGAATTCCATTGAGCTGGTTGTACCGTCGAAAAAATGACGGAGAAGAAGCACATCGGCCGAACCGTCGGTGCGTTCGTCTGCGCCGCCGTAGTCGCATTGTCCCCATCAGCCGCCGCCTGGGCTTCGGGCGATGTGGGTCCCTCGGGGCCCGCAGCCGGTACCCCCGGAGCCCCTGGAGCCTCCGGACCCGGTAATCCGGCCGGAGCCATTCCCGAAAGGCCTGTCCCCGCCCCCGAGAAAGTGGTTCCCGCGAGCCCCGGTGGTCCCGGTGCGGGAATCTTCTGCCCGACCCTGTAGAAAAATCCGACGCTGTGAAAAACCGATCGCCGCGGGTGGTGCGCACTCCTGTGCACCACCCGCGGCGTCGGTCTGCTCACGGCATGTCGAAAGACGAGCCGCCCGCGCACACCCCAGCGGCACGCTACGCGGTGCGCATACTCCCTGCTGCGACCGCGCTCATGCCGTCCCCTCCCTGGCATCCGCAGTGGCCGTTCGGCGTTGAACGGCCCTGAGAGCATCCCGAGTGGATACGCTGGGGGTCAAGCCGAGGTCCTGTCCCAATTTGTCCCAGTCGCCCGGTTCCGCCGCCGCCCTTCGCCGGGCAGCGTCCGATGAGATACATGCCGGACGGTAGGTTTATCGGGCAAGTCGGTGGTGTCACGGAAGTCGGTTCGGGAGGTGCACGCGGTGGTGGAGCCACGTGAGGCCATAGCTGGTTACCTGCGGGAACGCCGTGAGGCCGCCCGCCTGACCCGCGCCGAACTGGCCCGCAAGGCCGGGGTCTCCGAGGCCCTCATCCAGAAGTTGGAACAGGGCACCCGCGCGCCCACCGCCGCCGCGCTCGGCGCGCTCTTCGAGGCCCTCGATGTGCCGTCGACCTATCGCGAGTACGCCGCCATCGTCCTGCAGCCCGAGCTGGCCACGACCGCCAATTCCGGTCTCGTGCCGAGCCAGGTCGAATTGGATTTTCTCAACAGCCTGCCGAATCCGGCCTGCTACCAGACCGTTCCCGCGCTGGATCTGGTCGCCGCGAACGAGGCCTACACCCGCGCGTTCCCGGGTCTGGTGCCCGGCGTCAATATCATCGCGTGGATGCTGCTGGACCCGCGCGCCCGCCAGGTGATCGAGGGCTGGGAGCGGGAAACGCACCTGATCGTGCAGTCCTTCCGGCACATGGCCCCGGGGATCACCGAACCCGAGCGCATCGCGGAGATCACCCGTATCTGCGAGCAGTCCCCCGACTGGCAGCGGTTCTGGTCCACCGATATCCCACCGGCCGATATCCCCTGGCGGCCGGTCCGCATTCGCCCGCTCGAGGGCGGGGAGTGGATGCCCATGCATGTGCAGCTGCTCCGGTGCGAGCTGCCGCAGCGGGGCTGGTGGGTGTACTCGCTGGTGCCGATCCGCGACGAAGCCCAGGACTGAGGCGTTCCGCCGAAGGATCTTCGGTAGATTGCGACCGTGAAGAAGGTTCCTTCGGTCGCGACGCCCTCGCCCCGTCAGCACGCCCCGATCGACGAGATCGACCGCATCCTGCTGGACGAGCTCGCGCGCGATGGCCGCATCACCAACAACGCGCTCGCCGCGGCAGCCGGGATCGCGCCGTCCACCTGTCTGGGCCGGGTGCGTGCCCTGGTCGAGCGGGGTGTGATTCGCGGTTTCCACGCCGATATCGATCCGGCGGCGTTGGGCCGCGATCTCCAGGCCATGATCGCCGTGCGGGTGCACGCCGCGGCGCGCAGCCATCTGGCCGAATTCGGGGCGCAGATGGCGGCGCTGCCGGAGGTGGAGAACGTGTACTTCATCGCGGGGGCCGACGACTACTTCATCCATACCGCGACCGCGAACTCCGAGGCGCTGCGCCGGTTCGTCCTGGAGAACCTGAGCGCCCATCCGGCGGTGGCCTCCACCGAGACGATCCTCATCTTCGAACACGTACGCCCGGGGCGGGGCGCGACCGCCTGACCGACGGCGCGATCAGGCGGCGAGGCTGCGTGCGGCGTAGCCGTGTGCCGCCGCGACCGATTCCGACAGCAGCACTCCGTCATGGGTGCTCAAACCCGCGGCGAGCCCGGCATCGGCGGCCGTCGCCGCCCGCCAACCCTGGTCGGCCAGCGAAATCACATACGGCAGTGTGGCATTGGTGAGCGCGACGGTGGAGGTGTGCGGTACCGCGCCGGGCATGTTCGCCACGCAGTAGAACACCGAATCGTGCACCCGGTAGGTCGGGTCGGCGTGCGTGGTGGGGCGGGAATCGGCGAAGCAGCCGCCCTGATCGATCGCGATATCGACCAGGACCGAACCCGGCTTCATCTGCGCCACAAGGTCGTTCGACACCAGTGTCGGGGCCTTGGCGCCCGGCACCAGCACCGCGCCGATCACCAGGTCCGCCTCGCGCACGAGGTTCTCCACCTCCAGTCGATTGGACATGATGGTGCGCACCTGGCCGTGGTACAGGTCGTCGATCTCGCGCAGGCGCGCGATATTCAGGTCCAACACGGTGACATCGGCGTGCATGCCGTGTGCGACGGCAATGGCATTGCGGCCCGACACGCCCGCGCCGATCACCACGACCTTGGCGGGCCGCACGCCCGGCACACCGCCCATGAGCACGCCGCGGCCGCCGCCGCTGCGCATGAGGTGGTACGAACCCGCCTGTGGCGCAAGGCGTCCGGCGACCTCGCTCATGGGGGCCAGCAGCGGCAGCGAGCCGTCCCGGGCGGTGACGGTCTCGTAGGCGATGGCGGTGATACCGGAGGTCAGCAGCGCGTCGGTGCACTCCTTGGAGGCGGCCAGATGCAGGTAGGTGAACAGCGTCTGGCCCGCGCGCAGGCGCGAATACTCCTCCGCCACCGGCTCTTTCACCTTGAGCACCAGATCGGCGGTGCCCCACACCTCGTCGGCGGTGTCCAGCACGCGGGCCCCGGCGTAGCCGTAGGCGGCGTCCTCGAAGGTGGAGCCCAGTCCGGCGCCGGTCTCGATGTAGACCTCGTGGCCGCGCGACACCAGTTCGTGCACTCCGGCGGGGGTGCAGGCGACGCGGTACTCGTGGTTCTTGACCTCGCGGGGAATTCCAATCCTCATATCAGCGAGTATGAATATTCCACCGAAAGATCACCAGATCACTGAATTTAATTCTCTAATCGACGCATTCTCAAATCGAATATTCGAATGATCAGTGTGAGCCAGGCCACGGCCGAATCATCTTCGGTGCTGCGGCTACCACACCACCTGCACGATGTCGCCCGGGTTCAGGTGATGGAAGGTCGCCTCCGCACCCTCGGGCAGCATGCGGATGCAGCCGTGCGACTGCTCCTCGATCGGCCCGATATGAGTCGCGATATCCCCGTCGAAGAAGACCGCCCACTTCATCGGTACGTGGTGCAGCGTGCTCCAGTGGTCCTCGCGCTTGAAGTCGACGTCGAAGACGCCCACATTGGTCTCGTAGCCGGGCCTGCCATGCGAGATCGGCGTGGGGCCGTAGGTGACGCGACCGTTCTCCATCAGCCACGCCTCATTGGTCGTCAGCCGCATGCACATGCGCGCTCCGGCGGCATCGCAGGGCGCGGAGACGAAGGGGGCCGGGGCGGGCGGAATGATCGGCGCAACGCCCGGTATATCCGGGCCGCCGGGCCAGAGCGGTTCGGCTTGCGCCGGTGCCGCGATTCCGAATCCCGCCGCCGCGATACCGGCGACGACCGCCAGCCGTGCCGCATGACGTGAACGCTTACCACCCATGACGAGTCCAGCCTTTCGCATCGACAGGGCAGCGGAGGTCCGAGCTGCCTGTCACCTGTTTCGAAGGGAACCGTCGGTTTTCGCGAAAGTCCGGCAGACTTCCGAGCATACTGTCCAACAGGCGTTTTCGGTATGACAGCTGGTACTAGCGCCGGAAGCGCCCGGCCAATCCGCGCAGCGGGAGGTCGGCGCTGGTGAGGATTCCCGGTGGCGCGGCGACCACCGAGCGGATGGCGTTGAGGGCGGGCAGACCCGTGACGGTCATGCCGATCGAGGCGAAGGACTCGGGATTCGACAGGTCCACGCCGGGTTTCGGGAAGATCATGTGCTTGCTGTAGATGCTCGGGTCACCGGTGATCTGGGTGATGTAGCAGCCCTTGATCTCCCATTTCGGGTCGGTGTGCGGGGTCATCTGCCATTCGAGGTGGGTTTCGATGCGCGGTTCGCCGTCGACCATGCCCTGGTACTTGATGTAGTTCGCGCCCAGGGAGCCCTCGGGCAGCACGTACCAGCCGAGGTCGACCTCGCGGGTGCACGCACCGAGTTCGTAGCTGAAGCGCACCTCGTCGAGGGCGAGGTCGAAGCAGTCGGCCATCAGGTACACCGCGTCGGCGAAGACGCTGGTGAACTTCTCCAGGGAGCCCGGGATCGTGGGGTCGTCGACCGGGCGGCCGTAGCCGACCTCTTTCCAGGTCTCGATCGAGTGGTGGCAGGAGACGTCGACGGATTCGATGACCGTGACGTTCTCGATATCGGCGACATCGCAGGAGTGCGCGATGCCGAGGATCTGGGCGAGGCCCGGATTCATGCCGGTCCCGTAGAAGGTGGAGCCGCCGCGCTCACAGGCCGCGCGCAGCACCTCGGTGACCTTCTTGCCGGAGGGGTGCGGGTGATTGCGGTCGCGGTGGTGGCCGGTGATCCAGTCGGCGGTGGTGACGATATCGATACCGGCTTCGAGGACGCGCTCGTAGAGAGCTTCGTCGGGGAAGACGCCGTGAAAGGTGACCACATCGGGTTTGGCGGCGATGATGTCGTCCACCGAACCGGTGGCCTTCACGCCGATCGGCGGCAGGCCCGCGATCTCACCGGCGTCGCGGCCGATCTTCTCCGGGGTGTAGCAGTGCAGGCCGACGAGTTCGAGATCCGGGTGATTGCCGAGGCGTTTGATCATTTCGGTGCCGACATTGCCGGTGGCGACCTGGAATACGCGGATGGGCGGTCGAGAGTTCATGGGGGGCAGGGCCTTCCGTCATGGGGCGGTGGGATAGAACTGGGCCGCCCAGTGCCGCAGGGCCTTGAAGCCCTCGAATTCCTTCTGCGACAGGCCGGGTGGGTCGGAGTAGCGCTGATGCGCCCAGATGTGGATATCGGCCTCGAATTGCGCGATGACGGCCTGGGCCAGCTGTCGCGCCTTGGCTTCCGAGGTGGGGCGTTCGTCGGCGGGGCGGCCGATCCACACCGAGAAGCGCACATCGGAGGTTTCGTCGTCGACGGGGGTGACGGCGGAGAGCGTGCGGTTGTCGATCATGCCCCAGCTCTTGGTGACCGCCACCCCGAGTCCGGCATTGACGGCCTGGACACCGCTGTTGATCTCACCGGCGGCGGTGTCGTCGAAGGCGATGGTGAAATCCACGTAGGAGACCGGCTCGTCGAAGTCCTGACGGGTAAAGACCGGCGTGATCGGCACCTGGTGGACGTACTTGAAGTGCGCGAAATCCACGCCGTTCTCCATGATGTACTGCGGATGCAGTTCCAGCCGTTCGCGGTGGATGGTGGAGTCCGGGTAGGCCGGGTAGTAGTCGGCGGCACTCCTACCGTCGTCGAATCCGGTGAACACGTCCGGCACGTCGAAATACGGTGCGCGCCCATCGATGTCGTGCCACATCCAGATCGACTCGTTGCGCTCCACCACCGGATAGCTGCGTATCCGCCTGCCCTTGTTGGGATGGTTTTCGTAAGGGACACAGACGTTTCGGCCGTCGCGGTTCCATTCCCACCCGTGGAACGGGCAGACGATCCGATCCCCCTCGACGTGCCCGCCGTATCCGAGGTGCGCCCCCAGATGTTCGCAGTAGGCGTCCATGACGGCGATCCGCCCGTCCGCCGACCGCCAGGCGATCAACTCGCGGCCGAAATACTTCATCCGGTGCACCGCACCGATTCCCACCTCGGCCGACCACGCGACCTGGAACCAGCCCGTCGGCTTCATCGAGAGGGGCGGTATGGCCATCGCGGCGTTCCTGTCATCCGAACCGGGCGGAGGACCTTATGGTAGAAACCTCTGTGAAACTATGCAAGAGGGTTCTGTGAAACTGGAAAGGGTCGTATCCCACGAGATTTCGACCGATGTCTAGGATGCGAACGATGACCGAGGCCGGTACCGCGGGCAGGCGCAGCAACAAGCGCGGCCTCGCCACACGCGAGAACATGCTCGAGGCGGCGCTCGCCGTCCTGGCCACGGGCGATCCCGCCGCGGCCTCGGGCAACCGCATCGCCAAGGAGATCGGCGCGACGTGGGGCGCGATCAAATACCAGTTCGGCGATATCGACGGCCTCTGGGCCGCGGTCCTGCACCGCACCGCCGAACGCCGCGGCAACCTCCCCGTCCGCATCACCCCCACCGCCACCTTGCGCGAACGAGTCACCGACATAGTCGAACTCATGTACACCGGCCTCGACTCCCCCGACTCCCGCGCCATCGAAACCCTCCGCGCCGCCCTCCCCCGAGACCACACCGAACTCGAACGCCTCTACCCCCGCACCGCCGCCGAACTCGCCTCCTGGAAACCCCTCTGGCACAACGCCTGCCAACAAGCCTTCGCCGACCTCTCCCTCAACCCCACCCGCATCCGAGAAATAGCCACCCTCCTCCCCGGCGCCCTCCGCGGCCTGGTCTCCGAAAAACAACTGGGCACCTACGCCGACCTCACCGAAGCCCGCCGAGGCCTGATCAACGCCATCGTCGCCTACCTGGAACCGGCTTAGCGACACCCTATTCGGGGTGCACGAGGCGGGTTTCATAGGCGTAGATGGCGGCCTGGGTACGGTCGCGCAGACGCAGTTTGTCGAGGATGCGGGCGACGTGGGTCTTGACCGTCTGTTCGGAAATCACCAGGGCGTGGGCGATTTCGGCATTGGAGAGGCCGCGCGCGATACAGGTCAATACCTGGGTTTCGCGGGTGGTGAGTTCGGTGGGGATGATCGCTGGCGCGGGGGCATGTCGGGCATAGCGCTCGACCAGGCGGCGGGTCACCGACGGAGCGAGCATGGCTTCGCCACGGGCTACCGCGTGTACCGCCTCGCCGAGAGCGTGCGCGGAGGCGTCCTTGAGGAGAAATCCGCTGGCCCCGGCCCGCAACGCGGTATAGACGTACTCGTCGAGGTCGAACGTGGTCAGGACGATGATTTTGGCGGCGTGGGCGGCGGTGATGCGGCGGGTGGCTTCCAGACCGTCGATTCCAGGCATACGCACGTCCATCAGGACGATATCGGGGTGCAGGCGCGCGGTAGCCGCGACCGCTTCGGAACCATCGGCCGCCTGGCCGATGACCTCGATGCCGGGTTGGGCGGCGAGCAGGAAGGCCAACCCCTCGCGTACGAGTTGCTGATCGTCGGCGACGAGCACTCGGATGGGTGTCATGAGGCGTCCTGAATCGGCAGTACGGCACGGACACGGAAGTGACCGTCGACGGGTGCCGCGGTGAGCGTGCCGCCGAAGGCCGTGGTGCGCTCGCGCATTCCGATGAGGCCGTGCCCCGCTCCGATGCCTGCGCTGGGGTGTGCCCGCAGCGGATTGTCCACCTCGATGCGAATGTGGCGGTCTGCCAAGCGGATTCGCACCTCCACCGGCGCTCCGGGTGCGTGTCGGACGGCATTGCTCAGGGCTTCTTGGACGATGCGGTAGGCCGAGAGCCCAATGCTCGCGGAGACCGTCGCGAGATCACCGCTCGTGGCGAGGTCGACGCGAGTTCCGGTGGCGCGCACCGAATCGACCAGGCCGGGCAGATCGTTGAGAGTGGGTTGGGGTGCGGAGCCGGTGTCGCCGGAGCGCAGTACGTCGAGGATTCGCCTCATCTCCCCCAGCGCGGTGCGGGCGCTGTCGTGGATGGCCGCGAAAGTCTCCGGCGCGGTGTCGAGTTCCCGGTATCGGGCGGCCTCGGCCTGGATGGCGATCACCGACATATGGTGCGCCACCACATCGTGCAGTTCCCGCGCGATGCGAGTTCGCTCCTCCAACAGGGTGTTTCGTTGACGCTGCCGATCGGCCGCCGCCTGCTGATCGCGAAGTCCGCGGCGGGCCGCCGCCAGTCCGCGCAGCGCGGTCCCGGCCACCAGGACGAGAGCCGCCAACACCGCGACCTCCAGCAGGTCCCACAACCAGTCCGGCGGCCGCCGCGCCAACACCAGAAAGACTCCGACAGTGAGGGTTCCGACCCAGTACAGCACGGCCGTGCGCGCCCGCCCGGTCAATGCCAAGACGCCCAACACGATCAGGTAGCTGTTGACCATCGCGTCGACCCAGAGTCCCGCACCCACCCACAGCGACGCCGCCACGACGGCGGCCGCCGAACACGCCCAAGCCGGTGCCGGGAGACGGGGCGCGACGACGAGCGCGAGCGCCTGCACCAACGCCAACCCGATGGCCTGTCGCTCCGACAGCCCCGTATCCGACTGCAAGGTGTGCAGCACGATCGCGAAGACCGCCACCGCGAACGCCATCAGGGCGGCCGTCGCCGCCTGTTCCCATCGGGAGTGGATAGGCGTCAGATCCACCATGTGTTCACGATCTCGGATATTCACCGGAAGGGACGGGTACGGTCGCGGCGGCGGGCTCGCCGTGGGTCGGGAGTGTCGCTGCCACAGTGTATTTGCCGTTTCCGTTGGTTCCGGCCGTGAGGGTGCCGCCGAGCATCGTGGCGCGTTCTCGCATGCCGAGGAGGCCGTGGCCGGAACCGGGTGTGGTGGTGCGGGTGTGGGGGTTGGTGATGTGGAGGTGGACTTGGTCGGGGGTGACGGCTATGTGGATGGTTACGGGGGTGCCGGGGGCGTGGCGGATGGCGTTGCTGAGGGCTTCTTGGACTATGCGGTAGGACGAGAGGCCCACGCTGGCGGGGACTTCGGTGTCCGCGCCGGTGAAGGTGAGGTCTATGGGGGTGCCGCCCGCGCGGAGGGTGTCTATGAGGTCGGTGATTTCGGCGAGGGTGGGTTGTGGGAGGAGGGTGGTGTCGCCGGTGCGGAGAACGCCGAGGATGTAGCGCATTTCGCCGAGGGCGACGGTGGCGCTGGTGCGGATGGTCGTCAGGCGGGTGACGGTGTCGGGGGCCATGTCGGGGTCGCGGTGCTGGGCGGCTTCGGCCTGGATGGCGATGACCGTCATGTGGTGGGCGACGACGTCGTGGAGTTCGCGGGCGATGCGGGCGCGTTCCTCCCACAGCGCGGTCTGCTGGCGTTGCCGGTCGGCGGCATCGCGTTCGGTGCGCAGGGTGGTGCTGGTCGCGACCAGGGCGCGGACGGCGACGACGGTGGAGAGCACGAGGCCGGAGACCAGGGCCGCGGCAATGAGATTCACCGGCCAGTCCGGGGGACGCAGGAAGAGGGCGAGGGCCACACCGGTCGCCACCGTCGCACTCCAAGCCGCGGCGGCGGCCCGCGCACCGGCGCGAACCGCGCCGATTCCGAGCACGAGCAGATGGCTGTTGAGCAGGGGATCCACCCACAGCTCCACATCCGCGAGCACCGAGGCGGCAGCCACCGCCGCCAGCGAGATCGCCCACCCCGGATACGGCCACCGCGTCGCGACCAACACCGCCACACCCTGCACCGCCGCGAGTCCGAGCGCCTGCGGCGCGGAGAGTTCGGTCGCCGCGAGCACGGTCACCAAGACCACCGCCGCGGCCGCCACGGCACCCGCGGTCGTCAACAGGATCCTCGTCCACGTCCCGAGCCGAACCGGCCAGGCGTCCAGCACGCGCGCCGCGATGCTCGGCATGATTCATCCCCCTCACCGTCGCACCAAGGCCCCCAAGGCTTCTCCGGCCAGCTCGAGTATGCCGGGCTGATGACCGTTGGCGACCATATTGATGACGAGACCCTCGACGCCGTGCGCGAGTACCCGGTCGGAGAGCTGCCGGGCGACATCATCGGGTGTCCCGATGAACAGCTTGCCCTCCATGGACGCGCGCACCCGGTCGACCTTGGCCGGATCGCCCACCCGGGCGGCGAACATGTCGTCGATCGCTCGGTGCGCGCGATCGGAGTCCTCGTCCATGGCGACGAAGGCCAGATAGCTGACGTCGAGGGTGTCGCGGTCGCGTCCGACCTCGTCGCAACGCCGTCGCAGCGCTGCGAGTTTGGCGGGCAGCTCCGTGGCTTCGCAGCCGATGCTGAGGTGGTCGGCGTAGCGGGCGGCGAGGGCGAAGGTCTTCTTCTCCCCCGCGCCGCCGAGCATGACGGGCAGATCGTCGCGAATGCGCGGCTCGTTGATGGCGTTGTCGACTCGGTACCAGGTGCCGTCGAAGCTCGGGCGCTCGCCGCGCAGCATCCCGGTGATGATGTGCAACGCCTCGTCGAGCTTTTCGAAACGGTCTGTGAAGGAACCGAATTCGTAGCCGTAGGAGGTGTGTTCGAGTTCGAACCAGCCCGCGCCGAGGCCGAGCATGGCCCGGCCTTGGCTGATGACGTCCAAGGTGGTGACGATCTTGGCGAGCAGGGCCGGATTGCGGTAGGTGTTGCCGGTGACCAGCGTGGAGAGCTGGATGGTGTCGGTGACGGTGGCGAGCCCGCCGAGCGCGGTGTACGCCTCGAGGGTCGGCCCGTTCGGCGGGCCGAAGCGCTGATAGAAGTGATCGGTCAGGAATACGGTGTCGAATCCGGCCCTTTCGGCCGCCTGCGCCTGGGCGATGACAGCCGGAAAGAGCTTGTCGACCGTGGCGCCGAAATTGAAGTCGGGCATCTGGTATCCGAGACGGACGAGGGCTCGTCCGGTGTGCGTTGTCATGGGTACTCCCCTGTCGTACGAAGCTCAGACGTCCTTGCGGTTCAGCGATCGGCGCGCCAGCACCGAGACGCCGAAGGTGACGGCGACGACGATCGCCAATCGCGGCCAGCCGCCCAGGGAACCGATGAGTTCCGGTGCGGCGTCGGCACTTTGCGAGAGTTTGCCCACCACCGCGCTGGGCGCCTGAATGGTCGCCAGCTTGTGCAGTTCGCCGAAGGCCGTGGCCGAGGCCGCCTCCGGCAGCACCACGTGGGCGCTCGCGGCGGCCACCGCACCGGCCGAACTGCGGATGAGCATGCCGAGCGCGAGCCCGAACAGCGCCACTGCGGGAAAGACGCAGACGATGCCGAGCAGTCCCGGAAGTGGTTGTCCCGCCGCGTATTTCGAGCCGTCGATGGCGAGCACGCCGACCAGGTAGGTCGATGCCGTGGCCGCGACGCCCAGGGTCGTGCTGACCGCGGCGACAGTGAGCACCTTGGCCGCGAACACCGCGTCGCGCTGCGGGGTCGCCGCCAGCACCGACCGGATCGTGCCCGACGAGTACTCGGTGGTCATGACCAGCGCGCCCCACGCGCCGATCAAAGCGATGGGCAGGGTCATGGCGGTGAAGGCCCCGCCCAGGACGGTATCGGCCGACTCCAGGCTGTCGGACAGGCCGACGATCAGAGCCGTGACCGGTCCGATGAGCAAGGCCAGCACCGGCAACAGCCATAGCGCCCGCGCCGAACGGATCTTGATCACCTCGGAGCGCACTTGGCTGCGCACCACCTCCCAGCGTGGTATCGGGGTGCTCGGTGCGGTCGTCGGGGGGATGGCGGTCGTGGTGATCATGCCGACTCCTGGAGTACGTCGCCGTCGTGGAAGGTGTGCTGACCGGAGACCAGCTGGGTGAATACGTCTTCGACCGAAGCCTGGATCGGTGTCAGTTCGTCGAGCACCACGCCATGTGCGGCCGCGACCTGCCCGATCTGACGCGACGCGACGCCGCGCACGGTGCCGGTATCGCCCTGAATCGCTATGCGGTCGCCCAGGATTCGCGCCAATGTCGCCAGATCCGCGCTGCGCACGCGCACGCTGGGTTCGGTATTGCGGGCCACGAAATCGGCGGTGGGCTCGTCGGCGATGATGGTGCCGCGGCTGATCACGAGCAGATGATCGGCGACCAACTCGGTCTCGCTCATCATGTGGCTCGACAGCAGCACGGTGCGGCCCTCGTCGGCCATGGCGCGCAGCGTTTGCCGAATCCAGCGAATGCCCTCGGTGTCCAGGCCGTTGACGGGCTCGTCCAGAATCAGCACCGCAGGGTCGCCGAGTAGTGCCGCGGCGATGCCGAGCCGCTGTCGCATACCGAGGGAGAAGCCCTTCACGCGCATATCGGCGACATCGGCGAGCCCGACGCGATCGAGCACCGCGCCGACGCGCCGACGCGCAATGCCGTTGCTCGCCGCGAGAAAGGCCAGGTGGTTGGCGGCGGTGCGGGAGCCGAGCACGTCACCGGCGTCGAGCAGCGCGCCGACGGTGTGCAGCGGATAGGTGAGGTCGCTGTAGCGACGACCGACCACGGTGACCTCGCCCGAGGTGGGGCTGTCCAGGCCGAGCATCAGTCGCATGGTGGTCGATTTGCCCGAGCCGTTCGGCCCGAGAAACCCGGTGACCCGGCCGGGTTCGACCGTGAAGGTCAGATCCTCGATGGCGCGAGTCCTACCGTAGCGTTTGGTCAAACTACGTGCTTCGATCATGCGTCCGAGCGTATTTTTCGGCCCGTCTCGCCACATCCCTCCTCCGAGCCAAGTTCGCGGGTAGCTCTCGAGAGTGACACGCCGGACCGGTGTCGCCGCGCGCTCGCGATTACGCTGTGTCGCAGGGTGATACGAATCGTGGCGACGCGGGTGGCTGCTTCGTCCGAGCGGGAGGGGCTCGATCGCAGTGTCGGAGCACGAATCCGGCGGTCCCGGGGCGGGTATTCGCGTCCTGATCGCCGACGATCAGGAGCTGGTGCGCGAGGGTCTGGCCGTGCTGCTGGACACCCAGGCCGATATCGCCGTCGTCGGTCAGGCCGCCGACGGGCAGCAGGCCATTCGCGAAACCGAGCGGCTGGCGCCGGATGTGGTGCTGATGGATGTGCGTATGCCGGTCTGCGACGGTATCGAGGCCACTCGCGCCATCACCGCGGCCGGACCGACCAAGGTGATCGTCCTGACCACCTTCGATCTGGACTCCTACGTCTATGCCGCGCTGCGCGCCGGTGCGTCGGGCTTCCTGCTGAAGGAGTCCTCCGCTCGGTCGTTGGGCGACGCGGTGCGGGTGGTCGCCGCCGGGGACGCCCTGCTCGCACCGTCGGTGACGCGCAGGCTGCTCGCGGAGTTCGCGCGCCAGGGCCAACCCACTCGGTCGGGTGCGAAACCGGCGGACCTGACCGCGCGCGAGACGGAGGTGCTCGTCCATATCGCGCGCGGCCTGTCCAATGCCGAAATCGCCAGGGAGATGGTGATTTCCGAGCAGACCGTCAAGACCCATGTCGGTCGGTTCCTCGACAAACTCCAGCTGCGCGACCGCACCCAGGCCGCCATCTACGCCTACGAGACCCGTCTGGTGAGCCCGCGCTGAGCCTCAGATCGCCGCGCAGTCGTTCACGGCCGGAGCACCGTTGAACCGCTCGTCGACGAACGGCGCGACCGCCGCCATGAAGGCCAGACCGGTGGTGACGTGGTCGCTGGCCACCTCGCGGAACTGCACGGGCACGCCCTCGGCGCAGTAGTCGCGCAGCAGCGCGCGTTCGTCGGCGGCGACCATGACGCCGTCACCGCGGCCGTCCGAATTGCCGATCATCGCGTACATGGGCGCGGTCGGGTTCCCGACCACGCGCATGCGGGTGTCGGTCAGCATGCGCGCGAGCTCCGGAACCTCGGTGTAGGCCTGGTATTCCGGCCGCAGCAGCTCCTCGATGGTGCCGGTGAACTGCTCGTCGGTCAGGCAGCGGCCCTGCACATCCGCCATCACCTGTTTGCCGCGTTCGGAGAGGTAGGGATCCAGGTCGATGCCGTAGCCGCGCGCGAGCCCGCCGAGAATCAGCGGGATCACCCGGGACCAGATCTGGGTGCCGTTCACGTACTCGATCGAATGGCGGTAGTCGACCGGGAAGCCGCCCTCCGCGACGCCCACGATATTCAGTTCCGGCGCATACCCGTTGGCGGCGGCCTCGGTGGCGAATTCGGTCGCGATGGACCCGCCCGAGTACCCGACCATGACCACCGGGCTGCGCCCCGGATCGGCCCCGAAGCGCCGCTGCGCGGCGCGAATACCATCGAGCGTGACCTGTCCGGACTGCCGCCCCGCCCCGAAGGCCAGGTCGATTCCCTCGTAATCGGTTGCGACAACGGTGTATCCGGCATCAAGGTACCGCCCGATCACGGCTTGGTCGACGTACCGGCCGTAGTCCCCGGGATTGCCGCCGCCGCGCAGGGTGTAGGACGGATTGCACTGCGCGCCGAGCGCATCGTAGAAGTTCTGGAACGCAACGATTTTCGTGAGTTCACCGGCATTGGCAGGCCGCATGACGGTGGTCACCCCGAGCAACGGAGCGCCCGTCTGCCCGGTCGTGCGAAACAGCAGCTGCGTCGCCCCGACCACGCCCGCCCCGATCGGCACCTGGACCGCCCGCTCCTTCAAAACGGCTCCCGGCTCGAGGTCGACGAGGCTCGCGTCATATCCGAAGAAGGAGTCGCTACTCGGTGGCAACAGATCCTCGGCCTGCGCCGCCGGAGCGACCGACACCGCAGCCGCCACGGCACACACCGCCGCCAGCACGTGAGTACCACGCAAACCCTTTGCGCCGAGCACCTTTCCAATCCGGGCAGCAGCGAACGAACGAGTACGCCATGTCATGATCAGCAAACGTACAGCAGCCCAGGCGGTCGGCCCGGCAGGATTCCCGGCGGGTCAGCCTCGCGTTCGCGCGATCTCCGAGTCGGCGACGGGCGCCGGGCGCTCCTGTTCGAAGGCGCGCAGCAGATCCGCCGCGACGCTCACCGCGATGGTGGCCGGTTCCTTCCCGGTGATCTCGGACAGCCCGATCGGGGTCTTGATGCGGTCGATGGTGGCGGCGTCGTGGCCGCCCTCGGTGGCCAGGCGGTGCCGGAAGCGGGCCCATTTGGCGGAGGAGCCGATCAGGCCGATCGAGCCGAGACCGGTTGTGCGCAAGGCGGTGTCGCACAGGGCCGCGTCCTCGGCGTGGTCGTGGGTCATGATCAGGATGTGGGTGCCGGGTGGCAGTTCCGCGAGCACCTCCTCCGGCAGCAGCGGGGTGTGGTGCACGTGGACCTGCGCCACCGAATCCGCGAGAACGCTCAGGCGATCGTCGGCGAGCTGTTCGGGTCGGGTGTCGATGAGATGCAGGTCGAGGTTGTGGCGGGCCAGAATGCGGGCCAACTCCCAGCCGACGTGGCCGACGCCGAAGATGGCCACGGCGGGCACCACCGGCAGCGGTTCGAGTAGGACCGAGACGGTGCCGCCGCAGCACTGCACGCCGTGGCGGTTGGTGACCTTGTCGTTGAGGGCGAAATCCATCAGTTCGGTCTCCGCGTCCGGGGTGCCGATGAGTTCGCGGGCCCGATCGATCGCGACGGCCTCGATATTGCCGCCGCCGATCGAACCCCACGTCTGGCTCTGCCCCACAACGAGTTTGGCACCGGCCTTGCGGGGTGCGTGGCCGCGCACGGTCGCGACGGTCACCAGCACGCCGGGCTCCCGGCGGGCTCGCAACCGCGCGACCGCGGCCACCCAGGTCATGTCAGGCACTGCTCAATGCGCTTGCGTCGGTGCGGATTCGGCCATTACCGGCGTGTCCGTCGACGGCGGCCCCGCCATTGCTGGCGTGCCCATTGCGAGACGGATCGCCTTGGCGCGCGGCCTGAATGGCCCAGTACACCGCCTCCGGGGTCGCGGGCGAGGCCAGATCGACGCTCACACCGCTGGGCCCGAAGGCCGCGGCGGCCTGCCGCAGCGCTTCGCGCACCGAGAACGCCAACATGAGCGGCGGTTCGCCGACCGCCTTGGACCCGTACACCGCGCCCTCTTCGGTGGCGTTCTCCAACAGCCGGACATTGAACTCCTCGGGCATCTCCGAGAAGCTGGGCAGTTTGTAGGTGCTGGCCGCCTGGGTCAGCAGCCGTCCGCGCCCGGGACCGTCGCTGGTGTCCCAGCGCAGATCCTCGAGGGTGAGCCAACCCGCGCCCTGCACGAATCCGCCTTCCACCTGTCCGATGTCGATGAGCGGCGAGAGGCTGTCGCCGACATCGTGCACGATATCCACGCGGCGGATGCGGTACGCGCCGGTGAAGCCGTCCACCTCCACCTCGGTCGCGGCGGCGCCGTAGGCGAAGTACTTGAACGGCGAGCCCTGGAAGATCTTCGCGTCCCAGTGCAGTCCCTCGGTCCGGTAGAAACCGGAGGCGGACAACTGAACTCGCTGCATGTACGCGGTGCGCACCAGCGTGTCCCAGTCCAGCTCCTTGTCACTGCCCAGCGCCCGCGCCACGCCCCCGACAATGCGCACATCCGAGGCGTTCACCCCGAGCTGTGACGCGGCGACCTGTTCGAGCCGCCCGCGCAGCTGCTCGCAGGCGTTCTTGATCGCGCCGCCGTTGAGGTCGGCTCCGGAGCTGGCGGCGGTGGCGGAGGTGTTGGGCACCTTGTCGGTTCGCGTCGGAGCCAAGCGCACCTTGTGCAGCGGGATGCCGAGCGTGGTCGCGGCCACCTGCATCATCTTGGTGTGCAGGCCCTGGCCCATCTCGGTGCCGCCGTGGTTGATCAGGACCGAGCCGTCCTTGTAGATCAGCACCAGCGAGCCGCCCTGGTTGAAGGCGGTGAGGTTGAACGAGATGCCGAACTTGATATTGGTGATCGCCAAGGCGCGCTTGGTGTTCGGGTGCGCGGCATTGAACGCCGCGATCTCGCGCTGCCGCTGCGCCCAGTCGGCCCCGTCCTGAACCTCGTGCCAGATCTTGCCGATCCGGTCGGTCTGGCCCACCGGCTGACCGTACGGGGTGGTCTGGCCCGGCTGGTAGAAGTTGCGCTCGCGCAATTCGGCCGGATCCATACCCAGCAGCGGCGCGCACCGGCCCAGGATGTCCTCGATGACCAACATGCCCTGCGGACCGCCGAACCCGCGGAAAGCGGTGTTGGAGACCGTATTCGACTTGGCGATGCGCCCGGCGACATGCGCGTGCGGGATCCAGTACGTGTTGTCGATATGGCACAGGGCGCGGGCCAGCACCGGCTCGGACAGGTCCAGGCTCCAGCCGCCGTCCGCGGTCAGCGTCGCGTCCAGGGCCTGAATGCGGCCCTCGGCATCGAAGCCGATCTTCCATCCGGCGTGGAAACCGTGTCGCTTACCCGACATGGTCAGGTCCTGAGTCCGGTTGAGCCGCAGGCGAACCGGGCGACCCGTCAGCTTCGCGCCGAGCGCGGCGATGGCCGCGAAGCCGTGCGGCTGCATCTCCTTGCCGCCGAAGCCGCCGCCCATGCGCAGGCACTGCACGGTCACCTCGTGGCTGTGCAGTCCGAGCACGTGCGCGACGATCTCCTGGGTTTCGGAGGGGTGCTGGGTGCTGCTCTGGATGAACACCTGCCCGGCCTCGTCGACCAGCGCCAGCGCGCAGTGCGTCTCCAGATAGAAGTGTTCCTGGCCGCTGAATTCGAACTCGCCGGTGAAGACGTGCGCCGAGTTGGCGAAGCCCTCCTCGATATCGCCGCGAATCATGGTGGGCCGCGCGCCGTGGAAGCTTTCGGCCTCGATGGCCTCGCGCACCGAGACGATGGCGGGCAGTTCGTCGAGCTCCACCTCGACGGCCGCCGCGCCCAGCCGCGCCGCCTCCAGGGTCTCGCCGAGCACCCAGGCCACCGCGTGGCCGTAGAACATGACCTCTTCGGGGAAGAGCGGTTCGTCGTGCTTCATCCCGGCGTCGTTGACGCCGGGCACGTCGGCGATGGTGAGCACCCGCACCACACCGGGTACCGCCAACGCGGGTTCGGTGCGCAGCGCGGTGATCCGCCCGTGCGCCTTCATGACCTGCACGGGGTAGGCGTGCAGGCAGTCCTTGGTGCGGTACACCAGGTCGTCGGTGTAGAGCGCGGTGCCGGTGACGTGCAGCGAGGCGCTCTCGTGCGGCAGCGGCACGCCGACCACGGGGCGCTCCGGGATCTCGGACAGATGGCTCATGACAGCACCGCCTCGGTGGTTTGCGCGTACAGCTTCAGCAGGCTCTGGCCGAGCATGGCGGCTCGGTACTCGGAGCTGGCGCGGTGATCGCTCATCGGCGTGCCCTCCGAGCGCAGCACCCGGGCGGCGGCCTCGACGGTCGCCGTGTTCCAGGGCTGGCCGTCGAGGGCCGCCTCGGTGTCGCGGGCGCGAATCGGGGTGGCGGCCACGCCGCCCAGGCCGATCCGAGCCTTGCGGACGATCCCGTCCTCGATGTCGAGCGCGAAAGCGACCGCGACACTGGAGATATCGTCGAACCGCCGCTTGGCGATCTTGTGGAAGGCCGTCACCGGCGCGAGCGGCAGCGGGATGCGCACTGCCCGTATGAGTTCATCGGCGCGGCGCACGCTCTGCCGATATCCGGTGAAGTAATCGGCCAAGTCGATCTCGCGCTCCCCGTCTTCGGAGGCGAGCACCACCGAGGCGCCGAGTGCGAGCAGCGCGGGCGGCGCGTCACCGATCGGGGAACCGGTGCCCAGATTTCCGCCGAGGGTGGCGTTGTTGCGTATGAGCCGCGACGCGAACTGCGGGAACAGCTGCGCGAGCAGCGGCACGCTGCCGTCCAGGCGGCGTTCGATCTCGGTGAGCGACATGGCCGCGCCGATCTCGATGTGATCGGATTCCACCCGCAGCTCCCGCAATTCGGGGAGACGGTCGATGGCGATGGCGTAGTCGGCGCGCCGGGCGCGGATGTTCACCTCGACGCCCCAGTCGGTGGAACCGGCGACGAGCACGGCGTCGGGTCGCTCGCGCAGCAGCCGCACCGCTTCGGCGAGGTCCTGCGGCCGACGGAAGGTCCGCCCGTCCTGGCTGTACTCGGTGGCCACCGGCGCGGGCGCGGCCTGTTCGCGGCGCTGCGCGAACGGATCGTCGGTGCTGGGCGCGCCGAGCGCGAACGCGGCATCGCGAATCGGGCGATATCCGGTGCAGCGGCACAGGTTCCCGCTCAGCGAATGCAGGTCGAAGCCATTGGGGCCGTGCTCGCCGTCGTGCGAATGCGCTTCGGCGGCAGTCGATTCGGTCGCTGCAGCCGCAGCCGATTCCCCGCCCCCGCAGCGGCCGGGCCGGTAGTACTCGGAGGCCATGCTGCAAATGAATCCGGGTGTGCAGTAACCGCATTGCGAGCCGCCGCGCACCGCCATCTCCCGCTGCACCGGGTGCAGCTCGGTGGGCGCGCCCGTGGCGTCGAGGGTGCCGAGGCCCTCCGCCGTGACGATCTCCTGGCCGTCGAGGGCGGCGACGGGCACCAGGCAGGCATTGATGGCCACCCAGTCGGTGGGCTGTTCCACGCCCGGCCGCGCCACCATGATCGAACAGGCGCCGCATTCGCCCTCGGCGCAGCCTTCCTTGCTCCCGGTGAACCCGCGCTCACGCAGGAAATCCAGAACCGTTGTATGCGGTGCGGCCGGGGAAATCGGTGTGGCCTTGCCATTCACCGTGATCCGCGCGTCTACCATGGCACATCCTCATTTCGGTGCGCGGTCGACATGACAATTCTAGTCGCCATTTCAGAAGCTTTCTCTTTCGCTGCGCGGCCCGGGAATCGGCGCGCGAATCAGCACGCGAGGACGTGCCGCGGGCGGAGATCGAAAAGTGCCGGGGCCGCACGGGGGCCACACCGGAAGCGGCTGTTCAGCAGCCGTGCGCCACCCGACCCGGAACCCAGACGGTGCGATGGGCGAGGCGACGCAGATCGGAGATGGTGGACATCCGGCTTCGCCTCCTTCCAGCGCCTCACGGGTCGGTGTGTTCGAAATTACTCGATGTGGTCGAAATTACGGTGTCGCGGACCTCGCGGTCAAGCCGGGCCGCGCCGGTCGGGAACAGTTTGGAGGATTCTCCGACAAACCGATGTCCAAGCGTCGAATCTCTCGGGTCATCGAACAAAAGAATATGTCCGCGGTGTTTCTCGCGGTGAACGCGATATTGCTCGACGAGGGGCCACGTCCAGCGCGGCCCCGCCGATATCAGTAGTCGATCCGGTCGGACTTCGCCAGCCACGCGTCGAAGGGGGCGTTGCGGTTGGGCAGATCCAATCGCACGATCCGCGTCGGCCACATCGATTCGGGCTTCTTCTCGAACAGGTCGTAGAACTTGCGGTCGTCGAATCCGGCGACGGCGGCGTCATTGCGGTCGGCGGCGTAGACGATCCGATCGACGCGCGCCCACAGCGCCGAGGACAGGCACATCGGGCACGGCTCGCACGAGGTGATGAGCACGCAGCCCTCCAGCGAGAAGGTGCCCAACTGCTGGCAGGCGGCGCGCATGGCGCTCACCTCGCCGTGCGCCGTCGGGTCCAGGGTCGAGGTGACCCGGTTGTGGCCGATCGCGACGATCTCACCGTCCTTGGCGATCAGCGCGCCGAACGGCCCGCCGCCCTTGGACACGCTGTCGGTGGCCAGTTTGATCGCCTCGTCCATCCAGGCGCGTTCGAGCTCGTGGATGCTCGCTTCTCCGGTGTGCGCGGTCACGGTCACTCCTCTTCGTACGGTGGGAACTCCCCGGATGCTCTGCCCTTGCGGGACACCCACGGCACTCATCCCTTGCTGTGTTGCAACGTGTGTGAGGAGTACACAGCCAATCGCGTGCTGTCAGCTAGGGGTGGAAGCCATGAAGACCCCTCCGGGCTGAGACCAGCACTTCGTAGACTTCTACAAGCGGTTTCCGCCGGAAGTCCAGTCGATGACACCGAGAACGACGCGCGGCCCCGGGCTACCCGGCAGCGATCAGTTCGGCGCAGCGTTCACCGACGAGCATCACGGTGAGGTTGGGATTCACCGTGGTGTGGGCGGGGAACACCGAGGCGTCGGCGACCCGGAGGCCGTCGATTCCCTTGACCCGCAGCTGCGGATCGAGGGGGCTCATCGGATCGTCGGGAGCACCCATGCGGACCGTCCCCACGGGGTGGTAGACGGTGTTGTGGGTGCGTCGGATGTAGTCGGCCAGCTCGGCGTCGGACCGGGTATCGGGCCCGGGATAGAGTTCGCGCGCCACCCAGTCGGACAGTGGTGCGGTCGAAGCGATTTCGCGAGCCTTGCGCAGACCCGCGATCATGACGCGCAGATCGTGGCCCTCGGGGTCGGTGAAGTAGCGCGGGTCGACCCGAGGCTTGTCGCGGAAGTCCCTGGAGCGCAGGCGAACAGTGCCCCGGGAGCGGGCCTGGGTGACATTGGGCGTGAGGCAGAAGGTGTTCTCGCAGGTCGGATAGCCCTGACGCACGGTGTGCATATCGAAGGGGACGCTGCCGTAGTGCATCATCAGGTCCGGCCGGTCGAGTCCGTCGACGGTGGGGGTGAAGATTCCGGCCTCCCACCACTGCGTGGATTCGCGCACCATCGGCCGGGTCGTCTCGAATCCGATGACGCCCTCGGGGTGATCCTGGAGGTGTGCGCCGACGCCGGGCGAGTCGACGAGCACGTCGATCCCGTTCTCGCGCAGGTGATCCGCGGGGCCGATACCCGAGAGCATGAGCAGCTTCGGCGAATCGATGGCACCGGCGGCGACGATGACCTCGCGCTCGGCCGTGATCCGGGTGGTGCGGCCGAAGGCATTGTCGGTGATGTCGACACCGATGGCCCGGCCGCCCTCGACGGCGATCCGCTTCGCCCACGCCCCGGTGTGGACGGTCAGATTGGGTCGGTCCAGATTCGGGTGCAGGTAGCTGACCGACGAGGACGCCCGGGTGCCGTCGGGACGGCGGTTGATCTGAAAGAAGTTGGCGCCATTGACGACCGTGCGCCCCGAATTGAATACGGCGCGTGGGATTCCCACCGCCTCGCAAGCGTCGAGCAGGGCCACGCCGCACGGATCGTTGGGCGGCACGGTCATGATGGTCACGGGTCCGCTGCGGCCGTGGTGCTCGCCCGCGGCGTCGTTCGTCTCGATCGCCGCGTACAGGCGATACACCGAATCCGCGCCCCAGCCGTCGCATCCGTGGTCGCGCTCCCAGGCGTCGAGATCCTCGCGGGGCGCCCAGAAGGCGATACAGCTGTTGTGCGACGAGCAACCGCCGAGCACCTTCGCGCGGGCATGGCGCATGAACGAATTGCCGTTCTCCTGCGGCTCGATGGGGTAATCCCAGTCGTAGCCCGATTCGAGCAGTTCCATCCATCGGTCCAGCCGCAGGATGGCGTCGTCACCGAGATCGGACGGTCCCGCCTCGAGCAGGCACACCGTCACCGACGGGTTCTCCGAGAGCCGGGCGGCGACGACCGCGCCGCCCGAGCCGCCGCCGACGACCACGTAGTCGTAGCGCTGTGCGTCCGGTCGATTCACTCCTGCTCCCGTCGGTCGGCGAACCAGCCGGTGACTCCCGGCCGGAGGTTCTCGTAGACGTGTTTGGCCTCGCGGTACTCGTGCAGACCCGAGGGCCCGAGTTCGCGACCCACACCGGAGTGCCCGAAGCCACCCCATTCGGCCTGCGGCAGATAGGGTCCGAAATCGTTCACCCACACGGTGCCGTGCCGCAGCCGGGCGGCGATGCGGCGCGCTCGGGCCGCGTCTGCCGACCACACCGCCCCGGCCAGCCCGTATTCGGTGTCGTTGCCGATCGCGACGGCCTCGTCCTCGGTCTCGAAGGTTTCGACGGTGACGGTCGGCCCGAAGGCCTCGTCGTGGACGCACGCCATCTCGCGGGTCGCGCCGTCGATCACCGTGGGCAGGTAGAACCACCCGTCGTCGAGTGAGCCGGAGCCCTGGTCACCGGTGGCGAACGCGCCGCCGGTACGGATGACCGCCCCCTCGGCCCGGGCCTGTTCCACGTAGGCGTGCACCTTGTTTCGGTGCGCCTCGGAGATGAGCGGACCGGTCTCGGTGCCCTCGGCGAAGGGCAGTCCGAGGCGAATCCGCTCGGCCCGCCGCACCAGTTCGTCGACGAAGCGGTCGTGCGCCGACGCCTCGACGATGAGCCGCGCCCCGGCCGAGCAGACCTGACCGGAGTGCAGGAAGGCCGCGTTGAGCGCGTTGTCGACGGCCGCGGCCAACCGCTCCGGGGTGTCGCAGGCATCGGCGAAGACGACGTTCGGATTCTTGCCGCCGAGTTCGAGCGCCACCTTCTTGACGGTCGCGGCCGCCTCGCGGGCAATGACCTTGCCGGTGGCCAGGCCGCCGGTGAACGAGACCAGGTCGACATCGGGATGCGCGGACAGCGGCGCACCGGCGGTCGCGCCCGCGCCGAGCACCAGATTGGCGACGCCGGGCGGCACGCCGAGATCGTGCAGCACCGACAGCATGAGAATCGACGTATGCGGTGTCAGCTCCGACGGTTTGAGCACGAAGGTGTTGCCAGCGGCAAGGGCGGGAGCGATCTTCCACGCCGCCTGCAACAGCGGATAGTTCCAGGGCGTGATGAGGCCGCACACCCCGACGGGCTCGTAGACGATGCGGGAGTCGACATCCGGTGACCCCGCGTCCACCACGCGCCCGGCGTCCTCGGCGGCCAGCTTGCCGAAGTAGCGGAAGCAGTGCGCGATATCGGACATGTCGATATCCGATTCGTAGGGCCGTTTGCCGGTGTCGAGGGTCTCGGCGCGCACGAATTCGTCGCGCCGGGCGTCGATCGTGTCGGCGACGCGCAGCAGCAGGTCGCCGCGCTCCGCGGCGGAGGTCCGCCGCCACGGCCCGCTGTCGAAGGCGGTGCGGGCGGCGGCAATGGCGGCCTCGGTGTCGGCCGCACCCGCCTCGGCCACCACCCCGACCACGGAATTGTCCGCCGGACAACGGATTTCACGAGTCTCGCCGGAGGCGGCCGCACGCCAGCGGCCGTCGATGTACAGGGTGTCGCTCATGCGGTCGGTGTCCCTTCGGTATCGCTGTCGGTGACGTCGGGCTCCGGCTTCTGGTGATCGCTCGCCGAGCGCCGCAGGTGCAGGTAGCCGAGGTGGCGTTCGTACTGGTCCAGAATGTCGCCGATTATTTGCTCTCGGGTGTAGCCGTTGAGTGAGTAGCCCTGCGAACCTTCCGCGAGGTACACCTCGCAGCGGAAGTAGCGGTCGTCGGAGCGCTGCGCGAGCACCGCGTAGGTCGGCGTCGGCGCCGATACCGGCCAGACGCTGTAGGCGAATCGCGGCTCGTTGGCCTGGTCGACGAGCAGCTGCGGGGCGGACATCCCCTCACTGCGACCCGACTCGTCGACGGTCGCGGTCACGCCCGCGCGCTCGAATTCGGCGGCCACCTCGCGCATCGCCGGAATGACGGAGGTCGTGATGAATTTGCGCGTCGCCGTAGCCCCGGGGTAGCTGATGGTGGCGAGCAGCCTGCGCCGCCAACTGCCGTGCTCGGTCGGGCCGCGCCCCACCGCAAGGGCTTTCGGCAGCGCGGTGCGGTAGCTGTCGAGTTTGAAGGATTCGTTGCGCACCGCCCGCAGCAGGGAGATGCCGATGAGGGCGAGCACGAAGGAGAACGGCAGCCCCATGATGATGGTGGCGTTCTGCAGGGTCGCGATGGACCCGCCCGCACCGGCGAAGAGCATCGACAGGGTGAGCAGGCCGATGGCGAGCGACCAGAAGATGCGGGTGCCGCGCGCGCAATCGGCCATCGGGTCGGAGAGTCGCGAGGTGAAATTGCCCATGACGAGCGACCCCGAATCGGCACTGGTGACATAGAACAGCAGCCCGGTGATGGTCGCGATGCCGAGCAGCAGCGGCGCACCGGGATACTTCTCGAGCAGCGAGTAGAACCCGACCTCGGCGCGCGCGGCCGTCGTCGCCGCGAAATCGGCGTCGGTGCGGGCGAGTTCGAGCGCGCTGTTGCCGAAGATCGAGATCCACAACAGGATGAAGCTGAACGGCACCACCAGCACCCCGAAGACGAACTGCCGCAAGGTCCGGCCCCGCGAGATGCGGGCGAGGAACAGTCCGACGAACGGCGCCCACGCCACCCACCACGCCCAGAAGAACAGCGTCCACATGTCGAGCCACGCGGTCGGCTGGTTGGCGGTTTCCGGATTGCGGTCCCAGGCGAAGGTGTCCAGGGTCCGGTCGAGGTAGGTGGAGGCGAAATCGCCGATGTTCTGGGTCAATCCGTCGAGCAGGAAGGCCGAACGGCCCGCCACCAGGATGTAGACCAGCAGCACGATCGCGAGGATGACATTGAGCTCCGACAGCCGCCGGATGCCCTTGTCGACACCGGAGGTCGCCGAGATGGTCGCGACGATCACCGACAAGACGATGAGCCCGATCTGCGCGGTCTTGCCCTCGGCCACGCCGAACATCTCGTGCAGGCCGTAATTGAGCTGCACGATGCCGATGCCCAGTGAGGTGGCGATGCCGAAGATGGTGCCGAGCACCGCGGCGACGTCGATGGCGTCGCCCCACCGGCCGTGCACGCGTTTGCCGAAGATGGGGTACAGCGCCGCCCGGATGGTGAGCGGCAGGCTGTGCCGGAAGGCGAAGTAGCCCAGCGCGCCACCCATCAACGCGTACATCGCCCACCCGGTGATGCCGTAGTGGAAGATCGTCCAGGTGATCGCCTCCCGGGCCGTCTCGTTGGTCGCGGCCGGGCCGACGGGCGGGTGCAGGTAGTTGTAGACCGGCTCGGCGACGGAGAAGAACATCAGATCGATGCCGATGCCCGCCGCGAAAAGCATTGCCGTCCAGGTGAACAGGCTGTACTCCGGGCGCGATTCCTCGGGTCCCAGCCGGTAGCGGCCGTACCTGCTGGCGCCGATGAACACGACCACGCCGACGATGCCCGTCGCGAGGATGAAGTACCACCAGCCGAACCATGTGGAAATGAAGGTCTTGACCTCGCCGACGACGGTTTCGGCGCTCTCGGGCGAGGCGAGTGCCCAGACCGCGAAGGCGAGCACGATTCCGGCGGCGATGCCGAAGACCGGCTTGTTGATGGAGCCGAGTCCGGCCGTGGGGTGCAAGCTGACACCACTCATCCAAAGAACCTAAGCGCTAGCGGACGAAGTTCGGGGCACCTCGCGACTCGTGTCAGGAGGTGCCCCAGCGAATTGTCAGCTTATCGGCGGGGTGTCACGCACTGCCCAGCCCCGGCTTGTGCAGTCGCGGGTGTGTTTCGCTGGTCCGCGGAGCGGTCTGCACCGGTCCGGGCGCATCGGCGACGGCGGTGTGATCACCGCCCGGAAGTGCGGTTCTGGCATCCACCTCCCGGCGTGCGAAGGCGATATCGCGGGCGCTGCGCACCGACAGCCGACCCAGGGAGGTCGCGGCGAAGAACAGGATCAGCGCGCCGAGACCGTAGAAGAAGGTCAGTTGCAGGATCGCGCGTTTCAGGTCGCCGGTCGCCACGGGGTCGCCGACCGCGCCGATACTCAGCGTGTCCGCCAGGAACGGCCCGATGATGAACCAGAGCCCGGCCGCCGCGGCCAGCCAGCCGCCGAAGCTGGCGACGAGGCGATTGCGGCTCATCACCATGAGCAGGCCGCCGATGATCGCGGCGACACCGGGCAGTACCTCGAGCCAGCCACGGGCCGACGTCCACACCCACGCGTCGTCCGGGGTGAAGGCGAAATCGAAGTACGGCCCCACAAACGGAATCAGTGCCCCCCAGATCCCCAACAAGAACACCGCGAGTCCACCGAGCGCTCCCCGGCTGCGCGGGATCCTGAGCGCCGGACCGCGGTCCGTCGATACGTTGTCGGTGTTCATCGGAAGCCTCCATTCGTCGAAGCAGCTTCGTCCACCGACGACG
Organism: Nocardia sp. NPDC050406; assembly: GCF_044459025.1. NCBI lineage: Bacteria > Bacillati > Actinomycetota > Actinomycetes > Mycobacteriales > Nocardiaceae > Nocardia > Nocardia sp. NPDC050406. The sequence continues at coordinate 1,723,267 of NZ_JBITIM010000002.1, read as the reverse complement.
TACCCGAACTGGGCGAAAATACGCATAAGCAGCACAAACAGGCCGCTGTACGGCGCGGGGAGATCAGCTGTCGGGCTGGCTCAGGTCGGCTTCGAGTTCCGCGGCGACGGCCAGGTCGTCGGCGACGGCCGCGCGGTCGGCGTCGGAGAGGTCCAGGGCCGCGACCTCGGCGAGCAGGGCGGCGGCGCGGTCGCGGTCGCCGGTGCGGATGCGAAGTTCGGCGAGATAGACCAGGGCGGGCAGGCGCTCGGAGGCGGGCGCGTCCGCGTGCCGGGTGAGCCCGTTCTCCAGAACGAGGATTCCGGCGTTCACGTCGCCGTGCGAATCCGCTTGGCGCGACGCCGCTTTCACGGCTCGGGTCAGTCGGCTCTCCTTGGCTTTCGGGTCGTCACCCGGATCACCCTTGTGAGTGATGCGGATCCAGTTGCCGCCGGGATCGACGACGGTGAATCCGGTCTGCATCCCTTGCTTCTTACGCGGGCGGGTCATGCGCGGGATGCCGGAGACCGGCACCTTGCCGAAATCGGCGCGCAATCCGGCGGCGAACGACTCGTACAGCGCGCGGGTGTCGGGCACCGCCAGGATCACGCTGCCCAGCGATTCGGCGGGATCGAAGCCGGGGATGCCACCGAAGTGCAGCTCGATCCCGCCGCGTCGCAGGGCCGCGTACGGGTTGGGTCGATCCTGACGGTAGGTCTGCTCGAATCCGAGGGCGGAGTAGAAGGGCAGAATGTCATCCAATTCGCGGCAAGGAAGAATGGGGATCACGGTTTCAGCCTGCATAGCAACCCATTCTATGCCCGCCGCGAAATCCCCAAAACCCTTGTGCGACTGACGATTCAGTGCACCGACACGCTCATCGACGCGATATCGTCGGGCCGCACCGGACAGCGGGGCAGAGCCAGTCCGGTGGCATCCCGCAATGCGTTCAGAATAGCCGGGGTCGAGGAGAGGGTGGGTGGTTCGCCGACGCCGTTGAGGCCGTAGGGCGAATCCGGATGCGGGAACTCGAACAGCGAGATCGGCATGGGCGGCACATCGAGAATCGTCGGAATGAGGTAGTCGGTGAAGGACGGATTGCGCACCCGTCCGCGCTCGTCCACCTGGATCTCCTCCATCAGCGCCAAGCCCAGGCCCTGGGCGCTGCCGCCCTCGATCTGACCTTCCACCGCGAGGGGATTCATCGCCTTGCCGACGTCCTGGGCGACCGCGAGTTCCACCACGCGCACGAGTCCGAGCTCGACATCGACATCGACCACGGCGCGGTGCGCGCAGAACGCGAAGGCGATGTGCGCGTTGCCCTGGCCGCGTTCCGGATCGATCGCCTCGGTGCGCCGGTGGTGGTACTCGTAGACGTGTTCCACGGTGTCCGCGCCGACCACCTCGGCGAGCGACGACACCACCGCACCGGTGGCGCTGTCGACAATCGCGTTGTCGCGCAAGGCCAATGCGGCGGCGTCGCGACCGGTCACCCGCGCGGCCCGGTGCAGCACATCGTTGGCGATGCGACGGCATGCGCCCTGCACCGCGCCGCTCGACATCCACGTCATGCGCGAGGCCGAGGCGGACCCGGCGTCACCGACCTGGGTGTCGGCGGGCAAGACGACGACCCGGGTGACACCGAGTTCGGTGGTGGCGATCTGCGATTGCACGGTCGTGATGCCCTGCCCGCATTCCGCGGCCGCGGTGTGAATCGACACCACCGGCTCACCGGCGGTGATGGAGAGCGTCACCCGCGCGGTGGAGATGTCGTCGACACCGCCGGAGTAGCCGATCGCCTTGACGCCCACCGCGTATCCGACGCCACGGCGGATACCTTCCCCGCGGGTGGTGTTGCCGACGCCGCCGGGCAGGGTGCGCGGATCCCCGGTGTGCTCGGTCGTCGGCAGCGGCCGCGCGCGCAGCGCCTCGAGGAGTTCCCGCACGGGGGCGGGACCGTCCACGGGCTGTCCGGTGGGCAGCACAGTCCCGGTGGTCATGGCGTTCTTCATGCGCAGTTCGAGGGGGTCCATCCCGAGTTCGCGCGCGAGTTTGTCCATATTGGATTCGCAGCCGTAGGCCGATTGCACCGCGCCGAATCCGCGCATGGCACCGCAGGGCGGGTTGTTGCTGTACACGGCGTAGCCGTCGATCTCGGCGTGCTGGACCTCGTAGGCTCCGGCCACGAAATAGGCGGCATTGGCGATCACCACGGGTGAGGTGGAGGTGTAGGCGCCGCCGTCCAAGATCAGCCGAGCCTTGACGTAGACGAGTCGGCCGTCGCGGGTGGCCCCGTGCTCGAAGCGCATTTTCGCGGGATGGCGATGTACGTGCCCGAAGAAGGATTCGTAGCGGTTGTACATCATCTTCACGGGCCTGCCGAGGCGCAGCGCCAGCATGCAGGCGTGCACGTGCACCGAGAGATCCTCGCGGCCGCCGAACGCGCCGCCCACCCCGGCCATGGTCAGCCGCACCTTGTCCGGCGGCAGCGCCAGGCACGGCGCGAGCTGCTCGAGATCCTTGTGCAGCCACTGCGAGGAGACATACAGCTCCACTCCCCCATCGGGCGCGGGAACTGCCAAGCCCGATTCGGGGCCGAGGAACGCCGGATCCTGCATGCCCACCTCGTAGTCGCCCACGACCACGACTTCGGCTCGCGCGCGGGCCTGTTCCATATCGCCGTGCCGAATCTTGACGTGCCGCACCAGATTCGAGCCTTCGTGCAGGCACCGGGTGTCGGGGTCGAGGGCGCGTTCGGAATCGGTGACCGGATCCAGCGGCTCGTAGTCGATCAGCACCAAATCGGCCGCACGCCGGGCTGTTTCGGGATCGTCGGCCGCCACCAGCGCGACCGGTTCCCCCTGGTATCTGACTTCGTCGATGGCGAGGACGGGCTGGTCGGCGATCTTCATGCCGAAGGTCTTCGCGCCGGGCACGTCCTCGTGGGTCAGGACCGCGTGAACTCCGGTGAGGGCCAGGGCATTACTCGTGTCGATCGACCGAATACGCGCTGCCGCATGGGGACTGCGCACCGTGGTCGCCCACACCATGCCGTCGAGCCACAGATCCGAGGAGTAGGCGAATTCGCCGGTGACCTTGAGGGTGCCGTCCGGGCGCAGCGCGCTGCTGCCGACCCCTTTGCCCTCTCGCGTCTGCGCGCCGCGCACCAGGGTTGTCATCGCGACCTCCGGATCGGTCGACTGTCGAGTGATCCGACTCGGCACGTAGCGGGCGCTCTACTCATGAGCTGACTCCTTGGGACTGCGGCGTTTTCGCGACGCCGACGACACATCGAGGTCGCCAGTCCATTCCCACCCGGTCGCCGCCACCCCCTGCGGCTGTCGGTCATCCCCGACCGGAACCGAGCCCGAGTCTACACAGGGCGACCGCGTCTGTACGAAGATTGCATGTAATATTGCGGCGTTGACGCTGAAGGAGGCGCGCCGCCATGCCAGAGTCGCCCCGAGTGAAGAGCATCTCTTCCGGCGAACTTCTCACCGACCGCACCTACGAAGCGCTCAAGACCGCGATTCTGAGCAATCATCTGCCCCCGGGCACCGCGCTCAGCGTGCCGGAGCTCGCCCGCCAGCTCGAGGTCAGTCGCACCCCGGTGCGCGAGGCGGTGCAGCGGCTCATCTACGAGGGCTTGGCCAATCACGTCTCGCACCGCGGCGCGGAGGTGAGCAAGGTCGATATCGACGACCTGCGGGAACTGTATGTGGTGCGCGAAATGCTGGAGGGCCTCGCCGCGCGGTTGGCCACCGAACGCCTGGACGCGGCGGGCCTGACCACGCTGCGCGAGATTCTCGCCGAGCACGAGCGCGTCCTCGGCGAGGACACCGACCATGCCGCGCACGTCGAGCTCGATATTCGATTCCATCGCACGATCCGAGAAATCGCCGCGAATCCCCATCTCACGGCGACCTTGGAGCCCATAGCCGGGCGGTCGCATCTCGCGCTGCATTCGCTGTGGCGCAGTGGCGACGCGCCGCGATTCGCCCTCGATGAACATGTCCAGATCGTCGAGGCGATGGCCGCGGGCGACCCGGCCTACGCCGAAACCGTTGCCCAGCGCCATATCTCACGGCTGCGGGTGCGGCTGTCGCAGGCGAGCACCCGGGCGGATATGACCGGCGACGGCCCGCGCCGCCGGGATTTCTCGCTGTTGGTCGGCAGCGAGGCGCCGAAGAAAGACCAGCGGCGCGCGAAATATCGCGCGCCGCTGGAATTTCCGAGCTGAGGACTACCGCGCCGAATCGAGCGCGGCCTCCTCGGCCCACGCCGAGGGTGTGTACCCGCTGTAGTGGTCGGCGTGCGAATTCGTCGCCGACGCCTGCGGAATATCACCGCGCAGGTAGGCCCGGGCTTCGGCCTCGTCCTTCGGCGGCGGCGTCGGGGCCAGGCCGAGCAGTTTCGCCATATTGTTGCCCAGGTAGCCCTCGAGATCGTCCTCGGACAGGTCCAGGCCCTGCGGCGGCTTGTGGCACAGCACTTCCAGCTCCCGCGCCCACATGCCCGGCTCGTTCGGCGGGGAATCGGTGCCGAACACCATCTTGCTCTTCTTCATCTCCTTGGCGAACTCCACGATGCGCGACTGCAACAGCCAGCCGGATTCGCCGATGACATTGTTCGAGTCCTGGATCATCCAGAACGCCTCGAAACAGTAGACGCCGCCGGTCTGAATGCCGAAGTGCCCCAGAATGAAATTGACATTGGGGAATTCCCGAATGATCGGATAGAACTGCGTGGGAATGGAGTACGGGCCGTCACCGGTGTGGATCAGCACGGTCACACCCAACTCGTCGCAGACGCGCAGCGCGGGACGCAGCCAGTCCAGCGCCCGGTCCGGGCGGTAGGAGTGCATATTGGCGTGCAGCTTCATCATCTTGTAGCCGTATTCCTGCACGTGGAACGCCAATTCGGCGGCCCCGTTCTCCGGGCCGAAACGCGGGTTGTAGATGAAGTTCCCGACGAAGCGGTCCGGGTACTTCTGCACCAGTGAGGTCACATAGGCCTGGTAGTCGCGAATTCCCTCGCGGCCGCTGCGATTTCCCTCGCGCCAGGCGGTATTGCCCGGCGGCGGCATGATGCAGCTGACGTCGACCCGGCGCGGTTTCCCATTGATCCAGAAGGGACCGTCCATCATTTCCAGAGTGCGTTCACCGGTGAACGGCTCACCGGTGTGCCGCCATGCCTCGTCGACGAGATTGGTTGGGTGGACATGAGTATCGATGATCATGTGATTTTCCTTGATCAGGTCGGGATCAGATCCCCGGCCGCGAATCACCGCACCTACGGGCCGCGGTAGTCCTCCCGCGGCGGGCCGGTCCGACTGCCCGGCGCCATGGGACCGAGTTCAACACAGCTCGATCCGGGTGTCAACGGATTGCATGTAATTTCCAGTCCCCTGGCATACCGATACCCACAGGTCAGGCATGGCGTCGACAGAGTCGCAGGTGAGACCTCGTCACGATCGAGGGTTGACAAGCGTGATGGCCGCCCGTTTACATGTACCCGTGGCCACGGCATGTGTGCTGGGTCACATTGCCGGTGACCTCCCGCTCTCTGGGTTAAACCGTTCGGCACTCGCCGGGCTTCGGCCTGGCCAGGGAGAAAACTCCCGCTACGCCAACGGATTTGGGGCGGCTCGGCCGCCCGGGAAGGCAGCGGCGGCCATGGCACAGCCAATCCCCCAACACTGCGATCTACTCCTCACCGGCGGCACCGTCGTCACGGTCGACGACGCCCGCACCGTGCACCGGCCCGGGTCGGTCGCGATCACCGGTTCCCGCATTGTCGCGGTCGGAACGCAGGCCGAGCTCGCGCACTGGCGAGCCGACACCGTCATCGACTGCACCGGCCGGGCCGTCCTGCCCGGACTCGTCGACGGACACAATCATCTCGCCCAAGCCCTGGCGCGCGGACTGGGCGAGGGCATGTCGATCGTGCCGTGGCTGTGCGAATTCATGTGGCCCTACTCGATCGCGATGACCGGGGCCGACGCCATCGCCGCCGCCCGCCTCGGCGTGGTCGAGGCACTGCGGGCGGGTGTCACCACCATCATCGACAACCATTACGCCCCAAGTGATCTCGCCACCACGCTCGCGGTGGCCGACATCATCGAGGAGGCGGGTCTGCGCGGTGCCGTCGCGCGCGGCATGATCGGCGCCCGCACCGAGATCGCCGCCCGGCGCGGACAACCCGAGGGGCTGTTCCGCTACAGCGCCGCCGACGAGCTCGCCATGACGCGCGATGCCGTGCGACACCGTCCGCGCGGCTCGAAGGTCGAGATATGGCCCGCCCCATTGAATCTCACGTATGTCGATCAGGATCTGGTGCGCGGCTGCGTCGAACTCGCGGCCGAGTGCGACACCCGCTGGCACACCCACTGCTGTGAGGGCGGCAAGGATCCCGAGAGCTATCTCGAGGCCTACGGGGTGCGGCCGGTGCAGTGGCTGGCCAAGGAGGGGTTGCTCGACGAGCGCGCCACCCTGGCCCACGCCATCTGGCTCGACGACGACGAGATCGCGCAGGTCGGCGCGGCCGGGGCCGGGGTAGCGCACAATCCGGCCTCCAACGCCTACCTCGCCTCCGGCACCATTCGGCTGCGCGAACTCCGAAAGGCCGGTGCGGCAGTGTCTTTGGGCAGTGACGGGCCGAGCTGCGGGCATCGCCAGGATCTGTTCGAGGCCATGAAGCTGTCGATCTTCAGCCAACGGCTCGCCACCCTGGACCCGACCAGCTGCCGGGCCGAGGACGCGCTGGAACTCGCGACCCGCGAGGGCGCCCGCTACGCCGGTGTCGGCGCCGGTGTGCTCGAACCCGGGCGACTGGCCGACATCATCGTCGTCGACCTGGACCGGCCGCATGTGCAGCCGCTGCACCGCGCGGTGAGTTCACTGGTCTACGCGGCGCGCGGCTCGGATGTCGAAATCACCATTGTCGGTGGGCAGATCGTGTATCGCGACGGGCGCTGCCTGCTGATCGACGAGGACGCGGCGGTGGCGCAGGCCGCGCGGCACGCCGAACTACTCATCGCCCGCGCGGGCATGCACGGGCTACGCCAACCCTGGTCGCACTGATCTGTTTCCGCTGGGCCGCGGCCCTTCTTCACCACTCGACCCACCGCACCGTGGGCCCAGGAGTCACCATGAGAATCTTCACCCGACCCCGAAACCGGTCGGCGACACCCAGAGATGCCGTCGATTCGGTTCCGCCACTGCGCCATCTGGTTCCGCTCGGTCTACAGCATGTGATCGTGGCCTACTCCGGCATGGTCACCCTGCCGCTGGTCATCGGCCTGGGCATCGGGTTGTCCCCGGCGCAGATCACGACCTTGGTCACGGCGAACGTGTTCGTCAGCGGCCTGGCGACCCTGCTCCAGACGCTCGGCCTCTTCAATATCGGTGTGCGGCTGCCCATTGTCATGGGCTCCACCTTCACCGGCATCACCCCCGCCATCATCGTGGGCAAGGATTCCGGGCTGCCCGCCGTCTTCGGCGCGACCATCGTGGTCGGGCTCATCACCTGGCTGATCGCCCCGTGGTTCGCGCAGCTGACCCGGTACTTCCCGCCCATCGTGACCGGTACGACCATCGCGATCATCGGCTTCTCGCTACTGCCCAAGACGGCGACCATGATCGCCGGTTCCGCCTCGGCGGACGATCACGGCGCACCCGAACGGCTGTTGCTGGCGGGCGGCACCATCGTGCTGGTGGTGCTGTTGGAGCGCCTCATGCGGCCCGCCATCGGACGCTTCGCCATTCTCATCGCACTCGTCGTCGGGACCGTGGTGGCGTGGCCGCTCGGGCTGACCGACTTCTCCGCCACCGAGTCGGCCCCGATTTTCGGTGTGGTGGAACCGTTTTCGTTCGGCACGCCGACCTTCGTGCTCTCCGCCATTCTGCCGATGCTCATCGTGCAGATCGTCAATATGGTGGAGTCGACCGGCGATACGGTGGCCGTCGGCCAGGTGGTGGGCCGCAAGGTCGAGTCCGGCGATATCGCCCGGGCCCTGCGCGCCGACGGTGCGGGCACGGCGCTGGCCGGTGTCTTCAGCAGCTTTCCCTTCGTCACCTTCGGCGGCAATGTCGGCCTCGTCAGTATCACGCGGGTGATGAGCCGGTACGTGGTGGCCACCGCGGGCGTGATCCTGGTGATCATCGGCCTGATGCCCAAACTCGGGGCCGTGGTCGCCTCGCTGCCGGGGCCGGTACTGGGCGGGATCAGCGTGGTCATGTTCGGCACGTTGGGCGCGATCGGCATCAAATTGATGTTGGCGGCCGATTTCGGCAATCCGCGCAATCACCTGGTCGTGGCCATCGCGTTCGGGTTCGGGCTGATGCCGGTCGGGTCGCCCGACTTCTACGAGCAGCTGCCGGGGCCGCTGCAGACCGTGCTGTCCAGTGGGATCGCGGCGGGCGGTATCGCGGCCTTCCTGCTCAACCTGCTGCTCAATGGCGTCGAACGCGACGCCGCGCCGGAAGCACCCGCCGCCGATCCGGCGCAACCGCGGCCTGCGAGCTGAAATATCATGGTAGACAACGAATTCGATCGCAGCGCGCCGCCGAACAGTGCGGCCGATGTGGACGAGCGCCCACCCTTCCTCGCCATGCTGCTGCTCGGCCTCCAGCACACCTTGGTCATGTACGCCGGTGTGGTCGTGGTGCCCATCGTGGTCGGCACGTCCATCGGACTGTCCGATACGGAGCTGGCGAATCTGGTCAGCATCGATCTCATCCTCGCCGGTATCGGCACGCTCCTGCAGGCTCTCGGGTTCTGGAAGTTCGGTATTCGCATGCCGCTGGTCGTGGGCGCGGCGGCTAGCGGGATCGTGCCGATGGTGTTGGTCGGCCAAAGTCAGGGCCTGGCAACCGTGTACGGTTCGCTGCTGGTCGCCGGTCTGGTCTGGATAGTGGTCGCACCGTACTTCAGCATGCTGCTGCGGCTGTTTCCCGCGGTGGTGACGGGGACTGTCATCGCGCTGATCGGCCTCACCCTGATTCCGGTCGGGATACGCCTCATCGCCGGATCCGATTCGAGCGCAGCGGATTACGGTCGGCTCAGTCATATCGCGCTGGCCGCCGCGACCATGGCGTTGATGGTGATCTTCCGGCGGTTGTTCCGCGGACTGTTGGGCCAGCTGTCGATACTCGCGGCGCTGGTGGTCGGCGCGATCGTGGGCTGGGCGACCGGCATCGGCAGCCTGACCGAGATCGGGTCCGGTCCGATCGTGACGGTGATGAGTCCATTCCACTTCGGGGCCTTGCAATTCCACGTCCCCTCGATCCTGCTGTTCCTCGTCATCGTCTTCGTGCTGATGGTCGAGGGTGCGGGCCAGGGCCTGGCCGTCGGCGAGGTGGTGGGAAAGCCGCTGGGGCCCACCGAGATTGCCCGGCTGCTACGGGTGGACGGCCTGATGACGGCGGTGAGCGGTGTCTTCAACGGCTTCGTCTACACCACCTTCGGGCAGAATATCGGGCTCATCGCGCTCACCGGGGTGCGCAGCCGCTTCCCGGTGGCCATCGGCGGGGTGATCCTGCTGGTGCTCGGGCTGGTGCAGCCGGTCGGCCGGATCGCCGCCGCCATTCCCGAGCCCGTCATCGGGGCGGCCGCGATCGTCACCTTCGGCGCATTGACGGTGGCGGGCATGCAGATTCTGGCGCGGGTCGATCTGGGCCGGTCCAGCAATCTGATGATCGTCATGCTGTCGCTGGGTGTGGGCTTGGTGCCCGCCTACGCGCCGCGTTTCTACCACCAGCTGCCCGCGTTCGCCGAGATGTTCTTCAAGAGCGGCGTGGCCACCGGCACCGTACTCGCGCTGGTGCTCAATGTCGTCTTCCACGCGCGGCGGCGCTCCGCCTCCGATACCGCGTCGGCCCCCGCGCCCTGATCCAGTCAGAAAGTCCGTCATGCCATACGAATTCATCGACGACGCGAGGTCGTCCGCACGGCCCAGGTTGGTCGTCGGCATCACCGGTGCCAGCGCACCGCATCTCGCCATCCATCTGCTCACCGCGCTGCATCGGCTGAAAATCGTTGAGACGCACCTGATCGTGTCGCGCGCGGCACATCGCACCCTCGAACTCGAGACCGGGGTGCGCCCTGACGACCTCGCCGCGCTCGCGGACGTGCACCACCAGCGCGGCGATATCGCGGCGAGTATCGCCTCCGGGTCGTTCCTCACCATGGGCATGGTCGTGGTGCCGTGTTCGATGAAGAGCCTGGCCGCCATCGCGCACGGCTACTCCGACGACCTTCTCACCCGGGCCGCCGACGTCTGTCTCAAGGAGCGACGGCGGCTGGTGCTGGTCACCCGCGAAACCCCGTTGAGTCTCGTGCATCTGCGCAATATGACGGCGGTGACCGAAGCGGGAGCCATTGTGCTGCCGCCGGTTCCGGCGTTCTACCAGCAGCCGAACTCCATCGAGGATCTGCTCGCCCATCTGAGCGGGAAGATTCTCGACCAGTTCGGAATCGAGCACGACCTGTCGCTGCGGTGGCAGGGGGCGGCGCATCGACTGGTCGGAGGTGTGGCCCGATGACCGCGCACGAACTGTCCCGGCGGCAGGATCCGCACGCCTTCCTCGCGGACTACCTCGCCGCCTACCCCGACGATGTGCTGGCGCTGGACGATCCGATCGACGCCGACCAAGGGGTGACCGGGCTCATCTACGAGCTCGCGGCACGCGGCCGCGACGAAATGTTGGTGTGCCGCAAGGTCGATGGCGTCACGGTCCCGGTGGTGAGCAATATGTTCGCCTCGCGTCGACGGATCGCCCGCATGCTCGGGGTCGAGCCGCACGAACTGCACGAGGCGTTCGCCAGCCGGGCCGCGAATCCCTTGGCCCCCAGGTGTGTCGAGTCCGGGCCGATTCTCGACAGCGTCGAGACCGACGTCGACCTGGCGACGGTGCCGATGCTGCGCCACTTCGCCTCCGACCGCGCGCCCTACATCACCAGCGGCATCATCGTCGCGGAGGATCCCGACACCGGGGTGGGGAATATGAGCTACCACCGCTCGATGGTCCACTCCCCCAACGCCTTGGCGACGAGCCTGCATTCGCGGGGCGACCTGTGGCGCATGCTCGCCAAGTACGCCGAACGGGGTGAGCCGATGCCCGTGGCCATGGTGATCGGCGGGCATCCGCTGTTCATGCTCGCGGCCTCCGCGCGCGTCGGCTACGAGGTCGACGAGCGGGCCATCGCGGGCGGGCTGTTGGGCGAGCCGCTCGATCTCGTGCCCACACCGCGCCACGGCATCGGGGTTCCGGCCTGGTCGGATTTCGTGCTGGAGGGCACCATCGACCCGACCGCGCACGCCGAGGAGGGGCCCTTCGGCGAATTCTCCGGCTACTCCTCGAATCGCTCCACCAACAATGTGCTGCGCGTGACCTCGATCATGCGACGCCGGGAACCGATGCTCTTCGATGTCGAGGGCGGCAATACCGCCGAACACCTCAATCTCGCTCGTATTCCCCGGGAATCGGAGATGGCGGAGAAACTCAAATCGCGTTTTCCGGATGTGACGGCCGTGCACTATCCGACGTCGGGCACGCATTTCCACTGCTATGTGGCGCTGCGGCAGCGACGTCCCGGACAGGCCCGCCAGGTCATGCTGGGGCTGCTCGGCTGGGATCCATATGTCAAGACGGTCGTCGCCGTCGACAGCGATATCGATATCACCGACGACTCCGCGGTGCTGTGGGCGCTGGCCACCCATTTCCAGCCGCACCGCGACATTCTCACCGTCGACGGGCTCCCCGGGTCACCACTGGATCCCTCGTCGACCAGCGACGGAACCACCTCCCGGATGGGGCTCGACGCGACGCGCGGCCCGGACTTCGAGGGCCGTCGCATCGAAATCGCCCCGGACGCACTGGCCCGGGCGCGCCGCATTCTCGAATCCACGACGCCACAAGGAGAAACACATGTCTGAGCACGGCAAGATCCCGGTAACCGTTCTGACCGGATTCCTCGGTTCGGGGAAGACGACCCTGGTCAATCACATTCTCACCGCGAATCACGGGCACCGCATCGCGGTCATCGAGAACGAATTCGGTGAGATACCCATCGACAACGATCTCGTCCTGAACGCGGACGAGAAGATCATCGAGATGAGCAATGGGTGCTGCCTGTGCTGCACCGCGCGCACCGATCTCATCGAGATCCTGCGGTCGCTCTTGGCGCGCAGCGACCGGTTCGACCGCATTCTCATCGAGACCAGTGGGCTCGCCGACCCCAATCCGGTGGCACAGACCTTCTTCGTGGACGACGAGATCGCCGAGCATTTCGCGCTCGACGCCATTGTGACGCTGGTGGACGCCAAGCACATTCGGGCTCATCTCGACGAGGACGGGCACGACGGCGTGGGTTCGCATGTGGTTGACCAGATCGCGTTCGCGGACCGGATCGTCATCAACAAGGTCGACCTCGTCGATGCGGACACGGTGCGCGCGGTGGAGACGTCGGTGCGCGCGATCAACGCGACCGCGGACATCCTCACCTCGCAGTACGCCGCCATCGATCTCGCCGACGTATTGGGTATCGGAGCCTTCGACATGGCGCGGACCATGGCGGGCGATCCGCATTGGCTCGACGAAGACAGCCACGAGCACGATCCGCACCTGACCTCGGTGGGCATCGAACTCGACGGACGGTTCGATCAGCGGGCCCTGGAGTCCTGGCTCACCGCGCATCTGGCCGAACGCGGCGGTGACGTCTATCGCATGAAGGGGTTGTTCGCCGTCGCCGACGACAGCCGCCGATTCGTACTCCAGGGCATTCACACCATGTTCGAGATTCGACCGTCCGCGCCGTGGCAGGAGGAACCCGTCGGCAAGGTCGTGTTCATCGGACGCGACCTCGACCGCGAGGCGCTGACCAGTGGACTGCGGTCCTGCCTCGTCGGGTGAGCGCGCGTAGCGAAAAGGAGTGCTCTGCTATGGAATTCCTACGACCCGGCAGCTGGGCCGAGGCGTTGGCGGCGAAGGCCGCGTACCCGGAGGCGCTGCCGATCGCGGGCGGCACCGATGTGATGGTCGAGCTCAATTTCGACGTCACACGGCCGTCGGCACTGCTCGATCTGACCGGTATCGGCGAGCTCACGGAGTGGGGGGCGGTCGGTGACACGCTGCGCGTCGGCGCGGGGGTCAGCTACACCAGGCTGATCACGGAACTCGGCGCGCTGCTACCGGGATTGGCGATGGCCGCGCGGACCGTCGGCTCACCGCAGATCCGCAATCGCGGGACCGTCGGCGGCAATCTCGGCGCGGCTTCGCCCGCGGGCGACGCGCATCCGCCGCTGCTCGCCAATGACGCTGTGGTGGAGGCGCATTCGGTGCGCGGTATCCGGCATATCCCGATCACCGAGTTCTATACCGGCGTCAAACGCAATGCGCTCGCGCCCGATGAGCTCATCGCCGCGTTCGTGGTACCGGCGGCGAGCGGACCGCAACAGTTCTCCAAGATCGGCACCAGGAACGCCATGGTCATCTCGGTGACCGCGTTCGCGCTGTCGCTACACCCCGAGCGCGGTGCGGTCGGTACCGGATTCGGTTCGGCGGCACCGACTCCGCGGCGCGCGGAGGCGGCCGAGCGGTTCCTGAGCGACGAGCTCAACGCCACCGGGCGGTGGGAATCGCGCGCCCGGCTCGATCCCGCCGTGGTCGATCGTTTCGGGCAGTTGGTCGCGGAGGCGGCCACACCCATCGACGATGTGCGCGGCACGGCGCGGTACCGCCGCCACGCGCTGGCGGTACTGGCCCGGCGCACCCTCACCTGGGCGTGGAAAGACTATGGGAGAGAAAGGATGGCGGCCTGATGCGTGTCACCTTCACCGTCAATGGCGAACCCGCCACCGTCGACGAGGTATGGGCGGGTGAGAGCCTGCTCTACATGCTGCGCGAGCGCATGGGTTTACCCGGCTCCAAGAACGCCTGCGAGCAAGGCGAATGCGGTTCCTGCACTGTCTATCTGGATGGCGCGACGGCCTGTTCGTGCCTGGTGGCGGCCGGACAGGTCGAGGGTCGCTCGGTGCGCACCGTCGAAGGGCTCGCCGCCGACGCCGAGCTCGCGCCCATGCAGCGCGCGTTCGTGGAGGCCGGTGCGGTCCAGTGTGGTTTCTGCACACCGGGACTCATCGTCCAGGCCACCGATCTGATCGAGCGCAATCCGGAGCCTTCCGATGTGGAGATTCGGGAGGCGTTGGCCGGGAACCTGTGCCGCTGCACCGGGTACGAGAAGATTCTCGACGCGGTCCGGTTGGCCGCGCGGCGCGGGCTCGATCGTGCGTGAGATCGCGCATCAGCTGTGGGAATGGCACTGGGCCGGAGTCGATTACGCGCTGGCGACGGTGATCGCCGTCAGCGGCAGCGCACCCCGGCAGCCCGGGGCGGCCATGGCGGTGTCGGCGGAGGGGCAGGTGGTGGGCAGCGTCTCGGGCGGCTGTGTCGAGGCGGCCGTGCACCAGCTGTGCCTGGATGCGCTGGCCTCCGGTCGCGCGGTGCGGGAGCGGTTCGGTTACAGCGATGACGACGCTTTCGCGGTCGGGCTGACCTGTGGCGGGGAGGTCGAGGTGTTCGTACACCCGTCCCCCGGCAAGGCGCTGGCCCCGGCCCTGGACGCGTTGACCCGCGCGGAGCCGGTGACGGTGGTGCGGTCGCTCGACGCCGCCGCCCGCACCACCGTCGTACTCGGAGAGCCACAACGCGAAACCGGCGTGCGCGGTGCGGAATTCGTGGAGACCTACACCTCGCCCCCGCGAATGTTGATCTTCGGCGCGATCGACTACGCCGCCGCGCTCGCCGCCCTGGGCAGGTTGCTCGGGTACCGAGTCACCGTCTGCGACGCGCGACCGGTGTTCACGACGGCGGAGCGCTTCCCCGAAGCACACGAGGTCGTCGTGGACTGGCCCGACCGCTATCTGCGGTCGGTCACGGTCGATACCAGGACCGTGGTGTGCGTGCTGAGCCACGACGCCAAATTCGACCTGCCACTGCTGGAGCTAGCGCTGCGCCTGCCGGTCGGCTACGTGGGCGCGATGGGCTCGCGCCGCACCCACACCGACCGCGTGCGCCGCCTCCGCGAGGCGGGACTCACCGACCGCGAACTGTCCCGCCTGCACTCACCCATCGGACTCGACCTGGGTGGGCGCACGACGGCGGAGACGGCGGTGTCGATCGCCGCGGAGATCATCGCGCAGGTGCGAGGCGGCACCGCCTCCCCGCTGGCCGGGCTGGAAGGGGCGATTCATCGGTAGCTGTTCGCGCTACGGGTTCTCCCGGAGGGTGAGGCCGTAGTACTCGACGTAATATCCCCGGACCCGCTGTGCGTGGTCGCTCAGGCTCAGGTCGTGCGGCGACGCGACGCCCAAGCCACGCAAGGTGTCGACCATCATCCGGGCGAGCTTGCGGCCGTCCACCGCACCGATGTCGAAAACTCCGGAGTGGTAGGGAGATTCGATCCAATGCTCGAGCACAGCGGGTTGGACGGTGTGCGGGATCCAGCCGAGGGCTGTCGGGTCGGCGATATCCACCTCGAGATCCTCGGTGTCGAAGACGATCTCCAGCCGCTCGCCGCAGGCGATATGGAACACCACCGGGCCGCCGGTGCCGGGCACCAAGGCGTGGATACCGAGATCCAATTCGATTCCGAGCGCGTGGGTTTCGGCCGGAAGGGCGCGGAGGAAGTCGCCGAGGGTCGAGGCGAAGACCTCCCAGTCCGTGGTGCGCCACCGCCCCGGCGAGCCCAAGCCCGCATTGGCGGGGTCGTTGTTGCTGCCGAAGAACCCGCCGAGGGCGTAGTTCTCGCCGTGCCCCTGCCGCCAGAACCAGTTCTCCACCGGGTCGGTGGGCTGGAGCAGCAGCTCCGGGCCGTACTCCCCGGCGCGGAGCTCGAGCGAATTCTCGCGCTGACGCCAGCGCAGAAACGGGGTACCCCACGACGGTCCGAAATCGTAGAAGGGCCCGGGTTCGCCGTACGCGCCCATGATCGGTGCGGTACCGAACTCGTTCGTCAACGCCGCGGCGGCGTCCCGAAACGCGGCGACCTTAGCCGCGGCACCGCCTTCCGTCACCGCGACCGGCACGGACAACCCGACGTACTCCTCGCCGCCGTGCACGTAGTCCTTCTCGAATCGCCCCACCGGACGCAGCCGAGGCGCCCACCGCGCCAAGGTATTCGGCTCCGCGTCGGTGATCAATCGCGGGCCATCGGCAGTGTCGCGCCACTCCCAGCCGAGGCCCTGCGCCACCCCGCGCAGCGCCGCCTCGCTCCAGGCTCCGGTCTCCGCGTTTCGCAGCCGCCGCGCGACCTCGACCACGCGCGCCGCATCCCAGGCCATTGTCATTCCGCACTCCCCCACTGTTTTTCGTGTTCTCGGGGAGAGACTTTGCCACAGGGCACCGACAGACCGAGCGCTAGCGGTCGGTGTCGGGTGGGAGGGCGGCTTCGATCAGGTCGATGGTCGCGCGCGGGTCGTCGACCTGAATGACCAAGCGGGCGTAGCGGTCATCGCGCAATTCGATCACCACGGCTTTGCTGGCATCGCGGACATCCCAGAAGATGCGTTCGCCCTCGGAGTAGAAGGTGCCCGCGGTGATCACCCCCGGCAGGTGTGCACCGGGGGCGCGGATACCCTTCGGCTCCTTGATGACGCCGGGGTCGGCGGTGACCCCGCGGACATTGGCGAGTGGGATCTCGAGGCGACTCTTCAGCGCCCACAGCTTGTTCAGGCCCTCCATTCGGATGATCAACTTCTGGTCTTGGACAGCCACTTTCGCCAACGCGGGGCCTTTCTCTCGGAATTGTGAAGTGCTATCGGGGAATGTCGGTGGCCCGCGCGCGCAGGCGGCGGCCGAGGATCGTCGCCGCCATATCGGATCGTGCGGGAGTCGCGAACCCGTCCGAGGGTTCGCCGACAGCGGCGTCGAGTGCCGCGAAGACCGCGGCGACCTCCCGAGCCACCTCCGGGTCGACCGGTGCGCGCTCGACGGCGGCCAGCAGCAGGAAGTCGAGATCGCTTGTGGGCGACTCGGATTCGAGTACGGCCTCCGGGTTTGCCGCGATCTCGTCCACCAACGGACGCACCCGCTGTTCGATGTACCAGCGCAGTGCGGTCAGATACAGACCCCGTTTGCTGCCGAACACCTTGTACAGGCTGTTGCGGTGCACCCCCAGATGTGCCACCAGATCATCCACGGACACACCGTCATAGGCGCGCTCGGCGAACAGCTTCGCCGCGGCGGCCACCACCTCGGCCTCGTCGAACCCTCTCGGTCTCCCCATGACCCCAGTCTGACAGTTTAGGAACAATCGGTCAAGAACAATCGTTCCTAAATTGCCACGCGGTAGCGGACTGCGGTGGAGGAAGCCGTCCTCCACCGCAGCCGCATTACAGCGTGCGCAAGACGCGGTGTGCGAGACCGTTGTCCCGGATCGGCCGCAGCACCAACCGCAGCAGCGCCAGGGCATTGTCGTCGCCAGCCGTGCGATTGACGCTCAGCTCACCGCAGGCCAGGCAGTGGTGAATGATCATCCACTCCCCGTCCGAGCGCGCGGTCACCCCGAACGCCTCCATGCGGCCGTGGCACCGCGCGGCCCGGTCGCCCGGAATCCGGCGGTCCACGTGCAGCGAGGTCAGGCAGTTCGGACAGTGATTGCGATGCGCGGTGCCCGGTGCGTCGGCGGGCACCGCGAGTCGGCAACCGACACAACGGAAATCACGATGCCGGTCGCGGTCGTGCGGCAAGGCTTTGCGCCGCTGCGGCCGCTCGGTCATTCGGTTCACTCGCCGTGGCATGGATCCTCCTCCACGGACTCAGAGCGAGCCGAACCTCTCGAGCGGAAACGGCGGCTGCGCCAGTGGCCGCACCGCGATCCGCATGAGCACGAGCTGATTGTCGTCCCCGCACAGCGGATTGGCCGTCAACTCGTCGCACCGCACACACCGGTGGATCAGCATCCAGTCGCCGGTGCGCAAGACCGCGATGGAAATGGGGACCATACGCGCCCCACACTCACTGACCCCGCCTTCGACCTGGTCGATGACGTGCCGCGAATGCAGGCACGAGGGACAGTGATTACGCGGCACCCCGTCGCCAGCGAACCTGGACACGTCCAGACCGCACCAACCACAGGTGAACTTGTCGAGCTTGTGCGAAACATTGGTGGTAGACACCCGGTGACTCCTATTGCCGAAAACAGATGAACAGCAGGAGCAGGCCGAGTCGACCTCGATGAAAGCCCACGCGACCGAGCGCATGGGTGAAGGGCGCGCCGAAACGGACCCGTACGACATACCGTCAGCCGACGGCACCAGACGCGTCTACGCGGCGCGGCGAGGCGCACTCGGCGCTGGCCGGGTCATAAAACCTCTTTCCAGGGCGCAGGGCCCGATAGTCGTCGACAAGTCGCCGTGGACTCTAACAATCGTCCCGCGTTCGCCGCCACGCATTTTCGCGCCGCGACCTCACCAGCGCAGGACGGCCTCTATCTCATGGTCGACCACACCGCCGGTGGGCCGAAAGCCGAGCGACCGGTAGAAACCTTCCGGGCTGCCGGGGCCTTGGCCGTAGCTCGTGTAGAGCGCGGTGGTGCCGCGGGCCTTCAGCAGGGCGACAACCGAGTCGATCGTGCGGCGGCCGAATCCCTTGCCCTGGTGTGGCCCGGCGATCATGAATCGCCACAGCGATACGCCGGGTTCATCGGGGTCCATGCCGAGGTCGAGCATGACGAAGCCGACCGGTTGATCACCGTGGTAGATACCGCGAAACCAGGCCGCGTCGGAGAAGTGCGCTTCGGCGATGGAGATGCCGTTGTCCGCCACCATCTCCCGCTGCTCCGGCGACAAGGTATAGCTGAGCTTGCACACCTCCCACACGGTGTCCGCCGTAATCCTGCGCAGCTCTACATCCGGTCCACCGATCGAATCAGTCATGCACCGTTGGTATACGACGCCGAGCGAACACTCCAATGGATTTCCGCCGGTATCGGACTGCGACTCGGAAGGCGCCGTGGAGCAACACTCGCTATCGCTTGCGCGCGTTGGCTTTTCGCTTTTGGTCGAGTAGCTCCCGGTCGAGTGCCGCGGCCCACCACTCCTCGATCCGCTGCGGCGGCCAGCCGCGTTCGGCGATCAGCGTGGTGTAGACGTCGATATTGCACAGGGCGGCATAGATGTCGACGGCCGTGGCCAGATCCAGGTCAGGCCGGAGGGTGTTCGCGGGCCACGCGGAGAACACCTCGCGCCGGGTCCGATCCGCGAGCCGTCTGCCCTCCTCGTACGCCGCGGCCAAGTCGGGCTCGACGCGACCCGCCTCGCGTAGCAGGGCGATGAGATCCCCGGCGCGTTCGAACAGTCGGCGGTCGTAGCCGACCATCGCGGCGAGCTGCCGTCGAGGATCGGGTGTCGATTCCAGTTCGGCCACCATGCGGACGGGGTCCGCGGACAGATCCGCCGAGTCCACCAGCGCCCGCACCAACCCCGATTTGTTCGCGTACGCCGCGTACACCGTGGGCGCGGAGACCCCCGCCTCGCGCGCCACCTCGCGCACCGTGGTCGCCGCCCAGCCCCGGGCGAGGAACAACCGCCGAGCCGCCGCGGCGATCTCGGCATGGGTCTGCTTGGCCTGCGCCATTCGGTGCAGGGAGTCGTAGCGACGCCGTCCGCTCTCTGAGTCCACCATTGCCGGAAAGCCTACCAGGTCATATATTCAATATAACTCATGTAAAGTCAATTGCGGAGGTGCGGTTCATGGACTTCACTGCGTGGGCGGGCCTGGCCGGACTCGGATTCGTACTGCTGGCGCTCGGCATCAATGCGATGTACATCCGGGGCCGACTGCCGCTTCCGGTGTCTGCCAACGGTTTCGATGCCGTCGCCGAATCCTTCGCCACCGTGGGCGAGGCGCTGAAGCGGCCGTCGGTCGCGGCTCCGGCCGGATGGGTGTGCACCACGGTCTTCGCCGCCGGAATGCTGTCGGTGCTGTGGGACGGGGGCTCCGGTACGCAGGCGTGGGCCTTGGTGGGATTCGCGGGGGTGCTCATGCAGAACGCCACGTTCACCATGGTGGAGGCCCTGCGATTCGGTATGGCGGAGGCCGCCACCCGCAACCGGGACGCCCTCGCGGGCCTATGGGGTTCGAGCAATGTGCTGTTCGGGTTCAACCAGGTTTTCCTCGCCCTGGCCTTGCTCGGCTTCACCGCCGCCGGGTCGAGCGCCGGTTTCATTCCCGGCTGGCACGCGGCGCTCGGGTATACCAGCGCCGCATTGCTTTTCGCCTCGGCGTCGATCAGCCCCTACAACGCCACCGGCGCCAACAGAGCCGCCGCCATCGGCTTCGTCGGCTGGCTCGGTTGGGCCACCTGGATCGTCGTTTCCAGCATTACCCTGCTCCGCCACTGATCCTTCGTCGGCATTCACAGCCGCCGCGCCCGGTTCCCGACCTGGGTCGGGGCCAATTACGTTCGTCGAATCGCCCGTGGGCTTACTGTCTGTGTCCGGAGGGGGACTTGAACCCCCACGCCCTAATACGGGCACTAGCACCTCAAGCTAGCGCGTCTGCCATTCCGCCACCCGGACTCGGTGTCGCTGGGAAACCTTAGCGGATGAAGGTTCGAAATACCCAAACGCGCAGGACTTGGTTTGTTTTTCGGGGGTTGCGGGGTGGTGACAGTTGGTGTGGGACAGGGGGTTCGAATTGACGAGAGGACTAGTTACGAGAGCGTAGTTACGGTAGCGTACGGATGGTCGATGTCACTGTGGCCCCGGGGAGGGCATCATGAATCAGCCGTTGCGTGGGTTCGAGCGTTGTGTGGTGGTGGGGGCGGGGCCGGTCGGGCTCGTGGCGGCCCTCGCGGCAGCTCGGCGCGGGGTGTCGGTGTTGGTGGTGGAAGGTGAAGGGCGGCAACGGGTTCGACCGGGGAGTCGGGCGATTGTGTTGGCGTATCCGACGCTGCGGCGGTTCGATGCCGTGCTGCCCGGGTTGGGGCGGGCGGTTGCCGCGGAGGGGATCGGGTTGAGTGGGTACGACGCGTATTACGCGGGGCGCAGGGTTTTTCGGTATCGGGCGGGTGAGGGGGTGTTGGGGCGGGTCGCGCGGTCGGATCGGCTGGTGACCAGCTTGCCGCAGCGGGTCACCGAAACGCATTTGTACGAGGCATGTTTGCGGGAGGGGGTCGAATTCCGATGGGAGTCACCGGTTTCCGAGGTGGTTACGCGGCGTGATGGGGTCGAGGTGGTGTTGGCGTCCGGGGAAAGGCTCGGTGCCGCCTACGTGATCGGGGCGGATGGGGCGCGGTCGGTCGTGCGCAAGTCCATTGGCGCGACCATGCGGGGTGCTCCCGACGACACTCCGTTCATCATTGTCGATGTCGAGGCGCATCCGGACGGGTCGACGCCGACCACACCTGGCCATTTCTACTATCGGGAGCCGCGTGTGGACGGCCGCAATGTCATGCACATGCCGTTCCGGGGCGGTATGCGCATAGATCTGCAATGCCAGCCGGGAGACGATGTGGACTACCTCGCCAGCCCGAAGGGCATCCGCGAGTGGACATCTCGCGTGGTCGATCCCTGGTATGGCAACCACGTCACCTGGGTCTCCACCTACCGCTTCCATCAGGAGGTGGCCGATACCTTCACCGACCGCCATCACCGCGTCCTGCTCGCCGGAGAGGCGGCCCATCTCTTCGCGCCTTGGGGCGGGCGCGGCCTCAACTCCGGGGTCTTCGACGCCACCGACGCGGCCAGCGCCATTGCCACGGCTCTCGAATCGCGCACGCGCGCGGAGGCTGTCCGCGCCATCGCCCGCTGCGCGACCACCCGTCGCCGGTGGGGAGTCCACAACCGCGACGTCTCTTCGCGAGCTCTGCACGTCATGCGCGCACCGACACCCGCCATCCGCACCACCCGCGCCCTCGCCGCGCGCATCGCCCCGGCTTTCTGGCCCGCGGGAGCCTGGCTGGCCAACGGGCCGATCCAGCTGACACCGCCTCGCGTGGGCTCCCTCGACTTGTATTAGCGAGGGAGCTCGCCACCCGAAACATCCTTCATCCCAGGGTTTTTCGTGCCGCCCCGCGCTGGCGGGGCGGCACTCCGTCGGTTACGCGAACAGCTTCTCGTGCACCGTGATCCACTGGTCCGGGTGGACATAGCCGACGACGGTGTCGTGGGCTATGCCCGCGGCGGCCAGTGCGTCGTCCACGCCCCGGTATCGGAGGCGCAGCGAGGCTCGGACCGAGCCGCCCACGCCGGAGAAGCCGGTCCGGACCAGGTCGGTGTAGGAATCGCGGTCGCGCACAAGCGGTTCCGGGCGGCGTTGGATGCGCAGGATGGCGGAATCCACCGAGGGGATCGGTCGGAAGCTCTCGCGGCCGATACGGCCGCGCAACTCCCAGCCGAACCACGGCCAACTCGCCACCGTGACCAGGCTCCATCGCCCGTAGTCCCCGGTGCGTTTACGCGCGTACTCCAGCTGCGTGAGCAGCGTCGCCGAGGTGAGCGCGGGTGCCGCCAGACACCAGTCGACGATCTTCGATGTCGCCGAGTACGGAATATTGCCGACCACCGAGAACGGTTCACGCGGCGCCTTCGCTCTCATGAAATCGCCTCGGACAACGCGTATTCCGCTCACATCCCGCGTTCGCGCGGCGAGTTTCGCCGCCACCAACGGGTCGATCTCGTACGCGGTGACCTTCGCCCCACGCCGAGCCAAAGCCCGCGTGAGCGCACCCTCCCCCGCTCCGGGTTCGAGCACGATCCCACTCGGATCCGCCACCGCCACAATCGATTCCACAGCGGCGTCGTTCACCAGGAAATTCTGCGACAGCGTCCGCCTGGCCCGATCCCGCGGCGTCCGCCCACCACCTTTGACCTTCTTCTGGGTATGCGAATAGTTCCCGTACGCATAATCTTGCGCCACAGCACTTGCCCTTCCGGGTCTTCGAGTCGAATGAATCTCGAAGGGCCCAGGGCACGCCCGCGAACGCCGAAATATTACTCCGCGTCCGCTAGCGGGCCTGAGCCCGAGTGCCGCGGATCCGCACGGAGAAGAAGCAGGAACATGTCATGCGGGCCACTGTAGAAATGACCTCCCACACCCCGCAACCGAATTACGGGACGTCACCATGGCGGTCAGGCACAGTCCACAGGACATGCCACAAAGACCTTCCCGCCAGCCACCTGACGGAGCCGAGACCACCCGCGTACTCCTGCGTCGCATGCCGCCGCTCGATCTCGACCGCGACTCAGGCGCTGGTGGATCGGACCAGACCCTCGGTCGGCCTGAGGGTGGTGCAGCATGCGGCTCGCAAGAGGGCGGTGTTCGCTGTGCCGGGATCGCACTGACGTAGCGTGATCTCCGTGCCACAGTCCCGCCCTCGTCAGCCCCGTATGGACCTCGAAGTCCGGCGTGAGCAGGTGCTCGATGCCGCGTTGCGGTTGGTGCTGCGTGAGGGGTATTCGGCCGCGACGATGGAGGGTGTCGCGCGGGAGGCGGAGTTGGCGAAACCGCGTGTGTACGCGGCGTATCCAGGGCGGGGGCCATTGTTGGTGGCCTTGCTGGAAAGGGAGCAGGCGCGAGTGGCCGAGCAACTGGCCGTCGCCATGCCCGCGGCCGCGGATCGCACCGATTTCACCGCGACCCTGGTCGCCGCCGCCACCAACCTGCTGCGCGCCGTCGCATCGCACGCCGATTCCGCGCGGCTACTCATCCTCCCAGCCGACGACACCCCCGCCGAGGTACGCGAATACTCCACGCGCACCCGCGAATTCGCCCTGGCGAACCTCCGCGCCTTGATCGCCTGGGCACAAGATCACTCCGACGGGCCGGGACCGCTGGATCCGGAGATCCTCGCCGTCGCGCTACTCGCAGTCGGCGAACAACTCGTCCGCTTGGCTCTCACCGACCCCGAGAACTACCCACCCGGGCGATTGATCGAGTTCGTCGAACAGTCCGCCGTGCGCCTGATCAAGGGCCCTACGAGGTAGCAAAGTAGGGCCAGATCAAGCTCGAGCTCGCAGGCTTCGCGCTATGCGCGGCGGAGCAAGCTCAGGGCCAGAGGCTAGCCGTACGACGCGCGGCCGGAGCAAGTTCAAGGTCGCAGCGTCAGCACTGCCGCCGCGATGGTGACGGCCAATTCCAGCGCGGCGCCGAGAACGTCGCCGTTCAAGCCACCGAAACGCCGTACGCAATGTTGGACCAGCACTGTGGCGCTCCCCAGCGCCATGAGCACCGCGATCGGTCCCAGCCACCATTGGTCGGTGGCGAAACCGGCTGCCACGGCCGCGATTCCAGCCCAGAGTGCCCTCACGGCCGGTCGTTGCGTTCCCGCCACCAACGCTCCGAATCCCGCTCCGGGCGCGGCGTCGATCCCCCGCCGACAGGCGAACACCACGGCCACGCGACCCACGAGCACGGCGACCACGACCCCCAACCACCGCTCGTTCTCTACCAGTGCCGCGAACGAAACAGCTTGGATCCCAAGGGCGAACACCAGCGCCGCGACGCCGAACGGCCCCACTCCGCCGCTCTTCATGATTTCCCGAGCTCGCTCCGGCGGCCCGTAACTACCGAGCCCGTCCATGGTGTCCGCGAGCCCGTCCACATGCATTCCGCGCGTCACCAGCGCCAGCGCGGCGACCCCGACAAACCCGGCAAGCAGCGAGCTGGCACCCAAGAAGCCGAGTAGCCACATCAAACACGCCGCGCCCACGCCGATCAGGGCGCCCACGAGCGGTGCCCACCCGATGGCGCGAGCGCCCGCGGCGCGATCCACCGCCTCCGGTCCCCGGACCGGCAAGACCGTCAACCAGGACATCGCCAGTCGCACGCCATTCACGCGACGCCCCTGGCCCTGGACGCCCGATCACCAGGTATCCATGGCGGCATCGCCCGGGAAGCCTCCGCCACCAGTACCTGGTCGACGCCGAGCGCCGAGGTGGACGCGCGATCAGGGGGAAGTGGTGGCGGCGTTGGGCGAGAGGCTCGCGCCACCAGGTCCCCCTCGTGGTTATGCACTGGCGTCGTGGGAGGTGCTGACACCGGCTTCGGCGAAGGTGGCCATGTCGGCGAGGGCGGCTACGGCGGCGCGGAGGATGGGGAGGGCGGTGAGGGCGCCGGAGCCTTCGCCGAGGCGCATGTTCATGTCGAGGAGGGGGTCGAGACGGAGGCGGTCGAGGGCTATTTTGTGGGCCGGTTCGCTGGAGCGGTGGCCCGCTATCCACCAGGCGCTCGCGCCGGGGGCGAGTTGTTCGGCGACGAGGGCGGCGGCGGTGACGACCACGCCGTCGAGGATGACGGGGGTGCGGCGGGCGGCGGCGCGGGCGAGGAAGCCCGCGACGGCGGCGAAATCCGCTCCGCCCGCGACGCGCAGCAGGGCGTAGGGGTCCTTGACCACCGGGCGGGCCCGCCACAGGGCGTCGCGGACGGCGGCGGTCTTGCGCATCCACCCGGCGTCGTCGATGCCGGTGCCGCGGCCGACGACGACCACCGGTTCGGTGTCGGTGATGGCGGCGATGAGAACCGTCGCGGGGGTGGTGTTGCCGATGCCCATGTCACCGGCGATGAGAAGGTCTGCGCCGGAATCGATTTCCTCGTCGGCGAGGGCGGCTCCGGCGGAGAGGGCGGTGCGGGTCTCGTCCTCGGTGAGCGCGTCCTCGCGGTCGATGGAGCCGCTCGACCGCCGCACCTTGAAGGTGGAGATCTCGGCGGCGGTATCCCCGTCGACGGCCATATCCACCACGCGCACAGTGGCATCCGCCAACCGCGCCAGCGCGTTCACCGCCGCGCCCCCGTGCTGGAAGTTGGCGACCATCTGCGCGGTCACTTCACTCGGGTACGCCGACACCCCGTGCCGCGCCACCCCGTGATCCCCCGCGAACACCACCACTCGCGCCCGCTCGAACTGCTTCGGCGGACACACCCCCTGACAAGCCGCCACCCAATTCCCCAGCTCCTCCAACCGCCCCAGCGCCCCAACAGGTTTGGTCAACTCCCCCTGCCGCTCCTCCGCCGCAACCCGCACCGCCGTATCCGGCGCGACCACCGGCCCGAATTCACCCGTCACACCAGCACCTTTCGAAAGCCCCACGGTCCGCCCCGCACCCCCGGCCGCCTTCTCCGTCATCGCACCACTCATCGAACCGTCAGGGGCAGCGTCTCCACTACCGGACACCATGCCCCCGCCACCGGACACAGCGTCTCCACCGCCGGACGACAAGCCCCCACTTCCCGGCACTACGTCTTCACTTCCGGACAGCGCAGTACCACCCTCTGACGCTGCGTCTCCACTCCCGGGCACCGCTCCGCCAGACTTGTGCACTACGTCCTCACTGCCGGTCAGCCCGTCACCTGAAACACTCTGCGCACCAACCGGTTTCGCCAACGACGGCGCACTGTGGCCAGCGGAGTCCCCCGCGATGTCACTGGCGACTGCGGAATCGTCTTGCCCACCAGGCGCATCCA
Source organism: Nocardia sp. NPDC050406 (assembly GCF_044459025.1). Classification (NCBI taxonomy): domain Bacteria; kingdom Bacillati; phylum Actinomycetota; class Actinomycetes; order Mycobacteriales; family Nocardiaceae; genus Nocardia; species Nocardia sp. NPDC050406. The sequence continues at coordinate 1,696,823 of NZ_JBITIM010000002.1, read as the reverse complement.
CTCCACCGCTTGCCGACTGCGGAGAAATCCCCGGCGCGGCTACCGCTGCCACGGCCGCCTCGGTTGGGGTTACCGCATTCGCGCCGACACCAGTCAGTCCGCCCGAACTCCCACCCGGCTCGGTCGCCGTCCGGCCGATATCGCCCCCGCTCGCCCCGTCCGCACTGGATCCAGCCTCCGGCAACGCTTCCGCGCGAGTCCCCGACGCGACAGCGGCACCACCACCCGCATTCGAGTCACCAACACCCACCGCAGTGGCGCTCGTCGGCGTCGCACCCGAATCCACTGCCCAAGCGGTCGCTCCGGCAGCCAAGGCGTCGGCCGCATGTCCGCTCGTCTTGCTAGCGAGGTTTTCCGGCTTCACCCGCACCGGCTGCCCCGCGACCACGAGGTACACCTCGTCGCACACCTCCGCGAGGCGCTGGTTCAAGGTGCCGAGCTCGTCGCGGAACAGGCGGCCGGAGCGGGTCACGGGGATGACGCCTAGCCCGACCTCGGGGCTCACGATCACCAGGCGTTCCGGGTATGCGGCCACGGCGGCGACCAAGGTGTCCAGATCCGGGCCGACGGTGCCGCGCGGCTGTTCCCATGCCGCGCGCAGGTCGATGCGGGCGGTGAGCCAGGTGCCGAGGTCGTCGATCAGGGTGGCGGGGGTCGGTTGGGCGAGGCCCGCGACGGGGTCGCCTTCGACGACTGTCCAGTTCGAGGGGCGGCGGGCGCGGTGCGCCGCGATTCGCTCGGCGAAGTCGGTGTCGGCCGGATCGGGTGCGGCCGTGGCGATGTACCGCACCGGCCCCGAAGCGACCAGTCGTTCCGCGAAGGCGGATTTCCCGGACCGGGCCCCGCCTAGCACCAGCGTCCGAAGCGGCCTTGTTTGAGCAGTGTGCGACACGTCAGCACGGTATCAACCGCCACGCGGACGAGCGCCGCCCACGCCCGGCGAACCACGACCATCCGTGCGGTTCGACCGCGCCCCGGCGAACCGGGCCGACCATCCGGCCGCGAGCCCTACTGGTTCTGGACCGCCAACCGTCCGGCCAGCGCCACGAACGACGCCCCGAACACGCGCCGCATCCACGTCACCACGGCGGGCCGGGAAATGATGTGGTTGCGCACCGCCGCCGCGGCGGCCCCGTACACCGCGAACACCACGAACGTCGCCAGCATGAACAGCGCGCTCAGTTCGAACATGCGGAGCACGGCATGGGGTTCCGAGGCGGGTACGAACTGCGGCAGAAACGCGAAGAAGAAGATCGTCAACTTCGGATTCAACACGTTGACCAGAACCGCCGAGACGATCACCCGCCCCGCGGACGGCGTCTCTCCCGACTCCTCCGGCAAGGCCAGAGCGCCCTTGTCCCGCAAGGTATTCCACGCCATGTACAGCAGATACGCCACGCCGAGATACTTCAACGTCTGAAACGCCACGGCACTGGTGTTCAACACCGCCGCCACACCGGTGACCGCCGCGACCATATGCGGCACGATCCCCAATGTGCACCCGAACGCGGCCACCACACTCGCCCGCGTCCCCCGCGACAGGCCCGCCGCGAGCGTGAACAGCACCCCGGTCCCGGGCGTCGCGACGATCACCAGCGTCGTCAGCAGAAATTCGATGCTCATTTCCCGCAGCGTAACCGCCTCGAACGCGCGGCGGCACCCCTCAATTCCGGGAGTTAGAGCGCCCCTTCCTCCACGCGCGCCCCGAACCGCCTTCGATACTCCGTCGGCGCGATACCGACGAGCCGCTGAAAGTGGTGGCGCAGCAACGCCCCCGAGCCGAAGCCGCAGCGGTGGGCAATGGATTCCAGATCGAGTTCGGTGTCCTCGAGCAGGTGTTTGGCGAGCAGAATCCGTTGTCCGGTCAGCCATTTCACGGGCGTGGTGCCGGTCTCGGCGGTGAACCGGCGCGCGAAGGTGCGGGTGGACATGGCCGCCCGCGCCGCCAAAGCCTCGATGGTGTGCGGAAGTTCGAGGTGCTCGCTCATCCACAGCAGCGTTTCGCTGAGACTGTCGGAGGTGCATTCGGGCACCGGCCGTTCGATGAACTGCCGCTGTCCGCCGTCACGCTGCGGCGGCACGACCATGCGCCGCGCGATGCCATTGGCCGCAGCACTGCCCAATTCGCGCCGCACCAGGTGCAGGCAGGCGTCGATTCCGGCCGCCGTCCCGGCGCTGGTGATCAGATTGCCCTCGTCCACGAAGAGCACATCCGGGTCGACGGTCGCGCGCGGATACCGCTCGGCCAGTTCTCCGACGTACTTCCAGTGCGTGGTGCATTTGCGGTCGTCCAGCAGCCCCGCCTCGCCCGCGAGGAACGCCCCGGAGCACACCGTCAACACCGTGGCCCCGTGTTCGGCCGCATCGCGCACGGCCGCCACCACCTGGGGGTCGATGGGCCGCGACGCCGCGAACGGAAACGCCGGAATGGCAACGAGATCCGCGTGCCGCAGCTCGTCGAGCCCGTACTCCGGAGTCAGCGTGATACCGGGTGTACTGCTGCGCAGCGGCTTCCCGGGCTCCAGGCCGCACACCCGGAAGTCGAATCCGGGCAGGCCGTCCATGGTCCGGTCCAGCCCGAAAACCTCGCAGACAACCCCGAATTCGAACATGGCGAGGCGCTCGTTGAGCACCACGGCGACCTTCGACAACATGGCCACAGCCTAACTGGCGGAATCTTTGCGGACAATGACAGAACTGCCACTGTTGGCAGTAACGCCATGAGAGCAAACTTACTGCCATGCACGCTCTCACCGCAATCGTCGAAGCCGGAACCGTCATGGCGGCCCTGGGAATGCTCACCTACGGCGCGATGGCGGGCGGCACCTACACCGACATCGAAGAGGAGGCGTAGCCATGACCACGCTCGCCAGCGCCATCGCCGCGCACCCCACCGAACTCAGCACCACCGAACCCCGCACAGAGCCTCGGACACACGCCATGTTCGCCCGCATCTTCGCCCTGTTCAGCGCCGCCGGTCGCGCGGTGCCCTTCCACCGCGAATCCTCCTGGGGCCTCGCCGGTTCCAGCAATGTGATCGACCGCGACATCCAGCGCGCCAACGCCGAGATCCGCGCCATCACCAGCATGCGCGAACACGGCTAGGACCACCGCGTCGCCGCCCCGGCAGACCGAGTGGTCAGGGGGAACTGGTGGCGGAACGCTCTCGAACAATGCCGCCACCAATTCCCCCTCATGGATTGAAACCACGGATGGTGGAGATACACGTCGGCCCCGCGGCTGAGTTCACGACTCAGCGGCGGGGCCGATGTGGGTTCGCGGGTGACCTACACGCTGTCGCCCGGCGAGACCCGCGGCTTCGGCGCGCGCATGCGGCGCAGCTGCGAGGCGCGCACGAAGGCGTACCAGCCCAGCGACATGGGCTTGTCGAGCGAGTCCGGGAAGCGTTCCCGCACACGGTTGTTCACGATCCGGCCGAGCACGAAGCCCTCGGCGATCATGAACACCATCATGACCAGCATCGCCAGCGTGACGTACGCCTGCAGCGTGGGCGTCAGGAACATGGTCAGGATCAGCACCAGCGCGAGCGGCATGAACAGCCCGAGCAGATTGCGTCGCGCGTCCACCACATCGCGGACATACGCCTTGACGGGTCCGCGGTCGCGCGGCAGCAGGAACTGCTCCTCACCGGCGAGCATGCGCGCCCGGCGATCGGCATTGTCGGCGCGCCGCTGCTCGGCCGCAGCCTTGCGCTCCGCCTTGGTGCCGCGCGTGGCCTTGCGGCGGGCGCGGGCCTCCTTCGCGGTCATCGGGGCGGGTGCGACCGGCCCGCGACGCCGGGCTTCGGCATCCCGCCGCTTGGGCGTGGGACGGCCCTTACCGGGGGTCGGGGTCTCGGCGACCGTCGCCGAACCGCCGTTCGACTGAGCGCTGGAGCTGTCGTCGGTGCTGCTGGTCTCGCCGCGGCGCAGGAACTTCACGCCGACCAGGCTATTCGATACCTCGTCCGCGCGGACAATGTGGTCCGTTTCGATGTGTCTTCCGCCATAGAATCCCGGCGCGACCGGGGAGCGACGGTGATCACCCGGGTCCGGATCCTCCGACGACCTGCGGCCTTCCGCCATGCTCGGCGGCATCCTGCGGCAACCCCTCGCGGGTAGACGGCGTCCACCCGCAACCGCCCGCGTAGGATGAGGAATAAGCCGCCCGGGAAGCGGCGTTGACAGCTGTCGAGCCGTGCGCTGTTCACGGATTGAACACAGGTCCCATAGGAGAGTTCATGACTGCGAACGAGACCACCACTACTCACGGTGCGACTCTGACCGACGCCGCGGCCGCCAAGGCCAAGGCGCTGCTGGATCAGGAGGGCCGCGACGATCTGGCCCTGCGCATCGCCGTGCAGCCCGGTGGCTGTGCCGGTCTGCGCTACCAGCTCTTCTTCGACGACCGCTCGCTCGATGGCGACCTCGTCGCCGAGTTCGGCGGCGTGAAGCTCGCGGTCGATCGCATGAGCGCCCCGTACATCCAGGGTGCGTCGATCGATTTCGTCGACACCATCGAGAAGCAGGGTTTCACCATCGACAACCCGAACGCCACCGGCTCCTGCGCCTGCGGCGACAGCTTCAACTGAGCCATTCCGTCAGCGCGGAACCTCCGAGTGGGGTTCCGCGCTGACGCATGTCCGCCCCCGCGTCCGGAATCCGCAGCACGCCAAGTGCGCTCGGGGTCTGGAGCGCCCCGTCTCGGACAGTGTAGTTTTAGGGTGCGGTCGGTTTTCGGCCGTCCTCCCGCCGCCCACCGCCCCCGCGTCTGTCGTCCCGCATGCAGGTGTGTCCTCGCCTGGCGATGAACCCATCGTGCAATGAACCACAGCGCAACGACACCGAAGGATTCCGCACGTGACCATCGCCGTGTCCGCCTCCATCGCGACCGACCATCTCATGCGCTTCCCGGGCAAGTTCTCCGACGCGCTGCTCGCCGATCAGCTGCAGCATGTGTCGTTGAGTTTCCTCGTCGACGATCTGGTCATTCGCCGTGGCGGTGTCGCGGGCAATATCGCCTATGCGATGGGCCTGTTGGGCAGCACGCCACTATTGGTCGGCGCGGTCGGCGCGGATTTCGCGGAGTACCGGCAGTGGCTCGAGACCCACGGCGTGGACTGCTCGGCGGTGAAGGTCTCCGATACCGCGCATACCGCGCGCTTCGTGTGCACCACCGACGAGACCATGGCGCAGATCGCCTCCTTCTATCCCGGAGCGATGAGCGAGGCGCGCGACATCTCCATCGTGGAGCTGGCGCGCACTCGCGAGATCGACCTGGTGCTGGTCGGAGCGAACGACCCCGATGCCATGCTGCTGCACACCGCGCAGGCTCGGCAGGCCGGAATCCCCTTCGCCGCCGACCCCTCCCAGCAGTTGGCCCGCCTCGACGGGGAGCAGGCGCTGCGCCTGATCGACGGCGCCGCATACCTTTTCACCAATGAGTACGAGTGGGGCCTGCTGCTGCAGAAGACCGGCCTGAGCGCCGCGCAGGTGGCCGAGCGGGTCGGCATCCGCGTCACCACGCTGGGTTCGAAGGGCGCGCTCATCGTCGATCGCGACGGCACCGAACTGCATGTCGATGTGGTGCCGGACAATTCGAAGGTCGATCCCACCGGCGTCGGCGACGGCTTCCGCGCAGGCTTCCTCACCGGCCACACCGCGGGCCTGAGCCTGGAGCGTTCGGCGCAGCTGGGTTCGCTCATCGCCGTGCACATTCTGGAGACCATCGGCACCCAGGAATGGGCCCTGGACCACGATGTGGCGCTCAAGCGGCTACGCGCGGCCTACGGGCCGGAGGCGGCCGCCGAAATCGAGCGTATTCTTCGCTGAAACCTGCTCGCCCCCTGGCGGACTCCTAGGTCCCGCACACTGATCCCCGTGATCGAGGTGCGGGACCTTTCGTCGCGTACGTGATTACGCGGACCATATCTGTTCTCGCGGTCCAGGCCGCGCCCGTGCTCTAAGGATGATGAAGGTGTTTGCGTCGACGGGCGCGCCGCGGTCTCGCGGCGCCACCCTGCGGATCGGAATCGTGGATCTGATTTCGCTGCGGCCGGAGAGTACGACGCGGCGGGTGTTCGCCGAGGCGGTGGCGCGCGGGGCCGAAGAGCTCGGCGCGTCCGAAATCCTGGTGGAGACAGAAGCTTTCGGCATCGACCCGTTGCGGCCGGTGGATGGCGTGGACTGGCGGGCGCTGGCGGAGATGGATGCGCTCATCGTCAGCGGGAGCGAGCCCACGACGGAGGATATCGCCGACGAACCGTGCCTGGCCGTGGTCGACCGGATTCTGCGGGAGTGCTCGGAGTCCGCACTGCTGTTCTCGTGCCAATCCGCCCATGCCGCACTGTATTTGCTGTACGGGGTGCGGCGGCAGCGGCTGGCGCGGCGACAGCACGGGGTGTTCGACCATTGGGTGCGCAACGAGTGGGGCGCCGCGCCCGAGACCGCCGCCATGGCCTTGCTCGCGGGGCTCAGCACGCCGGTGCGGGTGCCGCATTCCCGGTGGAACGCAATGACTTCCGCCGATCTGCGGGCCGCTGGCGTGAATATCCTGCTGGATTCCGACGAAGCCGAATGGCACTTGGCCGCCGACGGGCTGCGGCACGTGTTCGTGCAGGGGCATCCGGAGTACCTGTGCGACACCATGGCTCGTGAATACCGTCGCGATCTGCGGCGGTGGCTCGGCGATGTGCGGCGGCCGTTTCCCGATATCCCGCAGCGGTATTTCGCGCGGGAGGTCGAGGAGTCGCTGTTGGATCAGGCCGCGCGCCTGCGCGCCAGCTTCGATCCGGCGCTGCTCGAGGATTTCCCGCTGCCGGTGGATCGGACCGAGGTCACGACCGACTGGTCGGCTCATGCGGCGACGTTCTTCGCCAATTGGATCCGCGCCATTGCCGCGTCCGTCGACACCCGCGCCGAGGAAGTCGCCGACATCGCTCGATGAGTTTCGCTCCTTCCGCCCGTCTACCCAGTAGAAACTTTCGCGGAAGGAGCGATCATGACCGACCCCAAGACCCACACCCTCGAAGTGCCCGGCGCGACCCTCACCTACGACGTGCGGGAGGCCGAGCACAGCGCGGCCCCGACCCTGCTGGTGTTCGGATCGCCCATGGAGGCCGCGGCTTTCGGCACCCTGGCCGGATACCTCACCGACCGCACGGTGGTGACCTTGGACCCGCGCGGCGCGGACCGCAGCACCCGGACCGACACCACCACCGAGTCGACACCCGAGCTGCACGCCGACGACCTGCACCGGCTGATCACCGAACTCGGTGGGCCGGTGGACATCTTCGCCACCAGCGGCGGAGCCGTCAACGCGCTCGCCCTGGTGACCGCGCATCCCGAGCAGGTGCGCACCCTGGTCGCGCACGAGCCGCCGCTGACCACGATCCTGCCCGACCACGAGCAGCTGCGCGCGGCCGTCGAGGATATTCGCGCCACCTATCAGCGCGCTGGCGCCGGGCCGGGGATGGCGAAGTTCATCGCCCTGGCCAGCGTCCAGGGCGAGGTGCCCGCCGATTGGGCCGACGGCCCACTGCCCGACCCCGCCGAATTCGGCCTCCCGACCGAAGACGACGGCTCGCGCGACGACGTTCTGCTGGCCCAAAACCTGCGCACGACAACCCAATACGAGCCCGACTTCGACGCCCTGCGCGCGGCGTCCACCCGTATCGTCCCCGCCGCGGGCATCGAATCCGCGGCCGAGATGCCGCGCCGCGGCGCCGAGGCCCTCGCCGCCCGCCTCCACACCGACGTAGCCCTCTTCCCCAGCGGCCACGGCGGCTTCCTCGGCGACGAATACGGCATGCCCGGCGAACCCGAAGCCTTCGCCGCCACCCTCCGCGAAATCCTGGACCGGTGATCAGCAGGTACTGGTGGCGGTAACGTGCGAGAGCGTCCCACCACCAGTACCTGGTCGATGCGGGGGTCGGCTTTCGCCCTAGGCTGTGGCGTATGGCTTCCGATCGTTTGTATTTCCGCCAACTGCTCGCTGGGCGGGACTGGGCCGTGGGCGATCCCATCGCGACCCAGATGCGCAATTTCGCTTACCTGATCGGTGATCGTGAATCCGGGGAGTGTGTGGTTGTCGATCCGGCTTATGCGGCTACCGAGTTGGTGGAGATCGCGGGGGCGGATGACATGCGGGTGAGCGGGGTGTTGGCCACGCACCATCATCCGGATCATGTCGGCGGCACCATGCTCGGGTTCACGCTGCGGGGGGTGAAGGAGCTGCTCGAGACTGTGGATGTGTCGGTGCACGTCCACAATGAGGAGCTGCCGTGGGTCGCGCAGGTCACCGATATCGCGCCGAGCGAGCTGACCGGGCACGCGCACGGGGACATGGTCGCGGTCGGCGGGTTCGAGATCGAGTTGCTGCACACGCCGGGGCATACGCCGGGCAGTCAGTGCTTCCTGTTCGAGGATCGCCTCATCGCGGGCGACACGCTGTTCATCGACGGCTGCGGGCGCACCGATTTCCCGGGTGGGGATTCCGATGCCATGTTCCACAGCCTGCGGTATCTGGCTGGGCTGAAAGGTGATCCGGTGGTGTACCCGGGGCACTGGTATTCGCAGGAGCCCAGCGCCACGCTCTCGTCGGTGCGCGACAGCAATTACGTGATGCGCCCGCAGACGTTGGAGCAGTGGCATATGTTCATGCCCGGCTGATCAGGGCGACCACAGCGTGTGGCGCTGTGCGTCGTAGATCTGGTAGCCGAGGCCGGTCGTCGCGGTTTCGAGCAGGCGGCGAATGACATCGGCCGCGCTGTCCACCGCGGAGCCACGGGATCGGCGGCGGTCGAATTTGTCGGCGGGTGTCACGCGCACCGCATTGCCCGCCGCTTCGACGCGCAGCATGGCATGCCGGTGAATCACCGGCAGTTCGTCGTTCCACAGTTGGAGCGCGTGGACGACGAAGCGCATGTCCTCGGAGATCGGATTGCCTTGCTGTGCCCGCACATACGCGGGCACATCCCCCGGCGCCGCGACGGCCCCCGCCAGCAGCACCACGTATTCGTAACTCACCCACTCCAACGTAGCGCGGTCCGCTGCAGGGTGACTGCCGGAATTGGCGACGTCGAGGCGTCACCAATTCCGGCGTATTCGATTTCGGCTGCGCCGCAATCGATATGGGCTCAGGCGAGCTTGCGCATCCAGCCGTGGCTGTCGGCGAAAGTGCCCCGCTGAATTCCGGTGAGGGTATCCCGCAGCGCCATGGTGACCTCGCCGGGTTCGCCGTCGCCGATGGTGAATTCGCCCTCGGCCGACTTCACCGTGCCGACCGGAATGACCACCGCCGCGGTGCCGCAGCCGAAAACCTCGGTGATTTCCCCGGATTCGACGCCGGTGCGCCATTCCTCGACCGAGACCTTGCGCTCCTCCACCTTGTATCCGGCGTCCGCGGCCAGCGTGATGAGCGAATCGCGGGTGATGCCCGGCAGCAGCGAACCGGAGAGCTCCGGCGTCACGAGTCGCGCGTCGGAGCCGCTCCCGAATACGAAGAACAGGTTGTTGGTGCCCATCTCCTCGACGTATTTGCGTTCGCAGGCATCCAGCCACACCACCTGGTCGCAGCCCTTGGCGGCGGCTTCCTGCTGCGCCAGGAGCGAGGCGGCGTAGTTTCCGGCCACCTTCGCCTCGCCGGTGCCGCCGGGGGCGGCGCGCACGAATTCCGTGGAGAGCCACACGCGCACGGGGGTCAGGCCGCGCGGGAAGTACGCTCCCGCAGGCGAACCCAGCAGCAGGTACTTGTAACCGCTGGCGGGCTTGACGCCCAGCCCGACCTCGGTGGCGAACATGAATGGCCGCAGGTAGAGCGACTCCTCGCCACCGGCGGGCGGCACCCACGCAGAATCCACTTCCAGGAGCTGCTTGATGGACTCGATGAACAGTTCCTCCGGCAGTTCGGCCATCGCCATCCGGTGGGCCGACCGTTGGAAGCGCTTGGCATTGGCGTCGACGCGGAAGGTGGCGATGCTGCCATCGCTCTGCCGGTACGCCTTCAGCCCCTCGAAGATCGCCTGGCCGTAGTGGAACACCATGGTCGAGGGGTCCATCGACAGCGGCGCGTACGGCTCGACCCGGGCATTGGTCCAGCTGCCGTCGGCGTAGTCGATCGACACCATGTGATCGGTGAAGAACCGCCCAAACCCCGGTACCGCGATAATCTCCTGTCGCCGTTCCGCCGAGGCGGGCGCAGGGTGCGGGATGCGGGTGAATTGCGCGGCAACTGTCATGACCGGGAGTTTAGTGTGCGGGTCTACGGGCTGGAACTAGGCCACCCCTGGAATGCGGTCGATGGTGAATGGGGTCGGAATAGCCCGGTGGGGCTCGAGCGCAGCTCGGCCTCCTGGTGCGTGGGCGTCGCGGTGAGGTGATTAAGCCTGAGCGGTCAGAAATCGATCGAAGGGCACGGATTTCGACCCCATCCACCGATTTCCGACCGCTCAGACCTAACCCTCAAGCAGTCTTCGCCTCGACGAACGGCGGCCGCACCACCTCACACCGCAGCCGACGCCCCCGCACATCGACCTCGACCTCATCGCCTTCCTTGATTCCGGCGGCGGTATCGAGCAGCGCGAGCGCGATACCGACCTTGAGGGTGGGCGAGAACGTCCCCGAAGTGGTCTCCCCGACCTGCTCGTCACCGCGCAGGACGGTCTGACCTTGGCGCAGCACACCCCGGTCGATCGCCTTCAGCCCCAACAGGATCCGCCGAGGACCCTCGGCCTTCTCCTTGTCGAGCGCCGCCTTGCCCCAGAACTCGGGCTTCTTCCACCCGACCGCCCAGCCGGTGCGGGCCTGGAGCGGGGAGATGTCGAGGGACAGCTCGTGGCCGTGCAGCGGGTAACCCATCTCGGTGCGGAGCGTGTCGCGCGCACCGAGCCCCGCGGCCTGCCCACCGGCGGCCTCGACCTGGGCCACGAGGGCCCGGAACACAGCCTCGGCGTCATCCCACTTCGGCAGCAGTTCATAGCCGTGTTCACCGGTGTACCCGGTGCGGCAGACGCGGACCGGTCGGCCTTCCCACTCGGCGTCGGTGTAGGCCATGTACTCCATATCGGTCGGCAGCCCGAGCGCCTCGAGCACCTCCGCCGACTTCGGCCCCTGCACCGCGAACACAGCGTACGCGCGATGCTCGTCCGTAATGGTGATCCCCTCCGGCGCGACCTTCTGGAGCTCGGCGACGACAGCCGCGGTATTGGCGGCATTGGGAACGAGGAAGATCTCGTCATCGGACACGTAGTACGCGATGAGGTCGTCGATCACGCCGCCCTCGGGCGTGCAGCACAGCGTGTACTGCGCCTTACCGGGGCGAATCCGCCCAAGATCATTGGTGAGCGCCGAGTTCACGAAGGCCGCCGCCCCCTCGCCCTTCACGGTGGCCTTGCCGAGGTGGCTGACATCGAACACGCCCACAGCGGTCCGCACGGCGGTGTGCTCCCCCACGGTTCCCGCGTACGAAACCGGCATCTCCCACCCCCCGAACGGCGCGAAGGTAGCGCCCAGCTCGACATGAACGGCGTGGATAGGTCCTTGCAGCAGCTTCTCGTCGGTCACCCGTAGGAGCTTATCGGCTGATCGCCGCGCGGCGGTCCAGCAGCAAGTGAAACCGACCTACCGGCGGCAGTGACGATGTTGCCTCGCTATCACCCGAAATGCCAGGGTGAGGACTTCGCGGATTCGGGATCACGGCTCAGGTCGATAGGGATCGCGCCGAAGTCGATTTGGAGCTGGCGCACCGCTTGTCGAAGCACGCCTGCCGCGCAAGTGGGTTCCGCCGCCTGCTCCTGTCGCGTCGGCGACCTGCTACCTCCATTCGGGCCGAAGCCGTCGCGGTCGATCTAGACCGTGCGCTGTGACGCACCGACCTCATTGCCGGGCAAGGAGTTGCTCGGCTTCAGCGATCGCGTGCGCCAGTGACTCCGGATCGGGCCGCAACGAGGAGACGATCCGGTCGATATCCCGCAACCCGGCGTTCGTCAGCATTCGCTTCTCGTTGAGCACCCACTCGCCTCGGGCCGCGAGTACCGCGTGGGCGGTATTCATCGCTGCGGTGGCGAGTGCGCCCGCCACTTCCGTGGCCTGCCCGCGCGGCGCATACGCGTTCTTGGCGTAGTGCAAGGTCAGGTTCGCCCGCTCGCGCCATTGTTTCGGAGCGGATTCCCGTAGCAGCCGCGGGAATTCGGGTCGCGGCAAGTTCCCGCGCAGTACCCGATTCACCGCCAGCTCCGCCACCACCAGGTAGCTCGGAATCCCCGCCAGATGGAACATCAAAGGCTCCCAATGGAACCGCCCCGCCTCCGCCTCGGCGACCTCGTGCTCCACCACCGCGAGATCGCGGTACAGCACATCGACATGCCGCCCGTCGACGGTCAGCCAAGCTCCACCATTGAAGACCCCAGACCCCCACGCGCCAATGCCGAAAACCTCTCCCTCCCAACCGATCGCCCGCACATCAGCCGGATCGAACCCATCCCGATAGTAGATCCCGAAATCCCAGTCACTCTCCGCCCGATGCGTCCCCTGCGCCCGAGACCCACCCAACGCCACCGCTTCCACTCCTGGCAGTGCCGCAAGCTGGTCGGCGATGTACTCCCGGAATTCGTCATCGGAATAGGTCATGGCATCCATTGGTAGCGCGGCGCCCCCACGGGATCCAACGATTTACCGATACCGCCAGGTGACACCGGCGATCCCACATACGCGACAAACCGCGCCTCATCCAAGACCTCTATGTGGTGCCCCTTGCCCCGCAATTCCACAACCCGGCGAGCCTTGGTCGTCGTGAACGCCGCAGCATCACACCCCGAGAACCCATCCCCGATAACCAAACACGTCGTCCGCCGCGTGACATTCTTGGCCGGAGTACCCCCACACGCAGCCACCGCATCCCACGCCTGCTGCCGAGTGAAATTGGCCAAGTCCCCAGTGAACACCACCGTCTGCCCATAGAACGGATGCCCCGGGTCCGTACCGGTAACCTCCGGCATCACCAATTCCTCACGGCCGAAGTAATTCCGCCGCTCCCGCCGCGGACCACCCCTCCGCGCCCCCGGCTCCCGCGAACCCAGCCGCGAAACATACTGCGTCCGTACCACTTCCGGACAAGCCTCGAGCTCCCGCAACGACCCCACCCCCGCCCGAGCCGCCAAAGCCAACACAATATCCGCCGCCGCGGCAGCATCAGCCCCCGCATCATGATGCGCCCGCAACTCCACCCCCAAAGCCTCCGCCACCACCGGCAACCGATAACTCCCCAAATCCAACTGCCGCCGCGCCAACCCCAAACTGCAACTGAACTCCCACTCAGGAGCCGCTATCCCGCTATGCCCACACGCTTCCCGAATAGCCCCCGCATCGAACCCAGCATTATGCGCCACCACAGGCAACTCCCCCACCACCCCCACTACCTCCGGCCAAAGCTCCCCAAACCCAGGCTCCCCCACCACCATAGAAGCCGAAATCCCGTGCACACGAACGTTGTACCCCGAAAAGAACTCCAAGGCCCGTGGAGGCCGACACAACCAAGAACAATCCCCAACCCGCCTCCCCTCCCGAACAACACTGACCCCGATCGCGCAAACACTCCCACGCGCGGAGTTGGCGGTTTCGACATCAATAGCGGCAAACGACAATCCCCCCAACATCACCGCACCACGAGCGGCACCGGCCGCGAGTTGGCCTTACCCCACGCGCCGAGACGAGGCCACTTCAGCCAAGCGCCCGATAGCCGCGAAACACCCACGGCGGGTCCGACATTCACACGTCCAACAACACGCTCCCCCACCGTGTGAAGCACAACAACGCGGGAGAACACAGCCTGAACTGGGGTGCTCATGACGCTCCGTTATCGGTTCGCGAACGGTCTGCATCGGCCACGGTAGACCACTACCCCGACAGATGACCTCAATTCGCACTTCACGCACCACTTTTCGCACTCGGTGCGAAGGGCGCGAACCTCGACGAGGAGCTACTTCTCCTGCTGGGCGACGATGGTGGGGATGATTCGGTCCGCGGCGTCGTCTGTGTACACGGTGATCCACAGTTCGTGTTCGCAGTTGGGGAGCCAGGTGAGTAGCACGGTCGCGGGGGCTTGGGTGCCGCCGGACATGTTGTAGCGCCAGCCGCCTGCGGCGCCGGGGATGGAGAGGGGGGAGGTTTGGGTGGGGGTGCCTAGGCGGGTTGTCCAGTCGTCCAGGGTTGGGGCGGTGGCGGGGTCTCGGCAGGCCGTCAGGGTGGAGACGGTCGCTGAGGCGGCGATTGTGGTCGCGGAGTAGTAGGTGTAGGCGCCGTTGTCGGATTCTTGTCGCCACTCCGACGGGACGGCCCAACCGAAATAGCTCATGGTCGACGGTTTCATACCCGGGGGTGGCGAAACGGTCGGGTAGGGAATGTCTTTGGTGCCGGACGGGTCGAGGATCGAGCAGCCCGCACTCGATGCCAGAAGAACCAGTAGCGGTATCAGGCGTTTCAGCGGCGGGAGAGTTCGCAAGGTCAGTCCTTGCCGCGGCCTGCCTTGATGTTGAAGTTCCAGTTGTAGAGGCGGATGATCTCCGCGACACCGGCGCCTGGTTGTCCGGCAGGTGGGCGGATGAAGGTGCATTCTCGGCGGACTACCAGCTCGCCGTTGATGTTTTCGATTACGGCTAGAACTGCGTCTCGGGAGTCGTTGGTGCAGCCGTCCAAGGTCATTTCGATGGGGGCGCTGTTGACCGGGTGGAGGGTGACGGTTGCTTGGACGCCTCGGAAGTCTCTTGCGCCTTCGTACAACGAGGTGAAGACGAGGATTCGGCGGAAGAACTTGGTGTAGTCGAGGTTGATGTCGAGGTTTTCGCCGGTGGCGCTGGCGCCGGTGCGGTCGTCCTGGTCGAGGCGGATGAAGGGTGGGTTGTGGAGGTCGCCGAAGCGGCGGTCCATGGCTCGGACGGAGCCGAGGGCGCCGTTGATGAGTTCGTAGAAGCAGCAGAGGTCCAGGTCGAGGTCGCGTTTGCGGCCGAAGAGGCCGGAGCCTTTGGTGGTGGTCCAGTTGAGGTTTACTCGCATGGTGCCGCCGGTGGCGCCGGACTTGGTCAGGGAGACCGTGGGGGCTTCCTTGGTCAGGGAGATTTTCGTCAGGCTGACCGGAGCGGGGGGTGGGGTCGCCGGGGCGGGGGGTGGCGGCGGGGGTGCGTACTGCGGCTGGGCCGGGGGCGGCGTGTATTGCTGCTGCACGGGGGGCGGCGCGTACTGCGGCTGCGGTGGGGCCGTGTACTGCTGCTGCGGCGGGGTGTACTGCTGTGCGGGCGGTGGCGGCGCGTACTGCGGCTGGGCGGGCGGAGCGTACTGCTGCTGCGCAGGTGGCGTGTACTGCTGTTGCGCGGGGGCGTCGTCCACCGAGATGCCGAAATCGGTTGCCAGACCGGCCAGTCCGGAGTCGTAGCCCTGGCCGACCGCGCGGAATTTCCAGGCCCCTTGGCGGCGGTACAACTCGCCGAGGACGTAGGCGGTTTCGGTGGTGGCGTCTGCGCTGTCGAAGCGGGCCAGTTCGGTGTTGTTCGCCGCGTCGAGCACTCGGACGTACAGGCCCCGGAACTGACGGAAGGTGCCGCCGGAGGTGGAGGCGGCGATCACGATGGTCTCGACCTGGGGTTCCACCTGGGCCAGGTTGACGAACAGAGTGTCCAGGATGGTGTGGCCGTGCTGTTTGCCTTCGTGGCGGACCGCGCCGGAGGGGTGGGCGGGTTGGTTGTAGAACACGAAGTCGTTGTCGGAGCGGACTTTCCCGCCGACGAGCAGTAGCGCGGACGCGTCCGCGTCTGGAACTCCCTGGCCCGCTTGCCATCCAAGTTCGATACGGACGGCATTGGCTGGCACCGGGACGTTGGCACCCTTCATCATCCCCACGGGTGTCAACCTATACGAATCGGGCGTCACGCGCTGACCTGATGGGCGGACTTTCGGGTGAATTCGCCCCATGGCGGGCGGGTGAGCAGGCGTAATCTGGCCGCATGACCGTGCCTGAGGGGTGGGATGGGGATCTCGACGATCCGGTGGCGGTGGAGTACTTCAGTCTGCCGGAGGTCGGGTTGCCGCCGCGGCCGTGTGTCGATGGGGTCGACGAGAAGATCGCGAAGGTCGTACAGATAGTGGCCGCGCACGCGTGGCGGTTCGCGGGGAAATCGTTGGGGACGAATTACTCCTACGAGTCCGCTCTGGTGGCGGAGCGGCTGGGTTATGCCGCAGGGGATTTGCTGCTGGAGGGGGATCCGATCGATTGGGCGCGGGCCTGCGCGTGGGTGGTGGCGGATCGGCACGGGTTGATGGCGCACGATCTGGAGTTGCCGCCGCAGGTGCTCGCCCGGGAGATGGGCACCAAGGAGGCCACGATGGCCAAGCTCGCGGAGCGGCTGCGCGAGGCCCTGCCCACGCTCAGGAGCCGACGGCCCAGGGAGGACGACGACTGGCCGGTCTAGATCATCTGGGCGGGAACGGCATTGATCAGGCCGCCGTCCACCAGCAGGTCCTGGCCGTTGATGTAGGAGGCTTCGTCGGAGGCCAGAAAAGCCACGGCGGCAGCCACTTCGGAGGATTCGCCGATACGGCCCGCGGGGATGGCGGAGGCCACCGACGCCTGGGCTTCCGGGGAGGCTTCACTGCGGAACGCGGGGGTGTCGATGTAACCGGGGCTGATGGAGTTCACGCGAATCCCGTTGGGAGACAGCTCCGCCGCGAGGGTGCGGGCGAGATTGTGGATGGCGGCTTTGGTGGCGGAGTAGAGCGCGGCGGAGGGGACGCCGCGGGTGAGGGCGAAGGAGGCGTTGATGACGATCGAGGAACCCGACCGCAGCAGGGGCAGCGTCTTCTGGATGGTGAAGAACGTGCCTTTGAGGTTGATGTCCACGACCCGGTAGAACTCGGCTTCGGTGACCGTGTCGACGGGGGCGAACGCGCCGATACCCGCATTGGCGAAGACCACGTCCAGACGCCCGTACCGCTGGTCGATGGCGGCCGCCAAGGCATCCAGGTCGGCGAGACTCGTTGTATCGCCCGCGATTCCGAGAACGCGGTCGCCCAACTGCTCGACCGCGGCGTCCAAGCGACTCTTGTCGCGGCCGGTGATCACGACCCGCGCGCCCTCCGATACCAGACGCTGCGCGGTGGCCAACCCCATTCCGCTGGTACCGCCGGTGATGAGCGCGATCTTGCCGTCGAATCGAGAACCGTTGTGTGTCATGGACTCAGCGTGCCGCGCCGCGACGCGGACATACAGTGCGGAGTTATCGTAGGCGTGGCACCACCAGGATCAGGCGGGGGCGGCCAGTCGGAGCTGGTAGAGCCGGTCCAGGCGGGCTTCGGTGTCGGTATCCGGTCGCGGGTTGTAGAGCACCAGGTTTCGATCCGGGTGGTCGGCGAAGACGAGCGTGGTGGCCTCGAAATGGAGTTCGCCGACCTCCGGATGGCGCAGGGCATTGGTCGACTGGGTCGGCACTCCCACCTCGTGGCGAGACCACAGGTCGGCGAACTCGGGGCTCAACGCGCTGAGATTGTCCGCGACGCGGTGGAATTCGGGGTCTTCGGGAAAGTGCGCGGCGTCGGCGCGGTACGCGGCCGCGACGGCGGGGGCGGCCGAGGACCAGATGTCGTGCATCGCGCGGTACCTCGGATTGGTGAAGTAGGTGACCAGGCAGTTGGCGGGCGAACCATCGAAGCCGAACAGCAGGCGCGCGATGTCGTTGTAGGCCAGCACATTCCAATACCGGTCCCGCAGCACCGCCGGGCGATGGCCCCACGCGTCGAGCAACCGCCGCATCTCGGCGGTGACCTCCGCGCGCGGATTGCCCGGCACGACCGGCGGATTGAGCCCCGCCAGCAGGTACAGGTGCACGCGCTCGGGCCCGTTCAGCCGCAGCGCCCCGGCGATCGCATCGAGCACCTCCGCCGAGACCGTGATATCGCGGCCCTGTTCGAGCCAGGTGTACCAGGACACCCCGACCCCGGCGAGGACCGCGACCTCCTCGCGCCGCAGCCCGGGAGTGCGCCGTCGCCCGGTCGTTTCGATACCCACGGCGGCCGGGGAGAGACGCGCGCGCCGGGAGCGCAAGAAGTCGCGCAGTTGTTCGCGGCGGCGCGATGCGGATTCGCTGGTCATAGAGGAAGGTAACCATGGGACGCGTCGGAGTATTCGACACCCTGGACATGCCTGGGGGCGGCGCACCAACGGCCCCCGAATAGTCCGGTGAGCGCGGAATCCGTACCTGTTACTCTCGATGCCTGTTCGACGGGGGTATGAGTGTTCCGGGGTACGGGGTTGATGCAGGCGGTGGTCGGCGCGGCGGGCGCTGCCCGCGTGGAGCGCGTGCCAGTCCCACAGCGCCCTGTGGGGTGGGTGCGCTTGCGGGTGCTGCTGGCGGGAATCTGCCGTACCGATGTGCAGGCGGCGACGGGGCTGCTGCCCTTGGGTTTTCGGCGGATATTGGGGCATGAGCTGGTCGGCGAGGTGATCGAGGCCGACGACGCCGGAACGTACGCGGTGGGCACGCGCGTGGCGGTGGTGTCCCCGCTGATCGACTGCGGTGATTGCCAGGAGTGCGCGGCGGGCGTCCGCTGTGCGCACGCGCTCATGCTCGGGGTCGATGTGGATGGCGGTTTCGCCGAACAGGTCGTCGTTCCGGTCGCCAGCGTGCGGGCAGTCCCGGACGAGCTGCCGCTGCGCCGTGCCGCCTACATCGAGCCGATCGCGGCCACCACGGCGGTCTTACGGGCTCCGATCCGCCCGGAGCAGCGTGGGGTCGTGGTGGGGTCCGGGCGGATCGCCGATCTCACGCTGCGAGTCCTGCGCGCGCACGGATTTCTCGGACTGGCACCGGACGGCCCCGCCGACTTCGTGGTCGAGACCTCCGGCACCGCCGAGGGTCTCGGACGCGCCGTCCAATTGGTTCGCCCCGGTGGCGTCGTCGTACTCAAGAGTCGCCCGGCGGGCCCGGTTCCGCTCGATATCGCACGGGCGGTGCGCAATGACGTGACCCTGGCCGCGGTGTCGTACGGATCGTTCGACGAGGCGGTCCGGTGGGCGGGTGAACTGGATATCGACGACCTGCTCGGACAGGTGTATCCGCTGTCTCGATTCGCCGACGCGCTCGCGGAGTATCACCGGGTTCCGATGGGCCCCAAGCTGTTTCTCGACCCGAACGAGGCGAGCTGAGTATGTGCGGCATCGTGGCGGCACTGGGTATCGCGGGCCGCGTCGACGAGAACGCCCTCGCCGCCGCGATCAAAGCGCTCACGCATCGGGGACCGGATGGGCAGGGGCACTGGATATCCGAGAACCGTCGCGTCGGGCTCGGCCATACGCGGCTCGCCGTCCGCGACCTCGAGGGCGGTGCTCAGCCGGTGTTCGCGGCGCGGGGCCGCGTCGTGGCGGTGGTGAACGGTGAGCTCTACGGCACCGCCGCCCTGCGCGCCGAATTGACCCGTCGCGGACACCATTTCGTCTCCCGCGGCGATAGCGAGGTCGTCGCGCACGCGTGGGCCGAGTGGGGCCCGGCCATGACCGCGCGGCTGCACGGCGAATTCGCGTTCGTCCTCTGGGACGATCGCGATCAGGTGCTCTTCGCCGCGCGTGACCGCTTCGGCGTCAAACCGCTCGTCTGGGCACGACACGACGACCGGATCCTGGTGGCCTCGCGGGTACGCGGCTTGTTCGCCCTGGGTCTGCCCGCCGCCTGGGATCACGGCACGCTGTGGCAGTGCGCGGGATTGCAGTACGGCGCACCCGATGCCACCGTGTTCGCCGGAGCGAGCGCCCTTCCGGCAGGGCATTGGATGTTGGTGCGCGACGGTCGAATACGGATTCGCGAGTACTGGGATCTCGACTACCCCGCCGAACCGACGGCCCGCGAGCCCGAACAGGCGGTGACCGAGTTCCGGGCCCGCTTCGACGCCGCCGTCGCCCAACGCCTCGAAGCCGATGTCCCCGTGGCGTTTCAACTCTCCGGCGGCCTGGATTCCAGTGCGGTCCTGGCCGCCGCGACCCGGCAGCGTGACGGCCTCGAGGCGTTCGCCCTGTCGTTCACCGACGGCGGCGTCTACGACGAGCAGCCCTTGGCCGCCGCGACCGCCGCGCACCTGGGCGCACGCCTGCACACGGTCGCCGTCACCGACCGTGATCTCGCACAGGCCTTTCCGGATGCGGTGCGGTTCGCGGAGGCGGCATGCATCAATACCCATGCCGCCGCGAAACTCCGACTGCACGCGGCGGTGCGCGAGGCCGGGTTCAAGGTCGCGCTCACCGGCGAGGGCGCGGACGAAATCCTGTTCGGCTACCCGCATTTGCGCGTGGATCAGCGCGGTTCGCTGGCGGCGCTGCGCGATACGAACGGCGCCTCGGCCGGGTTGATGCTGCCCGACGGGGAGGGGATCGGCCTGGCGGCGGTCCGGGAGACGCTCGGCTTCGTCCCGACCTGGCTGGCCGCCAAAGCTGCCTTCGGACAACGTGTTCGGCGGCTGCTGCGCCCCGCGTGGCTCGAGGGATTCGGCGACCGGGACGCCGGGCGCGCGCTGCTCGCCGAGATCGATGTCGACCGCAGGCTCACCGGGCGTGGGCGGGTCGAGCAGTCGGCGTACTTGTGGACCAAATTCGCGCTGGAAGGCTACATTCTGCGCGCCCTCGGCGATGGCCTGGAGATGGCGAACGGCGTGGAGGGCAGGCTGCCGTTCCTGGACGGCGCGCTCGTCGAGCATGTGGTGGCACTGCCGACCGAGCTCAAGATTCGCGAAGGCGTCGAGAAGTGGCTGCTGCGTCGTGCCATGCGCGATGTCTTGCCCGCGGCGGTTCTACAGCGCGAGAAGCATCCGTTCCTCGGACCACCGATCGGTACGCACATGCTGGCCTTGGTGCGAGAGGTGCTCTCGGACACGTCGATACGGCACATGGGCGTATTCGATACCGCGCGCCTCGCCGCCCTCCTGCGCGAGTACGACGACTGGGATCCGGTGCGGCGCAAAGCCTTCGATCCGGTGCTGCTGTTCGCGACCTCGGTGGGGATTCTGCACACGAGCTGGGAGATGAGCGCATGACCTGGTGGGCCGAACTGTACGACGAGCTGCTCGCCGAACATCTCTTGGTCCGCGCGGAGGGTGAGGTCGAGCCGACGCTCGATTTCCTCGTCGAGCGGCTGGATATCGCCCCCGGCAGCCGAGTGTTCGATCAGTGCTGCGGCATCGGCAGTCTGGCGGTTCCTTTGGCCGCCAGGGGTTTCGACCTCGTCGGCGTGGATCAGGCGGCCTCCTATATCGAGCGCGCTCGCGCCGATGCGCGGACCGCCGGTGTGGCAGCGGAATTCGTCGCCGCCGACGCCTGCGACTACGCACCGGCGAAGCCGGTGGACGCGGTCTTCAACTGGTGGACCAGCTTCGGCTACGGATCGGATGCGGAGAACCAGCGCATGCTGGATCGCGCCTTCGACGCCCTACGCCCGGGCGGCCGGTTCGCGCTCGACACCATGAATCTCCCCGGCGTCCTGCGTGGCTTCCGGCGGGACACCGTGACGCGACGGACCACGCCCCTCGGCGAGGTGCTGCTGGTCCGCGAAACCTCCGTCGATCTGGCCGAGGGCCGAATGCTCAAGGACTGGACGTATTTCGTGGACGGCAAATTCGCCACCCGCCACCACAGTTCGGTGCGCCTGTACCTCCCCGACACGATCGTGGCCATGCTGCGGGCGGCCGGATTCCACGACATCGACCTGTACGGGGACCTTTCCGGAGGCCCGCTGCACCTGGACAGTCCACGGTGCATTCTGCTGGCGAGGAGACCGTCATGACATTCCCGCTCCGCATTCGACCCGACGACGACACCGAACTGCGCCGAAACCTCTACGACGGCAAGGTTTTCCTGCTGCCGCCGACGACGTCGTCGCTGCGCCTTGTCGACTACGCGCGCGCCTGCCTGACGGCCGAACTCGGCGATACTCCTCGGCGCGCGCACGAACACTACGACGACGCCGAGCTTTTCGAGCGTGTGGGGCGGGTGCGCCGCCGCGTCTACACCGAGCCCGAAGGGCAGCGGCTGTTCCGCGATACCGTCGCAGACGTCGGTTTCCCGGCCGCGGAGACCGCCTTCGATCCGGCCAGGGTCCGCGCCATCATCCATGGGGCAGCGGATAATCCGCGCGCGGCGCCGGTGTACTACCCGCACCGCGACACGTGGTACGGGCACCCCGGTTCGGTGGTGACGGTCTGGATCGCCTTGGACGATCTCACCGCCGAGGAGACCTTCGTCTTCTATCCGGGACGGTTCGACCGCCCGGTGGCCAACGACTCCGAGATCTTCGACTACGACGACTGGGTGTCGCGCGGCTGGAGCCTCAAGATCGGCTGGCAGGATCGCGACGCCTCGCTGCGGGCCCGCTACCCGCAGGTGACCGCCGAGGAGGAGTACGGTCCCGAGGTCGGGTTCTCCTGCCGCGCGGGTGAGGTGCTGTTGTTCTCCGGCAGTCACTTTCATCGCACTCTGCCGCAGTGGAGCGGGTTGTCGCGGTTCAGTCTGGACGCGCGGGTGGTGCACCTCGGCGATCACGCGGCGGGGCTGTCCGCCCCCGATGTCGACAACCGGTCCCGGGGTAGCGCGGTGCCGGATTACATACAGCCCCACGACGTGGATGCCATGACCGATGGCTGAGCAGTGGGCATGGTTCATGGACCGGTTCGACGAGGTGGTCCGACGGCATCCGGACGCGGTCGCGGTGGACGCGCACGACGCCGTGTGGACGTTCGCCATGCTCGCCGAACAGGTCGAGAGGTTGGCCGAGAGGCTGTGCGGCAACGGGATTCGTCCGGGAGATGTCGTCGGACTGCGCACCGGGCGCAGTGCGTGGCATGTGGCCGCCTTGCTCGCGGTGTGGCGGTCGCGGGCCGCCTTCGTGCCCTTCGATCCCGATGCGCCGGAGCGCAGGATTCAGCTGATCATCCGGGAGGCGCGGTGCCGAGCGGTGTTGGTCGGCGGCGCGTCGGGCCTCGAGATCGTCTCGACCGACGTGGCGAACACGGTGACGGCCAGCACATCCCAGCCGCCGAACTCCACCGCGTACATCATCTACACCTCCGGCTCGACCGGTGAGCCCAAAGGCGTGCGAGTCGGACACGCTGGACTGGTGCCGATGCTCACCGCCCAGATCGACCTGTTCGGCCTGGGTCTCGGCAAGCGCGCGCTGTGCACCCTGTCGACGGCCTTCGACGCCTCCCTCTCCGATATCGGCACCGCACTGCTCTCGGCTGCCACCCTCGTGATCCCCCGCGACCCCGCCACCGCATCGACCCTGACCGAGTTGCTGCGCACGCACCGCATCACCCACGCCGACCTGCCACCCTCGCTCTTGACCTTCACCGATCCCGAAACCCTGCCCGCCACACTGGAAACCGTCGTGATCGGCGGCGAGATCTGCCCGCCCGCCACCGTTCGCGCGTGGGCGTCGGTCGTGCGGCTGATCAATGTGTACGGGCCCACCGAGGCCACCATCTGCACCAGCATGGGACTGTGCGATACGACCTGGGACCGGCCGCTGCTCGGCACTCCGCTCCCCCACGTCGACTACGCGCTCGTCGACGGCGAACTGCTCATCGGCGGCCCCGCCGTCGCCCTCGGCTATATCGACCGGCCCGCACTCGAGCAGCGCCGATTCGTCCTCCGCGGCGGGCGGCACTGGTACCGCACCGGCGATCTGGTTCGCCAACACTCCGATGGCACTTGGGAATTCCTCGGTCGCGCCGACCGCCAGCTCAAGTTTCGAGGCCGATTGATCTGCCCGGAGGAGATCGAGGCGCGCCTGCGGGATATCGACGGCGTCGCCGAATCCGCGGTCGTCGCGATCGACGGCGTACTCACCGCCCAGGTGCGCCCCTCCGATGCCACGGTGCGGGCCAGCACGATTCGAGACCGGCTCGCGACCACGCTTCCTTCCTGGATGCTCCCCCGCGTAGTGCTCGTGGCCGATCTGCCACGCAATCACGTCGGCAAGATCGACTTGCGCCGCGTCGAATCCGAGCTGGATACACGGTCGTCGCGCACCTCGGATGCGCGCCGAATCCAAGTCATCACAGCGGCTTTCACGAAAGTTCTGGGTGTCCATGCGCGCCCGCACGACGACTTCCAGCTGCTCGGCGGCGATTCCCTCGCCGCCATTCGCATTGTCGCCGAGGCCGCCCTGCACGGCATGCGTATCGAGCCGACGGCCCTCCTGACCGCCCGCACCCCGCACGCCATAGCCCGCGCACCACGCACGGGACATCGCACCGTGGCCGAACTCGACGCCGCGGCGGCCCGGCACGCCGCCGAAACAACGACCACCCCCATCGGTTCGGGTACCGGCACGGACTGGCTGCTCACTGGCGCGACCGGGTACCTCGGTGGTCACCTGCTGCCAGAACTCCTCGCCCGCACCGACGCGACAATCCACTGCCTGGTCCGCGCCGACAACGACGGCCATGCCCGCGCCAGGCTCGAAGCGCTGGCCGCACATCCCCGCATCCGGGTGTACTCCGCGAATATCGCAGCGCCACAGCTTGGTCTGTCCGACACAACGTGGCTGTCCCTGGCCAATCGCGTAGGGAAGATCGTGCACGCCGCCGCGACGCTCAGCCTCGGACTCCCCTATTCCGAGCTCGCCGCCATCAATGTGCGCGGCGCGGTCGAAATCGCCCGCTTCGCACGGCGATCGGGGGCGCGGATGCACCACATCTCCACCCTCGCCGTACTCGCCGCCACGGACTCGAACATCGAAACGCTGGACGAACACACTCGGTTCACCGATACCACCCACGTGGTCGGCGGCTATCCGCAATCCAAATGGATCGCCGAAAAGCTACTGCGGCACAGCGTTCCGCACCTATCTGTCATCCGACCCGGGCTGCTGACCGGTCATTCACTCACCGGCATGAGCGGGCCCACGTGCCCGCTCACCGCCTTTCTCCGTACCGTAGCCGAGATCGGTTGTCTGCCAACCGACAACGAAGACCGGCTCCGCGTCAACATCACCCCGGTCGACCACGCCGCCACCGTCATCGCCGACCTGATCTCCCGCGCGCCGGTGCCCATGGTCCATGTCGCGGGCGAGCACGGTGCCACGCTGCGCGAATTACGCTCCGCGCTCGGTGAATTCGTCCGGATCGAACCGGTGACCTCCGCCGAATTCCTCCGGCGCGCCCGCGAACGACTCACCACCCGCGACGCCCTGGCGCTCATCGCCGCCTCCTACCGGCTCACCGGCGCCGACGAACATCGCGACGCGGACCTGTTCCTGCACACCGGACGCCGCTTCCCCACCACCGTCCTGCGCGCCGCCACCGGCACCGCGATACCGCCCGCCGATCCCGAACTCCTCACCCGCTACGTCGAATTCGCGTTGCGGGCCAGCAACGTCGCCCAAACCATCCAGGAATCCCTATGACCCGAGGAATGGTGCTCGGCAAATTCATGCCGCCGCACGCCGGACACGTCTATCTCTGCGAATTCGCCCGTCATTGGGTGGACGAACTCACCATTGTCGTCGGCACCCTCGCCGCCGAACCGATTCCCGGCGCGGACCGCTATCGGTGGATGCGCGAACTGTTTCCGTTCGACACCGTCGTCCACCTCACCGACGAGAACCCTCAGGACCCCAGCGAACATCCCGACTTCTGGAATATCTGGCAGGCCAGCCTGGAACGCGTGCTGCCCTACCGCCCCGATATCGTCTTCGCCTCCGAACCCTACGGTGAGAAACTCGCCGAGATTCTGGGCGCGACATTCATCGCGGTCGACGTGCCGCGCGCGGCCGTTCCCGTCAGCGGCACGGCTGTCCGCGAGGATCCCATGCGGTATTGGGAGCACATTCCCCGTTGTGTCCGTCCGCATTTCGTACGGCGCGTCAGCGTTATCGGCCCCGAATCGACCGGAAAGACGACGCTGGCCCGCACTCTCGCCGAAACCTTCGACACGGTGTGGGTGCCCGAATGGGCGCGCACCGTCCTGGAGCGCCGCGGCGGCGCCCTCGAGGGCCTGGACTGGACCGAACTCGTACACGGTCAGATCGCCTCCGAACAGGCCCTCGCCCGCAATGCCAACCGAATCCTGTTCTGCGACACCGAACCCCTGCTCACCACGGTGTGGGCCGACACCCTGCTCGGCTCCTGCCCGCCCGAGGTCGCCGCCGCGGCCAGCGGACGCGACTACAACCTGACCTTCCTCACCGCACCCGACGTCCCGTGGGTGCACGACCCCGTCCGCTACATCCCCGACGAGGGCGCGGCCTTCCACACCCGCTGCCAGGAGGCGCTCGCCAACGCTGGCCGCACCGCCATCGAACTGCACGGCGACTGGGAAACCCGCACCGAACAAGCCATCGACCATGTGAAAGCGCTTCTCACACGCTGAATCGCACAACGCGCCGCCGTCGAAAATTCTTGTCTCGCACCGAGACAGCGAACAAGATTGTTAGACTCGCGCCCATTCCCGAGGGGAGGCGATCTCGGTGTTCGTGGGGCGCACCAGACTATTGGGGCTGATCGACGGGCTCATCACCATTCCACCGGAGAACGCCAAACCCGTTCTGGTGCTGGAAGGCAGCGGCGGCTCGGGGCGCACAGCCCTGCTCGACCAGGTAATGCGACGGTGGACCGATCGCACGCCGGTGGCATTGGTGCGGCCGTTGGCACATCCCTACGCCCCGGACAACGCGCTGCGACCGGTGAATGCCGCGGCCATGCTCGGACTGAGTACCGGCATTCGCGGATACAAGGGATATTTCCCGCGCGTACTGGTCGCATTGCTGGCCATCGACACGGATTTCAGCACGATCGCGCCGCCGGACCAGCGCGCGCACTTGCAGACGGTGTTGAATCGGTACCGAGATCGCGACGCGCTGCTCACCTTCGTCGATGCGGTCGCGGGCGCGGTGGGCGACATCGCGGCCTCCACCATCCCCGGCGCGGCGGTGATCGTCCCGATCCTGGCGAACAATCTCAGCGGTCTCGTCGTGCGACGACTGCAACATGGGCGGATGCTGGCGCGCATCACGTGGGGTTCGGCCATCTCCTGGTTCGGTCACCAAGATCTCGGACTCGTTCTGGACGCCGAGGCGACCCTGATCGAACTCGGCCTCCAGGCGCACAGCGACGATCCCGCCATTCGGCGCGGCGTCGACGACCTGCTCGTCAGCGCGCTGCTGGCGGATCTGCGATACAGCGCGGCCAAGGTCAACGGCCGAGCCACCAACTTCACCATGCTGATCGACGACGGCGATTCGGAGCCGGTCGCATCGTTCATCGGCTCACTCCTGCGGGCACGTGAGGCCCTGACCGCGGTCGGCTTCGCGGGACCGGACCCGCTGACCGTTGTCACCGTCAGCTCCGGCATGCTCGCATCCGAACTGGCCGGACAGGTGCCCGCCCCCGCGGTGTGGACGGATCCGCTGGCGCCGGGCCCGTGGGCGCGGTGGGCGCTGCTACCGCTGCCCCACCTGCGATCGACCCAGGTCGAGACCCTCGCCATGAGCGTCGGCGCCATCCAGGGCAAGGAGATCGGCGCGCGGGTGCACCGGCTCACCGGCGGTCACGCGGGCGCCTCCGCTCTGCTGCTGGCCCGGATCAAGGAGAACCCCGACTTCGCGACCGATATCGACGCGCTCCTGCGCGCACCCGGCCCGGAGCCGAGAACCACTGTCCAACAGTATCTTTTGCGTGTCTTCGCCAAAGGGCTGAGCGTGCGCAAACAGCTGAACGACGGTGTACTCGAGGCACTGATCACGATCTCGGCGGCGCGCACCAAAGGGGAAGCGACCGCGCTGATGGACCTGCTGCCCGCCGGATTGAGCACCGACTCGACACTGTTCACCTCCAGGACCCTGTGGGTGCGCGAGGGCGAGAACGATGTTCTACCTCCGCTGGTGCGCCAGCTCGGGCTGCGCGAACTGCGCACCCGCGACGACCCGAACACCGGCTGGGACAAGGTCTTCGACGCACTGCTCGAGCGAGTCGATCCCGCCGACAACGCGGGCAGGCTGTTGTACACGCGATTGCGGCACGGGCGCGCGGCGATCGTCGAGGAACTCGCGAATCTGTTGTCGCGGTCGACAACCGCTCGGTGGCTGGCGGTCTTCGACGAGGTCGTGTCGGTGATGGATCCGCGTCGTCCGGACAGGGGGATTCTCGACAGCCCCGACCGCGCGCACAATCTCGCCGAGCACCTCGAGGTTCTGCTCGCGGCGCTACCGGAACTGTCGTCGGGCATCTCCTTCGTCACCGCGGAAGCACGGGTCGCGCTGTTCTCCCGCATCGCGCACAGCTACGACCGGCTCGCCGACTTCGCCGACGACCGTGCGCCTTTCGCGGTACGCGCCACCGAATACCGCCGTCGCGCGTGGAGGGAACAATGATCGCCGCGCATCCCAGCTCCGCTCGCTCGCGATTCTGGCTGGGTATCGTCCCGCGTCCGGACCGTCCGCCGCCTCGGCACTGGACCAACTGGTGGCGGTTCATCCTCGTGGTGACGGTCGTGGTCGCCGCCGGTGCCGCGTGGATCGAGCGCGAACCGATCCAACGGCTGTTCACCTGCAATGACGGCTGGCCCAGCACGGACGCCTGGTCCGCCGGGGACCGCTGTATCGGATTGTCCGACGGCCCTTACGCTTTCGATCTCCCGGCCTTCGACCACGTCATGGGCGTCATCGCGGAACAGAACAAGGCGCGAACCCAGTGCCCGGGCACCCCGGTGTCCGTCGGGGTGCTGTTGACCATGACCGATGAGCTCGCGGGCAATCGCGCCGTACACGAGCTGGAAGGTATGGCGGTGGGACAGCGGCGCGCCAATGGCACCGGCTGCGTCCACCCGATACGCCTGCTCGTCGGACAGCTCGGCGACTACGACAGCGACGGTGATCCGGTCGCGGTGGCGCGAGAACTGGCCGGACGCGACGACATCGTCGCGGTCGCCGGTATCGGACTGAGCCTTCAGGTCACCGCCGAGGTGGCGAATGTGCTTGCCGCCGCGAAGATTCCGATGGTCTCCGATGTCGTCACCGCCGAGGGCTTCGATCAGGACGGTTCGCGCGTCGACAATCCGGATTTCAGCGGCTGCGACCCCGATATCAGCTACAACGAGGGTGTCGGCAAGGACTATCTGTACCGCATCGGCTATCGAGTCGCCGTGCAGGTCGGCGCGATCGGGAAGGTCGTGCCCACACGCCCGGACTTCATCATGGTGCCGATCGGCGGCTCCGACCCCTACACCTGCACCACGCTGCCGCTGCTGCACCGCCAGTACGGCGGCGAGCTGCTGGAGGTGAAATTCGACGCGACGGAGCCGACGACGGTCTCGCAGACCGCCAAACGCATCTGCACCATGGCCAAGGATGTCACCATCGCCTACCTCGCGCGTGGCCGCGACCTCAGCCGCCTGCTCTACACCCTCGACGAGTCCTACGCCAACGGCCAATGCGCCGCGACCTCCATCACGGTGGTGAGCACCTCCGACGGAAACCGTTTGCGCACCGTCGAATCCGATGCGGCGCTGGAAGATCTGCGCGCCAAGGCGCTGAGTTCGCGCAGCTTCGGCGAGGGTCGGGTTCGACTGCTGTTCACCCTGGTGGCGGGCGCGGACGGGCCGGAGCCGGGCAATCCGAACTGGGACACCTTCGAGAAGGAGTTCGCGGACGCGGGTTTCGACACCAGCCACATCGGAAACGGTTGGGCCGTCAATGCTTACGACGCCATCACGACCATCGATACCGCGCTGCGCATCCTGCCCGCCAACCAGCGGGTCCAGCGCAGCCAGGTGAACACCACGATCAGCGGATTCACATCGATGGAGCAGTCGGTGCCCGGCGCGGGCGGACCGATCGTGTTCGACAACAGCGGAAATCGCACCGACCCCGGACCCGAGGTGGTGCGATTGTGTCCGACCGCGCTCACCCCGGGCCAACCGGCCCAGGTGCCCACGGTGGAGGCTCAACCCGGAGCGCCCCTACCGGCGTGCCCGAGCTGAGCCTCGTGGCTCAGTGCGCCTCGCCGACGACTCCGCTGAGTTCGTTCGGGGTGCCGTCGAGGGTGACCGAGTTGACCACGGTGCCCGCGGCCAGGTCGATGCGGTGGATCTGCTTGGTGGCCGGATCGCTCACGTAGACATCGGCGCCGCGCACGAAGATCGCGGGGCGGGGCTGCTGCCATTCGAGGGGCTCCTCCCACGGCTTGATCACCTCGAAGCTGCGGGTTTCCTTGCCCGCCACCACATCGATGACGTGGATACGGCCGTCGGTGCCGAGAACCAGCGCCTCGCCCTGCGGGCCACGGGCCAGCGAGCGGAAGGTGTAGCTGGTGCCGAGCGGGACCAGACGCAGACTCGCGTCGCGGGTGTCGATGAGCGAAATCTGCTGCGGGCGCTCCAGTTCGGCGTTCTTGTCCTGCTTGTAGTCGCCGAGGGCGATCGGGGAGGCGTCGCTGCCCGCCTGGTTGCCGATGCGACCGTAGGGCGTGGGGCTGGTGACCTTGGTGATCTTGCCGTCCCGGTAGATGAGCGCGCCGGTCTGGCAGCCGATGACCACGGCCTCACCCGCGACGGTCGATTCGCCGTGCACGCCGGGGCAGTCCTCGTTGCGGGCGATCTCCTTGCGGTCCTGGTCGAGAACGACTATGCCGGTGCGCTTTTCCTCGGTGCCGAGAGTGACGACGAGCTGGCCGTTGGACAGTTCGACGGCGACGCCGTGGTGCGGTGCGGCGGCCTTGTAGGTGTCGGTCTTCGGCTTGCCGTGTTCGAGGTCGTGCGGGTCGAAAATGGTGACCTCGCCGGTGCCGTCGGCGAAGAGGACGGTCTGGTCGGCGTGGCGCACCACGTGACCGGGCTTGGCGGCCGGGAATTCGATATCGGTGAACTCGCCGCGCGTGGCATCGAGGACGCGGAAGCCGTCCTTGGTGGAGACCATGAGGTGGGTGTCGTTGCCGGAGGGGTTCAGGCGGTTGAAGCCGTCCAGCTCGATATCGCTTGCGACGGACAGAGTTTGGCCGTCCAACAGGTAGATGCCGCCATCGTAGGTGACCGCGAGGGGGTTGGCGATGGCGGGCCGGTCGGCCTTGTCGTCGCTACCGCAGCCGCTCAGGGCTACGACCGACGCCAACACGGCGGTGAGGGCCGCGGGGGCCGCGGCTCTGGTACGGACGGACATGGGTGGTGCTCCTCATCTCGGGTGGTGCTCGAACGCGTGGGGGCTCAGCTCGGGGCGAGTCCGGTGACGATGGCGTCGGTATTGGCGCGCATCATTTCCAGGTAGGTGGCCGCTCCCCCGCCTGCGGCCGTGAGGGATTCGGTGTGCAGGGCCACGACCCGCACCGCCACACCCGCCTGTTCGGCCAGCACCCGAGCCAGGCGATCGGGTTGGGATGAATCGGCGAAGATGGTGCGCACACCGGCGTCGCGGACGGTGGTGGCCAGACCGGCCAGGTCGGAGGCGCTCGGCGAGGCCAGGGCGGTGCCGCTGGGGATGATGGTGCCGATCACCTCGAGTCCGAAACGCTGTGCCAGGTAACCGAATACGTGGTGGTTGGTGACCAGGCGGCGCTGTTCGGGGGCGAGCGTGGCGAAGCGCGAGGTCATCCAGGTGTCGAGATCGTTCAGTTCGGACAGGTAGCGGGTGGTGTTGGCGCGCACCGCTTCCGCGTCTATGCCGTCAAGAGCCAGTACTCGATTTCCGATGAGCTCCGCGGCGCGGCGGGCGCGCGCCGGGTCGGTCCAGAAGTGCGGATCCGGCCGGTCGCTGCCCTTGTAGCTGATCGGATCGAGCTGATCGGCAATCGACAGCGTGGGAATACCGGAGCTCTCGGCGGCGAAGACATGCCGCTGCACGCCCTCCTCGAGACCGAGGCCGTTGTGGATGACCAGTGCGGCCCGGTCGATGCGGGCGGCCTGTTGGGCCGAGATGGCGAATTGGTGCGGGTCCGCGCCCGGCGGCATGAGGACGGTGACCTTGGCGGCGTCACCGACGATCTCTTGGGTGAGGTCACCGAGAATATTTGTGGTGACCACGATTTCGATGCGGTCGGCGTCGCTGGACGAACAGGCGGGTAGCAGGAACAGGGCCAGCAGCGCGGGTAGCGCGGCGCGCAGGAGGGTTCTCATCGTCCGGTCTCCACCATGAGTGCGGGGGCGAAATCGAGTGGGAAGGTCCGGGCGCGGCGCAGGTTGTCGCGGTAGTCGATCTCGTAAACGGACCGGGCGCGGGCGTCGTTGACGTAGGCGCGGTTCGTGTCGATCTCGATCACCGGAGGGGTGCCGCCGGTCATGGGCTCCGGGAACAGTTGCGTCCGTGCGCGTTCCGCGCCGGAGGCGACATCGACGGCATGCAGGACGCCATCGCGGGTCAGGGTCAACAGGGCGCTGCCCTCACCCGCGGTATTGGCGGCCACGACAGGTCCGGTGTCGACCAGACGCCAGGTGCGCGCGCTGGTGTCGAGGACCCAAACGCCGCGGTCACCGGCGCGGGCGGTGAGCGTGGTGCTGCCCGCGCGGTGGGTGAACTCGCTGGCCCGGTCGGCGGCGGCCACCGGGTGCGGATACGGGATCTTGGTCGCCGAGAACTCGCCTTCGTTGGCCGAGACCGTGAGAGCGCCATCGGCACAACCGAATACGACGCCACGGCGGGTTACGGCGGTGCCCCGCGGGTCCGGGCAGGATTCGGCCAGCGGGGTCGCACCGGAGGCTGCGCGGTCCCGGACTTCGGCTCGGCCGGAGGGGGATACGACGACGAGGCGCTCCGCGTAGGGAATCGCGATGCCATCCACGATATTTCGCTCGGTGACGGTGCCCGCGTCCAGGGCTTGCCGGTCCAGTAGGACGGTCTTGGACAAGTCCAGGACCAAGGCCGTGAGCGCGGGATCGCTGTGCGCCGCCGTCACTCCGGCGTGCGGAAGGTCGCCGACCTCGCGGATCGCCGCGCGGTAGTAGTGCACGTGGTCGCCGTGATCGACCGTCCACGCACCGCCGTCGACGACGCGGGTGCCCTGCGCCGTCACCGGGTAGGCGAAGCGGTCGTCGCCGACCAGGCGCGTCGCACCAGGCGCGCGGCCGCTGTCGGTGACCTCCTCGGAGATCAGGTCGAGCACCCGCACCGCACCCTCGGAATCCACCAGGACCAGGCGCGACTGCGGCGAGTCGGTCTCCTCCGCGCCCTCGACGTAGCCGTGCGGCTTCTCCTCCGCCGGTACTTCCTCCTCGGGTGCTCCACATCCGACCAGTGGCAGCACCGAACCCAGAACCACCAGCAGCACGAAGGCATTCGCGCCGCCACCCGTCCACCGCGCCCGCAGCCGCGACAGCACCGCCGAGACGAAGAACAGGCCGACCGCGATCGCCGTGATGGTCGCGCCCGCCGCCGTTCCCGCGTGCCAGGACACCACAAGCCCGGTGAAGGTGGCCACTCCGCCGAACACCGCCGCCAAGGCCATGATCACCGGAATGCGATGCGACCAGTAGGTGGCGGCCGCAGGCGGGGCGATGAGCAAGCCGAAGACCAACAGTGTGCCCGCGATGTGGAACGACGCCACGATCGCCAGGGTGAGCAGGCCGAGCAGCGCCCCCTGCGCCCAGCGCGGACGCAGGCCGAGCGTCTGCGCCGTGCGCGGATCGAAGGCGAGCGCCACGAACGCGCGATGACCCAGCACCGCGATCACCAGCGAGAGGCCCAGGGCCACAACCAGATACCAGAGGTCCTGGGTGCGAATGGCGAGCACGTCGCCGAACAGGAACCCGGTCACATCCACCGCGAAGGACTGCGACCGCGACACGATGATCACGCCCACCGACAGCATTCCGGCGAAGAGCAATCCGATGCCGGTATCCGCGGCGAAGCGCGAATCACGGTCCAGGGCCGACACACCCGCCGCCATGGCACCGGCGCTGAAAGCCGCGCCCAACACCAGGTTTCCGCCCAACAGCGAGGCCACCGCCACTCCGGGCAGCAGCCCGTGCGCCATCGCCTCCCCCAGAAAAGCCATGCCGCGCACCACAACCCACGTTCCGGCCAGGGCGCACACGCCGGAGACCAGCAGACCACCCCACAGCGCTCTCTGCACGAATGTCACCTCGAACGGGGCGATCAGCCACTCCATGGATGGGCACAGTAATATGAAAACGATTTTCAGAACAAGTAAGGTGATCCAGTGAACAATCAGCAATCCCCGGCGGTGCGGCTCGAGGCGGTGACGGCGGGATATCGGGGGCGGTCGGTATTGCGCGAGGTCACCGCGACTATCCCGAGTGGGCGGGTGACGGCGATCGTCGGACACAACGGCTCGGGGAAATCCACCCTGCTCGGCGTGATCGCCGGGGTGATCGCGCCGACGGCGGGACGCGTCGAGCGCAGCCCGCGGGGTCCGGCACTGGTGGTGCAGCAGAGCGCGGTACCGGCGACCCTGCCCATCACCGTTCGGGAGACCGTCGCCATGGGGCGGTGGGCGCATCGCGGTGCGTGGCGGCGGCTCACCCGCCACGATCACGCGGTGGTGCGCGAATGCCTCGAGCGGCTCGGTATCGCGGACCTCGCGGCGCGGCGGCTCACCGAACTGTCCGGGGGTCAGCGACAGCGCGCGCTGCTCGCGCGGGCACTGGCGCAGGAATCGGATCTGCTGCTGTTGGACGAGGCCACCAGCGGGCTGGATATCGATGCGCAGCAGGAGATTTCGCGCACGATTCGCGACGCGGCGGCAGCGGGCGTCACCGTCGTGCACGCCACCCACGATCGGGCCGAGGCCCTCGCGGCCGACCACTGCCTGATGCTGCGCGACGGCGAATTGGTGGACGCGGGGACGCCGGAGCGGGTGCTACCGGTGATCACCCCGGCGAAGGCCAGCTGAGCTCAGCGCCCCCACGCCAGCTTGATGCGGGTGGTGCTCAGGAAATCGTCGGTCAGCTCGCGCAGGGCGAGGAACTGCCCGCCCGTCCCGTACTTCTGCCGCAGGCTGCCGAAGTCGACGTACTCGGCCGCCGCCGCGATCTGGTTCGACTCCGGGATGCGGGTCGGGAACAGGCGCGGCAGGCTGCGGTTGCCGCGCAGATCCTCCAGGATGCGCTGGTGCACCGCCGAGGAGCGGCGGTATTTGGTGACCACGACGCCGAGCTCCTCGATGGGCGAACCCCACCGGGTGGACAGTTGCCGAATTCTGGCCTGTACCGCCGGAATTCCGTAGGTCGACATGAAGTCGGGAATGGTCGGGATGACGTATCCGTCGGCTATGCGCAGACCGTTCTGGGTGATCAGGCCGAGGCTCGGCGGGCAGTCGATGAGGACGTAGTCGTAGGCGAACAGCACGCCGCTCAGGGCGTCGGCGAGAATGGCGGTGGGGTCCACGACGTCGACGTGGGTCAGATCGTCCTGGAGCGCAATGAGTTTCAGCGAGGAGGGCAGCAGGTCCACCGAGTCGACCGCGTGCATGGCCGAGACATTGTGGCGTACCAGGGCCGCGGCGTCGCGGGGGCGGAAACCCTCGAGGACGTCGCCGAAGACCGAGGCCAGGGTGTGGTCACCGGAATCCAGTTCCGTCGCATGCCTTTCCCCGACCATCATGGTGGTGAGATTGCGCTGCGGATCCAGGTCGATGAGCAGGACTTTCTTACCGAATTCGACGGAGAGGATCTCGGCCAGCGCCGCGGTGGTGGTCGTTTTCCCCACGCCGCCCTTCAGATTGAAGGTCGCGACCACATAGGGGCGACTGCGACCGGGAACCCGCTCCCGCTCCCAGATGCGTTGCGGCCGTTCGAAACGCAGCACCCGCTCCGCCTTCTGCGGCCACTCCCAGGCAAATCCGGGCAACACCTCGCCACGCAACTCCACCAGTACGCAACCCTTCATCCCACCGCCCGAGCGGTTCGCCCAGCCTAGTAACCCGAACCGGGATCGGCGGGGTGCGACACCGGCGGGTCTGGAACATAATGCGCGGTATCGTGATCCATCACACAAGTGAGGACAGGCTATCTCTGACACAATCCCCGGGTGCGTTACTTCGAGGGTGTGAGCGGCCTGGTGCATTACCGAAGATGGCCGATCGAATCTCCCACAGCTGTTGTGGTGCTGCTGCACGGTCTCGGCCAGCAGAGCGCTGATTATCACCGGTTCGCCCGGGCGCTGAACCGGCACGGGATCGAGGTGTGGGGAATCGACCACATCGGTCACGGACTCAGTGAGGGCGAGACCGATTCGATCGCGCCGATCGACGATCTGGCGGCAAATGCCCTGCTATTCATGGAATTGGTGCGGGACGCGCGCCCGGAACTTCCCATGACGGTCATCGGGCATTCGCTCGGGGCCGGGACGGCGCTCATCGCCCTGCAATCGGGATCGCCTGTGGTGGACGCGGTTTCCGCCGTCGTGCTCTGCGGAACGCCGGAAAAGGCGGCGATACTGGATGTTCCGGCGCCGCGCGCGCCGACGCTGGTGCTGCACGGCGGCGACGACCGGCGCGCGCCGATCGGGCCGATTCGCGGCTGGTGCGCCATGCGGCCGGGTACGCGAATGCGCGAATTCCCCAATGCCGGACACGATCTGCTGCACGAACCGGTACACCGGATGGTCACCGAAGCCATTCTCGACTTCGTCGCGGAGGCGGAAACGCTGGTGCCGCACCTGGTTTCCAGGTAGACGCGCATCCGCCCCGGCGTCGGTGCCGGGGCGGATGCCGTGCTGTCAGCCGCGGAACCACATGGGCCGCAAGGTCGGCCCGTTCTCCGGCAGCACGATGTGCTCGCCCTCATGGACGAAGCCGCAGCGCTCGTACAGGCGAGCCGAACGCTCGGTGCTGGCCTCCAGATAGGCGGGCACGCCCGCGTCGGCGGCCGCCTTCACCCGATCGGTGATGATGGCCGCGCCCGCGCCCTTACCGCGATGTTCGGGCAACGTGACGATGACATGCAGGTAGCGGTGCGGGAATTCGGCCGGATGGGTCTTTTCGAGCAGGCCCGTCAATGCCGTCAAACGCCGGAACGGCTGCAACGGGGCATTGGCGTACAGCTCGCGCATCTCGGCGGCTTCGCGGGCGTAGCGCTCCGTGCTGGTGACGGTGTGCCACAGCGATACCGCCCACACCTCGTCGCCGACACCGGCGACCCACACCTCGTCCTCGCGCATGGTGCGCTCGATCATTTCCGGCGCGTGCGTCGTGCGGAACTGGTCGGCGATCTCGCCCTGGCCCTCCATCACCCAGCTGAACACCACCTCGTCCGCGCTCGCCTCGGCGAATACCCGGCTGACATTGTCGAGCTCGTCGAGTCCCGCCCGACGAGCCACCAACTGCGAATCCATCTGCAACCTCCCGAAGTGAACGGTGTCCTCGCAAGCCAAGGTATGGAGATGTGGACGGGTTTACGACCATTTCGTCACACTGGGTGTTGTGATGAAATCCGAGCGGCCGGGGTGCGCGGTGTGTGGGACGGAGCTCGAGCAGGCCGGAGTGGGTCGGCGACGGCGGTACTGTTCGCGGTCCTGCCAGGCCAGGGCGTATCGGGCGCGGCGCAGCGCGGTGCCGCCCGCGCGACGTGCGGCCCGGCCGCGGCGGCTGACAACGGTCGCCATCGTTCGCGCGGCGGTGGCGTTGGCCGATCGGGAGGGCCTCGATGCGCTGTCCATGCGGCGGCTCGCCACCGAGTTGGGGGTGGCGACCACCGGGTTGTACCGGCACTTTCCCGATCGCGACAGCTTGCTCGCGGAGATGGCGGAACTCGTCTTGGCCGAGACACCGCCTCCGCCAACGGATCTCACCGGGTGGCGGGCTCGGCTCGGGTACGAGGCGCGCGGCGAGTGGCGAATGTACCGGCGTCATCTGTGGATGCTGCCGCTGCTCGCGCAGACCCGTCCGCCGATGGGTCCGGCCCTGTTGGACCACCTCGAGCGCTTCTTCGCAGCGCTGTATCGACCAGGAATGACGCAGCAGACCATGCTGCCGATCTACCTGTCGGTCTCCGGGCTGGTGCAGGGCCTGGGACTGCTCCTGGCCACCGAGCGCACCCCGCTCGGGCCCGACCCCGCCGATCCGCGCACCGCCGAGGCGATCGCGCTCGTCTCCCCCGAGAGCCATCCCATGCTGGCGGAGTTCTTCGAACCCGATGCCGACGGAATCGCTCTCGACCTCGACGAGCTGCTCGACACCTGTCTCACACTGCTTTTCGACGGTGTGGCGGCGCGGTATTTTCCAGAGGACTTCGAACCCACTGCGGTGCAATGAGACCGAGTGCTCTACCCGCTGGAGTTCAGCGGCTGGAGATAGCGCGGTTCTACCGAGGAGACGAGCCAGACGCCGTTGCCGGTGACCGCGAATTCGTGGCCGTCGCGGTGCATGGCGGCGGCGTCCACGGTGAGGATGACCGGTGTGCCGTGCCGGGTGCCGACGGCCTGGGCGGTGTCGGTGTCGGCGGAGAGATGGACGGCGTGACGGCGCATGGGGCGTAGGCCCTCGGCCAGGATGAGCGGCAGTGTTCGGGTGGTGGTGCCGTGGTAGAGGACGGCCGGGGGTTCGGCGGCGGCATAGCCCAGCCGCACGGGGATGGAGTGGCCTTGCCGGGCTCGAATGGCGGTCCCCGCATCGTCGAATTCGAAGCGGCGCTTGTTGTTTCGCTCGACCACCAGGTCTAGTTGGGCGCGGGTGAAGCCCTTGCCGTGGGCGGCGGCCTGACGCAGCAGCGCGTCGACGGGCACCCAACCGGCCGTATCGAGGTCCAGGCCGATGGCCTCCGGGTGGTGGCGGAGCCAATTCGACAGGCGCTTGGAGAGCCTGACCATGTCCTTGTCGTTCATAACCAGACCACGGTCGCATATGCCGTGGTCTGGTACGAGGGGATTTTCCGTCGCCACCGCCGTGCTCCGCGCCGACCGGGACCCGACCCGACACGCCCAGTAACGTGGCAGCCATGACAGCTGTTGCAGATCGTTCGCTCGGGCCGGAACTGGTACGTACCGTGAGCATCGGCGAGGCCGATGTCCTCGTCGTGGGAATCACGACCTCGGACGACGGGCCGGTGATCGCCCCGGCGGACGCCTTCGACGATGTGCTCGACGCGCGGACGCGCGCGGCGTTGGTGGCGGCACTGCGGGCGGTCGGGGCGAAGGGCAAGCCCGAGGAGCTGACCCGGATTCCCGCGCCCGACGGGCTCGGCGTGGACAGTGTGCTGGCCGTGGGGCTCGGGGCGGCCGACAAGGTCGACGCCGAACAGGTGCGCAAATCCGCGGGGGTCGCGGGGCGCGCGCTGAGCGGGACCGGCACGGCGGTGACGACGCTGTCCGGGCTGGACCTGGGTGCGGCGGCGGAGGGGTTCTACCTCGGCGCGTACACGTTCACGCCGTACCGGTCGGGCAAGTCCGCGCCGAAGGCCGATGAGGGGCCGGTGCGGCGGGTCGAATTCCTGGTTCCGGAACCGGGATTCGGCGAGGAGGAGCTGTTCCGGGCGCAGGCGATCGCCGAAGCCGTCGCCACCGCACGGGATTTCGTGAACACGCCGCCGAACGATCTGTTCCCGGCCGAATTCGCCGATCGCGCGGCGGAATTGGCGAAGGCCGCGGGGCTTCAGGTGGAGATTCTCGACGAGAAGGCGCTCGCCGACGGCGGGTACGGCGGCATCATCGGCGTCGGGCAGGGGTCCTCGCGGCCGCCGCGGCTGATTCGCATCACCTACGCGGGCGGTGACAAGAAGGTCGCGCTCGTGGGCAAGGGGATCACCTTCGACACCGGCGGCATCTCCATCAAGCCCGCCGCGAACATGGAGAACATGACCTCCGATATGGCGGGTGCGGCGGCGGTCATCGCCACCACGCTGCTCGCCGCTCGGCTGAGCCTGCCGGTCACCGTGACCGCGACCGTGCCCATGGCCGAGAACATGCCGTCGGCTACCGCGCAGCGACCCGGCGATGTGCTCACCCAGTACGGCGGTACCACCGTCGAGGTGCTCAACACCGATGCCGAGGGGCGGCTCATCCTGGCCGACGCCATCGTCCGCGCGGGCGAGGACGAGCCGGACTACCTCATCGACGTCGCCACCCTCACCGGTGCGCAGATGGTGGCCCTCGGCACCCGCACCCCGGGCGTCATGGGCACCGACGAATTCCGCGACCGCGTCGCCCGCATCTCCCAGTCCGTCGGCGAAAACGGTTGGCCCATGCCACTTCCCAAGGAATTGCGCGCCGACATCAACTCCAAGATCGCCGACCTGGCGAATGTCGCGCCGCACCGCTGGGGCGGCATGCTCTCGGCCGGACTGTTCCTCAAGGAATTCGTCCCCGAGAACGTCCAGTGGGCGCACGTGGATATCGCGGGGCCGTCCTACAACACGGGCGGCCCGTGGGGTTACACGCCGAAGGGTGGCACGGGCGTGCCGGTCCGCACCTTGATCAGCACGATCGAGGACATTGCGGCGGAGTAGCTGAACCGGCGGGAGCGCGGGTCGATGGCCTCGCTCCCGCCGTGGTCCGCGGCCATTTGGTGTTGCCGCGCATACCGACCGATGTGTTCGGCCCAGCGGCTGGCTGTGATGACCGTCCCGCCCGGAGCACTGTTGGCGGCGCATTGGGGTATCCGAGCGTGGAAATACGCAACTCGGTTCAGCCGTGGGCGTGCTGGTTCGATGTTGGCCCCGACGACGAATGGGCGCGGTAGGTGTCGTGCCGGTGTCCGACCGGCGTGCCATAATCCTGGACCGGTGTCGTCGATCGGCGGCTCGGCCGGTTGGGGCGAGCTGTTTCGGGAGGGTTCTGGATGTCCACACGCGCGCTGAGCCAGCACGACTTCCAGCAGACGGTGGCGAGCAATCACATAGTGCTGGTGGACTTCTGGGCCGAATGGTGCGGATGGTGCACGCGCTTCGCGCCGGTCTACCAGGCCTCGGCCGCGACACATCCGCAGATCGTGCACGCCACCGTCGACGGTGACAAGGAACCGGGTCTGGTCGCCGCCGTGGAGCTCACGGGGTACCCGACCATCATGGCGTTCCGCGAGGGCCTGCCGGTGTACAAGCACGCCGGGTTCTTGACCGCGGCGCAGCTGGAAGACGTTGTGCAGCAGGTCATGTGGATGGACATGGACGAGTTCCGGCGGCAGGCGGCCGAGCAGCTCCAGCAACAGGCACAACGGCAGGCGCCCGTCGAAGCTGCACCGTCGGCACCGGCTCATCGTGCTGGGCCAGCAGGAGGACCGCCGCAGTATGGTTGGCCCGGGTTGCGGACCAGCTGATCGAGTCGCGGGGGCGATAGGCCTGAGCGGTCACAAATCGCCCGCGCGAGCCCGAAATCGGCCCTCGAACCCGATTTCCGACCGCTGAGGCCAACACTCACTCGTCCGCCAGCATCGCCCGCCGCCGCTGAATCCGCCGCCTCGCATCATGATCCCGCATCCGCTGCGGGTACCCCACGCGCCGCACATCGTAGACCGGAATACCGAGGTCGCCCGAAAGCCGTTGCGCACCACGCTCACCCACAACACGCCGAGTCCACTCGCCGTCATACGCCACCAGCACAACGGTCACATCGGTAACCGTCGTCCGCGGCTCCACGAACGCCTCCACGCCATGGTGTGCCCGCGTCCACTCCCGCAGATACGCCGCATCCTCCGCCCGCTCACGCACCACCCCAGCACGCAGCCGATCCAAGAAACCCACCCGGCCACCTCCTCTCCGGAGCCGGAAAACCGCTACTACCTCCCTCGATAGTGCCAGCGCCGACCCCAATCCGGCAGCCCGCACCCGACTCCACAGCGAAAACACAGCCGCAACACAGCATCCGCCCCAGGAGGCCAACCACCTCCCGCAACGGCGACCCGCCCGACCCGTCCACGACGGCTGCGGCCAGTAGCGCCGGTGGACGCAACGACGGCGGCGGTGACGGCCACAGCACCGACACTGACTTTTTGCCGCCGCGGCCATGGCTGCGGCGGCGACAGCGAGTCTCAGAATTCCAAAGCCATCCACTCCCCCGGTTTCGCCAGAGGGGCGAACCCGAGCTTCGCGTAGACGCTGTGTGCGTCCGCGGTGGCGAGGAGGATGCGGCGGAGGCTGCGGGGGCGTAGCTCTTCGCGGATGGCGACTACTAGGGCGGAGCCGATGCCCTTGCCGCGTACCGACGGGGCGACGTAGACGTCGCAGAGCCACGCGAAGGTCTCGCTGTCGGTGATCACCCGCGCGTATGCCACCTGGTCCCCCGAAACGGTTTCGTACACACCGAAGTTGAGTGACCCGGCGATTGTCCGTTCGACCTTCTCTCGTGGCCGCCCCATGGCCCAGTACGCGTCGGTCGACAGCCAGTGGTGGACGCGCTCGGCATCGATGCGCGCGGGATCGGTGGAAAGTTCGTAGCCTTCGGGCAGTTTCGGTGTGTCGGTCATACCGCGAGACTGCCCCGCGCCGCGACCGACCGTCGAGCGGATTTGGAAAGTCCCCACACGCGGCGTCGGCTAGCCTCCGGGGTCGTCGTCGCGCACCTATATCGCCACCGGTCTGTTCTGGCATTGGCACCAACCCCCGGCCGCGCCGCGCGGTGCCGTCGCGGGTCTGATTTCATATCGGCCGCATCCGCCGCTGCCATCGCGGGTATGAGTTCGTAGTGGCCGCATCCGCCCAGGTGTCGTCGCGGGAATGAGTTCGTATCGGCCGCATTCGCCCCGGTGTCGTCGCGGGTATGAGTTCGTATCGGCAGCACCCGCTCCGGTGCCATCGCCGTCCTGAGTTGATATCGGCCGCACCCGCCCCGGTGCCGTCGCGAACGGGG
This sequence comes from Nocardia sp. NPDC050406, assembly GCF_044459025.1. NCBI lineage: Bacteria > Bacillati > Actinomycetota > Actinomycetes > Mycobacteriales > Nocardiaceae > Nocardia > Nocardia sp. NPDC050406. The sequence goes on along the minus strand of NZ_JBITIM010000002.1, from coordinate 1,654,087 downwards.
ACGCCCGCATAGTTCACGAAGGGCTCGTGCGACGGTCTGCCGCAGCGCTATTGGTCGATGTCCACAACGCTCGCGTGGGGGCGCGCACGTGTGGTCGTGTGGGGCGAGCGGGGCGACACGGGGTGGGGTGTCGTGAATTTTGACACGACGGGATTGCTATCAACGCAGCTCGGCGCGGCGGGGTGTGGCTCACCGGGCGGGTGGTCGGCGGGAGAGGTGGGAAGATCGGCCGCCCTGTGACACGCCGCACGCGCGGTAGTGCAAGGATGGGGAGCTGGAACAACAACCTACGGATCTCCGGTGCCACAGAATGATCGGTGGCTTGACGGGACCGCCGCGACCCGCGGCCGATGCCGACGAGAGACGAACTGTTTAACCCGACGAGCAGTCAGAGGAGTCAACGGACATGGCCTTCTCCGTCCAGATGCCAGCTCTTGGTGAGAGCGTCACCGAGGGCACTGTGACCAGGTGGCTGAAGCAGGAAGGAGACACGGTCGAGGTCGACGAGCCGCTGCTCGAGGTCTCCACCGACAAGGTCGACACCGAGATCCCGTCGCCCGCCGCCGGTGTGCTGGTCAAGATCAGCGCCCAGGAGGACGACGTCGTCGAGGTCGGTGGCGAACTCGCGGTGATCGGTGATGCCGGTGAGGCTCCCGCCCAGGATTCCGCGCCCGCCCCCGAAGCCGCCCCCGCCGAGGAAGCGCCCGCTCCGGCCCCCGAGCCCGCCCCGGCCGCCAGCGCCCCCGCCCCGGCCGAGGAGGCCCCCGCCGCCTCCGGTTCCGGCGAAGGCACCCCGGTCAAGATGCCGGAGCTCGGCGAATCGGTCACCGAGGGCACCGTCACCCGCTGGCTCAAGCAGGTCGGCGATCAGGTCGAGGTCGACGAGCCACTGCTCGAGGTCTCCACCGACAAGGTCGACACCGAGATCCCCTCGCCCGTCGCGGGCACCCTGCTGGAGATCACCGCGCAGGAAGACGACGTCGTGAACGTCGGCGGCCAGCTCGGCGTAATCGGCAGCGGCGCACCGGCTTCCAAGCCCGCCCCGGCCCCCGAGCCCAAGCCGGAGCCGAAGCCCGAGCCCAAGCCGGAACCCAAGCCCGAGCCCGCCGCCCAGGCCCCCGCGCCCAAGCCCGCCGAGGCCCCCAAGCCCGAGCAGAAGCCCGCCCCGGTCCCGGCCGGTGCCACCCCCGCGGAGGAGCCCTCCGCCAACGGCGGCCCCTACGTGACCCCGCTGGTGCGCAAGCTCGCCGCCGAGCACGACGTGGACTTGTCCTCCGTCACCGGTTCCGGTGTCGGCGGCCGTATCCGCAAACAGGATGTGCTCGCCGCCGCCGAGTCCAAGAAGGCCCCGGCTCCGGCCGCCGCGCAGGCCCCCGCCGCCCAGTCGCCCGCCGCCACCTCGGCGCCGCGCCCGCAGCTGGCCCACCTTCCGGGCACCACCCAGAAGGCCAGCCGCATCCGGCAGATCACGGCCACCAAGACCCTGGAGTCGCTGCAGACCACCGCGCAGCTCACCCAGGTGCACGAGGTCGATATGACCAAGATCGCGGCGCTGCGCAACAAGGCCAAGGACGCGTTCCAGGCGCGCGAGGGCGTCAAGCTCACGTTCCTGCCGTTCTTCGCCAAGGCCGCCATCGAGGCCCTGGGCGTGCACCCGAACGTGAACGCCTCCTACGACATGGATTCCAAGCAGATCACCTACCACTCGGTGGTCAACCTGGGCATTGCCGTCGACACCGAGCAGGGTCTGCTGTCCCCGGTCATCCACAATGCCAACGACCTGTCGCTGGCCGGATTGGCCCGGGCCATCGCCGATATCGCCAACCGCGCCCGCAATGGCGGCCTCAAGCCGGACGAGCTGTCGGGCGGCACCTTCACGGTCACCAATATCGGCTCGCAGGGCGCGCTGTTCGACACCCCGATCCTGCTGCCGCCGCAGGCCGCGATGCTGGGCACCGGCGCGATCGTCAAGCGCCCCATGGTGATCAGCGACAACGGCAGCGAGGCCATCGGCATTCGCTCGATGGCGTTCCTGCCGCTGACCTACGATCACCGGCTCATCGACGGCGCGGACGCCGGTCGCTTCCTCAGCACCATCCGGCATCGGCTGGAAGAGGCGGCGTTCGAAGGCGATCTCGGCCTGTAGCGATGAAGGTCGTGGTGGCCGGGTCCTCCGGTCTGATCGGGACGGCACTCGTCGCGGCCCTGCGCCGCGACGGGCACGAGGTCACCCGCCTCGTGCGCCGTCCCGCGGCCGCGCGTGACGAGTTCACGTGGGATCCGGCCCGCGCCGACCTCGACCAGCGCGCGCTGCGCGACGCCGACGCCGTGGTGAACCTCTGCGGTGTGAGCGTCGGGCGGCGGCGCTGGACCGGCAGTTTCAAACAGGAACTGCGCGACAGCCGCATCACCCCGACCGACGTGCTCGCCTCGGCGGCCGCCGAATCGAGTGTGCCTACCCTGGTCAACGCGAGCGCGGTCGGCTACTACGGCGACCACACCGGCGACCGGGTGCTGACCGAAAGTTCCCCTGCCGGAACGGGTTTCCTGGCCGCGCTGTGCCAGGACTGGGAGGCCGCGACCGAGCCCGCCGCGACCGCGGGCGTCCGGACCGTGCTGTTGCGCAGCGCGGTGGTCATGGCCCCGCACGGCGGCATGCTGGGCATGCTCCGGCCGCTCTACTCACTCGGACTGGGCGGTCGGCTCGGCAATGGCCGCCAGTACCTGCCGTGGATCTCCCTCGACGACGAGATCGGCGCGATCCTGTTCGCGCTCACCACCGCCGCGATCTCCGGACCGGTCAACCTGGTCGGCCCCGCACCGGTCACCAATGCCGAATTCAATCGGGCCCTGGGCCGGGCGCTGCATCGCCCCACCCCGTTCGTGGTGCCCGCCTTCGCCCTGCGCGCGGCGGTCGGCGAATTCGCCGACGAGGCGATCCTGCACGGCCAGCGCGCCATTCCGGCGGTGCTCGAAGAGGCGGGCTACACCTTCCAGCACCCCACCATCGGCGCCGCACTCACCGCCGCACTCGGCCGCTGAGCCCCAGTCGAGCGAACTTTCGCCCCGCTCCACCACGCCCTGGCCAGGGCCACCACCAGCATGGTCTCGGTTTCGCCAACGCACCCCTGGGTAACCCACCGGTAGCTAGACTGGATTGCCCAAGTCAGACCCGTTGCGCAAGCGGGCCGCCGAGCGAGACAGGCGTGACCGCCATGTTCAAATCCATCTACTTCAGAGCATTCGCCGCAGAATTGGTCGCCGCACTCGCCATCCTTACCGCCGGGTATTCGATTCCGAGTTTCGACAACCCTTTTGCCTGTGTGCCGCATATGTCGTCGACCTCCGAGTTCCTCGACTGCCTCGGCGGCTGAGGCGAGGTCCGGGTCACACGGCGGCGCTGGCTACCGTGGACGGGTGAGCGACGCATCCTCCCCCGCCATGCTCGCACCGGCCGACCTGCTGGTGCGTGATGCCCGTGCGAGTGATCTGCCGGAGATCCTGGCGATCCACAACAACGCCATCGCCGAGACCACCGCCATCTGGGATACCGAGCTGGCCGATCTCGACGAGCGCACCGCGTGGTTCCAGGCCCGCACCCGAGCCGGATGCCCGATCCTGGTGGCCGAGATCGACGGCGCGGTCGCCGGATACGCGAGCTATGGGCAGTTCCGCCCGAAGTCGGGTTACCGCTTCTCCGTGGAGAATTCGGTGTATGTGGCCGAGCGCTTCCACCGCCGCGGCGTGGCCCGCGCGCTCATGGCCGAACTGTTGGTCCGCGCGCGCCAAGGCGGGGTGCACGCCATGATCGCGGCTATCGAATCCTCCAATACCGTCTCCATCGCGCTGCACGAGAAATTCGGATTCCGCGTGGTCGGGCAGCTACCGGAGGTGGGCCGCAAATTCGATCGCTGGATGGACCTGACACTCATGCAACTGCTCTTCGACGATGGCGTAACGTCCCAGTCGTGAGCGAGAGCACTACCAGCGTTCCGAGCACCCCGGCCGCCATCCCGGCCCGCGCCTCGGCCCGATACGACCGGACCCCGCTGCTGATCGAGGATCTGGGTCTCATCGACTACCACCTGGCCTGGGATCGGCAGCGCGCCATTGCCGCCGAACGCGCCGAGGGCATCGGCCAGGATCGACTGCTGCTGCTGGAACATCCGTCGGTCTTCACCGCGGGCCGCCGCACCGAACCGGAGGACATGCCGATCGACGGCAGCCCCGTGGTGCAGGTGGATCGCGGCGGCAAGATCACCTGGCACGGGCCGGGGCAGCTGGTCGGGTATCCGATCGTGCGGCTGGCCGAGCCGGTCGATGTGGTCGCCTATGTGCGGCGCATCGAGGAGGCGATCATTCACGTGTGCGGGCAGCTCGGGCTGAATGTCGGTCGCGTGGAAGGGCGTTCGGGCGTGTGGGTGCCCGCGAACGATTTCCTGCCCGAGCGCAAGATCTCCGCGATCGGCGTGCGGGTGCAGCGGGGCGTGACGCTGCACGGCGTCTCGTTCAACTGCAATTCCGCACTGGACGGTTTCCAGGCGATAGTGCCGTGTGGGATTCGCGATGCCGGTGTCACGACGCTGACCCGGGAACTGGGTCGTGAGGTGACCGTGGCGGAGGTGCGGCCGCTGGTGGCCGAGGCCATCGCCCGCGCGCTCGACGGTGATCTCCCGGTCTCCGACCACACCCTGGCTCGCACCGCGAAAGCCGAGACCACGGCCCCGCCCAAGGTCGTGACCACGGCCCCCGTCAAGGCCGAATGATCTCCATCCGATCACGAGCGTAGAGTCGTTTCAGTGACCTCCGTCGACACCCCGACACCGAACAATTCGGCCGCACCCAACGGCCGCAAGCTCCTTCGCATCGAGGCTCGCAACGCCGAGACCCCGATCGAGCGCAAACCCAAGTGGATTCGCACCCGCGCCACCATGGGTCCGGAGTACTCCGAACTCAAGGGCCTCGTGAAACGCGAAGGGCTGCACACGGTCTGCGAGGAGGCGGGGTGTCCCAACATCTTCGAGTGTTGGGAAGACCGTGAGGCCACCTTCCTGATCGGCGGCGAGCAGTGCACGCGGCGCTGCGACTTCTGCCAGATCGACACCGGCAAGCCCGCCGCGCTGGACCGCGACGAGCCGCGGCGCGTGGCCGAGAGCGTGCAGGCCATGGGGCTGCGCTACTCCACCATCACCGGTGTGGCCCGCGACGATCTCGAGGACGGCGGCGCGTGGCTCTACGCCGAGACCGTGCGCGCCATCAAGCAGCTGAACCCGCACACCGGCGTGGAGCTGCTCATTCCCGACTTCAATGCCGTGCCCGAACAGCTGGCCGAGGTCTTCGCCTCCCGCCCCGAGGTGCTCGCCCACAATGTGGAGACGGTGCCGCGCATCTTCAAGCGCATTCGCCCGGCCTTCCGCTACGAGCGCTCCCTGGCGGTGCTCACCGCCGCCCGCGAGGCCGGTCTGGTCACCAAGTCGAACCTCATCCTGGGCATGGGCGAGACCCCGGAAGAGGTCACCCAGGCCATGCGCGACCTGCACGAGGCGGGCTGCGACATCCTCACCATCACCCAGTACCTGCGGCCCTCGCCGCGCCACCATCCGGTGGACCGCTGGGTGAAGCCGGAGGAGTTCGTGGAGCACTCCCGCTTCGCCGAGAACCTCGGCTTCGCCGGTGTGATGGCCGGACCGCTGGTGCGCTCGTCCTACCGCGCGGGTCGGCTCTACGCCCAGGCGATGAAGTTCCACGGCCGCGAAATCGCGCCGGAGATGGCGCATCTCGCCGAGGAGGGCACCGCCTCGCAGGAGGCCACCTCCGTGCTGGCGCGCTTCGGCTCCTAGCCGCGACGAATTCGACGCAAACCGCCCCGCACGACATGTGCGGGGCGGTTTCTCGTCTGGCGACAACACGCGTATTCGACCGGGTCGGTATTCGTTTCCGGGAGTTCCGAGAATGTTCGCGTCATGTCCCTTCCGCGTCGTTCTCCTGGTTTCGTGGACGTGATCGCCCCGGCGGTGGGAAGCTCGAAGTACCGCACGTGGCGACCAGGGGAGCGAGCCAGATGGTCGAAAAGACGAGTGCGTCGGCAGGCGCGAATGGCAGGGCAGTGACGGCCGAACGGCCGGAGGACATACGCAATGTGGTGCTGGTGGGCCACAGCGGGTCGGGAAAGACCACGCTGGTGGAGGCCTTGGCGGTGGCCACGGGGGTGGTGCCCCGATGTGGGAGGGTGGAGGACGGCACCTCCGTCTCCGATTACGACGATATCGAGCAGCGACAACATCGCTCGGTGCAATTGTCGGTGGTGCCGATGGGGTGGGAGCGATACAAGATCAATGTATTGGATACCCCCGGATACGCGGATTTCGTCGGGGAATTGCGGGCCGGTCTGCGAGCAGCGGACGCGGCCCTTTTCATTGTCTCGGCGGCCGCCGGAGTCGAGGGCGTGAGCGGCCCGACGCTGGCGTTGTGGGAGGAATGCGCGAAAGTCGGGATGCCGCGCGCCATTGTGCTCACCCATTTGGACACCGCCCGTGCGGATTTCGAGGAGATGACCGAGACCTGCCGGGAAATTCTCGGCGGTGGGGTATCGGAATCCATTCTGCCGCTTCATCTTCCGGTATACGGCGAGAAGAGCGCCGACGGGCATCGGCCGGTGATCGGGCTCATCGACCTGCTGGCGCAGCACGTGTACGACTACGTGACCGGCGAGCGCATCGAAACACCGGCCTCCGAGGATCAATTGGCGCAGTTGGAGGAGGCGCGCAATCGGCTCATCGAGGGCATCATCGCCGAGAGCGAGGACGAGAGCCTCATGGACCGCTACATCGGCGGTGAGGAGATCGAACTGGCCACCCTCGAGGAGGATCTCGAAAAGGCCGTCGCCCGAGGCAGTTTCCATCCGGTGCTGATCGCCGCGCCTCCCCCGGAGGGGGCACGGCAGGGTTTGGGCACGGTGGAGATCCTGGAGCTGATCACGCGCGGCTTCCCGACGCCCGCGGAACATCCGGTCGCGGCGAGCGGCATCTCCGGCGGCACACCGGAACCGTTGCTCTGTGATCCGAAGGGGCCCTTGGCCGCCGAGGTCATCCGCACCGCCTCGGACCCGTATGTCGGCCGACTGTCCCTGGTTCGCGTCTTCTCCGGCACCCTGCACGCCGACGACACCGTGCACGTCTGCGGACACGGACCGTCGGAGACGACGAACCACGACTCCGACGAGCGGGTCGGGGCCGTCTCCGCGCCGTTCGGCAAACAGCAGCGCCCCCTCGGCCAGGCCATCGCCGGTGATATCGCCTGTGTCACCAAACTCGCGCACGCCGAGACCGGCGATACGCTCTCGGCCAAGGACGCCCCGCTGCTCATCGAGCCGTGGACCATGCCCGACCCGCTGCTGCCGGTGGCGGTGCAGGCGCACTCCAAAGCCGACGAGGACAAGCTCTCCCAGGGTTTGAGCCGATTGGTGGCCGAGGATCCGACGGTGCGGCTGGAGCAGAATCCGGATACCAAACAGCTGGTGCTGTGGTGCCTGGGCGAGGCGCATCGCGAGGTGGCCCTGGAGCGCCTGCGCACCCGGTTCGGGGTGCAGGTCGATGTGATCGACCACAAGGTGGCGCTGCGCGAGACCTTCGCGACCGCCGCCACCGGGCGTGGACGGCATGTGAAACAGTCCGGCGGGCACGGCCAGTACGCCATCTGCGAGATCGAGGTGCAGCCGCTGCCGGAGGGTTCGGGTATCGAATTCGTGGACAAGGTGGTGGGCGGAGTCGTTCCGCGACAGTTCATTCCGTCGGTGGAGAAGGGGGTGCGCGCACAGGCGGCGCGCGGGGTGATCGCCGGATATCCGCTCGTGGATGTGCGGGTGACGCTGTTCGAGGGCAAGGCGCATTCGGTCGACTCCTCCGATGCCGCCTTCCAGACCGCCGGTGCGCTGGCCCTGCGCGAGGCCGCCGCCGCGGCGCGGATCAATGTGCTCGAGCCGATCGCCGAAGTGCTGGTGGTGGTGTCGGACGAGTACGTGGGGCCGGTGCTGGGCGATCTGTCCAGCCGACGCGGGCGGGTGCTCGGCACCGAACCGCTCGGGCGCGGCGGGCGCACCGCCATCCGCGCCGAGGTCCCCGAACTGGAGCTCAGCCGCTACGCTATCGACCTGCGTTCGCTGGCGCGCGGGGCGGCCGATTTCACCCGCCGCTATGTGCGACACGAGGCCATGCCCGCGCAGTTGGCGGAGAGCATTCGGGAAAAGGCCAAGAACCACAACTGAATTCGCCTGATGAATTCGTTCTGACATACACGATCACGGCGCGAGGTAGTGCTGGCACTACCTCGCGCTCTGGCGTGCGCACCACCCGCGATTCGGGTGTGCGCGCCATGGGCAGCGACGCCGCGAATTCCTAGCATCGACAGGGTCATCGGGAGCACGGACTTCCCGATCCGAAGCAGGAGGATTCTTGTGCACACGAGGGCATTTCGGCGTCATACGGCTCGAGCCGCGATGGCCGGAGTCGTCGCGGGGGCGGTGTTGGCGGTGACGGCGTGCGGCGGTTCGGAGGCCACGTCGAACGATTCCGACGCGACCGTGCGGGCAGCGTTGGAGCAGCTGGTGAGCAAGGGGTTTCCGGGTGCGCAGGCCGTGATCAGCGGCCCGGACGGGGAGCGGGTGATCTCGGCGGGCGTCGGCGATCTCGGCAGCGGCGCGGCCATTCCCGACCACTCGCGGGTGCGTATCGGCAGCAACACCAAGACCTTCGTGGCCACGGTGGTGCTGCAACTGGTGGCCGAGGGCAAGGTGGAGTTGGACGCACCGGTGGAGCGGTATCTGCCGGGCGTGGTCGGGGGCAAGGGCAACGACGGCAACCGGGTGACGGTGCGCCAGCTCTTGCAGCACACCAGCGGGCTGCCCGACTATCTGGGGACGACCGATCCGGCGGTGACGAACGGTCCCACGCAACTCATGCCGACCGACCAGTCGCTGCGGTGGCGGCATTTCACGCCCGAGGAGTTGGTGGGCATCGCCATGGATATGCCGCCGCGCTTCGAACCGGGGACGCGGGCGGTCTACACCAATACCAACTACATCCTGCTGGGCATGCTCATCGACCGCGTGACCGGGCAGTCGTATCAGAGTGAGATCGATCGCCGGATCGTGCAGCGCCTGGGGCTGCGCGATACCTATTTCCCCACCGACGGTGAGGTGCGCGACCCGCATCCGGTGGGCTATCAGCTGATCGACGGCAAGCCCGTCGATCTCACCACCTACGACCCGTCCTGGGCCGGATCGGCCGGTGCCATGATCTCCACCGGAGCCGATATCAACAAGTTCTTCACGGCGCTGCTGAACGGTGAGCTGCTCCCCGCCGACCAGCTGCGGGAGATGCGCCGCACGGTCCCCTTCGACCGGGATCCGGGCGACGGCTACGGGCTGGGGCTCATTCACCAGTCGGTGTCCTGTGGCAAGGAGGTGTGGGGGCACGGCGGCAGCATCCCCGGGTTCGGCACCCGCAATGGTGTGCGGGCCGACGGGACCGCGGTGACGGTGATCATCAATCAGCTACCGGAAACACAGGAACAGGCCGATGCGGAAGCGCGGGCCTTCGACGAAACGGTGTGTGCGGCATGAGGATCGGACAGTGGCTCGCGGTGGTCGGCTTGGCATTGCCGTTCGGAATCGGCTGTGCCGCGGGCGACTCCCCCGACACCGGGCTGGATCGCTTCTACGGCCAGGCCCTGGAGTGGAAATCCTGCGACGTGGCCAAGCTGGACGAGGCCGGAGCGCAGTGCACCGATGTGACCGTGCCGCTGGATTACAGCCAGCCGCAAGGGAAGACGATCACCGTCGCCATCTCTCGCATTGCCGCCGATCCGGCGCACAAGCAGGGCGTGATCCTGTCGAATCCGGGTGGGCCGGGCGGCCCGGGTCTGGACTTCATGGTGGATGTCGGCGCGGCCATGACCCCGGATGTGAAGGCCAGCTACGACCTCATCGGCATGGATCCGCGTGGCGTCGGGCGGTCGACGCCGGTGAACTGCCACTGGCCGCGCGGATTCGGACTGCTCTCCGCCGGACTGGACCGGGCCGGATTCGACGAATCCGTGGCGACGCAATCGGATCTGGCGACGCGGTGCGCCGAGGCGGAAGGTGAGCGGCTGCCCTACATCACGACCCGCAATACGGCGCGCGATATGGATGTGGTGCGCGCGGCGCTCGGCGCGGAGAAGGTGAGCTACTACGGGACCTCGTACGGCACCTACCTCGGTGCGGTGTTCACGCAGATGTTCCCGGAGCGCAGCGACCGGATCGTGCTGGACAGCGCGGTCGATCCGGAACGCTATGGGCCGGTGCACATGATGCGGGATATGGGGCCCGCCAACGAGGCCGCCTTGGACCTGTGGGCGGACTGGGCGGCGGCCCACGACGGCGAGTACCACTTCGGCAGCACGCGCGAGGAGGTGCGGGCGGGGGTAGAGGATCTGGTGCGCCGCTCGGCCGAGAAGCCGATTCGCATAGGGGCTTTCGAGGTCGACGAACACGATCTGCCGCTGGTGCTGTTCACCGGGCTCGACAGCCCCGACCAGTACACCATGGTGGCCGAGCAGTGGCGGCAGCTGCGCGATGCCGCGGACGACAAGCCCGTCGATATCTCGGAAGAACTGAACAAGTCGCTGGAGTTCATGATCTCCGCACGGCCCGAGGACAGTTCGCCGCAAATGGCGATCATGTGCGGTGACGTCGAGGCGCCCCGCGATCCCGAATGGTACTGGCGCAATATCGAGGCCGCGCGAGCATCGCAGCCGGTGTTCGGGGCCTTCGCCAACAATCTCACGCCGTGCGCGTTCTGGAATCCGCCCGCCGAGCCGACCACGGTGGTGCGCAACGCGGTTCCGGCGCTCATCGTGCAGTCGACCGGCGACACCCGGACCACCTACAACAATGGCGAGGGTTTGCATCGCGCGCTGACGGCGTCGCGCATGGTGACGCTGCGGGATGTGCCCATCCACTGGATCTTCGGGCGCTACCAGAACAGCTGCGTGTACGACGCGGTGAACGCGTACTTCCGGGACGGGACGCTGCCCGCTACGGATATCACCTGTACGAAGTGATGCCGTAATGGCCCGAGCCCCACGGGGTTCGGGCCTTCACGCGTTCAGGTAGGCCAAGACCGCGAGTACGCGACGGTGCCCCACCTCGTCCGCCGTCAGCCCGAGCTTGGCGAAAATACTGCGAATGTGTTTGAGCACCGCGCCTTCGCTCACCACCAGACGTTCGGCGATGGTGGTGTTGTTGTGGCCTTCCGCCATGAGCGACAACACTTCTCGCTCCCGGGCGGTGAGCGCCGAGAGCGGGTCGTCGGCCTTGCGGCGCACCAGCAGCTGCGAGATCACCTCCGGGTCCATGGCGGTGCCGCCCTCGGCGACGCGGCGCAGCGAATCCAGGAAGCGGTCCACCTTGCCGACGCGTTCCTTGAGCAGGTAGCCGACGCCGCCCGCGCCGTCGCCGAGGAGTTCGGCGGCGTAGCTGTCCTCGACGTAGGCCGACAGCACCAGGACCGGCAGTCCGGGATGAATCTCGCGGGCCCGCACCGCCGCTCGCAATCCGTCGTCGGTGAAGGTCGGAGGCAGGCGTACATCGACCACCACGGCATCGGGTCGGTCAGCCGCCACGGCCTTCAGGAAATCGTCGGCATTGTCGACCGCGGCGACGACCTCGATTCCGGCCGTATTCAGCAGGAGGGCGAGCCCTTCGCGTAGCAGGGCGTCGTCCTCGGCGATCATGACGCGCACGGAAACTCCACGCGGCACACCTTACTGAGGTAGGCGGTGAGCCCGCGCGCTCGAGGTTCACGGGGCCTCCGGCAGCCGGGCTCGGCCCCGCTCAGAGCCCGGAGGGGAGTTCGACCCGCAGCACCGTCGGTCCGCCGGGCGGGCTGGTGAGGGACATGCGGCCGTCGAGGGCCTCGGCACGGCGGCGAATGCCCGCGAGGCCGCCGCCCTCGGTCTCGTGCGCGCCGCCCACGCCGTCGTCGCTGATCTCGACGGTCAACAGGTGCGCGGTGCCGTCGATGGTGACCGCCAGATTCGCCGCGCCGGAGTGTTTGGTGGCATTGGTGAGTGCTTCCGCCACAACGAAATACGCGGCCGCCTCCACCGCGGCAGGCCAGCGGCCGATGGTGTGCGCCGCCACCGTGCACGGGATGGGGCTGCGGGCCGCGAGGGCCGCGACCGCGCTCGACAGGCCGCGATCCGACAGGACGGGCGGGTAGACGCTGCGCAGTACGTCGCGGAGTTCGGCGAGGGCGTCGGTAGCGGTGTCCTGTGCCTTGCGCATCAGATCGCGGGCGGCCGCGGGATCACGGTCGTGGAGTTGTTCGGCCAGGCCCAGCTGCATGATCACCGCGGCCATGCGGGCCTGTGCGCCGTCGTGCAGGTCGCGTTCGATGCGGCGCAGTTCCGCGCCGTGCGCATCGAGGGCGGCGGCGCGGGTGGCGGTCAGTTCGGCGACGCGGTGCGCGAGCGCCACGTCCGGGGTGGGTGCGAGCAGCCAGCGGGCGGCGCGGGCCTGCCAGTGGGCCGCCGCGGGAACCTGAAGTGCCAGTGCCGCAACGGGAATCGCGATAGCGAGGCTCGCCAGCGCGGTCCCCCAGGAGTTCACGACGAAGCCGAAGGTCTGCACCGCACCCTCCGGCACCGCCTGCCAGTACAGCGGAATCAGCATTTGGTTCACCGCGCTCAATGGCAGCCCGACGGCGAGCCCCGCGATGGTCAGGCCGGTCGCCGCGTGCAGACACAGCCACGTGATGTCGCGCCGGTTCGCCGGATCCTCGAACACCGTCGCCACCCGCTGTCGCACGGATCCGGTGAACGGCCGATACACCTCGGCGATCGTCTCCCCCAGCTCCGCACTCGCCCTGGCACGTTCGAACCCGAGCAGCGGCCGCACCGCGCGCACGGCATCGGGCAGCACCGGAATCCCCACCCCGACCAGGCACAGCGCGAACGCCACGAACAACCCCACCACGGCGAACAGCGCCAGCAGCGAGGTCGCGCCGCCGATCACCAGATACAGCACCGCCGAAGGCAATGCCCTGATCCGCGCGCGCAGGTAGTCCACCCGCTCACCGTATGCGGCCCCAACCGTCGCGCGGTGCGGCGGGCGGGGGCCGGTGTGGCGGGCCACCGAAGTCCGATGCGGCAGGGCGGGCCCCCGAATCCCTCGGCGGCGGTGCGCAAGCCCTGGTGTGGCCGCGGCTGTCGAGGACCTTCAGGCATTCGCCGATATCGAGTGCGCGGGCGCGGTAGTCGGGGTGTTCGATGCCGATCTGGGCGAGGCAGGCGCCCGGTGGCCGTCGGCGACGAGCGAATTCGGTGCCGCTGCGAGGTCCCCGGGGGATGCCTCGGAACAGCAAGGCCCGCGATAGACGAACGGACCGAAACCCGCGGCGGGGCGGTGCACGCCGTCCCCGAGGCGCATGCGGCCGCACGTGTCGGCGAACGGCATCGTCCGTCGAATCTCGTTGTGGCGCGACACCCGCGGCGAACCTCGCGATCCCGGCGCGGATCGGGGCGAGCGCGGCCACTATCCTGTGTGCCATGGCAGCAGGTAAGGGCGGGAAGCCGTCGAAGGAAGCGAAGGCCGCGGCTAAGGCGGCGCGCAAGCAGGCGTCGAAGGAGCGTCGCCAGCAGCTCTGGCAGGCGTTCCAGATGACGCGCAAGGAAGACAAGCTCCTGTTGCCGCTGATGATCGGGGCGCTGGTCGGTGTCACCGCGATCTTCCTGATCATCGGCCTGATCTTCGACCTGCAGTGGTTCCTGCTGCCGATCGGCATCCTGCTGGGCGCGCTCGCCGCGTTCATCATCTTCGGCCGCCGCGTGCAGAAGAGCGTGTACGCGCGGGCCGAGGGCCAGGCGGGCGCGGCCGCGTGGGTGCTGGAGAACATGCAGGGCAAGTGGCGCTTCACCCCGGGCGTCGCGGCCACCACCCAGCTCGATGCCGTGCACCGCGTCATCGGCCTGCCCGGCGTCATCCTGGTCGCCGAGGGCTCCCCGCAGCGGCTGAAATCCCTGCTCGCGCAGGAGAAGAAGAAGGTCGCCCGCCTCATCGGCGACACCCCCATCTACGACGTGGTGATCGGCAACGACCCCGGCCAGGTCCCGCTCAAGGACCTGCAGCGCTACCTCACCAAGCTCCCCCGCAATATCGACACCAAGCGCATGGACCTCATCGAGGGCCGCCTCTCGGCCCTCGCCACCCGCGGCGGCCCGGCGCTGCCGAAGGGCCCTATTCCGGGCGGGGCGAAGATGCGGGGTGTGCAGCGGACCATTCGTCGCCGCTGAGGTTCGTCGAGGAATTGGGGATGCCCGCGCTGTTGGATGGCGCGGGCATTTTCGTGTGGTGGCTTGTCCTCAACGGTCGAAATTCAGCCGGACCCCCGCGAATTCCGCACGAGACCGCGTTTCTCGACCGCTCAGGCCAATCTCACCGCACATGCCCCGCCAAGAACCGCACCACGTCCGGAGTAACCGTCCGCCAGTACTCCTCGGTATGCCCACCCGGCGTGATCAACCCGACCTCCGGTCGGGCCTGGGCGATGAACTGGCGGTTTCCCTCGATGAACCGATCCCGGTCGCCGCACCACACGCCCATGGGGGCGGGACCCAGTTTGTCGATGGTGCGCAACGGGTCGATGGCAGCCCAACTGGCCACGTCGACGAAGGCGTGCCGCTTGCTCATATCCGCCCAGGACGTCATGAGTCCGGCGGAGACGGTGGCGATCGCATCGACCGGTCGGCCGAGTTCGGTGGTGCGCCGCGCGTAGAGCATGGCCCCGAAGCCGCCCATGGATACGCCGGTGCAGGCGAAGGGTTTTCCGCCGGGGCCGCCCAGGCGTCGCGCGGCCAACCAGCCCGGGACCTCGTCCACGAGCATGGCCATCGGGTCGTCGCCGGAGGGCTGTCGATGCCAGTAGTTGTCGCCGCCGTCGACGGCGATGAAGCCGAACGGCGGCACCAGCCGCGACATGACGGCCACGGTGAGCACCTCGGCCAGACCGCCGACGGCGGCGGTGTGGGCATTGCCGTTGCGGCCGTGCAGCAGGAGCGACATGGGCAGTCCGCCGATGGGCACCCCCGGCGGCAGAATGGTCACCACGTC
Source organism: Nocardia sp. NPDC050406 (assembly GCF_044459025.1). Lineage (NCBI taxonomy): Bacteria > Bacillati > Actinomycetota > Actinomycetes > Mycobacteriales > Nocardiaceae > Nocardia > Nocardia sp. NPDC050406. The sequence goes on along the minus strand of NZ_JBITIM010000002.1, from coordinate 1,638,939 downwards.
GACCTCGCGCCCCCGCGCCGCCGAGTACATCCGTTCGGTCTGGACGACCGGGCCCAGCTGATTGGGCGTGGTCTCCTCGAACGACGCGGAGTGCAGCACCCGCCGCACCCCTTCGGGCGCGGCATTCACACCGGCGGCCCCGACGGCCGCCAATCCGAGCAGACCCGTGGCGGCGAACAGCGACCGGCGGCTGAATCGGCGCGCCGCGGCCTTGTGGCCCTCATCCATGAATCCTCCGCCAAACACATCCACTGTCCCCGCCAGATCACGAATTCATTACGGCGGGCCGCCCGCACGATACCGGTCCAAACTGAGAACCGGTGAAGTGCCAGCAACGCCCCGGTGAACTCGTCGGAATCACCCGGGTGTGGTTTTGACCAGGTCGACGCGGTCGCCCGGGCGCGGATCCGCCTCGTCGAGCCCGGTCTCCCCCAAGCCGATCCGTTGCTGCAGCCGCTTCAGTCGAGCGGGAGCCCACCACACCCGGTCGCCGAGCAGCTTCATGGTCGCGGGGACCAGCAGCATGCGCAGCACGGTGGCGTCGATGAACAGCGCGGCGATCATGCCGTAGGCGATGTACTGCATCATCACCAGGTCGGAGAAGGCGAACGCGCCGGTGACGACCAGCAGGATCAAGGCCGCCGCGGTGATGATGCCGCCGGTTTGCGCGGTGCCGATACGAATGGCGTCCTCGGTCGACGCACCCTTCGCGCGGGCCTCGACCATGCGCGAGACCAGGAACACCTCGTAGTCGATGGACAGGCCGTAGACGATGGCGATGATGAGCACCACCATGACCGCTTGGCCGGGCTGCGGTGTGAAGTTCAACAGTCCAGCGCCGTGCCCGTCGACGAATATCCAGGTCAGGATGCCCAACGTGGAGCCCAACCCGAGGCCGCTCATGAGTGCCGCCTTGAGCGGCAGGACGAGTGAGCCGAAGGTCAGGAACATGAGCACGGTGGTGACCAGCAGGACGAGCGCGATCATCCACGGGATACGGGTCAGCAGTGCGTCGATGGTGTCCTTTTGCAGCGCGGGGACACCGCCGACGAGCAGCGTCATACCCTCGGGGAGCTCCAGCGCACGGAGATATTCGATGGTGTCTCCGGCATTGTTGATATCGGCGACGGGAGCCTTGGCCCGGTAGATATCCGGGTTCGAGGGTGAGCGAGACGGGATCTCGAACCGTCCGGTCAGCCCCGGCGCCTTGTTGGCCTGACTCCACACCGGCCCGACGGCGCTGGAATTGTCGGAGATGAAGACCAGTTCCAGAGGGTCCGTCTTGCGCAGTGGGAAGTGCTTGTCGATCTCTTCCTGGGCCAGTCTGGTCGGATTGTCCGGCGGCAGATACTTCTCGCTGAAGCCGCCGAAGACCAGATTGTGCATGGGGATGATCAACAGCACCAGTGCGAGCAGCAACGGCACGGCGACCTTGCGCGGGTGCTTCATGACCCACCCCGTGCTGCGCCCCCAGAAACCGTTCTCCACCGCCTGGGCCGAGGTGGTCCGGCGAAAAGTCTTCAGCCCCAACATATCCACCCGCGGACCGAGCACCGCCAGCACCGCGGGCAGAATCGTGAGCGCCGTCAGCGCGGCGATGGACACCGTCGCGATCGCCCCGTACGCCATGGATTTCAGGAAGCCCTGCGGAAACAGCAGCAGCCCACCGAGACTGGCGACGATCATCGTCGCGGAGAACACCACCGTGCGACCCGCCGTCAGCACCGAGCGCCGCACCGCCGCGCGGGTGTCGTGCCCGGCGGCCAACTCCTCGCGGAACCGGCTGACGATGAACAGGCCGTAGTCGATGGCCAGACCCAGACCGACCATCGAGACCACCGCGGAGACGAAGGAGTTCACCTCGGTGTAGTTGGCGATGAACCGTACGATGCCGAACGCGCCGAAGATGGTGAGCAGACCGGTCATGAGCGGAAGCGCGGCCGCGACCACGCCACCGAAGATGAGGAACAGCAGCAGGCCCACGAGCGGGATGGCGAGCAACTCCATGCGGTGCAGGTCGTCGGCGATGGTGTCGCTGAGGGTGCCCGCGATCGGCTGCAGACCGCCGACCCGCACGTCCACCCCCGGAATCGTGAAGGCGTCCTTGACTTCTCGGTAGTTGCGCAGAATATCGGTGTCGTTCTCCCCGCGCAGGGCGATGGCGGCGAGGGCGCGGGACTTGTCCTTGGTCGCCAACCCGCTCAGGGCGGTCCCGGATTCGGTGGGCCAGTACGCGGCCCGGACTCCGGCGATCTGGTCGGGATGGTCGACGGTGAGCCGGTCGAGGTGCTCGACGATCCAGTCGCCGAAGACCGGATCGTCGACGGTGGTGCCCGCGGGAGCGGTGTACAGCACCACCACGTCGACATCGTGATTGCGCCCGAACGCGGCATCGGCCAGCCGTCCGGCCTCGGCGGATTCCGAGCCCGGATCGAAGAAGCCGCCCGCGCTCAGGTGATCACCGAGACCGAGGCCGTAGCCACCCAGTGCCAGCATCGCGGCCGCCACCAGTCCGATGACGACGAACCGCAAGCGGCAGACCAGTTCTCCCCACCAAGCGAACAAGAGTCCGTTCCTTCCCTGCGGTCCCGCCCAACTGCCCCACAAACGTACCTACCAGCGTTTCGGAACACATGCGTTTGCGCTATCGGCACTGGTAGACGCGTATTCGCCTGCCGCTCTCGGGAATTCGCGAAAAAAGTTTCCGAGCCCGGGAATGATCCACACGTTTCTAACCTTCTATAACTCGATAGTCGGTTAGAACACTGACCGGCACGAATCGCAGACAGGACGAAGCCATGACCGCCGTGCGCCACAACACCGTCGAAATCCAGGGACTTTCGGTCTTCTACCGCGAGGCCGGGGACCCCTCGAAGCCGACACTCGTACTGCTGCACGGCTTCCCGAGCTCGTCGGCGATGTTCCGCGACCTGATGCGCGATCTCGGCGACAGCTACCACCTCATCGCGCCCGACCACATCGGGTTCGGGCAGTCCGCCATGCCCCAGGTGAACGAATTCCCCTACAGCTTCGACAAACTCACCGAGATCACCGAGGAACTCCTGGACGCCCTCGGCATCGACCGGTTCGCGCTCTACATCCAGGATTACGGCGCGCCCATCGGCCTGCGCATCGCCGCCAAGCATCCGGAGCGCGTCACCGCGCTGATCTCCCAGAGCGGCAACGCCTATCTAGAGGGCTTCACCCCGTTCTGGGACGCGCTTTTCGCCCATGCCAAGGACCGGGCCGCGAACGAGGCCGCCGTGCGCGCACTGCTCGAACTCGACGCCACGAAATGGCAGTACCTGCACGGTGTTCCGGAAGACCGCAAGGCCCTCGTCGCCCCCGACACCTGGATCCTGGATCAGGCATACCTGGATCGCCCGGGCAACAAGGAGATCCAGCTCCAGCTGTTCTGGGACTACCAGTTCAACCTCGACGGCTACCCCGCCTTCCAGAAGTACTTCGCCGAGCACCGGCCGCCGACGCTGATCACCTGGGGTGAGCATGACGAGATCTTCGGAGCCGACGGAGCGCGGGCCTACCTGCGCGATCTGCCCGACGCGGAACTGCATCTGCTCGACGCCGGGCACTTCGCGCTGGAGACGCACGGGGCCGAGATCGCCGAACTGATCCGAGAGTTCCTGCGCGCCAATGTCGGATAGTCACCGCGTGCCGTGCAGCCAACCGATCCGGTCGTAGGCGAGCGCCTGATAGAGGACGAGGACAGCCGCGGAGATCAGCGCCCACCGCGGCAGTCCCGCCGCCCACAGCGGACCGGGTTCAGTGACAGGCCCAGAGCCCAACGGCGACAAGGCGTTCCGGCGAGCGCGCGAATCAGCGCGCGCGAACGAGCGCGGTGCCGGTGGCGCGGTCGTGCATGCCGCGGCCGTCGGCGTCGGTGAACAGCGCGGGCACCACGAAGACGATGAGGATCTGCCGGGCCAGGGCGCGCACGAAACCGACCGGTGCGGCGGCGTCGATGCGGGCGACGCGCTCCTTGAGGAAGTACTGCCCCGGCGTGAAGCCGAACAGCGTCACCGCCGCCACGCCGATGAGGAACCACACCAGCAGGGTCGGCGTGGAGAGCGAGCTGATGATGACCACGAGATTCGGCGGCCGCTGCTCCCCCGGCTGCAGATCCATCTTCGCGATGAGCTTGTCGGGATTGGGGCGGAAGATGACCGCCGCCAGTCCGAGCGCGATGAACCAGTCCACGGCGAGGGCGACGATCCGCCGGAACATGGAGACGAGCGATCCGACACCCTCGCGCGGCAGGCCGAGCTCCTTGCCCGGGTAGTCGTCGGGACCGGGGTTGCCGGGTTCGGCGTTCGGTCCGGACAGCCAGGAGCCGGTAATGCGTGCCATGGCCCCAGCTTAAGTGCCGCTTCCCCGCCGCCGGACGGCACCCGGGCCCGGGGGCCGAACGTCGCGAGCAACGCGCGCGGGAACACCGACGAGACCGCCGAGTAACCAACCGGGTGCTGAATGCCCCGACGCGGCGGTGAGGATTCTCACGCGCGCCCGCCCGCGCGCGGTAATCCCCCTATCTTTTTGGCGTCATGTTCGGCGATCCGCGCTGCTCGATGGCAGTATGTCGGTGCTGGTCGTGCGCTGCTCAGCGCCCACTGCGGCTGCTTCGGACCCTCGGGGGCACCGCCGAACCCCCGGCCAGCTGTACGTGTAACACTGGCGAAACACAGCCTTGATGGCAGGGAAACACCGCGTCCATACCGTCTGGTCCCGACGAACCCATGCAATCGTGAATTGGCTGGGAACCGATCCGTAAGGAGTACTAAGTGGCGTTCAGCACGGCCGATGAGGTCATCAAGTACATGAAGGAGGAGGAGGTCGAGTACGTCGACGTTCGGTTCACCGACCTCCCCGGTGTGCAGCAGCACTTCTCGATCCCGGCGAAGGCTTTCACGGCCGATCTGGCCGAGGAAGGCCTCGCGTTCGACGGCTCGTCCGTCCGCGGCTTCCAGTCGATCGACGAGTCGGACATGCTCCTGCTCCCCGACTTCAGCACCGCTCGGATCGACCCGTTCCGTGCCGCGAAGACGCTGAACCTGAACTTCTTCGTGCACGACCCCTTCACCTTCGAGGCGTACTCGCGCGACCCGCGCAATGTCGCCCGCAAGGCCGAGGAGTACTTGAAGAGCACCGGCATCGCCGACACCTGCTACTTCGGTGCCGAGGCCGAGTTCTACATCTTCGACTCCATCCGCTACGACTCGGCCATGAACGGCGCGTTCTACGAGATCGAGTCGGTCTCCGGTTCCTGGAACACCGGCGCGGAGTTCAACCCGGACGGCACCCCGAACCGCGGCTACAAGGTTCGCAACAAGGGCGGCTACTTCCCCGTCGCGCCGTACGACCACTACGTCGACCTGCGCGACAAGATCTCGACCAACCTGCAGAACGCGGGCTTCGAGTTGGAGCGCGGCCACCACGAGGTCGGCACCGCCGGTCAGGCCGAGATCAACTACAAGTTCAACACCCTGCTCGGCGCGGCCGACGACTTGATGCTGTTCAAGTACATCGTCAAGAACACCGCGTGGCAGGAGGGCAAGACCGTCACCTTCATGCCGAAGCCTCTCTTCGGTGACAACGGCTCGGGCATGCACGCCCACCAGTCGCTGTGGAAGGACGGCAAGCCGCTGTTCCACGACGAGTCCGGTTACGCGGGCCTGTCGGATCTGGCGCGTCACTACATCGGCGGCATCCTGCACCACGCCCCGTCGCTGCTGGCGTTCACCAACCCGACCATCAACTCCTACCACCGTCTGGTGCCGGGCTACGAGGCCCCCATCAACCTGGTGTACTCGCAGCGCAACCGCTCGGCTGCCGTGCGTATCCCGGTGACGGGCTCCAACCCGAAGGCCAAGCGCATCGAGTTCCGCGCGCCCGACTCCTCGGGTAACCCGTACCTGGCCTTCGCCGCCATGATGATGGCCGGTCTGGACGGCATCAAGAAGAAGATCGAGCCGCTCGCCCCGGTCGACAAGGACCTCTACGAGCTCCCGCCGGAGGAGGCCAAGAACATCCCGCAGGCCCCCACCTCGCTGGCCTCGGTCATCGACCGCCTCGAGCAGGACCACGAATACCTCACCGAGGGCGGCGTGTTCACCACCGACCTCATCGAGACCTGGATCGACCTCAAGCGCAAGAACGAGATCGAGCCCGTCAACCTGCGCCCGCACCCGTACGAGTTCGAGCTGTACTACGACGTCTGAGTCGGACGCGTAGTAGGTAGACGACGCAGCGGCGGCTGCCACCGGATCATCGGTGGCAGCCGCCGCTGTCGTATTGTCTCCAGTAGCGAATTTCTGGTATCACTATTACTAGTCCGCATATACCGAGTCGGTGGTGGCGAAAACCTCTGCGGGAAGCGCGTTTTCGCGGTGTGGTCCAGTGCGGGTCCCGATCATCGGGTCAGCTGTCCCGGTCGGTGGGAAGCTACGGGCGAATCAGACAGTTCGCCGCGCGCGGTCCTTACGGTCGCGGCCATGAAATTCAATTCATTTGTGCGAGTTAAAGTTTCACTTGTTGTTTTCGCCGCCGCCGTTTCCTCGATGATCGGGGTCGCCGTTCCGGCGGCCGTGGCGGAACCGGAACTGACCGCCGCCGCTCGAATCGAGCTACAAGGCGCCGTGAATGTTCGAGATCTCGGTGGATATCGGACTTATGACGGCGCGAGAACCAAGTCCGGCAAGATGATTCGCGCCGACGCGCTCGGCAAACTGACCGACGCCGATGTCGCGAAATTGGGCACTTTGCAGTTGCGGCAGGTGATCGATCTGCGCACCCCGGCCGAGGTGCAAGGCATGGGCGCGGACCGATTGCCGACCGGCGTGCCCCTGGTCGCGCGGCCGATCGACGACACCGGCATGTTCGTGAAGATGTTCGAGGCCATCCAGTCTCGCGATCCGGTGAAGCAGCAGGAGCTGCTCGGCAATGGCAAGGCCGAGCAGATCATGGGCGATGTGTACCGCAGCTTCTTCACCGCGGACTCACTGGGCAAGTTCGGGCAGACGGTGCGCGATCTGGCCGATACCGATACCGCCACGCTGTTCCACTGCACGGCGGGCAAGGACCGCACCGGATGGCTGTCGTATGTGGTGCTGCGGGCCGTGGGCGTACCGGAGTCGACCGCCAAGCAGGACTACCTGCTCTCCAACCAATACCGGGCCGCCGCCGACGCCGCGCTGCGTGAACAGCTGAAACAGGCTGGGCTGATGCAGAATCCGGATCTGCTGATCCCCTTGCAGGAGGTGCGCGACCAGTACCTCGACATCGCCTTGCAGACGATGCGGGACAAGTACGGGGACTTCGGGAAGTTCCTCACCAACGGCCTCGGACTCGATCCGATGACCATCGTGAAGCTGCGCAAGAACCTGGTGAGCTAGTTGCCGCTGCGTCGGGCGATGGGGCCGAGCACGCTCAGGTCCAGATCGCCCGACGCTTCGGTCCATCCGGTGGCGCGCAATTCGTTCGGGGAGCCGACCCCGAGGGCATCGTGCAGGCCGATCGCCACCGAGCGGGCCAGATCGACCAGCGCGCTGTGCGGGATCGGCCAGAGTAGGCTGCGCCGCCAGTTCTCCACCTCACGCGCCAACATGGGCGCATGCCAGCCCAGATCGGTCAACCGTTGCGCGGATTCTTCCGAAATCGGCTCTGCCAGATAGTAATTCCCCGTCAGTTCGGCGGAAAGTTTGATGTCGAACTGTTGGAATTGCACATACCGATTTCCGGGAGCGGCGATGATCAACGTTGCGCGGGACGGTAATTGACCGAGACATCGGGCCAACGCTTGGACGAATCCGTCCCATTCTGTTGTCACAACTCGCTCACTCTGCCCCCATGCGCCCATCGTGGCCGATCATACGCCGTCAGATCGTCTGGGTCACTGTCGCAAAGGGGCCGAGAAATGCACGGAAGCGCCCCTCCCACAGGGAAATGCGAGAGGGGCGCGATACCTCACCGATGCGGCGGGTGATATCCGAGGGAGGCGCTGATGACGGCGGGCGGGGTGTATCCGGCCAAACGGTGCGCGCGCTCCTGGGGCGTCAACCGGTGGCGGTCGACCCAGTGTCGGGCGCGGTCACGCAGTAGCGACAGCGTCGGAGTGGTCATGATCGGTCCTCCTCTCGGATGGGGGTGTTCAGCGGATACCCAACAAATCGCCGGTCACCGCGGTTGTTGTACATCGGCGTATCGGATCTCGGTCATGGATTCATCTCAGCCATCCGCCTCGGTCCCGGCAATATCGGCGGCATGGGATTTACGAAACGTTGTCAGTACGGAACCCGCCGTCCGCCAATCCTTTTCGCGTTCGAGACGGCGAGGCGCGCAGGTCTCGACCGGGTAGGGCATTGCCATCTCGGCGAGACGGTGAGATGATTCGCTAGCAACTCTCTCACGCTGTCAGGGTGGGCGACGCCCGGCAGCACCGTGATCAAAGGAGATCACCATGTCCGCCGCCGTAGCCCAGATCGACACCGCGACCAAGAGAGAACGACGCCCCTTCGCCCCGGGCACCCAGCTATGGGAAGACACCGGGCTGATCACCTTCTCCTTCACCGCCGGTTCGGCCTTCCTGCTGCAGACCATGGAACCGACCATCGCGGCGGTGGTGGACGCGCACTCCACCTTCCGCACCGATCCCATGGGCCGCGCCGTGCGCAGTATCGCCTCGGTCATGATGTGGGTCTACGGCGGCGACGAGGCCATCGCCGAGGCCGACCGCCTGCGCGAACTGCATGCCGGGCTCAATACCGAGAAGGACGGAATCCGCTACACGGCACTGTCTTCCGGTCCGTGGGCGTGGGTGCTGCACACCGGGATCTTCGCCTTCACCGAGGGCAACAAGTACTTCGCGCGCAACCCGCTCACCGAGGCCGACAAGGAGGCGTACTACCAGGAGACCGTGCAGTTGATGCGCAACTTCATGGTGGCGCCGAAGGAGATTCCCGCCTCCTACCAGGAGTGGGAGCCGTGGTTCGAGGATATGGTCGAGAACCATCTGGTGCCCACCCAGGTGGCGCGCGACTACCTGAAGGTGATTCGCAAGATCGCTCCGCCCAAGCAGCTCCCGACTCCCCTGCGGCCGGTGTGGCGCGCGGTGACCAAGCCTGTCGGACAGATGCAGTACTTCTTCACGGTGGGCACCACCCCGGAGGTGGTGCGCCGCAAGCTGGACCTCGAGTGGACCGAGAAAGATGAGCGCAGGTTGCGGGCGCTGGGCTGGGTTGTGGGGCGGGCGGTGCCGTTGCTGCCGGAGCGGGTGCGTTACTTCCCGATCGCGTACGAGGCGCGGCGGTTGGAGCGGGATCGGGCGCGCTTGCGGAAGGTGATGGATCTGCGGCCTATGTGATGTTGGCCTGAGCGGTCGAGAATCGCCTCGGCACGGCGATATTCACCCCGCCCCGTCGATCTCCGACCGCTGAGGCCAATCGTTACGCCCCCGGTTCCGGGGGCTGGACGAACGCCCAGGCACACTCGATAGTCCTATGGTGCGACAGCGATTGATCTTCTGGGCGACGATAGCCACCCTCGGCCTCGTGGTCGGGGTGCTCGCGCCCCTGCGGGCGGCGGCCGAGCCGGGGTATCAGCACCGCGAGGAGTACATCACCGCGCCCGACGGCACCCGGCTGCACGCGGACATCCTGCGGCCCGTCGGCGTGGCCGACGACGTCAAGACGCCGGTGATCATGACGGTGAGCCCCTACCGCGCGCACATGGCGTACTTGAGCCAACCTCGGCTCGGGGGTGGGGTGTCCACCCAGGACCTCCCCGTCGACCAGTTCATCGCCGCCGGTTACACCTACGTCATCGTGGACCTACGAGGTTTCGGCGGCTCGAACGGCTGCCCGGATTTCGGCGGCCCGAACGAGCGCGCCGATGTGAAGACGGCGGTGGAGTGGGCGGCGGCCCAGCCGTGGTCGACCGGGCGCGTGGGCATGACGGGCATCTCCTACGAGGCGTGGACCGGAATGATGGCCCTGGCCGCCAAACCCGCCGGACTGGCCGCGGTGGCCGCGTTCGCACCGGTGGTGGACCCGTACTCGTACCTGTACATGCAGGGCATCGCCTGGAAGTTCTCCGGCAAGCCGGTCACCGAATCCGGGGTGCGGCCAGGCGATTTCGCCGGATTCGAACACCTGTTGATCGCGTCCACGCCGGGCCATCCCACGGATTCGGCCGAGTACCGGGCGAATGCGAGCACCATCGACCAGGGCTGCTACCAGCAGTACGCCGCCGAGGTGCGCAATCACGATCCCGCGACGAACTTCTGGAAGGACCGCGACCTGGTGGAACAGGTGCGCGGCAGCACGATCCCGACCTTCCTGGGGCAGGGCTTCGTCGACTACAACACCCGCGCGAACCGGGTCTTCGACGTCTGGAACAGCCTCGGCCCCGGGGACCACAAGGCGTGGTTCGGGCAGTGGGGGCATCGCAACTGCCACGAGAAGTGCGGCACACCGTTCTTCGACACCGAACTGCTGGCGTTCTTCGACAAGCATGTGGCGCAGCGCGACGTGAGCGTGCCGGGGCCGCGCGTCACGGTGGGACAGTTCGACGGTCGCTGGCGCGGTGAGACGGACTTCCCGGCCGCGGACACCCGTCAGGTGCCCGTGACCCTGCGGCCGGGTGTCTACATGAACCGAGGCTTCGTGCCCGGCACCGACCGCGACGTGTGGACCATCTCCCAACCCTTGGAACAGGATCAGCACCTCTCCGGATTCGCCACGGCCACACTGCATCTGGAGGGTTCGCCGCAGGCCGCGGTGACCGTGGAGCTCTACGACATCGCGCCGGACGGCAATGGGACCGTCATCACCCGCGGCATCGCGCCGGTGAGCCCCACCGCGAATGTGAAACTCCTGGCCCAGGACTGGCCGATTCCGGCGGGCCACCGCATCGGCGTGCGGGTCACCGACGTGGTCGACGATGTGTGGGCGCACTCCCCGACCTTCACCCCGGTCACCGTCACCGCCGGTGAGGTGCGCCTGCCACTGCTCGACACCGTGCGCCAGCCCGATATTCCGGGTGGGCTCACCGAGGGCATTCCCAAGTGGCGCGCCGAGAAGACCATCCCGCTGCCGACCGAGTTGGTGAACAATGCGACGGTGACCGTATCCCTTCCGCCCCGGACCGCCGGATGACCGCTACCGCATCCACCGACCCGACCGTCGACGAGGCCACCGCCGAGCGGTTGGCCGAGGCGCTGCGCTGCGTGACCATCTCCCGCGAGGATCCCGCCGAGACCGACGAGACCCAATTCCTGCGCCTGGCAACACATCTCGAGCGGTGTTTCCCGCTGGTGCACGAGCACCTGGAGCTGGAGACGTTCGGGCACAGCCGGTTGTACCGGTGGGCGGGCGCGGAGGACGGGGTGGCGGCGATCCTGCTGGCCCACCAGGACGTGGTGCCGGTCGACGACGAGCGACGGTGGACGCATCCGCCGTTCGCGGGGGTCGTGGACAGCGAATTCGTCTGGGGCCGTGGCGCTATCGACGACAAGAGCCGGGTGATGGCGATCCTGGAGGCGGCCGAGGCGGCCCTTGCCGCGGGGGTGCGTCCGCGCCGGACGATCTATCTGGCCTTCGGGCACGACGAAGAGGTGTTCGGCGACGACGGGGCCGTGCGCATGGCCCGGCGGCTGCGCGAGCGAGGGGTGCGCGCGGAGCTGCTGCTCGACGAGGGCGGCGTGATCACCCAGGGCGTCGCCGACGGCGTGCACATCCCGGTGGCCACGATCATGGTGGGCGAGAAGGGCTATGCGACGGTCCGGCTGTCGGTCTCGGCCGTGGGCGGGCACTCCTCCATGCCGGGCGGGCGCACCGCCGTGGGGCGGTTGGCGCGGGCGGTGTCGCGGGTGCAGGAGCATCCCTTCCCGCTGCGCATGACGCCGGTGACCGCCGACATGCTCTCGCGCATCAGGGTTTTCATGTCGGAGCCGCGCCGCACCGCACTGGGTTTCGCCAAGGTGGCGGCCCCGGCGATTCTGCGGGTGCTCGCCCTGCGGCCGCAGACCGAGGCCATGGTGCGCACCACCACCGCGCCGACGGTCTTCCACGGCGGCGTGAAGGCGAATGTGCTGCCGCAGCGCGCGGAGGCCCTCGTCAATTTCCGTATCCTGCCGGGTGATTCGGTCGACGGCGTGCTCGCGCACTGCCGCCGGGTGATCAAGGATCGCGAGGTCTCCATCGAACTGGTGGGCATGACCTCCGAGCCCTCGCCGCCGCGCACGCCCGGACCGTGGTTCGAGACCCTCGCCGAGCTGGCGCGCGAGGTGGCGCCGGGTATCGGGGTCACCTCGGGCCTGGTCCCGGGGGCGACCGATTCTCGCCATTACGACGATCTGGCCGCCACCCGCTGCAACTTCGCGCCCATCATTCTCGACAGCGCGGATCTGGACCGCATTCACGGCACCGACGAGCGGATCTCGCGCGCCAATTACGCCCGGCTCATCGAGTTCAACCGGCGGCTTTTCGACCGACTCGCCCGCGAGCGCTGAATCGGTTCCGCCGGAATCGCGATCGCGATGGGAGAATGACCTCCGGAATGCCCGTATTGTCGCCATGCGCGGGCCGAGGAGGAGCGATGACCACGACCGAGACCGGCGGATTCGACGGTAAGGGCGGCCGGATCTTCTGGCGGGCTTGGCTGCCGGAGGACACACCGCGCGCGGTGGCGGTGATCGTGCACGGCATCGCCGAGCACTCCGGCCGCTACGACCATGTCGGACGGCGGCTGGCCGAGGCCGGTTTCGCGGCGTACGCGCTGGACCATATCGGGCACGGGCAGTCGGCGGGCGGCAAGGCCAATATCGAGCGGATGGAGACCACCGCCGACAATGTGGAGTCCATGCTGGGTATCGCCGTCGAACGGCATCCCGGGCTCCCGCACTTCCTCATCGGGCACAGTATGGGCGGGCTCATCACCGCCTACCTCGCCACCCGCGCGCCTCTCGACGTGACCGGCATCGTGCTGTCGGCGGCGGCCATCGATATCGCGGCCGGAAACGCCGTCCAGCGCCTGGCGGCCCCGCTCATCTCCAAGTACGCGCCGAATCTCGGTGTGATCAAGCTGGATTCGACGCTCATCAGCCGCGATCCGAAGGTCGTCGACGCCTACAACACCGATCCGCTGGTCTACACCGGCCCGGTCGTGGCGCGCACGGGTACGGAGATGCTGAACGCGACGCATATCGTCAAGAGCCGTTTGAAGAACCTCACCGCGCCGCTGCTGGTGCTCCAGGGCACCGGTGACGGACTGGTCGCGCCCAGTAGCGCCGATGTGCTCGAAAAGGGCGTCGGCTCAAAGGATTTGACGGTGCATCGCTACGAAGGGCTCTATCACGAGGTGTTCAACGAGCCCGAGCAGGACAAGGTGCTCACGGACATGATGAACTGGCTGGAAGCGCATCTGCCGCAACAGTAATCATTCCCGGGCGGATCATTCGTAGGTGCGCAGGCAGGCCGCCTCGCCGTCGAGAACGCCGGTACGGAAGGCCTCCAGGCGCAGATAGCCGCTGGAGACGGTTTTGCCGTCGACGTCACTTGCCGCCATACCGTCCGACAGCAAACCGGATACGGCTTCGTCGAGATCGTCGGCGGACAGGCGCACGGTCGCACCGGGTTCGCTGAGCTTCGTGGTGAACGCCCCCGACAGGCAGGCGGTGCGCAGGCCCGCGGTCTCCGCACCGGTGAGCGAGAGCTGCCGATCCTGTTGCAGGGCCAGCATGTAGCGGGAGACGAAGACCACGAAGGCGTTGTAGTCACCGGCCACCACCGAGGAGAGCAGCCCGTCGTCCTCGGCGCGGGCGCGCTCGGCCAGCGCGGGCACATCGCTGCCGATGGTGTTGGAGCTCGGACAGTACGAAACCGGTTGGGTGGTGGCCACTTCGGGGCAGCCGACGGTGACACCGCCGTAGTCGTAGGTCGGCGGCCGACTCACCGGGAACGTTCGGGCGAGGACCTGCGTCATGAGGTTCAGCGAATCGGTGTCGACGGCCAGCTGCGCGAACAGGTCACCGAATTCGAAGGTGGTGGGCAGGGTGCCGCGCCGCTGCTGAATCTCACTGCGGGAGATCTTCTTACAGCCCGGCGTGCCATCGGTGTAGCCGATCTGGACGGCCGTCACGCGCTCGAAGGCCGACCCGTGCTCATAGGGTGTCAGACCGGGCAGTTGGTCGCGCACGGCGATGGTCGCGCCCAGGACGCCATTGAGACCGTCGGTGGTGTTGAGCGTGAAGTGTGGTGAATTGCCTTCCGCCACATGGCGAAGGAACACACCCGCCAGGCAGTCGGCCTGTTGTTCCTCGACCAGCGTCGAGGTGAGCGCTCCCGTGGTCTGGGCTTGGCTCTGCACCGCGTGGCCGTATTCGTGGGCGAGCACCATGACGATGGCCATGGGCCCGAACTTCTGCTCGAGTTCCGGCAGCAGGACACCGCGGTCCCAGCCGATCCAGTGGTCGCGGCCGCAGTAGGCGGCGTTGACCAGCTCGAAGGTGCTCTCGCCGCAGAAGTCCGGGGAGGCGGCGCGCGGGGCGGAGGCGTCCCAGGAGAGATAGCCGTTCGCCGGGGCGAAGTCGCCCGGGAAGTTCGCGCCGTACTCGGTACTCCAGAACTCCTCGAGATCGGACATGGCGTTGAGCGCCAGGGTGTCCAGGGGGCCGCCGTCGCCGTTGGCCGCGGTGAGCGGTGCGTCCGGTACGCCGGGGCGCGGTCCGTTCGGGCCGGTCGAGGAGGTGGATCCATTGATATCGAAGGGATTCTCGGTGCCGCGCATCAGTCCTTCGGCGGTATCGCGCACGGCGTCGCATCCGGTGACGGCCGTGACGAATACGAGCAGGGCGGCGGCCAGGCCCGCCCGTACGCGCGCTGTCCTCATATGTCGCCTCCCCGACGCTCCGGGGTCGCCAATCCCGAACGGGACGGCGAGAATTCAATGATCCCTCGGCCGGGGCGCTCGCGCGGTGATATTGCGCGGTGATATTGCGCGAAGGCGCGATCACGAACGGCGCGAGCGCGCGCTCACAGGCGCAGTCGGGCGATGACGGCGCGGTGGTCGGAGTCCGGAATGATCAGGGAGCGAATACCTTCGGCCTGTCCGTCGGCGACGAGGACGCGGTCGATGCCGATGATCGGGACGCCCGGTCGCTGGGGCCAGGACACCAGGCGGCCCGCCCCGGACAGTTCGGCGGCGTCGCTGAATCGTCCGGTCAGGAGTTGCCGGTAGGCGTAGTGGTCGAAGGTGGCGTTGAAGTCCGCGCCGACAATGGCCGGGCCCGAGGTGGCTTCGAGCAGCTCGCGAATGCGGCGCAGCTCCTGGGACCAGGCGGTGAAGTCGAGATTCGGTGGCATGGGGTGGAATTGGAAGACCGTGATGGGGCCGCGCCGTGGATGCATCATGGTGGCGCGCACATTGCTCATGCTGAACCCGGTGAGCGTGACGCCGTCCGCGAGCGGGTAGCGGCTGTAGATGCCGCCGCCCGCGCCGCCACCCGCCGGTGCGACGACCCGGTAGGGCAGTTCCGCGTCGAGCCCGGCCGCCTCGAGCCGTCGCATGACCTCCGGGGTGAGCTCCTCGAGGGTCAGCAGATCGATCCGATTGTCGCGGACCGCCTGTACCACCGTGTCGGCATTCGCCTTGCCGAACAACAGGTTCGACTGCATGACGGGGATCTCCACGTCGAAGGTGGCGGATCCGTCGGGGACGAAGAGGGTGAGCTGGGTGGCCGCGGCGGCGATGACGGCTCCGCAGGCCACCACCGCACTGCGCCATCCTCGGACGATGAGCAGCAGCACCAGGGCGATGACCGATCCGACCATGAAGTACGGGGCGAAGGAGGCGGCCAGGACGATCTCGCGGCGCTCCCACGCGGTGTAATGCAGTGCTACACCGGTGCATCCGATGATCAGGGCCAACCAGCCGAGGCTCCACAGCGTGCGCTGGGTCCAGCGGCGCAGCGAGCTCGGTGGCCGCGGGTCGGCGACGGTCGGTCGCTCGATGACGGTGGTTTCGTCCGAAGGCGCTTGTGCCGCAGTCACACTCGTCCTTCCCGAGCCACCGGTCCCCGACCACCGCTCGATGTTGAACCGGCGAACATCCGACCCCGCGTCGATATTCGAGACACGCTCTACCTCCACCCTCTCGGCGATCACCCTACCGGGCCGCCTCGAACACCCGCCTCGGCGTCGGTGTGCGATCCGGACGCTGTCGGTGGGTGGTGCGAGGATGGGGCGCATGCGCGAGGAGGTCGTTCCAATTCTGCGGGTCGCCGATGCCGCGGCGGCCGTTCGGTGGTACGAGCGGCTCGGGTTCGAACAGCGGTGGGAGCACCGGTTCGAGCCCGGGCTACCGGCCTTCGTCGAGGTGGCGCGGGGGGATATGCGGTTGTTCCTCTCCGAGCACACCGGCGACGCGCGGCCCGACACGCTGGTGTACCTGTCGGTGCGCGACGTCGACGCGGTGGCGGCCGAATTCGGTGTCACGCCGGAGGACGCGCCGTGGGCGCGGGAGATCGAATTGCGCGATCCGGACGGGAACCGGCTGCGCATCGGCACCCCGGTCGACTGACCGGTCGCACCGGCCGTCGCACAAAACCTGCGGCGGACGGTGTACGCGGTGTGGCAGAGTCGATGGACGTGGACTACCGAAAGCTGAATCGCGCGAACTGGGATGACCGGGCACCGTTGCACGCGGCGTCGACCGACTACGCGATGGAGCGATTCCGATCGGACAGGTCCTACATCAGCGATGTGGTGCGCTTCGATGTGCCGCTCCTGGGCGATATTCGCGGCCTGCGCGGCGTTCACCTGCAATGCCATATCGGCACCGACACCATTTCGCTGGCCCGGCTCGGGGCTACCATGACCGGCCTCGACTTCTCGCCCGCCTCGCTGGTGCAGGCTCGCCTGCTGGCCGAACAGGTCGGCACCGCCGTCGATTTCGTGGAATCCGATGTCTACGACGCGGTTTCGGTGCTCGGGAAGCAACAGTTCGATCTGGTGTTCACCGGTATCGGGGCGCTGTGCTGGCTGCCGAGCATTCAGCGCTGGGCGCAGACCGTCGCCGATCTGCTCCGCCCGGGCGGGCAGTTGTTCCTGCGCGAGGGCCATCCGGTGCTGTGGTCGGTCGACGAGGAGCAGACCGATCGCCTGGTCATCGGCTACCCGTATTTCGAGACCGAGAAGCCGATGGAGTTCACCGGCGGCACCTATGTGGACGTCGACGGCACCATCGATCACCCGAGCACCCAGGAGTGGAATCACGGCTTGGGCGAGATCGTCCAGGCGCTCATCGAAACCGGTCTGACTATCACCGGCTTGACCGAGCACGACAGCGCGCCCTGGGAGGCCCTGCCGGGTCGGATGGCGCGCGACGACGATGGCGAGTGGCGACTGACCGAACACCGCGAACGTCTTCCGCTCAGCTACACCTTGCAGGCCCGCAAGCCCTGATGTGAGCGTTGACGGCGCGGAATCGGCGCCCTGCCACTCGGTTTGTTTTCCGTCGAGTGGGCATTTCCCGAATATCACAGCCATTTCTGAGCAACAGAAACGAGGCAGTCATGACCGGGAAATTCGAGATCTACTCCGATGCCGCCGATAAATTCCGCTGGCGGCTCAAGGCGGGCAATGGCGAGATCGTGGCGCAGAGTCAGGGATATGGCAGTAAGGATGCCGCGAAGAAGGGCATCTCCTCGGTGCAGTCCAATGCGGCGAGTGCCCCCGTCGTCGATCTGACCGAAGCCTCCTGACCTCGCGGAACCCCACGCCGCCCGGGTGGGCGGCGGGGGTTCGCGCACGCCGACCTCCGGTCCAGTCCGCGCCTCGGAGCGAATCACCGAACGCCACACCGGCATGGGAACCTGGCTCCGCTGCCGTGCGTCCGAATTCAGTGAACCCAGTGACCGGAGGCAGGGCGCATGGAGCCGGAGAGCGGCAGGGCGACGCGGCGCGGGCTGCGGATCGCGGAGCGGGAGCGGCGGCGGATATCGCACGACAGCGTCGATCCGGATTACATCTCGCGGCTGGAGGATTTCGCGACGCTGCCGCACGAGGAGATCTTCGAGCGCGTGCGGGAGATGAATCCCGCCGCGCTGCACGAGTATTCCGATCAGTGGGTGCGCATCGCCAATAGTGTGGGCGGGGCGGTGAGCGCGCTGCATATGACGGTGCAGGCCACCTTGAGTGAAGGAATGTCGGGGCGGATGGGGTCGGCGGCCGATCTGGCGGCGCGGCGCTTCGTGCGGCGGGCCACGGATATCGAAGAGGTGCTGCGCGGGGCGGGCGATCGGATCAGGACTGCCGCGTACGGGGCCGAGGCGGTCAAGAGATCGGTTCCGCCGCCGCCTGTTTCGGACGTGGAGACGATGGGCGCGACGACGACGGCGTTCTTGTCCGCGCTGACGGGTGGGCCTGGCGACGACGGCTTCGACGTCTACAAGGAGGAGCAGCACCGGCTGGCCGTCGCCGCGCTCGAGGCGAATTATGTGCCCACGTATCCGCCCGCCGGGAGTGGGGTCCCCGCCTTTGTGCCCGCCGAGCTTCCGGGGGCGAACGACGGCCCGGTTCCTGTCGGTGCGGGCGGCGACGTGGGAATGGACGCGGTGCGGCGGCTGAGCGCGATCGGTCCCGTCAGCACGACCGAACCAGTAGCCGATTCGATTGCCGCGATCGAGTCCCAATCGCCGAGATCGCCTGTAGCCGAGGGTTATTCACGCGGCGTCGACGATGCTGCCGCCTCCGCAGCGGATGTGCCCGCGACCTCCGCCGATGTTTCACCGAACTCCACATCGACCACGGAGCCGAATCCATCGACAAGGCCCGCCACCCTCGACGGTCCCTCCACTCCCGCGTCACCCAAAGCCGGAACACCGATGGGCCTGCCCCACTCCCCCGGCGGCACACCCAACCCGGGTGACCCGGGCCGCAGCATCCCCAGCGCACCGGATACCAAAACCTCCACCGCCCCAGGGACTTCCGAGCCCACGAGCCGCCGCAACGGCAGCTTCTACCCGGGCATGTACCCGCCCATGGCGGCGCGCGGCGGCGATCCCGACGCCGACCGCACCTCCCCCGAATGGCTCGTCTGGAACCGCGAACACGAACTCCTCGGCTCCCCGCCCCCACACACCCAACCTGTCATCGGCGCGGAAATCCCCGCCGCCCAGCCGGATACATCCACACCGAGCTGACACCTGTTCAGGGGGAACTGGTGGCGGAGCCTACTCGGGCGATGCCGCCACCGGTTCCCCCTCGTGGTCAGCGCACCACGGTGTACCGGATGCAGGCGAATTCGCCGTTGGGGGCTACCTCTTCGGTTTTGAGTTCGAGGGGGCGTGGGAGCAGAGGCGCGCCGGAGCCGAGGGTTACCGGTGCGATGGAGACGATGACCTCGTCGAGGAGGCCGTGGTCGGCGAACTGTCCGGCGAGGTCGCCGCCGCCGACTATCCAGATGTCCTTGCCGCCAGCGGCTTCCACCATGTGCTTGTGCACCACGTCGGCGGGGTCGGAGGTCACGCGGACGTCGCGGTCCGGGAACTCGGGGAACTCGCGGTGGGTGAAGACCCAGGCGGGCATGGGGTACGCCCACCCCTCGTCGTGCTCCAGAACCCACTGGTAGGTGCTCGCGCCCATGGCGATCGCGCCGATATTCGTGAAGAACGTGTTGTAGCCCATCGGTCCGTCGGCGTCGGACTCGCGGGTCAGCAGCCAGTCCAGGGAGTGGTCCGCGGTGGCGATGAAGCCGTCGAGGCTGGTGGCGGTGTAGTACACGGTTCGGAAAGTCATCTCAACCTCTTCTTCGTAGCCATTCGATGGGGTCACCAGAACCGAGAACGGTTGCGGTGGCGGAGATTTCGGTGCGCAACCAATGCCGCACCAGGTATCTGCGATGTGCCGAGTAGCCGAGGACATGGGCGATCACGCTGCCGAGGACGAAACTCTCCGGCGGGTCACAGAGCGCGTCGATGAGCGTGTCGCCCCAACCGCCGCGCAGGTCGATCTCGCGCACCGTGTCGAGCCAGCGCACCGCTACCTGCTCGTGGCGTTTCACCAAGTCCGGCAAGGCGTTTCGAGTCGTGTCGGGCATATCCTCGCCGTCGATGGCGGCGAGCCACACCTCCTTGGACTCGACGAGGTGGGCCAGTATCGTGGCGATCGATTCCTCCGGGCCCCGGTACTCCTCGACCAGGTGCCCCGGCAGTCGCGGGCGATGGAACTGTTCCTCGGTGAGTTCTCCTGCGGCGGTGAGCAATTCACGCGTGTCGTCGATATCGTGGTGCAGCAGCAGGGTGGTCGGATCCATATCGTTGCGTCCTTTCGGCTCGTGCTGCACCCACAGCGACATGGGCGGATGGAAGTGGATCCCATTGGCCGCGGGCAGCCAGCGCCGCCGCTTCTCCCCGGTGGTGGCGCTCGGCGGATGCCCGAACGCCTTGCTGAACGCCCGGCTGAAACCCTCCACCGAGTCGTACCCCGCCGCGAACGCCACATCGGTCACCGACCCGCCGGTCGACAACTCCCACGCCGCGCGCTCCAGCAGCACCCGCCGCCGCAACGCGACCGGCGACTCTCCCGTCCCGCGCGAGAACTGCCGAGCGAAATGAAAAGGCGACGCGTAAGCCCCCGCCGCCATGTCACCGAGCGTCGTGTTCTCCTCGCGCAGCACCGCGTCGAGCAATTCCCGCAGGCGATCCCGTCCGTTCTTGGGCACAGGAAGAGTCTGCCAAGCCGCCCCCACCGGCCGCTTGACCGATATTGCTCACTCCACGCCGTGTCATCCCGTCACGCCGCGAGACCCGCCCGCCTAGCCGACACCGGCCAGGCGCTGGAGTTCACTCCCCGCCGAAGACCCGTTCGACCACCGTCTTCGCCCGGCGTGTCACGCGCATGTAGTGGTCCAGGAACTCGCTGCCGTCGTCGTTGGGCCACCCGGCCACCTTGGCCACCGCGGAGAGCAGGCGGCCGGGGCCGGGGAGTTGGTCGGCGGGTTTGCCGCGCACCAGGACCAGGGCATTGCGGGCCTTGGTGGCGGTGAGCCAGGCGTCGCGGAGCAGTTCGGCGTCGGCGGGGTCGATGAGTTCGGCGCGTTCGATGGCGTCGAGGGCTTGCAGGGTGGAGGTGTTGTGCAGCTCGGGGACCTCGTGGGCGTGCTGGAGTTGCAGCAGCTGCACGGTCCACTCGATATCGGCGAGGCCGCCGCGGCCGAGCTTGGTGTGGGTGGCCGGATTCGCGCCGCGGGGCAGGCGTTCGGCGTCGACGCGGGCCTTGATGCGGCGGATCTCGCGCACGCCCTCCGGGGACATGCCGCCGTCGAGGTAGCGGATCGGGTCGACGGTGTGCAGGAACCGCTTGCCCAGCTCCGGATCGCCCGCGACGAAACGCGCGCGCAGCAGCGCCTGCACCTCCCACGACTGCGCCCACTGCCCGTAGTACGCGGCGTAGGCGGCCAGCGTGCGCACCAGCGCGCCATTGCGGCCCTCGGGTCGCAGCCCGGCATCGACCTGCAGCGGCGGGTCGGTACTGGGCGCGCCCAACAGCCGCTGCACCTGTTCGGCGATGCTGATCGACCACTTCACCGCGACCGTCTCGTCGGCGCCGGGGCGCGGATCGCAGACGAACAGCACATCGGCGTCGGAACCGTAGCCCAGCTCCATGCCGCCGAGGCGACCCATGCCGATCACGGCGATATCGGCGGGCGCGGGTTTGCCGAGTTCGGCTTCGCTGGCGCGGATCACCGCTTGCAGCGACGCCTCGAGGGTGGCGATCCACACCGACGACAGCGCCTTGCACACCTTCGGCACATCGAGCATGCCGAGCACATCGGCCGAGGCGACGCGGGCGAGCTCGTGACGGCGCAGTGAGCGCGCCGTGGCCACCGCGCGCTTGGGATCGTCGTAACGTGCCGCGCCGGAAAGGATTCCGCGCGTCACATCGGTGGCCTTGGTGGCCAGCAGCAGCGGCCCGTCCGGCCCGTCGGCGTACATGCGAATGGTCTCGGGGGCATTGATGAGCAGATCCGGCAGGTATGCCGAGGACCCCAGCACCAGCATGAGCCGCTGCGCGATGGCTCCCTCGTCGCGCAGTTCGCGCAGGAACCAGATCTCGTTGTCGAGCCCCTCGGAGACGCGCCGGTAGGCGAGCAGCCCGGCGTCGGGATTCGGTGTGTCCCCGAGCCATTCGAGCAGCGTCGGCAGCAGCAGCGCCTGAATGCGGCCCTTGCGCCCCACCTCGCCGGTGAGCGCCTTGAGATGGCCGAGCGCGTTCTCCGGGGCCGCGTACCCCAGGGCCGCCAGCTGGCGGACGGCCGCCTCCGGGCTCAGCCGCAGAGCCGCGGCATCAAGGCGCGCAACCGATTCCAGCAGCGGCCGGTAGAACAGTTTGGCGTGCAGCCGCCGCACCCGCATGGCATTGCGCTTGATCTCGCTGATCAGCACACCGACCGCGTCCTGGCGGCCGTCGGGGCGCATATGCGCGGCGCGCGCCAGCCAGCGCATGCCCTCCTCGTCCTCGGGGGCGGGCAGGGTGTGGGTGCGCTTGAGCCGCTGCAACTGCAGGCGGTGTTCGAGCAGGCGCAGGAATTCGTAGGAGGCGGTGAGGTTGGCGGCGTCGTCGCGCCCGACGTAGCCACCGGCGGCCAGCGCCGTCAGCGACTCCACCGTGCCCTGGGTGTGCAGCGACTCGTCGGCCTTGCCGTGCACCAATTGCAGGAGCTGGACGGCGAATTCGACATCGCGCAGCGAACCGTGCCCGAGTTTGAGCTCCCGCTCGCGCAGGTCGGCGGGGACCAGGTCCTCGACGCGCCGCCGCATGGCCTGCACGTCGGCGACGAAGTCGGTGCGCTCCGAGGCGCTCCACACCATGGGCATGAGCGCCTCGCGGTACTGCTCGCCGAGTTCGAGATCGCCTGTGGCGGGCCGCATTTTGAGCAGCGCCTGGAATTCCCAGGTGCGCGCCCAGCGCTTGTAGTAGGCGATATGCGATTCCAGGCTGCGTACCAGCGCCCCCGCCTTGCCCTCCGGCCGCAGCGCCGCGTCGACCTCGAAGAAGGCCGCCCCGCCCACGCTCATGGTCTCGGCGGCCAGCCGCGTGGCCGTGGTGTCGGCCGGTTCGGCGACGAACACCACGTCCACGTCGGAGACGTAATTCAGTTCGCGCGCACCGCATTTGCCCATGGCGATCACGGCGAGCCGACCCGGCACCGGGCGCTCGGCGCAGACCCGCGCCACCGCCACCGACAGCGCGGCGGTCAGGGCGGCGTCGGCCAGATCGGTGAGATGCCACCCCACCTGCTGGTACGGCAGTACCGGTTCATTCTCCACGGTGGCGGCCAGGTCCACCGCCGCCAACAGCATGAGCTGATCGCGATACCGCTTGCGCAGCAACGCCACCGCCTCCGGCCCGGAGACCTTGGCGCGGAACATCATGGGCCCGGCGTGCGGTCCGTCCTCCGGCTCGGCCCCCACGGCGTCGAGCAGATCCGCCAGCATTTCCTCGCGGGCGGGCAGCTCGCGACGGCGCAGCAGCCGCCAGGCCGCCGGATCGGCCACCAGGTGATCGGCGAACGCGCTCGACGAGCCGATCAACGCGAACAGCCGCCCGCGCAGCGAGGTATCGGTGCGCAGGGCGGAATCCAGTGCGGCCCAGTCGTTTCCGAGTTGCTCACGCAGCCGGATGAGGGTCAGCAGCGCCAGGTCGGCATCGGGGGAACGCGACAGCGCCCACAGCAGGGGAACGCTCTCGACGTTGTCCCACGCCAGCTCTCGAAGTGAGGCGGCGGCCGACGGCTCGAGCAAACCGAGCCGTCCGACGCTGGGGACCGCGGAACGGGCAGTCGGTGGCCGGACCATGCTCCCAAATTACCTGTCAGGCGGGGTATGTGTTGTAACGAACCCCGCTCGTTTACCTGTCACTGCCTCGAGGTTTCCGCCAGCGCGAAAATCGTTCAGGCCCTACAGCCCCAGGTATTCCTTCAGCTCGTACGGCGTCACCTGCGCGCGGTACCCCGCCCACTCGCGGCGCTTGTTGCGCAGGAAGAAGTCGAACACGTGCTCGCCGAGCGCCTCGGCCACCAACTCCGACTTCTCCATGTTCTTGAGCGCCTCGTCCAGGCTGGCGGGCAGTTCGCGGAAGCCCATGGCGCGCCGCTCGGCCGAGGTCAGCGACCACACGTCGTCCTCGGCCTCGGGCGGCAGCGTGTAGCCCTTCTCGATACCGCGCAGACCGGCGGCCAGCAGCACCGCGAAGGTCAGGTACGGGTTGGAGGCGCTGTCGGGGCTGCGGATCTCGACGCGGCGCGAGGCCGACTTGTTCGGGGTGTACATCGGCACGCGCACCAGCGCCGAGCGATTGGACCGGCCCCACGACGCGGCGGTCGGGGCCTCGCCGCCGTGGATCAGACGCTTGTAGGAGTTCACCCACTGGTTGGTGATCGCCGAGATCTCGTGCGCGTGCTCGAGAATGCCCGCGATGAACGCCCGCGCGGTGCTCGACAGGTTGTCCGGGTCGTCCGGGTCGGCGAAGGCGTTCTGCTCACCCTCGAACAGCGACATGTGGGTGTGCATGGCCGAACCCGGGTGCTCGGCGAAGGGCTTGGGCATGAAGGTGGCCCGCACGCCCTCGTCGATGGCCACTTCCTTGATCAGGTAGCGGAAGGTCATGACGTTGTCGGCCATGGACAGCGCGTCGGCGTAGCGCAGGTCGATCTCCTGCTGGCCGGGCGCGCCCTCGTGGTGCGAGAACTCCACGGAGATGCCCATGGATTCCAGCGCGTCGATGGCGTGGCGGCGGAAGTTCGGGGCCTCATCGTGCACGGCCTGATCGAAGAAGCCGCCATTGTCGGCCGGGGTCGGCATGGAGCCGTCGTGCGGGCCGGGCTTGAGCAGGAAGAACTCGATCTCCGGGTGCACGTAGCAGCTGAAGCCCATATCCCCGGCCTTGTTCAGCTGCCGCCGCAGCACGTGGCGCGGATCGGCCCAGGACGGCGAACCGTCGGGCATGGCGATATCGCAGAACATGCGCGCGGAGTGCTGGTGGCCCTTGGAGGTCGACCACGGCAGCACCTGGAAGGTCGAGGGGTCGGGCTTGGCCACCATATCGGCCTCGGAGACGCGGGCAAACCCTTCGATGGCCGAGCCGTCGAAGCCGATGCCCTCCTCGAATGCGCCCTCGAGCTCGGCGGGAGCGATCGCCACCGACTTGAGATAGCCCAGGACGTCGGTGAACCAGAGCCGTACGAAGCGGATATCCCGCTCTTCGAGCGTCCGCAGCACGAATTCCTTCTGGCGATCCATGCTCGCGAGCGTAGGCAGTCGGAGTTAAATCTGTGTTACATGAGAGGTGCGGGTTGCGTGCCTCTCACTCGGACCGACAGATTTTCGGCCGGAACCCTGGCAGCGGATTCCGGCCGAAAGCAACGCCGTGGGCGGGACTTCAGCAGGTGAGGCCGTCGGTGGGCGGGGTCAGGTCCACCAGGTACTTGATGACGGGCTCGTCCACGCACTCCGACACGCCCGACAGCGACACGGTGTGGCGGGTGCCGTTGTAGCTGATGAGCGCGGCGCCCAGCTGCTTGGCCAGGTCCACGCCCGCCTGGTACGGCGTGGCCGGATCCTCGGTGGTCGAGATGACCACGGTCTTGGGCAGGCCCGGGATCGAGATCTCGTGCGGCTCCGAGGTATTGGGCACCGGCCAGATGGCGCACAGCTCCAGCGGCGCGGCTCCGGTGCCGCGGCCGTCGTCGAGGAAGGGAGCGACCTTGCGGTATTCGGTGTCCTGTTTGGCGGCGATGGCGCGGTCGTCGACGCGCGGATCGTCCACGCAGCGAATGGCATTGAAGGCGTCGGCGGTGTTGTCGTAGGTGCCGTCCTCGCGGCGGCCGTCGTAGAGATCGGCCAGGGCCAGCAGGGTGTCGCCGCGGCCCTCCTTCAGTTCGTTGAGGCCCTTGGTCAGCGCGGGCCAGAAGCGGTTGGAGTACAGCGTCTGCTGTACACCGGTGATGGCGTCGCCGTAGTGCAGGCCGCGCGGGTCCTCGGTCTTGGCCGGGGTGGTCCACAGCGGGGCGACCAGGTCGCGGAAGCGCTGCACCGACTGTGCGGTATCGGTGCCGAGCGGGCAGTCGGTCTTGGTGGCGCAGTCGGCGGCGTAGGAATCGAAGGCCTTCTGGAAGCTGGCGGCCTGCAGCACCGATTCCTTCACCGGATCCTGCGAGGGGTTCAGCGCGCCGTCGAGCACCAGCGCGCGCACCCGGTCCGGGAACTTCTCGGCGTAGGCGTAGCCGAGGCGGGTGCCGTAGGAGTAGCCGACATAGCTCAGCTTCGGGTCACCGAGGGCGGCGCGAATGACGTCCATGTCCTGGACGACCTCACGGGTGCCCACATGGGCGAGGAAGTCCTTGCCGGTGCGCTCGACGCACTTGGCCGCGTAGTCCTTGTTGTCGGCCTCCTGCGCGGCGATACCGGCGGGATCGTTGTCCAGTGGCGGTTCGGCGCGCTCGGCATCGGCCTCGGACGGGGTCAGGCAGGTGATGTTCGGCGTGGAGCCGCCCACGCCACGCGGGTCGAAGCCGATGCGATCGAAGCGCTGGGCGAGTTCGGTCTCGTCGCCGACGGAGTTCATGGACAGGCCGGAGACGCCGGGGCCGCCGGGGTTGAACAGCAGCGAGCCG
The DNA here is from genome assembly GCF_044459025.1 of Nocardia sp. NPDC050406. Taxonomy (NCBI): domain Bacteria; kingdom Bacillati; phylum Actinomycetota; class Actinomycetes; order Mycobacteriales; family Nocardiaceae; genus Nocardia; species Nocardia sp. NPDC050406. The sequence goes on along the minus strand of NZ_JBITIM010000002.1, from coordinate 1,612,254 downwards.
ATCTTGTCGCCGGTGGCCTGCACGCGCGAGATGGCGATCTTGGCGGTCTCGCCGTCCGGCTTCTCGTAGTCGACGGGCACGCTGACGTAGGCGCACTCCGCGCCCGCGGGCATCTCGTCCTCGGTGAAATCGTCGCAGCTGCCCCAACTCAGGGTCTGGCTGTAGTACTTGTCCAACCCGGCCGGTGACGGTTCCGTCGGATTCCCTTCCACCAGTTCGGTCCCGCAGGCTGTCGCCACCAATGCCATTGCCGCCGCCAGGACCAATGCCCGACCGGATCGCTTGAACCCCATGCCCGAGATCCTCGCATCCCGCGAACACCCGGTCTGCCACCCCCAGGGGGAGAACGCGCACCCCCGGCGTCGATTCGGCAACCGTCCGATGTGAGGAATTACATTCCCGAGCCGCCGTTCTCGGGTGGCAGACTGAATTGGTCACGACAACCCGGGGACCCGTATGGGCCTCGAGGACGACGAAAGAGGGACGATGATGTCCGTATCCGATGCGGAAACCCCTGCCTACGGTTCTGCCGAAGCACCGAAGACTCCCGCCAAGCGGAAGACGCGAGTGCATCACCTGCAGCAGATGAAGCAGTCCGGTGAGCGCTGGGCCATGCTCACCGCCTACGACTACTCCTCGGCTCGACTGTTCGAAGAGGCCGGAATCCCGGTGCTGTTGGTCGGCGACTCGGCCGCCAATGTGGTGTACGGCTACGACACCACCGTGCCCATCACCATCGACGAGCTCATCCCGCTGGTGCGCGGCGTGGTGCGCGGCGCACCGCATGCCCTGGTGGTGGCGGATCTGCCGTTCGGCACCTACGAGTCCTCCCCCGACCAGGCGCTCGCCACCGCCGTTCGCTTCATGAAGGAAGGCGGCGCGCACGCGGTGAAGCTGGAGGGCGGCGAGCGGGTGGCCGAGCACATCGCCAAGATCACCGCCGCGGGGATCCCGGTCATGGCGCATATCGGCTTCACCCCGCAGAGCGTCAACACCCTGGGCGGTTTCCGGGTGCAGGGTCGCGGCGACGGGGCCGAGCAGCTCATCGCCGACGCCATCGCCGTCCAGGAGGCGGGCGCGTTCTCCGTGGTCATGGAGATGGTGCCCGCGGAGCTGGCCGGTCAGGTCACCCGCAAGCTGACCATTCCGACCGTCGGCATCGGCGCCGGTGCGGATTGCGACGCACAGGTGCTGGTCTGGCAGGACATGGCGGGCTACACCAGTGGCAAGACCGCCAAGTTCGTGAAGCGCTTCGGCAGTATCGGCGACGAACTGCGCACCGCCGCAGCCACTTACGCCGACGAGGTGCGGCGCGGGGTGTTCCCGGGTCCGGAACACAGCTTCTGACCGCACCGGGCGGTCGGCATCTCCGACCGCCCACACCCCCATCGGCATAGCGAACGGCTATCGCCCAGCGTGGTGCCCGCGACTTCCCTGGCCGCGAGTCGAAAAACGATGGCAGACTCGATTTCGATGAATCGGATCGATCAAAGGGAACACATGTCGCGAGGCCGTTGGACGAGCAAGCTTCACACCCGGCGCGCGGCGCTGCTGGTGACCGGGGTGGCGGCCCTCGCGCTGACCGCGGGCTGCGGCGGCGGTACGACCACCGGATCGGGGCAGCCCGCGGGATCCTCCGCACCGCAGACCTCCACCTCCGCGCCCAAGACCACCGGCTCGGCCTCGGGCGCGCCGACCACCTCGGGCGCGCAGGTCACCGTCACCGACGAGGCGGCCAAGCAGCTGTGCGAACTGATTCAGCCGCAGCTGTCGGATTGGCGGGTGCAGGGTCCCACCTTGGGCAAGATTTCACTGAATGGCACCGTTCACGAGTGGGCGCTGCGCAATGGCGGTATCAATGTCCAGGTGCTCGGTGACAAGAACGTAGTGGACCGCGTCATGATCGCGCAGTGCCCGGATGTGCACACCCAGGCCATCCAGGCGCTCGAACTCCAGGATCTGGCATCGGGATTGGCCTTCTGATGCGCGGCCTGTACCCGGCGATCGAACCGCACGGCAGCGGCATGTTGGACGTCGGCGACGGCCAGCGGATCTACTGGGAGGAGAGCGGGAATCCCGCCGGTAAGCCGGTGGTGTTCCTGCACGGTGGACCCGGTGGCGGTACCGCGCCGTTCCACCGACAGTTCTTCGATCCCCTCGCCTACCGCATCGTGCTGTTCGATCAGCGCGGGTGTGGGCGGTCCACCCCGCATATCGCCGATGGCGCGACGCTGGAGACGAATACGACCTGGCATCTGGTCGCCGATATCGAGGCGCTGCGCGAGCATCTCGGTATCGACAGGTGGCAGGTGTTCGGCGGATCGTGGGGCTCCACACTCGCCCTGGCGTATTCGCAGACCCACCCCGAGCGGGTGACGGAACTCGTGCTGCGCGGCGTATTCCTGCTGCGGCGCAAGGAGATCGACTGGTACTACAACGGCGCGGCCGGATACCTCTATCCGGATGAATGGGCGAAGTTCCTCGCACCGGTACCCGTCGAGGAGCGCGACAGTGATCTGGTGGCGGTGTATCACCGGCTGTTGCACTCCGAGGACGAACAGGTCGCCTCGGCGGCGGCCATCGCCTGGTCGACCTGGGAGGGCGCGACGAGTTCGCTACTGCCGCAGCCCGATCGGGTCATGGAGTCCGCCGATCCCCGGTTCGCGCTGGCCTTCGCGCGGATCGAGAACCACTACTTCATGAACGGCGGATTCCTCGGCGAGGGACGGCTGTTGCGCGATATCGACCGCATAGCGCATATCCCCGGCGTCATCGTGCAGGGGCGTCACGATGTGGTGTGCCCGGCGGTGAGCGCGTGGGATCTGCATGAGGCATGGGCGAATTCGGAGCTGCACATGGTGCACGACGCCGGTCATGCCGCCTCCGAGCCCGGTATCACCCACCATTTGGTGGAGGCCACGGACAAGTTCCGGTCATGACGCCGACAGCGGCCGGTCCCGCCCTCATCGCCGCCTTCGCCGCCGATGTGGATCGGCTGCTGTCCGCCGAACCCGAAGTACGCCAAGACCTTCCGGACTCCGTGCACCAGATGCGGGTGGCGACGCGGCGCTTGCGCAGTGTGCTGCGCTCCTACCGCCGTCTCTTCGAGCGTCCGCCCATCGATGTACTGCGCGGCGAATTGCGTTGGCTGGCAGGGCTACTCGGGGTCGCTCGCGATGCCGAGGTCCGGGCCGCGCGGTTCGAGGCGCTGTTGGACGAGCATCCCGAGCTGGTGTCCGGGGAATCTCCCGGCACCGCCACCCCGGGCCTCGACCTGCGGGGTCGGCTGGTGACGGCGGAGCGCGAGACCTACGCGCGGGCGCACGCGCAGATTCTGCGAGCCCTCGACAGCCCCCGCTATCGCGCCCTCGTCGATCGACTGCGCGTCCTGCTCGACGATCCGTCGCTGCGCCCGGACCGTGCCGAGCAGCCCGCGGCCAAGCTCTGTGACAAGGTGCTGCGCAAGGACCTCCACCGTGTGCGTCGTCTGGTGCGGATCGAGCCGACCATGCTCGATGCACAGCGGGTGGCGCATCTGCACGAGATTCGCAAGGCCGCCAAACGGCTGCGGTACGCCGCGGATGCCGCCGAGCCGACCCTGCACGATGCGGCGAAATCACTGTCGCGCCATGCCAAAAGCCTCCAGTCGGTGCTCGGTGATCATCGCGATGCGGTGGAGGCCGAGGCGGCGATACGGGAGCGTGCCGGGGACAGCGACGACCCCGCCTGGCGGATCCTGTGTGAGGACGAGGCCGCCGCCGCGCGGAAAATGCTCGAACAGTACCCGGCGGCAACGGCATTCGTGCACGAGAGCCTCGGATAGTGACTGCGGCTCGGGCAGAGCGGCTTCCCTCAGCGCGGCCCCGTGAATTCCCGATTTCCGGCCGCGGTCAGCGCCGGTCGGCCGCGCTGGTCGGTAGTACGGGCACGGCGGTCACGGACTCGGTTTCCCGCGATCGCTCGGATGTCGAGGTGATCGGGCTCCGCGTGACGGCGTGGAGCAGGGTTCGTACCAGGCCCAGATACCCGCGCGCGGCGTGTGGCGAGAAGGCCAGGGATAGCACGGTTTTCGTCTCCCCGGCCGGTAGCGGTCGATCGGCGAAGCGGTCGGCGAGCCAGTTCTCCAGCAGCGGTGCGGCGAGCAGGCCGAGGGTGACGTGGCCGCCGAGCCGGTCGCGCAGGTAGCGGACGTGGGTTCCGGCGGCGCGGTAGCGCGCGACCAGTCGATCGACATTGCGTACCGGGATGATCAGGTCGTGGACCGCTTGGACGGTGAGCACCGGGAAGCTCGGCGGGTGCGCGCCGGGTTGGATATCGGTGAGCACCGCCCGCACGTCCGGGTGTTCCCGCAGGGCGGCGAGTGCGCCGCCCTCCAGATCGTCCACCCGAGATCTGCTGCCGCGCAGCACTATCGGAATGGTGGTGCTGGTACCGGCGCGATCCAACAGTGCCAGGGACGCGGCATCGAGGTGCTCGGCGAGGCTGCGGTCCAGGTCCGGATACGCGCGGCGCAATCCGGCCAGGCACAGCGCCGCCAGCCCGCCGAAGCTGGAGCCGTTGAGCCGGTAGAAGGTGGTCTCCAGATCGCCGACCGGGGACCCGGCGGCCGCGGCGAGGATGCGCAGTTCGGGGGCGTAGGCGGCGGCGGTCTCGGCCGCCCAGATGGTGGCCAGGCCGCCGCCGGAGTAGCCCCACAGCGCCACCGGGGTGTCGGGTGGGCGGCCGAGGAAGTCCAGGGTGGCGCGCAGGCCGTCGAGGGTGCGGTACCCGGGTTCGCGTGGTGTGCCGAAACGTCCGGCGGTGCCGACGTGGTCGGGGACCGATATCGCCCAGCCTCGGGTCAGCGCGTGCGCTATGAGGATCAGTTCGAACTGCGGGATCGAGCCCCAGGCTCGTGCGCCGCGTCGGAACGCGTAGGAGGGCAGGCAGCACGAGGCGACGGCGTCGATGGCGCATTGGTAGGACACCACCGGTCGCGGTTCGGTGGGGTCGGCGTCCCACGGCAGCAGGAGGGTGGTGACGGTCGCCTCCGCGTGGCCGTGCATATCGCTGCTGCGAAACAGCAGCTGCCAGGCGGAGATTCGCTGCGGTATGACGCCCAGCAGCGCCACTTCGACCGGCCGCGAACGCAGTAGCGTTCCCGGTGCGCGGCGGCGCAGGCCGCGCGGCGCCCGGTAGAACGGATCGTCCTCGGGCAGTGGCGGTTCGCTCGGTTCGATCTCGGTGACCGCTCGCGGTTCACCGACGGTGTGCACGCTCATGCCGACCCCTTTCGAACGGTTGTCAACTCACGGCGGATCGAGTGGACTCCACGTATGCGGCCAGGACGAACCGCAGTTCACCGCGGCGGGCGACCGAAAGCTTGCGATACACCTTGGTGAGGTGTTGTTCCACCGTGCTGGTGGTGATGGCGAGGGCGGCGGCGATATCGCGATTGCGCTGGCCGAGGGCGGCGAGTTCGGCGACGCGGCGTTCGGCCGGGCTGAGTGTCTCGAAGGCGGTGGGGGCCGGGCGAACCCGGGGAATCGGCAGGGTCTCCGGCGGGGTGCGGTCACCGCGTAGTCGCCGCAGCAGTAGTTGCGCGTCGCACTGCTCGGCGAGGCGGATGGCGTCGCGCAGCAGTGGCCGGGCGCGATCGGCGTCGCCGATGGCGCGGTAGGCGCGACCCAGATCGCCTTGTGCGGCAGCCAATTCCAGGTCGCTGTCCCCGGCGCGGGCCGCCGCGACCGATCGGCGCAGCAGACTCACGCGACGGTGCGGATCGCTGGTGGCCGCGAGCAGCCGCAGTGAAACTCCGCCGCTGCGATGGCCTTCCGCGCCGCCGATGAGGTCCAGATGCATACTCGCGAAGGCGCGCGCCTCGCGCGCCCGGCCCCCGGAGAGGTACGCGGTCGCCACATGGTTGCGCCACGGCTCGAGCCACGCGTAGTCCATTCCCCACTGTCGCATGAGGTTTCCGCACTGGCGGAAGTAGCGCAGCGCCTCGTCGGGCCGCCCGGTGGCCAGGCAGTGTTCACCGTAGGCGGTCGAATAGCCCAGTGCGAAGCGGGAATCGAACAGGGCGCGGGGCACTGGCCGTCGCAGCTGCGCGGCGGCTTCCGCGTGTTTGCCCTGCATGGTCAGGGCGCGCACCAGTACCGCGATCGGCCGTCCCACCCACACCCCGAGATGGTCGGCGGGCACCGAATTCAAGGCGAGTACGGCGTTCTCGGCGGCCTCCCCCAGATTTCCTTTGCGCAACAGCGTCTCCGCCCGCGCGGCCGCGAAGATCGACCGCCACGTCGGCGCGTGCCGCGCCTGCGCCTCCGCCAACAGCGATGTGCACCACGCCTCCGCCGAATCCAGACGGTCCGTGTGAATCAAACAGTCCACCGCCGCGACCAGGGGCTCCACGGTCGTCAACGACAGCCGATGCGCCGCCAACAACCGCTGCGCCGCCGCCCCGATCTCCTCCGACGGCCGCTGCGTCAACAGCGCCCCGAGCAGTCCACCGGCCCGCCAATGCGGCGACTCCCCCTCCCCTTCGAGCCCCACCCGTCGAGTGAACAGCCCCCGATGCCGCTCCACGTGGGTCGGATGCGTGTACCGCAACCAGGCACACAGAAACCCAACCAGCCCGTCGACATCGTCGCTCCGCGAATTCAGCCCGCCCGCCGAGACCCCGGCCTGGTGCGGCCGGAACACGATCTCGCTCCCCTGCGAGCGCGGAGCAGTCGCACCACCGCGGACGCTCTCACGCGCGCCGGAAGACGCACCCGGCCTGTCCTCGTGCGATTGCTCAGAGAACGGAACTGCGCGCCGGTCCGAGACTGGCGCGGCACCGTTCTCGCGCGTGCCGCGGGCGGCCGCCACGCCACCGTTGCGCGCGGCGGAGCTCCCCTCTTCCACATCACGCGGATGCGAACCGGCCGCACCGGCGTGGGCGGCCCCGTGCGGCACGGCGGGCGCACTCGGCTCGTCTCGGCGCGCTTCGAGCGGAGTCGCGGTGCTCACTCCGTGCCGGTTCGAAGCACTCGCGCCGCCGCCGACACCCGGGTTCGGGCCGCCCGCGCGACTCACCGTCTTCGTCTCCCGGTCCAGACGGCTCAGGGCCCGGTCCGCGTGTTGAGCGCAGCCGTGCCACAGCAGGTACAGCGCTGCCGCCGGGAGTTCGGATGGTGCGACCAGACCGGCATTGACCGCTGCTTTCAAGCGGCCGAAGTTTCTGGTTCGGCTGGAGGGGTTGGCGCGCCAGTCGACGGCGACGAGGCGGGTGGCGATCGTCGCGCGGTCGCGGGCTCGGGCGGTGCCGCGGTAGGCGAGTTCGAAATATTTTCCCGCCCAAGCCAATTGGTCCTCGGCGATCGCGTCGTCGGCGGCCGTGAGGAGGGTACGCGTCGCCCAGGAGGGGCTGGCGTCTCCGGCCGCGACGAGATGGGGTGCGATGACGGCGGGTGGGAAACCGTCGCCGTGCAAGGTGTGCGCCGCGCGTCGGTGCAGGTCTCGCCGCTCGGTATCCGGCAGGTCGCCCAGGAGGCGCGCGGCGACCGCGGGGTCGGCGCGGAGAGAGTCGTCGAACAGACCCGTGGACTCGAACTCCGCTATGGCACTGGCTATTTCGGCGAGGGTGCACGCTTGGCGACCGCTGTCCGCCGTCTCAGGTGCCCCTGTACCGACCTGGGCGTACACCGGTGGCGTAGAGGTGCTCGTGGTGCCGCCGACCGCTCCCGCGTGGCCCACAGTGGCGGCAGGGTCGGCGCCGGTCGTCTCGGCGGTACCGAGGATGGCCCGCACCCGGTCCGCCGTGGCGGCGGGGCCGAGTACCGCCACCGCGCGGGCGATGCGCACCCGCGCGGGGTCGGTTCCCAGCAGTTCCGCCACGGCGTCGTAATCGTCGTCCGGTCGACGCGCTCGCGTGCGCGGTTCGCCGACTACCGACATATGTTTCCGGTCTCGCTTGGCCGTCCGCTGCATACTCCGGTCCCTTCATCGATCGGATGCGCCCGACCGGGGATGGCACGGCGAGCTGTGTGCTGGAGCGGCATCGTTGCAGCGGAGGCCGCCGAATGGCGGCCGAATTCAGCCGGGTGCATGAATGAGGTTACCCGCCAAGGTGATTGGCATGCATCTCGACGGCGGTACCCGAGGTGGTGAGGGGTTGGGGGCGGTAGGCCAGGCAGGCGGCCGAGCTGTCGTCGACCCCCAGGAAGACGACCGTGCGGGCCTCGTCGAGCAGACCCGAGGATCGCGCGCTCACGTACGCGTGGATCGGCGCGGCGCTGTAAGGGTCACCCACCGCCGGATCGACCCCGGCTACGGCCGCCGACGGCACGCCGAGCCGGTACGCCAGACGCTCCCGGAAGCCGGGAATCGGTGCGGGCGCGAGCAATACCGCCGCGCCGGTGGCGAAGTCGCCGCTGTCGATCCCCTCCTCGGCGAGACACTCCCGCACCACCCGTTCGGCCGCGCCGAGCGGATCCCCGAACCCTCCGCTCACCGAGATGGCGTTGCGCCCACCGGTTCCGGCCGCCTCCAGATTCACCCAGGCCGACGGCGGGACGGAATCCATGCGCTCGACGGTGTGCGGCGGGCCGAATCCCCCTGCCGCACCGTCGGATCGCAGCAGTAGGGCCGCGCCCGTCGCGGCGTACGGAAAGTCCTCGCGGTCGCGCTCCAGCGACGGATGCGTATCCCCCGCCACCACGATCGCGTACTCCACCTCGCCCGGGGCCAGGAAACACCGCGCCGCCATGAGCGCGTGCACCACCCCCGTGCCGCCGTTCATGAGGTCGAAAGAGAACGCGGGCACCCTCCCGGTGGCGTACTCCAGCCCCACCTCGAGCCGCTTCTGAATCAGCGCCGCCACAGCGGGTTCGGAGATATTGAAGTCCCGGAACACCCCGGCATTGATCACCAGGCCGATCCGGTCGGGCGAGACCCCCGCCTGTTCCAGACAGGACCGTCCGGCGCGGGTGGCCAGTTCGAAGTAGCTCGCGGTATCGGCGTCGGTGCACACCGCCGCCGCGACAATCGCCGTGCTCATGGGTTCACGCCTCCAATCGGGTGATGGTCGCGGCGAGTTGTCCGGAGACCACCCCGGACGCCTCCGGCACCAGCAGCACCTTGGAACCCTTGGGAATCCGCTGCCGCGCGAGGTGTTCGTGCAGTACCAGGAAATGCGAGGTCGACGCGGTATTGCCGAATTCGTCGTAGATATTGAGCGCCTGCGGCATCGGGGTGTCGAAGTGCCGTTCGGTGAGCTGGCTCATGTACTCGATGGCCGGACCGCTGAACTGGTGGTGAATCCAGTAGTCGTATTTCTCGCTCTCCCAGGTTCTTCCGGTCTCCTTCAGGAAATCGTCCATCCGGCTGATGCCCTGCTGGAAGCGGGATTCGCTGGCGAGTGCGCGATTGTCGGTGTACATGGCGATACCGGTGGTCTTCTCACTCGGCATGCCCAGGCAGTGTTCGGCCCCCGCCGAGGTGGTCATGAGCTCGATGTAGTGGATTTCGTCGTGGTCGTCGCCGCGCCCGTCCACCACCACCGCCACCGCCGCGTCGCCCACGGTGAGCGCCGCGAACTGCGGATCGTAGGGCTGACTGATCTCCCGGGCCGCGGTCTGCGCGATGGGCGTGATCTGCTCGCCGCTGACGACCAGGCCATTGCGCACCACCCCGGCCTTGATCATGCGGTCCAGCAGCAGCACGCCGGTGACCATGCCCGCGCAGGCATTGGACAGGTCGAAGTGCAGCGCCCGGTCCGCGCCGATGGCATTGCGCAGCATGAGCGCGAAAGCCGGTGCATAGCAGAAATATTCGGTTCCGCGGAAGCGCGTGATGGAGACATTGATGATCACATCGAGGTCCGCGGCCGTGTAGTCGGAGTGCGCGAGGCAGTCGTCGATCGCCCGCAGCGCCAACTCGAACGAGGATTCGTAATTCTCCGGATCGGCATTGTGCACACGCCGGTTCTTGATTCCGGTAATACGCTCCAGATCCAATGCCCTGGGCACGGATAGACTGGCGATCACGTCCTCGGTGGAGCGGACGGTGCTGGGTGTGTACGCGCCGAGCGATTCGAAACGGGTACGCATAGCCCCCTACTCTCTGGAATGGTGTAGCGAGTTCGGTCGAATTCTGGTGCGGCGATTCGCATTCGGATCACTATCCGAAGCCGCCGTCGTTATCCAGTAGCCCCGATGCCGATTCGAACGGTACCAGTACCCACCGGTAGCCACCTGCCTCATACGCATCGCCGATCACACTGGCAACAGCGATGTTTCACTATGGCTTCGACGGAAAAGCAAGGTGGGCAGCGGTATTGCGAACCGAGCGCGGAACCGACCCTAGGGGTTGGAGTAGGGGTTCCGGAGGAACTTGTTGCGGTACCGCGATTCACACCAAACCTATTGTGCCGCAATGGATAGCGCTTCGCTTCGACGCTGGCGAGCCCGCAATGGGTGGGGTAGCCTCGCCGTACTGCTCGTCGTATTCAGCGACGAATTCAGGGGGCAGTAGACATTTCCATCCGCCGTTTCCGCGCTCGCGATACCGCTCGTGGTCCATTTGTCGTGCGCGCGAAATTCAACGAGGTGATGCCATGACCGCCGCGACCTACTGGCGCGCGCTCGACCGATTCCGCGATATCGTCGCCGCCCATCCCGATCGGGAGGCGGTGATACACGCCGACGGCAGGGCCGCCACGGGCCTGCCGGAGTACCGACAGCTGACCTATCGCGAACTCGACGACTGGTCCGATGCCCTCGCGGAGAACTTCCTCGCGGCGGGGCTGACGCCGGGTACGCGCTGCATCGTGCTGGTGCGGCCCGGGCCCGAGCTCTACGCGGTGCTGTACGGGCTGTTCAAAATCGGTGCGGTGCCGGTGGTCATCGATCCCGGGATGGGTTTGTTCAAAATGCTGCGCTGCCTCTCGGCCGCGGATGCCGAGGCCTTCGTCGCAGTGCCGGAGGCGCAGGCGGTGCGGATCGTCTTCCGCGCCTACTTCCGCAAGATCCGGCTGGCGGTGACGGTCGGCCGCGGCTTCTGGCGCGGGCCGACGCTGGAGAGCTGGGGGCGCCAACCGACCGCGCCACTTCCGGATCGAGAGCCCGCGCCCGATGACGAACCCCTGCTCATCGGCTACACCACCGGGAGCACCGGACCGGCCAAGGCGGTGGTGCTCACGCACGGCAATCTCAGCGCCATGATCGACCAGGTGGACGACGCCCGCGAACACGTCGCACCCGGCACCTCGCTCATTACCGCGCCGGTGGCCGGAATTCTGGAACTGCTGCTCGGATCTCGGTGTGTACTACCGCCTTTGATCCCGTCCAAGGTGGGCGCGACCGATCCGGCGCATGTGGTGGACGCGGTGCGGCGCTTCGGCGTCGAGACCATGTTCGCCTCACCGGCCGTGCTGATTCCGCTGCTGCGCCACATTCAGGAGCACGAGGTCGAGCTGCCGTCACTGCGGAGCATCTACTCCGGCGGTGCGCCCGTACCGGATTGGTGTATCGCGGCGCTGCGGGAGGCGCTGCCCGACCAGGCGCGGGTGTACTCGGGCTACGGGGCCACCGAGGCGCTGCCCATGGCCACCATCGAATCGCGGGAACTCCTGGGCGATCTCGTCGAACAGGCGCATCGCGGCGAGGGTGTGTGCGTGGGCCGACCCGCGCTGGGTGTGCGGGCACGTGTCATCGCCATCACCGATGATCCGCTGCCCACTTGGCTCGATGTGGACGAGCGCGCGGAGGAGCTCGCCGGTACGCGGTGGATCGGCGAGCTCGTGGTCTCGGGGCCGAATGTCAGCACCCGCTATCTGTGGCCCGAGTCCGCCAATTCGCTCGGCAAGATCACCGACGGCGACCGGATCTGGCACCGCACCGGCGATCTGGCGCGCATCGACAGCGACGGGCGAATCTGGTTCTGCGGGCGCAAGAGTCAGCGTGTGGAGACCGCCGACGGGCCCATGTTCACCGTGCAGGTGGAGCAGATCTTCAATATCGTGGACGGTGTGGCCCGCACCGCGTTGGTCGGGGTCGGCGAGCGCGGGGCGCAGCGGCCGGTGCTGTGCGTCGAACTCGAGGCCGGGGCCGACGGACAGGCGGTCGAAATCCAGCTGCGCAAGCGCGCCTCCGAATTCGAGATCGCCTCGCCCATCGACGATTTCCTCGTCCACCCGGGCTTCCCGGTGGATATCCGCCACAACGCCAAGATCGGCCGGGAGAAGTTGGCGGTCTGGGCCGCAAAGCACATCGACGCGTAGGAGGCGGACGATGAGAAACGCTGTAGCGCAATCGATCACGATATTCGCCCGCGTGCCCATGGTGGTCGGTCTGGCATCCCTCGCGCGGGTCACCGTCGCCATGGCGGCGGACGAGGTCGCGAGTCGCAGGCACAACGAACAGGAGTCCCGGTGAAGGCGTTGGTGACAGGGGCTTCCGGGTTCCTGGGTGGTGCGCTGGTCCGTCGCCTGGTGCGCGACGGTGAGTACGAGGTGGCGATTCTGGTGCGGCCCACCAGTCGGCTGCGCGATATCGCGGAGGTCCTCGACCGGGTGGAGGTGATCACCGGCGATCTCGGCGATACCGCGTCGCTGGAGCGGGCGGTCGCGGGCGTGGATATCGTCTTCCACAGTGCCGCACGGGTGGACGAGCGCGGTAGCCGCGAACAGTTCTGGGCGGAGAACGTCACCGCCACCGCGCGCCTGCTGTCGGCGGCACGGGCCCAGGGCGCGCGGCGGTTCGTCTTCGTCTCCAGTCCGAGCGCGCTCATGGACCGCGATGGCGGCGACCAGGTGGATATCGACGAATCGGCGCCGTATCCGACGCGCTATCTGAATCACTACTGCGAGACCAAGGCCGCCGCCGAACGGCTCGTAGTGAACGCCGACACCGCGGATTTCACCACATGCGCGCTGCGGCCGCGGGCGATCTGGGGTGCGGGCGATCGGTCCGGGCCGATCGTGCGGCTGTTGAGCCGGGCGGCGGCGGGCTCGCTGCCGGACCTGTCCTGCGGCCGCGAGGTGTACGCCTCGCTGTGCCATGTCGAGAATATCGTCGAGGCCTGCGTCAAGGCGGCTGTCGCCGAGAATGTCGGCGGCAAGGCGTATTTCATCGCCGATGCCGGACAGACCAATGTGTGGCGGTTCCTCGGCCAGGTCGCCGAGGACCTCGGATACCGTCGGCCCACCCGGAGACTGCCGCCGCGTCTGGTGTGGCTGTTGGTGGAGCTAATCGAAAACCTCAGGCGCGTACCGTATCTGGCCGCACGCTGGTCACCGCCGCTGTCGCGGTATTCGGTGGCCGTGCTGACCCGGACGGGAACCTACGACATCGGGGCCGCGCGGCGCGATCTCGAATACCGGCCCGTCGTGGACCGCGATACCGGCATGGCCGAATTGAAGATATGGCTGCGCGGTGGGGCGGTGATATCCGAAACCTCGCGCTGACCAGCGCATCGGGCGCTCTCGAATCAACCTTGTGTGACGTGCGGTACCAGCTAGCATGGATTGCATGACCGAGGCCGGGGTATCTCCCCGGCTGAAGCCGCACCGCTACTCAATGAGGAGAGCGCCCGATGCCGGTGTTCGATTACCACGGCGTATCCGTCGCCTACGACCATGCCGGAACGGGCGATCCGATCTTGTTCCTGCACAATATCGGTGGTGAGCGGCGTATTTGGCGGGAGCAGATGCGCGCGCTGGCGGCCACGCACAGCGTGTACGCACTCGATTTGATGGGGTACGGCGGCTCCGACATTCCCGCCAGCGGCTACACGGTCGACAACTACGTGCGGATGGTGGGCGAGTTCGTCACCGCTCACGGGCTCGATGGCGTCACGCTGGTGGGGAACTGTTTCGGCAGCGCGTTGTCGCTGCTGTACGCGCAGCGGGAGCCGCGCGGAGTGCGTGCGCTCGTGCTGTGCAATCCGTTGACCTCGGCGACCTTGCGGCCCACACCGACCGGTCGGACCCAACGGTTGGCCCAGCGCCTCCCGCTCGACCGGGTGGCCAGCGGGATTCGCCTGCCCGATGTGGCGGCCGGTTGGCTGATTCGCGAGCAGCTCGGCCCGCGCGGGCGCGAGATGACCCGCGACAGCTTCACCGACTTCGAACGGCGCTGGGCCGAACCGCGCCGTCTGCTGCCCGCCGCGGCCATCTCCCGCGACCTGCATCGACTCGCCGCGCTCGACGACTTCCGTCCGGGGCCGAATTTCCCGCCCATCACCACGATCTGGGGCGCGCGGAATCGGATTCTCTCGGCGCAGGCCGGTGCGCGTCTCAACGAGACCCTGAACCCGGTGCGCCGCATCGTCTTACCGGACTGCGGTCATCTGCTCATGGTCGAGGATCCGGAGACCGTCACCGCGGCGATCCGCTCGGCCTCGAGCGCGGCCATCGCCAGCTGATCGCGCGGCCTCAGCGGTCGGCCCGATACTCGAACAGCACCGTGCGGGTGGCTGGATCCGCGTCGGTGAGGCGCACACTCACGCGTGTGCCTTCCGGCGGTCCGCCCGTGCACTTGGACAGCACCGGCGGGTCCGCGACGAAGATCTCGGCGGGGCGGGTGCCATTGGCCTCGCGCAGCACCACCGCGTCGAAATCCGTTCCGACCCTGGATTTCAGGAGGGTCGACTCGGTGAGGTCGATACAGGCGCGTTCGAGTTTGCCCGCCACGGCGTCGCTGCGGCGCATGGATTCCGCCGCCGCGTCGAGGCCCTCGCGCACCCAGGTGGGCACGCCGGTTCCGGCGCAGTGCGCCAGGCAGATCTCGGTGGCGTAGCGGTCGGAGAGGCGGCGCAGCGGGGCGGTGACATGAGCGTAGTGCGCGCCGATGGCGCTGTGCCGCAAGGTTTCCGGGTCCTGACTGTCGAGGACGGTGTAGGACGCGCCGCGCAGCAGGCCGGTGGCCTCGGACATGAGGACCAGGGCGGCGGGGGTGTTCGCGTCGAGTCCGGCGAGCATGCGGCCCACCGATTCGTCCGGCGGCCAGGCCACGCCGACCGCGGCGGCGGTGCGGCGCATGGACTCCACCGCGCTGGCCTGCGGCGGCGGAATGGTGCGCAGCAGGCCGAGTCGTTCGGATCCGGTGCCGTCCAACATGATTCGGGCCGCGCACATACCGGTGAGCAGCGAGACCTGTTCGTTCCAGTCGTCGGCGGCGGTGCGCGGTTCGATCACCAGCTGCCAGTGGTCGTCGGTGTTGTCGACGCGGATCACGCTCTGCGAGGGCAGGCGCAGCGAGATGGCTCCGCGCTCGATTCCGGCGTCGATGCGCAGGCGGCCGAATTCGGGCAGCGCGGCGATGGCGGGTGGCAGGCGGTCCGCGTCGGCGGCGGCCTGGACGGTGGCGTAGTCGAGCCGGGCGCGGGAGCGCACCAGGGCGCGCGTCACCGAATATCGGACGGGCTCGGCTTTGTCGTCGCATTCGATGGTCCACAGCGCGGCGGGGCGATCCACCTCGGGCAGCAGACTGGACCGGTCCTCCGACAGCACCGCCGGATGCAGCGGCACCGTGCCGTCGGGCAGGTAGAAGGTTTGACCGCGCACCAGGGATTCGCGGGTAAGTGCGCCATCGGGCGCGACGACGGCCGCGACATCGGCGATGGCGTACTGGAGCAGGAAGCCCGTGGGGGTCTTCTCGAGATACAGCGCCTGGTCGAGATCCATGGCGCCGGGGGGATCGATCGTGACGAGGGGAATGTCGGTGCGATCGATCCGAGTACCCGCGAACGCGTCCACCGCGTCGCGGGCCTCCGAGACGGCCTCGGCGGGATAGGCCGAGGCCAGCCCGAATTCGGTTCGGACGGCACCGAAATCGACCGGTGCCGACACGATCCTCTGATGTAGTTCCACCGGGGAGGCAGACCCTACTGCAGGGCCAACATGGTGCCGTTCAACTGATCGAACGGACCGAATACGGTGAAGACGACGCGCCCTTGCGGATACTGCGTCGACAGCTGCGCCGCGGAATCCAGTGCCTGCCCGAACGAGGCGGCAGACGGGTGCGGCAGACCGGCGAGGGTCTGCCCGAAGTGATTGCTGGCCACCCACTGGGTGTCAGCCGGGCTGAGGTCGACCTGCACCCCACCCGGCAGCGGGGTGACGGCCACCGCGGAGGCGGAGCCGGAACCCATCATGGCCAGTACACCAGCCGCACCGGCGATCAGCGCACCGGTGACCAGCTTGCGAGCAATTCGCATATAGACGAAACCTGCTTTCCGACGTTTGTTGATGCCCTGTGCCCATTGCTACCCGCGCAATGGAACTTTCCAACGCGCAACACTTTATGAGATCAGTCACGTTCCCGGCTAGTTCTGTTCATAACGACCGGTAGACACGCCGTGCCGCGCCGGGTCCAGGGTGCCATGGTCTCGGCGCGGCCGCGCTGTAGGGTTGCCGTCGCGTTCGCCAGCCGCGGGAATGGGGCGGACGTGAAACCGCCACAAAGCGATTCGAGGAGTCCCTTACCGCATGTCGATGATCCTGTTCGATCACCTGATGCCGTTGCTCGGACCCGACCAGGCAAGCTACTGGGCGCATTTGCTCGCCATTCGGCCGTACTGACCGGAATAGCGGCTCGACCTGCGGCGACGCCTCTCTTCGGAGGGTCGCCGCAGGTGTCCGCGGGCCGATCGCGGGAGTGCGCGGATCGGCGGAATCAATACCTAATCGCTATTTCTTCCCCGGATGCCGTCCGGGAGGGCGAGGGTCAGGAATCGCAACAGGTAGGCGAGGCCGAACAGCGCCAGGATCGCCACCAGCGGGATGAATACCGACATCGACTTGTTCCTCACTGCTTGTCGTCGGTCGCGCCGTTTCTCGGCGTGGTGTCGGAGGGCGGAGTCGTGGCGGGGAGGTGGTCGATGGTGTCGTCGTCTGCGCGTGCGGGGCTCGGGTCAGGCTGCCGCGCTTCCGCTTTCACGGTGCCGCTCTCCAGGAAGCGCAGCAGTTCGACCGGGAAGGGCAGAACCAGGGTCGAATTCTTCTCCGCCGCAACCTGAACGACGGTCTCCAGCAGCCGCAGCTGTAGGGCCGCCGGGGCCTGGGACATGCGCGCGGCCGCCTCGGTCAGCTTGTAGGAAGCCTGCAATTCGCCGTCGGCGGAGATCACCCGGGCCCGCCGCTCCCGCTCGGCCTCGGCCTGCCGCGACATGGAGCGCTTCATCTGATCGGGCAGTGCCACATCCTTGATCTCCACCCGATCGATATGCACGCCCCATCCCAGCGCCGGATTGTCGATCATCAATTCCAGGCCCTTGTTGAGCTGTTCGCGATTGGACAGCAGATCGTCGAGATCGCTCTTACCGATAATCGACCGCAGCGAAGTCTGCGCCACCTGCGCCACCGCGAACAGATAATCCTGCACCTCGACCACGGCCCGCAGCGGATCGATCACCCGGAAATACACCACCGCGTCGACTCGAACGGTCACATTGTCGCGAGTGATCCCCTCCTGCGCCGGAACCGGCATGGTCACCACCTGCATGGAAACCTTCCGCATCCGATCCATCCCCGGCACCAGCATCCGCAACCCGGGCTCCCGCACCGCCCGCACCCGCCCGAACCGAAAAACAATCCCCCGCTCGTACTGCGTCACCACCCGAACCGAATAGTTCACCGCCAGCCCGGCCACCACGGCCACCCCGACGAGACAAGTGAGCAACAGAATCAAAACGCTCATGACGAACTCCGCGAATACCGCGTCCCACCACAGGCATCCGCCCGCGATCACCTCCATCATCGCACCGTGCCACCGCGCCGACCACCCCCGCGAAACAGCGATTTCCCCTGCGCCAGTGCGGCAGCGACGACCCCGGAACGTCCAGCGGCCGTGGACCCCGATCGTCTCTCCTGGGCATCGAGCCCCGGATTCATCGCGGGACCAAGCTGCACGGCGATGAGGGCGGTTCGGCGGCTGCCCGCTCGAGGTCGGAGGGGCGCGTTTCCGAGGTGGGGGGTTCGGGGACGAAGCCCCTGAGAGTAGGGCTGACCGTTCGGGGCGGACGAGTCGGTCTGTAAGCCGGATCCTGTCCCTGGTCGAGACCAGGGGGCGGTCATCCATCTGGACACACCGTTGCCGGGTGCCTCGAGCAGTCCACCCGCAGGCTCGGGCGAGCAGCCCTCGAACGCCTGCGCAGTCGCACTCTCGCCGAGAGTCCGACCTTCGACCTTGCTCCGGGCGGGGTTTACCTAGCCGTGCCGGTCACCCGGCGCGCTGGTGCGCTCTTACCGCACCGTTTCACCCTTACCCACACTGCTGTGTGGGCGGTTTCTTTTCTGTGGCACTGTCCCGCGGGTCACCCCGGGTTGCCGTTAGCAACCGCCCTGCTCTGTGGAGTCCGGACTTTCCTCGGCGCAGGGCGGCGACACAACCGTGTCCGTTCCCTTCGCCGCGACCGCCCGACCGACTCGTCCGCGCCACCAGGGTACGGTAATGCGCCATGGAGCGTGTCGAGGTGGGGTTCGATTCGGAAGGCCAGCGGTGTGCCGCATGGCTGTATCTCCCGGATGGGCCGCCGAAACCGCGTCCGCTGGTCGTCATGGGGCACGGGCTGGGCGCGGATCGGGAGATGGGGTTGGATCGCTATGCGCGTCGCTTCGCCGCCGCCGGAATGGGCGTGCTGGCCTTCGACTACCGGCATTTCGGGGCGTCCGAGGGCGCACCGCGCCAGCTGATCAATATCGCGCGCCAACGCGCCGACTGGCGTTCGGCCATCGCCTACGCCCGCACCCTGCGCGGCTTCGACGCCACCCGAATCGCGCTGTGGGGCAGTTCCTTCGGCGGGGGTCACGTGCTGTCGGTCGCGCCGGAGGACGATTACCTCGCGGGTGTGGTGGCGCAGTGCCCGTTCACCAGCGGCTGGGCCTCGGCCATGGCGAAGGGCCCGATCAGCCTCACCAAGACCGGCACGGTCGCCGTCACCGATCTGCTCATCGGCCCGATTCGCCGCAAGCCCATCGGGGTTCGCCTGGCGGGCCGCAAACACTCCGCGGCCCTCATGAGCGCCGCCGACGTCCCCGCGGGCTTCGGCCGCCTCGCCGAGGAGAGCACCGTCTACCGCTCGAAAGTGGCCGCCCGCGTAGGTCTCTCGGCCCTCTTCGACGCACCCGCCAAGCGGGTCAAGGACATCAAGGTCCCCGTCCTCTACGCCGTCTGCGACAACGACTCGGTCGCCCCGCCCGCGCCGACCCTCAAGGCCGCCGCCCGCACCAAACACGCGGTGGTCAAGCAGTATCCGATCGGCCACTTCGACATCTACTTCGACGACTGGTTCGAGAAGGCCGTCTACGACCAGACGGAATTCCTCACCGCCGTCCTGCGTCCATAGCGGACGGCGGGGGCGGTGTCACCCCGCCCGCGGCCTCCGACGCGCCCCGCGGCCCGGACCACCAAAGGGACTCCGCATGCCAACGTCCCCAGCGGCCGACAACTCCTCGGCCTCAACGGCACACCGACCGCGGCCACGACGCGCCAATGGCACTCAACCGACAACCATTGAGCGAGCGAGGTGCCCTGACCGGCGGACTGGCTAGCGCTCGTCGGGCCAAGTGCCGGTGAGGGATTCGTATCCGGTCGCGCTGGCGCGGTCGAGGGCGGCCTTCACCAGGCCGAAGATCGCGCCTTGGATGGCGGCGGCCACCAGGACCTCGCGCCAGGTGTAGTCCTTGGCGGTCGCCGTGGGAGCCTCCTCCTCGCCGGTGGCGGCCTGCCAGATGCGGCGGAAGGCGGCGTTGGCGGCCAGCCCGCCCAGGACGCTGACACTCAGCGAGAGGGGTTGGTAGGGGAGCTTTTTCATATCAGGCTTGCCTCCGCAGTCGCCACAGGATGATGACGAACGCCGCAACCGCCGCGAACAGCGCCAGCGGGACGGGCCGCCGTTGGGCGGAATCCGCGCCCTCCAGCAGCTTCTCCGAGGACTTGGCGTCCGCGCGCTCGGCGAGATGGCGGGCGCGCGCCTTGGCCTCGCCGCGCGCCGCCTCGGCTTTGCGCTCGGTGCGATGCCGAGCCCGATCGGCCTTGGTCTGCGCGAGATGCTTTGTGCGTTCGGCCTTCTCCTGGACCAGGTGGCGCGCCTCCTCCGCCTTCTCCTGCGCTACCTGGCGGGCCTCGTCGGCCCGGCGGCGCGCGGTATCGGCGATTTCCTGAATGGTGCTCTGGTCACTTCTGCGTCTGTTCATCGGTCTTCCTTTCCTCTTCGGTATGGTCCCCACCCGCGAAAATCCTTGGGCCGTCGTCGGGTTCGTCGCGCGGCGGCAGGAACGGCTCCTCGTGCGGCGGCAGGCCCTGTTCGATGCTGCGTTCCCGCGTCAGCTCGGCATTGAATTCCGCTCCCAACAGCACCGCGATATTGGTGATCCACAGCCACACCAGGAACACCACCACGCCCGCCAGTGAGCCGTAGGTCTTGTTGTAGGAGCTGAAATTGCTGACGTAGACGGTGAATCCGGCCGAGGCGATCACCCACACCACGACCGCCAGCACACTGCCCGGACTCAGCCACCGGAAGCCGGGCTGCCTGGCATTCGGTGCGGCCCAATACAACAGCGCGAACACCAGGCTGATCAGGATCGCCAGCACCGGCCACTTGGCGATACCCCACACCGTGACCGCCGCGTCCCCCAACCCGAGCCAGCCGCCGACCCGGTCCGCGACCGCGCCGGTCACCACCACCCCCGTGACCGCGATGGCGAGCAGCATCATCATGAGCGCCGTCAACCCGAGCCGCACCGGCAGCAATTTCCACAGCGGCCGCCCCTCCCGCATCTCGTACAGCGAGTTGACCGCCCGCATGAACGCCCCGATATATCCGGACGCCGTCCACAACGCCACCAGCACACCGACAATGGCGAGCGGACCCGCCACAGGCCGCGACCCCTGCAACTCCTCGATGGCCCCCACCACCAGATCGGTCCCACTCCCCGGCCCGATCTGTCGCACGGTGTCGATCAACGACCGCGTCGGCTCCGGCCCCATCAACGCCAACCCCGAGGTGAGCACGAGCAGCCCCGGAAAGATCGACAGCACGCTGTAATAAGTAAGCGCCGCAGCCCAATCCAGCACATTGTCGTCCCGGAACTCCCCCACGGTGCGCTTCAACACCGCCCACCACGAGCGCCGACTCAAATCCGTGGGCCCCACCGGCGACCCACTCCCCACCGCGGCCTCAGCCATAACGTCACCTCCGACGCCGCCGAATTACCCGCCCCACCAACCCACAAACGCTCCCACCCCCGGCACGCGCCCCAAGCCCACGAGGGGGAACTCGTGGCGGTGACCACTCGCACAACGCCGCCACGCATTCCCCCTGATCGCACGCCCAGGTTTGGGTGGGCGGCCGCACTCCGAAGGTTCCAACTCGTCGACCAGGTACTGGTGGCGGCGGCCTCTCGCATGTTGCCGCCACCAGTACCTGGTGAGCGTTCGTCCAGACTGGGTTAGAGGTACGAGGTGTCGTTGACGAGGCGGACGGAGGAGCCGCCGTCGGGGAAGAACTCGGCGATGGAGAGGGCGGCTAGGTCGAGGTGGAGGCGGTAGAGGAGGGAGGGGCCTACGCCCAGGGCTAGTTGGAGAAGGGTTTTGATGGGGGTTACGTGGCTTACGACAAGGACATTCGCGCCTGGGTAGCGGGCTACGAGGTCGCGGCGGACCGATTCGATGCGTTCGCGGACTTGGTCGAAGCTTTCGCCGCCGGGGGCCGGGAGCGACGGGTCGCCGAGCCAGCGGGAGTGCAGTTCGGGGTCGCGTTCGCGCGCTTCCAGGAAGGTGAGGCCTTCCCAGTCGCCGAAGTCGGTCTCGATGAGCCCGTCCATGATTCGCACCGGAATACCCAGGGCTTGTCCGGCCGCCTCCGCGGTCTCGCGCGCCCGCCCCAGGGGCGACGACACGATCGCCGCGATCTCCCCCTTGCCCGCAAGCATTTTCGCGGCCCGCGCCGCCTGCTCCCGCCCCAGCGCGGTCAACGGCGGATTGCCCCGCCCCGAATACCGCCGCAGCACGGAGAGTTCCGTCTGCCCGTGCCGCAGCAACAGCAGCCGAGTCGGTCGCCCGACCGCCCCGGTCCACCCGGGAGCCGCCTGCGCAGGTCGATCCGCGCCGCCGTGCGTCTCCGCGGTGGCCCCCGACGAATCGGATTCGGCGGCAGCGGTTGTCACCTCGCCCGGCGCAGCGGTACCGGCCGGACCCCCTTCCGCCGCGCCGACCTGAGCTCCGCCAACGGCACCGGACTCGGCTCGGCCGAACCCCGTGCCCGGCTCGGCGGCACTGTGCTCGGTCGGATCCGATCCGGCCGCGCCGACACCAACCGCGGCGGAGCCCTTTGCACGCGAGGGGTTTTCATCATCGTCGGGCGAGTCGGCCAGGGCGGTGCGGACCTCGCTCACGAGGTCGCCGTCGTCCATGGCCTCGTTGGCCAGTCGGTCGGCGTGGGAGTTCTCCGCGCGGGGGATCCAGGTGAAGCTCACGCGGTCGAAGCCCGCGATCAGCTGCCGGGCTCGCTCGGCGAGCGGGATCATGGCGGCATGTTTGATCTTCCACCGGCCGGAGAGCTGCTCGACCACGAGTTTAGAGTCCATGCGGGCGTCGACCTCGGTCGCGCCGAGTTCGGCGGCGGCTTCCAAACCCGCTATGAGGCCACGGTATTCGGCGACATTGTTGGTGGTGACGCCGAGGAACTCACGCCGTTCGGCGAGTACTCGCCCGTGCGCCGCATCCCAGACGACCGCGCCGTAACCGGCCGGACCCGGGTTACCCCGCGATCCGCCGTCGGCCTCGATGATCACTTTCACCGCAGCTCACCCTTCGCACTGGCCGGACACTTCGGCCGCCCCTGAATTCCGATAGGTACCGCACCGAATCCACCTGTGCGGCAGTGGATTTCCGTCGCATGGACCGACGAGTGCCGGGCCACGCCGGTGTATTCGGTGCGTCCGCTCACAGCCCGGATTGCTTGGTGCGCACCATGATCGCGCCGCATTCGGGGCAGCGGACCACGACGTCGGGGGCGGTTTTGGCAATGCGCGCGATCTCGCCGCGGTCGATCTCGATGCGGCAGGCTCCGCAGCGGCGGGCCTGGAGCAGGGCCGCGCCGACGCCATTGGCGCCGCGCTGCTTCTCGTAGGTGGCGAGCAGTTCGCTCGGAAAGCGACCAGCCAGGGCGGCGCGGTCGGAATCGCAGCGCTGCTGAGCGACATCGAGGTCTTTGAGTGCCTCGTCACGGCGGCGCTGCGCCTCGGCGAGCTGCGTTTCGGCGTGATCGAGATTGGCACCGGCGTGATCGTGGTCGGCGTCGGCGGCCTCGCGGCGCTCCATGACCTCGATGAGGTCGTCCTCGAGCACCTTGCGGCGGCGCTCCAGGCTGCCCAGCTCGTGCTGTAGCTCCGATAGCTGCTTCGCGCCGATGGATCCGCCGGTGAGCAGCCCGCGGTCGCGCTCCTCGCGCTTGCGCACGGCGTCGATCTCGCCCTCGAGTTTGCGGATATCGCGGTCCAGGTCGTCGATGAGGATCTCGACCTTCACCGCCGCGTCCTTGCGCGCCGTGCGCTCCGCCTCGAGCTGCCGCACCTCCTGCTCCTCGGGCAGCACCTTGCGGCGGTGCTCGATCCGGGTCAGCTCGGCGTCGACCGCGGCGAGATCGAGCAGCTTGGCTTGGATCGATGGTTCGACATTCAACGCGGAGGCTCTCCTGGACGCTATGGACAGTTCAAGACTCCCTACCGTACTCCGCCGCGACCCCCGCTTTCGCCAACCGGGGTTCTAGCTGCGCGGATGCGAACGCGCGACCGTGACCCCGGTCACCGCGCCGGTCAGCGGTGTGGAATCGGACTGGGCACGGGGCGCGTCGATCGGACACACTCGCGGTATGAGCGAGCACAGGTACGAAGTGGAAGTGGTGTGGTCGGGG
Organism: Nocardia sp. NPDC050406; assembly: GCF_044459025.1. Taxonomy (NCBI): domain Bacteria; kingdom Bacillati; phylum Actinomycetota; class Actinomycetes; order Mycobacteriales; family Nocardiaceae; genus Nocardia; species Nocardia sp. NPDC050406. Next base: position 1,588,371 of record NZ_JBITIM010000002.1, on the reverse strand, counting down.
CAGACCACCGATTACCGGTCCTACAGCCGCGATCACGAGCTGCTCACGGCGGGGCGACCGCCCATTCTCGCCACCGCCGACCCGAAATTCCGCGGCGACGAGTCGCGCTGGAATCCGGAGCAGTTGCTGGTCGCGTCGCTGTCGGATTGCCACATGCTCTGGTATCTGCATCTGTGCGCGAGCGCCGGGGTGGTGGTCACGTCATACCGGGACAGCGCCGTGGGTGTCATGGATGACGAGCGGTTCCAGACGGTCACGCTGCGGCCGCACATCACCATTACCGATCCGGCCAAGATCGACACCGCCGTGGGCCTGCACAAGGAGGCCCACAGCAAGTGCTTCATCGCCAATTCGGTGAACTTCCCGGTCACGCACGAGCCGACGGTGGTCGCGGAATAGCCTGTCCCGCAGAGAGTCTCAGCAATCGGCGGCACCGAGGGTCCACGGGTCGGTGCGAATCGTGGACACTCGGGTCGCCACCTCGGGCAAGGCGGCGCGGACGACGCCTTGCGCCTGTGCGCACCAAGGGAATTCGGTGGCCCAGTGGGCGGCGTCGATCAGTGCCGGGCCGCCCGCGCGCAGGTGCTCGTCGGCGGGGTGATGGCGCAGGTCGGCGGTGACGTAGGCGTCGACGCCGAGGCGGGCGACGGTTCCGAGGAAGGAGTCGCCCGCTCCGCCGCAGACGGCGACGGTGCGGATGACGCGCTCGGGATCTCCGGCGGCGCGCACGCCCCAGGTGGTGGCGGGGAGGGTGGCGCGCACACGAGCGGTGAACTCCCGCAACGTTTTCGGTGTGGCGAGCTCACCGACTCGGCCGATACCGAGTCCGGAGGGGAGCTTGGCGCGCTCGGTGACGTGGAAGGCCGGTTCCTCGTACGGGTGGGCCGCGCGCAGGGCGTCGAGCAGCGCTGGGCGCGCGGCGGGCGCGGCGATCATCTCGAGGCGGTCCTCTTCGACAATGTGCAGCTCGTTCACGGTGCCGAGCGCGGGCGCGGACCCCTGCACGGGCCGGAACTGTCCGATCCCGGGCACCGACCAGCTCGCGTCGCGATACTTGCCGGTCGCACCGGCTCCCGCCGCGAACAGCGCCGTGCGCACCTGTTCGGTATGTGCGCGCGGCACCATCACGACCCATTCGTCCACCGCGCCAAGGGGTTTCGGGTCGAGCGGGCCGGTGACGGTCAATCCGATGGTGTGCGCCAACGCATCCGACACTCCGGGATCGGCGGAGTCCGCATTGGTGTGCGCCGTGAACAGCGCGCACCCGGAACGGATGAGCCGGTGCAGCAGAGCGCCTTTCGGGGTATCCGCCGCCACGGTGTCGACACCGCGCAGCAGCAGCGGATGGTGCACCACCAGCGCCTGCGCGCCCCACTCGATCGCCTCGTCCACCACAGCGGCCGTGGCGTCGACGGCGAACATCACCTTCGCGACCGTGTCATCCGGGTCGCCGCAGACCAGCCCGACCGAATCCCAGGACTCGGCCAGCCGTGGCGGATACGCCGCATCCAGCACTCCGATGAGATCCGCCAACCGCACCGCCGTCACCACAAACCTCCATTCAGAGTCGTTGTGCTCCACAGCTCGCCCGCCGGTCGCGGGCCGCCGATCCGATTCTCCCGCCGAGGGTTCACAGGCCGACCTCCCGGATGGCGGCGACCAGACGGTCGACCTCCGCGGCCGGTCGGACGGCCAAGCGCAGGTGCCCGGCGTCCAGCCCCGGAAAGGTATCACCCCGGCGCACGGCGATCCCCTTGTCCGCCAACCGTTTCCGCAGCAACTCGGCGTCGGGTACACGAATCAGCACGAATGGCCCCGCGGCGGGTTCGCGCACCTCGATACCCAGTTCCCGCAGTCGAGGGATCATGGCGGCCCGATCGTCGGCGATGGACTCCGCTTTGCCCCGCGCCTCGGCGACGGCCCGCGGTTCAGCGGTAGCCGCGACGGCCTCCAATTGCAGTGTGCCCAAAGGCCAATGCGGCCGCCCGTGATTCAACCGCGCCAATACCTCCGGCGCACCGAGAAAGTACCCACACCGCAACCCCGCCAACGCCCAAGTCTTCGTGAGACTCCGCAACACCAGCACATCCGGAAAAGCCATGCGAGACAAGCTCTCCGACTCCCCCGCCACCGCGTCCATGAACGCCTCGTCCACCACCAACACCCGCCCCGGCCGCCGCAACCGCAGAATCATCTCGGCCGAGTGCAGCACCGACGTCGGATTCGTCGGATTCCCGATCACCACCAAATCGGCCTCCTCCGGCACCACGGACGCCCCCCACACCCGCTCGCCGGTCATCCCGTCAGCGGGCAACGGCAAGGCCGCGAGCTCGCCACCCGCACCAACCGCCCCTTCCCACCCACCAGCCAACTCCCCCGCTGCCAGCGGCGAAAGCGAAATCCCGGCAGCCGCCCCAGCCTCCCCGTCCGGCGCGCCAGCCAACTCCTCTGCGGCCAGCAGCGGAAGCGAAGTCTCGGCGGCCCCACCAGGCGTGACAGCGAATTCCACTGGCGTCAGCGACGATCCCGAAGTCTCGACGGCACCATCAGCCTCCCCACCACGCGCGCCAGCGAACTTCTCCGCTGCCAGTAGCGGAAGCGAAGTCTCGGCGGCCGCACCGAGTGCATCCCGCTTCGCGGCAGGATCCACGGGTGCGTGCGACCGCACACCTTCCAGCCCAGACTTCTCGTCTCGGGGAGGGGTCGCGTGGTGCGCGGATGGCTGCGCCGGATCCCATGTCACCCGCGAGTCGAGCGTGTAGGGCGGTTCCAGCAGCACGCGCACGACCGGGACACCGGCTTCCCGCAGCGCCAGCTCGGGTTCCGTGAACGAGGGGTGGATCAGCGCTGCCAGCCGCGAGCCCAGTCGGGGCAGCATGGCGAAACCCTCGGCGGCTCCAGCCAACAGCAGTACTTCGTCCGCGCGCCGTCCGTGTCGAGCCGCCACCGCCGCCCGGGCGGCCGCTTCCTCGCCCGCGTCCGGATATCGACCTAGTTCGCTCAACCGGGCGGACAGCCGCTCCCGCAACCACTCCGGCGGGCCGTTGCCCTGCACATTCACCGCGAAATCGAGCATTCCGGGGCGCACCTCGACGTCGCCGTGGTGCCGCAATTTCGCGTGGTCGACGGCGATCGCGGCCTGCACGTCGACCCCCGCCGCGACTGGTTCTCGGGTCGCGGCGGTCTCGGGTTCGCGGTGGCGCGCGGTGTCCTTCGGCACAGCCACACACCCTACGTGGCAGGGCAGTAGGTGGACCCGACAGAATGGCTGTCGTGGGCGAGCTGCATGTGACCTTCATCTGCACCGGCAATATCTGTCGGTCGCCGATGGCCGAGAAGATCTTCGCGGCGCATCTGGAACGCGCGGGTCTGGCGGACCGGGTGCGGGTGAGCAGTGCCGGTACCGGCAGCTGGCATGTCGGGGACGACGCCGATCCGCGCACCACCGAGGAGTTGCGGCGGCACGGGTATCCGGTCGGGCATGTGGCCGCCGTGATCGGGGACGATCACCGCGACGCGGATCTGCTGGTGGCCCTGGACACCTCGCACGAGCGGGCCTTGGCGCGCATGGGTGTGCCCTCGGATCGGCGACAGCTGTTGCGCGCCTTCGACCCGGACGCCACCGGGCGCGACGTGCCCGATCCGTACTACGGCGACCACAGCGACTTCGAACTGGTCCGCACCCAGATCGAGGCGGCGATGCCCGGGCTGCTCGACTGGGTGCGCGAACAGCTCGGCGAACCCGCCCGGGGTCGAGGGTGAAGGAGACGGCATGAACGTGCTGCGGCGGATCAGTTTCCTGCTGCGACCCAGCTGGCTGATTCTTGCGGTGGTGGTGGCCGGTTTCGCCTATATGTGCTTCACGGTGCTCGCACCCTGGCAGCTCGGCAAGAACACCAGCACCTCGCACCGCAATCAGCAGATCGCCGACTCCGTGGACGCCGCTCCGGTGGATGTCACCACCATGCTGAACGGCACCCCCGCGACGGATACCGAATGGCGGCACGTCACCGCCAATGGCAGCTACGTCCCCGACTCCACCCTGCTGGTGCGGCTGCGGCATCTCGACGGCGCACCGGCCTTCGGCGTCCTCGCCGCCTTCCGCCTCGACGACGGCCGTATCCTGCTCGTGGACCGAGGCATGATCGCCGCCGTCGACGGCACCCGCCCGCCGCAGATCCCCGACCCGCCGACCGGCCCGCAACATCTCGAAGCGCGCGTACGCGGCTCGGAGGGCATCGCGGCCGATAAACCGCCCATGACCGAAAACGGCTACCGCCAGGTGTATTCCATCGACACCGGGCAGGAGGCGACGGTCCTCGGCCTACCCCTGACCTCGATCCCCACCGACGGCCGCGGCGGCTACCTCCAGCTCGCCGCCGACCAACCGGGAGCCTTCACCCCGGTGCCCCTACCCCAACTCGACGCCGGACCATACCTGTCCTACGGCCTGCAATGGCTCGCCTTCGGCATCATGGCCCCGCTCGGGCTCGGGTATTTCGTATGGGCGGAACTGCGCGCCCGGCGACGGGAGAGCGCGGCCGGTGCGACCGGAGAAGCCGCGGCAACCGAAGCACCGGTCGTCGAGCGGGAGACCCCCGCCCAGACCACCGAGGCTCGGCTGGCGGACCGCTACGGCCGGGGGCGCTGAGACCACTACCCGGCGGGAGTTGCGCCGGGCAGCAGGCGCGATACCGTCCCCCACTTCTGGGATAACGGGCACGACGATTTCACCCACCCGCCCGAGGGTCGCGGGCGGCATCGAATGCGATGCGCGGTCTAGGCGGACCACACAGCTCGCCGAACCGGCGCACTGGCTGACGCCGGACGCAACCGTCACCCAGTGGGTGCAGCTAGCCAGGTCAGCGCCGACGGATGACATCAAGCGGACCCAACGCAGCAGCTGGCACGGCTAGCCAGGACCAGCATCGATCGATAACACGAGGAGCACCCAACCCCCGACTGGCTGGCTCCGAGCGCAGCGACGATCACCACCAGGCGACCTAACCCCTGACCGGCTGGCACAACTGGCTACGCCCGGACCCGACCGGCTGACATGACCAGCCCGACCCGCAACCGGCTGACGCGGCTAGGCGGAGGTGCGACCGGTCAGCAGTCCACGGTGCGGTGGAACGAGAGTTCGGGCCATGGCGGGCGGCGCAGGATCGCGCCCGTGACGAAGGCCACCGCGACGAGGCCGATCAGTTCGCCCATCAGGCCCAGGCGGGTGGTGTCGCAGACGGGCTCGAAGGTCACCTTTCCCTCGTGGATGACGAACACGCCCATGGGGCGTGGGCCCGTGCGGAACAGGCCGCCCGGGCGGGTGACCGTGATGACGATCGAGCCGTCCTTGGTTTCGTGTGGTGTCCCGTAGACGGCACCGTCGAGTTCGGGAATTTCCTGCAATCGGTCTTTCAGCGTCATCGCGCTTCCCCAATCGTGAGACCTTGCGGCGCACCGTGTTTCGGTGGGGTGCATGGGGAGAGCCTACGGGGGTGGGAGAGGGCGGGGGCGGTGTTGGTGATGGGGCGTTTTGGCCTCAGCGGTCGAAATTCGCTCCTTCCCCCAGAATTCCGCCACCCATACGCGATTTTCGACCGCTCAGGCCAAATTGGGCGCGTTGCCCTCCTCCAGCCCGACAACCCGCCAATTCCACAAATTCCCACCATTACCTCCAACCCCCTGTGACCCACGCCATAGAGTCCGCGACGCTCCAACACTCGCTCTACCCCAGGAACCCCTATGCGCCACACCACCGTTCTCGTCGCGGCCGCCTCCGCCTGCTGCCTGTTCGCCACGGGCACCGCCTTCGCCGGGACCATCGATTTCGCCCCGGCCGTCAACTCCCCCACCGGCGGCGATTTCCCGTCCTGGGGTCCGGGCCCCTCTCCGATCGGGGTGGTGACCGCCGATTTCAACGGGGATGGCAATGCCGATGTGGTGAGCGCCGATTTCGGCGGACCCGGTCCGGTGCTCATGACCGGCAAGGGCGATGGCACCTTCGCGCCGGGCACACGCGTCGGCACGCCGGGCAATGGGTACGGCGCGGTCGCCGCCGGTGACCTCAATGGCGATGGTCGACCCGATGTGGTCGCGCAGGCGTGGACCTTCATCGCCACCTTCATCAACAAGGGCGACGGCACCTTCGCCAGCCCCAAGACCTTCGCGACTCTCGAAGGGGCGCAACAGGAGGTGATCATCGCCGATGTGAACGGTGACGGCACCAACGATGTGCTCAGCCTGGTTCCCGCGGGCGTGAAGACCTGGATCGGCAAGGGCAACGGCGATCTCGACGGCGGGGATTCGGCGATCATTCCGGGCGTCGCCGCCGCCTTCACCGTCGGCAATTTCAATGGCGACGGAAAACCCGATCTCGCGATCAACAACGATGTGCTGCAACAGGTGCACGTATTCACCAATCGCGGCAACGGCAGCTTCGAATCGCGCGGGGCCAGCACCTCGGGGCTGATCACCGAGGATATTCGCGCCGGTGACTTCGACGGCGACGGTATCGACGATGTCATCACCGCCGATTCCTTCTCCTTCTCCACCACCGTCCTGGTCTCCGACGGCCGCGGCGATTTCGAGAAGACCAACCGCCTGCCCGTCTCCGGTCTCGGCCCCACCAGCATCGCCGTCGGCGATTTCGACCGCGACGGAAAACTCGACGCCGTCATGTCGGCGGTCCTCAACTCGAAACTCGTGGTCTTCAGCGGCAACGGCGACGGCAGCATCACCCGCGCGGGCGAGCACAGCGTCACCTCCCAGCCCCAGACCCCCGCACTGGCCGACTACAACCGCGACGGAAAGCTCGACGTGGTGGTCGCGGGCAGCGCCAACGAGCTGTCCTTCCTGAAGAACCAGTCCTGATCCGCACACTCCAGCTACCTCGGAGCGACCCTTCCAGCGGGGGCGAACGACGGACAGTCCTACGCGAGACACTGTGCCCCAGGGCCGGACGGGTCGGCCCGTCGCGGTCGGCTACCCTCCCCCGAGTGCGTACCGGGACGTCGACCGCGGCGGGATTGCTCATAGGTTTCGCGCTGGACCGCGCGTTCGGCGACCCCCGCCGCTGGCATCCGGTGGCCGGATTCGGTTCCGCCGCAATAATGCTGGAGAAGACGACCTACCGTGACAGCCGCGCCGCCGGGGTGCTGCACGAGGTCGTCCTGGTCGGCGCGGTCACCGGGATGGGCATCGCGGCGCAGCGGGTCGTACGCCACGCGACCGGCGAGGTAGCCCTCACCGCGCTCACCACCTGGACGGTGTTGGGCGGGCGCAGTCTCGCCCGCACCGGTCGCGAGATGGCCGATCGGCTGGAATCCGGTGATATCGCGGGCGCGCGGGAACTGCTGCCCTCGCTGTGCGGCCGCGACCCGGAGGTTCTCGACGCCGACGGGTTGGCCCGCGCCGCACTGGAATCCATTGCCGAGAACACCTCCGACGCCACCGTGGCACCGCTGTTCTGGGGTGCGGTGGCGGGCGTGCCCGGGCTGCTGGCCTACCGCGCCATCAATACCCTCGACGCCATGGTGGGCTACCGCAACGACCGCTACCGCCACTTCGGCTGGGCCGCGGCCCGCACCGACGACGTCGCCAACCTCGCCCCCGCCCGCCTCTCCGGCGCGATCACCACCGCCCTGGCCCCGCTGGTCGGCGGCCGCCCCGCCGACGCCTGGCGCGCCTGGCGCCGCGATGCCGCCAACCACCCCAGCCCGAATGCCGGAGTAGCCGAATCCACCATGGCCGGGGCCCTCGGCATCCGCCTGGGCGGCCGCACCCACTACCGCCACGGCACCGAAATGCGCCCCACCCTCGGCGACGGCCCAGCCCCCCGCGTCCCCGACCTGCGCCGCGCGGTAACCCTCTCCGAAGCCGTCCAACTCGCCACCGCCCTCATCGCCGCGACCTTCGCTCTGCGCCGTCGCTGAGGATAGGGAGCCCGCTACCATCCACACCGCTGGATCGCCCCTCCCGTCGCTCCAGACCGAATCCGGTTGGTGGGCCGTGGATTTCCCGCATAGCCTGCGGCGGTGAATGATATTTTTCCGCTGTTGAAGCCCGCCGATTGGGAGCACCGGGATCTGGTGGTGCACGATCGGTTCGGGTTCGGGGAGGACGCGCTGGTGGTGGCCTACGCGCGTGACGGCGACGGCAATTTCGAGATCATTACTCAGGGGTCGCCGGAGGCCGGGGATCCAGAGGGGTTGCGGCGCTTAGCGTTCGGGAATCTGGCCCGGCAGCGGTATCCGTTCGAGGTGGCGGAGGCCGGTGGGCTGCCGTTCGCCACCGCGTCGGGCCATGATTTCGCGGCGGAGAAGGTGCTCGATCCGGCGACCGTGCTGGAGGCGCAGCGGCTGTTGGGGACCGACTCCATTCAGATCGCGGTGCCGCGGCGGACCTGCCTGATGGCGTTTCCGCAGGACCTGACCGCCGACCAGGTACAGACCATGATCAAACTGGTCATGTACACCTATCTCGACGATTCATACGGCAATGCCCCGATCACGCCGTCGCTGTTCCTCTTCGACCAGGGCGAACTGGTGGGGTTCGGGCGCATCGGCGGCTGAGGGCGGGAATGTCACACCCGTTCGCCCTGTTTCGTCGTCCTGGAGAGAGCAGATGTCGCCGCGCGAGGCGGCCCGAACGAACGGCGAGACAGTGGCGAACCAGACCAGCGCACCCGACCCGGCCGACCTGGCCCGGGAATTCGAGGAGCATCGGGCGTATCTGCGGCGGGTCGCCTACAGCACGCTCGGCAGCCTCAGCGATGCCGACGATGTGGTGCAGGAGGCGTGGCTGCGCCTGCAACGCTTCTACGAGACCCGGCCCGAGGGCGCGGAGATCGAGAATCTGCGGGCGTGGCTGACCACCGTCACCGGGCGGCTCGCACTGGACCATCTCGGTTCCGCGCGTGCCCGTCGCGAACAGTACGTGGGCGAATGGCTTCCGGAGCCGGAGGTGAGCGCGTGGGAGGACGATCCCGCCGACCGCATCTCCCAGGACGACCGCGTCACCACCGCCCTGCTGGTGGTGCTGGAATCCCTCTCCCCCGCCGAGCGCACCGCCTTCGTCCTGCAGGAAGTGTTCGGTATGACCGGACCCGAGGTGGCCGATGTGGTGGGCCGCACCCCGGCGGCGGTGCGGCAGTTGGCCTCTCGCGCGCGCAAGCACGTGCAGGAGGGCACCCCGCGCTTCCCGGCCAGCCGCGACGAACATGCCAAGGTGGTATCGGCGTTCTCGGTGGCGTGGCGTTCCGGTGATCTGAGCGCGCTGCTCGGCATGCTCGACAAGGACGTCACCTTCACCGCCGACGGCGGCGGCAAGGTCATGGCCTTCCTGGAACCGCTGCACGGCGCGCAGACGGTGGCCGAGACCTTCCTGTCGTTCCTGCGCATGGCGGGCGAGGTCGGCGGCGCGTGGGGCCGCCGGGTACTGGTCAACGGCCTGCCCGGCCTGATCATCTTCGACGGCAAGAACACCGGCGTGTTCTCCTTCACCGTCGACGACGGCCGCATCACCAATATCAATGTGGTCCGCAACCCCGACAAGTTGCAGAACCTGCCGCTCGATGCCGGACCGGAATGGCCACTGGGCGAATAGGTTTCGCCCCACACGCCCCGGAGCCTCACGGGTCCGGGGCGTGCCCTATTGCCGGGCCGAGGCTCCGCCGAACGACGCCAGGCCGTGCGCCTGCGCCACCTCCACCGAATACAGCTTTCCAGCGTCGGCCGTAAGCCCCTGTGCCAGACCGGGATCGGCATCGCAGGCCGCGCGCCACCCCTTCTCGGCAATGGCCTTGATATAGGGCAAGGTCGCATTGGTGAGCGCGGAGGTGGAGGTGTGCGGCACCGCGCCGGGCATATTCGCCACGCAGTAGAACAGCGAATCCCCCACCCGGAACGTGGGATTCGCGTGCGTGGTGGGATGTGAGCTCTCGAAACACCCGCCCTGGTCGATGGCGATATCGACCAGCACGGAACCGGGCCGCATCCGCTCGACCAATGTGTCGGGCACCAACTTCGGTGCGCGCGCCCCCGGCACCAGCACCGAGCCGATCACCAGATCCGCCGCCTCGACGGCCTTCTCGACCTCGGCCGTATTCGATCCGAGGGTGGTGATACGCCCCGCGAACCGAACATCCAACTCGCGCAACCGCTGCAGATTCGTATCGAGCACCGTGACCCGCGCCCCCATACCGACGGCCACCAACGCCGCATTGCTCCCCGCCACCCCGCCGCCGAGCACCACCACATCGGCCCGCCGCACCCCCGGCACGCCGCCGAGCAGCACCCCGGCCCCGCCCTGCGGCGACATGAGGTGATACGCGCCGACCTGCGCGCCCAGCTTCCCCGCCACCTCGCTCATCGGCGCCAGCAGCGGCAGTGACCCGTCGGCCCCGCGCACCGTCTCGTAGGCGATGGCGGTGATCCCGGACCGCAGGATCGCCTCGGTGCACTCGCGCGAGGCCGCCAAATGCAGATAGGCGAACAGCACCTGCCCCTCCCGCAGCCGCGAATACTCCTCGGCCACAGGCTCTTTCACCTTCAGTACGAGCTCCGCCGTCCGCCACACCTCGGCGGCGGCGGGCAGTATCCGCACGCCGACCTCGGTGTACTCCGCATCGGTGAACCCCGATCCCACCCCCGCGTCGGCCTCGACCATCACCTCATGTCCGTGGCGCACCAGCTCCCCGGCCCCCGCCGGGGTGAGCGCCACCCGATACTCCTGCTGCTTGACCTCCCGCACCACGCCGATCCTCATACCGCCATCGTGGACCACGCGACCCGCGCCCGCCATCACCGCCACGTCTCGATGTGGGCAACCGGCTACCCGGCAGCTACGGCCATGACCTCGCCGGTGACCGGAATCCGAAGCTGCCCCGCGCGACCCGCGTAGGCGAAGTTGCGCTCCAGGTACTCGAGGCTCTCGGAGAAGTGCGCCCACCCTTCGGCGTGCACCGGCACGATCACGGCCTCGCCCAGCGCCGCGGCCGCCCGCACGGCGCTGCGGCCGTTGAGGGTCACATCGGTATCGCCGAAGCGGCCCGGATTCGCCGCTCCCACATTGAGAATCGCCAGATCGATGCGCCCGATCCGCTCGACGATCCGCTCCACGCGCTCCACCGACGCGTTGTCGCCGGACACGTACACGGTGGGCAGACCCTCGGCCTGGAGCACGAATCCGGTGACCACGCCCGTCACCGGTTCGCAGCTCTCCGGCCCGTGCAGCGCGGGTACGCCGGTGACGGTCACCGCGCCGATGGTCACCGTCTCCCAGTTCTCCAGCCCCCGAACGTCCATGCGGGTGGCGGCATCCGGGGTCGAGAGCGTGGTCGGCACGGTGGCCAGGAATTCGCGGCCCGACTTGTCCAGGTTGTCGGCATGCTGATCGTGCGACAGCAGCACCACGTCCACCGGCCCGACCCGCTCGGCGCGCACGGCGGGTCCGGTCAACTTGTGCAGGGTGACCGGCCCCGGGTAGTCGCCCGGCTCATCGAAGGTGGGGTCGGTCAGCCAGGTCAGGTCGCCGTAGCGGAAGCGCACGGTGGGCCCGCCGATGTGCAGCAGTTCGACGGTGCCGGTGCGGTCGATCGTGTTCGTCATACCGGTAACTCTCGCGCGCGGCGACAAGATCGAGAAGTGGCCTGAAGGCCGCCTAGCGCTAATATCGGGCCATGCATCGCGTGGCGGTTCTGGCCTTCGACGGCATCAGCCCCTTCCATCTCTCCGTCCCCGGGCTCGTCTTCGGACGCATCGGCACCGGCCGGGAGCAGGACGCTCCCTACCGCGTGGAGACCTGCGCCGAACAGCCCGGAACCCTGTCCACCCCAGCGGGTTTCGATATCGCCGTGCGACACGGCCTGGAGGCCGTCGACCGCGCGGACACGGTCGTCGTCCCCAGCTGGACCCGCCGCCGCGCCCTGCCCGAGCCGATCCGCGCGGCCCTGCACCGCGCCCACGACCGCGACGCCCGCATAGTCGGACTCTGCCTCGGCGCGTGGGCGGTGGCCGACAGCGGATTGGCGGACGGACGCGAGATCACCACCCACTGGTCCGCCGCCGCGGAACTCCAGCGCGCCTACCCCGCCGTCACCGTCCGCGCCGACACGTTGTGGACCGACCACGGCGATGTCATCACCTCCGCCGGAGTCGCCGCCGCCCTGGACTGCTGCCTGCACATCGTGCGCGCCGACCACGGCAGCCGCACCGCCACCGAACTCGCCCGCGCCCTCGTCCTGGCCCCACACCGCAGCGGTTCACAGGCGCAGTACATTCCGGTGGCGGTTCCCGAACCGATCGACGACGACCCGATCGAACACGCGATGGTCTGGGCGAGAACGCATCTCGACGACGCCATCGACCTCGACACCTGGGCGCGGACCGCGCTCATGTCACGGCGCACCTTCACCCGGCGGTTCCGGGAGCGCACGGGGTCGAGCCCGCAGCAATGGCTGCTGCACCAGCGCGTGGACCGCGCGCGGCTGCTGCTGGAGTCGACCGACGCCACCATGGACAGGATCGCTGCGGAGGCGGGGTTGGGGACGGGGGTGAATTTGCGGCATCACTTCCGGCGGACGTTGGGGGTTTCTCCGGCGGTGCATCGGGCCACGTTTCGGGCGGGGCGCGAGGTGGGGCGGGCTGGTTGATCATTGGCCTGAGCGGTCGCAAATCGTGATCGGAGGCGCGATTTCGGCGTCCCGAGTCGATTTGTGACCGGTCAGGCTCAACCCTCCCCCGGCGACCACCCAACCCCTCCTCTACCGTCACCCCCATGAAGATCCGCCTAGGCGAACACGCCCCCCACATCGACGACACCGCATGGATCGCACCGAACGCCACCGTCATCGGCCGCGTGAAACTCGGCCCAGAGGTGAGCGTCTGGTACTCCGCCGTCCTCCGCGGCGATATGGACGACATCACCGTCGGTGCGCGCACCAATATCCAGGACGGCTGTGTCCTGCACGCCGACCCCGGGTTCCCGTGCACCGTCGGCGCCGGAGTCTCGGTGGGGCACAATGCGATTCTGCACGGCTGCACCGTCGGCGACGATGTACTCGTCGGCATGGGCGCGACCGTGCTCAATGGCGCGGTCATCGGCGCGGGCAGCCTGATCGCGGCCAATGCGCTCATTCCCGAGGGCGCGCAGATTCCGCCGAACTCGCTGGTGGCGGGTGTGCCGGGCAAGGTGCGCCGGGAGTTGGGCGAGGCCGAGTTGGAGCGCATCAAGCTCAATGCCGCTGTCTACCTGCACAACACGAGCCTGCACCGCGATGGTCAAGAGGGGTGACTGAAGGGGGTGGGTGATCTTCCACACACTGAACAAGTGACCATATAAGTCGCTGCTAGCATCGGGCGCAGCGTTCCCGGCGGCCCGGGCTGTGCCGCCGCTTGCCGGGTGCGCGCTCGGGGCTAGCAGGAGGTTTGACGGTGTTGTACGAGCAGGACGGTATGCACCGACGGCGGATCAGTGTGGCCGATATCGCGGCCCAGCCGGGTGGCATGGAGGCGCTACAGCGCCGGGTGCACGAATTACGTTCCAATGGCATCGATTTCGCGGCCAATGCGATCGAGCGGGAGATGGCGGCGCTGAACGTGCGCTGACCGGCGACACGCGGTGGCCGGACCGCGCCTGTGCGCATTCGGGCGGGGCGATGAAATAATGACGCCCGCCTTGCCGCATCGACGCGGTCAACCCATCGATCGACTGGAGACTCGATGCCCTCCGTGCCCGCCATCCTGCAGCGCATTCTGGAAAAGCCACGCGCGGACGGCGAACAGCTGCTGGAGAGCGCGCTGTCGGCGTTCCTGGATTTCGGGATCAAGCGGACCAGCATGGGCGAGATCGCCCGGCGCGCGGGTATCAGCCCGGCCACCCTGTACCGGCGCTTCGAATCCAAGAACGAGCTCGTCGAGGCGGTGAGCGTGCGCGAGGCGCAGCACTTCGTCGCCGAAATCGACAAGCGCGTACAGGCTTTCGAGGCCAGTGACGATCAGCTCGTGGAGACCTTCGTCGCCTTCATCACCGCATTGGCCCGCAACGAACTGCTGCAGCGGCTGTTGCGCACCGAACCGGATCTGGTGCTGCCGAGGCTCACCACCGAGGGCGGCCCCATCCTCGAGGTGGGCCGAATCTATTTGGCGGGCAAGCTCTCCGAGCTCAAGGCCGCCAATCGAACCACCGATTTCGACGCCGACCTGGTCGCGGAGATCATGGCGCGCCTGGCCCTTTCGCTGGCGCTCACCCCGGACGGCATCATCCCGCTCGGCAACGAGGATGCCGCCCGCGAATTCGCCCGCCGGACACTGCTGCCCATGGTCGGTGTTAACCCCTCCTGACGGCGGCGCAATATGTCGGTGTGGGGAATCGGACAGTGAGCCGGACGGCTCGTCTTCGTGGTGGGCTCCGCCGCGCGGGGAATATGCTGGCGCGGGCCGCAATTCGCGGATGGGCGTGGTTGCGCCCCTGGTTGCGGCCTCGCGCCCTGCTGCGGGTGGCGGTGGTCGCCACACTCACCGGGATGCTCGCCGTCGTGCTCTGCGCCGGTGTGGTCCGCTACCAGGCGCGCGGCCACGAGTACGACGCCGCGGCCGTGCCCGCCACGGAGGTCGCCATCGTCTTCGGCGCGCAGGTCTACGACAATGGCGAGCCCTCGCCGTATCTGGCGGCACGGCTGGATATCGGTCGGCGGCTGCTGGAATCGGGAAAGGTCAAGGCGCTCTTGCTGACCGGCGACCATGGGACGCCGACCTACGACGAGCCCGAGGCCATGCGCCGGTACCTCGTGGGCAAGGGCGTTCCGGCCAACAAGATCGCCTTGGATTACGCCGGTTTCGACACCTATCAGTCCTGCACCCGCGCCTACCAGATCTTCGGTGTGCGCCGGGCCATCGTGGTGACTCAGGATTTCAGCGTCGCGCGCACGGTTTCGCTGTGCCGGTCGGTGGGGCTCCAGGTCGATGCCGTGGCCGATCGCGGCCAGCCGCACGAGGGCGTCTGGATCAAATGCTGGGTGCGCGATCAGCTCGCCGCGACCAAGGCGGTGTGGGAGATGGTCACGCAGCCGGATCCGACCTTCCTGGGCCGCGAGGAAACGTCGGTGCGCGACGCGATCATGGCGACCCCGACCTGACGCGCCGCCCCGAGAACCGTCGCATGAGCGGTACGTCGACCCAGTGGTAGAGCGCGGCGGCCGCGAGCACCGAGAGCACCAGGCTCAGGGTCGCGAATCCGGCCCAGCCGAGCAGGCCGAATCGCTTTCCGCCTATGAGGGTTCGGGTGATGAGGACCATGACCGGGAATTGGATGAGGTAGAAGGCGTAGGAGATATTGCCCAGCCACACCATGCGCGGGTGGGCGTTGAGGCCTCGAATGCCGTGCAGGTCGCGGGCCGCCATGGTCGCCACGACGGCGGTCATGGGTACGAGCAGCAGGGCCGACATCTTGTAGTTCACCGGCACCACCCAGGTGGCG
This sequence comes from Nocardia sp. NPDC050406, assembly GCF_044459025.1. Lineage (NCBI taxonomy): Bacteria > Bacillati > Actinomycetota > Actinomycetes > Mycobacteriales > Nocardiaceae > Nocardia > Nocardia sp. NPDC050406. Next base: position 1,572,897 of record NZ_JBITIM010000002.1, on the reverse strand, counting down.
GCATAGGCCAGCGCCAGCGCGAGCAGCGGCCAGCCGAGACGCGTGGTGCGCCAACGGCCTTCGAGCACCATGCGGGCGGCCAGGACGCCGAGGAAGAACTCGGGCAGCCGTGACGCCGGGAAGTTGTAGCTCAGCCAGTAGGACGGTGAGACCGGGATGTCGGGCTGGCGGAACCATGCCTGTGTGGCGTGCAGCTCGAAGAACGGTGAGGCGTCGCCTGGAACGAGCCGGGGCGCGAAGGCGTTGGCGATGCCCTTCGGTCCCGGCACCCAGAGGTAGTAGGCGGTGTGCAGGGCCGCGATGGCGAGCACGAGCAGTCCGGCGGCCAGCAGCAGCCGCCGGGTGGGGATGCGCAGCACGAGTGGGAGCAGCAGGGGAAAGCTCAGGTAGAACAGCATTTCCGAGGCCAGGGACCAGGCGGGCACATTCAGCCCGCCCACGGTGGTCCACTTCGGCACCCAGGTGTGCACGAGCAGCAGGTTCGGGGCCCAGACGATCAGCCGGGCCAGCGGTACGCCCGCCACCACGATGAACGCGGCGGCCGCCAGCAGATGCGTCGGATAGATCTTGAGCACTCGCCGCCGATAGAACCCGCGCACCGACATGCCGGGCCGAAACGACCAGTAGATGATGAACCCGGACAGCACGAAGAAGAAGGTGACACCGGCCGCCCCGAGCTGCATGGGCACCCACTGGTGGATTTGGCGAAACAACTCGGATTTCTGGAAGGGGTACACCGGCAGAAACACCAAGGCGTGCAGGACGAATACCGCGAACGCCGCCCACCATCGCGCCCCGGTGAGCGACGGCAGCGCGGGGCGTTTGTCGATCGTGGACTCCTCCGCCCCGGTCTCGCCTGCCGCCAGGGTTCCGGCCTCGCTGGGTGTAAGCGCTGCCCGCGGCGGGTCTTCCGAATCTTGGGGTACGTCTCGGTCCACACCGGCCTCGGTGGACTGTCGCGCCGCGGACAACTCGACCACTAGCGCCCCACCTGTGCGTAAATCCCCTGTGCCACAACCTCGTCCCCGCGCGCCGACGGATGGAACGGAATCGCGTCCGGATCGCGCGGATCCTGAAAGTCGTTGATCCACGGCTGCTCCGAGCACAGCCCGTGTCCGGCGGTCGCGGCGCGCGAGTCGAAGAAGTCGACACCCAACAGCTGGGCCGCTTCGCGCTGGGCCTGGTCCAGGCGGTTCACGAATTCGATGGCCGCTTGTCCACGCGGCTGTACGAAGCGCACGACGCCGAATGCGTTGAAGCACACCGAATCCTGGCCGGACCGGAACAGTTCCGGATACCCGACCAGCACGATGCGCGCATTGGGCGCGTAGTACTTCACGTACTCGACCACATTGCGCAGCCGCTCGGCGTACGCCGCTCCGGTGACGCCCCGATAGTCGGTGATGCGCCCCTGTTCGGCGGCGTCGCTACCACAGCCCTGAATCAGATTGAGCACACACTGCTGCAGCGCGTACCACATGGTCGTGTCGTTCGCGCCCCACCGGTCGTTCATGCCGAACTGCAGGGCCACCACCTTGGTTCGCGGCCCGAACGCGCCCGCCTTGTCGGCCTGCTTCGCCTCCCATGCGGCGGTGTAGCTCGGCGGGGTGTCGATCGACGCGCCCGGACAGGACATGTCGAGATAGTCCGGGGTGTCGGCCACGCCCATGAGTCGACTCAACTGCGTCGGCCACGAGGTGTCGCCGTGCCAGCACTCCACCGTCTGCGCTTCCAATACCCAGGCATTGGCGCTGAACGAATCACCCAGCACCACAAGCTCTTTGCCCTCGGCCGGAGCGGACGAACCCACACCCGCGCCGGTCACCGACGCGGCGACCGCCACCGCCAGCGCGCACATCCACCGTGCGCCGATACCTCTTCCCACCGTGCTACCTCAGTATCCCGCGCGGGGTTCGAAGCCCGGATCCGACAGTGTCGGCGCGGGTTTCGCCGGTTCCGGGGCCTGGGTCACCCGCGGGGCTGGCGCGACGGTCGGCTGCGGTACGGGTGCGATCGTCGGCTCCGGCGCGGGTGCGACGGTCGGCTCCGGCACGGTCGGCTCGGGCACAGCGGGCTGCGGCACCGCTGTCTCCGAGGTCGGCGCGACCGAACTGCTCACCGGCGCAACGGAACTCACCGCACTGGTCGGCTCCGACCGCGCCGGTTCATTGTCGCTGCCGCACGCCGCCACCCCCCACAGCGCGAACCCGCCGACTACCGCCACCGCGCCCCGCATCACCGCGACCCGACCCGGGATCCAAGACTTCATGGCAACCTCGCCCAAAAATGTGAAACGAAAATCTTTCATTGGGCCGTGAGTGTAAGCATTATCTTGGCCCCGCCGGAAGGATTCCGCGATCATTTCCCCTCCCCCCAATTCCTCTCCCCCTGACTTCGTGGGCGCGCACGACCCCCGCCACAGACGAACGGACGGGGCCCGTGCCGATGCGGCACGGGCCCCGTCCGTGGTGGTGGAAGATCCCTGGCTACGCGGAGACCTCGCTGCGGTCCCCGCTCCACAGCGTGTGGAACTTACCCTCGGCGTCGACGCGCTCGTAGGTGTGCGCGCCGAAGAAATCGCGCTGGCCCTGCGTGAGCGCGGCGGGCAGGCGCTCGGCGCGCAGGGCGTCGTAGTACGACAGCGAGGAGGCGAAGGCGGGCACCGGGATGCCGAGCAGCGTCGCGGTGGCGACCACCCGCCGCCAGCTGTCGATGGCGGTTTCGATGGCCTCGCGGAAGTACGGGGCCAGAATCAGGCTCGGCAGCTCCGGGTTCTCGGCGTAGGCGTCCTTGATGCGGTTGAGGAAGCGGGCGCGAATGATGCAGCCGCCGCGCCAGATGGTGGCCATGTCACCGGGATTCAGATCCCAGTTGTACTCGGCGCTTCCGGCGGCGATCTGGTCGAAGCCCTGGGCGTAGGCGACGACCTTCGAGGCGTACAGCGCCTGGCGAATGTCCTCGGTGAATTGCGCCGCGTCGGTGGGCTTTTCGGCGAGCGTGCCGGAGGCGAGGCCGACGGCGGCCTTGCGCTGGGCGCGCGAGCCGGACAGGGCGCGGGCGAACACCGCCTCGGCGATACCGGTCACCGGCACGCCGAGGTCGAGCGCCGACTTGACCGTCCAGCGGCCGGTGCCCTTCTGCTCGGCGGCGTCCACGATCACGTCGACGAGGGGCTTGCCGGTCTTGGCGTCGACCTGGTTGAGCACCTCGGCAGTGATCTCGACCAGGTAGCTCTCCAGATCGCCGGAGTTCCACTGCGTGAACACGTCCGCGATCTGCTTGGCATCGAAGCCGAGCGCGTCGCGGAACAGGTGGTACGCCTCGCCGATGAGCTGCATATCGGCGTACTCGATGCCGTTGTGCACCATCTTCACGAAGTGACCGGAGCCGTCGGGGCCGATATGGGTGCAGCACGGGGTGCCATCGACCTGTGCCGCAATGGATTCCAGCATCGGGCCGAGCGATTCGTAGGACTCCTTCGGGCCGCCCGGCATGATGGCGGGGCCGTTGAGGGCACCCTCCTCGCCGCCGGAGATGCCCGCGCCGACGAAGTTCAGCCCGCGCTTGGCCATGGCGGCCTCGCGGCGGATGGTGTCGGTGTAGAGCGCGTTGCCGCCGTCGATGATGATGTCGCCCGGCTCCATGGCGTCGGCGAGCTCCTCGATCACGGCGTCGGTGGCCTCGCCCGCCTTCACCATGATCAGGACTCGGCGCGGCTTCTCCAGCGCGGCGACGAACTCCTCGATGGTCTCGGTGCGGACGAAATCGCCGTCGCCGCCGTGCGCCTCCAGCAGGGCGTCGGTCTTACCGATACTGCGGTTGTGCAGCGCCACGGTGTAGCCGTGCCGCGCGAAGTTACGGGCGATATTGCTACCCATGACCGCCAGGCCGGTAACGCCGATCTGGGCGCGCGCTTGCGAGGTCGCCATGAAACAGCTCCGTTCGACAGGTGTAGTTGCGTGGCCGCACGAACCCATGCGGCGGCATCGGGGAAGACTTCCATGACGCCTGCCCCTTTTCTACCGTCTCAGGTCGGCCGAGTGGAAACGCGCGACCCCTCCCGCAGGTGAACGGCGCTGGTCAGTCGTCGCCGTGGCCCTCGCACCACTGCTGCGCGGGGACCGTGGCCCGCACGTCGGCGACGTGCTCGCCGCAGCCGTCCCATGTCGTCTTCCCGCAGCTACGGCAGGTGACCGGATAGCACATCAGTCGTCCTCCAGACGGTTGTCGGTAATCGACGGACCAGTGTACGGAGGGGGCGGCGGGGCGCTGCGGGGCCTTCTGCGAAGTGGGATCCGGAACTAGAGTCCGGGGATGGATGTAGCGAACTCTGCGGCCGGTCGGGTCGCGCTGGTCACCGGCGGCGGACGGGGCATCGGACGGGCGATCGCACGCGCGCTCGCGGCCCGCGGCGCGGCGGTGGCGGTGAATTGGTCGCGCGACGAGCAATCGGCGAAAGATACTGTCGCGCAGATCGAATCCGAGGGCGGCCGGGCGATCGCGGTGCGTGCCCCGGTGCAGGATCACGAGGCCGTCGCGGCCATGGTCGAGCAGGTGGTCGCGGAGCTCGGGGCGATCGACATTCTGGTGCACAATGCCGGAATCGCCAGTCGCGGCAATACGGTGGCCGATACGCCGGTCGCCGAGGTGGAGAAGCTGTTGGGCGTGCATGCCATCGGGCCGCATCACCTGACCGGTCTGGTGCTGCCGTCGATGCGCGGGTGTGCGCGCGGGGATATCGTCATGGTCAGCAGCGTGGCCGCGCATCAGCTCGGGGCCAATGGCGCGCCCTACAATATGGCCAAGGCGGCCTTGGAGGCGTTGGCGCACACCCTCGCGAAAGAGGAAGCGGCGCATGGCATTCACGTGAATATCGTCGCGCCGGGTTTGGTCGCGACCGATATGGGCGACCGGCTGACGGCCGCGCTCACGGGCGGGGCGGCGCGGCAGGCGAGCGATCTGGATGCCAGTTCACCGTTCGGGCATGTGTGCCGTCCCGAGGAAATCGCCGATGTGGTGGCATTTCTGGTGTCTCCGGCCGCCGGATATCTCACCGGGCAGCGGATTGTGGTCGATGGCGGAGCGCAACCGCACCGGCCGTGAGTCAGTGCTTGCGGCGGGTGAGGAGGGCGCGGGCGATGCCGCCGACTCCGGCGGCGGTGACGACGGCGGCCAGCGGTACGAGGATATCGAGCCAATGGCTGTGGATCGCTCGGTAACGCGTTGTGCCATTGGCGATTTCGATGTATCCGAGCGGTTGGACGCCGACGCCGCCAGCGCCGCCCCCGCCGCCCGAGACCGACTCCTCCCCGAGGTCGGCGCCGGTACCGCCGCCGAAGCCGAAGCCGACCCGGGCCACCGGGATCACGGTTACTCCCTCGCGGCTGATCGGTTCACCGAAAACCGTTGCGACCGAAGCGCGTCCGCCGAGGCGGTCGGTGAGCCGCTCCAGTAGGTTCGCCGCCGCGTCGGCGGTGGAGCGGCGCTTGTCGAAATCCTCCAGGGTGCCCATGGGTTCGAGTATGACGCGTGAACCTCGCTCAGCCCAGGGCGCGGCGGGCGGCCTGCACGGTATCGCCGGGGTGGGTGTTGAAACACAGCACCGCCGAGGGGGCCAGCCGGTGCACGACATTGAGGACGCGTTCGAACAGCGGCGTGTACTCGGGTACCAGGCGCAGACCGGCGCCGAACATCACGCAATCGAATGCCCTTGCGGTGAGAGTCTTTTCGAGCACCGCTTCGGCGGTCTCACCGAGGTCGACGACGCAACGGTGCACGGTGAAGCCCACGGCGGCCAGGTCGGCGTCGATCTCGTCGCGGGTGACGCGCGTCCCGCTGACATCGAACCGCTCCATGACGCGTGGGTCTATGAGCGTGGGATCGACGCCGACCAACAACAGGGTCCGGCCTTCGGGGTGCGTGGCGTGGTCTTCGGGCAGAGCCATACGGCGCACCCTAAACGGTGAACTGTGCTGCCGCTCAGGGTATCTCGCTATCCGTGCGCGACGGCGGTCGTGGTCGTCACCGGTGTGCTGCTGGAGACGAGTTTGCCCACCTGAAGCGTCACCGCCGCGTCCAATGCGAGGGTGGTGCCCGAGGCCGGGGTTTGGCTGATGATCACGCCGACTCGACTGGAATCGGTGACGGCGGTGGTGGATTGCCGCACGGAACCCTTCCAGCCCAGGTTCCGCAACGCGGATTCGGCCTGTGCGACGGTCATTCCCGTGACGTCCGGCATGGTGAGGGTGGTGGCGGTGACGGGACCGGTGGACACGTAGACGGTGACCTTCGAACCGACCCGATACTTGGTTCCCGGGGTGGGATCGACGGCGACGACCGTACCTTTCGCGCGGTCGTCCTGCCGGTCGATCGAGACGACGCTGAACCCGAGGCTCTCCAACTGCGCCTTCGCCTTGGCGAGCAGGCTGCCGACGACATCGGGCACCGCGACCGTTTCGACCACCTGGTCGGTGGTGACCGGCGTCCCCGTGGACTGCACGACGGTGTCGGAGGTCTGCACCGTGGTGGTGACGGCCACGGAGGTGGTCGTCACTTCGGAGCTGATGGTCGTGGACAGTGTGGTCTGCGCACCGTTGTCCTCGGCGGTGCCACGCGTCGTCAGGTACGCGGTGACCGCCAAGCCCGCGACGACCAGCGCGACGGCGACGAGTAGGGGTTTGCGGCCCGAATGGTGTCCGCGACTACCGGGTTCGTTGGGCTCGCGCCCGAACTCCGATGGCTCGTTCCTGTACTCCGTCGGCACGTCCCCGGGCGGTGAGGTGCGGGCTCCGGTCGTCGCGATCGACTGCGGCAGCACCTTGGTCTCCGGAGCCCCCGAGGCCTCGGGTCGCATGGCACCGGGCACCGACGGCGCGGACGTTCGCTGCGAGGAAGGTCCGGCGTTGCGCATGGTCGTCACCGGCACCGAGTTCGCCCGCTGGGGCGCGGGCCCGGTATTCCGCACGGGCGGCACCGGCGCTGGCCCAGTATTCCGCGCAGCCGTCCCCGGCATCGCGCGCTGTGTGGACGGCCCAGTGGTCACCGGAGGCATCGGCGTGCCACGCTGCGAGGACAGCCCAGTGGCCGCCGAGGTCCCTTGCCGCGGTGTCGGCCCCGTCTTCTGTCCCGCCTGCGTGGTCGCCGAGGTGTTCCGCGCACCGGTATCCCGCGGCCCTGTGGGTCCGAGTCGCTCACTCCCGCTGGGGAATACGGTGTTCGGGTCGATGGCACGGAATCCGCCCGGGGTGGATTCGCGAAGCGCTTGTGTCGCCGCCCGCGCGAGTTCCACGCAGCTGGCGTAGCGCTGCTCGGGCCGCTTGGCCAGGGCTCGCGCGACCACGTCGTCGAAACCCCTTGGTAGACCGCCGATGTGGGCGCTGGGTCGCGGTAGCGGCGAGTAGGCGTGACCATAGGCGATCTTGGCGACGCTGTCCCCGGGGAAGGGCAGTCGCCCGGTGAGCATGTGGAACAGCGTGCAGCCCAAGGAGTACACGTCGGCTCGGTGGTCGGCGTCGTCGGATTCGGTCAGCCGTTCCGGGGCGGCGTACTGGAAGCTGGCCAGTACCTCGCCCTTGCGCGTCAGCTGGCGGCTCTCGTCCGCGAGCTTGGCGATCCCGAAGTCGGTGAGCAGCACCCGCTCGTGCCGCCCCTGGGTCAGCAGGATATTCGCGGGCTTCACGTCCCGGTGCAGGATTCCGGTCTCGTGCGCGTGGTCCAGCGCGGCGGCCGTCTCACCGATGATCCGCACGGCCCGTGCGGGGTGGATGGCGCCGAAGCGCAGCGCGGACGCGACATCGATGCCGTCGACGAAGGTCATCGAGATCCACAGCTGGTTCTCGTGTTCCCCGCGCGCGTACACGGTGACGATATTCGGATGCTCCAGCCGCGCGACGGCATCGGCTTCGCGCCGGAACCTGATTCGGTGCTCAGGGTCCCCGTCGGCTGTGGTCAGCAGTTTCAGCGCGACGAACCGCGGCAGGTCGCGGTCCCGTGCCTGATATACCGCCCCCATCCCACCGGCCCCGAGCTTGCGCACTATCTCGTAACCGGCGAAATGCTCGCCCGGTGTCAACGGATTACCCACCGCGTGTCCCCCCTTCAGCAGCTCGGCGACGAATGGTTATCGCGCATCGCGCCACCGGCGCAACCGAGCGGCGCGGCGAGCGTTTCAGCAGCTGGGCGTGCCACCGAGAGTGCGCACCGACAGGATGGTCAGCGCGGCGACAGCGGCGATGGTCGCGGCCGTCGCGAAGACGGGAGCCAAGGATCGCGCGGCATCGGAACCCTCGGTCCCGAGCCGTCCCAATGCGAGAACTCCTGTGCCGAAACCGATCTGACGCATGGTGCTGGTCAGCCCCGCGGCCATACCAGCGCGTTCCGGGACGGCGAGGGTGATGGCCGAGCGCGCCACGTCGGGATTCATGTACCCGGCCGCGAATCCCATGATCAGCATGCCGGTCACCACACCGGGCGTGGACGGCACCACCGCGGCGAGCGCGGCTCCTATCGCGAGCCCGGTGAATCCGATCCCGAATCCACGTCGAAAGCTATGTGTAGCTTGCGCGATCGGAATGAAAGCCGCGAACACCAATCCGGCCGTCAAGGGCAGCACGCTCCACGCGGCGCGCACGGGGCCGACCTCGCCACTGGCCCCCAGCCGTTCCGGAACGATGATCAGCAGGCACCAGAAACACAGCGAGAACGCGACGGGCACCGCCGTCACCACGATGATCGCCGCATTCGCGAAATACCCCCGGTCGATCACCCGCCTCGGCCCCGGCGCGCGACTCAGCAGGACCACCGAACACACTGCCGCACAGCTGATTCCGCCGACAATCGCGATCACCCCGGCCGCCGACACCGCGAGGAACAACCCCGCGCACAAGCCGACGACGAGCACCTGCCCGAAGGGATCCAACGAGCCGTCCCGGCGCGGCCCGTCACCGGGCACGAGCCGCCGAACCGCGACCCCGCACACCATCAGAATCGGCACATTGACCAGGAAAACCCAACGCCACCCGAGGTATTCGGTGGCGACACCCCCGACCAGCGGTCCGAGCGCGAAACTCGCACCCATGATCGCACCCCAGATCCGAAACGCGGTCTGCCGCCGAGGCCCGGCGAACGACTGGGCCAGGATCGCCAGCCCCGCCGAATTCAGCACCGCCGCGGCGCACCCCTGCACCAGCCGCGCGACAACGAGTGTCGGAATCGTCGGAGCGAGCCCGCACGCCAGCGAGGAGACGGCGAAGAGCGCCGCGCCACACAGGAATACGCGCCTGCGCCCATACACGTCCGCGATATGCCCGGCCGCGAGCATCAGCGCGCCGAAGGTGAGCGTGTAGCCGACGACAACGCTGGAAATCCCCCAGGCCGACACCGGGAGTTCCCGGTGAATCGTCGGCAAGGCCACGCCGATGACGGTGGTGTCGATCCCGATCGCGAAGGTCGTGAGACTGACCGACCACAGCAGCACATGCCGCGCCCAGCCCCACCCGGCCCGCGCCTCACGGTCCGAAATCTGGTCGACCATCAGCGAAAACTAGTTGGCCGACCAGGTTTCGGACAAACGGTTTATCCCGCGTCGGCGGCGGCCAGCGCCGGAACATCCTCGGCGCGGTCCCGCAGCAGCGGGTAGGTTGGGTATTCGATACCCGAGATGTACTGCACCGTGCGCACCACCTGGCACGAATAGCCGAATTCGTTGTCGTACCAGAGATACAGGATCGCGGTATCGCCATCGACAATGGTCGCATTGGCATCCACGATCGACGCCGCGCGCGAACCGATGAAATCGCTCGACACCACATCGGTGGCCGCGGTGTAGTCCAGATTGCGGCTCAACGGCCCGGCCAGCGACACCTGGCGCAGGTACTCGAGCACCTCGCTCTTGGTGGTCTCCCGGCGCAGCTGCAAGTTCAGGATCGCGATCGAAACATCCTGGGTGGGAACGCGAATCGAGCTGCCGGTGATCTTGGCCTGGAAGTCCGGCATCGCCTTGGCGACCGCCGAGGCGGCGCCGGTTTCGGTGAGGACGAGGTTGAACGGCGCGGAGCGACCCCGCCGGTCGGCCTTGTGGTAGTTGTCCAGCAGGTTCTGGTCGTTGGTGAACGAATGCACCGTCTCCACATGACCGCGGACAATGCCGAATTCGGTGTCCATCGCCTTGAGCGGCGGCACGATGGCATTGGTCGTACACGAGGCGCACGACACGATCCGATCCGACAGATCCAGATCGCGGTGGTTGACGCCGTGCACGATATTCGGGACATCGCCCTTACCGGGCGCGGTGAGCACGACCTTCGCGATACCGGGGCGCAAATGCTGCGACAGGCCCGCGCGGTCACGCCATTTACCGGTGTTGTCGATCAGGATCGCGTCGTTGATCCCGTACGCGGTGTAGTCGATCGCCGCCGGATCGTCGCTGTAGATGAACTTGATGACATTGCCATTGGCGATGATCGTCGAGTTCTCGGTATCGACCTTGATGGTGCCGTTGAACTTGCCGTGCACCGAATCCCGCCGCAGCAGCGACGCGCGCTTGGCCAGGTCGCCCTCGCCGCCCTTGCGCACCACCACGGCCCGCAGATTGAGGCCGTTGCCGGAGCCGACCTTCTCGATGAGCAGCCGCGCGACCAGCCGCCCGATCCGGCCGAAGCCGTAGAGCACCACATCGCGGGGACCGTGCTCGGCCTTGTTGCCGTCGGTGACATCGGCCAGCGCGGCGGCGGTGAACTCGGAGACGGACAGGCCGCGCCCATCGGTGCGGAAGCCGGTGACCAAGCGGGCGAGGTCGATCTTGCAGGGACCGAGGTCCAATGTGCTGAGCACCTCGAGGAAGGGCAGCGTCTCGTCGATCGAGAGCTCCTCCCCCTCGATCTGGCGCGCGAACCGGTGCGTGCGCAGAATGCTGATCACCGACTTGTTCACCAGAGACCGGCTGTGCAGGAGGATTGTCACCCCCTTCTCGCGATACAGCTTTCCAATGATCGGAATCATCGCCTCCGCGGATGCCTCATGAGCGTTCCAGCGGTCAAGATGGTCGTTAGTCAACACACGTCCTCGGGGTTTCCTCGATATGTACGACCGATGCTAACCAGGGCCGAACTATCACAGAGCCCCGCTACCCCCTTGTGAGGACGGCCGGGGGTCAGGGTGCGCACATGGCGGCCTCGACGAGCCGGTCGACGGCCGCGGTGAAGTCGTGGCCGGTGGCATCGGTGATCGACAGCGTGACGCCGTAGCGCCCGTCCGGGCTGCGCAGGGCGAGCGAGCCGAAGCCGTTGACATAGCCGTTGTGCCCCTGCCCGAGGCAGCCGTTCGCGTCGAGGTGGGATTCGTAGAGGCCCAGGCCGTACCCGTAGGAGCCGTGCACATGCCGGAAGGCGCGCATCTCGGCGAGCAGATGCGGCGGCAGCAGGCGACCGTCCAGCAGGGCCGCGAGGAAGGTGTGCAGGTCCCGAGTCGAGGAGACGATGCCGCCCGCCGCCCACACATACGAGGGGTTCTGGTCGGTGACATCCATCAGGCCGCCGCCGTAGTCGTAGTAGCCGTGCGCGTGCGGCCCGAGAATGCCGTCGAAGGTCTGCGGCACACCGGTGCTGAGCATGAGCAGCGGCAGCGTGATGCGGGTGTAGACATTCACGTGATAGGGCAGCCACGACGCCTTCTCGATGAGCATGCCCGCGACAATGTAATTCGTATTCGAGTACGCCCACCCGCTCCCGGGCGCGAACTGCAAGGGTTTCTCCGCCGCCCACCGCACGAAATCCGGCGGTTGCCACGTGCGCCGAATATCGGCGAGCGTATCCCCCACCATCGGCGGATATCCCCCGCCGCCATTGAGATAGTCGAGCAGCCCACTCGTCTGCCCGAGCACCATTCGCACGGTGATTCGAGGATCGATCCCGAATTCGGGCAGCCACCCCGCCACGGAATCATCCAGCCCGATCCGCCCCTCGCCTACCAGCTGCAACAGCGCCGTGGCGGTAATGGTCTTGGTAATACTCCCGATCCGAAACCGCGCACCCGCGGGAATCGGATCGGGCCGCCCCAATTCGACGACCCCGGCCGAACCTTCCCAAATCCCGGCGGGTGTGTGCACATGCGCCTGTACGCCCGCCGCTCCCCTCGCGACAATATCGTCCAACGCCCGCTGCCAATTGCCGGGATCGGCGGTGGCGGAAGTTTCGACGGAACCGGCGAAGAGAATCGCGGCGGACAGGACGAGCAGCACTCGACGCATTTCGCGCACAGTAATGGAACAGCGCCGCCGAGTATCGGCGACACGCTGCGATTGTCAGGGATCCATCGGGCGGTCCGCTCGCCCGGCTCGCGTTCGTCGGTACCGGTGGCTAACGTCGTCACCCGGTGCTACGGGGGACGGTGAGAGGAGATCCACATGGGTTCAACGGTTTTCGCGGTGCTGCTGCCGATCGCCCTGGCTTTGATCATGCTCGGGCTCGGCCTGACCTTGACCGTCGACGACTTCGCGCGAGTGCTGCGCTATCCCAAGGCGGCGGTGATCGCGCTGGTGTGCCAGATGCTCGTGCTCCCGGGCGTCTGCCTCGGGCTCATCTACCTGTTCGGACTCGACGGTGCGCTGGCGGCGGGCATGATGCTGCTCGCGGCCTCCCCCGGTGGGCCGTCGGCCAATCTGTTCAGCCATATCGCTGGCGGCAATGTCGCGCTCAATATCACTCTGACAGCGGTGAATTCGGTGTTGGCGGTCTTCACGATGCCCCTGGTGGTGGCGCTGTCGTTCGCCCTGTTCCTGGAGGATTCGGAGTCCATCGGCCTGCGTCCGGACAAGTTCGCCCAGGTCTTCGCGATCGTGTTGATCCCCGTCGCCCTCGGCATGTACCTCCACCGGCGCTTCCCCGCCTGGTCCGAACGCATGCGCGGCAAGGTGAAGATCCTCTCGATCGTCGTCCTGGTCCTGGTGGTGACCGCCGCCGTGGCCAAGAACTTCGACACGCTGACCGAGAACATCGGCACCCTGGCCTCGATCTGCCTGCTCTTCGCCGTAATCAGCCTGACCGTAGGCTATTTCGCCCCGAAGCTGCTGAACGTCGACACCGACCAGGCCATCGCCTCGGCCATGGAGATCGGCATCCACAACGGAGCCATCGCCATCGCCGTGGCCGCCTCGGTCCTGCACAACGACACCATGGCGGTCCCCGGCGCGGTCTACGGCGTCCTCATGAACCTCCCCGCCGCAGTGGCCGCCTACCTGCTGGCCCGTCACACTCGCGTCGCGGCGCGAGTGTGACGGGCCGAGTTCAGCGGGTGGCGATGATGGCCGAGCCGTGGCCGAAGAGGCCCTGGTTCACGGCTATGCCCGCGCTGGCGTTCTCGACCTGGCGGCCGTCGGCTTGGCCGCGCAGCTGCCAGGTGAGTTCGCAGATCTGGGCGATGGCCTGGGCCGGGATGGCCTCGCCGAAGCAGGCCAGGCCACCACTGGGGTTCACCGGGATGCGGCCGCCCAATGTTGTTGCGCCGCTGCGCAACAGCTCTTCCGCGCCGCCTGTTTCACAGAGGCCGATGTCCTCGTACCAGTCCAGTTCCAGGGCGGTGGAGAGGTCGTAGACCTCGGCGAAGGAGAGGTCGGCGGGGCCGAGTCCGGCTTCCTCGTAGGCGGCGTGGGCGATGGCGGAGCGGAAGGTGTGCGGTGGGGGCTCGACGGCGACGGCGGAGTCGGTCGCGAAATCCGGTAGGTCGAGAACGGTTTTCGGGAAGGTCGGGGTGACCGTGGAGAGGGCGCGGATGCGGACCGGGTCGGTGATGCCGCGGCGGCGCGCGTACTCCATCGACGTGAGGACCAGGGCCGCGCCGCCGTCGCTGGTGGCGCAGATATCGAGCAGCCGCAAGGGATCCGAGACGATCGCCGAGGCGGCGACCTCCTCGGCCGACACCTCCTTGCGGTAGCGGGCATAGGGGTTGTTCAGGCCGTGCCGGGCGTTCTTCACCTTGACCGCGGCGAAATCCTCGAGGGTCGCGCCGTGGATCGCCATCCGGCGGCGGGCGTAGAGCGCGAAGTAGATGGGATTCGTCGCGCCGAGCAGATGGAAGCGCAGCCAGTCCGGATCGTCGCGGCGGTCTCCGCCGACCGGCTGGAAGAAGCCCTTCGGGGTGGCGTCCGCGCCGACCACCAGCGCCACGTCGCACAGGCCCGCCAGAATCTGCGCGCGGGCATTGGCGATGGCCTGAGCGCCGGAGGCGCAGGCGGCGTAGCTGCTCGAGATCCGCGCACCCGACCAGCCCAGCGCCTGGGCGAAGGTCGCGCCCGCGACGAATCCGGGATAGCCGTTGCGGATGGTGTCCGCGCCCGCGATGTAACCGACGTCGAGATGGTTCACCCCCGCGTCGGCCAGCGCCGCGCGCGCCGCGACCAGGCCGTACTCCACGAAATTGCGGCCCCACTTGCCCCATTGGTGCATACCCGCACCGAGGACGGCGATATCGCGATCGTCAGTCATTGACCGGCCTCCACATCCACACCGTGTGCTCGGCGTCCTCGTCCTCGTACAGCGTGCCCACGGTCAATTCGACCGGCATGCCGACGGCCAGGTCCTCGACGGTGAACTCGCGCACGACCTGCCCGAGAATCACCATCTGCTCGACCTCGAGCTCGACGGCCGCGACGACATACGGCTCGAACGGATCACCCGAGACGTAGGGCGCGGGCGGTTTGTAGCGGGCATCGGCGTACGACCAGATACGGCCACGCGTGGAGAACAGGTACTCGTCGAGCTCGGACCCATCCTTCGGCGCCGCGCACCGCGGATTGCGACAGGCGAGGGTGTTCCGGGGGAAATACGGTGTGCCGCAAGCACTGCAGCGGCTTCCCTTCAGACGCACCGCGCCGTCCTCCGCGGTGAACCAGTCGGCCACCGCCGGGCGTTGTTCTTTCTGCACAGCCCGACCGTATAGGAACACGTTCTATTTTGTGGCCGAATTCCGATCCGCCGATCCGCCGCCGGAGGTACGGTGAGGGCGGACTGAGGACGCCCCGACCTCCTCGCGTCGATCTGGAGTACCACAGCACAATGGGCACCAAAGCCATTGACCCGCAGTCGATCCGCAATGTCACCCTCATCGGCCACCCCGACGACACGACGCCCGTGATCCGCCGCCTGCGGCGCTGCTTCGGCACCACGACCTCCGGCGCGGAGACCACGGTGCACTGTATCGCCGACAGTGTCGAGCACACCATCCGCGTCGTCGAGCTGTCGACCCATGCCCCCATCGCACACCTGGAACGCTCCATCCGGGTGGCCGACGGGCTGATCGCCGTGGTGAACGCCGCCGCACGCACGTCCCGACTCGAGACGGTCCTGCGCATAGCCGACGACCACCAGGTAGCCCGCCTCTGCCTCGTCACCGCCCTCGACCACCCCGCCGCCGACTTCGACCGCGCCGTCCGCACCATCGCCGAAACCCGTGGCGCGGCACCACTTCTCCTACAAAGCCCCGTCGGCCTCGGCCCCACCTTCGAAGGTGTCACAGACCTACAGCCGGGCCCTCTCCCCCACATCCGCTACCGCACCCGCCTCGGCGACATCGTCCCCACCCTCTGCGCCCCACCCCCCACCGCCGACGACATCGCCCCACTCCTCGACGCCATCGCCAGGTACCTACCGTCACCCTTGGACGTCTGCCAGCCGGAGCACGCGCTGGACTATTGACGTCACCGGACGGGTCGGCGCACGGCGAGGTACACACTGCTCCACAGTTGTGCCGCATTGGATTCAGTGACGTCGGCGGTGTTCGCGCCGAACGGGGTGGCCTGGAAGCTGTTGTCGAATCGCCAACCCCAGAGTTCGGAGCTCTGCATATTCCGTGTGGCGTCGATCGCCGCCCACAGTGAATCCTGCGCTGCCACAAGACGGTCCCGTACCGGCGACGGTAGGTCGCTGCGCCGCAGTTGGCGTTCCAGGCCGCTGGCGAAGGCCGCTTGGACCCAGGACCACACCACTGTGCCGTGGTAGTCGTGCGTGGTGAACTGGGCCTGAAGCTCCGGCGGTGCGAAGGCGGGGTTGGCGACGACCATTCCCGCGCCTGTAATCAAGCCGAGCGGGAAGGGCCGAACCAGGTTGGCCACCTTCGCATTCAGGTCATCGGGTGTCGGAGTGCCGAACAGTAGATCGAAGACATCGTCGGAGTGGAGTATCGGTATCGGCTTCCCGTCCTCGGCGAGCGAAACAGCCGGGAAGGTCGGCGGATTCGGGCCGACCTGCTGTGTGGGGACGCCGATGCTGGTGGCGTAGGTGTCGATCGCCTGTTGGGCTTGCTGCGGGTCGATGGTCACCGTGAACAGGCGTGGCGCCTCTGCGCGCCAGACCTTCGCTCGGGCGGCGGCGGGCGATAGCTCCAGGCGCGCGGTGTCATCGAGGAACGGCGCGAGTACGCCGCTGTCGAGGAGACGAGCGGTCGCCTCGAGTGCGGCGGGGACCAGGATCGCGTTGACGTCGTAGGGATAGCGACCGCCAGCGATCCCGATATCACTGTCGCGCCACTGCCCTGAATCCTTACCCGCTTGCAGCGCGATCAAATTGCCGAATCGCGGATCGTCGGCGAATGCCGCCGCACTCGACACCACCAACCGCAGATTGCGAACCAGCGCGTGCCCATTGTCGCCTTGCAAGTACCCGGCCGCGCGTTCCGCACCTGTTGGGTCGTCGAGCAGATAGGCGGCGACAACCGGTGCGAGCAAATAGTTTTCGTCCACCATGTTGTAGTCGAGAATCGGCGCATCGGTCATTGCCGCGTTCTCCTGTTTTCGAGTGAGCATCGCGAACTCCGACAACGACTCCTCATGCGCCACGGCCCCTTCCGGCCCCAACCGTGTCAGCACAGCCCGCAACGCGGCCTCCGTGGCATCCGGGGCCAGCACGGGCATCAGCATCATCGTCGAGATCAGGGTGTCCCGCCCGAAATAAGTGTTGTACTGCCACGATCCGCCGAGAAACTTCTCCCGATAGCTCAAGAAGGTGAGAGTGTTCTTCGCGCTGTCGATCTCGGCCTCGGACCCGTTCAACAACGCATCCCCCGCCAAAGGTTCGAGCGGTGTATCCCCGGTCGTAGCCGTCATCCGCAACCTGATCCGGCCGTCATCCCCCGCCGTGATCTCCTGACCGGACGCCGCGGTACCGTGCACGACCTCCAAACTCAAGCGATACCCCGGCCCACCGTCGAGCCGATCCCGATCCCAAGTAATGACGTCTCCCGAAAGCGTCGGCCCGACAACAACTTCAGCCGGTACGACCCCCTTCTGGTTGTAGTCGCGCAACACCCGCACATTCGACAGCACAGCCTGCCGAACCTTCAGCCCCGGCGCCGCCACAGACGCCTCGAACTCCACCCCATGCCGCACCCGCCCCCGAGAATCCGTATCCGCCTTGGCCTTCGGAGCCGACTCGAGCTCCCACTCCCCCGCCGCCGCAATCGGTTCGAACCACACCCCCACCCCGCTGTTGCCCGCCGGAAACGCCACGACAACCCGAAGATCCCGCCCCGACCTCAGCACCACATGCGCCGCACTCTCCCCGTCCCGCAGAAAGTAATTGAGATTGGCCCCCTCCCGCACCTGAAACCGAAACCCCGAATCCCCGCCCCCACCGGCACACCCGACAACCAAGAAAAGCGCCACCACGACACCCAGCGCTACGAACCTGCCGACCGACCGCACCACCCACATGACCGAGCCCTCTCGTCCATGGTCCGATACCGGAAACATCGCCGAACCAGCCCGAACTCGCTCGACGGGGCCGTCTCCAATGTATCGCCCATCAACCGATGGCACGCCGAAGCCGACACGGAAACCCAGGCCCGCCCTGGGTTTCCGAACCTCTCGCGATCAGGCCGAGGTCGGACACCCCACCGCAGCCGACGAACCGGTCGTCAGCGCCGCGATCAAACCTGCGAGCAGACCCATCGCACACTCGGCCGACGAGGTGGAGACGTCACGGGCCGGTGCGGGCACGGCCTGCGCCGCGACCGGGGTGATCAGAACCGTTCCGGCCGCCAAGGCCGCGACAACCGCTGCTCGAATTCGCATGTGCACTCGCTCTCGATCGACACCACACCGTCCATGTGGCTGGTGCCTGGACCGTAACCACAGGGTCGATCATGGCGACAGCCCGTTGTTTCGGGGGCGACGGTCAGATCCAGCCCTTTTCGCGGGCCTTGAGTGCGGCCTCGTAGCGGTTGGAGACACCGAGCTTGGCCATGGCCGAGGACAGGTAGTTCCGCGTGGTGCCGGGTGAGAGGTGCGCGCGGCGGGCGATGTCCTCGACCGGCGCGCCGTCGATGGCGTACTCGAGGACGTCGGCCTCGCGGG
This sequence comes from Nocardia sp. NPDC050406, assembly GCF_044459025.1. Classification (NCBI taxonomy): domain Bacteria; kingdom Bacillati; phylum Actinomycetota; class Actinomycetes; order Mycobacteriales; family Nocardiaceae; genus Nocardia; species Nocardia sp. NPDC050406. The sequence goes on along the minus strand of NZ_JBITIM010000002.1, from coordinate 1,554,557 downwards.
CCGTCAGGAGGGTGTCGCCCGCGCTGATGGCTTCCGCGGCCAATTCGGGGTCGACGTATCGGCCGCCGCGGTGGACGGTGCGGATCACCTCGGCCAGGGTCGCCGCCGAGGTCGTCTTGGGCAGGAATCCGCGCACACCGGCGGCGAGGGCTCGTTTGAGGTAGCCGGGTCTGCCGTGGCTGGTGACGATCAAGGTGCCCGCGCCCGGGGTGAGGCGCTGCAGTTCGACGGCGGTCTCGATGCCGTCCATGCCGGGCATCTGCAGATCGATGACGGCCACCGCGACCGGATCGCCGTCGCGGCGACGCCACGCGGCGATGAGCTCCTCGCCGGAGCCCACATGGTCGACGACCTCGATATCGGCTTCGAGTCCGAGCATGGTCGCCAACGCGGCGCGCACGAGTGTTTCATCGTCGGCCAGAAATACCGGAATCATTTTTTCTCCCAGTGGATTTCGAGCACGAACTCATCGTCCGACGCGGTGGTGGCGAGCGTCGCCCCGAGCGGTGCGAGCCGTTCGGCGAGGCCGCGCAGCCCCGAGCGCTCGCCCGGCGGGCCGTGCGGGCGGTCATTGCGCAGGGACATGCCCGCACCCCCGAGCGCGAGCACCGCCGACGTCGCCGACGAGTGCTCGACGATATTTGTCGTGCCCTCACGCACGACCCAGGCGGCGACCTCGTGATACCGCGCCGGGATATGCGCGGGATCGCCCTCGACGACGAGCCGACAGTCCACCGCCGACAGCAGCGACCGCGCACCCGCCACCTCGCCCCGAAGATCGATGCCGCGGTAGCCGCGCACCAGTTCGCGCATCCGGCTCATCGATTCGACGGCGAGGGTTTTGACCTCGTCCATCTCTGTGACCGCGCGATCGGTGTCGCCGGATCGTGAAAGCGCCGCCGCGAGTTCGCTTTTCACCGCGATCGCCGAGAAGCCGCGGCCGACGATATCGTGCAGATCCCGCGCGAAGCGCAGCCGCTCCTCGGCCACCTGGAGGTCCGCCTCGATCGCCTTCGCACGGTCCAGTTCTTCGACGACTCGAAGGCCCCAGAGGGTCAGCAGCGTCGTGCCGACGACGAAACCGCCGAAGACGAAGGTCACCGTGGCGGTGATCAGACCGGATGCGGGTGACTTCCAGAACGCGAGTCCGGTGGCGAGGCTCAGGCCGAGGACCGTCCACCATCTGTGCGGAAGGAAGGCCACGATGGAGAACATGGCGAGTACCGCCACATAGGTGCCGGTCAGGCGCGCTTGCGCGACGGTCGACTCGCTCCCGGCCAGCCTGCCGACGACGACGGCGGCGAGCCACACTCCGGTCAGGGTCACTGTCGCGGCGGGCAGCACCCACTCCCGCGGCTCGGGCCGCGACGACAAGGCGAACTCGGGCCGCGCCTCCACCGCGCCGACGGCCGCGATACCGGCGACCACGAGCGCGATCGACCACCATCCGCCTGTGGTGATCGCCATTGCGGCGACCACCACGACAAGAGCCATATCGAGGGTGGCACGGCTGTAGAGCCTGAACTTGGCGCTGCCCGACAGCCCGTGCCACCACGACGTCACGCCGCTCAACCGCGGTCGTCCCAGCGGAAGGCCTTGCGGGTCAGCGCGAACGCCAGGACTGTCCATATCGCCAGTGTGGCAAACGGGCGACCGAGTTGGCCGCAGGTGCCCGCGAAGTCGAGCGCCGCATCGGTGGCGCTCGACTTCGCCAGCCTGCCGGACGCGCCGAGGGAGACGAGGTCGGAGATGGCGGCGAACGGCGTCCAGTCGGCCAGCTCGGCCAAGCGATCCGGGAGGATCTTGCGGATGGACGCGAGACCGAGCATCGCGACCGTCATGACCGGCAGCGAGGTGATCTGCGCGGCCTCGGCGTTCTTCGTCACGGCGCTGGTCGCCAGGGCCAACAGTGAGAACAGCACGATCCCGCCGAGGATCGCGAGCACGATGGCGAGCGGGTTCACCGGCGCGGGCGTGCCCGTCCCGTAGACCACCGCGGCCACCACGACCGTGGAGGCGATGGTCACGAGTGCGCCCGGCACCGTCGGCGCAGTCTGGATCTGCCAATCGGCGGCCTCCCCGGTACGCAATCGCTTCAACACGCCCTCGCTACGGCGCGTCGTGACCATGGACAGCACCGAGTAGTACTGCACGAAAAGCAATGCGACCAAAGCGATCAGCTCGAATGTCATCGCCGCCGTGGCCGTCGTGGGTTCCTCTTCCCTCGTCGCGATGGAGTACATGGCCAGCGAAATTCCGACCGGAAAGAACAACGCCATCCACACCAGCGTCTTGTTCCGCCGGAACTGGAGATACTCCGCCTTCGCGAGCGCCGCGAGCGGACGACGGCGAAAGCCCGTCGTGGTCATGGTGCCGATCATCGTGCTGCTCCAATCAATTCAGGCGTCGTCGATTCATTGGCGATCTCCAGGAACACAGCCTCGAGCGAGGCGGCACGAGCCTCGAGACCCCCCAACCGCACCCCGTGATCCCCCGCCCAACCGAGCAATTCGACCAAATGCCCTTGGAGGTCATAGGTACTCACCGTGACCCGGGCCCGCGCATCGACCCGCGCACCGCGCAGCGGCGGCAACGGCAACCCAGGGTGGTCGAACACAATCCGCGCAGGATGCCCATCGACAATCTCCCGCAACGTCCCCTCCCGCGCGATCTCCCCCTTGTGCATGATCGCGATCCGATCCGCCAGCGCCTCCGCCTCATCCAGATAGTGCGTAGTCAGCACCATCGTTACCCCGGATGCCTTGAGCTCAGCCAGCAATTGCCAAGTCCCCCGACGACTTTCCGGATCCAACCCCGTAGTCGGCTCATCCAAGAACAGAAGGCGAGGCTGCCCCAACAGAGCACAAGCCAAATCCACCCGCCGCTGCTCCCCACCCGACAACGCCCCAACCCGAACATCCCCCCGATCAACCAAATCAACCTGCGCGAGAACAACATCGGCAGTAGTGGGATTACTACAAGTCCCCCGCCACATCTCCAACGTCTCCCGCACAGTCAGTTCCGCCGGTAATCCCCCGGCCTGCAACATAATCCCCACCTGCGCCCGCACCTGCCCCCGATCCCCCACCGGATCAAGCCCAAACACCTCCACCACCCCGCCGGAAGGAGCAACCAACCCCTCCAACATGTCCAACGTAGAAGTCTTCCCCGCCCCATTAGTCCCCAACAAGGCGAAAACCTCCCCCTCCGCAACCCGCAGATCCACCCCCTTCACCGCCTCGAACGCCGCGTCACCCCGCCCATACGTCCGCCGCAGCCCCCGCGCGGTAATGACATCCCCACCCACCAGCGATTCGCCAGCCCGGATATTTCGATAAGTCCTGTTCATGCCTCCTACCCTCGCCAATCCGGCGCGACGTCAGTAGTAAGCCCAGTCACCGATCCACACCGAGTTCCTCATACCCGAACGATGACAAAAGTCATGAACACACCCGCTACGAGAAGCACTGCGCCACAGAGCATTCCGCGAAGCTTCCGACCAAACCGACTGCACCGACGCCCACCCGGGCCCTCAACGCGTGACAGCGATACCGTGGGGCCTGGCAGTTCGCGGGGTTGTGGTCGCCCTCGTGTGCGCTCATTCCTCGATCGGCAGGTGGGGCGAGTGATACAGCAGCGCCTCGGCCACATCCCAGGGGTCGTTCACCGTGGGCAAACTGTCGAAATCCCCAGGAGAGATGTCGATGGTGAAACTGAACGTTCCCTGCCCGTCCAAGGTCACTCCGGCATAACACCGCCACGCCCGCAACCGACCCGTGTCATTGGTCTTGCGGCAGATCGGGATCAACAGAACCGAAACCATCTCCGCCAGAGAAGCTTTGGTCCACACGGGTCTGCCACAGGCGGCGAAGCCCTGGGAGCGAGCTGCCTCGCCGAGCTCGAGCAGTTCAAGACCACTCACGCGCTTCACGAACGAAGGTACATCCTGCCCGAACAGTCCCGGTCGCACCGACCGCGCCTTCCAGAATCGCATCGTGCACCTTTCCAACAAGCGGTCGGGCACATCTCACCAGAAACGCCGAGCGATTGCTTCCGCGACCTTGTCGGCGCAGCGATTTTCGGCCGCGCAATATTGTGGCCGCTTCGAGCCGGAGGATTCCGACAGACGCCGCTTGGGCAATGTACGTCCCCCACGAACTCCGACACACGTATGCGGGCCGCCTCGTGCGCGCTGGGTGCCCCTATGTGCGGCAACTGCTGGGCTGACGGTTCGTGCCCCACGTTTGCCCCACGGAATTAGTTCCGGATAGAAACTGCCCCACGGAACGTGGTACCTGAACTGCATTTTCAATTGTGGACCTAGCGGGGTCTTATTCGAACCGGGCTGACCTGCAGAAACTTGAGGCAGCCCTAGTTAAATCTCAGGTTCAGGACACCTCACCGATCGCTCGTCGGCGACGGCGACCCACACTGACCAACACTAGGTCCCGCGCTCCTCAACGTCTCGAACGCCGCCTCTCACGCGCGCACCACCCACGTCCTCGCGATCACCATGACCCTGCTGATCGCAGTCGGCGCGTTCCGCCTGTCATTCACGGCGCTGCGCTCCCTCGCACTCACCGCTGGCGTCGCAACCGACGAGGCATGGCTGTGTCCCCTCATCATCGAAGGCTCGATGGCACAGGCGACCGCAGCGCTGCTGGCGACCACCCGGTACCACCACCGTGCGCACGCCGAGGTAGATCCCGTACCCGCCGATCCCGAAGTGCACGGTATTGATGCCGAAAGTCCCGTCGTCCCACCAACACTCGCGACGAACCTCGACAAACCCGTGCGCACGAAACACCGATCCGATACGACCGTGCCTTCCACTGCCCAATGGTCGAAACTGGCGGCAAGCATCTGCGCCCGCGACACCGCAGGCCGCCACCCCGACGAAGTGGCCCTGATCCTCACCCGACACTTCGACGACGGCTGGAACGCCACACAAATCGCCGACCACGTTCACCGCAGCCGCTCCACCGTCAGTCGCGTCCTTGCGGACGCGACGCGGTTAAGATCGGCCATTCCTCGGGAAGCCCATCGCGAACAACCAGGACAGGTAGCCACTGAGCCCCAGCAGAACCAACCGGAGACCTGAAACGCAGGACTAACGCGCGACGCCCCTACGCCCCCCGGGGAGACGAGCATTTGATTCCTCATCCCCGCACGCGCGGGGAGCGTCGGATGATGTACTGGCCGCTCGCGCGATGGTGGGTCATCCCCCGCACGCGCGGGGAGCCTGTAGGCACGGTGCGCCGCAGTTCCGACGAGGGGGGTTCATCCCCGCACGCGCGGGGAGCCTGGTCTCGGTCCACCAGACCACGACCCACTCGCGGGTTCATCCCCGCACGCGCGGGGAGCCTCTGCCGCATCCGCGCCCGACCACGGTGCCCGCGGGTTCATCCCCGCACGCGCGGGGAGCCTCTGCGCGAACGCGCCGCCGAGATCGCGGAACTGGTTCATCCCCGCACGCGCGGGGAGCCTTTTTTCGCCTCAGCCGCGGTGAAGTCGGGTCGGGGTTCATCCCCGCACGCGCGGGGAGCCTGTGAGGTCGTTGCCGTAGTTGGCGCGGTAGTAGGGTTCATCCCCGCACGCGCGGGGAGCCTACTTCTTCACCTGCACGTTTTCACGCAGATGCACAGGTTTTCATTCACTCCTGTCCCCCGCGCGTGATGGCGTCGTGGGGTATTTGGCCACCGAACCCTGACCGCCACATGTCGATCCTGGTGCAGTCGGACGGGTCGTCCCCCGCAGGATGAGCGTGCGAGCACCGCCTCTATCGACACCCCCGGGTGCCCACGTCGAAGAGGCCAGATGCGAAACGCGAATGAAGACAGGCACATTCGTACAGTAGCCCCAAGTCGCCTCGCGCCCGCAGGCATGACTAGGCCAAGCAGGTGCGGTAGCACCTGCTCGTGCAACGCTCCGCTGCGGCACATCGCACCAGGGCCCCACAGGTTCAGGTCTCAATTGTTCGATCGAACGTGCACTTCAAGCTGCCTTCTACTGCTTGTCGGTAGGCACCGATATGCTGGCGGCCGCCTGGTCTCGGCGAGTGTTCAATTCACATCGGTGGTTAAATGATCTCTGCTGCAACGTTATCCGCGTGGGCCAAGAGCGATCGCGATGGTGGAAGTCTGTCGCTCGTACAACATCTCGCGGATTCTGCCGCGGTAGCGGGACTGGTATGGGACCGGTGGGTTGCCGGAAAGCACGAAGCAGCTGATTTCGGCCGAGCTGCCTCGCGGGGTTCCGGATGGACGGGTCTTGTTGCGGTGGCTGGCCGGGGTTCATGACATCGGGAAGTTGTCTCCCGCGTTCGCGTGCCAAGTTTCTGATCTGGCCGAGCGGATGCACGACAAGGGTTTGGATCTACGACATCCCCGGTGAACCGGAAAGCCTTGCCGCACAGCCTGGCTGGGCAGGTCGCGCTGGAACAGACTTGACCCGTCGGGGGTGGCACCCGGAGGTCGCACGGACGCATTCGACTGTGGTTGGCGGCAATCACGGCCAGCCGCCGATGCGGATGGAATCGAGTCAGACTCCATTCCCAACAACCCTGCAGCCCCTCGTCGGCGGAAGAAATGAGCAGTCCCAGATCGGAATATTGTTGTCGCGCACTATGATCGCGATAGATTCGGTACTCGGCGGGGCATTTCAGGGAGCCTGCGGACGGTCTCGCCGTAGCCGGACTTCTTCTCACCTCAACACCGCAACGGAGAGCAGCCCACAGCCGTAGGCTCGTCCGCGCCCGATACCGGTGAGAATCGAATCCCGTACTGCGGCTGCATCTTTGACAGAAGCTACACCCTCGAACTTAGCTGTGGCGATCGCGATGCGTGATCTCTGTTGCTGCCCACGACGGAAGCCAGTGATAGTGCCACCGCCGCTCATTTGCGTGTCACGGAGCGCAAGTCCGCATTGGTTGGCTCTGCGAGCCCACCATGCCATCGCCTCGTCTCCCGCCAGGCCCTGTCGTTTGCCTCGCTGGTCAGCCCCTTGGTGGCTGCTCTTGGTTGGGTTGACGACGATGCGGTAGCGGACAACCACGTCGGTCTCGAGTTGGTCTAGCAGGGGTGTCAGGTCACGAGAACCCGCCATGCCGTATCCCGGACTCAGCCGCGCGGGGTCTGGCTGGGTGGCAGACTGCATCAAGATATGCACGCCGACCGCAGTATGTTCGATGCGGTAGAGCAGACCGGCCGCGGATCGGCTGGACGGTCCGAAATCTGGCGGGCACGCTAAGGACATCAGGACTTGATGCATTCTCTGCACGTCGCGGAGGTCGTGGCGCACGCGTGAATCCGCTGGGTTCGCGACGATCTTGGTCAGCGTCACGATGGGCGTGAAGGAAGTCAACGATGCTCTCCCCGAGTGCAGTTGGTGTCCCGGTGTGTCCGCGTGGGTGGTGGCAGCACTGTGGTCACGATGCGGTCGCTTGGAAGTCGATGAGCGCGTCCAGGTAGGTCGATCCGATCCCTGAACACAGCGCGGCTGGCATCGAATGCCTTGTGTGCCAAGTGGTGTGGGGGTGGTAGGCGCGCGATTCTCCGAAGCTGATTGGCTGTGTTGTATTGGTGTGTGAGCGCGCCGCCTCGTCGGTGCCTCGCGGATTCTCTGCCACGATCTCGACGAGTACCGAGTCCGTGTCTCGCGGTCTCTCGCGCGCGATCGGCACGCTTCGACAGAGGTCGGTGGCCGGATCATCGACGCGCCCCAGGACAAGCGGACCCGCTGGCGGGCAGGAGCGACGACCCAGATGCGGCCCGAACGTCGGTGCACTGAGCGCGCTTTCGATGTCGGTGATCAGTTCCTCGTCGGGGCTGGTGATCGCGACGGTGAACGCGGCGTCTGTGAGGTAGTGACGGTGTGACACGATGGTGCCCGCGCCTTCAGCGCGATGCCCTCCGCCTGCGCGCGCCGGTGTCTGCTCGCGGGGGCGGCCGCCGCCCACCGTGTGGTAGTCGACGAGCACCTGGCCTGGGCGGTCGATTCTGATCGTGAACTCCAAACTCGTGTATCGAGTCAGCGGTTCGTGTCGCGGGTGCCCCATCGCGGCAGCCACCAGACCGACCAAACCGGATCGCGTCGGATAGATCAGGGTGTCACGAAAGTTCCAGTGGGATCGGGTACCCCACGACTGCAGTGGCCCCGACAGATGCAGGAGGAGCCCGCTCATGACTTCGCCTCGAAAAGCATGCTTTCGCGCGATTTTTCAGCCGACTGCTTGATCAGGTCATTCAATGAGGAGAACGTGGTGCCCAGTGCGGGGGTCTGCGCCGTGGTCGTTCCTGCGTGGCCGGACCATTTCCCGCTGTCGCTGAGAAACTGATGCAAACGCTGGGTGTATTTGTTCAGGGTCTCGACTGCTTGGTCGACGTATCCGTTGCTGCTGGTCACGATAGGGCGTTCGAAGCCACCGGCCAAGGACAGCGGAGCTTCACGTATCGCCAGATAGGCGAGATCGGGGACGGTACGTGCGGCAGTCGAGTTCTGTTTGCCCGACGGCACCACGGTTAAGAAAGTTCGGGCCCACGCGCTGACGACGGCTAACGCTGTCTCGAGATCACCGACCTGGCCGTAGAACTGAGTGATATTGATGGTGCAGTAGCGGTAGAACGTCCCCGCCGCGAACTCCGCGGTGGCTAGATGGCCCGCGCCGGAGTTCGGCGCGAGATCATCGACAGCAGTGAAGTAGTCGAAGTCCGGTGCTGCTTCGTGCACAGTGAAGGCGTGGGCCACTTGCGTTGCACCATCGACGGTGTGGTCTGGGGCGTCGGCCAGCATCCGGCCGAGCAGCGCGATGGTCGGGTTGCTGCCGTTCAGGATTGCGGTGACTGGCTCACGCAGCTCTAACACTGCATCGGCGATCGCTGTGTCCCGCGCGGCTTTTTGTCCTTTGGTCAGTTTCTTTGCCTTCCCGTCCTCGCCGAGGACCGGAAGCGGGAGCTTTGTTATCAGTTCTCGATGTTCGTTGGCGACGTCAGCAAGGTCGGTAAGAACGTTCGCGGGCAACCAGAGCAGTACGTTGGTGATGTCGTTGTCGTCCTCCGGGGATAATCCATAGGCGTGGACGACTGCGCGGCCAGCACGCCGAGCATCGTCGGCACCCCACGACTGTTCCCGAAGCTTCTCGCTCAGCCGAACCGCGATCTGCCGGGTCCGCAGAGTCGGCGCACCGATTTGGTTTTCCACCGCGAGCCGGGCAGCTCGTTTCCAGCTTTGGCTCGATACTCGAATCCGTTGTGCGCCACCATATATGCAGCTCTTGGGGCTGCCGAGCCCGTCGCGGTTGACGTTGGAGTACGGCAATGTGTGCAGGGCATGAATGTCGAGAAACACGCGATTCCTTCCTCAATTTCGAGTCGTTCGGGCCGAACCACGTATCGCCCAGCGACGCAGGCATATTCGCGCGGTACTCAAGCGATGCCGTCGTCTGTTTCGATAGCGTCGATGCGGTAGTAAGCCTGTAGCCAGCGACGCGCGATCTCGGTGCGTCGCCACGGCCATCGAGATGCGTCGTCGAGCAGCACAACGAAATCGACGGCCACGTCGGCGGTTCGGAGCGGCACAATGACACGGGTCAGCATTCGGCAGAGCTGACTGGCAGGCTGACGGGTGAGCAGATGAACCGACGCCTCCCGCGTTCTGGCGGCGAGGGCACCGTAGCGAGCAATGCTTGCCCCGATGTTTCCGGTACCGCTCCTGGAGGCCGAAACCACTTCGATCGGATTGTGTGCGATCAATGCGGCCACGGTGTAGCGCACCGCTTCCTGGTGAGGCTTGTCGCTGTCGGTCCACCGCGCGAGATAGGCGTGCATCCTGTCGGATCGGTTCACAGGACGGCCCAGCCCAGAACGAAGGGCCGCGCGAATACCGGCGTCCTGCGCCAACTCGGTGATGTATCCGACGAACCGAGCGTCGGCCTCATTGGGCATCAGTCGCGTCCTTCTTTCGGTGGGTTCTTCTTTGCGGCGAACCGGCGCAGGTGCCGGACTGCATTTGCTGTTTCGCGCGCGACCTGAGGGTGGTGGGCGACGTGTCGCGTGGCGGCATCCACGGCGTCTATTGCCAGAGGGAGAAAGCTGCGATAGCTCCGGTCGAAACCTCGCTGCGGCAGCAACTCCCAGAATAGCTTTTCGGCCGCTGGCCAATACAACGCGTCGGCGAGTGCGATCCACGGAGCATCTCGGGCGGGCTTCCGCGACGAGCCGCCGCCCAGATTGCGATACGCGGTACGCAATGCCGTGCACATCACGCCATGCATGTCCTCAGCGGCAGCGTGCAGTCCAGCGGCACCGACGGCAGCCTCCGGATCGTTCTCGTACGCCCATTGCAACAGCTGGGGGGTGGTGGCAGTGAACATCATTCGGTCGGTGCTTTTACGATCCTGCTCCCACCCGTACACCCGCACTCGCAGGTCGGCTTGCCACGAGTCGGGCATGCTCTGGGTATCGGTCCACACTTGCGGGCGATGGCGATCGACTTGGTCTGCGAGCAGCGCATCCACGTCGCGCCAGACCGCACGCGCAGCATCCGCTAAGCGCGGCTGCCACACGTCGTTTCGTCGGTCTTGGATCGTGTACGGATCCGCGAGCGGAGGATGACGCGTCTTGTATGCCCAGGTCAGATAACAACTATGAACGCTCGTCCCCGAGCTGTCGGGGACCAGTAGCATCGCGTGACGCGATTGCCCGGTCAACAGCCCTGCGGGCCAGGTCGCCTCGTCGGGTGCACTGAGTGGGTCCGGACACTCCTGCGCCTCCCAAGGGGCAAAATCAATGCCTGCACCAGGAGCTGTCGAAGGTGAGGGAATCCCGGCGATAATCGTCTGAAATAGATTGCGCCCCAAAGGATAGAAGCTCACCGTGCCGCGTAGTGGGCCAGCCGACATGTGCTGGCTGTTGATATCACCCACTCGACGAGTGCCACCGGTACCACCAGATCCATACCAGTAGTGGGTCAGCAACCATTGCAGCGCCTCGGCGGCGCTGAGCGCGGGCACCCGCTCAGTCCACGTGTGTCGCCACCAGATTGGTCCGTTGTCACGCGGACGTGTGGGATCGAATGTATTGATGGACTTGGGTTTCGACTCCTTCACCAGGCGCGGATCCTGCAACCAGGGTGATACCGGATCGAATAGATTCCATCGACCGTCGAGATCGCTTCGATACAGGTAGGCGTCGATCCGCTCAGGCGAGAACCGTCCCCGCTCCGCTGCGTCGGCTCGCAAGGTTTCGAATTGAACTCGGGTGCGCGCCTTGTCGATTCCGGTGACACGTGCCGCGATGACATATAGAACGCGCAGCATGCCCGCCGCGGCAGGTGAGATCGTGATCGCCAGATCGGTGTAGGTGTGCGCGTTCACCATGAGCTCACGCAGACCCACACTGACGACTACTCTGGACGGAGCAGTGTCTTCGCCGGAGGTGAGCACCGGAAGGATGGGCTCGCTTCGGAGATCACAGATAGTCATGTTGAGCCTCGTTTACCAGACCGAGTGCGGAGTCCAAACGAAGGCCACCGTGGGCCGGAGCAGGGAAAGGTAAAGCATCGAACAGCGGTGTGCGCCTCCAGAACTCCGCGTAGGGGTTGCCCCAACCCTGCACCCAGTTGGCGGGACAGCGTGTCGAGGCATCGATCATCGACATCACTTCCGAGTGACCGGGTTTGTGACTCGGAAAAGGTGTGCTGTGTTCGGGATCGAGCCAATAGCGGCCGTCATCGCTGGTGTAACGCGGGATCAACCAGATGTTGTCCACCCCGAGGCGAGTCGTCACGTCTTTTTCTTTCACTTGCCGGTTCGTCAGTTCGTGCAGCCCTCCCACCATGTGGGGCGCAGGAATGGTGACGTAGCCAGCCAGCGCCTTGTGCAGCGTGGTGGTCGACTGGCGCTCGGCCCATGCGGCTTTGGCTTCGTCATCGATCGGCGGCAGATCGTGGTTATGGACATGCTGGACCAGCTTGTCGACATCATGCGGCACCACGAGATCGAGCCCATCCCCTTCCAGCATCCGACGGGTCGCCGCGAGTTCGTATTCGGGATATATGCTCGTCCACTCCTCAGGGAAGCGTTCGAGAGCCGGATCCAACACCACCAGTGCGGGTTTCGGGATCCAGCTCGGTCGAGTGTGGGGGTGCCGCCATACTCGCCCCAGCCTTTGGAGCAAGTGCGCGATGGGTACCAGATCGCTGATCACCAAATCGAAGTCGACATCGAGGGATTGTTCGAGGATCGAGGTCGTGATGACGATGCCGGTCCTCGGCCGAGAGTGGTCTTCGGTGGGGTACTTACCGAACCGGGTGATGACCTCGCCTTCGATCCTGCGTCGTTGGTGGTAAGGAAACCGTGCATGCAGCAGCCACAACGGCACCAGCTCTGCAGAGGAGGGCCGCGCGCTCAAGAATGCCCGTACCCGTTCGAAGGTGTGCTGCGCAGAGGCCACGGTGGAACACACCACCGACACACATCCGCCACCGTCTACGGCGAATCCGATGTATCGAAGAATCCGATCGATCCGCGTACCACGCCTGTACTCCAAACGTTTGATCCGCGCGTCTCGCCTACTGTGCTCACGCATTTCTTCCACCGAGGCAGCGCTGGGACGCTGCACATTCCTCTGGCATGAGGTGAACAACCACCCGGGATAGGACGGTGTTTCAATGACGGGCGGATTCTCCGGAACAGGGTCCGCTCCTGTGAGATACGCAGCGGTCATTGCACGAGTGATGTGCTGCGGCAACGTCGCCGAGATCAGGATCACGCTGATGCCCAGATGCCCGCACCACGACAGCAGACGAGCCAACAGTGCCTGCATGTAGGGATCCGCAGCGTGTACCTCGTCCACCACCAGGGTCTTGCCTAGAAGCCCCCACAGCCGCAACATGTTGAACTTGGTGGCCAATGCCGCGATCAACACCTGGTCGATTGTCACCACCGACATGCCCGCTAGTAGCGGCTTGTGTCGGCCATTGAGCCACTCCAGTACTTCATCGTCCGCACAATAGTCCCGGTACGGCTGATAGAAGGCACTCATCGTATGCGCCAGCGTCACAGGCCGATCCGATGCCGCAACTCTTCCTGCGAACGCAGTCCCGCGGCCCCACATGGCATTCGTCGTCGCCTGCGTAGGCAAACAAACCACCATGCCCGGACGACCGGTGACCGCGCCGAAACGGTGAACTCCAACGAACGCCGCCTCCGTTTTGCCATATCCCGTACTGGCGGTGATCACCAGCAGCCCAGGAGCGTCTGGACGAAAATCCCTCTCAATCGATGCTTGCAGCGCGTTGGGCTGCTTGCCCAATATCATGTCGGTAGTCACTATGTCCGCCAGTTCAGGAACTGATAATCCCAAGGCAGGCAGGCGATCTCGCAACCCACGTACGGTATGGTCCCAGCGCGCAAAAGGGTCGCGGCTGGCACGCCATTGCGAGGTACTGATCCATTCCCCATCGCTAGCCACCCAATCCGCGAGAATCACCAGACCAGCCAATACCGCAGCGACCTGACCGCTGATCTCAGCAGGCAACTCGGGATGCCCCAACAGCGATCTGAGATCCTCAACCAATCGCCGCCGCTCATTTTGCCAATGTGAATCACCCAGTTGATTCACTCGGTGCACAGCCGGATTACGAACCGTCCTCCTATCAGACGACCAAAAGAATCCATGATGCCCGCCGAGCAACTCCGCCATACGGTACGGACTCGACAGCATCAGGATCCGGTATTCGCGACCAGGCTCCCGCAACAGCTCCGTCAGCGTCAGATATGACACCTCCGCATGGTGAATCCAATTGGCCTCACCAGGCTTAGGCGACTGATTCTGAAAGCAGGGACATGCCTTACCCACATCGTGCAGACCAGCCAGAAATGTAACGAACCGACGAGTCTGTTCCGGCCCCAGGCGAAGCTGGGCACCGATCCACGCACGTACCCCCTCGGACAAATGCGCTTCCCACAAAACATGGGCGGCCGCCGCAGTATCCAAGAGATGCCACCTCAGTGGATACCGCCCCGGCAGGCCACTCCACTTCCCCCACAGTTCAGGCACGCGTCCCAGGGTATGGCCGAAACCTGTTGCTGTACAGAGCTTTTGCGGACTTACCCGACACAACCGACAATCGACCCACGGCCCGGCACCGAGCGCTGCCCGCCGTACGTCTTCCCAGGCGTATTCGCCGCCATCACCACGCGATGGAATGCGGCACCTAGCCGGAGCCCTAAGCGCGGCAGGACTATTGCAGCCGCGCCGACCCTATGATCGACTCGACGATCGGACTCCATGGGAGGCTGCGGCAACAGAGCCCGGACGGGTGCGGTCAATCTTCGTAAGGCACATTGACAACTGAACAACTCGCGTACCCACGAACGGTTGAGAAGTCTGCTTCCGCAATGCGGTGACAGAGCTCGGCCGGTCGGCCGGGAAAGCAACGTCACTGGCGGCACCGCTTGACTGTCCGGCCGGACTACGCAGACACCTCACCCGCTGGCTCCTCGAAATCAGCCCAGGCGTCTTCGTCGGTTTCCTGAACACCCGTGTGCGAGACCTGGCATGGCAGCGAGTGATCGAGCTGTCCCGAGATGGCCGCGCCATCATGATCTACTCCACCCGCTCCAAACAACGACTCGCGTTCAAGGTCCACCGCCACGAATGGGAACCCGTCGACATCGACGGCATCCACCTCATACGCCGTCCCCACACCAACACCTCCCAACCAACTGGCACCCGCGGCGGATGGAGCAAAGCCAGCAGATACCGCAAAGCAGGCCGCCCGCGCAGCAATCGCGATCCATCGACCGAGAGTGAATGAAAAACGCCCAATCGGCATGTAGAACCGCTGGTCAAGAAGTGTCCTCCCCGCGTGCGCGGGGGTGAGCGCTCCGAGATCCGCGCACCGATGGGTGTGATCGAGTCCTCCCCGCGTGCGCGGGGGTGAGCCCTCCTGGCCGATTCGGCGCAGCGCACGGAGTTCGTCCTCCCCGCGTGCGCGGGGGTGAGCCCCGCCGAACGTGCGCGGGAACACTGGCCATGTCGTCCTCCCCGCGTGCGCGGGGGTGAGCCCAAGGCGGCCAACGGATTACACGTCTGCCTGGAGTCCTCCCCGCGTGCGCGGGGGTGAGCCCTTCGGGATGAGTTCTCTCGTCAGGATTCGAACGTCCTCCCCGCGTGCGCGGGGGTGAGCCCAAGACCGCCCGAGACATCGGTCTTCGCATCTCGTCCTCCCCGCGTGCGCGGGGGTGAGCCCGAGCACTCACGGCCCTCCTGGTCGTCATCACCGTCCTCCCCGCGTGCGCGGGGGTGAGCCCGGTGTGGCCGGTGATCACTCGCCCGCTGATCAGTCCTCCCCGCGTGCGCGGGGGTGAGCCCTCGCTGGAATCGGCGAACAAGTCCAAGTCCAGGTCCTCCCCGCGTGCGCGGGGATGAGCCGCACGGCTTGGTGCTGACACTCGATAACGGTGTGTCCTCCCCGCGTGCGCGAGGGTGAGCCGTTCCCCCCGCCCGCCGGTGTGCGGGAGGTGGCGTCCTCCCCGCGTGCGCGGGGGTGAGCCCGCGTCCAGGCGGGCCTGTCCCGACTGCGTCTGGTCCTCCCCGCGTGCGCGGGGGTTCCCATCTCATCCGCAACGTGTTCTGTGGGTGATCGGTGCTCTCTGCATCCGTCGTGATACATCGCGTCACGATTGTCCAGGCTCTGGAGGCGGCTCATCGAACTCGCTTCCCCAGGCCGCAGGCGTCGGACGGTGCACGAGATCCTGGCAGATGCGGCATCCTCTGATCAGCGGCACGGGGTTCGGGGCGACTGGGGTGCTATCGATGAGGGCTTGCGGGCGGCCGCGTCCTTTGATGCGGGTCCACCTGGCATCCACCACCATCCATTCGTCAGTCGGTGAGAAGCGCAGGCGTGACTGGGTTTTCGCTTCGCTGCGCGCACCGGAGGCGAGCGCGAAGCAGGGTTCTGCGGCGAGAAGCCCTCTGGCGTAGTCGAATTCCGGTTGGTGGTGACACCAGCCCGCGATTGCGGTGCGTTCTTCGGCGAGCCACTCGTGGACGAATCCGCTGGGCGGATCTACCAACGCCAAGGCGTGGCCGTGCGGAATGGGCATCTGGCGGAACACCAATGTGCGTGGGTCGATGCGGGCGGCGGACGGGTCGGTGGCGGCCTCGAAGACGATCGAGCCATGAATGAAGCCGACCCAGAACTCGATGCCGCGCAAAGTCGCTTTCCTATCGGCAGTTATGTGACGGGCGTTGCGAGGCATACCAGTCGGAGAAGATGGTGCGCGAGCTCGGCCACCACTCATCCCCGCACGGCGCGTGGAGCGCACCACCTCGACCGTCACTTTCGGCCCATCAATGGGCTCATCCCGCTCGCGCGGGAGCACTTCGGTGGGCTGCTGGGACAGATCGGTCAGTCGGGCTCACCCTGCACGCGCGGGGAGCAGATCGACTTCACGGCGAAAGTCTCGGTCTCCTGAGGCTCATCCCCGCACACGCGGGGAGCACCTGAGCGACGCTGCGGGCGAGTTCAATTCGCAGGGCTCATCCCCCCACACGCGGCGAGCACGCGGCGATAGCGACGACCACGAGGCCGATCGGGGGCTCATCCCCGCACACGCGGGGAGCACGAAGGCCTCTACTCCACCGTCTACGGGCACATGGGCTCATCCCCGCACACGCGGGGAGCACTCGGGTACCGGAATGTCGTGGCAGCTCAGCATGGGCTCATCCCCGCACACGCGGGGAGCACGGGCAGTGGCCCGACCACGCGTCCCTGGATCTGGGCTCATCCCCGCACACGCGGGGAGCACACTTCTTCACCTGCATGTTTCCAGGCGAATGTACAGTTTTTCATTCACCTTCCGATACTCGCCACACAAACTCGGCGGTCTACCCCTGGGCCACGCTACCGATGTCGACCAGACGCGGCCGTTGTCACACGAGCCGACCTGACCGAGTTGCGGCCGTCGCAACGCTCTGGCTCGAAGTCTCGTCTGAGCCAAACCAAGAGCGCTCCTAACCGCAGCATGAGTATGCGTCGGCAGACCTCCCGCTTGACGACTGTCGGCGAGGAAAGGGGCAGTCGAAGGACCCGCCCTCGCTGCAGACAATGCGCGAATGGCTGATTCGAATGGCCGAGCACTTTCGACCGGTTTGACCGATCTGGTCACCTCGTATAACTTTCCGCCCCGGGGGAGATCTTGCCGGTCTAGGGGGGCAAGGGGGTTCTGTGACGTTCAAAACCGATCTGGAGATTCTCGGGAACCTAGGCAATACGCTGCACGGTTTGGCGGCTGAGGCGGCGAATGCGAAGCCGAAGAACGCCGCGACTGTGTGGTTGGACGAGCCGTTGCTCTCCGGTGTGGCGGCCGCGCAGATCATGACCGAGCTCATCGACAATGCCCTGATTCCGACCGCGAAGGAGCGGTTGAGCGAAACCGGCGACGTCATGATCAACGCCGCCAAGCAGTTCGCCAACATGGACGAATCTGCGGCCGACGCCTTCGTCGACCTGTACCGGAAAGCTACCGGTGACTGGACGGTGGAGACTACGGCGTGACCGCGAAGGATCCGCTGGAGTGGTTG
Organism: Nocardia sp. NPDC050406; assembly: GCF_044459025.1. Taxonomy (NCBI): domain Bacteria; kingdom Bacillati; phylum Actinomycetota; class Actinomycetes; order Mycobacteriales; family Nocardiaceae; genus Nocardia; species Nocardia sp. NPDC050406. The sequence goes on along the minus strand of NZ_JBITIM010000002.1, from coordinate 1,536,969 downwards.
CGTACCGTCGATCCGCAAGTGCTCAATCGGTTTGCCTCCACTTGGGTTTGGATCGGCGACAACCTGGAAGCCACGTTCACCAAGTATCGCAACGCGGTCACTCAGGTGAACGGAGCCCATTGGGAAGGCAAGGCCGCCGAGGCCGCGCAAGCCCGGGCGACCGGCGACCTGACGACCATGCAGACTCTGAGCGACAAGCTCGACGCCGTGGCGACCCGTGCCCGGCAGGGCTACAGCGAGATCAACGAGCCGTTGCAGCGGGCGCGAAACCTGCTGCTCGAGGCTGAAAGTCTCGGTTGGGAGGTTGGTCCTACCCTCGCGGTGACCGCGCCCTCCGACGCCGATCAAACAGCGGTGGACAACCTGGCCCGCGACTTGAAGGACTACACGCTGGCGGCAATGACAGCTGACGGAGCGGTTCGCGACGCGCTGGAGGCCGCCCGTGGCTCGTTGGCGGTGGCCTTCGCATCGGCTGGGGCCTTGGGCGCGGACCAGGGGGCCGGGGACGGTAAAGTCCTGGCCGATGACCCCGCCCAGCTGAGTGACGCGGCACTGATGCGACTGGTCGAAGCGGGTCGGTTGACGCAGGAGCAGATCGATGCCCTGCGTGCGGGCGACACCGCTGTCATCCCGGCCTCGCAAATGGAGTACCTCAATCAGATCGCGCGGTCGCTTGATGGCAAGAGCCCGCAAGAGATTCTGCAGATCATGAATCAACTGCCGTCCTCGGCGCGAGACGGCTTGGCCAACTCCCTGCAACTGGTGTCCACCAAGGGAGTCGCGGCAGGGCCGGTGCAGGGTGACGACAAAGATCTGCCCAACGGCGGTGTCGGCGGGTTCAGCCAGCTTCCGGCTCAGATGCGAAACTCGTTGAACCGCAACTCCGATCTGTTCGCTATCTCCCCAAATTCGGTGGCCTCGACCGACGATCTTGCCCAGACCGTGGCGTTGGCGCAGATCGCCGGAGCCAGCGACAGCGCGCTTCGACAGGGCAGCGACTTGGACAGGTCGCTGTTGCAGAAGGCGGGCCTATATATGGAAGCCCGCGACGAGATCACCAAGCAATACCCGCTGGCGCAGGGGCTCGACGGCACTTCCCTTGCAGCACAGAGCATTTTTGACGCCGTTGGCGACGACAAGATTGCACTGCGCGATGTCGTCACCGAGGGAGAGAAGGGCGAGCGCTTCATCGGCAATGTCCTCACCACGGACTGGCCAGACGACAGCGTCGCCGCCAAACTCTTCGCGTTCACTGACTTGACCGATACCACCGTCGAAGACCCAAACAACAAGGTCGATGTCGCCACGGCCGAACGCGCTGGCAACATCATGAGCGCGGTGGGCCAATATATGGCCGACGATGAGCGCTGGAAGACGCTGATGAATCTGGAGGGTGAGAACAGCGAGTCTGTCGGGGAACGAAACCCTCGGCTGGTCCAGCAATTAGCGACAAGCATGAGCCCGTTCATCGAGGAACTAGCGGGTGGGGACCGGCCAAACACGGTGGGCTTCAACATCGAATCAAATCCCGACGGCACCAGCTGGGTCAACCCCGATAAGGACAACTTGTCGTATCGTGGAGCGCGGCACATCTTCTCGGTGATGAACACAAACGACGAAGCTGGCCAGATTTTCGCTCGCGAGGCCGCGATCCTCGCGCGGGCCAACGAAGTGGAATTTGCGAATAACATCGGAAATCAAAGCTCGGTAGCTAATTTGATCACCGCCGGACGGATAGACGGACTTATCGATGCCGGATTACTGGAGGAAGCAAAAGACGACGGTAAAGCTGCGGATCAGGCTGCCAAGGATGCGTATCAGGATAAGGAGCGATGGTTCAATACCGGCAAATCTGTTACGGCCATCGCTGTCAAGAGAATACCTTACGCTGGCGATATAATGTGGGACCTCATGGATGGTCAAATGGACCCCGTCAAAGAATCGATGATCGGACAAAGTCCAGATCCGAGCCCTGAACCTCAACTGACCCGGCGCGATGAAGTGTTCCGGATTCACAACGTAATCAGTCAGGCGGACGTGCCGCTGGAAACGCAGCGACAGTACCCTCAGTTGTTCGAGAACGGTTCACTTAAATCGTGGGAGTCTATCGTCACTGGACCGCTTGGCGAGGTCAACACCAGGAAGGAATCTCTCGTGAACTTGCTTGACAACTTGGATGGAACTATCGATAGCGGCGACCGGATGGGGGAAGCTTATGAAGACACCGCCGAAGGTTTGCCTGGACGGCCGAAGAAGTGAGGACGATGAGCACAACCGCACCAACCCGCCGCCACACTTGGGCTGTAGCAGTTATCGTGATAATCGCCGCGATTACGGCTTCCTGTACCGAAAACGAGGAAGTGAGTCCGGAGCCCGCGATATGCACCGAACAACGACCAGACTTCAATAAGTTGAATTACGAAGCTCTGAGCCGAATGGAGATTCCCGCCGATTTTCGGAAACAATTCCCGAACCTATTCGAAAACGGTTCTCTCAAACCCTGGACTTCTCTCGTCGGCGGGATACCGCTCAGTGAAGCTGAACAGAACCGAGCCGACGTGACGTCACTATTGGACATGGTCGACGGAGATGCAAATACGGGGAAGCAGATTCGAAACGATTACTTCGAAAACCGAGATAGGCAGTGCGGCGAGGGAACAAACCCCTGACATGCCATTAAGCTGAGGATTGAACTTGAGCGATTTCGGCGGCCATGAACTTCCGCATGAATATCGAGAGATGTGGGCGCGAGCCGAAGAAGAACAACGGGCTGCGGCCGAGGTGGAGTTCGCTCTACAGAGCGACGGCCTGACAACGGGAGGTGCGGCCGAGTCTGACGAGGTAAGTTATGAGGATTGGGTCGAGGAGACCCGTGGGTCACGAATTGCAGCACCACCGTGGTGACATCCTCGGCGGCAAATAGGCCGTGACGAAACCGGCGAGCCGATGCCCGAAGGTCACGAGAATTCGATGGGCAGTAAACCGGTTGTTCCCGAATCGTGGTTGAAGTATCCGGTTCAATGCGCCAGAACAAGAGTTTCCTACCCTAGTTAGGATCGCCGATATGTCCGACCCACAGCCCGTCCCTCTCCTCAACGGCCAGCTGCTGACCTGCGACACCTGCGGGCACACCACGTTCGAGCAACGCCAATGGAAACTGCAAACCACGGGCATGACCGCTATGGGCATGGACTGGGCCAACCGCGATGCAACCTGCTACGTCTGCTGGGCTTGCCGCCGCATCCACTGGTTCTACATCTAAACGAGAAACTCGATCAGCCTCCCCCAACACTTGCACCGTGCATTGACAGAATTGGTTGCAAGGCAGCGATTTTGACGATTCCGCCTCTGACGGCGGCTACGGCTAATCGGTGTGCATGGCGCACCAAATGACACGTTCATGATTGATGACTTCTCCGGCATCGGCTACCGCTGGTGTCCAGTTGTTTCGTCGACGTTGCGGGAGCCACGTCGGCAGTCATGGCGAGTTCGTTGGAGGTCGCGGCATGGGCTGTGGCGAACCTATTGTCCTGTCCCGCACGCGTGGGGAGCAGAGCGTCGTGATCTTTGGCTGACGCCCCTTGCGGGGCTCATCCCCGCACGCGCGGGGAGCACGTCTCCTCGATCGGTTGGCCGGTGCGGTCGAGAGGGCTCATCCCCGCACGCGCGGGGAGCACTCGGTGGCGCGTTGCTCGCGGGCCAGGTTGGTGGGCTCATCCCCGCACGCGCGGGGAGCACATCTTCGAGCTGGTGGCGAACTGGCCGGGCATGGGCTCATCCCCGCACGCGCGGGGAGCACCAGTTGTGGCGACCGACGATATACCCCCACCAGGGCTCATCCCCGCACGCGCGGGGAGCACACTTCTTCACCTGCATGTTTCCTCGCGAATGTACCGGTTTTCATTCACTTCTCGATAGGACCAATCCCGGAGGCACGTGCAAGTGCCGGATCCACTCCTGAGCATCTGGTCTGGCTGATCGATGATCACCGAAGCCTACGGCTGGACGAAGCGACCGGAGGATGTCCGCACAGAGCACGCGCGTACGAGCGCATTTGCGGAAGCCTGGGATAGCCAACGTCCCCGCGGTGGCTGCGCTCAGACCGTGAGGAACGGCGCGCTGGTGATCGCAAGTATCGCCGCGGGTGCGGCTGCGGAGAGGACCGACCGAAGGTGTCGGCCGCCCCGATCTGGTCACGTTGGGGGTGCACGGAATTGGTGAGCCCGCGCTGGACGCGGATGCGCGCACCGATACCGGCTTTCTCAGTGACAGCATGTTGAGGCGGTTGATGGTCCGTGCCGCCGGTGAAGCCGATGGGCTCTATGTCGCCTATCCGGCCGGGGTCGGGGTGCGACCTCGGGTGGCTCCGAGCCGTATTCGGCGTCAGTTTCCAGCGGGTTGCAGAACCTTCAACAGATGGCGGCGTAGCAGCTGAGCCGCTGTCCGGGTTCCCGGTGCCCCTACAGGTGCAGAAGCTCTTGGGGCACGCCTCGATTCGGACCACTCAGCGCTATGCCAGTCTGGGCGAAAGTCAGCGGCAGGCGCTGGGCTGACGGTTCGCCCCCCACGTTTGCCCCACGGAATTAGTTCCGGATGGAAACTGCCCCACCGGAACATGGTGCCTGAACTGCATTTTCAATTGTGGGCGCGGAGGGGATCGAACCCCCGACCGCTGGTGTGTAAAACCAGTTTAGTGTCGAGTCTCCTGAAACCGCCGCAGCCTGCCCGTTCACAACAGAACGTCCCTGCAGATCAGCTGTCTTGCAGTGTCATAGCTGAGGACAAGTATGGTCACAAGAACTCTTGTCTAGACAACTGTCTCCCCCTATGTTTCCCTACGCCAGGGAACCTTCTGCCACCACGTTTTGCATCGAGAACTACTCTCAAACGAGGCGAAGCTGCCACAACCCGCGTCGTATCGCAAGCACGACAAGGTGAGGCCGCAGAGCCCCCGCACGGATTCAATTGCGGAAGCACTCAGCCCGGAAACCCGCCGCGGAGACCAGCGCATAGAACCGCGATGGCTTGCCCATCAAACTCGAAGCCCACCCTGTCAACGCTGAACAGAACGGGTTTCTACCGTGCCCAACCGGCTCCACGTGCGGCGTGACATCGGCGTCGGACTCATCCACCGCGCCGCGAGCTCCGCATCAACAATCGACCGAAAAGATTCGGCGGAGAAAAACTTCGGACCCGAAGCTTCTGCGGGGCCACAAGAAGTTCTCGGCGCGCAACTTCAATAAACTCCATCTCGCTATTCCGAATAAGCTCCTCGTACTCATCGATCTCCTCCGAATCGATAATAATGTCACCCCCATTGTCCATGGCAGATTTCCATACATTGAGCATAAAGGCGAGATAGCTTGCCTCCACTTTTAATGCAGCTTCGACGGTGGCACCAGTGCCTATCAGTCGAATCTCCTCAACTAATAGTTCCGTATCGACTTCATCAGCGTGCGGATCTGGTAGCCTGGTAACATCGTCGTCATCTATAGCGCGACTGACTTGCATTTTGCTTCGGCGAATACGTACCAAGAAATCGCCATACAGCCTTCTCTTATCAGAATGAAAACGGCGAAAATCCTCGCGCTCAAACTTATCCTTCTGCGCCCAAATAACAACGGATTGAGCCAACACCACTCCGATGAAGGCAAATGCTCCACTAAGGAGGGGACCAAGCAGTGCACTGTTGCTCACATAAGGGATTGTAGCGACCGGGAGTCACCTATCCGGCAAACATGGTGAAGTCCGCACCATCGATACCTGCAGAATCCACCACCGGATCGCCTCGTCGACTGGTAGCGGACTATTCCGTCGGACTGTTGAGATCTGGCGGTTGCTCAAGATTCTGCTCTCTCTTTCTTTGCTCTGCCTTTAGTCGATGCACCTCAGAAGAAAACTCCTTGAGAGCCTCGTGTGGATCCTCGATGTGCTTGTAGCGGCCAACACCAATATCCAAGGCGTCTATTTCATATTCGATATCGTCTGCGGTTTGCTGCAGATAGAAGCTGCGTTCTTTGAACTTGAAATAGGCCATAAGGCCGCTTGCAACTCCGACCATGAACGTAACAGCAAGAACCACCCACCTAAGAAACCCGAACTCGCCGGAGGCTCCTGATGCCGCTGTCGCAGCCAAGGATCCTACAATTAACACCACCTGCAGATTATTGTTTATCCTACGATATCTGGAACTGTCCTCTCGAAATTCGTCAACATCGGCACGCGCATCCTCTTTGTAGGAGGATCGCCGAGTATCAATCGGAACGGACGCTAGCGAGTATAAGGATTTTCGAGCATCTAGAGCTCTGTCAAGAGCTAGCTCTATTTGATCAATAGTTCTTCTCCCGTCATTCGAGAATATACGCCGAAAGAATGGCGAGCGCCGCCCTGCGGAATCACCAAGATTCGACACGCGTGCATTCTGATTAGGTTCGGCCTCCTCCGTAAACTCATCCGAATCGGCGACCTCCTTCGGCCCACCCGGATGGGTCTTCAAATAGTAAGATGCAACACAGAATGCAATCGATACCGGTATTGCGGGGATGTAGATTGCCTTAAGAAGCGCAGGGCTCATCTGAGGGACCCACCACATTGAATAGAGAATCAAGGCCAGGATCGGGCCTAGCGCAATGGAGTAGTTAGACCAAGACCTCCTCGGCTTCGCTATCGCAAGATCTCGTTGATTTCTCCGAATTCGATGATTCAGTAGAATCTTCGATTGAGCAAAATCTCTGTCGCTGATTTCAGCAGTCACTATTAGTCCACCTAGTTCTAGCCAAACAACTATACCTGCGGCGTTAATACAACAACGTCGTCGGAAATTTGCACCAACCATCCCCCGGATCCAGCAGCAATCCCACTGCAGAAGTCAATTATGCGTGCCGATTGCTCACCGTCCATATATCCGATATCGATGGATATCACTCGCCCTTGTCGGTATTGACAAGCGATATCGCGAGCGGAAACGCGAAAGGCGCTGGGGGCGAAGCGAACAATAGAACTGAGGTGCACAGCGGGATTTGAATGCATCTTCGGATCGTAAGAGTTCAGTTCCAACGCTTCATGCAGCGCAGCGGACTGCCGTTCGTATCTAAATCCGCGATATTCCCTTGCGGGGTCCACGGCGAAACTTCGATCCCGCTGGCGTCGAATACTGTTTGACAACCAGAGTGTGAGGAAAGTTGCGAGAATCGCGAGCGGAACCCAAAAAGCTATGTCAGTAGTTTGCATTTCACCACCCCCTTGTTATTTCCAATGTCGCCCCTCAATGCTCGAAAACGGATCGCACTCCACGTCCGGCCGCAGGCTCAGCCAGCTCCGCGGCTGCTCTAACACCAGCCTGCGACGGTGATGGGCAGCCGCTCGTTCATGCGAAACGCGTTGATAGTAGCGGGATTTCGAACAGGGCGGGTGGTTCAGGGGATTTCCGTGTCAGCAGCCTGCAGGGCCAAGCTGCCACTGGCTCAGAGGTTTTCGAGCCGGGTGCGTTAAGTGCGAGCACGTCTTGGTCGAGTTCGCGGCACTGCCTGTCGGCCCGCCGAGGCATCCACACAGCCGGATGTGGAAGCCTTGACGGTCCGTGTGCATCCACCACTTCGACAGGTTCACTCAGTGAATTTCATTTCGCAGATTCCGCAAGCTGCTGCCGTGGTCCTACTGTTCCTGGATCTCCCGGCTGATCGCCAATTCCTCACGCGTGACCGGTTTCTCACTGCGGGTCATGGTCGACTCCCCGATCGGTGAAGTCCGGTTCATCAACCTGCGACGCGTAGACCGCAATACACGCATTCGTCACTGAATCTGTCCATCGTCAGCCGGAACACGTGCTGACACTCCGACGTGTCAGCCGCGTCCTGTTCGGTGTCGGTCAACACCGCAGCCCAGCGGGTGTTGATCGCGGACACGATCTGCTCGTCGGCCACGTCGATGTCACCCACGATCACCCCGACATCCCGCAGGTCCGCGAGCGCGGTCCGATCACCGCGTACAGCGCCGATCGGTCGATGACGTGAGCATCGGCCAGCATGACCATCACCCCTCCCCGCGCCATGTGCCCCCCACTCGGGTAGAACTTCACCGCGCGAGAGGATGCGGAATCCGCCGCTCTCAGAGCCCCACGCGAAGAGTTTGATCAACTCGTCCTGGATTCCTCATCGGTACCGGCATGCGGATGGGCGAAGCCCAGGGCCTACATCGCGAACACATCGACCTCAAGAGCAAGACAATCAGCATCGAGTGGGCATGGGGGACAAGGCTGCCAAGCGAATGAAGTCTCCCAAAGACTATGAGCAGCGCGGAATACCCGTCGGAGAGGACTTGACGAAGGTTCTCGCGACGGCGATCAACAAGAGCGATCTCGGCGGACCCGCCCCTGTGGATGTCGAACCGTTCGCGGCGGTTTGCTGCTGGCGCACAACGACAATCGCCCGTTCGACCATGACAAACTTCAGGGACGATTCGTAGCCGCCACATGAGTTTGCTTTGGTTGAAGACAGCGAAATCAAGTGGAGATGGGGTCCAGTCCGCCCGCACGACCTTCGACATACCTACGCTGGCCGCCTCGTGCGAGCAGGCGTCTCGCTACAACAAACGCAAGAACCTCGGCCATGCGTCACTTCGAACCACTCAGCGCTACGCCAAGGTGGGTAACAGCCAACAGGACCAGGTACGGCGAGCGCTCAACTAGAGTCGACGATCCCATCTCCATGGAAACCGTGGCACATCACCAGCTCCGGAGAGCCCCGCCGGATCACCCAAGGTTCCGAGGTCCTCTCCGCAAAGGTTGATGACCGGCTGCGCGGGAAGCCAAATAGCCCGGCCTTCGGTCGCTGTGACAGCACGATCCTTCCAGCGGAACCACACCAACAAACCAAGGGACACAGCGGCCATCACAGCGCCTGGCATGGCCGCTGGATACCTGCCGTTCACGGCATTGTTCACACACGCAGCCACGCCGAACGCGGTGCCAGCCGAAGCAGTCATAGGCTTCCAAGACTTCGCGATCGAATCATGTGTTCCGCGAACAATACGCGCTGGCCATTCCTGACGCTGGATCCGAATCAACAGCAAACCGAGAGGGACCCACAGGATGAGCAACACAATCCAGACGAGCTTTCGATCTTCTCTAACAGGCTGCGCGGAACTGCGGGGCGCGATTCGAGTCGAGCGGTGCGAAGGTCGAGGCGAGCGAGATCGCCTTCGCTTACGTCGTCGACCAGCCGAACCACCGATCGAGAAGGGACCGACGCCGCCACCGAATCCACGATTGGACACGCCAATCCGGACTCCGAGAAACCCCACGCCGACGCCAATCCTCACAACATCGTCATCGTCGTGGGCGGATCGGCCGCTACAGCCAACAAATAGCCAACTACCGGTGCTACATGGATGCCAACACGAATCGCTCCCAAGATCGAAGCTGATACACGAAAACCCAGACATGGCCTGGGCTTTCGACTGTGGGCGCAGAGGGGATCGAACCCCCGACCGCTGGTGTGTAAAACCAGTGCTCTACCGCTGAGCTATACGCCCTTCCGCACCGGAAAACCGGCGCGACGGGTTATGAATCTAGCGCGGCGAGGGCTTTCTCCCAAGCCTGCTGGTCACGGGGCTCTCCGGGGCCGTTCATTTCGGAGAATCGGATGATGCCGTCCTTGTCTACTACGAAGGTGCCGCGGTTGGGGTAGCCGGATTTGTCGTTGAAGACGCCGTAGGACTGGGCTACCTCGCCGTGCGGCCAGAAGTCGGAGAGCAGGGGGAAGGTGTAGCCCTGTTCGGCGGCCCAGATCTTGTGGGTGGGTGGGGGGCCCACCGAGATGGCGAGGATCTCGGCGTTGTCGTTCTGGAACTTCGGGAGTTCGTCGCGCACCTTGCACAGCTCGCCCTGGCAGATGCCGGTGAAGGCGAGGGGGTAGAAGACGATGAGCACGTTCTTCCGGCCCCGGTAGTCCGACAGGGTGACGGCTTGGTTGTTCTGGTCCTTCAGGGTGAAGTCCGGGGCGACCGTGCCGACCTCTAGCGGCATGCGATGAAACCTCCATCGGAGTCGGGCTCTCTGGCGGGCGGCAAGGTTGTCCGCCAGTCGAAAACCTTATGCGACGGCTGTTTCAGCGCTGCTTCGAGGGCGTCTTGGGTTGCACCAGGCGGCTGCCCAACCAATCGCCCAGAGCCACCGAGGAGGTCTGGGTCAATCCGGCGGGCGGCGCTGATTCGGCGATCTCGGCAGGATCGACATGGCCGGGCTGTCCGGTCTTCGGGGTCAGGACCCAGACGATGCCGTCGTCGGCGAGCGGCGTGATCACGTTGAGCAGCTCGTCGACCAGGTCGCCGTCGCTGTCCCGCCACCACAGCAGCACCACATCGACGACCTCATCGGTATCCTCGTCCAGCAGTTCGGATCCGATGGTGTCCTCGATGGAGGCCCGCAAGTCGTCGTCGGTATCTTCGTCCCAGCCCAGTTCTTGAACGGCCATGCCGTGCGAAATGCCAAGTTTCTGAGCGTAGTTGTGCGCGTCCGCCGCGGCGACCACGGTGGTGCCCTCCTCAATTCCAGACAATAGGTAGTTGCAAGCGAACATGGTCGAGGCCCTCAGCGCAAGCCGATGGGCCGAAATCGCCGCCGAAATTCTCGAGGCCGTTATCGCGCGGGGCACGCGTTGCGGACCGCGTTGAGGGCGTCGTTCACCTTCTTGCTGGCATCGTTGAGCGGCCCGACCGGGGAGGTATAGCTCATTTTGCGCGCCTCGGCGGCCAGCGCCCGAGCCGCTGTGACGTAGTCGTTGAATTTCTGCGCCAGATCCGGCGGCAGCGTGTCGCCCGCGGTGGCCACCCGAGTCTCGACGGTCTTCGCGGCGTCCTCGATGGTGTTCACCGCGGTGTCGCGCTTGGCCGCGTAGTCGCCCGCGTTGGCGTCGTGCGCGTCCACGAATTCGTTGTAGCGGCTCACCGCCGGACCGGTGGTGTCGCGGAACGGATCGCAGTTGTCGGCGATCGCCTTCGCCTCCGCGGCAGCCCTCCTCGACGAGGTCGCCGCGGCCGAAGAGGATGCCGCCTCCGCCTTGTAGGACGTAGCCTCGGCTTGGTTGGCCGTCGGTGTGCCGTCGATGCTGTCGGCACAGCCCGCAACGGCTAGACCAGCGGCTACGGCCAGGCTCGCACATGTCACACCGAACCCGCGCGGGCTCAGCAGCTTCATCGATCCTCCCCGTTCCACTGCCTAGACGGTTCCCTACCGAACCGTACTGGATTCCCAACTGACATGATGACCGGGGACGCATCGTGCTGGAGGATGTGAGATGCGCCCCAAACCATCGTGAACGGGTATGCCGCGGAACCAAGCGGGTTGCCCGGGGTAATGACGCCTATCAGTTGTCCCACCCCATGTACGAGGAGCAAATGTCTTGACCGACCTGATGCACCCCACATCTTCGCCGAGCCCCACCAACGGCCCGGCCCGAAAAAGCCCGGCCGGGGGCCGGGTTCGAGTGATCCGCGAGGGGGTGGCGTCATACCTGCCGGACATCGATCCGGAAGAGACCAGCGAATGGCTCGAGTCCTTCGACGAAATGCTCGATCGGGAGGGCCCCGGCCGCGCCCGCTACCTCATGCTGCGGCTGCTCGAACGCGCCGGTGAGAAGCGCGTCGCCATTCCGGCGCTCACCTCCACCGACTACGTCAACACCATCCCCACCGAGAACGAGCCCTGGTTCCCCGGCGACGAAGAGGTCGAGCGCCGCTACCGGGCGTGGATCCGCTGGAACGCCGCCGTCATGGTGCACCGCGCGCAGCGCCCCGGAATCGGTGTGGGCGGCCACATTTCGACCTACGCGTCCTCGGCGGCGCTCTACGAGGTGGGCTTCAACCACTTCTTCCGGGGCAAGGACCACTCCGGCGGCGGCGACCACGTGTTCATCCAGGGCCACGCCTCCCCCGGCATCTACGCCCGCGCCTTCCTGGAAGGCCGCCTCACCGAAGACCAGATGGACGGCTTCCGGCAGGAGTACTCGCACGGCGGCCCGGGCCACGGCCTCTCGTCCTACCCGCATCCGCGCCTCATGCCCGACTTCTGGGAATTCCCCACGGTCTCCATGGGTTTGGGCCCGATGAACGCCATCTACCAGGCGCGGTTCAACCACTACCTGAACGATCGCGGCATCAAGGACACCTCGGATCAGCATGTGTGGGCGTTCCTCGGCGACGGCGAGATGGACGAGCCGGAATCGCGCGGCCTCATCCAGGTCGCCGCGAACGAGGGCCTGGACAACCTCACCTTCGTGATCAACTGCAATCTGCAGCGCCTCGACGGTCCCGTGCGCGGCAACGGCAAGATCGTGCAGGAGCTGGAGTCGTTCTTCCGCGGCGCGGGCTGGAATGTCATCAAGGTCGTCTGGGGCCGCGAGTGGGACTCGCTGCTGCAGGCCGACCGCGACGGCGCGCTGGTGAACCTCATGAACACCACGCCCGACGGCGACTTCCAGACCTACAAGGCCAATGACGGCGCGTACGTGCGCGAGCACTTCTTCGGCCGCGACCCGCGCACCAAGGAATTGGTGAAGGGCCTGTCCGACGGCGATATCTGGAACCTCAAGCGCGGCGGCCACGATTACCGCAAGATCTACGCGGCCTACGCGGCGGCGCTGGCGCACAAGGGGCAGCCGACGGTCATCCTGGCCAAGACCATCAAGGGTTACGGCCTGGGCAAGCACTTCGAGGCGCGCAACGCCACGCACCAGATGAAGAAGATGACCCTCGACGATCTGAAGGCGTTCCGCGATGTGCAGCGCATCCCGGTCACCGACAAGGAGCTCGAGGAGAACCCCTACCTGCCGCCGTACTACCACCCCGGCAAGGACGATCCGGCCATCCAGTACATGCTGGATCGCCGCCGCACCCTCGGCGGTTTCCTGCCCGAACGGCGCACGACAGCAAAGCCCCTGCAACTTCCGGGCGACGAGCCCTACCGCTCGATCCGCAAGGGTTCGGGCAAGCAGAGCGTGGCCACCACCATGGCCTTCGTGCGCCTGATGAAGGAGCTCTTGCGCGACAAGGAGATCGGCAAGCGCATCGTGCCGATCATCCCCGACGAGGCCCGCACCTTCGGTATGGACTCGTGGTTCCCTTCGTTGAAGATCTACAACCGCAACGGCCAGCTGTACACATCGGTCGACGCCGAGTTGATGCTTGCCTACAAGGAGAGCTCGGTCGGGCAGATCCTGCACGAGGGCATCAACGAGGCCGGTTCGACGGCGTCGTTCACCGCGGTGGGCACCTCCTACGCCACCCACGGCGAGCCGATGATCCCGCTCTACATCTTCTACTCGATGTTCGGATTCCAGCGCACCGGCGACGGGCTCTGGGCGGCAGCGGATCAGATGGCCCGCGGTTTCGTACTCGGAGCAACCGCCGGGCGAACCACGCTGACCGGTGAGGGCTTGCAGCACAACGACGGTCATTCGCTGCTGCTGGCCTCCACCAACCCGGCGTGCGTGCCCTACGATCCGGCGTTCGCCTTCGAGATCGCCCATATCGTCCGCGACGGCATGCGGCGCATGTACGGCGGCGGCGTCACCTCGAACGGCTATCAGGAGGCGCTGCCGGGCACCGATCCGGAGGCGCAGTCCCAGCACCACGAATTCGGTGGCGAGGACATCTTCTACTACATCACCCTCTACAACGAGCCGCAGCAACAGCCCGCGGAGCCGGAGAACCTGGATGTGGAGGGCCTGCTCAAGGGCATCTACCTCTACAAGCCGGGCGGCGAGGGTGAGCTGCGGGCGCAGATCCTGGTGGCGGGCGTGACCATGCCCGACGGTCTGCGCGCCCAGCAGATGCTGGCCGACGAGTGGGGTGTGCAGGCCGATGTCTGGTCGGTGACCTCGTGGGGCGAGCTGCGCAAGGAGGCGCTCGCCGCCGAGATCGCCAAGCTGCGCGATCCCGGCACCGAGCCGACCGTCCCGTACGTGACCCAGGTGCTGTCCAAGGCACAGGGCCCGTTCGTGGCGGCCTCGGACTGGATGCGCGCGGTCCCGGATCAGATCCGCCAGTGGGTGCCGGGCGAGTACATCACCCTGGGCACGGACGGTTTCGGCTTCTCCGACACCCGTCCGGCCGCCCGGCGCGTGTTCAATGTGGATGCCGCGTCGATCGTGGTCGCGGCCCTGCAGGGTCTGGCCACCCAGGGCAAGATCGATCAGGCCAAGGTCGCCGAGGCGGCCAGCAAGTACGCCATCGCCGATGTGAACGCCGCGCCGAAGGCGGCACCGGGTTCCGAGGGCGGCGACGCATAACGGACGATAGGCATCGTGGAACGTAAACCGCCGAGACCGCGCCGGATTTCCGAGAGTTCCTCCGAACACGAGGTGTATCTCCCCACCGGCGCGCTCTCCCCGAACCGGCAGACCCGCGACCCGCTCCCGGACACGCTCCTCAAGCGGGTGAAGCAGTTCTCCGGTCGCCTGTCGACCGAGGCTGTCGCGTCCATGCAGGAGCGGTTGCCGTTCTTCGCCAATCTGGATGCCGCCCAACGGGCCGGGGTGCAGATGCTGGTGCAGACGGCGGTGGTGAACTTCCTCGAATGGCTGCAGGATCCCGAGAGCGATATCCGCTTCAGCCTGGACGCCTTCCAGGTGATCCCGGACGATCTGGCGCGGCGGCTCACGCTGCGCCAGACCGTGGACATGGTCCGCGTGGCCATGGAGTTCTTCGAACAGTGGCTGCCCGCGTTGGCGCGCAACGACCGGCAGCTGGTGGCGCTCACCGAGGCGGTGCTGCGATACGGGCGTGAGCTCGGTTTCGCGGCCGCCTCGGTGTACGCCAGCGCCGCGGAATCGCGCGGCGCGTGGGACACCCGCCTCGAGGCGCTCGTCGTGGACGCCGTGGTGCGCGGCGACACCGGCCCCGAAATGCTTTCCCGCGCCGCCACTTTGAACTGGGACGCCACCGCCCCCGCCACGGTGCTGGTGGGCACGCCGCCCAATGACCAGATGACCGTGGTGGGTTCGGTGCACGGTATCGCCGGACGGCACGGCCGCGCCGCGCTCGCCGTCGTCCAGGGTTCGCGCCTGGTGATGGTCGTCAGCGGCCATCTGGGCGACACCATGTACCCGTCCCCCTTCCTGGCGGATCTGCTCACCGAGGTCTTCTCCGAAGGCCCGGTGGTGATCGGACCGACCACCCGCACCCTCTCCGCGGCCCACGTGAGTGCGGTGGAGGCCATGGCCGGAATGGAGGCCGTCGTGGGCTGGCGCGGCGCTCCCCGCCCGGTGCACGCCTCCGAACTTCTCCCCGAACGCGCACTGCTCGGAGATCGGGCGGCCGTGGACGCCCTCAACGAGATTCTTGTGCTACCGTTGGCCGCCGCCGGGGCAGCGCTGTCCGACACCTTGGACGCCTACCTGGACTGCGGTGGAGCCGTCGAGACTTGCGCCCGCCAGCTGTACGTTCATCCAAATACCGTCCGCTATCGGTTGAAGCGAATCGCCGATATCACGGGACGGGATCCGATGAATCCGCGGGATGCCTACGTGCTCAGAATCGCCGCCACCATAGGTCGTCTGACACGAACCCGTAACGAATCACCTACTTCAGCCCCAGATGTTGCTCCCGTCACAGATCCGAAAGATGGGATGTAACGACATTCGGGAATCGGGCGATCCGGGCAACTCACTTGCGCTTTTGTGGACACCACACAAAAGCACCCCTAAACCTTCATTCGCGCCGACATCTCTCGAGACCGCCCTCACAGTGTTCTCTTAGAGGCGTGATCGCGTTGTTCGCCCCAGGACAGGGCTCTCAGACACCCGGCATGCTCACCCCGTGGCTCGAACTGCCCGGTGCGGTGGACCGCATCGAGCTCTGGTCGAAGGCCTCGGGTCTGGACCTGCTGCGGTTGGGCACCACCGCGACGGCCGAGGAGATCACCGATACCGCGGTGACCCAACCGCTCGTCGTGGCGGCCGCCCTTTTGGCCTTCACGGAAATCCCGCAGGAACTGCTTCCCGCGGATACGATCGTCGCCGGTCATTCGGTCGGCGAACTCGCCGCCGCCGCCGTCGCCGGAGTGCTCTCCGCCGATGACGCGGTGGCACTGGCCGCCCTCCGCGGTGCGGAGATGGCCAAGGCTTGCGCACTCGTTGCGACCGGTATGTCCGCGGTGCTCGGCGGTGACGAAGCCGCCGTGCTCGCCCGGCTCGAAGAGCTGGAGCTCGTTCCGGCCAACCGCAACGCGGTGGGTCAGATCGTGGCGGCGGGCCGGTTGGACGCCCTCGCGGAGCTCGCCGCGAATCCGCCCGAAAAGGCCCGGATTCGCGCGTTGCCCGTGGCCGGTGCCTTCCACACCTCGTTCATGGCTCCGGCCCAGGACGCGGTGACGGAAGCCATCTCCAAGATCACCCCGGGCGAACCGACCCGGGTGCTGCTGTCGAACTTCGACGGCCAGCCGGTCGCCTCCGGCCAGGATGCGATCGACAAGCTCGCTGCCCAGGTCACCCGCCCCGTGCGGTGGGACCTGTGTAACGAAACCGTCCGCGCGAACGGTGTTTCCGCAGTGGCGGAATTGCCGCCCGCGGGCACGCTGGTGGGTATCGCCAAGCGGGAGCTGAAGGGTACGCCGAATCTGGCGCTCAAGACCCCGGCCGATCTCCCCGCGCTGGCCGAACTCACCACCAAGGACTAGCTTGGCCTGCGGCCCTCGGCCCGAATGTCAACGGCGACATCGGTCTACAGCCGCGAACGCAAGAAAATCCATCGGACCCCACAACAAGAACAAGAAGGGAGCCACACAGTGGCCGCTCTGACCCAGGAACAGATCGTCGAAGAGCTCGGCAAGATCATCGAAGAGGTGACCGGTATCGAGCCCTCCGAGGTGACCATCGAGAAGTCCTTCGTCGACGACCTGGACATCGACTCCCTGTCGATGGTTGAGATCGCCGTGCAGACCGAGGACAAGTACGGCGTGAAGATCCCCGACGAGGATCTCGCCAGCCTGAAGACCGTCGGCGACGCCGTGGCTTACATCCAGAAGCTCGAGGCCGAGAACTCCGAGGCCGCCGCTGAGCTCAAGTCGAAGTTCGGCAGCGAGTAAAGGCCGACATCGTGACCACTCCTTCCACCCGAAACGGGAATTTCCCCAACGTCGTCGTCACCTCCATGGCGGCGACCACATCGATCGCAGGCGACGTTGATGCGACCTGGAAGGGCCTGCTCAACGGCGAAAGCGGCATCGACGTCCTCGAGGACGACTTCGTCGCGGAGTACGACCTTCCGGTCCGCATCGGCGGCCACCTGAAGGTTTCGCCGGACACCCTGCTCAGCCGGGTCGAGATCCGCCGGATGGCGTATGTCGAGCGGCTGGCGACCGTACTCGGTCGCGAGGTGTGGAAGAACGCCGGTTCTCCCGAGGTCGACCCGCTGCGGCTGGGTGTGGCCATCGGTACCGGTCTCGGCGGCGGCGACGCGCTGATCGACTCGGTCGACAAGCTGAAGAACGGTGGCTACCGCAAGATCTCGCCACTGGCCGTTCAGATGGTCATGCCGAATGGTCCGTCCGCTGTCGTCGGTCTCGAACTCCAGGCCAGGGCGGGAGTGGTCACTCCGGTCTCGGCGTGTTCGTCGGGTTCGGAGGCCATCGCCAACGCGTGGCGCATGATCGTGATGGGTGACGCCGACATGGTCGTCACCGGCGGTGTCGAGGGCTTCATCGACTCGGTGCCGATCGCGGCGTTCTCCATGATGCGGGCGATGAGCACCCGCAACGACGATCCGAAGGGCGCCTCGCGGCCGTTCGACAAGGACCGCGACGGCTTCGTCTTCGGTGAGGCAGGTGCGCTCATGGTCGTCGAGACCGAGGAGCACGCCAAGGCCCGTGGTGCCACCATCCACGCCCGGCTCATGGGCGCGGGTATCACCTCGGACGGGTTCCACCTGGTCGCCCCGGATCCGGAAGGTTCCGGCGCGGCGCGTGCGATGCAGCGCGCCATGCAGACCGCGGGTGTGTCCGCCAAGGACATCACCCACGTCAACGCGCACGCGACTGCCACCCCCATCGGTGACACCGCGGAGAAGAACGCGATTCACAAGGCGGGCGTTCAGCACGCCTCGGTCTACGCACCCAAGTCCGCCCTGGGCCACTCGATCGGCGCCGTCGGCGCGCTCGAGTCGGTACTCACGGTCCTCAGCATTCGCGACGGCATCGTGCCGCCCACGCTGAACCTGGAGAACCAGGATCCGGAGATCGACCTGGATGTCGTGCACGGCGAGGCTCGCCGTCAGGACATCGAGTACGCGATCAACAACTCTTTCGGTTTCGGTGGGCACAATGTCGCGCTCGCCTTCGGCCGGTACTGACACCAGGGTTCGGAAGCGGCACGAGTCCCCGCTACGGCGGGGACGAGCCGTGCCCAGCGCTTCCGCCGGTCGTTAGACAAGCGGTCCCGGTGGCTCTCCGGAGGGGAGATCCCGCACCCGAAGATCCACCGGGACTTCGACATTCGCAGCCGCTCTCAGCGACCGCACCTTCCTTCAGAGGAGAGTTTGCGATGACCATCATGGCCCCCGCGCACGCGGATACCACGACCGATCCCCGTGATCCGCTGGGACGGTTGCAGCGCTTCTTCGATCCCGGAACCGTTCTGCCCCTCCACCCCCGCGACAAGTCCGGCGTGCTCGCCGCGATCGGCGAGGTCGACGGCGTTCGCACCGTCGCCTACTGCTCCGACGCGACCGTCATGGGCGGCGCGATGGGTGTCGAGGGCTGCAAGCACATCGTCGATGCGATCGATACCGCCATCGACTCGAAACTTCCCATTGTCGGTCTGTGGCACTCCGGCGGCGCTCGGCTCGCCGAGGGCGTCGAGGCGCTGCACGCGGTCGGACTGGTCTTCGAGGCCATGGTCCGCGCGTCCGGCCAGATCCCGCAGATCTCCGTCGTGCTCGGCTTCGCGGCCGGTGGCGCTGCCTACGGTCCGGCGCTGACCGATATCGTGATCATGGCTCCCGAGGGCCGCGTCTTCGTGACCGGACCCGA
Organism: Nocardia sp. NPDC050406; assembly: GCF_044459025.1. NCBI lineage: Bacteria > Bacillati > Actinomycetota > Actinomycetes > Mycobacteriales > Nocardiaceae > Nocardia > Nocardia sp. NPDC050406. The sequence goes on along the minus strand of NZ_JBITIM010000002.1, from coordinate 1,517,948 downwards.
TGTGGTGCGCAGCGTGACCGGCGAGAACGTGGATATGGCGACCCTCGGCGGGCCCGTCACCCACGGCAAGAAGTCCGGCGTCTGCCATATCGTGGCCGATGACGAATCCGATGCCATGCACCGTGGCCGTCGCCTGGTCTCCATGTTCGCCGAACAGGGCGAATTCGATCTGGCCGCGGCGGCGCACGGCGATGTCGATCTCAAGGCCATGATGCCGGAGTCGGCCAAGCGCGCCTACGACGTGAAGCCGATCATCCACGAACTGCTCGACAATGTGGACGGCGAATCCTCGTTCGAGGAGTTGCAGGGCGGCTACGCGCGCAGCATCATCACCGGTCTGGGTCGCCTCGGCGGCCGCACCGTGGGTGTGCTGGCGAACAATCCGATTCGCCTCGGCGGCTGCCTGAACTCCGAAAGTGCCGAGAAGGCAGCGCGTTTCGTGCGCCTGTGCAATGCCTTCGGCATTCCGATGATCGTCGTCACCGATGTTCCCGGCTACCTGCCCGGCGTCTCCATGGAGTGGGAGGGCGTGGTGCGTCGCGGCGCGAAGCTGTTGCACGCCTTCGCCGAAGCCCGGGTTCCGCGCGTCACGCTGGTGACCCGCAAGATCTACGGCGGCGCGTACATCGCCATGAACGCTCGCTCGCTGGGCGCCACGGCCGTCTACGCGTGGCCGGGGTCCGAAGTGGCCGTCATGGGCGCCAAGGCAGCCGTCGGCATCCTGCACAAGAAGGCCATCGCGGCGGCGCCGGAGGAGGAGCGCGAGGCGCTGCTCGACCGGTTGACCGCGGAGCACGAGGCCATCGCGGGTGGCGTGCAGCGCGCTGTCGCCATCGGTGTCGTGGACGAGGTCATCGACCCGGCCAAGACGCGCTCCACCATTGCGGCGGCGCTGGCCGCGGCTCCGGCTCGGCCGCAGCACAACAAGAACATTCCGCTGTAGAGCACTGCGCGGCAAGCGTATTGGGGCGGTCTCCACGGAGGCCGCCCCTTCGCTATGTCAGTGCTCGCACAGGGAGAACTCGCGTTCGTAGAGCTCTTCGTTGTGTTCGTCGACGAAGTACTTGCGTTCCCGCATGAGCGCCTCGCGGAACTGCTCGGCCTGTTCCCGGGTCATGGTCGTGGTCTCGGCCCAGGGCTGCTGGGGCGGTACGTCTGCGGTCGAGACGATTCTGGTGGACGGGTCGACCAGGAAGAACGCCAGGATCTTGCGGTGGCCCGGCCGGGTGGGATCGGCCAGCTGGAACGGGGCCACGCGGTGCTGGAGGATATTCGGGAAGGCCACGCAGCGGCCCGCGGTGGTGTCGACCGAGCCCAGCACCTGGTTCAGCGGGTCCTCGTCGTCGAGGCCGTAGACGTCGCTCATGCCGGTGCTGTCGTTCTGCTCGTAGTGCGGATCGTCGATCGCCGCCCGGAAGCTCAGCTGACTGTCGGTGATGTTCTCGCTGTCCCAGTAGTAGATGCCGGTCGAGACGATGCGCTCGTTCAGCATGCCCTCGACATGCCAACTGCCACCGGGGTATTCGGGCTTGTCGGGGGTCAGGTGGATGGCGGCGACCTTGACGATCACCTGGAGGCGGTGGTCGCGCAGGTCCACGCGGGCGGAGTCGTCGGGCGGCGGCGGGGCGGTGAATTCGGGGGCGTCCGGGAGGACCGGGCGGCGGTCTTCCCACCACTGGTCCATGGCGTCCTCCCAAGCGCTCTCGGCTTCGTCGTCGTCCTCGGTGGGTTCGACCGGCTTGTTCGGGTCGTTGTCGTACCAGGACCAGGGGTCGGCCTCGATGCGCGGCGGCCGGGGATTGCGCAGGTCGGTGAGGACCTTCTCGAACAGCGGGAGCATGCGGGCGAAGAGGATCGGCAGGACGGATTCGAGCTCGCGATGGTCCACGGGGTGGACATTGTTGACGTAGGAGGCGAAGACGGCATTGCCCTGCGCGTCGACCTCGACATCGGCGGGCAGCCATTGGAATTTCTCCGAGAACGAATAGCGGCCGACTCGGGTATTCGGGTTCTGCCATACGGAGTCATCCACGGGGCTCACGCCGCGCACCAGGCAGAACAGGGAGGGATGCACCAGGTCGAGCACCTGCCCGTCCGAGCCCGGATGCCAGTCCAGCTCCGCCTCGGGCACCTCCTCCAACACCCGAACCGCCTCGCGCAGGCTAGATCTCAGCTCCTCGTCGATCACCGTGTCCGACTGCCACACCCCGTCGACAGCGGCCACCTCGAGGCCGGTGCGCTCGTCGCGCAGTTGCGCGTAGTACTCCAATTCCGCCAGCACATAACGGATTTGGGCCTCGGTCAGTCCCGCGGCGGTCGCCTCCCGCGTCCACCTGGCGACAATGTCCTCGTCGCGCATTTTGACGAACCACTGTGGCTTGGCGCGGATCTGGGCGCTCAGGCGCATCATGTCCAGTTCCCGCAGCGTTCGGGGCGGGACGGCTGGCCACGAGTGGGAGGTGTGAAACGGCAGGGGAAAGGCGGTGTGGGTAGTCATGCTCTCGGATCTCTGGAACTCTCGGCCACCATCGCTGGTACCGACATCGACCCGTACAGACTAGGCAGCCGTGGTGACACGCTATTGGCCTGGGGCGGAACAGGTTCGGCCCCGCTGGGCGGTGCGCGCCGGGTCAGGAGGCTAGGCGGACTATATCGGCGGACTCGTTCTGGCTGGCGCACTCCTGGTAGGGGTTGGGGTCGCCCTGGCGTTCGCCGCAGACCCAGCGCATATTGTCGACGGTGACGGCGATATCGCCGTCGGGTTGCTTTTCGCGTTGTGCCGCATAGGCATCCACGACGGCCACGGCGTGCGAGCAGAAGTCGACGCCCTTGGTGGTGTGGGCGATGACGGCCAAGCCGTTCGGGCCGGTGCCGCAGTCGACCGGCTCGCCGGGCAGGACGGCCGGGGCTGGTTTCGCGGAGGTCGGGGCCGCGGTCGTGGTGTCGGCGGCCTGGGGCTTCGAGTCGTCGCCGCAGCCCGCGGTGAGGGCAACGGCACCGACGAGACCGATGAACACCAGTGATTCGATCGCACGCCGCACAAGCACTCCTCTCGTCGCGTCATCCTCGGTAGGAGATTGTCGTCGCTGTGCGCGCGAATCCTGCCAGCGACGCGCTCGGTTCGTCCGAATAGTCCGGAATTGTGCGTCGGATGCGCGGTCGGCACATGGCGCGGGCGACGTTGTCGGGTAGCGCGGCGGTAACTCGGGTGTCATGGAGACGGCATACCCGACCCCTAGGTTGCTAGTCATGATCGACACATCCAGTCCACCCGCGACGGGTGCGGGCCAGGCCCGATCGCCTTGGTACCGCTCGCTTTTCGTGCAATTGCTGGTCGCCATCGTGGCTGGAATCGTGGTCGGGCGGCTGTGGCCGGGGGTGGGCGCGGATCTGAAACCGCTGGCGGACGGGTTCATCAAGCTGATCAAGATGGTGATCGCGCCGATCGTGTTCTGCACGGTCGTGCTCGGCATCGCCCATGTCGGCGACCTGAAATCGGTGGGGCGGATCGGCGTGAAGGCGCTGATCTACTTCGAGGTCGTCACCACCTTCGCGCTGCTGTTCGGGTTGCTGGTCGGCAATCTCGTCGAGCCCGGGGCGGGTTTCCGCATCGATGCCGAGACGCTGGCGCACGGATCCGAGCGGATCGCCGCCAAGACCGGGAACGGGGAGTTGCCGCATACCGTCGAATTCCTGCTGAACATCATTCCGACGTCGGTCATATCGGCCTTCGCGGAGAACGCGCTGTTGCAGGTGCTGTTCTTCGCGGTGCTGTTCGGATTGGCGCTGGCCAAGTTCGGTGAGCACGGGCCGCCGGTGGTGCTGGAGTTCGTCGACCATATCGGCCGGATCTTCTTCGTGATCATCGGGTGGATCATGCGACTCGCACCGCTGGGGGCCTTCGGGGCGATGGCCTATATCGTCGGCCAGTACGGGTTGGGGGCGCTGCGCAGCTACGGCAAGCTCATCGCGTGCTGCTACGGCGCGGCGGCGCTGTTTCTGCTCGTATTGGGCGCTGTCGCATGGGTTTTCGCCGGGGTGAATCTGTGGAAGTTCGTGAAGTACATCAAGGACGAACTGTTCCTGGCACTCGGCACCGCCTCCAGCGAGGTGGTCCTCCCCCGCATCATGACCAAGCTCGTCGACGCGGGCTGCTCCCGCACCACCACGGGACTCGTTGTGCCGACCGGCTATTCGTTCAACCTCGACGGCGCCACGCTCTACCTGTCGATCTGCGTCCTGTTCCTGGCACAGGCACTCGACGTGAATCTCAGCCTGGGCGAGCAGATCACAGCCGTCCTGGTGCTCATGCTCACCTCCAAGGGCATGGCCGGGGTGCCCGGTTCATCGTTCCTGGCACTGTCGGCGACCATTTCCGCCATCGGCCACGGCTCGATCCCCGTCGCCGCCGTGGCAATCCTGCTTGGCGCGGACCGCATCATGGATTCCATGCGGGTCTCGGTGAACATCCTGGGCAACTGCGTCGCCGCCCTGGTCGTCGCCAACTGGGAGGGCCAGCTCGACAAGGACCGTATGCGGCGGGTGCTCGCTGGCGAGAGCGTAGAGCCGCTCGAGGAGCCGGATCCCATGGGCGCGGGGAGCGCTGCGGGGAAAACCCTTACAGCAGAGCCGAATTCGACGGTAGGAAGCGAGTCGGTTCCGGCTGCCACAGCGACTTAGTGGGCGCGGAAGTGTTGCGTGCGGTCCGCCGCCAACGGACGCGAGACCAACGTGGCCGCTGACGCGAACATAACGGACGCAGGTCGCACAGGCGCAAAGCGGGATGGAAGCCCGCCAGTGGGTCCGCGAACGAATGTCACGGGCACGAGGGGCCCAGCGGACCACGCGAGCGGGTCCAGCAAGTGCGGACGAGCAGACGCAGCGGGCGCGGGCGAAAGGACCGAGCGGGTGCGGGCAAGCAGACCTAGCGGGCGAGGGTGAGCGGACCTAGCGGGCGAGGGCGAGCGGACCTAGCGAGCAAGGGCGTGCAGGCCGAGCGCGCGAGAGCGAGCAGACGCAGTGGGCGAGAGCGAGCAGACGCAGTGGCGCGGTGAGCGGACGCAGTGGCGCGGGTGAGCGGGTGAGCGCGCCTTAAGCGAGTGGGGGCTAGCCGGATGTGATGGGCGGGCCTAGTGGCGCTCGCAGGCGCGTCGAGTGGCTGGTGCGGGCGGTGGGTGGGTCAGCCGACGTCGCGGCGGAGCCAGGTGACCTCGGCTCCTTCGCCGCCGAGGCGGAAGGGTTCCAGGGCGTCGTCCCAGGCGGTGCCGAGGGCGCGGTCGATCTCGGCGGCGATATCGTTGGCCGAGTAGCGGCCTTGTTCGCGGGCCTCGGCGACGATCGCGCGCAGGCGCATTTCGCCGACGATGACATCGCCGCTGGCGCTGGTCGCGCCATTCCAGAGGCCGAGGCCGGGGACGAAGCAATAGCGTTCGCCGTCGACGCCCTCGCTGGGGTTCTCGGTGACTTCGAAATAGAGCACCGGCCAATCTCGCAATGCTCTGGCTAATCTACTGGCGGTGCCAACCGGTCCGTACCAGTCGGTGGTCGCGCGCAACTGGCCACCGGCCGCGGGTTGGGCGGTCCACCGCAGTTTGGCGGGCGCCTTGAGGGTGGAGGTGAGCGTCCATTCGATGTGCGGGCACAGCGCGGCTGGCGACGAATGTATGTACACCACACCAGACGTCGCGTCGGCGAACTGACTCGATGCACGCACCACTAACACCTCCGGCTTCGACGGGGACGTCTTCCCCAACGACCCTCCAAGCCGGGCGTTGCCCGAGTTTACTGGAGTGCCCGATGTTACGGGTGTTACTTACCCTACGTGTCGCAACTCCGCGCACTCCCCCGCCCGTGACCGGGCGAACCACTGGAATCGATCAGGCGAACTCGGCGATCACGGCGTCGCTGAGGGTCGGCCACGCCGTGCGCGCCCAGTCTCCGAAATTCTCGTCCGCCAGCGCGAGACACGCCATGCGGATCTCCGGATCCACCCACAGGAAGGTGCCTGCCTGCCCGAAATGCCCATAAGTACGAGGCGAATTCGCGCCGCCGGTCCAATGCGGGATCTTGTGATCGCGGATTTCGAATCCCAGACCCCAGTCGTTGGGGCGCTGTGACCCGTAACCGGGGAGAATGCCATTGCGATCCGAGAATTGCACTGTGGTTGCTTCGGAAAGCAGTTCCGCGCTCACCAAACGCGGATTCAGCAATTCCTCAGCGAACCGCAGGAGGTCTGCGACCGTGGAGCGCCCGGCATGTCCGGCCGGTCCGGCGAGTACGGAATTACGCATCCCGAGCGGCTCGAATACCGCCTCGTGCAGATACCGGTCGAACGCGATCCCGCTCTGCTCGGCCACGAATTCCGCGAGCACCTCGAACCCGGCGCTCGAGTAGATCCGCCGCGCCCCCGGCTCGGCCAACACCTGCCGACTGTCGAACGCGTACCCCGCCGTATGCGCGAGCAGATGTCGAACGGTCGCCCCCGGCGGCCCCGCCGCCTGATCGAGCTCCACCGCCCCCTCCTCCACCGCGACGAGAACCCCGTACGCCACAAGAGGTTTCGTCACCGAAGCCAACGCGAACACCCGCTCGAGCTCCCCCTCGGCATCCACCACCCCCTTACCGGCCACCACAACCCCCGCCGCCGCGTTCCGGACCGGCCACTGTCGAATCTGCTCCAGCGCTCGCACCCCCCGAGCCTACGAGAACCGCCCGCCCGCCATCGACCCGCCACGAGCTCCGCGACCGGGTACTGGTGACCTTGAACCCGCTAGTGGAGGTAGGAGGCACCGTTGACGTTGAGGATCGCGCCGGAGGTCCAGGTGGCTTGGGGGGAGGCGAGGTGGTGGACCGCGGAGGCTATTTCCTCGGGTTCGGCTACTCGGTGGAAGGGGCTTTGGGCGCGGACCTCGTCCGTGACGCGATTGGCGACGCGTTCGGTGGCGACGAAACCAGGGGCCACCGAGGCGACGGCGATGCCGTGAGGGGCCAGGTGGACCGCCAGGGATTGGCCGAGCGCGTGGACTCCGGCCTTGGTTGCGCCGTAGGCGGGGTGGTCGGGTTCGCCGCGGAAGGCACCCCGCGAGCCGATATTGACGATGCGGCCGGGAATGCCCTGGTCGATCATGTGGCGGGCAGCACAGTAGGAGATGTTGGCGGTACCGAACAGATTGACCTCCATGGTCTTTCGCCACGCCTGCTGCCAGTCGGCATAGGAGGTCTCCGCCAACGGATGTGGCAGGTTCACCGCCGCGTTGTTGACCAGTACATGGACGGCACCGAGTCCCGCGACGGCCGCCGCCACCATCGCCTCCGCCTCCTCCGGCACGCCGATATCGCCACCGACCAGCACATGCCCGTCCCCCGGCAACAGCCGCAGGGTCTCTTCTGCGTCCTCCCGAGCCGCCGCGTAATGGACCGCCACCCGGTCCCCGCTCTCGGCGAAGGCCAGCGCGACGGCTCGACCGATTCCTCTCGAGGCTCCTGTTACCAACACACCACGGTTCAGCATGGGTCTAGCCTGTCATCGTCGTTCGGGTGGGGGTCTAAGCCTGAACGGTCGAAATTCGCGACAACACAGCGAAATCCACTCTCCCGGCCCGAATAATGACCGCTCAGGCCAACCCCACCGGCTCGTCGACCCGCTTCCGCCCCAGCGCCGCCCGCCGCCGCCCATAGCCGAAGTACACCACCAGCCCGAAGCCCGACCACAGCAGGAACGCCAGCCAGGTAACCCCCGGCAGGCGGGTCAACAGCCAGACGCACATGCCCACGCCGAGGACCGGGACCAAGGGCACCAGGGTTCGGAAGGTGCGGGGAAGGTCGGGTTTGGTGCGGCGTAGAACGAGGACGCCGATGTTCACGAGGCCGAAGGAGACGAGGGTGCCGATATTGGTGGCGTTCACCAACTCTCCGAGGGGGATGAGCGCCGCGAGCAGGGCCACGACGCCGCCGACGATCAACGTGTTGATGGTGGGGATACGTTTGCGGCCGACCTGGGACAGCACCTTGGGCATGAGGCCGTCGCGGGACATGGCGACCAGGATGCGGGTCTGTCCGTAGAGCACGGTCAGCACGACCGACGCGATGGCGACCACGGCACCGGCGGCCAGGATGGTGGCGGGCCAGCCCGCGCCGGTCACCTGTTCGAGCACGGTGGCCAGCGACGCCCCGGAGCCGCCGACCTCGTCGACGCCCACCGCGCCGACGGCGGTCAACGCCACCAGGACGTACACCACGGTGACGATGCCGAGTGAAATCACAATGGCGCGCGGCAGATCCCGCTGCGGATTCTTGGCCTCCTCGCCCGCGGTGGAGGCGGCGTCGAAGCCGATGAAGGAGAAGAACACCATGGACGCCGCCGAGGTGATGCCCGCGATTCCGGCGGGGGCGAACGGGTGCAGGTTGTCGGCGTCGAAGGCGGTGACCGCGACGACCACGAAGAAGATCATCACGCAGATCTTGAGCAGGGTGGTGAAGGTCGTGACGCGGGCGCTCTCCTTGATGCCGTCCAGCAGTACGGCCATGGCGATGAGCACCACGATGGCGGCGGGCAGATTGATGATGCCGCCGTCGCTGGGCGCGGAGGCGAGCGCGTCGGGGATGCGCCAACCGATTGTGCCGCTGAGGAATTCGTTGAGATACGCACCCCAGCCGACCGCCACCGCCGCGACCGAGACACCGTATTCGAGCAGCAGGCACCAGCCGCAGACCCAGGCGACGATCTCGCCGAGGGTGGCGTAGGTGTAGGAGTACGCCGAGCCGGATACCGGTACGGCACCGGCCAATTCGGCGTACGACAGCGCCGAGAACAGTGCGGCGAGCGCCGCGAGGGCGAAGGACACGACCACCGCGGGACCCGCGAGCGGCGAGGCCGCGCCGAGCACCACGAAGATGCCGGTGCCCAGGGTCGCGCCCACGGAGAGGGCGATCAGGGAGGTGAGCCCGAGGCTGCGCTTCAAGGGGGTGTGCTCACCGTCGGCTTCGAGCTGCTCGACGGGCTTGGTGCGCAGCAACGACGCGGTGAATCGAGTGAGTCCGGGCACGTGCCTGCACGCTACCCGGTGGGGATGGCCTTTTGCGTAGCAGGGTCTCGTGTCGACACGGGCACGCCAGCTCCCGCTACCTGGCGGCATCCAGGCCCGCCGCGGCAGCGACCATGCGGCGGGCGCCTCGGCCGTCGCGCCGGGGAACCGTCCGAACAGTCCGGTTACCATCGGTTGCACCATGAGTGAGCACCCGCAGATCCACGGCGATGTGGAGACCGGTTTCGGCCCCGTCGCCGACGCCTTCCGACGCAATTTCACCCGGCACGGCGAGATCGGCGCGGCGGTGTCGGTGTACGCCGGTGACCGTCCGGTGGTGGATCTGTGGGCCGGGCACCGGGATCGCAAGCGCACGGTGGCGTGGGAGCGCGACACCATGGCCCCGGTGTTCTCCTCGACCAAGGGCATGGCGGCCTTCGTCGTCGCGTCGGCGGTATCGAAGGGGCTGCTCGACTACGAGGCGCCGGTGGCGAGCTACTGGCCGGAGTTCGCGGCGCACGGCAAGGAGTCGATCACCGTCCGGCAGCTGATCGACCATCAGGCGGGGCTGGCGGCGCTGGATCGGACGGTGCGCCTGCGGGAGCTGGACGACCTGGATCGGGTCGCGAGCATTCTGGCCGATCAGAAACCCTTGTGGCGGCCGGGAACTCGGCACGGGTACCACCCCATCACGGCGGGTCTGTATCAGACCGAGCTGATTCGCCGGGTCGATCCGCAGGGGCGCACGCTGGGCCGGGTGTTCGCCGAGGAGTTCGCCGCGCCCTTGGGGCTCGATTTCTACATCGGACTGCCCGACGAGGTGTCGCTGGACAATATCGCCGTGCTGTCGGGCACCACGGGCCTCGACATTCTGCGCTACGAGCGGGATCTGCCGGTGCGTATCGGCGCGCAGCTCGCGGCCAAGCGCGGGCTGTCGTACCGCGCGCTCAGCAGCCCGCGCACGGGCGCTCCCGAGCGCGCGGCGCGGCGCGAGTTCCTCTCCAAGGAGTTGCCCGGGTCCAGCGGCGTGGGCACCGCGCGTTCGCTGGCGCGGGTGTACGGCGCGGCCGCGGCTCGCACCGGCGAACTACCCATCGACTTGGACCTCATCGACCGGCTGGCCGCCGCCGATACCGCCAACGATGTCCCCGCCGACGACCTGGTCCTGTTCACCCGCAGCCGCTACCATCTCGGCTTCCGAAAGTCGTGCGGCGGCTTCCGTTTCGGCACCGACAAGCGCGCCTACGGCACCACCGGACTCGGCGGCTCCTTCGGCTTCGCCGATCCCGCGACAGGTCTGGGGTTCGGTTACGCCATGAACCGCTTGGGTCTCGCGGTCCTCGACGACGCCCGCGCCCGCAATCTCCGAAACGCCTTGCGCCGCTGCATCTGACGCGCGTTGGTGATCAGCCTCGGACGTCGTGTACGTGGTGCACGAGGTCGTGCGCGAAGTAGCGGGCCAGGGTGTCGACGGTGAATTGGGAACCGTTGCTGCGGCGGGCTACTCGCGCGCGGTCGGCGAGCGGGACGGATTCGAAAGCGCGAGCGGCGGTTTCGGCGGCGGTGGTCAGCTGGGCGGCGACGTCAGCGCTCGGCTGGGCGGCGTAGTTCTCCAGGCTGGCGGTGACGTCCTGATCCCAGTTGGCGAACATGGGGATGCCGTCGTCCACGGTGACCGCGGTGTCGTAGCCGCCGATCGCCGGGCCGGGGACCTCGGCGGCCGACAGCGCGATATCGAGACGGTGGGTCATGATCAGGCACACGTCACGCACGTGTGCGGCGTATTCCACCGGCGACCAAGTCGATTCGTCCGGCCGATCCTCGACACCGGCGCGCCGCAGCACCTCGGCGAAGCGGACGGCGCTGTCGCGAACCAGCCCGGGTACGGCCTCGTAGGTGGTGGCCTCGGGGTCGAACCCGCAGTCGGCGCAGGCGCGTTCGAGGACCCAGGTCCAGTCTTTGGTGTCGGGAACGATCGGCATGGCCCACACCCTACGATGGCAGATACTACGCGGCAATAAATATTCTGCCATCGCTCATCGATATCGCGACAAGTTCCCCCGCCAACGCCTCCACCCCCGCCCACGGAGGTGGACGGGGGCGGAGAAGGCAAGGGCTTCAGCTCATTCCATCCAGCGCTGCGCCTTGTCGAACAGCTCCAAGGTGATGGCGTGCAGGAAATCGCCGACCTGCTTCGGAGCCTTGCCCGCGAACGCGCGCGCGTAGGTGCCCTCCAGGACGATGCCGAGCTTGAAGCAGGCCAGCACCGAGTACCAGGTGACATTGCTCAGGTCGCGATCGGAGAACTTGCCGTAGTGGGCGATCATCTCCTCGACGGTGGGCACCCCGCCGACCGCGCCGAGGGTGCCGACCAGCGCCGCGCCGGTGGTGCCGGGCTCGGGCCGGGTGGCGATCTGCCAGCCGAGGTCGAGCAGCGGGTCGCCGATGGTGGACATCTCCCAATCGACCATGGCGACCACCTCGGGACCGTCGTAGGAGAACATCATGTTCGCGAGATGGCAGTCACCGTGCAGGATGCCGGGGGTCCAGTCGGCGGGGCGATGGCGATCCAGCCAGTCGCCGACGCGCTGCACGCCGGGGATCTCGGGCCCGGGGTACCCCTCGTTGGCGCTGTAGGAGTCGAGCTCCTTGAGCCAGCGCGGAACCTGGCGTTCCAGGAAGCCCTCCGGCTTGCCGTAGTCGGCCAACCCGAGCGCCTCGTGGTCGAGCGAGCCCAGCCGGGCAATGGCCTCGACCGCCGACAGACCCATCTGACGACGCACTTCCGGATCGCCCGCGTGCAGCTCGGGCAGTTCGTTCTGCGGATTGAACCCGACGATGGGCTCCATGAGATAGAAGGACGCGCCGATCACCGACTCGTCCGGGCAGGCCGCGATGACCTTGGGCGCGCGAATGCCGGTGCCGTCGAGGGCGGCGAGAATGCGGGATTCGCGCTTGATGACATTGTTGCTGGCGGCCCGCAGATGCTTGGGTCCGCGCCGCAGCACGTACTCGCCGCCGCCTCGGCGGAAGCGCAGCATGATGTTCTGGGTGCCGCCGCCGAGCGGGGTCACATCCTCGAATTCCCCGCCGGGCAAGCCCTGCTCATCCATCCATTTCCCGACGATCGCGAAATCGACGACGTCACGATCCACTTCGACCGGCTGCGCTTCAGACATGTTCCACATTGTGCCGCAGCCGTCCAGTGGAACTGAAGGCATATGCCAGCAGAAGTGGCGCGGGCCATGTTCACGCAGGTCGGAGTGCGGCCCACCGGATGCGACGGCGTAGTCTGCCAGGCAAATGCGCACGCTGTTGATCGACAACTACGACTCGTTCACCTACAACCTGTATCAGCTGATCAGTGAGGTGAACGGGGTCGAACCCGTGGTCGTGCGCAATGACGAGATCGCCGATCCGGACGCACTGGCGCTCGACTCGTTCGACAATATCGTCATCTCCCCCGGGCCCGGCCGCCCGGACGTGCCGCGCGATGTCGGAATCTCCGCGGCCGTGATCGCCCGCGCGGAGGTGCCGCTGCTGGGAGTTTGCCTGGGGCATCAGGGCATTGTGGTCGCGGCGGGCGGGATAGTGACCCGCGCGCCCGAGGCCCGGCACGGGTATCCCGATCGCATCACTCACGACGGGCGCGACCTGTTCGCCTGTGTGCCACAGGATTTCACCGCCGTGCGCTATCACTCGCTCTGCGCCGCCCGGCCGCTGCCGGACGCGCTGGAGGTCACGGCGACGACGCCGGACGGGGTGATCATGGGGGTGCGGCACCGCACCCGGCCGCAGTGGGGGGTGCAGTTCCATCCGGAATCCATTGCGAGCGAACAGGGTCGGACGCTGCTGCGGAATTTCGCGGAGTTGACGGCGGCGTGGTGGGCCGAGCGCGGCGGGGAGGGAAAGGCCGCGCGCAGCGACCGGGAGGGAGCTGCCTTGCTCGGCGCGACCGACACGGCGGGCGGGGAATCGGTTCGCCCACAACCGGTCTCGGGTGACGTCGAGTATCGTGTCGAGCAGGTGGTGCTGGATCGGGCCGTGGACGCCGAGGAGGTGTTCCTGCGCCTGCATCGCGATTCGTCCAGCGCGTTCTGGCTCGACAGTGAGCATGTGGAGCCGGGCTTGGACCGGTTCTCGTTCCTGGGGGACGCGTCGGGGCCGCTGGCCGAGGTGGTGCGCTATCGGGTGGGGAGCGGCAGCGTCGAGGTGGAATCGGCTGCGGGGCGGCGCGAGGTCGCGGGCGGGGTACTCGAGTACCTATCCGGGGAGCTATCTCGGCGGCGAATCGAATTCCCGGAGGTGCCTTTCGATTTCGTCGGCGGGTACGTGGGGTATTTCGGCTATGAGATGAAGGCGGACTGCGGAGCCACCGCCGCGCATCGCGCGGTCACGCCGGACGCGCAGTGGATCTTCGCCGACCGCCTCGTCGTCGTCGATCACGAGGCGGGGCGTACGCATGTGCTGGCGCTAGCGGAGCCGAATCCGGAATCCCTTGCGGCCGCGCGGGATTGGCTCACCGCCACACGGCTGGCCGTGGAAGCCCTTCCGACGTGGGAGAATCCGCGTCCCCTGGAATTGGCCACCACCGAGCGGACCGTCGCGCCGCTGCTGACCCGAGGTCGCGAACAGTACATCGCCGATGTCGCGGCGTGCCAGGAGCAATTGCGGGCCGGGGAGTCCTACGAAATCTGTGTGACCGACAGCGCGTACGCGCCCGTCGACACCGACGGCCTGGATGTCTACCGCACGCTGCGCCGCTGCAATCCTGCTCCCTACGCGGCGTTTCTGCGATTCGGGGAGGTCGAGGTGGCGTGCTCCTCCCCCGAGCGTTTCCTGAAGATCGACCGGTCGCGCACGGTGGAGTCCAAACCCATCAAGGGCACCGCGCCACGCGGACACACCGCCGCCGAGGACGAACGGCTCGCGGCGGAGCTGGCCAGCAGCCCGAAGACCCGGGCCGAGAACCTCATGATCGTGGACCTGCTGCGCAACGATCTCGGTCGGGTCTGCGAGATCGGCACCGTACACGTGCCCAAGCTCATGGCGGTCGAAACGTATACGACACTGCACCAACTGGTTTCGACCGTGCGCGGCACCCTGCGCGCCGACCTCGACGTGATCGACTGCGTCCGAGCCTGTTTCCCGGGTGGATCCATGACCGGCGCGCCGAAGCTGCGCACCATGGAGATCATCGACACGTTGGAGACCGAAGCGCGCGGGATCTATTCGGGCGCCATCGGATTCCTCGGGCTGGGCGGTACGGCCGACCTCAATATCGTTATTCGCACCGCCGTCCGCCATGGCGATCGGTGGCGCGTCGGGGCGGGCGGCGCGGTGGTGCTCGATTCGGATCCCGAGGACGAGTATCACGAGATGGTCTGGAAGGCCGCCACCGCATTGCGCGCACTCCCGGGCCTCGGCGTCGCACCCCGCAGTCCGCTGCCGTCGGCCTGAGCTGGGGCGTTACTTTCGGCGGTCGCGGCGGGATTTCGGTTCCGGTTGTTCGGGTTCGTCGCGGACGCCCAGGCGGCCCAACAGCGAGACGCCGGGCAGGCGGGCGAGGCGGTTGAAGACCTCTTCGCCGAAGGAGACCATGGCCTCGAGGCGCGGGAGCAGACGGTCGTAGGCCTGGAAGGCCGGGTCGGCCAGGGCGAGGGTGCGGTCCAGGCGGTCGACCGTTTGATTGAGGCGGTCGATGGCGGTGGAGAGATTGTCGATGAGATCCGGAAGCTGGGCGGCGAGTTGGACCGTGGAGGGCGGTAGCCGTACGGCGGTGTCGAAGGCGGTTCCGGCGGTGAGCTGGGCGGCGTCGAGGACCTGACCGGCGGCGTTCTGCGCCGCCTCCACGGCCGCCTGCGCGGCGGCGATGAGGTCGCCGGGATTGGCGCGCGGCTGGCCCCGGCGGCCGGTCCCCTCCGGCTGGCCCTTGCGGCCGCTTCCCTTGGGATTGCTCATGAGTCCACTGTGCCCGAGATAGCGGCCCCATGTCCGAATTGAGCGCCTCGAATATGGTGCGAGTCCCGTGCCGATATCGAGCTGTCAGCACGGGCTCGCGCCACCACGCGCTGGATCAGACCGACCGGTCTTGTCTCTCGGCGTGGCGTGTCGGAGGCACATGGCATAGTTCGACGCTGATGAAACTGACCAAGGGTGGCCATGCGCCCGTGCCGACTTCGCTTCTGACCGTTGTCCTTTCGTGGCAATCGGATCACGAGGTGGACGCGCACGCGCTGCTGTTGGGTGCGGACGGGCAGGTGCGGTCGGACCGGGACTTCGTGTTCTTCAACGCGCCCCGGCACATCTCGCAGGCGGTCACGCTCGATCAGGAACCCGCGCCCGGCACGGCGCGGCTCTCGGTCTCGCTGCCGCGCACCGAATCCGAGATCGCGCGAATCGTGGTGACCGGGTCGGTCGAGGGCGCGTCCTTCACCGATATCCCCGGCCTCATCCTCACCGTCTTCGACCACAACCGCCCGGTCGCATGGTTCGAGATCGCCGACTCGGATGCGGTGGCGGCCATGATGTTCGGCGAGTTCTACCGCCGCGACGGGCAGTGGCGCTTCCGCGCGGTCGCGCAGGGGTGGGCGAGCGGGTTGGCCGGGATCGTCACCGAATTCGGGGTGGCGGTGGATGATCCGGGCGAGGAGCGGGAACCCGGGGCCGGGGCGAGGCGGGGCGGACAGGCCGTTGGTCGGCGGGGTGCGGGCGACCGGCGGGAAATGGGCGGGGTCGATCAACTCGATACCGACGAACCGGATGTGAATGAGGCCGGGGAGGGTGGCGACGACCAGGTATGGCGTAGGGCTACTCGCTCGGGCCTGGAAGAGCCGGATGCGGAGCGCGCAGGCACGGCGCGGCGCGGCAGGACATCCGGCGCACGCGAGGACGAACCGGGACCGCCACAGAGTGGGAGGGCCTCAGGTCCCAGCGAAAGCGCGACAGGAGCCGACCGGCGCAGGAGGGCCTCGGGTCCCAGCGAAGGCGCTACAGGAGCCGACCGACGCGGCGCGGACGACGAGGAGGGGCGTGGGGGCGCGCGGGGTGGGGCGTCTGGTTCGGCTCCGTGGGAGCGGCGTGCTCGGCGGGGGTTTTCCCTCGAGCGGGAGTCGCGGGAGGTTCCGGCGCCGGTGCCCGCGCCGCCGGATGCGGAGCGGGCGAATTGGCATGTGGATCCGGAGGATTCGAGTCAGCTGCGGTGGTGGGACGGGCAGGCGTGGAGTGATGCGCGGCGGCCGGTGCCGTCGGCGGACGCACGGCATTGCCCGCGGTGTGGGCGGGCGCGGCGGTGGCGGCTGTTCGGGCGGCCGACGCGGTGTCGGGAGTGCGCGGAGGAGATCGACGAGTATCTGATCGGCTGGGTGGGGCGGGCCGAGCGGGTGTTGCGGACGGTCGGGGCGAGTGGGGACGACTGGGAGGGCGTGTGGACCGCGCTGCGGTATCAGCGCATCGAGCGCGGTCGGGGGCTCGAGCGGCTGCGGGCGATCGGGCACGATCACGTGGAGCGGTTGGTGGCCTTCGCCTTCGCGGACGGCACCATCGAGCAGGCGGAGATGGACGCCTTCGACGTGGCCGTGAACGAACTGGAGTTGAGCGGACCGCTCATCGAGGATCTGCGGCGGCGCATGCACCGGGGGCGGACGCTGTCACGGTTGCGCAGCGGCGAACTGCCGGTCATCCGGGCGGTGGGGCTGCACCTCGATCCGGAGGAGAAGGTGCACCTCGACGTCGCCGCCATTCACATCCGACAGCTGGCGCGCGGACCGAAGCTCACCGAAGGGCGGCTGATCGGCAGCAACAAGAAGCTGCGCTTCGTCGGCGTGGACACCGGTATCGAAATGCCTTGGGGCCGAGTGGTTTCGGTGACCTCGGAGCGCGGCCGCGTAGCACTCGCCGCCACCTCGGCCCGTGGCGGCGCGGTCTTCGACGTCGCCGACCCGGACTACACGGCAGCCCTGCTCGAGGGCGCGCTCCGAGTGGCGAAGCGCCTCGCCCTCACCCCGGGCCAGCGCGATACCCGCAGCATCCCCCAGGAGGTCAAAGCCGAGGTCTGGCAGCGCGACGGCGGCAAATGCGTGGAGTGCGGCGACAGCCACTACCTGGAATTCGACCACATCATCCCCCTCAGCCGCGGCGGCGCGACCAGCGCGGCAAACCTCCAAATCCTTTGCCGCGCCTGCAATCGCGTGAAGGGCGCGCGAATCTGACCCCGCCGCAACCGATCTCGCCGCCGCGAGCGCAACGAACCGCCAGCAGCTGTCGGGGTGGTGCCTGTCGCGGTAGCGATGTGACGAATACCCGTGGGCGGTGCCAGGAAACGCTCGTCGACGGCAACCGCCGCGCGGCAACACTCGTTGCGCGAGCCGCCAAGCGGTCATCGACGCGACTACGCAAGGTTCGTGGACTCGGCGGCTACGCGGGTGCGGTGGTCGGCCGCCGCACCCGCGGGATCGTTCGCCGCGGGGTACACACGCAGGACGAACGATCGCCGACGGGACGGCATCACGAGGATGCCGTGCCCGGGGATCGAGCCAACCCACCCGATCGGGGGTGCGCGTCCCGATGGGCGGGGTGGGCCCGACAAACTTTCGGTCGGGCGTATTCGGCAGCCGGGGCGTTGCTTCCGCTCGGGGGTCGTTGGACTGTCGCACGCCGTTGTGCTGTACCTCGACGTCATTGGCGAGGCAGTGTCGGTCGACTACCCGGAGCGGCCGCGTCGGCGGTGTGCCGAATCGGCCAGATTCTGTTGTCGCGCTCTATCCTCGCCGGTGGCGACGATAGTGACATCGGGGGAATTACCGATTGCGCCCCGGATATTCAGCGACGCATGACCCGTTGTACCGAGGGTTCCGCGCAGAAGCGCTCGCGGGCCGCTTCCAGCGAGGTCAGACCGGTGCTGTGCAAACCTCCCGCGTCGACGAGGGTGCACTCGCTGACCGGCGGCGCCCCGCCCTCGCTGGGCAGCAACCGGACCTGAGCGGTGACCACCGGATCCAACGTGTCGTCGGTGAAACGCAAGAATGCGATATCCCAACTTGCGTAGTCGACGCGCGCGGGCGTCACGACGTAGCCGTCCTCCGTGGTGTCGATTCCTACGCCGGTGAGTTCCCCCGACCGATGGAACTCGGTAGCGGACTCGGTCGCGCGGTACACGGCGAAGCGGGTGTTCGCGGTCGCCAACTGGATCGGCACCAGCAATTCGTCGCGGCCGTCGCCATCCACATCGCGCAGCGAGGGATCGGACGGGTGCCGCACATCGCGCTCGGTGAGCGTCTGCACCCGAGCGCCGTCGGCGAGCACATCGATGGTGATGGTCGATGCCGCCCCGCGCCGCACTTCGAAGGTCACGCCGACGGCATCGTGGGATTGCAGCCGACAGTCGCGAGGTGTTGTGCCGGAGCCGATTTCGCCGCAGAGCGGCAGCGGATCGGTCGCCGACCGAGAGGTGGTCGGCCCCGGCGCGGTGGTCTCGCGCACCACCGAGTCCAGCGGGCCGGGGGTCGGCCGCGGGTCACCGCCGACGGCACAACCACCGGCCACCGAGGCGGCGACCAGGAGCCAGGCTGCGCGGTTCCTCCCCATACCGGCGAGGATAGGCCCGCCGCCGCACCGCCCGTGCCACATTTCGACACGGGCTGGTAATCACCAGGTCAGCACCGGTTTGACGATCTTCCCGGCGCGTTGGTCCTCCAGTGCGGCCTCGATATCGGTGTACGGGTAGGCCGTCACCAGTTCGTCCATGGGGAATCGCCCCGCGCGATACAGCTCCACCAGCCGTGGAATGAAGGTGCGCGGCACACTGTCACCCTCCAGGCAGCCGCGAATCGTCTTGCCGGGCAAGACGATCTCGTTCACATCGAGGTCCGCCACACCTCGCCCCAAGCCCACGGCCACCACGGTGCCGCCGGGAGCCAGCGCCCGCACGGCGGCGGCCAGCACCTGCGGCTGACCGGTGGTGTCGAGCGCATGACGCGCCGCGCCCCCGGCCTCGCGGACCGCCGACACCAGATCGATGGTGGTCGGGTCGATGACCGCGGCCGCACCCAACCGCAACGCCGTATCCCGCCGCCCCGCAGCGGTTTCCACCACCACGATCCGGGTCACGCCGACCGCGCGGGCCGCCAGCAGCGCGGCCAACCCGACCGCACCGGCACCGTAGATGACGAACGCCTCGCTGGCCTCGGGCCGCAGCACATTCAGCACCGCACCCGCGCCGGTCTGGAATCCGCAGCCCAGCGGAGCCGCGACCACCGGGTCCAGCCACGGGTCGACGACCACCACATTGTCGGGCGTCACCAGCGCGTAGCGCGCCAAACTGGACTGCCCGAAGAAGCCGTCGAGCACCGGCCCACCATGGACGGTGATGCGCGGCGACCTGTCGGCCCGCGGCCCGAACTGATTGAGCCGCACCGATTTCACGCAGTGGGCGGGACGCGCCGCCACACAGTTGACGCAGGTTCCGCAGCTGCGGAAGGTCAGCACCACCCGGTCCCCGACACGGACCGAATCGACTCCCGCGCCGAGGGATTCGACCACGCCGACGCCCTCGTGCCCGAGCAGCACCGGCCGCTCGGCGCTGCCCGCGGCGCGACTCACCAGATCGGTGTGGCAGATACCGCTGGCCTCGATGCGCACCAGAATCTCGCCAGCGCGCGGCGCGTCGATCTCGACGTGTTCGACGGCGAAGGGCGACAGCGGATCTCGTGACAGCAGCGCCTCGATTCTCATGCGGCGTCCCGTTCGAGCAGGAAGTAGAAGTGCTGTCCGCGCCACAGCACCTGGTCGGGTTTGCCGTTCATGATGCCCATGAGGGTGCGCTCGTCCACGCGCTTGAAGTGGTCGAAGACCGGTTTGCCGTCGTAGACCATGGTGGCCGTGACCTCGCCGCGGAATTCGATATTCCACAGGCTCGCTTCACCATTGCCGAGTTCGGTATTGGAGAACAGCGTGCCGTCCTCGGCGCGGCAGATGAGCGGCTGGGCCTCGAGCACCGAGTGGAAGTGCTTGCCGTGCCAGCGGCTGGCGGGCAGCGCCCGGCACAGCGGATGCCCGGTCTGGAAGGCCGCGCCGACCCATCCGCCCAGAATGTCTTCCGCGCGCACGATGGGCAGGGCCGCCCACACCGCGTCGAGTTCCTCGGGCGTGACCGCCTCCCGTGACCGCAATTCGCCGAACCGATCGACCGCGTCCATGGTTCGCACCTCCCATTTCTTGCCGAACCAATTGGTTCGCGACTCTAGTGCCGAACCAACTGGTTCGGCAAGCTACTATCGACGCCATGCGCGCGGCCGGACATGCCACCAGGGAGCGGATTCTCGCGGCCGCGCAGGCCGAATTCGCCGAATACGGGCGTGCCGGAGCACGGATCAATCGCATCGCGGCGGCGGCCCGCGCGAGCAAGGACCGCCTCTACGCGTACTTCGCGAGCAAAGAGGAGCTCTACACCGCCGTCACCGATCACTGGATGACCCGCACCACCGTCGAGACCGCCATGACCGCCGATGACCTCCCCGCGTATGTCGGCCGCCTGTTCGACCACTACCTCGCCCACCCCGACCATGCCCGACTCCAGGCGTGGGCGGACCTCGAACCCGCGCCCGATGCCGCCACACAGGAGGTGATCCGCCGGGTGGTGGCCCCCAAGCTCGCCGAGATCCGTCGGGCCCAGGAGCTGGGGGTGGTGACCGGCGAGTTCCAGCCCGCCACATTGTTGACCATGCTCACCGATCTGGCGCGCACCGCGGCGACTCATGCGCGGCATTCACCGGGTCGGATGGCGGCGCGGCGGGAGGCGACGGTTCAGGCGGCGCGGCGCTTGGTGACGCCCGCCGAGTGAAAGTTGGCCTAGGCGGTCAATATTCGAGGTGAGGGGGCGAAAACTGGCGTCTGTTCGCGATGTGCGACCGTTCAGGCCAAGACAATAAGTGCACATCTGCGCACCTAATCACCTATCGTGGTCCCCATGACCCACCCCTTGCGCCACAACCAGTTCCGCCGGTTGTTCACCGCGCAGGTGGTCGCCCTGGTCGGGACCGGGCTGCTGACGGTCGCACTCGGGTTGTTGGCCTTCGACATCGCGGGCGATCGGGCCGGTGCCGTGCTCGGCACCGCCTTGGCCATCAAGATGGTGGCGTATGTCGGTGGGGCCCCCGCGATTTCGGCGCTCACGGATCGGGTGCCGCGCCGCGCGTTGCTGGTGTCGGCCGACGCGGTGCGGGTGCTGGTCGCGATGCTGCTGCCATTCGTCACCCAGACGTGGCAGGTCTATGTGCTCATCTTCGTCCTGCAGTCGGCGTCGGCGACATTCACGCCCGCGTTCCAGTCGGTGATTCCCTCCGTGCTGGTCGACGAGGAGGACTACACGCGCGGGCTGTCGCTCTCGCGCCTGGCCTACGACCTGGAGTCACTGTTGAGCCCGGTGGTCGCGGCCGCATTGTTGACGGTCATGAGCTACAACCTGCTGTTCGTCGGTACCGCAGCGGGTTTCGCGGTGTCGGCGATGCTGGTGCTCGGCACCCGGCTCCCGCCTCAGCCCACACCCGACCGGTCGCAACCGCTGCCGCGGCGCATTACCGACGGCGCGCGCGTCATGCTCACCCATCCCCCGCTGCGCGGTCTGCTCGCCCTGAATGTCGCGGTGGCCTCGGCATCGGCGCTGGTCATCGTGAATACCGTGGTGTACGTGGGCGATCTGCTCGGCGGGTCCGCGACCGAGGTGGCCTCGGCCTTGGGCTGCTTCGGTTTCGGATCCATGGCGGTCGCACTGGCCGCGCCGCGCGCGCTCCGGGCGATCGGCGACCGACGGCTCATGCTCACCGGAAGCCGTGTGCTGCCCCTCGGATTGGTCGCGGCGGCGGCGCTCGCCCCGCTCGCGAATTGGCCGCTCCTGGCGCTCACCTGGTTCGCGCTCGGCGCGGGCACCTCCATGATCAGCACCCCCTCCGCCCGGCTGTTGCGCGCCCACTCCACCCCCGACACGCGCGCACCGGTTTTCACGGCGCAGTTCTCGCTCTCGCACGCGGCGTTCCTGGTCACCTACCCCATTGCCGGATGGTTGGGCGCGTTCGCCGGGCTCTTCGCCTCGGCGGCGACGCTGGCCGTGCTCGCTACACTTGCGGCTACGACGGCCGCCCGGGTGTGGCCCGCGTCCGCACCGGCGGGCCGCGAGGTGGTTTCGGCAGAGAGGTGAGCGATGGCGCGCGAAGGCACTCCGACACCGGCCGCCAGCCTCGTCCACCCCATCGCCCCCGACCAGGCGCACCTCGATGCCGCCACCGCCACCTTCCGCATGCTGTCCGACCCCACCCGCCTGCACATCCTGTGGCTCCTCGCCGACGCCGAAGCCGATGTCACCGCCCTCACCGAGGCGGTCGGCGGCTCCCGCACCGCGGTCAGCCAACATCTCGCGAAACTGCGCTTCACCGGCCTGGTGCACACCCGCCGCGAGGGCCGCCGCATCATCTACCGCCTGCGCGACGGCCACCTCGCCCGCCTGGTCCGCGAGGGCCTCAACCACGCCGACCACGTGGTCACCGGCGAACCTCCGCACGAATAGCCTCCAGCACCACTCGGCCCGCCTCCGAATCGCGCCTCGCGGGCGCTCCTGATCAGTGAGACAGAGGGTCGCGGCCAGGCGCGCGGCCCTCGACCATATGCCTATTCGAAATATCTCTGGACGAATGGGTGAGAGGGCGAGCATGCGGTCCAACAGCGGGGTCAACCGGTACGACGTGGTGGTGGTCGGGGCCGGATTCGCGGGGCTCTACGGCGTCCATCACGCGGCGCGAGCGGGGTTGCGGGTACTCGGCATCGAGGCGGGCGCGGATGTCGGCGGAACCTGGTACTGGAACCGGTATCCGGGAGCCCGATGCGATGTGGAGAGCGTGGACTACTCGTACTCGTTCGATCCGGAGTTGCAGCGGAGTTGGACGTGGACGGAGCGGTTCGCGGCCCAACCGGAGATCCACGCCTACCTGCGGCACGTGGCGGATCGGTTCGCGGTGCGCGAGCACTACCGGTTCGAAACACGGGTCACGGCCGCCGAATTCGACGAGGACACCGCCCTGTGGACCGTGCGGACCGATCGCGGCGACGCCGTCGAATCACGCTTCGTCGTCTTCGCCACCGGCTGCCTGTCCGAGCCCATTCGACCGAATATCCCTGGTGCGGACACCTTCTCGGGGACCGAGCTGTTCACCGCGCGCTGGCCCGAGGAGGGCGTGGACGTCACCGGCAAGCGCGTCGCCGTGATCGGCACGGGCTCCTCGGGCATCCAGGTCTCGCCGCTACTGGCGCGGGATGCCGCCGCCCTCACCGTCTTTCAGCGTTCGCCCAACTACAGCGTGCCCATGCCGAACCGGCCCTGGACCGAGGAAGAACAGCAGACCATCCGCGAGACGTATTCGCAGCGCCGCGAGAAGTCCTACTACGCCCCCGCCGCCACCCCGCACCCGAGCATTCAGACCAAGGCCCTCGAGCTGCCCGAGGACGAGCGCCTCGCCGCCATGGAGCAGCGCTGGAACGAGGGCGGCGTGCTGTTCAACAAGGTCTTCCCCGACCAGAACAGCGATATGGCGGCCAATGACATCGTGCGGGAATTCGCCGAGGCCAAGATTCGCGCCAAGGTCGCCGACGCGGCCGTCGCCGCCGATCTCATTCCCACCGACCACCCCATCGGCACCAAACGCATCTGCACCGATGTCGGCTACTACGAGATGTTCAACCAGGACCACGTCTCGCTGGTGAACCTGCGCCGCGAACCCATCGAGGAGATCACCCCGACCGGCATCCGCACCGCCGACCGCCTCCTGGACTTCGACGTCATCGTCTACGCCACCGGCTTCGACGCCATGACCGGCGCGCTGCTGCGCATCGACCCCCAGGGCGCCAACGGCATTCGACTACACGATGCCTTCGCCGACGGACCGGTCACCTACCTGGGCTTCGGCATCCCCGGCTTCCCCAATATGTTCAGCGTCAACAGCGTCGGCACCCCGTCGGTCATGGCGAATATGGCGCTGCACTCCGAACAGCAGCTGGACTGGGTGCTCGCGCTCATCGAGCACTGCCGCGCCAACGGCATCACCCGTGTCGAGGCCCGCCCCGAGGCCGCCGAGGAGTGGACCGACCACCTCACCGAGGTCGCCGAGGGCACCCTGTTCGTGCGTGCCAACTCCTGGTACCTGGGTGCGAACGTGGACGGCAAGAAGCGAGTGTTCATGCCCTACATCGGCGGCTTCGGCAATTACCGCCGCCGCTGCGACGCCGAACGCGAGGGCGGCTACCCGGGTTTCACGCTGAGCCGGTGATCAGCCGGGCAGCGGAACCCACAACTCCACCGAGGTCCCCGAATTCCCCGTGTGCACCGTCACCTTCGGCACCAGGGCCCGCATGAGCGCCAACCCCCGCCCCCGGAGTGAATTCACCTCCGGGTGCGGCGGCACCCACCGGCCGCGGTCCCGCACCAGAATGTGGATATCGGATTCGGTGGCCTCGGCCTCGACGAACACCGTGCCCGGCCGATCGCGGTAGCCGTGCTCGACGGCGTTGGTACACGCCTCGGAGACGGCCAGCACCACATCCTCCACCTCGACCGGCCCGAGTCCCGAGCGCGGCAACCACTCTCGCAGGAAGCGCCGCACCGTGGCCAGGCTCGCGGCCACGGCGGGCAGCCCCATGCGTAGTGGCGCTGGCATCTCCCTCTGTCGCACTTGCGGGGTCGTCATCGACTTCGCCGCCCTCCTGCCGCACGGTGCTCGCGGCGCGTTCGCCACCTGCTCACGTTCTTGCTCTTAGCAATACCCGTGCACCCGTGAGGTATTCGAGTCGCAACTCACACGATTGAAATCTCGATCACCGGGTAGACGCCCTATGACGACCAACTCCGGGCCGTTCGCTGCGGTGTGTGCGCGGCCGGAAACGGCCGCACATGATGGACTGGAGCAATGGACGCGAACGAAAGGACTCGATGGTGACCGACAACGGGACTTCGCGAACTCTGAGCGTGGCGGTGACGGAGCGGGGCGGCACGATGGTGGTGACCGCGACCGGCGAGATCGATATCGCCTCGGCCCCGCAGCTGCAGGCCGCGCTGGAAGAGACGCTGGCCGGGGGCCGAGTCCCCGTCATCGATATGACGACGGTCGGGTTCATGGGTTCGGTGGGTCTGAGCGCCCTCATGACGGCCGCGCAGGCCGCCGCACCGCGACCGCTGCGCATCGCCGCCTCCCCGCAGGTGCGCCGCCCCATCGAGGTGACCGGTCTCGACGAGGCGGTCACCCTGTTCGAAACCCTGGACGAGGCGTTGGCCGCCGACGAGCTCAACGCCTCGCACTGAGTGCCCTGCCGCGGCAGGGCTTCCGAGTCACTGCCGCGGCAACCGCACCACCTGGACGAAGAATTCGTCGATCTGCTTGATGGCGGCCATGAACTGGTCCAGATCCACCGGCTTGGTCACATAGGCATTGGCATGCAGCTGGTAACTGCGCAGAATGTCTTCCTCGGCCGCGGAGGTGGTGAGCACCACCACCGGAATATGCGCCAGTTCGGCATCGGCCTTGATCTTGCCGAGCACCTCGCGCCCATCGTATTTGGGCAGGTTGAGGTCGAGCAGAATCAGATCCGGACGCGGCGCGTCGGCGTGCGGTCCGACGCGGTAGAGGAAGTCCAGCGCCTCCTGCCCGTCGTGGGCGACATGGAGGTTGTTGCCAATCTTGTTGTCCTCGAAGGCTTCCCGCGTCATGAGTTCATCGGCGGGATCGTCCTCCACCAACAGGATGTTGATCGGCTGGCCGGGTGTGGTCACGACTGAGCTCCTTCGGCGATCGGCATGGCGCCGACCGCGGTGTCGGTGGGGGCGGCGAGGGTGAAGCGGAAACACGTGCCGTCGGTGTAGTCGGTGTCGATCCAGATGTGGCCGCCGTGATGTTCGACGATCTTCTTGCAGATCGCCAAACCGATTCCGGTGCCGCCGTATTCGCCGCGGCCGTGCAGCCGCTGGAAGATGACGAACACCTTCTCGGCGAATTCGGGTTCGATGCCGATTCCATTGTCCGACACCGAGAACAGCCAGCCGTCGCCGGTCTCGTCACACGAAATGGTGATGACCGGAGCGATATCCGGGCTGCGGAACTTGAGGGCATTGCCGATCAGGTTCTGCCACAGCATGGTCAGCAGCACCGGCTCCCCCTCCAACTCGGGAAGCCGTTCCGGGCGAACGATTTTCGCCCCGCTCTCCTCGACGATCTCGGACAGGTTGCTCAATGCCCGGTCCAGCGGCTCGTCCAGCGGGGTCGGTTCGTGGCCGGTGATCACCCGGCCGACCCGGGAGAAGGTGAGCAGATCGTTGATCAGCACCTGCATCCGCTTGGCCCCGTCCACCGCGAAGTGCACGTACTGTTTGCCGCGCTCGTCGAGGACATCGCCGTAGCGCTTCTCCAGCAACTGGCAGAACGAGGCCACCTTGCGCAGCGGCTCCTGCAGATCGTGCGAGGCCACATAGGCGAACTGCTCGAGTTCGGCATTGGAGCGCCGCAATTCCAGGGCCTGGCTGTCCAGATCCGCCCGCTGCTCCTCGACCTGCGCCTGTTGCACGCGTGAGGAGTCCAGTTCGGCGAGGATCTGTCGGCGCATGAGGTCGATCGCCGCCGCCAGCTCCGCCATATCGGCCCGGCCGCGCGGATCGATGCGGTGGGTGAAATCCCCGGCCGCCACCCGCTGCGTCGATTCGGTGAGAGCGCGCAGCGGGCCCACGAACGACCGCCGCACCACCACCGTCGTCACCATCGTCCCCAGCAGGATTCCGGCGATCAGTCCGCCGAGCAACGCCATCAACTCTCCCCGTCGTTCGTCCAGTGCAGATACAGAATCGCGACATCGTCGTCGAGCCCGCCGGTTCCGGCGGCGAGCGCCTCGACCTCGGTGATCAAGGTGTCGAGGAAGCTGTCCGGGCTCTCGGCGCGCACTTCGCGCGCCACCTTCAGCAGCCCGTCCTCGCCGAGGCGGTCGCCGCTGTCGTCGACACGGCCTTCGAAGAGACCGTCGGTGAGCAGCATCAGACCACAGTCGGCGGGCAGTGCGAGGCGGTGGGTGGGCCATCCGGCGCGGCCGGGCAGGAAGCCCAGGGCCGGGCCGCCGGGCACCTCCACCCAGGAGATCTCGCCGTCGCAGCGCATGAGCATGCCCGGGTGGCCCGCGCGCAGGACACGCACCGAGCGGTCCTCAGGATGCAGTTCCAGGCAGGTGGCGGTGGCGAAGGTCGCGACGTCGACGCGTTCGGCCAAGAGCACCTGTTCCAGCAGCCGCAGCTGCCGCTCGCCGGTGATGCCGCTGAGAACCAAAGTGCGCCACGCCAATCGGAGCGCGACACCGGCGGCCGCCGCATCGGGCCCATGGCCGGAGACATCGCCGATGACCACGTGGACGACGCCGTCGCCGTCCTGGACCACATCGTAGAAGTCGCCGCCGAGCAGGGCGTGCGCGCGGCCCGGCCGGTAGCGCGTGACGGCCGCGACGCCGCTGTCGGCGGGCAGCAGCGGCGTGGGCAGCAGGCCGCGTTCCAGGCGCGCGTTCTCCTGGGCGCGCATCTGGCTGGCCTGTAGCGCCGCGCTGGTGCGTTCGGCCTGTTTGCGTTGAATGGCGTAACGCACCGCGCGCCCGAACAATTCGGGTTCGACGCGTCCCTTGATCAGGTAGTCCTGTGCTCCCTCGGCGACCGCGGCCATCCCGGTGTGCTCCTCGTCGAGTCCGGTGAGTACCACGATCGCCACATCGGCGAGGCCGCGTACCCGGGCCAGGGCCTCGAGACCCTGCGCGTCCGGGAGATGAAGGTCGAGCAGAATGCAATTGGGGCTGCCGGTGCGCAGGTAGTCGGCCGCCTCGGCGAGCGAGCGCACCCAGTGCAGCTGCCAGCCGGGCGCGCCGTCGATGGCCAATTCCTCGACCAGCAGCGCGTCGCCGGGATCGTCCTCGATCAGCAGCACCCGCGGCTCGGGCCAGGCCCGGTCGGCGTTCGCGGCCAGGGTCCGGGCCCGGTCGTCGAAGGCTTCACGCCGCACGGGCACCGCCGTCAGCGGCGTACAGCGGGAGTTTCGAGAGCTGCCGGGGGATCCGACGGTTAGTGCGGGACAACAAGACTGCCTCCGTTCCATCTCCCCGGAGGGAAAATAGGCGCGCGAAATCCAACTCCACGGCCGGTTTCTGGACCGAAAAGGCATCCGAATCGTATCCGATCACGGGGGCTGGGCGCAGGTCCGCACGTCGTATCGAGGTGTCCGGGCGTTCGCGCTTTACCTCGCGGGTAATCGACCGGGTGCGCGCCGTGCGGCAGGCTCGATGCCATGACCGCGACGATCGACACCACCGGTACCGCCCTGTTCCACCAGTCCATGCCGTTCACCGAACGCCTCGGCGTGCAGGTGCTCGAGCACGGGCCCGAACTCGTGCGCAGCCGCTTGGCCTGGGACGAAACCCTGTGCACCCTGGGCGGAGTCATGCACGGCGGCACCCTCATGGCGCTGGCCGATTCCACCGGCGCGGTCTGCGCGTACCTGAACCTGCCGGAGGGCAAGGTCGGCACCACCACGGTGGAGTCCAAGACGAATTTCCTGCGCGCCGTGCGCTCCGGCTACGCCACCGCCAGCGCGCGCCCGCTGCATGTGGGGCGCACCGTGATCGTGGTGGAGACCGAGATCCACGACGATGCGGGCAAGCTCGTCGCCAAGGTGACGCAGACGCAGGCGGTGCTCTGAGCGAAGAGTCCGGGCGCGCTGGATGTTTCGCTCAGGCGCGCTGCGGTTTCGCTCAGGCGCGCTGCGGTTTCGCTCAGGCGCTTCGACTGGCGCGGCGTCCGGCCGAGCCGTAGCGGGCGCGGGCCTCGGCCGGGGTCACCGTCACCGGGTTCTCCGGGATCCCGGCTTCGAGGTGCTCGCGGTAGAGCCGGGCCGTCATCGGGCCGATGGCCGAGCGCAGCGTCCTGAGCTTGGCGCTGTCACCGCCGAGGGCGGCGATGGCGAGTTTGGCGGCCGGGCGAATACCGGCGTCCACCAGGCCGGGCTGGTCGAATCCGCCGGTCTCGCGCATCCACTTGGGCAGTGTCGCGATCACGGCCGGAGCGATGAGACGGCTTCCGCCCCATAGTCGAACGCCCTTTTCCATCGGCGTGTGCAGCAGGTAGTGCATGGCCCGATGGGCCCGCTCGGAGCTACACAGCCGCGGCCGCACGGCCGCGAAGTACTCGCGCACCTCGGCCCGCGAGGTCGGCACATCCGACGGTTTGCAGGTCTGCAATTCCGCGGCGACGACGCATTCGGCCCAGTAGCGACGCTCCTCGGCGGGGCTGAGCGGGCCGGGTCCGAACATCTCGTAGCACTTGAGCACCGAATGCCAGCCGGTGACGTGGATCCACAGCTGCGAGTCGGGATTGTTGGCGCTGTAGCGCTTTCCGGTGATCGGCTCGATTCCGGTGGCCTTGGCGTGCACCTTCATGAGGTGTTCGGCGGATTCGACGGCCATGCGGCTGTCGCCGACCGCCGCGATGAGGAAGTACGCGAAGGTGTGGTCGAGCCGTCCGCGCGGATCGCTGTAGATGCCGCCGACATCGGCGACGGCCGCGGTCAGATCCGGATCGAAGTGCTCGAGGGTGACCGAGCGCTGGAAACCCAGGACCGCTGTGGGCGCGGTCCACACCCTCCAGGTGGGCGAATCCGGTCCGAAGAAGCCGTAGTCGACCTCGCGGATCTTCCGTACCGGGGCGTTGAACTGCGGACGCTCGGTCTGTGTGGTCATCGCGTGCTCCTTTGCACAAGATCGCTCGAAAACCAGCCGACCAGATTTATACACGAGTGTAGCAATTGCTGTCACCCGAGGTAGCGCGCGTGGCCTAGGCGAAGCCGGGCGGAGTGAGATGCACGGACACATCGTTCACCCCGGTCTCCGGGGCGTCGAGGCGCCCGGTGACCCAGCCGCCGGTCGCGTCGTCGGTGGTCCAGACGCTGACGCTCGGTCCACACCAGGGCGTGAGGGCACGCTCGATCGCCTCGGCGACGGTGTCGACGCGCATGACCGGCAGCACCGGACCCAAGGTCTGCTGGTTCATGATCGACATGGTCGGATCGATATCGGCGAGCACGGTGGGCGCGAAGGTGTTTCCCGAATTCACCCCGCCGATGCGCAGGCTCGCGCCCTTGTCGAGAGCGTCTCGAACCTGGTCGGCGACGAACCGCGCATGGGAGGCGGAGGTCATGACGTAGGGATCGGTGTCCTCCGGATCCTCGGCCCCGAACGCGGCGACCTCGGTGGCGAGTTTGTCGACGAACGTTGGGTAGACGCTGGATTCGACGAGGACGCGCTCGATGCTGTGATACCCCTGCCCGCATTCGGCCAGCCCGCCCAATGCGATGGCCGCCGCGGCGCGGTCGAGATCGGCGTCGGCGAGGACGATCGCCGTGGATTTGCCGCCGAGGCCGAGACGGCACGGAATCAATCGGCTCGCGGCGCGCAGCGCGACCACCTTGCCGGTATCCGCCGAGCCGGTGAAATGCAGGTGGTCCACCGTGTCGAGGACCGCCGGGCCCGCCTCCGGGCCGATGGCGCTGGCGAGCACCGCCGGTGCGCCGATCCGACCCCAGCCCGCCACGATCTCGTGCACGGTCAGCGGTGTCACGCTGGAGGGTTTGACCACCACGGCGCATCCGGACAGCAGCG
The DNA here is from genome assembly GCF_044459025.1 of Nocardia sp. NPDC050406. Lineage (NCBI taxonomy): Bacteria > Bacillati > Actinomycetota > Actinomycetes > Mycobacteriales > Nocardiaceae > Nocardia > Nocardia sp. NPDC050406. Next base: position 1,487,220 of record NZ_JBITIM010000002.1, on the reverse strand, counting down.
CCGGGACCGCGTCGAACAGGGCGAGTGCCAGCGGATAGGTCCACGGGGCGATCACCCCTACCACCGCGCACCGGCGGTAGGAGACCGACAGCCCCACGGCGAGCGAGGGCAGGCTGTGCGCCCGCGGGCGTTGTACGCCAAGGTATTCCGCGCCGTGGCCGCGGTGGTAGTCGATGGCTTCGAGTGCGAGCGCGAACTCCTTGCGCGCGGAGCCGACCGATTTGCCGGTTTCACTCGCCAGCAACGCGCAGAGGTCGTCCTCGTGGTCGAGGAGCCAGTCGCGAAATCGCGTCACCCAGTGCAGACGTCCGACGACACCCATTGCACGCCAGGGGGTCTGCGCCTCGCGCAGGCTACTCACCGTGGCTCCCACCTGCTCGGGCGAGTGCACCGCGACCGTGCCGACCGGTCGGCCGTCGGTGGGTGCGAGCACGGTGAGAGCGGATTCCCGGACAGTTCTCGTATGCGGCATTCCAGCTCACTTCAGACGAATCGGGAATGGAAGTACCGCACCGCGATCGGGTGAAGTCGGGGGGCACACGATGGGCGACTACCCGGACGGCCGAGCCGCCGCTCGCGGTGCGGCATACAGTTACCGTACGTTCGCCGGAAACGTCTCGACAGCACACAATGGGCCAGGAACCGGCGAATATCGGCCGTACCGAAGGCCGAATCGTCATCGAATCCGAACCACCGACGCGGCGGATTCTGGGACGATTTGCGCATGGACACCGACCGAGCCGATGCGACGATGCGCTTGCGTTCGATCGGCAGCGCCGCCCTGCTCGTGGATTTCGCGAGCACCAGGGGTATGACGGCGGCCGATGCCCTGCGCGACACCGGAATTCGCGAATCGGACCTGCACGAGCAGACCGCCGAGATCACGCACGCCCAAGAGATCGCGCTCATTCGCAATATCGTGCGCGGCGTGGACGACGAACCCGGACAGGGTTTGCTCGCCGGACTCATGTGCCACACCACCAGTCTCGGCGTCCTCGGTTTCGCCATCATGAGCAGTCCCACGCTCGGGCACGCCATGGATATCGCGCTGCGCCATGCCGATCTCACCTACACCGTCGCGCAGCACACCATGCGCATGGTGGGCGACGAGGCCTGGGTGGTGCGCGACGATCACGCGCTACCCGAGGAGATCCGCGCCTTCGCCCTGGAACGCGACCTCGGCGCCATCTCGACCGTGCAACAGGATCTGATGTCCACGCGCCCGCCCGTGCTGCGCGTGCACGTGACGCTGCCGCCGCATCCCATCTACGAGATGTTCGGTGCGGTGATCGGTGTCGACGACGTGCGCTTCGACGCCGACACCAGTGTGATGGTCTTCGCGGCGAGCGCCCTGGAAACCCCACTGCCGCAGGCGAATATCGCGGTGGCGCGCTACTACGAGCAGCAGTGCGAGGAGTTGCTGCAGCGCCGCCGCAGCCGCATCGGGGTGGCCGGGCAGGTCCGCAATCTGCTCATTCGCCGCGGCGGCGTCACCGATCAGACCCATATCGCGGCCGATCTCGACGTCAGCGTCCGCACGCTGCGCCGCCGTCTGGCCGACGAGGGCACCACCTTCCGCGAGCTCAGCAATGAGACGGTCGGCATGCTGGCCGAGGAGCTGCTGGTCGCCGGGCTGACCGTCGAGCAGGTGGCCGACCGGCTGGGGTACTCCAGCGTCTCCGCCTTCGGTTCCGCGTTCCGGTCGTGGAAGGGCCAGTCCCCCGGGCACTTCGCGCGCGCCCACCGAGGGCGTGCGGCGGTGCGGGTGTAGCGGGACCGCGGTCGGACTCGCGGGCCGAGGCGCTGCGCCCCTCAATCCCCCAGAGTGAGGTGTCGAGCCGTGCCCGCCTCCACCGCGGCGCGCACCTCCAGCGGCGTCGGCACGGCCCAGCGGGCGAAAGCCGCTGCGGGGGTGGTGGTTTCGGGCCGCTCCGGAGGCACGTGCCGCAGCGCCGGAGCGAGCACGGGTGCGGCGGAGGGTGAAATCCACGCGAGCAGTACCAATTTCACGCGGTCGTTCGCGGCGACGAGGCGGAAGATCAGCCTGGCCAGGGGCCGCACCAGCACATCGACGAGCCAGGACTGGCGCAGGTCGGCCAAGTCGCGCTGCCAGTGCGGGATGGTGGAAAGGTTTGCGGCGCGGAAGATTCGGTTCAGTGCCCAGCCGCCCGGGCGCAGGATGCGCGGGTACGGCGGGTAGATGTGGCGGGGCTCGAGCAGGTAGCGCATGGCGGCCTGGGTCGTCTCCGAGGCGGCCAAGCGCGGGCGCACCTCCTCGAAATAGGCGCGCACCCCGTCACGGCTGCGCGGCACCTTGGCCGGATCGCAGGTCTGCAACTGGGCGGCGATGGCGCACTGCGCCCAGTACTCCCGATCCTCTTCGTCGGTGAGCGGTCCGGGGCCGAGGTTCTCGTAGCAGTAGAGGATGGAGTGCCAGGCGGTCAACAGGATCCACAGTTGACTGTCGGGGTTGTTGGCGTCGTAGGGCAGACCCGACACCGGTTCGATGCCGCGCCCCTGGGTGGCGTGGATCTTCACCAGCACCTCGGCGGATTTCACCACCGTCTCGCTGTCGCCGACGATGACCGTCGAGAAGTAGGCGAGGGTGTGGTCGTAGCGCGCCCGAGGATCCCGGTAGATCTTGCCGGTGCGGTCCACGGCGGCCACCAGGAACGGGTCCAGCTCCTCGATCACCACCGAGCGGGAGAAGCCGCAGACCGCGCTGGTCGGGTACATCCAGACCCGCCACGCCACCGCGTCCGGGCCGAAGAAGCCGTAATCCCCGGCGGGGGTGACGCGTCCGCGCAGCCACCGCAGCGGCTTGCGGCGGTGTCTGGTGGGTTCGCCGCGCCAGGCGGGCGGGAGGCGCGCGGGATCGTGCGGCTGACTGCTCATCGTTCGCTCCTTCGCGAATCGCTGGCACCGACGGATCTGCCACGATCGTAAGGCGGGTGGGAATCTCGCATCGGTGGTTCGGCGCGGGACGGCCGCCGGTTCGTACCGCGGGATATGACAAATTCGGCCCAGCACTGACAGTCTCGGACATGTTCCCGGCTATTCGGACAATTCAGACACTCTTGGTCATGCTTCGCTCACGATCGCCGGTTACGATGCAGCGTTCGTGAGGACCAGTGCGACAACCGAATCGCGAAACGATGGATGGCGGTGGGGAGCGCTCACCGCGATCGGCGTTGCCATTGGATTCGCTGCGGTGTTGCTGGCGGATCCACGGCACTTCTACACCGATGACACCGAGGCCCAGTACACCGGCATGTGGGTGCTGCTCGGAACGCAGTTGCGGGAGGGGCGTTTTCCGGCGCTGGTCCCGTGGGAGTGGATGGCGGGCAACTACACCCTGGAGGAAGCCGGGCTGTTCAATCCGCCGCAGCTGCTGATCTACCTGCTCGCGCCGTCCATGGACAATCTGGCGATCTTCGCGACACTGGTGAAGCTGGTGTTCGCGATCATCGCGGCGTTGGGCGTATTTCGGATCTGCCGGGCCTACGGGGCGGCCGCGCCCTGGGCGGCGGTGGCGGGCGTGGCGTTTCCGTTCAGCGGCTGGTTCCTGTTCTTCGACGAGGCCAGCTGGGTCACCTCGCAGACGGGCACCGCGTGGATCGTGCACGCCTGGGCGTCGGCGGTGCTGTACGCGCGCGGGCGCGGCGGGCCGGTGTCGGTCTTCGTCTTCCTGTACCTGGCGCTGACCGTCCAGTACGCCTTTCCCGCGGTGGAGGCCGCGCTGGTGATCGCCATGGTGCTGATCGGGGAGGTGATCTACCAGCGGCGCTGGCAGCCGTCGGCCCGGCTGGCGTTGGCGGCGGCGTGCGCGCTGTCGGCGGCCATGATCGCGAATCTGCCCGGGGTGCTGTCGTCGCAGGTGACGTGGCGCGGCAGCGTCATGATCCACAACGACCCGTTCCTGACGGTGCCGTGGTCGGAGTCGCTGAACGCGAGCCTGCCGAGTACGACGCCCGCGTTCACGGCGTGGTGGGGGCATGTGCAGCCGCTGCCCATGGTGTACATCGTCTGGTTCCTCGTTCCGGCACTGGCTTTCATCGATTGGAAGGCGGCGCGGGCGGCGGCGCGCGAGCTGAGCGGGGTGTGGCTGTTCGCCGGGGTGGTGCTCATGTGGACGGCGGGGCCGGGGGCGATCGGTCCGCTGCGGTGGCCCGCGCGGGTGCTGCCCATGCTGGCCATCGCGCTGCTCGTGCTGGTGTGCGTACTGCTCAGCCGCTACGGGGTTTTCACCTCCTCGCGCCGCCGAACGATGGCGGCGCTCGGGCTGATCGGGGTGCTGTTCGTGCGCTCGCTGTCGGCCGCGCCGCTGATCGCCGTGCGGCACATCGTCGCCGTGCTGGCGGTGCTCGCGCTGGGCGCGGGCGTGTTGTGGCTGGCCCGGCGTCGAGGCGTGGCGGTCGCCTGCGCGGCGCTGGTCGCGTCCATCTTCCCGATCGCCTTCGCGCAGGTGGCGGTCGCGCCGTCCACGCCGATGTCCTACAACTTCGCCGAACGCCGCTCCGAGATGACCGCGGCGTTCCCCGACTTCCACGGCACCACACTGCAACTCGCGGATCGGGTGCTGGTGCATCCCGACGAGCGCAGCCTCTCGGGCGTGTACGGGTCCATCGCCATCGGCAATTACGCCAAGGACCTCGGCCTGGATTACGTCAACGGCTACACGCCCATCGGCCATGCGGCCTTCGCGGGCATGTTGTGCATGGACTGGTCGGGCAGCACCTGCGCGGACGCCTATCGCCGGGCCTTCGCGACCGAACCGGCCACGGGCCGCACGATTGTCGATCTCATGAAGGTGGATCGCGTTGTGCTGCAACGGGCGCAGTATCCGGATGCCCGCAATCAGCCCGCTCCGGCGGGGTGGAAGTTCGTCGACTATCCCGGGCACGAACGCTATATCTGGGTGTTGGAGCGCGAATCCGGACCCATCTCGACCCGCAATGGCATTGTCGCCGACGCCGACGATGTCATCGCGTCGTCGACCTCCGCCAACGACTACACCAGCCATGTGAAGGTGACCTCGGACGGCGGCGGTCGCCTGGTGTTCTCCCGGCTGTCCTGGCCGGGGTACCGGATCACGCTGAACGGCAAGGAGATTCCGGTGCGCACCGTGGCGGGAACCTTCGTGGCGGCGAATATCCCCGCCGGTACCCACAATGCCGATCTGGTGCTGAGCTGGCGGCCGCCGGGCTATCAGGTCGGCATTGCCACCGGGCTGATCGGACTGATCGGTATCACGGTGCTGCACTGGTTCCACCGCCGCGGTCGGCCCGAGATCGCGGAGCTCTCCCCCGACGCGCCGCATGCCGAAGCGCTCGCGCCGCCCGCGGTGAATGCCGAGGTCCGCCCCTGAAACCGCCCATATCGGCAGCCATTCGGCCGTACCATCATGCGCATGGCCACGAAGATGAGCATCGTCCTCCCCGACGATCTGGCCACGCGGCTGCGTGAGATCGCGGGCGAGGGCAAGATGAGCGATTACGTCGCCCGCGCCATCCGGCAGCGCATGGTCGAGGACGAGTTGCGCGCGCTGGCCCGGTGGGAATCCGAACACGGCGGGCCCGACATCACCAGCCACGCCGATGCCGCGCATCTCACCGAGCGAGTCCTGTTCGGCAATGCCGACTAGCTCACCGCAGCAAGGTCATCTCTGGAAAACCGTCAGCCCGCTCTCCGGGCGTGAGGCGCGCGTCATCGTCGTGGACGGTGATCTGATGGCGCGGTTCCGGCAGCAGATCATTGTCGCTCCGCTGCGCGAATCACGGGAAGTGCCAACACAATACGAGCTGCTCTCGATTCCGCTGCCCGGCAGCACCGAGATCATCGCGCTCTACGATCTCACCGTCGCCCACCGCGCGACGTTCGCCGAGTACCTCGGTACGGTGCCGCCGGAGATCCTGGAGCGCATTCGCTCGGGGCTGAGTGCCCGCTTCGATCTGTGAGGGGCTCGGCTACTCGTCGATCCAGCCGAGGTCGACCGCGTTCTGACGCATGACGTCGTCGACCGCGGGCAGGGTGACGATGGATCCGATGTAGAGCACGGCGAGCACTCCGAGGGTGAGGGCCCAGGCGCGCGGAGTGGCCGTCGTGTCGACCTGGCCGGTCGTCCCCCGCCGATACGTCTGTGGGAGGCGGCGGTCGGCTGGGCGCAGCAGCCATGACGCGACCGCCAGGGTCGCGAATACCAGTGGCACGCCCCATGATTGGAGGCCGTCGCCGACCGCCAGATGCGACACCACCGCACCCGACCAGAGCAGAAACGACCCCGCGTACGCCCATTCCTTGAGCAGTGGGAGCCCGGGGGCGATGATCACGATGGCCGCGGCGACCTGCCACGCGCCCATGAGGTAGGCGAAGAAGTGCGGAAATCCCAAGTGGTGCAATTGGATTTCGATCCAGTCGATGGGCACCAGGTTCCACACCGATCCGGAGGCCAGTTCGGTGACGATGGTCAGAGTGGTGGCCCAGTAGGCGATGGTGCGGGAAGACATGGTCACTCCTGTCAGTGCGCCGCGTCCAGGCCGCGCGTGATAGTGCGCGGAATGGTCACTGCGGCAAGCTTGTCGGGGTTGCGGATGGCGTAGAAGGTGGCGATCTTGCCGTCGACGACATCGAAGAGGAAGACGCCTTCCAACTGGTCATCGCGGTAGACCGTGAAGGCGGGTGTGCTGTTGCAGTGAGCCGTCTCGAACCGCAGAGTCGGTGTCGCCATCGCTTTGTGAAAGAGCTCGAGAAAGAACCGGACGACCCGCTCCGCGCCCACCACGGGTCGGCGGGCGGCGGTGACCTTGCCGCCACTGTCCGCGATCCACGCCGCGTCGGGAGCCAGCAGCGCGAGCAGCCCCTCGGTGTCACCGCTGGCCGCCGCCGCCAGAAACTGCTCGGTGACCCGGGTGACCTGAGCCGAATCCGCGGGTTCGAACCGCTTACGTCGCGCCCGCACATGTTCGCGAGCACGATGCGCCACCTGCCGCACCGTCATCACGGACTTACCCACCGCGGCGGCGATATCGCCGTACTCGAAACCGAATACCTCGCGCAACACGAACACCGCCCGCTCATCCGGACTCAGCGTCTCGAGCAGCACCAACATCGCCATGGACACCGATTCGGCCAACACCACATCCGCCGCCGCATCCCGCTCATCCAGCAACAACGGCTCAGGCAACCATGGCCCCACATAGTCCTCACGCCGCCGAGAACTGGCCCGCAACGCGTTCAACGCCTGCCGAGTAACCAACCGCGCCAGATACGACTTGGTATCCCGCACCGCCCCCAAATCCACCTCGGCCCACCGCAAATAGCTGTCCTGCAACACATCATCGGCCTCGATCGCCGACCCGAGGATCTCGTACACGATCGTGAACAACAGCGGCCGCAACAACGTGAACCGCTCGACATGCTCGTCGGTGCTCATGCGGAGATGACCTTCGACGCGGCGATCGAGGGCCGCGGGCCGCCCTTGGGCCAGAACAGCGACCCCGGTTTGCGGGCCTCCCGGCGCATCTTCCACACCCCGAGCTTGCAGGTCCCCTCTTTGATCCGCGCGCCCATCCAACCGCCGATATAGATGTTCACCGCCGTATCGTCCTTGCGGGCGAGCTGCCGGATACCGTCGCGCCGACCGAGGCTGACGCACGTTCCCGTCAGGGCGAGGTCGATCACCGCGGGCTCGGTCCCCGCGATCCGACTCAACACGGTGTCGGCGGCCCGCGCCCCCAGGGCTCCCGCGGCCTGACTGCTCATCCGCAGCGGCTGCCCCGACGGCGCCGCGGCATCGCCCGTAGCCACGATCCGGTCATCGTCCACACTGGTCAGCGTCTCATCGGTGAGCATTCGACCGATCGAATCGGTGCGCAGCCCACTGTCCGCCGCCAGCCCCGGTACCCCGAATCCCGTGGCCCACACGGTGACCGCGCTCGGCAACACACCCCCGTCCGCGAGCACCACCGAATCCGCCCGCACCTCAACCACTTCCCCCGCCGCCACCTCGACCCCGTTGCGCGACAACCACTTCGCGACATACCGCCGCCCGCGTTCACTCAGCGAGGGCATCAACCCCACACCACTCACCACCGTGACCCCCCGCCCCCGCTCCGCCAACTCCGCGGCCACCTCGATCCCCGTAGGCCCACCGCCCACCACGACCACCGGCTCCCCAACCCCCAACTCCCCCAACCGATCCCGCAACCGCCGCGCCCCCTCGATCTCCCCCACCGAGTACGCGAACTCCTCCACGCCCCGCACCCCGGCCCTCCCCGCCGTACTCCCCACCGCATAAACGAGGTAGTCATACCCCACCTCACGCCCCGACCCCAACCGCACCACCCGCCCCCCAACATCGATCCCAGTAGCCGTATCCACCACCAACCGAACCCCCTCCCCCAACAACGACCCATAGTCGATAACCGCACCCCCCGTCCCAGCCACGAACTGATGCAACCGAATCCGATCGACAAACTCCCCCCGAGGATTCACCACCGTGATCCCCACATCCCCCCGCTTCCGCAACCGATTGGCCGCAACCACCCCCGCATACCCGCCGCCCACAACAACAACCTGATACCCCGCATTACGTTCCGTCATGCCCTCAAGACACCACCCACCCCCGAAACATGACATGCCCGAGAGTGACCTACGCCATAGGGTTCACTCGACGCCGCCATAAGAGGAACGCCCGGTCATAGACCGGGCGCGGCGTTACAGATGCTGTGAGTGCCCCCGGCCGGGCTCGAACCGGCAACCGACGGATTATGAGTCCGCAGCTCTAACCCATTGAGCTACAGGGGCGTCGGCCCGAGACTTTATCAGTTCCAGGCTGTCGAAACTAACCGAAACCCGACGTCGCGCATTCAGCCCACGCATGGCTCTGAGCTGGACCGATAACCCGACTGAGCTACCGCCGTTCACGGGAGGCGCACACCTGATCCGGAGTACGCACCACCCACCGGAAGGCGAAGCGGCCCAATTCTTCAGCTAGCGAGGCATCCGCGACACTGCACCGCGAAACAGGCGACGCGCGCGCCTAGGATCCAGGGGACGGGAAGCGACTGAGTGGGAGGACCTATGGCGGGGCTGTTCGTGAAGGTGTTGCGGGGGCATCAGTGGGTTTATGAGAAGAGTGGGGGGTTGGTGGGGCATCGGTTGTTGTTGGGGAATCCGACGTTGTTGTTGCGGACTGTGGGGCGGAAGACGGGGAAGGAGCGGGTCAATGCGTTGACCTATGCGCGGGATGGGAAGGATTTTTTGGTTACGGCGTCGAATGGGGGGTCGGCTCGGGCGCCGGGGTGGTTGGCCAATGTGAAGGCTCAGGGGGAGTGTGAGGTGCAGGTGGAGAGGAGGCGGATTCCGGTGCGGGCTCGGGCTACCTATCCGGATGATGAGGGGTATGCGCGGCGGTGGGGGTTGGTGGACAAGGTGAATGGGGGGCGGTATTCGGCTTATCAGAAGCAGACGTCGCGGCCTATCGCGGTGGTGGTGTGCACGCCACGCTGAGGGCGGCAAACTGGACAGGTGAGTTAAGGGTCGACTACCCTGGCTCGCGAGGGGAGTACTTCTCAAGCATCACTCCGGTCAATACGGATCACGCGGTCGTGGTCCCCGGATGATCGCCCGCGGTCTGGTGGGCGAAGGAGACCTCGGCTGGTTATCCATGTCCGAGGAGGTCCTATGAGTCTCGCCGTATCGCATCTCGCGAGTTCCACTGCTATCGAATCCGTCGGTACGCCCGGTTTGTGGGCGGTGACGATCATCGGTGTGATGGGTCTGGTGGTGCTCGATTTCGTGCTCACCCGTCGCCCGCACGAGGTGTCGATGCGGGAGGCGTTGGGGTGGACGGTCTTCTATATCGCGTTGCCGGTGGCGTTCGGCGTATACCTGTGGGCCAGTAAGGGTTCCACACCGGGGGTGGAGTTCTTCACCGGCTATTTGCTGGAGAAGTCGCTGTCGGTCGACAACCTGTTCGTGTTCATGCTGCTGCTCTCGGCGTTCGCGGTGCCCGCGGCGCTGGCGCAGCGGGTGCTGCTGTACGGCATCGTCGGCGCGCTGGTGCTGCGGGCCATCTTCATCGCGCTGGGCGCGGCCGCGCTGGCGACCCTCGACTGGGCGTTCCTGCTGTTCGGCGCGATCCTGCTGGTCACCGCGATCAAGCTGATCGTCGACGCGCTGGGCGGGCACGAGAACGAAGTCGATGTGAGCTCCATGAAGTCGGTGCGGCTGCTGCGCAGGTTCATGCCGGTCACCGACGACTACCGCGGCACCAAGATGACCGTCATCGAGAAGGGCCGCCGCGCCCTGACTCCGCTCGCCCTGGTGGTCGCCGCCGTCATGGCCACCGACCTGGTCTTCGCGGTCGACTCGGTGCCCGCCGTCTACGGCGTGACCGGTGACCCGTTCCTGGTGTTCGCCACCAACGCTTTCGCGCTACTCGGTTTGCGCGCACTGTATTTCGTCCTGCACGCCGCCCTGGCGCGACTGGTGCACCTGGTCTACGGCCTGGCGATCATCCTCGCCTTCATCGGCGTGAAGCTGGTGCTGCACTGGGCGCACGGGGTCTGGAGCTCGGTGCCGACCATTCCGACGCTGGCCTCGCTGGGCGTGATCGTGGTGGTGCTGGTGACCGTGACGCTCACCAGCCTGCGCGCCACGCGCGACGACAAGGCCACGGTCGCGAGCTGATCGATCGGGTGTGGGACGAGGCCTCCCGTCCCACACCCCGCATCACAGACCGAGGCCGAGCCCCGGTCCAGCACCCGAGCCCTGCCCCTCGTAGGGGTGCCGCCGGAAATCGTTGAAGGCCCGCTTCCAGACCGCCCACCGTTCCCGAGGCCGCACCACTTCCCCGCGCCTGCGCCGTTTGGCCCGTTCCATCGCCGTGTCCAACCACTCCATCGATCCGCACAGCAGGACCGCGAAGATGCCGATGACCACGACCAGGCCGAGCACCCCGATCACCGGTACCACTATCTGCGAGAAGAATCCGCCCATAACCGCTCCTGTCCCTTCGACGCTCGCCCCCGAAACTGAGGTTTGATCGACTCGCCCGCGCCGCCGTACGGTGAATTGTGTTGCGTGAACGCCTGAGCCGCTCCCGAATCGACCGAATCAACAGCGCGGTCGATGCGCTGGCGCTTCCGGAGGCCGTCTTCAAGACCTGTCCGTGGCAACCTCGTGACCTGGTGGAGACCGGATTGCGACAGTGGCTGCGCTGTTGCGGAGCCGCGCTGCGTGACGATCAGGTGATCGGCATGCCCTCGCACGCGGTGGACGAGGCCTGGCACGGCTTGATCCTGTGCACCATGCGCTACCAGCGCTTCTGCGATGCCGCCTACGGCCGATTCCTGCACCACTTCCCCGACGGCGAGGGGTCGAACGGTTCGGCGGACCCGATGGCGGATCAGCTGGGCCGCACCGTGGTGGCCTGGTCGATGGTGGCGCGACCGGAAGAGACCTGCGTGCTGTGGGATCTGGATACCCGCGTCGGCGTAGCGAAGCCGTGGGGCATTCCCGCCGAGCGGGTCGGCCTCATCGAGGAGACGCTGCGCTCGGGAGCTTGATACCCCCGAGCGCCGCCCCCGCCACAGCTGGAGTCCGTCAACACCCGCCTCCTCCCCCACCGCCCCCACAACCACTGGCACCGCCACCACCACCGCAGCTCGAGCTGCCCCCGCCGCAGCTCGAACCGGTGCCGGAGTCACCCCAACCACCACCGCCGTCGACGAACCCGCCGCCGACCTGGCCACTCCCGGTGTACCCGTCCCCGCCATACTGGGCGCGCCACCGTCGCAGCCGCCGTTCCCGCCGCCTGGCACTGATCACGATCGCCACGAAGATCGCTATCCATACCGCGGGAAAGACGAACGTCACGTAACTCTCCATGGCTCAGCTCCCTCCGCCACCGCCACCACAGCCTCCTCCCCCACCGCAGCTCGACCCGCCGCCACAACCGGAGGCCCCGCTGTCGACACCGCTGCTGCTGCCGCCGCCCCCGGCCGCCCATGAACCTCTACGCCGATTGCGCGACCGATTAGCCCGATCCTCCTCCGCGCTCGTGGCGAAGGTCCGAATGATTACGGCAACCACCGCGACAACGACTCCGATGCCCGCGGCGGTCACGATGACTTGCAAGATGGTGTCCATGGCCGAAAGCTACCGGCGCGCACGAGAACTCGACAGACCCGCAATCCTGGGTGATTGAGCAGCGCTGATACTGGGTACCGACTATTCCGGATAGGCCGTCGCCCGCCCCGAACGATCCGCGGCCCCGATGCGCCGAACGAAGCAGCGCCGCCACACCTGCGTCACCGACGCCAGTCCGCACCCGCACAGCAAAACGGCCGGTCCGCCGCCGTGGCGACGAACCGGCCGTATCCCCGGACACCCACCGGGGAGCTGAAAAACCGCCTAGGTCAACTTGACTCGCGCCGCGACGAAGCGCGCGACGGCCGGTGCGAGGCGGCTGAAGTGGTACTGCAGATGCGCTTCCGGCGTCACCGGCACCACGGCGCGATCCTTCTCGACCGCCTTGACGATCCGCGCCGCCACCTTCTCCGGACCGTAGCGCCGGGCGGCGTAGAGCTTGTCATAGCGCGCCTGCTTCTGCGCTTCCTCGGCGGCGGAGACACCCGAGAACCGAGTGGTGGCAACGATATTGGTGTGCACGATGCCCGGGCAGATAGTGTGCACGCCGATTCCCTTGCCCGCCAGTTCGGCACGCAGGCAGTCGCTGAACATGAAGACCGCCGACTTGCTGGTCGAGTACGCACTGAACCCGCGCTGCGGCGTATAGGCGGCCATACTCGACAGATTCACGATATGCCCGCCGAGCCCGCGATCGGCCATGGCCTTGCCGAAGGCACGGCAGCCATTGATCACGCCGTGCAGATTGATATTGAGCACTCGGTCGAATTCCGCTGCGGGAGTGTCGAAGAAGTCGCCCGCCTGGCCGATGCCCGCATTGTTGACGAGGATATCCGGCACGCCGTGCTCGGCGATCACGGCGGCGGCATGCGCGGCCACGGCGGCCTCGTCCGCGACGTCGAGCTGATAGGCGTGCGCCGAACCGCCTTCGCGGGCAATGAGTTCGGCGGTCTCCTTGGCCGAGTCCAGATTGACGTCGGAGAGCACCACCTCCGCGCCCTTGCGCGCGAAGGCCAGCGCGGTCTCGCGCCCGATACCGCTGCCGCCGCCGGTGATCACCAGCAGCTGATCCTCGAATTCCCGTCGCGTCCGGCCGACTTCGGCGCGGCGCAGCCCGCGCGTGGTCTCCCCGCCGCGCAGCGAGTCGATGAGTTCGGTGGTCGAGGTGGCCAGTAGTTCCGGATGCGAGAACGGCAGCCAGTGCCCACCGCCGACTTCCCGGCGGTACAGGTTCGGCGCGTATTCCTGGGTGTCGTCGTAGCCTGCGGGCCGCACCGCCACATCGCGGCGCGCGATGATCAGCTGCACCGGCACCTCGGTGCGGCGCTCGCGCGGTCCGGTCATGCGGCGCAGGATATTCGCGCGGTAGATGCGCATCCCGTCGAAGAAGTCCCGCCGGAACTCCGGTCCCAAAGTGATGTTCTGTGGCGAGGTCTCGTTCATGAGCCCCACGAACCGCGACCACATCTTCTCGGTGCCAAGGGGTTTGAGCACCACGCGCGGCACGCCCGGCGTCATGAACAGGCCCGTGTAGGCGGAGGAGAGCAGCTGCGTGAACGGCCCCCACACCTTGCCGCGCGAGAGCTCCCCGCGCACCCACTGACCCAGGTGGTCGAGGTTCGGTCCGGAGACGGAGGTGAACGAGGCGATCCGCTCGACGGCGCGGGGCTCGCACACGGCCTCCCACACCTGCACCGAACCCCAGTCGTGGGCCAGCACGTGCACCGGCGCGTCCGGGCTCACCGCGTCGGCGACCGCGAAGAAGTCCGAGGCGAACCGCTCCAGCTGGTAGTCCTCGGTCCGGTCGGTACGCGTCGAGCGACCGTGCCCTCGAGTGTCGTAGGTGACGACGTGAAAGCGCTGGGCCAGCAGCGGCACCACGCGATCCCACAGGTGATTGTCGTCGGGCCAGCCGTGCACCAGGACGACGGTCTCGGCCGACGGTTCGCCGTATTCGTAGACGGCGATCTCGAATTCGCCATTGCGGACGATGCGGTCGGACGCGGGGATGATGGTCGGTTGATCGGTCACGATCGTCTCCTAAATGAGGTGCTAGAGGTCCAGCACCAGTCGTTCACCGCCGCAGCGGGATACACAGATGAGCAGTTCACCGGCGGCACGCTCGTCGGCGGTGAGGACGGTGTCGCGATGGTCGATCTCGCCGGAGAGCGACCGCACCCGGCAGGTCCGGCAGAAGCCCTGGCGGCACGAATACGCCAGCCCCGGGCGGACTTTCAGCACTTCCTCGAGCACCGTCTTGTCGGCGGGCACCTCGATCACCTCACCGCCACGGGCGAGTTCGACCTCGAAGGCGGTGCCGTTCACCACGGGCGGCGCCGAGAAGCGTTCGGAGTACAGCTCCACGCCCGCGATATCGCGCACCGCGTCGGCGATGACCTGGGTCATCACCACCGGCCCGCAGCAGTACACCGAGGTGTCGGTGCCGACTCCACGCAAAAGGTCTGCGGCGGTGGGCAATCCGTGCTCGTCATCGGTGCGCACGGTGACGCGGCCGCCGAAGGATTCCACCTCGTCGAGGAAGGGAATGGTGTCGCGGCTGCGCCCGACGTACACCATCGTCCACTCCACGCCGAGCCGATGCGCCATGCGCACCATGGGCAGAATCGGCGTGATGCCGATACCGCCCGCCACGAAATGCACTCGGGCGGCCGATGATCCGTGGCCGGGCAGCACGAACGGGAAGGCGTTGCGCGGCCCCTTCACCGTCACCGGCGTCCCGACCGCGAGGGCTTCGTGCACCTCGAGCGAACCGCCGCCGCCATCGGGTATGCGCCGCACCGCGATTCGGTAGGCATGCCGGTCGGCGGGATCCCCGCACAGCGAGTACTGGCGCACCCGTCCCGACGGCAACTCCAGATCCAGGTGCGCGCCCGGCCGCCACTCGGGCAGCGCGCGCCCGTCGGGTGCGGTGAACATGACGCTGACGACGTCGGTGTCGTGCGCCTCGACCCGCCGCTCGGTGACGATCAGCGGTATCCGTCGGTCGTCGACGCGGCCGTCCGGAGCCTTCCGGTTGACCACCGTGGTCCAGCGCAGCCGGGCCTCGGCGATGGCCTCGAGAACCCGGGTGGCACGGTCGCCGCGCCCCTTGCCGAAGAGGTCGAGCGGGCGTTCGGCAGGGATCTCCCGCACGGTCGTCACGAGGCGGCGCGGCGAGCCGCGGGCGACTGCGCCAGGTAGGCGATGGCCTGGGCGGTGGAGCCGACGGTCTCCGGGCTGTACCCGGGCTTGAAGGTCGACAGCGCGCTCTTGAGCAGCGACGGGATGCCCGGCAGCGCACCGCGCCACATCGAGCCGAAGACCTTGGCCACCAGCATGGGATAGCGGTGGTTGGGCAGCGTTTCGTCTTGGTGCACAAGGTATTTGGTGCCGCGCAGCAGCAGCGCGATGAAGATCGGGAACACGATCACCATGAGCGCGCCGCGCCGCACGTACCCGATGCCGAAGTACTCGGCCACCTCGTGCGCGACCATGCGGTGTTCGACCTCCTCGGCCCCGTGCCAGCGGAACAGGTCCAGCATCTGCGGGTCGGCGTCGAACTGCTCCAGATCGGCATTGATCACCCAGTCGCCGAGGAAGGCGAAGAAGTGCTCGAGCGTCGCGATGAAGCCGAGCCGCTCCACCAGATGCTGTTGCTGGGCGGCCTCGGTGGCCATCTCACGCGGGCCGAGGGTCTTGCGGAAGAGATACTCGGCCTGCCGCACGTACGGCTCCACATCGATACCGTGCGATTTCAGCACGTCCTCGAGGACGCCGTTGTGGCTCTCGGCGTGCATGGACTCCTGGCCGATGAAGCCGATCATGGCCTCGCGCAGCTTCTCGTCCCGCACCAGCGGCAGCGCTTCGCCGAAGGTCACCAGGAACATGCGCTCGCCCTCGGGCAGCAACATGCTCAGCGCGTTGAGCACATGGGAGGCGATCGGTTCGGCCGTCATCCAGACCGGCGGGGTCTGCGTCCAGTCGAACTGGACATTGCGCGCGTTCAGGGCCACTTCACCGGGATCGGTCACCGATTGGCGGCGGCCCAAAGTCGGAAGTAGCTTCATCGATACTCCTGGTCATCGTTGTAACCCGTCGGCTGCGCGAGCACCGCAGCCATCGTTGCTACGTGAGCGTAGCAATAGTGTAGCCGTTGATGCGACTAGGAGTAACAGCTAGTTTTCTGTGGCTTCAGGAGTCCACGTGCACGTGCGGGCGCTGCGATCGCCGCGGTACCGCGCGGCGCAGAATCTCCCGGGTCACCGGCGCGACCTCGCCCTCGCCGAAGAACAGGAAGCGCAGCAGATTCACCACCGGATTCCCCTCCGACCATTCGAAATACACGTGCGGACACTGGCCGGTGCGCTCTTGGATGGCGAGCAGGATGGCCGCGATGGAGTTGGGCACGGCCGACGCCTCGACGCTGAGGATGTTGTAGTCCTCCACCTCGACGGCGGTCACCCTCAGGTCGGTGCTGAATTCGGAAGGGTCCTTGACGATCACTTCGAGGAACACGATCGGATCACTGTCCGGAATATGGCTCTCGCGCCGCTGGTCGGCCTCTTTCTCGAGGTACTCCTGCGGCTGCCGCCGACCGACCTCGTGGGTGACGACGCGAATCTCGCCGCGCGCGGCCAGCTCGTCGATCACCCGCGCCGACTCCGCGTCGAAGCTCACCTCGATGGCGCGCAGTTCGAAGGCGCGGCGGGTGCGGGAGACGAACGAGACGACCAGAATCGCCAGTACGAACAGGATCGCCAGGTGCATGCCCTCGGGCTTCTCGATGATGTTGTCGATGGTGGTGTACACGAAAACCAGTGACACCAGCCCGAATCCGAGCATCCGCCCGCGCTGGCGCTTGCGATGGGCCGACAGCGTCACCGCCACCGCCGCCGAGGTGATCAACACCAGGACGCCGGTGGCGTAGGCCGCGCCCTGGGCGTCCACGCTGGCGTCGAAGTACCAGGTGATGCCGAAGGAGACGGTCGCGAAAACCAGTACCAGCGGCCGAATCTGGCGCGCCCACTCCGGGGCCATGCCGTAGCGCGGCAGATAACGCGGCACCAGATTCAGCAGGCCCGCCATGGCCGACGCGCCCGCGAACCACAGAATGGCGATGGTGCTGACGTCGTACACGGTGCCGAAGGCGTCACCGAGGTATTTGTGTGCCAGATAGGCCAGCGCGCGCCCGTTCGCCTCCCCGCCGGGTTGGAAGGCCGCCTCCGGAATGAGCACGGTGGTAATGACACTGGAGACGATGAGAAAGCAGCTCATGATGAGCGCCGCGGTGGTGAGCAGTTTGCGGGTGCCGACAATGCGCTGGCGCGGATATCGCGGGGTATCGCCCGCACCGCCCTTGATCTGCGGCATGACGGCCACCCCGGTTTCGAAACCGGAAAGGCCCAGCGCGAGTTTGGGAAAGACGAGCAGGGCGACCCCGATCATGGCGATCGGATTGCTGTGTTCGGTGGTGAGTACGGTCGTCCAATCACTCACCAGGTGCGGCGCTTTCGCGATTTCGACGATGCCGACGACCGCGACCACGATATTCAGCGACAGGTACACCGCGACCAGCGCCACCGCTATCCCGATGGCCTCGCTGAAGCCCTTCAGGAATACCGCCGCCAACAGGGCCAGCAGCACCAGGGTGATGGCGAGGTGGTGCCCGTCCAGAAACTCTGGCGCGAAAGGGTTTTCGACCACGTGCGCCGCGCCGTCGGCCGCCGACAGCGTCATGGTGATGGTGAAATCGGTGGCCGCGAATCCGAGCAGGACGAGAATGCAGATCTTGCCGGTCCAGCGCGGCAGAAAACTGGAGAGCATGGCGATGGAGCCGCCGCCGTGGGGACTCTCCCGGGCCACCCGGCGATAGACCGGCAAAGCCCCGAACAGGGTGAGCGCCACGAGCACCAGGGTGGCCAGCGGCGACAGCACACCGGCCGCCAGCGCCGCGATGCCGGGCTGATATCCCAGGGTCGAGAAGTAGTCGACGCCGGTCAGGCACATGACCTTCCACCAGGAGTGTTGATGCTCTTTGGGGCGCTTGCGCACCATCGGCCCGGGCAATTGGGCGTACTGCTCGCCCGTGTCCTCCAGGAGCCAACCGGTGAATCGAGAACGCGGCCGCTTCTCGGTCGTGGTCAACAATCCTCCCAAGCCCGCCGGTTGGACCGGGTCGTCGGCAACGTCAGAGCTAATCTAACGCCGAGAATCGCTGGCCCTCGGGGCGACGCGCGGGGTCGAACTCAGCCGAGATAGGCGGTGATGGCCGCGGCGATCGCGACGGCGAGTCCGGCTCGGCCGTCCGGGGATTCGAGTATCGCGGCGTCCTCGGGATGGCGCATATTGCCGCACTCCACCAGCGCCGCCGGGCGTTCGGCGAAATTCAGGCCCGCCAGATCGGCGCGCGGATTCAAGCCGTTGTCGCCGATATAGGTGGAGGGCGTGAAACCGGAATTCACCAAGGTGTCGCGCAAGGTCGCGGCCAGCCGTGCCGAGGGTTCGCCCTGGGCGTCGTTGAGCGGCGGCGAGGAGTGCGCCACATGGAATCCACGCGCGTTCGCACCGGTCGCGCCGTCGGCGTGAATGGAGACGATGGCGGCGGCACCCGTGCCATTGGCGAAGGCGGCGCGCTGGTCGACGCAGGGACCGACACCGGTATCGCTGTCGCGGGTCATCTCGACGCGAATACCTCGGGCGGAGAGCAGTTCTCGTACACGCGATGCCACGTCCCAGGTGAATTCGTGTTCGGTGTACCCGTCATTGCCGCTGGTGCCGGTGGTATTGCACGCCTTGGTATTTCCGCGACCGTCCGGCACCGGGCTGTTGATGATGTCGGGATTGGCCGCGTTGCCGCCATTGTGGCCGGGGTCGAGCACCACCACGCGTTGGAACCCCGGAAACTCCCGCGCGGGCAGCGCTACCGGCTCCCCCACGCTCGAAGTCGGGGCAGCGGTCGTCGTTCCCGTCGCTCTCGGAGTCGATTCCCGCGCGCACCCGGCCAGCGCGAGCACCCCGCAGACGACCGCCAGAGTCCGCATCCGTCGCTGTCGCACGACAACCACCGTAGGCGACTACGCGCCGAACGCGCCCTCCAACCGATTGCGCGACCCGGGATGCACCAGCCGCGCCGCACTCACCAATCCGCGCGCCGACCAGGTGCGACGCCGAATCAGCAGGCACGGTTCGGCGGGCGGGATGACCAGCAGGCGGCACTCCTCGGGGGTGCCGAGCACGGCCTCCACCACATGCTCACCGCGCACCAGCGGCGCGACCTCGCTGAGGTAGCTGTTGGGCGTGCGCAGCGTGAAATCCTGCTCCAGGTAGCCGGGCGCTTCGGCCGGGTCCACGAAGCGGTCCTCGACCTGAATGGGCACATCGTCCTCGAAATGCACCAGCAGCGAGTGAAAAACGGTGTCGCGGGTCATTTCTCGCAGCAGCGGCGTCGCGGCCAGATCGGCCGGTTCGCGGCGCAGGAAGATCACCTCGGTGCGGTGCCGATGCCCGCGCTGCTGCACTTCGTCGGCGATATTGCGCACCTCGAACAGCGCACTGGGCTTCTTGGTGGGCGCGACGAAGGTGCCGACACCCATGAGCCGATTGACCACGCCCTCGGCGGCCAGTTCCCGCAGCGCCCGATTGACGGTCATGCGCGAAATGCCCAGCGCGGCGACGAATTGGCTCTCCGAGGGCAGTTGATCACCCTCGGTCCAGTCGCCGGATTCGATCTGGGCCAACACCATTCGCTTGATGCGCTCGTACGCGGGCGCGGATTCGGCCCCGGCCCGCGCGTACAGCGCCGCGAGTTCGGTGTCGACCACCGCGACCTGCCCCATTGAAAGTCCATCCCTCCGCGAAGCGGACCACCCGCCGACCCGAGATGGTATCCGACCTCTTGACACCCACCTGTATATACAGGACTATACATCCAATCTCGGATCTGGTGACTCAGCGCACACTCGATAGGCGGGACCGTTCCACGTCACTGCCGGTCGCTGACCACCCACACGGAAGTACAGGCCCATGACATATGAGCAACCGGCCGACGGTCTGGCCATCGAGCGACGCACCATCGATGTCATTCCCGATGGTGAGCGCCACGGCACCCCGCGCAGTCAGTTCACCCTCTGGTTCGGCGCGAATATGCAGATCACGGCGATTGTCGACGGTGCGCTCGCGGTGGTGTTCGGCGCGGACGCGCTGTGGGCGATCCTCGGCCTGCTGATCGGCAATGTGGTCGGCGGCGCGGTCATGGCGCTGCACTCGGCGCAGGGACCGCGCCTGGGACTGCCCCAGATGATCTCCAGCCGAGCGCAATTCGGCGTCTACGGCGCGGTGATCCCGCTGCTGCTTGTCATTCTCATGTACCTCGGCTTCGCGGCCACCGGCAGCGTGCTGGCGGGGCAGGCGGTCAGCAAGATCCTGCACATCGACAGCACCACGGTCGGGATTCTGGTGTTCGGCGCGCTCACGGCGGTGATCGCGGTGACGGGCTACCGGCTCATTCACACCATCGGCCGCATCGCCACGGTGGTGGGCATTCTCGGCTTCACCTATCTGGCCATCCGGCTGTTCACCGAATACGACGTCTCCTCGTTCGTCGGCGTGAAGGGTTTCGACGCGACCACGTTCGTGCTGGCCATCTCTCTCGGCGCGGGTTGGCAGCTCACCTTCGGGCCGTATGTGGCCGACTACTCGCGGTATCTCCCGCGCGAGACCAGTGAGCGGGCGACCTTCTGGTCCACCTTCGCGGGCAGCGTGATCGGTTCGCAGTGGGCCATGACCTTGGGTGCGCTCATCGCCGCGTGTGCCGGAAAGGCGTTCCTGGGCGATCAGGTCGGCTTCGTCGGTGCGCTGGCGGGGCCCGCGTGGATCGCCATGCTCATCTACTTCGTCATCGTCATGGGCAAGCTGACGGTCAACTGCCTCAACGCCTATGGCGGGTTCATGTCCATGCTGACCACGGTCACCGCCTTCAGCGGGCAGTCGCGCATCTCCACCGGCGTGCGCACGGCCTATATCGTGGCGTTCACCGGTGTCTCGGTGATGGTCGCCATTGCCGCCAGCGCCGACTTCCTCGACAACTTCAAGAATTTCGTCCTGGTGCTGCTCATGGTGTTCACGCCGTGGAGTGTGGTGAACCTGGTCGACTACTACCTGATTTCCCGAGAGCGCGTGGACATTCCGGCGCTGTACGACCCCGATGGACGTTACGGGCGGTGGAATTGGGCGGCGCTGGGGGCCTACACCGTCGGCGTGCTGGCGCAGATTCCCTTCCTGGCGCAGAAGCTCTACACCGGGCCGATCGCGGAAACGCTTGGCGGCGCGGATATCTCGTGGATCGTCGGCATCGCGGTGACCGCCGCGATCTACTACCCGCTGGCGCGCCGAACCAGCAACCCGCCCGCGCAGATGATCTACCCCGACCGCGTGACACAGCCCGTGCGGCCCTGACAACTCGAACAGACAAGGAGCACTCTCATGAACGATCGGACCGACGCCCTGCCGGGTGCCCGCCCGGTGCGCGCGCCGCGCGGCAGCGAACTCACCACGCTGGGCTGGCAGCAGGAGGGTGCGCTGCGCATGCTCATGAACAACCTCGACGCCGAGGTGGCCGAACACCCCGACAACCTGGTCGTCTACGGCGGAACGGGGCGGGCGGCGCGCAGTTGGGAAGCCTTCGACGCCATGGTGCGCACGCTGAAGACGTTGCGTGACGACGAGACGATGCTGGTGCAGTCCGGTAAGCCGGTCGGGGTGTTCCGCACCAACGAATGGGCCCCGCGGGTCCTGCTCGCCAATTCGAATCTTGTTGGCGATTGGGCCAATTGGGAGGAGTTCCGGCGTCTGGAGGCGCTGGGACTGACCATGTACGGGCAGATGACCGCCGGATCGTGGATCTACATCGGTACCCAGGGCATTCTCCAGGGCACCTACGAGACCTTCGGCGCTATCGCCCGCAAGCGCTTCGACGGCAGCCTGGCCGGAACCATCACGCTCACCGCGGGTCTCGGTGGCATGGGTGGCGCGCAACCCCTCGCGGTGACCATGAACGAGGGCGTGGCCCTGTGCGTCGATTGCGACCGCACCCGGATCGAACGGCGGATCGAACGCAAATTCCTCGATATCGAGGCCGAGAACCTGGATGAGGCGCTGCGTCTGGCGATCGAGGCGCGGGATGCGCGGCGGCCCCTGTCCATCGGCGTGCACGGCAATGCCGCCGAGATCTTCCCGGAGCTGCTCGCCCGCGAAGCGCCCATCGATATCGTCACCGACCAGACCTCGGCGCACGACCCCCTCGCGTATCTGCCGGTGGGCGTGGAGTTCTCCGAGATGAAGGAGCGCGCCGCGGCGGATCCGGAGTGGTTCACCCGCGCGGCACGGCGGTCCATGGCCCAGCATGTGGAGGCCATGGTCGGCTTCCTCGACCGCGGGGCGGAGGTGTTCGACTACGGCAACTCCATTCGCGACGAGGCACGAAAGGGCGGATACGAGAAGGCTTTCCGCTTCCCCGGCTTCGTTCCCGCCTACATTCGGCCGCTGTTCGAGGAGGGGCTGGGCCCGTTCCGCTGGGCCGCGCTCTCGGGCGACCCGAAGGATATCGAGGCCACCGACCGCGCCATTCTCGAACTCTTCCCGGAGAACGAGCATTTGAAGCGCTGGATCACCATGGCGGGCAAGAAGGTCGCCTTCGAGGGTCTGCCCGCGCGCATCTGCTGGCTCGGCTACGGCGAAAGGCACCGAGCCGGACTGAAATTCAACGAGATGGTGGCCTCGGGCGAGCTCTCCGCACCCCTCGCCATCGGGCGTGATCACCTCGACTCCGGATCGGTCGCCTCGCCCTATCGCGAGACCGAGGGCATGCTCGACGGCTCCGACGCCATCGCGGACTGGCCGCTGCTCAATGCCCTGTTGAACACCGCCTCCGGCGCGTCGTGGGTCTCCATTCACCACGGCGGCGGGGTAGGTATGGGACGGTCGATCCACGCCGGGCAGGTGTGCATCGCCGATGGCACCGACCTGGCCGCGCGCAAGCTGGAGACGGTGCTCACCAATGATCCGGGCATGGGCGTGATCCGGCACGTGGACGCCGGATACCAGCACGCCCGGGACGTCGCCCGCGAGCGCGGTGTGCGAATCCCCATGTCGGAAGCGTGATTTCCCGAGCGAGGAAGGAGTACCGCGTGACCGCACGCTCCACCGTGCTGACCGATATCGGCACGCTGGTCACCAATGACCCCGGACTGGGCGAGGGGGCCCTAGGAATCCGTCGCAATGCCGCTCTCGTCTTCGACGGCGGGTCGGTGGTGTGGGTCGGCGACAGCGCCGACGCGCCGAGCGCGGATATCGGTCACAGCCTGGACGGGCGGGCCGTACTGCCCGGGTTCGTGGAGAGCCACGCGCACCTGGTGTTCGCCGGTGAGCGCGCGGAGGAGTTCGCGGCGCGCATGGCGGGCGAGTCGTACGCGGCGGGTGGTATCCGCACCACCATCGAGGCCACCCGGAAAGCCTCCGACACCGAACTGCTGGCGAATGCGCGGCGGCTCATGGACGAATCGCTGCGCGCGGGCAGTACCACGGTCGAATGCAAGACCGGCTACGGGCAGTCCGTCGCCGACGAATCGCGCAGTGCTGCCGTGGCGGCGGCGGTCACCGAGGAGGTGACCTTGCTGGCCGCGCACGTGACTCCGCCCGAATACGCCGGGCGCACCGACGATTACGTGCGCATGGTGGTCGAGGAGATGATTCCGGCCTGCGCGGGGCAGGCCAAGTGGGTCGATGTGTTCTGTGAGCATGGAGCTTTCGACGGCGACCAGGCGCGGGCCGTGCTGCGCGCGGGCATGGCGCACGGGCTCGTGCCCCGGCTGCATGGCAATCAGCTGCGGGAGGGGCCGGGTGTCGCCCTCGCGGTGGAGTTGGGTGCGGCGTCGGTCGATCACGTCACCTACGTGAGCGCATCGGATATCGACCTGCTGGCCCAGAGTTCCACGGTGGCAACGCTCTTGCCGGGTGCGGAGTTCTGTACCCGCAGCCGCTATGCGGACGGTCGCGCGCTGCTCGATGCCGGGGTGACGGTAGCCTTGGGCGCGGACTGCAATCCGGGGACCAGCTACACCACCAGCATGCCGTTCTGCATCGCGCTGGCGGTGCGGGAGATGGGGATAACACCCGATGAGGCGGTGTACGCGGCGACGGCGGGTGGCGCGAAGGCGCTGCGGCGCAGTGATATCGGGACATTGGGTCTCGGCGCACGGGCCGATGCGATCGCCTTGGCCGCGCCTTCACATCTGCATCTCGCGTATCGGCCGGGCGTTCCACTTGTCGAAAACGTCTGGCGGGCAGGGTTTCACGTGTCCGGGATGGTGCACGCATGAGTGGCGCGGCACAGATTCCGGGCTGGGGTGGTCGTGTCGATGGCGACACCGTCGAGCACCTGCGATGGCATCAGGCTGTCCGGCCTTATCGGGCCGACGCCCCCATCGGGTCGTGTGTCTTCCTCGGTTTCGCGAGCGATGCCGGGGTGCGGCGCAACAAGGGTCGTCCAGGTGCGGCGGCGGGGCCGGACGCATTGCGTAACGCGTTGTCGCCCATGGCTTTGGCCGCACCCCTCGACGCCTTCGACGCGGGCACCGTGGCGGTGACCGACGACAACCTCGAGGCGGGTCAGCAGGCCGTCGGCGCGGCGGTTTCGGCGATACTCGACGCCGGACACTTCCCGGTGGTGTTGGGCGGCGGCCACGAGGTCGCCTACGCGAGCTATCTGGGCTGGTCGACATCCGCGCTGCGCGCGGGACTTCGCGTCGGCGTGCTCAACCTCGACGCGCACTTCGACCTGCGCTCCGATCCGATTCCCAGCTCCGGCACGCCCTTTCGGCAGATGCTCGACGCCGAACAGGGCGCGCTGCGCTACGGCGTCCTCGGCATCAGTCAGCCCAGTAATACCCGTGCGCTGTTCGACACCGCCGAGCGATTCGGGGTGCGCTACCTCCTCGACGACGACTGCGGTCACACCGCCGCGGCACGCTTCGTCGACGACTTCCTGACCGACGTGGACCTCGTCCATCTCACCA
Organism: Nocardia sp. NPDC050406; assembly: GCF_044459025.1. Lineage (NCBI taxonomy): Bacteria > Bacillati > Actinomycetota > Actinomycetes > Mycobacteriales > Nocardiaceae > Nocardia > Nocardia sp. NPDC050406. The sequence goes on along the minus strand of NZ_JBITIM010000002.1, from coordinate 1,461,997 downwards.
TCGACCTGGACGTCCTGCCCGCCGCCGTCGCGCCCGGGGTGAGCGCACCCGCGGCCTTCGGTGTCCCGCTGGAGGTCGTCCAGGCGGTATGCGATCGGGTCGCCGCCAGCGGGAAACTCGCCATATGCGATGTGGCGGAACTCAATCCGACCCTCGACCTGGACAATCGCACCGCGCGCACCGCCGCCCGACTACTGCACCGGATAGTCACGCGGCGGACACCGCGCGACGGCTCCGCGAAGAGATAGCGGCCACGACCCACTAGGGTCGTAGTGTGACCACGCAACCTCCGCTGATCGTGGTGATGGGAGTGGCGGGCTCCGGCAAGTCGACCGTCGGCACCCTGCTGGCCGAAGCCCTGGGGGTGGAGTTCGGGGAGGGCGACGACTTCCACCCACCCGCGAACGTCGCCAAAATGGCCTCCGGAACCCCGCTCGACGACGACGATCGCGCTCCCTGGCTCGATGCCCTGGGCCGGTGGCTGGCCGCGCGCGACACCGCGGTACTCACCTGTTCGGCGCTGAAACACGGGTACCGCGACCGCCTCCGCGAAGCCGCCCCCGACCTCTACTTCGTCCACCTGGCGGCCCCGCGCGAGGAATTGGAGCGCCGCCTCACCTCCCGCAAAGGCCACTACATGGGCGTAGCCATGCTGGACTCGCAGCTCGCACTGCTGCGCCCACTCACCGACGACGAGAACGGCATAACCCTCGACGCCACCCTCCCACCCGGCGAACTCGTCAACCAGATCCTCGCCGCCCTGCCGTCCCGCGTCGGCTAGTCACTCCACCGTCAGCAAGGTCCTCCCCACGGCGGTTCGCGATTCGATCGCCGCATGTGCCGCCGGGGCCTCGGACAGCGGGAAGGTCTGACCGATGACGACTTCGAGTCGGCCCGCCGCCACCTCGGCCAAGGCTCGGGTGAAATGGGCGGTCCAGTCCACCACCGCCGCCGTCAACTCCATCAGGGTGACGACGGTGACATTCGCGGCCGTCGCGGCCTCCGGGTCGACATTCGCGAATCCGCCTGCGGCATTGCCGTATCCGATGAGGCGACCACCGGGGGCCATGACAGCCAGCGTGGACCCGCCGAGATCGCCGCCCGCGCCATCGAGCACCACGTCCACACCGTGGCCGTCGGTGGCGGTGCGCACCTGGTCGAGCCAGTCGGCGTCGGTGTAATCGATCACGGCGTGTGCGCCGAGGCGTTGTGCCAGTGCGAGTTTCGCCGCACCGCGCGCGGCGGCGATCACGGTCGCGCCCGCCGCGCGGGCCAATTGGATGAACAAGGTGCCCAGGCCGCCCGCGGCGGCGGTGACCAACACCCGCTCCCCCGGTTGAACGGCGGCGCGCCCCATCACGCCGAGGGCGGTACGGCCGTCGTGCACCAGCGCGGCGGCCTGCGTCGCGCTCACTCCGTCCGGAATCGCGGTGAGCGCGTCCGCCTTGGCGAGCGCCCGCTCCGCGTATCCGCCGATCGGCAGACCGCCGCCGACCCCGCTCGCCGCCGTACCCGTGGCCACCCGCCGCCCGATCCAGCTGGCGTCCACGCCCTCGCCGACCGCACTCACCACTCCCGCCACCGCACCGCCCGGCACGTACGGCGGCCACACGGGGAAGAAATCGGTCCCCAACCCCGCGCGCAGCCGCACGTCCAGGAACATCACATCGGCCGCCGCCACGTCGACCACGACCTCCCCCGGACCCGCCACCGGATCCGCGATCTCGGTCACCGACAGCACCTCGGGACCACCGAACTCCTTGACCTGTACCGCACGCATCGTCTTGTCTCCCTATCGGTTTCGCCCAGCTTGTGACCCCTCCACCCTCGAACCCGAAGTACTGTTGAGGTCAAGCCGCGAGCGCCGATTTCGCATTGGGCGAACGATCGGTTAAGCTATCCGAGCTTCCCCGATCGAGAGATCGAAGGAATGTCCTGGTCCCGTCGTCTAGCGGCCTAGGACGCCGCCCTCTCAAGGCGGTAGCGCGGGTTCAAATCCCGTCGGGACTACAACGCAAGGCCCCCAGTCACTTTGACCGGGGGCCTTTGTCGTTGGTCACGAAATCTGCCGTTGGTCACGAAATCTGCCGTTGGTCACGAAATCGGGTCGGATCGCCACCCGAAACCCCTGGTACGTGCATTCGCAAGCGACGGTCGCGCCACCCCTCGCGACGGGGTACACCGGAAGTGAAGGCCGTCACCACCACAGGGAGCGGGCCATGGGCACCCACCGATCCTTGGACACCATTACCGACGCACTGGACCGAACCACCGGCCCCGGCCGCCGCAGCGGCGACTGGATTCGCTACCTCTGCCCCGTCCACGAGGCCGACGGCCGCCGCCATCACCCCTCCCTCGGAGTCCTCTACGACCGGCGACGGAGCCGGACCGTGGTGCGCTGCTTCGCCGGATGCCCCGACGAACGCGTCCTGGAACGCCTCGGACTGCGGGTACGGGATCTCTTCGACCACCCGCACGCCCACGCCGCGACAGCGCCGCGGCGCCGACCCGAACCGTCACTGGCCGACCGCGCCATACTGGCCGCCGGGCTACCCCTCGCCGCGCACAAACCCGACCTGGGACACCAGATCGGCCCACCGCGACGCGTCGCCGTCTACGTGTACCAGGACCCCGACGGTCGACCCGTGGGGCGAGTACACCGCATGCGCATCCCGCACGAATACGGGCACGCCAAGAGCTTCTGGCAGCAGCGCATGACCGAAAGCGGTTGGCGGCGAGGCGGATTCGCGCCCGTCCCATTCCTACTACCGGATATCGTCACCGCCGTCGAGTCCGGCGCGGACATCTTCGTCTGCGAGGGCGAACGCGACGCGCTCACCGCCCGACACTGTGGCCGCTACGCCACCTGCAATGCCGGTGGCGCACTGGGTTGGCACCCCGAACACGCGAACTGGCTGCGCGGTGCGCGGCGGGTGATCATTGTCGCCGACCGCGACGCACCCGGATACCGCCGCGCCGCCCGCGTGGCCGCCACCCTGCTCGGCGCCGTCGAGCGGATACACATCGTCCAGGCCCGCGACGGCAAGGACCTCACCGACCACTGCGATGCCGGACACGCTGTGTCCGAACTCGATCCGGTGCCGCTGCTCGACGAGCACTTCGCCGGGCTACTGCTCGCCCGGAATGAGCGCCACGGCCAGTACCAGCAGCGGCGGCATGGCCGCCAACACCAGGCACGCCACCAGATAGGCCCACCGGTGCTCGAACAGAATCCCCACGAACTCACGCAGAATGGCGCTGGGCAGATAGTAGAACGCCGTCCGTGAGCCGACCACCTCCGCGTCCAAACCCATGCGGCGCGCGAGAATCGCCGTGCGCAGCGCGTGGAAGTTGCTGGTGACCAGCAGCATTCGGGTGGCGATACCGTGCTCGGCCAGCAATTGCCTTGTGAACAGCAGATTCTCGCGCGTGGTGGTGGAACGGTCCTCGCGCAGGATCGCCTGCTCGGGCAGGCCGCGGTCGACGAGATACGCGGCCATGGCATCGGCCTCGGCCAGCGCCTCGTCGGAACCCTTACCGCCACTGGTGATCACGAGCGGCCGGTATCCCGCCGCGACCTCGCGCTGATACACCGCCAGCGCCCGATCCAGTCGACTCGCCAGCAGCGGCGGGACGCGCGCGCCGATCAACCCGGAGCCGTGCACCACGATCGCGCCCATCCCCCGCCGATACGGCAGACACAGATAGAAGAACGAATACAGCAGAAAGGCCACCAGCAGAAAGCCGATATAGCTGATCACCAGGGTGATCGAAGCCAGCGTGACCGCGATCCACCCGATACCGCCGAGCACCGCCACGACGAAAAGCACATACGGCGTGAGCAATGCGAGACCGAGCCCGAACGACAGCAGATTCGCGACGCGCCGCCCCTCCCGGCGCACCATCTGCACGCCATTGGCCATGAGCAGCCCCGCCAGCACCAGGACCAGCAGCGGCGACAGCAGAATGATGAGCGAGGCCAGCAGGTTCAGAATCCGGTCGCTGTCCACATGGACGAGTCCGACCAGGCTGAAGCACAGGGCGATGAGCAGCACCACCCCATTGGCCAACCGCCGAGGTTCCCTGACGACCATGACGGTGAACAGACCGAGCATGACCAAGCCGATGACGAGCGCTACCACCTAGCCACGGTAACCGGATTCCGCGCACCGACGACGGCCCGGCGCGCCGGACATGGCATTTCACACCGCCCGGACGGTTTGCCACCGATTCGCTATCGAGTGGTCTGTCCGGATTCGCGTACGAGTTCCGATTCGGCGGGCACCCTCGCCTTGGCGGTTCCGAGAATCGAGCCCAGAATCACCAGCGGGAAGCCGATGGCCATACCGGCGGTCAGCGGCTCGCCGAGCAGGCTCACGCCCAGCAGCAGCGCCACCGCCGGATTGATGTAGGTGATGACGGTCGAGCGCGCAGGCCCGACCTCGCCGACCAGCGCGAAGAACACCACGAAAGCCACTGCGGTGCAGAGCAGTCCGAGGCCCACCACCGACCAGGTCGCATCCGCGGTGATCCGCGTCGGCCACTGCCAGGCGGCGAAGGGCGCGTAGAGCAGCGCGGCGAGCATCAGCGATCCGGTCACCACGCCCATCGGCGGCAGATCGGCGAGCTTGCGGTTGATGAGGATCGGCCCGATCGCGTAGCCGACCACCGTCACCGCGAGGGCCGCCAGCGCGCCGACATGCATGACGTCGATATCCAGACCGACCAGCGCCGCCACCCCCGCGAAACCGATGACCAGGCCGACGATCCGGCGCGCGTCGAGCCGTTCGTGCCCGAGCCGCGTCACGATGAGCACCGCGATCAACGGCACCGCCGCGATGAGCAGGCCCACGGTGGAGCTGTTCAGCGTGGTCTCCGCCTGACCGATCAACAGCCACGGGCCGGTGATCTCGGCGAGGGTGTAGGCCAGCACCCACTTCCAGCGCCGCAGTACCGGGCCCAACGCCTTGGTCCACAAGGCGATCGGCAGCAGGACCAGCGCGCCGAGGAAAGTGCGGCCGAAGGCCACCACCACCGGATCGAAATCCTCGACCGCCACCCGGATCATGGCGTAGGGCACGCCCCAGATCACACCCATGGCCAGGAACAGCAGCCATCCGCGCTTGCTCATCGTGCCGCCCGTTCACCCATCACCGCACTCCTTCCGAACAATCGGAGCGTATGCCGCATAGCCGACAACATGCGCGGAGTGCGCCAGCCCTCGGTTCGATTCCGCCTACGCTCGACAGGGACACCCCGGGTGAGCTGGGCATTCGCCTGGTTATTTGAATCGGCTATGGTCGGAGGCAAGGCGTTCGGTACGGCGACGGTGAGGAGGAGCGATGGTCACGATCATCGGCGGCGGCATCGCCGGGACGGTCCTCGCCGGGGCGCTGGCCTGCCATGAGCGGCCCGCCACCGTCTTCGAGCGGCGCGCGGCCGGACGCGACGGGGCTTTCGTGGTGTTGGATCGGCACGCGCACGATGTGCTCGGCGAACTCGAGGTTCCGCTCGACGCGCTGGAATCGGCGTCATATCCGGTGTCGGGCTTTCGATTTCACTATTTGAGCCGGGATCGGCGGACGATGCGCAGCCGCGGGCACCGGCTGTATCCGCGGGCCGGTCTCATGCGGGCGCTGACCGATTTCGCCAGCGAGGCGGGGGCCGATATTCGCTACGAGACACCGGTCACCGAGGTGGATCCGGTGACCGGCACGGTCTTCGGCGGCGAAGAGGCTGTGGCCGTGGACGATCTGATCGTCGCGGCGGACGGTATCGACTCCGTGGCGCGGACCGCCCTGGAGCCCGAGCGGGCCGCCGAATACGCGGGGCAGGTCATCTTCTACGGCACCACCTCGAAACCCGTTGAGCTGCCTACGGATCCGGATACATTGCACTTCGACGGCCGTCTCGGCGCGGGGTTGCTACCGGTCAGCAGTTTCGGACATCTGTGGAGCGAGGACACCGCGTTCTGGTTCGCCCGCCTCACCCGGCCGCCGGTGCCGAGGCAGCACACCGGATTCCACGCCGTCGCCGGATGGGCCGATGAGATCTGCTCGGCCGCGCCGAGTACCGACATCATCGACACCCTGCTCGCGCACACCGACACCCTGCACGTCTCCAATGCGCGCAGCGTGCCGCTGCACTCCGCGAAGCCGCCGCAGCCGCCCGTAATCCTCTGCGGCGACGCCGATCACGCCATCACGCCCGCCGCGGGGCGAGGTGCGTGCGAGGCCATCGACGATGTGGATGCCCTGCACCGCGCCATTCTGACCGGTGACGATCCGGCGGCCGCCATGACGGTGCGGCGATCTCGGATAGCGGCCGAACGCGAAGAGGCACAGCGGCTTTACGCCCGAGCTCTGGAATGAGCGCGGTGGCGCGCTAGGCGTCGACGGCTCGGGAATTGCGCCAGGAGGCGGTGAGGAGCATGCCCGCCGGGATGAGGCCCAGCAGGAATCCCGAGGGCATGAGGATCAGTGCGCAGAGCACGACCCAGGCCGTGAGCGTCCAGCCGACGTAGGCAGGTACCGCGCGCCCGGCCCGCGCGAGGCGGGTGATCAGCAGTCCGAGCACGATCAGCGGCGCGGCGAAGCCGCCCGGCAGTGCCCAGAAGTCGGCCAGGGATTCGTAGCGGGTAGTGGCCTGCGCACCCCACAGCTCGCCGGTGGCCCACTCCGACCAATGGTCGTTGGTATCGACGACGAAGAAGGCGATATGCAGTGTGGCAATGGCCGTCAGCGCGCGCCCCGCCCACACGTAGAGCGTGGCCGCACGCGCGTCCACCAGGGCGGGAAGGTCCGGAAGCGGTTTCGATACCGTAGTTACGTTACTCATGTTCCGTATCATGCGCTGGTGACCACTGGAAAGCAACGGGGTGGGCGGCCCCGGGACAGCCGTATAGATCACAGCGTGCTCGAGGCGACCCGCACGCTGCTCGCGCGCCACGGGTACACGGGGCTCACGGTCGACGCGGTGGCGGCTGCGGCGGGCGTCGGGAAGCCCGCGATCTATCGGCGGTTCCCGTCCAAGGCGGCGCTGGTCTTCGCGGCGGTGGTGCATCCGCCCGAGTTCGCGGAGCCGCCGGACCATGGATCGCTGCGCGCGGATCTGCGCGCCATGGTGCACGAGGTGTACCGGGTGCTGTCCAGCGGGCCGACACGGGAGGTCGGGCCGCACATCATGGCGGAGGTGGCGACCAACCCCGAACTGTCCGAACGCTTCCGGGATCTCATCCTGTCGGCGGAACTCGACCAGGTAGGAATCATCCTCGATCGCGCGACGGCCCGCGGCGAACTGACCACCCGCCCCGACCCCCTCATCCTGAACTGCCTACTCTCGGGCCCCCAGTTCTACGCCATCTTCGGCTTCCACCTCGAACTCGAAGCAGCACAACTGGATTCGATCGCCGATACGGTCGCCGCGGGGGTACTGGCATGCGCGTCCTAGTCACCGGAGCGAATGGGTATGTGGGGCAGGCGGTCGTCGCGGCCCTGCTGGAGGCGGGGCACGAGCCGGTCGCGATGGTCTCCGGCGGTGCCGGGCCCCTCGGGGCGACCGGGGTGGCGCTCGGTGAGAATGGGGTCGTTTCGAGGACGGCCGCAGCGGATTCCAGTGCGGCCGAGGTGGCTTCGGAGGCGGATACCGCCGCTTCGGGCGCGGCGAGCTTGGTTTCCGGCGCGAGCGCGGAGGTTTCGGAAGCGGCGAGCGTGACTTCCAGCGCGAGCACAGTGGATTCGGGACCGACGGGCGCGACTTCCGGCACGCGTGCCGTCGATTCAGGAGCGACGGGCGTGACTTCCGGCGCGCGTACAGAGGTTTCGGGAGCGACGGGCTCGGCTTCCAGCGCGAGTGCCGTCGATTCAGGAGCGGCGAGCGTGACTTCCGGCGCGCGTACAGAGGTTTCGGGAGCGACGGGCATGGCTTCCAGCGCGAGAGCGGTGGATTCGCGGGCGGTGGAGGTGCGGGTCGCGGATCTCCTGGACCCCGGGTCGCTGCGCCGGGCCGTGGATGGGGTCGACGCTGTTTGCCACCTTGCGGGTCTGGGGCGCGCACGCGAATCGTTGAGCGAGCCGCTGCGGTACTTCCGCGTGAATACCGGGGGAACCGTCGCGCTACTCGCGGCCATGGCCGACGCCGGTGTCAGACGAATGGTCTTCGCCTCAACGGGTTCCATCTACGGCACACCTGAGCGACAGCCGATGGACGAGTCGTGCCCTGATGATCCACCGCATCCCTACGCGAGCAGCAAGCTGGCCGCCGAGTACGCCATCGCGGCGCAGGCGCGGGCCGCGGGCATGAGCGCGACCATCCTGCGCCTGTTGAACATCGCCGGTGGTGCCGACCCGGACCCGACCCGCCTCATCCCCCGCGCCCTCTCCGCCGCCGCGAACGGCACCCCGCTGACCATCAACGGCGACGGCACCGCCGTACGCGACTACCTTCACGTCACCGATGCCGCCAAGGCTTTCACCGCGAGCCTCGCCCACCCGCCCGCACCGGGTACGGCCCGCCGCTACAACATCGGCACCGGCAATGGTTCCAGCGTCCTGGACGTAGCGGCATCCGTCGAACGCGTAACCGGCCACCCCGTCCCCCTGACCCACGGCCCGGCCGCCCCCGAACCCCAAGCCTTGATCAGCGACCCAACCCGGGCTCGCGATGAATTACATTGGGCACCAGAGAATTCCGACCTCGACGCAATCGTCCGAGATTGCTGGCACCACCGCCCCCGCGCCTGACTGCGCCCCCGCCCGCGTCACTGGGTCAATCCATCACACACCGCACCACCGCCATTCCGGCGTGCGATTGGCCGGTGTCCACGCTGGGCACCCGCAGCGCCACAATCAGGCGCGCCCGCTTCGCCAGCGCCACCACCGGCGAGACCGCGCCGGATGTTCCGCGGGCTCGGCCTCGACAGCCTTCACCGCCTGTTCCTGACGCGCCGTACTGCTCGCAGCCGCGGCCGCCGACCGTTCCTCCCGCCACCGCGCGACCACCTCATCGGCGTCGACCGGTCGCATGGGCACCATCGGCCCCTCGGGCATGCGCAGCCATCGCACGATCCGCTCGTTGAGCTCGCTGACCGTGTCCCGGACGCGTTCCTCGGATTTCATCTCCCGCACGGTCTGCGGCAATCGCTCGATATCGCGTCGGAGCAGCAGCGACGGGGGTAGCAGCACATCGCTGGTCGCACCCTCGCGTCGCACGTAATCGTGCAGCCACCAGTTCTCGTCGACCGGCGCTCCCGCCCCCGGGATCGGTTTTCCCGCCCCGGGCAGGTTCTCGAATTCGCCCCGTTCGGTGGCTTCCCGAATCTGCTTGTCGATCCAGGTTTCGAAATCCAGCTCCGGTGGCTTCCGCTCCACCATGACGGCCCCCTCAGTCGTGCGCGTGCATCCGAGCCCGCACCTCGGGCCGTCGCAGCGGCGGGATGGTCTTGGGCGGCACCCGGCGTTCGGGCAGCGCCTCCAATAGTCGCGTGGTGGCGGCCGCGATATCGGCCACCGCCGCATCGACGGCCGCACGGTTGGTATCGGAAATACTCGACAACCCACCCACCTTGCGCACGTACTGCAAGGCGGCCGCGTTGATCTCCTCGGGCGTCGCCGCGGGTTCCAGCCCCCGCAAGGCGGTGATGTTTCGGCACATAATTCGAGGCTAGCGCGCCCCTCCGACACCGGTCAGGCCCTGAGCGCAGCCAGCGCGCGCATCCAATCCAGGTAGCGGTCCAACCAGGTGTCGCAGGGCAGCCCGCGCGGCCCCTCGGCGAAACCGTGGCGGCCCTGCGCGTAGACGTGCATTTCGACCGACCGCCCCGCGGCGAGCCAGTCACGGTGCAGGGTCAGATTCCCCGCCACCACACCCGGGCCCTCGTCGTCGGCGGCGAAGCACAGGAACAGCGGCGGCGCGTCGGCCGGGACGGTGTGGTCGTGCCAGGCGGCCCCGTACAGGGAGGCCGCGAAATCGGGGCGGCTGTCCGCGTCGTAGCCGGTGGCCGCGGTCGCGGCCAGGAGCCCTCCGGCGGAGAACCCCAGAATGCCGATACGGTCCTCGGCTATCTCGAGCTCGGCCGCTCGGCCGCGGACAGTCCGAACCGCGTCGATCGCATCCCGCGCCGCCGAACGTGACTGGGCAATGCGGTCCTTCTCGGTGTAATCACCCCAATGGCTGAGGAATTCGGCGTCGTCCACGGGAGTGGGTAACAGCCGGTACCGGAGCACAAGAGCCGTGACACCCTGCGCGGCAAGGCTCTTCGCGATATCGGTACTGCTGTCGGTGAGTGTGACGAAACTTCCGCCAGGGCAGAGGATTACGGCCGCCCCATTCGGTCGCTCGGGCCGGTGGACGGCCAGCGCCGGACGGGTGACATTGCGATACACGCGCAGGTCGTGGTGTCCCTGGACTTCGGGGATACTCGTGAACTGCCCGTACGGTCGCGGGTCCTGGTGCGGCGCAGGTGAATCCGGCCAGACCGGCAGCAGTTCGTTCGCTGGTGTCGACATGCCTCTCACCGCTCGGCAATGGTGACCAGACCGGCGTCACCGTCGACGGTAACGCGCTGCCCGGTGCGCAGGCGTTCGGTGGCCGCCCCCGTGCCGAGCACGGCCGGAATATGGTATTCGCGCGCCACGATCGAACTGTGGCTCAACGCGCCGCCGACATCGGTGACCACGGCCGAGGCCAACGAGAACAGCGGTGTCCACGCGGGCGTGGTGATGCGGGCGACCAGCACATCGCCGCGGCGCATCTGATCGAATTCCTCTGGGCCGTGGATGATTCGCGCGGGCGCGGTGACCTGCCCCGGGCTGCCGGGCGTGCCCTTGATCGCGTCCTCCGTCTCCTCGGCGTGCGCGCCCAGGAAGCGGGAGATATCCATCCCGAGAAATGTCGTGCCGCCCTCCACAGGCAGTACATGCGGCGGGGCAACGGCGCGGCGCTGCCGTTGAGTCTCCCGTCGATCGGCGACCATCGCGCGTGAATCCTCCGGTGCGCGACCGGCGTCCAGCGCTCGCACCGCCGCGTCGAGTTCATCGAGCCGCAGCAGGTAGACCTCGCCTGCGTCGACGAGCGCGTCCGCCGCGACCAGCCGCCGCCCGAGCTCGCGCAGCAGTCGCCGCACCACCGGCCAGCCCAGCCCCACATCCGCCAGTGCGTCCTCCCGCATGGGTGCCATGGCCTGCGCCCAGTGCAGCAGCGGTCGAACCAGTCCGGCGCGCAGACCGCGACGATCCAGTGCTCCCTCGGCGGCCGCGCGTTTGCGCTCGGCGGTGCGTTGGCGCGCATGGGGATTCGCGGCATCTTCGGTGAGGAAGTAGGCGAGCGTGCGCAAGGGCGCGCCCGGATCCTCCATCGGCACGGCCGCGGCGAAGTCGAGGTCGTAGACCATATCGCCGAAAGTCCGCAGGTGTTCGGCGAAGCGGTCGCGGAACTCCCGCCAGGCCGCATCCCCCTCGGGCGGGCCCGTCAATTCGGCGGTCTCGGCCTCGGCGACGCGGTCGGCGAGCCCGGGCTGGGTACGCACCCAGCGCGCCAGGTCGTAGAGCGACTGCTCCGCTCGCACCGGTTTGCTGTCGAAGCCGAGCAGGAAGTCCAGTGCGGGTGGGTCGTCGTCGCGGCGAATCGCGTTGTACGCCTTGGTGAAAGCCGACTCGCTGAAGTACGCGGCGGGCAGTATGCCGCCCTGAATGGCCAAGTAGTATTCGGCGGCTTCGGCGACCAGCTCCCGCACACCCGTCAACAGCGTCGACGCCGATTCGGCCTCCGGGTCGAGAGCTCCCCACCGGGCCGCGAGTTCCTGATACCGCGTATGGGCCGCGTGCCAGATCTCCGGCGCCGCACGCAATCTGCGCGGCAGCGTGACCGCCAGGAATCGCGGCTGCGCCACGGCCATGCGCGCCAGCAGCCCCGGCGTGTAGTCGACGTTGTAGTACCCGTACCCATTGATGACCGCGAGCGGATCATCGAAGTACGGCAGGTGAATCCGGTGGTAGTACTCGACGGTCGCCTTCGACCACGCCGGAATCCCCAGCGTCTCGAACAAGGGCGACAAGGGATTCGGCAACAGCTCCATGACGCTGCCACGAACGTACTTCCCGTGCGGATCGGGCAACTCCCACTGCGGGGCAGGCGCTTTCGGCTCCGGCAGCGCGGTGATCGGACGCGCCTGCACAATGAAGATCCGGTCGTCGTGCAGCGCCCATTCGATATCCATGGGCTGCTGGTAGAACTCCTCGATACGGACCGCGACGCGCGCCAGCTCCGCCGCCTGTCGCGACTCCAGCGCGGGCCGGGTGCGCTGGTCCGCGGGCACATCGCGCTCCTCGGTGCCCGCGCCGGTACGCACCGTCATGACCCGCTTGTCCCCGATCTCCCTGGACACAACGGCCTGGTCGGCCTTGCTGACGACGAAGGTGTCGGGGGTGACCTGACCGCCGACGATGGCCTCGCCCAACCCCCAGGCGGCATTGATGACGATCCGATCCCGCGCGCCGGTGACCGGATCGGCGGTGAACGCGATCCCAGCGGCCTCGGCGGGCACCAATTCCTGGACGACCACCGCCAGTTCCACATCCTCGGACGCAATGCCTTGTCGCGCACGGTATCCGATGGCCCGCGCCGTCCACAGCGACGCCCAGCAGCGGCGCACCGCATCCGCGACCGCCGCCCGCCCGCGGATGTCGAGATAGGTCTCCTGCTGCCCCGCGAAGGACATATCCGGTAGATCCTCCGCGGTGGCCGAGGACCGGACCGCGACCGGCACGTCCTCACCCATCCGCGCGTAGGCGGCGGCGATGGCTGCGTCGATCTCCTCGGGCACCGGCTGGTCGGCGAGCAGCGCACCGATTTTCGCGGCGGCGTCCTCCCAGGTGGCGGGTTCGTCCGCCGAGACGTTCGCGGTCTGGGCCAGCAGGCGCTCGCGCAATCCGTTCGCGGCGGCGAAGCGCCGGTAGGCCGCCGTGGTCACATGGAATCCGGGCGGCACCGGCAGGCCCGCGCCCGCCATGCGCGCCAGCGAGGCTCCCTTGCCACCGGCGCGTTCGAGCGTCGCGGCCGGGTCGTGGAGTTCCAGAACCAGTAGATCTTCCTGGGCACCGGTGTCTGTCACGATGCCGCTCCTTCCGATCGGTTCGAGGAGGCGTCGAAATCGCCGCGAATGCGCGTGAGGCTCTCGATCAGCACGCGCTTGCCCGCCGCGAGATCCGGTCCGGCCGAGGGGTTCAGGCTGCGCTCGAGCATGTCGGAGAGCGCGTCGACCAGCTCCTCGGTCGAGGGGCGTTCGGTATCACCGGCCCGCGCGTCCGGAAACGTCTGTCGCAGTGCGGGTGTCAGCGTGTCGAGCACGAAAGCCACGGCGCGCGTGTCGATATCGTCGCGCACCGCCCCGACCTCCCGCATGGCGTCCAGAAAGTGCTGCGTTCCCATGGGGTTGCGCAAGCGCTCGAACACATTGCCGGGCTTGCGCAGATACTTCCCGAACACCGTCTCGTCGCGGCCCACGATGGCCGCCGCCAAGGGCAGCTCCCGCAGCGCCCGCACCATGGCCCGGTACACGCTGGCCACGCTGCCGCCCAGCGCGTCCGCCTCCAGATGCTGTTGCCAGCGGTCGGCGTAGCGATTGGTCTCCCGCAGCACCAGCGCCTCGACGAGTTCGTCCTTCGTCCGGAACCGCAGATACACCAACCCGCGATGCAGCGCGACATTCTCCGCGACATCGCCCATGGTCACCTTGTTGTATCCCAGCCGCAGCAGCAGCTCCGCCGCCGCGTCCAGAATCGCCTGTTCCCGCTCGAGCTCGTTGACGCCCATACTCACATCACTTTGACGAATTTCGACTATTTGTCAAAACCGACGGTACGCCCGGGATTCGGGGCCGTCAATGGGCGCGACGAGCCTGGCCCCCAACGATCGTCGCGATTCACCGGAACGACCGGTCCCGAACAAGGCAGGATTGCACCCATGGCCGATATCGATACCGAGGATCGAACGCTGCCCCCTCAGGCCGATCCGGTGAGGCGAGAGCTATGACGGGCGAGCTTCGGTTCGTCTCGACGACCGCGGACCTCGAAGCACTGCCCCTGCTGTCGGTGATCATGGCCGCCAAGCCATCCCGCTCGGTCTATCAGAAGTGGCTCGATCAACAGGACCGCACTCCCAAATGGGTCCGTACCGTCAGCGACGACCGCTACACCTCCGAGGAACTGGCCGTAGGGCCGTTCCCGCTGTCGTCGCCGCAGCAGTTCTGGTTCGTGGTCCTCTACGACCCGTCGGTACACGGCCACCCGAACGAATGGAATGTGACGTCGTCGGTGACCGGTTCGGTGTGAACGTCAGCCGTTCACGATGAGGTTTCGGGGAGGTCCGGCGGGTCAGCGGGCAGGCCCTCTTGGACGCGCAGGAACTTCAGGTAGTCGATCAGCGAGGCCAGGGACTGCTGGGACAGGTCCACGGCCCGGAATGCCACGGCTTCCAGGCCCGGGGCGGTGCTGAGGCGCAGGTACTCGATCTCCTCGCGGCCGCGCTGCCAGACGTCGTCGTCGGTGAACAGGCGGATGTCCACACCGAAGGCGGCGGCCAGACCGGTGGCGTGCTTGAGCGAGGGGTTCTGTTTCAGGCCCGAACGCAGTTGTGCGACATAGACTGCCGAGATCGGGTAGCCGAGTTCGGTGGATCGGCGCGCGATCTCGTCGGCGGTGTAGCGGCGGCCCTTGGGATTGGGCAGCGTTCGGAACAGATATTCGAGTCGGTCCGAGAAGGCAGACCCGCTCATACCACGCCCCCTGAGATCGCCTTCGATGTCGCGGCCATGCTACAGCATCAAATTCTCTGTGTGGGGCAGTCGGTTTCGGGAGCGGAACAGGCGGGCCGCGCCGAGCTCGTAGGCGGCGTGCTGGGAGCTGCCGTCGGCGGCGGCACGGAGGGTGTCGTGGTCCAGGCCGTAGGCGGCCGCCACCGTCGGCGCATCGCGTTGCAGGAGCCGTAGGGCATCGCTGATCTCGATGAGCATATCGGTGACGCGCGTTTCGGCCCGCCGGACGAGCCGCGTGCGGAACCGCACCTGCGGGTAGCGCCGTGTCAGCCAATCGTGCAGGGGCGCAAGTTGTTCGATATAGGACCGGGCCAGACGGGCGCTGCGCAGCACCCCCAGCACCGCGGGGGCGATCGCGCCCGCGACCAGCAGCATGGTCGCCCCGATCTGGAACGTGCTGGTGATCCATTGCGCCCATAGCGGCGGCACGGTGGGCCAGACGGTGACGACGACGATCACCCATACCTCGTAGACGGCGAACAGCACGGCGACGCCGGTCAGAACGCTCAAAAGCCCGCGCCGCCAGTGGCGTTCCCGCGCGCGGGCACGGGCCGCCACGCCTGCCAGTGCGGACAGCGCGTGAATCATCATGATGGCCTGGAGAATCCAGTAGAGCTGCATGCCCGGGCTCTCGGCGAATTCCCGGCCGAACCCCAGGCCGTGCGGCCGCTGCGGCGAGGTCGCGAACAGCACCACCAGGGCGACGAGCACGAATCCGTAACCGGCGCAGGTGGTCAGCGCGCGGCGGCCACTCGATGCGGACGCGAGGTAGTCACCCCAATACACCGTGGTCAGGGCCACCGCCGTGAGCACGCACAGATGGCTCAGCAGGTAGGAGGTGTTGTCTCGGACGCCCGCGAACAGCGCCTCGGCGGCGGGTGTGAGCAGGAGGTTGCTGATCGAGATCAGCGCGAGGACGATCACCGGGACGCGCTCGCCCCGCGCTCCCTGCGGTGGCAGCTGCCACATCATCGCGAGGACGCCGACCAGGATCAGCGCCGCGACCGCCGTGTGGAATCCCGCCACGGCTACTCGATCCTCGTGCGCGGAAAACCCAGCGCCGCACGGATTTCGGCGGTATGGCCGGTGTCGCCGTCACTCCACAGGATGGTGCGCAAGGTCTGCCGTGCGAAGTTCTCGGCCTCGCGCTCACTGCGGGTGTCGTACGCCGACCGATACCTGACCCGCGCGAAATTCCCGATGGCGGCGGGTCCGAGCACCGAACACAGCGCCTGCCCGGCGTCGAGCCGGTGCTCGACGCCGGTGTGGCCGTGCAGAATATGCCCCGCCTCGTGCAGCACGGTATTGATGCGCGCCATCTCGGGCAGCTCGGCGTCGTATTCGATGAGATCGCCCGCGCCGATGCGTGACCACCGGCCCGCGACGGCCGAGGGCAGGCTCGTCGTGGACACGATCCGAACCGGAGTCCCGCTCGCCTCGGCCAGTATCCGACCGAATTCGACCATGGTGAACGGCCGCAATCGGGCGGCCTGTCGCTGCACCTCGATCAGGTTCCGACGTCGCCTGCGGTAGTGCGCGTATCGGAGACGGATGACAACCACCTCCCGTACTCGTCGTGAAAACCGCTGTGCCGCACGATCCTGCCACGCGCGGGCGATCGGATGGAATCGTCGCGGGGCACGGTTGCACGGAGTTACTCATACAAGTAACTTGTTACTCATGCGAGTAACAGGTGCGCTGTCGCCGACGGCGGCACAGCGACGCGAGCAGATCGTGGCCGCGACGATCGAGGTGTTGGCCGAAAACGGGTACGCGCACACCTCTTTCGCGAAGATCGCCCAGCATGCCGGGCTCAGCAGTACGAGGCTGATCTCCTATCACTTCAGCGGCAAGGACGAGTTGATGCGCGCGGTGGTGGTGGCAGCGAAGGACGCCGCGATGGAGTTCATCGCGCCGCGGCTGTCGGCCACGAGCGACCGCCGGGAATGGCTGGCGACCTACATCACCGCGAATATGGAGTTCATGCGGGAGCGGACGGCCGTGCTGCGCGCCCTCATCGAACTCAACAGCAATGCCCGCGCGGCCGTCGGCGAGCCGTTCCTGGACGACACCGGCGCGGACTCGCCGCTGACCGCACTCGAGCAGGCGCTACGCGAGGGCCAGAGTGCCGAGGAATTGGGCGATGTCGATGCCCATGTCCTGGCGGTCACGCTGCGCGCCGCCATCGAGACCATCGGTATTCGGTACGCCGTGGATCCGACGATCGACGTGAATTTCTATGCGACACAACTGGTCACGCTGTTCGACCGCGCGACCGCTTCGGAGGGAAGGGAAGACAGATGAAACTGCACAGTGGACAGGTCGCGGTGGTCACAGGTGCCGCCAATGGGATCGGGCGCGCCGTCGCGGAGGCGTTGCGCGCCCGCGACATTCGGGTGGTGCTCGCCGATCTCGAGGCTGACGCGGTAGCCGAGGTCGCCGCCGCGCTCGGCCCCGACACCCTGTCGGTTCCCATCGATGTCGCCGATGCCGCGCAGGTGCGGCGGCTCGCCGACACCACGATGGAGCGTTTCGGTCGCGTCGATCTGGTGTTCAACAATGCCGGGACGGCGGCAGGAGGACCGGTGTGGGCGGTGGAACCCGAGGAGTGGCAACGGGTTTGGGGCGTCAATGTTCAAGGCGTCGTCAATGGGATACGCGCCTTTGTGCCGCTCATGATCGCCGCCGGGCGCGGCCACGTGGTCAATACCTCGTCGCTCGCGGGCGTCACCACGGGCATGTTCAATGCCCCCTACGCCGCCACCAAGCACGCCGTCGTCTCCCTCACCGAGACGCTGCACGGCGAGTTGAGCGTCCTGGCTCCGGGGATCGGGGCCACGGTGGTCTGCCCCGGCCCGGTCGACACCCGAATGCTGCGTTCCATCACCGAGGGCATCGAACCCCTTCTCGCGGACGGTGATTCCACTCCCCCGCAGCCCACCGAAGGCTGGTTGGCCTCGCTGGCTCCCGACCAGTGGGCGCGTTTCGCACCCGCCCTCGGCGCGGTCGGACAGCTCGCGGCCGAGGCCATCCCGGCGGCCCGCGCCGCCGAGATGATCTTGGCGGCCGTGGAGGCGGATCGGCTCTACGTCACCACTCACCCGCACTGGGCGCCGCAGGCCAGCGACCGGGTCGCGGCGATCGTGGCGGATATGCAGGCCTCCGCGTAATCCTCAGCCGCCCAAGGCCAGTCGAACGAAAGCCGCCAGCGCGGCGTCGATGGGGTGGGGCAGCGGGCGCTGCGAGGCGTCGAGGCGGTGCCAGCGCTGGAGGTTCACCGCGACGGACAGTTGCCGCCTGCCGTCGGCGCTGGTCCACGACATCGCACCGCTGCCCCAGGCGGAGCCCTCGTGCCCCCAGTAGGTGCCGAGCCCGGGCAGCGTCGACTTCTGTAGGCCGAGACCGTAATCCAGGATTTCGCCCTCGAAGGAGACGACCGGGACGGTGCCGCGCATCTGGGCCAGCGCCGACGGGCTGATGAGCTCGCCGGAGAACAGCAGGTCGAAGAAGCGGTTCAGGTCCGTGACGGTGGATATCAGCGAGGCCGCCGGGCTCACCCACGACATGTCGAAGACGCTGTAGTCGCGCGGCGGGTCGATCATGCCGAACCACGCCTCGTAGTGCCGCGAATGCGGTCCGTCGATCTCCGGTGTGGAGGGGAGTTCGGTGTCGCGCAGTCCGGCGCGTTCGATGACGTCACGGGTGATGCACTTCTCGGCGGAGATGCCGGTGACGGCTTCCAGAAGTTGGCCCAGGAGAAGGTAATTCGTATTGGAGTAGACCCCGGGCGTGCCGCCCGGTGCGCCGACGGCAGGGGCCGCGACGCCCATCTCGATCAGCTCGATCGCGTCGAATTTGGTGAATCGGTGAGCTTCGAGGCTCTCCGGCGTCGTCTTGCCCACGGCGGGAAATCCCGCGAGCGACGGATACGCGTACGGCAGGTATTCGGCGAGGCCGCTGGTGTGGTTGATCAACATCCGGACCGTGATCGCCGCGCCCCGCTCGCCGGGAACCAGCCGCGGCAGATAGTGGCCGATCGGAGTATCGAGCCCGATATCGCCCTGGTCGACACGGTGCAGCACGGCGGCCGCCGTGAACGGCTTGGTAATGCTCCCGACGCGGTGCCGCATATCGGGTGTGACCGGGCGGCCAGTGGCGAGATCGGCGACCCCGGCCGCCCCGCGCCAGCAGTCCGCGCCGTCCCGCACCTCCGCGAAAATCCCAGGCATACCCGCCTGATGAACAGTGTCGAGTGCGGTCTGTAGCTTGCTCGAATCGAGGGTGTCGCGCATAGCCCCACTATCGAGCGGCGACCCCCGGCCGGTATTGGAAAAATTTCCCCCACGCCCGGTATCGCTGCCGAGCAATGGCAGGCAAATGCCGCTCCGCCACGGCCCCCGGCGTCCCATTCGTGAATATCGAGACATCCCGACACAGGTGCGCCTGATCGGTATACCCACACTCCACCGCGACCTCCGCCGCAGGCCGCCCCGCCAACAACTCGTCGACCGCATGCCGAAACCGCACCAGCATCGCCGCCCGCTTGGGCGTCAACCCAATCTGCGCTTCGAACCGCGCCAACAACCGCTTACGGCTCCACCCGACCATGTCGGCGAGCTCCCCGATCCGCACCTGCCCCCGCGACGCGAGAATCCGCTCCCACCCCTCGCGCACCTCGGGATCAGCGCTCCACGGCGTCTCATTCCGCGCCAGAAACGATTTCGTCACCGCGAACCGCTCACCCCAGCCCTCCGCAGCGGCGAGCCGCTCCCGCAAGGCCCCCCCTCGCACCCCCCACATGTCCTCCACCGTCACGACTCCCCGCCCCAAATCCGTTGGGCTGATACCCAATAGCGAATAAGCCCGCCCCGGCGCCATCCGCACCTCGACACACTGCACCCCCTCCCCCCGAATCCGCATGGCCCCCAACGGAAGCCCCGCGACAAATCCACCGACCTCCCGCACCCCCTCGGCATCCTCGATCACCACCCCACCACCCCCGAACTCGACCACCAGCGTCACCACCGCCGCCCCGGCGACCCTCAGATCCAACCCAACACCCCCGACATCGCGATACCCGATGACCGCCGGACCACCCACCGCATCGCTCACCGCGAAATCCCAACCGGTTCCACGCTCCACGCATCCAGGCTACGGAAAAGTCGCAATCGCGCGTCCGAATAACCCGCCATCGCGGCCTACAGACCTCCACCGCCATATGTGCCACGTCGGCTGCGGCCACTCTCACTAATCGAGGAAGTAGGCGTCGACCTTCTCATCGGAATCCAGGATCTCGTCCGAAGCCACGCCGAGTTCCACCGCTAGCTCAATTGATCCGACGATCGCGACCTGCACGTCGGGCGAGAAGGCTCGTTCGAGCAGTCCGAGATAGTCCGACATGCTCCGGTCCAGCCTGTCCAGTATCGCCTGGTACTCGGCGGCGAGTTGCTCGTCGAGTGTGCGCTGCTCGTCGAGGTACCGCTGGATCAGCACCGCCTCTCGTTTCGTCAACGACGACGCGACGGCTTTGTACATCACAGTGCCGACCGTGGTGCCGATGACGGCGCCGAGGATGGGAATGGGGATGGTCGCTTGGCCGATGAAAGAGGACAGCGCGCGTACCGCGGCCTCCAAGGTGATGAGCTCGCAGGTTTCGATGAACTCGAGTTCGTCGATGTCGTTGCGGCGCAGCTTGTTCGCTTGCTCGGCGATGCTGAAGGATGTGGTGACGATCGAGCTGGCGACGGCCGCGGAGGTCGCGGTGAGATTCGTGAGCGCGTAGATGCTCAGTCCTCGGAGGCCACCCTTGCCGAAACCTGAGCCGGTCTCGCCTGCGATCTCGATCCAGTCGCGGCCGCTGAACTCATTGAGCCGCTTGCCTTCTCGACGCTTGGCGACCACTGCCAGTACGAACGTGGTCCCGCCCGCAGTCGCGGCGGCCGTGAGTGCGGCCGTACCTCCTTCTCGCAGCGTCGGTCCGCTGCGCCGGTGGGCGTCGTCGCGCAGAGACCGGTCCGTGGCGCGGAGCGAGTCCTTTTCCGCCGCCATGGTCGAGGTGTAGACACCGCGCTGCACCTCGTTGTACTCGAGCGCCGAGGGTTCGAGCGATTCGAACCCGACCGATCCGCCTTGGAAGAACACCTGGACCCGCTGCCAGTCTCTGAGGGAAGGTCCGTCGCCACTGCGTGACAGCAGCTTGCTCACTTCCTCGGGCGACAAGCCATGGAGCCGCTGGATCACCTCGAAGTGATCACGGGGGATCTGGTACTTCCCACCGTTGCGTACGTATTCGGGATACTTCTGGAGGTGCTCGGCGATCGCGCCCAGCGAGAAGCGGCCACCGGCGGCAACGAACTTCTGCTGGATCTCGACACTTCCGCGCATCAGGTCGACGGGTCCGTTGTCGTTGACCCACTGGTAGACGGCCTCGTGGCCGAGGATCTGCTTGCGGGCGTTGCCGATCCCGACTTCGGCGATCTCAGCGATGAAGCCGTGCATGCCGTGCTGTCCGCCGCGGTTGGTTGCGACCACCTCGAGGTCGATCTTCCTGACGGCTTCGTCGACGCTGGCGAGCGCATCCCGAAGATGCTCGTCCCGCTGGCTGAGCGCGCTCAAAAGGTTGTCTACGCGGAGCTGGTTGAGGTAGCTCACCCAGGAAGCAACGGCCTGTTCCTGGATGTTCGTGACGAACTCGGCAGCGTCACTCACTATCGGCATCCTGGACGCGCATGCTCAGCATGGTCGCGCACGACTTCGCGTTGTTCACCAACGCAGCAAGAGCCGACCGCTCCGCAGGGGTGAGCAGGTGGAAATCAGCGCGGAAGTGCACCAGCGCTTCGCTGTAACTCTTTACCAGCCCTTCGCGGAGCAAGGTCGTCCGCTGAAGGAGATCCTCGATCTGAGCATCCATGCCCTCGACGAGGGTGGCATTGCGCTTGATCGCAATCAGCGCCTCGTGCTTCGCTTCTCGATTCTCGAACCTCTTCTTCGCGAACAGAGCGATCGACGCGAGCAGGGTTGCGCCCGCGACGGTCCAGCCGATCGGACCGGCCAGCGCGAGCAATGTGGTGCCCGCCGCGGTGCCGCCGCCACCGGCGGCCAGCGCGCCACCACCGAGCCACGCCAGGGCCGCCTGGCTGGCTGCCGCCCCGGAAAGGGTCGAGATCGCAGTGCCGGTCGAAGCCGTCCCGAAGGTCGTGGCGACCCACATCGCCGCCGAAGGCGCCAAGCCCGCTACCGCGGTGCCCGCCGCGAACCCGGCACCGGCACCGGCAGCTGAGACCCGCGCCGCTTCCAGCTCTTTCTGAGCGAAATCTTCCGCGTGCAGGAACCGTTTCCGATGTACCTCGATCTCGTCGAAGTCGGTGTCGAATGATTTCGGGGTGTTGGCGATGCTGTTCACCAACTGCTCGACCAGCTCGATCAGGTCCGTCGAACGTTCGCGTTGACGCAACAGAGACAAGCCCCTGTCGGCCATCGCCGTGAAGGCGCCGTTGTACTCCGCCACGGCCACTTCGTAGGGGTCCGGCCCTTTCGTCGTCAGCTTCTCGACCCTGACTCTGGCAACGTCCCTGACACTGCCGACCTGCCCGGCGAACTGAGATGCTGCCTTGCCGATACTGTCGACGGTCCTGCCGATGCCCTCCTTGGCGTTGCCTACGTCGAGCTGTTCTACCATCGCACCCCTCCAAGACCGTTGCGGCTCAACAACATAACGGAGAATAGCGACCACATGCGACAGATTGGACGGTATACACAATCTGATCCCCCACCACAACGGAGGGGATCGGAATGCCAAGTCCAAGTCCAGTAGCCGAATTCGGCAGTTGCGGTGATTCAGCTTCGGAAGTGCCTGGCAGGGAAGGAGATTCCGGGAACACCCGCGTGCTGGCCGCATGCTGTGACCAGTTCGACTTCGCCACGGAGCCAGCAACATTCACGGTCTCGGCGACCGTCGCGAGGCCGAGCAGGAAGGGCTGCTTCGGCGGAAATGGACGAAAACCGATGCTGGACAACGGATTGTCGCATTGCCGCCGTTCACCATCCAGATATTGAAGCCCCGCCCGTCTTCCCTGGCCCGCCCGTCTTCCCTGGGGCGGGATGAGGCGCTTCGGACGTGACTCGGTACACGTTCCGGAAAGCGGTCGTCACACAGATCGCCGAGACGCCGGATTCGGAAACCGCCGCCAAACAGCTGGCGACTCGCGGGGGAACCGCCGAGCGGCACAACATCGCGTCGCCTCAGCGGGCACCGGACTCATCGGCGGTACTCGAGCAGGGACGCGACCCACTGACGACCGTTGTGACGCTGAACGTTTGATGCTTTCGGAAATGGTCCAGCACAATGGAGAAAACAAACAAGCCCCTGACCAAATTACCTGGTCAGGGGCTTGTTCTTGCTCCCCCATCTGGACTCGAACCAGAAACCTGCCGATTAACAGTCGGCTGCTCTGCCAATTGAGCTATAGGGGATTGATCCTGTTCGGCTTGGCTGGCCGAACGGATTGAAACTTTAGCGTACGTTTTGGCTAGATCCCAAATCGCCGTTCTACCTGCGGACATGTGTGGGGAGTGGGGCGGGGTGCCGGATCGACAGCGGGGGTTGGTGTCGGGCAGGATGTAGGCGCGGACAGGCAAACGGGAGGAGCTCTCAGTAATGCTTCGGTTGATCATCGGTGTCGCGGCTGGGTATGTGTTGGGCGCGAAGGCCGGACGGGCTCGGTATGAGCAGATCAGCAAGACCGCCCGTGCGATCAATGAGAGTCCTGTCACTCGGAAGCTGGTGCTGGTGGGGCGGCAGAAGCTGTCGGACAAGTTGAGCACGCAGCCGAAGTTGGAGCCGATGGTGCCGCTGGACGAGCGGACCACCGTGTTGGTTCCGCACGATCAGCTGCGGGGCTGAGCTCGGCCGCGCCGTCGTCAGTTGCGCCGGAGCAGGGGTTGGGTGCTGCAGCGGAACGAACCGCCCAGGGAGCGGGTGATGGCGAAGTCGACGTATTCCACTCGGACGCCGTGGTCTTCGAGTTTCTCGCCGAGGAAGGCGAACTCCGGGTCTGTCACGTAAACGTCGGGGCCGAGCGGTAATCCGTTGGTCGCGAGCCGGGTGGCCGCGTCGAAATCGACGGTGATGCGGCGCCAGTCGCGCAGGGTCTCCGGTAATCCGTCGAGCAGTGCTTGCTCGCACACCACCAGCAGTCCCGGCCGGATCAGTCCGAGGGCGCAGTCCAGGTGCAGGATGCGTTCGTCCAGGCGGACCACCTCGACGGTGTAGCCGTGGGGTGCGAGGTACTTCGCCAGCCATTGAGCGCCGAGAGCGTTGGAGGCCAGCCCCGACACCCCGACCAAGACCTGCTCGCCGAGGACGAGGACGTCACCGCCTTCCAGGAACGGGCCGGGTCCCAGCGTCGGGTCGCCTGGCTCGGCGATCTCCGGCATGGGGACCGCGACGTAGCCGCAGTCGGCCGGGTACACCTGCTCGCGCATGATGTCGCGCATCGGCAGCACTTCCGTGCGCCGGTGCCGGAACCGCATCGAGGCTTCGATCACGTGGTTTCCGATGGTGAAGAACGGGTCGCGGGCAAAGAAGTTGGCGTAGCCGTCGTCGCCCGCGGCGGCCTTCTCCGCCTCGGTCAGCATTCGCGGCCGGAGCACTCGCACCCCGTGCCGTGCCAGCACGGCGCACAACGCCTCGCGCTCCCGTTCCCAGGCGGCCTGTCGTTCGGGAGCTCCATCGCGCATGTCCTGCCCGATCGGGTTGAGCCGCAACGAATCCTCGGGCAGAAAGCGCATATCGGGCGAATCTTGTACCGAGGCCGGGATGGCCACCTCGCTCTGCGCGGCCACCACCGTCCGCAGCGGCGCGAATTCGCTCTCCACGAAAATCTCGGTCACCTGCCACCTCCGCCGTCACCGGTCTCGGATCGGTCGAGATCATCCAGCTGAGATCGTGCGGGATCAGCCTACCGAAAGACGAACGACCGTCCGGTTCGCTACCGAGTCACCCGGTCAGCTACCGATCGCGAAATCGTCCGAGTTGCCCATGGCCTGGGTGAGCAGGCTCTTGCGGTATTGCTCCAGGGCGACCAAGTCGCCGAAGAGGGCGTAGTAGTCCTCGGGCTGGTCGGTGGAGGAGATGCGCTGGAGTTTGGATTTCAGGGTGGCTATCTGGCGGCCGATCCAGGCTTCCTGGGTGCGGGCCAGGACGCCGGTGATGAAGCGGGGGACGTCGTTGGCGGTCTTCACGGGGATGGGTTCGGCGGCTAGTTCGGAGACCATGGCGCGCAGGGTGAGGTCGGGGGTGTGGTCGGCGACCAGGTTGACCCATTCGGCGCCGCCTATGCCGCGGGAGACGCCGCCCGCTTCGGCGATGGCGGCGCGCACGGCCACGTAGGCGGGGTGGGTGAAGGCTTCGGGCTCGAGGGCGTCGAAGGGGGGTCCGGCCAGGGCGGGGTACTGGATGGCGACGGCCAGGGATTGGCGCTGCGGGAGCAGCACGGGGTCGTGCGGGTTGGGGCGGGCGGCGGGGTGTTCGGTAACCGATTGCGCCGCTTCGCGTTCGGGGATGCCGGGGCGGGCGCCGCCGCCGCGGGCCATTTTGCGGGCCTCCTCGCCGACACGGCGGACCACGAGCTGGATATCGTCCCAGCCGACCCAGCCGGAGAGTTTGGTGGCGTAGGCCTTGCGCAGGGCGTTGTCCTTGATCTGGGCGACGACGGGGACCGCGCGGCGCAGCGCCTCCACCTGGCCCTCGGGGGTGTCGAGGTTGTGTTCGGCGAGCAGGCCGCGAATCACGAACTCGTACAACGGGACTCGGCGGGCGACCAGATCGCGGACCGCGCCGTCGCCGGATTTCTGGCGCAGCTCACACGGGTCCATACCGTCGGGGGCGACGGCGATGTAGGTCTGTCCGGCCAGTTTCTGATCGCCGCCGAAGGCCTTCAGGGCGGCGGCCTGACCGGCGGCGTCACCGTCGAAGGTGTAGATGATCTCGCCGCGCCAGAAATTGTCGTCGTGCAGCAGTCTTCGCAGAATCGCGAGGTGTTCGTCGCCGAAGGCGGTACCGCAGGACGCCACAGCGGTTTTCACGCCCGCGAGGTGCATGGCCATGACGTCGGTGTAGCCCTCGACCACGACCGCCTGATGGCCCTTGGCAATCTCGCGCTTGGCGTAGTCGAGGCCGAAGAGGACCTGAGACTTCTTGTACAGCACCGTTTCCGGGGTGTTGATGTACTTGGCGGTCATCTGGTCGTCGTCGTAGAGGCGGCGCGCGCCGAAGCCGATCACATCGCCGCTGAGATTGCGGATGGGCCACAGCAGGCGGCGGTGGAAGCGGTCGATGGGGCCCTGGCGGCCCTGCTTCGACAGGCCCGCGGCCTCCAGTTCCTTGAACTCGAAACCCTTGCGCAGCAGGTGTTTCGTGAGCGCGTCCCAACCGCCGGGGGCGTAGCCGCAGCCGAACTGGCGGGCGGCGGCGGCATCGAAATTGCGGTCGGTGAGGTATTTGCGCGCGGCCTCGGCCTCGGGCTCGTTGAGCTGGGCGACGTAGAACTCGTGCGCGGCGGCATTGGCGGCGACCAGGCGGGCACGGGTGCCGCGGTCGCGCTGCACCGAGGTGCCGCCACCCTCGTAATTGATCTTGTAGCCGATCCGGTCGGCCATCTGCTCGACGGCCTCGACGAATCCGACATGCTCGATCTTCTGCAGGAAGGCGAAGACATCGCCGCCCTCGCCACAGCCGAAGCAGTGGAAGTGACCGTGCTGCGGGCGCACATGGAACGACGGCGACTTCTCGTCGTGGAACGGGCACAGCCCCTTCAGCGACAGCGGCCCGGCGGCTTTCAGCGCGACATACTCGCCGACGACATCCTCGATCCGGACGCGTTCACGAATCGCTGCGATATCACGATCAGGAAGTCGTCCGGCCACGCCGCGAGTCTAGCCGCGTGCACCCGACACGCTCGACCCGGACAGGCCGGGGCCCAACTCTCGGGGGAGCTCTCAGGGGCTTCGCCCCCGAACCCCCAAAAGCGAGTTGGCAAGTCGGGGGCTGCAGAAGGCTCGCGCCGATGACCCCGGGGGCTGCAGAAGGCTCGCACCGACGACCCCGGGAGCTGCAGAAGGCTCGCACCGACGACCCCGGGAGCTGCAGAAGGCTCGCACCGACGACCCCGGGGGGCTGCTCCGACCCCCGACCAGAGATCACCAAGCATCCCAGGACGGCTGCACCGTGGGGGCGTGTCAGGATTCAGCGGTGCTCAGCCTCTATCACGATGCGAAGACTCCGGTGCATGCCGTGCCCGCGGGGGTCAAGTTGTTCGTATTGGCGGGGGCGGGGAGTGCGCTGTTCTTTGTACCGTCCATGGTGTGGCTGGCTGTGGCGTTGGGGGTTGTGCTCGGCGGGTATGCGGTGGCGCGGATTCCTTGGCGGGTTACCGGACGGCAGGTGGTGGGGATCGCGCCGTTCTTGGGGTTGATCGCGGTGGCGCAGTGGGTGTTCACGGGCTGGGTCAGTGCGGTGCTGGTGAGTGAGCGGGTGTTGGCGCTGGTGCTGCTGGCGAATTTGGTGACGCTCACCACTCGGACGACAGCGATGATCGATACCGTCGAGCGGGTGTTGCGGCCGTTGAAACCGCTTGGTGTGCGGCCGGAGCGGGTGGGGCTGCTGGTCGCCATGACGATTCGGTTCATTCCGGTGATTCGGGAGCAGGCCGAGTTGGTGCGGGCCGCGCAGCGGGCTCGGGGGATCGAGCGGAGTACGGCCTTCCTGGTTCCGCTGCTCATTCGGACACTGCGCATGGCGGACAATCTCGGCGAGGCCCTGGACGCACGCGGGCTGCAGTGACCGGGACCGCTGTACCAGAGCCCGACCACCGCTCCCCTACGATGCTCCGGTGCGTAGTAGGGATTTGGCGCAGATAGCGCTGTTCGCGGCAATCATGGTGGTGCTCGGGTTCTTCCCGCTCATCCAACTGCCGGGTGCGTTCGCGCCGTTCACCTCGCAAACCCTGGGCGTGATTCTCGCCGGATCGATTCTCGGCGCCAAGCGCGGCGCACTGGCGATCCTGCTCTTCGTCGTACTGGTGCTGGTCGGCCTGCCGGTGCTGCCCGGCGGACGCGGCGGCCTGTCGGTGATCTTCGGGCCGACGGGCGGATTCGTGCTCGCCTATCCGATCGGCGCACTGGTGATCGGATTGCTCACCGAACGCGTGTGGAAGCACTACAACCTGCCCATCGCGCTGGCGATCAACTTTCTCGGCGGCGCGATCGTGCTGTACGCCATCGGCATTCCGTGGATGGCGGCCGCCGCGCACATCCCGCTGACCAAGGCGTTCACCACCTCGGTGGCCTTCATTCCGGGCGATATCGTCAAGACCGTCATCGGTTCACTGGCCGCGGTCGCCGTGCGCCGGGCCTATCCCCTCATTCCGGCCCGCGCGTGATCGAGCTCGAGGCGGTCGGCCACACCTTCGGTGAGCGCGAGGTGCTGCGCTCGCTCGATCTCACGCTCACCGAACACCGCATCGGCGTGATCGGATCGAATGGTTCGGGCAAATCCACCTTCGCGCGCCTGCTCAACGGCTTGCAGATTCCCAGCACCGGACACGTGCGCGTGGACGGCCTGGACACCCGCAAGAAGGGCCGGGAAATCCGCCGACTGGTCGGCTTCGTCTTCCAGGACCCGGATGTCCAGATCGTCATGCCCACCGTGGCCGAGGATCTGGCCTTCGGCCTCAAGCACCACGGCCTCGCCAAGCCGGAGATCGCACAGCGCGTCACCGAGGTGCTCGACGAGTACGGCCTCACCGAATTCCGCGACCACCCGGCGCATCTGCTCTCCGGCGGCCAGAAGCAAATGCTCGCCATCGCCGCGGTCCTCGCCGTCCGCCCCCGCTACGTCATCTTCGACGAACCGACCACCCTCCTGGACCTGCGCAACAAGCGCCGCATAGCCCAACTCCTGCGCACGATCCCCCAACAGGTCATAGCCATCTCCCACGACCTGGACCTGCTCACCGACTTCGACCGAGTCCTCGTCTTCGACGAGGGCCGCATAGTCGCCGACGGCCCCCCACCCGAAACCATCCCCCACTACCTCGCCATGCACACCTGATCCCACGAGGGGGCAGTGGTGGCGGCGAACAGCGAGAGCCGCCCGCCACCAGTTCCCCCTCGTCGATGCACGGCTAGTTCGGCGCGTCGCCGCTCGGTCCCACGGCGACGGTCACGCCTACCCGGCTCTTGTGCGCGTGCGGGGACCACATCCGATGCGGTACCGCGCGCAGGTAGCCCGCCGTGGCGGACTCGGCCGCCGGGCCGAGCGTCAACAGCACGGCGTTCTCGCGCGGTGCGACCTCGAGATCGTCGCCGATCCGCAAGCCGCACAACAGGTCCGGCAGCAGGAAGGTCAGGAATCCGGTGTCGCCGTGGACGGCCCCCTCGGGATTCGGTCTCGCGTGCAGCAGTTGTGGCCGCACTTCCCGTCCGACGCGGCGGTCGAACCAGTCCTCCGGCTGCCCGAGCGCCTGGGCCAGCGCGCCCAGCAGTTCGGTGGAGAGTTCGGCGAGTCCCCATGCCCATTCCGAAACCACTTGGCGCAGTGCGCTTGTGGTGGCGTCCTCGCGCAGGCGCGAGAAGTCCACCACGCCGGATTCGGGCGCACCGGCGAAGTACTCGCGGGTGGCCGTGAGCACGTCGGCGACGGGTAGCCGCCGGATCTCGGCACCGGTGAGATAACAGACCCCCGTGTCGTGCAGCGCATCCCGCAAACGGATGCCGAAACCCGCTCGGTCCATTCGTAGCCCGGCCGCATCCAGGGTCGGCACGCGGAATTGATCGCCCATGAGCGACTGATCCCCCTCTAGAGAAATTCCATTCGAGAATTGCCTATCGGTCGCATTCCCCCCGATGGAATGTCTCCGGGTGAAGGATCGCACAGCCGAATCCCTGGCAACAACTTCGCATCTCACGGCTCGAGACATATGGTCAACCGTCCAGATTAAATGGAGTTCGACCCTCCGGATTGTTGCGTCGAACTCTGGATTGGGAATTGCGGAACATGACGGCTTCGAGGCCCCCACCACGCCGGAAGCGGCGTCGAGCAGCGGCTCTCAACAAGGGAGAAGTTTCAGCCCGGACGATTCGGGTATTGGAACCTAGGTGGCACGCTCGCGCCCCTTCGCTCATTTTTCCCGAGCCCGAAACAGTGCGGGCAATATCGAAAATGAATCCCTTTTTCAAGAACTCGGGCAATAGGACAGCACCCGTGATCAGGAATTGCGCGCGGCAGTGCGCCATCAGGGTTTTCCGGAACGCGGACGAACGGCTGTCCATCGGGTATCGCTCCAGGTCGACAATGGAATCGAGCACCATCGGCATCGGGTCCCCTGCTCGCCGAATTCCGTCACGCCCGCTGGGTCGAAAAAGGTTGGGCGCGACGGTCTCTCACCATCCAGGGTGACACAGACGCGGAGTGGTTCGACCGTTTTCCGGCGGGTTGGGGGCCGGTTAGGGGATGGTGGCGGCCACCCGCTCCAGACGACTCTCGGTGTAGGAGGCGATCTGGTCCACGATCACCCGGACGCGGGCGGTGTCGTCGGTGGCCGCGTCCCACCACGGCAGCAGGACCGCGTCGAGCCCGTGCGGGGCGGTCGCGAGCAGCTGGTCGGCCACCGCCCGAATGCGTTCGCGCTGCGAGCTCTGCCGGATCTTGTGAATGGGATCGGACATGACGTAGCGCAGGGCGACGGTCTTGAGCATGGCGACCTCGGCGGCGACTATGCGCGGCACCTCGAGATCGGCGGCGTAGCGCGACAATTGGCGACCGCCCCACGCCTCGCGCGTGGCCTCCACCGCCGCCGTGGCGAAGCGTCCGACGAGTTCGCTGGTGAGGCGTTTGAGCGCGACCGAGGCGGCGAGTGAACCGTCGTAGTCGCAGGCGGCGGCGACCACCGGTAGTTCGGACAGGCGCTGGGCGGCGGCGATGAGATCACCCACCGAGAGCGAACGATGCTGTGCGGAACCGAGTTCGGCGAGCGCGGACTGTTCGAGCGGATCGGCCAGCGCGCGCAGGTCGATGCGTCCGGCGATGACGCCGTCCTCCACATCGTGCACCGAGTACGCCACATCGTCGGACCAGTCCATGATCTGCGATTCCAGGCATTGGCGGCGGGCGGGCGCTCCGTCACGCACCCAGTCGAGGCGCTCGACGTCCACGTCGTAGGCGCCGAACTTGGTACCGGAACCGCTTCGCCCCCACGGATATTTGACGACGGCGTCGAGGGCGGCGCGGGTCAGATTGAGCCCGGCGCTGTGGCCGTCGGGGTCGATGACCTTCGGCTCCAGGCGGGTGAGGATGCGCAGGTTCTGGGCATTGCCCTCGAATCCGCCGTAGGCGTCGGCGAATTCGTCCAGGGCCTTCTCGCCATTGTGGCCGTAGGGCGGGTGGCCGATGTCGTGCGCCATTCCGGCCAGGTCGACGAGGTCGGGGTCGCAGCCGAGACCATCGGCGATACTGCGGCCGATCTGGGCGACCTCGAGCGAGTGGGTGAGTCGGGTGCGCGGGGTGTCGCCGTCGCGCGGGCCCATGACCTGGGTCTTGTCGGCCAGGCGGCGCAGCGCGGCGGAGTGCAGCACCCGGGCGCGGTCGCGGGAGAAGTCGGTGCGGCGCGCCGGGGCCGAGGACCAGCTGAGTCCGGCCGTCTTGGCGGACTCGGGGACCAGGCGTTCCCGGTCGTGCTCGGCGTAGGCGTCGGCGCTCATGGCTCTACTGCTCCGCCGTGTACGCGAAATCGGCCGAGTAGTGCGAGATCCGGTACCAGAGCAGCGCGAAGGTCTCACGGAAGATGCCGTGCGCCTGGGATTCCCGCGTGTAGACGGCCGGGCCGGTGCGGGTGGGAGCGGTCCACGCCTCGAGTCCGGCGTCGCGGGCCATGGTGCGGGTGCGTAGCGAATGCCAGGGGTCGCTGACCAGCACCGTGGAGGTCTTGCCGCGGGCCTGGAGCGCCTGGGCGACGGCCTCCACGCTTTTCAGCGTGTCCGAACCGGTCTCGACGGCGAGGATGCGATCGGCCGGTATGCCGCGGGATTTCAGGTAGTTCTTGCCCGAGGCGGCCTCGGTGTAGTTGTCGCCCATCTGTTTTCCGCCGACGGTGACGACGAGCGGCGCCACGCCCTTCTGGAAGAGGTTGTACGCCTGGTCCAGTCGCGCCTCGAAGACCGTGGAGGGAGTGCCGTCGTATTGGGCGGCGCCGAGCACCACGATGGCGTCGGCCTTCGAGTAGTCGGTGATACGCGCCACCTGCCAGACGCGCACGGCGGTGCCGCCCACCACCACGAGTCCGGCCAGGACCGCGCCGATGAGCAGGCGCGCGGTCCAGCGCCATACGCCGTGTGTGCGCCGCTCGGGTGCTTTGTCGGCTGCCATCCAGGTCTGGTCGGGGTAGCCGCGCTGTCGGGTCTTCACCAACCGCGTCGCCGCCACTCGGGCAGGGCCGGGCGCTCGATACCGAGGGTGGTGTCGTCGCCGTGGCCCGGGTAGACGACGGTGTCGTCGGGGAAGCGGGCGAACAGTTTCGACTCCACGTCGGCGAGCAGCGAGGTGAAGTCCTGCGGGCTGTGCGTCTTCCCTACTCCACCGGGGAACAAGGAATCGCCGGTGAACAGGTGGGTGCGACCCGCGCCGTCGGTGAGGGCGAGCGCCACCGAGCCGGGCGTGTGGCCGCGCAGGTGGATGACCTCGAGGTCGAGTTCGCCGATGCGCACCGCCTCGCCCTCGGCGAGCAGGCGGTCGGGCTGGACGGGTAGCGGCGGCGCGTCGAGTTCGTGGGCGGCGGTGGGGGCGCCGGTGGCGTTCACCACATCTTTCAGCGCCCACCAGTGGTCGGGGTGTTGATGGGTGGTGACGATCAGCTCGATTCGCCCGTCCGCCTCCTGGGCGATGAGCTCGAGTAGCCGCTGCGCCTCGTTGGCCGCGTCGATGAGCAGGGTCGCACCGGTCGTCGCGCACTGCACCAGGTAGGCGTTGTTGTCCATCTGCCCCACCGACATCTTCACGATGCGTGCGCCCGGGACCTCGCGCTGTTGCGGATTGGTTTCCGGGCCGACGTGGCCCGTATAGGGCGAATCGATCGTGATCACGTAGCCGATGGTAGTCATCGCCGCCGACACGGGTGCACGGAAGAAAACTCACGCACCCCTTGTCTGCGGATAGATTCGGACCCATGGCGCTACCGAAGCCGCTGACCCTTCTGGTGACCGGGCTGCTGCTGGCGTGCGCGATGCTCGCCGGACATTCCGCGCAGGCCCGCGCCGAGCAGCCCCTGCGGTTGCCCGGCTACGTCACCGATACCGCCGGGGTGCTCGACGCCGGGCAGGAAGCCGAGTTGCAGGCGGCGGTGGACTCGCTCTACGAGAGCGAACGCGAACGGCTGTGGGTCGTCTATGTTCGGAATTTCGCGGGGCTGGAGCCGAACGAGTGGGGTGAGCGCACCGCCTCGGCGTCGAGCTTCGGGGATCGCGACGTGCTGCTGTCGATCGCCGTGGACGATCGGGCCTACGCGTTCACCGGGGCGATGCCGAGTTCGGTGACCGACGGCGAGCTGGACGCGGTACTCGTCGACCAGGTGGAGCCGCGTCTGCGCGCGGGCGATTGGGCCGGGGCCGGAGTGGCGGCGGCGCACGGGCTCTCGGATGCCATGGGTGAGTCCGGCGGTGTCAGCGTGTGGACGGTTCTCGTGCTCGCGGCACTCGTGGCGCTGCTGGTGCTGGGGCTGTGGTTCTGGTCGAAGACCCGGCACGCCAGACGTACACGCGCCGAGCTGGATCGGGTTCGGGCGCTCGACCCCACCGATACCGCCGCGCTCGCGGCGCTGCCGCTGCCGACCCTCGACGCCAGGTCCAAGGAGTTGCTGGTCGACACCGACAACGCGATTCGCACCAGCGCCGAGGAATTGCGCCTGGCCACCGACGAATTCGGGGCGACCACCACCGCACCGTTCGCCGCCGCGTTGGATGCCGCGAAAACCGCTCTGGCCAAGGCCTTCTCGATCCGGCAGCAGCTCGACGACGATATTCCGGAGTCGCCCGACCAGCGGCGCGGCATGCTGGTGGAGCTGATCAGCACCTGTGGGCGCGCCGACCGCGAACTCGACGCCAAGGTGGGCGAATTCGACGCCATGCGCGATCTGCTCATCAATGCCGGTGCGCGGCTGGATGGTTTGACGCGCGACCTGGTGGAGCTGACGGCGCGGACGCCGCGCTCGGAGGCCACTCTCGACGGATTGGTGCGTGAGCAACCGGCGTCGGTGCTCGCCCCGGTTCGCGACAATGTGCGCATGGCGCGGGAGCGAATCGCCTTCGCGGAGCGCGGTATCGAGGAGGGGCGCGCGGCGGTGGCGCGGCCGGTCGGGCAGCAGGGCCCGGCGGTGGCGGCGATTCGCGCGGCGGAATCCGCGGTGGACGCGGCGAAGACCCTGCTCGACGCGGTGGATACGGCGGCCACCGATATCGCCGACGCGCGCGCCGGGCTGCCCGGGATCGTCGACGAGTTGCGACGCGATATCGCCACCGCCGAAACCCTTGCGACGCATGGCGGATCGGAGCTGCCGACGGCGCTGGCGGGGGCGCGCACCGCGCTCGACCAGGCGACGACCGGCGGCGACAGCAATCCGCTGGGCGCGTTCCAGCAGGCGGTCGCGGCCGATACCACCCTCGACCGCGCCATCGCCGCGGCCACCGACCGCAAACTCGCCGCCGAGGAGCTCGCGCGCCGCCTCGACCAGACGATCACCGCCGCGCGCGGCAGTATCAATGCCGCCGCCGATTTCATCAGCACCCGCCGCGGCGGCGTGGACGCCGAGCCCCGCACCCGCCTCGCCGAGGCCCAGCGCCATCTCGACGACGCCCAACGATTCGCCACCACCGACCCGGCCCAGGCGCTCCAATCCGCGCAACGGGCAGCGGAATTGGGCACCCGAGCGCTGCACACCGCTCAAGCGGATGTGCGAACCTGGCAGGCCAGCCACTCGTCCGGCAACTCACAAACAGGCGCGGTACTGGGCGGAATCCTCATCAACAGCGTGCTGCGCGGCATGGGCACCGAATACCGCCGAGGTGGAGGCGGTTTCGGCGGCGGAAGCTACGGCCCCGGATCCTTCGGCGGTTCGTCCGGATCGCGGCGGATCAGCAGGGGCGGGCGCTTCTGACGAGCAGGGCGGCGGGCTCATCACGGCGGCGGGCTCGGCGAGTCGAAGCGGACCGTTCCGTACCGATTCCACGCAAGACCCCTCGACTTCCGTCTAGCGTGGGTTTCATGACAGCCGAGCATGGTTACGCCAAGTTCGAGCACGGTTTCCCGCTACCCGCGCATGCCAGTCCGGCGGCGATTCGCGCCTGTCTGGACGCGGGCGATATCGAGCGGTTCGATCGCGACTATGCCGCGGCGCTCGAGGGGGCGCGCGAAAGCCTCGACCTCACTGGGTTGTTCGACACCCTCACGCAGTGGCGGCACACGGCCGATCGTGCCCTGCTGCCCGATGGCCGCGTCCCGGTGCGGTGTGTTCTGCTCTTCGGTGACGAAGCACGCCTCGTCACCCCATGGCATCTGGGCCGAGATCTGTTGCGCCTGCCCGCCTCGGTCATCGCCCGCGCGTGCGATATGCCCCCCAACGAGTTGCCCGGCCGCTATTTCACCGCGGCCGGTGGGCGGGACGATCTGCACGACTTCCGCTTGGTCAACGACCCCCGGTTGTGAGGCGGGTGGCGGCCGTGCGCGACCATGCCCTCACGCGTCGACGGTGACCGTGTGCAACCCGCCCGGTCCGAGCGGGTACGGCGGCCGGGTCTGCGCGTCCTGTACCTCGCCGGACCGGCTGGTGACGCGGGCGGCGATGGTGTGCGAGCCGGGCGGCAGGTCGATGATGGTGCGCCAGCGCCGCCATGCGGCGGGGGCCAGCTCCGCACCCAGTTCGACTGGGATCCAGTCGGTTTCGTCGATGCGGATCTCCACCCCGGCGACGCCGTGCGGCGGGGCCCAGGCGACACCGGCGACGGTGCATTTGCCCGAGCCCGGGCTGCCGGTGGCGGCGACGTCGATGCGGGCTTGCGGGCGCACCCACAGCGGCTCCTGCGGCCACCCGCGCTTGATCCAGTAGTCGACGTGGCTGTCGTCGGCGAGTTCCAGTTCGGTGAGCCATTTCGCGCCGGTGTATTGCCCGTAGATGCCCGGTACGAAAACGCGGGCCGGGAAGCCGTGTTCGGGCGACAGCGGTTCCCCGTTCATGCCGATGACCAGGTATCCGGGCCATTCGCCGGTGCGCAGCGGCTCCAGCGGCAGGGAGATGGTGTAGCCGTCGCTGGCGCGGGTGACCAGGCGGGTGGCACCGGATTCGGGCAGCGCGTGGTCGAAGAGTTTGGTCAGCGGGACGCCGAGCCAGCGCGCGTTACCGGCGCGCCCGGAGCCCGCGGTGTTGTGCACGCACACCATGACGGCGTCGAATTCCTCGGCCTGCTCGGCCAATTCGGGCAGCGACAGCCGCAGCGCGTGCGCGACCTTGCCGGTGATGGCCAGCCGCCACTGCCGCGGGTCGATGCGGGGCGGTCGCGAATTCACATCCGCCACATAGAATTTCGTGGCGGGGGTGATGAGCGGAGAGAGGCCCTGCTCGAGACCGAAGCCGTCGTCGGGAATCGGCTGGTGCGCCCCCATGGGGCCGACGCGACGGACGCGTTCGCGATGCTCGCGGTCGGCGCGGCGCAGCAGCGTCTCGGCCCCCGCGAGGAATCCGGCGCCCGCGGCGGCCCACAGGAATCGGCCCGCGAATCCGGTCGGTGGCCGTCGCAGCCCGCGGGCGAGTAGTCCGGCGGCCGCCGCACTGCCGACCAGCGCGGCCGGGGACTGGTTCGCCTGTCGCGCCGACAGCGCACCGGCTCCGGCGCCCAGGGCCAGCGCGGCGGGCGTGCGCAGGCGCTGCGGCAGGGTGGAGAGCCCGGCCGCCGCCGCGACGGCACCCGCGAGCGACCCGTAGCGGGTGACCTCCTTGTCGTGGCGGCCCGCCCGCGCCACCGTCTCCTCGACCACCGTCAGCGGCGCGTAGTCGACGGCCAGGCGGCCGACCTCGTCGAGAAGTGACCCACCCCGGCTCGCCGCGATCAACTCTCCCGCGCCCAGCGCACCCAGTCCTACCGCGGCGGCCCCGAGCAGCCGCTTCTCGTTCTTCGACACTGCCGAACCTGCTTCCCACGCGATCTGTCGTCGGCCCCATTCTTCCCCAAGCGGAGGGTGGGTCCGAAAGTTTCGTCGCTATCGCGGCAAGAATGCCTCCGCTGGTCCCGACGCCTCGATGTGCTGGGCCGTCGCTGCGCCCCGGCGGCCGACACGCCGTCGGTATCGGGCGCGGCCGCGGTGACGCGGCCCACGCGCGGATCGGTCCGGTAGAACAGGCGCGGCGGCCGTGCGCGCTGTAAGTTTGCGGCGCATACGAGGAGAGACCCATGGCCGACATCACCACCGACGAACGGTTGCGCGCCGCGCTGGCGGCGCTGGCCCGGACCGATTTCGGGGCGCTGCGTCACGACAATGCCGAGGTCACGCGGGTGGAGGTGCCCGTGCACCCGGGACCCGTTGCGCCCGAGGAGTTTCGGGAGTACCTCGCGCTCACTGTCCGCGAATGGGGTCCGGTGTCGCTGTACGGCGGTGCGGACGGTGTTTTCGCGCTATGGCAGGGCGACAGCGTATTTCGACTGTTGAAGCTGGACGCGCGGGCGGCGGTGACCGCCCTCGCCACCGATCCGCGCGCCTGCCAGGAGTGGTTCGCGCGCGTCTGCGAGCCCGGCGACCTCACGGTGGCGAATGCGCCGTATTCCTGGTTGGGCGGTACCTCGGCGGTGCGCGAGGAGTTCCCGGGTAGCTGGTTCACGGCGTTCGCGCGCACCTGGGAGGAGATGACCGAGGGTCTCGCCGCGACGTTGCGCGATGTGTATCTGGGTATGCGCTATCTCGGTGTCGGGGCTCCGGGCCCGTTGGACGATGAGCCGGATACGGTGCGAATCAGCTTGGCCCCGTATGGCTGTACGCATTGGGAGGACCCGCGCATCGTGCAGTTGGAACAGCGGATCGCGGAGACGCGCGTCTACGTGGACGGTTCGACCGTCGACCGAACCTGGCTGACCGCGCGCGGTTTCGTCCCGATGGTGGGCGGGCAGTGGCGGTGGGTGCGCCCGCTGCCGCCGGATCGCAGCGAGTTCGCCGCCGAGTTGGCCGTCGAGCTGTTGCGCGAGTTCGGCTTTCGGCAACCGCTGGATACCTGTTTTCGCTCGGGGCGGGCGAGCTCACCGTACGAGTCGTTCAGCCTGCACGCCATCGGCGCGGATCTGGAGTACCTCGAATCGTTCACCTATCAAGAGGACGAGGACGAGTAGGTCGACAGGTACGCGTCGATCCTCGGGCCGATGAGTCGCAGCGCCTGCGGTCCGACGAGCTGGTTGTGCGTGAATTCCACATGGTGGTCGTGGATTTCGCCGTCGATGTACGGAATCCAGGTGGCGACATTGGGTTCCGGCGGCCCGCCCTCGGCGCCGAAGAACAGCAGGTCGCCGTCGAACACTTCAGAGCGGTGGTCGGCGATCTGGCGCATGAGGTGCCCCATATCGCTGTAGAGGTTCTCGAGGTCGGCGGCGGAGAAGCCGCTCGCCGCGCCGGTGACCGATCGCAGCAGTTCCGCGGCGCGTTGCGGCGTCAGTTCGCCTTCCCCGGCCGGGATGTCGATACCGCCGAACTCGGCGAGCAGCATTTCCGGGGGTGGGATCTGGTCGTCGGTGAATTCGATGTCGGCGCGGCCGTCCATGATGATCAGCGCGGGGACCGCTTCACCGCGGCGGCGCAGTGCCACGGCGGTGGCGTGGGCCAGTGGGCCGCCCGCCGAATAGCCGAGGACGTGGTAGGGGCCGTGCGGCTGTACCCGTTGGATCTCGTCGGCATAGCGGGCGGCGAGATCGCGCACCGTTCGATCGGGCGTGCCGCCGGTGCCGATACCGGGTGACTGAAGGCCGTACACCGGGCGCGACGGGTCGATGTGCTGCACCAATCCCGTGTAGCACCAGGCCAATCCGATGGCCGGGTGGATACAGAACAGCGGCGGTCGTTCACCCGCGGGCCGCAGCGGCAGCAGGACGCGCAGGGCCGGGTCGATTCCGGATTCGCTGTCGCCCTCGGTGATTCGGCGCGCGAGTGCGGCGGGGGTGGGGTCGATGAACATCCACTGCAACGGCACGGTGCGGTCGATACGCTCGCGCAGCTGTTCGGCCAGTCGCACCACCGCCATGGAGTTGCCGCCGAGGTCGAAGAAGTTGTCGTCCACGCCGACCCGGGTGGTGTCGAGGACGGATTCGAAGGCGGCGGCGATGGCGCGTTCGAGGTCGGTGCGGGGTGCGCGGTAGGCGCGGCGCGGCGCGGGTTCGAGATGTCCACGCACCGTGGGGGTTCCGGTCGGTGCGGTGGCGGCGCTCCAGTCGGTGAGGTCCGCGACGGTGGTGTCGGGGGCGGCCGTGGCGGTGTCGAGGAGCCGAAGGAAGCTGTCCGCCATGGCTTGTGCGGTGTGACGGTCGAACAGGTCGGTGGCGAAGATGAGTGAACCGGTGATTCCGGCCGGTTCGCCCGCCAGGCCGAATTGTTCGGCCAGCATCCATTCGAGGTCGAACTTCGCTCCGGGCGCGGCCGTCTCCAGGGGGCGAATCGTCATGTCGGGCAGCGTTGTTGCCTCCAAAGGCAGGTTCTGGAACGCCAGTAGCACCTGGAACAGCGGATGGTGAGAGGTGTCGCGAGTGGGGGCGAGGGCTTCGACGAGCTTCTCGAAGGGCAGGTCGAGATTGCCGTAGGCGGCCAGGTCGGTTCGGCGGGTGTCGGCGAGCGCGGTGGCGAAGGTGACGGCGGGATCGATATGCGAGCGCAGCACCACGGTATTGACGAACATGCCGACGAGGTCGTCGAGTTCACCCTCTCCCCGACCGGCCACCACCGAACCGACCGCGATATCGGTGGCGTTCGACAGCCGGGCCAGTAGCAGCGCGAGAGCGGTGTGCGCCACCATGAACGGGCTCGCGCCGTGCGAGCGGGCGAGAAGTTGCAGGCGGTCGTGCACGGCGGCGGGGATGGTGAAGGCGATACGGTCACCGGCGCCCGAGGGGACCTGCGGGCGGGGCCGATCGGTGGGCAGGGAGTGCAGTTCCGGGAGGCCGTCGAGTGTGGTGCGCCAGAACTCCAACTGGCGGTGGGCGAGGCTCGATTCGTCGGCGTCGTCGCCGAGGAGTTCGCGCTGCCACAGGGCGTAGTCGGCGTAATGCAGGGGCAGTGGCGTCCACTGCGGCGCGGCGCCCATCGAGCGGGACATGAACGCGCCCAGCAGATCTCGTGCCAGCGGTGCCATGGACCAGCCGTCTGCGGCTATATGGTGCACGACCATGGCGAGGATGGTGCGCCGTGGCGACAGGCGCAATACCCATATCCGCAACGGGGTTTCGCGCGTGAGGTCGAAACCGCGCGACAGTTCGGTCGCCAGCGCGGCCGCGACATCTCCGTCGGATACTTCTTCCGCGCTGTCGAGGTGGAGTTCGCGGACCGGTACCTCGGCCTCCTCCGGCGTGCGGATGTGCTGGTACGGCAGCCCGTCCGGCCCGGGCGGGTACACGGTGCGGAGGGTTTCGTGTCTGGCCACCACATCGCCGACGGCGGTGCGCAATGCCGTGATATCCAGCGTCCCGTCGATTTCGAACGCTCCCGGAATGTTGTAGGCGGGCGAGCCCGGGTCGTAGCGGTTGAGGAACCACATGCGCTGCTGCGCGGCCGACAGCGGGATGCGTGCGGGTCGCGGACGCGGGCCGAGGCGGGGGCGGCCGGAGTCGCTACCGGAGGTGATGAGCTGAGCCAGGTCCGCGACGGTCGGGGCGTCGAACACCGCACGCACCGCGATGGCGGTGTCGAGGGCGGCGTCGAGTCGGGCCACCACCCGGGTGGCGATGAGGGAATTGCCGCCGAGCGCGAAGAAGTCGTCGTCGAGCCAGACCTGGTCGAGGTCGAGGACCTCGGCGAAGGCGTCGGCTACCGCCCGCTGCGCGAGTGTTTCGGGGGCGCGGCGTTCGGTGGTGATGGCCTGGGGCGCGGGCAGGGCGGCCAGGTCGAGTTTGCCATTGGCGGTGCGCGGCAGGACATTCAGCACCGCGATGGCCGACGGCACCATGTAGGACGGCAGACGTTGCGCCACAGCCTTCTTCAGCTCGACCGGGCGTGGGTCCGCGCCCGCGACGGGGACGACGTAGGCGGCGAGCATGCTGCCGCCGCGGTCGTCGTCGCGAATGACGGCGACGGCGCGCGCCACCGCCTCGTC
Source organism: Nocardia sp. NPDC050406 (assembly GCF_044459025.1). NCBI lineage: Bacteria > Bacillati > Actinomycetota > Actinomycetes > Mycobacteriales > Nocardiaceae > Nocardia > Nocardia sp. NPDC050406. The sequence goes on along the minus strand of NZ_JBITIM010000002.1, from coordinate 1,420,813 downwards.
GGCGGTGAGTGCCGATTCCACGTCGCCGAGTTCGATCCGCAGTCCGCGCAGTTTCACCTGATGGTCGGTGCGGCCCAGGTACTCCAGGTTCGCGCCGCGGCGGCGGACCAGGTCGCCGGTGCGGTACATGCGCTGTCCGGCGTCACCGTACGGGTCGGCAACGAAGCGACTCGCGGTGAGGTCACCTTGTCCGAAATAGCCTCGGGCCAGAGCGATTCCGGCGAGATACAGCTCGCCGACGACGCCATCGGGCACCGGGAGCAGGCGTTCGTCGAGCACCTGTGCCCGTACGCCCGGGGCGGGTGCGCCGATGGTGATCGGTTCGTTCGGCCGCAGCGGCTCACTGCCCGTCGCCCACACCGTGGTCTCGGTCGGGCCATAGTCGTTGAAGTGCAGGCGATTCGGCGCGGCCCAGGCGGTGACGAGTTCGGGCGGGCACGGTTCGCCGCCGGTGATGATCGTGCGCAGGTCGTCGAGGCCGCTGGGATCGACCGTCCCTAGCGCCGAGGGGGTGAGGGCGATGTGCGTGACCCGTTCGCGGGTGAGCAGGTCTGCCAGGTCCGGTCCGGCGAAGACGGTCGGCGGTGCCACCACCAGGCAGGCGGCCGCGCTGATCGCCATGACGAGCTCGCACACCGAGGCATCGAAACTCGGGGACGCGACGTGCAGGACCCGCGACGCCTCGGTGATGCCATCTCGGTCTCGCTGCGCCACCGCGAGATTGGCCAAACCGGAGTGGGTCACGACGACGCCCTTCGGGGCACCGGTCGACCCCGACGTGAAGATGACGTAGGCGGGATTGTCCGGACGTGCGGGCAGCGCGGGCCCGGCCAGCTCCTCGCAGTACCGGAGGGCATCCGGGTCGTCCAGGCTCCACCATCGAACCGAATTCGGCAGCCGGTCACGGTGTTCGGTGACCGTGAGCCCGAGCGTGACTCCCGAGACCTCGACGATCCGGGCAATGCGCTCGGGTGGGTAGGCCGGGTCCACGGGGACGTAGGCCGCGCCGGTGCGGGTGATCGCCCATACCGCGAGCACCGACTCGATGGAGCGTGGAATGCCCGTGGCCACCAGGGTTTCCGGTCCGGCACCGGCTCGGATCAACAGCTGCGCGAGCCGGTCGGCGCGGGCGTCGAGTTCGCGATACGTGAGCCGCCGGTCACCGCAGATCACCGCGAGACCGTCCGGGTTCGCGGCTACGGCGTCCGCCATCAGGTCGGCGAGCAGACGCGGCGCGGCGGCGGGGCGGGTGTGCTCGGTGCGGGCGCGTTCGTCCTCGGTGCGCAGGTCGATATCGCCGACCGGCATCGTGGGGTCGGCGGTTACGGCCTTGAGCAGGTTGACCATTCGTGTCAGGAGCGCCGTCACAGTGGCCTGATCGAACAGGTCCGTGGCGTAGGCGCAGCGCAGTTCCATTCCGTCGGCGTCGCCGGAGACAGTGAGGCTCAGGTCGAACCGGCTCGTGGTCTGGGGCAGGTCCAGCGGTGCCACCGTGAGGTTCGGCAGGGTGAATTCCGGATGGGTGAGGTTCTGGAAGACCAGCATGGCCTGCACAATCGGGTGGCGGGCCGCCGAGCGGGCCGGGGCGAGTTCCTCCACCAGGCGTTCGAACGGGAGGTCGGCGTGGCCGAAGGCGTCCAGGTCGGTGCGGCGGACTCGGTCCAGGAGTTCGCCGAAGCTCTCGGCGGCGCGAATGTCGCTGCGCAACACCAGGGTATTGACGAACATGCCCACCAGGTCGTCGAGTTCGGCTTCGCCGCGACCGGCGATCGGGGTGCCGATCAGGACGTCTCCGGAACCGCTGAGCCGAGCCAGCAGGACCGCCATGGCGGCGTGCACGACCATGAACGGTGTCGCCTTGTGTTCGCGGGCGCAGCGGTCGAGAGCGGCGACCAGGTCGGCGTTCAGGCGACCGGTGACCTCTGCCGCGCGATGGGTGGCACGTGCGGGCCGGGGATGGTCGGTCGGCAGGTCCAGCTGATCCGGGGCGTCGGCGAGGTTCTTTGTCCAGAACCGAAGCTGCTGGCTGAGAAGGGAATTCGCGTCCTCGGCCGACCCGAGCCGCGCGTGCTGCCACAGCGCGTAGTCCGCGTACTGCACCGGCAGTGGCTGCCATTCGGGTGCGGCACCGGCGGCGCGGGCGGCGTAGGCGGCCGCCATATCCCGCACCAGCGGGGCCATGGAGAAGCCGTCCAGGGCGATGTGGTGTGCCACGACCACGAGGACGTGCTGATCCGACTCGACGCGGAACAGCCTGACCCGCAGGGGAACTGCCGCGGTGACATCGAAGCCGGTGCCGACGGTCTGGGTGACGGCCTCGGGCAGGCGGTCCGGAGTGAGCGGGATGGGGTCGAAGTCCAGGAAGACCGATTCCGTATGCAGGACGCGCTGTACGCCGGTGCCGTCGACATCCGGGTAGATGGTGCGCAGGGATTCGTGGCGCTCGAGCACATCGTGGAAGGCAGCACGCAACGCGGTGCGGTCGAGTGCGCCCGAAAGGCGCAGTGCGACAGGGATGTTGTAGGCGGGCGAGGTCGGGTCGTAGCGGTTGACGAACCACATGCGCTGCTGCGCGGGCGAGAGCGGGATGCGATCGGGCCGGTCGGCGCGGGCGAGAGCGGGGCGAGATGCCGTGGTGGCGGCGGTATCCAACCGTCGAGCCAGGTCGGCCACCGTCGGGGCTTCGAACAGGACGCGCACCGGCACGGTGGTGTGCAGGGCCGCACTCAATCGAGCCGCCACTCGGGTGGCGATGAGGGAATCCCCACCGAGCGTGAAGAAGTCGTCGCGGGCACCGACCCGATCGATGCGCAGGACCTCCGCGAACACCTCCGCAATGACGACCTCGGTTCCGGTCGGTGTGACGTAATCCGCGTGCAGCGTCTCGGGTTCCGGCAGCGCGCGCACGTCGACCTTGCCGGTTCGGGTACGCGGCAGGTCGCTGAGCACGGTGATGCTGGCGGGCACGAGATAGCGCGGCAACCGGTCCGACAGCCACCCCGCCACGTCGGCAATCGACAGCGACCTCGTCGGGGATGCGCTGCCCGCGGTGATATACGAGCACAGCGCCGTGGCACCGGCGCGGTTGCGGCGCGCGATCGTGACCGCGGATTCGATCTGCGGGTGGGTGAGCAGTGCGGCGTCGACTTCGCCCGGCTCGACGCGGATTCCGCGAATCTTCACCTGGGAATCGCTGCGTCCCAGATATTCCAGCGTTTCGGGTGCGGTGCGACGGACCAGGTCGCCGGTGCGGTACATGCGTCGTCCCGCGGCGAAGGGGTCGGCGATGAAGCGGGCGGCGGAAAGGGCTGTGCGACCGGCGTATCCGCGGGCGAGGCCGGGGCCGCGCACATAGAGTTCTCCTACCGCGCCGACCGGGACGGGTCGCAGCCATCGGTCCAGGACCAGGAGCGATGCGCCCGGAACCGGTGCGCCGAGCACGCTGGTGGTCTCCGGCGTCATGGGGTCGCCGAAGGTGACCGCGACCGTTGTCTCGGCGGGGCCGTAGGAGTTCATCAGCAGGCGGTCCGCGCCCAGCCGGGTGATGACCGCAGGCGGGCAGGGCTCACCGCCGATCACGGCGACCTCCACACCGCGCAGTTGGTCGGCGGTCAGAGTGGCGAGAACCGTTGGGGTCGCGACGATATGGGTCGGTGCACCCGCTTCTATGGCGGCCGCGAGTTCCGTACCGGCGCTGGCCTGCGGGGGCGCGACGACGAGGGTGGCACCGGCCGCGAATGCGCCCAGCCACACCAGGATCGCGGCATCGAAGCTCGGATTCAGGGAGTGCAGCACCCGGGCGTCACCGGTTATCCCTGTACGGGATGCGGTGGCGGCGGCCAGATTCGAGAGCCCGGCATGGGTGACCACGACACCCTTGGGGGTGCCGGTGGAGCCGGAGGTGAAGACCACGTACGCCGCATGGTCGGGGCGCAATGGCGCGATCCGGTCGGCGTCGCTCAGGGCGCTTCCGGACATGGCGGCCGTATCGACGGCAGTGCGTTCGTCGTCCAGCAACAACCACGACACCGTGTCCGGCAGTGCGGGATTCGTCGTCCCGGCACGCTGCGCGTCGCTCGCGTCCACACCGGTGCCGAAGGCGGTATCGGAGTTGGTGGTTCCCGCCACCGGAACCAGGGCGGTGGCGGCATCACGGTGTGTGGTGGAGTCGGCTGCGAAACACGTGTGGTTTGCGCTGATTCCCAGCGTCGCACCGCATTCGGCGGCGATGGTCGCCAGGCGGGCCACCGGTTGAGCGGTGTCGACGGGCACGAAGGCCGCGCCGGTCTTGGCGATCGCCCACAGCGCGATCAGGTAGTCCACCGAGCGCGGCAGAGCGAGCAGGATGGTGCGCTCGGGGCCAGCACCCGCGCGAATCAGTAAGCGCGCGAGCCGGTTCGACAGTTCGTCGAGTTCAGCGTAGCTCAGGGCCGTGGCGGGCGCGGTCGCCGTGGTGACGGCGATGGCGTGGCGGGTGCCCACGGCGGTGAGCAGTTCTGGCAGTAGACGCGTGCGGCGGCTGGCGGGTCCGAACCAGCCCGTGCTGGTCGCATCGGGCTCGATGCCGCGCACCTGGGCCGTGCGGGGGTTGTCGTCGCTCGCCAGGGCGGTCAGGATGCGTGCCAGGCGGGTCGTCAGCGATTCCGCCTGTGCCGCATCGAAATACCGTGGCGAGCGGCTGAGCACCAGGCGCAGGCCGTCACCGGCATAGGTGGCGAGGGCGAGGGGGTAGTGCGTGCCGTCGTATCCGCGCACGCCCGTGACGTGCAGTCGGGCTTGGCGGGTGGCCGCGCTGAGAGCTTCCGCGTCCACCGGGTAGGACTCGTACACGGTGGCGGTGTCGAACAGCGGTCCCAGGCCCGCGAGCGCCTGGATCTCGTCCAGCCCGAGGGTGTGGTGCTCGGCGAGTGCGCTCTGTTCCGTCTGGACGCGGGAGAGCAGGTCGGCGATCGGCTCGGCCGGACGCAGGGCGATGCGGACGGGGACGGTATTGACCAGCATGCCGATCATGCGGTCGGCCTCGGGCAGGTCGGGTGGTCGGCCGGAAACCGTTGCGCCGAACACGATATCGGTACCGCCGGTCAGTTCGGCCAGCAGCAGCGACCACGCCACCTGGACCATGGTGTTCACGGTGACCTCGCGGGCCGCCGCGGCGTGGCGCAGCTTGTCGGCGAAGCCGTCGGGAAGCGTCACCTCGTGGGAGACCGGGGCGGCGGGTTGGTCGGCCCGGGGCGCTCCGGGTGCGGCCATGGTCGGGCCGTCCAGACCGGCGAGGGCCTTCGCCCAGGCCGTGCGCGCGGTCTCGCGGTCGCGCTCGGACAGCCACTCCAGGTATCTGCGCAAGGGCGCGGGCTCCGCGAATCCGGTGTCCTGGCCGCCGGTTTCGTAGAATGCGACGAGCTCTCCGAAGAGCAGCGGCATGGACCAACCGTCGAGGATCAGATGGTGATTCGTGATGACCAGGCGGAAACGGTTCTCGCCCACCGCGATACAGGCGAATCGAATCAACGGGGCGCGATCGACCTCGAAGGGTGTGCGCAGTTGCCGCACGGCCAGATCGTCGAGTTCGGCCGCGCTCGCACCCTGCGCCTCCACGAAGGTGAAGGGGACCTCGACCTCCGAAATTATCAGTTGTACAGCGGTATCGGCATTCTGGACGAAGGCCGCGCGCAGGGCCGGGTGGCGGCGCACCAACGTGGTGGCCGCCGCGGCCAACCGGTCGACCTCCAGGTCGGCCTCGATATCGATCACCGCCTGCACCGAGTACCCGTCCAGCCCGCCCGGCGTCAGCTGCGCCTGGAACAGCAGGCCACGCTGGAGCGGGGTGAGCGGGAGAATGTCGTCGAGGCGGCCGAAACGTGTTTCCCAGGTGTCGATCTCGGCCTGCGTGGTGGTGATGAGCGGCAGGTCGCTCGGTGTGAATCCGCCCGCATCAGGCGCGCGCAGTCCCTCGGCGATCTCGGTGACGGCCGAAACCCATTCCCGGGCGATCTCGTCCACGGTGACGCGGTCGATGGCGTGGGCGGCGTACTGCCAGATGGCGTGCACGCGCGTGCCGCGCTCGGTGACCATGGCGGCGGCGTCGATCGACACTACGGCGGGCAGTGGCATAGTCGAGTCGGCGTGGCCGCCGAGGCGGTCCGCCATACCCACCGGCATCCAGTCCGCCTCCACGGCCGCACCCGGAATCTGGCCGAGATAGTTGAATCCGATTTGCGGGTCCAGCACTCCCCCGAACGTCTCATCCGGTCCCAAGTACCGCAGCAGACCGTATCCAGCGCCACCGGCTGGCACGGCCCGCAGCTGTTCCTTCACCGTTTTGACCGCCGACGCAACGGATTCCGCCACCGGTCCGAGCCGCACCGGCACCTGCTGGGTGAACCATCCGACGGTGCGCGACAGATCCGCGCCGGGCACCACGCCGTCGTCACGACCGTGCCGCTCCACGGTCACCACGGTCTCGCTATCGGAAACACCACGGCGGGAACGCCATCGGCCGAGCGCGAGCATCAGTCCGGCGAGCAGCGCCTCTTCGACGCCGCACCGGTAGACCTCGGCGACGCGCTCCAGCAGCTCCGCGGTGACGGCGTCCGGCAGCTCGACCTCGAGAGACTCCGCGGTTGCCCGGGTGTCGATTTCCGGATCGAGTCGGCGCTGTCCCAGTACCGGATCGGGCGCTAGTGTCTCGCGCCAGTACTTCGCGTCGCCGAAGCGCGCACCGAAATCGGCTGTGGCGACGAGGTTCTGGAGAGCATGCGCCCACGTGCGCATGCTCGTCCCGACCTCCGGCAAGGACGCGGTGTGCCCGGTGCAGGTCTGCGACCAGGCGGACAGGAGATCGGGCAGCAGAATCCGCCAGGAGATGGCGTCACAGGCCAGATGGTGGGCGACTATGAGCAGCCGCCCCGAATCGGTCGCTCCCGGATCGAGCCAGGTCAGGGCGAGCATTCGGTCAGCGCGCGGAGCGAGGCGGTCGACCGCCGAGGTGAGTTCACGATCGACCGCCTCATCCGGGCTGGCACAGGGGATTCGAACGAGCAGGTCCGCGGCGTCTACGGTGTGCGGCAGCGGAACCTCGAGCAGCGGGCCGTCCACCACACGGGCGCGCAGCATGTCGTGGCGATCCAGGAGGCCCTGAATGGTGCGGGTCAGCGACTCGGGTTCGATGCCGACGGGCAGCCGCACCACCATGGATTGCGCGAAACGCTCCCACCCCGGGCGGGCGAGCAGCCAGGCGGCGATGGCGGTGAGCGGCATCCGCCCGATACCGCCGCCGGGCAGCTCCGGAAGCCGTTGCGGGCCAGCCGATTCACTCTTCGCGACGGCCGCCAGCGCGGCCGGTGTCCGCTGCTCGAAAACATCGCGCGCCGAGAACACCAAGCCCGCGGCCCTGGCTCGCGACACCAGGCTGATGGCCATGATGGAATCCCCGCCGAGCGCGAAGAAGGAGGTCTCCGGACCGACCTGTGCGATGCCGAGAACCTCGCCGAACAGCCCACACAGGAGCCGCTCCGCTTCCGTGGCGGCCTCTCTCTGGCGAACCGGCTGCGCTACAACCGGTTCCGGCAGTGCCGCGCGATCCACCTTCCCGTTGCCGGTGAGCGGCAAGGCCCCCAACACGGTCACGGTCGCGGGCACCATATACGGCGGCAATCGCCGTGCCGCGTGCTCCAACAGCTCCGGCTCTCCGAGGCGAGTCCCCGCCACCGGCACCACGTAGGCCGCCAATGTCGTGCCCGCCCCGCCAGCGCGCGCCACCGTCACCGCGATCTCGACACCCGGATGCCCGCACAGCACGGCGTCGATCTCCCCCAGCTCGACCCGCATTCCTCGCAGCTTCACCTGAAAGTCACCGCGGCCCACGTACTCCAGCACCACGGAACCATCGGTGGCGGAACCGAATTCGCTCTGCGTCTCCGTAGCGGCGACCGGCCGCACCACGGTCCAGCGCACCAGATCACCGGTGCGGTACATCCGCGCGCCGTTCGGCGCGGCCACGAACCGTTGCGCGGTCAGGCCGGGGCGACCGACGTAGCCGCGTGCCACGCCGGAGCCGACTACATACAATTCGCCGACCGCGCCGACCGGCACGGGGCGCAGGAACCTGTCGAGGACGAGCATTCCGGCACCTGGCACGGGATCTCCGATGCCCGCGTGCACGCCGGGCAGCAGAGGTCGGGTGTAGGTCACCGCCACCGTGGTCTCACTGGGGCCGTAAGAGTTCAGCAGCCGCCGACCAGGACCGAAGCGCGCCACCAACTCCGGCGGGCACGGCTCACCGCCGGTGGAGACTGCCCGCAGGCCGTCGAGCGCGTCGGGTTCCAGGGTCGCCAGCACGGCGGGTGTCGAACAGACTTGCGTCACAGCGTATTCGCGGACGATGCGGGCCATTTCCGGTCCGATCACCGGATCGGCATCGGCCACCACCAGCGTCGCCCCCGCCGCGAAGGCCTGCAACCACTCCAGGATCGCGGCGTCGAAACTCGGGTTGAGACATTGCAATACGCGCGAACCTGGCGTCGTGTGATAGGCGTCCACAATGGCCGCCGCCAGACCGGCCAGACCGCGATGTGTCACCACCACACCCTTGGGCACACCCGTGGAGCCGGAGGTGAACACGATGTACGCCGGGTTGTTCAGGCGCGCAGGCGCTAGCGGGGCGGGGGCCACAGGATGGCCGGGCACCTGATGCCCATCAGAGAGCACTGGCTCCATCTGACCTGGCATCCGCCGCAGTGCGACAACTTCACCCGAATGCTCGTCGAGCTCCAGCCAGGTCACCGTATCCGGCAGGGCCGCAGCGTTTCCCGCGATGGTGAGCCCTATCCGCGCGCCGCACTCCCCCGCGATGCGCTCGACACGCTCCGCGGGTAGCGCCGTCCCCAGGGGCACGAAGGCCGCGCCGGTTTTGGCCACGCCCCAGATCGCGGCCACCATGGCCACCGAACGCGGTAACGCCAGCAGCACAGCCGATTCCGGTTCTACGGCAGAGCCGATCGCTCGCCCTGCCTCGAGCAGTCTGTGCGCCAGCCGATCCGACAGAGCGTCGAGTTCGCCATAGCCGACCTCACGGTCCCGCGACACCACCGCGATCGCGTCACGTCCGGCGCGATTCAGCCCGTCCCGCAGGATATCCGGCAACAACCGGGGCGCGGACGGTTCGGCACCGAACGCCCCGCCGAGGACCACGTCGTCCTCGGCGGTCCGATACGCCAGTTCAGCGACCGGCGTGCCCTTGTCGGCGTCGAGCAGTGAATCCAGCAGCGTCATGAACCTCCGGTGGTGCCGACCCAACGAATCCTCTTCGTAGAGGCGGGGATTCGCGGCGAAATCCACGTGGATCGGCGCGTCGACCCCGTGCTGGTAGAAGTTGACGAACAGGTCGTCGATCGGGCCCGAGGTGACGACGTCGAGCCCCACCTCGAGGCCGTCGAAATCGATGGGGTTCGGGAAGAGCATGATGTTGATGACCGGCCCGGCGAATCCGCGCCCGAACTCGGGCTGGTCGTCGGTCTCCTCGCGCATGTCCTCATAGCGGAATCGCTGGTGCCGCAACGCTCCCGACGCCGCGACCCGCAACTCCTCGAGCACCGCGCCGACCGAGCCGTCACGCGGCACGCGCACCCGCAGCGGCACCACATTCGCGATCATGCCGCCGGAGCGGCGCAGCATGGCGGTGGTGCGCCCGGAGACGGGCAGATTCAAGACCACCTCGTCCATGGCGGTCATGCGCGCGTAGTACAGCGCCAGCGCCGCCATGATCACTGTGGCGGAACTGGTTTCGAACCGGCGCGCGGCGCGCTCCAACCGTACGGCGTCCTCCGCCCCCAGTTCGCTGCGCTGTTCCCGCGCCAACGCACAGGCCGGTGCGGTGGCCGACACCAGCGAACACCGCCGCGGCATACCGGCCACGATGTCGCGCCAATACCGCTGATCGCTCTGGAAGCGGCTCGAATTCCGGTACGCCACTTCGGCTTCGTACACCTCGAGCAGCGACGCCGCCGTCGCGGGCGCGGCGGGCTCACCGCGCACCGCCGCGTTGTAGAGCTCCGCGACCCGGTAGAGCATGGTCGCCGAACCGAATCCGTCGATCAGTATGTGATGCACCCGCGAGTACCACAGGTGATGGCCCGCCCCGAGCCGAAGCACCACCGACACCCCGGCCCGATCACCGAGCAGATCGATGGGTTCGGCCACCTCGGCGCGCATCCACTCCAACGCCGCGGCAAAGGGATCCGGCCGACCGGAGAAGTCGAGGAACCCGACCGCCGCCTCCAGACTCGGGTCCACCACCTGGTAGGGCTCCCCCTCGATCTCCACCAATCGCAGGACGCCCGAACCGAATTCGCGCGCCGCCGTCATGACCGCGCTACGCAGCGCCGCCAACCGCAGCGGCCCGCGCATCTCCACGTACTGGGCCTCCGAGAGCGGCACGCTCGGATCCAGCTGCTGCGCGTACCAGAATCCGAGCTGGCCGGGCGAGAGGGGGAACACGGTGGCGGTGGGCTCCGCCGCGAGCTCGCGCGTCATGACCGATCACCGACTGGGCGACGGGCAGTCGGAATCCTCCGGCTGCGACTCGTAGGCGGGCACCGCCTCCGCGCGAGAGGTCAAGCGCCGCACCACGAGCGCGCGCACATGCGCCGGAATCATCGGCGCGAACTTGCGCACATAAGCGTCCATCCATTCCGGGCGATCGACCAGGAACGGAAAATCGGTTGTCATCATGGAACGCACCACCAACATGGGCAGCGGCGCGTCCAACGGCCGAAAATCCTTGTTCCACAATCCCGGTTGATCACATCCGGGATAGAACTGTCCCAGCATGTACCCGCGCTCCACGAAATTGCTCTTGAATTCCGCATGGATTTGGTCGATCAGCGAATAATCCGACATATTCGGGAAGACCGTCACCAACGCACGCAGCACCGAGCTGGAACTGCCGTTGCCCGTGGGCAATTCGGGATACACCTCGAGGGCGTCCTCGATTATCGCGCGCACCCACTTCGGGTGCGGCCGCGCGGCCGAAACCTGTCCCAGCCACAGTAGATCTCGGCGTAGGGAGGGCCGGACATACGGACACACCGGTCCGTCTCGACCTAGATCGTCGCAGGGCTGGGTCAGAAACCGGTCCGCCCAGGACCTGAATTCCGCTACCGTGGACCGCGCCTCGGGGCAGGTGGATGATCGGGTGTCCCCCAATGAAACCCATTGCAACCCCGAGCGGGGGCCGATTACTCGCTCGCTCATGACTCACCTCAGGCAGATAGAGCTACAGCGGATGAAACCGTTGCTCATACACATAAATAGTGCGACGGTCATGGGTCGTTAACACGAGTAGTGGGGTACCCGAAATTCTGAGTGTGCCCCGAATTCCTGGGGCATTGATACAAAAGAAAAGACCGGTCAATTCGACCGGTCTTTTGCAAATGATCTTTTTCAGGCGCCGAGCAAGCGGGTGGCCAGGTAGTTCTCCACTTGATCGAGGCCGATTCGCTCCTGCGCCATGGAATCTCGTTCCCGAACCGTTACCGCCTGATCCTCCAAGGTCTCGAAATCGACGGTGATACAGAACGGCGTACCGATCTCGTCCTGGCGGCGGTAGCGGCGGCCGATGGCCTGCGCGTCGTCGAACTCCACGTTCCAGTTCTTGCGCAGCTGTGCCGCAAGGTCTTTCGCCTTGGGCGAGAGGTCGGCGTTGCGCGACAGCGGCAGCACCGCGGCCTTGACCGGAGCGAGACGGCGATCCAGGCGCAGCACGGTGCGCTTCTCCATCACACCCTTGGCATTGGGCGCCTCGTCCTCGGTGTAGGCGTCGATGAGGAAGGCCATGAGCGAGCGGGTCAGACCGGCCGCGGGCTCGATGACATACGGGGTGTAGCGCTCCTCGGCGGCCTGATCGTAGAAGCTCAGGTCGGTACCCGAATGCTCGGAGTGGGTCTTCAGGTCGAAATCGGTGCGATTCGCGACGCCCTCCAACTCACCCCACTCGCTGCCCGCGAAACGGAAGCGGTACTCGATATCGACCGTGCGAGTCGAGTAGTGCGAGAGCTTTTCCTTCGGGTGCTCGTAGAGCCGCAGATTCTCCGGATCGATACCGAGATCGGTGTACCAGGCCAGTCGGGTGTCGATCCAGTACTGGTGCCACTGCTCGTCCTCGCCCGGCTTGACGAAGAACTCCATCTCCATCTGCTCGAACTCGCGGGTCCGGAAGATGAAGTTGCCCGGGGTGATCTCGTTGCGGAAGCTCTTGCCCATCTGGGCGATGCCGAACGGCGGCTTCTTGCGCGAGGAGTTCATGACATTCGCGAAGTTCACGAAGATGCCCTGCGCGGTCTCCGGACGGAGGTAGTGCAGGCCCTCCTCGGATTCGATCGGACCCAGGTAGGTCTTGAGCATCATGTTGAAGTCGCGCGGCTCGGTCCACTTGCCGACGGTGCCGCAGTCGGGGCAGCCGATGAGCTCCATGGACACGGCGTCCGGATCGTCGAGGCCCTTCTTCTCCGCGTACGCCTCCTGCAGGTGGTCCTGGCGGTGGCGCTTGTGGCAGTTCAGGCATTCGACCAGCGGATCGTTGAAGACGGCGACGTGGCCGGAGGCGACCCACACCTGGCGGGGCAGAATAATGGACGAGTCGAGGCCGACGACGTCCTCGCGGCTGGTCACCATGGACCGCCACCACTGCCGCTTGATGTTCTCCTTGAGCTCGGTTCCCAGCGGGCCGTAATCCCACGCCGACCTGGTGCCGCCGTAGATCTCACCCGACGGGTACACCAGACCCCGACGTTTGGCGAGATTGGCGACGGTGTCCACCTTCGACTTGGGTGCCACGCGAGAGTTCTCCATCCGGTCCGGAAGATTGCTAGGGATTGGTTCCAGAGTATCGGCAGTGACCAAGTGGATTTACACCCAGTCGGCCTGTGTGTCACCGGGGCCACAGCGGTCGTGTCCGGGACACGGTTGCGACACCTTCCGCGCGCCTGTTTGACATGCGCACCTGTGCATATCAATAATGGCAGCGGTTTCCAATAAGGAGTTGGTTCGATGACCGCCGACAGCGGCGCCCCGACGCGGCGATCCCGCGTGGACACCGAGGCCCCGACCGCCATTCCGCACGACCCGTACCCGTACCGGTCGCCCGCGCCACCGGCCGTACCGCCGCGCGGCATCCTCGACAATGCCGGGGAACTGCTGCGCGCACTGGCCGCCCCCGTGCGCATCGCCATCGTGCTGCAACTGCGCGAATCTCCGCGCTGCGTACACGAATTGGTGGACACGCTCGGGGTAACCCAGCCCCTGATCAGCCAGCACCTGCGGATCCTCAAATCCGCGGGCGTGGTGCGCGGGGAGCGGACCGGGCGCGAAGTGATCTACGAATTGGTGGACGAGCATCTGGCGCACATCGTGGTGGATGCCGTCGCACACGCCGAGGAAGGGTGATCGTGGCGGAGAAGACGGCCGAGACCAAGACGGTCGGGGTGCGCAGCACCCGCCAGCGCAGCGCCATCGCGGCGCTGCTGGCGGATATCGACGAATTCCGATCGGCCCAGGAACTCCACGACGAGCTGCGCAAGCGCGGCGAGGGCATCGGGCTGACCACGGTGTACCGCACCTTGCAATCGCTCGCGGACGCCGGACTGGTGGATGTGCTGCGGACCGATACGGGCGAGTCGGTGTACCGGCAGTGCTCGAAAGGACATCACCACCATCTGGTGTGTCGGCACTGCGGGCGCACCGTGGAGGTGGAGGGACCGACCGTGGAGGCGTGGGCGGAATCCATCGCCGCCGAACACGGGTTCAGCGAGATCAGCCATACCGTGGAGGTTTTCGGAACCTGCCGTCCCTGCTCCAACGGGAAGCGCTGAGTACATAGGCGTTTCGACGTGACAGCGCCCGCTCCCTGTGGGAGCGGGCACTTTTCGTCGCGAATCAGGCGGCGACCGGAATCGGCGCGTTCGCGGGGACCTCGTCGGCGCGACGGCCACGCAGCGCGCCGATCCCGAGCAGTGCCAGCGCCACGGCGGCCCACCCCAGCAGCACCATGAGCGGTGCCGCCGCGCCTGCACCGTCGAAGAAGGCGACCGAGCGGAGCAGGGTGGCGGCGGCCCCCGGCGGGAGCAGCTGGCCGAGGGCACCCCACGGCTGCGGGAGCAGTTCGGGGGCGGAGGTGGCCGCGGAGAACGGGTTTCCGATCAGCAGCATGGTCAGTGCGGCGAGGCCGATACCGGCGCGGCCGATGGCGGTGGCCAGGCCGACCACCGTTCCGGCCACGGCGAAGGAGACCAGACCGGCAATGGCGGCCAGGGTCAGGTAGGAGCCGGGGAGCAGCGACAGCCAGCCCTGCACGATGGCCATGCTGAGCAGGCCACCGACGACAGCGAAGCCGAACAGGCCGATGACGCGGCCGCCGACGGCCGGGACGAGCAGCGAGAGCAGGACCCCGGCGGCAATGCCGGACATGACCAGGGGCAGCACCATGGCACCGAATCCGGCACCGCGCGGGTCGTCGGGATCGGCCGCGACCACATCCTGGACGGGGGCGGCCGGTGCACCCGAGAGCTGTCCGGCGATGGCCGTGAGCGTTTGCGCCACAATCGGACTCGCGGCGGAGGCGACGAGCACCTGCGGCTGACCGCCGCCGGTGACGATGGCACCGTAGGCCTCTCGGTCGGAGATCGCGGCACGTGCGGCGGATTCGTCTGTGACAGTGGTGATTTCGAAGGCGTCGGGATCGCGTTGCGCCAGTTTGTCGGCAACCATGGTCGCCTGTGGTCCGGCGACGACAACCGGTAGATCACGGGGCGCGGTATTGACGGCGGGCCAGGCGAAGGCGATGAGCATGATCGCCTGGATGAGGGCGGCCGCGGCGCCGAGGGCCAAGGCGCGCTGGGTGGTGTTCATCAGGAGGCTCCCAGAAAATCGGAGGACCGTTCTTTTTGATGGGACAAGGCTGACATCCAGCTGTCAGCTTGTCAAGAACGGATATTCGTTTTACTTTGGGTGCATGCCCAGAGTCAGCGAAGAACACCTGGAACGCCGCAGGCAGCAGATCCTCGACGCCGCCCAACAGTGCTTCTCCCGCAAAGGGCTGCACGCCGCCACCATGCAGGACGTGTTCGCCGAGGCCGGACTCTCTGCCGGAGCCGTCTACCGGTACTTCAAGAGCAAAGACGACATCATCACGGCCTTGACCACCGAGGCGACCAGCGGCCTACGCCAGGCGCTCACGGAGGCGGTGCGGCAAGACCCCCTGCCCACTCCCCCGGAACTGGTCCGCACCATCGCCTACGTCATCACCGACCTCAGCCAGCCCGGCGGGCCGGTGCGCCTCATCCCGCAGGCGTGGGCGCTGGCGCTCACCGATCCCAATATCGGGGACTACGTGCGCAGCAATATCGGGGGGATACGGCGCATGTGGAGCGAGTACGCGATTCGCATGCGCGAGGAGGGGTGGCTACCCGAGGACGCCGATATCGACGCGGTGGCCAAGACGCTCATGGGGATTCTGCCGGGGTTCATCCTGCAGCACCTGATCTTGGGGGATACCAGTCCGGACGATATCGCCAAGGGGACGGAGTTGTTGTTCCCGCATTACCGGCGGGCCGGGGAGGTCGTTTAGGCCTGGGCGGTCGGAAATCGGTGTGAGACAGCGAAAAACGCCCGCTGGGGGCGATGTGTGACCGCTCAGGCCTAACCCTCAGGGCAACAACCCCTGCCGCGCCCTCCCCGCACCCGACA
This sequence comes from Nocardia sp. NPDC050406, assembly GCF_044459025.1. Lineage (NCBI taxonomy): Bacteria > Bacillati > Actinomycetota > Actinomycetes > Mycobacteriales > Nocardiaceae > Nocardia > Nocardia sp. NPDC050406. The sequence goes on along the minus strand of NZ_JBITIM010000002.1, from coordinate 1,405,075 downwards.
ACACCAGCAACAGCATGGTCGCCAACGCCTCATCATCGAGCCCAGCGGCCGGGAACGTGTAGCGCAGGATGACATCGGCCTGCTTGTCGTGGCCGATGATGGTGATGGAGCCGAACTGGAGTTCGGCATTGCGGTCGGCGACGCGCTTGTGCAGCTGCGCCTTGAGCGGGCGATCCCAGGCCAAGACGCAGGTCAGGGTGAGCACGTCCAGGCCGGGGGCGAGGTTGACGGCGCGCAGGGAGCAGAGCGCGCCCTCGTATTCGAAGCCGAGGCCGCCCTCCTCCACGCGAACCGCCACGTCGTAGCGGGAGAGGCAGGCACCGGCCCGGGCTTGGAGTTCGTCGGTCGTATCGCTCACTTCACGCCACCGAATCGGCGGTCGCGCTTGGCGTATTCGAGGCAGGCTTCCCAGAGGTTGCGGCGGTCGAAGTCCGGGAAAAGCGTGTGCTGGTAGACGAATTCGGCGTAGGCGGACTGCCAGATGAGGAAGTTCGAGCTGCGGAATTCACCGGAGGGGCGCAGGAACAGGTCGACGTCGGGCATATCCGGTTCGTCGAGGTACTGCGCGAAGGTGGACTCGGTGATCTTCTCCGGGTCGATCTCGCCCGCCGCGGCGCGACGCGCGATTTCCCTTGCGGCATCGGCGATCTCGGCGCGGCCGCCGTAGTTCACGCACATGGTCAAGGTCATCACCGTATTGTCCTTGGTGAGTTCCTCGGCGACCTCGAGTTCCTTGATCACGCTGCGCCACAGGCGCGGTCGGCGGCCCGCCCAGCGCACCCGCACGCCCATCTCGTGCATTTCGTCGCGGCGGCGGCGGATCACGTCGCGGTTGAAGCCCATGAGGAAGCGCACTTCCTCCGGGCTGCGCCGCCAGTTCTCGGTGGAGAAGGCGTAGGCCGACAGCCACTTCACGCCGATCTCGATACAGCCCTCGACGGCGTCCATGAGCACCGCCTCGCCGCGCTCGTGCCCTGCGGTCCGCGGCAGCCCCCGCTCCTGCGCCCACCGGCCGTTGCCGTCCATCACCAGCGCGACGTGCCGGGGCACGAACTCGGCCGGGATATTGGGCGGCGTGGCCCCCGACGGATGCGGCGACGGCGGACGCACACTGCGAGTAGCGGCTGCGGAAGACTTGCGGTTACCGATCACGCCCCCAATCCTGCACCACCACCCGCAAGCCCCCGCCAGGTGCCACCGGATCTACGCAAACCCTCCACACATCGGACTAACCATCCGACCGCAAGTTCTGCTGGAAGTCGGTCTCACCATTGAAGGTCCACCAGACCGGCACGGCCCCCGCCCCACAATCCTGAACCAGCCGAACCGTCGACTCCCCCGCCATCCGCTCATGCTGCACCAGATACCGCAGATTGCTGCACAACACCGCGAGCCCAGCCGTAGCCGCCCCCACGTCGCTGTTGCCGCACTCCGCCTCCACTCGACTCTCCACCGGTCCACCGAAACATGTGACGAACCCCGGGGGCGCAGCCTCGGCCGTCGGCGCGGCCCCCACCGCCCCGACGACACAGGCGGCCAGTCCCGCGAAAACCCCGAACTTGTTGAATCGCATAGCTTTCCCTCCCCGAATACTCCCCGTGTACAGCCACCGTACCCACCCGGCGCAACCCAATTTCCCAACCCGCTGACGAGGGGGAACTGGTGGTGGAAGCTACTCGCGCGATGCCGCCGCCAATTCCCCCTCACGGGTGCTGACTGGATCCGGGATCACGTCGACGGGTTACGCGCTTCGCCGAGCAGGCTGGGATCACACCGGCAGGCCGCTGACCCCCGCAAGCTCGAAATCGTGACCTGTCCGCCCTGTGGACGCGCGCAGGTGGATGTCTACACCCTGGCCAACGAGGTCACCGCCGGACGAGGGTATGGAGGTGCCGCTGCGCGTGGCCGTTGTGCTTGTGGCAGCGCCGATTTCGATGGGGTGGTCAGCTGACGCGGGTCTGCGCGGGTTCGGTCGACTCGTGGGGGCGGGTGCGTTCGACGAGGGGAGGGTGCGGAGTTGGCGTCCCAGGTGCCATTGGAGATGGGCGGCAATGAGGCCGCTGACTTGGCGGCGGAGCGGGTCGGGGATGGGCCAGTCGCCGCGTTCGAGGGCGAGCGGGTGGTCGAGGACGCCGAGTTTGGGGGTGGCAGCAGCGGACGCACACTGCACCGTCCGCCGCTACTTCGCTTGTGGCAGGGCCGTTTTCGGTTCGGTGGTCAGCCGACGCGGCTTTGCGCGGGTTCGGTCGACTCGCGGGGGAGGGTGCGAAGTTGGCGTTCCAGGTGCCGTTGGAGGTCGGCGGCTATGAGGCCGCTGACTTGGCGGCGGAGCGGGTCGGGGATGGACCAGTCGCCGCGTTCCAGGGCGTGCATGTGGTCGAGGACGGCTGGTTGGGGGGTGGCAGCAGTGGACGCACACTTCACCGCCCGACGCTACTTCGCTTGTGGCAGGGCCGATTTCGGTTCGGGGGTCAGCCGACGCGGCTTTGCGCGGGTTCGGTCGGCTCGTGGGGGCGGGTGCGTTCGATGAGGGGGAGGGTGCGGAGTTGGCGTTCCAGGTGCCATTGGAGGTGGGCGGCTATGAGGCCGCTGGCTTGGCGGCGGAGGGGGTCGGGGACGGTGTCGACCAGGGACCAGTCGCCGCGTTCCAGGGCGTGCATGTGGTCGAGGACGCCGAGTTGGGGGGTGGCGGCGCCGGGTGGGCGGCAGTGGACGCAGACCGCGCCGCCCGCGGCCACGTGGAAGGCGCGGTGCGGGCCGGGGGTGGCGCAGCGGGCGCAGTCGGTGAGGGCGGGGGCCCAGCCCGCGAAACCCATGGCGCGCAACAGGAACGCGTCGAGGATGAGTTCGTGCGGGCGGTGGGCGGCGGCGATGGCGCGCAGCGCTCCGGCGGTGAGGGTGTGTAGGCGGGGCGCGGGGGCGCGCTCCTCACCGGCCAGTCGTTCGGCGGTCTCCAGGACCGCGCAGGCGGTGGTGTAGCGGCCGTAGTCGGCGACGATATCGGCGGCGAACGCCTCCACCGTGTGCACCTGGGTGATCGTGTCGAGATTGCGCCCCGGATACAGCTGGATATCCACGTACGCGAACGGCTCCAACCGCGCCCCGAACTTGGACCGAGTCCGCCGCGCCCCCTTCGCCACCGCCCGCACCAGCCCATGCTGGCGGGTCAACAGCGTGACAATGCGATCGGCCTCGCCCAGCTTGTGCTGGCGCACCACCACCGCATGGTCCCGATACAAACGCACGAGAGCCAGTCTCCCACGCCACCCCGACCAAACCCCCTCCACCCGCCCCGCGTCGCAACCCCTCGGCACACACCCCACACCCCAGCGACCAACCACCCACCCCTTCATCCACCACACCCAGCGACCAACACCTACCCCTCCATCCACCACACCCAGCGACCAACCTCATGTCACCCCAGCCAGACCCGCGGCCCACCTCTGAACAGGCCATCTCTCTGCCCCTCCCTGCCAGCACGCCTTCGCCCTGCACGCAGCCGCCCTTCCATCCCTGTCCACCGCCCCCCCCGTCCACCGACCCGCCCAGCCGCGTCTCCGCTCCACCCGAACCCTCCAGCCCGCCCCGCGACCGGGTACTGGTGGCGGGGTTCACTCGCGCGATGCCGCCACCAGTACCTGGTGATCGAATGTCCACCATGCGAGGCGCATGAGCGGGTCGCCACTTGGCGCTACGGCTGGCCAGTGCGCTGGGTGATATGTCTGAATCTTGTCGGTGGTCGGGCGGGGTGGCGGACCCACTCGCACAGCCGCTCCCAGTGCTTGGTGATGGATTTCCTTGGCGGCCACCGCCACCGGTGTTCGCAGGTCGGGGAGGTATCAACCGTCGCGCGGCCTGCGCGTCGCGGGTCGCTTCCTGGAATTCGGCGTTGCCGGTGCGGATCAGGGTGGCCGCGCCGCCGAGAGTGGCGTTGAGCTGGTCGGCGTGCGCGTGCCAGGTTCGCTGGAGGTCAGGGAACGCCTCGTTGGCGGCACCCCAGTCGTCGGCGACGAATTGCTCCACCGCCCGGTGTTCAGCGCGGCGACGTCCACCGAGGTGCGTTATGGCTGGTCAGGACGCTGAATGACATGTCCGAATTCCGCCAGTTATGGGCTGGGTCGACGGGCAGAGTCGAGGGGGAACAACGGATGAGAGGAGAGGGATGATGACCGTTTACACGACTGTGGACAGCCCGTTGGGGGAACTGTTGTTGGTTGGGGAGGCGACCGATAGCGGGGTCGCGCTCGCCTCGGTGTCCATGCCTGGACAGAAGGGTGGAGCTAGCGTTCGGCCGGAGTGGGTTGCGGATGCGGGGGCGTTCTCCGCGGTGGCTGGGCAACTGCGGGAGTACTTCGCGGGGGCGAGGACTCGGTTCGACCTCGAGTTCGTGCGTGGCGGTAGCGCGTTCCAGCAACGAGTGTGGGAGGCGCTCGACGGGATTCCGTACGGGTCGACCGTCACCTACGGGGAGATCGCCGCGAAGGCGGGCGAGCCTCGGGAGCGGGTGCGGATGGTGGCTGCGGCGATCGGCGCGAATCCGCTGGTGGTGGTGCGGCCGTGCCATCGGGTGATCGGGGCGAACGGCGCGCTGACCGGTTACTCCGGTGGGCTGGAGCGCAAGCAACGGTTGCTGGAGCTCGAGCACGTCCTGCTGCCCGCATGAGTGGCGGCGACAGTGTCGTGGCCGCCGAGCGCCGCCGGGCCACCGGCAGCGGCTCGGCCGCCACGGCTTCGACCAGGAAAGGGACCGAACCGGAAGTGGCGTCCGGCGACGCGGGTGCCCGGTCCATCCACCCGGACACGTGCGACGCCGACCCGGCCGCCCTCGGCATCGGAAGGAGGGAGGGTGCGGTGGAGCGAGCTGAACACGTGGTGGCACAACAGGATTGGGCCGGGATCGGGTCCGAGCTCGATCAGTACGGGCACGCGTTGACCGGGCCGTTGCTCGACGCGGACGAATGTCGTGCTCTCGCCGGGCTTTACGGACGCGACGAGTTGTTTCGGAGCACGGTGGACATGGCGCGGCACCGGTTCGGGTCGGGCCAGTATCGGTACTTCACGCATGATCTGCCCACGATCGTGCGGGGATTGCGGGAGGCGCTGTATCCAAGACTGCTTCCCATTGCCCGGGATTGGGCCGAGCGGTTGGCGCTGCCCGCGCCGTGGCCGGATTCGCTCGACGAGTGGCTCGAGCGCTGCCATCGCGCGGAGCAGACGCGGTCGGCGCAGATCCTGCTGCGGTACGGGCCCGGGGATTGGAATGCCCTGCACCGGGACGTCTTCGGCGACATGGTGTTCCCCTTGCAAGTCGTGATCGGCCTGGACGTCCCGGGCGTGGACTACACCGGCGGCGAATTCCTCATGGTCGAACAGCGCCCGCGCGCCCAATCACGCGGCTCGGCAACAACTCTGCCGCAGGGCCACGGCCTGGTCTTCACCACGCGAGATCGCCCCGTTCCCAGCAGCCGGGGCTGGTCCGTCGGACCCATGCGCCACGGTGTCAGCACCGTGCGATCGGGCCGTCGCCACACGCTCGGCCTCGTCTTCCACGACGCGGCGTGACACCACCGCCGAAACCATGTGCGCGCGAACCGGTATCACGCACGGCACCACCCCCCGGGCTCGCCCACGGAGCGCGATATGACCTTCACTCTGCTCGGAGCGGACGGCCTCCCCTATGTCAGCGAGACCCCCGGCACCCTGGGCGGCCATCGGCGACAACGGATCTACGGGCGGCTGGACTGCCCGGCGGCTCTACGGGCCATAGCCCGCGGCCGATACACCCGCCACCGAGTGTTCTTCGCCGACGAACGCACAGCCATCGCCGCAGGTTACCGCCCCTGCGCGGCCTGCCTCCCCGCCGCCTACCACCACTGGAAGATCACCACCCGTTAACACCTCCCCCGGCGAGTCGCGCTTCCTTTCACGAGGGGGAACTGGTGGCGGCGTCGTCCGAGAGACTCGCGCCACCAGTTCCCCCTCGCCATGAAAAGGGCGGTCACGCGGCATTGGACGTGTGACCAGAATCGCGCTACGTTACCCATGGGTACGACGGGAGACGGGAATCACATGACGATGGCGGCCGTGGGTGAGATGGGGCTGGTCGAGCTGGCGGCGGCGCTCGGCAAGGGAACGATCAGCTCGGTGGCGGCCACTACCTCGGTGTTGGATCGGATCGAGGCCAGCCAGCCCGCGCTGAACGCCTTCCGGGTCGTGGTGCGCGAGCAGGCCCTCCAGGCGGCGGCCGAGGCGGATCGGCGGATCGCCGCCGGGGAGCGGGCACCGCTGCTCGGCGTGCCCATCGCCATCAAGGACGACACCGATATGGCCGGGACCCCAACGGCTTTCGGATGCGGTGGCGACTTCCCGGCGAAGACCGAGGACGCCGAATCGGTGCGGCGGCTGCGCGCCGCCGGTGCGGTGATCGTCGGCAAGACCAATACCTGTGAACTCGGGCAGCTGCCGTTCACGAGCGGAGATGCCTTCGGCCACACCAGGAATCCGTGGAATGCCGGGCACACCCCGGGCGGCTCTTCCGGTGGTTCCGCGGCGGCGGTGGCGGCCGGATTGGTGCCTGCCGCACTGGGTTCCGACGGTGCGGGGTCCGTACGAATCCCGTCGGCGTGGAACAACCTCGTCGGCATCAAGCCGCAGCGCGGGCGCATCTCCACCTGGCCGTTGGCGGAAGCGTTCGAAGGCCTCACCGTGAACGGCCCCCTCGCGCGCACCGTCGCCGACGCCACGCTGCTGCTCGACGCCGCCGCCGGACCACATCCGGGCGACAAGCACGTCCCCCGCGCCATGCGGGTCTCCGACGCGGTGGGCCGCGATCCGGGCCGCCTGCGCATCGCGCTCTCGCTGCGAATCCCGTTCACCGCCACCAAGACCGCGCTCGACCGCGAGGTGGAGGCGCGCGTGCACGCCACCGCGGCGACCCTGCGCCGACTCGGCCACGAGGTCACCATCGCCGACGTGCACTACGGCGTGCTGATCGGCGCGACCTTCCTCCCCCGCTCCATGGTCGGTATTCGCCATGCCCTCGAACGCCTGCCCGGTGCGACGGTGGATCCGCGCACCAAGCACAATGCGCTGCTCGGCCGTATCCTCGCTCCCGCGCTCTTCGCGGCCCGCCAGGCAGAACCGTTGCTGCGCATGCGAATCGGCAGCCTCTTCGACAACTACGACGTGGTGCTCGCCCCCACCACCGCCACCCCGCCCCCGGGCGTCCACGAGATCGACGGCATCGGCACCATGGCCACCGATGCCCTCATCACCGCGGCCTGCCCCTACACCTGGCCGTGGAACGTCCTGGGCTGGCCCAGCATCAATGTCCCCGCGGGCTTCACCGCCACGGGGCTGCCCGTCGGCGCGCAGTTGATGGGCCCCGCCAACTCCGAGGAGCTCCTCGTTTCCGTCGCGGCCCAACTGGAATCGGAACTCCAGTGGTACAAGCACCGTCCGACGGATTGGTGGAGCAGCGCCGCCGCCTGACGCGGGCGACCGGATCGCCGCTAGGTCCGGTGACAGACCCGCGATAGCACCCCGATTGCGCTGGTAGGACGGCGTGCCTTCCAGCCCCGCACCCCCGAGTCGGGGTAGCGTCCGCGCAGCTGAACTCACTCCTGGGAGGCCGCGTGCTGGCAGTCGTGCAGATCCTGGCCGGTCTGGCCGGGCTCGTCCATGTGGGGATCTTCTACTTGGAGGTCGTGCGGTTCGGCGACCCCAAGGTGCATCGCGGCGTCTTCGGGGTACGCGACGACGAGGTGGCCGCGGCTACCCCTTGGGCGTTCAACCAGGGGTTCTACAACCTCTTCCTGGCCATCGGCGCCTTCGTTGGCGTGGCGCTGGTGCGCAGGGACACCTCGGCGGGATGGGCGCTGATCCTCCTGAGCTGTGGCTCCATGCTGGCGGCCGCGATCGTGCTGGCGGTCAAGTACCGGGACAAGGTGAACGCCGCCGCCAAACAAGCGCTGTTTCCGGCACTCACCTTGCTGGCGGCGCTCACCCAGCTGTAGAAGCGCTGTCGCACAACCGATTCAGGGCGGCTTGGCTGTCCGGGTCGGCGGCGCGGTAGATGATCAGGCGCTGGTCCGGATCCTCCAGCGGCAGCAGGGCCTCGTAGCGCACGGTGACGGAGCCGACGTCGGGATGGCGGAGGGTCTTTCGGCCGCGGCCGTTCAGGCTGATATCGCGCTGATCCCACCAATGCGCGAATTCCGGGCTCCCGGAGCGGAATTCGTCGATGCGGTCGGCGAGGACCGGATCCTCGGGGTGGGCGGCCCAGGCGGCGCGCAGACCCGCGATCCCCTCCCGCACCGAGCGTTCGCGGTCGGCGAAGAAATCCCGCATGCCGGGGTGCAGTAGGCACAGCCACATGGAATTGCGCTGGCGCGGCGGCAGCAGGTCGAAATCCAGCAGGAGCCTTGCCATTTCGCGATTCCAGGCCAAGATGTCGCTGCGGTGGTTGGTCACCATGGCGGGTAGCGGTGCCAGGTCCTCCACCAGTTGGCGCAGCTCCGGAGCGGCGGTCTCGGCGGGTTTACCGTCCTGCGGCTGGCGCTGTTGGGCGAGATCGAACAGGTAGGCGCGCTCGTGCGGGGCCAGTCGCAGCGCACGGGCCAGGGCCTCCAGCACGTCCGAGGAGGGTCGCAGCGGCCGCCCCTGCTCCAATCGCACGATGTAGTCGGTGCTCACCCCGGCCAGTTCGGCGACCTCCTCGCGGCGCAGGCCGGGTGTGCGCCGGGTCTGCCGCCGCAGCGGGAGTCCGAGATCGCGCGGGTCCAGGCGTTCCCGCCGAGACCGCAGGAAGACGGCCAGCTCCTGAGTCGCGTCCACGGTGCCAGTCACCCATTCGATCCTAGCCAGGGTAGGACCCGCGTTCCCAGGAAGATCCTTCCCTTACCGCGCGCTCCCGGCCGCCGCAGACTCGATGCCGGAAAGCGACCACGAGCACAGGAGATCACCATGCCCCTCACCCTCGACACCTATCGGCTGCTGGGCCGCTCCGGCCTGCGGGTGTCCCCGCTGGCCCTGGGCACCATGACCTTCGGTTCCGACTGGGGCTGGGGCGCGGACGCGGACGAGGCGCGCAAACTGCTCGACACCTACGTCGAGCGCGGCGGCAATTTCATCGATACCGCCAGCATGTACACCGGCGGTAGCTCGGAACGGCTGCTGGGCGAGTTCACCCGCGACAATCGCGAGAGCCTGGTGCTGGCCACCAAATACACCATGCTGCGCCGCGAAGGCGATCCGAACTCCGGCGGCAACCACCGCAAGAGCATGTTCGCCTCCGTGGAAGCCAGTCTGCGGCAATTGAATACCGACTACATCGATCTGCTCTACCTGCACGCCTGGGACTTCCACACACCGGTAGAGGAAATCCTGCGCGGCATGGACGATCTGGTGCGCCAAGGCAAGGTGCTCTACGTCGCCATCTCCGACGCCCCGGCCTGGCAGGTCTCGCGCATGCAGGCCATCGCGGATCTGCGCGGGTGGTCGCCGCTGGTGGCCTTGCAGATCGAGTACAGCCTGATCGAACGCACGGTGGAGCGCGACCTGATTCCCATGGCGCGGGAGCTGGGCCTCGGCGTGATCCCATGGTCTCCGTTGGGCAGCGGCGTGCTGAGCGGCAAGTACTCGCGTTCCGATCTCGGCGGCTCCGCCGTGGGCTCACCCGAGGGCACCCGCAAGAACGTGGCCCTCGCGAATGATTCGCTCACCGAGCGCGGACTGGCCATCGCCGAGGTGGTGAAAGAGGTCGCGGCACAACTGGGTAAGACCCCCGCCCAGGTCGCCCTGGCGTGGACGCTCCAGAATCCGGCCGTCACGGCACCGATCATCGGCGCGCGCACCCCGGAGCAACTGGAGGACAACCTCGGGGCGCTGGAGGTCGAGTTCGACGCCGAACACCTCGCCCGCCTGGACCAAGCCAGCGCCATCGACCTGGGCTTCCCGCACGAGTTCCTGGAGCGGGAGATGACGCGCCAGGTTGTCTCGGGCGGGCTGACCATCGAGGCGCGCCGGTGACCGAGCGCCACCGCAGGCGGACACGCCCGTGTGCACCCGGTTCGCTCCCCGCTCGCACGACGCGGTCTCCGGGGCCGGGCCGCCACCCTGGCTCCGGCGCGGTCGATCAGGCGCGGCAGACAACAGGACGCGCCACCGTCAGGGCTCAAGCCGCGCGGGTGTAAGCCACAGTGGCGGACTCGACCGCCACCGTCAGAAGCCCAAGCGCCCCAGCTGTTTTGGATCGCGCTGCCAATCCTTGGCCACCTTCACGTGCAGGTGCAGATAGATGCGCGTACCCAGAATGTGTTCGATCTGCTTGCGGGCGTTGGTGCCGACCTCTTTGAGGCGGCTGCCGCCCTTGCCGATGATGATGGCCTTCTGGCTGGGGCGCTCGACGTAGAGCAGGGCGTGCACGTCGAGCATGCCGGGGGCGGAACGGCGGCCGTCGGCCTCGTCCTCGTTCTCCTCGCGGGGCTCGATCTCCTCGATGACCACGGCCAGGGAGTGCGGGAGTTCATCGCGCACGCCCTCCAGCGCGGCCTCGCGAATGAGCTCGGCCATGAGGGTTTCCTCGGGCTCGTCGGTGATCTCGCCATCGGGGTAGAAGGCCGGGCCCTCCGGCATTTTCGCGGCGATGACGTCGACGAGCACCTCGACCTGCTCACCCTTCACCGCCGAGACCGGCACCACGTCGACCTCGGGGCCGAGCAGTTCGGAGACGGCCATGAGCTGATGGGCGATCTGGTCGCGGCTCACCTTGTCGATCTTGGTGACCACGCCCAACAGGGTGGTCTTGGGTGCCATGAGCTTGACCTGCTCGACGATCCACCGGTCACCGGGACCGATCTTCTCGTCGGCCGGAATGCAGATGGCGATCACGTCGACCTCGGAATACGTATCCTGCACAAGGTCGTTCAGCCGCTGGCCGAGCAAGGTGCGCGGACGGTGCAGGCCCGGGGTGTCCACCAGGATGAGCTGGGCGTGCTCGCGGTGCACGATGCCGCGAATCGTGTGCCGCGTGGTCTGCGGCCGCGAGGAGGTGATGGCGATCTTCTGCCCCACCAGCGCATTGGTCAGGGTGGACTTGCCGGTGTTCGGCCGCCCGACGAAACAGACGAAGCCGGAACGGAATTCGCCGTCGGTGGGAGTCATTCGAATACCTCGGATTCGGTGTCGAGATCGAAGCCCTCCGGAATGCCGGAACGGGCGGCTGGATCCCCCTCCACGGGTCCGTCGACAATGTCGAAGACCGTGCCCTTGGCGTCGGCGAAAATAATGCGCGCCTCCTCGGACACCTCGCGCACGGCCGCGACACCGCGATCGGAGAACCGCGTCCCGATCACCACCGCCGCCTCGAAACCCTCCGCGCCACTGGAGATCGCGGCCGCCACCGCGGATTGCAGTGCGGTCAACCGCAGCGCCTTCAGGGACACCTCACCGGCGGCGTAGGTGCGCCCGTCGGTATCGCGAATGGCGGCCCCGCCGCTGCCGCCGGTGCGGCCCATGGCGCCTCGGGCGAGAATCAACAGCTTGTTGTCCTCGGCGTCCAGTTCAGTCATCGGCCTCTCCATCCTCGTGCGCGCCGGACTCGCCGACACTGTCCGAACCGCTCGAATTATCCTCGGCCGGTTCCGATTTCGTTTTCTCGGCGCGGTGCACCACCACCGTGTGCACGCGCACCCGGCCGCGCGTATCCGCGCCGCCCTCGCCCTCGAGCACCAATCCGTGCACGACCGCCTTCGAGCCCGGCAGCGGGACGCGGCCCAGTTCGTGCGCGAGCAGGCCGCCGACGGTGTCGACGTCCTCCTCCTCGATCGCCATGCCGAACAGCTCGCCCAGGTCCTCCACCGAAAGCCGCGCGGAGACACGGTATTTGCCGTCGCCGATCTCCTGCACGTCCGGCACCTCGTGGGTGTCGTACTCGTCGGCGATCTCGCCGACGATCTCCTCGAGCACATCTTCGATGGTGACCAGCCCGGCGATACCGCCGTACTCGTCCACCAGCACCGCCATATGGTTTCTGCGGCGCTGCATCTCGTCGAGCAAATCATCCAGCGGTTTGGAGTCGGGGACGAACACCGGCGGGCGCATGACATCGGCCACGCGCACCTTCCTGCCCCGATCCGCGTAGAGCACAAGGTCTTTCAGGTACACCACGCCGACCACGTCGTCGACGTTCTCCCCGATCACCGGAATACGCGAATGCCCCGACCGCACCGCCAGCGACATCGCCTGCGCCACCGTCTTGGTCGATTCGATCCACACCATCTCGGTGCGCGGCACCATGACCGCGCGCGCGGTGGTGTCACCGAGTTCGAAGACCGACTGGATCATGCGGCGCTCGTCGTCGGCCACCACACCGCGCTCGCCGGCGAGGTCCACCACCTCGCGCAGCTCGATCTCGGAAGCGAAGGGCCCGTTGCGAAATCCCTTACCGGGGGTGATGGCATTGCCGATGAGAATCAGCAGTCGGCTGATCGGCCCCAGCAGCGTGCCGATGGCCTGCACGGGCAAAGAGGCCGCCAGCGCAATGGAATACGCGTGCTGACGGCCCAAAGTGCGTGGCCCCACGCCGATCACGAGATAGTCCACCAGCACCATGACCGCGGCCGTGATGACCAGCGCCCACGCCTCGTCCAACCAGTCCAGCAGGACGGCGGCCAACAGCACGGTGGCGGTGATCTCGCACAGCACGCGCAGCAGCACCATGAGGTTCACGTAGCGCGGCCGGTCGGCGATGATGCGCGTCAACCGCACCGCGCCGGTGCGGTCGGCCCGGACGAGATCGTCCACGCGGGCCGGGGAAATGGTGTTCAGCGCCGAATCCAGCGCCGCGAATATGCCACCCAGTGGCACCAGCACGATCGCCAGCGTCAGCAGGAAGAAAGAGTTCACGCCGGGTCCAGTGGATCACCGGGTGCGGTGAATCCGGTCTTGCCGAGCAGTCGGGCGTCGCGTTCGGCCAGTTCGGCGCGGCGCTGGGCCTCGCGCACGCTCTCGTACCACCCCTCGAGCAGGGAGGCCTGGAGCGCGAACATCTCCTTCTCCTCCTCGGGCTCGGCATGGTCGTAGCCGAGCAGGTGCAGGACGCCGTGCACGGTCAGCAGCGCGAGTTCGTGGTCGAGGCCGTGGCCCGCCTTGGTGGCCTGCTGTGCCGCGAATTCGGGGCACAGCACGATATCGCCCAGCATGGACGGGCCGGGTTCACCGGCGTCGGGCCGCCCGCCCGGCTCCAGCTCGTCCATGGGGAACGACATGACGTCGGTCGGGCCGGGTAGGTCCATCCAGCGCATGTGCAGATCGGCCATGGTGTCGAGATCGACCAGCACCATCGACAGCTCCGCCGCCGGATGCACGTCCATCTGGCCGATCACGAAGCGCGCGACACTGACCAGCTCCTCTTCGGATACGTCCATACCCGATTCATTGGCGATCTCGATGCTCACCCGCTCAGCCTATCGGCCGAGTTCAGCGACGCTCTCCTCGGCTCGCGGCACGTCGCTGCGCGCGATTGCCCGGATAGTGCGCCGTCACCGCCGGACGCGCCTCGGATTCGAAGCGGTCGTAGGCGTCCACGATCTGTCCGACGAGGCGGTGGCGGACCACATCGGCGCTGGTGAGCTCGGAGATCTGGATATCGTCGATCCCGTCGAGAATCTCCACCGCCGCCCGCAGCCCCGACCGTGCGCCGGTGGGCAGGTCGACCTGGGTGATGTCACCGGTCACCACGATCTTCGAACCGAAGCCGAGGCGTGTGAGGAACATCTTCATCTGCTCGGCCGTGGTGTTCTGCGCCTCGTCGAGAATGATGAACGAATCATTGAGGGTGCGACCGCGCATATAAGCCAGCGGTGCGACCTCGATGACCCCGGCCGCCATGAGCTTCGGAATGGCTTCCGGATCCATCATGTCGTGCAGCGCGTCGTAGAGCGGACGCAGATACGGGTCGATCTTCTCGTTCAGAGTGCCCGGCAGGAAGCCCAGCCGCTCCCCCGCCTCGACCGCGGGCCGGGTCAGGATAATGCGGTTGACCTGCTTGGACTGTAGCGCCTGCACGGCCTTGGCCATGGCCAGATAGGTCTTGCCGGTACCCGCCGGACCCACGCCGAACACGATGGTGTGCTCGTCGATGGCATCGACGTAGCGCTTCTGGTTGAGCGTCTTGGGCCGGATGGTCTTGCCGCGCCGGGACAGGATGTCCAGGCTCAGCACCTCCGCCGGGGAGTCCGAGGAGCCCTCGGTGAGCATGGAGTAGGTGTGCCGCACGGCCTCCGGCGTAACCACCCGATTGCGCGCGGTGAGCGCGACCAATTGGGCGACAACGCGTTCGGCGAGCGCCACATCGGCGGGCCTGCCGGTCAAGGTGACGGAATTGCCGCGCACATGGATATCGGCGTCGAGCAGCCCCTCGAGTTCGCGCAGATTCTCATCGGCCGAGCCCAGGAAGCCGAACACCGACTCCGGTGCGAGCTCGATGCTCGAACGAACGGTCCGACCTGCTGGTCCCGTACCATTGCCGACGGCCCCGATGTCAGCGGTGGGGGCGGTCTGATCGCCGTTTTCGCCTGGTGTTCTCAAAAGTGGCTAATGCCTGCTTTCCGGTCTCGAGCATCACTTCGTTGAGGAAAGTTTACCGCCGCCAGCCGCGCCCGCCCAGTGAATACTCTGCTACCGACAGGCGCGCTGCGAGACCGTCACGCACCCGAGCCGCGGCGGTGACCAGCGCGAGAGGGGGTCAGGGCTACGGCTCGGGCTGGGCGTCGGCCCACGTGAAGGCGTAGTCGCGGAACCGGCGCGCCGCCTCCGAGGGGGCCGCCGCCGGTGACCAGATCATGCCCACCGTGCGCGTCGCGTTCGGATCGGCGAGGGGCAGCAGGGTAAGACCGGGCTGTAGGCCCATGACGCGCGGGTCCTCCAGTGGCAGCAGCGCGACGCCGAGGCCGACGGCTACCAGGCCCGCGATGGTGCCGAGGTTGCTGCATTCGAAGGTGATGCGGGGGCGGAAGTCGGCTGCGGCGCAGAGGTCGTCGAGGACGCGGCGCATGCCGAAGCCGGGGTGCATGGCCATGAATTCGGCGTCGGCGGCCTCGGCGAGGTGGATGTGGCGGCGGGTGGCCAGGCGGTGGTCGGCGGGGACCGCCAGGGCCAGGCGTTGGCGCAGCAGGGGGCGCCAGCCCAGGCCGGGGGTGGTGGGTTTCGGGGAGACCAGGGCGAGGTCGGCGGTGCCGTCGACGACGGCATCGGTGACCACGTCGGCGGCGTCCTGGCTGAGGGTGAAGGTGATGCGGCCCGACGTGCGGCGGAAGCCCGCGATGAGCTCGGGTACCAGGCGTGCACCCAAGGAGTGCTGAAAGGCGAGGCGCACAACGCCTTTGGCGGGATTGGCGAGATCCGCGAGTTCTCTTGCGGCGGCGTCGAGTTCGGACTGCGCGCGGCGGGCGTGCTCGTAGTAGACACGGCCGAAGTCGTTGAGAGTCAAGCGCTTTCCGTGACGGTCGAACAGCTGTACACCGAGGCGGCGCTCCAGTCGGGCCAGCATGCGCGACAGCGTCGGCTGGGTCAGATGCAGGCGTTCGGCGGCCGCGCCGACGCGCTCGAGTTCGGCGAGGGTGGTGAACCAGTGCAGGTCGTCACTCGACATCGACTGCCTCCCCGGGATCAGCTCTGCTTATGCGCTGATTGCATCAACTCGTACTCTATTATGCATTTCCTTTCGGAACCTCGGTCTGCGCATGGTGAGCAGATGAACCTCGCAGCCGCCACCGAGCCTCCCGCTACCGCGCGCCACGATCGGCGAATCATCGTGGCGCTCTTCGCCGCCGGGCTCACCACCTTCGCGTCGATGTACAGTGCGCAGGCGCTGCTGCCGAGCCTGTCCGCGGCGTTCGGGTCGACTCCCGCGCACACGGCGCTGGCGGTCTCGCTGACCACCGGACTGCTCGCGGCGGCGATCGTGCCGGTGAGCGTCCTCTCGAACCGATTCGGGCGGACGCGGGTCATGCGGGTGTCAGCGGTGACGACCTGCGCTATCGGGCTGCTGCTGCCTTTCGCGCCCTCGCTGGAGGTCCTGCTCGCCGGTCGGGCGATTCAGGGCGTGGCCTTGGCCGGGGTGCCCGCCGTGGCGATGGCTTATCTCGCCGAGGAGATCGGAAGCGCTGGACTGGGCGCGGCCATGGGCGTCTATGTATCCGGCACGACCGTGGGCGGGCTCGCCGGACGGTTGATTCCGGCGGTGGCGCTGGAGGCGGCGTCGTGGCGCTGGGCCGCCGCCCTGCTCGGCGCACTGGCGGCGGCGTGCACGGCCTGGTTCGTCCACACACTGCCGCCGTCGCGACGCTTCACCGCCGAGCGGGTCGATATCCGAACTCTCGCAGGCGATCTGGTGGGTCATCTGCGCCACCGCACCCTGCTCTCACTGTTCGGACTGGCCTTCGTGCTGGCAGGCGGTTTCACGGCCATGTACAACTTCCTGGGCTTCCGCCTGACCGATGTGCCATTCGAATTATCCGAGGCCACAGCGGGTTCGGTGTTCATCATGTATCTGGCGGGCACGGTATCGGCGACTTTCGCGGGGCGGCTGGCGGATCGCCTGGGTCGCGCACGGGTGCTCACGACGGCCATCGCGGCCATGGGACTCGGCGTGGCATGCACCCTGCCTGAGCGACTGCCCCTCATCCTGCTCGGCGTATTGCTGTGCACGGCGGGCTTCTTCGGTGCGCACGCGGTGGCGAGCGGGTGGGTCGGAGCCGCCGCCGTGGGCAATCGCGCTGCCGCGTCCTCCCTGTACCTCTTCGCCTACTACCTGGGCAATTCGGTCATCGGCGGCCTCGCGGGCCTCGCCTTCGGCCGGGCGGGCTGGCCCGGCCTGGTCGGCTACATCGCCGTGCTGGTGGCCGTGGCGGCGATTCTCGTGATGACTTTGCGTGTCATCCCCGAGGCGACCACGTCCGTCGCGGCCGCGCCCGATGAATCGACAACCGGGGCAACCGAAGCCGCGTGAGCAGATCGCACGCCCCGCTACCAGCGCGGCGTCAGTGCGCCCAGCGCGCCGAGGGCTACCGCCGCGGCGGTGGAGGTGCGCAGGACGGTGGGGCCGAGCAGCACGATGTCCGCGCCCGCGTCGGCGAGGGCGGTCAGTTCCGCATCGTCCAGGCCGCCTTCGGGTCCCACGATGAGGATGACTTCGGCTACGCCGTCGAAGGGCAACTCGGTGAAGCGGCCCGCACCGGATTCGTGCAGAGCCGCCACCACCGCGCCCGCCGCTTTCGCGTCGCGAACCAGCCGCACCACGTCCGCGGTGCGGTGCAGGTCGGCCACATCCGGAATGTAGGGGCGGCGGGATTGGCGGGCGGCCTGTTTGGCGGCGGTGCGCCACTTCTCTACGGCCTTGTGCGCCTTGGCTTCCCAGTTGGAGACGCAGCGCGCCGCCTGCCACGGGATGATCGCGTCCGCGCCCG
This sequence comes from Nocardia sp. NPDC050406, assembly GCF_044459025.1. NCBI lineage: Bacteria > Bacillati > Actinomycetota > Actinomycetes > Mycobacteriales > Nocardiaceae > Nocardia > Nocardia sp. NPDC050406. The sequence goes on along the minus strand of NZ_JBITIM010000002.1, from coordinate 1,387,607 downwards.
CTTCGGTCATGAGTTCCACGGCGAGTTCGGAGCGGTCGCTCTTGGGCAGCGCTTGGATCACCGTCACCTGCGGGGTCGCCGGGTCGGCGACCCGGCGACCGAGGACCTTCAACTCCAGGCGATCCTTCTGGGCCGCGACCACTTCCGATTCGGCGAGGACGCCGTGCCCGTCCGACAGCGTGATGGGTTCGCCGACGCGGATGCGGCGCACCGTGGCGGCGTGCCGTCCCTCCGGGCCGTCGAGTACCGCGGTGCTGCCCGGCTCCGGCACCTCGTCGAGGTAGAAGACGGTGGCGGCCAACGGATCAGCGTCCGCTGAAGGAGGCGCGCAGCCGCGCGAACAGCCCGCTGTTGTGCTCGGACTGCGCCGACAGCACCTCGGTGCGCTCGTTGCCGCGCAACCCCTTGTACTTGCGCAGCAGATCGGTCTGCTTACCGTCCAGCTTGGTCGGAATCACGATGTCCAGGTGCGCGATGAGGTCACCGCGCGAATTGGCGCGCAGCTTCGGCATACCGTGCCCGCGCAGCACCGACACCTCGCCGGGCTGGGTGCCCGCCGGAATCGTCAGCTCGACCGGGCCGTCGAGAATGGTGTCGATGACCACCGTGGCACCGAGCGCCGCGTCCACCATGGGCACCCGAATCGTGCAGTGCAGGTCGTCGCTGTCGCGCACGAAGGTGTCGTGCGGCTGCTCCACGATCTCGACATAGAGGTCACCGGCCGGACCACCGCCCGGACCGACCTCGCCCTGCGCCGCGAGCCGCACCCGCATACCGCTGGCCACACCGGCCGGAATCGGCGCGGAGATCTCCCGGCGCGACCGCACCCGACCGTCGCCGCCGCACTTGCGGCAGGGGTCCGGGATGGTCTCGCCCGCGCCACGGCAGGTGGGGCACGGCCGCGAGGTCATGACCTGGCCGAGGAAGGACCGCTGCACGGTCTGCACCTCGCCCGCGCCGCCACAGGTCTCACAGCGCACCGGCTTGGAGTTGCCATTGGTGCCCGAGCCCTGGCACAGGTCGCACAGGATCGCGGTGTCGACGGTCAGATGCTTGGTGACGCCGACCGCGCACTCCTGCAACGACAGTCGGGTGCGCAGCAGCGAATCCGCGCCGGGCTGTACGCGACCGCGCGGCTTGCGCTGCCCGCCGGAGCCGCTCATGCCGCCGAAGAACGCCTCGAAGACATCGCCGAGCCCGCCGAAGCCCGCGCCGGAGAAGCCGCCGCCCATACCGCCGCCGGACTCCAGCGGGTCACCGCCGAGATCGACAATGCGCCGCTTCTCCGGGTCGGTGAGCACCTCGTACGCGCTCGACACCTCGCGGAAGCGCTCCTGCGCCGCCGGATCCGGATTCACGTCGGGATGCAGTTCGCGTGCCAGTTTGCGATAGGCGCGCTTGATCTCCTGGTCGGTCGCGTTCTGCGCGACACCGAGCAGTGCGTAATAGTCCCGTGCCACTTGCGCTCTCTAGTCCTGTCCTGATTCGTTCACTCTGGCCGTGCCTACCGTGTGGGCGAGTTCCTCACCGTTCGGCGAGCACCTCACCGATATACCGGGCGACCGCGGCCACCGAAGCGATGGTCCCCGGGTAATCCATCCGAGTCGGACCAAGCACACCCATACCCCCGAGAACGGTACCCGTCACCCCGTAGCCGGTGGACACCACCGCCGTGCCACGCATCTGTTCGACCTTGGTTTCCTCACCGATCTGCACCGTCACGGTACCCGGCTGCTGGGACGCGGCCAGCAGCTTCAACACGATCACCTGCTCCTCGAGCGCCTCGAGCACCGAGCGCAGCGAACCCGGGAAGCCATTGCCCGCGAAATCCGACGCGCTGCGGGTGAGGTTGGCGGTGCCGCCCAGCACCAGCCGTTCCTCGGGATGTTCGACGAGGGTCTCCACCAGCACGGTCGAGACCCGAATGAGCACATCGCGCAGCTTGGCGGGCGCGTTGTTGGGCAGTTCGGCCACCGCGACCGAGGCCGCGCCGAGCCGTTTGCCGTCCATGGCCTTGCCGAGCATGCCGCGCAGTGCCGCGAGGTCCTCTTCGGAGACGACATCGCCGAGTTCCACGAGCCGCTGGTCGACGCGGCCGGTATCGGTGATGACCACCAGCAGCAGTCGCGCCGGATTGAGCGCCACCACCTCGAGGTGGCGCACCGTGGACGCGGTCACCGTCGGGTACTGCACCATGGCCACCTGGCGGGTCAGCTGCGCGAGTAGTCGCACGCCGCGGCGCAGCACGTCGTCGAGATCGACGCCGCTCTCCAGGAATTCCATGATCGCCCGGCGCTCGGCCGCCGACAGCGGCTTGACCTCGGCAATGTGGTCGACGAATTGCCGGTAGCCCTTGTCGGTCGGAATGCGCCCGGAGCTGGTGTGCGGCTGGGTGATGTATCCCTCGGCCTCCAACACGGCCATGTCATTGCGCACGGTGGCACTGGAGACACCCAGATTGTGCCGGTCGACCAGGCTCTTCGAGCCGATCGGTTCCTTGGTCGCGATATAGTCCGCGACGATCGCACGCAGGACCTCGAGCCGTCGTTGTTCGGTGCTCGACATGGGCCCCACCTCCTCGTTCGCCTTCGGGTTCGCCGAATCCGCCGGTTACGGCACAGCGTGATCCACGCGGATTCCCGGTTGATCCGAAATCCAGTTTAATTCCCCGTCGGCGAATCGCCCGCGCACGCGTCGTGAGCGGCGCGGACGGTGGGCGCGCGGACTAGCCCAGGGTGAACCTCGGTTCGTTGCCGGGCCGCCACTTGATACCGCAGCCGATACTCGGCGCGTGCGGTTCGGGCACCAGACCGCCGGAGCTCAGATGCGACCACGCCGAGCGCAGCGACGCGCCATCGCAGGGCAGGTCGTTGCCGGGCCGGGCGGCATCGAATTCGCCGCGGTAGGCGAGCCGACGGTCGGCGTCGTAGAGGAACAGGTCCGGGGTGCAGGCGGCGTGGAAGGCCTTGGCCACCTCCTGCGATTCGTCGAGCAGGTACGGGAAGGTGAAGCCCGCGCGCTGTGCCTGTTCGCGCAGGTGCTCGGCATCGTCGTCGGGATAGTTCTGGATGTCGTTGCTGGCGATGGCGACGGTGGCGAGGCCCTCGGCCCGCAGTTCGGCGGTGACCGCGCCGAAGGTCTTCTCGATGTGGCGCACGTAGGGACAGTGGTTGGACAGGAAGACGACCAGCAGGCCCGGCGCGGTGGCGAAGCTGCCGAGCGACACCAATTCGCCCTCGACGGAGGGCAGGGTGAAGTCCGGTGCGGGCGTACCGAGTTCGACCATCTGCGATTCGAGAGCCATGCGTCCATTGTCCGCCCGCGCGGGCGGGTGGGCTCGGCGAATCAGATCAGTTCGCGGAAGAAGGCGCGGATATCGTCGACCAGGATGTCGGGGGTCTCCATGGCGGCGAAGTGGCCGCCACTGTCGTAATCGGTCCAGCGGGCAATGGTGTTGGTCTGTTCGGCGTAGCGGCGAATGGCCACATCCTCGGCGAAGTTCGCCACCGCCGTGGGCACCGGCGATCGGGTGGGCCGGTTCCGCGCGTGCGCGGTCTCGTAGTACATCTGGGCCGAGGAGCTGCCGGTGTTGGTGAACCAGTACACGGAGATGTTCGCCAGCATGTGGTCGCGGTCGACACGGTCGTCGAGGGTGCCTTCGGAACCGGTCCAGGACTCGAATTTCTCGACGATCCAAGCCAATTGGCCCGCCGGGGAGTCGGCAAGCGCGAAGCCGAGGGTGTGCGGGCGGGTGCCCTGGATCTGGAAGTAGCCGCTGCCGTCGGAGAGGAACGCGCCGATACTGCGCAGGCGTATGCGCTCGAGTTCGGTGAAGGTCTCGATCTCCTGGTCGGGCACCGCGCCGGTGGGCATGAAGCCCCAGGTGGCGGCATTGACGTGCACGCCGATGACCCGGTCGGGGGCGATGCGGCCGATATCGGGGCCGATGAACGCGCCGTAATCGCCGCCCTGTACGGCGTAGCGGGGATAGCCCAGACGGTGCATGAGTTCGACGTAGGCGCGCGCGGTGCGGGTGCTGTCCCAGCCGGAATCCGGTGCGGGACCGGAGAATCCGAAGTTCGGGTGGGACGGGATGACGAGGTCGAAGATCGGGCCGGGGCCGCCGGGATCGGTGAGCGGCTCGATGATCTTCAGGAACTCCACGACCGAACCGGGCCAGCCGTGTAGGAGCAGCAGCGGAACCGCGTCGGGCTGGCGAGACCGTATGTGCAGGAAATGGATTCGCGCACCGTCGATGGTGGTGACGTACTGCGGAAAGGAATTGAGGCGCTTCTCCCAGGCGGGCCAGTCGAACTGCTCGGCCCAGTACCCGGCCAGTTCGCGCAGATAGTCGACGGGTACGCCGCGCGCCCAGCCGACATGGGGAATCTGTGCGGGCCAACGGGTTTCGCCGAGCCGACGGCGCAGATCCCACTGCTCGGTCCGGGTGATCTCGATCTGGAAGGGGACAATGTCATCGTCGAACATGACGAATACCTCGCAGCCGCAACGCGGGACTCGGGAGCCCTGATAGGCCCGAGCCTAGTCCGGATCGTCGTCTTCGCGGCGTGGTTTCGGCCGGGAGTCAGGTCAGCAGCTCACGCACCACCGCGTCGGCGAGCAGGCGGCCGCGGTCGGTGAGCACGAGGTGATCGGCCCGGCGTTCGGCCAGTCCGTCGGCGATCACCCGCCGCGCCGCGTCGCGGCCGTCGGCGTCGAGGTCGTCGAGGGGCAGGCCGGTGCGCAGGCGGACGGTGAGCATGACGCGCTCGGTGTAGCGCTCTTCGTCGGTGAGCAGCTCCCACCCGGCGGCGGGCAGACCGCCCTGGGCGACGCTGTCGGCATAGCGCGCAGGGTGTTTCACATTCCACCAGCGGACGCCGCCGAGATGGCTGTGCGCGCCCGGTCCCGCGCCGAGCCAGTCGCCGCCGTCCCAGTAGCCGAGGTTGTGGCGGCAGCGGGCGGCGGCGTCGGCGGCCCAGTTGGAGACCTCGTACCAGTCCAGGCCCGCGGCGCGCAGCCGGATGTCGAGGCGTTCGTAGCGATCGGCGAGCACATCGCCGTCGGGGGCGGGCAGTTCGCCGCGGCGCACCCGGCGGGCCAAGGCCGTGCCGTCCTCGACGATGAGCGAGTAGGCCGAGACGTGGTCGACGCCCGCCGAGAGCACCGCGTCGATGCTGGCGTCGAGGTCGGCGTCGGTCTCCCCCGGCGTGCCGTAGATGAGATCGAGGTTGACGTGCTCGAATCCGGCGGCGCGGGCCTCGCGGGCGGCGGCGACGGCGCGGCCGGGAGTGTGGGTGCGGTCCAACACCTTCAGCACGTGCGCGGCCGCGGACTGCATGCCGAGCGAGACCCGGGTGAATCCGCCGTCCAGCAGGCGTGCGAAGAATTCCGGCGAGGTGGATTCGGGATTCGATTCGGTGGTCACCTCGGCCCCGGGGGCGAGGGTGAAGTTGTCGCGAATGGCGTCGAGTACGGTCGCCAGCCCCTCGCCGCCCAGCAGCGAGGGCGTCCCGCCGCCCACGAAAACGGTCTCGACCGCGGGCGTCGCCGACGGCAGCGCGTCGAATTCCCGCGCCGCCGTGGCCAATTCGCCGCGCAGTGCCGTCAGCCACGATTCCGGCGAGGAGGAGGTGCCCAGCTCGCCCGCGGTGTAGGTGTTGAAATCGCAGTACCCGCAGCGCGTGGCGCAGAACGGCACGTGGATGTAGATCCCGAAGGGGCCACCGCCGAAATCACGCAGCGTCAGCGTGGGCTGAGCCGCGGTGGTCAGGGCGGGGGTCCCGATGGAGGTCACCACACCAGTGTGACCGGTCGCGCCGGTCACACCGCATCCGGTCAGTCGGTGACAACCGGGGTGTTCTGGTTGAAGGTGAGCAGCCAGCGGCCGTTCTCCTTGGTCATGCCGTAGAGCGGCGAGCCCTCGCTCCGCACCACGCCGTCGTGATCGAAGTACAGCTGGCGGACCTTGACCACGGCCACGTCGGGCCGAATGAACCGGACGAAGAAGGGTTCGTAGGTGGCGTAGCCGTCCTTGGTCGCGCCGGGCATCACCGCGCGGGTGAACGTGGAGATCTCGTCGAGGCCATTGAGGAATTTGCCGTGGCCGGTGGTCCAGATGGCGTCGGGGTGGAACAGGGCGAGGAACGCGTCGGCGTCCTCGGCGCGCTGCGCCCGGTCGACGGCGGCCACGACGGCGTGGATGGCCTCGAGTTCGGCGGTGGTGTCGACTTCTGCTGCTGTGCTCATGCCGTCGATCGTGAAATATCAACCATGCTTCAGGTCAATCCGCGCCCACGGCGGCGATCTATGAGACGCGTCACAAATCCGGTCACGCGTCCAGGGGATTTCCCGGGAAAGTGCGGAAAATACTGGCGGACGGTCCAAACGGCCCTCGTGAGGTGGCACAATATCCCTCATGACTGGACTTGGAGTACGACTCGTGGCGCGTCGCCATGTCGACTTCAAGCGAGTTTGCAGCGCGAGCTGTCTGCCGGGAAGCCTCCGGTAGATCGGCTCCCATTCTCTCGATCCCGGCGTCCCAGTCGACGCCGAGCGGTCGGTTCACTGATTTTCCGGAGGCGAGAGCCAGCCCCTCCCGCCTGCCCGCAAGACCCCCAGGAGCGCTCCAATGACGTCGAGCACCGACGCCTCGAGTTCCGATAACGCTCGCCCCGCACGCCCCGCCGCCGCGGAACGCCGCGTGCGCCCGGACCGTCCGCGTTCGGCGGCTCCGGTGGCGCCGCGGGAGCGGACCGGCAAGCCGGTTCGGCGCAAGTCCGAGGGCCAGTGGGCGCTCGGCTACCGCGAACCGCTCAATGCCAACGAGCAGAGCAAGAAGGACGACAACCCGCTCAATGTGCGCGCGCGCATCGAGAACATCTACTCCAAGCAGGGTTTCGACTCCATCGACAAGGCCGATCTGCGTGGCCGCATGCGCTGGTGGGGTCTCTACACCCAGCGCGAGCAGGGCTACGACGGCACCTTCACCGGCGACGAGAACATCGACCTGCTCGAGGCCAAGTACTTCATGATGCGGGTGCGCTGCGACGCCGGTGCGCTCAATGTGAAGCAGCTGCGGACCCTCGGCGAGATCTCCACCGAGTTCGGCCGCGACACCGCCGATCTCTCCGACCGCGAGAACGTGCAGTACCACTGGATCGAGATCGAGAACGTGCCGGAGATCTGGCGGCGGCTCGAAGAGGTCGGCCTGCAGACCACCGAGGCGTGCGGCGACTGCCCCCGCGTGGTGCTGGGCTCCCCGCTCGCCGGTGAATCCTTCGGCGAGGTCCTCGATCCCACGCCCGCGATCGAGGAGATCGTGAAGCGCTACATCGGCGACAAGAAGTACTCCAACCTGCCGCGCAAGTTCAAGACCGCCATCTCCGGTCAGCAGGATGTGGTGCACGAGATCAACGATGTCGCCTTCATCGGCGTCGAACACCCCGAGCACGGTCCGGGCCTCGATGTGTGGGTCGGCGGCGGCCTGTCCACCAACCCCATGCTGGCGCAGCGCCTCGGGGCCTGGGTGCCCCTGGACGAGGTGCCGGATGTGTGGGAGGCCATCGTCTCGCTGTACCGCGACTACGGCTACCGCCGCCTGCGCACCAAGGCGCGCATCAAGTTCCTGGTCAAGGACTGGGGCGTGGAGAAGTTCCGCCAGGTACTCGAGGACGAGTACCTGAAGCGCAAGCTCATCGACGGCCCCGCGCCGGAGAAGCCGGAGCGGCCCATCGACCACATCGGCGTGCAGAAGCTGCGCAACGGCCTCAATGCCATCGGCTTCTCCCCCATCGCCGGACGCGTCTCGGGCACCATCCTGCAGCAGGTGGCCGACGCCGTCGCGAGCATCGGCTCCGACCGAGTGCGGTTCACCCCGTACCAGAAGCTCATCGTGCTCGACGTGCCCGACGACAAGGTCGAGTGGCTCATCGACGAGCTGAAACCGCTCGGCCTGCACGGACGTCCGTCGCACTGGCGGCGAAACCTGCTGGCGTGCAGCGGTATCGAGTTCTGCAAGCTGTCGTTCACCGAGACGCGCAAGCGCTCACAGGTGCTGGCACCCGAACTGGATCAGCGCCTGGCCGATATCAATGCCGACCTCGATGTGCCCATCACCGTGAACATCAACGGCTGCCCCAACTCCTGCGGCCGATCCCAGATCGCCGATATCGGCTTCAAGGGCCAGCTCGTCGACGACGGCGAGGGGAATCAGGTGGAGGGCTTCCAAGTTCACCTGGGAGGCAGCCTCGGGCTCGACAGCGGCTTCGGCCGCAAGCTGCGCCAGCACAAGGTGACCAGCGAGGAGCTCGGTGACTACATCGAGCGTGTGGTGCGCAACTTCGTCAAGAACCGCGACGGTGGAGAGCGGTTCGCACAGTGGGCTGTCCGTGCCGACGAAGCGGATCTGCGGTAGTTGGGAGAACTGTTCCATGACAACACAATCGACGACGAAACTCGCCGAGGCCGAACTGCGGGCCATCGCCGAGCGGGGCGCGGCCGAGCTGGGCCCGAACGCCACCGCGCAGGAACTGTTGCAGTGGACCGAGGACACCTTCGGCAACGGCTACATCGTGGCCTCGAACATGCAGGACGCGGTGCTGGTCCAGCTGGCCGCGCAGGTGCATCCGAATGTGGACGTGCTGTTCCTCGACACCGGCTACCACTTCGCCGAGACCATCGGCACCCGCGACGCGGTGGAGCTGGTCTACGGCGTGAACATTGTCAACGTCACCCCGGAAAACTCTGTGGCGCAACAGGATCAGCTGCTCGGCAAGGACCTGTTCGCCCGTGACGCCGCCGAATGCTGCCGCCTGCGCAAGGTGGTGCCGCTGAAGAAGTCGCTCACCGGCTACAACGCCTGGGTGACCGGCATCCGCCGGGTGGAGGCTCCCACCCGCGCCAACGCTCCCCTCATCTCCTACGACGAGGGCTTCGGACTGGTGAAGATCAATCCGATTGCCGCTTGGTCGGACGAGGACATGGCCGCCTATATCGAGGCCAATGGCATTCTCGTCAATCCCCTTGTGGAGGAGGGATATCCGTCCATCGGTTGCGCTCCGTGCACACGGAAGCCGGAACCGGGATCCGATCCGCGAAGCGGCCGTTGGGCTGGCCTCGCCAAGACCGAATGCGGGTTGCACGCCTCATGACTTCTCTCGAGACCGAATTCGACACCCTGGCAGCACTGGAGTCGGAGTCCATTCACATCTTCCGCGAGGTGGCGGGGGAGTTCGAGCGGCCGGTGATCCTGTTCTCCGGCGGCAAGGACTCCACCGTCCTGCTGCACCTGGCGCTCAAGGCCTTCTGGCCCGCGCCGCTGCCGTTCGCGCTGCTGCACGTGGACACCGGGCACAACCTGCCCGAGGTGCTCGAATTCCGCGACAAGGTGGTCGAGAAGTACGGCCTGCGACTGCATGTCGCGTCGGTGGAGGAGTACCTCGCCGACGGTCGGCTCACCGAGCGACCCGACGGCATCCGCAATCCGCTGCAGACCGTGCCGCTGCTGGATGCCATCAACGAGAACCGCTTCGACGCGGTCTTCGGCGGTGGCCGCCGCGACGAGGAGCGCTCGCGCGCCAAGGAGCGCATCTTCTCGCTGCGCGACGCCTTCGGGCGCTGGGACCCCAAGCGGCAGCGGCCGGAGCTGTGGAACCTGTACAACGGCAAGCACGCTCCGGGCGAGCATGTGCGCGTCTTCCCCATCTCCAACTGGACCGAGCTGGACATCTGGCGCTACATCGCCCGCGAGAACGTCGAACTGGCGAACATCTACTACGCGCACGAGCGTCCGGTGTACCAGCGCGACGGCATGTGGATGACCCCCGGCGTCTGGGGCGGCCCGGCCGAGGGTGAGGAGCTGCTGACCAAGTCGGTGCGCTACCGCACCGTCGGCGACGGCTCCACCACCGGCGCGATCATTTCCGACGCGGCCGACAACGAGGCGATTCTCGCCGAGGTGGCGGCGTCGCGACTCACCGAACGTGGCGCTACCCGCGGCGACGACCGTGTCTCCGAAGCGGCCATGGAAGACCGTAAGCGAGAGGGTTACTTCTGATGTCCGACCTGCTCCGACTAGCCACCGCCGGATCGGTCGACGACGGGAAGTCCACCCTTGTCGGTCGCCTGCTCTACGACACGAAATCCGTGCTGGCCGACCAGATCGACGCGGTCACCCGCGCCTCGGTCGACAAGGGCCTGTCCACGCCGGATCTGTCGCTGCTCGTGGACGGCCTACGCGCCGAGCGCGAACAGGGCATCACCATCGACGTGGCCTACCGCTACTTCGCCACGCCCAAGCGGTCTTTCGTGCTCGCGGATACGCCGGGGCACGTGCAGTACACCCGCAATACCGTCTCCGGCGCGTCCACCGCGCAGCTGGTGATCCTGCTCGTCGACGCGCGCAAGGGCGTCATCGAGCAGACCCGCCGCCACGCCGCCGTCATGGCGCTGCTGGGTGTGCCGAAGCTGGTGCTGGCCGTGAACAAGATCGACTTGGTCGACGACCCGGCCGAGGTGTTCGACACCATCCGCACCGAATTCGCGGTGCTGACAGCCAAACTCGGCTGGGCTCCCGAGGACGTGCAGGAGATCCCGGTCTCGGCGCTGCACGGTGACAATGTCGCCTCGCGCTCGGAGAACACCCCGTACTACACCGGGCCCTCGCTCATCGAGCACCTGGAATCGGTGCCGGTGGACGCCGACGCCCAGGGCCGCCACCAGGTGGGCCTGCGCTTCCCGGTGCAGTACGTGATCCGGCCGCGCACCGCCGAGTACCCGGACTACCGCGGGTACGCCGGGCAGGTCGCGGCGGGCGTGGTCACCAAGGGCGACGAGGTCGTGGTGCTGCCCTCGGGTATCCGCACCACCGTCGAGCGCATCGACACCCCCAATGGTGAACTGCCGCAGGCACAGCCGGGTCGCAGCGTCACGCTGATCCTGGCCGACGACGTGGACGTCTCGCGCGGTGACATCATCGCCGCCGCCGCGGACGCCCCGGAGCCGATCGACTCCTTCGACGCCACCGTGTGCTGGCTCGGCGACAAGCCGCTGCGCCCGGGCGCGCGCCTGCTGCTCAAGCACGGCACCCGCACCACCCAGGCGATCGTCGGCGCGCTCCTCGAGCGCTTCGACGAGCAGCACCTGTCGGCCGACCCGAATCCGGAGACGTTGGCGCTCAACGACATCGGCCGTGTCTCCCTGCGCGTCGCCGACCCCATCACCGCCGACGACTACAGCGTCAACCGCCACACCGGCAGCTTCCTGCTGATCGATCCGGCGGGTGGCAACACCCTCGCCGCCGGACTGGTCGGCGATGCGCTGACCGCGGTCGAGGTCGGCGCGGAAATCGGGGTCTGAGATGATCCGGCCCGTCCTCGGTGTCGCCTCGGCGGCACCGGTGGAGGGGGTGCGCGCACCGGCGTTGATCGCGGTCGCGCACGGCAGCCGCGATCCGCGCTCGGCGGCGACCATGCACGCGGTGGTGGAAGGTATCGCCGCGCGACGGCCGGGCGTCGACGTGCGGTTGGCTTTTCTCGATCTGAGTACGCCCTCGGTGGAGCAGGTCGTGGATGCCGTTGCGGCGGACGGGCATACGCACGCCGTGGTGGTGCCGCTGTTGTTGGGCAGCGCGTTTCACGCTCGGGTGGATCTGCCCGGGCTACTGGACTCCGCGCGGGCCCGCAATCCTCGGCTGCGGCTGACCCAGGCCGATGTGCTGGGGCCGGATGCCCGGCTCATCGCCGCGCTGCGCGATCGGGCGCTGGAAGCGCTTGCCGCACAAGGCCGCTCACCCGAACGCGTGGGTGTGGCCGTGGCGGCCGTCGGTTCGTCGTCGGCCGCGGCGAATGCCCGCACCGCGTGGGTGGCGCGGCTGCTCACCGGAATCACCGGCTGGGATACCGAGATCTGCTTCGCCACCACCGAACCGACGGTCGGCGAGGCGGTGGCTCGACTGCGGGCGCGCGGGGCCGACGAGGTGCTGGTGGCGCCCTGGTTCCTCGCCCCCGGACTGCTCACCGACCGGTTGTGGAACGCCGCGTCCGATACGGTGCATGCCGAGGTCATCGGGCCGCACCGGGCGCTCACCGAGATCGGGTGGGATCGCTACGAGGCGGCGGTGGCGGCACCGCTCACGCTCAGCGCCTGACGATCGAGCGGTGGACCGGCCTGCCCCGCGAATCCACACTGTCGGCCAGAGCGTGTTCCCTGCCCGGGAAGCCCCGGCCGACAGCGGGACTCGCGCCTCGCGGCACGGCTCACATGCAGGCTTCGTAGTCCTTGCCGAAGGAACCGGTCACCTTCGAGCACATGGCGTTGTCGTCATCGGCGATCGGGGCCGAATGCGGCGCGACGACCTCGACGGACGGCGCGTCCACCAAGGGGATCTCGGCCGAGGCCGATCCGGCGACGAGGGCGGCAGCGCCGATTCCGAAGGCGATAGCGCCGGTCCGCAGCATGGTGCGCATGGTGGAGCTCCTTTTTGAAAGGCATTAGTTTCACAACTTGGTCCGCACCATACCCACTCCCGGCCGCCGGTGCTCCCGAAACCGGAACACCGAGGTGCCGCACGCGCGACACTGGGCTCAGCACCCCAGAAAAGAGATCGCCATGAATCCGATGCTGAAGAAGATCATCACCCTCGGCCAATCGGCCACCGTCGCGGTCTACCGCCGCAGCAATGGCAAGTTCGGCGGCTCGGTGAAGGGCCTGCCCGTCGCCCTGCTTACCGTGCCGGGCCGCAAGACCGGACAACCTCGGACCACACCGGTGGTGTACTTCGACCACAACGGGGCGTACCTGGTGTGCGGCTCCGCGGGTGGTATGAAACAGGATCCGCAGTGGTTCAAGAACCTGGCGGCGGCCAAGCACGCGCAGATGCGAATCGGAGCCGATACCCACGAGGTCTCGGCGCGGGTGGCCGAGGACCCCGAACGGGAGCAGCTGTTCGCCGAAATCACCACGCGGGCACCGTTCTTCGCCGATTACCAGCGCAAGGCGGGTGGCCGGGTGCTGCCGGTGGCGGTGCTCACGCCGACGAAACCGGTCTGAGGCTGCGGCGAATCAGTCGGTGTGCCAGGTGACGACCTCGGCCAGATCCGCACGGCGCGTGCGGAATCCATTGACCGGGTGGTCGGTGTCGGCATAGCCGAAGGAGATCGCGGCGACCACGCGGCGGTGGTCGGGAATCTCGAAGTACTCGCGCAGGAACGGCGAGTAGTTCGCCAGCGCGGCCTGGGGTGCGGCGCCCAGGCCGAGACTCTGTGCGCCCAACAGGAAATTGCCGATGTACAGGCCCGCGTCGACGGCTCCGTAGACCCCGAGGTCGGCCTCGCTGGTCACGATGGCCACGTGCGGGGCGTCGAAGAGTTCGAAATTGCGCAGCATCTGCCGCATGGTGCCCGCCTGATCGCCCTTGACGATGCCGAGGCTGTCGTAGAGCTGGAATCCGCACTCGCGGCGGCGGTCTCGGAACACCCCGTCATATTTGGCCGGGAAGTCGAAATCGGCTGCGGGAGCGGCACTCCGCACATGCTCCAGAAGCGCCTTACGGAAGCGGTCGGTGGCCGCGCCCGAGGTGAGGACCACCTGCCAGGGCTGGGTATTGCACCACGAGGGGGTGCGCTGGGCGAGTTCCAGCAGCCGTTCGATGGTCTCGCGCGGTACCGCGTCGGGCCGGAACTGTCGGCAGGTCCAGCGCTGGTCGAGGATGTCGCGCAGGACGTCGTACTGATCCGTTGCCATGGTGGAACCCCTTGCCGATGTGGTCTCGATTCGAGACCGAACACTAACAGGATTCGGTCTCATTTTGGAACCGCAGGGGTAGCATCGGGGCGTGCGCTACGAGGAACTCGCCGATTACCCGTGCTCGATCACGCGGCCGCTGGTGATCTTCGGCGACCGCTGGACGCTGCTGATTCTCAAATTCGCCTTCATGGGCGTGCGACGGTTCAACCACTTCCAGACGACGCTGGGCATTTCGCGCAGTCGGCTCGGCGACCGCCTGGCGCGGCTGGTCGAGCACGGCATTCTGGTGAAACAGCAATCAGCCGAAGGGGCGCACGAGGAGTACCGGCTCACTCCCAAGGGCCACGACATCTACCCGATCCTCATGGCCATTCGGGATTGGGGCGACACGTACATGGCCCCCGAGGGCCCACCGGTGCGCTACGGGCATCGCGACTGCGACGGTGAGGCCCATATCCGACTCGAATGCGATTCCTGCCGTGCGGAGATGACCGCGCGCGAGGTGATCCCGACACCCGGCCCCGGAATGCCGGTCGACACCGATACGCTGGGCCGATGATCAAGGCTGTGGTGTTCGATGTGGGCGAGACGCTGATCGACGAGACGCGGATCTGGAGCCGGTGGGCCGATCGTCTGGGGGTGCCGCGCTTCGCCATGCTCGGGGTGATCGGCGGGATGGCCGCCACCGGGCGGCCGCTCGCGGACGCCTTCGAAATCCTTTCTCCCGGAATCGATCTGGAGGCCGAGCAGATCAAGTGGGCGGCCGAGGATCCCGAGGGGTTGCGGGTGAACTTCGATGCCGATGATCTGTATCCGGATGTGCGGCGGGCGCTGGGTGCGTTGCGCGAGCGCGGGATTCGGGTGTTGATCGCCGGAAATCAGCCGCCGCAGGCGAAGGCGGCGTTGGAGCGGATGGATCTGCCGGTGGACGGGATCTACACCTCGGCCGAGTGGGAGTTGGAGAAGCCGGATCCGAAGTTCTTCCTGAAGGTCGCGGAGGTGGCGGGGGTGGCGGCCGCCGACATCTGCTATGTCGGCGACCGGGTGGACAACGATGTGATGCCCGCCAATGCGGCGGGGATGGTTCCAGTCCTGGTGCGTCGGGGGCCGTGGGGCTACCTGCACTCGGAGCTGCCGCAGGCGAGCAAGTACGGGGTGGTCGTCGACGGCCTCGATGCGTTGGTGGATATCCTCCCCCGCATCTGACCTGCGTGATTCCCGGGTGAAGCGACCAGCCCGACCTCCTACATGACACGTCAAATGCCACGACCGATTCCCGCCAGCCACACCCCTTGTGCCGACGTTTACTAGACACGTCAACGAAAAAAGTTCTACCGCAAGGGGATAGAGCGATGGGTTCTCGGTTCGAGTCGAAGGTTGTTCTGATCACCGGTGCCACCTCCGGTGTCGGCGCGGCGGTCGCGCGGCGGGTCGCCGCCGAGGGGGCCGCCGTGGTGCTGGGCGCGCGGGGCAAAGAGGTCGGCGACCGGATGGTCGAGGAGATTCGGGCTGCCGGTGGGCGGGCGGTGTTCGTGCCCACCGATGTGACGGTGGAGGCCGATGTGGAGCGGCTCACCGATGCCGCCGTGCGCGAATTCGGCCGTCTGGACGCGGCTTTCAACAATGCCGGTGCGGTGAATGCCTTCGGCAATGTCGACGAGGTGGACGAGTCCGGTTGGCGGGCGGATATCGAGCTCAACCTGACCAGCGTGTATTACGGTCTGCGCCATCAGGTTCCGGCGCTGGCGGCCTCCGGGGGCGGCGCGATTCTCAACAACGCCTCCAATCTCGGCGTGGTCGGCATGGGGCAGGTCGCGCCGTACGTGGCCGCCAAGCACGGCGTCGTGGGGCTGACTCGCGCCGTCGCCCTGGAGGCCGCCGATCGGGGCATCCGCGTGAACGCGGTGGTCTCCGGCGCAGTAGACACTCCAGCCTTCCGCGCTTCGATGGGCGCGACCCCGGATGGTGAGGCCGCTATCGCGGCGCTGCATCCCCTGGGCCGCATCTCCCGCCCCGAGGAGGTCGCCTCCTTCTGCGCCTACCTGCTGAGCGACGAGGCCAGCTTCATCACCGGCGCGGCCTTGGCGATCGACGGCGGATTCACCGCTCGCTGAACCGAAGTCAGAGGAAGCCCACCCCGCGTCGGGGGCACGGTACGACACGGGATGGGCTGGCTCCGGTGCCGCCCGGCACGATCCGGAAGGCCGCAGGGGCAACTGGGATCCGGGGTGCAGGGCGGCGAGCCGACCGTCACGCTGGGTCGCACGGGGGGCGTGACGGTCGGCCGCCTGGCGGGCTACGGCGACGAACGCCGCCGACCGTAGCCATGAGCACGAGACGGCGATGCACACGTCCGCCGCGGCTTGAAAACCGAATCCCCCAGCCCCACCCAGTAATTCGAATACGGCCGCACCGCCTCCGAACCCCGCTGCGACGCACCCGCCGAACCGGACGCCTCCCACAGCGGCGCCTGCTGCTCGAACCACCGGGACGGAGCGCAATCGCGCAGCGTCTCCCCGGCCGCCGACTCACGCTCGAACCCGCGCGGCGAGGCAGCAGCGCTCGGCTCCTCCCCTGTCGATGACCCAGGTTCCACCTGACGAGGCGGAACGCGGGATCCCTGCACCTCACCTCGCGCCGACTCATGCTCGAACTGGCGAGGCGGAGCAGCAGTGCTGGACTCCGCACCTCTCGCCGACCCGGGCTCCAGCGGACGAAGCGGAATGCGGGTGTCCGGCACTTCGCCTCGCCCCGACTCACGCTCGAACCGGCGCGGCGGCGCAGCAGCACTCGACTCCTCACCTGTCGCCGACCAAGGTTCCACCTGGCGAGGTGGAATGCGGGATCCCTGCATCTCGCCTTGCGCCGACTCACGCTCGAACCGGCGCGGCGAGGCGGTGGTACTCGATTCTCCTACCGGCGGTGCGTGGTCGAACCAGTGAAATGGCGGCGAGGGGGTTGTCGGGTCGGGTGGCGGGGGCGGTTGGATGGAGGGGTGGGTTTGGGTTGGGGGTGAGATGTGGTGTGGGCGTTCGGGGGTTGGGTGGTTCGAAGGGTCGGGGGTGTTCATGGGGAGTGGGACCTCCTGGCGTGACGTCGGGTTCGAGCTACTTGCCTCCGCCGCCACCTCCCCCACCGCCACCGCCACCGCCACCGCCGGAGCCTCCGCTGCCGCCGGACCCGCCACTACCGCCAGAGCCACCACTACCGCCCGACCCACCACTACCGCCGGACCCGCCGCTACCGCCAGAGCCACCACTACCGCCGGACGCACCGCTACCGCCAGAGCCACCGCTACCACCGGACGCGCCAGATCCGCCGCTGCCGCCCGACGCACCAGATCCGCCGGAGCCGCCGCTGCCGCCTGAGCCGCCGGAAGACGTTCCGCCGGAGGAGTTTCCGCCTGAGCTGGAGCCGCCAGTGCCGGAGCCGCCGGACGAACCATCCGAACCGCCAGATCCGCCCGAACCGCCCGAGCCACCAGAACCGCCCGAGCCACCGGAACCAGCCGAGCCACCAGAGCCGCCAGTGCCGCCCCCGGTACCGCCGGAGGTGGAGCCGCCGGTCGAGTCACCGGTACCACCGCCGGAGGTTCCGCCGGAAGACGTTCCGCCGCTGGTGCTTCCACCGTCGGTGGCTCCGCCGCCCGTGGTGCCGCCGGAGGTGTCGCCCCCTGAGGTGCCGTCGCTGGGGGCGGTCCCGCCACCGGTTGTGCCATCCGGGGTGGTTGTTCCTCCGCCGGGTGATGTCACATCGGGGGTGGTGGGGTCGCTCGGTGTCGCACCACCGGGCGCGGTGCCGGGAGTGGTCGCGTCGGGGGGTGTGCCCGGGGCGGAGGGGATGT
Organism: Nocardia sp. NPDC050406; assembly: GCF_044459025.1. NCBI lineage: Bacteria > Bacillati > Actinomycetota > Actinomycetes > Mycobacteriales > Nocardiaceae > Nocardia > Nocardia sp. NPDC050406. The sequence continues at coordinate 1,370,017 of NZ_JBITIM010000002.1, read as the reverse complement.
CCGGGAGGGTGCCGCCGACCGGAGTGGTGCCCGGGTCCGTACCCGGGACTCCGATCGGGCCGGGTTGTGTCCCAATGGGATTGGTGACGGGCTGGCCGGTGTTGGGTCGGTCGGGCAGGCTCACCGACGGCAGTTGGCCGGGGGTGACGGGGCCGATGGCCAGGGACGAGTTGGGTGACGGGGCTATGTGGAACGGGATCGGGTTGGTGAAGCGGGAGGGGTCCGCGTAGGTCGAGTTGCCTCGGTTGACACTGGGTTCGCAGCTGTTCTTGCCGCGCGCGGTGCTCACCGGCCGCCCACCGGACCAGGTGCCGGTCACGGTCGGCGCGATGCCGCCGTAGGGGCGGAAGTTGGCGGCGGGGCTGACCGCGTGGCCGCGGCTCCCGGGAGCGGCGCTCACGTCGTCGAGGAGGAGTACGTCGTGTGCGCCGGTCCCGGAAGTCTTTGTGGCGCCGGTGGTATCGGGCGCGGCCTCGAAGCCGGGCGCTCCGGGCGTACCACCGAGCATGGTCGCGGCCGACATGGCCAGTGCCGAGGCCACGGCCGCGCCGGAGAGCGCGGCGGCCTTCGGCGCGTATTTCCCGATATTCGAACCGGTTTCGGCGCCGCGCGCCGCCGCGATGGCCGCGCCGACCGCCACGGTGTGCGCCGGATCCGGCGACATGATGATGGGCAGCCCCAGTTCGGTGAGCGCGCGCGCCACCTCGACGGGCCGCGCCGCACCACCGATGAGCAGCACCCGGTCGATGTGGTTCATGCTCAACCCGGACCGGTGCACGCAGGCCCGCACCAGCCGTAGCGAATTGCGAATATGCCAGGTGCGCAAGCGACTCGTATCCGCGGCGGGCACCACGGTCGACACCGGCTGGGTGGCCTCGGGCGAGATACTGCGCGCGTACCGCGCCAGCAGCGTACCGAGCGGCCGCCCGCCGTAGTCGTGCGAGCGCACGGCACGGCCGAGCACGCCGCGCTCCCCGCGATCGGCCTCGGTGCGCACCACCGCGATATCGAGGCTGTTGCCGCCCAGGTCGTAGACGAGGGTGAGTCCGCTGTCGGAGATTCCGTGCTGGGCGTCCAACCACTCCACCGCCGCGACGGGTTCGGGCATGAGCGTCACATCGGCCGCGCCCGACCAGTCCAGCGCCCGTCGCAGCCGGTGCACGTACCGTTCGGAATAGCTTGCGGGATAGGCGGTTACCGCGGGCACCTCGGGCGCGTTGCTCTCGATGAGCCCGTTCACCACGGCGGCCACCAGGTCGGCCGGGGACCAGATGCGTCCGCCGATCACGACCGGATCGGGCTCCCGACTCAGGTCCGCGAAATCCGTGACAACCGGGGCGAACTGAGGAATCCCACCAATTCGGGCACCCCCTGCGCTATCGAAGGTGATGGCGGTTCGCCGAACTCGAACGGCTGGCCTGTTTCGATCACCGCTCGACCGTGAATTCGATCCCGTAATCGCCCACACGGAGTTCACTGTGCCGATGCTCATGCCAAAGCCAACAGTCATTGCCATCCCGTCAAACGCACCGTGACCACGGCCCCACGTCGCACAACCATGTGGTCGCGGTCGTTTACCAAACAGCGCGTTCAGGTTAGCTGGCGCATGCCGGACGTGAATGTTGAATTGGAGGAAAAGGTTTCATGAACGGTAGCCAAGTTTGCGAATCCACTGGTCGTCGGATAGTCAGACCAAGATCGAAACGAACTGGCCGCGCATGAATACCGACCAGTCTCCAATTGTGGCTACAACACAGCGAATCCCATTGCATACCAACCGGTCGCCGATAAGACCCCGTACAAAGAAAACCGGAATACGCGCACGACGGTCCGAGTTTCAAGTGACTGGTCGGTTGCTCGCCCGAAAGTTCAATGCCCCGAATGGTGTGGATTGCCGCCGCCGAGCGAATTCCCCCGCCACACACCGGAAGCCGCGCCCGCCGTTCGAGACCCCGCGGAAGGTTCACAACCCACACATCCTGGTCGGTTGCGAAACGCCAACCGCCGCATACGAACGAGGTCGTATGCGGCGGCTGTTCCGTCGAGGGAGGAGTACTACCGGCTGCGCACCAGCAATCGCAGCGAGCGCCGAGGCTGGTTGGCCGCACCCCCGCGAATGGCCTGCGGTTGCCGAGTTCCAACCAGTCGGTCGAATTCGCCTGCGCTACCGGCGGGTTGGGGCAAGCGCCCCGCATTGAAGTCGGCGACCAGCTGCCGCACGGTTTCCTGAGCACAGGACTTGTTGGTCCCGATAAAACCGGTCGGTCCCCGCTTGATCCACCCCGTCACATACGTGCCGGAGACGACCGCGCCACCCACCGATTCCAGCACCCGGCCATCGAGATTCGGGATCACCCCGGCCTGCTCGTCGAAGGGCAGTCCGGGAAGCGGTACGCCCCGGTAACCCACCGAGGTGAGCAACAGCCCGGTCTCGAGCGTCTCGGTCTCCTCGGTCGGCACCGCCCGCACCACGCCCTCGGCGTCGGCGACGAGCCCATTGCGCACCAGCTCCACACCGGTCACCCGGTCGATACCCGCGATGGAAGTCGGCGCGGACAGGTAGCGCAGCACGATCCGCTTGCGCCCACCGGTGGGCCGTGCGGCCAGACTACGCAGCAGCTTCAGCTTCTGGCGCACCTTCTCCGGCTGTCCCGCGACGTCTTCGGGAATCTCACCCTCGACCACGATATCGACGTCCGCGCCCAGCAGGCCCACGAACTCCGGCACCGTGAAGGCGGATTCGGCCGGACCGCGCCGCCCGACGATCACCACTTCCTCGATCTTGCTGCGCCGCAGCGCGGTCAGCGCCTTGGGCGAGACATCGGTGCCCGCCAGCAGCTCCGGATCGGTGGTGAGCAGTCGCGCGACATCGAGGGCCACATTGCCGTTGCCGACGATGACGGCCCGCTTCTGCGACAGGTCGAAGTAGCGGTCGGCGTGATCGGGATGCCCGTTGTACCAGGCCACGAACTCGGTGGCCGAGACCGCGCCCGGCAGACCCTCGCCCGGAATCCCGAGCTTGCGGTCGGAGGACGCGCCCACCGCGTACACCACGGCGTGGTAGTGGTTCAGCAGCTCCTCGTGCGAGACATGCTTGCCCACTTCGACATTCAGGTACGACCCGAATCCCGGCTGCGCCGAGATGGTGTCGAACAGCGTGCTCACCTTGCGGGTCTTGGTGTGATCCGGCGCGACGCCGAAGCGGGCCAGACCGTAGGGCGTGGCGAGCCGGTCGAAGACCGTCACGCGCACATCCTGCTGGGTGAGCAGTTCGTCCGCGGCGTACATGGCCGAGGGACCGGAGCCGATGACGGCCACCCGCAACGGTTCCCGGCCCGGCTTGACCTCCGGCGCGGGGATGGGCCGCGCCAGCAGCGGCCGCGGCCGATCCTGCCGGTAGAAGTCGGCATTGATCTCGATGAACGGCAATTGCTCGTCGGTGAGGCGCTTCGAGGAGACGATCGCGTCCACGGGGCACGCGGTCGCGCAGGCGCCGCAGTCGACGCACGCCTTGGGGTCGACGTAGAGCATCTCCGCCGTCCGGAAATCCGGCTCGTCGGGCGTGGGGTGGATGCAGTTGACCGGGCAGGCGTAGACGCAGGACGCGTCGCTGCAACAGGACTGCGTGACGACGTAGGGCATCTAGACCGCCTTGGCGCCGCGCAGCGGCTCCGAGCGGTACCGGGAGGTCGGACCGTCGATGCGCAGCAGCTTCCAGACCGCCTTGGACACCGGGTTCATCAGGCCGATCTCCTTGGCCAGCGCGCGCACGTCCACGAAGTAGTCGGCGAAGACCTGCTTGGCCTCCTTGGAGCCGTAGAACAGCTCCTTGCGCACCGATTCCGGAATGTCGAACTCCTTGAAGAAGGACTTCGGCGGGGTCGCGATGGAGCGGCCCAGAATCCACATGACGATCGGCATGGCGACCGAGAGGACCAGGCGCTGCGGCGCGCCCTGCTCGGGCACGTGCTGCTTGAGGAATTCGTGCGCGAAGGAGATGTGGCGGGCCTCCTCGGCGACGTGAATCGCCATGACGCCGCGCATGATCGGGTGCACGTCCTCGCCGGAGCGCAGGATCTGCTTCTGGATGTGGTCGATGGGCTCCTCGCCCGCGAGCACCGCCATGAAGAACAGGTTCGGGAACATGACCGCGACGGGCACGCCGAGGTGGCGCAGCTGGCGCACGATCGGGCCCATACCGGGCACGTCCATGCCGATGCGGTTCACCATCTCCTGGAACATCAGGGTGTGGTTGAGCTCTTCGGCCATCTCGTGGGTGCAGTACCGGAATTCCGGGTCACCGTTGGGCAGCGAGAAGGTGTGGTTCACCATGCCGCTGATCAGGATGGATTCGAACTGCAGACCGACCTTGGCGACATTGGCCTGGCGGTACTTGCCGATGGCGATCTTCTGCTCGTCGCTCAGCGCCTGGTACCACGGGTGGCGGCCCAGCGGGTCGGCGGAGGCGGGCAGGATCCAGCGCTCGGGCTTGGCGTTCGCATCGAAATCCGGGTTCTCCCAGTCGATGTCCTCGTAAGGATCGAAGTGCTTGTTGACCGACCCTTCCGACAGCAGCAGAAGTTTCTGCGCGTATTCCTGAGCTTCGGCGACCACGGGGTCGTCGGTGGGCGATGTGGCTACGGACATCGTCGTCACAGCCTCTCCAAGTTCAGCGTCGGGTAACTGTGTCCAATGGTTACACCAAACCGGAGTTACGTCAACAGACCATGCCATGACCGGCGGGTTACTCGCGAGTCGGTGTCCTATTGGCCCCCGCTCCCCCTATATCGGGTCTACCTCCGACCCCTTCGACTATTCGTGCCCCCGTCGCGTCGGCGACGGGGGCACGAGATCTCAGGGGTGGGTGTTTCTCAGATGGCGGCGACCTTCGCCAGACGACGCCGGAACAGATGGAAGCCGGGGTGGCGGTGCGTGGCGGCGTCTTCGGCGAGCAGAGCGTCGCGCGCCGCGATGGCCGCGCCGTCGGCGATGGTGCGTTCGGGGTCGGCGGCGACGAGGACCGGGCGGGCCAGTTCGGCGGCGAGCACTTCGACCACCTCGCGCGGGCGGGCCGCGCCGCCGACCACCAGCACGCGGTCGACGTCGGCCATGGTGACATCGGCGATGCGCAGGGATTTGTAGACGAGTTCGAGGGATTTGCGGACGTGGCGGGTGCGTAGCTCGCTCGCGTCGGCGTCGGAGATCTGCGAACCGACGGTGCCGCCCTTGCGTTTGAGCTGCTGCGCGAGCAGTCCACCGAAGGCGCGGCCGCCGTACTCCGCCGAGTGCAGTGGTTCGCCCACAATGGGATTGCTCGCCGCGCCCGCGCCGACCCGCACCAGCGTCACGTCGAGTCCCGCGCCGCCGAGGTCGTAGACGAGCAGCAGGCCCGGGGTGAGCGGTCCGCGTTCGGCGGCCAACCAGGTGGCGGCGGCGACGGGTTCGGCCAGCAGGGTGGCCTGGTCGAGACCGACGCCGTCGAGTGCGGCGCGCAGGTCGGCCACCGTGTTCTCGGAGTACCCGGCCGGATGGGTCACCGCGATCGCGGTGTCCGCGGCCGGAGCCTTCCCCAGCACCTCCTCGATCACGCTGAGCGCCACGGTGGCGACGAGATCCGCCGCCGTGAGCGCGCGATGGCCGACCCGCGCGGTCGGCGCGCCGCGCTGGGCCAGATCGGCGAATTCGGTGATGACGCGGCCGTGCTTGGGAATTCGACCCACGCGCGCGGTACCCGAACTGTCGAAGGTGAGGGTGGTGCGCCAGGTGATCGGTGGTGCGCCCCGACGGCGACCCGGCGGATATTTGCCCGCACGATCCGATGCCGTCGCGCACACCGTATTGACCGTACCGATACTCACACCGACGCCGAACACCATCTGTCCACCTCGATCGACGAGTCGTTTTCCCCAGTCACCCTGACCCGACCCGCGTTTCAGGCAACCACTGCGCCGGATGCTTGCCAACCACCGGACATGTAGTTGTCCGCTCGCACGCCTCTTCGCGCGCGGACGGGCGCTGAGCGGCTGTGGCGTCCGTGCTTCGCGCGCGCGGGGATGGATCGCGAGCAGTTTGCCGATATCGCACGCACCGGTCGGTCCGCCGGTTGATCATGGATACTCGAAAAGCGCCAGCACACCGAGGAATTCACTTCCCCCACACATGCGCGAAGGGCGCGGAGGCCAGGCCCCGCGCCCTTCGTACAGCCGTCTCACCGTCAGTTGCTCGGCGACACCAACTCCGACACCAGGGTCGAGACCAGGGTGTAGGCCAGGTTGATCATGCTCGACGCGATGCCGGTTTCCTGGCTGTCCATACCGAACATCTTGGCCAGCGGGGTGAGCAGCTGTATGGCCGTCTGCACCAGGGACTTGATGGAGGCGTCCTCGGAGGGCGAACTCTTGTCCGTGCCGCCCGGCGTGGACGGCTTGGCGCCACCCGGACTCGGCTTGGTGTTGGGCGAGTTCACACCCGGTGCCGTGGCGCCCGGTGCGGCCGGGGCCGTGGGCTGCGGCTTGGCGGCCGCGGCGGGCACCTGCGGTGCGCCCGGCGCGCCCACCGAATTCGGGTTGGCCGGAACCGGATACGGGATGCCCTCCGCGATCGGCCGCACCACCGGAACCCGGGCGGGCTGATCGTTCTGGCCCGGGAACGCCTGCGGCTGTGCCGGATTCGACTCGGCGGGCACCGGAACCTCCGCCGGAGCCGGTGCGGGCTGAATCTGCTCACCCGGCTGCGGCTGACCACTCGGCGCGGACGGCTGCGGGTTCTGCGGCGCGGCCTGCGGTTCGACCCCGGCGGGCTGCGCCGGATACGCCGGAACCGGTGCGGGCTGCGTCGACTGGTCGGTTCCCGGCTGCGTCTGCGGCTCCACTGCCGAGGGCTGACTGGGCGCTTGCGGCTCCACCACCGACGGCTGGCTCGGCGTTTGCGGTTCCACCGCCGACGGCTGCCCGGGCACCTGCGGCTCGACGGCCGACGGCTGTCCCGGAACCTGCGGCTCGACCACCGAGGGCTGCGGCACCGTCGCGGGCTGCTGCTCGGTACCCGTCGACGGCTGGGTGCCGGGCTGGGTCTGCGGCTCGACCGCCGAGGGCTGGCCCGGAACCTGCGGCAGCGGCGCCTGTTCGGGCACGTTCACCTGATCGGACTCGGCCGGTCCGGGCGTCAACCCGAGCAGGAATGCCGCGATACCCGTGGTGATGGCGACCGCGTGCCGCAGCTGCCCCTCCTGCGATTCGAGCAGCGCCGCGTCCTCGGGATTCGCGCCGTTGCCCATTTCCAGGAAGACATCCGGCACATGGGTCAGCGCCGGTCCGGCGATATCGTCGCGGGTCATGATGCCGTTGTCGGCCCCGGCGTAGGTGGCGGCCGGGAAACCGGATTTCACGTAGGCGTCACGCATGATCTGGCTCGCCGCCAGCCCCGCGCCCGACTGCGCCTCGTTCGCCTTGGCGTCGGGAATGGGCAGCGCGGGCACGATGAGATGGAAACCGCGCATCTCCGCGGGCGCGCTGTCGGCGTGAATACTCACCGCGACATCCGCGCCGGACTGGTTGGCGGCGGCCGCGCGTTCGTCGATGCAGCCGCCCCAGCCGGTGTCGTCCGGGCGGCTGAGCACGACATTCGCGCCGAGACCCTGCAACGAGGTCTTGACCAGCTGCGCGACATTCCAGTTGATGGTGTGTTCCGGAATGCCGTTGACGGTGGTCATTCCGGTGGTCTGACACGGCTTGCTGCCGCCGCGGCCATCGCTGACCGGGCGGGCCACGTTCTGGTTGTGGTTCGCGCCCTGATGGCCCGGGTCGAGGAAGACGGTCTTCCCCGCGAGCTTCTGGGGTAGTTCGGGTAGTCCGGGCACGGCACCGGCCGTGGCGGGGGCGAACCCGGCCACGGTGGCGATCGCCGCGGCCGTGATACAGGTACGGATTCCGGCCCTGATGATGCTTGGCTTCATAAGCGGTGACGGCGCTCCTCGGCGAGGTGCGCCCCTCCCTTCCCACTAGTAACACCAAACCCAGAGGTTCACTCTCGCAACGCCAGTTATCTCATAGCAAGCTCTTGCCAGCGCCGTGATCGAACTGTTACCAGTGGTCAGAGGGGTTTACACCGTCAGGACGAGAGAATGCGGTCGCCGTCCACCCGGATCGAGCGATTGTCCAGCGGCCTCGGTGCGGGGCCGCTGTCCACGGTCCCGTCCAGCCGAAAGTCGCTCTTGTGGCAGGGGCACTTGATGAGGCCGTCGACGATCTCGTTCACCTTGCAGCCGAGGTGCGTGCAGGTGGACGAGAAGCCCTGGTAGACGCCCTCGGTCGGCTGGGTGATGACGGTGTCGCCGGTGATGATCCCGCCGCCGACCGGAATATCGCCGGTTTTCGCCAACTCCCGCGGTTGGCCCGACGCGTCCTCGGGCGCGGCCGGAGTGGTCTCGGTGCCGCCGTAGCTGGAACACGCCGCCAGGGTCAGCGCGGTGGCGGCGACCCCCGCGCCCGCGAGGGCGGCGCGGCGGTCGACGCGCGGGCCGGTGTTGTCGATGCTCATGGAGCTACTCCTCGATGCGCGGCGGAATCCGGACGGTTCCACCTGATGAATGGACGAACCTGCCGTGCCCCGGGTTCACACCGTGAAGCCCTTGACCCGGAAATACCACACCGCCGAGCTGAACCACAGCCCCACGAGGCCGGTGAACAGCAGCCCGCCCGCGAGCGGAACCACCCAGCCGGGCAGTCCTTTTCGGGTGAGCAGCAGCATTTTGGTGACGAAGATGCCGTAGACCAGGCAACCGAACAGCGAGTGCAGCAGCACGCGGGTGTCGGTGGCGGCGAAGCCGAAGGCGTAGAGGCAGTGCACCGCGACGGGCACGCTGAGCAGGACCGCGAGGCGGCCGGACCACACGTGCCAGCGCGCGAGCCAGCGGGTGGGGCGGATTTTCGGCAGGAGGCCGTACATGCCGAGGGCACTGAGGTGCTGTCCGATGGCGAGGACGACCACGGCGGTGGCGAGCCAGGACTTGACCGCGCCCGGGCTGGAGAAGCCAGCCAGGTTCACGGACTTGCCGGATGGCGTGTGTACCGCGCCGTAGACGCCGATCGCGACGGCGGTGGCGGCACCGGCGAGGACTATCAGAATGATTGCGGAAACCGTTGCGCGAGTGTCTGTTTCGTTCACCGGCTGGTTCGGCTGTGTCGGGAAGTCAGAAATCGTCATTGCCTCGCACCTTCTGCGCGTCGGGAGCCAATTGCGGTGCGGGCGTGGTGGTTCCGTCCGGATTGCGTCGGACTCCGGTGACCGTGCCGTCGGAGTCGACGATCCAGCTGTCGCGCCCGTTGGGGCCGCGCGCGACGTAGAGGCCCGCCGGGGGTTGTACCGGCGGCGCGGTGAAGTCGTAGCGGCGCTCGCCGAGGGTGAGAGTGCCGCGCAGGTCCCGCCCCTCCAGGGTGGCTTCCAGATGAGAGTTGTTGCCCGTCAAGTTCATTCGCCCGTTCTCGGCCGGACCGCGCAACCAGCTCTCCACGGTCACACCGTCACAGACATAGGCGACGGCCTTCGCTCCGGTGACGGTGAACGAGAGGGTGAGCGGCGGGCTCGCGTTCTCGATGGTGGTGACGTAGTCTGCCTGCTTCGGGAAGGCGGCGGGCGCGGTGGTTGTGGCGGGCGCGGTGGTCGTGGCGGGCGCTATGGGCGCTGCGGTTGTCGTGGCGGTCGGGGCCGACGACGAGTCGACGCCGCCGGTGAAGTTGGTCAACAGCAGACCGCCGCCGAGCAGGACCACCGCCAGCAGGGTGAATATCGGACCGGCCCGGTTCATCGGTTCTCCTGGGGCTGAGGGTGGGAGCGCGGCTGTGGGATGGCTGTCGAGATGACGAGTGGTGGGGCGATTGCGATTCGAAGGTCGGTGCCTACGGGCGGGCTGGCCGGTGCGGCGTCCTCGGGCCTGAACCGCGATGCGTGGGGGTGGGTCGGTCCGCCAGCGCTGGGCTTGGCGGCCGGGGTATGGGACACGATCATCTCGACATCGGGGGCGGTGACTCAGGCGCTGAGCGGGAGGCGGCGCAGGGAACGCAGGGCGTAGTGGACGCGGGTCTTGACGGTGCCGACGGGCACGCCGAGGTCGGCGGCGACGTCCTGATAGGCGCGGTCGCGCAGGATCACCTGGACGACGGCGTCGCGCTGTGGGGCGGGCAGGTGAGCGAGCAGATCGGCGACCAAGAGGCCGTCGGCCAAGCTGTCGGTGAAATCCGGCCCGGCGTACCGGCCTTCGGCGACCTCGCCGAGCTCGTCCCAGGAACTGTCCCCCGGCCGCGCCGCGCGAACGCGGGCGATATCGGTGAGCACATTGCGCTCGATCGTCAACAGCCAGGTGCGCACACTGCCGCGATCGGGGTTGTAGCTGGCGCAGGCCCGCCAGCCCCGCAACAGCGTCTCCTGCACCGCGTGCTCGGCCAGCCCGGTATCCCCGAGCCGCCGCATCGCCCGCCAATGCAACAGCGCCTTGTCCGCCGCGAGTACGGCCGCGACGCCGGAGTTCGTGCACAGTCCGGCGCAGCGCGGGGCGCAACGGGGCGGGACAGTGGGCTCGGGGCCGGGTGGGCCGGTGGGTCCAGCGGGGTCTACAGCGGTGTCGCCGAGGGCGTGCAAGCGTCTCATGCCCTGAATATCGCGGGCGGTGCCGAGAACGACATCGGTGGCGGTTACCTAATTCCGGAGACACCGCTCAGCCGGGGCCACGAATTTGTACAACCGTCCAGTAATCGGGTTGTTCGATCTTCGGGGAAGGCGAAACCGGTTTGTACGCAATCAATTCGGTCGTTTCGCCGCATTATCCGGTCGTTATCTGATAGACCTGCGCCCTGAGAGATTCGGGGATCTTTCACCCGATGCCGCACGTCCGCAATTCGTGCGGCTGTCGCGAGATTTCGAGGAGGACCGCCGTGCGTGCACGCACGTTTGCGATCGCGGGGGCAATGGCATCCGCGCTGACCCTGCTGACATCCGGATTCGCCGCCGCGCAACCGGCCGCGGAAATGCCGGGCGACGGGCTGTATCTGGTCGGCGTCGACATCCAGCCCGGTTACTACGAAGCCTCGGGTGCCGAAGACCCGAACGCCGCGTGTTTTTGGCGGCGGTTGTGGAAAGTCCAGACGGAATCGGACTACAACGACCCGAATTTTTACATCATCGCCAGCGATTTCACCCGGGTTCGTCCGGTCCGCGCCGAGATCAAGGCCAGCGACGTGGCCTTCCGTAGTGACAACTGTGGCAGCTGGCGCATGGTTCCGAAGCCGAGCACCGGCTCCTTCGGCTGACCGAGGGTTGCAGTACGAAGCGCCGGAATGGGTAATCGAAAGTGTGGGCGCGGCAATCTCTCGCGCCGCCTTTCGGCAGTGTCGCCGCGAGCAGCGATCTCTACAGGCAGAGGTGTACACATGAGTAAATCCCAGCCGTCCCGGAGTGAACTCCGGTTCGGCGTTTGGCGCAAAAGCAGTTTCAGTGGAACCAACGGCGAATGCGTCGAAACGACAGCGACATCCGACGGATCCATCGCCGTGCGCAATAGCAACAACCCCGACGCCGGAACACTGTTGTTCCGGCGCGCGGAGATGGCGGCGTGGATCTCCGGATGCAAGGCCGGAGAATTCGACGACCTGATCTGATGCGTGGCCGTTACTTCCACGGCACACCGTTCGCCGGGCCGCTCGAGGGCGGGTGGCCCGGCGAACTCGTGTCCTCCACGGCCGTGGCACCGTCCCGTTAGGGTGACGGTATGACCAGGCGCAAGATCCTCATCACCGGAGCCAGCTCCGGACTCGGGGCGGGTATGGCCCGCGAGTTCGCCCGTCGCGGACGTGACCTGGCGCTGTGCGCGCGCCGTCTCGACAAGTTGGAGCAGCTGCGCGACGAATTGCGCGCCGCGCATCCCGAGATCACGGTCGCGGTGCGCGCCCTGGACGTCGATGACCACGCGGCGGTGCCGAAGGTCTTCGCCGAGCTGCGCGAGGAGCTGGGCGGACTGGACCGGGTGATCGTGAACGCGGGCATCGGCAAGGGCGCACTGCTCGGCACCGGCCGCGCGGAGGCCAATATCGCCACGGCCACAACCAATTTCGTGAGCGCCCTGGCCCAGGCCGAGGCCGCCATGGAGATCTTCCGCACCGCGAACTCCGGTCACCTGGTATTGATCTCCTCCATCAGCGCCGTGCGCGGCCTGCCCGGTAAGAAGGCGGCGTACTCGGCCAGCAAGGCCGGATTGTCCGCCCTGGGCGAGGGTTTGGCGATCGAACTGCGCCGCAGCCCCATCACCGTGACGACCGTACAGCCGGGCTTCATCGCCACCGATATGTCCGCGCGCGCCGGTGACGCGAAACTCGTGGCGCCCCTGGACAAGGGCGTCGCCGCGATGGTCACGGCCATCGAGCGCGAGCCCGTACGCGCCGATGTCCCCCCATGGCCTTGGCGAGTATTGGGATTCGCCCTCCCTCGCCTACCCCGCGGCCTGGTCGCCAAGTTCGGCTGAGCGGCCCTCGCGCGGCGCGGACGCATCCGCGGCGCGAGACCGCACCGCTGTCGAGGCGCGGCGACTACCATCCGCACGATGGCGAAGTTCACCACCTGGGATGGTCTGCGACTGAACTATCGGGTGTGGGAGGGCGACGGCCTGCCCGTCGTGCTGCAGCACGGCATCGTGGCCGACACCAACGCGAATTGGATGAGCATGGGCGTGGTGTCGGCCCTGGAGTCCGCCGGACATCACATCGTGTCGCTGGACGCGCGCGGGCACGGTCGCTCCGAGCGGCCGCACGACCCGAGCCGGTACTCCTGGCAGGCCATGGCCTCGGATCTGCGCGCGCTCTTCGACGAACTCGGCTTCGACGAGGTCGCGCTGGTGGGCTATTCGATGGGCGCGATCGTCTCCCTGCTGGTGGCCGAGCAGGACGAGCGAATCGCACGGCTGGCCATCGGCGGCGTCGGCTCCGGCGTGCTCGACCGCGGCGGTATCGACAGCCGGGTGATCAGCCAGGCCGACATCGTGGCGGCCATGCGCGGCGACGGCTCCGAAACCACCCCGCTGGGAAGCATTTTCCGGCTCCTGGCCGATGCGGTGGGCGCGGACCGCGAGGCCATCGCGGCGGTGGCGACGGGTCTGAACGAGGCTCCGATTCGCGGCGTCGAGCACCTCACCATGCCCACGCTCGTCCTGGCCGGTGCCGCCGATCCCTTTGCCGCCGAACCCGATCGCCTCGCCGCGGCCTTCCCGGATGCCCGGCTGGCCGTGGTCCCCGGCGACCACCTGACCGCCGTCGCCGATCCCGGTTTCTCGTCGGCGCTGGTGGAATTCCTGTGCTGAGCCCCGCTCAGTGCTCCCGTCGGTGCGGTACGAACTCCAGGGTCAGCAGTGCCGCCGCCGCGAAAACCACCTCGCGCCAGCGGATCAGGACGAACCGCTGCTCGCCGAAGGCGTGGAATTTGCGCAGGAACCGGTACAGCGATTCCAGCCGGATCAGCGGATCGCCCAGGCGCACCGCCAGATACACCAGCTGGCCGGTGCGCGAGCGCTGCCGGTCGGCGAACAGTTCCGGAAAAGCCGCGAACGCCAGCGAGATTCGCGTGATCCCGCGCTCGCGCGCGTAGTCCACCAGGTCGATGATCATGCGTTCGTCGAGACCGTTGGGGGCATCGTGCCGCCGCCACGGCACATCCAGGCTGAGCTCGCGCCCGTGGTCGGAGACGCCATAGCGCTGGAATCCGACGAGCCGTCCGCCGCCATCGCGGGCCATCACCACCACCATGCCGGGATGGCGGCCGTCGAGCAGGTGGTCGAGGATCATGGAGAATCCGCGCGTCTGCCGCCCGTGCCCCCATTCGTCGACGATAGCGAGCAGCTGTGCGCGCTGCGCGGCGGTGAGGGCGGCCTCGGGGACCACCTCGGTGGTGACGCCGACATTGTGGGTGCGGCTCACCGCCTGCCGCAGATTCCGGAAGCGCCGACCGACCAGCTCGAAGGTGTCCACGTCGAGCACCACATCCCGCCCCACCGCGATGGCGTGCAGCCCCCGGTGGTCCCCGGCCCGCTCCCGCCAGAGCGCACTGATCTCCGGACTGGCGCCCAGCACCGCGATGCGCCATCCGTGCTCACTCGCGAATGTCGAGAATTGGCCCAGTAATTCGCCGAAGGCGCGGCGGTCGCCGATGGGATCGCCCGCCACCACCGCGATCCCGAACCGAGCTCGGTAGGCGATGGCGGCGCAGCGGTCGGCGCTGAAGAAGTAGCTCTTGGACGAGTGCAGCGCGAAGGGCGCGAGCGGATCGCCGTGGCTGCGGCGCACCAGCTCCGCCACGCGCGCCAGCTGTTCCGGCTCCGGACGGCTGGGCACCGGCAGCACCAGTACCGCACCGCTCATGGCCAGGAAGACGAAGCCCATGACCTGGTGGTGGTAGTGATAGGAGAGGTGCGCCAGCACCAGCACCGCCATGGCGGCGGTGAGATGCGGCAGCGTCACGGGTCGACGCAGGTGCAGCCCACGCGCCACGAACAGCCCGGACAGCGCGACCGCGAGGAACCAGGCGTGGTCGGTGCCCTCGCGCGGCGCGCGCTCGGCGGCCCAGAACAGCACCACGCTGGCCAGCAGCAAGACCGCGATCAATCGGATGCGGGTACCCGGCCCGGCCGTATAGGCCGCGCCGCGATACGCCGTCAGCGGCGAGTTTCGGACCGCGAGACGCTCGTCACCCATGCCGCATCGCGCTCCCCGGACGGGCGCTCGGCCCGCTCACCCGCACAGTCCCCATGGCGCTCCTCCCACTGGTCGTAGCAGTACAACTATGCCGGACCGGGATAGCGACGGTTACGGTCGGGCATCCCCCGCGCACCCCCTCACGGACCGGTCGGGACGCATGCGGGCGGGCCACTTGTGCGCCTCCACAATGAAACTCACAGTTGCGCAATCTATTTCGCAGTATCCTGAGAGGGCTCAACCAGTCCCCGCCTCGGAGATCGAGGAGAGGCCCCCCAGCGGGCTTCGACGAGGACGCACCATCACCACGATGCGTCGCCGTCGCTCAGCAGGACGCCGCGACGCCGCAGCAGGGAGAAGGGGGCTGATCGGCGATGATCGCAACCACGTACGCCGTCGTCGTCACCGCGGTCGCCGACCCGCGCAGCGTCGACGGCATGGAGTGGGAGCGCGCGGTCGAATACCTGCCCAGCATCGCCTCCCGCCACATGCGCGCGTGGCTTCGCCATCAAGAAGACGCCACCGGACGTCACCGCGGTGTGGTGATCCCCGGCTCGCGCCGCTCCCCCGCGCTGCGGCTATTGCCGCAGCGCGAAGTGTGCGTTCCGTCGGCGGAGTATCTGTTGTTCGCGGATGCGGTGCGCGCCGATATTCGATCGCGGCGCGCGGGCACGGCGGCCCCGGGCACGACCGGAGCCGACAGTCGCGAGCCGGGATCGGAGGCCCGCGCGGCCCGCGACGAAGGCCGGATGTCGCTGTCCGAGGACCGACTACCGGCGCCGCACGCCTATCCGCTCATCGATCCGTATCGCCTGGCCGCCGTCATGGCCGCGCGCCGCTGACCCGCGTCACGATTCGGATTCCGCTGCCGCCCCGGTATTTTCGAAGCGTCCCGCCAGAAAGCGCTCCATCGCGGCCTCGGTGCCGAGTTCCGCGCGTAGTCGCGGATGCCGCCAATAGAACATCAGGGCGTGATAGGTGAGCAGCGGGTCGGTGGCGAATTGCTTGTGCGCGAATTCGTAGGCCAGGTATCCGGTGTGGTCCCGATCGTCGACGACGGGAACGGTGTCGGTGTCGAGCACCGCCGGATCGCGCACCAGGACGGCGAGCAGATTGGCTCCCGGCACCATGGGTAGGGCGGTGACGGTGACTCGGGGCTGATGCGAGGCCCGAATGCCGGAGATATCGTCCCAGTCGACGACAATGGTCTCCTCGCCGTCGTCGATGCGCAGATGTGCTGGGGTCAGCAGGATTTCGGCGGTGTCGCGAACGGTCGTCGTGGGAGCGATGGCGACGACCACTAGGACGAGACCCGCCATGCCCAGCCCGGCGAACCACAGAAATCCGGCCGACGGGTCGGAGCCGAAGGACCGCACCAGAATCGCCGCGCCGCCGATGATCAGCAGCGCGCCGACCGTCCCGGTGGCAATGGCCGCGGTGCGGGTCGGTGGTCGCAGCGGAATCGACAGCGCGCTCTCCCCGTCTCGGGTGACGGCTTCGACATAGACGTCCGCGTACCTCGGCCAGGCCCGCCAGGCGTACACGTAACCGGCGATGACGATCGGGGCCCAGATCGCGACCATCGGGTAGTCCCCCGGCTGCGCGCCGGACGTGCCGAGGCCGATCAGCCAGCCGATGAGCACGACGGTCGGCAGCAACCCGACCACCGCCGGAATCAGGGCGAACCGAATGCCCTCGAAGGTGTCGATATCCCAGCCGCGTGGAAATGGCAGCGGGAACGCACTGCGGTATCGCCCCATGTATTCCTCCCCCGGTGAACCGTCGTTGCGGACACCATAGGCCGTCGCACCGACATACGCTGCGTCGGAGCGATGAATTCGCTGGTGAATAGCGCAGACTGGGGTCGTGACCGAGCAACCAGCCGACACGGAGCCGACCGACGTATCGGACAGTCGCCGTATGCCGAGTTGGCTGCCCCGGGCGATGGTGTTGGCCCTGCTGCTGCTCGGGTTGTTCGAGATCGCGGGGTGGGCGGCCCACAAATTGCTGCACATCTTCATCGTGCTGCTGGTGGCCTTCTTCATTTCCCTGGCCATGGAACCGGCGGTGGACGCGTTGGCGGCGAGGGGGATTCCCCGCGGGCTCGGTACCGCCCTCGTCTTCGTGCTGGTGAACGGGGCCGTGATCATCTTCGCCATCGCGTTGGGCGTGCTGCTGGTGCAGACCGTCGGCCAAGGCGTCACCGAGCTGCCGGGTCTGCTCGACCGGTTGATCGACTGGATCAACGCCACCTTCCATCAGCACCTCACCCTGGATCAGGTGCGCGACCGGCTGCTGCACGACTCCGATGCCGTACAGAACTACGCCGAGCAGGCGGCCGACAAGGGAATCGGGTTGTCCGGCACCGTACTCGGCGGCCTGGGTGAACTCGCGCTCATCGCGGTGTTCAGCATCTACCTGACCGCGGACGGTCCGAAGCTGCGGCGAAACGTGTGCTCGCTGCTGCCGCCGCGACGCCAGGACGCGGTGCTGCGGGCCTGGGATCTCGCCATCGAGAAGACCGGCGGCTACCTCTACAGCCGAGCGCTGCTGGCGGTGATCTCGGCGGTCTGCCACGGCGTGTTCCTGGCCCTCATCGGCCTGCCGAACGCCTTGGCACTGGGCATCTGGTTCGGTGTGATCGCCTCGTTCGTGCCGACCATCGGCACCTATGTGGCGGCGCTGCTGCCGATTCTGGTGGCCTTGACCGATCAGCCGCTCGACGCGGTCTGGATCATCGTCTTCGCGGTGCTCTACCAGTGGTTCCAGGACTATCTGCTGCAGCCGAGGATCACCGCCCGCACGGTGGATGTGAACGCCGCGGTGGCGCTGTTGGCGGTGCTGTGCGGTGGCGCGCTGCTCGGGGCGGTCGGGGCGCTGTTGGCGATTCCGGCGACCGCCACCGTGCAGGGCTTTTTCAGCGCGTACGTGAAACGCTATGAGGTGCCCGAGGATCCGCGTATCGAGCGGACCGGGAAATCGGATTCCCCGAAGGGACGGGACAGGCGGCCGACGCGATGATGGGGCTGACTTCGCTTATCAGGCGATACCTTCATCTGGAATGAAGTAGGTTCCCACCGTGCTCGGCACAGTTCCCGTGATTCCTATTCAACTATCCGGTTCCCTTGGGGCGCAAGCGGTTTAATTGGTGGCGAAGATCGACGCGTAGACGATCCGGTCGTGCTCGCCGACCACCTGTCCGGCCAGGCCGGTACCGGTGACGGTGTGCAGTCGCAGATCCAGGTAGCGCTCCTCCTCCACGGCGGTCAGGTCCGTGCGCGCGGGCAGCCACGACAGCACCTCGCGCTCGCGATCGGTCCGCGAACGCTCCAGCGCCGAACGCAACCCGGTCAGGTCGGTGGCCTCGAACGGCTCCGGCTCGACGCGCTGCGGCTCGGCGTGCCAGGCGGCGACGCCGTACGCGAAACACACCAGGGGCATCCACATTTCGGCGAAGAACCGCGGATCCGGCGCGATCTCGAGGCCGACGAAGGTGTCGCCGACGAAGAACACCGCGCCCAGCTGCTCCGGCTCCAGTTCGAGACGGTTGCGGAACTGGGTGAGCACGGCGCGCTTGCGCGTGAGGATCTGCTCCAGATGGCCGCGCTCGGCCAGTCCGTAGCGGCGGTTGACGGCGGAGATATCGGTCCACAGCTTCGAATACCCTTCGCGCCCACGCAGTTCCAGCGCCTTGCCGCGCAGCTCCCAGGGCAGTACGAAGAACCACTGATCGCGGCCCTCGAGGTAACCGCCCTGGGCGGCCTGGACACAGCACGCGTCCCGGAACAGGCGGGTCTGTCCCGCCGCCATGAGGGCGGCCGAGCACAGCGCGTGGTTCTGCGCACCGTCCTGGATGTAGCCGATGTGCAGCGGCACGATGGCGACACCGGAGTCCGCGCCATTGTGCAGCTCCACATTGCCGTACCCGACCACACGGTGCAGCTTCAGCCCGGAGCGCGGCGGCACGATACCCGGACGGCCGGGACCGTGGACGGGCACCATGGTGAGCGCGCCAGCGCGCTGCGGCAAGCCCAGGCTGTATCCCGGCAGGCTCAGGGTGGCGGGGACGAGGTTCTCCAGTCGGGTCATGGGCGGGCTCCTTCCAAACGGCCCTCGAGTACGGGGCGGCCCATGCGGTTGTCGTCGCGGTCGTCGAGGAATCGCAGTGCGGCACAACGGATCCAGTCCCGACCGCCCGGCACGCGCGCGATCAGCCACGGCAGCAGCACGGCGAAATCGTCCTGATGCCAGAAGCCGTGCCGAGGCAGGGCGGGCGCCGGATCGCGCAGCCCGCGGTCGTCACTGTCGGTGAAGAGGGCCTGGCACACCACGATCGGCGTGGTGATTCCGGCGCGCGGCAGGCTGGCGACCACTCGGGCGAGATCGCCCGGGTAGCGGTTCTCGTAGCCGTCGGTGAGTACGGCGACGACATCGGGTGCGGTGTCGAGCGCGTCGAGCAGTCCGGTGGCCAGGTCGGTGGGCCCGGCCTGGTCGCCGCCGACCTCGATCACGGTGAGGCGGGCGCACACCGCGCCCACCACCATGCGCAGCGCCTGGGCCTGCGACAGCAGCGCCCACTCGCGGTCGCCGTATCCGCGCATCGACTCCGAGGTGTCGAGGACCAGCGCGACGGTCGCGTCGAGTCGCGGCAGCGCGCGGGTGGCCTCGGCGACGTATTCGGCGAGCGCGGAACGCAATTCGGCCTCCGCACCGCCGCGGTACATGTGCACGAGCGTGGCCGCGATATCGCCGCGGTTGGTCACGGTGACCACGGGCGGACGGGTACGGGCGGGCTCTAGCGGCGCGATCGGATCCCGCGGTGCCGCGACGCCGTAGGTGCCCGGCGCGTACAGTGCGGCCACCCGGGCCATGGCGATCTCGGCATCGGCGGTGAAGCGCAGTAGATCGCGTCGCAGTTCGGGAGAACTGTTGTCACCCTCCGCGATTCGACGCGCGCAGCCTCGGGCGGTGGTCTTGCCGAGGGCGTGCTCGTAGCAGTCCACCAGCGCCGGACGGCGGGCGGCGATGATCGACTCGGCCTCCGGATGCTCCAGGACGAAGGCGAGGACGGCGCGGGTGGTGTGCTTGTGATTGGCGCGCAGCCGTCGCAGCGCGAGCAGGACCGTGATCACGGTCTCGGGCGGCAGCCCGAACAGCAGTGCCCGCACCGCGCGGTCGAGGACGCGGCGGGTCGGCTCGGCGAGGCCCACGCGCGAAGAACTCAACGCCCGCAACAGCACCCGCGCCCGCTGCTCGGTGCGCACGCCCGGCACGAGGGCGAGCAGGACATAGCCCTCGGGGTCGTCGGCGTAGGCGGCGCGGTGCAGATCCGCGTCGTCCCAGCCCACGACTCCGGCGCGGGACACCGTGAGCGGCGTGCCGTGCGTACGGAGGTGATCGAGCAGACTTGCGGTATTCATCTCCGCAGTGTAGGGATCACCGCGTCCGCGCCACCACCGATTTTCTTGGGCTACAGCGCCTTTCGGCTACGGCAGCAGTCCGCGCCGCCGGGCGGACACCACCGCTTCGTGCCGATTGTGCGCGCCCAGTTTGGTCATGGCGCTGCGCAGGTAGCTCTTCACCGTCTCGGGTTTGAGGGAAAGCCGTTGGGCCGCTTCGATATTGGTGCACCCCAGGGCGATCTGGGCGAGGACGTCGAGTTCGCGGGGGGCGAGGTTCACCGGGTCGTCCGGATCGATGACGCCCGAGACCAGCCGGGCCAGCCGTTCGGAGACGCCACGCAGTCGATTCCGGGCGGCGGTGTCGGAGAGGGTCTGACTCAGCCCCAGCAGTTCGGCGTGCAGATCGCGCAATTGCTCGGTGCGGATCTGCTCCACCGCCGACGCCTCGGAGTGCGTGGCCCGCAGCCGCATACGGCGGTCCACCTCGTCGCGAATGGTGAATTCGACGCTCAACCGACGCCCGGCCTGCACCATGACCTCGGCGATGCGGTCGCCGATGGGGCTGGGGTCACGGTTGGCGACATACAGCACCGCGCGCGATTCACCCGAGACCACGACGGGGACCGCCGCCACCGCGCGCAGCCCCTCGCCGAGCACCGGACCGTCGTAGTGGTGGGTGATGGTGGCGTCGGAGCGGTAGTCGGCCACCGAGGTGGGCCGCCGACTGGCCAGTGCCCGACCGCCCAGTCCGGACTTGGGCTGGACCGCGAGACCGCGCATCCCATTGGTCCTGGTGCCGATGAATTCGCTGAGTACCAGCGTCCCGGCGTGGACCGCCCCGCCGAAGGCCACGGGCGTCCCGGTGACGATGGCGATACGCCGTAGCTCGGCCCGCAACGCATCGGCGTCGCGTGGACGGAGCAGCTCGGCGGGCCCGGTCATCGGTCAGCCCCTTTCGGGGGTATCGAGGGGGTCGGTGTGATGTGGATCCTATCGGAGTGAGCGAGAGCATGGACCGGCTCAGGCCGTTGATGAGCTATTCCTTCGGGGTATGGAACGCGCCGCTGTTGGGCGACACCATCGGCGACAACCTGGACCGCACGGCCGCCGCGCATCCGGACCGCGAGGCCCTGATCGACCGCACCTCCGGCCAGCGCTGGACCTACCGTGAATTCGTGGCCGAGGTGGATGCCCTGGCACTGGGTTTACTGGGAGCCGGGTTGGGGAAGGGTGACCGGGTGGGGATCTGGGCACCGAACTGCGCGCAGTGGACCTTGACGCAGTACGCGACGGCCAAGATCGGCGCGATCCTGGTGAACATCAACCCGGCCTATCGCTCGCACGAGCTGCGGTACGTGCTGCGGCAGGCCGGAATTCGCGCCCTGATCGCCGCACCGGCCTTCAAGACCTCGGACTACGCGGCCATGATCGCGGAGGTTCGGGAGGATTGCCCCGATCTCGAACAGGTGGTGCTGCTGGACAGCGAGGTCTGGCGGGGCCTGTTCGAGGCGGGGCGCTCCGCCGATCGGGCGGAGCTGGCGCGAGCACAGGCCGCACTCTCCCCCGATGATCCGATCAACATCCAATACACCTCGGGCACAACGGGTTTCCCCAAAGGCGCAACGCTCAGCCATCACAATATCCTGAACAACGGCTACTTCGTGGGCGAGCTGTGCGGGTACACCGAGCAGGACCGGGTGTGCATTCCGGTGCCCTTCTACCACTGCTTCGGCATGGTCATGGGCAATCTGGCGGCCACCAGCCACGGTGCGGCCATGGTCATTCCGGCTCCGGCCTTCGATCCGAAGGCGACGCTGGAAACCGTCGCGGCCGAACGGTGCACCTCGCTCTACGGCGTGCCGACCATGTTCATCGCGGAGCTGGCCGAACCGGGTTTCGACGACTACGACCTGTCCTCGCTGCGCACCGGCATCATGGCGGGCTCACCCTGCCCGGTGGAGGTGATGAAGCAGGTCATCGAGCGGATGGGCATGCGGGAGGTGTCCATTTGCTACGGCATGACCGAGACCTCGCCGGTCTCCACCCAGACGCGCGCCGACGACAGCCTGGCCCAGCGCACCGCGACCGTGGGCCGCGCCGGACCGCATATCGAGATCAAGATCGTCGACCCGGTGACGGGGCTGACCGTGCCGCGCGGTGAGCCCGGTGAGCTGTGCACGCGCGGTTACTCGGTCATGCTCGGCTACTGGAACGATCCCGAGAAGACCTCCGAGGCAATCGATTCCGCGCGCTGGATGCACACCGGAGATCTGGCCACCATGGACTCCGACGGCTATGTCGCCATTACCGGCCGAATCAAGGACATGGTCATTCGCGGCGGCGAGAACATCTATCCGCGCGAGATCGAGGAATTCCTCTACACCCACCCGGATATCCTCGACGCCCAGGTGATCGGCGTACCCGATGCCAAGTACGGCGAGGAACTCATGGCCTGGGTTCGCATGCGCGAGGGCGCGACGCCGATGACCGCCGAGGCGCTGCGCGAATTCTGCACCGGCCGCCTCGCCCACTTCAAGATTCCCCGCTATGTCCACGTCACCGACGAGTTCCCCATGACCGTCACCGGCAAGATCCGCAAGGTCGAGATGCGCGAGATCGCCGCGCGACTGCTCGACCTGCCCGTCGAGGAGCAGCAATGACCGCCAATACGGAGGCCTACCGCACCGCCCGCGACCACCTGGTATCGGTCGCGACCGATTACGACGCCGCGCTGCGGACGTTCTGCTGGCCGCGCCTGAGCGGCGCCTTCAATTGGGCCAC
The DNA here is from genome assembly GCF_044459025.1 of Nocardia sp. NPDC050406. Taxonomy (NCBI): domain Bacteria; kingdom Bacillati; phylum Actinomycetota; class Actinomycetes; order Mycobacteriales; family Nocardiaceae; genus Nocardia; species Nocardia sp. NPDC050406. The sequence goes on along the minus strand of NZ_JBITIM010000002.1, from coordinate 1,347,105 downwards.
CGACTGGTTCGACGTGATCGCCCGCGGCAATCACCGCACCGCGCTGTGGATCGTCCAGGAGGACGGCACCGAGGAGCGAATCACCTTCGACGGTATGGCATCCCGCTCCGATCAGGTGGCCACCTGGCTGGGTTCGCTCGGGGTGGGCAAGGGCGATCGGGTGCTGCTCATGCTCGGCAATCAGGTGGAGCTGTGGGAGGCCATGCTGGCCATCGCCAAATTGGGGGCGGTGATCATGCCGACCACCGCCGCGCTGGGTCCGGAGGATCTTTCCGACCGAATCGTCCGGGGCGAGGTCGGTGTCGTCATCACCAATACCGCCGACACCGCCAAATTCGACCGGGTGCCCGGGGACTACACGCGAATCGTGGTGGGCGACCCGGTATCCGGATGGCACGGCTACACCGAGGCCTACAGCTTCATGTCGGCGGGACCGTTCCAGGCGGTCACCGAGACCACCGATCCGCTGTTGGTGTACTTCACCTCCGGCACCACCAGTAAGCCGAAGATGGTGCGGCACTCGCAGATCAGTTATCCGGTCGGGCATCTGTCGACCATGTATTGGATCGGCGTCCGGCCCGGTGACGTCCATCTGGCCATCAGCGCGCCCGGGTGGGCCAAGCACGCGTGGAGCTGCTTCTTCGCGCCCTGGATCGCGGAGGCGACCGTATTCGTCTACAACTACGCGCGATTCGAGGCCGCCGCGCTGCTGGAGCAATTGCGCCGCGCCGAGGTGAACACGTTCTGCGCGCCGCCGACGGTGTGGCGCATGCTGATTCAGGCCGAGCTGGGCGAGCGTCCGACCGGGTTGCGGGAGATCCTCGGCGCGGGCGAGCCGCTCAATCCGGATGTCATCGCGCAGGTGGAGAAGGCCTGGGGACTAACCATTCGCGACGGCTTCGGTCAGACGGAAACCACACTCCAGGTGGGCAATACGCCCGGCCAGCCGGTGCGGCCGGGATCCATGGGGCGGCCCGCGCCCGGCGTTCCGGTGGTGCTGGTCGATCCGATCACCGGCGAGCTGGCCGACGAGGGCGAGATCTGTCTGGATCTCAGCGCCGAGCCGGTGAATCTCATGACCGGCTATCTCGGCGATCCGGAGCGCGACGCCGCCGTGCGGGCGGGCGGCTACTACCACACCGGTGATGTGGCGGTGCGGGACGCGGACGGCTACATCACCTATATCGGCCGTACCGACGATGTCTTCAAATCCTCCGACTACAAGGTCTCGCCGTTCGAGTTGGAGAGCGTGCTGATCGAGCATCCGGCCGTGGTGGAGGCGGCCGTGGTCCCGCAACCCGACAGCACACGCCTCACGGTCCCCAAGGCTTATGTAAGCTTGGCCGCAGGATGGGAGCCGAATCGCGAAACCGCCCGCAGCATCCTGGAATACGCGCGCGACCACCTGGCCCCGTATCTCCGTGTACGCCGGGTGGAGTTCACCGAACTACCGAAGACCATCTCCGGAAAGATCCGCCGCGTCGAGCTACGCCAGCGCGAGGAACAGGCGTACGGCGCGGGCACTCCCATTCCCACCGAGTATCGCTACGAAGACGTGCTTTCCGATGCCACGACGTGATTGCCGCAGTACCCGCATAGCCCACACCATTCAATGTTGATTGGAGTTCGCATGCCCCACACCATGGAGAGCGCCACCGCCTACGTCATCGCCGCGCTGGAGGCGAAGGGCACCGCCACCCGCGATGATTTCGATGTGCCCGCCATTGTCGCCAGAACGCACGCGCTGAGTGAGACCTGGGACTTCGACAAGGTGCACCGCACCATCTTCTGGAAGATCGCCGCGGTGCATTTGAGATTCTGAAGCTCTCCCGGGACAGCGGGATTCGTGACGGTCGGAGGCGGAGCGCCCCCGACCGTCACTGGTTTCTAGCGGATGCCCGGCGTCGACGGATCGGGGCCGACGCAGCCGATGACGAAGCAGCCCGGCGGCCAGTTCGCGAAGGGCGGGTAGAGCGGTTTGCCGAGGCATTCGGCGGCGTTGCAGCCCGGGTACGCCATGGGGCCGAAGCCGAGGGCGGCGTAGGTGGCGTCCGGATTGGAGATCATGGGGTCGTTCAGCGTGATGTCCGGCATGGGTCGGTAGGGGCCCGGATCCTGCAGGCGCGGGGTGGCGAAGGCGCTGGTCACGGCGCGCAGCACCTCGTGCGGGAAGCTCACCGAACTGCCGGGTACGGTGACGCCGGTCCAGCTCACCAGCAGGCCGAGGCTGGGCACGATGAAATTGTCCTGGCGCATCATGCCCGACATCTGAATGGCGTCCTTGGGCAGGCCCGGGAACATGGTTTCGCAGTTGTCGCCATTGACGGTGAACAGGAAGCCGTAGCAGGAATTGGTCGCGACCGGGCTGACGGCTTCGGTCAGATACGCCTGTGAAATCACCTGGCGGCCATTCCAGTCGCCGCGATTGACCAGCAGCAGGCCGAGTTTCACGAAGTCGTCGGGCGGGAGTACGAGATGGGCGTAGCCGTAGGTGTTTCCGCTGCGGTCCCGCGCCCAGAAATAGTCGCTGGCCGGTATTCCCAATGGGTCGAACAGTTTTCGCTGCGCGTAGGCCTGGAAGTCCTCGCCGACGGCTTGCTGTACGACGTGGACGAGCAGATCCACCGCGCGCTGGCTGTACTGCCATTGCGTGCCCTGTTCGTGGACGATCGGCATGGCCAGGGCCTGGGCCACCACATTCGGATCCATCTGCGCCAGGCCGGTGATGCCTTCCGAGGCCACCGCCACCTGCATACCCGAGGATTCGGTGAGCAGGTTGCGGACGGTGATCGCGCGATGGGCCGAATCACCCAGTCCGGCGGGCAGATAGGCGTCGATGGGATCGTCGACCCGCAGGCGGCCTTCGTCGACGGCGATACCGGTGACCATGGCGACCACGCTCTTGGTGCTGCTCCACAGGTTCCATGCCGTCTCGCCGGAGCGCTCGGTGTTCTCGCGGCCCGCCACCAGGCAGTTGTTGCGGTAGACCCGCACCGTGAACCGGGTCGGGTCGGCGGCGAAATCGATGGCCCGTCGCAGCGCGGCCGAATCCAGGCCCACCTCTTCGGGTTTCGCGGTTTCCAGCTGCCGACCGTCACTGAGCGCACAGTGTTTCAGCGGTTCCGGTGTCGCGCGCGCGACCGGCGAGTCGATGCCGACGAGCAGCATTCCCACCGAAATCGCCGCCATCGCAACGCCCATCAACGAACGACGCACGCCTTGCCTCTCCACTCCCCGACCCGTTTCAGGTACCGAGAGCAAGGCTAGTGAGCGGTTATTTTCCAGCTAGCCCCAACTTGTCGCGCCCCCGGTATCGGGGGCGGGAGAGCTGCCATATGGCGGCATAGAGCAGGAGGCCCAGGGTGCCGCCTTGTACCGCGCCGATGAGGATGCGGCGGACCAGGTCGTAGCCGCTGACGTGAATCACGGGGTCGGACAAGCCGATTGCGATTCCCAGGGCGATCGTCGAGGCTAGGCCGCCGACGACCATCCACCGTTGTCGTCCACGTAGGGCGCGGCCGCGGTCAGGGATCGGTGGGGTGCGGCGGTACCAGGTCGCGATCGCCGCGGCGATTACGAGCAGGCCGCCGATCGAGGATGCGTATCCGATCACGTTGTAGAGCTTGTGTGGTTCGACTACGGGGACGCGCAACCACGACCACGCCTGTACGGCGGCACCATCTGTTTGCGTGAACGCGTCCCACACCAAGTGTGTTGCCGCGCCGGTGATTACCGAGACCAGAAGGGCGAGGAGTTGTCTGACCGGGCGAAATACGCTGTGTGGCCTCGTTATTCGATTCCGCCAACCAGCCGGTGCCAGGGCGAGCACCGGTCCGGTGAGAGCCTGGAAAAGCGCCAGCAGGATCAGCCCGAACAGCAGGTCCCAGCCGAAGAGCCCCGCGATGGAATGGGAGTGAACGTCACCAGGTAGCGGCAGGTAGTAGGGGATGTCCGGGGCGATCGAACCCGCCACCAGCGCAGGCAGACTCAGGTACCGGCGCAGCGGGAGGATTGCCGCCGGGTGCGCGAGGGTGAAGGGCATAGCGGCCAACTTACGGGGAGTCGGGGACGCTCAGGGCGATGCCGCCATCTCCTCGGTTGTGCGGGTGTCGATGGTCGCGAAGGCCGCCCACACCAGCGGGGAATTCTCGATGCTGCCGGTTTCGCGCCAGGCGGCCGCGCGCTCACGCTGCCAAGCGTTCACAACCGTTACCGGCGTGGGGGATTCGTGCGCGGCATCGATCGCGCGCACGGCCTCCTGGAGCGGGCGGGAGGTCGCGGGGGCGCCGCCGAGGCGATGGAAGGCCAGGTCGGTGGGTAGTGGCCAGCGGCCCGCGGTCACCAGTTCCGCTCCGCCGGTGAGCATGGCGGCGAGCAGGCCGAGGGGTTCGGCGAAGCGCAGGTCGCCGCCGCTCTCGCAGGCGATGAGCGCCACGCGGCTGGGGATGGGCCACAGTTGCGGGCCGGTGCGGGGGTGGTCGGCGAGGGTGTGGGTGCCCAAGAGGAGGTCGCGGGCGGAGAGGGGTCGGTGGTCGCGTTGGACGGGGGCGAAGCCGATGGTGTCGGCGGTGCACGCGAGATGCAGTGTCGCGGATTCGCTGTGGCCCGAGGCGGGGGCGGCGGCGGTGACGTGGCCGACGTAGAGCAGGCGGGACGCGCCCGCGCGCAGGACTCGGCCGAGCCAGTCGCGGTCCAGATCGGTGCGGCGGAAGGCGTCGACTGGGTCGGCGACCTTGGGTACCAAGCGATCTCGGGCCTGCTCGACGAGTGCCGCCAGCGGGGCCGTGGGGTCCATGCGGCCCAGTACCGAGCCGAGTGGTGAGTCGGCGCGGAAGCCGGGGACGCGCGGATCGAGGATGGCGACGACGGGCTGGTCGTGGGTGTGCGCCCAGGATCGCGCGGCGCGGGCGGGTGCGTGCACGATTCCAGCGGGTGCGAGCAGGCTGATGTCGGCGATATCGACCAGGCGCAGGTCCGGGTCGGGGGCCATGAGCTCCCAGGGGATTTGGGCGACGCGCGGCGACGGTTGGATGCGCAGGTGCGGGCGTATGCCCGCGACATGGAGTTCGTGGAGTCGCACCGCGAGGTTGTAGGGCAGGAACGTCGCCGACAGTCCCTGGGCCAGTGCGTGTTCGGTCTCGTAGGTCGCCAGTTCGCCCGTGGTGAGGGCGGATTCGAGGCCGCCCGGATGTCCGGGCGCGGGCAGGGCGGCGGTGAACCGGCCCACCGCGGCCTCGACCTGCGCTTCGGCGATGACACTGACGCCGCCGGGTGCGCTGCCGTCCTCCCAGCGCCAGGTGAGGTAGAGGTCACCGGCATCGGCCATGCGGATCACGGCGGTCGGCTGTGCGGCGCTCATGCTTGCACCACTCGGTCGTCGCGCAGACGACGGCCGTAGCGTTGTTCGGCGGCGGTGATCCAATCGGCCAGGGCGATATGGGCGTCGGGGGCGACGGCGACGCGTGGGGGTGGGGAGACCGGCAGTCCGGCGCTGGCCGCCACGGCGGCGAGGGCGGAGCCGAGTTGCAGAGCGTCGGAGGTGGGGCCGGAGGGTGTCGGCGGGTCGAAGGGTTCGAGCAGGTCGAGGGTGGCCGGGAAGGGCGTGGTGGTCATGGTCGTGATTTCCGGAATCGTTCCCGCGCAGCGTGTTTCGATCAGGTCGGCGAGTAGCCGGGCGTCCTGGGCCAGATAGGCGTAGCGGAAGGCCACGCGCAGGGCCGGATCCGCGATACGGCTGTTCCAGGCGTGGCGTTGGGCTCCGTCGGGTAGTTCGTAGCGCACCGCGTCGAGCGCGAGCGCGGCCGGGACGGCCAGATCGAGCACTTGGGGCAGATAGTCGGGCCGGGCCTGGACCAGGGGTTCCAACAGCGCCGCGTGCCAGTAATCGAGTTGGGCGCAGTGCATTCCGAGCCCTCGCGCGGCGTAGGTGGCGCGGGCGGCGGCGAACTCTGTCGCGGCGTCGGCGTATTGGTGTGCGGCGCAGGCGAGGGTGGCCAGGCGCAGACGGACATCGGCGGCGTCGAGGAGTGCACCGGATTCCTCGAAGCGGTGCAGGGCCCGGCGGTAGTGCTGGGCGGCCCCGTCGGTATCGCCTCGGTGCTCGGTGATGAAACCGGTGAGCTTCCAGCCGATTCCGGCGCGGTGCGCGATACCGGCGGTCTCGAAGAACTCCTGCGCGGCTCGTAGGAGGGGTTCGGCCTCGTCGAATCGACCTGTGCGGGTGCGCATAAGAGCGAGGTTCTGGCGGGACTCGGCGATGCCGTCGCGGTCGTCGACGGCCTCGAAGGCGGCCAGGGCCTGGGTGGCGAAATCCTCGGCCAGTTCCCAGCGGCCGGTTTCGAAGTGCGCGGCGGCGAGGTTCATGAGGGGGTGTCCGGCCTGCTCGGGGGCGAAACGGCGGGCGGCGGTGAGAGATTCGTTGGCCAGTTCGATGGCTCGGGGCCACTGGTGTCGGTGCAGCGCGAGCGCGGTGGCGGAGACCAGGCAGGCGAATCGGAGTTCGCCGGGGGCGGTGTCGGCGGTCAGCAGGGTGCGCGCTTGGTCGAGGACGTGCTGCGCGGCGTCGAGGTCGCCGAGGCGTTGCAGTGCCTGGGAGAGGTTGAGCAGGGCGGCTGGGCGCAGGCGTGGCGCGTCGGGCGGTATCTGTGCCAGCGCTGCGTGGAAAAGTTCGACCGCACGGGCGTGGTCACCCGATTCGTCTGTCACACAGGCGATATCGACGAGAGCGCACAGACGCAGGTCTCCGGACTCCTCGCGTGCCGCCTGCTCGAACAGCCGCAGGGCGGTAGCGAGGTCACCGTGCTCGCGTGCACGCGCCCCGGCACGCAATAGGTCGGATTCGCCCTCACCTCCGAGATTCATCAGAAGTCCGAATCCTGGGCGGAGGCCGCGATTTCGGCGAGCAAGGGGACGTCGTACGCGTTCGGGTCGGGGCCGGTAGGAGGTTCGGCAGCGTAGCGGAGGCGGGCCAGGGCGAATTCTCTGATGCGGCGGCGGACCGCCTGCACGGCGGGATCGCGCATCACCGCGGCGGTCCGGTTCTCCCCCACGCCGAATCCCGGGACATGGATGGTGACGTGGACCGCCGTCGCTGTCGTAGCGATGGGGGCCTCGCCGAACCACGCGCCCGGTCGGGGGCGCAGGGGGATATCGACCGTCGCGCCGCTGGATTCGGCTCGCGCCCAAGGCATCAAGTACGCGGGAACCTCGGCTGGGGTGTTCGGGGCGGCGGCGACGTTCACTCCGAGGGTGGTGGTGCCACCGGCGCGGGTCAGCTCCCAGGAGACGGCGCGTTCGGAGGCGTCGACCAGGCCGGGTGGACAGAGTCGCCAGTCCCAGCCGGTTACTCCGCGGGCGAGGACCAGGCCATCGGGGTGGTCGGTGCCTGCCGCCAAGGCGTAATCATCAGCGCGCGGGAAGGTTTCGACCGGTGCGAGTACGGCGGGGGCGATCGCGTCGGCGCCGTCCACGAGGGATTCGCACTCCTCGGTGAGGGTAGCTGTCTCCCGGTCCAGCAGGGCAGGATCGAGTGCGGGGATGTCGTCGAGGGTCGAGGCGGGCCACCAGCGGGCGGCCCAGTGCGCGTAGGCGAGTCGCCAGGCGCTCACGGCCAAGGGTGGCAGTGCCGGTTCGGGAGTGACTGTCGCCGAGTAGGAATCGTGCAGGGACACGGCCAGGGATTCGCCGTAGATCGCCCACAGCCACTCCTGCGCACGCTCGACGTCATGAATCACCGCCGCCGGAATCCGGTGCCCGGCAAGGAGATTCCACGTCAGATGCGCGCCCGCGACCTCCAACACCAGAACATCCAGATCGGCCGAGGGCTCCAACACCGTCGACGCCCCCGCGGGGGCCACCACGCTGATCCCGTCCCCGTAGCGAGCGATCCGCACCTCCGGATTCGTCATCCCGCCCTCGATTCCATCGAATCATGGTCGGCCACACCGTCCATCGCCGCCAACGCCCGCTTCACCCGCATCCGGTGGTCGAGAATCACCGACCGCGCCACCCCATCGAGCAGATCCCAGAGCTCATCCGCCGCGTACACCGACATCTCCCGCACGTCCCGCCCGTGCAGACGCGCCCACAGCCGCCGCAGATACGGCCGCCACGGCACCCGCAGCTCCGCCGCGATTCCCGCCAGCGGCCCCGCCGCCTCCACCCCGATCGCCATCCGCCGCGCCTGCAGCACATACGCTTCGCGCTCCCAGCGACCGTTGACGACCCGCGCGGCGGCCATACCGGGCAGCGGGCCGTGTGGTTCCCGCGCATCGCCGCGGTCGCCGAGAGCCGTGACCGGCTCGGCGCGCGGGCCGACTCCCGTGGGCGGATCTCCCATGGGCCGCAAGCGCGTGGCCAGCACCGCTCCGGCCGCCGCCACCAGCCGCAGGGATTCGTCCAGCAGCGCCCAGGGTGCGCAGGCGCGGGCGATTTCGGCGCTGACCAGTTCCGGGATCGGCGGGAGCTCGGCGCGTTCCGTGGAGACCTGGAGGACGGTGAACACCCGCTCGTGAATGGAGCGGTCGAAAGGTAGAGCCATGGTGGCGGTGGAGGCCGACTCTCCCACCCTCGGCGGCCGCGGAAGGGGATGCGCGGTGAGCCCGAGTTCTGCTGCCGCACCGCCGGTTTCGTCGTACCACAGCCGAATTCCGCTGTGCGCGCCCAGATGCGCGGCTACCGCTTCGTCGACGTCCACCGCATCGGATCGACCGGCGGTACCGATCCGGTCCTGCGCGCCGGGTCGCGCGGCGGCGCAGGCGTCCAGCAGCTCCGCCAAGGTCATCGCGGGGCTCGGCGGGACGGCGGTGGGGCGGCGTCGCCACGCGATCGCGATCAGTTCGCTCAACTCGTGTCCGCGCACCGGGTCGGCCAGGTACTCGCGCAGGGCCTGCGTGGTGCGGCCCGCGGTGAGGCCGTGGATCTCGCGGAGGGCGGCTTCGGCGGCGGGGCGATCACGGACGGGGTCGGGGAGGCCGGAGAGCGTGGCCAGTTCGAAGCAGCGTTGGAAATACAGGTCCTGGGCGTTGCCCTCGGTGATCCGCAGCGCTCGACGGGTCTGTTTGAGGAGGGTGAACCAGGCGGCGGTGGCGCGCAGCACGTCGGCGGCGGCGTGCAGGCGGGTGGCCAGCAGCACCGCGCCGTCGGGGGTGAGGATCGCGCCCGCGCATTCGGGGTGCTGCACGGGGCGGATGACCAGCGGGTCGAGGATCGATTTCACGGTGCGGCGCAGCGGTCCGCCGTGCGGTCCGCTCAAGGCCTCGACACCCTCGAGGCGACGCCAGACCTCATCCAGCACCATCGCCCTCGGTCGTCGCATTCGCCCAGGTTAGCGGAGTTTCCGCACCCGTCGCGCGCCGAAAGTTGGGATCGGTAGGGCGACCGGTCCTTTCTACCGTTCTCGCATCGGCTCCACCGGCGAGCCGCACCGAGAGAACAGGGAAACACCATGAACGCCATGTCGATTCGCCGCACCGCCGCCGTCGCCGCCACCGCCGCCGCGGTCCTGGTCCTGACCGGCTGCTCGGACAATTCCGGCAGCTCCCCGGCCACCGCCAGTTCGGCCCCCACCGCGCCCGGCACCACCGCACCGTCCGGCAAGTCCGCCGCCACGGTCGACGGCAAGGCCCTCGACGCCGCCTTCGAGACCACCTGCGCCAAACAGGGCGACACGCTGGCGCTGGCGCTGACCGACACCGCCAACTCCACCTACGGACAGCTCAGCGTGAGCGCCACCGTCACCGGCGACTCCACGGTGCAGGCCGTGGGTATCGCGGGCAGCAAGGGCGGCGACAACGGGCTGCCCTACGCCGTCGGCTTCGGCAACGGCATGCCCGGCGGTTCGGCGACGGTCGTCAAGAACGGCTCCACCTACACGGTGACCGGTGAGGGTGTCGGCACCCCGGATATGTCCAATCCCCTTGCCGGGGCCAAGAACTCGAAGTTCGAGATCACCTTCGTCTGCTCCACCGTCGTCGGCGCGTAATTCCGCTCCCCCGCTCATGCCGCGCCGGGCATGAGCGGGATTCGTTCCCCCACTCCAGATTTCGAGGTCATCATGAAAACCCGCATCCGCACCGCCGCGCTCGCCTTCCTCGGCCTGTCACTCGCCTACTACCTGTGGGCCAGCCTCACCTCCACATCGTTGCTGCCCTGGGTCGGCGGTCACATGGCGCTGCCCATGATCGCGATCACCCTGGTGCCCATGGCTTTCGCCTTCACCGGAGACAGCATCCTGTCCGCGCTCACCGGCACCAACAGCAGCGAGTTCCGCGACGGGCTGATGGGCCTGGGCACCGTGCGGTCCGTCGGCCACACCGGGGTGACATTGAACGACCAACCCCAGGTCCGCATCGACTTCCAGGTCGAGGGCGCGGACGGGCAGATCTTCCCGGCGTACGCGAAGATGATCGTCCCGCTGACCGAACTGTCGCTGCTGCGTCCCGGCGTGGTGCTGCCCGTCCGCTATCTGCCCGACCGCACCGACCGCGTGGAGGTGGACCTCTCCGGCGACGCGTCGGCGGCCCAGGAGGCCATGAACGCCGCCATGATTCGCAAGGGCGTCACCACTCCCGCCAAGCTCGATATCGCGCGCCGCGGCATCGCCGCCCAGGCCGTGGTCCGCGCGCTCGCCGTGCCGGGCGAGATCCGCGATGGGCACTCGCGGCTGGACCTGACGCTCGTGGTCACCCGGCCGGATGGCACCAGCTTCGAAACACGGACCGAGAAGTTCCTGCCGCCCGCCAGCGTGGCGCAGGTCCAGGTGGGGCGGATCGTGCAGGTGCACTATCTGCCGGAGAACGAACGGGAGGTGGTGATCTCGCTACCGGTCAATACCTGACCGGTTCGGGCTGAAATGCCCGAATGCCCCACGGTGGGTCGTCAGCGGAGAACGATGGGGGTGGTCAGCGTAATCGCATGTGATGGAGGAGTGAGGGATGGAGCTTACGCAGGCGCCGCCGAACGGTACTCCCAGCTGGGTCGACCTGGGCATTCCGGATCTCGAACGCGCGATGGAGTTCTACGGCGCGGTGTTCGGGTGGGAGTTCGAGGAGGGTCCGGCCGAGACCGGGCGGTACACGATGTGTCTGGTGCGGGGTAAGCCGGTCGCGGCGATGATGCCGAATCCGGACCCCGACGCCAGCGAGTTCTGGTGGAGCGTCTACTTCGCCACCGACGACTGCGACGGAACCGCCAAGCGCATCACCGATGCGGGCGGGCAGGTTCCCATGGAGCCGATGGATGTCATGGACAAGGGGCGGATGGCGATCGCCTTCGACACCACGGGCGGGCAGTTCGGGCTGTGGCAGGGGCGGGCGCACATCGGCGCGGAGATCGTGAACGAGCCGGGGTCGATCGTGTGGAACGAATTGTTCACCGCGCGACCGGAACCGGCACGCGACTTCTATGTCGCGGTCTTCGACCACACGCCGGAACCACTGCCGGAATTCGACTTCACGGTGCTGCATCGGCCCGACGAGCGGCCCATCGGCGGGATTCAGGCCGAGCCGTCCGCGCCGAAATCCAGGTGGGTGACCTACTTCGAGATCGAGGATGTCGATGCCGCGCTGCGGCGGGCCACCGAGGCGGGCGGCGGCGTGAGCCTGGCCGCCGAGGACACCCCGTTCGGCCGGATCGCCGGAATTCGCGACCCGTTCGGGGCGGAGTTCCGGATCATGAAGTCGGCGCAGCCCTGATACGGCCCTGATGACGGAGCGGCCGACGCCACGCTGGCGTCGGCCGCTTCGCTGTCGGTGCGGTCAGGCGCAGAGGCCGCCGGTGTTCATGGCGGTCACGGTGGTGTAGCTGGCGGCGGGCCGGAGTTCGGCCGGACCGTCGAAGTAGACGGCGCTGATGACGTGCTGGCCGTCGATATCGGGGGTCCACGGAATGCTGGCCGTGCCATTGGTGACCGGCACGGTGCCGACGATATTGCCGGGCATACCGGGCAGTCGGCTGGTGAAGTCCACGAAGCCGGTGGAGACCGGGCTGCCGTCGGGCATCTTCACCGTCGCGGTGGCGGTGTGCGTGCAGTTGACCGCCGCCAGCCGGGCCGCGCCGAGCGCCGAGCCGGTCAGTGAGACCGCCATGGTCGGCGCGGTCGCCGCGAGCGCGTGCGGTGCGGACACCATCGGCATGGTCAGCGCCGCCGCCGCGAGCGCGGTGCCTGCGATACCGCGCGAAATTCCCAATCCGCTCATCGTTCCCTTTCGCTGTTACCCCGGGTCGAACGTGGCCAGATCCTCGAATCGCCAGGCAGGGTATCCGACGCGGGACCGGTTATAGCGCAAGCGAATCGGCGCGTGCGCGAAAGGCTGCCATACCGACATCGTGTCGGTGGGCGACGCTAGCCTGGGCAGGTGGACGAACTCGATGGTGTGGAGGTCAGGACCTTCGCCAGCGGCGCGGAATTCGAGAGCTGGCTGGCCGCGCATCACACCCGCGGCGAGGGCGTCTGGGTCCAGGTCGCCAAGAAGAAATCCGGCATCCCCTCGGTCACCGACGACGAGCTGGTCGACATCGGCCTGTGCTACGGCTGGATCTCCGGCCAGCGCAAAACCCTCGACGACCGCTACTACCTCCAGAAATACGTCCCCCGCCGCCCCAAAAGCCTCTGGTCCCAAGTGAACGTCGACAAGGTCGCCGCCCTCCTGGCCGAAGGAAGAATGCGCGAACCCGGCCTGGCCGAAATCCGCAAAGCCCAAGCCGACGGCCGCTGGTCCGCCGCCTACGACTCCCAGAAAACCGCCACCCTCCCCCCAGACCTGGCCGCCGCCCTCGCCACCAACCCCACCGCCAACGAGGCCTACAACGCCCTCGACAAAACCACCCGCTACCTCCTACTCCTCCCCCTCCTCCAAGCCCGCACCCCCGAAGCCAGAAAAACCCGCCTGGACAAAGCCCTCCGCACCCTGACAGACCGCAACACGCCCTGACCCGCCGCAAACGCCGCAATGTCGACCCACACGCGCACGGAGCACGCCCCGCCATCCCACGGCGGTCTAGGGGACCGCTACCTGCCCACTATCCCCTCTCGTGCCCCGCTGCCGGAGGCAGCGGGGCACGAGTGTCCGAGAGGCGGGAAGGGTCTGGTTGGATGGCTCGGTGAGTATCCCGTTTCGGTTGATCAAGCCTCGGCGCCTCGATGAGGTCATGCCTGTGTGGGCGGAGCAGTTTCCGCGGTTCGACATGGTCTTCGGGTATTCGGATTTGGGGCACGCGTTTGTGATGAGCACGCGGAGTGGGGAGTACGCGGTGCTCGATCCTTACAGTGCGGGGACCAAGAGTTATGGGGTCTTCGGGGACGTGGACGGGTTCGTCGAGCGGGTGCTGTTCGATCCGGACTTCATTACGTATGTGCTGCAACCCCACCATGTTTCGGCCATTCGGCGGCGGCTGGGGGCGTTGGCGGAGGACGAGGTGTACATCGCGACGCCGTATCCGTTCCTGGGCGGGTCCGAGGAGCCGGAGGCGTACGACAAGGGCGGGGTGTGGGTGTTCTTCGATCTGGTGGGGCAGGCGCACGGGTTCGAGTGACCTCGCGCGCCACTCCGACCGGGTGTTTGCCACCCGTTCGCCCCCATGGTTCCATGAGCCGCGACACCTGATGACGAGGTCGGCACGGACACAGCCGAATTTGCCACGCAGAACCCACTGCTGGCGAAAGGAGCTGTGCCCCAATGCCTTCGCATGTCCTGCGCCGGGGCCTCGGGCGACTCGGCCTACGCTGCGCGGCACTGGTCGCCGCGAGCCTGATCGCGGCGGGATCGGCCCACGCGGAGACCGTCGAGGACGGCAGCGCCGCACCCTCGGGCGCGAACGACTGGTCCTGTCGGCCGACCACCGCCCGCCCCGTCCTGCTCGTGCACGGCACCTGGGGCAACCAGAGCTCCTGGGACGTACTCGCCCCACAGCTGAAAGCCCAAGGCCTCTGCGTCTTCTCGCTCAATTACGGTTACGCCCCGCACAGCGTCCGAGGCGTCGATCCCGGCGTCTACGGCACCGCCGACATTCGCTCCTCGGCCAAGGAACTCGCCCACTTCGTCGACCGCGTGCGCACCGCCACCGGCGCGGCCAAGGTCGATATCGTCGCGCACTCCCAGGGCGGCCCGCTGGTGCGCCAGTACCTGCGCTTCGAGGGCGGCGCGCACCGCGACAATCCCGCCCGCAACACCGTCGAACGTCTCATCACCATCGCCGCCACCCATCACGGCACCACCGCGGAGGGCCTGGGCGAACTGCTGCCGACCGGCAGCGCGACGGGCACCATCGACGGCCTCATCTCGATGGCACTCGGAACCGCGGCGGCACAGCAGCTTTCGAAGAGCGACTTCCTGCGCACCCTCAATGCCGCCGGGGACACCGAACCCGGCATCCACTACACGGCCATAGCCAGCCGCGTCGACCGCGTGGTCACGCCGCCCGAGGCCACCTTCCTGCGCGCGGGCCGCGGCGCGACGGTCGAGAACCTGTGGGTGCAGGACCTGTGTCCCACCGACACCTTCCACCACGGCATCCTCCCGGAATCACCGGCCGTCGCGTACTACGTCCACCGGGCCTTGAACCTCGAGTACCCCGAGTCCCCCTGCCCTTAGGGCCGCAGGAAGGTGGCGGCGATATTCCAGAAGGTGTTCGGGTCCACGCTGTCGAAATCCCAGGATTCGGTGAGGTAGTGGGTGGTGGTGACAATGCTGGGAATATCGAAGTCGTGCCTGGTCGCGGTGCCCTTCGCCTCGACGGCGGTGATGACGTAGTCGGTGGCGGTTTCGGCGGTGTGGGTCATGTCGAGAGCTCCAATCGAGAACCGGGGCGGGCGACCATTCCAGCGTTTCCGTCCAGTCTCATTAACCGAGTGGATGCCGGGGAGATCAGAAGACGCCAACTCGGTCGCGCACGCGCCAAATCCGGGTCAGGACCCGTCGCGCCAACGCTGCACGGAGCGGCGCAGACTCGCGGGATCGGAGTAGCCGAGCAGCTTGGCCTGTTGAGCCCGCGGCAGTTCGGCGGCGCCCGCCAATCGGCGACGCCGCGCCGCGTCGAGTTCGCGCCGCCACCCGGTGCCCGATTCGGCCAGTCGACGTTGCAGTGAACGCGGTGAGGTGTGCAGCCGCTGCGCCACCGCGTCGAGGGTGACGGGTCCCTCCGCGAGTGCGCGGTCCAGAGCGGCGGCGACTCGGTCGACCCAGCTCGTGGCGAATTCCGCCGGGGGCGGCAGCGCGGCGGCGTAATCGAGCAGTACGGTCGCCAAGGCCGGATCGGCCGTCGTCAGGGGCAGGTCGAGATCCGTGACGCGCAGGGTCACGGTGTCGGCCTCGGCGTCGAATTCGAGTTCGCCCGTGCCGAATACGTCGACGAAATCAGCGCGGAGACGGGGCGGGCGCTGACGAAACGCCACCCGCACCGGATCGATCCGGCGGCCGGTGGCCGTGCGCGCGCGATCGACCAGCAGAGCGAACGCGGCATGGACGACCAACTCCCTGCCGCGTCCGTCCTCACCGGAACTCAGTAGTTCGTAGGTGACGGTTCGACCGCCGCGCCGAGCCTCTCGGAATCCATAACTCGTTGTGAGACAACCGCTGTGCCGCGAACAGGTATCCAGTCCCGCCCCCAGGGTGGGCGCGGACAGGAACAGGTATTCGATCAGACCGAGTTCACCGACGACGCTGTCACCCGCACTGCGCAGCGCGATACCGGGGTCGCGGGCCCGCTCCAACAACTCCCACAACCGGGTGCAGTGCCGTCGCGAAACCCGTTTGTCCTCACCGCCTTCCGTCCACCCCGGCACCCCGGCGGCGCGCGCCAACGCCTCCGCGTCGACCCCGGCCCGCGCCGCCCGCTCCAGCACGAATCGCGCCATGAGAATGCTGTCGGACCACTCCGAACGCGCACTCACCCGCTGATGTCCGGGGCTCTCTCGGATTCCGCCGCCAGCTGCTCGATATGCCGCTTGCGCGCCCGCTCCACCTCGAGCCGCCACGTGGTGCCCGATTCGGCCAAGCGCCGCTGCAAGGTTCGCGGGCTGGCGAACAGGCGGCGCGCCACGGCATCGAGCGCGGGTTCACCATCGCGCAGCATGCGCTCCAGCACCGCCGCGACCCGATCCGGCCATTCGGTGGCGCGCGGGGGAGGCGGCGGCATACTCGCGGCATGGCGGCGCAGGACGGCCGCGAGCATGGGGTCGGCGGTGACCTGGGGCAGCTCGAAATCGGCGATCCGGTAGGTCATGCTGTTCACCGGCGCGCCGAAATCCAGTCGGGCGGAACCGAAGTGGGCACGGAATGCCTCGGTGCGGCGTGGCGCGCGCTGCTGGAATGTCATGCGCACCGGGTGAATCGGCTGCCCGGTCACCTGACGGATCCGCGAGACCAGAATCCCCAGCGAGGACTGCACGCTCAGATCCCGCCCGTGCCCTTCGGCATTGACCATGTACAGATCGAAGGTCGCCTCGGTCTCGGTCTGCTCCCCGGGGTCCATGCGGAAATTGGTGCTCACCGCACCGACGTAGGGCCCCACCACACCGAGACCCTCCCCGAGGGTATCGGCGGTCGAGATCAAGTAGTCGAAGAGTCCGAGGTCGCCCACCTTGTACTCGCCGACCGCCCGCAGCGTCGTATCCGGTTCTCCCACCGCGTGTTCCAGCAATTCCCAGAGGCGCGGGTAGTAGTGGCTGGGCACCCTCGCCGTGTTATCGGCCAGCAGCCAACCCGGCATACCGGCCTCGCGGGCCAGCCGTGCCGGATCGATTCCCGCCGCTGCCGCGCGAGACAGGATGAACCTGGGCATCAGAACGGTATCGGAGGTGTGCATAGGGCTATGGTGCGGCGAGATCCCGGGCGAATTCCCAGAATTCGCCGAACCCGACGCGGAAACCCCGCGCGCCGACTCAGTTTCGGCGCGCGGTGAAGAACGCCAACGGTCGACGGTGGTGCGGGCGCGGGCGGGTGGCCCAGCGCGGATTGTCCTCGTCGCGGCGGTAGGCGGCGACCTGACCCGCCACCGCGAAGCGCAGCCGCGCGGCCTCGCCGATGACCTCGCCGTCGGCGGCGACCGCCTCGGGGGCGTCGAGGTCCACCACCAGTTCGTGCACCTGGCGCTCGTTGTAGACCTTGCTGCTGCCGATGGCGGCCAACAGCAGCGCCAGCGCGGCGCGGGTCCGGGAGAAGCGCAGGTCGGCGCGGACCCAGCGGACATCGAGCAGTCCGCTGTCGAGGTGGGCGCGGAAGGCGGGCACCGCGCCGTGCGGGTGGTAGGGCCCATTACCGATGAAGACGAACCAGACATCGTGCCAGCGGTCGTCGAGGCGAATGCGAATCGGTTGCGCGCGGCGCAGCATGATCATGAGCGCGGCGGCGAAGGCGGGCCACTTGCCCCAGCGCTCCTGCCACTGCTCGCGCAGCCGCACCAGGTCCGGATACGCGCCGAGGCTGGCGGTATTGACGAGATAGTGTGTGCGGGAACCGTTTTCGGTCTCCAGCTCGACGCTCGCGATATCGACGGCCACGGCCTCGCCCGCCCCGGTGGCGTCGACCACCTCGAGGATGTCGTAGACGCCGAGGTCGCGGGCGAAGTGGTTGAGCGTGCCGGTGGGTATCACGACCAGCGGCAGCTGGTGGCGCAGCGCGACCGCGGCCGCCGCCGCGATGGTGCCGTCACCACCCGCCGCGCCCACCGCGAGCGCGGGCTCGGAGCTCTCGGCCAGGGCCGATTCCAGCTGTTCGATGCCGTCGCGGCCGCGCTCGCTCACCAGGACCGTGGCCGCGGGCAGGGCGGCGGCGATATCGGCGGTCGGATCGTAGTTCGGATCACCGGAGATCGGATTCACCAGGACCACAAGGCCTTTGCCTTCGACCAGGGCGGGAACCTCGCGGACCGCGCGGGCACGGGCCTCGTCGGATTCTCGGATCGGCCACCAGCGGCGGGTGGCCAGCGCCACAGCCGAACCGACTGCCGCGCCGACGAATACGTCCGAAGGCCAGTGCACGCCGGTGTGAACCCGCGAATAGGCGACGGTGGCGGCCAGCGGGGCGATGGCCAGCGCGGTGCGCGGGCTCTCCAGGGCGACGGCGGTGGCGAAGGCGGCCGCGGCGGCGCTGTGGCCGGAGGGGAAGGAGGACGAGGTCGGCGCTTTCAGCAGGCGGCGGTCCACCGGCTGGAGTTCGGCGGCGGGCCTGCGGCGCGCGATCACCGATTTGAGCACCACGTTCACCGCCAGGGTCGCTCCTGCCACGGAGACCGATCCGCGCAGCGCGGCCCGCCGTGTCGCGCCCTTGTTGACGGCCAGCACCCCGGCCACCAGGCTCCACAGCACGCCGCCATCGGCCGCGCGCGTCAACGTCAACAGGCCGCGATCGACGGCCGACTCCGGAATCCGCGCGACGGCCCCGCTCATCGCCCGATCGACCCGGCCGACCCGGTGAAACGTCCGCCCCAACCACTCACTCACCCTGTCGAACATACCGACGACCGGGGCGGGCGGATACTCGGCCGTCGGAACGGCTTTCGTCGGGGCTGCCGTGGGCGGGGCGCGCCGTTTACCCCTCGGACTCGCGGGTAGCCGCCCGAATGACGCCGAAGATTTCGGCGGACGGGCCGCCCCGGGACAGCCGGTCGCGGCACGTGGGAATGAGGAAGCGAGGTTGCCATGAGCACAGTTACCGCTTCGACCGAGGTCAAGGTGCCGATCCGCACCGCCTACAACCAGTGGACGCAGTTCGAGTCCTTCCCTCGGTTCATGGAGGGCGTGGAGCAGGTCGCGCAGGTCGACGACACGCATACGCATTGGAAGGTGCATATCGGACCGGTGGAGCGTGAGTTCGACGCCACCATCACCGAGCAGCATCCGGACGAGCGGGTGGCGTGGCGCTCCGACAGCGGGCCCGAGCACGCGGGTGTGGTGACCTTCCACCGCATCGACGACACCACCACGCGGGTGATCACCCAGATGGATATCGACCCCGAGGGCTTCGTCGAGAATGTCGGCGACAAGCTCGGTGTGCTCGATCGCCGAGTGAAGGGAGATCTGAAGCGATTCAAGGAGTTCATCGAGGAGCAGGGATATGCCGAGGGCGCGTGGCGTGGGGATGTGCCGCGACCGGGCATTTGATGGTGGGAGACCGCCATCCGGGGGCGACGCTACACTGCGTGCGGTGATTTTCACGCAGCCGTAGCGGCTGTTGGGCGGCACGGTGGTGCCGCCCACCACGGGGAGGGAATTTCGGCGGATGGCCAGTGCGCGCATACCCACATCGACGTTCGCACAGGCAGATTCATCCGGTTCAGGCCGAATCAGGCTGGCTGCTCTCGTCTGCGGAGTGCTGGGCTTGCTGCTGGCAGTGCTCACCCCGCTACTGCCGGTGCAGCAGGATCGCGCGGCGCTGGATTGGCCGCAGGCGCAATCGGTTCAGGTGACCGCGCCGCTGGTGGACTACGTACCGTTCACGCTGGACGTGAGTGTGTCGTGTACGGCCTTGCGGGACTTGAAGAGCGGGGTCGTGGTCTCGACGGTGCCCGGGCAGGCGCCGGGGGGCACCGCCAAAGGGCTGGTGGCGCGCGTCGATGACAAAGGGGATGCCGGGCCGAGCCTGTCGGTGACAGTGCGGAACATCCCGCTGATCAGTGCCCCGATCTCCGAGATCGTCGGTGCGGCAGTGGGTTCCGAGCAGCCGTCGGAAAATGGGGATGGTGCGCAGCCTGGGCCGGGCACGGCTCGACCGGGTGAGGGTTCACAGCCCAGTGAGGGACCTCGGCCAGGAGCTGGCCCGCCCGGCGGCGCTCCGCCCTCGGGTGCCCCTGCCCCCGGCGGAACCCCGCCGCCCGGAGGCCCTTTGCCCGGCGGGCCCCCGCCGCCGGGTGTGGCTCTACCCGGCGGGCCTCCGCCGTCAGGCGTGGCGTCGCCCGGAGGACCGCCACCAACCAATGTGGCGTTGCCCGGCTCCCCACCCTCGGGTGCGGAGTTGCCCGGGAGCCAGCCGCCGTCAGGAGCGCCCTCGCCCGGTGGTGTCCGTCCATCGCCGGGCGCTTTCTCCCCCGGCGCTCCCCCGCCCTCGGGTGCCCCCTCGCTCGGCCCTTCGCCGTCGGGTGCGCCCTCGCCAGGTGCCGCCCCTCCTGCGGGCACCTCTGTGCCGCCGAGCGGTACCGCGCAACCTGGCACCGATCCCGACCAGGGCACCGCGGCCCGGAACGGGTTGGCTCCCAAGGCCGATCCGCAGTCCGGAACTGGCTGCGCCGCGCTCGTCGTGCACTCCGATGCGAACGGCACCACGGCCGAACTCACCGGCCTGACCCGCTCGGACGGCAGTGCGTACCGGACCACCGTCGGCAAGGATGTCCGGCCGCAGATCGTCGGGGTGTACACCGATCTGGATCGCGCGCAGTTGGGTGCGGCGCGGTTGCATGCCGAGGTGGATTCGCGGTTCTCGTCGAGTCCGAGTGCGCTGAAGCTCGCCGCCATGGTGGGGGCTGTCTTGTGCACGCTGGTCGCGCTGCTGTGTCTGCATCGCCTCGACACGTTCGACGGGCGGCGGGCGCGGCGGTTCCTGCCCGCGCTGTGGTGGCGGGTTCGGCTGACCGACGCGGTGGTGGGGGCGATCCTGTTGCTGTGGCACGTGATCGGGGCCAATACCTCCGATGACGGCTACATCCTCACCATGGCTCGGGCCTCCAAGCAGGCGGGGTATACCGCCAACTACTACCGGTGGTTCGGGGTGGCGGAGGCGCCGTTCGGGTGGCCGTACGAGGTGTTGGCGCTGATGACCCGGGTCAGTGACGCCAGTCTGTGGATGCGGCTGCCGTCGCTGCTCGCGGGGGTGTTGTGCTGGTGGGTGCTCAGCCGAGAGGTGCTGCCGCGCTTGGGTTCTCGGGTGGCGGCCATGGCGACCGCGCGATGGACCGCCGGTTTGGTGTTCCTCGCCATCTGGCTGCCCTACAACAATGGGCTTCGGCCCGAACCCTTCATCGCTCTGGGCGCACTGCTGACGTGGTGCTCGATCGAACGTGCCATCGCTACTCGACGCCTGCTTCCGGCGGCCGTCGCGGTGTTGATCGCGGCCTTCTCGCTCGCTGCGGGTCCGAGCGGATTGATCTGTCTGGCAGCACTTTTCGTGGGCTCGCGACAGGTCGTGCAGACGCTCGTCTCGCGCGCTCGCGCTGGCCGAGCGGCCCTTTCCGGTCGACAGACTGCCCCGCGTAACCCAGGCGGGTCGCTGCTGAACTTCGGCGCTCTCGTGGCACCGATCCTCGCCGCCGGTGCGCTGGTCCTGGTGGTCGTCTTCGCCGATCAGACCTTCGCGTCGGTGGTGGAGGCGACACGCGTGCGCAAGCTCATCGGCCCCGATCTGGCGTGGTTCGAGGAGACCACGCGGTGGGAATCGCTGCTGTCGTTGACACCTGACGGATCCCTGGCGCGACGGTTCGGCGTGCTGGGCATGCTGCTGTGCCTTGGTGTGTGCGTCTTGGTGGCACTGCGCAGGGGTGGGCGGATTCCGGATACGGCGCGCGGACCGGTGGCGCGGGTGCTCGGCATTGTGTTCATGTCGCTGCTGTTGATGATGTTCACGCCCACCAAATGGACGCATCACTTCGGTGTGTACGCCGGGCTGGCGGGCGCGCTCGGCGCGGTGACCGCGGTCGCGGTCGGCAAGGGAATTCGCGCTCGACACCACAGGTCCCTGGTGGCTGCGGCCGTGATGTTCCTGCTGGCGTTCTCGTTCACCGGGTCCAATGGGTGGTGGTACGTCTCCGGGTACGGCATGCGGTGGCCGGACCGCTCACCGGAGCTTTCGGGGGTGGGAATCTCCACGATGCTGCTCGGGCTGGCGGCGCTGTGCCTGCTGGTGGCCGCGTGGCAGTACTTCCGCGAGCCGTATCGAACCCGCCGAAATGCTTCGGACACCGGGTTTTTCGACCACTTCGCCCTGCGTCCCCTCACAGTGGCCGCAGCGGCCCTGGTGGCGTTCCAGGTGGTGTCGCTGGCGGCAGCGGCCTACGCGCAGTACCCCGCGTACTCGGTCGCGCTGTCGAACCTGCGCACGCTGGCCGGGCAGCCCTGCGCGATGGCGGATGACGTTCTGGTGGAGACGAATACGGCGGACTCGCTGTTGCAGCCCTACACCGGCTCGGCCGCCGACGGACTGGCCGCCGAGAACACCGGATTCACCGCCGACGGAGTGGGGTCGCTCGCGCCGGATGGCGGGCCGGGTGGCGGCGGTGGCGGCAAAGGTTCGGGTGGGGGCGGTGGCCCCAGCGCCGGTGACACACCCAACGGTGGCGACAATGCTCCTGGTGGCGACGAAATCCCAAGTGGCGGAGACTCACCCAAGGATGAGAAGGCCCCCGGTGGCAACAACGCGCCCAACGGCGGCAATACCTCGGGCGGCAGCGGCGCACCGAACGGCGGCAATGCGCCGGGCGGTGGCGATGCGCCGGGCAGTGGCGGAGTACCGAGCGGTGGCGATACTCCCGGCGGTACAGAGGGCGGCGACAAGCCGTCCGGCCCAACACCGGGCGGTGCGGGCGACAAAGCGGATGCGAAGCCCGGGATCAATGGCAGCACAGTGGCCTTGCCATTCGGGCTGGACCCGACGCGGACACCCGTACTGGGCAGCTATGCGAAGGGGGCGCGCGAGCCCGCACGCTTGACGACGCAGTGGTACAGAATGGATCTCGCTGCCGCGCAACAGGATCCCGCGTACCGTGTGCTCATCCTCACGGCGGCCGGGCGCATCGCCTCGACTGATGACAGTGGCCGGGCGGTCGAGGGCCAACAGTTGCGGGTGGAGTTCGCGCGGCGTGCCGACGATGGGACCGTCACACCCCTGGGCGATCTGGTCCCCCCGAATGTCGGCGGCGCGCCGACCTGGCGCAATCTGCCGATCGCATTGGATCGAATCCCCGAGGGAACCAACGCGATTCGCTTGGTCGCCGAGGCCGACACTCCCAGCGAGAAGCAGTGGTTGGCCGTCACCCCACCGCGTCTCCCCCGCCTGGAAACGTTGAACACGGTCGTCGGCAACACCGCTCCCGTATTGACGGATTTCCATGTGGGCCTGGCATTCCCGTGCCAACGCCCCTTCGACCACAAGGACGGCGTAGCCGAACTCCCCAGCTGGCGCATCACGGCCGACAAGCTCAACGGCCAGGTCGCCCAGACCTGGCAGGGCGACACCGGCGGCGGCCCGATCGGCTGGAGCGGCCTCCTGGTGCGCTCACAGACCGTCCCCACCTACCTGGACAACGATTGGACCCGCGACTGGGGCGAGCTGCAACGCCTCACCCCGCACGTGGATGCGCCACACGCCACCGTGGGCGTCAGCGTCGAAACACGGTGGGGCTGGGAAGGAGACGAGCCGATCATGGCCGGGTGAGCCGGGCTGAGCCGCACGGCCGGATGAGTCGGGCTGACCCGCATAGCCGGACACGCCCGACTGAAACGCACGGCCGGATGAGTCCGGTTGGCCCGCACGGCCGGACGAGTCCGACTGACCCGTGGAACACGGCGAGCAGGCGTCTCATGCCCGCGCCCCCCGCAGCGCCCCGTTCGCCCGCAGGCAAAAGTACCGCCGCCGTCCGAACCCGGACGGCGGCGGTTCTTTTCGTACCCCGATCAGTTCTGCGGCGCGGGCTGCTGCCCCTCCCCTGGAGGCTGCTGCCCCTCGGCCGGAGGCGGCGGCTGCGAGCCGGGCGGCAGCGGTTTGCCGATGTGCTGCGCCATATCCGGGATCAACCGGTTGGCCACCTGCTCCCACTGCCCCCAGTTGTGCACGCCCATACTCGGGAAGTCGTAGGTCACGTTCTCGTACCCGAGCGTCTGCATGCGCGACTGGAACGCCTTGGTGTTCGCCAGCGCGATGGCCTCCAGGGGCATGCCCTGGATCACCGCGTCCGCCGACGCCAGATCCTGTTGCGCCGGAATGGCACTGCCCGCGCTGATGAACAGCCGCGTCCCATTGGTGATCAGTTGCGGCGCGAACGAGTAGGGGTCCATGCGGGCCCACTTCTCGCTGCCCGCCGGAGCCATCGAATCGATGTTGTAGCCGCCCGCGGCGATCATGGCCAGGCGCAGCGCCTCGCGCATACCCGGCGCGGACATGTACAGGTACCCGGAAAGCGAACCGGCATAGACGAATTGGTCCGGATGGTAGGCCGCCATCACCAGCGCCGCCGTCCCGCCGCTGGAGAGCCCGAAGACACCGTTGCGAGTGCTGCTGAAGCCCAACCGATCTCGCAGCGCGTCGCGCAGCGTCTGCGTCAGATAGGTCTCCCACATGTAGGTGTAGCTCTTGCCGGAGGTCTCGGTCCAGCCGGAGACCGCCGAACCGGAGTCCGAACCCGGCAGCGCCGAACCGTCCGGGTTCACGCCGTTGAAGCTGCTCGGCTCGTTCCAGTCGGCGTAGAAGCTGGACTGGCCGCCGACCGGCATCACCACATTGATATTGAATTTGGCCAGGGCGGCCGGGATCTTGGTGTACTCCTCCCAGCCGTTCAGGTCGCTTTCGGCGCGTTCCCCGTCCAGCAGGTAGACCACACGGTCGGTACTGCCGTCGGCCGCGCGGAAGATCCGGTTCTTGATCGAACCCATGCTGGAGTCGACGTAGAAGTCGAATCCGGCCGGATCGTAGGCCGCCGCGGCGGTCCCGGACACTGCCACCGACGCCCCGAACGGTAGCAATGCGACCACCGCCGCACCCAGCGCGGTCCGCTTGAGCCATCCTCCCCGGGATGTGTGTGAGCGCTCCCGCGCCCCTGGCACAGCCATGCCTCGCATATTTTGTTTTGGCCTTTCCCTTGCGCGGCGGCCGCCGCGTCCCCTCGATGATCTCCCCGTGCGCACCGGTTTTCGGCGCGGCGGGCGTCGCGGGCAGCATACCGCGCGAGTTCGCGGTGATCGCTTCGAATGTGGCCGTCGACGAGCCACCCAGAACGGCAAACGTTGTTTATTGAGATCAAACAGCTCTCAAAGTTTTCAGCAAACTTCCCGCACACCAACCGGTTTCGAGATGAGCCCCCAGGTTTCCCGATAGGTAGCCGGAAATCTTGGCTGATGGACCTATCGCCCCGTACCGTGTCCAGAGGTCGGGAACCGGGAACGAAACCATCCCAAAAACAAGGAGATTCACCATGATCAACGTCCGGACCGCGGCATTCGTGGGCCTCGCCGCGGCGGCGCTGACCGCCGCCAGCACCGCTTCCGCAAGCGCGGGCAACCCCGCCGACTACGACGCGCAGGCCGCTCAGGTGTGCGCCGAGACCGGTGGCGGCGTGTACGAGAAGGTCACGTTCGCGATCCAGGGCTACCCCGCCTACGTGAACTGTGTGAGCGGCCCCGACATCCGCGTCACCCCCATGCCCGCCGGTGCCTACTGCACCATCCTCGGCATGCCGCCGGTGGTCGGCGAGGCCGACGGCACCGGGGCGTGCCGCCAGCTGGGCTAGTCGCGCTGCCGAGGGCTGGTGTGGCCGGGGCGCGAGCCCGGCCCCGCCAGCCTTCGCTGTGTGTGGGGTGTGTCAGCCGAGCTGAGACAGGCCCCGCAGCAGGGGCAGCACCGTATGCAGGAAGTCGCCCGGGCAGGCGGTGCGGACGCCGAGCGCCTGCCAGTCGCGGTGGCCGGAGACGGCCGGAATGTCGACGATGCGGCCCGTCACCGGGTTGGTGTAGCGGACCTGGGCGAAGGGGTTGATGCCCAGTCCGGAGCACAGGTGGGTGAGCACGATATCGAGGCTGTGCAGTGCGGCCTTGCTCGGTAGGGCATCGGTGAAATCGCCGATCAGGCAGATGCCGATATTTCCGGCATTGGCTCCGGCGACGTGTCCGGCGGTGACGATCTCGGCTCCGGGGCGTAGGTCGCCGCCGGGTTTGAAGATGGGCGAATCGTCTGTTCCGGCGTGGCGGCCCGTGTAGATGACGCCGTTCGGGTCGATGATGAGGTGATAGCCGGTATCGCCCCAGCCCTGGCCGTCCGGTTCGGGCCAGGCGTGCATGTGATAGACCTCTCGGACGGCGTCGCGGTAGTCGTCGAATTCCTCGCCGGTGGGAATGGCGCTGTGGTGCACCGTAATCACCTGCGCCGGTGAGTATTCCGGTTCTCCCCAGGTCATGCGGGTCTCGTCGGCGCCCCATCCGGAGCGTGTCACCACGGGAAATCCCCACGCGTAGGAAGTCAGCACGGGTGCGCGAAACGGCGACTTGGTGGGCGGGCCGAAAATACGGGGCGCGGTGACGGTTTCGGCGACGACACCGACGCGATCGGCACCGGCGGGAATCGCGAACGGCTCCGAGAGCGGTGCGGGTCGTCCGTCGCGTCCGTGTGTGGGCGGTTGCGCGGCAATGGGTTCGGTCCACATGCCCTGCACGCGGAACCGCACCGGAATCGGTTCGGTCGTCTGCTCCGGCCACCGCAAGGCACCGAAAAGCCCGCCACGGCAATCTGTTTCATTGACGGGCTCGGCTTTGGCGAGCGGATCGACTCCGATCAATCCGGTGGCGGCCAGGGCTGCGGCACCGCCGAGGAGCGTACGACGACTGAGACGAGGATTCACCTCGCCACTCTAGGCAATCACCGGCCGTCGACGACCGCGGCGTCTCCCAATCCTGGTGCGGCAACCGCTTATTCGAAACGCCAACTGGTCGCGCCGTGCGGCTCGGTGAGCGCGACGCCGACAGCGGTACGAATGACGAACCGGTAGAGATGCCAGGGCCCCGGCCCCGCGCTCTGCGCACTGAACGGCGCGGTGATCGCATCGCCGGACCGCTCCGCGGGCCAGTCGAAGCGCCGATAGAGCTCCGTCAAGGCATCCAGTTCGTCGATCTCGGTGGTGCGCTGCGCATCGCCTTCGAAGGTCAGATCCACCTCCGGAAACCGAAACGCCAGCGCACAAGCCGGATTGACCGCCAGATTGCGCGACTTGACCGTCCGCGGACCACTGGTGAAATACAAATACCCCCCATGCGCCATAGCGCCGATCCCCGTCGAATGCGGCCTGGAATCCACCCCCACGGTAGTCAGAAACGACGCCGTCTCCGCCAACCCGATCCCCACCTCGAGCGCCTTGTACGCCCGACTCCACGGCAACTTCGCATCCCCATAGATATTGAGATCCTTCGCCTCCACAGGTTCAGGCAACATGCTTCCTCCTAGATTCGCGGCTGACACCAGTAAAGACGCCCCACCACCCCAAAACTCATCGTCCACCCCGAACCCCGGCGAGTCTTCCTCCCCCGCGTACTCGATGGTCTCAACCATCCCCCCGGGGAAAACGGTCAACCGACGCCGGTACATCACGCGCCCCGACTCCGCCGCACCCCACTCAGGAACGCCGCCGCCGTCTGCTTCCGCGGACACGGAGGATCACACACCGCGTGAATCTTCAGAATCCCTTCTGCCCGCTCACGATCCAGCGGAAACACATACCGCTTCTCGCAATCGTCGCCGACTCGCTTCTCGCCTTGCTGTGGTGTCATGTCGATCCCTGTTCGTAGTCGCTACCGGGGAACGCCGCATCACGACGTTACGAAGGGCCGCGCGCCGCCCACCACGGTTATGCGTGACTATGCGCGAGGTGACGGATTCCTGCTCGGATGCCGCTGTTGGACGTCATCATTGAAGACGCGTGAGCATTCGAACGCATAACACCGATTGGAGTCCGACCATGCGGTTGCATTTTCTCGGCAAGGGTGGCACCACCGGCGGAGGCTGCCCGAGCTTGTACGCCACCGACGGCGAGACCTACGTCGTCCAAGGTTGGCGAACCGACACTCCCGACCAAGTCGAAATACCGCACTTGCTAACGGGATTCGCGCTGGCCGATACCTTCATCGGTGCCACCATGACCGACACCGGACGCGGAACCTTCACGCTGACCGGCACCCCGGTCACCGATCGTGAAACGCGCGCACAGATGGACATCTACCCCGACGAAACCTGCGTGGAAGTGCCCAAGCTAGGAAGGACGTTCTACGGTGCTACTCGCGCAGGGTGAGGATTTTCTGAAACTTTTCCACGAGGCCGAGCGGGAAGCCTTCCATCTCGAAGTGCAGGACACCTACGAAACTCCCGAGGAATCCGAGCCGTTCCGGAGATTCCTCGAGGATGAACACGACGACTACGAGTGGTTTCGGCCATGGCTCGATCACATTCGTGCGACGACAGCCAGAGGTGTAGCCGTCAACCGGGCGCGGGTGGTCACCGAGCCGCACACCGACTACACCCGCTTCGCCAAGTCGGTGGCGCGCTTCAATGTCGAGGCGGGGGAAGACGTTCGGTACTTGCCCCGCCACCTCATCGATGACAGCGACCTGACCGCTGACGACTGGTGGCTGTTCGACGACGCCGTTCTCGGCTTCACGGTGTTCGAACGGTCCGGGCGATGGGCCGGTGCCGCGGTCACCACGGACCGCCGCATAGTCGAGTTCGCCCGGACGGTGAAGGAGCGGGTGTGGTCCTCGGCCGTCCCGCTGGCGGGATACAGCGAGCAGTGACGGCTGATCCGCACCAGGCCAAAGAGGCTCTCGGACAACGGCTCCGAGAGCTTCGCCTCGACGCCGGTCTGACCGGGACCGACCTGGCCCGACGCGCGGGGTGGCATCAAACCAAGGTCTCGAAAATCGAGTACGGAAAACAGACACCCACCGACGCCGACATACGGGCCTGGTGCGCCGTCACCAACGGCGAATCCCAGGTCGCCGACCTCATCGCGACGGTTCGCAATATCGAAGCCGCGTACCTGGAGTGGCGACGGATCCTCGGTACCGGCACGAAACGACGCCAACAGGTTTCGGTGAGGCTGGAGGCCCAGACCGAATTCATGCGGTGGTTCGAACCGTTCCTCGTACCTGGGCTGCTTCAGACGGCGGAGTACGCCGAAGAGATCATGCGTAATGTCATCGACTTCTACCGCACCGCCAACGATCTGGACGAGGGCGTCGCGAAAAGAATGGAGCGCCAACAAGTTCTGTACCGCCGCAACCACCGGTTCCACTTCGTCCTCGCCGAGCAGGCCCTGAACACGACCGTCGGCAACGACCACATCATGATCGGGCAACTCGACCGTCTGCTGGCGGTGGCGACCATGTCCCGCGTCACGCTCGGCATCGTTCCCGCCACCACCCGGTACCGTGTGCCGATCTCGAACTTCATCATGTTCGACAACACGCGAGTCATGATCGAGACCGTGACGGCCGAGATGAGCGTCACCCAGCCGCGCGAGATCGCGCTCTACGGCCGCGCATTCGATTCCTTGGCCAGGCAATCGGTGACCGGCGAGGGAGCACGAGCACTCATCCGCGCCGCACTCGAAGCCCGGTCGCACTAGCAATCGGCGGTCGGCTTCAGTCGCGGCAAGGGGGCAACTTTCGCGGCG
This sequence comes from Nocardia sp. NPDC050406, assembly GCF_044459025.1. Lineage (NCBI taxonomy): Bacteria > Bacillati > Actinomycetota > Actinomycetes > Mycobacteriales > Nocardiaceae > Nocardia > Nocardia sp. NPDC050406. The sequence goes on along the minus strand of NZ_JBITIM010000002.1, from coordinate 1,317,756 downwards.
TCTTCGAGGGTGCGGGTTCCGAGGGCTACGTCTATTGCGGCTGGGAGGTCTAGGTGTAGTTCCAGGTCTGGGGTGGGGGCGGGGCCGTCGTGGTGGGTGATGGCGGTGTCGGTGATCACGTAGTGGAGGGTGGTGTCGGCGATGTGGACTGTGGCTGTGCCGGTGGGGAGGAGTTGGGCTATGGCGCGGCCCAGGGGGAGGGAGAACCAGTGGGGGCGGACGGCGTCGGAGGGGCGGCGTTCGCCGAGGAGGGGGGTGCCCCAGGTGGAGAGGGCCTCGAGGACTGGGCGTAGGGACAGGCCCAGGGGGGTCAGTTCGTAGACGACGGTGGAGGTGCGGGCTCCGGCGCGGGTGCGGGTCAGGATGGCTTCGCGCTCCAGGTCTTTGAGGCGGGCGGCGAGCATATCGGTGCTGATGCCGGGTAGGTCGGCGAAGAGGTCGCTGTATCGGCGTGGGCCCGAACACAATTCGCGCACCACCAGCAAACTCCAACGGTCGCCGACGATCTCGAGCGCTCGGCTGACGGAGCAGTAGTGGTCATAGTTGCGGCGTGGCACGAGCCCACTGTAACGAATCGCTTGGAAATTCCAAGTGCAAACTTGGAATTTCCAAGTAGAGTGTGCGGCAACCGGATCGAGAAGGGGTTGTTCATGCAGGTCAAGCAGTCCAGCAAGCTGGCGGGTGTCTCCTACGAGATTCGCGGGCCGATCGCCGTGCAGGCCGCGCGGCTGGAGGCCGAGGGTCACCACGTGGTGAAGCTCAATACCGGCAATCCGCTGGAGTTCGGGTTCGAGGCGCCCGCGGAGATCCTGCAGGACATCGTGCGCAACCTGCCCTCCTCGAGCGGCTACTGCACCTCCAAGGGCCTGCTCTCGGCCCGCCGCGCGGTGGTGCAGTACTACCAGACCCTCGGCGTCAACGATGTCGACGTCGAGGAGGTCTTCCTCGGCAACGGCGTCTCCGAACTCATCATGATGGCCATGACGGCGCTGCTGGAGAACGGCGACGAAGTCCTCGTCCCCGCACCGGATTTCCCGCTCTGGACCGCCGCGACCACCCTCAACGGCGGCCGCCCGGTGCACTACATCTGCGATGAATCCTCGGACTGGTTCCCCGATGTCGCCGATATCGAAGCCAAGATCACCGACCGCACCCGCGCCATCGTCCTCATCAACCCGAACAACCCCACCGGCGCGGTGTACTCCCCCGAGGTACTGCGCCAGGTCCTCGAGGTGGCGCGCCGCCACAGCCTGGTGGTCTTCTCCGACGAGATCTACGACAAGATCACCTACGACGACATCCAGCACACCGCGACGGCCTCGCTCGCCCCCGACCTGCTCTGCCTGACCTTCTCCGGCCTCTCGAAGTCCTACCGCGCCGCGGGTTTTCGCTCCGGGTGGCTGGCGGTCTCCGGCCCGACCCAGCACGCCGAGAGCTTCCTGGAGGGCCTCACCATGCTCGCGGGCCTGCGCCTGTGCGCGAATGTGCCCGCGCAGCAAGCGATTCAGGCCGCGCTCGGCGGCCACCAGAGCATCCACGACCTCACCCTGCCCGGCGGCCGCCTGCGCGAACAGCGCGACCGCGCCTGGGAGGCGCTCAACGCCATCCCAGGCGTCTCCTGCGTGAAACCCAAAGGCGCGCTGTACGCCTTCCCACGCATCGACCTGGAGATGTACCAGATCCGCGATGACGAACAGTTCGTCCTGGACCTACTGCTGCAGGAGAAGCTGCACATCGTCCAGGGCACCGGCTTCAATTGGCCGCGCCCCGACCACTTCCGGATCGTGACCCTGCCGCACGCCGACGACCTGGAGGCCATTATCGAGCGCATCGGACGCTTCCTGGCCTCCTATCGCCAGTAGGCGGGCGGGATCAGGGCTGGCCGGTCGCGACCGCCGTCAACGCGTCGGTGAACGGCTGGCCGCCCATGATCATGCCCCCGGCTATCGCGCCGACGATCAGCCCGATCGGCCCGGTGATGACACTCAACATCAGCAAACCGACTGCCGCGCCGATGATTCCGCCGAGAATACCGCCCACGACCACCCCGACGATATTCCGGTCGATTTCGGCGATAAGTCGATCCATGGACCCGATCGCGCGCAGCTCACCGATTTCCTCGGCCGTCATTCGCGGTGTCAGAGTGAGCTTTTCCCCGTGGTCGTCGATTTGTTCCACGAGTTCCAGGCGTTGGCCCGAGATGTCGAAAGTCAATGGCACTTCGGCGATCACCTCGCCGCCCTCGGAGCGCACCAGCACCCGCGCGCCGTCGGCGGTCATCTCGAATCGCCCCCCATCGACCGAGGTGGTGACCGTCCGGTCGAGATCGGCGAGCACGGTACGGTAGCCGACCCCCCGATCCACGCCTGAGCTGGCATTCTGCCGGTCGACCGCGGCGGGCTCGGCCGCCACGGTTCCCGCCGAGATCCCGACGGCGGCAATGGCCAGCACCGTGGTCGCGGCGAATGTCCCGAACCTCATTTTGAATTTGTTCCTTTTCACAGATCATCGGATGGCGCGTCTGCGGTGCGCCGAGAGAAACGTGGCTGTCGCACAGCATGATTGGCGATACTTGACAGCTCATCGTTGCCACATCGTGATCTAGTCATTTGATCAAAATGATTGTGATTCAGAGCAATTCGACACCCGTGCGTCTTATGGTGTATATCTTCCGTGATCTTGGTTCTGCGGCCCTGGAGGATTGATTGTCCAGCCGACGTTTTCAAGCCGGTCTGATTCTGACGGCGGTGGTGATCGGGGGCGCGGTGGCGGTGGCCGGTGTGCTGGCGGCCGCCTTGTCGCTACCCGGTCTCACCTCCGGCGATACCGCGCCGACCACGGGCGCGGCACCGGTCTCCATGCCCGCCATGACCTTCGAGGCGAGCCCGCTCGCCCTCGCCGATCCGGCCGTCCCGGGCCGCACCGCGCTCACCAACAAGACCGCGGCCCAGGGCCGCCCCGCCGTGAACGTCGGCGACTGCGTGGATGTCGGCAACGACGCGCCCCTGGCGAAGACCGCCTGCGGCACCGGCGAATCCGGCTACCGAATCGTCCAGACGGCAGCCGAGCACGGCCACTGCCCCGCCGACGTCGATCACATCCACCACGAGCCGCGACTCGGCGCCGACAACGACGCGGTGTGCCTGGATATCGACTGGGTGGTCGGTGGATGTATGCGATTGGGCGACGACCCGACGCATATCGACTGTCACACTCCCGCCGACACCCAGGCGGTCCGGGTGTTGGCCATCGAACGAGACACCACCGACATCACCCGATGCCCGTCGGGCGACGCCGGTTTCGTCTACGACCAGCGTCGCATCGTGGTCTGCGTCGCCCACCTGCCCTGACGCCCGGCCCACCGTCAGGCGGTCAGCCCCCGCCGGGTCAGGAGCGGATCGATGTCCGGGCCGCGACCTCGGAAGGCCGCGAAGGCCTGGAGCGGATCGACCGACCCGCCGCGCGAGAGCAGCTCGCGGCGGAAGATCTCACCCTTCTCGCGCACGGACGCCGCGCCGTCCTCGAACCACTGGACGGTATCGGCGTCGAGGACCTCGCTCCAGATATACGAGTAGTAGCCCGCCGCATAGCCGCCCGCGAAGATATGCGCGAAATACCCGGTGCGATAGCGCGGTGGGATGGCCGCGAGGGCGATGCCCGCCGTGCGGAGGGCTTCCTCCTCGAATTCCTCGGCGTCGGTTCGGGTGGCGTCCGCGGGCAGGCGGTGCCAGGCCCAGTCGAGCAGGGCCGCGGCGAGGTACTCGACGGTGCGGAAACCCTCGCCGAAGCGTTCGGCCTCGGCCATGCGCTCGACCAGTTCGGTGGGCATGGCCGCGCCGGTCTCGACATGTTTGGCGTAGTTGGCCAGGATCTCCGGGCGCGCCATCCACATCTCGTTGACCTGCGACGGGAACTCCACGAAATCGCGCGGAACCTCGGTGCCGGAGAAGAAGGGGTACACCACATTCGAGAACAGCCCGTGCAGGGCATGGCCGAACTCGTGGAAGAGGGTCCGGACATTGTCCCAGGTGAGCAGGGCCGGTTCCCCCTCCGGCGGCTTCACGATATTGAGGTTGTTGACCACCACCGGGCGCTGGCCCAATAGCGTGGACTGGCTGACCAATTCGTTCATCCACGCCCCGCCGCGCTTGGAGGGCCGCGTGAAGAAGTCGCCGAGGAACAGCCCCAACGGTGCGTCGTCGGCGTCGAAGACCGCGAAGACCCGCACCTCGGGGTGGTAGCCGATCAGATCGTCGCGCTCGCGCAGGGTGATGCCGTAGACCTGTTCGGCGGCGTAGAACACGCCGTCGCGCAGCACCCGCTCCAATTCGAAGTAGGGGCGCAGCGCCTCGGCCTCCACCGAGAACCGTTCGGCCCGAACCTTTTCCGACCAGAACTGCCAATCCCAGGAGCGCAGTTCGCCGTCGTCGGTGGCATCGCGCATGGCCGCCGCCAGCTCGTCCGCCTCGCGTTCGGCATTGGCGACCGCGCGCGGAACCAGCTGCCCGAGCATATCCTCCACCGCCGCAGCGGTTTTCGCGGTCTGATCCTCGACGGCGTAGGAGGCGTGGTCGGCGTAGCCGAGCAGCGCCGCGCGTTCGGCGCGCAGCGCCGCCATCCGGGCGGCCAAGACACCGTTGCCGTTCTCCTCGAACCCGCGCCCCAACGACGCCGCCATAACCCGTTGGCGCACATCGCGATCCGCCAATTCGGCCAGGACCGGCTGATTCGAGAAGTTCTGTAGGCTCAGCGCGTATTTGCCGTCGTGGCCGAGCGATTTCGCGTTCTCCGCCGCGGCCGCGACCGCCGTCGCACCCAATCCGGCCAATTGCTCCGCACTGTCCAGCACCAGTGTCGCCGCATTGGTCGCCGCGAGATTGTTCTGCCCGAATTCCGTTGCCGCCGCGGCGAGTTCGGCGTTCAGCTCACGCAGGCGAGCCTGTTGGGCGGCATCGAGCCGAGCACCGGCGCGCACGAATCGGAGGTGGTACTGCTCCAACAGCCGCGCCTGTTCGCCCTCGAGTCCCAGTTCACCGCGGCGCTGATACAGCGCGTCGATGCGGCCGAAGAGCGCGGCATCGAGGTGGATGGCGTCGCGGTGCGCGGCCAGCTTCGGCGAGATCTCGGCCTCGATCCGCTCGGTCCGCGCACTGGAATCGGAGCTCGCGATATTGAAGAAGACGTTCGCCACCCGGGTCAGCAGCGTCCCCGAACGTTCCAGCGCCACAATCGTATTGTCGAAGGAGGGCTGTTCGGAGTTCGAGGCGATGGCGGCGACCTCGGCCAATTGTTCGGCCATCCCCCGTTCGAAGGCGGGCAGATAATGCTCATCGCCGATCTCCGCGAATACCGGAAGCTCGTACGGCAGCGGGCTGCGCTCGAAGAACGGGTTCATAGCGCCACTGTATGCGGCCCCCGGACCGAGATCGGAAAATGGTTGGACGGTAGCCCAGGATGTCCGGATTATTCTCCGGGTGACCTCGACGCCCCAGGAACGCCTCAGGCTGATCGGCCGCGAGGATCCCGCGGCCGCGACGGCCGAGACGCTCTCGTGGGTAATGAATCTCGACGATTCCGATTCCCCCCGCGATGTAATCGATGCCCTCGGACTGGCCCCGTACCTCAGCGGCGAACAGCCGCACGCCCTTTCGACCGGACTCGACCATGTGAAGCCCGACGCCCCGCTGCGCCCCGCCGACGCCCGCGTCCTGCGCACCAGCGACGACAACGGCACCCGCGCCATCCTCTGCGCCGGGGACGGCTGGACGCTGCGCGTGGTGCGCCGCTCCTCCGGCGCCGCGCAGATCGATGTCTGCGCCGCCACCGAGGCGCTGGCCCGCGAGGTCCTCGACGCCTGCACGACCGATGCCACCAGGGAGCCGGAGCCGGACGAGAGCCTGGTGGAGATGGGCTTCTGGCACAACAGCGGCCATGGCCCGCTGCGCAAGGAGCGCAAGATCTCCGCGGCCACCTGGGCGCAGGTGGAAGCCAATTACGCCGTCGGCGTCGGCGCCGCCATGCGCCGCCTTATGGCGCTGCGTCCCGAGGATGTCACCGGCCGCCTGCTGCTCCTGCACGGCCCGCCCGGCACCGGCAAGACCTCGGCCCTGCGCGCCCTGGCCCGCGAGTGGTCCGACTGGTGCCAGGTCGACTGCGTGCTCGATCCGGAGACCCTGTTCGCCACCCCGGGCTACCTCATGGAGGTGGCCATCGGCGTGGACACCTACGACGAGGCCAAGCGCCGCTGGCGACTCCTGGTGCTCGAGGACTGCGACGAACTCATTCGCGGTACCGCCAAAGAGTCCACCGGCCAAGGGCTTTCACGGCTGCTGAACCTCACCGACGGCATGCTGGGCCAGGGCCGTGACGTGCTGGTGGCCATCACCACCAACGAGAACATCTCGCGCCTGCACCCGGCGGTGATCCGGCCCGGCCGCTGCCTGGCGCAACTGGAGGTGGGCCCGCTCCCGCGGGCCGAGGCCGCCGCGTGGCTCGACCGCGAGCTCGCCGACCGCCCGAAACCCGTGGTCGGCCCCGACGGCATGACGCTGGCCGAATTGATCGAAGCCCGGGAATCCCGCACCCGTATTCAGGCCGCACCCGTGGATCCGCCAGCGGGCAGCGGGGGCTACCTGTAGGAGTTCCGGCCTAGCCGAGGGTGAACGAGGCGCTGCGCCCACGCGCCTCCAGGCGACCGTCGCCCCAGCTGGCGCTGCCGTAGGCGTCCACCTCGAGCGCGTATTCACCGTCGGGCGCGGTAGCGGGCAGCCGCACCGAGGCGGTGGGCGGTCCGTCGACGATGTCGAGGTAGACGCGCTCACCGCCCGGGGTGATGAGAAACAGCCGCGCGTATTCGAAGCGCAGTCGAATCGCCGAGGGCCCGGCGAGCGACCACTGGATGTCGAGTGATCGGGTGGCGGGGTCGGGCGACCCGATGGTCACCCGCAGTGTCTCCAGGGCCTCGAGCCCGACCTGGTGCCGCACGACTTCCTCCTCGACGCCGCACCGGGCGCGCGGTACCGGCGCGCCTCGGCGGGGCTTTCGTCTGATGTCCAGGCTGGCACGGACATCGCGGCGAGGCAATCGGACATCGCGGCGAGGCAAGGCGACTGGGCCGCGGCCGGTTCAGGCGCGGCGGTCCACCGTGGCCCACGCGGCCAGCGCGACCGCGCTCGACACCACCGCCACCGACGGCCACGCGCCGATCTTCTTGGCCAGCGGATGCGAGGCCCCCATGGCTCCGATCGACAGGGCGGTCAGTCCCGCGGCCCCGCCAACACCGGCGCTCTTGTACCACCGCGGTACGGCGGCGAGGGTGCCCGCCGCGAATACCGCACCACCCAGCTGCCGCTGCTTCGTCGCCTGGGCCAGCGCGAAACCGCCGGTGAGGCCACCGGCCGCGAGCAGAGACGTGGGGATTCGAGCCATGTTCACTACCTCCAGCAACTAACGGACAACGCGTTCGACCATAGCTCGCGCCCACCGGCCGGATGCGCGGCGGTGGCACGCCCTGGCACCGGCTTTCGGCGGCATACGCCCGATTTATCCGGGTCGAATCGTTAGGCTGAGGCGATTCGGGATTGGCGTTCGCGCAGGTTGACCGAGAGGAGTAGCCGATGTCCGGCGGCCCCACCCCCATATCGCAGTGCGCCTCGATCGACGATCTCTCCGGCATAGTCGGCAAACATCTGATCTACGCCTACGACAACGGCTGGAAATACGAACTCTACGTACGCAATGCGGAGACCATCGAATTCCGCTGCCTGCTCGGACCGATGTTCGGCCGCTGGTCGAAGAACCAACCCGCCAAAATGGTCCGCCTGACCGATGGCCTCTACAAACTCGCCTGGGTGGAGCCGACCGGCACCACCACCAATGTCATTCTGTGGCTGCCCGACCGCCGCGTCCACACCACCATCTCCTACCCGCAGTGGATGCTGGACTATCCCGAGAGCACTCTCGGCCGCTACGAGGACAATCTCGACGACATCATCGCCGACCGCGACCGCGGCCCCACCTATCCGCTGACCCTCGTCTCCTCCAACGGCCGCATCACCTTCCTCGAAACCCGAGACCCCGACGACGACACCGTGATCGACCGCGCGCCCGGCAAATTGCCGACGGGTTATGCCGACCGAACCAATTGAGCCGAGTCAGCGCGCGAGGTTGGCCAGCCCGAGTATCAGGTGCGCGGATTCGGGATACCAGAAGTCGGAGTGCGCGCCCTCCACGCGGCGAAAGCGCCCGGAGCGGTAGCGCCAGTTCGCGTCCACATTCACGATACGAGCTTCGAAATCGTCGTACCCGTACTCCTCGCCGAGCGCGCGCAACCGTATCGACTGAAGTTGGTCGGCGGGTTCCCGCACACCCCGATAGCCGACACCGGTGGCACGTTCGGCGAACCAATGCCAGAGCCCATTCGCTCGGTCGGCAGTGGAGTGGGTCACCACGATGGGCCCGTTGATCGGCGCATCGCCGAGCAGCCGGGGCAGCCGGTCGGCGAATATCGTTGGCGGCGCGGCCATTTGGAATACGACGAGGGTATCCACGGTGTAGGGGTACTTCGGATTGCTCCGGTTCCACCCCAGCGTCGTGGGACGGCTCTCCGCCGCCGCCTGCACGGCCTCGACCAGGAACCGGCCGCCGAACGAGTGCCCGACGCAGTGCAGGTACTGTCCCGCCGCGGTTTTCAGCACCGGGGCCGAGCCGGGCAACCGACGCGTCTCGTCGATATAACCGAGCAGATGTGCCAACGCTTCCGCCGCATTCCCCTCGGTGGTCATGGCGTGGGCACGATCGCGAATCCGGCGGTAACCCCACGGCAGCGGATTGCTCGTCGACGGCCACCGCACCGTCACGTAATACCCGGACCACGGACCCAGATTCGGGTATCTGTCCGCGTTCTCGCGGCGGGTGGATTCCAGCGCGGCGCACAACCGCTGGCCCGAATCCGCCGCCCGCTCCGGTGAATTCCGCCAGCCGTGCACGAAAACGACTATGTCGGTGGCGTCTTCGGGGATATCGAGTTCTCGAGCCAGGAAACCCCGCAGGTACCTCGGCTCAACCGGCTTCCCCGAACCGGGATCCAGGAAATCCCCATTCGCGTCGAGGTCGAGAATGATGTGCTCACCGCACGGGTCGCTCACGGCGACTCCTTCCACAGATGCACGTCGATGCCGCGATACAGCGAGAAGATCAGGCCGAGCGGATTCCGATACTCGTCGGCGAATGTCCTTGTCAGAGCGCGCATCACATCACCCAGGCGCTTACCGGGATCCAGGAATTCGGTGAAGAGCCTCGTGGTGTACTCCAAGGCAAAAGCCCTGGGCAGGTCGACCTGGGGGCCGACCAGGCAGCGCGCCCCGTATTTCAGGAAGTGCTGTCCGAATGCGGGATAGAAGTGTGCTGCCATCCGCCCGCCCTTGCAGGCGCAGATGAACACCACCGGCTGACTGCGCAGGTGCCCTTTGGACAGCCAGCTCTGTAGCTCGGTGCTGAAGATCTTCTCACCGTCGCCGAGTTCGAGGTACGAGCGGCCCAACTCACCACTGCTGACTTGTCCGTGGCAACCGAAATAGATGATGTGTTCGGTGGCCCGCTGCTCCAACAGGGCCACCGCCAGCTCGTCTCTGGTCCGCCGCACCTCGGCGTGGGTTCGGTCGTCGAAGAACTTCAGGACCGGCTCGACGAACGGCGTCGGTGGGTGCTCGCGGTCCACGTGTTCGTTGACATTGAGCCCGATATTCGGTTTCGACGTGAACACGATGCGACTGTCGAACCCCTTCGCCCGGGAGAGATTGTGCTCGACCAGGTGGCGGTACCCCAGAAATCCCGACATCGACCAGCTGGAGCCGACCCCGTACATCCGCTGCGACGCGTCCATGGGCACGTAGAGCAGCGGCCACGGCGCGAACAGATGGTCGGACTCGATCGTGATCACCTGTTCGCCGTCGCGCAGCGCGTAGACCAGGTATTCGCCGATCTCGGCCAAGCCCGGATCGCCGTTCTCGAACAGTAGGTGGAACAGCTCGTGCCCGGCCTGGGCCAAACCCAACCCGACCGCGTCGAGCAGCTCGCGGTCCTCCGAGCCGGAGAGATCCCATCGATCGGTGAAGGGAAACCCACTTCCCTTGCGCCCCTCGGGTTTGAAGTCGATGACGCCTCGCTGCCACCGTTCGCGCACGACCGTGACGGCGTCCTCGATCTCGTTGCGCTTGGCCTGTAGCTTCCCCTGGTAGCCGCCACCGCCGTCTTGCGGGAAGGCGCTCCCCCACGCCTGGACCTCGTATCCGTCGTCCTTGGTACCGAAGCGGATGTATACGGTCCGATTCCGGTTGTACGGACGAGAAGCGGGACGCCGCAGGGCCGTACGGTTGTCGGCCGCGTCCCCTGATTCGCGGGTCATGGCCGGGTCGTCTGCCTGTCCGCCAAGCCCACATTCAGGTGTTGGCGAACCTCCTGGAGGAACTGCCCGTCATCGTCCTGATAGATCCGGTATGTCAGCTGGATCTGGCCGAGGCCGCTCGGTACGACCTCGAATTCGATGGGCGTGCTGGTGCGATCGGTATCGAGCACCACCACCTGGGTCATAGGTCGCACACTCGCTTCGTCGGACTGCACGAGCACCCGCAGCGCGACGGGTTCCGGCAGCGGGTCACGCTCTCTCGACCCGGCGGGCGCCTTCTCGGGCACGAGCACCGCGAACGCGACCCGCGTCGGCGTTCCGATCACGGCCCTGTCGCCCGAGAGAGACCACACCTGCACCTCGCGGTCGGTCATAAGCCCCGAATCCGCGCTCTCCTCTTCGGATTTCGACGCCAAGCCCGCCAGGACGGCGTCGGTCTTCTCGAGACTCTCCTCCGGCAGCGGCACCGATCGGTCGTGCTCGGCCCGCCAACGCTCCAGATTGACGGGCCGATAGTTCGGTTTGTCCAGCACACTCGAGGCCAATCGAACTCCCTGTGCGCCCGGGGCATACAGTCGACGGCTGGAGTCCGAATAGAACCGTTGGCGTCGTGGATTCCGGAGTGCGCGAAGCACATTCGTGATCGCATCGATCCGCCGGAGCGATACGTGCCGCTGGTAGTAGCGGGAGCCGTCAGCTCGACCGTCCGCACCGAGCGACTCCAGTAGGTCCCAATCGAAGACGAGACCGATCTGCGAGGCCTCCATCGCCATCCAGCGCAGGGCGATATCGGACAGCCCGCCCTCCTCGTATCCGCCGCCGATATCGGCGTGCACGCCTTCGAACCAGACCTGTTTGATACGGGGGATCTGCGGGTTGTATTTCTGATTCAGTTCGATCGACGTCTCCCACAGGCAGGGTTCGAAGTTGCGGCGGCGTTCATCGATCGCCAGCGCCTGCCTGGCGCAGCGCACGCTGGTGGGCAGCCGCAGATCGTGGAATCGGTGCCGCCGTGCGGCCAGCCCCGGGACGCCGAGCGCACCGACCGTCTCGAACACGCCCAGAAAGTCGACCTTGACCGGATGATGGGAGTGCTCGCGCCGGAACTCCTTCCACGCCGGTGGATCCCACGGCCGGTGGGAACGCTGTCGGTAGAGACCCAACGCTTGACCCAGCCGCCCGTCGATCACCGACTGCGAGGTCATGATCCCGACCTTGTCGATCAGACCGGCCAGCGCGCGGGCAACGTACGCGCCGCGGCTGAAGCCGAAGAGATAGATCTCGTCGCCCGGCTCCCAGTTCGCCACCAGATGCGAATAGGCAGCGGCGAGATTGGCGTTCAGCCCGATACCGCTCCACACCGGCCGAGCCATCAGTCGGTCGCCCAGGTAGCCGAAGGAACCGGGCCCGGCGACATAGGCGACCGACTGGTTGACCACTCCCCCGTGCGGCCCGCGCGCATCGAACCGAATGGTATGCGCGATCTTGACGATATTCGACACCGTCTCGGTCGATTCGACCTTCCACATGCCGTCGCAGCAGACGACCAGGCGCTTCATGTCGGCCCTTCCATTGCCCCTCGCACAGGGTGATGAGCAGTATCCTCCGAAAGGAGCAGCGGGCCAACCGTTTCGCTACGAAGCGGAGGTGATCAGTGTCAGCGCGCGCCGAGGGCGTCGAGGATCATCGGGCGGGCGGTTGCCAGGGCCTGGCCCCAGTACGGCCAGGTGTGCGTGCCCTGGCCGAAGTCGATGCGTGCGCCGATTCCCAAGGCGGCGACGCGGTTTCGGAAGATCTGGTTGGCGACCTGGGTCATGGCTTCCAGGCTCATGGCGTTGAGGGTGTTGCCGACGCCGTAGGGGAGGTCGGGCAGGCCGGGGACGCCGTTGCCGGTCCAGAGGTACATGGGCAGGCCGCGCAGGCGTTCGGCTTGGACGGTGGCGTCGTTGCGGCTCCAGGCGGGGTCACCGGCGGGGCCCCACATATCGTCGACATTGAAATTGCCCTCGTCGCGCATGGCGGCGCGCATGGCCTCGTTCCAGAGCGGGAAGGTCGGGTTCACGTAACCGGAGAACGATCCGGCGAAACGGAATTGGTCACGGTGGTAGGCGGCCAGAATGAGGGCGGCATTACCGCCCATGGACGCGCCGACGACGGCATTGTTGCTGCGCGATACGCCATAGCCTTCGAGGAAGGCGGGAAGTTCCTGGGTCAGGAAGGTTTCCCATTTGTAGGTGACCCTTTGGCCATTGGTGCTGCTGGGCCGGTACCAATCCGTATAGAAACTCGAGTGGCCGCCGACCGGGAGCACCAAAGTCACATTGTCGCCGACGAATTGCCGCAACGCGTCGGTGTCTGAGGCCCATTGGCTGTGGTCGTGGGGCGCGCGCAGACCGTCGAGCAGATAGACCGCCGCGCTGCCGCCGCGGGCCGCCCACTGCACCTGAACCTTGATGGGCCCCATGCTCGACGGCACCCAGAGTTCCTCGTAACCGCCCGCCGGGGCGCGCAGCACCGGTGCGTGGACCGGCGCGGCAGTGGCCACCGTCGCACCGGCCGACGAGACCAGAAGCGCCGTCGCGAAGACCGTGATGGTCTTGCGCAGCCAATCGTGTCGCCGGTTTCCGAAACGCGCTGCCGTATCCACCCGTGTACCTCCCATTCAGGGTAAGTTACCGAACCGCCCCGAATTCCGCTGTCGCTCAGGCTAAGTTGGCACCAGTGCGCCTGCGGCTCGTCGATCTGGGGGGAGGTCAGGACACTGAACGCACTGTGGAACTTCATAACCAGCCACCGTGAACAGTTGATCACCGACAGCTATCTGCACGTCTCGGCGGTGGTGCAATCGGTGCTGATCGCCACGATCGTCGCGGTATTCGTCGCCATTGTGGTCTATCGCAGCCCGCTCGGTTCGGCGGCGGCCACCGCCACGGCCAGCATTATTCTGACCGTCCCCTCTTTCGCTCTATTGGGATTGCTGATTCCCGTCATGGGATTGGGTGTGCGCCCGACCGTGACGGCTTTGGTGCTCTACGCGCTGCTGCCGATTCTGCGCAATACGATCGTGGGCCTCGCCTCGGTCGACCCGGCGGTCTCCGATGCCGCGCGCGGTGTGGGCATGAATCGCCTGCGGGTGCTCACCCGTATCGAATTGCCGCTGGCCTGGCCCGCCATTCTCGCGGGTATGCGCGTCAGCACTCAGATGATCATGGGCATTCTCGCCATCGCGGCCTATGCCAAGGGTCCGGGGCTGGGCAATCTCATCTTCGCCGGGCTGTCGCGGCTGGGCAGCCCCAACGCGGTGCCGCAGGCGCTGACCGGCACGGTGCTCATCGTGGCGCTGGCGCTGGCCCTCGATGCCCTCCTCGTCCTCATCGGTCGAGTCACCACACCCGGGAGAGTCCGTGACTGAAACCGTCGCACCAGCAGACGTCTCCGGCGTCGAGATCGTTCTGGACCAGGTCACCAAACGCTATCCGGGACAAGAGGACCCGGCGGTGAACCGGGTCAGCATGACCATTCCCGCCGGGGAGACCGTGGTGCTGGTCGGGCCGTCCGGCTGCGGCAAGACGACCACCATGCGCATGATCAACCGGCTCATCGAGCCCAGTTCGGGCACCATCACCATCGACGGCCGCGATGTGCTGCGTGAGAATCCGGATCGCTTGCGCCGCACCATCGGCTACTCGATCCAGCAGGCCGGACTGTTCCCGCATCTGACCGTCGCCAAGAATGTCGCCACGGTGCCGGGCCTGATCGGCTGGGACCGCAAACGCATCGCCGACCGCGTGGACGAAATGTTGGATCTGGTGGGCCTGGACCCCGGCACCTTCCGAAACCGTTATCCCCGACAGCTTTCCGGCGGGCAGCAGCAGCGCGTCGGTGTCGCCCGCGCCCTGGCCGCCGATCCGCCGGTGCTGCTCATGGATGAGCCGTTCGGCGCGGTGGACCCGATCACCCGTGGCCTGTTGCAGGACGAACTGCTGCGGTTGCAGGCCGAACTGCGCAAGACCATCGTCTTCGTCACGCACGATTTCAACGAGGCCGTGAAGCTCGGTGACCGAATCGCCGTGCTGGGCAACCAATCCCGCATTCTGCAGTACGACACCCCGGCGGCGGTGCTGACCGATCCCGCCGACGACACGGTGGCGGGATTCGTCGGCGGGGACGCCGGACTCAAACGCCTCACCCTCACGCGGGTGCGCGATGTGCCGCGCGAGGAATGCGCCGTCGCACCGGAATCGACGGCGGTGGAAGCGTTTCGGCAGGCCATTGTCGACAGCGGTCGCGAGTGGGGGCTCGTCCAGGACGAGCAGGGTAGGCCGCTGCGCTGGGTCTGGCTCACACAGCTCGCGCACGCGGATTCGCTGCGCACCGTCGGCACCCCGGTGGGCGGCATGGTGTCGTTGGAGTCCACCCTCCAGGAGGCGCTGGAATCGCTGTTGGCCGAGAGCAATGCCCATGCCGTCGTCACCGGGCGGCGCGGCGAATACGTCGGGCTGATCACCATCGACACCCTCGTCACGCATCTGTCCGACAAGCGAGATACGCATGCACGCGGTGAGACCGGCGGGGATGACGGCCGATGAGTACACCGACCCGGCATCCCGAGCGGCAGGCCGAACGGATACGGCTGCTCGCCCAACCGGTGCTGGCGCTCGCCCTGGCCGTCGGAGTGCTGGTGTGGGCCTTCGCGCGTGAGCTCACCGTCACCCAGCAGGCCAGCCTGACCGCGAGCAATATCGCCACCGTCACCTGGCAGCACGTGCGGATCACCGTGACGGTGGTGGCCATTGTCATCGCCATCGCGGTACCGCTGGGCACGCTCATCACCCGGCCCGGATTCCGGCGTATCGCACCGGTTTTCGTGGGACTGGCCAATATCGGCGCGGCCGCGCCCGCCATCGGGCTCATCGTGCTGTTCTATCTGATCACCCGCACCACCGGCTTCTGGATCGGCGTCGCGCCCATTGTGCTGCTGTCGCTGCTGCCGGTGCTGCGCAACACCATCCTCGGCTACCAGCAGGTCGATCCGACGATCATCGACGCCGGTCGCGGCCAGGGCATGTCGGCGCTGACGCTGTTGCGCCGCATCGAGTTTCCGCTCGCCGTGCCCTATATCCTCGCCGGTCTGCGCACCTCGCTGGTGCTGGCGGTGGGCACCGCGACGCTGTCGTTCCTGGTGAGCGCGGGCGGGCTCGGCATTCTCATCGACACCGGCTACAAGCTGCGCGACAACGTCACCCTGTGGGTGGGCGCACTGCTCGCGGTGGCGCTGGCCCTGCTCATCGACTGGCTGGGCGCGCTCGCCGAACGCTATCTCGGACCGAGGGGGCTGCGGTGAGGCGGCGAATCCGTTGTACGTGTGCGGTTTTGGCGGCGGTCGTCGGGCTTCTCGTCTCGGCCTGCGGCTTGGAATCGGGTAGCGCGGTTCCGCTGCGGGTGGGCCCCGGCAGTATCCAGCCGGTATCCGAACTCGACGGCGTGCGAATCACGGTGGGCTCCAAGGACTTCACCGAGCAGAACATTCTCGGGTATCTCATCGAGTTCGCGCTCAGCGCGGCCGGGGCCGAGGTGCGCGACCTCACCGATATCGTCGGCTCGAACAGCCTGCGCGATGCCCAGCTGCACGGGCAGGTCGATATCGCCTACGACTACACCGGCACCGGGTGGATCAACTACTTGGGCAACGAGAATCCGGTGCCCACCTCCGAGGAACAGTTCGTGGCCGTCCGCGACGCGGATCTCGCGGAGAACGGCATGGTCTGGGCCGCCATGGCCCCCATGAACAACACCTACGCCCTGGTCGCCAATCCGGCGGTGGCCGCGGAGAAGAACATCACGACGCTGTCCGACTACGCGAATCTGGTCAATACCGATCCCACCGCGGCCGCGACCTGTGTAGGCACCGAATTCAATGTGCGCCAGGACGGTTACCCGGGCATGGCGCGCAAGTACGGCATCGATGTCGGCAAGGTGCAGAAGCAGATCGTCCAGGATTCGCTGGTCTTCCAGATGACCGCCGACGGCAATCAGTGCCGGTTCGGATCCGTCGCCGCCACCGACGGCCGCATTCCGGCACTGAACCTGAAACTGCTCGTCGACGATCGCGCGTTCTTCCCGAAATACAATGCGGCACTGGTCATGCGGCAGGATTTCGCCGAGGCGCATCCGAAGGTCATCGAGGTCATGGAGCCGATCTCGCGCCTGCTGACCAACGAGACCATTACCGAACTCAACCGCCTCGTCGATATCGAGGGCCGCGAGGCCGCCGAGGTCGCCCGCGACTGGATGGTTCAGCAGGGTTTCGTCACGGCCGACTGACCGACCGGCGGGCCGTGAGCCCGAGGGTGAGGCCGCGCGGCTTCAGGGTCGGGAACTCCTCGATATCGAGGCGGTAGCCGGTGGCGGCGAGATCGTAGTCACCGAGCACGTGGGCGAGGGTGAGCACCACCTCGTGCAGTGCGAGCCCACGCCCGATGCAGGCGCGGGCACCGGTGCCGAACGGCTTGTAGGTACGTGGCGTCGCCGCGGTGGCGAAGCGGTCCGGATCGAACCGGTCCGGGTTGCGCCACACGGCCGGATCACGATGGATGGCAAGCAGATTCAGATACACCCAGTCGTCGGGCGTGACGCGGTGCGCACCGATGGTCGTCGGTCCCAGAGCACTCCGAATGAAGGCCGGGGCGACGGGATGCAGTCGTAGCGTCTCGTCGATGACCGCGCGCAGGTAGCGCAGTCCGACGATGTCCTCGTAGGCGAGTTCGCTCGGATGCTTACCGGTCTCGGCGATCTCACGGCGCGCCCGCTCGACGACCTCGGGATGCCGGGACAGCTCGTAGAGCGCGAAAGCCACTGTGCCAGCGGTGGTCTCGTGTCCGGCGATGAGCAGCACGATCGCCTGGTCGATGATCTGATCGCGGGTCAGGGCCACGCCGTCGGTGTCGGTGAGCGCACGCGGAATAGGCGCGTCGGCTCCTGGGGTATCGAGGATCATCTCGACATGTCGCCGCAGCGCGCCCGCGTGCGGGGGCGTCGGGTTCATCCCGAGTACGGCGTCCAGGAATGGAATGACCTTGCCCCGGTTGGTGGTGCGAATGAGCGCGAACATGGTGTGCACGAACTCGTCTCGCTGTTCGCGCGTGAGCGCCGCCCCGAAACCCGCGCGCGTGATGATGTCGTAGGCGAGATCCTGGGTCAGCTCGGTGATCGGCACCGGCTGCGGCCCCGCCGCCCATCGCCGCACATGGTCGGCGATGACCGGATTCATGCTCGCGTGGTACTCGCGCATGGCGCTGCGGCTGAACGCCGGTTGCAGCCGCTCGTGCGCCCGCCGCCACAGTTCGTCCTCGGTTCCGGTGAACAGCAGTCCGGTCGGGGCCAGGGGGGCGAGTCGCCGAAAGGCCGGTCCGTTCACCTTCGTCCATGCCGCGTCGTCGAGAATCGGCTCGGCGAGCGCGGCCGAATTGACGATGAGCATGCGCGGATACCGCAGCACGCGCACCTCGAAGACGTCACCGAGCCTGGCGTAGCCGGTGATGCTCTGCGCCGGAGTCTTGGCCGAGAGCGACAGCGCGTCGCCTATGAGCGGTATGCGCCAGGGCGGATGGGGGACGGTCGGCATCGCGACCACTCCTTTGCGAGCGTGGACAGGACGTGGGTTTCGGTTTGCAGGTCGGCTCCGCCGGGGATCTCCAGCGTCGCCGCGGCGGGATTCGGTTCTGCTCCGGCGGTTTTCGCGTCGCGGGCGGCTACGAGAAGCTCGGCGATCTCGGCGAGATCCGCGGTGGGCTCGTGTGCGGGCACGTACTGGCTCAGCGACAGGATCGCGTCGTTGATCTCGATGACCATGCGGTGCAGCTGATAGGTCGGGGTGACGGCGTCGGGCCGGGGCTGGACCACCTCGGGACACACCGCCGTGAGGTCCTCCCACAATTCGGTCAGATCGGCGATGGCGCGGGCCGCCGGGTCCCCGCGCACGGCGTCGATTGCCCGCAGTACCAAGGGGATCGCGGCGAGCGGGGTGGAGGCGACGATATCGGTCACGAACGCCATGCGGTCGGTGTGCGCGGCGTATTCGGTGAACCCGTTGACGTGCCCGGTCGCGAGAATGAACGAGGTGGTGAGCCCGAAGGTGAGGCTGCCGATCAACCCGCTGAAGATGGCGAGGAACACCAGGTAGAACAGGCGCGGACCGAGCGGTGGCCGCTGCCGCAGCGCGCGAATGCTGGTGGCCACCAGCAACACCGCGCACGCGTACGGGAATATGACGAACAGCACTGTCATCGGCAGGGCCTGCCAGCCCGGATATTGCAGGACGATCCCGCCGCCCTCGGCCACCCGATGCCCGAAAGCCAAGTAGCCCAACCCCATGGCCACCGCCGCCGCGTACACCTCCGGCTGTGACGGTGGATTGCGCTGGCGTGCATGGGAAATCATCAGATACGCCTCCGCGGTGACCAGGATCATCACCGCGTTGGCGAGCTGGTACTGCCGCGCCGGAGTCAGCCACGGCAGCAGCTGCACGATCCACTGCTGGGCCGTGGCGATTTCCAACAGCCACGCGATGGTGGCCCCCAGCAGCGCGCCGTTGATGCGCCGATGGGCGAAAGTGCCGTTGCACCAGCGGAACCGGAGCAGCGTGACGGTCGCGGTGATGGTCCACAGCGGCCAGGCGATCACCTCGGCCAGTGCCGAATTCGGTGGCAGCATCAGCGGCGCCCGAAGGCATTGCGTAGCGGCTCGAAGGGTCTGCGGCGAATGGCGGGCATGATCAGATTCGCGAAGGTCTCGGCCTCCTGCTCCTTGGTCGAATCGAACGCGCCGCGGGCGAGCATGGTCTCCATGCGACCGAGCGCCGTCGAACCGACGAAGGCACCGAGGTATTCGCCGAGCGATTCGTGCATGCGCTCCCCCTCGTGCCCCAACAGCAAATGGCCGATCTCGTGCAGCACGGTGTGCTCGACCATGTACCGCGACGAGCGCTCCTCGTACACGATCAGGGTCAGATCATCCATCTCCGCGAGCAGTCCACACGGAAATCCGGCGGCCCGCAGGCCCCGATGTCCGGTCAGCACAATGGGTTTGCCGCGCTGGTCGGCGAGGCGGTCGATGAACTGTCGCAGATTCCACGGGGTGGGAATGTCGAGCGTCGCGACCAGTGCCGCGAGGTGGTCATCGCTGGCCATGCCCCGAGTCCAGGGTGTTCCCGAGCGCGGCGGCGCGCGCGTCCCGAATCGTGGCGACCAGCGTCTCCAGGGAGCCGATATCGACGTCCCCGCCGCGAAAGTGCACCGCCCAACTTGATTCCCAGCGTGCGCGCCGTCTCCAGAATGGCGAGCTTCTGGTCGAGCACCCGCATCTCCGCGAGGTGCGGGTCGGTGATGTAGCGCGCGTCCACGTCGAAGTGGATCGCGATGGCGCGCAGCAGCTCCGGCGCGACATCCGCCGCGCCCTCGCGCACCGCGGCGATCTCGGCGATGGTCACGGTGCGGCCGAGAATGGCGCCGGTGGCCTCGGCCAGGGTCGCGTTCTGGTCAGCTTCGTCGTCGGACGTCCCGAGAAACCCGCACAGCCGGTTGACTCGATCCGCGACGACATTCATGGCTGGCCATCTCCTACATCCTCCCGAGCCTGTTGGAGCCTGGTCACGAATCTACCCGCCAATTCGTCCGGAACGCCTGCCGTGTCACCGATCAGCCAGCGACGGTACAGCTTGTCCTCGTAGTCGGGGTCGTCGGCGGCGACCGGGGCGCTCAACAGGTCCCCGAAAGCCTGTTCCACCAGCGGCAACGGTCCACCGTCGGCCTGCCAATTCCGTTCCAGCAGATCGGTGAGGTACAGGCCCAGCAGGCGACCGAGATCGGTATTGAGCCGGTCGACGGTGGCGCGCAGCCGCGCGGGATCGAGCGGGTGCGCGCCGACCACCTGGTTCAACTCCACCTGAATGCCGAACAGCTCCACGGCGAGCGCCGCCGGGACCGCGACGAACGCCGTGCCCGCGTCCAGCTGCCGCCGCTCGGCGACGGGCCGAGGCTTCTCCCCGCGCCAATAGGCGCGCGCGGCGCTGCCGCTGCGCCACGACAGCGCCGCGTCGAGGCGGCGAAAGGTGACCGGTTTCGGCGCCGGGCCCAACGTGGCCGCCTCGACGCGCACCAGCGTTCGACGCGTGGGACCCCCGGCGGCGATGGTGTCGTCGAGACTGAAATTGAGCTCGCGCCGCCGCTCCCGTACACAGGCCGCCAGGAATGTGGCGTACTCGGGCGCTGCCCTAGGCTGTGACTGCTCCCTGAGCAGCGGTCGGGGTGGTCGCTCCGATCTGTACGGAGGGGAGAGATCGGCAGCCACCCCGCCCGTGTCGCCGGTGCCGCGCGGGCCTTCCAGGGGACATAGTGGTCGCATGGGCAACCCGGCGACCGTCGCGGACACCTTCGCACCGCTGCTGCGACTGGCCTTCGGCGCGCGGCCGCCGGTGCGATTCGAATTCTGGGACGGCAGCGCGGTCGCGCCGCTCGGTGCATCGCCCGGGACCATGCGCATCCGATCGAAAGACGCGCTGAGCCATATGGTCTGGGCCCCAGGCGAACTCGGCTTGGGCCGCGCCTACGTCTCCGGAAATGTCGATCTCGACGGGGATCTGTTCGGCATGCTGCGCGCCCTGCAGTCGGCGGTGCCGGGTGATGCGCGCCTGGGACTGGCCGGAGCGTGGCGGGCCGTCGGCGCGGCACGCAGGCTCGGGGCGCTCGGGCACCGACCGCCGGTTCCGCCGGAAGAAGCACGGCCCGCGCGGGGGCGATCGCACACCCGAGGGCGGGACGCGGCGGCGATCAGCCATCACTACGACGTCGGTGACGACTTCTACCGACTGGTGCTGGGGCCGAGCATGACCTATTCGTGCGCCCGCTTCGCGCCGGAGGACGACCTGCGGCGGGGATACGCGGACCCGACCGTTTCCTTGGCGGACGCGCAACGCGCCAAACACGATCTGGTCTGCCGCAAGCTCGGGCTGCCCGAGCGGCCCGGAATGCGGCTCCTCGATGTGGGATGCGGATGGGGGTCCATGGCCATGCACGCGGCCTCCACGTACGGGGCACACGTCGTGGGCGTCACGATCAGTCGCACGCAGGCCGACCTCGCGCGGGCGCGCGTCGCCGAGGCCGGATTGAGCGGCAATGTCGAGATCCGCCTGTGCGACTACCGCGATCTGCGCGGCGAGGAGTTCGACGCCATCTCCTCGATCGGCATGTTCGAGCACGTCGGGGCGAAGCGCGCCGCGCGATATTTCGACACCCTGCGCGCGCTACTGCGTCCCGAGGGACGGCTGCTCAATCACGCCATCTCCTCGGTCGGCGGTTCGACCATGCGCGGCCGCTCCTTCATCGGCCGCTACGTCTTCCCCGACGGCGAGCTCCTCGATGTCGGCGAGGTCGTCTTGGCCCTGGAGCGAGCGGGATTCGAGGTGCGCGATGTCGAGGCGCTGCGCGAGCACTACGCGCTGACGCTGCGGCAGTGGGTGGCCAATCTGGAGAACGAGTGGGAGCGGGCGGTGGCACTGGTCGGCGAGGGCCGGGCGCGGGTCTGGCGGGTGTACATGGCGGCCTCGGCCCTCGGATTCGAGGACGGCGGACTGGGACTGCATCAGGTGCTGGGAGTCGTTCCGGCACAACAGTGATCGGCCGGACCGTTCGCCGGATCGGTGGGCAGACGGCAGTAGCAGGACGCCTCGATCGGGATATCCGCCACGGCGGCAGCGAGTTTCAGCTGTTGTTCGACGATCCGCGCCTCCTCGGTCTTGCCCGCCCGAACCAGGCATTCGTGGAATCCGTGCAGGCTCCACACATTCGCGGGGTGCTGGGAGGCGCGCGGCAGGGTGTCGTCCAGGCCCAGATCGGCGCGGTAGACGGCCTCCGCCTCGTCGATATGCCCCTGCTCGAGCAGCAGTGCGCCCAGGGCGTGGCGGGTCGGCTGCATCCAGCCCCACGGTTCGTCGTAGGGCAGGCTGTCGTCCAGGTCGACGGCACGACGCAGCGCGTCGAAAGCCTTGTCGTAGTTGCCCTTTCGGTACTCGACTTCACCTTCGAGCATGGCGGCGGCGACGGTGAGGATGTCGCGGCCGGTGTTGTTGAACAGCATCCGTGATTCCGGCACCCGGTCGAGCGCGGCGAGGAAGAGGTCGCGCTGTTGCTCCGCCTCGACAACGCGGCCGGTGGCCGAGTAGGCGACGCCCTTGCCGTAGTGCAGCATCGCGGTGGTGACGCAGTAGAGGTCCTGGTCCTCGGGCAGCGGCAGGTCGATGAGCCGATCCCACTGCCCGAAGCGGATCAGGACGTGCACGCGCATGGGGACGAAGCTCTCCGCCCAGTCCGCCATGGGCGGCGACGGTACGCGCAACAGCTCCTCGGGGATGGAATCCTCCAGCTGCGCAACGGTTTCCAGTGCCGTGTCGAGCTGTCCGAGGAACATCGCGCCGTAGATCTTGAAATGCAGATTGTGCAGTCGATAGAGCGTGAAGAAGTTGATCTGCCCCTGTTCGCGCACATACTTCTCGTCCGCGACGATGGCGGCCGAATTGGCCGATACCGCCGCGCGATAGTCGCCGCAGAGCACGTAGATGTGTGACGGCATATGTTCCAGATGCCCCGCGTCGGGCACCAGCCCGCGCAGCCGGTCGGCCACCGTGAGCGCCGCCTCGGGCGTGCGCGACATCTCCATCAGGTGGATGTACATGTGCAGCACACCCGGGTGCTCGCGGCCCGCCGCGGTGGCCATGGCCCGCTCCAGCACCGATTTGGCCTCCAGCGCGAACGATCCCTGGGCGGGTTTGCCGGTGCGCCGGTCCCACAGCGCCCACGGCGTGAGGTTCATCAGCGCGTCGGCGAAGAGCGTCGCGACGTCGAGATCATCCGGAAAGCGCCGGTAGACATCGCGCATGGCCTCGGCGTAGCGGCGATTCCAGGCCGATCCGTCGCCCTCGAACGCCCCCGCCGGGTAGCGCGCGTTGATCGCCTCGACCAGCGCGCGCTCGACCGCCGTGGCCGCACCCGCGAGCTCCGCGGCCCGCCGGGCCGAATCATGGGCGCGCGCAACGGTATCGGCGAGATCCCGCGGGTCGAAGGCGTCCCACGGCTTGTTGTAGTTCGGCCCCACCGCCAACGCCAGCCCCCAGTGCGCCATGGCGCATCCGGGATCCTCCGCCGCCGCCCGCCCGAAACACCGCGCGGCCTCCTCGTGCGTGAACGAGTACGTCCAGATCAGGCCGCGGCCGAACCACAGCCGCGCGGCCTCCGAGGCCGCCGTCACCGGCCGCGAGTACGTCCCGAGGTCGTAGTAGTCCAGGGTCACATCCCCGATCGTGCCATCGGCGCGCGGTCACCGCTTGCAGATATACCCCCTAGGGGTATACAGTTCCCCGCATGTGCCGATGCCGATGTCCCAGCGCCCGCGATCCACCCCACCCCTGCCAAGGAAGTGCCTCCTATGAGCTCCACGCCGATGATCACCTCGCTGTTCGGCAATCGTGACTACCTTCGACTCTTCACCGCCCAGGTCTCCGCCCTGTTCGGCACCGGGCTCACCACCGTCGCGCTCGGGCTGCTCGCCTACGAGCTCGCCGGGGGCAATGCCGCCGCCGTACTCGGAACGGCGCTGACCATCAAGATGCTCGTCTACGTGACGGTCGCCCCGATCGTGGCCGCCTACGCCGACCGGCTGCCCCGCCGCCTGTTCCTGGTGTCGCTCAATGTGATTCGCGCCGCCGTGGTGCTGGCGCTGCCCTTCATCGACCAGGTGTGGCAGATCTACGTGCTCATCGCGGTACTGCAAACCGCTTCCGCCGCTTTCACTCCCACCTATCAGGCGGTCATCCCCGACATCCTGCCCGATGAGCGCGAATACACCCGCGCGCTCTCGGCGGCGCAGCTGGCCGCCACCATGGAGACCCTGTTGAGCCCGATGCTCGCCGCCGCCGCGCTGGCGGTGATCAGCTTCCACTGGCTGTTCCTCGGCACCGCCGTCGGATTCGCCGTCTCGGCCGCACTGGTCATCGGCACCCGCATTCCGAACGCGAGCGCCGCCACCCAGGGCTCGTTCCGGGAGCGAATCACCGTGGGTATGCGCATCTTCGCCGCCACCCCGCGCCTGCGCGGACTGCTCGGCCTCAATCTCGTGGTCGCGGCCGCCGGATCGGTGATCATGGTCAATACCGTGAACTACGTGCGCGACACCCTCGGCGGCACGCAGTCCGGTGTGGCGGTGTTGTTGGCCGCCAACGGCTTCGGCACCATGCTCGTCGCGCTGGCGCTACCGGGTGTGCTGGATCGGGTCGGCGCACGGCCGGTCATGCTCACCGGCGCGGGCACGCTCGTCGCCGGACTCGGCGCGGGTATCGCGCTGTCCACCGCTACGGCCGGAGATTGGCGCTGGGCCGCCGCCATCGCGGTGTGGGCGCTCATCGGCTCCGGCAGCGCGGCCATCCTGACTCCCACCGGACAGGTGCTGCGGCGCTCCTCGCGATCCGCCGATCGCCCAGCGCTTTTCGCGGCGCAGTTCTCGCTCTCGCACCTGGCCTGGCTGCTCACCTACCCGATCGCGGGATGGCTCACCACCGCCGCGGGTTTCACCGCCACCTGGGTGACCCTGACGGTCTTCGCGGGCGTGGGAATCACTGTGGCGCTGCGGATGTGGCCGCGCCACGATCCGGAGGTGATCACGCATCTCCACGAGGTGGGCACCGTCGACGCCGCCGTGCTGGCCGATGCCGATCGCGTGGACGAGCGCCACTACCGCCACACTCACGTCTACGTCATCGACGCCAACCACCGCCGTTGGCCCGGGCGGCTCGAAACCGCCACCGCCGCTTAGTGATCGACGGCCTGTGCCCGGCTCGGCTCCAGCACCGGAGCCGGTGCCGGGCTCGCCGCGCGTCGGCGGGTGACCAGGAACAGCGCCACCAGCAGCACGCTCAGCCAGATATAGGTATTGCCGATGAAGTGCTGCCACGGAGTCCAGGCCGATTCCCGGTTCTCACCATCCGGCAGCCAGTTCTGCGGACCGTAGACGAACACCGCGGCGGTGACGGCCGTGACCACGTACCAGCCCGCAGCGCCGCGCCAAGGCTGCCGAGTGGCGTAGCCGAACATGCCGAGCAGTACGGGCGCGATCCAGATCCAGTGGTGCGACCACGAGATCGGCGAAACCAGCAGCGTGAACACGGCATTGATGCCCAGCATGAGCGGCGGGAAGTCGATGGCCTGACGCATGGCGGCGACGACCAGCGCCAGCAACGCCGCACCGAGGACCAGCCAGATGATCGTGAACAGCGGCTTCTGAATCTCGAAGCGCGCCAATACGGCTTGGATCGACTGGTTGGTGTGGAAGGCCGAACCGCTGAGGCCCTTCACATTGCCCAAACCGCCGAACCAGTACTTCATGGACGCGTCGGGCAGGATCAGGAAGCTGAGCGCGGTGGCGACCGCACCGGTGACGGCGGCGGTGATCGCGGCCTTGTAGTCCTTGCGGATCAGGAAGTAGAGCACGAACGCGGCGGGCGTCAGCTTCACCGCGGCGGCGATTCCGACCAGCATGCCGCGTCGCCATTTCGGCTTCTCGGTCAGACAGTCGGCCACCACCAGCGCCATGAGCAGCAGGTTGACCTGACCGAAGTCCAGGGTCGACCGGGCCGGTTCCAGCAGCAGCGCCAACGGGGTGGCACAGCAGGTCACGAACAGCGCGAGCCGACGGCGGTCCTCCCCCGGCCAGACCCGCCGCGCCACCAGGTAGAGCGAGAGTGCCAACGCCGCCACCGAGGTGATGAAGAAGGCGAATCTGGCCACATCCCAGGGCAGCAGCGCGAACGGCGCGAGGACCAGCGCGGCGAAGGGCGGGTAGATGAACGGCAGCCCGATACCGATGGTGGTCTGCGGCAGCTGTCCGTACATATCGCCGCCCTCGCGCAGCGTCTCGATGCCGAGCCGGTACACCTGTAGGTCGATGAACCCACCGGTGATCTCCTTGAACGGCCAGAGCGGCAGCATGAGGCACAGCGTGGTGAAGGCCACCAGCAACGCCGGAACGAGCCACATCGCCCGCCCGAAACGGCGGTCCGGCGACTTCGGCTCAGCAACAGCGGTGGAACTACTCATCCGCGGCGACTATACCGGCGGCCCCCTTCCACCACCCAACCTGCGTCGGAGAACACGATCAGGACGCGGCGGCGATCCGGGCGCGCAAACCCTCGGCGAAGCTGCGGGCCGCGGCCAGATCGCTGGCATCGGGCCGACCCTTCCGAATACCGCCGACGATCTTGAACGGCAGGTAGGTGTCGAAGCCTCGGCAGGAGAAGGTGTCGACCACGTCGAAGCCGCGTTCGGTGAGCAGCCGCACCAGCGGCCGGGAGAAGCGCTGCGGCCCGGCATCGGGAAAACCGCTGGTCGCGAAGACGAAAGCCGTGCCCCGCTGCTCCCGAGGCAGCGCCTCGACGTACGCCCGCAGGTTGGCGTGGAAGGAACCGAGGAAGATGCCGGAGCCGAACCCGACCAGGTCGTAGCGGGCCAGCTCGGCCGCGTCGAGCTGCCCGGGCGCGACGACCCGGGCCTCGAGGACCTGGCCCATGGCGTCGGCGATCCGCCGCGTATTGCCATGGGAGACGGATGTGCACACGATGACGGCCTTCATGACGATGCTCCTGTCACTCACTGATTCCGGACACGCTCCAGGACACCGCCCGGCCCGAGACCGTGACATCGGGTGCGTGTGCCCTGCGTCACGGTGTCAGCGGTCGAGCGTGCGCACGGTGTCGAGGGCCCGCAGCTTGTCGGGATTGCGGACGGCGTACAGCGCGGTGACGCGCTCCCCCGCCGTTTCGATCACGAGGACGGAGTCGAGGGCCCCGTCGTCGCGGAACAGGATCGCGGGCAGGGCGTTGCAGCTGCCGAATTCGGCGCTCATTGCGGCCATGCTCTTGGCGGCGAGCCCGATCAGGTAGGTGGCGACCTGCTCCGCCCCGATGATGGGTCGGCGCGCGGCGGTGACCTTGCCGCCACCGTCGGAGATCTGAACGACGTCGGGAGCGAGCACATCCAGCAGGGTCTGAACGTCCCCGGTGCGGGCGGCCGCCAGGAAGCGGTCGATCACCGCCCGGCTGGTGTCGGTATCGGGGGCGAAGCGTTTGTGCCGCGCCCGCACGTGGGCGCGGGCGCGGTGCGCGATCTGGCGTACGGCGGCCTCGGATTTCCCGACCATGTCGGCGATATCGACGAGGCTGTGGCCGAAGACCTCGGACAGCACGAAGACGGCGCGCTCGGTCGGGCCGAGGGTTTCCAGTACGAGCAGCATGGCCATCGAGACCGATTCCGCCAGCAGCACATCGTGACTGGCGTCCTCGGCGGTGCGAATGGGTTCGGGCAGCCAGCTGCCCACATAGTCCTCGCGCCGCCGCCGCACGGTGCGCAGCTGGTTGATCGCCTGCCGCGTGACGATCTGCGTGAGGTAGCGGCGCGGGTGCGTCACCTCCTCGGCGGGTGCGTCGCGCCAGCGAAGGTAGCTGTCCTGCACGACATCCTCGGCATCGGCGGCGCTGCCCAGGATCTCGTAGGCGATGGTGAACAGCAGCGGGCGGACCTCGGTGAACGCCGCGAGCCGGTTCACCGTCGGTCCCGCACGGCCTGAGCCTTGGCCCGAATATCCCGCAGCACGGTCGGATTGACGCCCCGATGGCTCAAGTCGTCGGCGAGCGTCGTGAGCTCCCGCGCGGCGAGCCCCGGATCACCGTTGGCGATATGGAGATTCGCGCGCAGTGCGACGAGTTCGTTGTAGCCGATACTGGTCGTCGGCTCGGTGGCGTCGCGGTAGCGCCGCAGCCCGGGCTCGGTGATCGCCAGGGCGGCAGCGGGATCGGCGCGATGGCGGCGCACCATGCGGTCGTCGCCGTCGGCGATGGTGCGGGCGAAGAAGTCGGAGCCGACGCTCTTGGCCAGGGTGACGGCCGCCTTCGTGCCGAAGTCCTGGTCGGCGAAGCGATCGGCGGCCTCGGTCAGGGTGCGCATACCGGAGGCGAGGAAGGGCGACATGGATCCGCCGAAGGTGAGCGCCAGGCCGACCCGCGGGTCGAAGAAGTCCGCGGCGAAACGGTCCTGCTCGCGAGTGGCGGGCTGGCCGATGCGCACGGCGAGGGTATTGGACACCGTCTGCCGCACACCGTCGGAATAGGTGGCGCGCAGCAGATATCGGCCGGGCTGGTCGAAGACGAAGCCGTCCCTGCCGAAGGTCAAGGGGACGAGGGCGCTGTAGCGGTCGGGGCACTCCTCGGCATTGCCCGCGGGCGCGAGCACCTGCGTGACCGGGCGGCCGTACAGACACATGACCGGGCGGAATCGCACCGTTCTGCCATCGGGTGTGCGCACCAGCACGGACGTTGTGCCGTAATGGGGTTCGAGCCGGGTGTCGACGGTTTGTGGGACGGGCAGCGGGTTGCGCAGCCGGAACTCGATCTCGACCGGTTCCATGAAGGAGAAGTACGCGGGCGCGCGCAGCAGCAGTTCCAGTGAACGGTTCGAGGGGACACCGGGCGTGGGCGGCGATTCCCAATGCTCGCCCGTAGCCCACGGATCGCCGCCGAAAACCACGGCGGCACGGTCACCGTGGCGCAGGTGCAGCAATTCCTCGTCGTCGAAACGGAATCGGAAGTCCGACCAGAATCTGTCGGGGCCGGTGATCCGGTCGTAGCGCCAGTCGTAGTTCATCCACGACAGGGCGCGCGGTCGCGATTTGTCCCAGGAGTGCAGGAGATTGAAGGCGTGGCCCGCCTCGTGCACCCAGGTGTAGAGGAAGTGCCGCATGGCCGCGGCCTGTGCCGGGCTGCCGGGTGCGCCGGTGACCAGGTCGCGGAACCATTCGTGGTCGCGGAACACCGCGAAGCCCTGCCGTTCCGGGGCGCGGCCCGCACCGCCGAAATCCGCTGCGGCATCGAACATCACGCCGCCGACGTCCGGGGATTCGAAGGTGCCCGCCTGCATTCCCCACAGGCTCCAGGCGGGCCACCGGTCACCGTAGGCGCTGAACGCGGCGGCCATGGCGTCGTGTAGTTCGGCGGCGCTCCAGCGGGTGAAACCCGCTGCGCTGTCGTCGATCACGGTGCGCTCCGGGTCGATGCGCACCCCGATGCCCGCTTCCCGGTAGGCGCTCTCGATGGTGAGCGTGCGCCGCGAGATATCTCCCGGCCGGGTGGCGTGGCCGTGGGTGTCGTAGGCCGGGACGTGCGGTGCCACGTTCACCGATGCGGCGTAGTCGAGTTCGAACACCGTCTCCCGGAAGGCGTCCGATCGGTAGTCGCACCGATAGCTGGCCGTCGTGGTCCCGGTCGCGAACTCCACCGTGACCGGGCCGGTAGAAGGCACCGTAATCCGCACCGTGACAGGCGGATTCGCGGTACGCCGCCAGTACCGAACCGTTCCGGCGACAACGATTTCGTCCGCGCTCCGCGTGACGGTGGGACTGTCGACGATCCACGATTCGACGTAGGCGGGTTCGGCGGGCGGTGTGCCGCCGGGCAGGTCGAAGAGGTCACCGCTGACCCGGTTCATGACCGGCGAATCCGCCGAGTAGCGAGTATCGATATCGAGGCGCAGTTCGAGGAAGCTGGCCCGCGTGCCGTCGCTGATGCCCACACCCTCATAACGACCGCTGACCGGCCCGCGCTGGAGCGCGAACCGGTCGGCGGTCGGCGGCATGGACTCGTCCCCCACGTTCGCGGCCATGTGCTAGACAGTAGCTCGCTCAGCGGTCGGCGACGAGTGCGGAATCCGAATCCGCGCTGGCCACATCCTTTTCCACCGCGACCGCATCCTCTTCCATGACCGCCTCGCCGCGCGCCACCATGCCCGCCTCATCGGAGAGCGTCAGCTGCGGAATGAACAGTGCGAGCAGGAACGCCACCGCCACACCGGGAATCAGATACCAGAAGCCAGGCACCAGGGCGTCGACGTACGCGCCGACAATCGCGTCGTGCAGTTCGGCGGGCAGATTCTTGACCACCGACGGCACCAGCATGCTCGGATCCAGTCCGGCCCCGGCCGCCTCCTGCGCATTGGCCCGGAACGCCTCGCCGAGGCCCTCGGTCAGGCGGTGGGTGAAGATGGAGCCGAACACGGCCACGCCGATCGCGCCGCCCATTTCCCGGAAGTAGTTGTTGGCGCTGGTCGCGGTGCCGATCTGATCCGGACTCACCGCGTTCTGCACCACCAGCACGATGATCTGCATGATCAGGCCCAGCCCCGCGCCCATGACGAAGAGCATCGCCGACACCACCCACATGGAGGTGTTCGCGCTGAGCTGGGTCAGCCACAGCATGCCCAGGCCCATGACCACCGCGCCGATCGGCGGGTAGATGCGGTAGCGGCCGGTCTTGGTGATCGCGCCCATGGACCCGATGAGCGTCGCCATCATGCCGACCATCATCGGAATGAGCAGCAGACCCGAGACCGAAGCCGAAGCGCCCGTTGCCATTTGCAGATAGGTGGGAATGAACGCCAGCGCCGCGAACATGACCAGGCCGACGATCAGACCGATGGCCGAGGTCAGCACGAAGGTGCGGTTGCGGAACAGCCACAGCGGCAGCATGGGCTCCTCCGCGCGCGACTCCACCACCACGAACACGCCGATCACCAGCACGAGCGCCGCGATCATGGCGATGATGACGCCCGAATCCCAGGCGTAGCGCTTACCGCCCCAGTCGGTGAGCAGAATGAGCAGCGCCGTCGCCGACGACATGAGGACGACGCCGAGGTAGTCGGGCCGGGTCTTGGGGCGGTGGCTCGGAATGCTCAAGTAGCGGAACGCGATAACCATGGCGGCCAGGCCGATGGGCACATTGATCCAGAAGCACCAGCGCCAGCCGATGTGATCGGCGAAGAAGCCGCCCAGCAGCGGGCCCGCCACCGAGGTGATGCCGAAGACCGCGCCCATCGGGGCCATGTACTTGCCGCGATCCTTCGCGGGCACCACATCGGCGATGATGGCCTGCGCCAGAATCATCAGGCCGCCGCCGCCCACGCCCTGTAGGCCGCGGAAGACGATGAACTCCCAGAAACCGGTGGCCAGTGCCGCGCCGATCGAGGCGGCGGTGAAGACGCCGATGGCGAACAGGAACAGCCACCGCCGTCCGAACAGGTCGCCGAACTTGCCGTAGATGGGCATGACGATCGTCGTGGCCAGCAGGTACGACGTTGCCGTCCAAGCCATTTCGGAGACGCCGCCGAGCTCGCCCACGATGGTGGGCATCGCGGTGCCGACAATGGTCTGGTCGAGGCTGGCGAGGAACATTCCCGCGATCAACGCGGAGAAGATGAGCCAAATCCGCTTCTGCGTCAGGACTATCGGGGTCGGCGGCGAATCAGCCGTCGTGGTCATCGGCACATCTCCTTCATCTCTTCTCAGCTGTGCGGAACAGGTCGGCCGCCATCGCGCACTGTGCCCGCAGCGCCTCGGCCAGCGGCCGAGAGGGATTGGCGGCCAACGACATAGCGGCCCGAGTCGACAGGGTGGACATGAGTCCCGCGACGAGTCCGGCGTATTCGGCCGACACCGCACCGCGGGTGCGCGCGACCAGCAGCTCCCGCAGCGCCTCCTCGTGCTGCGATCCGGCGGCGATGAATCCGGCGAGCACGCGCGGCTCGGTCTTGATGATCTCCGCGACCAGTGCGACGCTCTCGCGCACCTCGTCGTCCGGTTCGTAGCCGGAGGCGTAGAGCCAGACCACATCGTCGATGAGCGCGCCCGTGGGCCCACCGCCCACGAATTCGGTGCGCGCCGAGGGTGTTCCGATCTCACCGACCGGACCGACCACCGCGTCCATCTTGGTCTCGTAATAGTTGAAGAACGTGCGCGGCGAGACCCCCACCGCCTTCGCGATGTCATCGGTGGTGGTGGCGTCGAGCCCCTTCTCGATCGTCAACCGCCGCGCGGCCATGCACAGATCGAGCCGCGTCCGACGCTTCTTCCGCTCCCGCAGCCCCAGCTCCGCGTGGTTCTCCTCGGCCATATCCGAAAATTTAGCAGAATCTGCAATTTTTCAGAAACTGCAACTTCGTCACACCGCTGCCACGGGCGTGTGAGCGTAATCCACCCACGAGACCCGACATACGCGACAATCGAAGGCACGCGCGGAAGACGGACGTTCCACTCGATTGTGGAGGTATCGGTGTGTCGGCTCGTACCAAGGTTCTCGCTGGTCTGGTGCTGCTCGCGGTAATCGTTCTGGTGGCGGCGCTGCTGGTCTTTCGGCCGTCGTCCTCGGAGGAAGCCGCGGGTGGGGTGTGTCCGGGCGACGGTGTGTCCAGCCCCGAGTGGTCGCCGTCGAGCACCGAGGTGGATGCCGGTATCGACCGGCATCCCTTCGTAGGGAACGGGTATCTCGGGCTGCGGGTGCCGCCGCGCGGTTCGGGATACACCCAGACCGGGGAGATGACCGGGTGGCCGCTGTACACGCCCGCCTACGACGGGGCGTTCGTCGCCGGGCTGTACGCGCGGACGCCGAGTGTGGCCGACAATCGGGAAGTCGCGGCGGCCGTGCCGAATTGGTCGGGCCTCACCGTCCAGGTCGGCGAGAACACTTACGACACCGCCACTCCCGCGGCGCAGATCTCGAATTTCCGGCAGTCCCTGCATATGCGGTGCGGTCTGGTGCGCAGCACCCTGACCTGGACCACGCCGGACGGACGGGCCACGGATCTGGTCTACGAGGTGGTGACCAGTCAGGCCGATCAGCATGTCGGCGCGGTGCGGGTCACCCTGGTGCCGCGCTGGTCCGGGGAGATCGGGGTGACCGATCTGATCGACGGGGCCGGTGCGCGCCGGGTGACACCGGCCGGTGCGGAGCTGGCCGACGATACGGTGCGGGTCGGATTCCGCACGGAGGGTACGAATGTCGCCGGTGAGCTGGCGTCGGTGCTGCGCGCCGACGCCGACACCACGGGTCGGACACAGGATCTGACGGCGAGTCAGCAGGCGCAGTTCCAGGTCGAGGACGGAAACAGTTACGAGGTAACCAAATTCGTGGCGGTCGATACCGCGCTCACCGCCGCCGATCCCCGCACCTCGGCCCTCGACGCCGCCCGCCGTGCCGCCGACGCGGGGTGGGAGCCGCTGCTCGCGGACACCGCGGCCGCGTGGCGGGCGAAGTGGTCCGGCGATATCGAGGTTCCCGGCCGCGCGGAGGTGCAGGGGTGGATCAGGGGCGCGCTGTACTCGATGTACTCCTCGACCAACGCCAAACAGGACAACAGCGTCTCCCCGGTGGGTCTGAGCAGCGACAACTACGCGGGCGCGGTGTTCTGGGACGCCGATATCTGGGTGTTCCCGGCGCTGCTGCAATTCGCGCCGGAATTGGCGAAATCGATTGTGGAGTACCGCTATCGCACCCTGCCCGCCGCACAGGCCAATGCCGCGCGGCTCGGTCTGAAGGGTTCGTTCTATCCGTGGACCAGTACCAGTCGCGGCGATCTGGAGGAGTGCCACAGTTGGGATCCGCCGCACTGCCTCACCCAGATTCACCTGCAGGGCGATATCGCGCTGGCGGCCTGGCAGTACTACGAGGCCACCGGCGATACCGCGTGGCTGCGTGACCGGGGCTGGCCGATCCTGTCCAATTTGGCCGCGTTCTGGGCGTCGCGGGTGACGCCGAATCCCGATGGCAGCTACTCGATTCGCGATGTGGCCGGGCCCGACGAATACAGCAACGGGGTCACCGACGGGTCCTACACCAATGCGGTGGCGGCGCTGGCGCTGCGCCATGCCGACACCGCCGCCGCGATCCTCGGCGAGTCCCGTCCGCCGGAGTGGGCCGCCATCGCCGACCGGCTGCGCATGCCCTTCGATCAGGCCCAGCGCATCTTCCTCCAATTCGACGGCTACACCGGCACTCCCATCAAACAGGCCGATACCGTACTGCTCATCTACCCGCTGGATTGGCCGATGCCACCGACGGTCGCGGCGGCCGTGCTCGACTACTACTCGCAGCGCACCGATCCGGACGGCCCCGCCATGACCGATTCCGTCCATGCCGTCGACGCCGCCGATATCGGGGTGCCCGGCTGCGCGGTGGCCACCTTCCTCGAACGCTCCGCCCGGCCGTTCGTGCGCGCGCCCTTCGGTCAATTCGCCGAGGCCCGAGGTGAGAAGGCCGGTGCCGCCGACCCGCTCGCGGGCGCGCCCGCCTTCACCTTCGTCACCGCCGCGGGCGGGTTCTTGCAAACCTTCACCAATGGTCTGCTCGGGCTGCGGTTCGATCCGGAGACCATCGCCATCGACCCGATGCTGCCGCCGCAACTGGCGCCCGGGGTGACGCTGCGCGGAATTCACTGGCAGGGGCGCACATTCGACGCCCGTATCGGCACCGAGGACACGGAGCTCACTCTTACCCAGGGCGACCCGATCCGGGTGAACACGCCCTCGGGGGAGCACATACTCAGCCCGGCACAGCCGCTGTCGGTGAAGACGCGTCGGCCCGATCTGGCACCGACCGACAATATCGCGCGCTGCGATCCCATCAGCGCCACCTCGTCGGAGCCCGGCCGCTACCCGAATGCCGCCAATGACGGCAGCACCGCCACCGGCTGGGAGTCCGATGTCGAGACCGGCAGCCTCACCGTCGATCTCGGCACCGAGAACCGGATCAACCGCATAGTCGCCCACTGGAGCGATCCGGCTCCGACCGCGTCCACCATCGAGGTATCCACCGATAACGCCACGTGGACCCGGGTCGAACCCGCCCCGGGGACCGGCGATCTCGGCTCCACGGTGTCGGCCCGCTACGTGCGCATCGGCGTCACCGGAACGAATCCCGCCGAGCCCCCGGGGATTTCGGAGTTGGAGGTCTACGCCCCGCGCTGATCAGGCTGCCCGCCGACGGCCGGAGTTCGATACGTACGATCACTCGAGATCGTGTCAGGCGGTATCGCCTGCGTGGAGTCCTCGGCAGATCTGGTGTGAGTAGTAGATGAGTTCGTTGATCGACTCCGGTGTCGTCGGCGACCGCATGAGGTCGCGCCGGAGTGCCGTCTATCGCGGCGATGTGGATGGTTTGCGCGGGTTGGCCATCGCGCTGGTGGTGGTCTTCCACGTCTGGTTCGGGCGGGTGTCCGGCGGCGTGGACGTCTTCCTGGTGCTCTCGGGCTTCTTCTTCACCGATTCGCTGCTGCGGCGCGGGGAGTCGAATGGTGCGGTGGGAGTGGCGTATACGCTGCGTCGCACGCTGCGGCGGCTGCTGCCCGCGCTGGTGGTGGTCCTCGCGGCGGTAGTGGCCGCGGTGGTGGTCATCAGCCCCTATACGCAGTGGTCCGATATGGCCGCGCAGGCCCTGGCATCGGCGTTCTACTACCAGAACTGGCAGCTCGCACTGTCGTGGGCGGACTATTTGGCGGCCGATCCCACGGTGAGTCCGCTACAGCACCTGTGGTCGATGTCGGTGCAGGGACAGTTCTATCTCGCCACCGTCCTGGTGGTCGCGGTGCTCGTGTGGCTGTGCCGTCGGGTCGAATGGATCTCCGCGCGCGGAGCGGTGTTCGCGGTCGCGATCGGCGTGGGGGTGGTGTCATTCGGCTACGCGGCGCACGGCACGGTCGATCATCAGGGCTGGAACTACTACGACACCTTCGCGCGGGCCTGGGAGCCGCTGGCCGGAGCCGCGCTCGCGGCCGTCGCCCCGCTGCTGCGTCCCGCGCTGTTCGTGCGCTGGATGCTGGCGACGCTCGGGTTGGCGGGCGTCCTGGCGTGTGGCTGGATTCTGGACGGGGCCAACGAGTTTCCCGGGCCCGCCGCCCTGCTGCCGGTCGGGGCGGCGATCGCGATGATCGTGAGCGGAGCCAATGTCGAGCCCGCCGGGCGACCGCTGCCGAACAGACTGCTCGCCACACCGCCGATGGTGCGGTTGGGTGAGCTGGCCTACGCGCTCTACCTGTGGCACTGGCCGCTGCTCATCTTCGTGCTGGCCGAAACCGGGCAGGCCGCAGCGGGATTCGGCGCCGGTCTCGGCGTGATCTGCGCTTCGCTGCTGTTGGCCGAGGTGACCCACCGGTGGATCGAGCAGCCGCTGCGCATGCGCCGCGGTGGCGAAACGCCCCGCGTCACACACGGTTACCCGAAGGTGGCGCGGGTCGCGGTGGCGCTTCTCGGCGTGCTCACCATCGGTATCGCCGGAACCTGGCACGTGGTGGTGCGCGCCAGTCCGCCGCAGGCCGCCCAGACGCTCGTCCCCGACCTCTACCCCGGTGCGGAAGCCCTCGCCAGCGGCCTGCCGACGCCCGATGCGCCGATGCGGCCGTCCGCGCTCGGGGCCGCCGAGGAATTGCCGCCGCCCACGCGGGACGGGTGTATCTCCGACTGGAACACCCGGGAGGTGGTGACCTGCGTCTACGGTGTCGCCGAGGCCGGGCGGACCTTGGCGGTGGTGGGCAGTTCGCATGCCGAGCATTGGCTTTCGGCTCTCCAGGTGCTCGCCGAACAGCACGGGTTCCGGATCACCGTCTACCTGAAGATGGGGTGCCCGCTCATCGTCACCGACGAGCCGCTCGACACCGAGGCGGATACGCGGGACTGCCTCGACTGGTCACGCGAGGTCCTCGACCGCCTCGACGCGGACCGTCCGGACTGGGTTTTCACCACCGGCACGCGCCCCGTGGACGAGGGCGGCGACGAGACGCCCGTCGACTACCTGGCGGTGTGGGACGAGCTGTCCGCGCGCGGCCTGAACACCGTCGTCATTCGTGATACGCCGTGGTTGCGGCGCAATGGCATTCGCTACCGCGCCGTGGACTGCCTCACCAAGGGCGGTGACCGCCTCAGCTGCGGTATGCCCCGCGCCGACGCCCTCAGCCCCGACAATCCGGCCGTGGCGGCGGCGGCCGCCTACCCCACGATCTTCCCGATCGACCTCAGCGACGCTGTCTGCGGACCCGATATCTGTGCCGCGGTGGAGGGCAATGTTCTCGTCTATCACGACGAACACCACCTCACCGCGACGTATTCGCGCACCCTGGCCCCAGCGCTCGGGCGGCGGCTGGCACCGATTCTCGGCTGGTGGTGATCACCTCGATACCCAGCCCGGATACGGCGGGTCGGGCCGCGGGCACCGGGTCGAATCGGTAGCCGAGGCCGCGTACGGTCACCACGATCCGCGGGCGCGAGGGGTCCGCTTCGATCTTGGTGCGGAGACGGCGCACATGGACGTCCACAATGCGCTGGTCGCCGAAGAACCCTCGGTCCCAGACTCTGCCGAGCAGGGTGTCGCGACTGAGCACCCGGCCCGGCGCTTCGGCCAGTTCACACAGCAGCCGGTACTCGGTCAGGGTGAGGTGCACCTCCTCGTCGCCGCGCAGAAGCCTGCCGCTCTCCCGGGAGAGCACCAGCGGCGGTGACGAATCGGCGTCGAGCACGATATCGGGCTGCCCGTCCTCCGGCGGCTGGTCACGTCCCTGCGCCAGGCGGGCGCGGCGGCGCAGCGCCCGCATACGCGCGGTGATCTCCTTGATCTCGAACGGTTTGGTGATGAAGTCGTCGGCCCCGGCCTCCAGGGCGGCCACCACGTCGTGGGTGTCGTCGCGCGCGCTCACCACGATGATCGGCACATCGTGGTCGCGGCGGACCTCGCGGATACAGGTGAAGCCGTCCATGCCGCCGAGCGTCAGGTCCACGATCATGAGATCGGGAGCGCCCCGGCTGCGCAGCTGGTCCAGGGCGTTCTCCGCCGCCCAGGCCTCGAAGACCTCGTAGCCCTCGTCCTCCATGGCGAGCCGCAGGATGCCGCGGACTCGGTCGTCGTCCTCCACGATCAGCAGATTCGCGCCCATCACACCATCCCTCACAGATCGGGAGTACGTGACAATACGAATACCCAACCGCCGCAACACAGAAACGCCGCGGCGGTTGCCGAGGGTGCGCTGACCGGGGGGCCGCCGGTTACTCGCGGTCGAGCACGGCCGCCAGGAATTCGCGTGTGCGCGGTTGGACGGGGTCGGCGAAAATCCTTTCCGGCGTTCCCTCTTCGATGATGCGACCCCGGTCGAGCACCACGACGCGATCGGAAACCCCACGCGCGAAGCGCATTTCATGGGTGACGCACAGGAAGGTGATATCGGTGGCCGCGGCGATATCGGCGAGCAGCTTCAGCACGCCGGTCACCAGTTCGGGGTCGAGCGCCGAGGTCACCTCGTCGAGCAGCAGCACATCCGGATCCATGGCCAGGGCGCGCGCGATCGCCACCCGCTGCTGCTGGCCGCCCGAGAGCTTGCCGGGCTTCACGTCGATCTTGTCGGCGAGGCCGACCAGCTCCAGCAGCTCGCGCGCCCGCGACTCCGCCTCCTCACGCGACTTGCCGAGACTGCGGATGGGGCCTTCGGTGACATTGCGCAGCACCGTCATGTGCGGGAACAGATTGAACTGCTGGAACACCATGCCGATGCGCTGGCGCATCCGCCGCAGATGCTTCTCATCGGCGGGAATCATGCGGTCGCCCTTGGGCATATGGGTCAGGCATTCGCCGCCGATGTCGATGGTGCCGGAGCTCACCCGCTCGAGGGTCATGGCCAGGCGCAGGATCGTCGTCTTGCCGGATCCGGACGGGCCGATGAGTGTCACGAACTCCCCCGGCGCGACGGTCAGGTTCACGCCATCGAGCGAGACCACCTCGCCGAAACGCTTTGTCACGTCGGTGAACCGGATCATGCCGGAATCGGCCGCGGTGGTTTCAGACGGTTCCGACACGTTGTTGTACCTTTCGAACCAGGATCGAACACGGGTAGCTCAGGGCGAAGAAGGTGAGTCCGACCGCGAACCACGCCTCCGGGCCCGCGCCACCGGCGCTCGCCGCGTAGACCGTCTTGACCTGGTAGACCATGTCGAGCACCACGATCGCGGACAGCAACGGCACCTCTTTGAACATCGCGATGGTGTAGTTGCCCAGGGCGGGCAGCACCCTCGGAATCGCCTGCGGCAGAATCACATCGGTCCAGGTGCGGGTGACGGGCAGGCTCAGGGCCCGCGCCGCCTCCCACTGGGTCGTCGGTACCGCCTCGATACCGGCGCGGTAGACCTCGCTCGTGTAGCAGGCGTAGTGCACGCCCAGTGCGGTGACGCCGACAACGAGCCGCTGGGTGTCGACGGGCAGAGCGCCCAGCAGATCCGGGCGGACCACCCAGTAGAGGAAGAAGATCTGCACCAGCAGCGGTGTGCTGCGCACGAATTCGATGAAGGCCCACAGCAGTTGGTCGATCACGGGAATGCGCATACCGCGCACGATCGCGAAGAACAGGCCCAGCACGTAGGCGACGAGCGAGCCGAGCAGGGTGAACTGGATGGTGACGAGCAGGCCGTCCCAGATGTAGGGGAAGGTCTCGAAGAACCGGTCCCAGCGCCATTTCTCCATCAGGCCACCGCCTTCGCGAGCCGCCGCCGCCGACTCGGCGCCGGACGGCCCGCGCGACGTGCGGCCAGGGTTTCGAGTACGCGCATCACCAGCGTCACGGCAATGGCGATCAGCAGGTAGAACACCAGTTCCATGGTGTAGATGACACCCAGTTCACGGGAGAACTCCGGGACCGCGCGCAGTTCGTCGGTCTTCTTGAAGATCTCCGGGACGGCGATGAAGCTCAGCAGCGCCGTGCTTTTCACCAATTGGATGAACAGGTTGTTGAACGAGGGCAGCATCTCCACCACGGCCTGCGGCAGCACCACCCGCCAGAGTCGTTGCAGGGGCGTGAGATTCAGCGCCACCGCCGCTTCGAGCTGCGCCTTGGGCACGGATTGCACCGCGCCGCGCACGATTTCGGCGCCGTACGCGCCGTGGTTGAGGCCCAGCACGACGACGCCGATCAACAGCATGCCGCGCGCCGTCGCGCCGATCGAGACACCGAGCAGGATCGGCACGGCGACCGCGAAGAAGAACAGCTGCGCCACTTCGGAACTGCCCCGGAATCCTTCCGTGTACACCCGCGCCACCACACGCACCCAGCGCCGAGTGGAGAGCAGGGCGATACCGGCCACGAAGGACAGCACAATGGTCAGCGCGATACCGCCCACCGTGGCCCAGAGGGTGAAGGGCAGCCCGGCCAGCATGCGCTCCAGATAGATGGATGTGTTGCCGGACATGCCGTTTCCGATCAGCCCGCGCAGTACTGTTCGGTGGTGGCGGCGGGATTGGGTTCATTGGCCGCTGTCAGCCCGAACGGCTCCACCAGGCGTAGCCACTCACCGCTCTCGTGCAGTGCGCGCAGTTCGCGATTGAAGTCCTCGCGGAACTGGTCATCGCCGATCCGGAAGTTGAAGGTGCCGACATCCGGGCGCGAACCGTACTGGAACGACTGTGTGACTTCGAGATTCGCGTCGGGGTTGTTGCGCACCAGCCAGGAGGCGGTGACGTCGAGGATGGCGGCCCCGTACACGTCGCCATTGCGCACGGCCCGCAGGATGTCGTCCTGTTTGGCCATCGGCTCGATGAGATTCGGTGGCACGCCGGAGCCTTCCGCGTACCCGTTCTCGACCGCGCCGCCGAGCGTGGCGACGCGCACGTTCGCCTTGGTGATGTCCTCGAATCGGTTGATCTGGCTGGGATTTCCCTTCGGCACCAGGAAGGCCGAGCCCACCTGGTAGTCCGGAATGGCGAAGGCCGAGCCCTCGCAGCGCTTCGGGTTGATGAACATGCCCGCCGCCACGAAGCCGTAGTTCTGTGCTCGCAGGCCGTCGATGAGGCCGTCGAAATCGGTGACCACGCCCTCGATCTCGTTGATGCCGAGCTTCTTCAGCACCGCGCGTGCGACAACGGGCGCGTAGCCGGTGAGCTCACCCTTCTCGTCGAGGAAGGCCCACGGGGCCTCGTTCGCGAAGCCGACCTTGATCCGCCCCGATTCCTTGGCCTCCGCGTAGGTGACGGCGGCGGCGTCGTCCCCGCCCAGCCCACAGGCCGAGGCCGTCAATGCGATGACGCAGGCGACTGCCGCTAGTACGCTGCGCCGTCGTCCCGTCCTGGTCGTATAGATTCTCATTCGACCCGTGACTCCAATTCCCCGCTAAACCGCGGCGCGATCCCTACAGGATCCAGGGAATTATTGCAGCACCGGTCCGAAGTATTGGCTTTTTATTGACAATTCGACTGGTACGCAAGGGAATTCACTATTTCGGGTTTTATTCACCGAAAGTTTGCTTGAGAAACCACTTCGATATCTGTCAATATCGGCGCATGTCGAAGTCGAAGCTACCCGTGACGCCCGTGCAGGCGTGTTCCGCCGCGCCGCTCGTGCGCGAACCCCTCGCCGAGGAGGCCGCTGTCGAGTTGGCGAGCGTGTTCCGGGCGTTGTCGGACCCGGTCCGGTTGCGATTGCTGAGCGCCATCGCCAGCCGAGCCGGACAGGAGGCGTGTGTCTGCGACCTCTCGGAGGGCATCGACGTGACGCAGCCGACGATCTCCCATCACCTGAAGGTGTTGCGCGAGGCCGGGCTGTTGGCCAGCGAGCGACGGGCGTCGTGGGTGTACTACCGCGTGGTTCCCGAAGCGCTGCAACGGCTTTCGGATGTACTGCTGGTCGAGAGCGGTGCCGCGGCGGGAGTCGAGGCGTGAGCGTGGACACCGCCGCCGACCGGCGCGGCGTGGTGGGCAAGCTGTCGACGCTGGATCGGTTCCTGCCGGTGTGGATCGGCGTGGCCATGGTGGCCGGGCTGCTGCTCGGCCGCTCCGTACCCGGGGTGAACACCGCGCTGGAGAAGGTCCAGATCGACGGCATCTCGCTGCCGATCGCCATCGGCCTGTTGATCATGATGTATCCGGTGCTGGCGAAAGTGCGCTACGACCGGCTCGACGCCGTCACCGGCGATCGCGGGCTCATGGTCAGTTCGCTGCTGTTGAACTGGGTCTTCGGACCGGCGCTGATGTTCGCGCTGGCCTGGCTCATGCTGCCCGACCTGCCGGAGTACCGGACCGGTTTGATCATCGTCGGGCTGGCTCGCTGTATCGCCATGGTGATCATCTGGAACGACCTGGCTTGCGGGGATCGGGAAGCCGCCGCCGTGCTGGTCGCCTTGAACTCGATATTCCAGGTGATCATGTTCGCGGTGCTCGGCTGGTTCTATCTGTCGGTGTTGCCCGGGTGGCTCGGTCTGGAGCAGACCACCATCGACACCTCGCCATGGCAGATCGCGAAGTCGGTACTCATCTTCCTCGGGATTCCGCTGCTGGCCGGATATCTTTCGCGGCGGATCGGTGAGCGCGGGCGTGGACGCGAGTGGTACGAGCGGAAGTTCCTGCCCAGAATCGGGCCGTGGGCGCTGTACGGCCTGCTCTTCACCATCGTCTTGCTGTTCGCCCTGCAAGGTGACCAGATCACCAGCCGCCCTTGGGATGTCGCCCGCATCGCCCTGCCGCTGCTGGTGTACTTCGCGGTCATGTGGGGTGGCGGCTACGCCCTTGGCGCGCTACTCGGACTCGGCTACGAACGCACCACCACCCTGGCCTTCACCGCGGCGGGCAACAACTTCGAACTCGCCATCGCCGTAGCCGTAGCCACCTACGGCGCCACCTCCGGCCAAGCCCTCGCCGGAGTAGTCGGCCCCCTCATCGAAGTCCCCGTACTCGTCGCCCTGGTCTACGTATCCCTTGCGCTCCGAAAACGATTCGCGCCGACCACCCCCCGAAAGGTCTGACCCATGGCCACCAAGCCGAGCGTCCTGTTCGTCTGTGTCCACAACGCCGGACGCTCCCAAATGGCCCAAGCCTTCCTCACCCACCTCGCAGGCGACACCATCGAAGTCCGCTCCGCAGGCAGCGCCCCCGCCCACACCCTCAACCCAGCCGCAATCGAGGCCATGACGGAACTAGGCATAGACATCACCCACCAGTCCCCCGAAATCCTCACCCCCCACACCGTCGAAACCTCCGACGTCGTAATCACCATGGGCTGCGGCGACGCATGCCCGTACTTCCCCGGAGTGGACTACCGCGACTGGAAGTTGGACGACCCAGCCGGGCAAGGCATCGAGGCGGTCCGCGTCATCCGCGACGAAATCCGCACACGAGTCGAACACCTCATCACCGAACTGGTCAGCGAGTGACACCGAAACTGCCACGAATCAAATGTCTTTGTCTGGATAGGTTTTAAACGAAATTAAGTGTGGTTGCGTCGCCTGCCTTTCCTGACTTTAGCTGACGCGACTTAGGAGCCGTAAGCCTGCGATTCCAGCCTGCGGACTGCACTAATGCTGTTTTAGAGATTTTTCACTGACGGATACACCCGGGGGTTGTCGCGCGGCGGGGCCTCCGCCCGAGGTTGTCACCACGGGGGGCTCGAGTGAGGTGAGTTCGCCTCCCGGCACA
The DNA here is from genome assembly GCF_044459025.1 of Nocardia sp. NPDC050406. NCBI lineage: Bacteria > Bacillati > Actinomycetota > Actinomycetes > Mycobacteriales > Nocardiaceae > Nocardia > Nocardia sp. NPDC050406. The sequence continues at coordinate 1,274,005 of NZ_JBITIM010000002.1, read as the reverse complement.
ACTTCCGGCGGCACGGGTGCGGTGGGATTACCCCGGGGGTTGTGGCGCGGCAGGACCTGCGTCCGGGGTTGTCACCACGGGGGCTGGAGTGAGGTGGGTTCGCCTCCCGGCACGACTCCCGGCGGCGCGGGTGCAGTGGGATTCCCCCGGGGGTTCTGGCACGGCACGACCTCCGCCTGGGCTGTCACCAGGGGGCTGGAGAGAGGTGAGCTTGCCTCCCGGCACAACTAGCAGGGCACGGGTGTGCGGGCCCGACCCCGCGTAGCAGGAGACACCATCTATCAGAGCCCGGGCGGCTGCGGCACGTGCTGGCCACCAATGCCGCCGGGGCACAAGCCCGTACGCTGCTCGATCCGCCGGTGAAGCTCATCATCGCCGAGGACCGCCGCGCGTGGGATACCCCGGGGTTGTGGCGCGGCAGGACCAGCGTCCGGGGTTGTCACCACGGGGGTTCGGGTGCGGCGGATCTTGCTGTGTCGGACCGTGATTCGTGTTGGCGGCGTGCCTCTATGCGGACGTCGGCCTGATACAAGACCTCGTCGGGATGATGCACATGATTGACCTCGAGTAGACCGGTCGGGTCCACATGCGCGGGGGCTCGCCACCCCACTCTGCCGGGATGGTCCGAATTGTGGTCGAGGACTTCGGTTTCCCATCCTGCTGCGGTGCCGGTGATCCGTCCATGGCATTGATCGCACGCCAACGTGAGGTTTTCGATGTGGGTCAAGCCGCCCTGGGCGAAGCCGAGGACGTGGTGCATCTGGCACATCGTCGCCGGGGCCGAACAACCCGGACGCGTGCAGCCACGATCGGTCGCGATCCGCGCGAGTCGCTGCCATTTGTTCGCCAGGCGCACGCCGGGCGCGAGGTGCAGCGGCTTGTTCTGCGTGTGGTCGAACACCATCAACGTCGGAATGCTGCCCTCGGCCATCTCCAACGCCGTCTTCATCGGCACCGTGCCGCCGGTCGCGGTCGTGGCGCACCCGGATGCCTTCTCCACATCCTCGACGGTCATCGTGAGCACGACACTCACGGGGATACCACGATGCTTGCCAAGCGTTTCCGGGCCGCCGTGCTTGAGGTAAGCCAACAGCGCGTCGTGATTGCGCTGCGCCTGCGACCGCGTGTCGCGCGCCGCGGCCGCCTCGACGAGACTGCGGTCGTCCCCATCGGGATCGGCCACCATCGGACTGTCGGGATCCTCGGGATTGCACATCCCTGGACGCGCCCACTTCGCCAACATGGTGTCGAGAAACGCCGTTGCTTCGGGGTTGAACAGGCCCTTGAATTCGATCATCCCGTCGATGCGCTGCGTGCTGCGCACCAGCGAGCGCATCCGCGCCCGATCCCGGTCGGAGGTCAACTTGCCGTCGGGGTCGAGGAACGCGAGGATGCGCGCGCCGACCTTCTTCAATCCATCGGGCGTGCACACGCGCGCGGACTCGACCAGCCGCTCCTCGGCCTCGGTCCGCGACTGCTGCTCGACACTGGCGGGGATGCGGTCCATCACCGAGATGATCACGCGCACATGGTCGGCCGACACCTCGCCCGCGGCTTGCGCGGCCGCGGTCAACGGCAACGCGGGCGGCAGGTACCCGTTCGGGCTGAACCGGCGATCATCCAGATGCTCGGCCGCGTTCGCCCGCGCCGCCGCATCGCCCCTGGACAGATTCAACGTCTCCACGAGGAAGCTGCGCACTCCGGCGGTGGGGCTGAATCCGTACCGCTGGGCGAGGCCGCGGTCGGCGACCGCTTGCGCGAAGCGGTGTTGTACGACGGCGACTTTGCGGGCGAAGGCTTCGAATTCGCGCATGTGGTCGATGAATTCATCATCGGACATAATGGCGGTCGGGGTGTCGAGCAGAGAATCGAGAAGGGCGTCGAGGTCGGCCAAAATGGCTTCCGCGCCCTTCTTGTTGATTTCCCCACCCGAATTCATGGCACTATTCTATCGCGAAATTCGCTGTGCCAGTGCAGGAAATATTTCTGATCTAAGGATCTTCAAATCGTTGATGTCCGATTCCCGGAAACGGCAACGTTTTTCGTCGTCCTCGCCGACGACCTCCGATGCTCCGTAGCGGAGGTGATCCACTTGGATACGAAAACAAGCACAACGGACAACCGTTTGCCCGTTGGCGTCTATCTGCTGAGCTTCTGCCTGTTCGCCATGGGGACGGCCGAGTTCCTCTTGGCGGGTGTGTTGCCGCATGTGGCAGCGGATCTCGATATCTCGCTTTCGTCAGCGGGCATGCTGATCACTGCGTTCGCGCTGGGCGTCGTGTTGGGCGGCCCACCGTTCGCGGTACTCAGTTTGCACTGGCCGCCACGTACCGCTCTGGTTGCCACGCAAGCGGTGTTCGCCGCCAGCGTTGCCGTCGGTCTTGTGGGCGATTACCAGGTCCTCTTGCTCACTCGGTTCGTTTCCGGTCTCGCTTATGCGGGGTTCTTCGCGGTCGCGGCGGTGACGGCGATCAGGCTGGTGAGCCCGGATCGCAAGGCACGCGCTTCCGGAGTTGTGGTGAGCGGCTTGAGTATTGCCATGGTGGTGGGCGGTCCGGTCGGGACGCTGTTGAGTCACTTCACGCAGTGGCGTGGCGGCTTCTGGGCGGTTGTGGTGTTGACCCTGGCCGGGATTGTCGGGTGTCTGCTCGGGCTGCCCGCGACCTCGCCTTCGGAGGAACGCCCCAGCGTGAAGCGCGAGCTGGCTACGATGCGAAATCCGTTGCTGTGGGGCATATTCGCGATCACGATCTTGACGACCGCCGCTTATATGATCACGTTCAACTACCTCGCGGCCATGCTCGCCGAGATCACCGCGATTCCCGACGTCTGGATTCCGGCCGTCCTCGCCCTCTTCGGCATCGGGGCCTTCACCGGGCTCGCCATCGGCGGCCGCATCTCCGACCAGCATCCGCATCGTGCCTTGCTCACGGGCTCCGTCGCCATCGTGCTGCTCTCGCTAATTCTGGCGATCACCATGCGGAACGCGTGGCTGGTGGTCCCGGTCGTATTCCTGCTCGGCACAGCGGCTTTCGTACTCAACCCAGCCCAGTACGGCCGTGTCTTCACGATTGCCGCCGACGCTCCGACCCTGGCCGGAGCGACGACGGTATCCGCCTTCCAATTGGGAATCAGCGCCACCCCGCTACTGGCGGCCTCGACTCTCACCCGCGGCGCGTCCCTCACCAGCGTATGCCTGATCGGGGCCGCCCTCGCGGCGCTCGCCATCGTCTTCATCGTTCGTGACCGAGCCGCGGCTCGCGTCGAGGGTGAGCACGGTATCGGCGAGACGGTCGATGACGTGGCTCTGGTGGCTGATCACGATTAGCGCCATCCCGGCGAGCCGCAGTTCGTCCAGGAGGTCGATCACCCGCTGCTGCGCGAATCTATCGAGGGAGGAGGTGATTTCGTCGCAGATCAGAATGCGCGGTCGCGCGGCGAGAGCTCGGGCGATGGCGGCGCGCTGCTGTTGCCCGCCGGATAGCTGGGCGGGGCGGCGGACGATCAGGTCGTCGCCCAGGCCGACCTGGTCCAGCAGCTGCCGGGCCTGTTGGGCGGCGGCACTCTTGTCCATGCCGTGCAGCAGACGTAGTGGTCGGCCGACCTGGGTGTCGATGCGATACGAGGGGTTCAGCGAGGTCGCGGGGTTTTGGAAGACCAGCTGAATGGCGCGGCGGTGTTCGAATGGACGGCGGTCCACGCGGGGATGCACTGGGGCACCGTCCAATTCGACTACTCCCCGCACCGGACTGTGTAGTCCCGCCAGCGCTCGCGCCAGCGTTGTCTTGCCCGCACCGGACCGTCCCGTAATGGCAAGACATTCACCGGGGCGGAGGGTGAACGACACGTCGTCGACGACCGGCTCGGCGCGGCGGCTGTGCGACACGGTGAGTCCCCGCACCGCGAGCACCGGTACCGCCGCCGTGGCGCATGGCTTCCGCACCACAGCGGCGGTATCGGCGGCACCCTCCCGATACGGTGCGTACGACACCACCCTGCCCCGATCCAGTTCCAGCACATGGTCGATGAGCGAGGACAGTGCCGCCAGGTCGTGCGTGATCACGAACAGCGTGGTCGAGGCCTCGCGGCGAATCCGCACCAGCGTCTCGACCAGGAGCTCCCGAGTACGGCTGTCCAATCCTGTGGTCGGCTCGTCGAGAACCAACAGCGCGGGGTCGCCCAGCAATGCCATGGCCAGTAGCACCCGCTGCTGCTGGCCCCCGGAGAGCTGATGCGGGAATCGCCGCTGGAACTCTCGATCGGCGGGCAGATCCACTCGGCGCAATGCCTCGCGGACCGCACCCTCCTTGAGAACCCCTCGCAGCTTTGCCATTTCGCGGATAGCCGTACCGATGCGCAGCGCGGGATTGAGTCCGGTCGCCGGATCCTGCGGCACGTAGCCGACCGCGCGCCGATCACCGGGTGTACCGATTCCGACCGATCCCGAGGCGACCATGCCAGGCGGCAACGCGCCGAGTGCGGCCAAGGCGAGCGTGGTCTTCCCCACACCCGACGCACCGACCACGGCCACGCTGTCGCCCTGCGGTATACGCAGCGAAATATCCTCCAGGACAACATTTCCGCGAGAATCACGAACGGTCAGCCTGTCGACCAGCAGTCCGGACACCGCCGCGTCGGTCTCCAGGGGACGCACCCTGCTCCGGCGAACAACCCCAAACGCCCTGTCGCTCACCATGTTCACCGACACCACCAACAGCATGATCAGCAACGCGGGTGCCAGCACCGCCCACGGCTGCATACCGAACCCGGGCCGATTCTCGGTGATCATCAAGGCCCAGTCGGGTGAAGGCGGGCGCATGCCGAGACCGAGGAACCCGCTCACCGCGACCAGCGAAATGGTCGCCGACATCCGCACCCCGGCATCGGCGAGGACCACGGCCCGCAGATTCGGCAACACCTCCACCACCGCGAGCCGCCACAGCGGTTCACCCCTCGCCCGCGCCGATTCCACGTATCCGGTGGTGGTGAGTTCGAGGACGCCGGTGCGGACGATACGAATGATCCACGGCACCGACGCCAACGCCGCGGTCACCACGATGGCGGCGGGCCCGGCTCCCATGGCGGTGGCGATCACGGCGAGCAGCAGAAACCAGGGCACCACGACGATGGCGTCCACGGGCCGCATGATCCAGCGATCCCATCCCCCGCGCAGCCCGGCGATCAGCCCGAGCGCCAAACCCAGCGTGTAGGCGACGACCAGCGACAACCCCGCGATCGACAGCAGCGGCAGACCACCGTGCAGCACCCGCGAAAGCACGTCCCGCCCAACAACATCGGTGCCGAGCAGGTGCCGCGCCGAGGGCTCCTGATACGGCGGACCGGTCGGCGCGGTCGGCGCATACGGCGCGAGTAGCGGGCCGACCACCACGAGCAGCAGTACCGCCACCACGACCATCAGCCAGACCGAACGAATTCGACCGCGCCCCTTCATCTGTTCTCCCCCATCGCCACCTGCCGTGCCCGGGGACTCACCAGCAGCGTCAGCAGATCCGCGACGAGGTAGATCCCGATACCGACGGCCGCCAACAGTACGGCCGCCGACTGCACGAACGGAAAGTCCCGAGATTCGATGGCGCGCAATAATTCCTGTGACAGACCCGGAAACGCGAACAGCGTCTCCACCACGGCAACCCCGCCGATCAGACCGACCACCGATCCCGCCAGCGGGTGAATCGACGCCGACACCGCATTCGGCGCGACATGGCGCACCATCAACCGCAGCCCACCAATCCCGTTGAGCCGCATGGTCCGTATGTACGGGCTGGCCATGACCTCGGTCGTCTGTGCCCGCACCATACGCACCGGGTGCGGGCACAGGCCGAGCAGCAGGCACGTCACCGGCAGCACCAGAATCTCCGGACGGCTCCACGCACTCGTCCCGGTCGGCAGCAGGGATACGGCGGGCAGCAGCCGCAGCGACAGCGACACCGTGGCCACCAGCAACACCCCGAAAACGAAGGAGGGCATGGATTCCGCCGCCAGCGCACTCATGCTGATCACCCGATCGGTCCGGGAACCAGGCCGCGCACCCGCCACGAGGCCGAGTGCCAGCGCCACCGGAATCAGCAGGGCGGCAGTCAGTACCGCGAGGGTGACGCTGTTGGCGGCCCGATCGAGCAACACATCGCGCACGGGCCGACCCGAAATCAGGGAGTTCCCGAAATCGCCCCGCGCGAAGTCGACCACCCATTCCAGGAAGCGCACCGGAGCAGGCCGGTCCAGACCCAGTTGCGCGCGTAGCGCCGCCAGCTGTTCGGGGGTCGGATCGCCGCTGCCTTGGCGCGACAGAATCACCGTGGCCGCATCGGAATCCAGCGCCTCGAACAGTACGAAAACCATCAGTGCGACAGCGAACAGCACACCGATCCCGGCGCCCACGCGCCGAGCGATATAGGCGATCACGATCGGATCAGTGCTCGGCCAGCCAGGTAGTCGCGTAGTTCGCCCAGTCGTCGGTGCCGGGCACGCCGTCGCGCACGCCACCCACATGGTTCTTGGCCGCGTCGGGCCGCTTGGCGAAGCTGTGCAGGATGTAGCCGCCCTCGTCCCACAGCTCTTGCTGGAGTTCGCGATACAGCGCGGCGCGCCTTGCCGGATCCATGGCCGCGCGCGCCGCCGCGAACTTGGCATCCCATCCCGGCCGCCGCCAGCCGGTGCCATTGCTCGGCGAATCGCTCGTCATGGTCTGGCCGTAGAAATAGTCGAGACTGTAGTTCCACCAACCGATATGGGACAGCGGCGCTTTACCGCTGACCTGCGAGAAGTAGGTGTCGGCCGGAACCGATTCGAGCTGGATGGTGATGCCCGCGGCCTTCGCCTGTTCGGCGAAGAGCGTCGCCGATTCGAGCATGCCCGGCGTGCCGTCGGCGGTGGGCAGCGTCACCGTCAAGTTCTCTTTGCCCGCCGCGCGCAGCAGCTCGCGCGCCCGTTGCGGATCGTAGGAGCGCTGCGGCAGGCCGTCGTGATAGAACGGCGCGCCCTTGCCGTAGACGTCGTTGCCGATCTCGGCGTAGCCGTAGTACACCGCATCGACCATGGCCTGCCGGTCCACCGCCAACCGCATGGCCTGGCGCACCCGCGCATCGTCGAAAGGCGGTATGTCCACGCGCATCTGGAACGCGCCCATGAGCCCGGCCGGTGGCACCACCACGGTGGTGTCCGGATCACCGGCGAGATTTCGGGCCTGTAGGTACGAGATCTCGTGCACCACATCGGCTTCCCCGGACAGGAAGGCGTTCACGCGCGCCTCGGTCTCGGCGATCTGAATGATCTCGACCTCGTCGAGCAGTACGGCGCCGTCCCAGTATCTCTCGTTGCGCCGCAGCAGGGTTCGGTCACCCGGTGACCAGCGTTGCAGCGCGAACGGTCCGGTGCCGACGGGCAGCACCGACCCGTCGATCACGCCGGTGCCGTCCTTGACGATGTAGCAGTACCAGCCCGCCAATACCGAACCGAAGTCCGCCAGTGGGGTTTTCATGGCGACCACCACGTCGAGATCGCCCTCGGCGCGAGTACGCGACATATCCACCGCGGAAAGATCGCCGGACGACTTCTTGGCCGGGTCGAGCATGCGCTCGAAGCTCCACAGCACATCGCGCGCGGTGAGCGGGCTCCCGTCGCTGAAGACCACGCCCGGCCGCAGCCGGATACGCCATTGGCTGCCATCGGCATTGGGCTCGAGCGATTCCGCGAGGCGATAGCGCAGCGTCAGATCGTTGTTGTAGGCGACGAGCTTGTCCCACACGTTCTTCGACACCGCGCCGCCCGCCGAACTACCGGCCTGATGCGGATCGAGCACATCGGCGCTCGCCGACCGCCCCGCGATGACGGTGCGCAAGCGCCCGCCCGATCGTGGCGGCCCCTGTGCGGCGCCCCTGCCGCTGTCGGAGCCGCAGCCCGTCATTATTCCGGCCCCGCCCAGCACGACAGCGCCGAACGCCCCCGCACTGCCGCGCAGGAACGTCCGGCGGCCGAATCCCGGCCGATCCGATGTGTAGTTGTTCATTGCCATCCTCGTGGGTGTGATCCCGATACCGCGGGCGCAGGTATCCTGGCTCCCGGATCAACACACCCCACCGGCCTTCCAACCTGGGCAGGTCGTGGCCATGAAATCGGTGGATAGCTCCCCGGTGACAGTTGCGGGACAGCCCCGGATTCGCACCGGTGTTCCCTACGCCGGGTACAGACCCTACAGTGGGCCCGGATCGGCCCCGCGAATCACCTGCTGCCGAGGCGAATCGGCATATCGCGGACGAGCGCCCAGGTGGCCGCGGTCGCCGCGAGGGCGGCGAGGACGCAGGCGGTGAGGATGGCGGCGGTGCCCACCGAATCGGCCCACTGCTCGAGTATGCGTTTCGTCGGGATGTTCGTCGCGCTCGCCATTCCGGCGGGCACGATCAGGATCAGTCCGGCGACGACGAGCAGCAGCCCGCCCACACCGCCCCAGGCCCGACGGTAGAACGCCGCGGCGATGGCCGCGCCCACCGCGAGGAAGATGGCGAAACCCAGCCAGAAGCCCAGGAATATCCATCCGTACTGGTCGGCGGAGGTGTACAACGCCGAAGCGTCCGCCTCCAGGGCTTGCGGCCAATCCGCCACCGCATACACGGCACGTTCGATTCCGAAGCCGAGGGTCACCAGCGCGGCACCCACGGTGACCAACAGCAGGCCGAAAAGCAGTGCCTGCGAGAGGCATTGGCGTCGGGTGACGCCGTGGGCGATGTACATCGGCAGGTAGATCGCCGTGACGTAGACGCCCATGCCGAGCATGTACCAGGGGCTGATGAAGACGAAGACGCCCCAGCCACTGATCGTGATGTCCCGGAAGAAGCTGACGGCCACGGTCACCAGCAGGGACACGATCAGCAGCCCGGCCCAGACGATCACCAGTCCGCTGGAGTGCCACAGGTTTCGAGTTACCGCGAAGCGTCGCATCACCGGGCTCCTCTGGTGGTGAGGTGAACGAAAAGTTCTTGCAGCGCAAGGGGTTCGACGGTCACACCCGCCGCCAGCGCGGATTGCTCCGACCACGGTTCCCCGTGCACCGTGGCGCGTTTGGTGCCACCGAGTTCCCGCAGGCTCAAGACGGTGCGATCGCCGATGAAGGCATCCACCCGGTCGGCCGGGCCGGTCACGGCGGCGCCGCGCCCGCGCAGGGTCTCGGCGTCGTCGTGTACCAGCAGCCGACCCTTGTGCAGGATCACCACGTCCTCCAACAGTGGCGCGACCTCGTCGATGAGGTGCGTGGACAGGATGATCAGGCGCGGGTGGGAGTCGTAGTCGCGCAACAGTTCGTCGTAGAACAGGTGCCGCGCGGGTGCGTCCATGCCCAGGTAGGTCTCGTCGAAAATGGTGACCGGCGCACGGGAGGCCAGGCCGAGCACGCAGCCGAGTTGTGCGCGCTGCCCGCGGGAGAGCTCCGAAAGCCGTTTGCGCGGAGCCAGTTCGAACTTCGCCACCAGTTCGTCGGCGTACTCGGCCGACCAGTTCGGCCGAAACAGCGCGGCCATGGTGAGCGCGTCGGCGACACGGTCTTCGGGCCAGTTGTGTTCGACGGTGTCACCGCCGCCGCTGATCAGGCAGATGCGGCTCATCGCGGCGGGGTTCTCGTACACCGGTTCGCCGTCGAGCAAAACCCTTCCCGCACTGGGCTTCCGGAAGGCGGCCAGCACCGAGAGCAGTGTGGTCTTGCCCGCGCCGTTGCGGCCGAGCACACCGTGGATACCCGGTCCGGCCATGCTGAACGTCACCCCGTCCACGGCCGTGTCGGCGCTGCGCGGATATCGCACGCTCACCTTGTCGAATTCGATCCGTATGGTCATTTCCGTTCCTCCCCCGCACTTTCGATATGTGCGACAACCTCGGTGAGCGGCAGCCCGAGCGCGGTAGCCTCCGCGATCATCGGGTCCACCACTTCCGCGAAGAACCGTTCCCGGCGCTGACGCGCCAGCGCCTCCCGCGCGCCGGGCGCGACGAACATGCCCACCCCGCGTCGCTTGTAGATCACGCCCTCGGCCACGAGCTCCCCGAACGCCTTGGCCGCGGTGGCCGGATTGATCCGGAACATCTGCGCGTACTGGTTGGTGGACATGATCTGCTCATCCTCCGCAAGCGTCCCGTGCAGTACGTCCGTGCGGATCTGGTCGGCGATCTGCTGATAGATCGGGCTCCGGTTGTCGAACACGGCACTCCATCGCATCCGGGCGCACCTGACGTGGCACCAGTTCTATGGTTCATTACTGATGTAATGAACCATAGAACAGCCCCCGGCCACGGTCAAGGAGCTACCGTCGTCGGGTGACGCGCGCCCGCAGGCCGCGCAGGACGAGTCCGAACACGGTGCTGCCGCCACCGCGCGCGGGCGCGTCCTTCGACTTCGCGCACCAGACTTGGAAGTTGGTCGGGCTGACCGGCATCGAGATGTGCTCGTGGGTAACCAACCACCGGCCGTCCACGCGGCGCAGGCACACGGTCTCGCGCACCCACATCGACAACTCGACGCCGCCGATATGCGTCCCCGAATCCAGGTGCAGCATATTGGCGAAGGCGACATCGCCCTCCACGCCGATGGTCAGATCGTGCGTCTCCAAGCCGATCGGGCCCGTGTAGCCGTCGAACCACCGCAGGAAGTTGCGCCGCACTTCGTCGGCGCCGGTGAATCGCAGGGGCGCGACGACGTCGTAATAGACGATGTCGGGCGAATAGCACGCCATGAGTCGATCGATGTCCTTGGCGCGCTGCGCCTCGGTGCGGCGCGCGAGGAACGCCCTGATCTCATCTTCGTTCGCAGTCATGACACTCCGACGAGACAACCCCGGCAAATGTCAGGCCGCGCGACGGAATGCGAGCAGACCCGGGAACCTGTGCGACGCACGCGTATCGACGCAGCTCAGCCACTGTCGCGCGGCGACAGCGAGCGGCCGGAACGCGAGTTGTCGGCCATCCGCGGCGGTACGAGGCTGAGGTGGTGGATTTCCTCCGATACGCACAATTGCTGCCCGCCTCCCATCGCCGCGACCCCATCCCCGAACCTCGGCACACCTGGTGGCCGTGGCGCGGCCGCCGAATTCATGTGGCGCGCACCGACAATCCGAATGCGACGGTGCGGCTGCTCGCCATCCACGGGGCGGGCGGCCACGCGGGTCTACTGTGGCCGTTGACGGCGACCGCCCGGCAGGAGGGCGTCGAGGTGATGGCGGTGGATCTGCCGCTCTACGGCGACACCGTGGAACCGCGTCCCGGTTCGGTGCGCTACCGCGACTGGGCAGAGCTGCTCACCGAATTCGTCTGCGCCGAAATCGAATCCGACCCGCGACCGCTGGTGTTGTTCGGTGCCAGCATGGGCGGAATGCTCGCCTACGAGGCCGCCGCCCGCACCGAGGGCATCGCGCATGTGGTGGCGACCTGTCTGCTCGATCCCGCCGATCCGGCGGCGCGTCGCGCGGCCGCCCGCTGGTCTTTCACGGGCGGTATCGCACCGGCGCTGCTGCGTGCGGTCGATCCGCTGCTGGGTGGGGTGCGGGTGCCGATTCGATGGCTGGTGGACATGGGCAATATGAGCCTGGACCCCGAGGTGTCGCGCATCTGCACGTCGGACCCGAAGGGCGGCGGGGTCAGCGTGCCGTTCGGGCTGCTCGCCGACTTCCTCTCCTTCCGGCATACCGCGCCGGAATCCTTTGCGGCCGTGCCGATCACACTCACCCATCCCGCCGCCGACCGCTGGACTCCACCCGAGTTGAGCACGGCCTTCCTCTCCCGCGTCGCCGCGCCCACGCGAGTGGTATTGCTCGACGGCTGCGGCCACTTCCCCCTCGAGGAACCCGGCCTCACCCAACTCGCCACCACACTTCGCGAAATCCTGGCCGCAACGAAAAGCACTACATGACAGCAGCTCTCACGATTCCGGAGCCAGCCTCCGCACCAAGGCCATGAGCTGATCAGTGGTCACCCCGTGCCGGGGCAGTACACGGTGCACGTGCACATCGACCGTATGCACCAGGGACCGCGCCGTCGCCGTCGCATCGTCTCCGCCGCGGCCACACCGGTCGAGATGGAACGCGATCTCGGCGACCAGATGATCCTCGAACCCTTGCAGCGCTTCGACTTCCGCCTGTACCCGCGGCGCGACTCGATGCAGCAGCGCGTGCAGCCCCGGCCGATCCCGATGCAACTCGACCACCACTTCAAGGATCCCCCGCATGGCCTCCTCGAACGGCGGTAGCGTCACCCGCATCTCGGCCAGCACCGCCCCGAGCCGCGCTCCGCTCTCCGCGAGATGACGCTCGGCCAACACCCGCAACAGCGCCTGCTTGTTCGGAAAGTACTGGTACAGCGTCCCGATGGACAGCCCCGCCCGCTCGGCGATCCGATTGGTCGTCGCCCCCAACCCTTCTCGGGTGAACACCTGCGCGGCGGCCTCCAGCAGCGTGTCCACCGTCTCCCGGGACCGCCGCTGCCGAGGAAGCTTTCGCGCGGATTCGACCATCACGTCAACGGTAGCGCTGATACCGGTGGCCGCCGAGTCCGCACATCGTGTCAGCGGCCATGTCAGCGCGCGGTCAGCGCGGTGTCAGCGCGACCGGCGACTGTGTGTACATCGAACGAAGCAACCGGGACCGACCCGGTTCCGGTCGAAACGAAAACCGAAGGAGCACATCATGTCCGCCATCATCACCCTGACCGACCAGGACAAGTCCACCATCCGCGTCGCCGCCTACGGCGCGGTCGCGCTGCTCGCCTCCGCCGGTGCCCCGCACAAGGGCGTCACCCAGGGATCCATCGCCCTGACCTCGGCGACGGGTCTGGTCGGGCACGTCCTCGCCGCCAAGTCGAAGGACATCAAGCTGAAGGGTAAGAACACCGCCGAACTCGCCGAGCAGGTCCTGCCCGCCCTGAGCGCCGCGATGAGCGTGCTCAACGGCGAGGACCCCGCCGAGGCCGACAATTTCCGCGCCACCATCCTGGTCGCGGTGGAGGCCACCGCCCACTCCGGCAAGCAGCCCACCCCCGCCGTCACCGCGATGGCCCGGAAGATTACCGAGGCGCTCGGCGCGTGAGGACCGCTCGCCTAACTCGACAGCTGATTCGCGGCGGTCGCGCTCCGGAAGGCCGCCGCGATGAGCTCGATGCGGGCGGCCTCCATCTCGGGGCGCGGGTAGGTGTTCCGGAAGATCGCCTCGCCGTCGAACATGTGAATCAGGGACGTGGCTATGAGCCGCGCGACCTCGGGCGAGACGTCCGGGGCCAGCGCGGCCACCGCGATCTCCTCGACCTCGCTGATCAGGGTGCGCACGACGGGCTCGAAGCGTTCGCGCAGTTCGGGTTCGGTGCGGGCGGCGACGAACAGTTCGAGCCACACGGTGTTCGTGGCGTCGCGGACCTCGCGGCGGATCAGGTGCATGATGTCCGCGAGATCCACCGGGTGGCCGGTGTTCTCGGGTAGCCGCAGATTCTCCACCGCCGCCATGTGACGGCGACGGACCTCGTCGGCGGCCGCCACCACGAGATCGATACGCGAGTCGAAGTGCCGGAAGATGGCACCCTTGGATATGCCCGCGCGGCTGCTGATCTCGCCCAAAGAGGCTTTGTGGTAACCGATTTCGGCAATGGTGTCGATGGTGGCATCGACGAGTTTGGCCATGGTGTTGGCGCGGCGCTCGGCCTGGGTTCGTCGCGCGGTCGTCAATTACCCTCCAGCTCGCAGGAATCGGCCGGTTCGGCGGGCGCCGAGGACCTCGGCGGGCTGCCCGTCACCGAAGACGTACTGGCCTCCGACGAATACGGCCGACACGGCTTTGTCGTTGCGATTGACCATACGGGGCAAGTTGTCGTACATGGCGACCGGACACTCGGCGTAGGCGTCGAGGGAATCGTCGAGCCCGGCGGGGTCGATCACCACCAGGTCGGCGCGGTCGCCTGTCCGCAGATGACCGGCGTCGATGCCGTACCAGTCCGCGAGTTCGCCGGTCACCCGGTGCACCGCGCGCTCCAGCGACATGAACTGCTTCCCGGCCTGTTCCGCCTGATGCACCCGGCGCAGGAAGCGTAGGCCGAAGTTGTAGAACGCCATGTTCCGCAGGTGCGCGCCCGCATCCGAGAACCCGAGTTGCACCCCTGGATCCACACTGAGCCTGTTCAGGATCTCGGGCCGATGGTTGGAGATCGTGGTGCGCCAGCGCAGTTTGGTGCCGTGCTCGACCACGAGGTCCAGGAAGATGTCGACCGGGTGCACGCCGCCACGATCGACGCCGACCTGGCCGAAGGTCTTGCCGATGACGCTGCCGTCCGGGCAGTCGACGATCTCGGCGTCGAAGAAGTCGCGATGCCAGACCCGAATCCCGAATGTGGAGTCGTAGTCCTTGCGGAACCGTCGCCGGTAGTTCTCATCGCTCATGAGCGCATTGCGCTGCACCTGATCGGCCAGGTGCAAGGCGGCCGCGCCGGAACCGAATTCCTCGAAGATGACCAGGTCGATGCCGTCGGCGTACACCTCGAACGGCACCGGCAGATGTTGCCAGCGGAAATCGCCGCCGAGGGCATTGACCACGCGGGCCATCGTGGTGAGCAGTGACACCAGCAGCGGATTGGTTTTGAGGTCCGCCGCCGAGATCAAGGTGGTCTTGAGCCGCCGCCGCAGCAGGCCCACGCTGGCGAAGACCACCGCGAGTATGCGATGCGGATGCTGAATATCGGGCCCGCCCTGCAACACTCGACCCCGCCGCCGCAAAATCGCGTTGAGCCGCCGTCGTTCCCGCCACCTCGCATAGGTCGACGGCAGGGTCCGCGAGCGCGCCACCTCACCATCGACCTTGTCGAACAACAGCTGTTGCGCCGACATCCCGACGAACCCCGCGTCCAGCGCCTCGGTGAGCGCGGCCTCCATCGCCGCCTGCTCGGCCGCGGTGGGCCGCACCTGCTTGCGAGTCGCGCGATCGAGTCCCATCGTCGCGGCCCGAATATCCGAATGCCCCAGCATCGCGGCGATATTCGGGCCCAACGGCAAAGCCTCCAGCGCCGCGACGTACTCCCGCGCCGAACCCCACGTCTTCCCCGCCACCACGTCGATCACATGCCGCCGAGGAATGGCCTCCACCCGCCCGAACAGATCCCCCGCATCCACGGCCCCCGCGTGCACGGTCGACAGCGAACACGACCCCAACAGCACCGTCGTCACCCCATGCCGCACCGACTCCGCCAGCCCCGGCTCTCCCAACACCTCGACGTCGTAATGGGTGTGAATATCCACCATCCCCGGCACCACCCACTTCCCCCGCGCGTCGACAACCCGCGCACACCCACCCTCATCGAGGGGCTCCGCGGACACCGCGACCACGCGATCCCCTCGTAACCCGATATGCCGAACAGCGGACGGTGCACCGGTGCCGTCGAACCAACGGCCACCTTTGATGATCGTGTCATAGCTCACACTCAACATTGCAACCGATCGGTCACTAACTGTCAAGGGTGGGGCTGGACGTGCCTGACGCTCACGAGCATGATCCGGCGGCCGCTCGGTCGAATGCCTCCGACCAATCGGCGGGCGAGGCGAACAGCGGCGGCGGTACTCGAGCTCGCATGGCCGACAGGCCGCCTGGGAAGGTGTCCGCCTGGTTGAGGATTCCTTGGCAGAAGCCGCGAATGGTGGCCTCGCGCATATCGTTCGGTGGTGCGGGTTGTTCGGGTGGGGCGGGACTCGCGGGCTCGGGCTCGACGGGCCGTACCGCGGTCGGCGGGGGCTGCACAGTGGTGGTCGGGGCGGGCGGCTCCGGGACGGGCGGCGGTTCGCTGGTTTCCGGCGGCGGGATCTGCGGCGGCAAGGTCGGTTTCGTGATTCCGGGCTGCGCGGGGTTGCGGCCGCCCGCTGCGGGGCTGATGACGATGGTCGGCCGCGGTGTGGTGGGTTGTGGTGTGGTGGGTTGTGGTGTGGCGGACGCCGTCGCGGCGCTCGCCGTGGTGTCGCTACGGGTCGCGCCGATGACAGCTGTTGTCCCACTGGCGATTACGATCGCCAGCGCGACGCCGGGCATCCAGAACCGGGGGGCTCGGCGGGCAGGCGGCCGCGTGCTCGCCGCCGCTGGAGCCAGGTCCGAATTCGATTGCACTGGAGGCTGATAGCCCGCCGGATCGGTTGCACGCAGCAGCGCACCGCACGCGGCCGCCGAGGCCGGTCCGCCGGGATAGCCGGTCGTACAGCGACCGATAGCGACCGAAATCGGTACCAGCCGAACCAGATTCACCGGATACCCCACGACCCCCGCCGCCTGCGCGAGCATCCCGGCGTGCACAGGCAGCCACTCGTCCGGGCACGCCAGGACCAATCCAACGGGCGCTTCGCCACCCTGTCCAACCTCCGCCGCCAGCGCCGCCCGAAGCACCCACACCACAGCCTCCGGCTCCGGCGGAATCCCACCCCCACCGCGCAATCTGATCGGCCGCACCTGCCGCAGCGCCAGATCCAGCCTGGCCGCAGCCACCGCCCCGCCGAACGCCACCCCCAACAGCCAGCTGCCCCCCATCCATCCCTCCTGGACGGTCGATAAGGAAGCCCAGTATCGCACCACCCGCACGCCAGCGATCCCAATCTCGAACAATTAAGTCGGAGAAGGTGATTCGTCCCGCGTCACCCCCGAAAGCTACTTAGAGGCCGACACCGCTACCGCGGCACCGGTTACACCGCGACAACGGCCGGAGCGTCATCCTTGCGACGGTATTGACCAGGCGCGAGGCCGTATTCGCGTTTGAAGGCCTTCGCGAAGGCGAACTCGCTCTGATAGCCGACCCTGCGCGCCACGCTGGCCAGCGGGGTTTCGGTCTCGCGCAGCAGTCTGGCGGCGGTGAGCATGCGCCATCGAGTGAGATAGGACAGCGGCGGCTCCCCCACCGTGGCGGCGAACCGTCGCGTCAGCGTGGCCCGGCTGACTCCGGCGAGAGCGCCGAGTTCGGGCACAGTCCACGCCCGTTCGGGCGCACCGTGCATGGCGCGCAGCGCGGCGATGACCGCGGGGTCGGTGAAGGCGGCGGCCCAGCCGGACCGGGCCGGGCCCTGCGCCTCGAACCACGCCCGCAGCGCGAACAACACCATGGCTTCCAGCAACGGCGGGATGGCCGCATCGGTGCCGACGCGAGGCCGCGCCATCTCGGCGGCCAGAATCTCGACGACACCGCGCAGCGCCGGGTTTCGATCGGGATGCGCTGGGAGATGGACGAATTCGGGCAACTCGTCGAGCAGCGGATGACTGCGCTGACGACCCAGTTCGTAGGCGCCGCACAAGAGTTCGCTGCGCGCGCCGGGACCGAGGATCTCTCGCGGTTCGCCGAGGTGAGCCCGCTCGGTCACGACGCTGCCGAGGCTGTCGACGAGCGCGTGCTCGGCCCCGCGCGGCATGAGGATCACATCGCCGGTGGCCAGTGCGATCGGGTCACCGGCGGGCGGGATCAGCCAGCACGAACCGCGCAGCACCACATGGAATCCGGTGCCCGGCACCCTCGGATAGCCGCGCCCCCAGGGAGCGTGCCGAGCAAACATTCCGCAGGTCGGATCGCCGGTGCGTATCGCGGTAATGGTTTCGCTGAGCACATCCACCCGCCCAACCTACGGGTCGATCGAGCACTGAGTGAATCGAGCATCGAACTGAGCCGCAGAGCCATTCATTGCCTCACCCGATCCCCATAACTTCGAAGTCATGACGAACACCGAAACGCAGTCGCTCCCCACGATCGCCGTGTACGGCGCCACCGGCCACACCGGCAACTACGTCCTCAGCGAACTCCACCGCCGCGGAATCACCCCTATCCTGGTGGGCCGCAACGAAACCCGCCTGCGAGACGCGGCCGTCCGCGCGGGCGTCCCCACCGCCGAAATCCGCATCGCCGACCTCGACGACCCAGCCGCCCTGACAACCGCCTTCACCGAGGTCGACGTCGTCATCAGCACTCTGCCCGCCTACGTCACCCTCGGTGAACCGGTACTGGCCGCCGCCATCGCCGCGGGCGCGCACTACACCGACACCTCCGGCGAGCAACTGTTCCTGAAAAAGGTATTCGACGAGTACGGCCCCCGCGCCGAAGCCGCCGGTGTCACCCTCCTCCCCGGCATCACCAACAGCAACCTCCCCGGCGACCTGCTCGGCCACCTAGCCGCCCGACAACTCCCCGCCCCCGCCGCGATAGTGATGAGCCTGATCGCACGCGGCGAAGGCGGCGGCTCCCGAGGCAGCGCGGAAACCGTTCTGGCAGGACTGGACTGGTTCCGCTCAGGCGGCTGGCACTACGAAAACGGCGAACTCCACACCGGCCCCCTCCCCCACCCCTCCGCAATGACCTTCCCAGGCGATTCGACCCCAACCCCCGTCGCGAAATTCCAACAACCCCCCGTCCTCACCCTCCCCCGCCACACCAACGTCTCCTTCGTAGCAGGCGTAGTCGCCACCGACATGCTCACCCAACTAGCCAACCTCACCCCCGACATCCTCAACTCCCTCCCCGCCCCCAGCCCCCACCTCCACTACGACCTGGTCCTGGACGCCACCACCCCCGACGGCACCACCATCCGCGCCCTCCTCACCGGCCCAGACGCCTACCGAGACACCGCCCTAATGGCCGTAGAAGCCGCCACCCGCCTAACCACCACCCCCACCAAACCCGGCGCCCTATCCCCCGCCGAAGCCTTCACCCCCACCGACTTCCTGAACTCCCTCACACCACACGGAATCACCTGGCAGATCACCCCCGTGAACTGACCCATGCCACGAACGAAAGAAGCCGCACGTCTCTGACATGCGGCTTCTTCGATGGTGGACCTGACGGACCAGCATACGAACCGGGCGGTGCTGGTGGACGGGCCGGACATCGTGATTCGGGCGGTCGGCACCCGGCAACTGGTCGGCGGTGATGCCTGATGAACGGCCACGACGACAACCCGACGGCGAATGGGGCGGCGTCTGGTGGCGCGGATGGGGTGGCGGGTGCTCGGCGTCCTATAGCCGCCACCCCAAACGCCGAACAGGAGAGCGGCATCCGGGCCGCTCGGGCGCACATTCGGAGCAAAGGGGCGAAATCCAGAATGAATATTAATACTCATACACATTCCCCCGTAGGACCGCGCGGCGGTCGCTGTGTGCATCGGGGTGGGCACCCAGACGCTGGTCCCTGGTTCCGTCTGCTCGACCGCGACCGACGGCTGCTCTCCCTCCTTGCCGAGCACAAAGTCCTCACCACCGACCAGATCGCCGCCCTCGAATTCGCCTCCGTCCGCCGCGCACAGGACCGGCTCCGCAAACTCCGAGAGATGGGCATGCTCTTCGCCTTTCGCGAGTCCCTCGAGGGCGGCGGCACCAGCCAAACCCGCCACGCCCTCGGCTACCCGGGCGCACGCCTCATTGCCGCCCAACGCGCCCAAAAGCCACCCACCCCAGCCGCCTACGCCCTCAGTCTGGAGCGGCTGGCATGCTCCCCGACCCTCGGCCACAGGCTCGGTGTAAATGACTTCTTCTGCACCCTTGCCGCCCACCGCAACCCCGCCCGTCACCACCGCCTTGCGACCACGATCCCAGTGCAAGGGCTGACGCAGTGGTGGTCGGAGAAGCAATGCACCGACACGTTTTGGACAACAATCTCCGGCAACGACCAACTCCGCCCCGACGGTTACGGCTGCTGGGAACAGGACTGCCGCACGGTGCGCTTCTTCCTCGAATACGACACCGGCACAGAGTCATTGAAAATCGTCACCGCCAAACTCGACGCCTACCAAAGTTTCCCGACCGACAACTTCGGGATCCTGCTGTTCTCGGTCCATTCAGCGCGCCGCGAAACCGGGCTACGGACCGCATTGCGCCACGCACTCGGCAGCTTCGACCCCGGGCTGGTGATCGCCACGACTACCCGAGACCTGTGCCACCCCGATGGTGTAGCAGGGCCAGTCTGGGCCCTATGGACGGATGCCAGCGGCGATATCGTCACTGACCGTCTGCGGCTAGCCGACCTTCCTGAACGCGGCCCACAGGTCACCCACCACTCCCATATCGGCCAGCCCTACAACGAAGCCGCCTTCGACTACCACGCCCCAGGGATCCGCAGCCTCTTCCGGCCCCGCAAGTCCTAGCTGTTGCGCCCCACCCGATCCAGCTCTCAACGGTAACTCATCTGTCCACATGACGACCTTGATCGAAATGCCCGGCCGGGCAGACCCAAATCAGTTGTGAGCGTTCGCGCTCATGGCATAGCGTGATCGCACACGATCATAAGGAGTCGTTGTGGACTACGTGACTGTCGAGGAAGCCGCAGAACTCGCCGGGGTTTCTGTGGCCACGATCCGGCGACGATGTCAGAGCGGTGCGCTCAGCGCAACGAAGGCCGGCACTCAGTGGTTGATCGAGCGTAAAGACATCAAGCGCGGCAGTGGGCGTAAACGAGCCCCTAAGGGGCTCATCACAACCTACGATCTGGAAAAGGCTTGGACATTCGTACAATCAACCGATCTGCCGGAAGCTTGGGTGCCTGACGTCCTTCGTTTTCGCGACTACGTCGAGAACACCTCGGAACTAATAGATCTCGCCAACAATCGACTGTCAACGCTTGAATTCGATCCCGTATTCAAGGTTGATATACCGAAGAGCACGGTTTCGAACCGTCCAGGAGTTCTCCTTACGATAGTCGATCGAATTTGCTATCAGGCGGTCGTGTCATCCTTCGCTTCCGAAATCGACAGCAGGATAGGAGAGAACGTCTTCTCAAGCCGTCTTGCACCTTCGGGTAAGTACTTCATGGAACGCGGTACTGTGCGATGGGTCAGGTTTCATAATTCAGTACTTGAAGCCGCGAACGAAGGGCTCGGTCAATGGGTTGGGCAAACCGACATATCGTCCTACTTTGAGCATATTCATCACAATATTCTGTTCAACGATCTCTCGGCTATTGGAGTCTCCGGACACCCACTGAAGGCTTTGCGGACGATGCTCTCAAGATGGACCTCAGTCGAGGGCGTGGGATTACCTCAAGGGCCAAATGCCTCCCGGATGCTAGGAAATTTCTATCTCTCTCGTGTTGACGAGGAGATGGCCGCCCTGGGGCACAACTACTATAGATATATGGACGACGTTCGAATCATCGCAAAATCGAAGCAACAAACTGTTGCTGCAATACGCGACTTCGAACACCTTTGCAGAAGGCGCGGATTGATTTGTTCAACCTCGAAGACTGAAGTCTTCGATATTGATACGTACAAATCAGCAGACGACGGACGCGATAGGGCCATCGCCAACTACTTCTTCGAGGCAAACAACCTCAAGCGCGCACGGCCCGTGTTGAAAAAGATCCTCAACAGCGCATTAGGTAAGGAGCGCATTGTTCAGCGCGATGTAAAATTCAGCTTGTGGCGTCTAACTAGAATACGGGAACACACCTCGCTGAGGCGCATCCTCGACCGTCTTGAGGATCTAGCCCCCCTAGCGTCCGTAGTCGCCGCCTATCTCAAGCACTTCATTGGCCGGAAAAGCGTCCAAGGTCGGATCACTGCGTTTCTGGAAAATCGGGAGATTTCCTACTCGGAGTTTCTGAGATGTTGGCTATATGCAGCCATGCTGGAGTGCGGACAACCTCCCGAGTCCTTCATCGAATCGGCAAGGTCCGATACGCAGGATCAGAATAATACTAGCTACCTACGTGCCATTTCGGCTTGTGTAATGGCACGCGGCCGCGCCCAGAAGGACATTTACTGGCTACGTTCGCAGTTTGATACGGAACATGACCCCGGCATCTTACGAGCTTATCTCGTCGCCCTCGCATATGCGGGGGCGCTCGACAAACGTACCAGTAAAGAAGCAGTCGCAAGGTTTCCCCACCTTCAATGGACCGTTTCGTGGCTCCAGGGACGCAAGGAACTTCCATCACCGCTCTTTGCCAACCAGCATATCGCTATCAATTAGGAGGAAGGCTGGACTGTTGGCAGCTACCCTGGGCGTCACGAGCTGCCCAGGGATGAAACCCATAGTCGAGGAGGAATCAGCTTTTCTATCTCAATATTGTATATCTCATGACCTTCTCGAACGATGTAGTGCTTGTGAACTTCATCCCCCGCCCCATAGTATGTCGCACCCTGCATGAAGTTGCTTTTCGCTATTCCGCCTAGGAGCCACAACCTTTTACGTGGGACTTCATAAGACGCAAAGAAAAAGTGATCGACTGGCTCCGTAGCGTGCTTGGCGGTAATTTGTGCCGTATAACCAGCTTTAACAGGACCTCCCCTTTTTACGGTCTTCATTCCGATTGAGCTACCGCCAACTATGAAATCTGCCTTACCCGCCGCCTCCTCCAGGATCCATTCCACAGGAAGAGAAGTATTCAGTCTCAACCACTTATTAAGACAGATCTCACCGATCTCGCCGACCCACCTGAGATCACTACACTTCTCAGTGAATATATTCCCATACAGGCCGTCTCGCTCCTCTCGTATACGAATTGCTTCGTTTATGAATTCTTCTGGTACATCTCCGATGATAAAATCCATGACTTATCTGCTTACATCAGAACTCGAGGGAGTTTGTTACATTGAGAGTCAGGCCAACTTGCTAGTCTCTGAATAACTTGGGGCACGAAGTGCGACTTGGCAGCTCACGCGTACGGACCCAGGAACCGTTCTCCATTGAAGTGGATCAAATGAGTCGGATCTTCGGAGCACCAGACCTCAGTTTCCCAAGCAATTTGGTGCAGATATTTCCGCATCTCTCTGCGGTCAGGGAAGCAAGACACGTATACAAGGCCCGGCGTAGCCGCTTTGAATAGTGCAGCGAGTTCGCCGTGACGTTTTGAATCTACTGGCCCATGCGAGTTAGCGGCTTCCATAAGGACCAGCCAGTTCTTGTCCTCCATGTAAACAACCAGATCCGGCATTTTTCCATGAGCATTGAAGGTGACGCCAAGCTCAGCGAAGCGCTCCTTTTCGAAGACCACAAACTTGTCGCCTGCATCTCCAACATAGAGCAGCTCACCGCCGGGTGTGAATAGTGAGCAGAAATCCTCCGTCATCTGCTTGATGAGCGGGTTCTGTCCACCTGGAGACAAAGTGAATTCTTTGCCGTCAGTGCCGCGGACGGGGATCCGGTTCATCTCTCGGGCTGCGGCATATCGCGCCTTCAAGCCCGGAACCTCCGCGAGGTAGTCAGCGAGGGCCGAATCAAAGCCCGGGGTGCCGAAGCACTGGATGACCTTGAGTGCCGCGATATCAATCTGATAGTTCCATTTGGGCGAGTTCGTTGGCCTGTCCGGCTTGTCCGGATTCTCTTGCACCAGCATCGCTTCCACGAACTGGTGAAGCGTGAAACGCCGGACGGTTTCGCGAGTGTTGGCCGCGTAGTCGCGGGCGTACTCGTCACGCATCCAGTCCATAATCGCCCGGGTACCGAGCATGGGATTGGCGGCTGAGCTCCATAGGTCGGATGGGCGTAGCTGTAGTAGGGCTAGCAGAGTCAGTGCCGATCGTTCGTTGGAACGATCGGCATCCATGCCGAGTGCTACGAGGAGTGACCTTGCTTCGCTGACCCGAGCGGAGATGCTGTTCACGCAGCCGTGTCTACCACATCGAGAACCTTCTCGACGAGCGTATCGATCTCTTCCTGGCCTGGAAGTTGTTGCGGTGCAAGTGAACCCAGCTCGCGTAATGACTCCCGATTCGGAAACCGCAGGGTTCGAAGGTCGGTCGCGTTCACCTGGGTGTGTCCAGAGAAGGTGCGAAAGAACCTGTCGACCAGCGAGGAGTTCAGCCACAAGGACAGGCCGAATGCTGTGTCTCGGTCGAGACCTTCGCCAGCGATGTGGAAGACATTGATGTGGTTCTCGAAGGCGACCGGCCCGGGTGTGCGTTCCGGCGACCACACCGCCGCCACGATGCGACGGCGCTCCTCTTTCGAGGAGAACCGCTTGACGACGCAATACCACCCCTCCGGGACCAGCAGCTTCTCGTCCTTGCCGGTCACCGGCAAGAACCACTGCGGCTTCCGAATCTCGCGGGGCCAGCTGACCATGCCGTCGCGAATATTGCCTGGATAGATAAGCGGAGCAGCATCCTCGGAACGCTCGGTGAGCAGGCATTCCTTCGATCGAAAGTCGACAACACGCCCAGTCGAAACGGTGATTCCCAAGCTAGCCAAGGTGTGGGGAAATGACAGCATCCGTTCAGCGACTTCGGTGTCGTCGTCGTTGGCCGCGATTCGAAGGAATCGATGAGGGTCATCGGGATGTATGACATCGGAGTATGCGACGTCACGATGCGCGGCATCGTCCTCATGCCCGTTGCTTGTTGACAGCATCACCCTGTCTCGACTGCCACCCCTGGTACCAGAGAAGATGACATTCTCTTGCAGCACTCCAGTATCAGCGAAAACTGTTGAGCGAGACTCGAAAACATGCACTCGGTCCAGTGCAATCTCGTCGAGCAGATGACTGCGAAACGCGCCAAAATATGGACCGTTACAGAACGATCGGGGGGTGATGGCGACAAGCTGGCCATTTGGGTTGAGAGCGACCGTTGCGAGCGCCAGAAAAGCCGCATACAGGTTCGGTGCGTCCACGCCAATACTCCGCACGGCGGCGCGTGCCGCCGATGAGGCCGCCAGCTTCGCGTAGGGCGGGTTCTGGATTACCAGATCGAAGCCGGTCAGCCGTTCATCCGCATCAAGCCCAGTCGCTTCAGTAATGTAGTCGGCAGCAACCAGCTCGGTAGTTACTCGGCCCCCACTTGCGGCCGAACAGGCTTCTAGAGTGTTCCTAAGAAAGGGCACAACGGAAGAGTCACACTCGACGGCGACGACATGGACCGACAGCCTCGGACGCTCCTGAAGGACACGAGCCACCAGTGCTGCGGTCAGCATTCCAGAACCCGCACCAGGATCGAGAACCCGGATGTGCCCACTCTCGGGGAGACGCGGCATCCTCGCGATTAGCGATGCGGCACGTTCAGGAGTGAAGAACTGGCCTAACGCCTCCTGGCTCTTGGCCTCAAGCCCGGAGAGGGCGGCTACGCGGTTCTGCTCAGCCAGGGTCAGGAGATCGCGCTGCATCCGGCCATCATGCCTGAGCAGCAACACTGAGCCAAGCTCGGACCGGCCGTGTTACGCGTGTCGATACAGTGGCAACCATCCAGGTCGACGTGAGTTGAGCGTCAGTCCGTGCTGATTGCCCAGTACCTAGGTGCGGACGCCTACCCGCTGACTGAGTTCGCGCACATCGTTGCGCATGCCCGTTGGCGGCTTCTTCAACAGGTCCCGGAGCATGTCACGGGCGAAACCGTTGTAACGGATCGTCTCGGGCGCGGTCTGCTCAGATTTCACGAGCATAGTCAGCGCCGCAGTGTCCTCGTCTCGCTGCAGATACGCGCGAGCGACCTCGATGAGGTGCCGGCCGCGGCGAGGCACGGACACGATGTGGTCGGCGTCGATGGAGCGGGCCGCGCGAAGCGCTTCGCCAGGCTGGCGCAGTTCCACGCCGAGAGTTGTTGCGTGCGCGACCATTACCGGCTGGGAGAAGCTGGTCTGCACGTGCCGATAGGTCGGACCGAGCTGCTGGGCGATGCGGTCGGCTTGTTCGAGACCGCGCCAGGCGTCGCCGGAGCGGCCGCGCCGACCGTGGACGTAGGCGATCTCGAATTCCAGGGCTCCGGCGATGCCGTGCCAATCGTCGGGAGTTTCGGCCCGGTCGAGGTAGGGGGCAAGTTGGTTGATCGCATTGCGGGCCAGTGCGATTGCTTCCTCCCACCGCCCGGAATCGCGCAAGGCTTGCACCATCGCCCAGGCGCTGCACGCGATCACGTACGGGTCGTCGGCCTCATAGCCCTCGCTCATAGCGCGATCAGCGACCATCCACACCAGCTCGGGCGCGGGCTGATAGGCGACATAGAAGTCTGCCAGCTGATACACACCGGCCAGCGTCCGGCGCGCAGCGCGGCGATCCTCGGCCGTCCGCGCGGCGGTCTGGGCGTCACGGATCAGACCTGGCAGCAGCGAGCCCAGTTGCGAGCGGTGATCGGGGCTGGAATGGCGGATCCGCCACGCCTTGCGCAGCCGCTCATCGAGATGGCCGAGGCTGACCGGCCGATCGTTCGGGGTGATGCGGTAGTCGGTCAGTGCGGCCTGCACCTCGGAGAGGGCGGCATGGCGCTCGCCCGCGAACACCGTCACCGGGACGGCGTGATCGTCCCCGGTGAGCGTGGCGAGGTCGTCCAAATCCAGGACGCGAGCGATGCGCAGCAATAGCTCAAGGCTGGGTGTGCGCTGAATTCTGCCGTTCTCCAAGGCTTTTAGCCACTCGGCGGACCGGCCGATCTGGGCGGCCAATACAGGCCGCGCCATTCCGGCGCGTTCTCGGTATAGCCGAACTCGCTGACCGATCTGCGAGGGACCTTCGGAACCGCTCACGGGGACCACCTCCTGGTCGTGTTGTCACGACAATCGCCAGCGTAACGGCATTGGGGGTACGTTCGTACCCGTTCACGGCGTCGGCCGGGCATACGTTCCACATTGCCCCGACGTCGGTTCGATCACCAGTCCCCGGCGTCGGGTGCACTCCAACACCGTTCCAGGGACATGGAGAACACCCGACATGGAAATCATCGTTGTCGCCACCATCATCGCGCTAGTGCTGGTTTTCCTCGCCGCCCACGCACTGCCGGATGCCGAACGCACGCAGCAGCCGAAGAGACTGACCGTCGCCGATATTCAAGCGCGCCTGGCAGCCGAACCACCACGCCCATACGTACCGATCAGCAGGGGGTGGTGAGCGATGGCGTTCACCGAACCCGAGGCGAAAGTCCTTGGCGCACTGTCGAACCTCGACCCACCACACTCGCTGACCGTGCGGCAACTCTGCCGCGCAACCAGGTTGCCCGAGACCTCAGTTCACCGGGCGCTACTGCGACTCTCGCGCACCGGGCTGGCGACGAGCACAATGCAGGGTCCAGCACGATGGCGCTGCACCGGCCGCGGTCGCCTCGCGATAACCCGGCCGGTGTACCGCGACTACGCAGGGGTACGTCCATGAGCAAATATGTGATCGGATTCCTGCGACCGGACGTGTCCGGCGAGAAGTGGGGTGAAGACGAGGCGCGGATCCACGCGTTCGCTGCCAAGCGCGGGTGGTCGGTGATCCTGGTGTACTACGGCGGCCCGAACCGGCCGGGTGGCGCGGTGATCAACCGCCTGATGAACTTCGCCTACAGCGAGCACGCCAACGCCGTGATCGCGCCGAGCACAGAGCATTTCGGGCACGGCGACATCCCGGCACTGGCCAAGATCGCCGACGTGATCTGCGTAGTCACCGGCACCAGATACGCCGCCACTGACTACGGACAGGACCAAACCGGGCTGGTCAACCGGCAATAGCGCCATCCACCGCCCCATTCATATTCAAAGCACCTCAGGGACAAAGCAATCGGCCCCTGAGGTGCTCGTGTGTAGTGACGACGATCGTTATCGAACCGTTTCGGACTGAAATGTCGAAATCGGGCCCCTTCTCGGCAGTTAGCAGTCGTGACGCCCCCAGATACCCGGCAGGCAGCGTACCCATGATCGACTCCGAACTTTAACCACCCAGAACGGAATTGCATCAATTCGAGTCCCCTACATGGATAAAACGCGGGTTCCCCTGCCAGTACATGGGTGACGGCACTCCAAACGCCGAACATCACACAGGAGCCTCAATGGAACACCCCGAACCCCGAAAGCGCGCCTCCACCGGCACCGAACCCACCAAGCCGCCCGCCCGCGACCGTGCCCACCAACGTTGGCACATCGACCAAATCGATACCGAATCCCTCACCACCACCCAACACGACCACGCGGTCAACCTCCTCGCCGACCTCATCACCGCATGGACCCACCGCCATCACACCGACGCCGGCGAACGGAACGCCGCATGAAACACCACGACCGAAATACCCGCCACACCAATACATCCGAAAACCGATCGAGGGACAATAAACCCGGCGGCACACCCCGAATCCCGAACCCGAATTCCGTGCCGCCGCAGGTTGTTTCGGACATTCATATTGTCGAGAAGCGTGTATCGATGGGAAGGACCGGCAGCATGGCAGGCACCAAGAAATCCTCGACGTCACGTATCTCCACCGGCACGGGCGCATGGGAACAGGACGTGCGGGTAGGGACTTACACCCGCCGCTCCACCACCGAAGACAACCAGCCCTACTCCATCGAAGCTCAAGACGCCCGCCTGGACTCCTACATCGATTCCCAACCCGGCTGGCGACACACGACGTCCTTCACCGACGACGCTTCCGGGGCCAGCACCGAGCGGCCAGGCTTGCAACGCGCGCTGCAAGCCGCGCGTACCGGACTCATCGACGTGCTCGTGGTCTACCGGGTTGACCGCTTCTCCCGCAACCTGCGTGACCTGGTCACCCTGCTCGACGAGCTCGACCAGGCCAAGGTCGTGTTCCGCTCCGCCACAGAACCATTCGACACCTCCACACCCATGGGTCGCATGCTGGTGCAGATGCTGGGCATGTTCGCCCAATTCGAACGCGACACCATCATCGACCGCGTCATCGCAGGCATGGAACGCAAAGCCGCCAAAGGACTTTGGAAGGGCGGCAAACGGCCCTACGGCTACCGAGTCAACAGAACCACCCAAACCCTTGTCGTGGACGAGGCCGAAGCCGTGGTCGTGCGCATGATCTTCGACCTGTACGCCTGCCACCGTCTCGGTGCCCGCGCCGTCGCCGCGGAGTTGAACGCTCGCGGGCACCGCGCCAGCACCGGCCGCGAATGGTCCGGCCATCACGTGCTGCGCATCCTCAACAGCCGAATCTACCTCGGCGAGTTGACCTTCCGCGACACCACCGTCACCGACACCCACCCCGCCCTCATCGACACCGACACCTTCGACCACGCCCAAACAGTCCTCGAAGCGCGCGGAGAATCCCACGCCCACCGCGCCGCCAACTCCTCGGACTACCTGCTCACCGGCCGCTTGCGCTGCCCACGTTGCGGACGCGCCATGATCGGCACCCGCGCCACCGGACGCTCCCGCACCTACCGCTACTACACCTGCTTCAACCGTGCCCGCTACGACACCGACAAGTGCGACTTCACCCGCCTCGACGCCGACTCCGTCGACGCTGCCGTTCTGGAGGCATTGGGCAAGTTCTACCGAACCCGCCATGATCTGATCGACCAAGCCGTCACCGCCCAGCAGCGCCACCACCACGATTCCAGTAGTGATACCCGCGTCGAACTGGACGCCGTCACCACCGAACTAACCAAAGCCCAGCAGGCGATCGACCGCTACCTGAACGCCTTCGAAAACGGCACTCTCGATCCCGAAATCCTCGCCGGAAGGCTCAGCGAATTGCGCACCAGGACAAGCCAACTTGCCACCCGCCGCGACGAGCTCACCGCCACCCTCGACAGCGAACCCATCGCCCCGGAACCCGCCGCGTTGGACGGCATTGCTGACCACATCGCCGACATCATCATCAATGGGACCCGCACCCAGGCGAAAGCACTCATAGAGGCGCTCGTCGCCCAGGTCGCCATCATCGGCCCCGACCGCCTGGTCCCCACCTTCCGCATCCCTCAACCCGGAAACGACATTGGGGCTGGTACCGCTTCTGCGGTACCAGCCCCAATGGAGTCGGTTCGTGCAATGACACGATTGGTGGAGCTAAGGGGACTCGAACCCCTGACCCCCACACTGCCAGTGTGGTGCGCTACCAGCTGCGCCATAGCCCCGGATGCTGTCGGAGTGGGTGCTCCGAGTGCGCGGATGAAGTTACACAGGTGGTGGGGTGGGGGGCAAATCGGGTGGCGGGGTGGTTAGTTGACGCTGCGGGGGGTGTGTTGCCAGTGTTTGGCGCGGAGTTCTCGTTTGAGGATTTTGCCTGCGCCGGAGACTGGGAGGGATTCGGTGAGTTCCAGGCTGCGGGGGGCTTTGTAGCCAGCTACAAGGGTTTTGGCGTGGGTGCGGAGTTCTTCGAGGGTGATGGTTGTGCCTGGTTGGCAGACGACTACGGCGTGGACTCGTTCGCCCCATTGGGGGTCGGGGACGCCGATTACGGCGCAGGCGGCTATGGCGGGGTGGGCGGCCAGGGCGTTTTCGACTTCGGCGGAGTAGACGTTTTCGCCGCCGGTGACGATCATGTCTTTGACTCGGTCGACGATGTAGAGGTAGCCGTGGTCGTCCATGTAGGCGCCGTCGCCGGTGCGCATCCAGCCGTCGCGCAGGGCGGCGGCGGTTTCGTCGGGTTTGTTCCAGTAGCCGGTCATGACGTGGCCGCCGCGGACTTCGACTTCGCCGACGGTGCCGCGTGGGACTTCGACGCCGTCGGGGTCGACGACGCGGACCTCGCAGTGCGGTGCCGCGCGACCGGCCGAGCGCAGGCGGCCCGCCAGGTGGTCGTCAGGGCTGAGAAGTGTTGCTATGGGGGCCAGTTCGGTCATGCCGTAGGCCTGGACGAAACCGGTGTTGGGGAAGATCTTCATGGCTCGTTCGAGGACCGCTTGGGCGATGGGTGAGGCCCCGTACATGATTCCGGTCATGCTGGAGAGGTCGTAGTTCACGACTTCGGGATGGTCGACGAGCATTTGGATCATGACCGGTACCAGGACCGATTCGGTGACCCGGTGGGTTTGGATGGCGTTCATGGTGGCCACCGGATCGAAGGCCGGAATCATGACGTGCGTGCCGCCGAGCATGAGCTGTCCGTGCCAGCCCGCCAGGTCGGCGAGGTGGAACATGGGGGCGGCGTGCAGGAAGCGCGCACCGGGGCGGAAGACGAATCCGGTGCCGAGTGCGCCCAGGGCGGAGACGGCCAGATTCGCGTGAGTGAGCATGACGCCCTTGGGATTTCCGGTGGTGCCGCCGGTGTAGAAGATGCCCGCGAGGGCGTCGCCGCCGCGCCGGACATCCGGGACCGGCGCGGACTCGGACACCAATTCCTCGTAGGAGAGCATGCCCTCCGGGGTCGGTCCGTCGCCACAGTGGATCACTGTGGTCAGCCCCGGGTGCGCCTGCCGCAACGCGGGGAGCATGGGGGCGAACGCATCGTCCACGAACAGGACCGAGGTCTCCGAATCCACCAGGGAGTACCCGATTTCCACCGGACTCCAGCGGATATTGATCGGATTCAACACCGCGTCCGCCCACGGCACCGCCAGCAGATATTCGTGATAGCGGTCGGAGTTGAGCGCCAACATGGCGACCCGGTCCCCCGCCGCCACACCCAGGCCGCGCAGAGCGCCCGCCAGCCGGGCGACGCGCTCGGCGACCTCGGCGAAAGTGCGCTCCCGCGCTCCGAAAACGGTCATGACGGCGTCGGGATGCTGCTGCACCGCCCGGTGCAATCCCTGGGTGAGATACATGCCGTCGAGTGTCGTGGGTTACATCGGCGCGAGCCATGGAATGAGTGCCGAACTCCGGACCCCGGACATTGTTGGTTTCTCCAAAGCCGCCGCGTATTCTCGGCTGACCATGTCCGCGAAACCACGCCCACCTGCGAAGACTCCCCGGCGGAGGCTGGTGGCGCGGCTGCGCGGGGATCGCGAGCGCATGGTCGCCATGATCATCGAACGCGTTCTCGAGCAGATCCCTGATTACGCGCCGACGGTCGCGGAGATGCTGCGCCCCACCACCAACGCCATGATCGACCAGTTGCTCGCCGCCCTGGACGGTCAGCGCGGCCCCACCCCCGCCGAACTCGCCACCTTCGTCGAGTACGGCAGAGAGCGTGCGCGGCAACGGATCTCGCTGGAGGGCGTACTGCGCGCCTGGCGCTTGGCGATTCGCCTGCTGCTCGACGAACTCGCCGCCGCCGCACCGGCTTCCGGCGCCGACGATCGCCTGCTGCTGCAGATGACCAACGAGCTGCTCGATATCGTGGACAGCGCCATCCTGGCGTATTCGCGCGGCCACCGCGAGGTGGAACTCGAGCGCATCGGCCGGGAGAGCCAGCAGCGAGCCGAGTTCACCGCAGCCCTGCTCACCGGCCGGGTCGGCCCGACCGAACTGCACCAGCAGGCCCAACGCTATGGACTCGATACCGGCCGCGAGTACCGCGCCTTTCGAACCCGGCCGTCGGAGGCGGTCACCGCAGAGGAGCTGGAACGCCTACTGCGCCAAGCACTGCACGCCGAGCGCGTCTTCCTCACCCGCATCGACGGAGACCTCGCCGGATTCACCGACCGCGACTTCACCCTCGACGCCCCTGTCCCCATCGGCTTCGGCACCGCGACGCGTCTGGCGGATCTCGACCATTCGTTCCGCCTGGCCAGCCGCGCGTACGCCACCGCCGCCGCCTTCGGCCGCAGGGGAACTTGCGATTTCACCGAACTCGGCCTGCTCCCGGCGGTCGTCGCCGACCCGGAACTCGGCGCGGAGCTGGTTCGACGCTACCTGCTTCCGCTCGGAACCGGCGACGCCACAACCGTTCTCGTCGATACGGTGGCGCATTTCCTGGAATCCGGCATGCGGGTCGAGGCCACCGCCGCGCGACTCATCGTGCACCAGAACACCGTCCGCTACCGCATCGGCCGCTTCGAGGAGCTGACCGGCTGCGATCTGCGCAGCCCGCACACCGCGCTACAGGTCTGGTGGGCTATCCAGCACGCTCGGCTGGGATGACCGCAGCGCACCCGGAGCCCACGCGGCGATGAGTACCGCCGCGCCGAGCGTCAGCCAGCCCAGCGCGGTACCCGCCTGCTGAAACCCTTCCAGGAAAGCGGTTTTCGCGAAGGCCGCGAGCGGCTCGGCCTGCGGCCCCGCCCGCTCGGCCACCTCGAGGGCGGCGGCGAGTGAATCGGAGACCGGCCCACGAGCGGCTTCGGGAAGTCGCGGCAGCGCTGGAGCGATGTGGTGCGCGTATCCCGCGGCCAACACGCTACCGGCGATCGCAATGCCCAGTGCCGCACCGATTTCGCGCGCGGCGTCGTTCACCGCGGCGGCCACGCCGTGCTTCTCCACCGGGGTCCCCGCGACGATCGCCGCGGTGGCCGGTGCCGTGCACAGTCCCATTCCAGTGCTCATCACACACAATGACCACAGCACATGCGCGTACCCGCTGGACATGTCCAGCCGGGCCAGGGCGAGTAGCCCGATACCCACCAGCGCCAGGCCGATCAGACTCACCGCGCGCAGCCCGAAACGCTCCGCCAGCCGTGGCGCGAACAGCGAAACCACCACCAGCGGAACGATCATCGGCCCGAGTGCGAGCGAAGACCCCAGCGGCGAGTACCCGAGAATCAGCTGGAGGTACTGGACGATCAGCAGGAACAGCCCGAACGACACCAGGAACTGCACCGCCAACGACACTGTGCCGCTGCCGAATCCACGATCGCGAAACAGGCGCACATCCAAGAGCGGATGCGCGACCCGCAGTTCGACGAGGACGAAGACCGCCGCCGCGAGCAGCCCTCCGGCGAGCGCTCCGAGCACTATCGGATCCGTCCATCCGCGCGCGGGAGCCTCCATGGCGGCGACCACCACCAACCCCACCGAGAGGGCCACGGTGACCGACCCCCACGGGTCGAGCGGCGGCCGTTCCGCCTCCAGCGATTCCCGCACGGTGCATCCCGCCGCCAACAGCACCGCGCCCACAACGGTCATCGCCACGAAGATCGACTGCCACGAAAACCATTGCAGCAGCAGCCCGGAGCCGATGATCCCGAGCGCGCCACCGGATCCCGCCACTCCGGCCCACACCCCGACCGCCTGCCCGCGACGCTCTTCCGGAAATCCGGCGGTGAGCAGCGAGAGCGTGGACGGCATGACGAATGCCGCGCCCACACCGGCCACCGCCCGTGACCCGATGAGCCAGAACGCGCCGTCGACGACGAGCGGAACCGCCGAAGCCAGCGCGAAGACGGCCAGACCGACGATCAACACTACCCGGCGGCCGAGACGGTCCCCCAGCGCACCCGCCGGAAGCACCAGGCACGCCAGCGCCAGGGTGTATCCGTCCACCACCCAGGTCAATTGCTGTTGCGTCACACCGGTTTCGGCGGCGATCGCGGGTAAGGCGGAATACAGTGCGGCCATGGCCGCGACCACCAGGGCGATCGCGAGGCACGAGACCGTCAGCATCCACCGCTGCGCCAGCGACAGCGCCGCGCTGGTCGTCTTCCCGTGGCTACCATCGGACCTCCCGACAAACGATACTATCGGTATCGCTCCGCTACTATCTGTAGCATAAGTCGGTCCGGCCGCGATAGACCCTGTGCGAGAAAGGAATCGACCCGGTGCCCTCGCCGCGTTCCGACGACCGCGATTCCGACCCCCGGAAAGCACGCTCACGCGCCCGACTGCTCGATGCCGCCACGACCTTGCTGACATCCGGTGGGGTGCCAGCGGTGACCGTCGACGCCGTCACCACGCTCTCCAAGGTCGCGCGCACCACGCTGTATCGACACTTCGACAGCACCGCCGATCTGGTGGCCGCCACCTTCGAACGCCTGATACCGCAGGTGGATCCACCGCCGGACACCGGTACGCTGCGCGACCGTCTGGTGGAGCTACTCACCCGGCAGGCCGTCCTCATCGAGGAGGCGCCCATGCAGCTCACCACTCTGGCCTGGCTGGCCATGAGCGATCCGGAACCGAAAGCCGGTACGCCCCAGCACTTCACGTCTCTGCGCGACCGTGTGATCGAACAGTATCGGCAGCCGTTCGACCAACTGCTCGACACTCCGGAAGCGCGCACCGAACTGGGCGATTTCGACCTCACCATGGCCATGGCCCAGCTCATCGGCCCCATCGTCTTCGCCAAACTGACCGGCCTACGAGTCGGCACCCGCGCCGACTGCGCCCACCTGGTGGACGATTTCCTACGTGCCCGCCGGGGCTGAAATCGTCTGCGGCTCAGTGTGGTTCGGCGGTCAGGGTGATGGTGGTCCAGCCGCCGACGTGAATGCGGTCCCCGCTGTGCAACTCCACCGGCTTGTCCACCGGAATGGGGTCGTCACTGCCGTTCAGGCTGGTGCCGTTCATGGAGCCGAGGTCGGTAATGCTGACTCCGTTGCCGTTGACGCGCAGCACCGCGTGCGTCCGGGATACGCCGATATCGGCCGGGGGCAGCCCGAGGTCGATATCGGGGTGCACGCCCTGGGAGATGCTGCGCTTGCCGATCAGAATCTCGGTGCCGCGCAGAATGATTCGCCGATGCGGATAGAAGGCCGGGAAGTCCACGCTGTCGGCATCGGGCCCTTTGCGGGCGCGCACGCGGTCGTAGTACTCGCGATCCGCGGTAATGGTGGCGATCCAGATCGTGGCCGGTCCCGGACCTCCCGTCGCTACTCCGCTCGATGTCGGTGCCCTGCCCGCCGTCTGCGTCCCGCTCGGCGCTGGCAGCGCCGAATCGTGCCCGCACTCCTCGCAGAACCGCCCCTCGCTCGGCGCACCGCAATTCGGGCACGCCGGAATGGTGCGGGCCGCGCTGTCCGGCACCAGCGCGGCACCGCACACATCGCAGTAGTCGGTCGCGGTCGTCTGGTGGCCGTCGGGGCAGGTCGTCATTTCGGATCCTTACCGAGCCTGGCGGTCTTGGTGGAGCGTAGGCCCAGCGCCATCACATCGGCGGGGTCCACGTTCTGGCGCAGTTTGACGGTGCCGGTGCGCTCGTCCACGTCCACCACATCGCGCAGTAGTTTGGCGGTGCCCTCGTGGCCGGAGTCCTTGGCCAGCTCCACCGCGCGCTGGAGTTTGGCCGTGGCTGTGGCCATATCCTTGTCCGCGCGCGCCGCCAGGCCCTCCTGAATGACCTGGGCGAGTTCGGCCTGCCCGGTGTAGTGCGCGACGCGCTTGCTGATTTGGGTCGAGAGGGTCAGGTCGTCGGTCCATTTGGCTTTGACCTGCCCCTCGCCCAGCATCTGGTCCTCAGCGAGCACACTCACCCGCGCGGCGAGTTTCTCGCGGCCGACCGGCGCGGGCTCCACCCGCACGACGAGTTCGTATTCGCGGTCTTCGGCACCCCACGCGCCCAACGCGTAGTCCCCGGTGCGTGGGCCGCTGTCGACACGGCGCTGACCGAAGTCCTCGATGGTCGGCGCCACCTGCCGAATGGAGCGAATCTCCGCACCGGTCGGAATCCACACGCGCAGTGTGAGATCGGGGATCGTCTTGGCCATCGACGACTGCATGGTGGCGGCGAAGTGCGCGGCCAATTCCTTGGGCTTCTTGGCGATCTCGGCCCGGCCGAACAGCGCCCCGGCGATGTGCTGCAACTCCTCCGGATTCCAATCGCTGCCGACGCCGAAGCAATCGCAGCTGAACACGCCCTTCGCCCGCTCGACCTGCCTGTCGAGTTCGACACGGGTCTCGCCCTCGTTCTTGCCGTCGGTGAGCAGAATGGCGTGCGCGATCGAGGTCGGATGCTGTTGTGCCAGTTCACGAGCCGCAGCCAGCCAGGTGCTCATGGCGGTGCCGCCGTAGGCCCGCAGCGTCGAGAGGGCATCGCGCGCGGCGGCCCGCGAGGCCCGGTTCGCGGGTGTGGTCCGCGGCGCGCCCGGATAGATGTGGCTGGCCACTTCGGTTCCGGCGACGATCGCGAATTCGACGCCGTCGGGCAGGACGTCGAGGGCGGCCAGGGTGGCCTTGCGAGCCTCCTGGAACCGTTCTCCGGTCATGGAACTGGAGCAGTCGATGACCAGGATCTCCACCCGGGGCGCGGGCGGGGCGGCGGCAACCAGGTCACCGGTCGCGGTGACGGTGACGATGGCGTGGACGGTGTCCGACCCCTCGGCCAGATACTCGTTCTGGTCGACGGCGATCGAAATGCCCTCGGCTGATTGCGAATTCACGGTACTACTCCTGCCGGTCGAACAAGGGAACGGGAACGAGGGCGACCGTGATGTTGTCGTGGCCGCCGCAGCGCAGCGCGAAGTCGACGAGATCGCGGGCGGCCACGGGGGCGGGGCCGTCACCGACACGGCTCGCCAGAGCCGCCGCATCCGGCAGGTAGTTCCACAGTCCATCGCTGCACAGCAGCAGCGTGCCGGGGCCGCTCGTGCGCAGCGTGTGCACGCAGTCGTCGGACCACGGTCTGGTGTCGGAGTCGGCGCCGAGCCAGCGCAGCAGGGCGTGGGCCTGCGGGTGGCGCATGGCGGCGGTCTCGTCCATACCGCCGTCGACCAGGGCCTGGGCGAAGGAATCGTCGGAGCCGATCTGGTGCGCGCCGGTGGCGTCGAGCCAGTAGGCGCGGCTGTCACCGACGCTGGCGACAGCGATCTCGACTTCATCCGATTCGAGGCCGCGTACGGCGGCGGCGACATAGGTACACGACGCCGCATCGGAGTCCGCCTCCGCGTTGCCGCGCACCGTCTTCCACGCCGAATCCAGCCCTGCCAGCACCGCTTCGGCGGCGGTTCGGCCCGTCATGAGGTCGGTGAGGCAGGCCTCGGCACCGGCGCGGGCGGCGGCGCCGGAGGCCAATTGCGGGTCGCGAGTGCTGGATACGCCGTCGCAGACCGAGACCGCCAGCAGGGTGGTGGTGTCGCGCAGGACCGCCGCGGCGACCGCGTCCTCGTTGCGGGCATGTGACACACCGCGATCGGTGATCAGGGCGATGCCGTCGAGCATCGCCTCGCAGCGGTCGGGGGCGCGCCGTAGTTCTCCGCAGTCGGCGCAGTAGCCGTGGGCGTCGAAGCGTTCGCCCGCGCAGCCCGCACAGGGTTCGGTGGTGAATTCCGAAGGTGGCAGCGCCGCGCGCACGACGCCGAGTTCGCGGCCGCACTCCTCGCAGAACCGGTCGTCGTCGCCGACGCTCGCCGCGCAGTTCGGACAGCGCGGGTCGGCCACCGTCCGCGCCACCACGGTCACCGCCTCGCGGTCGGCGGAGCGGGGCTCGGTGTCGGGTCGGCCTGGTTCGGGTTGGGTCACAGCATGGTCCTCGGTCGAATGGTGTTGGCACGCTCCACGAGTGCGATGCGCTGCCACATATCGTCGGCTTCGTGGGCGCGGTCGCGGTAGCAGCGTTCGAGATTGGCGCGCACGCCGGTGTCGTCGAGCGGTAGGCCGAGCAGCGGGCGGGGGTCGGTGCTGTGGCGGCCGAGGCGCAGCCAGGTGTGGGCGGCCTCGAGAACGGTGGAGCGGATTTCGGCCTTGCGACTCTTGGAGTCCAGGCGGAGACGGTCGACGCGGGCACCGGCTTCGCGCAGGAGGGATTCGGTGAGTTCGCCCGGTCGGGGTACGTCGAGAAGTATTCGGACAGCGGCGATCTGCGCGTCGGTGAAGACTGCGGAGGCCGGATCCACCTGGTCGAGGACCGCGATGGCGTCGGCGCGGCTGCCATCGGTTCGGCTCAGTCGGGCCAGGGCGAACGCGGCGCTGGTGAAGGTGCGGTCGGTGCGCCAGACCATGGTGTAATACCGTGCGGCTCGGTGTCTTTCGGCCTTGGTGTGGTCGCCGTCGGTGGCGGCGAGTTCGGCCGTGGCGGCCAAGGCCAGCTTAGGCGCGGCCTCGCCGGGCAGTTCGCTGTAGACCTTGTCGAATTCGGCGGTGGCCGAAGCGTATTCGCGCTTCAGCAGCAGCGCTTGTCCGCGATACCAGGGCAGCCGCCAGTCGTCGGGCGCGTCCGGCGCCAGCTGGTCGAGGCGGCGCAGGGCGTCGGCGGCGTAGCCCGATTCGACCGCGGCGCGGATCAGTCGCAGCGGGATCTCACGGGAGGCAT
Source organism: Nocardia sp. NPDC050406 (assembly GCF_044459025.1). Classification (NCBI taxonomy): domain Bacteria; kingdom Bacillati; phylum Actinomycetota; class Actinomycetes; order Mycobacteriales; family Nocardiaceae; genus Nocardia; species Nocardia sp. NPDC050406. The sequence continues at coordinate 1,235,328 of NZ_JBITIM010000002.1, read as the reverse complement.
TACCGCTGGTCACCACCGACTTCAGGCCAGCGGTCAGTTCGCGATCCAGTTCCGCGACCGTGGTGCCGGTGGTCGCGGCCAGCAGCGGCGCACCGCTGTCGGCCGGGTCGACCAGCGGAACCGGTAGTGCGGCAATGATTTCCGAGGGCTCGCGCGGCGGCTGTTCGCCCACCGCGTAGGCCGAGCGGGGTGGGCCGAAGCAGGTGGACATGCCGTGGCGGGGTTTGCCGTCGTCGAGGGAGAGCACCTCGCGCAGCACACCGGTGAGCTGGTCGGACATCTCGTCCATGGAGGTGAAGCGCGCGTCCGGGTCGGAAGCGGTTGCGCGCGACAGGAATCGGTGCAGCGACTCGTACTCGGCCAGGACCGGGGTGGTGGCCGGATCGGGCAGTTCGTCGGCCAGGCGGCCGTCGCGCTGCGGCATATCGAACATGAGCACCGCGAGGGTGCGGCCCACCGTGTACACCTCGCTCGCGACCGTCGGGCCGGTCGCGGCGATCTCCGGGGCCTGATAGCCGACGGTGCCGTAGATGGGACTGTCCTGATCCGACATATCGATGACCGCGCCGAGGTCGATGAGTTTGAGCTGCTCATCGGTCTGCATCACATTGTCGGGTTTGAAATCGCAGTAGGCCCAGCCCTGGGCGTGCAGATAGCCCAGGGCGGGCAGCATCTCCAGGACGTAGGCGATGGCGCGCGCGGGCGGCAGAAACGCGTGCTCGGCCTCGAGGTGGCCGCGCAGCAGCTGTTTGAGCGAGGTGCCGCCGACGTACTCCATGACGATATAGCCGGTGGTGACGCCGTCGGGTCCGGTGTGCTCGACGAAATTGAAGATCTGGACGATGCTCGGATGGTTGACGTCCGCGAGGAAGCGCCGCTCCGCCATGGCGGCCTGCACGGCGTCCGGATCGCCGGAGTTCAACAGGCCCTTCAGCACGACCGTGCGGCCGTTCACCGCGCTGTCGACGGCCAGGTAGATCCAGCCGAGCCCACCGTGTGCGAGGGCACCCAGCACCTGGTACTGTCCGCCGACGACATCGTCTCGGGACAGCTTGGGCGAGAACGAGAATCGCGCGCCGCAGTTCGGGCAGAAGCCCTCGGTGCGGCCCGGGGTGTCGCCGCGGCCACGGCCGACGGGCTTGTCGCAGCGGCCGCAGTAGCGGCTGTGTTCGGGGACGACCGGATTCGTGAGAACGGCCGAAGCGGGGTCCACGCGGGGGACTCGGGGTACATCCACCAAGCCCGCGCCGAGACGACCGCGTCGGGACTGGGACGAGGTAGACCGGCCACTACGTGCCGAACGACCGGTTCGCCGCCCCGACCCCGCGGTGACCGTCGCCCCTTGGGAACTCGAATCGGTCCCCGCCGCGCCGCTCGACGATGTGGCCGCTGGCGCGGTGCCGCAACTGTCGCAGTAGCTGTCGACAATCCGCCCTCCGCAACCGGGCTCTTGGCATCGATCGGACGCGCCACCTCCGGCGGCAGATTGTGTGGCCGCGACTGTGGGCCCCGGTGGATTGGATGAGCCACTGCCACTGGCACTTCCGGAGACAGATTGCGCGGTCGTACCCGAGCCAGCCGCCGAACCTGCGGAATTGGTAGTACTTCCTACAGCCGAGTCCGATCCAGCGGCTACTGCCGAACCTGGTGGGTTGGAAGGACCACCGATACTTCCGGGGGCCGACTGCGTGACCGGCGCGGTGCCGCATTCCTCGCAATACCCGCCGACGATCTCACCGGTGCACCCGGGTTCAGCGCACTTCACATTGTCCTCCCCGACTTCTGTGCGATTACGCCGCGGTAGTCCGCGATAGCGCGGGTGACGGCCGCCAGGTCGCAGGGGGTGCGCGACAGGAGGCCGGTGGCTATGCGGTTGGCGGACATGACGTCTCGGTCCTCGCCTACGCCGAGGCGGTTCGCTCTGGCCTGGTACGCGCCGAGTCGGCCGCGCAGTTCGGCGCGGCGGTCCAGGAGGCCCTGGATGAGTTGTTCGTCGGCCGCCGCCTGGGCGCGGGCATCGGCTATGCGGGCCCGCAGGCGGTGGAGGGCTTCTCCTTCGCCGGGGCGCAGGGCATCCAATTCCGCCCTCAGCGCCGGGGTTTCGTCACCGTGCTGCGGCAGCGGGCCGGTCAGAATCTTCTGTTGCACCTCTGCCCGCGCCAGGGCGGTCCGTGTGCGCGCTTGGCGCAGTCCTTCCAACTCCTCGCGCAGTTTGGTCACCGCGTCATCCCAATTCGCCACCAGGACACGGAGTTCGGCGAGTGTGGCGGCTTCTTGGCGGAGCTGTTCGGTCAGCTCGGCGATACGGTCGTCGACCTCGCTGGCGAGAGCGAGGGGGTCGGCGGCGGCGCGGCCGAGCAGGTCGGCGATGCCGTCGCGGATGGCGCGCAGGGCGGGAGTCGTTGTGGCTCCTACCTTGTCGAGTTCGACACGCAGCGGGGTCACGCCCGCCGCCACCTTGGCGTTCACCGTCTCCACCGTCTCCAGGAATTCCACGACGGCCGGGAACCCCGCGCGCATGCGGTCCAGGATGTCGGCCAGGGAGATGTACCGGATCTCCTCGCGCGGCCCGGTGATCGTGCGCCGCGACAGCGGAATCTGTTCGCGGCTGACCTCGAAGCTCTTCTCCCGCAACAGCTGTGTCAGTTCGACGCGGTCGCGGTCACTGAGCATCAGGTGCCGTCGGCGGGTTTGGCGGGCGGTGTCGAGAATGGTGCGCAGGCGGCCGAAATCCTCCCACAGTTCGGCGATGGCCTGCTGGATCGGACCCCAGCGGCGCTCGGTCTCCCCCGTCGGCGGGAATTCGCGCACCAAGTTGTGTCCGGGGTGCTTGTCCAGCTCCACCAGAGTGGCGGCGATAGCGTCGATTTCGGTTTCGCGCCTGGACAATTCGCTGTCGATCTCGGCCGCGGTGAGCATCTTCATAGGCGGCTCAATCCAGGTAGCGCGCCGGAGGCGGGCCGGGCGGAGTGCCGAGCACACTCATGCGGGCGGCGTAGATGCGATTCCAGGTGCCGTCCGCGCGCATGCGGTCGAGTACGCCATTGACGAAGCGCACGAAATCGGTGTCCTCCTTCTGGATTCCGATGGCGTACGCGTCTTCGGCCATGGCCTCGCCGACAATCTCCAGATTCGGGTCCTGCGCGGCCAATCCGGCCAGGATCGGCTCATCGGTGCTCACCGCGTCCACCTGTCCTTGCTGAAGCGCGACCAGGCAGTCCAGCCAGTTCGCCATGCCGATGACGGTGGGGCGGTTCGGAATCCGGAACACCGGCTCCAGGGTGGTGGTGAGGAAGACACCGCACACCCGTTTGCCGGTGAGGTCGGCGCTGGTACGGATACCGGAGCCCTTCGTCGCCAGAATGCGTTGGTTGGACACGAAATACGTGCTGGAGAACTCGATATCGCGGCGGCGTTCGCAGGTCGCGGAGAAGGTGTGCACCACCATGTCGACCTTCTTGTCCTTCAGCACCGGCACGCGCTCGGCCGAGGCGATGGGGACCAGATCGACGCGGTTGGGATCGCCGAAGAGGGCGCGCGCCATCTCGTGCGCGATATCGGTGTCGAAGCCCTCGATCTCGCCGGTGGTCGGATTGCGGAAGCCGAACAGCAGCATGTCCTGGTTCACGCCGACGCGCAGACGGCCGTTGGCGACGATCTCGGCCATGGTGGATCCGGCGGGCATGGCTCCGGGCGACGGTAGTGCACCGGGGCGCAAACTCGCTGTGGGATTGCAGGAGTCGTCGCCGCGCTGGGACGGCGTGCTGGTGAGTTCGACCGCGCCGGGTGGTAGCGAGTCCACCACCGTGGCGGGCATGGTGTCGGGCTCGGGAGCACCCGTGCCGCAGGCGCTCACCAGTGTCGCCGCGGCGACGGTCAGCAGTGCGATACGCAGCCGTGTGTTCACAGGAACTCCTTCAGGCGCGGCCACATTCCGACGAGTACCGCCGCGGCCGCGGCGGCCATGAACAGCAGCGCGCCCGAGGGGCTCAGCCACAGGCGGTCGCCACCGGCGTCGACACCGTCGCGCAGCTCCCCGCGCACCCGGGTCAGCGCGTCCAGCAGGGCGGCGTCGAGGTCGCCGAAATTCGTTGCGGTGGTGTCCGGTCCGTCGCCGATGGCGCGGTCGACCGCCGCCGCGTAGTCGGTGCGGTAGGCCTCGGTCTGGCGGGCGTGGCTGTCGGTCCAGGCGGTGAACTCCGCGAGGGTGACCGCGTCGTGGACGGTGTCGAGGCGGCTGCGCAGTCCGCCGGTGTGGTTGGCGAAAGCACGCTCGCTCTCGGTGATGTCGCCTCGGGTGACCAGTTGCAGGGTCTCCACTGTGCGGGCCTGTTGGGCGAGAATGCGGGCCTGGACGAGGGTTTCGAACCGTGCGCGCGCCCCGGTGGCATTGTCGTCCACCGCTTGGGCGGCGACGAGGGTCGCGGTGACCGTCCACAGCAGTGTCAGGATGGTCAGCCCGGCGGCTGTCACCAGGCCGAGGTTGACGCGACGGTTGGTGCGGCGCAACAGGATCAGTGAGGTGGCCGCGAGCAGGACGAGGGTGAGTAGCAGCAGGAAGATGGCGGTGCCGGGTTGCGCGGCGATACCGCGCTGATCGTCGCGAACAGCCGAAATGCGGTTGCTGGTCAGCTTTTCCGCGGTCGGCAGCAGAGAGTTCTGCATCAACCCCGAGGCTTGGCGCAGATAGGCCGAGCCGACCGGATGGCCCAGCCGATTGTTGGCCCGCGCCGATTCCACCAAGCCGGTATAGGCGGGCAGTTCGGCCGTGATCCGAGCGACGATCTCCTTCGTCTGATCATCGTCGGCACCGGCGGTAGCCTCCGCCAACGCCGCCGCCGCTTCCCCCAAAGCCTGCTGATAGCGGTCCCGCACCTCCGGCGCTTCCACGCCCCCGGAGAGAAACGCGGTCGCCGCCGAGGCATCCGCCGCCGACAGCGCCACATACAGCCGCTGCGCCCCGAAGGCCACCGGCTCGGTGCGCTCCAACAGCACATCGCGCCGAGTCTGCTTGCCATTCAACTGATTCGCGCACACCACACCCGTGACCAGACACAGCGCAGCCGAAACGATCGCCAGCGCACCCAGTACGCCGGGCGTCGTCCGACCGAACCGCCGCAACCAGTCACTCCAGTCGCGAACCCTCGCCGGGACCTGTATCCCCATAGTTTCCCCCGGTCCCCGACCACCGTCAGGCCCATCCGTGTGACCGAATGCTACGGGACCCCCCGCCCCCCGGCCACCGATTTGCCCCGCCCACGAAAACCCCAATTCCAGGGTCCCCGTGGACCGTTGGGGCCCAGTTCACCTCCCGGCCACCGGCCCGCGCAACGAATACGACTGGGCGTCACCCGGGTTGCGTGAAGGAGGCGTCCCCTGGCACCGGTCCGGGTGGCCTCAGAGAATCGCGACAGGCGCGACGGGTGTTCCGGTCGCGCCCACGAAAGGCTCCGGCATGGCGGAGAGCAGGAATTCGTAGCGCCCTTCGTCCGCGCAGGCCGCCGACAGCCCTTGCAGATTCCAGTTCTGTCCTTGCAGCATGCCCATTTCCACCAGGTGCAGGGCGTGCACCGCGAGCCAGACGCCGTCGATCTCCGGTGGCATGACCTCGAAGGCGAGAGTGTCGTTGGCGACGGCGGCGACGTCGCGGGCGTGGAACCATTCGGGGCAGCGCACCGACAGCCCTGGTGCGGGCATGGCGTAGCCCTCTCGGTCTCCGGCCAGGAACAGTCGCATCTGGCCGGTGCGCACCAGCACCACGTCGCCCGCGCGAACCTGAACCCCGCCGAACTCCTCGGCCGCCTCGAGATCCTCCGGGGTGACGGCGTAACCGCCGTCGAGGCCTTCCACCCCGCGCGCCGCCGCCACATCCAACAGCACTCCGCGCGAGACGATATGCGGCACCGCGTCGATGCCCGCGAAGGTCGCGCCGCGGTGGGCGGTAATGGTGTCGGCGCTGCGGCCGTTGTACAGGCGACCCTCGTAGGAGACGTGTGGCAAAGCGTCCCAATGGGTTCCGGCCTGCAAACCCATCGTCACCACATCATCGCTGGTGGCGACCGTCCCCTCGCCGAACAGCTCCCAGTTCACCGCCACCATGCTGTGCAGCGGATTCACCCGTCCCGGAATCATTCCGGTCTGAATTCCGCGCTGACTCAACGGCACCGCCAGGGCGACCCGCCGTCCACTGCGCACGGTCGCGGCCGCGGCCCGCACCACCTCGTCGGTAATCAGATTCAATGTCCCGATCTGGTCATCGGAACCCCAACGCCCCCAATTGTTCACACGTTTGGCGAGGTCGAGAAATTCGGTGGGGAAAGCCATAGCGCCCGAATGTACCGCGTTCGCGTGGCTCGACGGCCTATTCGGGCGGCTCGTGCAGTTCGATGGGATTGCCGTCGGGGTCGGTGATCTGGATTTGCCTACCGCCGGGGCCGATCTCGATCTCATTGCTGAAAGTCGCTCCGGCACTGCGCAGGCGGGCGACGAGGGCGTCGAAATCGTCCACGTAGAGGACGATTCGGTTCCAGCCGCCGGGTTCTTGGCGGCGGCCGTCGGGGAGCGGACGCGAACCCGAGCTGTCGGGGCCGCTGAGGAGCAGGTGCAGCGCGCCGCGGGAGATCATGGCTACCGGGCCGAAGCTGTGATCGAGATGGAATCCGAGTTGGCCGGTGTAGAAGTCGACCGCGCGCTCGACGTCGACGCTCTGGTAGCGCACGACGGCATCGGTGCTGAGGGGTGTGAATGCCTTGGTCATAACCGCACGGTACGACCGCGTTCAGCGGGAAGTCTTGGAGAAAATTGACCCCTCGTCGACCAGGTGGAACTCCTTCACACGGGCACTGGCGCGAACCATTTCCACCGGCGTCGCACCGGTCAGCTCGCCGACCTCGTTGATGAGATGCGACTGATCGAAGTAGCCGCAGGCCACGGCCACCTGCCGCCAATCGGGTGTGCCCGCGCGTGCGAGTTCGCTGACGCGCTGGAACCGCAGTATTCGGCTCAGCCGCTTCGGGGGCATACCGACCTCGGCCGTGAACACCTGGATGAACCGCCGATGGCTGAGCTCGACGCTCGCCGCCACCTGCCCGACGGTGACCTCGGGTCGGGCGAGTTGTTCCAGCGCGAAGGGCAGCGCGCGATGCCCTGGGGCCGACAGCGGCAGGCGGGACCGCAGGGCGCGGTTCAGCTCGGCGAATCGTGCGGCCGTGGTGGTGGCCAGGCAGAGGCGGTCGCGCAGGTCGACGGCGGCGCGGCCCCACAGCAGCTCGAGGTCGACGTGCTGGTCGGCGAGCTCGCCGGGCGGTATACCCAGGAATGGCAGCGCCCCACCCGGTTTGAAGTGCACGCCGACCATCGCGGCGTGTGCACGGGTATCGGCGACGAAGTAGCGCTGGTGAGCGCCGGAGACGACAGCGCCGGAATACCGCCGCCACTGCCCGGTGCGGGAATCGTGGACGCGCACCGCGTCCTCGTGCAGGTTGACCACCAGTTCGAGGGTGCCGGTCGGGACGATGCGCTCGGTCGAATGCGTGGGGGTGTCGCGGAGGTACCACAGGTAGTCCACGTACGGGGCCAGGGGTTGGTCTGGGGGGCGCGTTGTGTAGCGCATGGTTCCAGGATGCCCCGCGGGGTTGGCCTGAGCGGTCGAACTTCTCCCCGACCCGGCGTTTTTCGCCGCCTGACCACGATTTGTGACCGCTCAGGCCAACCAGCCCCCACCCCAACCCCCAGGTAACGTAAACCCCCAGGCACATTGTTTGCCCACTGGTAACCCTCATGTGAAACAACAAACGCGGAAATCCGGGCAGGTCTATGAGAGATGGGCAGGACGTGATGCTGCACCCGCAGGTCGATACCGCGATGGGCGCGAGCCCACTGCTGCGGGCCGCACTCGCCCCACCTGCCCGGACCCTGGTCGACATCCTCGCCGACGTCGCATCTACCCATCCTGACGCACCCGCCATCGATGACGGCGACGCGGTCCTGACCTACGCCGAATTGCTCGCCGAGATCGACCTCGAGGTGGGCAAGCTCGCCGCCGCCGGGGTGCGGAAGGGCGACCGGGTGGGCGTGCGCATGCCCTCGGGGACGCGTGCGCTGTACGTCACCATCCTCGCCGTACTGCACGCCGGGGCCGCGTACGTGCCGGTGGACGCGGACGATCCGGAGGAGCGGGCACAACTGGTCTTCGGGGAGGCGCGGGTGAGCGCCATCGTGACGGCGGCGGGGATCGAAATCGCCCGGGCCACAGGGGACTCGGCTGGGAAGTCACTGCCCGCTCCGAGCGCGGCGCGCGCCGAGTCGTCTGCGAACGCCAGCTGGGCCGCAAAGGCCCCTGCCGAGTCGACCCCGACCACCGAGGCCCACGCCCGGTCGTCCCCGACTCCCGGCACTGGGCTGGCCACAAGGGCGGACGCCGCGTCACCCATGCGGCCGAGCGAATCACCCGCGCCCGCCGACGACGCCTGGATCATCTTCACCTCCGGTTCCACCGGCACACCGAAAGGCGTTGCGGTCACACACCGCAACGCCGCGGCCTTCGTCGATGCCGAGGCGCGGTTGTTTCTTCAGGATGCCCCGATCGGCCCCGGCGATCGGGTACTCGCCGGGCTGTCGGTCGCGTTCGACGCCTCCTGCGAGGAGATGTGGCTGGCGTGGCGGCACGGCGCCTGCCTGGTGCCCGCGCCGCGCGCGCTGGTGCGGACCGGAGCCGACCTCGGGCCGTGGCTGGTGCGTCGAGAGATCAGCATCGTGTCCACGGTGCCGACGCTGGCGGCGACCTGGCCAGCCGAAGCCCTCGATTCCGTGCGGCTGCTGATCTTCGGCGGCGAGGCGGTGCCGCCGGAGCTCGCCGAGCGTCTGGCCGGGACCGAGGATTCCGAGCGCGAGGTGTGGAACACCTACGGGCCCACCGAGGCCACCGTCGTGGCCTGCGCCGCCCTGCTGAACGGCGGGTGGCCGGTGCGCATCGGTCTGCCGCTGGACGGCTGGGATCTGGCCGTGGTCGATGCGGCCGGAAATCCGGTGGGCGAGGGCGAATCCGGGGAACTCGTCATCGGCGGTGTCGGGCTGGCCCGCTACCTGGACCCGGCCAAGGACGCCGAGAAGTACGCGCCGCTCGAATCCCTCGGCTGGGAACGCGCCTACCGCAGTGGCGATCTGGTGCGCAACGACAGCGCGGGCCTGGTCTTCCTGGGCCGCGCCGACGATCAGATCAAACTCGGCGGCCGCCGTATCGAACTCGGCGAGATCGACAACGCGCTACAACACCTACCCGGCGTCACCGGCGCGGCCGCCGCCATACGAACCACCAAGGCGGGCAACAAGATCCTCGTCGGCTACCTCACCGGCCCGACCGCCGACTACGACCTCGCGGCGGCCAGAAAACTTCTCGCGGACCAACTTCCGGCTCCCCTGGTGCCCCGCCTAGCCGTCGTCGCCGATATGCCCACCCGCACCTCGGGCAAGGTCGACCGCGACGCGCTGCCCTGGCCGCTGCCCAAGGCCAGCAAGGCCGAGGCCGACGCCGGACTCACCCCCACCCAGCAGTGGGTTGCCGGACAGTGGGATTCGATTCTCGGCGCGGAGGTCACCGACCCGAATGCCGACTTCTTCGACCTCGGCGGCGGTTCCCTCGCCGCCGCGCAACTGGTCACCGCGCTGCGCAGCCGCTACCCGTGGATCGCCGTCGCCGACCTCTACGACCACCCTCGCCTCGGCGCGCTGGCGGAGCTGCTCGACGCGAGCGCACCCGCCGCCGCGGTGGAGGAACGCACCGTGCGCCCGACTCCCCTGTCCGCTCAGCTGTTCCAGGTTCTGGCCACCGTGCCGCTCACCACGTTGACCGGATTGCAGTGGCTCACCTGGCTGGCCATCGTCGGCAATATCGCGGCCTGGTCGGGCTCACTGCCCTGGCTGCCGCAGCTGTCCTGGTGGTGGGCGCTGGTCGCCTTCCTGCTGTTCATCTCCCCGCCGGGCCGAATGGCATTGTGTGTGACCGGCTCTCGGCTGCTGCTGCGCGACCTCACCCCCGGCACATACCCGCGCGGCGGCTGGACACATCTGCGACTGTGGACCGCGGTGCGCCTGTCCGAGGCCAGCGGCGCCGAAAACCTCTCCGGCGCACCATGGATGGTGCCCTTCGCCCGCGCGCTCGGCGCGCGAATCGGCAAGGGCGTCGACCTGCACACCCTGCCGCCGGTCACCGGCATGCTCGAACTCGGCGACGGTTGCAGCGTCGAACCCGAGGTGGACCTCTCCGGTTATTGGATCGACGGCGACCAAGTCCATATCGGCCCGATCGTCATCGGCCCCGGTGCCGTGGTCGGCGCGCGCTCGATCCTGTTGCCGGGCACCAGAATCGGCAAGAACGCCGAAATCGCCCCGGGCTCAGCGGTATCCGGCAAGGTCAAGGCCGATCAGGAATGGGCGGGCTCCCCCGCCGTGAAGGTCGGCAAAGCGCGCCACCGGTGGCCCGACGAGACCCCGGCGCGCGCCGCGCACTGGGTGGGCATCTTCGGTGTCACCTCCATGGTGCTGGCCGCCGTCCCGATTCTCGGCCTGGGCACCGGCGGCGCGTTCATCGCCTGGTGGATCCGCGACACCGCCACGCTCACGGCGGCACTCGGCCGCGCCTTCCCGATTCTGCCGGTCGCCACCCTGCTCAGCCTCGGTGTCTACGCGGCGGTCACCATCATCGCGGTGCGCCTGTTCAGCATCGGACTGACCGAGGGCTACCACCCCGTGCGCAGCCGCGTCGGCTGGCAGGCCTGGGCCACCGAACGGCTGCTGGATTCGGCCCGCACCTTCCTGTTCCCGCTCTACGCCAGCCTGCTGACACCGGTCTGGCTGCGCCTGCTGGGCGCGAAGGTCGGCAAGCGCGTGGAGGCCTCGACGGTACTGCTGCTCCCCAAATTCACCACCGTCGCCGACGGCGCGTTCCTGGCCGACGACACCATGATCGCCTCCTACGAACTCGGCGGCGGCTGGCTGCGCATCGGCGAGGCCAAGGTCGGCAAGCGCGCGTTCCTCGGCAATTCGGGTATGACCGCGCCGGGCCGCCGCGTACCCAAGAACGGCCTGGTGGCGGTGCTCTCGGCCGCACCCTCCAAGGCCAAGGCGGGCTCGTCCTGGCTGGGCAGCCCGCCGGTGCGCCTGCGCCGAGCCGCCGAATCCACCGACACCGCACGCACTTTCGATCCGCCGCCGCGGCTGCGCATCGCCCGCGGCATCGTCGAGACCTGCCGCCTCATCCCGGTGCTGGTGACCTTCGCCATCGGACTCGGCGTGCTGTTCACCCTCGCCTGGCTCGCGCAGACCTTCGGCCACCTACCCACCGCGCTGCTCAGCGGTGTCGTGCTGATGTGCGCGGGCGCGGTCGCCGGAATCGCCTCCATCCTCGCGAAATGGCTGCTGGTCGGGCGTATTCGCGCCGAGGAGCATCCGCTGTGGAGTTCGTTCGTCTGGCGCAACGAGGTCGCCGACACCTTCGTGGAGCATGTCGCCGCGCCCTGGTTCGCCCGCGCCGCCACCGGCACGCCGGTCCTCAATCTGTGGCTGCGCGGACTCGGCGCGTCCATCGGCCGCGGCGTGTGGTGCGAATCCTATTGGCTGCCCGAAGCGGATCTGGTGACGCTCGGGGACGGCGCGACGGTGGAGCGCGGGTGCGTGGTGCAGACCCATCTCTTCCATGATCGAATCATGGCCATGGACACCGTGACTCTCGAGAAGGGTGCCACCCTGGGCCCGCACTGCGTGGCGCTGCCCGCCGCGCGGATCGGCGCGGGCGCGACCGTCGGCCCCGCCTCGCTGGTCATGCGCGGTGACACCGTGCCGCCGTCGACGCGATGGTGGGGCAACCCGATCGCGCCGTGGGATGCGCGATGACGCCGCACAAGTTCTACGAGGACCCCATCGACGAGTACCTGCCGCAGAACGGCAATCGCGGCTACCGGGTCTCGCGCTACGAACTGGAACTGGTGTACAAGGTCGCCAGCAACCGGCTCGCGGGGCGCGCCGAGATCACCGCTGTCACAACGGGTATCCGGGATCGCTTCGCCTTGGACCTGTCGCAGTCGTTGACCGTGAGCAAGGTATTCGTCAATGGCGCGAAGGTCGCGAAATACCTACACCAGCACGGCAAACTCGTGATCACCCCGCAACAGCGGATACCCGCGGGCGGCGTGCTCGGCGTGGTCGTGCAGTACGCCGGGGTACCGAAACCGGTGCGCGGGCCGTGGGGTGAGGTCGGCTGGGAGGAGCTGACCGAGGGCGCGCTGGTGGCCAGCCAACCCAATGGCGCGGCGTCCTGGTTCCCCTGCGACGATCACCCGAGTTCCAAAGCCAGCTACCGGATTTCGATCACCACCGACTCGCCGTACTACGCGCTCGCCAACGGCACGCTGGTGCGCAAACAGACCAAGGCCAGCCAGACCACCTGGGTGTACGAACAGCCCGAACCCATGTCGAGCTACCTGGCCACCATCCAGATCGGCCACTACCGCAAACAGCGCATGGACGCACCGCGCGGCACCGTGCCCATGCAGGCCGTGCTGCCGCCGCGGGTACGCGCCGCCTTCGACCACGATTTCGCGCGGCAGCCGCGGATGATGGAGGTCTTCACCGAGGCGTTCGGGCCCTACCCCTTCGACGGGTACACTGTGGTCGTCACCGATGACGACCTGGAGATACCCATTGAGGCGCAGGGCGTTTCGGTCTTCGGCGCGAATCACTGCGACGGCCAGCGCGGATCCGAGCGCCTCGTCGCCCACGAACTCGCGCACCAGTGGTTCGGCAACAGCCTCACCATTCGACAGTGGCGCGATATCTGGCTGCACGAGGGTTTCGCCTGCTATGCCGAATGGCTTTGGGCCGAAGCCTCCGGCGGCGCGTCGGCCGACACTCTTGCCCACGCCGCACACCAGATGCTCGCCCGGCTGCCGCAGGACATCATCGTCGGCGACCCCGGCCCGATCCACATGTTCGACGACCGGGTCTACAAGCGCGGCGCGCTCACCCTGCACGCGCTGCGCCGCACCCTGGGCGACCCGGCCTTCTTCAACCTGCTGCGCGAATGGACCGCGCGCTACCGACACTCGTCGGTGAGCACGGACGAATTCACCGACCTGGCAGGGCATTACAGCCCGACACCGCTGCGTGCGCTGTGGGACGAGTGGCTCTACGGCCACCCGCTCCCGCCGCTGCCCGAGGGCTCAGCGCGGTAGCGCGGGCGAGGACAGCGCCCGCTCCCGCGGCACCAGCAGGCACAGCAGCGCGAGCACCAGTCCGCCGCCGACCAGGTACAGGCCCCACGCACCGGTGAGCAGGTCCCGGTACTCGCCGCGGAACCGGTCGTCGAACCGCTCGTTCAACCGCCAGGCGGCCACGCCGAGAGCGGCGAATCCGGCGATCACGCCGAGCCAGCCCAGCAGGCGCGACCCGAACAGCGCGGCCAACAGGATCACCGCGGCCACGCACAGCAGGGCCAGGGTCAACGAATTGAGGAACGAGACCGAACGGCCGCCGATGTCCTCGAGCGTGCGGCCGGACGCGAACCCCGAACGGATATCGTCGAATCCGATCTCCCGGCCCCCGACCGTACCGACGAAGGGACCGAACGAGCCCACGGCGATGACAATGGCGGCGACGAACAGCAGCAGGTGTACGAAAGTACGCATACCTCCTCAAGCTACGCCGTCGGCGCGTCAATTCGGCTAACGACTGGCTACCGGCGATAGTTGAAGGCGATGAGTACCGACAAGCCCGACCAGCCGACCACACCCGACCTGCGCCTCATCTCCATCGGGGTGGTCGCGGTCATTGCCGTCTCCGCCTGGGCGGCCATCGGCGCGAACAGCTTCGAAACCGCCTCCAGCAGCGCGCTGAGCTGGGTGCTCAGCAATTTCGACTGGCTGTTCGTGGTGTCGGCGGACGTGTTCCTGGTGCTGTGCGTGGTCATCGCGGTCAGCCGCTTCGGGCGCATTCGGCTCGGCGCCGACGACTCCGAACCCGAATTCAGCAATCTGGCCTGGATCGCCATGATGTTCAGCGCGGGCATGGGTATCGGCCTGATGTTCTACGGCGTCGGAGAACCCCTGCAGCACTTCGTCTCCCCGCCGCCGAGCACCGATATCGCACCGGAATCCACCGCCGCGGCGCGGACCGCGCTGCAATACTCGCTGTTCCACTGGACGCTGACGCCCTGGGCCATCTACGGCATGGTCGGCCTCGCGCTCGCCTACGCCGGATTCCGCAAGGGGCGCGGCAACCGCCTGTCGGCCACCTTCGTCCCGCTGCTCGGTGAGCGTCGAGCGCGCGGCTGGGCGGGTCAGTGCATCGATCTGCTCGCGGTGTTCGCCACGGTCTTCGGTACCGCCACGAGCCTCGGATTGGGCACGCTTCAGGTTGCCAAGGGTTTGCACCTGACGGCCGATGTTCCCGACACCATCACCGTGCAGTTGATCATCATCGTGGCGCTCGGCACGGCCTTCGTGGTCTCCGCGTTCTCCGGACTGCACAAGGGCGTGAAGTGGCTGTCGACGGTGAACATCGGTTTGGCGGCGCTGCTCATGGCGTTCGTCTTCGTGCTCGGACCGACCGTCTACATTCTCGACAGTCTGCCCGCCAGCATCGGCAACTACCTGTTCAATCTGCTGCCCATGGCCACCCGCACCAGCGCCTACGCCAATCCGGAGTGGCTCGGCGCGTGGACCATCTTCTACTGGGCGTGGTGGGTGTCGTGGGCCCCGTTCGTCGGCACCTTCATCGCGCGCATCTCGCGCGGGCGCACCATTCGCGAATTCCTGGTCGGCGTTCTGCTGGTCCCCAGCGGCGTGACCGCGGTGTGGTTCTGCATCATGGGCGGCAGCGCGATTCGGCTCTCCGCGACCGGGCGGGCCGACATCGCCCAGTACGCCTCCGATGCCGAGGCGTCGCTGTTCGGCATGCTCGACGCGCTGCCGCTGGGCGGCATCACCTCGTGGGTCTCCATGATTCTGGTCATGACCTACTTCGTGACCAGCGCCGACTCCGCCTCCCTGGTGATGGGGTCGCTGACCAGTCGTGGCGCGTTGCATCCGCCGTCCTGGCTGGTGGTCACCTGGGGTGTGCTCATGGCCGGTGTGGCCGCGGTGCTGCTCGTCGCGGGCGGCCTGAAATCCCTACAGACCGCGACCATCCTGGTGGCGCTGCCGTTCGTGCTGGTGATGCTGGCGCTGTGCTGGTCGCTCATCAAGGAGTTGCGGGAGGATCCGGGAGCCGGTCCCGCCCATCACCATCCGCTCTACGGTCTGCGAGACGCGGTGCGCGCCATGGTCGGCGAGGCCATCAGCGAGCGCGATACGGCCCGCAAGCGCGTTCCATCCGGTAGGCGCTGACGGTCTAGGAGGCGATTCTCTCCAGGGGATCCGCGGCGGGGTCCTCGCGCGCCAAATCCTCCTTGGCCAGGGCGAGCATGACCAGACCGGTATCGCGAATGATCTTGTCCAGGTCGTCGAGCAGGGCGGTGAGATCGCTGTCCATCGCCGTCCGCGACAGCGTGCTCAGACGTAGGCCCGTATCGAAAAGGTGACGAACCAGGCGATCGGCGTGGCTGACGGAATCCGGTGTGCCCGACGCGAAGAGGTGCGACGCCGAGGTCATCGTGGGCCTCCCAAGCAAGTAGGGACCGAGCCGCGCTACTGGACTCGAGAGAATCACATGATGCGGCGAGTGTACCGCTCGAAGCGCGACATGCGAATGGGCTACCGGTCCCCATCTTTCCGACGCCGCTGCCCGGGACGGTTGAAATGTGTTGTGCCAGGCTCGGCTCCGGTCGTCACGCGAATCAGGTCCGCGGCGACCGCGGCGACCTTCACATTGCGCCGTTGCGATGCCTGCCGCAGCGCCTCGAACGCCGCGTCGACACCGCATTTGCGCTGTGCCATCACGATTCCCAGCGCCTGATCGATCACCGTGCGGGAGGCCAGCGCGGCCTGGAGTTGCTCGGTCAGCTCCGCCTGCCGCCGCATGCGGGTCACCGCGTCCAACAGGACGGCCGCATGGGCCGCGGTCACCACGATGGACTGTTTGTCGCGTTCGCTGAACGCCTGGGGCTGTACGGAATAGACATTGAGCGACCCGACCGTCGCGTCCCGCACCAGCAGGGGTTCGGAGAGCACACAGCGAATCCCCTCGGCGAGCATCCGGGACGGGTAGCCGCCCCATCGGTGTTCCTCGATCAGGTCGGGAGACGTTACGGTGCGACCGGATTCGATGGCCTGTAGGCACGGCCCGAGACCGTGACTGTGCTGGAGTTCGTCGATCACTTGGGCGTGCGGACCACTCGACGCGATCGTCACCGGGTCCTCGTCGATATGCAATGTGACGGCCACCATCGGCTTGCCCGGCAGTATCTTCGCGGTGATGGCCACGGTGTCGTGCAGCGCCTGCTCCACCGTCGGGGTCGACAGCACCACCGCCGTCAGCTCGGCCAGCCCGGCCGCGAACGCCTCGACGCTATCGGACCCGTCCAGCATTCGCCTTCACCACCGTGAAGGCTCGCGGCGCTCTCCTCGAGCGCTCGCCCGTGGACCGGTTCATGCGAATGTTGTAACACCATGTGGTTTGGCGTGTGCGGCCTTCGGGAACACTCGATGTCAATCCTTTCCCAACAGTCGGCAGAACGATCCGTACCGAGGACGATCCGAGCACAATCGTGGATGTGGCAGCTATCGAATCACCGGAACGTCGCGATTTGCCCCCCGAGGTGTCGATGAAGTTGCTGTCGACGGTCCGGTTCGGGCGAGTTGTCTTCTCTCGTCACGCTTTACCGGTGATCCGGCCGGTGAACCATGTGGTGGACGGCGATCAGATCATCATCAGAACCGGTACCGGCACCACGCTGGCGAGCTTCCGCCAGGTGGTCGCCTATGAGGCCGATACGATCGACCATGACAGCCAGTTGGGCTGGTGCGTGATCGTCACCGGTACGGCCGAGAAGATCACCAGCGCCGACGATATCGACCGCTACCGTGCGCAATTCTCGCCACCTGAGGCGAGTTCGGGCGTGGACCTCGTGAGGATCACCGCCGATATCGTCACCGGCATCGAATACGCCGCCACGGATGGCGATCATTCCCCGCTGCTGGCCGATTGACGGGCTAGGCGGAGAAGGCTCTGGTGATTCCCCCGAGATCGAAATAGTCGCGCCAGACGCCGATGCGGCCGGTGTCGTCGATCTCGAAGTAGCCCATGACCGGCAGTTCCGCGCGACCGCCGTTGCGGCGGATGTAGTCGGTGCGCTCGTTCATCACCCGATTGCTCTCGGCCAACTGGTGGTGGATGACGAAGTCGATGCCGTCACAGATCTGCGGGATGGTCTTCAGGTAGCCGAGGATGGCCTCGCGCCCACGCAGTTCCGGCATCGGAATGTTGTGGTACACAGCGTCTTCGGCGAAGTAGGTGATCAACTGCTCCGGCTTCGGCTCGGCCCACAGGGCGCAGAATTCGGTGACGATGTCACTGGGGGTGGGCACGGTCGGCCTTTCGGGTCAGCACGGGGGCGACGAAGCGTTGCAGGAGTGCGCGTTCCTCGGCCTCGTCGCGGCCGGGCACGGTGAGCAGGGAGACGATAACGCGAGTTGTCCAGCGGGCCAGAGTGATTCGGTCCTCATCGTCGAGGGGCATATAGGAGGCCACCATGGCCTCGATCACCTGGGAGGACTGGCCGATCTCGAGGGCGAATCCGGCATCGGCGGGGCGGAACCAGGCGATGAGCAGCGGGTCCGCGCGCACCATGCGCAGGGCGGCGGCAATGAGCTCCACCAGGCGCTCACCCGGGTCGCTGATCGCGCTGGTCTCGGCGGCGACGGCCGCGCCCACCCGTCGCGCCTCGCGGTGCACGAAGGCCAGCCGGACGGCATGCAGGCTGTCGAAGTACCGGTACAGCGTGGCGCGGGAACATCCTGCCTCCCAAGCGATATCGACCATCTGGGTGGCGGCTACACCGCGCTCGGCGAACAGGCGGGCGGCGGCGTCGACAATGCGTTCGGCGGCCAGGGCGGCACGCTCGCCACCGAGCCAGTCGCTCACGCCGTCGCCCGGAACGGGACGCTCATGGGCCAGCGCACGTAATTGCCCTCGGAGTAGCGGACGCCGTCGATATCGACGGTGAAGTCCGGGCAGCGAGTGAGCAGCTCTTGGAGCGCCACGGTGGCCTGCATGCGGGCGGCCGCCGCGCCGAGGCAGTGGTGGTTGCCGTTGCCGAAGGTGAGAATCCCCCGAGGATTGCGGGTGACGTCGAGTTCGGCTGCGTCCGGGCCGAATTCGCGTTCGTCGTGATTGGCCGAGGCGTAGAGCAGCAGCACCCGGCGATCGGCCGGAATGGTCACGCCCTCGATCTCGACATCGCGGGTGGTGGTGCGCGCCAAGCCCTGTACGGGCGAGGTGAGGCGCAGGAATTCGTCGACCGAACCCGCGATGAGGCTCGGATCCTCCACCAGCCGACGACGTTCATCCGGATGCAGTGTCAGCAATTGCACTGCGCCACCCAGGTTTCCGGTCGTGGTGTCATTGCCGCCGGTGATCATGGTGAAGGCGAATCCGAGGATCTGGAGAATGCCCCCGAAGTCCCCGTCCGCGCCCAGACCCGAGGCGATGAGGTGCGAGACGGTGTCGTCGCCGGGTTCGCGGCGGCGGCGCTCGACGAGTTCGGTGAAGTAGCCCATGAGTTCACCGACCGCCTCTTTCGCCTGATGCACGCCGCCGGTGGCCGAGGCCTGCACAATCGCTTCGGACCAGGTGTCGAAACGCGGCCGATCCTCCTCCGGCACACCGAGATAATGCGCCACCACCATGGTGGGCAGCGGTTTGAACAACTCCGCCGCGATATCGCCCTCCCCCGCCGCGCGCAGCCGCTCGAGGCGTTCGACGACGAAAGCCCGTACCGCCGGTCGGATTTCATCCACCTGCCGCGGCGTGAACCCCTTCGCCACCCGCCTGCGGAAGACGGTGTGATCGGGTGCGTCGGTGAAGACGAACGGCCGGTTCTCGCCCATGTTCATGACGACGTCCAGCCCGTGATAGTCGACCGTCAAACCTTGTGCGGAAGAGAAGGTTTCGGCATCGCGCACCGCCTCGTACACGTCCTGATACCGGGAGAGCACGTAGTAGTCCTCGTCCTCGCGCCCCTCCGGAACCACATGGTGCACCGGATCGTGATCGCGCAGCGCCGCGTACATCGGCCAGGGGTCGCGCCACCCCTCGCCGGATCGGAGTTCGAAACGGGGCTTGTGAGACATTTTGACCTGCATATCGCTACGGTAAGACAGATTGGCTCATATGTCTAGAACGGGTTTCAGCAGCCTGCTTGCCGAAGGTGGTCCTGGGTAACCCGTCAGAGGACATGCCCAGCACAGCAGCCGTTGGGAGGAAGACATGAGCACAGACAAGGAAGCGAACAAGCCCGTCCCGCCCGCGTCGGACAACGCCGCCGACGTGGATTTGCCCTGGGCGCCACGCGATCGTGAATGGACCGGATACGAAGCGGAATCGCGCGCGCGAGAGTGGGCGCAGGGCGATCCACTGAAACTCGCCCGCATCTACCTCTATCGCGATCCCGATGGCGACCCGGCGACGGAGGCCGACTACAAATTCCCGGTGGCGGACATTATCGGCGGCGAGCCGAAACGCGTCCTACGAGCGGTCACCCACGCGGCGGGGCGGTTGAACCAGGCGCATATCTCAGAGAAGGATCGCGAGCGGGTCCGGAAACGGATCACCGAGCTCTATCACGACGCGGCGAAGGCGTTCGATGATCCATCCATCGAAGCTCCATGGGAGCAATGAGGGAGAAAAAGAAATTCCCCAGGGCATTCGCCCTGGGGAATTTTCTTGGGTGGAGCTAAGGGGACTCGAACCCCTGACCCCCACACTGCCAGTGTGGTGCGCTACCAGCTGCGCCATAGCCCCATGTTCGGTTGCGCCTGCGGCGTGTTCCCCGCTGGCCTGAACGAAGTTACACCACCGCTGTTCCACGAACCAAATCGCCTGGATAGATGGGTGACAATGGCGATCTTCGAGCGTAGGCTCGAACATATGTTCGACAGCAGGGAGGTCCAGGTGATGGGTGACGAAGAGCTGGTCGACGCGCTGCGGCGGGCACATGGTGCGGCTGCGTTTGCCCAGGCGGCGGAAATCACAGCCGTGCGCGAGCTGTATCGAAGGCATCGGGCGGGCAATGCCGCGCCCGGGCCCGGCGGGGTGCGGGCCGGGGAGTTCGCGGCGGCCGAGATCGCGGTGGCGGTGCAGGTGTCGGAGAATGTGGCGGCCGCGCTCATCGATATCGGGCTGGCGCTCGACGAACTGCCGCAGACGCAGCTGGCCTTCGCCGCGGGGCGCATCGACCTGGCGCGCGTGCAGGTGATCACGGAGACCACCCGCGGGCTATCGCGTGAGGTGCGAGAAGCCGTGGAGCCCAACCTCATCGACGCCGCCACCCGTTCCGATCCGGCCCGACTACGCCAGACGGCCCGGCGCTGGGTGGCTCGCGTCGACCCCGACGGTGAACGTGAACGTCGGGAAGCGCGGGAACAGGATCGCGATATCCGCATCCGCTCCGTCCAAGACGGGATGGCGGTGTTCGACGGCCTCCTCCCCGCGGTCGGAGCTCAAACCGTCGCCAACCGCCTCCGCGAACTGGCCATGCAGGTCTGCCCCGAAGACCCCCGTCCGATGCCGCAGCGTCGAGCCGACGCGCTGGTTGCGCTGGCCGACGGCTCGAACCGCCTCACCTGCCATTGCGGCCGCGGTTCCCGCTGCCCCCAATCCCGCCGCGAATCCGGTCAGACCCGCAGGACAGATTCCGAGGAAATCTTTGTCGATGCCGAACAATCCGGAGCCGAACGGATACCTTTCGGTACCGGCCGAGTCCCCGCCGACGCCGACCAGACTCGTGCTGCGGCCGACCACGCCTACGACGACGCCGAGGGAACTGGTGCTGGTGCCGAACAGTCTCGCGGTGAGGTCGGGAGGGCTCGCGGCGGTGCCGGATCAGGGTGGCCAGGCATCCCAACGGCCGGTTCTGACCGCGGCGCGGCGCACGGGGCGCACGCGGAAGCTCCGCGCGGCGGCGACGATTCGGCGCGGCCGCGTGAATCCGTGGCGGCCCGTGCCGAGTCGGCGGTGTCGCGGCAGCCGCTGATTCAGGTGGGGGTTTCGGCCGAGACGCTCGCCGGGATCCGCAATGATCCGGGACTGCTGGCCGGATATGGGCCGATCGATGGGGCGCTGGTTCGAGCCCTCGCCGCGCACGCGCGGATCGAGGTGGTGGCCGAGCCTCCGAATCCCCCTGCGGGGCAACGCCATCCGTCGTCGCAGCATCCCGAGGAGGTCCGGGCCGTCGACGGCCTGTGCCGGTTTCCCGGATGCCCCATGCCCGCCGTCGACGCCCAACTCGCCTACATCGAAGCGGCGAACCCCCGCCCGCGGCTCCCGGGTATGGCGCACGTGGCTGCGCTGTGCACCCGCCACCACCGCCTGAAAATGTTGGCCGACAGAGGATCCCAGGCGTGGCGCATCCGCCGCCCCGACACCGACCGCATCGACTGGACCGACCCCTCCGGCGAAACCCACACCACCACCCGCGAAGGGGCCCGCTACCTCTTCCCCCACACCGACACCGAAGCCCCCCACCTCCCACCGACCCCCTACGAACGCGTAACCCTCCAACCCCCCAAACCCACCCGCCCACACCCGTCCAACCTCACCTACCCCTTGGACAACCACCCCCTAATCCACCCCCAACTCTCCCGCTGCACCCCGGACAACGACATCCCGGATCCCCTCCCCCTCCAAGCGGCCGAGTAACCGTGCTTCGCGCGCCCGAAAGACGAGGGCGGGCGCGCACCCCCGGTTGGGCGGCCATCCGGATCTCTCCCGCTCCAAGCCGCCGGGTAACCCCCTGCCTCACGCGCCCGAAGACGGGGGCGGGCGCGCACCCCGGTTGGGCAGCCATCCCGATCCTCTCCCGCTCCAAGCCGCCGAGTAACCCCCTGCCTCACGCGCCCGAAGACGAGGGCGGGCGCGCACCGCAGGTCATACGCCGCGGATGAAATCCTCCGCGCACGCTACTCGCGACGCTCGCCGAGCTTCGACGCGTACAGACCCGTGAGATCGATTCCGGCGGGTTAAGGCGGCATCCCTTCCTCTGCCGCTCCAAGCCGCCGAGTAACCCCTGCCTCACGCGCCCGAAAGACGAGGGCGGGCGCGTGTCCCGGGTTGGGGCGACCATCCTGGGTCGCCCCAACCACCAGTTCCCAGGCAAGGCGTAGAAGCCACACCTACTGGACCGAAGAAGCCGCACCCACCTTGGTGGACAACCGATCAGGGGGAAATGGTGGCGGCAACGGCCAAGACCAGTCCGCCACCACTTCCCCCTCGTGATCCACGGGCCGCACCTGGGCCGCAACGGTGGACCATGATCACCAGGTACTGGTGGCGGCAAAGCCCGAGAGAACCCCACCACCAGTACCTGGTCGGCGCATAGTCATCGCCAGGCGTTCCGAGAGTGCGGGCTACCTGGTGGGAGCCCGCACTGGTTCAGGGGGTGCCGGATTACTTGGCGGCGGTCAGGACCCATTCCTGGTCGTTCCAGTCGATCTTGTTGCCGTTGATGAAGACCGACGGGGTGGCTACCTTGCCGTCGTTGGCGGCTTTGAGGGCGGTGAGGGCGGCTTCGGCGTGGTTGCCCGCGGATTCGAGGCGAGCGCCCGTGGTGATGCACTGGGCGACGTCGGCGGGGGCACCGGCGGCGGTGGCTATGGCGGCGAGGTCGGTGTTGCTCAGGTCGCCGCTGCCTTCGGTGGGCTGCTTGGTGGTGAAGAGCTGTTCGTGGAATTTGGAGTAGACGACGCCGTCGCCGTTCTGGGCGACGCATTCGTTCGCGGCGATGGCGCGCGTCGAGTAGTCCTTGCTGTCGGACTGCTCATCGAGGAAATTGACCAGGCGGTAGCGCACCGCGATCTTGCCCTCGTCGAGCTGCTGCGCGATCTCCTGCCCGTAGATGCGCTCCAGCGACCCGCAGGCGGGGCAGATCGGATCCTCGTACAGCTCCACGGTTTTGGTGACACCGGGCTTGCCGAGCACGATCGCGCCATCGGAGTCGAGCGCGACCGACACCGCCGGATCGTGCGCCGCGCCGTACCCGTCATTACGAATCTCGCCGTCGCCACTGTTCCACCGGAAGAGTGCGAACACGATCAGCGCGACCACCACCACGGCCACGCCGCCGAGCGCGTACGTCGTCTTGTTCGACACCGGCCGAGGAGTGTAGTTCGAAGTCGGTTTGCTCACAGCCCCCACTCTGCCCCAAACCCCACCCCCCGTGACACGCACCCCGAGATCACAAGCGCCCAGACACATCCACCCAAACCCACCCGCACAGAACCGCGCGATGACTACCCCTATCCCCGCCTGCCACGCCCGCCCCTCCCCCGGCCAGCCACGGCTGCCCCTCACTCAGGCCGCAGCAACTACCTCCTCCCCGGCCCGGCCCGTAATGGCTGCCCACCTTTCTGGTGCCCGGTTTCTCCCCAGCCCGCAGTAGCTGCGGTGACTGCCTTACTCCTAGCCCGGCGACTGCCTCTCAACGCCCGCAGTGACCGCGGGCCCGAGTTCCACGCAAGGCGGTCAGGATTCGCGTTCCGCCGGGCCGGGCGTGACCACGCTGACGGGCTTGCCCGCCAATGGTTCCGGTACTACCAGCCACGCCACTGCCGCTGAGGCGAGCAGGACCCCTGTGATGCCGAGGGCATAACCGTAGGAGAGGTGTTCGGCGAGTAGGCCTACCACATAGGGGCCGAGGACGGTGCCGAGGTCGCCTGCCATTTGGAAGCCTGCGAGGACGGGGCCGCCGCGGCGGCCGGTGCCGACTATGTCGGCTACGGCTGCCTGTTGGGCGGGGGTGAACATGCCGGAGCCGACGCCTGCGATGAAGGAGGCTATGAGGAGCCAGGTGAGGTTGGGGGCTATGCCGAGGACGCCGGTGCCGAGGGCGCAGATGAGGGTTCCGGATATCAGGAAGGGTTTGCGGCCTAGGCGGTCGGACCAGCGGCCGGAGAGGAACAGGACGGTGGCGTTGCCTGCGGCGAAGACCGTGAGGGCCACACCGGCGAGGGCTGCCTCGTAGCGCAGGACTTCGACCACGAGCAGCGGCACCAGGGCCATGCGTACGCCGAAGACTGCCGCGCCATTGCCGAAGTTGGACCACAGCACCGCCCGGTACTCGGGCTTGGCGAGCGCTTGGCGGAAGGTCATGACGGGTGTTTCGCCGTGCACCTCCGGCAACGCGAGGGGCGAATCCTTCAGCGCCGCATAGACGATGAAGCTCGCTACCAGCAGGGCGAGGGCGTAGATGATGAACGGCGCCCGCAACCCCAGCCCGGCGAGCGCGCCGCCGACCAGCGGTCCGCTGATCGAACCGATCAGGAAGCTGGTCGAGTACACCCCGGATACCCGCCCCCGCTCGGTGGGCGGCGACATGCGGATCACCAATGCCAGCGAGGACACCGTGAACATGGTGGACCCCACCCCGCCGAGCGACCGCAATACCAGCAGCTGCCAATAGGTTTGCGCGAACGCGCACGCCCCCGTCGACACCGCCACGATCAACAGCCCGCCCAGATAGACCGGCCGCTCCCCCAGCTTCTGCACCAGCCGCCCGCTCATGGGCGCGAAGAGCAAGCGCATCAACGCGAACGCGCTGACGATCGCCGAGGCCGCCGCGACCCCCACCCCGAACCCGCGCGCGTACTGCGGCAGCGCCGGTGCGACGAGCCCGAATCCGATGGCGATGGTGAACGCCGCCCCGACCAGCACCCAGATCTCGACCGGCAAAGCGGCGCCTGATCTCCCCCGCTTCATTGCGATGGATCTGTTCACTCCGATAGCGCCGTTCGCACCAATTCCTCGGCGGCCGCCTGCACCTGGGTCAGATGCTCGGGGCCCTCGAACGATTCGGCGTAGATCTTGTACTTGTCCTCGGTGCCGGAGGGCCGGGCCGCGAACCACGCGTTCTCGGTGGTGACCTTCACCCCGCCCAGGGCCGCGCCATTGCCGCGCGCTCGGGTCTGAACGCCGGTGACGCGTTCCCCGGCGATCTCGGTCGCTGTGATCATGTCCGGCGTCAACGCCGCGAGCTTCGCTTTCTGTTCCACGGTGGCGTCGGCGTCGGTGCGCGCGTAGGCCGGGGCTCCGTAGCGCTTCTCCAACTCCGAGTACCGCGTGGATGGACTCTGCCCGGTGACCGCGGTGATCTCGGCGGCCAGCAGCGCCAGCAGGATCCCGTCCTTGTCGGTGGTCCACACCGTGCCGTCACTGCGCAGGAACGACGCGCCCGCGCTCTCCTCGCCGCCGAAAGCCAGACTGCCGCTGAACAATCCGGGCACGAACCATTTGAACCCGACCGGCACCTCGTACACGTCGCGCCCGAGCACCCGCACCACCCGGTCGATCATCCCGGAGGTGACCACCGTCTTACCGATCTTGGTCAGCGCGTCCCACCCCATCCGGTTGGCGATCAGGTATTCGATCGCCACCGCCAGATAGTGGTTCGGATTCATCAGTCCCGCATCGGGTGTCACGATCCCGTGCCGATCGGCATCGGCGTCGTTGCCCGTGGAGATGTCGTAGTCGTCGCGAATCGACACCAGCGACGCCATGGCGTAGCGCGACGACGGATCCATCCGAATCCGCCCGTCGGCATCGAGGGTCATGAACCGCCAGGTCGGGTCGACAAACGGATTCACCACCTCGAGTTCGAGGTCGTAGCGCTGCCCGATCTCCTCCCAGTAGTCCACGCTCGCCCCACCCATGGGGTCGGCCCCGAGCCGGATCCCGGCACCGCGAATCGCGTCCAGGTTCAACACATTCGGCAGATCGGTGATGTAGCGGTCCAGATAGTCGTAGCGCTCCACCTTGGTGGCCAGCGCATGCGAGAGCGTGGTGCGCTTGACCTCCATCAGACCGTTGCGCAGCAGCTCGTTGGCGCGCGCGGCGATGGCATCGGTGGCCACCGTATCGGCCGGACCACCGTGCGGCGGATTGTATTTGAACCCGCCGTCGCGCGGCGGATTGTGCGAGGGCGTCACCACGATGCCGTCGGCCTGATGCCGCGTCCCGCCCCGATTGTGGCGCAGCACCGCGTGGCTCAGCGCCGGGGTGGGCGTGTACCGGTCGCGCGAATCCACAATGGCGGTCACATCATTGGCGGCGAGCACCTCGATGGCGGTGGTCCACGCGGGTTCGGACAGCGCGTGCGTATCGCGGGCCAGATACACCGGCCCGGTGATCCCGCGGGTGGCGCGATACTCCACGATCGCCTGCGTGATGGCGAGGATATGCGCCTCGTTGAAGGCGTTGTCGAGGCTCGAGCCGCGATGCCCGGAGGTGCCGAAGGCAACCAGCTGCGCCGGATCCGAGGGATCCGGGATACGGCTGTAGTAGGCCGTCACCAGATGCGCGACGTCCACGAGATCCGTGGCCCGGGCCGGACGACCGGCACGATCGTGAGCCATGGGGAGACCTCCCTTCCGAATCGCCTGGGACCGGCTCGTCATGAGCATCATGGCCACACCTGCGCTGTGTTCGAGAACGACTGCGCCGCCGATACTCCGATGAAAGCCGCGGCCAGACTTGCCGCAACGCCGATCACGACGTTCGCCACCGCATAGCTGTAAGCGCCCTCCTCAGCCAATCGAACCGTCTCGTATCCGAACGTACTGAACGTGGTCAGCGCACCGCAGAAGCCCGTTCCCGCGGCAGCGAGCAGCCAATGGTTTGCTCCGGCTCCGATCAGCGCGCCCAAGATCGCCGACCCGGTCACGTTCACCAGCAATGTGCCCAGTGGGAAGACACTAGCGAATCGACGGGCCATCGCGCGATCCGCGAGGTAGCGAACGGGTGCGCCGACCATACCGCCGAGCGCCACGAGCAGCACTGTCACGAGGGCTCCCCCCGCCCGACGGGGCGTACCCATCCGATATCCCGGGCGTGCCGCGCGATCTCGGTCGAATCACTCATCGCCTGCCCCCAATCCTCGTGCCGATCCGGTCACCCATCGCGTCACGCCCACCCCCAGCACGACCGCGCCCAACGACGCCACCACGGTTCCCCCGACGTATCCGAGCGCGGTCTGCGCCCGGCCCGATTCGAGCAGTGTACGAACTTCCACGGCAAAGGTGGAGAAGGTGGTGAACCCCCCGAGCAGACCGATGCCGAGAAAGGGTCGCGTCAGCCGGTGCACCGTCCACACCTCGGTGACGCACACCATGAGCACCCCGATGCAGAAACAGCCGATGACGTTGACCGCCAACGTCTGCCACGGGATATCGCCGCGCTGCGGCAGCCACACGCTCACGCCGTAGCGCAGGATCGCCCCCACCGCGCCGCCGAGGGCGATGGCCAGGAGGACCGGCGCTTCGGAGCGTGTGAACACCGGCCCTCCCACCCTCGTTTGCCAATTCGTTGCTATTCGGCGTGTTGCTGAGCCGAAACGACACCTCGGAACTGGAAGGATAGTGCCGCCATCCCAGCGTTGTCCCATCGGCCTCGAGGAGCCAAGTTGGCGGTACGGCAGTCTCTCAGAGGGTTGCTGGTCCGGAGCTCTGTATTCGCCGCGGCAGTGGCGACGGCTCTGGCAAGCGGCCTGAACGCAATTCCGGCCGCGCACGGGGCCATCTATCCGATTCCCGATCCGGACGGGTTCTACGCGCCCCCAGGCAATCTCGGTGATTACGCGCCCGGCGATGTCATCAACAGCCGCGTGGTGCCCGCCCCTGGATTCCCGGGCGCCACGGTCTGGCAGTTGCTGTTCCGCTCCACCAATTCCGCGGCCGCCCCGATCGCCGCGGTGACCACCCTGATCGTGCCGCCCGGCGGCGGCGCGCGACCGCTGGTCTCGTATCAGCCGTTCGTGAATTCCCTGGGCCTGCAATGCGCTCCGTCGCACAGCCTGTTCGACGGCACCCTGCAGGAGGCCCCCGCGCTGAACCTGCTGCTGGCCCGCGGCTGGGCGGTGGCGGTCCCCGACCATCTGGGTCCGACCAGCGCGTACGGCGCGGCCCGCATGGGCGGACAGATCACCCTCGACGGCATCCGGGCCGCGAAGCGTTTCGCGCCCGCCGGATTGGGCGGCTCCCCCGTGGGCCTGGCCGGGTACTCCGGCGGCGCGATGTCGACCGGCTTCGCGGCGGTGCTCGCGCCCGAGTACGCGCCCGAACTCCCCCTGGTCGGCGTGGCCATGGGCGGTGTCCCGGTGAATCCGGGCAAGCTGGCCCTGCAGGTCGGCAACACCCCGCATCCGCTCTTCGGCCTCGGCTTCGCGGTCGCGGTCGGACTGGAGCGCGAGTACCCGGGCCAGATGGATCTGGACGACGGTCTCAGCCCCGCCGGTTTCGCGCTGCGCTCGCAGATCGCGAATGCCTGTGTGCAGGAGATCATCAACGCGGGCGCGGGTCACAGCATCGGCGAGATGTTCCGTCCCGGAATGGAAGCCGACGCCACCAATATCCGGATCCTGCACGACAACAGCCTGGAGATCCATCCGGGCGTGCCGAGGGTGCCCGTCTACCAGTGGCACGGCGGAAGCGACCAGGTGCCATTGGATCTCGCGCAGCGCACCGCGGGCCGCTACTGCGCCTCGGGCGCGCGGGTGCAGTTCGACGTGATCCCGGGCGCGGACCACGGCACCGCGATCTTCCCGGGCGCGGCCAATGCCGCCGGATATCTCTCGGATCGCTTCGCGGGCATCCCCGCCCCGTCCAACTGCTGAGACAGCACAAACAAGCGCCCCGTCCGCGACAGCGGACGGGGCGCTCGGCTCTCTTCAGTCAGCGTGGCGAAACTCAGTGCGCCAGCACCGGTTCCCCCTCGGCCGGAGCCGGAACCGTATTCGGCAGCAGCAGGGCCACCACGATCGCGCCCACCACGAAGATGCCCGCCGCCCACCAGAAGGTGGTGATGTAGCTCTCGATCGCGGCCTTGGCCATGGTGACCGGCGCCGTCGGGTCGTGCTCGGCGACGTAGTCCGAGAACGCGCTGGCGGCCAGGGTGCTCAGCAGCGCGGTGCCGATGGAGCCGCCCACCTGCTGGCTGGTGTTCACCATGGCGGAGGCGACACCGGCGTCGGTGTGCTCCACGCCCGCCGTCGAACCCTGGAAGGCGATGGACATCGCGGTACCGCCACCCAGGCCCATGAGGATCAGGCTGGGCAGGATGTGGGTGACGTACGAGGTGTCCAGGTCGATGCGGGTCAGCAACGCCATGCCGAGCGCCTCGAGCAGGAAGCCCACGGCCACCGCGACTTTCGGCCCCACCTTGGGCATGACCAGCGACGGCACCGTGGTGGAGGAGATCACCATGCCCGCCACCATGGGCAGGAAGGCCACGCCGGTGATGATCGGCGTGTATCCGAGCGTCTGCTGCATGTAGTAGGTGAGGAACAGGAACATCGCGAACATGCCGATACCGATGGCGAAGACCGCGAAGTAGGAGCCCGCCCGGGTGCGGTCGGTCAGAATCCGCAAGGGCAGCAAGGGATTGGCCACCCGCGCTTCGATGGCCACGAAGGCCGCCAGCAACACCACGCCGCCGATGAGGAAGGCCAGTGTCACCGAATCGGTCCAGCCGTCGGATTCGGCGTGCGAGAAGCCGTAGACGATGCCGAACAGCGCGGCGGTCACCGTAATCGTGCCGGGCACATCGAGTTTCGGCCGGTCGGTGCTGACGTGCTTGGCCAGCAGCAGTACCGCGCCGACCAGTGCGACGGCCGCGAAGACCAGGTTCACGTACATGACCCAGCGCCACGACGCCCACTCGGTGAGCGCGCCGCCGAGCAGCAGGCCGAGCGCGCCGCCCGCGCCCGCCACGGCGCCGAAGATGCCGAAAGCCTTTGCGCGCTCGGAAGGTTCGGTGAAGGTAACGGTCAGCAGCGACAGGGCCGCCGGTGCCAGCAGCGCGCCGAATACGCCCTGCGCGACGCGGGAGGCGACGAGCACCTCGAAGTTGGCCGCCGCGCCGCCGACGGCCGAGGCCACCGCGAAGCCGACGAGTCCGGCGATGAAGGTGGTGCGCCGCCCGAACAGATCCGAGAGGCGTCCGCCGAGCAGCAGCAGGCTGCCGAAGGCGAGCGCGTAGCCGGTGATGACCCATTGCCGGTCGGCATTGGAGAAGCCCAGATCGGCCTGGGCCTCGGGCAGTGCGATGTTCACGACGGTCGCGTCGAGCACGACCATGAGCTGTGCGACGCCCAGTACCGCGAGCACCCACCAGCGCATCGCGTGCGAGCCGCGGCGGCCGGTCGGCGGCGCGGCCTTGGCTATGTCGACTGTGGTTGTCATAGGTGATTCCTTGTCCCGTACGCTGAGTGGAGGAGCCCCCTCCGGTTTTCTGTGAAGTTACCAGCAAAACGGAGAGAAGTCCTCCACTTAATCCCGGAGCTTGATAATATGGCGGTGTGAATCACGCCACTGTCTCCGACGAACCAGCTATCGCCGCAGGTCAACCGCCTCGCCGTCTGCGCGCCGACGCCGCCCGCAATCAGCAGCGCATCATCGCGGCCGCGCGTGAGCTGTTCGCCGAGCACGGTCTCGAGATCACCCTCGACGATGTCGCCGACAAGGCGGGCGTCGGCGTCGGCACCGTCTACCGCCGCTTCGCCAACAAGCAGGAGCTCATCTCCGAGGTCTTCGACCAGAATGTCGAGGCCTTCGGCCAGGCCATCGACGCGGCGCTGCAGCAGTCGGACCCCTGGCAGGGCCTGTCCGATGTGTTCGAGTACGCCTGCCAGCACATGGCCACCAATCGCGGCCTCGCCGAGGTGCTGCTCGAAATGCGCGACAGCATGGAGCGTTTCGCGTGTATGCGCGACCGCATTCGCCCCGGCATGCACGAGGTGGTGCAGCGCGCCAAGGACGCGGGCGTACTGCAGCCGGAGATCGAGCCGGGCGATCTGTTCGCCATGGTGAATATGGTCGACGCCGTCGCGGGCTTCGCGCGTCCGGTCAATCCGGAGGTCTGGCGACGCTATATGGCGCTGATCCTCAATGGCGTGCGCGGCGATTCGGTACCCCGGCTGCCCCTGACCATCGCACCGCTGACCGAGGACGAGGTCGAACGCGCCAAATCGGCCATATGGGAGTGCCGCAAACGGTAGCGCCGATCACACCGGGCGGTTTATGTTGGTCACATGACCAACTCTTGGGCGAACTGGGCCGGGGATCAGAGCTGTACTCCGGCGTCCATCGCCGAACCGGGTTCCGCCGAGGAGATCGCCGCGCTGCTGAAGCGCGCCGAGGCCGCCGGACAGACCGTGCGCGTCGCCGGATCCGGCCATTCCTTCACCGAAACCGTGCTCACCGACGGCCTGCTCATGCGGCTGTCCAAGCTGAACCGCATCCATTCGGTGGATCGCGCCTCCGGCCTGGTGCGCGTGGACGCGGGCCTGACGCTCAATGCCGCCAGCAATGCCCTGCACCCGCTCGGCCTGGCCTTCCCGAACCTGGGCGATATCGACGTCCAGACCATCGCGGGCGCGACCGCCACGGGAACGCACGGCACCGGCGCTAAGCTGCAGAACCTCTCGGCCGCCCTGCACTCCATCGAGCTGATGACCGCCGACGGCAGCATTGTCGAACTCAACGAGCAGACCGACCCCGAGGGCTGGCGCGCGGCGCGGGTCAATGTGGGCGCGCTCGGCGTGGTCACCGCGGTCACCCTCCAGATGGTCCCGTCGTTCGTGCTCGAGGGCATCGAACGACCGATACCGCTCGAGGAGGTGCTCGCCGACCTGGACTCCCATGTGGACGGCAACGAGCACTTCGAGTTCTACATGTTCGCGCACAGCTCGATCGCCATGACCAAGCGCAACAACACCGTCGAGCTACCCGAGGAGCCGCGTGGTCGGGCCGTGGAGTGGTTCTCCGACGTGCTGTTGAACAATCACATGTTCGATGCCCTGTGCCGCCTCACCCGCCGCACCCCGGCGCTGATCCCACAGGTGCAGAAGTTCTCGGCGCGCGCGGGTAGCTACCGCCGCCAGGTGGAGCGCTCGCACCGGGTCTTCGCCAGCCCTCGGCTGTTCCGGTTCACCGAGATGGAGTACGCCATCCCGCGCGAGCACTCGGTCGCGGCCATTCGCGAGATCAAAGAGGTGGCCAAGCGCTTCGATACGGTCATGCCGATCGAGGTGCGATGGGTGGCTCCCGACGACGCCTTCCTCTCCCCCGCCGGTGGCCGCGATACCTGCTACATCGCCGTGCACCAGTACGTGGGGATGGAGTACGAGCCGTACTTCCGCGCGTGCGAGCGGGTGTTCGACCGGTACAACGGTCGGCCGCACTGGGGTAAGCGGCATTTCCAGACCGCCGAGACGCTGCGCGAACGCTATCCCGACTGGGAGCGCTTCGCCGAGGTGCGGCGGCGCTTCGACCCGGCGGGCCGATTCACGAATCCCTACCTCGAGCGGGTGCTCGGCCCGATCGGTTGATCTTGATACTTTCCGGTTTGCTGAAAGATGGCTACCGTGTAGTGAGCTCGTCGAGTACCCCGTAACGCACGCCCGGCCCCCGGGCGTGTCATACCAAGGGAGGTTTCGATGTCTCTGAAGGACAAAGCCAAGGAAGCCGCCGAGAAGGCCAAGCACCGGGCCGAGGAGATGGGCTCCAAGATCGAGCACCAGGCCGACGAATTCGAAACCAAGTTCCATGACGCCGCCGACGACGCCAAGCGCAAGGGCGACGACGCCATGAAACAGGCGAAGGACAAGTTCGGCGGTAAGGACCGGTAGGCGGATCGCGGCCATGACCGAGGAGGACAACAACCTCACCGCCACCTCCGACGAACTCGCCGAGAATGTCGGCGCGACCGTCGGGGGCCTGGCCGGAAAAGCCGGTGAGGCGGCCGGACAGCTGGCGGAGAAGGCCAGCGGCACCGCCGCCGAACTCGCCGATCGGGCCAGCACCGCGGCGGCCGAATTCGCCGATATGGCGAAGGCCCTGGCCGACAAGCTCGCGAACGAGGATCTGTCCAAGACCCTCGAACAGGTACGGGCGAATCTCGAGGGCGCGGCGGCGGATGCCGTGAAGGCGCTCAACGAGATCGTCGAGAATCTCAAGTCGAAGTTGGGCTGACACCCCGAGTCTCGGCCTCCGACAAAGGTTTTCCTTGTCGGAGGCCGAGCACGGCGGGGCGGAACACAGTTCGACCGCCACACGTTGGCAATCTCACAGCAACTCTTTTCGATGGGTGGCGCGCGTCGCCGGGGAAATCACCTTTAGACTTCCGCGCGTCATTAGCGAACTGATTTCGGATTGGATACCACCAGCGTCATGTTCAAGGGCTTCAAAGACTTCCTGATGAGGGGCAATGTCATCGATCTCGCGGTGGCCGTCGTCATGGGCACCGCGTTCACGGCCATCGTCACCTCGGTGACCAAGGGGCTGGTGGAACCGCTGCTCGCGGTGTTCGGCACCAATGGCGAACTGGGCCTTGGCATTCAGCTCATCAGCAGCAAACCGGCCACCTTCGTGGCGCTGGGTCCGATCATCAGCGCTGGCATCAATTTCGTTCTGGTGGCCGCGGTGCTGTACTTCGTGCTCATCCTGCCGATGAACCACCTGAAGAAGCGCTTCGCCGCGCCGACCGAGGTGAAGGCCGATCCCACCGAACTGGAGCTGCTGGTGGAGATTCGCGATCTGCTCGCCGCGCAGCGCGGCGGTGGTTCCGCCGACGGCAATGGCGTGGTCGAGGGCAGGCACGCGCTGAAGGTCGATGCCCTGGCCGACGGGCTGGCCAGCGGCGGCACCGGCGGGGACGGGCTGAAGAAGTAACCGCCCCCGGCGCTATCGTTGGCTAGCTGAGCCGTAGCTGATATCGCCGAAGCGAGGAGGCGGGAAACCGTGGGTCGAGTCTCCGACGGGCAGCTGCCCGCATTCGACGCCGAGCGCCCCGACGGACCCGACGCCGCGCTGCCGGGGCGCTGGGCCATGCTGGCCGTGCTCTGCGCGTCGCTGCTGCTCGTGGCCATGGACGCCACCATTCTGAATGTGGCGCTGCCCTCGCTCATCGACCACATGCAGCCCACCCCCATCGAACAGCTGTGGATCATCGACATCTACGGCCTCGTGCTGGGCGGGCTGCTCATCACCTGCGGCGCGGTCAGCGACCGATTCGGCCGAAAGCGCCTGTTCCTGGTGGGATTCGTGCTCTTCGGCCTCGCCTCGGTGGTGGCCGCGACCGCGCAGCAGCCGTGGCAGCTCATCGCGGGACGGGTGCTGCTCGGTATCGGCGGGGCCATGGTGATGCCGTCCACGCTGTCGCTGATTCGCACGATCTTCACCGACGATCACGAGCGCACCCTCGCCATCGGCATCTGGGCGGCGGTGGCGGGCGCGGGCGCGTGCGTGGGGCCGGTGGCCGGTGGCGTACTGGTGGAGCACTTCGGGTGGTCGGCGGCGTTCTGGATGAATGTGCCGGTGGTCGTGGTGACGGTGGCGGCCGGGGTGAAACTGCTGCCGGAGTACCGCGCGCCGCAGTCCGGCGGGCTGGACTGGGTGAGCGCGCTGGTGTCCATCGTGGGCGTGGTGGCGCTGGCCTGGGGAATCAAACACGTCGCCGCGGGCAGTGTCGAGGCGATGGATGTGCTGACGCTGCTGGTCGCGCTGGCGCTGTTGGGGCTCTTCGCCTTTCGGCAGCTGCGCTCGCCCGATCCGCTGCTGGACGTGCGGCTGTTCCGCAATCGGACCTTCCTGGCGGCGGCGCTGGCCACGCTGTTGGCCATGCTCGCCATCGGTGCCGCGCTGTTCCTGATCTCCTTGTGGCTGCAATACATTCACGGCTATTCACCGCTCGAGGCGGGGTTGCGCACGATTCCGGCGGCCATCGCGACGCTGTTGGGGTCGCTGGCCACGCCGTGGCTGCTGCGCCATATCGGGGTGCGCAGCGTACTCGGTATCGGATTGGGCGCTCTCGCTTGCGGTTTCGCGGTGTTGGCGCTGTCGCCGGAGCCGACGGTGTACCCGGTGGTGGCGCTGGTGCTGGTGACGCTCGGACTCGGCGATGGCCTGGCGGTGACCGCGGCGGCGGCCGTCATGGTCGCCGCGGTGCCGCCCGAGCGCGCCGGACAGGCGGGGGCCGTGGAGGAGACCAACTACGAACTCGGCATCGGCCTCGGCGTGGCACTGCTGGGCAGTATTCACGCGCGCGTGTTCGCCAGCCATATGACCGGGCTGCCACTGGACGGTGCGGAGCTCGATACCGCGCGGGGTTCGGTGGGCGGCGCGGCCTACGTGGCCGACCAGACCGGTGGTGCGGCCGGTCAGCAGATCCTCGATACCGCTCGGCAGGCTTATGATTCGGCGCTCACCACGACCTCGTGGATCTCCGTGGCGCTGGTGGGGTCGGTGGCGGTGCTGGCGGTGGTGTTGGTGCCGCGCGGGTTTCGGGCGACGGCCGGACATTGAGGCGGCGACGAGAGCCGGGCGGCGGCCGGGTTCAGTGCGGTTGCACGGCCATGAGCGCCGTGCGCAGGTGCGCCAGGCCGGATCTGATGCGCTCCTTGGCGGCGGGTTCGCCGATGCCGAGGCGCGCGGCCACCTGACGGTAGGTCAGCCCGCCGTAGAAGGCGAGCACCACCGATTCGCGTTGGCGCTGGGTGAGCGCGGTCAGGCCCATGCGCACGGCGTGTTCGTCGTGGCGGCGCACGATCTCCTCCGAGACCACGTCGGCGGGGCGGCGGTAATCGTTGACGCCCCACTGGTTTTCGTAGCCGTAGGCGATGCGTTCGCGGCGCACCCGGTCCACGGCCTGATGGTGGGCCAGGGCGCACAGCCAAGTCAGGGCATTGCCGCGCGTCGAGTCGAAGGCGGCCGCGCTGCGCCAGACCTGCAGGTACACCTCGTGACAGGTCTCCTCGGCGTAGCCCGGGTCGCGCACGACGGCGCGCACCCGGGTGAAGACCAGTGCGCGCGTGGCGCGGTAGAACTGGCCGTAGGCTTCGCGGTCGCCGGTGCCGATGCGGCGTAGGAGATCGTCGTGATCACTGCCGCAGCGCGTGGATGCGCCCGCGACGGGCCGTTGTGCTCGTGACATGGATCTTCCCCCAGAGGAATTGCGGGTCGCAACGGGCCATCGAGGGTAGGGATGGTCGTCAACGCCACGGAATCCGTCCGGGGACAGGGGATCTCGGCTCCGCTCCCGCCACGTTACCGGACATGCGTAATGCGTACGCAGCGATCTTCACAGGGTCACTCAACTTCGCAAAACTCGGCGCGTGCGCTCAGATTCGCAGGCCGAGTTCGATAATGCCGCGGGCGACGGCGTGCACGGTGATCCGATTGCGCCGGGCGTGGGCGCGAATGAGTTCGAAGGCGGCGGTGGGTGTGGTGCGATGCGCGTGCGCGATAACGCCTTTGGCCTGTTCGACCACGATGCGGGTGGTGAGGGCGCGCTGTAGCTGCTCGGTCATGCGCTGGTGTTGGCGCACCAGATTCATACTGGCGATATGCCCGGCGGCCATTCCGGCGAGCAGGGCGGCGACCGAGAGGTCCGCGCTGGTCCAGCCGCGCGGTCGGCGCGAATAGAGGCTCAGCACACCGGTTTCGGCGTGTTCGACCCGCATGGGTATCGCGGCGACGGACGAAAAGCCGTGCTGCTCAGCGAGTTCGGCGTACTCCGGCCACATATCGCGGTAGCGCGCCACCTCGGTGACGGTCATCGGCGCGCCGCAGGTGCGGGCGACCACCGCCGGGCCGCGCAGGCAATCCCATTGGCACGCTTCCAGTTCCAGCAGCTCGTCCGGTGTGGCGCGGCGCAGCTCCGACTGCTCCGGCAGGCACAGCTCGACGCTCACGCCATCGGGTTTCAACACGTCGACGGCGCTGCGGGACAGCTCGTCGAGAATATGCGGCAGGTCGCGTGCGGCCGGTAGCAGGCGCGCGAATCTCGCCAACACCGCCACCAGGAACTCACTGTCGGACACCGCCACCACCCCGCTCGCGAACGCACGCGCCCGCCACGAAAGATCTCCCGCCTTCGCCGAACATCTCATCGTATGGGCCCCGGAACCGTCAGCGGAATAGCCGCTTTGGGGCTTCGCGAACCATTTCGCCTCGCTGGGGGAACCCAACTCTCGGGTGGCTCTCAGGGGCTTCGCCCCTGAGACCCCTGAGCACCACGGGATTCGCGCGTGCCCGAAACCCGTGGGAAGCACGGGTTTCGGGGCGAGGGGTTACTCCGCGGGCGCGGCCTCCGCTGGGCGGTGGGAGACGCCGAGGCGGTAGAGGCCGCGCAGGTCGTAGGTGTGGGTTGCCAGCGCGCCGAAGGCGAGGCCGATCGCGAGGCCCAGGACGGTCATCCAGATGCCGGTGCTCAGGCCCGCTTCCAGGTGGCCGTCGAAGAAGAGGATGGCGCGCACGGCCAGGTAGATCTGGTGCATGGGTTCGAAAGCGGCCAGGTCGGCGATGTAGCGCGGGGTGGCCTCGATGGGGATGGAGCCCGAGGAGGAGGGCAGGCCGAGGACCACGAACAGGACCATGTTCACCACCAAGCCGGGGGTGCCGAACGCCGCCAGGACGGACAGGCCGGTGACGGCGACCGCCGCCACGGCGAGGGTGCCGTAGAGGAACAGCGCCAGGGCGTGGTCGATGGGCATGTCGAGCAGCGTCGCGATGCCGAGGAAGATGGCCGACACCACCGGGGCGGTGACCACCGCGATGCCCCACTTGGTCAGCAGCATGCGCCAGCGGCTGATCGGCACCGGACGCGAATTCCGGTACCAGGGACCGTATTCGGCGGGCGCGTAGCCCAGCGACGAGTCCACCAGCGAATGGGTCATGAGGGCGCTCGAGAAGCCCGCGAACAGCAGGATGAGCGTGTAGAAGAAGGCCGACAGCCCCTGTCCGGTGCCCGCGGGCAGCGGCCGGAACGGCGTGACCTCGATATCGATCGGCTGCGCCAACAGCAGTCGCGCGGCCCCGGTGAGCTGGGTGGCCGCCGCGCCGCCGGGCGAGGCCGCGAGCTTGCTCTCCACCCGCTCGGTCAACCGCGCACCCACGGTGGTGTCGACCTCCGCCATGGCCCGATCGGTGATCCGCTGCATGATGGACGCGGCATAGGTGCCCGCGCGCGGATTGGTATTGACGGTGATGAGCGGCCGCTCGATCTCCCCCGGCACCACCGACGCCGCGCCGAGAATGGCCAGCCGCTTGGTGAAGTCGCTCGGAATGACGATGGCCCCGTAGACCTGTCCGGTCCGCAACTGCTGGCGGGCCTCGTTGATCCCGAGCAGCCGCAGATCGATCTTGTCGGCGGGCATTCCCTCGGTCAGCGCCGCGGTGATCTCGTTGCCGAAATTGACCGCCTCGCCGTCGAGGCTGTCGCCCACATCCTGGTTCACCAGCGCGATCGGGAAGTCGTGCAGATTCTTCTCCGGATCGGCGGTGTAGCCGAGGTACATGGTGGCGAGCAGCGCGGCCAGCAGGCTCACGATCACGACCGGCCCGATCCAGCCGCGCAGCGGCAACCGGGCCGACCGCACGACCGTGTCCTCGTCCTCGGGTGTGTTCGTTTGCTCCACGGTCACACCGCCTTTCGCCTCGGATGCGCTCTGGTTCGTCATAGCAAGCGCAAATGTAGACAGTGGCTACAAAGTAGTCAATGCCAACATCCAGATTGTGTCGGATATCCTGTGCTCACCATGTCCATCCGTTCTCGCTACCATCACGGCGATCTGCGCTCCGCCCTGCTCGAGAGAGCCGAGGCCACGCTGCGCAAGGTCGGCGTCGACGGTCTGTCGCTGCGGCAGCTGGCCCGCGATATCGGCGTGAGCCACGCCGCGCCCAGTCGCCACTTCCGCGACAAGCAGGCGCTGCTCGACGAGCTCGCCGCGAGCGGATTCGAGCGCCTCGGCCAGCGCTTCGCCGAGGCCGCCACCGCCGAGGGCCCGGTGACCGAGCGGCTGTACGGCATGGCCCGCGCGTACCTGCGCTTCGCCATGGACAATCCGGAGTTGCTGGCGCTCATGTTCACCCGCAAACAGCGCTCCACCTCCCCCGACCTGTCGGCCTCGGTGCAGCACGCGTTCGCGGTGCCGGTGGCCCTCATCGCCTCGGGGCAGGAGGCGGGCGAGATCGTGGCGGGCGATCCCAAGCGCATCGGGATCACCTGTATCGCCGCGTTGCAGGGCGTGGCCACCCTGGTCGGTTCGGATTTCACCGATTACGACGCCGATCAACTACTGCGCGATATGGTCCGTCACCTCACCGACGGACTGCGCCCGCGCCCCTGAGCGAGTCGCCGCGTCGCCGCCGCCCCGACTACGGTGTGTGGCGTGACCATCGAAGGCGGGCAGTGACAGTCGAGGGCCGACAGTACGGCGGCCGCGCCGTGGTGGAGCGCAAGGCCGAACGGCGGCAACGCTTCCTCGAGGCGGCGACCAGGATCTTCGCCGAACGCGGGTACGCCAATTGTTCGCTGGCCGATGTGTGCGCGGCGGCTGGCCTGTCCAAGCGCCAGTTCTACGAGGAGTTCGAGACCCGCGAGGACGTCCTGGTCGCGGCCTACGACCGCATTCAGGACGAGGCCGCCGCCGCCATTGCCGCGGCTCTGGCTCGCCAGGAGCCGAGCGATGATCCGGCCACCGCGCTCACCCATATTCTCTCGGCCTATCTCGACTCCATCGAATCCGATCCCTACCGCGCCAAGGTCGCCTTCATCGAGGTGGTCGGCGTGAGCGAGCGCATGGAGCAGCACCGCCGCGCCCGCCGCCATGCCTGGGGCGCGGTGGTTCTGGACGTGGTGCACACGGCGGCCGGACCGAATGCCCGACCTCGCGGCAATCCGGCCCTGGCCACCAGCGCCCTCATCGGCGCGGTCAACGGCCTCGCGCACGAGTGGCTGTTGGAGCAGCCGCGCCCGCCGGTGCGCGAGCTGGTGGAGTTGCTGGTGCCGATCGCCGTCGCGCTGATCGATCCGGATCACATGAGCTGACGCTGGAAGTAGGTGTACTCCAGCGCTGTCGTATGCGCCTTCTCGTCATTGTTCGACCCGCCGCCGTGCCCGCCCTGGGTGGCCTCGTAGAACAGGTACGGGTGGCCCTGCTCGGCTAGTCGGGCGGCGAATTTGCGCGCGTGCTGCGGTCCGACCCGATCGTCCTTGGTGGTCGTCCACACCAGCGGCTCGGGATAGTCCGCGTCCGCTTTCAGTTGGGCGTAGGGCGAGATCGATTCCAGGAACGCGCGCTGCTCCGGATCGGCGACCGTCCCGTACTCGTCCACCCAGGACGCCCCCGCCGCGATCTGCTCGTAGCGCACCATGTCCAGCAGCGGTACCGCGATGTCGACCGCGTTCCACAGCTGCGGGCGCTGGGTCAGCTGCACCCCCATGAGCAGCCCGCCATTGGACGCGCCCCGGATGCCGAGGTGGCGCGGCGTCGTGATATCGCGATCGATGAGATCCTGTGCGACAGCGGCGAAGTCGTCGAAGGCGCGCTGGCGGTGCACGCCCTGGGCGGCCTGGTGCCAGGCCGGACCGTACTCGCCGCCGCCCCGAATATTGGCGATGACATAGACGCCGCCGCGCGCCAGCCACAGCCGCCCGAGCACCCCGTCGTAGCCGGGTGTGGAGCTGGAGCCGAAACCGCCGTAGCCGGTGAGGATCGTCGGATTGGTGCCGTCGAACCGCGCGTCCGCGGCCCGGACGACGAAGTAGGGCACCCGAGTCCCGTCCGGCGACGTGGCGGCGAGCTGTTCTACCACGTACCGCGACGAATCGAACCGTGCCGGAGCGGTTTTCACGGGTGCGAGCGCGCCCGTGACGGTGTCGAGCCGCGACAGCGTGGTCGGCGTGAGGAACGAGGTGACCGACAGATACGCCGTATCGCCGGTCTGGTCGGCGTCCACCGCCTCGACGGTGGCGTTGTCCGGCACGGGAACCGGTGCGCCGGACCAGGTTCCGTCGGGCCCCGGCGTGTAGACGGTCGCCCGCCCGCGCACATCGTCGAGGGTGGTCACCACGATCCGGTCTCGGGTGGTGAGCACACTCTGCAAGGTCTGGGTGGGCCCGGGGACGTACACGGCGGTGGCCCGCAATCGCCCCGGT
Organism: Nocardia sp. NPDC050406; assembly: GCF_044459025.1. Taxonomy (NCBI): domain Bacteria; kingdom Bacillati; phylum Actinomycetota; class Actinomycetes; order Mycobacteriales; family Nocardiaceae; genus Nocardia; species Nocardia sp. NPDC050406. The sequence continues at coordinate 1,194,198 of NZ_JBITIM010000002.1, read as the reverse complement.
TCGCGGGCGAGCTCGTCGGAATCGAGGGAAATCAGTGTTCCGGCGGTGTATGTCGCGCCGTCGGTGGTCCAATCCTGGTCCAGCGTCACGAGTAGCCGGTCGCCGACCAGCCCCTCGAGGGAGTGCTTCGGCGGAATCGCCAGATGCACCGCGCCGCCGCCGTCGAGCAGGCTGACCTGGTGTTCGAAGAAGGTGGTGCCGCGCACGATCAAATTCAGGCGGCGGCCGTCGCCGTCGTTCAACAGCACCGGCTGCGTGGCGAGCTCATCGGCGTGGTCGCCGCGCGTGATCTCCACGGCCGCGGCGAGATCCTGGCCGCGGCGCAGCTGCTTCACAATGTAGGGGTACCCGGAGGCGGTGACCTCGCCGGGCTGCCACTCCCGCGAAACCAGAACGGTATCGGCGTCCACCCAGGCGGCGTACTGCTTGCCGCGCGGCAGCACGAAGCCGTCGGAGACGAATTGTCCGGTGGCGCGGTCGAATTCGCGTACGGTGACGGCGTCCTCGCCGCCGTCGGACAGGCGCACCAGACACCGGGTGTAGGTGACGGGATCGCACAGCATCCCCTGCCACACCCAGCTCGCGCCGTCGGCCCGGGCGACCGCGTCCAGATCCAGCACGGTGGTCCAGTTCGGCTGCGCCGATTCGTAATCGGACAGCGTGGTCTCCCGATAGATGCCGCGCGGATGCTCGGCGTCCTGCCAGAAATTCCCCACCCGACCGTGCTCGAGGCGCGGCATGGGAATGCGGTCCGGCGAGTTGTTGAGTTCCTTGGTCTGCGCGAAGTTGTCGGCGAAGTTCGGATGCCGTTCCAGCACACCGAGTGTCCGCGCGTTCTCCTTACCTATCCACTCCTGGACGCGAGGGCTGTCCAACTCCTCGAGCCACAGATGCGGATCGGCCTCCTCCCCGCCACCGCTACACGCCGCCAGCACCGCGACAATCGCGGCCACGACCACTGTCCGCCACCCTCGACCCCCACGACCCATGAAGCCCCCTTCGTCGCTACAACACGGTTCACCACCGCGTTTCCCGACTGTACCCACCGCCACCGACCAATCGAGAGCGCCGAGGCGTACCGACCAGCCTGACCTATCGGGCGGTGAATCGCACCCGCGAGTGCTTCACGCCTCCGCCGCGGACCGTGCCCGCGCGGTGATGTCCAGTGCCGCAAGGTATCCGAAGACCAGCGCCGGTCCGATGGTCGCGCCCGGTCCGGCATAGGTGTGCCCCATGACCGGCGCGCTCGTATTGCCCGCCGCGTACAGCCCCGCGATCACCGAACCGTCGGCCCGCAACGCGCGACCGGAGGTATCGGTCTCGATGCCGCCCTTGGTGCCGAGGTCCCCCGGCACCAGCTTGGCGGCGTAGAACGGTCCCTTGGCGATCGGCCCGAGGCTCGGATTCGGCTTGTTGCTGATATCCCCGTAGTAGTGGTCGTACACGCTCTCGCCGCGCCGGAAGTCCTCGTCCACACCGGTTTTCGCGAAACCGTTGAACCGCTCCACGGTCGCCGCGAGCCGGTCACCGGGCACCCCGATCCGCTCCGCCAGCTCTGCGAGGGTCGCGGCGCGCACCAGGGCTCCGGAGTCGAACCACGCCTTCGGCAGCGGCACCATCCCCGGGACCGTGGCGAACATGTACCGGTTGCGGTACTTCTTGTCGAAGATGAGCCAGGCCGGAATGTTCTCCCCCGGCCCGTCGCCCTGGCCGTACTCACCGCCGTACATCCGGTGCACCGCTTCGACATAGGGCAGCGATTCGTTCATGAACCGCTCCCCGCGCTCGTTCACCACCATGCTGCGCGGCAGCGAGCGCTCCGCCAGGGCGAACCAGGGCCCTTCGGGCAGCGGAATGGTCGGACCCCACCAGGCGTCGTCCATGAAGTTCACGGCCGCACCGAGTTTCAGCGCCGCGGTGATGCCGTCACCGGTATTGGCGGGCGCACCGGTGGTCCACTCCGTGCCGATGGGCTCGCGCTGATACTTCCGCCGCATCTCGGCATTGTGTTCGAAACCGCCGCAGGCCAGCACCACTCCGTGGCGGGCCCGCCACACCTCGGATTGCCCGTCGCGCTCGACGCGCACGCCGACCACGCGACCGTCCTCGGTGATCAGGTCGGTCAGGGCGGTGCCGAGTTCCACGGGCACCCCCGCCGCCCGCACCCCCAGCATGAGTTCGCCCATGAGGGCCGCGCCGTAGACCCGCAGCCGCCTGCGGCGCAGGGACGCCCAGACCGCCCGCGCACCCATGCGCGCCGCCGCGGCGGGCCCGCGCCAGGTGCGCAATCCCAGGCTCAGCCAACGGTATTCGGACTGCTTCGCGACCACGTTCGGCGGCGCCGAATCGCCATAGGGCGGATGCAGTGTGGCGAAATCCGCGCCGAGTCGCCGTCCGTCGAAGGGCAGCGGCTCACAGGAGCGGCCGGTCGCCAGCCCACCGGGGGCCTCCGGGTAGTAGTCGGCGTAATCGCGCACCCATTCCAGTTGCAGCGGTGCGTGTTTCATGAGGTAGCGCAGCGCCTCCGGGCCGCGATCGAGATAGGCGTCGATCCGGGCCGGGTCGACGTGCGGGCCGACGATGCTCTTCAGGTACCGCCGCGCGTCCTCCCTGTCGTCGCCGGGAGCCTGCGCGGTGAGCACATCGTTGCCGGGAATCCAGATGCCGCCGCCGGAGCGGGAGGTGGAACCGCCCCAGTACGACGACTTTTCGATGATCACCGTCTCGAGACCGTGGGTGGCGGCGGTGAGCGCCGCGCTCATCCCCGCGGCTCCGGAACCGACCACGATCACATCCACGACACGAGCCGCGGCCACCGAATCCTGCACAGCGAAATCCCTTCACCAAACCAAACGTTCGGAAGGTTACCGGTCGGTCAGGAGGCGCGCGAATCCCCCTGCGCGAGGGGAGATTCGGACGTCCAGTCTGCAAAGTCGCCGAGCCCGAAGGCTTGGCTGATCTTGGGAAATAGTGCTTACAAGATCGAAATGCCATTGTTTACAAGATCAATTCGCAAGATCAATTCCAGAAAGATCAAAAACGTTGTCACACAGGGTGGTTGGGCTGTGTATGCTTTGGATCAATCACGAACCCGCTACGACGTGGTAGGACGGTGCAGTAGGTGAACGTCAATCAGCTCCGGATACGCCGAGCGGGCGTCTTCGCCATCACCCTCGGCGTCCTGGCCCTGATGGTGACCGGCCTCCTCGATCGACTACTGCTGGGCGTATTGATCTGCGTCGGACTCGGCCTCGGCCTGGGGAATACCCAACTCACCTGGATCACCACCGGACGAATCACCCGGGCCGAAACGCCGAGTAAGCAGAAACTCGCCATGTCGTCTGCCGCGAGATTGCTCTGTATTACCGGGGTCTCGATTATAGTGGCGTTCCTGACCCGGCCCGATGGCATCGGAATCTTCTTCGGCCTGGCCCTGTTCCAAGTCGTCATAGTTCTCACTACAGTCGTGCCCGAATTGAAAGCGCTTCGACAGTCATCATGAGCACACGACCGAGTTTCCTCGCCCAGACCACACATTCCGACGCACTCCTCGCCGAAGAGGCGGCCGAGCCGAAGATCCATGTCGGCGTCCACCCCACGGCGGAGTGGCTCGGAATGACCTTCAACCTCGACACGATCGTATCGACGCTGGTAGCGGCGGTCATCGTGCTCGGGCTGGCGTTCTATCTGCGGGCCAAGCTGACCTCGGCCGTGCCGAACGGCGTCCAGCTGTTCTTCGAATCGATCACCGTTCAGATGCGCAATCAGGTGGAGACCGCCATCGGCATGAAGGTCGCGCCGTTCGCACTGCCGTTGGCCGTCACCCTCTTCGTCTACATCCTGTTGTCGAACTGGCTGTCGGTACTGCCGGTGCAATACGGTGACGGCGAATTGGTGAAACCGCCCGCGTCCGACGTGAATTTCGTGTATGCACTCGCTCTGTTCGTATTCATCTGCTATCAGGCGGCGGGTGTGGCGCGACGCGGACCGGGAGGACATGCCAAGCAATTGCTCAAGGGCCACACCGGGTGGGGCCCCATGGTCTTCATCAATGTCATCGAGGAAATCGCCAAGCCGATTTCGCTGTCGCTGCGACTGTTCGGAAACATGTTCGCGGGCGGCGTGATGCTCTCGGTGATCACGTTGTTCCCCTTCTGGATCTCCTGGGCTCCGAATGCCGTATGGAAGTTGTTCGACATGTTCGTCGGCGCTATTCAGGCATTCATCTTCTCCCTGCTGACGATCCTGTACTTCAGCCAGACAATGTCGACAGAGCACGAAAAACATTGAACAGGAAGTGAAAAATGGATCCAGCAACCGCCACCATCGTCCAAGGTGCCCTCATCGGCGGCGGACTCATCATGGCCGGAGGCGCGATCGGCGCGGGTATCGGTGACGGTATCGCCGGTGCCGCCCTGATCAACGGCGTCACCCGGCAACCCGAGGCCGAGGGCCGCCTGCGCGGCAACTTCTTCCTCACCGTCGGTCTGGTCGAGGCCGCCTACTTCATCAACCTCGCCTTCATGGCCCTGTTCGTATTCGCCACTCCCGGAAAGTAATTCGTGATGTCTGTGCCAACGGCAGCGACGTCGCCCCCGGATGTGGATGTCCTCGCCGAGGGGAACTTCCTCATTCCCAACGGCACCTTCTTCGTCGAGCTGATCATCTTCCTGATCGTGCTCGGCGTCATGTGGTTCTACGTCGTCCCGCCGATCCGCAAGGTGTTGGAGGAGCGGGAGCGGCGGGTCGAGGAGACCACGAAGAACAACAAAGAGGCGAAGGAGACCTTCGCCGAGGCCGAGGCCCGCTACAAGACAGCATTGGAGCAGGCCCGCGCCGAGGCGAGGGGCATTCGCGATGAGGCGCGCGCCGAGGGCCGCACCATTCTGGACGAGCTGCGCGGCGACGCGCAGCGACAGGCCGACGAGATTGTCGCCGAGTCCGAGGCGAAACTGCGGGCTCAGGCGGATCAGGTCGCCGCCGAGCTGCGCGAAGCGGTCGAACCGCTCGCCCAGACCATGGCGGACCGGGTGCTCGGCGTGGATGACGGACGGGTCGGCGGCGGCGCTGGCCAGCAGAGGAGACGGGCGTCCTCATGATCGGAACCAATGATCTGCTCGCCGCGAGCGGCTGGCAGATCACCTTCGACTGGCCGATATTCCTCAGCCAGCTCTTCGGCTTCGGTGTCATCATCTTCATCTGGATCAAATGGATTCAGCCGCCGGTCGCGCGGCTGATGCACAAGGCGCAGGACACCATCGCGCGCCAGATCGAAGACAGCGAAGAGGCGGCGACCCGGCTGGAGTCGGCCAAGCGGTCCTACGACAATGCCGTGGCCGAGGCGCAGAAGGAACTCGAACAGCTACGCGAGGATGCCAAGCGCGACGCCGAGCGCATTGTCGCGCAGATGCGGGAGATCGCGGCCGAAGAGGTCGAGCGCGTGCGCAAACAGGGCAATACCCAGATCGCCCTGTTCCGCCGCCAGCTCATTCGCGATCTGGAGGCCGACCTCACCGCCGCCATGCTCGACCTCACCGAGGAGAAGGTGCGCGAGCACGTCAGCACCCCGCAGGCGCGTTCGGAGGCCGTCGAGAAGTTCCTCGAGGATCTCGAGGTGCTGGCCAATGGCGGTTCGGCACACCGCCGTCAGGCTCCGACCCGCCCCAACTGACGCATCCGAAGCGCTGACATACGATCGACCGTATGGAGCCTTCGGATGGTCGGCTGAGCCGCGGGGCACGCTCCCGCAAGGCCATTACGCGCCGAGCCGTCGATATCGCCTCGCTGGATGGTCTCGACGGCATCAGTTTCGGACGGCTCGCCGATGAGCTGGGCATCAGCAAGGCCGGGATTCAAACGCTGTTCCGCACCAAGGAGCGGTTGCAGCTGGCGACGGTGGACGAAGCGCTCGCCGTCTTCCTGGCGGCCGTGATCGTTCCGGCCTCGTCGGTACCCGAAGGGGCACAACGCATTCGGGCCCTGGTCGAGCACTGGCTCGAGTACGCCGCCGCACCGCTGCTGCCGGGTGGATGTTTCTGGGCGGCGAATCTGCCCGACTTCGACAGTCGCCCGGGGCCGGTGCGGGATGCGCTCGCCGATCAGCGGCGCGCCTGGCTGGCGGTGCTGGAGCGGGAATTGACGGTCGCCGTCGAGCAGGGCGAGATCGCGCCGCTGGATACCGAACTCGGAGCCTTTCAGATCTACGCGGTGCTGAATGCGGCCAATATCGCACTGCGCCTTGGTGATACGGAGAGCGTGAGCATGGTGCACCGCCTGGTGGACACCCTGCTCACGCCGCCGCGCTGAGTCGTCTCCAGCCTCAGAGCACCTCGAACACCCGGTAGGCGACTCCGCCGTCGATGAAATAGCCGAAGCCGACGCACACAATGTCGTTGAGCCACCGGTAGTTCGGCGCTCCGGTCTCGAACATCGGCGCGGTGCGGAAGTAGTACCGGTCCGGGTCCACCAGGTGCCGCGTCGCGGAATCGCCCATCTCCGGACGCAGTTCGGGCGGCGTCGTCCAGCGCCCCGAATAGCTCATGTACACCTGCGCGCCGTCATCGACCCGCAGCGTGATGCGGACATCGAGATTCATGGTGGCGTCGGTGCGAAACAACGCCCAGTCGCCGCCGCCGGGCAGCACCTCGCCGCGCAGCTTCGGCCCCTCGAAGGTGCCGCGCGCGGCCCCGAACAGCGCCCGATGCCCCAGTGGCCCACCGATATTCAGCGGCGCCTCCAGATCGATTGCCATATCGAACAGCGGTCGGGTCTCGAGTCCGCGCACGTCTCGAATCCGGGTATCCATGGTCATCTCCTGTCTCCGAACAACTTTCGGCGGACTTCGTCGGTGGAGACACCCGATTGGGCGCACAGTTCCGACAAGTCGAAGAAGAAGTACTCGCTCGCGATGAGATCGTCGGCGAAGGTGAAGCGAATCGAGACCGGCACTTCGGCGCGACGCCCGTTCGGCGTCACACCCAATCCGCTGTCCGTCAATGTCATTCGCACCGTTCCCCAGCACGACAGGGTTTCGTCATTGGCGGCATGGCCCCGCAATTCCACGTCGTAGTCCGGGAATGTCGCGAAGAACCACCGCAGCGCGGCGTCGTTCGCCGCGTGCCCGCGGACCACCGACCCGAAGGCGGGACTCTCCAACACCATGTTCGGATGCAGGAGCCGCAGCGCTCCCGCCACATCCTGGCGGCTCTTGACGACCGCGAGTTCACGAGCGAGTTCGAACATTCGACCAGCGTCCATGCCCCAAACAATACATACGGCCGTATGTATTGTCGATGGTCGACCGCGAATCTGTCGGTGCGACAAGGCACTATCGACGCCATGATCGAAGAGGAGTGGTCGGTGCCCGCGCACTGGCGAGCCAGCGCCGAAGCCTTTCGGGGTATCAACGAGCCGCCGCAGTACGCGGTGGACCCGGAGGCCACCAAGGCGGTGCGGGATCTGCTGCGCCATCGGTTCGCGGGGGTGGTGCACAGCAGTGTGACCATGATGCGCGCCGACGGGTTCGGTGAAATCGCCGATGCCGCACAGCGCTACGCCGACGCACCGGACGCCGAAGGGTCTCCCCTGGGCGCGGCGGCGATCTGGGCGATGTTGGACTGGTCGGTCTCGACCGGCCGTGGCAACCCGTCCACCGAGTGGGAGCGAACTGTCATCGACGCTCTCGTCGACAGCTGGATCACCGAGTTCGGCGTCGGCTTCGCCGCGGAGGTGGTGGTCCGTCGACGTGGACTCGACGTCGGCCTGCGGGAATCCGACGACGGCTTCGTCTACAGCGCCCTACATCCCCTGTCCGACAGCAATTGGGGCGGTACGCCGTACTTCGACCTGATGGCACAGCGCGTCCGACGGTCACTCGCCGCGGCGCCCGAGGACCAGTACCGCGCTGCCGTGCAACGGCTTTCGGAGCTGCGCTCCGAACCGGGCACGGTGTGGGCCCGGTTCGCCACCTCGTATCTGGTCCCCGAACGGCAGGACTGGCTGGACGCGGACCTGCTGCTCGGCCCCGAGGATGGTCTGGGTCACGCGCAGCCTTGGCAGATGCTCATCTCCTCGGTGACCACGATGGCCCAACTGACGCGGGTCGCCGAACTGCCCGGCGGCAATCTGCAACTGCGCCCCGAGCAGATTTTCAGCCTGCTCACCCAGGTCGGTCCGGAGGTGGTCCCGGTGCTCATGCGGGAGTTCACCAGCACCCAGTACGGCTGGAGCGAGGGCACCAAGGCGCTGCCGGGCGTGCTGGCGCAGCTACCCGCCGACGAACCGTTCCAGGCCCTGCTCGACCGCATGGACGACAAACCGGTGCTCGTGGCGCTAGAAGAGGCCATCGCCCGCTATCCCCGTCGCGCCATGCGACTGCTGTCGCGACGCGCCGCCGAAACCGGTGCGCCGCAGGTGGTTCGACTGTTGCGGCTGCACGCCGTCGCGCATACCGACCTCATCGACGAGTACGCCGACCCGAAGGCGAAAGCGCTGCTCAACCTCACGCGCCGTTTCCCCGACGCCGACCCGGCACGGTTGCCCGCCTTCCTCGCGGCACCCGCGCCGAAGAAGTCGAAGGTCCCACGGTGGCTTCCGCTGCCACTACTCCCCCAGATCCGCCTGCGCGACAGCGATAGCGCTGTCCCCGAAACCGGTGTCGCACACCTGATCACGCTATTGGCCAGCGGGGCCGATGAGCACCATCCCGATGTCATGGCCGTGGCCGAGGCGGCGGATCCGTTCTACCTGGCCGAGTTCTCCTGGGCGGTCTTCGACGACTGGCGTCTCGCCGGTCATCCCACCAAGGACCGCTGGGCGCTGCGCTCGCTGGCGCTGTTCGCCACCGACGACACGGTGCGCAGACTCCTCCCGCTGATTCGGGAATGGCCGAGCAAGGGCGGTACCGCGCGGGCGATGGAGGGGCTCGACGTGCTGGCCGCCATCGGCAGCGACACCGCCCTGGAACAGCTGCACCGCCTCGCCGGACGCGTCAAACAGGCGAAGCTGCGCGCCTACGCGGAGGAGAAGGTGGCCCAGATCGGCCAGCGACTCGGCCTCGACGACGAACAACTCGCCGATCGCCTCGTGCCGAAATTGGGCTTGTCCCGCGACAGCACGCTGACACTGGACTACGGTCCCCGGCAATTCGTCGTCGGCCTGGACAGTCAACTGCGCCCCTCCGTGACCGTCGGCGACACCACCCGGCGTACCCTGCCCAAACCGGCCGCCACCGACGATCCCGACCTCGCACCGCTGGCCCAGGATTCCTTCCGCGCCTTCACCAAGGAGCTGAAAGCCGTGACCACCGAACAGATTCGGCGTTTCGAGGGCGCCATGGTGGACGGCCGCCGCTGGCGCGCGAACCTGTTCCGGCAGACCATCGTCGACCATCCGGTGCTCGGGCAGTTGGCGCGGCGGCTGGTGTGGGCGGTCTTCGATCAGGCCGGTGCGGTGACGGGGTCGTTCCGTATCGACAGCGACGGCACCTTCGCCGATGCCGAGGACGAGCCGTTCGAGCTGGCCGAGGAGGCGCTCGTCGGCGTGGCCCACCCCCTGCACCTCATGGGCGCGCTCGACACCTGGCGCGGCGTCTTCGCCGATTACGAACTGCTGCAACCGTTCGAGCAGCTCGAGCGCGACCTGCACGCGTTCACCCCCGAGGAGGCGGATTCGAATCACCTGTCCCGCTTCGACAATTGGAAGATATCGACCGGCAAGGCGTACGGCCTGCGCAATCGCGGGTGGGATCTGGAGTACTCCACGGGATACAAGCAATTCGGCCGCCACCAGGTGGTATTGCGGTTGAGTGCCGGTATCCGGGGCGGCTACTACGACGATCCCGACGAGCAGCACATTCTCGATGTCCGGATGGCGGAGGGCAGCTTCGGCGCTCTCGACCCCATCGCCGCGTCGGAGCTGTTGCGGCAGCTCGAGCGGCTGGCCGTCTGAGAGCCTGTTATTGTCGGACAGACCAATGGCGCGGCCCCGGCACACCGCATATCGCGCCCGATCCCGTCGAGGATGGTCGCCCCGTGAAATACGTTCCCCGCCTGGTGCTTTTCCTGGCGATACCGGCCGTGCTGTTCCTCCTACCGTGGTGGACGCTGGTCGCCGCGCCCACCGAGGGCGCCAGTCCGCTGTTCTGGGCAGGCACCGCGGTTTTCGTGCTCGGCTACGCCACGCTGCCCACGGCCATGTTCCTCGGGCACGGGCCCAGGCAGTCGGATGCGGCCTCGATCGTGGGCGACACCCTGCTCGGCGTCATGTGGGTGCTGTTCAGCTGGTCGGTCATCGGGCAGCTGGCGCGGCTGGCGCTGGGTATCGCGGGGGTGGCCGACCCGGCCCGCTCCCGCATCGTGGCGGCGGGCGTCCTCGCCGTCGCCGCCGCCCTCACCGCGTACGGCGTCGTCGAGGCGCGCCGGATTCCTCGGGTCCGCCGCGTGGACGTGCCCATTCGCGGACTCGGGAAGGGGATGGACGGCCTGCGCCTGGTGGCGATCACCGATACCCACTTCGCCGCCCTGGACCGCCAGCGCTGGTCCGAGCGCGTGGTCGACGTCGTCAACGACCTGAAGCCCGATATCGCATGCCACGCAGGCGATCTCGCGGACGGCTCGGTCGACAAGCGGCATGCCCAGGTGGACCCGCTCGGCAAAGTCGAAGCGCCGCTGGGCAAGTTCTACATCACCGGCAATCACGAGTACTTCGGCGACGCCCAGGGCTGGATCGACCATATGGCCTCCATCGGCTGGCAGCCCATGCACAATCAGCACGAGGTGCTCACCCGCGATGGCGACAGCCTGATCATGGCGGGCATCGACGACCCCACCGGGGTCGGCCTCGAGGGCCACGGTCCCGATCTCACCGCCGCGCTCGAGGGCGCGGACCGCGATCTGCCCATCGTGCTGCTCGCCCATCAGCCCGTGCAGGTCTCCGATGCGGCGGCAGCCGGTGTGGCGCTGCAGATTTCGGGTCATACGCACGGCGGGCAGATCTGGCCGTTCCACTACCTCGTCCGGCTGGAACAGCCCGTGGTCGCGGGCCTGAGCCGTCACGGGGCGACCCAGCTCTACACCAGTCGCGGCACCGGCTTCTGGGGTCCGCAATTGCGCGTCTTCGCCCCGAGCGAAATCACCGTGCTCACCTTGCGTTCCGAGACCCGGTAGCCGCCGCGACGCGCCCCAGAATCATTCGATTCGCTATTCGCCCTGAGTAAGAGGAGGATTCAGTAATGAATCAGAGGTACCGGCCAGCATCGAGTCTGTTCAGCCACGCGGCGACCCCCGAGCCCAACTCCGCGCCCACGCACGGCGCGATAGAGCGTCCCGTCTTCAGCAGCGACTCCGTCGCGCACCCGGCTCCGCCGGACGATACCGAGACCGACGGCCCCGGCAACTGACCCCCTGAACCTCGACGGCTCGTGGCCCACCCGGGACACGAGCCTTCTTCGTACGGCGGCTACCCGCTCGTGGACAGCCTGGTCTGGGCCATGATCGCCGAACCCATCCAGCGGCGCAGATAGCGCCGCAACTCGTCGTCGGAGCGCGGCGGATTGCCCGGGGACACGAAGAACGACTGCATGGTCCGCAGCAGATATTCGACGAGTTCGTGCAGCGACGCGTCGTCGTATCCGTACCGCTCCCACTCCACGTCGAAACGCTTGATCATGGTCATGCCGAAGGTCTGCGCCTCCTCGGAGGTGAGGCTGTCGGGGTCGGCGCTGGAGTACGTACTGGAGAGCAGAATCCCCAGGTGTGGGGTCCGGGGCACCTCCGACAGCGTGAAGACGACGCCCTCGGTCATGGCCTCCACCGGGTCGTCGAGCCCGCTCACGTGCTCGGCCAGCCGATCCAGGAATCCGGCGACCGAGGCGAGCGCCGCGGCCTTCATGAGCTCCTCGGCGCTGGGGAAGTAGCGGTACACCGTCTGACGGATGACGCCCAGGGCTTCGGCCACATCGGCGATGCTGATCTCCGCACCGGTTCGGCCGATCAAATCGACTGCGGCGGCGACTATTCGGCGGGACGCTTCGTCATCGCTGCCGGGCGGAGACCCGCCCCATCCGCGCCTTCGTGCCACTGCTCGCTTCCTCGGCTCGCACCATGTCCCTCGCGTGCGAAACGCTATCACAGCGCGGTCTTGTGGTTGATCTTCAACCAGGTCAGGGTGCCTTTTTCGATTGTTATCATACACCGAGGAGCTTTTGTGTATGGTGACTGTCACCGTGGCCCCGGTGCAGATTTCCGCTTCCGAAAGACAAGGCAGCAACCCCATGACCGACCTCCAAGTCCGAAAGATGCGATTCGCGTTCGCGGACTACGACGTCCCCTTCGCGTGGAACGAGGAGAATCCGGCCTTCTCGTCCATGGCCAACGCGGTGTCCTTCCTCGCCATCGGCTTCGAGAAGATGATCGTGAATATGATTCGCGAGGCCATGCCGCGCATCACCGATCCCGCCATCGCGGAGGAGGCCGACGCGTTCGTGCGCCAGGAGGGGCAGCACTCCACCGCGCACCGCCAGCACGCCAATGGCCTGATCCGGCGGTATCCGCGCCTACAGGAGACGCTCAACGAGGTGATCGCGGAGTTCGACCGCCTCACCGCGCGCACCCCGCTCGAGTACCGGCTCGCCTACACCGCCGATCTCGAGGCGACCTTCACCCCGGTCTTCAAACTCATGCTCGACAATGACGCGACGCTGTTTCGGCCCGGCGACGACCGGGTGGCCTCGCTGTTCCTCTGGCATTTCGTCGAGGAGGTCGAGCATCGCAGCTCGGCGCTGATCATCTTCGACGCCGTGGTGGGCAGCGACATCTACCGTATGCGCATGGCCCCCTCGATCTTCCGGCATGTCCTGAAGGTGCTGCGGGTGGCGTGCGCGGGCTTCAACGAGCATGTGCCACTGGAGGATCGGAAGGTCGACGCGCTGTCGATGTTCGCGACGCATCGGCGAAAACAACAGCTGCGCAAGCGGTTACCGTTCCTGCGCATGCAGGACTACGGGCCGATGCCGCGCGCCTTCGATCACCTGCCCCTCGGTGAACAGCTCATCGCGCTCGTGGGCATCATTCGCAGTCAGCTGCCCAAGCACAATCCCGACCACGAGAAGCTGCCCGCACTGGCCGATGTGTGGTTCGAGCGCTACGACGCCGGGTACGACGTGACACACTGGTACACCGCGGCGACCCGGGAGCACCGATGAGCGACAATTGCGCAGAAACCTTCGCCGAACTCGCTACGGCCCTGGGCTTTTCGTGCCAGGAGGCCGGTGGGCTCGTCGAGGTGCGAAACCCCTTCGCCTTGGAGAACTGGACGCTGCCGGTTCTGGAACTCACCATCGTGCTGGGCGCGGTGCTCGCGCTGGCCTACGCGATCCGGCGATGGCGACGCCACGGCGACCCCACCAATCTGGTGGTGTGGTTCGGCGCGACCGCGTACCTGTTCATCATCGAACCGCCCCTGTACTTTCCGGCGGCCTTCGGCATCGACGAACACGTCGACACCATGTTCGCGCACAATCTGTTCACGGTGGAGTTCCTGTGGGGCAGGCTGCCGCTCTACATTGTGGCGATCTACCCGTTCATGGCCACGCTGGCCTTCGAAATCGTCCGCATGCTGGGCGGTTTCCGGCGCTACGGGGTATTGGTCGGCGCGGCGTGCGTGGGCTTCGTCCATCACGCCTTCTACGAGATCTTCGACCAGCTCGGACCGCAGCTGCGGTGGTGGGAGTGGTCGGTCGACAATCCGCTCAACCAGCCGATGTTCGACTCCGTTCCGCTGCCGAGCGTGGTGGTGTTCGCCGCGCTGTGGCCGATGTCGCTGGCGCTGTGCGCGCAGTGGTTCGTCGGACGCCATGTGGACGAGGGCCGGGTCTTCACCGGACCGGAACTGATCTGGCGCACCGTGGTCATCGGCCTGCTCGGCTCCATCGGCACGGCGGTATTGCCCATGCCCGCAACGGTTTTCGGCGCGGGAAGCACGGTGGTGCGAGGAACCCTCTACGCGGCGGAGCTGGTGGTGGTCAGCATTGTCGCGGCCGTGGCGCTCACCCGGCAGTGGCGGCGGATGCGCCAGGGCTCCTCCGACATCCCGCCCTACAGCAATGATTTCGTGCGCGTGTACGGCGTGGTGTACCTGGCTGTCATGGCACTGCTCTGGGCGACGGCCCTGCCCGATTTCTTCGCCGCGACAGATGGTGTGACGAGCAACGGCGACCCCATCGGGAACCTGTGGTACACCGTGGCCTGCTTCGCGATCGCCATCGCCTGCCTGGCGGCCACCTTCACGGTCCCGCGCGCGGCGGCCGACACCCCGCGCGACGAGGTCGCGAAAGAACCCAACCTGTCGTGACGATTCGTCAGTCGGCGCTCGGAATCTGTTCGAGCGCCCACTGCGCCCATTCCTGATGCATGGCGTAGAAGCGCTCACCCCACTCCAACGCCATACGGCCGTAGACGGACAGATCGCGGTCGTCCCAATGGATCTCAGCCTTCAGATTGGCTAGATCAGCGGCCGCCTTGGCGGTACCGGATTCGATGCCCGCCAGATAGTCGCGCGCCTGGGCGTGGCTGACCGCGCCCAGGAAGAACACCCGCATCAGCATTTCATTGCGCACCACGCGCTTGGGCTTGGTCTCGGTGAGCCAATGCCGCAACTGCGCCAGCCCCTCGTCGCTGAGCGTGTACTCCTTGCGCCCGCGCGGGCCCTCGTCGGACACGATGATCAGCCCGCTCTCGGCCAATTTGGTGAGCTCGGTATAGATCTGGCTCTGCGTCGCGGGCCATACCGCCGCCAGTGAGGTCTTGAACAGCCGCAGCAGGTCGTAACCGCTCGCGGGTCCATCGGTGAGCAGACCGAGCAGTGCGTACCGAAGACTCATGCGCCGAGCATACATTCCACTATTGACATGTCGGAAAAGGAGGTCATACATTCGATGGCATGACCTCGACACCGCCTCATCTGCTCGGGAATTACGCGCCGGTCACCGAAGAGCTGACGGCACACGAGCTTTCGGTCACGGGGCGAATACCCGCCGAACTGTCCGGCTGGTATCTGCGCAACGGGCCCAATCCGCATGCGGCGGCATCCAAGCACTGGTTTCTCGGCGACGGGATGGTGCACGGGGTTCGGTTGGAGAACGGGCGGGCGGTGTCGTACCGGAATCGGTGGGTGCGGACCTCCACCTTCACCGATGGGGCACGCGCCTTTCGCGACGACGGCACGCGCGATCTGACTGCGGGAGTGGCGAATACGCATGTCGTGCGGCATGCGGGGCGGACACTGGCGCTGGTCGAATCGTCGTATCCGTACGAGTTGACCGCGGAGCTCGAGACCGTCGGCCCCTACGATTTCGACGGCGCGTTGCAGACCGCCATGACAGCGCATCCGAAGACCTGCCCCACCACCGGTGAGCTGCACTTCTTCGCCTATGACGTGGTGACGCCGCCGTTCTTGACCTATCACCGCGCCGACGCGGCGGGCAAGCTGCTGCTGAGTCGCCCGATCGACGTGCCCGCGGGCACCATGCACCACGACTTCGCGCTGACCGGCGAGCATGTCGTATTCCTGGATCTGCCGGTACTTTTCGATCTCGAGACCGCGATGGCCGGTGGCGGCATGCCGTTTCGGTGGAGCGACGACTATCAGGCGCGGCTCGGGGTGCTGCGCCGCGACGACCCGCACGGCGAGGTGCGGTGGTTCGAGATCGCGTCGTGCTATGTGTTCCACTGCCTCAACGCTTTCGACGACGCCGGGCGCATCGTGGTGGATGTCATGCGCTATCCGGAGATGTGGCGGACGAGTGCGGACGTGGCGGCGGAGGCGACGCTGTGGCGGTTCACCATCGATCCGGCCAGCGGGACCGTGCGCGAGGAGCAGCTCGACGACCGGGCCGCGGAATTCCCGCGCATCGACGATCGGCTGGCCGGATTGGACTCGCGATTCGGGCATGCCACGGTGTTGGAGGGTGACGGCGGCGCGTTGCTGCGCTACGACCTGCACACCGGGGAACGGACCGCCCACGAGTTCGGCGACGGGCGGGTTCCGGGCGAGGCCGCTTTCGCACCTGCCGACGAAACACCCGGCGGGGCAGGGTATCTCATGACCTACGTCTACGACGCCGCCACCGATCGCAGCGATCTGGTGATTCTCGATGCCGGGGATCTCGCGGCGGAGCCGGTCGCCACCGTCCATCTGCCCCAACGGGTTCCGTTCGGGTTCCACGGGAATTGGCTGGCGGACCGGTAAGCGGCACGGCGACAAGCGAAGTGAAGGCCCGGCCCTTCCGGACCGGGCCCTCGATCAGGAAGCGGGCGGCGGGCTGAAGACCCCGAACCGATTGCCGGACGGGTCGAGCAGATGCGCGAGCACCAGGCCGCTCGGCGACGCGGTCGGGGCGACCAGCACCTTCCCGCCCAGCCGCTCCGCCGCCGCGACGGTGGCGGGCACATCCTGGACGATGACGAAGAAGACGGCGTGGTTCTCCGAGGCGTCCGCGACATGCGCGACACCGCCGCCGGGCACCTTGTTGTCGCGATACTCGATCAGGTCGTAGCCGTCATTGCCCGGCTCCGGGTTGAACTTCCAGTCGAACAGGTCGCCGTAGAACTGCTCGACCTCCTCGGGTTTGTCGCTGCCGACCTGGAACCAGGCGACGGTATCGAAAGCGGGCAGGTCCATATGTCGTCTCCGATGCGGTAGGCGTTGGTACGTACCCGCCTACGATCTCCCCGCATGGCGACAACCCCCTGTCGGTGTTTTCCGGTAAAAGTGTTCACAGCGCGAGCGCGCCGATGCGGTGCGGGGGCAGGTTCGCCGGATAGCCGTCGAGTGAGCGGGGCGGCGCGGGCAGATCGGTCAGCTCCACGGCGCGCACCCGGTCCAGCCGGAAGCAGCGGAAGCCGTCGCGCAACCGGCACCAGGCCACCAGGTACCAGCCGGGTGCGCCCGCCAGCACCGAGAACGGTTCGACCTCGCGTGCACTCCGATTGCCCTCCCCGTCCAGATAGTCGATGCGCAGCACCCGGCCGCGTTCGATCGCCCGACCCACCGTCAGCTCGATCTCCTGAATGCCCTGTGGCGCAGGCGGATCCACCAACCGCACCCGTCCGGCCAGCGCCCGCGCGGCCCCCACATCCCGCTCCGACATGGCCGCCACCACCTTGCGCAGCGCGCTGCGCCCCGCCAATTCGAACGGCCCGCCCCGATTCCGCTCCAATGCCACCGCCAACGCCACCGTCTCCGCCGCGGTGAAATTCAACGGCGGCAACGACATACTCTTCTCCAGCGCATATCCCCCGCGCCGCCCCACATCGGCGTATATCGGAATCCCAGCCCCCTGCAAGGCCCCGATATCCCGCTCGATCGTCCGAACACTCACCCCGTACCGCTGCGCCAATTCCCGCGCGCTGCGCCGCCCCGGAGACACCGCCCGCAACTCCTCGACGATCGCGTACAACCGATCCGTCCGATTCACCCGGCCACGGTAGCCCCGGCCACCGACAAGTCCGCCCCGCGACGCGGCAGGCGGACAGAACGGACAGGCCGATCCATGCGCTCGCCGCACCGGCGCGCGGGCGCCGCCTCCACCGGCTCGCCGAAAAGCACGTCCCGGCAACGATGTGGCGACTTACGATGAGGCGCGGCGGCGGTCGTCCGCGCCGGTGCTCTCGCTCCATCGCGTCAGTTGATATTCGTGTCAGTCGATCTCGCAGTGCCGAATCAGGAGACAGCTCGTCGTGTCGCGCGAACGTGTACGAATCCTCGTCGAGTCACCCCGATGCCAGCGGTTCATCATCGCGGTGATTCTCATCAATGCCGTGGCACTGGGCGCGGAGACCTCCGATGCGCTGATGGCGGCCGCGGGCGGATTCATCCGCCTCCTCGACGCCACGGCACTGCTCATCTTCCTGGTCGAAATACTGCTGAAGCTCTACGCGCACCGCTGGGCCTACTTCCGCGATCCGTGGAACTGCTTCGATTTCGTCGTGGTCGGCGTGGCGCTCGTGCCCGCGACCGGGGCGCTATCGGTGCTGCGGGCCTTCCGCATCCTCCGGATTCTGCGTCTGGTGTCGGCCACCCCCAGCATGCGCAAAGTGGTGACGCGCCTGCTCGCCGCCCTGCCCGGCATGGGCGCGATCCTTGGACTGCTCGCGCTCGTGCTCTACGTGGCGGCCGTGCTGGCGACGAAGCTCTTCGGCCCGGTGACCCCCGACTACTTCGGCAGCCTCGGCACCTCCATGTGGACCCTCTTCCAGGTGATGACCGGCGAGGCCTGGCCCGATATCGCCCGCGAGGTCATGGCCGAAAAGCCCCTGGCCTGGATCTTCTTCCTGACGTACATCCTCGTCTCGTCCTTCGTGGTCCTCAATCTGTTCCTCGCCGTCATGGTCAATGCCGCCGAGGATGCCCGCGAGGACGAGCACCGCGAACGCCAGGAGCAGGAGAACCAGCAGGAAACCGCCTTCTACGCAACGATTCTCGACGAACTGGTAGCCCTACGCACAGAACTCCACTCCCTACGATCCCCCACCCCCAACGCCACCACGGTGATCCGCACCCTCAACCCCCACCGCCAACTGACCGACACCGAACTAGACCAAGCCATCACCCTCTACCGCACCGGCGAACCCCTCTCCACCATCGCCACCCACCTCGGCGTCCCCTACCCCACCCTCCGCACCGCCCTCCAACGCCGCGGCATCCCCCACCGCACCTCGAGCGCACCCCGCTGACTTCGAACCCACTTGTCGAGAACCGCTGGGGCACAGCGGATATTGTCACGCCGTTCCTCGGCATCGCCGCCGTCATCCTTCTCGCTGTCAACGTGCCGGACGTGATCGACCCACCCGGCGGCACGGCGGTTCCCACGTGCAACGGAGAACCCATGTCCCCCAATTACGCCGAACTCCAGGCGCAGGACCGCGAGGACAGCCGCGACCGCGCGGTCATGGGCACCATCTTCGGCGGCTTCGCCGCAGTCGTCGCCCTCATCCTCGGTATCCCCGGCAAGCGCAAGAAGCCCACCCCCAAGCGGAGGCCAACCCGCACCCACCGATGAATTCCGCCGCCGCACGGGGTCTACACCTACAGCCCACACTCTGTCAGGGAGGACCCCATGAGCACCGAAGCCTTGCCGCCCGTAGTCGACGCTGAAACATGGCAGCGCGAACTCGACGCGCTGCGCGTCCGGGAGAAGGCGGCGACCCGCGAGTTGGACGCCATCGCCGCGCAGCGACGCCGACTGCCGATGGTCGAGATGCCCGACTACATCCTCGAAGGCGAGGAGGGCGAAGTCCGGCTGGCCGACATCTTCGACGGCAAGTCGCAACTCATCGTCTACAACCACATGTGGTTCCCCGGCAAGGAATGGCAGTGCGGTGGCTGCACCGGATTCACCTCGCAATTCACCCGTCTGGAGTTCCTCGACAACTACGACGCCCGCTTCGTCATAGTCACCCAGGGCCCGATCGACGAGGCCCTCGCCTACAAACGCCGAGTAGGCAACAAAATGCCCTGGTACTCCACCGCCAACAGCCCCTTCGGCTCCGACGTAGGCGCACCCCCCGACGGCGGCTTCGCCGTCAACGTCTTCCTCCGCCACGGCGACACCGTCTACCGCACCTGGCACACCAACGGCCGAGGCACCGAACAACTCAGCCACACCTTCGCCCTCATAGACCTACTCCCCTACGGCCGCCAAGAAGTCTGGCAAGACTCCCCCGAAGGCTGGCCCCAATCCCCCACCTACAGCCGCTGGAGCAGCTCCGAAGACATAGCCGCCGCCTACGGTGAACCCCAGCACGCCTAACCCCGAAACCACGAAGGCCAGACTGGGCCGCAGGCGGACACTTCTGCCTGCGGCCCTGCCACGCTCCGGCCACCGGAAGTGGTTACCGGCGTTCATAGAATGCTCATGGAGTGCCTGTTTCACTGCGTCACATGATCAAAACGACAACAGCGGGGATCCTCGCGGCGGCGGCGCTGGCTCTTGCTCCAGCCACCCACGCGGCACCACCGACCGGGTCGTTCGGCAGTCCCGGTGAGGCACGCGGCGACTTCTGGACGCCGGACGGCTGCCACATCGCCGGGCTGCTCGAGGACGAAAACGACGCGGCCATCACGTCCTGGAAGTGCGTTGAAGGCGTAGACCGCGACGGGTTTCGGTACTGGCGACTGATGGTCTATTTCTAAGCCCCGTCCTCCACCAGTTACGCCAACGCTGAGAGGTTGAATCATGTTGAAGACCATCGTTGCTGCGGCCGTATTCGGTGCGGCGCTGTTCTCCGGTGCCGGGGTGGCCTCGGCCGCGCCGGTGGTCCAGTGTCAGGCCATCGGGTGTGAGCCCCAAGGCGGATACGAGGACGACACCTTGTCGCAAGACGTTGCGCCGGGCGTGGACGACCGGCCGAACGGAACGGACGGCAACTGCGGCAAGTATGCCTGCCAGTGGAAGTAACCGCGTAAAGCACGACGCCCTCGGCTTTCCGCACCGGGGGCTGCGCCCACGGGCCTTCACGTCGTGCGGGATGTGGCACAAAAAGGCCCCCCACCTGCAATTTCAGGTGGGGGGCCTTGGTGGAGCTGCCGGGAATCGAACCCGGGTCCTCCGCCGCTTTTCCAGGGCTTCTCCGTGTGCAGTTCGCTATGTCTCTACTCGGATCTCTCGGTCACGCGAACAAGCCGAGATGACGATCCCAGTCGCTGTTGGATGTCCCGTCCGACTCCGCGACCGAGCCGGACGGTAGAGCCCTCTAGCTGATGCCAGTACCCGGGTCGAGGGCGAACCCGGACTGACAGACACGCTTCGCTACTTAGGCAGCGAGAGCGTAGTCGCGCTGATGAGAATCGGCGCTTATAGGGTTACAGCGACGCTTACGGTGGTCTCCTGCCTGCACCGACACGCTTCCCCTGAATCAACGTACGCAGTCGAAACCGTTCAGCCCCGAGTTGCCCACCTGATTCAGATGAACTCCCGGTCTTGCGACCGGGCTAGTTACTTTAACACTCCGCGACGGGCGGATCATTCCATTATTCGCCGGTGTTGTGGTCGGGCGCATCCCCGCTGGTCGTCAGCCCGCGCTGCCGGAGACGGCGATCAGGGCGACCGCGCCGAGGGCGAGGACCATGCCGATCTGTTGGCGGGGGCCGACACGTTCGCCGAGCAGGCCCATGGCCAGCAACACCGTGGCGGCGGGGTAGAGCGAGCCGATGACGCTCACCAGGGAGAGCATGGAGCCGTGGAACGCGTAGAGCATGGCCACATTGGCGATGACGTCGAGGATGCTGACGTAGACGGCGAGGCGTAGGGGGCGGCCGCGTGGGGCGTGGAATTCGCCGGTGGTGACGGCGGCGAGCCAGACCACCACGGTGGCGGCGGCGCGGGCGGCGACCAGGGGCCAGAGCCCGGCGGCGGAACCGGTCTCGTGCAGGCAGACGAAGGTGAGGCCGAACGCTATGCCGGAGCCGACCGTCAGCAGCGCTACATGTTTGCTGAAGCGCAGTGGGCGGCCGCCGGTGATCTCCTCGTTGACGTCGTCGGGTGATTCCTGGCTGACCAGGACGACCGCGACGAGCGCGCAGAGGATGCCGACATAGGCGGGTGGGGTCGGGCGCTCGCCGAGGACCAGGCCGACCAGGACGGGTACGCCCGCGACGAGTACGGCGGTGACCGGCGAGACCACCGCCATGGGCCCCTGCGCGAGCGCGGCGTAGAACCACCAGACCGCGACACCGCTGGTCACACCGGCGGCCACGCCCCACATCATGGCCGCGGTGTCGAGCGAGCCGCCGACCAGCGGGGCCAGCGCGAGCACCAGCAGTACCGACAGCGGATACGAGACGATGACGACCCGCAGCGCGGCGACGCGCCGCGACGCCACCCCACCGGCGAAATCGCTCACGCCGTAAGCGAGAGAGGCGAGCAACGCCAGGAGGACAGCGGTCAACGCATGCCCTTGACCCGCCGTCCGATCTCGCGCGTGACCTCACGTTCGGCGGTGCGCCGCGCCAGATCCTGCCGTTTGTCGTAGTCCTGCTTGCCCTTGGCCAGGGCCAGCTCGACCTTCACCTTGCCGTCGCTGAAGTACATGGACAGCGGTACCAGGGTGAGGCTGGATTCCTTGGTCTTGCCGGTCAACTTGTCGATCTCGCGGCGGTGCAGCAGCAGTTTGCGGGTGCGTCGCGGCGCGTGATTGGTCCAGGTGCCGTGGCTGAATTCGGGAATGTGCAACCCGCGCAGCCAGACCTCGCCGTCGTCGATGCTGGCGTAGGCGTCCACGAGGGAGGCCTTGCCGTCACGCAGGCTCTTCACCTCGGTGCCGACCAGGGCGACCCCGGCCTCGAAGGTCTCCAGGATCGAGTAATTGTGCCGCGCCTTGCGGTTGGTGGCGATGACCTTGCGACCCTTTTCTTTCACGACAACCACCTTAAGTGGTCGGGCAACGGGATTATTCCCAGGTCGGGCCGCACTAGCCGCCGCGCTGCAACCACAGGTACAGCGCGAGCGTCCCGATCCAGACCGCCACCATGATGATCGTGGTCAGACGCGGTCGCCCACGCGCGGGTTCGGGCCGGTGGCCGAGCCAGCCGCTGTCCACCATGCCGTGGACGCCGAGGGGCGGCACCGTTCCCGCATCGCCCGCCGCGGCGCTACCGGGCGGCTCGTAGGCGGGCCCGTCATCAGGATCGTCGCCGGAAGCCATGACCGAACCGTATCGGTGACCGGGGGCGAAAGCGGGGATATCGGACTGATTAGCGACTCATGTGCCGGGTAACCGCGAGTTGGCCCCTCGGTCTACAGCACCCGCTACCTCGGGCGACGTAGGCAATGCCACCGCGACCCTCATCCAGGGCCTCGGCAAAACCAGATCCTCACAACATTCGGCCCACAGCGGACAACTCTGGGCCGACCCGACGAGGAGCCGCCGGTAATATCCGTCCGTCGCGGGCCGACCCCGCGGCGGACGGATACCCGCGCATCAACGAGAACCCGTGCGGCTCAGCGCCACTCGTCCCAATCGGGCGGCGGCAACTCGTCCGGGTCCGGCGGCGGTTCGGGCAGCGGGATGTCGTCGGGGATATCGAATGCGGAGATGGATGCACGGCCGTTCGCAGACGTGGACCCTCCGGTGCCGGGGGTACCCGCGGCACCGAACCGGGACGTGGCCGGACGAGCAGACGCTGCCGACGGGGCGGCCGCCCCTGCCGCGGCGGGACTGGATCGCGTCGAGGCCCTACCGGAGGAAGACCTCCCCGCGCGCGACGGACCGTCTGCCGTCGCAGCCGTCCCAGCTGATGGCCGAGCCGCCCGTGGCGCAGCGCTTCCCGCCGTCGATGTAGCGGATCCCTGGGTGTCCACAGCGCTTCCGGGTTTGGTGGGGACTGCTCTACCCGAGCCGGAAGCCGCTGGCCCCGAACCAGAAGCCGACCCGCCCGAACCGGAAACCGATCCGCCCGAACCAGAAGCCGATCCGCCCGAACCGGAAACCGATCCGCCCGAACCGGAAACCGATCCGCCCGGACCGGAAGTCGATCCGCCGGAACCGGACGCTGATCCGCCGGAGCCTGGGACGGCCCCGCCAGGCGCGGAGTCGCCCGCCACGACCTCGAGCACCCCCTCGCCGTACTTGGCGCGCTTGTTCTCGCCGATCCCGGAGATGGTGCCCAGGTCGGCGAGGGATGCCGGTTTGCGGGCGGCGATTTCGCGGAGGGTGGCGTCGTGGAAGACGACGTAGGCGGGGACGCCCTGTTCCTTGGCGGTCGCTGCCCGCCAGGCGCGCAACTTTTCGAACAGGTCGGCGTCGCCGGGGGCGAGGTCGGCGGCGGCGAGGCGGGAACCCTTGGCGGGCTTGGGGGTTCGGGCCGCCTTGGTGCGTTCGGGTTCGCGGCGCAGCATGACCTGCTGTTTGTCGAAGAGCACCTTGTCGCTGGCCTCGGTGAGCGTCAGGACGCCGTAGTCGCCCTGGACCGCGAGCAGCCCCTGGGCGAGCAGCTGACGGATCACCCCGCGCCATTCGATATCGCGAAGTTCGGTGCCGACGCCGAAGACCTTCAGCTCGTGGTGGGCGTACTGCTCCACCTTGGGATTGCGCTTGCCGATGAGAATGTCGACGATGTGGCCCGCCCCGAACGCCTGCCCGCGTTCGCGCTTCAACCGCAGCACGGCCGACAGCGCCTTCTGGGCGGGAACGGTGCCGTCCCACGCCTCCGGCGGAGTGAGGCAGGTATCGCAATTGCCGCAGCGTTCGCTCGGCTGGCTGAAGTACTTCAACAGCTGGGTGCGACGGCACTGCACGGTCTCGCACAGCGCGAGCATGGCATCGAGGTGCAGCTGCAACTGCCGCCGGTGCGCCGCGTCGCCCTCGGACGAGTCGATCATCTTGCGTTGCTGCACAACGTCATTGAGCCCGTATACCATCCACGCGGTGGAGGGCAGCCCGTCGCGACCGGCGCGACCGGTCTCCTGGTAGTACCCCTCCACCGATTTCGGCAGATCCAGATGCGCCACGAACCGCACATCCGGTTTGTCGATACCCATACCGAAGGCGATGGTCGCGACCACCACCAAGCCGTCCTCGCGCAGGAACCGCGCCTGGTTGGTCGCGCGCGTGCGATTGTCCAGCCCCGCGTGATACGGCACCGCCGGAACGCCGTTGGCCGAGAGGAACGCCGCCGTCTTCTCCACCGAATTGCGCGACAGGCAGTACACGATGCCCGCGTCCCCGGCGTGCTCACTCCGAATGAACGACAGCAACTGCTGCTCGGGCCGGTTTTTCGCCTCGATGCGGTACTGAATATTGGGCCGGTCGAAGCTGGCCACGAAATGCTTGGCGCGCGTCAGATCCAGCCGCTCGGCGATCTCCTTGCGCGTCGCCTCGGTGGCGGTCGCGGTGAGCGCGATCCTCGGCACATCCGGCCACCGCTCGTGCAGCATGGACAGCGCCAGATAGTCGGGCCGGAAATCGTGACCCCACTGCGAGACACAGTGCGCCTCGTCGATGGCGAAGACCGAGATCTTGCCGCGATCGAGCAGCTGCAACGTCGATTCCAGCCGCAGCCGTTCCGGCGCGAGGTAGAGCACGTCGAGCTCCCCCGCCACGAAGCTCGCCTCCACCGCGCGCCGTTCGTCCGGGAACTGCGTCGAGTTCAGGAATCCGGCGCGCACCCCGAGCGCGTTGAGCGCGTCGACCTGGTCCTGCATGAGCGCGATGAGCGGTGAGACGACCACGCCGACCCCGGGCCGCACCAGCGCCGGAATCTGATAACACAGCGATTTGCCGCCGCCGGTGGGCATGAGCACCAGCGCGTCGCCGCCGTCGATGACCTGCCGCACGATATCGGCCTGCGGCCCGCGGAAGCTGTCGTAGCCGAAGACGCGGCGTAGAACATCGTGTGCCGCATCTGTTTTGGAAGAATCAGTCGCGGACACACCGGCTGGCATGCTGTCGATCTCCGGGGCACTCACGACGGCAATCCTACGGACACCCGCCGACGAGTGAGCGGCGTTGTCCACAGCCACTGCGACTTCGCACCCTTTATAGGGGGACGCACCCCATCCGGATATCCGAATGGGGTGCGTGAACCATCAAGTGGTGCGGGAACTCTCATTCCCGAACGTAGTACCGCAACGCCGCGTACGCCGCGAGCGCCGCGAATCCGACACCCACCGGCAGAATGATCAGCGACACCGCCGCGATGTCGTCACCGGTAATACGCGGCAACACCTGGTTGTTGAACAGATCACCCAGCGCCCGATTGATCACCAGCGGCTGCGCCATGAACAGTCCCGCCACCGCCAGCCCGGAACCCACCAGCGCCGCCAACACGGCCTCCAGCAGGAACGGCAGCTGCGTGTACCACCGCGTCGCGCCGACCAGGCGCATGATGCCCACCTCGGTCTTGCGCGCCAAGGCCGCCACCTGCACCATGTTCGCGATCAACAGCAGCGCGGCGAGCGCCTGCAACACCGCCAAACCGAATGCGGCATTGCGCAATCCGACGAAGAAGCTGACCAGTCGGTCGACGATGTCCTTGTCGTTGAGCACCGTCATCACGCCCGGCCGATGCGCGAATTCGTCGTAGATGACCCGATAGTCCTCGGCATCGTTGAGCTTCACCCGGAACGACGCGGGCAGCCCGTCCTTGCTGACCTCCTCGGCCAACCCCGGCTGATCCTTGAAGGTGGTCTCCTTGACCTCCTTCACCGCCTCCTCACTGTTGACGAACTGCACGCTCGCCACATTGGAATTGGCCTTCAGATCCGCCTGCAACGTCTTGCACGGTTCCGCCAAACAGTCCGGATCCGTCTGCGAGACAACATCATCGAGATACAACCGGATCTCGACGCGGTCCATGTAGAAGTTCTCGATCTTGTCCGCCATGCGCACCGCCAGCAGGCCGCCGCCGAGCATGGTCAGCGACACCGCGGTGGTGAGAATCATGGCGATGGTCATGGTGATGTTCCGGCGCAGACCCGTGAACACCTCACCGAAGAGGAATCCGACGCGCATTACCGGCCCACCCCGTACACGCCGGTCTCGTCGTCGCGCACGAGCCGCCCTCGGTCGAGCTCCACCACGCGCCGCCGCATGGCATCGACGATGGTGTTGTCGTGGGTGGCCATCACCACCGTGGTTCCGGTGCGGTTGATGCGCTCCAGCAGCGTCATGATGTCCTGACTGGTGTCCGGGTCGAGGTTGCCGGTGGGTTCGTCGGCGAGCAGCACCAGCGGCCGGTTCACGAACGCGCGCGCCAGCGCCACGCGCTGCTGTTCACCGCCGGAGAGTTCACTGGGCAACCGGTCGGCCTTGCCCGACAGCCCCACCATGTCGAGCGCCTCGGGTACCGCGCGATTGATGAAGGACCGGTTCTTGCCGATCACCTCCAGCGCGAACGCGACATTCTGTTCGACGGTCTTCTGTTGCAGCAACCGAAAGTCCTGGAAGACACAGCCGATGCGCTGGCGCAGTTTCGGCACTTTGCGCCCCGGTAACCGGTCCACTCGAAAATCCGCCACCCAGACTTCGCCCGCCGTCGGCTTCTCGTCCTTGAGCAGCAACCGCATGAAGGTCGACTTTCCGGAGCCGGAGGGTCCGATCACGAAGACGAACTCGCCTTTTCCGATGTCGACGGAGACATTGTCCAGCGCGGGTCGCGTCGAGGTCTTGTATGACTTGGTGACGTTCCGCAGGGTTATCACGGGGAGCCAGTGTAACCAGGGCCGCGCGGCGCGCCGACGCGCCGCGCAGGCCGAGGGTTAGCGGGACGTGGGCGTTTCCCCGTCGGGCAGGTAGTTGCTGAGCACGCTGTTGGTGATCGGCGAATAGCCGCTGTGGTCAGGTGTTTCCGGCTTGACGAACAGATAGAGCACGAAGGTCGCGACCCACACGCTCATCAGAATCGCCGTGGACTTCCGTGTTCTCATCGTCCGCACAGGGGACTTACGCAGTTTCACTCAAACCCTCCCGGCGCAGCGCCGCGGCGACCCGCACCCGCAGCTCGCGACCGACTTCGAACTGTTTGCCCGGAAGTGTCCGGGCAACCATTTTGATGTTCATCTGATTGACGGTGAGATCTTCGACACCCATCACCGTCGGCTCGTCCAGCAGCAGCGATTTCAGCTTGCGATCGGCGAATGCCCGGGCGCCGACCTCGTGCAGGATCTCGTTGACCCGAGTGATGTCGGCGGTCGCGGGTACGGGCACGTCGATTGCCGCACGAGCCCAATCCTTCGACAGGTTGATCACTTTCACGATCTGACCGTTCGGAACCGTTACCACTTCGCCATCGACATTGCGCAGCGTCGTGATCCGCAATGTCACGTCCTCTACCGTACCTTCGGCATCCTGTGGCGAACCTGTTACCGCGATACGAACCACATCACCGTAGCCGTACTGCTTTTCGGTGATGAGGAAGAAACCGGCCAACAGATCCTGCACGATGCGCTGCGCGCCGAAACCCAGCGCGGCGCCCAGCACCGCCGCGGGCGCGACCAGGCCGCCGAGCTGAAAGCCCAAGCGCTGCAACACTTCCAAGCCCACCAGGAAGTAGACCAGCGACAGCACCACCCAGGTGAGCACCTGCGCGAGCGCGTGCCGATGCTTGGCCGCCTCCGAGCGCACCAGGGAATCGCTGCTGCGGAAGCCCGCGTCGATCTTGCGGGTCACCCGGTCGCGAATGTAGGTCACGAACCGGCTGAAGAGCATCGCGCCCACGATCAGCAGGACGATCTCGAGCCCGCTGGACCGGATCCAGTTGGTGAAATCCGATCCTGTGCCCGCGGCGAGAATCGTTTGCATCGGTGGAGTACCCCTTACTGGTTCTGCTCCTGCATACGCCAGCGGATGCCGGATTCGATGAAGGCGTCGATATCACCGTCGAGCACCGCCGTCGGATTGTTCACCTCGTAGCTGGTGCGCAGATCCTTGACCATCTGATACGGGTGCAGGACGTAGGAGCGCATCTGGTTGCCCCAGGACGCGCCCTCGTTGGTCTTGAGCGCATCCATCTGGGCGCGCTCCTCCTGACGCTTGCGCTCGAGCAGCTTGGCCTGGAGCACGCGCATGGCCGAGATCTTGTTCTGCAGCTGCGACTTCTCGTTCTGGCAGGTCACGACGATGCCGGTCGGAATATGCGTGAGCCGCACCGCGGAGTCGGTGGTGTTGACGCTCTGGCCGCCGGGCCCCGACGACCGGTACACGTCGACGCGCACCTCGCCGTCCGGAATCTCGATGTGGTCGGTGGTCTCCACCACGGGCAGCACCTCGACCTCGGCGAAGGAGGTCTGGCGGCGGCCCTGGTTGTCGAACGGGCTGATGCGCACCAGGCGGTGTGTGCCCATCTCGACCGAGAGCGTGCCGTAGGCGTACGGCGCCTTCACCGCGAAGGTGGCCGACTTGATGCCCGCCTCCTCGGCGTAGGACGTGTCGTAGATCTCCACCGGGTACTTGTGCCGCTCGGCCCAGCGCACGTACATGCGCATGAGCATCTGGGCCCAGTCGGCGGCGTCCACGCCACCCGCGCCGGAGCGGATGTTGACCAGCGCCTCGCGCTTGTCGTATTCGCCCGAGAGCAGGGTGCGGACCTCCATGGCCTCCACATCGGCGTGCAGGGCGGCGCGTTCGGCATCGGCGTCGGCGACGGCCTGGGTGCGCGCCTCGCCCTCCTCGCCCTCGGCCAATTCGTAGAGCACCGGCAGGTCCTCGAGCCGCTGGCGCAGGTCGCGCACCCGGCGCAGTTCACCCTGGGCGTGCGAGAGCTCACTGGTGACGGCCTGGGCGTGTTCCTGGTTGTTCCACAGCTCGGGGTCCGCGGCCTGCTGTTCCAGCTCGTCGATGCGGCGCACCAACTCGTCGATGTCGAGCACCGACTCCACGGTCTTCAGAGTCGTGTCGAGTTCGGCCAGATCAGCGGAGACGTCAGGATGCACGATTGTCAAGGCTACCGTTCGTGAGGGAGTGGATGAAACGCGGCGGAGGCGCGCCGCCGCCCGTGTTCGCGGGCGACGCGCGGCACGCGGTCTGGGTGGCGGCTCGAAATCGGGCGCGGGCGTGGGTACCGCTGTCGATTCAGCCGCCGAATCCGGCCCTCTTCAAGCCTCGGATCGGAGCTGACGCAGCGTCTGGGCCGCGCCACGACGGGTGGCGCGGTGCTGGACGTTGTCGGCGCAGGCGGGCTGCTGCCGAGTCTCGCTTCGGTCGATCACAAGCGTCGATGGTACGCCGTGAGGCGGCCGATGACGAGTGAAAAATGCTCCCGCGCAAGGGATTAGCACGGCTGATCAGCGATTCGGCGCGGCTGCGCCAGCTGGCTCAGCCGAGCGCGCGCAATCCGCCCGGGCGGCGGCCGATGAGCCGGTCCAGGGCTTTGGCGGTGGCGTCGTCGGCGGGCAGGTGGATGATCACCTGCTGGTCGTCGTCGGCGGAGAGGTCGAGGTGCTCGTAGGCCAGGCGCAGGTCCCCGGCCTCCGGATGCGTCAGGCGGCGAATGCCGCTGGCGGCGGGCAGGCTCGGGATGGAGAGGAGTCGGTCGGTGAAGGGCGCGCCGACCAGCAGGGAGAGCTCGTCGACCAGGGCAGCGACCGACTGGTCGGTGCGGAACGGACCGGATTTCAGGGCGGCGACCACGGCGTCGGCGGTGTGATCCCAATCCGGGAAGACGGTGCGGGCGCGCTCGTCGGTGAAGATGTAGCGGGCGTAGTTCGCGGGCATGCCCGCGTCGAAGAGTCCGGACTGGTCCATGAGCAGCCGGTACCCCTCGGTGCTGGCGAGCACCTCGCTGAGACGGTTCACCACCACCGCCGGTGTGGGATCGAGCCGGTCGAGAATCGCTCGAACGGCCGGGCGCACTTCACGATTGGGCTGCGCGCCGCCCAGGCAGTGGAAGCCCGGGCTGCTGCTCTTGGCCAGCTGATACAGGTGGATGCGCTCGCTCGAGCTCATCCGCAGCGCGTCGGCGAGCGCCATGAGCACCGCCTGCGACGGATTCTGGTCGCGCCCCTGCTCCAGCCGGGTGATGTATTCGACGCTCACATCGGCCAGCATCGCCAACTCCGAGCGGCGCAGGCCCGGGGTGCGCCGCCGCGGTCCGGCGGGCAGGCCCACCGAGGCGGGCGGGCATGCCTCGCGGCGGGTGCGAAGGAACAGACCCAGCTCGTTGTCACTCACTCCTCGAAATTAGCAATTCCCGAGCCGCCGAGAGTGGCCCTGCCACTACCACCCTCGCCGCGGCCTCCCTGGACCTCTCGCGGAGGACGAAAGTCGTTCTCGGCAGCCAGCACCGGCCGCCGGGCGAGCTCTTCAGGGCCATCCGGCAACCACCCGGCGCGCCGGACGACCCACCTCGGGCCGCCCGACTTTCCGGCACCTGGTCGCTCACAACGCAATTCGGCCGCACAGCGTGTGCGGCACCGACTCTCGAAGGAGTTCCGATGTCCACCACTCCCCTGCGGCTCGCGATCATCATCGGCAGCGTTCGAGAGGGCCGCTTCGGTCCGGTTCCGGCGCGCTGGATCGCCGAGCAGGCGCGGCGCCACGGCGCGTTCGAGGTCGATGTGATCGACCTGGCGGATATGGATCTGCCGCACGCGCTTCCGGCGGTGTCGCCGCTCATGGATCCGAATCCGGTCCGCCCCGCGGGCATGGTCGACCTGACCGAGCGCCTGGACCGGGCCGACGCGTTCCTGATCGTCACCCCCGAGTTCAACCGCAGCTACCCCAGCTCGCTGAAGGCCGCCATCGACTGGCACTTCAATCAGTGGACCAAGAAGGCCATCGGCTTCGTCGGCTACAGCGGCAACAGCGGCGGCCTGCTCGCCATCGAGCACCTGCGCCAGGTCTTCGGCGAACTGCACGCCCACACCGTGCGCACCGCCGTCACCTTCCCGCGCTTCTACCTGCTCTTCGACGCCGAGGGCAACCTCATCGACCCCACCGGCCCCGAGGACGCCGCCACCACCATGCTCGACGAACTGCACTGGTGGGCCAGCGCCCTGACCGCCGCGCGCGGTGTCGCCGCCGCCGTGTGACCGGCAGACCGATCGGTCAGGGGGAACTGGTGGCGGCGGCCTCTCGCACGATGCCGCCATGGTTTCCCCGTGACCGATCGGTCTGCGCTGAGGGTTGCCGCGTGACGGGTTACGGTTTGGGTCGTGACCTCGTACTCCAGTGACCTCGAACTCGCCCTGCGGCTGGCCGACGCGGCCGACGCGATCACCCGTGACCGGTTCGGCGCGCTCGATCTGAAGATCGACTCGAAGCCGGATCTGACCCCGGTGTCGGATGCGGATCTCGCGGTGGAGCGCGATATTCGCGCCATCCTGGAGGCCGAGCGGCCCGGTGACGCGGTGCTGGGCGAGGAGTTCGGCGGGGATGCCGAATTCAGCGGACGGCAGTGGGTGATCGACCCCATCGACGGGACCAAGAACTTCGTGCGCGGGGTTCCGGTGTGGGCCACGCTCATCGCGCTGCTCGAGGACGGCGTTCCGGTGGTGGGCGCGGTGAGCGCGCCCGCGCTGGCGCGGCGCTGGTGGGCGGCGAACGGCGCGGGGGCGTGGAGCAGTTTCGAAGGCGGTGAGCCGCGCGCCATCTCGGTCTCGGCGGTACCGCATCTGGGTGCGGCGAGCCTGGCCATCTCGAGTCTGTCCGGCTGGAAGGCGCTGGGGCGGCGCGACAAGCTCATCACGCTCACCGACGAGGTGTGGCGGGTGCGCGGCTACGGCGATTTCTTCGGTTACACGCTGTTGGCGGAGGGCGCGGTGGATATCGTCACCGAGCCGGAGCTCTCGCTGTGGGATATGGCCGCGCTCGACATTCTGATTCGCGAGGCGGGCGGGCGCTTCACCGCACTGGACGGCACGCCCGGTCCGCACGGCGGAAACGCGGTGGCCACCAACGGACTTCTGCACGACGTGACCTTGGCCGCGCTGGCCGCCTGACACAGCCCGAACGCCCCCGCGATCCGCGGGGGCGTTCGGCTAGTTAGATGTATTAGGCAGATCCGGTACCGCCGCCACCGCCACCGATGAGCGCGCCGACGAGACCGCTGACCAAATCTACAACCACAGAGACGAGTCCTGACAACATAACCGATCCTCCTTTCGTCTCACTGAAAAACGTAGTGGCCCTTGACAGTTGGCGTGACGCGAACGAAATAACAGGACATGTGTCCTTGTTATACAAATATTGCATTGCAGCGAATCACTGTGCATACAAGTAGGTTTGAACGCTCGAATGCGCAATTTCCTTGTGGGCGAGCATCATCCGAGATGACGCATCATCGGCCACCGTTGAGACCAAGGTTCTCGCAGGACACGGCACAAAAACATGGGCTGATTCTGCTCGTCGTTGTAGATCTCGAGCCGATTGTCGAGATGGCCCACCAGTTCGACGTCGGCGCATAACGATTCGATGGCGTCCTTGGGGATACCAACGGTGAGAATCGGCCCTTCCGAGGGCGGACCCCACCACCAATAGGCGTTGTGGCCGCTGTGCGGTGTCGGCAACCCATGGCTTCCGCCGAACCGTTCGATGGCTGCCGCTTCGCCGTAGTTGGCCGTGAGTAGTTCGGCGTCGGGGGCCGCCCTGGATCGGGTCTCGGCGATCTGTTCGACGTAGCGCGGCCATCCGACGGTCTCGCCCGCGTCGTAATTCACTGCCAGCACACGCGAATCCCGGAGGACGTCGACCGGCAGCACCGGGAGGAACAGCAGCGCCGACACAGCGGCGCTGAGCGCGACCACGGCACACATCGCGAAGCCGCACACCTCGCGGACGGTGTAGGTCCTGTCGTCCGCGGTCAGCCACCGTTCGAATCCCACCGCCCCGGCCGCGAGCAGCAGGGGATACATCCCGCCCAGGTAGTAGGCCTTGCCCCCGATGATCAGGTACACCACGAACAGCACGCCGTAGGTGAGCGCGAAGGCGCGGTACTGCGGCCGCCGCGCCAACCACCACAGGCCGTAGGCCCACAGCGGTACCAGCAGCGGCCCGATCAGGCCGAACTGCAAGAGCACGAAGCTGATCGGCGTATCCGAGGTGCCCGACGATCCACTCGCGACCGCGCGGCTCATCTCCCACTGCGGCCAGCCATGGGCTCCCTGCCACCAGAGGTAGGGCAGGGCGATGACGAGGGCGATCGCCACAGCCAGCGGAAAGTATTTGGTAGCGAATATCTTTCGTGGCCCCAGCAGAGCCAACGCCGCGGCGAGCACCAACAGCGGAACAGCTATGAGCGCTTTGTTCTGCAATCCGATACCAGCAAGGACTCCCACCAACAGCCATGTGCGCGAATCGGAGTCGGGCCGCAGCAACCGCAGCACCGCCAACACCACGCCCGACCACACGGCCAGATCGATGACGGTGGTGCCGAGCATATGCCCCGCCGCCATGACCAGCGCCGCGGAGGCGACGGTCGCCGCGGCGAGCGCCTGCGCGATCCGCCCGCCGCCCAGTTCTTTCGCGATCAGGCCCGCGCAGATGATCACGGCGGTCGCCGCGAGCGTGGCCGGAAGCCGTAGCACCATAAGGGAATCGGCGTCGATGGCCGACATGGCCCGTGCCAGCAGCGGTGTGAGCGGCGGCTGATCGGCGTATCCCCAGTCGAGTCGCCGCCCCGCCGCCAGGAAGTACATCTCGTCGCGGTGATACCCGTATCGGTTGCCCAACTCGGCGACTACGAACGCGAAAACCCCCGCTATCCAGTACATATCGCCAACGGTCCCATATTCGGGGCCGGGGCGAGTACCGGCGCGCAGCTGCGGTGCCGCACCGGTACCGGCCGGGTCACCCCGGGATGAGGTCGAATCCGGCGGAGTTGGTATCGATGCCGACGTCGACGCCGACCGGTTTGGGCAGCGCGGAGTTGGATCCGACCTCACTGGCGCTGCCGCTGCTGCCGAATTCGGTATTGCCGACCGGCGCGGCTTCGGCGGGCGTCACGCCGGGCTGGTAGGGCTCGAGCGGGATGACCGCGCCCGCGGCGGGTGCGAGGGCGATGGTCAGGGCGGCGACGGCGGCGGCCGTGGCGAGCAGCTTCGTCATGAAGCGACCTCCTTGCGGGGGCGAATGATGCGCACCCACGGTAGCCCAGCTGGCCGCTATTTGAAGCATGTTTGTTTCACTACATCTCGGTGCGCGCCGGATCTACCGGACACACCCACGTCGACCAGGTGATTCGACACACGCTCGACGGCTTTCTTACTCTGAAGTAAGATAGTCCCCGAGAGTCTTACTCTTGAGTAAGATTGCTGGGCAGGATCACCCCACACACCCGAGAAATTTGGTGATTATGAGTACTCGAGACACCGCAACGAAGCGGGACACCTCCGCTGTCGGACTCAACCCGGTCAAGCGCGACTGGATGGGCGCGGCTATGCGGGTCATGACGACGATCACGGGATCGGAGCTCGCGGAGAAGTACAAGCTGCGCAAGCCCATCGAGCGGATTACCTACGAGGGCACCAAGACCGGCTTCCGGACCCTCGGTGCGGCCACCCGCGCGTTCGAGAAGGTGTCCGGCGGCGGCGCGCCGAAGCGACTGCCCGCCAACGAGTCCCGCGGCAAGGACTACTTCGACCTCACCCCGACCGACGAGCAGCAGATGATCGTCGAGACGGTGAAGGAGTTCTCCGACGAGATCCTGCGCCCGGCCGCCTACGACGCCGACAATGCCGCCAAGGCTCCCCGCGATCTGCTCGAGCGCGCCGCCGAACTCGGCATCACCCTCATCAATGTGCCCGAGGAGCTCGACGGCGCGGCCTCCGAGCGCGGCGCGGTCACCAACGCGCTGGTCGCCGAGGCCCTCGCGCACGGCGATATGGGTCTGGCACTGCCGATCCTTGCGCCCAGCGGTGTGGCCGTGGCGCTGTCGCAGTGGGGTACCGACGCCCAGCAGAAGACCTACCTCGGCGCCTTCACCGGTGAGAACGTGCCGCAGGCCTCGGTCGTGATCAGTGAGCCGCAGGCCCTGTTCGATCCGTTCGCGCTGAAGACCAAGGCCACCCGCTCCCCCAGCGGCTACCGCCTCAATGGCGTGAAGAGCCTGGTCCCGGCCGCCGGTGACGCCGAGCTGTTCATCGTCGCCGCCGAGCTCGACGGCCGCCCGGCCTTCTTCATTGTCGAGTCCGACACCGAAGGTGTTGTGGTGGAGGCGGATCCGTCCATGGGTCTGCGCGCCGCGGGCCTGGGTCGACTGCTGCTCAACAATGTCGCGGTCTCGGCCACCGCCATTCTCGGCGAGGCCGACGCGGTGCAGCGGGCCGAGGACTACGCCGACGCGGTGCGGCTGGCCCGGCTGGGTTGGTCGGCGCTGGCGGTCGGCACCGGTCAGGCCGTGCTGGACTACGTGATTCCGTATGTGAAGGAGCGCGAGGCGTTCGGTGAGCCGATCGCGCACCGTCAGGCGGTGGCGTTCATGGTCGCCAATATGGCCATCGAGCTGGATGGTCTGCGTCTGGTGACGCTGCGTGGCGCGTCGCGGGCCGAGCAGGGTCTGTCGTTCGCCCGTGAGGCGGCGCTGGCCAAGAAGCTGGCCACCGACAAGGGCATGCAGATCGGCCTGGACGGCGTGCAGCTGCTCGGCGGCCACGGCTTCACCAAGGAACACCCGGTCGAGCGCTGGTACCGCGATCTGCGCGGCATCGGTGTCGCCGAAGGCGTTGTCCTCGTCTAGCCCGCCTCGTCCCCGCCGCCACCCTCAATCGAGACGCTGCGCGCCGCGGGGCCCATCTTCTCAACGGAGAGACCACCAATGATCAATCTCGAACTCCCCAAGAAGCTCCGGGCCAGCGCCAACCAGGCCCACCAGGTCGCCGCGGAGATCTTCCGTCCCGCGTCGCGCAAGTACGACCTGGCCGAGCACGAGTACCCCGTCGAGCTGGACACCATGGCCGCCATGGTGGAGGGCCTGTCCGACTCCGGTTCGCAGGACGTCTCCGGTGCGACCGGTGGCCGCAAGGCCGGTGAAGGCGAGGAGAAGTCCGACTCGCACGCCACCGAGCTGCTCGGAAACACCAACGGCGGCAACATGTCCGCGCTCATGAACGCCCTCGAGACCTCCTGGGGCGATGTCGGCCTGATGCTGTCGATCCCCTACCAGGGCCTCGGCAATGCCGCCATTGCCGCGGTGGCCACCGATGAGCAGCTCAAGCGCTTCGGCAAGGTGTGGGCCGCCATGGCCATCACCGAGCCGTCCTTCGGCTCCGACTCGGCCGCCGTCACCGCCACCGCCACCCTCGACGGTGACGAATGGGTGCTCAACGGCACCAAGATCTTCGTGACCGCGGGCTCGCGCGCCACCCACATCGTGGTGTGGGCGTCGGTGGACCGCTCCAAGGGCCGCGCCGCCATCAAGTCGTTCGTGGTGCCCCGAGATGCCAAGGGCCTCACCGTGTCCCGCCTCGAGCACAAGCTCGGCATCAAGGCGTCCGACACCGCCGAGATCCGCTTCGAGGACTGCCGCATCCCGAAGGACAACATCCTCGGCAGCCCCGAAGTCAATGTGGAGAAGGGTTTCGCGGGCGTCATGCAGACGTTCGACAACACCCGCCCGCTGGTAGCCGCCATGGCCGTCGGCGTAGGCCGCGCCGCCCTCGAAGAGCTGCGCAAGGTCCTCACCGACGCGGGCGTCGAGATCTCCTACGACACCCCCGCCAACAACCAGCACGCCGCCGCCGCGGAATTCCTCCGCATGGAAGCCGACTGGGAAGCCGCCTACCTGCTCTCCCTCCGCGCCGCATGGATGGCCGACAACAAGAAGCCCAACTCCCTAGAAGCCTCCATGTCCAAGGCCAAAGCCGGACGCATGGGCACCGACGTAACCCTCAAGGCCGTCGAACTAGCCGGTCCCATCGGCTACTCCCAGCGCACCCTCCTCGAAAAGTGGGGCCGCGACTCGAAGATCCTCGACATCTTCGAAGGCACCCAGCAGATCCAGCAGCTAATCGTGGCCCGCCGCGTGCTCAATCTCGGCAGCGACAAGCTGAAGTAGTAAGTGACACAAGAAAACCGGTGTGCCCACTACGTGGTCACACCGGTTTTCTCATTCTCCAGGCTCGAGTGTCAGTGCGATAAGACAGCGCTCGAAGGAGTCCTAACAATCTGGCTGGAACGGGTAGCAGGGTTGAGGACCCTGAAAGTTCGTTGACGGTGCGACAGGTTGCTCCAGAGTCTCGGCCTGAGACGGAAGCCCGGCCGAAGTGTCGACCACCGAACGCGTCATCGACGGTGCCACGGGGGCGGGCTGGGAACGATAGGCAGTGATCAGGTACCAAATACCGCCGCCCAGCACGATCACGGCGATGATCGCGAACACCAAGAGTCCGAGGGAACCGCGCCGACGGGTGCGGGTGGACCGGCTGGGCCGAGCGGACTCGTAGCGCTCCGGCGCGACTGGCGAAATAGGCCGCGAGGGCAAATACCGTGGTGGGTCGATCTCGGCGTCCTGCACTAACGATGGCATAGGGTCCGCCACCGGTTCTGACCAGGGATCAGCGAAAACCGGTGCGGGAGTCCTTCGGATGGTCTTCGAATTCTCGATGCTGTCGGTGAAGCCCTCGCTGGCCAGAGCGTCCGGAGTTGTCGCGGGATCGTTGATCCCCAACTCCCGCAACATCACTTGGACGCGCGGCACTGTCCACACTTGCTGGTGGTAGGTGCCCCGCTGGAACCAGGTGAACAGATCATTGGGCCGACCGCCCAACATGATATCGACACCTTTCGGCATAAACCGCCTAGTTGGCTTGTCCAGCGTTACGGTCGTGCCGAACCTGGGAACGATCACCACAAGCGCCGATACGAACTGCTCCGCCCCGGTCGCATTCTTGGTCAGCGCCTTCACCGCGTACATGGCCGACTTCGCCTGATTCACCGGATTGACATCCCCACTTCGAACATGCACAGGGTCGCCCTCGTAGCCGCTCATGGACCACGATCCATTGACCGGGCACGACAAGGTCCCACCGGAAGGGCTGAGCGTGCCCTTCACTTCGATGCAGACACACGAGTTCGGCGTGAACACAATGAAATCCGCCTCCTGCGCGGCGTCGCGCCGATGCCTCCCGGGTATATGAGCACCCGCGACGGCTATGCCCGGTACTCGACACTTTCGCAGCCAGTCCGCCACGAGGCGTTCTGTCTTCGGTGCATCCGTTCGTTCGTTGACGACCAACATGGTCATCCCCCTTGGTCATTCGAATCGGCGAATGTGTCAGGCCACATCGCCTACGACACATCGAATGAACCAACGGTAGGTGTTCGCACCGACACGAACGCCCGATCTTGTTGCCCCACAAGAGATTTCATTCGCACCCTTGTTCGAACAACGCGAAGGCGGCGACTGCCAGCCTTGCTTCGAGAATGCGTTGAGGTCAGCGGTGGAGGCG
Source organism: Nocardia sp. NPDC050406 (assembly GCF_044459025.1). Classification (NCBI taxonomy): domain Bacteria; kingdom Bacillati; phylum Actinomycetota; class Actinomycetes; order Mycobacteriales; family Nocardiaceae; genus Nocardia; species Nocardia sp. NPDC050406. Next base: position 1,155,323 of record NZ_JBITIM010000002.1, on the reverse strand, counting down.
GTCTCGCAGCGCCTGGGTGCGGAGGATGTCGGCCTCGCAGCCTGGGGTGTTGGGGTCGTAGCCGTGTTCGGTGAGCCAGCGGATGCCGAGGAGGCTGCGTAGGGACCACCAGGCTCGGATGATGTCGAGGTCTACGTCGGGGCCGTAGCCTGCGAGGACGGCGGGGAGGTGTTCGGGGTGGCCGAGGGTGAGGGTGGCCAGGTCGAAGAGGGGGTCGCCGGGGGCGGCTTCGGACCAGTCGAGGATGCCGGTGACTTTGTTGTCGGCGGTGAAGACGTGGGCCAGTTGTAGGTCGTTGTGGGTGAAGGCGGGGGTCCAGGGGCGGAGGGCGGATTCGGCTATTCGGCGGTTGCGGGTTACCACTTCGGTGGGGAGGACGGCGTTGGTGGTGATCCAGGCGCATTCGGCGTCGAGGTGTGCGGCGGTTTCGTCGGGGGTGCGGCCGGGCCACGGGGGTGGTGGGGCGTTGTGCAAGGTGCGGAGGGTGGCACCGGCGGCGGTCCAGGCGGCGGAGGATGCGGTGGAGGGGGTGCCGAGGCGGCCGAGGGGGGTGCCGGGGAGGGCGGCTAGGGCGAGTACGGGTGGGTTGCGCCAGAGGATTCTCGGGGTGGGGACTGGGGCCAGGGCCATGGCGGCGACTTCGGTGTCGGTGCGTGCCTGGTCGGCGTCGACTTTGAGGAATGTATCGCCTACACGCAGGGTCGCGCGTTCGTGGTGGGCTGCGACGACCTCGACTTGTTCCACGTCGGTCATTATCCAATGAGTGGTTTACCTGATACGCACCAGCGGTGGATGAAACCTTCACTGTCCCCGCGCAATCGGTTGCCGCGGGAGCGAAATCTGTCATACCCGCGTGCCATCCTGTTCCCATCTCAATGGCTCAGGGGAACCCATGGCTGAATCCACGTACCCGGACATCGCGCTCACCGAGCATCGGCGGGCGGTCGAGGACTTGCGGCGGGAGTATGCCGCTCTTCCGGGCGACCAACCGGTGCGACTCACCAAGCGCACGTCCAACCTGTATCGCACCAGGCAGAAGCATCGCGGCCCGAGTTTGGATGTGCGGCGGTTCAATCGGGTGTTGTCGGTGGGCGCTAACAGTGCCGAGGTGGAGGGGATGGCTACCTATGAGGACGTTGCGGATGCGACGTTGGCGCGGGGGATGCTGCCGCGGGTTGTGTTGGACTGCAAGACCATCACCGTCGGCGGGGCGGTGGCGGGGACCGGGGCGGAGTCGTCGTCGTTTCGGGGTGGGTTGCCGCATGATGGCGTGCGGGAGATGGACGTTCTGACCGGTGATGGGCGGGTTGTGACCGCTACGCGGGAGAACGAACATGCTGAGCTGTTCAATGGTTTCGCCCATTCCTATGGCTCGTTGGGCTACGCGCTGCGGCTGCGCTTGGATCTCGTGCCCGCCAAACCCTTTGTGCGGCTGCGGCATATCCATACCGTCTCCGCTCTGGAGTGGGTGAACACCCTTGTGCAGATCGATCGCGACGGCGAATACCACGGTATTCCGGTTGATTTCGTCGACGGTGTCTACTTCGCCGACGATGCGGTGCACCTGGTGTTGGCCGATTTCATCGACGAGGCACCGTATCTCTCCGACTACACCGGCCAGGGCGTGTACTACCGCTCGCTGCGTGTGCGTTCGGAGGACTATCTGACCACCCGTGATTACCTGTGGCGCTGGGATACCGACCTCTACTGGACCTCTCGCCTGTTCGGTCTGGAGAACCCGCTATTGCGCCGCCTCTGGCCGCGCCGGTATTGAAATGCCGAGGTGTTCCGCAAGATTCAGATGCGCCTGCGGCAGAGCGGGATCGCGGATCGGGCGACGCGCGCCGTGGGCAGGCCGGTCGAGTGGGTGCTCCAGGACGCGGACCTACCCGTGGAGACCTTGCCCGATTTCCTGGAGTTCTTCGACCGCGAGATCGGCATCAGCCCGGTGTGGTTGTGCCCCATGCGATTGCGCACCCCGGCCACGCTGTATCCGATCGACCGCGACCGGCTGTATGTCAGCGTCGGGTTCTGGTGGCCGCTGCGGCAACGCCCCGGCGAGGCGCCCGACCACCACAATCGGCTCATCGAACGCGTCATCGCCGAACTCGGCGGGCACAAACCGCTCTATTCCACGGCGCACTACACCGAGGAGGAGTTCTGGCGGCACTACAACGGCGGCACGTACCGAAAGCTCAAGGAGACTTACGATCCCGGCGGGCGATTGCCCGACCTGTACGACAAATGCGTCAAGGGCCGGTGAAGAGCCTGCGCATATCGCTGAACACCTGCGAGGCCCCGCCCAGCGACCAACCCCCGTCCACCGGAACGACCGCCCCGGTGACATAGGCAGCCAGGGGCGAGGCCAGCCACAGACAGCAATCGGCGATCTCCTGGACATCGCCGTAGCGGCCCAACGGCACCGAGCCCGTCACCACCTGCTCCAACTCGGGAGTCGGTGCCAGCCGCGCCATACCCTCGGTCCCCGCGATCGGCCCGGGCACAACGGCATTCACCCGCACCCCCGCCGGACCCCACTCCAGCGCGCAGACCCGCGTCACCATATCGACGCCCGCCTTCGCCGCACAGGCGTGCACCTGCAATTCCATCGGAACCGTCGACTGCGGCGCGGAGATGTTCACAACGGCCGCACCGGGTTTGCGCAGATGCTCATAGCTCGCGCGCAATACGTTGTAGGTGCCCTTCAGGTCGATGTCGACCACGGCCGCGAAGGCGCGCGCGGACATATCCGCGGCCGCCGCCGGAAAGTTCCCGGCGGCACCGGAGATCAGCACATCGAACTCCCCCAACCGTTCTCGCGCCGCTGCCACGGCGGTGGCGACCGCGTCGAAATCACGCACATCCGCCTCGAACCCCTCGGCCGGACCGCCGAGGGCACGCAGACCCTCCACCGCCGCCCGCACCTTCCCGGGACTGCGCGACAGCACCGCCACCGCGGCTCCGGCCCGCGCGAACGCCCGCGCCACGGCGAGATTGATTCCACTGGTACCCCCGGCCACGAACACCGTCCGCCCGGAGTAATCGAAAGGCTCGCTCATACCGGGATTGTCCCGCCGCCGCCGACGCACCGGACGCCACACGCAGCTCCCTGCCCGAATTGGCCGAAAATGCGTAACCCAGGTCACACTCCACTGCTACGGTGAGCCCCTATTCGCCTTGTTTCCGCAGTACACGGTTAGTTCGGAGGTTGGTCGAGATGACCTCGATTCTGCATTCGGTGCGACAGCGTTTGACCCACACCACCGAGGTCGTCAAGGGCTTGGGAAGACTGCGCGAAGTCGGCGTCAGTGATCCGCGCGATCCACTGGAGACCCTGCGAACCATGAAGGAGGCCAAGGTCTTCGGCCCGCAGGCCACCATGGTCCGCCACGCCGCCCGGGTCTGGCCGGACCGCCCCGCCCTGGCCGACGAGCGCGGCGAGATGACCTACCGCGAACTCGATGAGCACTCCACCGCCGTGGCGCGCGGACTGCAGGCCATGGGCATCGAGCCCGGCATGGTGATCGGCATTCTGGCCCGCGACCACCGCGGTCTGCTCATCTCGCTGGCCGCCGCCGGAAAGCTGGGCGTGCGCTCGGCGCTCATGAACACCGGCTTCGCCAAACCCCAGTTCGCCGAGGTCTGCGCCCGCGAGCAGGTCAAGGCGGTCCTGCACGACAGCGAATTCCTGGGCCTGCTCGACGCCCTGCCCCCGGAACTGCCCCGCGTCCTCACCTGGGTCGACGAGGGCCACGAAATCCCCTCCAACGCAACGACTCTCGACACTCTCGTCAAGGCCAACTCCACCGAGCCGCTGCCCAATCCGGAGAAGCCGGGCGGGTTCATCATTCTCACCAGCGGCACCACCGGCCTGCCCAAGGGCGCACCGCGCACCAAGGTCGGGCCGATCGGCACCGTGCAGATGGTGGACCGCATCGACTTCCCGCGCCAGGGCACCATGGTGATCGTCTCGCCCATCTTCCACAGCACCGGTATGGGCACCTGGCTGGTCGGCGTGGCGCTGGGCAACAAGGTGGTGCTGGTCCGCCGCTTCGACGCCGAACGCACCCTCGCCCTCATCGCCGAGCACCGGGCCGACATGTTGGTGGCGGTCCCGACCATGCTGCACCGCATGGTGGAGCTGGAGCCGACCATTCGCGAGAAGTACGACACCTCCTCGCTGAAGGGCATCGTGATCGCCGGGTCGGCGCTCTCCCCAGAACTGTCCATTCGCACCGCGGAGATCTTCGGGCCGGTGCTGTACAACCTGTACGGCTCCACCGAATGCGCGGTCGCGACCGTGGCGCGGCCGGAGGATCTGGCCAAAGCGCCCGGCACCGCGGGACGTTCACCGCTCACCTGCGAGGTGGCCCTGTTCGACGACGAGGGCCAGCGCATTCACGCCAAGAATGTCACCGGCCGCATCTTCATTCGCTCCGGCGCACCTTTCGAGGGCTACACCGACGGACGGCACAAGCAGATCATCGACGGCTACATGTCCAGCGGCGATGTCGGCCACTTCGACGACGACGGCCTGTTGTTCGTGGACGGCCGCGACGACGACATGATCGTCTCTGGCGGCGAGAACGTCTTCCCGCAGGAGGTGGAGAACCTGCTGCTCGAGCGCCCGGACGTCTTCGACGCGGCGGTGGTCGGCGTCGACGATGTGGAGTTCGGCAAGCGCCTGCGCGCCTTCATCGTCCCCGAGCCCGGCGCGGCACCCGACGCCGAGGAGATCAAGGCGTACGTGAAGGGCAACCTGGCCCGCTACAAGGTACCGCGCGAGGTGATCTTCCTGGATGACCTGCCGCGCAATGCCACCGGCAAGCTGCTGCGGCGGGTACTGGTCGAGTACAAGGTGTAGCCGGAGGTCACATTCGGCGGCAGGTAATCGCTACCGCCGGTACCAGAGACCTGGACCACAACCTTCCTGCCTGCGCTTGCTAGGCTGCAAGCGCACTGGATCTCGATGTTGCGGTCTGTCGGCCGACTCGTCCGGCCTGGGGATCGCGGAAGGTTGTACCCATGTCACTTGCCCTTCCGGCGGCAAGCTCCGTGCTGCGCAAAGCCAGCGATGCGGCGCTCAGCGTCAACGCCATGATGAAGCGGGGGCTGTTCAATCCGCTGCGCCCCGATCATGCCGTGAAATCCGCGCTGAACGTGCTGAAATTCGGGCCGTTCGCGGGTGTCGTCATGCATGCCGCGCAGACCAATCCGCATGCCTCGATCATCGACGAGCGCGGCGAGCTCTCGGTCAAGGAGCTCGACCAGCTGGCCAATGCCTTCGCGCGGGGCCTGACCGCACAGGGCATCCAGCCCGGTGATGTGATCGCCATTCTGGCGCGCGATCACCGCGGCATGGTGTTGAGCATGCTCGCCGCGGGCAAGCTCGGGGTGCGGGCGGTGCTCATGAACACCGGCTTCGCCAAGCCGCAGTTCGCCGATGTGGCGGCACGCGAGAACGTCAAGGCGGTGCTGCACGACAGTGAGTTCTTCGAGCTCATGAGCGCCATTCCGGACGATATTCCGCGCATCCTGACCTGGGTGGACGAGAAGGACAACGCCGATCCGTCGATTCCGACCATCGAATCGATCGCGGCGGGCCAGTCCACCGCGCCGATTCCGGCTCCGGAGAAGCCCGGCGGCACCGTGATCCTCACCTCCGGCACCACCGGAACGCCCAAGGGCGCGCCGCGAGACAAGGTGAGCCCCTTCATCTCCGCGCAGTTCCTGGATCGAATTCCGTTGCCGCGCAACAGCACCATGGTGATGGCCGCGCCCATCTTCCACGGCACCGGCCTGTCGCAGTTCACGCTGGCCATCGGCCTGGGCAACCGGGTCGTGTTCCAGCAGCGGCGGTTCGACCCGGAGCTGACCCTGGCCAATATCGTGAAGTACAAGGCGCAGGGCCTGACCGTGGTGCCGACCATGATTCAGCGCATGCTCGACCTGCCGCCGGAGGTGCTCGCCAAGTACAACCCGAAGGATTCGCTGCGCGTCATCTTCGCCGCGGGCTCGGCCATTCCGCCGGATGTGGTGCTGCGCAGCCTCGACTACTTCGGGCCGACGCTCTACAACCTGTACGGCTCGACCGAATGCGCGGTCATCACCGTGGCCACCCCCGAGGAGCTGCGCAAGGCGCCGAGCACCGCGGGCCGCGCGCCGGTGGGCATCACGCTCGCGCTCTACGACGAGAACCGCAAGCGCATCACCAAGCCGGGCGTGACGGGCACGATCTTCATCGGCAACGCGCACTCCTTCAAGGCCTACACCGACGGCCGCACCAAGGAGTTCGTCGACGGGCTCATGTCCTCCGGCGATGTCGGCCACTTCGACGCCGACGGCCTGCTGTTCATCGACGGCCGCGATGACGACATGATCGTCTCCGGCGGCGAGAACGTCTTCCCGCAGGAGGTCGAGCACCTCATCTCCAACCGCCCCGACGTCCTCGAGGCGGCCGTGGTCGGCGTCGACGACCGCACCTTCGGAAAGCGCCTGCGCGCCATCGTGGTTCCCGGCCCCGACTCCAAGCGCGACGCCCAGGAGATCAAGGACTACGTCAAGGAGAACCTCGCCCGCTACAAGGTCCCCCGCGAGGTGATCTTCATGGACGAGCTGCCGCGCAACGCCACCGGCAAACTCCTCCGCAAGCCCCTCATCGAAATGGAAGTCCCGGCGGAGTAATTTCCCCGCACCGAGAATCCCGCGGCCCGCTGCCACCTGGCAGCGGGCCGCTCTCGCTATCGCCCCCGTGCACCCGCACGACCGCGCGGGCAAACTCCACGCGCCATCACCTCACCTCCCCCACCCCTCACCTCGCACCCACAGCGAGCCGCGGGCCTCACCCCCTCTTCTTCCCCCTTCGTGCCCGCTGCCCACCGGGCAGCGGGCACGAGACCGAGAGTCCACCCCAGCTATCATCAGCGCGTGAGTTTCGTGTCCGGCCGTTCTTCGGCGCATTTCCGCAGCGATGCTGCTGTTTTGCGTGGTGGGGCGGCCGGATCGGTTTCCGGGGCGCTGGCGGTGGCCGCGCACGGGTGGGCTTCGGGGGCCATGGCTCCTGATTCGGGGGCGTTGACGCTGCTCATCGCCGGGTGTGCGGCCGTGGGGGCGGTGACGGCGGGGGTGCGTTCGTTGCGGACCACCGCGCTAGGGCTTGTCGCGGCGCTGGTGGGCGGGCAACTGCTCGGCCACCTGAGCATGTCGTGGGGCGGCGGGGGGCAGCATCATCACCATCAGTCGGTGTGGACGCCGTCCATGCTGATGGCGCATATCGTGGCCGCCATCGCCGCGGCCGTGGTGATCCTGGGTGCGGAGGCGGCGTATCGGATCGTGACCGCGGTGGTGGCGCGGGTGCTGCCGGTGCCGGTCGTACTGCCGGTGCCCTCCGGGCCACCGACCCTTCCCATCGAGCACCGCGATCGGATCGTGCCGCGCATCTTCGCGGCCGATACCTTCCGTACCCGCGGGCCACCCGTTCTCGTTCGAGGCTGATTCTCCTTTCTTCCCCGGCACAGGGACTTCGCGTCCCTGTGACGTCGCCGTACGCGCTCGTGGGCGCGTCGCGCTGTCGTACGCGCGGCGGCGGGTTTCCGGGGTACCCCTCGAACCAGAAAGTCCGCTAGTGACAATCACCGAAAGCGGTGTCGATCCGACACCGCCGAATTCCCCTGCCCTCGACACGGATTCCGCCGACAAACCGCCGAGCGGTTCGGCGCGGAAATCGGGCAATGCCTTCCAGGCGCTCATGCTGCGACTGCATTTCTACGCCGGTATCTTCGTCGCGCCGTTCATTCTGATCGCGGCCGTCACCGGCGCGCTCTACGCCATTTCCCCGACCCTGGAGAACTTCACCGACCGGGCACTGCTGCACACCGATTCGACGGGCCCGGTACAGCCGCTGTCGACACAGATCGATGCCGCCGTCGCCACCCTGCCGAACCTGCCGCTGGTCGCCGTCTCCCCCGCCCAGAACACCGGCGACACCACCCGGGTGATCTTCAGCGACCCCACCCTCGGCGAATCGGAGCGCCGCGCCGTCTTCGTCGATCCCGTGACCGCACAGCCGCTGGGCGACAGTGTGGTCTACGGCAGTTCGGGCGCGCTGCCCACCCGCACCTGGATCGACAAGCTGCACAAGGATCTGCACCTGGGCACCCCGGGTCGGCTCTACAGCGAGCTGGCGGCGTCCTGGATGTGGGTGATCGCGCTGGCCGGTCTGGTGCTGTGGATCCGGCGCGTGCGCTCCCGGCGCGCCAACAACGGCGCGGCCTGGCTGCTGCGCCCCGATCGCTCCCGCCCTCGCGCCCGCACCTTGAATTGGCATGCGGCCGTGGGCGTCTGGATTCTGCCCGTACTTCTGCTGCTCTCGGCGACCGGTATGACCTGGTCGAAGTACGCCGGTGAGAATGTCAGCGCGCTGCGCGAGGAGATGAGCTGGGTGACCCCGGCGGTGAACGCCAAGCTGCCCGGCGCGGCGGCTCCCGCCATGCCCGCGACGGGCGAGCACGCCGAACACGGTATGCCGAACCCCACCGCCACCTCGCCTACGGCACAGCGCATCTCACAGATCGATCTGGTCTACGGCGTGATCCGCGCCAATGGCCTCGAGAGCGCGGTGGAGATCAGCGTCCCGGCCAAGGACGGCATGGCCTTCACCGCCAAGGAACGCCGCATGTCCGGCGTCTACACGGTCGACTCCATCGCGGTGGAGGGTGGCACCGGCCAGGTCACCGATGTGCTGCGCTACGCCGACTGGCCGCTCATGGCCAAACTCTCCAATTGGGGCATCCAGCTACATATGGGCCTGATGTTCGGCCTGCTCAACCAGCTGCTGCTGTTGGCCTGCATGGTGGGTCTGATCACCGTGATCGTGCGCGGGTACCTCATGTGGTGGCGGCGTCGGCCGACCAAGGGCGGCAACGGTTTCGCCGCGGGCAAGGCCCCACGGCGCGGGGTGCTTCGGGCGACGCCGGTGTGGCTGCTCGCGTCCTTCGCGCTCGCGGCCGTGGCGGTCGGCTGGTTCGCCCCGCTGATCGGCCTGAGCGTGCTCGGCTTCCTCGCCGTGGACGTCATCGTCGGCCTGCTGACACGCCGGAAAAGCGCCGCCTAAATAATCGAAACACGTTGAGCGGCACGGTGTCACACCGCTGCCGCCCCACGTCGTCGAACCATCGAACGAGAACGCCGCGAGAAGACATGGTCGCGGCGCGCTCGAACCTGCTCGAAAACAAAGGATTTCACCTGATGAAGGTCAAGAACCTCGCTGCCGCCACGGTTTTCGCCACCTCGGTCGCGTGCCTCGCCACCGGCACCGCGCATGCCGAGACGACGAATTCCGATGCCATCAACTACAGCGCCACCGCCACCGAGACGAATACCGTCATCGAGACCGATGCCGGTTCGATGGTCGTCGAGGACGGCGTCTTCAAAGTCAAGGCCGCCAATGGCGCCACCGTCGCGGGCACCGAACTCAAGTTCCGCGTCGACGAATTCGAATTCCCCATCGCCGCCGACATTTCCGGCCGCAAAGCCACACTGACCCCGCTGTTCGATATCGCGCACGCCCAGTACAAGCCGGTAGCGCTGCCGTTCGAGGACAAGGCCCCGTGGAAGTCCGAGTACGACCGTGAGGTCGCCGCCTGGAGCCGCATGACCGGCACCATCAGCCTGGGCGCGTCCATCGCCACCCTGGTCGGCGGCATCGGCGGCGCGGGCGTCGGCTGCATCGCCGGTGCCATCGCGGGCGCGGCCCTGACCGCACCGCTCCTGACCATCTTCGGCTCGGGCCCGATCGCGGGCTGCCTCGCCGGTGCCGCCGCCTTCGGTTTCATCGGCACCCTGGCGGGCCAGATCTTCATCACCGCCCCGGTCGCCATTCTGGCCGCAGCACAGTACTTCACGACGATCAACCAGCCCTTCAACGCTCCCGTCGCGAAGTAGGTGCTGAACGAACCCCGCCCGGGTTGCGCGCCCGGGCGGGGTTCGGCTGTGCCGCAGCGTTATTCGCTGGGCTTCTCCGTCTCGGGCGGGGCGGGCGGCACCTGGACCGGCCGTAGCACCACCCAGGCGATGAAGACCGCGGAGGCGATGAGCATGCCGATTCCGGCCCACAGGTTCACGTCCACGCCACCGGTTTTCGCCTCTTGTTCGGCGGAGTCGTAGACCAGGCCGGTGACGAGCACGATCACGCCGTAGCAGCCGAGCAGTGCGCCGACAATGGTGCGGATATCGAAGAGCATGGCGGGCCTTTCCTATCCGACGAAGATATTGAGGGCGATCACGATGACCAGCGCGATTCCGGCCAGCAGCACCGGGCGCTGATACCAAGGCAGCGAATCGGATTCGGGGTCGGTGCGCATGGATTTGGGCGTCTCGGAGTAGACCAGGCCCACCAGTTCGGCCGCCGGTTTGGGCCGCGAGAACTGGGTGACCGCTACGCTCACCACGATATCGACCGCGAAGGCCACGCCCGCCGCCAGGAAGCTCGCGCCCTGGCCGGAGAGGTGGAAGACCTCGGTCTCGTGCAGGATGAAGACGAAGATGGCGGCCGCGGTGCCGCACACCAGGCCCGACCAGCCCGCCGCGGGGGTCATTCGCTTCCAGAACATGCCGAGTATGAAGGTGGCGAACAGCGGCGCGTTGAAGAAGCTGAACAGCGTCTGCAGGTAGTCCATCATATTGCCGAAATTGCCTGCGATGAACGCGGTTCCGATGGCGGCGACGGTCGCGCCGATGGTGGCCAGGCGGCCGACATTGAGGTAGTAGTGGTCCGGGCGTTCCTTCACCACGTACTGCTGCCACAGGTCGTAGCTGAACACCGTGTTGAAGGCGGAGATATTGGCCGCCATACCCGCCATGAACGCCGCGAGCAGACCGGCCAGGCCGACGCCGAGCAGGCCGTTCGGGAGCGTGTCCTTCATGAGGTAGAGCAGCGCCTGGTTGTAGGTGGTGTCGCTCTTGTAATCCGGGTTCGCGGTCATCTGCGCCTTGAGCTCGATGATCTGCGGCACCAGCACGGCGCTGATCATGCCCGGAATGACAACGATGAAGGGTACGAACATCTTCGGGTACGCGCCGATGATCGGGGTGCGGCGCGCGGCCGAGATGGAGTGCGTCGCCAGCGCGCGCTGCACCTCGACGAAATTCGTTGTCCAGTAACCGAAGCTGAGCACGAAGCCCAGGCCGAAGACGATGCCGAGCACCGACATGAAGTTGCTGCCGAAGCCGGAGAGCTCATTGCCCGGCCAGGCATGCATCTGATCCACATCGCCGGGTCCGGCGGTCACCTTGTCGCGCAAGCCTTCCCAGCCGCCGACCTTGTGCAGGCCGACCAGGGTGAGCGGCAGCAGCGCGGCCACGATGACGAAGAACTGGAGCACCTCGTTGTAGATGGCCGCCGAAAGACCGCCCAGGGTGATGTAGGAGAGCACGATCACCGCGGCCACGATCACCGACACCCACAGCGGCCAACCCAGCAGCACGTTCAGGATGGTGCCGAGCAGATACAGGTTCACGCCCGCGATGAGCACCTGCGCCACCGCGAAGCTCAACGCGTTCACCAGATGCGCGCCCGGCCCGAAGCGCCTGCGCATGAACTCCGGGACGCTGCGCACCTTGGAGCCGTAGTAGAACGGCATCATGACCACGCCGAGGAAGAGCATGGCCGGAACCGCGCCGATCCAGAAGTAGTGCATGGTCGGCATGCCGTACTGCGCGCCATTGGCCGACATGCCCATGATCTCCACCGCGCCCAGATTCGCGGAGATGAAGGCCAGACCGGTCACCCAGGCGGGCAGGGAGCGGCCGGAGAGGAAGAAGTCGATACTCGAGGAGATCCGCGAGCGGGCCAGTAGCCCGATACCCAGCACGAAGACGAAATACAGGGCGACCAGCGCGTAGTCGACGGGATCTGCATCCAGCCGCAATTGTCCGTCCGCGAGGACGACGGCCAGCGAATCGGCGTGAAGCGGCATACAGCTCTCCTGACGATGCGATCGGGCGGAGACGAACAACCGTGGCGAATACTAACCGGCCAGTCGGTCCCGCCATTACCGATTCGACCGGTATGCGCGTGTCAGGTCACCAGGTCCACCTCGGCCCCTCGTGCGGGGGATAGCGGTCCACATCGGCCCTCGGCATGCGAGTTCACCTGGGCGACACGGTCTTCGAGACACAGACTACGTCCGCGCTTCGGCGCGCCACCGCGGTTCGGGGTGATCGCGGTCGGGCGGGCTGTTCGTTTTCGGCGATCCGCGGCGCGCTTCCACGACGCGGCGGGTGGAACGCGGCCAGGAGCACCCTCGGGAATGACGGGTTGGCGCGGCCCGGACGGCGTGTGGGGATCCGGCGTGCGCGGTGGGCGGGGATGTGATTCGGGGCCGCGCGTGCGGGCGTGCTCGATTCGTAGGCTCGCACAGCGAGTCATGCATTGTGCGGGGCTGCGCGTTCGACGAACTCCGGTACGGCGGGGGCGGATTCGTGTCATGATCGACCCGACTACCCGGCTGCGCATGGGCGGGCGTTGACGCGAACGTTCGGTATTGATGCTGGTGCGAGGTTCATTTCATCTGTCGAGCCGCGCCCGTCGAGTGCACCGGGAACACCTCACCGTGGAGGTATCGCAGGCCACAACGTAGCGCGGCCCCTCGGAGGCGGCGCGGACAAGGGGGGCTGGTGGGAACCGAGGCAGGACCGACCGGACGGTCCGATCGACTATTCGGAATCTGCTGGCGCGCTCTGCTGTTCGGCTGCGCACTGACCGTCCTCACTCTGCCGCTACTGGTGGTCTCCCGCCCGCTCGCCCTCGCCACCCTGTGCACGGCCGTGATCGCCAGCGTCGTCATGATCCGGGTCGGTATGCGCCGCTTCCATCCGCCGCAACCGCTGCCCTGGTACCTGCTCTCCGCCTCCGCCGTGCAGTTCACCCTCGGCATCCTGCTGCGCGATCTCACCGCCTGGCAGACCCACCCCTTCGACGATCTGTTCATGCTCTCCGCCTACTGCGGAATCGGCGCGGCGGCGGTGCTGTGGCTGCGCCCGCGCCAGTCCAGCGCCGACCACGATCTGCTGCTGGATTCGGCGCTGATCGGGTTGGGTGCGCTACTGGCCTCGTGGACCTTCCTGATCTCGCCCATCCTGCACGCGGCGGACCGCATCACCTTCGCCACGCTGACCGCCGCGACCTATCCGGTCGTGGACGCGCTCATGCTGACCGTGGTCGCGCACTCGGTGGTGACCTCCGCCAAATCGGAGACCTCGCTGCGGCTGGTGCACCTGGCCGTCCTCGTCCTGCTGGCGGGCGATCTCGGGCACAGCCTGGCCACCGCGGGCTCCTCCACCCTCGGCTACGAAATCCTGGTGGTGCCAACACAACTCGCTTACACGCTGATCGGCGTGGCGGCCCTGCACCCGACCATGGTCACCCTCGGCGGGCCGCGCCGCGTGCTGTCGGACCGCTCCCGTCAGCGCGCCAGCATCGTCGCCATGGCGCTCATCGTGGCCTCACTGGTGCCGGTGGTCGGTTCGAGCCTGCAACCCGTCGACCGCATCGTGGTGTCCTCGCTGTTCGCCCTGCTGCTGGCCGGAATGCTGCTGCGCAGTGAACGCGCCATCGAGCGCAGTGCCCGCAGTGAGCGCCGCGCGCAGTACCAGGCCGACCACGATATGTTGACCGGCCTGTTGAATCGCGCGGCGCTGCTGCGCGCGCTGCACCGTAATCGGGAACGGTGGGGTGACGGGCCTTTGGCGCTGCTGTTCATCGATTTGGACGGATTCAAACGCGTCAACGACAACTACGGGCACGCGGTGGGCGATGAATTGATCGCCAATGCGGCAGCGCGCATTCGGCGCATGATCAGACGCGATGATGCCGCGGCCCGTTATGGCGGAGACGAATTCGTGGTGTTGGCTCCGGCCGGACGGCAGGAGGCCGTATTGCTGGCCGAACGATTGCTCGCGGCCCTGGGCGAGCCTTTCGAACTCAGTGCCGCCGAGGTGCGTATAGCGGCCAGTATCGGTATCGCGTGCAGCGGTCCGCGCGGCGCCGACACCACCGTGTACGACCTTCTGCGCGAAGCGGATTCGGCAATGTACCACGCGAAAGAATTCTCACTCGGGTACGTTTCCCATGATGATCTCGGAGCGGGCCGTTCCGATTCCGCCGTACCTCGGGTCTGGCATCGGGAGACCGCGGTCTGAGATCGCGACAGCCTTGCACCACACCGATTTCGAGGCCCGTATGCGTTGTTCCATGTCCCCGCCCCGCGTCGCCGCCGCATTCCTGTGCGCGGCCGCACTGACTCTCGCCGCGCCCACCACCGCGCTGGCCGTCCCGCTCGAAACCCCCTCGGAGACCGTCACTTCCGATGCCAACGAGGTCGCGGTCTCCGGCACCGGCTCGGCCTCGCAATCGGCCGAACTCCTGGCCAATCCGGGTTCGGCCACCTCGTCCGCCAACGGCGCGACCGGCTCCGCCAATGGCTCCGGCTCCGCCGGATCGGGCTCCACCGGAACCGGTTCGTCCGGCACCGGATCCGGCAAGATCGGCGACCGGGCGGCCACCCTCGGCCCGCGCATCGCCTCCATGCTCGCCGACCTCATGGCGCGCCTGGGCTACGCCCCCGGCCCGCAATACGCCACCTGCGACGACGTCCGCAATGCCGGTCTGGCCCCACTACTGCGCGGCGCACCCAGCTACAGCCCCCACCTCGACCCGGACGGCGACGGAATCGCCTGCGCCTGAACCGCTCCCGGACAGACGACCGAGCCGCTCAGTTCTCGACTGAGCGGCTCGATCTGTGTCACACCGGTCGTCGTCGGAGGTTGCCCGTCGTACCGACTCGGCTAGCTGGTGAGCTCGTCGAGCAGTTTGCGGGCGTTCTCCAGTTCCGCCTGGAGTTGTTCGACCTTGCTGCGCTGGGCGGTGCGCACGGCGTCGAGGACCGAATCGACCACCTCGGCGACCTCGGGGTGCAGGATCTTGGCGGCTTGGGCCACGGCCGAACTCGGTACGGACAGACCGCGAATCGTGCGCTTCTTGCCATTGACGACGTCGAGGGTCCACTCGCCGTCGGCGGTGCCGGAGAGGGTGACCGTCACCTCGGGGGCCTTGGGCTTGCGGGCCGCCGAGGCGGCGGCGGCATTGCGGGCGGGGCGGGAACCGGCGGGCTTCGCTGGCTTGCCCGAATCGGCGGCGGGGGCCGCACCGGCCGTGGGCGCTTGCGGCGCTGCACTGCCAGACGCCTGCGGCGTGGGGCTACCAGACGCCTGCGGCGCTGCGCCACCGGACGCCTGCGGCGCTTCGGGTTTCGGCGCGACCGGTGCTGCGCTCGGCGTGCTCGGCACCGCCGATGACATGGTCGCGGGCGACGACATCGTCACAGTGGAGTCCTTCCTCGTTGCCGTTGTCGGTTTCGGTGCTGCTGGCTTGTTCGCGGTCTTCTTCGCGGCCGCGGCCTCCTTCTGGGGCCGCGCCGGTTTGACCAAGGTCACCTCCGTCGGCCCGAAGGACAGCACATCCTTCGAACCGGTCGGCTTGACCTGGAGGAAATCACCCTCGGCCGGATCACCGAGTGCGAGAACCTTTCCGGATCGTCCTTCCGGCACGCCGACCGCCGCGGAGGTGAACCACACCATCGGCGGGCGGCCCGCCGCGATATCCGCGGCGATCTGCCGAATCTCACTATCCGACAAGGGTTGTGGCTTGGTGCGACGGGACGACATGGGGCACTCCGAGCGGTGGTGGACACTTGCGTGCCCAAGAGCATGCACCATGCCACCGACAAATCCACAACGGTCGCACCCGGCAAGGCCAGATCCTAGGCGCTGCACCGCCCCCGCCGGGCGGATTTGCTCACACCCCGCCCCGGATTGCCAGCAACCCGAAGTCCGAGTTCAGAGCTGCTCCACGTCCCGCAGCACGCATTTGACCGTCTCGGGTCGACGCACCGGATCGAGCCGGGTCTCGGTGGTGAAATTCTCCGTCGCCTTCGGCCGCACCAGCACCTCGGTGCGAGTGCGTTCCAGCACAGTCGATTCCGGCGTGACGAAGCTGACGACCACCGCGTACCGGTGCTCCACGTCGTCGCGATTGCTCACCACCCCGGAGGCCTGCCAGCCCGCGGCGGTCCCACCGCACTCGGTGACGAAGACACTGCGCTGCGCGTTCGACGCGTCGGCGGCCGCCACCTCCGCGTCCTCCCCCGGCTCGGCGCCCCGGCCCGAACATCCGGTCACCAACGCCAGGCACGCGCACACGACACCGGCCAACCCCACGCAGCGGGCGATCATCGAATCTCCCTTTCCACAGCACACTTCGGGCTCCCGAGCTCCGGTTGCCTTCCATTAGCTGCGCGAAGAGTACCCCACCCCACCGGCGTGTCGTCACATGACGCGAGGCCGTGTCGCGGGCCATCGACGGTTCATGGGGCGACGACGACACCCGTCGTGCCTGGTAGCGCCCCCTCGACTCTCACACCGAGGTCTTCGACTGCCGGTATCGCTCCTCGAGCACCTGCCGCAATTTGTGCTCGGTGTGCCGAATGGCGATCGAGACGAACGGCTCGATCGCCGCCCCGAGCGCGCGCCCCGCCAAGCCGCCGGGCAATTGGTAGTCCACGTCCACGGTGAGCGCACCCCGCTCCGGCCCCAGCGATTCGAACTCCCAGCGCGTCTGATTGCTGAATCCCGAGACCGATTCGGTGCACAGCAGCGCGTTCTCGACGAATTCGGTGACTCGAATGGTGGCCTTCAGCGTGGCCCCGATCTTCACCGAACCCTCGTACATCGCCCCGACCTGACGGTGCGGAATATCGCCGACCAGCCGCGCCCGCTGGAAGCCGTACAGCCACTCCTTCAGATTGTCGAAGTCGGACATGTACGCGAACGCGAATTCGGTCGGCACCGCGGCCTCGCCTCGATGATG
This sequence comes from Nocardia sp. NPDC050406, assembly GCF_044459025.1. Lineage (NCBI taxonomy): Bacteria > Bacillati > Actinomycetota > Actinomycetes > Mycobacteriales > Nocardiaceae > Nocardia > Nocardia sp. NPDC050406. The sequence continues at coordinate 1,138,399 of NZ_JBITIM010000002.1, read as the reverse complement.
GATGTGAACCACGATCGGGACCCCTTCCCCCACTGCTGCAAAGAAATGAATTTTTCAGCAATGTATCAATGGGATTCCCGCCGCGCAGCGCGCCCGACCGGCACCGGCGAAAGCGCTGGCGGGCACGTGAATACCGGCTACTATGAGCGGCGATTTCGCCAAGAGTTTGCTATTGCGTTGACCCGGTACCCGGCGGCAAAGGTGGCTCGTGAGCATTTCGCAGCGTCACAGGTTTGTGGCATCCGGCTTGACCCTCGCGTTCGGAGTGCTGGCGGGCGGGGGATATCTGCTCTTCGACGTCATGCGGGTGCGCCCGCCGGGCTCGACCTACACACTGACGGTGCAGTTGGACCGGTCGGGCGGTTTGCAGGCGGGTAACAATGTCACCTGGCGCGGCTACCGCATCGGCGAGATCCAGGCCGTGGAGCTGACCGATGCGGGCGCCTCGGTGGCGGTGCGCACGGAAATCGATGAGCGCTACCGGATTCCACGCGATACCGAGATCAATGTGCACGCCCTCTCGGCGGCCGGGGAGCAGTATCTGGACTTCGCGCCCAATACCGATGCCGGACCGTACTTCGACGACGGCGCGGTCGTCCCGTTCGATCCGGGCCGCACCTCCACGCCGGTGCCGATCTCGGAAATGCTGGAGAACTCCAGCGATCTCATCGCCCAGATCGACCCGGACCGCATCGGGATCATTCTCAGCGAACTCGATACCGCGCTCAGCGGCGGCCCGGATCAGTTCCGAGCCTTCGTCGACGGCATCAGCCTGGCGGTGTACGGGCTGGACAAGCTGCTGCCGCAGACCACCATGCTCATCACCAATCTGCGCAGCATCGCCGCCACGACCGCGAACGCCCAGCCGGATCTGGGCACCCTGACCCGGAATTCGCGCATTCTCGTCGATCAGGCCAATGCCGCCGACGCCGAGGTGCGGCAGCTGCTCGACGACGGTCCCGGGCTGCTCGGCATAGCCAGCCAGACCCTGGACCGCGAATCCGACCCCATCACCAATCTGGCCACGAATATGACCGCCATCGTGCGCGCGGCCCAACTGCGGCTGCCCGCCATCCGCGCGCTGTTCCCCACCCTGGTGCCGGGTACCGATGCCATGGGCGTGCCCGCGCACGACGGCGAGTTCCACACCATCGTGGATATCTGGCCGCGCCCCTTCTGCCAGTACGCGACCAAGCCCAGCCCGCCGTACGTGGTGCAGGACGGCACCTTCCATCGCTGGAACTACTGCCCCAATCCCCCTGCGGACCAACAGATTCGCGGCTCGGCCAATGCCCCGCGCCCGAATATCCCGGACAATGGCGCGCAGTTGCCCATCGGCGCGGACCCGGACGCGCGGACGCTGCCGCCGGTGCGGTAGCGCGGCAGCGCCACACGCGAATTCAGAGTGCGAGCCCGATGTATTTGGTCTCGAGGTACTCGTCGAGCCCTTCCCGACCGCCCTCGCGACCGAGGCCCGAGGCCTTCACACCGCCGAACGGCGCGGCCGGATCGGAGACCACACCCGCGTTAACGCCGACCATGCCGGTGTGCAGACGCTCCGCGAATGCCAGTGTCTCACCGAGGTTTTCGCCATAGACGTAGCCGATGAGACCGGCCTCGGTGTCATTGGCGGCGGCCAACGCCTCGGCGGTGGTGGCGAAGGTGGCGATGGGCGCGACCGGGCCGAAGATCTCCGAGTGCAGAATGCGCGCCCGCGCCGGAACATCGGTGAGGACGGTGGGTTCGAAGAAGTGCCCCGGCCCCGAACGGCGCTGCCCACCGGTGCGGACCTCGGCGCCGTGCCGGACGGCGTCGTCCACGAGACTCGCCACCGACGCCACCGCGGGCGCGTCGATGAGCGGACCCACCCGCGTCGCCGGATCGAGTCCGTCGCCCAGGGTCAGCCCCGCCAGTTCGGCGGCGAACCGCTCGGCGAATTCCTCGGCGAGGGATTCGTGCACCAGGAATCGGTTCGCGGCCGTGCACGCTTCGCCGCAATTGCGCATCTTGGCGGCGACCGCGCCCGCGACCGCCTTGTCGAGGTCGGCGGAGGCCAGCACCACGAACGGGGCGTTGCCGCCCAGTTCCATGGAGGTGCGCAGCACCCGCTGCGCAGCCTGGGCGAGCAGCACCTTCCCGACCGCGGTCGAGCCGGTGAAGGTGAGTTTGCGCAAGGCGGGGTGCGCGATGAGCGGTGCGCACACCGCGGCGGCATCCGAGGTGGTCACGCAATTCACCACGCCCGCGGGCACTCCCGCGTCCTCGAGCAGTGCCATGAGGGCCAGGGTGGTGAGCGGGGTCTGCGGCGCGGGCTTGACCACGATGGTGCAGCCCGCCGCCAGCGCCGGGGCGATCTTGCGCGCGCCCATGGCGAGGGGGAAGTTCCACGGCGTGATGGCCAGCACGGGTCCGACCGGCTGCCGCAGGGTGACAATGCGTTTCGTCCCGTTCGGCGCGGTGCCGTAGCCACCGCCGGGGCGCACGCCCTCCTCGGCGAACCAGCGGAAGAACTCCGCGCCATAGGCCACCTCACCGAGCGCCTCGGCATAGGGCTTGCCCATTTCCAGGGTGATCAGCGTGGCGAGGTATTCGGTGCGCTCGTGGAGCAGTCGGAAAACCCGCATGAGCAGGTCGCTTCGGGTGCGGGGAGCGGTATCGGCCCAGCGCTGCTGGGCATCGACCGCCGCGCCGAGGGCGCGCAGACCCACGGCGGCATCGGCGTCGGCGACCCGCGCCAGGATGGTGCCGTTCGCGGGATTCTCCACAGCCAATACCGGCTGACAGTCGGTCCAGCGACCGTTGATGTAGTGGCCGACAGGCAGTTTCGCCAGGACGTCGGCCGGAGTCGGCGACGAGCTCATCGGGTCTCCCGCTCGGCGTCGAAGGTGATGATCTGTCGAATGGCCCGGCCCTCGGCCAGCCGATCCATGGCGGCATTGATGCCCGACAGTTCGATGCGATCGGAGATCAATTGCTCCACCGGCAGTTTCCCGTCCCGCCAGAGCTGTTCGTAGCGCGGGATATCGCGGGCGGGCAGCGCCGAGCCGAGATAGCTGCCCACCACCGTGCGGGCCTCGGCGGTGAGGCTCAGCGGTGTGATGGACGCGGTGGCCCGCGGTCCGGGCAGACCCACGGTGATCGTCGTACCGCCGACGGCCGTTGCCGCATAGGCGGTTTCGAACGCCTTCGGGTGGCCCGCGCATTCGATGACGTAGCGGGCGCGAATTCCGCTGTCGGCCAGCTCTTCCGGCGCGAACGCCAGATCGGCCCCCAGCGTCAGCGCGTGATCGGCCTTCTCCCGCAACGCGTCCACGGCGATGAGGCGCCGCACCCCGAGCGCCTTGGCGACCAGCACCGCCGACATGCCGACGCCGCCGAGTCCGACCACCATGACCTCGTCGTCCGGGGTCGGGCGCGCCACATTGAGCACCGCTCCGCCGCCGGTCAGCACCGCGCAGCCGAACATCGCCGCGACCTCCGGCGGCACATCCGCCCCGACCGGCACCACCGAGGCGCGATCCACGATGGCATGGGTCGCGAAGCCGGAGACCCCGAGGTGATGGTGCACCCGCTCGCCCGCACGGTGCAGATGTCCGGGGTGGTGCAGCAGTTCGCCCGCGTTGTTGGTGCGCGTGCCCTCCGGACAGGGCAGCCGCCCGCCCTCGGCGCAGGCCGCGCACTGTTCGCAGCGCGGCAGGAAGGACATGACCACGCGCTGCCCGACCGCCAGCTCCCACACCTGCGCGCCGACCCGCTCGACGATTCCGGCCGCCTCGTGTCCCAGCAGCATGGGCACCGGCCGCACTCGATTGCCGTCGACGACGCTGAGATCGGAGTGGCACACGCCCGCCGCCTCGATGCGAATCAACAGTTCGGTCGGTCCGGGCTCACCCAGCTCGACCGGTGCGACGGTGATGGGTCGGGACTCGGCGAAGGGCCGGTCACGGCCGATCTCCTCGAGGACGGCTCCGGTTATCTGCATGGCTCCGACGCTAGGCGGCGGCCCCACCTGCGAGTATGGCTACACTGCACATACCGGTCGGCTGTACCGGTTCATTGCGCACACCATCAGAGGACGGCTATGGATTCCGGCGTCTCGACCATCCTGGAGGGCCTGCACGCCGGGATCCCGCAGCACGAGTTGGCGGCGCTGGTCGCCGCGGCCCTCGAGCGCGGCGAGCTCACCCCGGGAGCAGCCCGCGCCGCCCGCGAGCTGGGCCTGCGGTCGGCCGAGCGCGGCCGTCGCGAGGAGGTGCTGCGCGCGCTGTACGACACCGCCACCGATCTCACCGGCATTCGCGATGTGGAGGCCGTGCTCCAGGCCATCGTCAAACGCACCCGCACGCTCTCGGGCAGCGATATGGCCTACATCAGCCTCAACGACCACGCCAGCGACGAGACCTACATCCGCAAATCCGACGGGGTGGTGACCGAGGCGTACCGCCTGCTGCGCATGCCCATCGGCACGGGCATCGTCGGCCGGGCGACGGCGGGCGTCTCGCCGTATCAGAGCTCGGACTACCTCGACGATCCGGAGATCACCCATCTGCCGCAGGTGGATTCGATCGTGCGGGCCGAGGGGGTGCGCTCCATTCTCGGCGTACCGCTGTACCTGCACGGCGAGACCATCGGCGCGCTGCTCATCGCCGACCGCAGCCCGCGCGAATACCCCAGTGAGACGGTCGATCTCGTGGATGCCATCGGCAAGCACGCGGCGGTGGCCCTGGACAACGCGCAGCGGTTCTCCAGTATTCGCGGCGCGCTCGAACACCTCGGGCGCGAACAGGCCACGCGCGACCACGAGATGTCGGAGTTGCAGAGCCTCGTCGAATTGGACCGTCGTCTCATCGAGACCGTGATCGGCGGGCGCGGGCACGACGGATTCGCCGATCTGGTGCGCCATATCGCGGCCGAACGGGTGGCGATCCTGGACGCGGCCGCGGGGGTGCTGGCGGCCCGGGCAGCCGAGGGCCTGGACGACGCCTGGCGCACTCGGGTCGCCGCCCTGGCCGCCACCGGCCTGCACGACGCGATCGCCGCGGCGGCGGCCACCGGGATGCCGCGCGAGGTCACGGTGGACGGCGAATCCCTCACCGTCGTTCCCGCACACGCCGGAAGCACTCACCTAGCGACTCTCGTTCTGGCACAACGTCTTCCGGATATGCCGACCGGGCTGCTCGACCGACTGTCGATCTTCCTGACGGTGCTGCGTCTGTTCGATCGCGTCGCGCACGACGCCGCGCAGCAATTGCAGTCCGAGGTCCTCGACGACCTGCTCTCCGGCCGCGAGGTGAGTCCGGAGCGAAAACGCCAGCGCGCCGCGCGATTCGGATTGCGGCCGACCGACGCCCTGACGGTGGTGGTCGTCTCCGCGCCGGGCGCCGATCCCCGGCGCCTGGAGACCTGTCTGCGCACCGCCGTGGCCACCCCGCGCGCCCTGATCGCCCGCTACGAGGGTGACTTCCGCGTGGTGGCCGCCGACGACGGTTCGGTCGCCGACCGCATCCACACCGCGCTGGCCGCCGAACCGTCCGTGTCCACCATCGGATTCGCCGGTCCAGCAACAGGTTTCGACCGTCTACCCACCCTGTACCGGCAAGCCGGACGCGCGCTGTCGACCCTGCTCGTCCTGGGCCGCACCGGAGCGGTACTCGACGGCGCTCGGCTCGGCGCGGTCGGCCTGCTCCTCGATGCCGCCCACACCCTCGATCCGGCCTTCGGACCCCTCGCCGAAATCCAGCCGCTGCTCGACTACGACGCCAAATACCACACCGCCCTCACCGAAACCGCCTGGGCGCATCTGGAGTTCGGCGGCACTATCGCGCGCACGTCGGAAGAGCTTTTCGTGCACCGCAATACGGTCCGGCAGCGGCTCGCGCGCATCGGCGAACTCCTCGGCGCGGACTGGCTCGACGGTCCGCGCCGACTGGAAGTGCATCTGGCCGTTCGGGTCTGGAAACTGTCGGCCTGACACTCGCACCACGTGTAGGAACACCGAGAGCGGGAATCCTAGGACGAAACGAGCGGTCACGCCGGAGCGAATGCCCCGAGTGTTGGGTTTCGCACAGTTCCTACCAAGCAAGCGCTTGGGTGATACCGTCGGTGGCGCAGGAGGACGGTGGCGGACATCGGTCGCAGAGTCGCGACGATGGGCACGCGAGGCACCGTACCGGTCCGCGCACGCGCGGCCATCGGGGACTATCAATGGGGATGTACCGGGGGCAATTCGATTCCACCCGACGTGATTTCGCACGTCGGCGTACGCCGTTGCGTGCCGCCCGTCCACCGCCAGTGCGATAGACAGGAATGGGTACATGAGCACCACGAAGCAGGTTCCGGATCCGAATCACCCGATGCTCACCCTGGCGCGGGCCTACACCAGGTACTTCACGCCGCGGGTGAGCGGCCTGGAGAATCTCCCGACCTCGGGCCCGGCGCTGGTCATCGGCAATCACTCCTCCATCTACTGGGCCCCCGAGGTGTGGATCACCTTCATGGCCATGATGGAGCGCCGTCCCGACGAGCCGAGCTTCGGCGTCGCGCACGAGATCTTGTTGCGCGCACCGTTTCTCGGCGACAGTCTGCGCAGTTTCGGGGTGATCCCGGCCTCGCAGGAGGCAGCGTCGGCGGGCCTCAAGGACGGTGGCGCGGTAATGGTCTACCCCGGCGGCGACTGGGAGGCGTGCCGCCCCTGGACCGATCGCGGCAAGATCGACTTCGCGGGCCGCAAGGGATTCATCCGGCTGGCGTTGAAGTTGGGCGTTCCGGTCATTCCGGCGGTCGCCAACGGCGGCCACGACTCCATCTTCATTCTCAGCCGCGGTGAGCGCACCGCCAAACTGCTGCAATTGGACAAGCTGGTGCGCGCCAAGGTGTTCCCGTACACCGTCGGTCTCCCCTTCGGCGTGGCCCCGATTCTGCCGCAGGTGCCGCTGCCCGCCTCGGTGCACGTGAGCTTCCTGCCCCCGCTGAACTGGTCCACCGAGCCCGGCGATCCGGAGGATACCGCCGCGGTGCAGGCCCATTACGAGTCCACCGTCGCCACCATGCAGGCCGAACTCGACCGGCTGCGCGCCGAATCACCGAATCCGGTGGCCGAGGGCATCAAGAAGCATGTGGCGGGACTTCCCGGCCCGCTGTCGGGTCTGGCGAATCTGCTCTAGGACGCCGCGACCGCCATCGCGTCCACCACCATGGCGGTGGTGTTGTCGGTGCCGCCGGTGTTCAGCGCCGCTTCGACCAGGTCGTCGGCGGTCTGTCCGAGCGACTTGCCCTGGGCGAGAATCGCTTTGATCTGCGCCATCTCGAGTCGCTTGCCGACGCCGTCGGTGCACAGCAGCAGTCGGCCCGCGCTGGAGCCGGTGGCGGCCGACCCGATATCGCCCGGGCGGGTGGTGCGGGCGGAGGTGGTGACGAGGTGTCCCATGCCCGGCATGGGTTGATGGCCGCGGGACTGGAAGTATTCGGCCACGGTGTGGTCGGTGGTGATCTGGTGCAGGACGCGGCCGTTCCAGCGGTAGGCGCGACAGTCGCCCACCCACGCGATATCGGCGGGTGCGTCCGGGTGACCGGGGGCGGGCAGGACGACGACCACGAGCACGCTGTCGGCCTTGTCCTCGGGTAGCTCACGCAGCAGTTCCCGTTGTGCCGCAAGGATTCCCTCGCGTGCGCCGCGCACCACGGCCACCCGCGCCGCCGTGCGCGCGACGATGCGCGCCGCTCGCGCGGCCGCCAGGTGATCGCCGACCCCGTCGGCCACCACGAAGGCGGAGCGTCCGGTGCGCGCGTCGCTGACGGTGGCGACCGCGTCGGCATTGATGGTGCGCCGCCCTCGGCGACTCACGGCCTGCCCCGCCACTCGCCCCAATCGCGTTCCCCCACCTGGAACCGGCACGAGACCCCCGACCTCGATGGCTGCGGTGTGCATGGCGCGACCTCCTGGGATTCGGCCCGACGGGTGCCGCACTGCGGCACTCCCCTATTGAACGACCCGAACCCGTGGTCTGCTCCCGATTTGCCTGAGCGATTGCTATGAATACCCGGGCGGTCCGCCTGACCTGCGCCGTTCCCGGCGATTCGGGATCGTGCTAGGTTCGGGGTGTGTGTATGGGCATGGTTCTCGGCGACTCCGCGAGCGCTTCGACGCGAGATCGCTGATTTCTTCCCTGTGACGCCGGTGCCGTCGTAGCGCCGACCATTTCGCGAACTCTTCGTCGGAGCGCTCCTCGTGCCCCCGCACGCCCTCGACGAGGAGATTTCCGTGTCCGCTATTCCTGGGTCCGCTATTCCCGGGTCCGCTGTTTCCGGGTCCACCGTGTCCTGGATCGAGAACGATTCCGAGACAACCGCCGTCTGGCATTCGGAGAACGGCACCCCCGCGCCCGCGCGCATCGAGGTGGCCGACGACCGAATGAAGGCCGATACCGCCTATCGCCTGTGCTGTGAGGGCACGGCGCTGCTGTGGCGCGGCGACTATCAGAACGCGCGCCAGCTGCTGGCCGCGCTGGGTCGCCGCCTGGATCGCAAATCGCCGCCGCCCGTGGGGAATCCGGCCGAGCGCTTCCGACAGCATCGGCGCAATCGCGCGCACCGCGCCCGGATTCTGGGTCGGATCCTGGTGGCGCTCGAGGACGATCATTCGCTGGCCCTGCGCCGCGCACCGGAGGTGCGCGAATCCTGTAGGGAGGCCTACGGTCCGGCGCACAGGACCATGCTGGTCGCGCTCACCGAACTGCTCGGGGTGATCGGCGCGCATCAGTGGCGGCGGCAGGGCGTTCCGATTCCCTGTCTGAACGCCCGTATTCACCCGCACTACGGTGTCTTCTCGCCCGTGCGCGGGGAGTACATCGATCTGGTCGCGTCCGCGGCGCTGCCCGAAAACGCGCGCACCGCTTTCGATCTCGGCACCGGCACCGGTGTGCTCGCCGCGGTGCTGGCCCGGCGTGGTGTCACCGATATCGTCGCCACCGACGCCAGTCCGCGCGCTCTGGCCTGCGCCCGCGCGACGGTCCGCGATCTGGATCTGGGTGAGCGGATTCGCGTCGTCGGGCCCGCGCTGTATCCGGAGGGCCGCGCCGATCTGGTGGTCTGCAATCCGCCGTGGCTTCCGGCGCGCCCCACCTCCGATCTCGAGTACGGCGTCTACGACCCCGACAGCGCCATGCTGCGCGGCTTTCTCGCCGGGCTGCCCGACCATCTCGCTCCGGGTGGCGAGGGCTGGCTCATCGTGTCCGACCTGGCCGAACGCCTGGAGTTGCGGTCGAGTACCGAGCTCGCGGCGTCGATCGAGGCGGCGGGGCTGCGGGTACTCGATCGGCTCGACACCAAGCCGCACCACCGCCGGGCCCGGGCGACGGATGATCCGCTACATGCCGCCCGGGCCGCGGAGATCACCTCACTGTGGCGGCTGAGCCGATAGTCGGGCCTCCAACAGCGGTCCGAGTTCGGCCGCCTTGTCCGCGTTCAGCATTCCGGTGTGCCAGGCGTCGACGGCTATGCGTTCGATGCGTCCGGTGATGTACTGCCGCCAGGTGTGCGCGAGCTGGTCGCGGTCCGGTTCGCGGGACGAGGTGAACAGCAGTGCGTCGCCGTCGTAGCGGCGTGGGCTGTACGGCAGTGGCTGGGAGAAGCTCTCGAGGACGCGTGAGATCTGTTGCGGTGTCAGGATTCCGGCGCGGCTGATGCGGTCCGAGACCAGGGCGTGGAACTGGTCGATATCGTCGATCTCCGGGATCTCGGTGAGCCCCAGGGCTTCTCGCCACCCGCCGAGTATGCGGCCGACGGTCTCGGCGATCTCGCGCGGTCCGGGTTCGGGAATCTCCTCGGCCCCGGTGGCGATGCCCGCGTCGACCAGGGCGAGCAGGCCCACCGAATGGCCGAGTTCCTGGAGGCGGACGGCCATGGCGTGCGCGATCTGCCCGCCGAGCGACCAGCCCAGCAGGTGATAGGTGGTCGAGGGGAAGCGCTCGACGAGTTCTCGGACGTAGCGGTCGGCGTAGGCGTCGACGGATTCGAGGCGCGGTTCGTCGGCGACGATGTAGGGGTCCTGGAGTCCGTGTACCGGGCGGTCGGGGTGCAGGTGCCCCACCAGCGCCCCGTACACCCAGGCGAGGCCGCCGCCGGGGTGCACGCAGAACAGCGGCGGGCGGGAGCCGCTGGAGCGCAAGGGTGTCAGGACGCCGAGGGAGATGTTCATGCCGTCGGGCTCGCCGTCCAGGGCTTGGGCGAGCGCGGCGGGTGTGGCGTCGGAGAACAGGCGGTGGTAGGTGAGTTGGCCGCCGGTGCGGGCGCGCAGCAGGGAGACGACCCGCACGGCGCTGAGCGAGTTCCCGCCCAGGGCGAAGAAGTCGTCGTCGGCTCCGACCCTCGGCACGTCGAGGACTTCGGCGAAGACGTCGGCGACGGCTTGTTCGGTGGGGGTGGCGGGTGCGCGGAACACACGGGGTGCGGTGACCGGTTCGGGCAGCGCGCGGTGGTCCAGCTTGCCGTTGGCGGTCATCGGGAGTTCGGGGAGCACCGTCACCACGTCGGGCACCATGTAGCCGGGCAGGCGGCGGGCCACTGCCCGGCGCGTGTCGGCCGGATCGAGTTCGTGCCCCGATCGGGCGGTCACGTAGGCGACCAACCGCTCGGAGTGCACGCGGACCACCGCCTGCTCGATACCGTCCAGTGCGGTGAGGGCGGCCTCGACCTCGCCTGGTTCCAGGCGCTGGCCGCGCACCTTGATCTGGAAGTCGGATCGGCCGACGAAGGCCAATGAGCCCGCGCCCGACTCGGTGTCGGCGGTCCAGCGCACCAGGTCGCCGGTGCGGTAGAGGCGGTCGCCCGGCTGCCCGTAGGGGTTGGCGACGAAGCGCGAGGCCGTGAGTCCGGGGCGGCCTCGGTAGCCGCGTGCCACCCCGGGGCCGGATAGGTACAGCTCGCCGACCACCCCGGCGGGCACCGGGCGCAACCAGGTGTCGAGTACGAGCACCGACATTCCGGCGATGGCCGAGCCCATGGTGATCGGTTCCGCCGCACGCAATTCGGCGCTGGCGGTCACCCAGATCGTCGCCTCGGCGGGACCGTAGAGGTTGTGTACGGTGCGCTGGGCCGCGCGGTCGGTGCGCGACCAGCGCGAGACCAGCGGTGGTCCGCAGCGGTCGCCGCCGGTGAGCACCACGCGCAGGTCGTCCAGGCCGTCGGCGTCCATCGAGAGCGCCACGGCGGGGGTGAGGAAGGCGTGGGTAATGCGTTGGGCGCGGAGCAGTTCCGCCAAGGGCTGCCCGCCGTAGACATCCGCGGGGGCGCATACCAGGGCCGCGCTACCGGAGACGGCGAGCAGCAGTTCCAGGATCGCGGCGTCGAATGTCCGTGCGGCGACGCCGAGTACGCGCGCCTCGGGTCCCGCCGCGTAGTCGCGGACATCCGCCGCGACGAGGGAGGCCAGTCCCGTGTGGGTGACCTCCACGCCCTTCGGCTGTCCGGTCGAACCGGAGGTGTACACGATGTAGGCGGTATTGGTCGGGCGGCTCGGTGCGGCGGGCAACGTTGTGGCGGCGAGGTGTTCGAGGTCCAGTTCGTCTATCCGGACCAGCTCTCCGGGCACCTCGAACCCGAGTTCCCCGGTGGCCAGCACGCACTGCGCCCGGGAATCCGTGCAGACGAACCGGTTGCGGTCCGCCGGATGGTCGGGGTCCACGGACAGGAACGCGGCACCGGTCTTGGCGATCGCCCACACCGCGAGCACCCAGTCCAGCGAGCGTGGAACGGCTATCGCGACGACCGATTCCGGTCCGACTCCACGCCCGATCAGGTGGTGCGCCAATCGATTCGAGTGCTCGTCGAGTTCGCGATAGGTCATGCGCCGGTCGCCGTCCACGACGGCGGTCCCCTCGGGATGGGCGGCAGCGGCCGCTGCCAGCAGGTGCGGCAGCGTCGTGGCTCCGGTGTCGCGTGCCGCACCGTGCCCGCGCTCGTGCAGCAGATGATGCCGCTCGGATGTCGAGAGGACGTCGATATCCCGTACCGGCACAGCCGGATTCGTTGCGACAGCCCGCAATACCCGGCGCAGTCGGCGTGCGAACGTGGCGGCCGTGGACGCGTCGAACAGGTCGGTGGCGTAGCTCAGGTTGACCGGGATCGCACCGTGCTCATCGGGTGTGTCGGTCAGGGTCAGGGTGAGGTCGAATCGCTCGATGCCGGTGTCGGTGCCCGAGGGTGTCACCCGCAGGCCCGGCAGTTCCAGCCCGGCCTGGTCGAGATTGTGGAAGGCCAGCATGACCTGGAAGAGCGGATGGTGGGCTTGGCCGCGCGGCGGATCCAGGGCCTCCACGATCTGTTCGAACGGGATTTCCGCGTGCGCGAAGGCATTCAGGTCGGTGTCGCGGATATCGGTGAGCAGGTCGGTGAACGACACCGATTCGTTCACCCGGGCGCGCAGGACGAGGGTATTGACGAACATGCCGACCACATCGTCGAGTTCGGCGGCTCCGCGCCCGGCCACGGGGGTTCCCACGGCGATATCGCCGCTGCCGGACAGTCGCGACAGGAGGATGGTCAGCGCCGCGTGGCAGACCATGAACACGGTCGCCCCGTGCGACTGGGCCAGTGTCCGCATTCCAGTGACGGTCTCGGCGTCCAGCGCGAACTGGTGGGTGGCTCCGCGATGCGAGGCGACGGCGGGGCGGGGCCGGTCGTTCGGTAGCTCCAGAACCTCCGGCAGTCCGCGCAATTGCTCGGTCCAGTAGCCGAGTTGCCGAGCCAGCACGGAGTCCGGGTCCGTCGCCGCGCCCAGCAGCTCGCGCTGCCACAGGGCGTAGTCCGCGTACTGCACCGGCAGCGGCGTCCAGTCCGGTTGCCGCCCCGCACTTCTCGCGGCGTAGGCCGCCGCCAGATCGCGCGCCAGTGGCGCCATCGAGAATCCGTCGGCGCTGATGTGGTGCACGACCCAGACCAGCACGAACTCCCCGGGTGCGACGGACAGCAGCCGCACGCGCAGCGGAACCCGCTGCGCCACATCGAATCCCGAGGACGCTACCCGCGCGAGACGGTCCGCCAGCTCCGTTTCGGTCACGGGTATCGGTTGCACGTCCACATCGACGGCTGTCGCGAGTTCGGCCACCGGAACGATCTCCTGGAAGGGCACCCCGTCGAGGTCGGGATACCGGGTGCGCAGCACCTCGTGCCGGACCAGCACATCCCGCACCGCGGCCGACAGCGCCGCGACATCTACCGCACCGGACAGGCGCAGCACGAGCGGGATGCTGTAGGCGGTCGAGCCCGGCGCGAACCGGTTCACGAACCACATGCGCTGCTGCGCGAAGGACAGGGGCACTCGCTCCGGGCGCGTCCGGGGGGCCAGTCGCGGCGTGGCGGGTCCGTGCGCTCGGGTGGCGGCCAGTTCCGCCAGGTCGCCGACCATCGGCCGTTCGAAGATATCGCGCACGCTCACGGCGATGCCCAGGCGATCGGCCAGTCGTGCCGCGACGCGGGTAGCGGACAGGGAGTTGCCGCCGAGGGCGAAGAACTCGTCGTCGAGCCCAATGCGTTCGGTGCCGATGACCTCGGCGAAGGCTTGGGTCACCGCCTGTTCGACGGCGGTGACCGGTGGCCGATACGACGCCCGGGTCAGGACCGGCGCGGGCAGGGCGGCGGTGTCGATCTTGCCGTTCACGGTCAGCGGGAGTGCGTCGAGCACGGTCACCACATCCGGCACCATGAAGCCGGGCAACCGTTGCCGCAGCGACCGGCGAACCATCGCGGGGTCCGGTGTGTGTCCGGGTTCGGCGACCACGTAGGCGACCAACCGCGCGGCGGCGTCGGAGCCGTGCGGTACCACGATGGCCTGTGCGATGCCGGTCAGCTCGGTGAGCGCGGCCTCGACCTCGCCCGGCTCCAGGCGCTGGCCGCGAATCTTCATCTGGAAGTCGGCGCGGCCGACGAAGGTGAGAACGCCACGGCCCGAATCGGATTCGGCCTCCCACCGGACCAGGTCGCCCGTGCGATACAGGCGTTCGCCCGGCGCTCCCCACGGGTCGGCCACGAACCGGGCGGCGCTCAGGCCCGGCCGACCCCGGTAGCCGCGCGCCACGGCGGGTCCCGATATGTACAGCTCACCCACCGCACCGGCGGGAACGGGCCGCAGCCACGGGTCGAGCGCCACGACGCCCATCCCTCGGATCGGGCCACCGATCGACACCGCGCGGCCGGGGACCAATTCCGCGTCGGTGGTCCAGATCGTCGCTTCGGCGGGTCCGTAGACATTGTGCAGGGTGCGCTGCCGCGCGCTGTCGGTGTGCGACCACCGTGAGACCAGTTGCGGTGTACAGCGATCGCCACCGGTCATGACCACGCGCAGGTCGTCCAGTCCTTCGGCGTCGACCGACAGTGCCACCGCCGGTGTCATGAAGGCGTGGGTGATGCGCTTGCCGCGCAACAGCTCTCGCAATGGCGGACCGCCGTAGATGTCCTCCGGCACGACGACGAGTGCCGCGCCGCCGGAGACGGCGAGGAGCATTTCGAAGATCGCGGCGTCGAATGTGCGTGCGGTGACGGTCGATACGCGGGCGTCCGGGGTCACGGCGAGGTGGTGGCGTTGCGTGGCCAGCAGCGCGGCCAGACCGGTGTGCGTGACTTCCACGCCCTTCGGTCGGCCGGTGGAGCCGGAAGTGTAGACGATGTAGGCCGTATTGGTGAGCAGCGGCCTGGCCGAGGACAGTGGCCCGGATGGGTACTGGCCGATGCGTGCTTCGGTGCCAGGCTCGTCGAGGATGAGCCAGGCGACGCCGTCCTCGGGCATGGCCGAGCCGTACCGTCCGGTGGTAATGCCAACTCGCACAGCGGAATCGGCGCACATGAACCGGGTGCGATCCACGGGGTGGGCGGGATCGAGGGAGAGGAATGCGGCCCCGGTCTTGGCGATGGCCCAGACCGACAACACCCATTCGAGCGAACGCGGCACGCCGATCGCCACGACGGATTCCCGTCCCGCGCCGCGGTCGATCAGCAAGCGCGCCAATCGATTCGACGCCTCGTCGAGCTCGCGGTAGGTGAGGGACCGTTCGCCGTCCTGCACCGCGCGGCCGTCCGGGTTGGCCGCTACCGTTGCGGCCAGCAGTTCGGGCAGGGTCGCGATCGGGTCGGCGGTGGTGTCGCGTCCCCATTCGTGGACCAGTCGGTGCAGCTCGGGTGCCGACAATGGTTCGATGTCGCGAACCAGGGTGGCGGGGTCGTGGGCGATGGTGCGCAGCATCTGCCGCAGGCGCTGCGACAGTGTCGTGACAGCGGCGGTGTCGAAGGCGTCTTCGCGGTACTGCAATCGAATGCGCAGGCCGTCCTGCGGAATGACGCTGCACGTCAGGGGGTAGTGCGTGGCATCGGCGGCGGTGACGCCGGTGACCGTGACGGCACCGGTGAGCTGTCGAATGCCTTGGGTGTCGATGGGATAGGACTCGACCACCATTGCGGTGTCGAACAGCGCGTCGTGGCCGGTGAGCTCGTGGATCTCGGTGAGGCCCACGTGGTGGTGGTCCAGGAGGGCGGCCTGTTCGTTGTGGATTCGGGTCCACAGGCGCGTGACGGTCTCGGTCGGCCGCAGGCGCACCCGCACCGGGATCGTATTGATGAACAGGCCGATAGTGCTGTCGGCCCCTGGCAATTCGCCGGGTCGGCCCGAGACGGTCGCGCCGAAGACGATGTCGTCGCGGCCGCTGAGGGTGGCGATCAGCAGCGCCCACACCGACTGCATGACGGTATTGAGCGTCACGCCCGCGGCGGTGGCGGCGGCCATCAGATCGCGGGCGAGGGTGTCGTCGATGGTTGTCCACCGCTCCGCGACCGCTCCGGTGCCGGACGTGGCGACCAGGGTGGGTTCGATTCCCGCCAGGGCCGTGGACCAGGCCGCGCGGGCGGCCGCGTGATCGCGACTCGCCAACCACTCCAGGAAATCTCGATAGGATCCGGCCACCGGTCGCGGGTGTTCGCCGAGGTAGTCGGTGAACAGGTCGGCGATGAGCAGGGGGCAGGACCAGCCGTCGAGGATCACGTGGTGGTTGGTCAGGATCAGCGCCCACCGGTCGGTGTCCAGCCGGGCCAGGGTGAAGCGCAACAAGGGCGCGGCGGCGAGGTCGAAGCGTTGTGCCTTCTCATCGGCCGCCAGCTGCTCGAGTGCCGCGTCGGGGTCGGGGCGCTCGGTGAGATCGACCGTGGTCCAGGGCAATTCGACCTCGTCGCTGATCACCGCGACACTCACGCCACCGACGGTCGCGAAGGCTGTCCGCAGCCCCTGGTGGCGTTGAAGTACGGTGCTCGCCGCCCGTCGCAAGCGCTCCGGATCCAGTTGGCCGGACAGTCGCAGAATCACCTGCGACGCATAGACATCGACATCGCCCGCGGTGTCGGTCATCTGGGCGTGGAACAACAGTCCGGCCTGCAAAGGCGATAGCGGCCATACGTCGCTCAGTGCGGGGTAGGCGCGTTCCAGGGCGGTGACATCGGCTTGTGTGAGTGATACCAGCGCGAAGTCGGATGGCGAGTGTCCGCCCGCGCCAAATGTTTTCGCACAGTCGACGAGATGGGTGAGCGCCTGTGTCCACAGCGCTGTCAGCTCCTCGACCTCCGTGCGATCGAGCAGGGTTCGGGGGTAGCGGAAGGTCGCGCGCAGACGGTCGTCGACGGCGATCGCGCTCACATCCATGGCCAGGCTGACCGGCATATCCGGGTCCGGCGCGGTGTTCGGATCGGCCAGCCCTCCTTGGATTCCGTTGTCACCGGCGCCCGAGACGCGACCGAGGTAGTTGAACCCGATGCGCCCCGGCATGGTGGCGGGTAGCTGAGCGGCGGTCTCTTCGTTGAGGTAGCGCAGCAGCCCGTAACCAATTCCCTTGTCGGGCAGGGACCGCAGCGTCTCCTTGACCGCCAGCACGGCCGCGCCGATATCGTCCGGATCGAGCCCGGTCAGGTCGAAGCGCACCGGGAACATCGTGGTGAACCACCCGACGGTGCGGGACAGGTCCGCGCCGGGGACGACCTGTTCTTCGCGGCCGTGGCCCTCCAGGCGCACGAGTACGGAGGGCTCATCGACTCCCCGCTGTTCCCGCCACTCCCGCACGGCCACAGCCAAACCCGTGAGCAGGCCGTCGTTGACAGCGCCGTGGAAGACCGCTGGAACGGTCGTGAGCAGTGCGCGGGTGAGCGGCTCGGGCAACTCCACCTCGACCTGTTCGAGCGTCGCGGCGGTATCGACGGCGGGGTCCAATTCGCGCCCGCCCCACAGCGGGTCGGGGCCGGTCGCCATGGACTGCCACAGCGGCAATTCAGCGACTCGGGATTCCTCGGTCGCGGCGGTGGCGAGGCCGTGCGCCCATCGGCGCATGGAGGTGCCCACCGGTGCCACCACCGGCACCGCGCCCACCGCGGCCTGCTCGAAGGCCGAGAGCAGATCGGGGACCAGTACGCGCCAGGAGACACCGTCGACGACGAGGTGGTGCGCGACCACCAGTAGCCAACCCGCCGCGTCCACGCCGGGGTCGAGCCACACGAATCGCACCATCGACCCGGCGGCGGGATCGAGTCGTCCCAAGGCCGAATCCAGTTCCGCGGCAGCAATTTCCGAGACCGAACGCCTACCCGCCTCGGAGTCGATCTCGAGGGCGGGATCGAGAGTGCGGCGCTGGACCGTCGACGCCGCGTCCACCGATGCGGCGGGCGGGACCGCCAGTGACCACTGCCCGGAATCGTCGCGGCACAGTCGAGAACGCAGCATGTCGTGGCGTTCGACGACCGCGCGCACCGAGGCGACGAGTGCCGCCTCGTCCATCCCGGCGGGAAGCCGGAGCGCTACATGCTGATCGAAGCGGTCGAATCCCTTGCCCCAGTCCACCATCCAACGCGCCACCGGCAGCAGCGGCATATCCCCCACCCCGCCGCCGGGTAGCTCCGTCAGGACCGTTTCGTCGTCGGCCGTCCGGACGATGCGCGCCAAGCGCGCGGCGGTGCGCTGCTCGAACACTTCGCGCGGGCCGAATACCAGGCTTCGCGCGCGGGCCTTCGCCACCAGTTGAATCGACACGATGGAATCGCCGCCGAGCACGAAGAAGTCGTCGTCGATACCCACCACGTCGAGTCCGAGGACCTCGGCGAAGACCTCGGTCAGAATCCGCTCGGTGGCCGTGGTCGCCGCTCGGAAGACCCGCGGGGCGCACTCCGGTTCGGGCAGCGCCCGGCGGTCGACCTTGCCGCTGCTGGTCAGCGGCAGTTCCTCGAGTACGGTCACCACATCGGGCACCATGAAGCCCGGCAGCCGCCGCGCCACCGTCTCCCGCACCACCGCGGGGTCCAGGTCGGTTCCCGGCGTCGCGACGACATAGGCCACCAGTCGCACGGCGGCGGTATCGCTGGCGTGCGCCACCACGACGGCCTGTTCGATGCCGTCCACCGCGGTGCACGCGGCCTCGACCTCACCCGGCTCCAGACGCTGCCCGCGTACCTTCACCTGGAAGTCGGAGCGACCGACGAATTCCAGTACGCCGGAGCCGAATTCGGCCTCTGGGAGCCACCGGACCAGGTCGCCGGTGCGATACAGGCGTCCGCCCGGGCGACCGTACGGATCGGCGACGAATCGCGACGCCGTCAACGCCGCCCGGCCCCGATATCCGCGCGCCACACCGGGTCCCGACACGTACAGTTCGCCCGCGACCCCGACGGGCACCGGCCGCAGCCACGAATCCAGAACGCGCACCGTCATACCGGCGATGGCGGAACCGAGGGTGATCGGCTGGTCCACCACCAATTCCGCGCTCGCGGTGACCCAGATCGTCGCCTCGGCCGGACCGTAGAGGTTATGGACGCGTCGCCGACGCGCGGTATCGGTGCGCGCCCAGCGCGAGACCAACTGCGGCCCACACCGGTCGCCACCGGTCAGCACCACCCGCAGGTCGTCGAGCCCGTCGGCGTCCACCGACAGCGCCACGGACGGGGTGAGGAAGGCGTGGGTGATGTGCTGTGTGCGTAGCAGTTCCGCCAAGGGCTGGCCGCCGTACGCCTCCTCGGGCGCGACGACGAGTGCGGAGCCGCCCGCGACGGCGAGCAGGAATTCCAGAATCGCGGCATCGAAGGTCCGTGCGGCCACGGCCAATACGCGCGCGTCCGTATCCACCGCGCAGCGCTGGACGTGATCGGCCAGCACTGTCGCCAACCCGGAATGGGTTACCTCGACGCCCTTGGGATGCCCCGTCGAGCCGGACGTGTACACGACATACGCGGTATTGGACGGCCGCGGCGCACCGTGCCGGTCGATATCTGTCAGCGCAGCCGACGACCACTGCACCGCCTCCTGTTGGCCGAGAATCAACCACGAGATGCCGTCCTGCGGCAGCAGTTCCGCGCACTGTCCAGTCGTAATACCGATTCGCACAAGGGAATCCGCGCAGACGAAACGGTTGCGTTCCAGTGGATGCTCCGGGTCGACGGAGAGGAATGCCGCACCGGCCTTGGCGATCGCCCATACGGACAGCACCCATTCCAGCGACCGGGGCACACCGATGGCGACCACCGATTCCGGGCCGACACCACGGTCGATCAGCGTGCGCGCCAACCGATTCGAGCTGTGGTCCAGCTCGCGGTAGGTGATGCGCCGGTCACCGTCGACCACCGCCTCGCCGTCGGGATTGCTCGTCACCGCCGCGGCCAGGAGTTCCGGCAGGGTCGCCACGTCCGCGGTCGCGGTCTCGCTACTCCATTCGCGCACGAGCAGCTGCCGTTCCGGCTCCGACAGCGCATCGATGGCACGCACCGTTGTCGCGGGTTCGGTGAGCGCTCGCAGCACCTGTCGCAGGCGTTGCGTGAACGCGTCGATGACGGCCGGGTCGAAAACCTCTGTGTGGTACTGGATCCGGATACGCAGCGTGTCCTGGATGCTCGCGGTGCAGGTGAGCGGATAGTGCGTGGCGTCGGCGGCGGTGACCCCTTCGATGGTGAGGTCCCCGGCGGCCTGTTCGATGGTGTGGAGGTCGACGGGATAGGACTCGAGCACCATGAGGGTGTCGAAGAGGCTGTCCCGGCCTGTCAGCGTGTGGATTTCACGGAGGCCGACGTGGTGGTGGTCGAGCAGCGCCGCCTGTTCGCGGTGGATGCGCGCCCAGAGTTCGGCGATGGTCTCGGAGGGCTCGAGGCGAACCCGGGTCGGAATCGTATTGATGAACAGTCCCACGGTGCGGTCGGCGGCCGGGAGATCACCGGGACGCCCGGAGACGGTCGCGCCGAACAGCACATCGGTGCGGCCGGTGGCCTGGGCGACCATAATGGCCCACGCCGATTGCAGGACGGTATTGACCGTCACGCCCGTGGCGGCCGCGGCGGCCAGCAACGCGCGGGTGTCGGCGCTGTCGAGCACGATCTTGCGGTCCGACACCGATATCGGCCCATCCGGCATGGCGGTGTGCCCGGCCAGGAGGGTGGGTTCGGCGGCGTCGAGGGCCTCCGACCAGGCCGCCGTGGCGGCGTCGCGGTCACGGGTCGCCAACCACGCCAGGAAGTCTCGATACGATCCGGGCGCTTCGATCCCCGGGACGCCGGTGTAGAGCGCGAACCAGTCGGCGAGCAGTAGTGGCCAGGACCAGCCGTCGAGAATGACGTGATGGTTGGTGAGGATGAGAGCCCAGCGGTCGGCGGCGAGCCGAGCGACGGTGAAGCGCAGCAGCGGGGCGGAGGCGAGATCGAACGGTTCGGACTTCTCGGCGTCGGCCAAGTCGGCGAGCGCGGTCTCGGAATCGGCGGCGTCCGTCAGATCGACTGTGCGCCACGGTAGTTCGACTTGCTCGCACAGCACGGCGATGTTCTCACCCGCGCCGGTCGTGGTGAACGCGGTGCGCAAGCCCTGGTGGCGTTCCAGTAGAGCTTCCGCCGCCGCTCGGAGGCGTGCCGGGTCCAGCTCGCCGTGCAGCCGCAGAACCATCTGCGCCACATAGGCATCCGCGTCGGCGTCGGCTCCGGCCAAGTGCGCGTGGAACAACAATCCGGCCTGCAACGGGGTCACCGGCCACACCTCGCGCAGCGACGGGTACGCGAGTTCCAGTGCGTCGATATCGGATTGGGTCAGCGACACCAGACCGAAATCCGAGGGCGAGTACCCGCCCGCACCCGGCGCTTCGGCGTGGTCGGCGATGGCGGTCAGAGCCCGCGTCCACAGCAGCGCCAGCTCCTCGACCTCCGTCCGGTCGAGCAGGGTGCGCGGAAAGCGGAACGTGGCTTGGAGCCGGTCCTCGACGGCGATCGCGCTGATATCGACCGCCACCGTGACCGGCATGTCCGGGTCGGGTGTCGAGTCGAGTTCGCCGAGGCCGCCGTGCACCCCGCCGTCACCGATATCGGTCGCCGTGACACGGCCCAGATAGTTGAAGCCGATCCGTCCGGGCATCCGGTCGGGCAACGCCGTGGCGGTCTCGGCATTGAGGTAGCGCAGCAGCCCGTAACCGATGCCCTTGTCCGGAATGGCCCGCAACCGCTCCTTGACCGACCGCACCGCCGCCGCGACGGCGCTACCGGCGGCCAGCACCTCGTCCGGGTCGATCCCGGCCAGGTCGAAGCGGACCGGGAACATCGAGGTGAACCAGCCGACCGTACGGGACAGGTCCGCACCCGCGACCACGTCCTCCTCACGCCCGTGGCCTTCCAGGCGAACCAACACCGACGAATCGTCGATGCCGCGGCGCGACCGCCACATCCGCACGGCCACAGCCAAACCCGCCAGCAGGCCGTCGTTCACGCCGCCGTGGAACACCTCCGGAACCGTGCCGAGCACCGCCCGGGTCACCCGCTCCGGCACCTCCACGCGCACCTGCTCGAGTACGGCGGCGGTATCGAGCGCCGGATCGAGTTCGCGGCCGCCCCAGACCGGATCGGCACCGGCCACCATCTCCTGCCACAGGTCCAGCTCCGCCACTCGCGCGGGATCCGTGGCGGCGGTGGCCAGTCCGTGCGCCCATCGCCGCATCGACGTACCGACCGGGGCCAGTTCCGGGCTGCCGCCCGCGCGCACCTGGTCGAACGCCGACAGCAGATCCGGCACCAGCACCCGCCACGAGACGCCGTCGACGACCAGGTGGTGCGCCACCACCAGCAGCCAACCGGGCGAGGCGGATTCGCTGGAGTCCAGCCAAATGAACTGGACCATCACTCCGTTGGCCGGGTCCAACCGGTCCAACGCCGAATCCAGTTCCGCGGCAGCAATTTCCGTGACGACACGACGACCGGTCTCGGAGTCCGGTTCGATGCTCGGATCGAGGGCGTGGCGATGCAGCAGCGAGGCCGCGTTCACGGTGCCGGGGGCCGTGACCGTCATGGACCAGCGCGCGGCCGCGTCGCGGCACAGTCGCGAGCGCAGCATGTCGTGGCGATCGACCAGCGCCTGTGCGGCCGCGGCGAGCCCGGTCTCGTCGAGCCCCGCCGGGAGTCGCAGCGCCACATGCTGGTCGAATCGGCCGAAGCCCTTGCCCCACTGGACCATCCAGTGCGCCACCGGCAGCAACGGCATATCGCCGACGCCACCGCCGGGCAGCTCCGCCAGCGCGGCGGTGTCGCCCTCGACCGCGCGGGCGACGGCGGCGAGGCGGGCGGCGGTGCGCTGCTCGAACACGTCCTTCGGGCCGAAGGCGATGCCGCGGGCGCGCGCCTTGGCCACGACCTGGATGGAGACGATGGAATCGCCGCCGAGGGCGAAGAAGTCGTCCTCGGCTCCGACCCGATCGTGACCGAGCACCTCGGCGAAGACGTCGACGATGAGCTGTTCGGCGGCCGTGGCCGGTGCCCGGAACTCGCGGGGCGCGAAGACCGGTTCCGGCAGCGCCCGGCGATCGACCTTGCCGCTGGTGGTGAGCGGTAGGTCGGCGAGCACCGTCACCACTTCGGGCACCATGTAGCCGGGCAGCCGACGGCCGACCGACTCGCGGACCGCCGCCGGATCCACGGCGGCGCCCGCCACCACATAGGCCACCAGTCGGGCACCGCCCGCCTCGGGTGTGTGCACGACCACCACGGCCTGTTCGATCTCCGGCATCTGCGTCAGCGCGGCCTCGACCTCGCCCAGTTCGAGGCGCTGACCGCGCACCTTCACCTGGAAGTCGGTGCGGCCCATGTACACCAGATGCGCCGCGCCCGAACGTGGTTCGACGGCCCAGCGCACCAGGTCGCCGGTGCGATACAGCCGCTCCCCCGGCCGACCGTACGGATCGGCCACGAATCGCGCGGCCGTCAGCCCCGCGCGTCCGCGATACCCCCGGGCCACACCGGGTCCCGAGAGATACAGCTCACCCACCGCACCGACCGGCACCGGCCGCAACCACGAATCCAGCACCACCGCGTCGATGCCGGGGATGCCCGAACCGAGGGTGATCTGCGCACCGGCCCGAAGTTCGGGGCTCAGCGCCGCGATGATCGTGGTCTCGGTGGGGCCGTAACCATTGAACAGACGGCGGGCACCGGCGGTGTCGGTGCGTGACCAGCGGGCCACCAGCCGCGACGAGAAGTGTTCGCCGCCAACGATCATCACCCGTAGCGCGTCCAGCGGTGCGGGATCCAACGACAGTGCTACGGAGGGCGTGAGGAATACGTGGGTGATGCGCTGCGCGCGCATCAGGTCGGTCAGCGGTTCGCCGCCGTAGACCTCGTCGGGGGCGACCACCAGGGCGGCTCCGGTGGGGACGGCGAGCAGGATCTCGTATATCGCGGCGTCGAAAGTGCGTGCGGCGACCGCGAGTACCCGCGAATCGGTGTCGATCGCGTAGGAGCTGGTCTGCGCCGCGGCGACCGCGTGCAGTCCCGCGTGGGTGACCTCGACTCCCTTCGGGCGTCCGGTGGAGCCGGAGGTGTACACGATGTACGCGGTGGTGGATGACCGCAGCGGCACACGACGTTCGGCATCGGTCACCGGCGTCGGCGGGCATCGGTCGATGCGGTCCGACTCCGCCGGATCGTCGAGGACCAGCCACGAAATGCCCTGCGGCAGTGCGCTCACCCGGCCTGATGTGGTCATACCGAGCCGCACACCGGAGTCGGCGCAGGCGAACTCGTTGCGCTCCAGCGGATGTCCCGGGTCCAGGGAGAGGAATCCGGCACCGGTCTTGGTGATCGCCCACACCGACAGCACCCACTCCAGTGACCGGGGCAGACCGATGGCGACCACGGTCTCTGGACCGACGCCGCGGTCGATCAGGTAGTGCGCCAAACGATTCGAACGCTCATCCAGGTCGCGGTAGCTCAGTCGACGGTCCGCGTCCACCACCGCGTCACCGTGCGGATTCGCGGCCACGGCGGCTGCCAGCAGCACCGGCAATGTCACGTCCGCGGTAGCGGTGGGGAGGTCGACGACCGGAGTTCCGTTGCGACCCCACTGTTCGACCAGTAGGTGTCGTTCCGGAGCGGACAGAATCTCGATATCGCGCACCGGGAGGGTGGGGTCGGCGATCATCGCCCGCAACACCCGCCCGAGCCGTTGGTCGAGTTCCGCGATGGTCGCGGCCTCGAAAAGGTCTGTGGCGTAACTGATGTCAACCGGAATCGCCCCGTGCTCGTCCGGGGTGTCGGGCAGGGTCAGGGTCAGGTCGAAGCGCTCGATACCCGTTTCCGCGCCGGAGGCGGTGATATCGACGCCGGGCAGCGCGATATCGGCGGCGTCGAGATTGTGGAAGGCCAGCATGACCTGGAAGAGCGGATGATGGGCCTGGCTGCGCGGCGGGTCCAGGGCCTCGACCACCTGGTCGAACGGAACCTCCGCGTGCGCGAACGCATCCAGGTCGGTGGCCCGGACAGCGGCCAACAGATCCGCCACCGAACCGGATTCCTCGACCCGGGTGCGCAGGACGAGGGTGTTGACGAACATGCCGACGAGGCCGTCCAGCTCGGCGGCTCCACGCCCCGAAACCGGTGTTCCGACAGCGATATCGGCGCTGCCCGACAGGCGGGAGAGCACCACGGCGAGGGCCGCGTGGAAGACCATGAACACCGTCGTGCCGTGCGTGCGGGAGAGGTCGTACACTCCGGCGACGACCTCGGGCGTCACGACGAAGCGGTGGACAGCGCCTCGATGCGACGCCACCGCGGGGCGGGGGTGATCGGTGGGCAGTTCCAGCACTTCGGGCAGGTCGGCGAGTTGAGCGGTCCAGTATGCGAGCTGCCGCGACAGCAGCGAATCCGGATCGCTGGCCGAACCCAGCAGCTCACGCTGCCACAGCGCGTAGTCCGCGTACTGCACCGGCAGCGGAGCCCAATCCGGTTGCCGCCCCGCGCACCTCGCGGCGTAGGCGGTCGCCAGGTCGCGCGCCAGCGGGGCCATGGAGAAGCCGTCCGCGCCGATATGGTGCACCACCCACACCAGGACGTGGTCACCGGAGTCGACCGAGAGCAGCCGCACCCGCATCGGAACCCGCTGTGCCACATCGAATCCCACCGATACGACGGCGGTGACGAACTCCGCGACCTGGGGCTCGGTCACCGGTCGCGGCGTCATGTCCACATCCACCGCCGCGCCCAGATCCTCGACCGGGACCACGGTTTGGCAGGGGATGCCGTCCACGTCGGGATACCTGGTGCGCAGGACTTCGTGGCGGCGCAGGACGTCCCATACCGCCGCCGACAGTGCGGCCACATCCAATCCGCCGGACAGGCGCAATACCATCGGGATGCTGTAGGCGGCCGACTCCGGAGAGAACCGGTTGACGAACCACATGCGCTGCTGTGCGAAGGACAGCGGCACTCGGTCGGGTCGAGTACGGGCGGTCAGGTGCGGAAGACGCTCCGCCGCAGCAGAATCGGCCGCACGCGCGGTCAGCGCCGCCGCCAGGCCCTCCACGGTCGATGCGGTGAACACGTCACGCACACCCACCGAGATGCCCAGCCCGTCGCCCAGCCGTGCCGACAATCGGGTCGCCGAGAGCGAATTTCCGCCGAGTGCGAAGAAGTCGTCGTCGAGGCCGACGCGTTCGACACCGAGAATCTCGGCGAATACCGCCGCCACCAGTTGTTCGGTGGCGGTCGCGGGCGCGCGGTAGGGCGCGCGGGTGGATTCGGGCACCGGTAGCGCCGACTTGTCGAGCTTGCCGTTCACCGTGACCGGAAGTCGGTCGAGTAACAGCACATCCGGGACCATGAAGCCGGGTAGCCTGTGCCCCAACGCTTCTCGGACGGCCGCGCGGTCGAGAACCTGTCCGCGCGCGGCGACGACATAGGCCACGAGGCGTGCGTCACGCCCGGTCGAATGCACGATGACGACGGCCTGTTCGATACCCGCCAGCGCGGTGAGAGCCGCCTCGACCTCGCCGAGCTCCACTCGCTGGCCACGTATCTTCACCTGGAAGTCGACGCGGCCCACATAGGCCAAACAACCCGCGCCCGAACTCGATTCATCTACCAGTCGGACCAGGTCACCCGTGCGATACAGACGCTCCCCGGGCGCACCATAGGGATCGGCCACGAAACGTGCGGCGGTCAAACCCGGTCGGCCACGATAGCCACGCGCCACACCCGGGCCCGCGACGTACAACTCTCCCACCGCACCGGGCAGAACCGGGCGCAGCCACGAATCGAGCACCAGGGTCGACGTGACGCCAATGGCCGAACCCATCGTAATCGGTTCGCCCGCCAGCAGTTCCGGGCTCGCGGTGACCCAGATGGTCGCCTCGGCCGGTCCGTAGAGATTGTGAACGCGACGCCGACCGGCGGCATCGGTCCGCGACCAGCGCGATACCAGGGCGGGCGGGCATGCCTCGCCCGCTGCCGTGAGAATCTCCAGATCGTCGAGTCCGGCGGGCTCCACGGTGGCGGCGACGGTCGGAGTGATCACCGCGTGGCTGATGCGTTCGGCGCGCAGGAGATCGGTAAGCGCTTGCCCGCCGTAGACCTCCGGCGGGGCCACCACGAGTGTCGCGGCACCGGATACGGCGAACAGCAGCTCGAAGATCGCTGCGTCGAATGTCCGTGCGGCTACGCTCAATACCCGCGATTCCGGTGTCACCCCATAGCGTTGCCGCTGTTCGTCGCATACCCCCGCCAGACCGGCGTGGGTGACTTCGACGCCCTTGGGACGCCCCGTGGAACCCGAGGTGTAGACGACGTACGCGGTACTGGCCGGATGCAGCGGCGCACACCGATCGGCGTCCGCTATCGGCGTCGCGGGGCACCGCCCAATCTCCGCCGCCACGGCGGGATCATCGACGACCAGCCACGACATCGCTTCGCGCGGTAGCGCGGTCGCGTATCCGGTCGTCGTGATTCCGTCCAGCACACCGGAATCCGCGCACATGAACCGATTGCGGTCCAGCGGGTGGCCGGGGTCGAGTGACAGGAATCCGGCTCCGGACTTGGCGACGGCCCACACGGCCAGCACCCAGTCCAGGGACCGCGGCAGCCCGATCGCGACCACGGCCTCAGGACCGATGCCGCGCCCGATCAGGTACCGCGCCAATCGATTCGAGTGTTCGTCCAGCTCGCGGTAGGTGTACCGCCGTGCCCCATCCACGACGGCAAGACCCTCGGGGCAGCCGCGCACCGCGGCGGCCAACAGTTCCGGCAGAGTCGCGAGATCGGCGGCGACACCGTCGTGCCCGCGCGGTCGCACGCGTTCGGCGGGAGACGGCACGTCGATAGCGCGCACCCTCGCCCCCGGTTCCCGGACGAGATCACGCAGAACCCGTTGCAGCCGTTCGGCGAAGGCGGTGATGTCGTCCTCGCCGAACACCTCGGGCAGATACTGCAAGCGGATGCGCAGCGCGTCCTGCACGGTGAAGCTGCATGTCAGCGGGTAGTGCGTGGAGTCGGTCGCGTCGACACCGCTGATCTCGAGCGCACCGCGCGCGGTGAGCCGCCGAATGGCCTGGGCGTCCAGGGGATAGGACTCGACCACCATGACGGTGTCGAACAGCGCATCGGCGCCCGTCAGCTCGTGGATATCGGTGAGACCCAGGTGTTGGTGCTCGAGCAGCGCGGCCTGTTCGCCGTGAATACGCGTCCACAGCTCCGCGACCGTCTCGGTCGGCCGCAGCCGGACCCGTGTCGGAATGGTGTTGATGAACAGGCCGACAGCGCGGTCCGCGCCGGGCAGGTCGGCGGGGCGGCCGGAGACCGTAGCCCCGAACACCACATCGTCGCGGCCGCATATCCTCGCGACCAGCAGTGCCCACGCCGACTGGAGGACGGTATTCACCGTCACGCCCGCGGTCGCCGCCGCCGCGGCCAGTGCGCGGGTCTCCGCCTCGTCGAACGCGATCGTCCGTTCGGCCACCACACCGGACGTGGTTGCCGCGGGGCCCGCGACCAGGGTCGGTTCGACACCGTCCAGCGCCTCGGCCCACACGGCCCGCGCCGATTCACGATCGCGAGTCGCCAACCACGACAGGAACTCTCGGTACGAATCCGTCGCGGCGGGCTCGATGCCCGTGTAGGCGGCGAACAGTTCGCCGACGACCAGCGGCAGCGACCAGCCGTCGAGGACTACGTGGTGATTGGTCAGCACCACCGCCCACTGGTCGACCGCGAGTTCGACCACCACGAACCGCACCAGCGGCGCGACCGCCGGGTCGAAGCGCCGCATCTTCTCGGCGGCGGCGACGGCGGTCAAGCGCGCTTCGCCGCCCGCACCGAGCAGATCCGTCAGATCGATGACCCGCCAAGGTAGTTCGACCCGCTCCGAGACGACGCCGACGCGTGTGCCGGACACCGTCGTGGTGTAGGCGGTGCGCAGGATCCGGTGGCGGTCGACCAGCGTGTTCGCGGCCGCGTGGAGGCGGTCCACATCGAGCCTGCCGGACAGCCGCAGCACGATCTGCGCGGTGTAGAGATCGACGCCGGTCTCGGAAAGGTCGGCGTGGAACAGCAATCCGGCTTGCAGGGGTGTCACCGGCCAGATATCGCGCAGGGTCGGGTACCGCTGTTCCAGTGCGGTGATCTCGGATTGGGTCAGGCGCACCAGATCGAAGTCCGACGGTGAATGGCCGCCCACGCCAGGGGTTTCCGCGTGCGCCGCGAGGCTGATCAGCTGTTGTGACCACAACCGCGCGAGCTCGGTCATGTCCGCGCGACTCAGCAGGGTACTCGGGAATCGGATACCGGCTCGCAGCCGATCGTCGATCACGAGCGCGTTCACATCGACCGCCAGGGTCACCGGCATATCCGGGTCCGGGGTGGAGTGCAGTTCGCCCAGGCCGCCGTCGAGGCCGTCCGCGCCGGTGATACGGCCGAGGTAGTTGAAGCCGAGGCCGCCGGGCATGCGGTCGGGCAGCTGTGACGCGGTCTCGGCATTGAGGTACCGCAGCAGGCCGTAGCCGATGCCCTTGTCCGGAATCGATCGCAAACGCTCTTTGACCGACCGGATTATGTCGGCGTCGCCAGTATCGAAGCGCACCGGGAACATGGCGGTGAACCAGCCGACCGTGCGCGACAGCTCCGCGCCCTCGACGACCTGTTCCTCGCGTCCGTGGCCCTCCATGCGCACCAGCACCGACGGCTCGTCGACCCCGCGTCGCGAACGCCAGATCCGCACCGCCAGCAGCAGTCCCGCGAGCACGACGTCCTCGGCGGTGCTGTGGAAGACCTCCGGCACCCGCGTCAGCAGGGCCCGCGTCACCGCGGCGGGCACCTCCATCCGCACCCGGTCGAGCGCGTCGGCCGTATCCACCGCCGGATCGAGTTCGCGTCCGCCCCACAGCGGGTCCGCACCGGTGACCATGCGCTGCCACAGCTCGAGTTCCCGCACGCGCTCGGGCTCGGTGGCCGCCGCGACCAAGCCGCGCGCCCACCGCAGCATCGACGTGCCCACCGGTGCGAGCACCGGTGTCTCGCCGATGCGTATCCGCTCCAAGGCCGACAACAGGTCCGGCACCACGATTCGCCACGACACACCGTCGATGACCAAGTGGTGCGCGACCACCAGAAGCCAGCCCGGCGAACCGTTTTCGGGATCGAGCCAGACGAACCGCACCATGGCTCCGGCCGTCGGATCCAGCCGTCGCAGGGCCGAATCCAGTTCCGCCCCGGCGATCTCGGCAACCGTGCGCGGCTCCCTCTCGCCGACCTCGAGGACCCGCCGGTGCACCAACGCGGCCGCATCGACGGTGCCGTGCGGTGCCACCGCCAACGACCATTCCCCGGAATCGTTGTGCCGCAACCGGGAACGCAATACATCGTGCCGATCCAGCACCGCACCGACGGCGGTGCGCAGGCCCGCCTCGTCCACCCCCGACGGCAGCCGTAGCGCCACATGCTGGTCGAACCGCCGGAAACCCTTGCCCCACTCGACCATCCACCGCGCCACCGGCAGCAGCGGCATCTCCCCCACGCCGTCGTCGACGGACTGTGCGGGAGCCTCCGATGTGGTGCGGGCGATGACCGCCAGCCGTGCGGCGGTGCGCTGTTCGAAGACGTCCTTCGGCCCGAACACCACCCCGCGGGCGCGCGCCTTGGCGACGACCTGGATCGAGACGATCGAATCGCCGCCCAGCACGAAGAAGTCGTCGTCGACCCCGATGCCGTCGATACCGAGTACCTCGGCGAAGACCGCCGCGATGATCTCCTCGACGGCGCTCGCGGGCGCGCGGAACGGCCGTGCGGCGACGACAGGTTCCGGCAGCGCTCGACGGTCCACCTTTCCGCTGCTGGTCAAGGGCATTGCGGCGAGCACCGTCACCACATCGGGCACCATGTAGCCGGGCAGGCGGCCGCTCACCGACTCGCGCACGCTCGCCGGGTCCAGTACGCCGCCGGGGGCGGGCACCACGTAGGCCGCCAAACACGCACCGGCACCTGCACCGGAGGTGTGTACGACCGCGACGGCCTGATCGACACCGTCCACGTCGGCCAGCGCGGATTCCACTTCGCCCAATTCGAGACGCTGGCCACGCACCTTGACCTGGAAGTCGGCGCGGCCGACGTACGCCAAAGTCGCTGTGTCCGCGCCTGATTCGCTGGCGGGCACCCACCGCACGAGGTCGCCCGTGCGGTACAGGCGCTCGCCGGGCTTCCCGTACGGATGGGCGACGAAGCGCGCGGCGGTCAATCCGGCGCGGCCCCGATACCCCCGCGCCACACCGGGTCCCGACACATACAGCTCGCCCACCACGCCAGCGGGCACCGGCCGCAACCACGAATCCAGGACGGCCACCGTCATTCCAGTGACCGGAGCCCCGATGCCGAGCACGCGGTCCGGTGCCAATTCCGCACCGGTCACCCAGATGCTCGCCTCGGCCGGGCCGTACAGGTTGTGCACGGTGCGCCGATGCGTGCTGTCGGTTCCCGACCAGCGCGCGACCACCCCCGGCCCGCACCGGTCACCACCCGTCAGGACGACCCGCAGGTCATCGAGGCCGTCGGCGTCGAGCGACAGGGCCACCGACGGCGTCAGGAACGCGTGGGTGACGCGCCGCGTATGCAACAGTTCCCACAGCGGCTGCCCGCCGTAGGCGTCCTCGGCGGCGAGCACCAGCGTCGCGCCGCCGGATATCGCCAGCAGCAATTCCAGTACGGCCGCGTCGAATGTCCGCGCGGCGACGCCCAATACCCGCGAATCCGCGTCGACGGCTGTCCGCTGCTCGTGGTCGGCCACCAGACCCGCCAACCCGGTATGGGTGACCTCCACGCCCTTCGGCCGACCGGTCGAGCCCGACGTGTAGACGACATAGGCGGGAGTCAGTGGATGCCGATCGGCAACGTCGACCGGCGTCGGCGGACACTCCGCGATCCGCGCGGCGACACTCGGATCGTCGACCACCAGCCAGGACATGCCCTCTCGCGGCAGCGTTTCCTGGCACCGGCCGGTCGTAATTCCCAGCGAGACAGCGGAATCGGCGCAGACGAATCGATTGTGCTCGAGGGGGTGTCCGGGATCCAGCGACAGGAACGCGGCACCGGTCTTGGCGATCGCCCACACCGACAGCACCCACTCCAGCGAGCGCGGGGCGCCGATCGCGACCACCGACTCCGGTCCCGCACCGTGACCGATCAGCCAGTGCGCCAACCGGTTCGACCGCTCATCCAGGTCGCGGTAGGTGATGCGCCGCTCCCCGTCCACCACCGCAGCGCCGTCCGGGTTGCTCGCCACCGCCGCGGCCAGCAGCTCCGGCAGCGTCGCCGGGCGCACCGCTCGGTCGCCACGACCCCACTCCTCCAGCAGGATCCGCCGTTCCACGGTCGACAGCACATCGATCTCCCGCACCGGCAGGGTGGGGTCCGCGACCACGGCACCCAACACCAGCAGCAGGCGCTGCGCGAACGCCGCGATGGTGCTCGCCTCGAAAAGGTCGGTGGCGTAGCCGATCTCGACCGGAACCGCGCCACGCTCATCGGGAGCGTCGGTAAGGGTCAAGGTCAGATCGAAGCGCTCGATACCGGTCTCCGCGCCCGATCCAGTCACCTCCAGCTCCGGGAAGTCGAAGCGGACCTCGTCGAGATTGTGGAAGGCCAGCATGACCTGGAACAGCGGGTGATGGGCTTGGCTGCGCGGCGGATCGAGAGCCTCCACCACCTGTTCGAACGGAATCT
Organism: Nocardia sp. NPDC050406; assembly: GCF_044459025.1. Taxonomy (NCBI): domain Bacteria; kingdom Bacillati; phylum Actinomycetota; class Actinomycetes; order Mycobacteriales; family Nocardiaceae; genus Nocardia; species Nocardia sp. NPDC050406. Next base: position 1,105,900 of record NZ_JBITIM010000002.1, on the reverse strand, counting down.
CCGCGTGCGCGAAAGCATCCAGATCCACGCCGCGCACCTGCGCCAGCAGCTCGGTGAACGGCACCGCTTCGTCCACCCGCGTGCGCAGCACCAGCGTATTGACGAACATGCCGACGAGATCGTCCAAGTCGGCCGCGCCACGACCCGAAACCGGTGATCCGACGGCGATATCGCCGCTGCCGGACAGTCGCGACAGCACCACCGACAGGGCCGCGTGGAAGATCATGAACACCGTCACCCCGGCGGAGTGCGCGAGCCCGCGCAACCCGGTGACGACCTCCGGCTCCACCGCGAAGTGGTATTTCGCCCCGCGATGCGAGGCCACCGCCGGGCGCGGCCGATCGGTGGGCAGTTCCACCAGCTCGGGGAGATCCCGCAACTGTCCGGTCCAGTACCGAAGTTGCCGCGCCAGCATCGAATCCGGATCGCTGGCCGAACCCAACAGCTCGCGTTGCCACAGCGCGTAGTCCGCGTACTGCACCGGCAGCGGCGTCCAGTCCGGCTGCCGCCCAGCGCATCTCGCGGCGTACGCGGCGGCCAGGTCGCGGGCGAGAGGCGCCATCGAGAACCCGTCCGCGGCGATGTGGTGCACCACCCACACCAGGACGAACTCCTCGGGGCCCACCGCCAGCAGGCGCACCCGCATCGGAACCTCCCGCGCCACATCGAAGCCCACCGACACCACGTCGTCCACCGCGGCCGCCGATTCGGATGCCGCCACCGGCAGCGGGGTCAGGTCCAGCGCGGTGTCCAGGTCCTCGACCGGTAGCACCACCTGGTAGGGGACGCCGTCCACGTCGGGGTATATGGTGCGCAGCACCTCGTGGCGCGCGAGCACATCCCGCACCGCCGCCGACAAGGCCGCCGTCTCCACCCGGCCCGACAGGCGCAGCAGCATGGGAATGCTGTACGCCACCGACTCCGGCGCGAAACGGTTCACGAACCACATGCGCTGTTGGGCATACGACAGCGGAATCCGTTCTGGCCGTTCGCGCCGCGTCAGTCGCGGACCCTCGTCCGCGCCACCGACTTCCGCGCGCGCCACACGGTCGGCGAGCAGCTCCGCCAGCGCCCCCACCGCCGATGCCTCGAAGATATCGCGCACCCCCACCGCCACACCCGCTCCGTCGGAGAGGCGCGCCGACAAGCGCGTCGCCGACAGCGAATTGCCGCCCAGGGCGAAGAAGTCGTCGTCGAGGCCCACCCGCTCGGTGCCCAGCACCTCCGCGAACACCCCCGCCACCACCTCTTGCAGCGCGGTGGCCGGTGCCCGATACGACGCGCGCGCCAGTACCGGCTCGGGCAGGGCCGCCTTGTCCACCTTGCCGTTCACCGTCAACGGCAGCCGGTCCAGCACCATCACCACATCGGGCACCATGTAGCCGGGGAGGCGTTCGCCCAGACGCTGGCGCATCAGCGCGCCGAGCGCGGTCGGGGAACTCCACTTCTGGTGCGGTTCCAGCACATCGACCTGCTCGCCGGGGTTCGCGCCGGTATCGATGCCGTGGCGCACCGCGTAGACGATGTGCAGATCGGTGCCGGTGACATTCGGCGAGATCCGGGAGGCGACCTCGAAGTCCTTCTCGCACAACAGCTTGTCGATGAGGGCGAGCCGGTCGTCGATATCGTGCACCTCGATCACCAAGCGGTCGATGAGCGGCCAGTGCCGTGGCTCGATACCGCGCAGCGCGTCGAGTTCGCTGCCCTCCACATCGATCTTGAGTAGATCGATATGGCTGATGCCGTACTCGTCGACAATGCCGGAGAGGCTGCGAATGGGGACGTCGACGCGTTCGAACTCCAGCCGGTCGGCGATCAGCTGATCGACGTAGCGATCCCCCAGATCGCGGCTCTCGGCCTGGAATTCGTTGTGCAGGTAGGACTCCAGGATGTCGCGCTGCACACGGCTGTCCGCGCCGCGGCCCGACAGCACCGACATCTCCGGGTAGTAGGTGAAGGTGTCGGTCGCCGACTCCGCGCCGATGGCGTAGGGCACCAGCGTGGCGTTCAGGCCGTGCAGCGCCGAATTTGCCTCGTACATGCGGCGTAGCTCGGGCATCGGCTCGACCGCGTAGATCGTCAGCCCGGGTGATTTCGTCTTGGCGTAGATCGAGAACATGCCGACGTGCGCTCCGATGTCGACGACACAGCCCGTGCGCGGGATGGTCAGACCGCAGGCACAGTATTCGGCGCGTTCGAAGATCTCCTCGTAGAGGAAGGTGATATTCGATTTGTTGCGACCGACCACCGGCATACCGTTCGGCAGCTCGTGCAGTTCGGTGGCGGCGATCGTGCCGTCTCGCTGCGCTTGCAGACACCGCATTGCCACGGGCGCGGCGTGCGCATCCGGAACCATATAGGCGACAAGCTGTTCCGAGGTCGCGGCGTCGGCGGTGGCGGTGCGCGTGGTGACCACCGCCTGCGCCACCGTGTCCTCGGCCGCCAGCACGGCTTCGATCTCACCGAGTTCGATGCGGTAACCGCGAATCTTGACCTGTTCGTCGGCGCGGCCGACGTACTCGAGGGTTCCGGCGGCGGTCCAGCGCACCACATCGCCGCTGCGATACAGCCGCCCGCCGTCACGGGCGAAGGGGTCGGCGACGAACCGGGCCGCGGTCAACCCCGCCCGCTCGTGGTACCCGCGGCCCACTTGACCGCCCGCGACGTACAACTCCCCGGCGACGCCCACCGGCACCGGCCGCAACCACGAATCGAGCACGTACGCACGGAGATTGGCCAGCGGCACACCGATGGGGCTGGTGCCCGGGTCGCCGCGCCAATGTTCCTCGGCGAGAACCTGTTCGGTCACGTGCACGGTGGTTTCGGTGATGCCGTACATGTTCACCAGTACCGGCGCGTCCGGGCGCTGGAGCAGCGGCCAGCGGCGCACGCGCACCGGATCGAGCGCCTCGCCACCGAAGATCACCATGCGCAGCGCTGGCGCGTCTTCCGCACGGCTACAGCGTGATTCGACGAGGGCGTAGAAGGCCGACGGTGTCTGGTTGAGGATGGTGACGCCGTGCGCGACGACGAGCTGCCACAGGTCGGCGGGTGAGTACGCCACCTCCCTCGGCACCACGACCACCCGACCGCCGTGCAGCAACGCACCCCAGATCTCCCAGACCGAGAAGTCGAAGGCCTGCGAGTGACACCACGCCCAGACATCCGTCGGCGCGAACTCACACCAGGGCTGGGTGGCCGCGAACAGCGATACGGCGTTGGCGTGGGTGATCGCCACGCCCTTGGGCTTGCCGGTGGTGCCGGAGGTGTAGATGAAGTACGCCGCATTGTCCGGGCGTACGCGGGGCGGCTGGAAGTCGTTGTCGACGTGCGGTATCCGATCGATGTGCAGCGTCGTGACGTCCAGCCCCGCGAAGAGATCGGCGGTGCTCTCGTCGATGAGGACGATCCGAGGATCGGCATCGCCGAGAATGTAGGCCAGTCGATCCGCTGGCGACGTCGGGTCCAGGGGCAGGTAGGCGGCACCGGATTCGAGTACCCCGAGCAATGCCACGATGAGTGATGCCCCGCGTGGAAGCGCGACCGCGACAATGCTTTCCGGCCCTGCGCCGTTAGCGGCCAGCGCCTGCGCCAGCTGCCCGGCCCGAGCCTCGAGTTCGGCGTAGGTGAGCCGCTCGGTGTCCGACACCACGGCCACCGCGTTTGGGGTTCGCGCCGCCTGCGCCTGGAACATCCGCGCGAGCGTGCCGAGATCGACCGGCGCGGCGGTGTCGTTCCACCGCTCCAACAGCAGATTTCGTTCCTCGGGCGCGACCAGGTCGATACTGCGCACCGGCGTCGCGGCATCGGCGGCGAGGGCTCGGAGGAAGCCGTGGAAGAAGCCGAGGAACCGGTGATGGTGACCCGTGAGCTCGTCGCGCGTATAGAGATTCGGATTGGCCACGAAGTCCACCCGGGTGGCTTCCGCACCGGCGCCGGAGTAGAAGCTCACCGACAGATCCGAGACCAGTCCGGGCGTCAAGACCTGCAACTGGCCGACGATCGAGCCGAGGACGATCTTCGTATCGAACATCATCAGATCCACGTAGGGACCGAAGACCTGCGATTGCGGTGTCAGCCGGTCGGTGTCGCGGAACATGTCCTCCTGGCGGTAGCGCTGCCGACGCAGCGCCTCCACCAGTTGCCGCTGCGCGCCCGCCACCAGATTCCCCACGGTGTCACCGGGATTCGTGGTGACGCGGAATGGCACGGTATTGGCCAGCATGCCGCCCGACCGCCGGGCCGCCGTGGTGACGCGGGCCGAGACCGGCAGGCTGAGCACGATATCGGCGCTGTCGGTCATGCGCCCGAGGAACAAGCCGAAAGCCGCCAGAATCAGCGCCGCCGGGGTAACCGCGTGCGCCTTGACCGCGGCGTCGAGCAGCGCACCGGTCTCGGCGGGCAGCAGGCCGCTCACCGACAGCGGGTGCGCGTCGGCCGGGCCGCTCTGCGCGGCGAGACTGACCGGTGCGGGCAAGCCCGCCAGACACTGCCGCCAGAACTGCCGGTCGGCCTCGAAACGCTCGGAGGCCCGGTAGGTTTCGTCCTCGGCGACCAGTTCGGCCAGACCGTGAATGCGCGCGGTCGCGGGCTCCCGTCCCTCCACCGCGGCGGTGTACACCTCGCCGATCCGGGTCAGCAGGGTCATCGCGGCGACCCCGTCCATGGCGATGTGGTGGGCGCGCAGGTACCAGAACCAGCGGTGCTCGGCCACCCGCAGCACCGCGGTGGTGATCAGCCGGTCCCGATAGAGGTCGACCGGCGCACTGTATTCCGCGCGCATCCAGTCGTGGGCCGCGGCGACCGGGTCCGCGGCCGACCGCAGATCCAGACAGCGAATGGACTCACCCAGGGGACGGTCCACCACCTGCAGCGGTGCGCCGTCACCCTCGACCAGCCGTAGCCGTCCGGCTTCGAACTCCCCCGCCACCCGCCAGAACGACCGCGCCAGCAGCTCCACATCAAGGTCGCCGGGCAGATCCAGCAACAGCGAATTGGTCACCGGGGTCGAGCCCGCCAACTGCTGTGCGTACCAAATGCCTTGCTGTGCGGCCGATAACGGAAAGGGAAGAGAACGCGCGCCGGTCAATGATGCTCCCGTATCTCGAGATTCCCGAAGAGTGCCTAGGTGGACAACGCCCTTTTCTCGAGCGCGGCCAGCGAATCCAGTCCCGCCAGCACCTGAGCGTCCGGAATGCCGAAATCGATCAGGCAGGCGATCTCATCGACACCGATCGCGCGCAGCCGCTCGACCATGGACAGCGCGGAGTCGGGGGTGCCGAACAAGCCGTTGTTGCGGTAATAGCGCTCGAAGGCGAAGTCCAGCACCTTGGCTCGTGAACCCTCGTCGAGGCTGTCGAGGGCGGCCGAGCCGCGCCGCCACAGGTCCACCGAATCCTCGAGGTAACGCTTGAACGGGCCCTCGACCGTCTTGCGCACCCGCGCCTCGTCCTCCCCGACGAAGGTGTGCAGCATGACGGTGACGGTGCCCTCCTCGATACCGTGACCGTGGCGCGCCCGCGCCTTGCGGTAGGCCGCGAGCTTCTCCGCCAGCTCGTCCACTTCCTGAAAGAGCAAGGCGGTCAACACATTCGCGCCCAGCGCACCGGCCATCTCGAAGCGCTCGATACCGCCGCTACAGGTCAGCCAGGTCGGCAGGGCCGGTTGGACCGGGGCCGGGAAGATGCGCACTTCGCGCTCCTCACCGACGCCATTGGGCAGCGTGACCGAGTCACCGCGCCACAGCCGCCGCACCGTCTCGATACCCGACCGGGTGATCTCGACGCGCTCGGCGTAGTTGTCCGGCGCGAGCACGAAGTCGTCGACATTCCATCCGGTGGCGAAGGCCAGGTCGACCCGGCCGTTGGACAGGTTGTCCACCACCGCCCAGTCCTCGGCGACGCGCACCGGATCGTGCAGCGGCAGCACCACACTGCCCGCGCGAATACGCACCCGCTCGGTGCTCGCCGCCAATGCCGCGCCGAGTACCGCCGGGTTCGGGTACAGGCCACCGAAGGAATGGAAATGGCGTTCCGGAATCCACATGGCCTCGAAGCCGTGCGCATCGGCGAAACGGGCGCTTTCGAGCAACAGATGGTAGCGCCCGTCGGCATTGCGCTGGGCATCACTGGCGAAGAAGAGCAGACTGAAATCGAGAGTGCGCGAGGACGATACGTCCAGTGCGGTGGTGTTCACCTTGTCCGCGATATCGGCGAGGGTCAGCCCGTCGAAAATCTCCTCGGCGGTGACCTCGGTATCGTATCGATTCTCCAGCAGCGTCATCAGCTCCGCCGCTTTCACCGAATCCAGCCCCAGCGATGTGAGCGGCGCGTAGGGGTCGACCGAATCACGCCCCAATCGCTCAGCGACCCAATCAACGAAGAAATCCAGTACGGTCGGGCTCTCGGTCGAATTGGTCATAACGCGCTGTCCTCCAATGCCGCCGCCGATGAATAGGTTTCACGCAAACGCTGCCGTTGGATCTTGCCGCTGGTTGTCTTGGGTACCTCACCTTTTCCTACGAAGACGACCCGGTACAGACTGATGGCGTGTACGCGACTGACAATGTCGCGAATCGAACCCGCCAACTCCTCCGCACCATCCTTTTCCAAAGTGTCGTTGAGTTCCTGGACCACCATCACGCGATCTTCGTCGTCGATACTCGCCGCGAAGACCGCGCAGCCGCCGGGCCGCAGGTTCGGATGGCTGGAAACGATGGTCCGTTCGATATCCTGGGGAAAGATATTGCGGCCGTGGACGATCATCAGTTCCTTGAGGCGGCCGGAGACGTACAGTTCTCCCGCACTGACGAATCCGAGATCGCCGGTGCGCAGATAGGTCGAATCACCTTCTCCGGCAATGGTCGCCGCGAACGCGCGCCGATTCTCCTCCGGCTTGTTCCAATAGCCGTCGGCGACGCTGGGGCCGCGCAGCCATATCTCGCCCACGCGATTCGGTGCGCAGCGCCGCCCCGTGTCGCGGTCGACCACGGCGACGTGCTCCGCCTCGACGGCGCCCATACTCGGTAGCTCGCGCCCACCCGGGCGTTCGACGGCCAGACCGCGCTCGAGATCCTCCGCGGCGAACAAGCGGGTGCGCGCACCCGAGCCGCGCGGGCCACCGGCGACGAAGAGCGTGGATTCGGCCAGGCCGTAGGTGGGCACGAAAGCCTCGGCGCGGAAACCGCTCACCGCGAAGGTCTCCGCGAAAGCGCGCAGCGTAGCGGGGTTCACCGGCTCCGCGCCGACGAAGGCGACGTCCCAGTGGCTCAGGTCGAGCCGGGCGGCCTCGGCGGGCGGCACGCGTTTCACGCACAGTCCGTAGGCGAGGTTGGGTCCCCCGGCGAGGGTGTTGTCGCTCTCCGAGATCGCGCGCAGCCAGGTGAGCGGATCGCGCAGGAAGGTCATGGGTGACATGAGCGTGGCGGGCAGGCCCACGAACACCGGCAGCAGGATGCCCTGGATGAGACCCATATCGTGAAACGGCGGCAGCCAGGACACGAGCGAATTGTCCGGTGTGATACCGAAATTCGCGGTGATGAGTCCGAGGTTGTGCATGAGGTTTCGGTGCCGCACCACCACGCCCTTGGGCGTGCCGGTCGAGCCCGAAGTGTATTGCAGGAACGCGATATCGTCGGATGTGGGAAAGTCGAAAGGCGCGTCGGAGGCCGAAGTGCTCACCGCCGCACCGCTGTCGACAATCGCGATATCGCCGCCGAGCAGCTCGGCGCTGATCGGTACCGTCGCCAATGGCGCCACGGCCGCCGTCGCGCCGCTGTCGCGAATGATCGCCGTCAGTGCCGTCGCCTGATTCGACGACGATGGCAATGGCGCGGCGACGGCAATGCGCCGCGTCGACAGGCAGGCGAAGAACGCGTACACGAAATCCGGTCCGGGCGGACACAGCAATACGACACGGTCACCGGGAACGGTCACCTCGACCACTGCCCGCGCCACCTCGACCACTCGATCCCACAGGTGCCGAAAATCGACGGCTTCCTTGTCTTCTCGGTAACTCGAGAATGTGAAAGCGATCCGATTCGGGGTATCGGTGGCTCGCGTCGCCAGGATATCCACCAGGGTGAGCGGGGCCCGCATACGCCTTACTCCTTCCGGATCCGCTACCGCGCCATCGGCGACCTGGTGTCGTCGGCAAAGCGACGGGAATCATATCGCCTCGTACGACTTCGACCGCGTAACCGAGCGTGGCTGTGTGTTTCTCGTGGACGTTTCCAATGTGGTGCCCTGCGTTCACAACTGCCGATCTCAATGGAGCATAGCGAGCGGTACCCCGGGCCGACCGCGCCAAACGGCCGACCCGGAATACCGAGAGTCACTCGTTATGACCGGCCGACGGCCGCGACCGTTCGGTGCGGCAGTGCGAGTGTCGGCCAGTGCGCGATATCGCGTTGGAGTTGCCGGTCGTGCGTGGCGACGACAATGGCGGCGTCGGTGCGCCCCAATGCCTCGGTGAGCTCGTCGACCAGGGCGATGGAGAGATGGTTGGTCGGCTCGTCCAACAGCAATACATGGGGTCGGGCGGCCAGGGCGAGAGCGAGATCGAGTCGACGCTGCTGGCCCATGGACAGATCGCCGATGCGCTTGTCCAGATCGCGGGAGGCCAGCAGGCCCAGCGACGACAATGCCACGACCTCGCTCTCGGCGAGTCGTCCGGCCGTCACCAGATTCGCGACCTCTTCGGTGAAAAGGTCACGGGCGCGGCGGTGCGGCTGTGGCGTGGACTCCTGGCGCAGCAGGCGCACCCGGGCCGTTCGGGCGCGGTGCACCGTTCCCGTGGTCGGCCCGAGCAGGCCCGCCAACGCGGTCAGCAGGGTGGATTTGCCGGAGCCGTTGGGACCCGTGACGACCAGGCGATCATGGGATTCGAGCGTCACATCCACCGGCTGCGTCAGGCGGTCAGCGACGGTGACGGCTTCCGCACGAAGGAGCGAAACACCGTGCCGCGCGGGCAATTCCGGCATGGAGAACCGCTGCGGCGGAACCGGCGCGGTGATGCGGTGCCGGTCCAGCTCGCCCTGGCGGCGGTGCACCGCCCGGGCGCGTGCCCCGGCGCGGGTGGCGCGCCCGTGTTTCGGGGAGCCCTTCTCCGGCCGCCAACTCGTGACCAGACGGTTCTGGGCCTCCGACAGGTCCTGTGCGAGCCGCCGGTGCTCCGCCTGCTGCTGCTCGTATTCCTCCGCCCAGCGCGCCAATTCGGCCCGGCGGCCCGCGCGATACCCGGCGTAACCGTTGCCGTACGTGCGCGGCCTGCCATCGGGCGTCGGGTCGAGATCGAGGATGGTGTCGGCGATATCGGCGAGCAGGGCGCGATCGTGGCTCACCACGACCACACCGCCCGGGAAGGTCCGCAGGCTCTCGGTGAGGAAATCCAGTGCGGCCCGGTCCAGATGGTTCGTCGGCTCGTCCAGGAGCAGGAAATCGTCTCCGGCGGCGAGCAATACGGCCAGGCGCACCCGATACCGCTGGCCCACCGACAAAGTCGACAGCGGCCGCTCCCGATCGGTAGGGGCGGCCAGACCCGCCAGGGCGATATCGACCCGCCGATCGGCATCCCACGCATCGAGCAGCTGCACCAATTCCAGTGCCGCGCTGTACTTCTCGTCAGCGCCGTCGCGTTGTTCGGCGAGCGCCACCGTCGCCTCGTCGAGGCTGGCCAGCGCCGCGCGCACGGCCGCGAGCCGTTCGTCGATGACGGCGCCGACGGTGCGGTGGTCGGTGTCGGGCAGCTCCTGGGTGGCCAGCGCCAGCGTGCCGGTGCGCCGCACGCTGCCCGCGTCGGGAACGAGCGTTCCGGCGAGCACATGCAGCAGCGTGGATTTGCCGCGGCCGTTCTCGCCGACGATCCCCCACCGCGACCTCGGCGTCACGGTCATATCGACCCCGGTCAGCACGGCGCGGCCGCCGAACTCCACCGCGATATCGGAGCATGTCAATTGCGCCCGCTCCCGCGCGGGCTGATTCGTGATGGTCATGAATTCTTCCTCCGGGCACAACTCACCCACCGCTACGTGGTGTGGGATGCGCCTCCGGTCGATGACACGCGCGAGTGCGCGTACGGACATCGATGCGGGGTCTCGAGGCGCGCGCGTCGGCGCGGCCGGACCCGGACCTGTCAGAGGAAGAAGAGGTACTGCATGCCCCGACGGTAACAAGATCGCAGGCCGAGGGCAAAGGAGTATTGGCGGCGGATGCGATACTCCGTGGGCCAGTTCGGTATTGGAACAGCACGAAGGAGTGGGTTATGGGTGGGTTCACCGTGGCGGAGGCCAAGGCCGTATTCCAGAAGGTCGACGCCAACAGTGACGGCTACATCACCCTCGAGGAGTACGCGCAGGCGGTCGAGGCGTTCGGGTTCTCCTCCGAGGCCGCCAAGAACGCGGCGCTGTCGATTCTGGAGAAGGCCGACCTGAACGGCGACCGGCGCCTCAGCCTCGAGGAGTTCCTGACGCTGGTCAGCTGATCCAGCGGGTGCCGAGGGCGGCGTTCTCCGGGCCGGATCACGCGGTTGGTCCGGCCCGGAACGCGTCGGCCTGACATTCCGGGGGGCTGTGTCGTCGGAAGGGGCGTATCCCCTTCCGCCAACCAGGAGTTCCGGCCATGACCAGAATCGGCATCATCCTCGGCAGTACCCGTCCCAACCGCAAGGGCCCGCAGATCGCGCAGTGGGTGCTGGAGACCGCCGCACGGCGCGGTGACGCCGAATTCGAGCTGATCGACCTGCGTGACCATCCGCTTCCGCATCTGGACGAGCCCGCCCCGCCCCTGTTCGGCCCCTCGTCGCACGCGCACACGCGCGCCTGGGCCGAGCGGATCGCGGCCTTCGACGGATTCGTCATCGTGACGCCGGAGTACAACGGCGGTGTGCCCGGCGTGCTGAAGAACGCCATCGACCACGTGTGCGGCGAATGGGCCGACAAGGCGGTCGGATTCGTGTCGTACGGCGTCAATGGCGGCGTCCGCGCGGTGGTGCAGCTGCGCACCGTCTGCGGCACGCTCGGCCTGGCCGATGTCGGCTACCAGGTCGCCCTCTCGCTGCTCACCGATTTCGAGAACCACGCCACCTTCGTTCCCCAGGACCACCACGTCGCCGCCCTCGACAAGACCCTGGATCAGCTCCTCGCCTGGAGCACCGCACTCGCCCCACTGCGCACCACTCCCCTCGTCAACTCCTGAGGAACCGATCATGAACGCGGCCAACACCATTCAGCCCTCCGCCGACCGCCTGGCAGCGGAGTCCGGCATCCGCCGCCAAATCGCCCGCCTGATCGACGCACTGCGCGCCAAGGACCTCGAGGCGATCCGCCGGATCTACACCCCCGACGTCATCTCCTTCGACGTCGAACCACCCCTCCAGCACGTCGGCATCGCCGCCAAACTCGAGAACTGGACCCGCGTGTTCCAGGTCTTCGACACCGTGGACTACGAACTCCGCGACCTCACCGTCACCGTCGGCGACGACATCGCCTACGGCCACGCCTTCGGCCGCCTCAGCGGCACCCTCCACACCGGCGCGGCAACGAACGGCATGTGGGTCCGCGCCACCTACGGCATGCGCAAGATCGACAACACCTGGCTCATCGCCCACGACCAGGTCTCGGTCCCCCTCGACATCGCCACCGGCAAGGGCGTGCTCGACCTCGAACCCTGACGGCGGGGACTGCGGTAGCGGACCCCGATTCGGCGGATATTTGCCCGCAACGCGAAAGTGGCCCGGAACCAGTTGGTTCCGGGCCACTTTTTAGTAGCGGGGACAGGATTTGAACCTGCGACCTCTGGGTTATGAGCCCAGCGAGCTACCGAGCTGCTCCACCCCGCGTCGGTGAAGACAACATTACACACGGTTGCGAGAGGGATGCAAATCGGGTGGTCAGGGGCGGTTTCGGGGTTGCGAAGATGTTGGAACCGGGGAGGTCTGGGTGGTATTTCGGGCGAACTCGGGGCAAGCCCGAGAGGGCGGGCGGTTGGGGGTGTAAGAGGGCTTGCGATTTGAACGCATGCGCGCGATTCCCAGGCGACACCTCGTCTGAAACGTGAGCCATGTCACAAAATCGTAGTGATCTGGAACACATCACGAGCAGATAACAGACCGTTTGGACTATCGAAATACAGCATAGCCAACCTGCATCGACGGTGTTTTTCGCGTTATTCGCTTCATGCAATTCCGAAGTTATCAAGACGTGATCTGTTGAGATTTCCTCGTTATCGTCGTCCTCGGCCCGGAACAAAACGTGATGGGCTCCGACCCGAACCGCCGCACACCGACGACCCTGTCCCGCGGTACGGGAACCCCGACCTCCTGGGGACAGGGACACGGCGGAGCGAACGCGCCGGTGCCGGTGGGCGCAGGGAGGGACACCACCATGAAACAGAACCGGAAGATCAACACCCGCGCACTCGGCCTCGCGGCTGTGACCAGCGCCCTTGTTGCCGTCCCGTTCGGTCTTTCCGCCAACGCCTCGGCCGCGCCCGCCCACGATTGGGATGGCGTCGCACAGTGCGAAAGCGGTGGTAACTGGGGAATCAATACCGGTAACGGTTACTACGGCGGTTTGCAGTTCTCGCACAGCACCTGGGTGGCCAATGGCGGCACCGGGCTGGCGTCGAATGCCAGTAAGGAAGAGCAGATCCGCGTGGCCGAGAATGTGCTCGCCACCCAGGGTGTCGGCGCGTGGCCGGTCTGCGGCCAGTACCTGCGCCAGGGCCAGTCCGAGCCCGAGCCCGCCCCGGAGCCCGTCGCTCCCGCGCCCGCCCCCGCGCCCGTCAACGACGCGCAGGCGCTCATCGACCAGGCCAAGGCCGCCGGTAGCGACCTGGCCACCCAGTTCGGCGTGCAGGGCCAGTACCACCAGATCCTCGCCGACAATGCCGCGCTGATCGAATCGATCGGTGGATAGTCCCAACTCTGGGATCTCGTGCCCGCTGCTGACGCAGCGGGCACGAGCGTAAGACCTCGCGGGGGCACGACCTCTCGACCCACCGCCGTCGCGCGGCACACTGGCACGATTCTCGACCGCTGCGGATGTGCGGCAGTGGGAGCACGATTCTCGTCCCGCTGCGGATATGCAGCAGTGGGAGCACGATTCTCGTCCCGCTGCGGATGCGCGGCAGTGGGGCACAACCACTGGCCCGCTGCGGATGCGCAGCAGCGGGGACACGATTCTCTACCCGCTGCGGATATACGGCAGTGGGACACGACCACTGGCCCGCTGCGGATATCCGGCGGCGGGGTCATGGCCTATCGGCTCGCCGCGGATGTCGGGCGGGTCGGTGGGGCCTCTGGATTCGTTGCTTTGGACGGCGGGTTCGGAGGTGGCAGATCTTCGGCACGACGGCTCGGTCGGCTGCTTTGGACAGCGGATACCGGACGTATTACGTCGGGCACGGGTTCTGGGCTTTGCAACTCCATACCGGGAGAGCCGAAAGGCGTTGTCGTCGTAGGTGACGGCAACGCCTTTCGGTTGTTCTACAGGTAGCGCGGGCGGGGAGAATCCCGCCCGCTTGCCGTTAGCCGCCTGCCTTCTCGTAGGCGTCGATCGCGGTCTGGAGACGCTCCAGGGCGCGGCCCAATTCGCCCAGGTCACCGGACTTTTGGGCGTCCGAGACCGAGGCCAGGGCGTCGTCGATCTGTTTGACCGCGGCCTCCTTGCCTACCGGGGGCGTCGTGCCGGGGTTCGGGGGCGGGTTGGTGCCCTCGGTCGGCGGGGTCGTGCCCTGCTGGTTGGGCAGGTTGGTGGCCGCGCTGCCGGTGCCGGGCAGCACCTTGTCCAGGGCCTCCTGGACCGTGGAGCCATAGCCGACCTTGTCGCGGTAACTGGCCAGCACCTTCACCAGCTGCGGGAATGTCGGGGCTCCGGCCCCGGCATTGCGCTCCAGATACCACGGTTCGACATACAGGATGCCGCCGTCGCCGATGGGCAGCGTCAGCAGATTGCCGTAGCGGATCTTGTTGACATTGCCGCCGGTGAGCAGGTTGCGGTCACGGGAGACCTCGTCGGCGGTGGTCATCGAGGTCTGCGTCTGGCCCGGGCCCGGCGTCTCCGAACCGGGTGGCAATTGCAGCACGGTGATCTTGCCGTAGTTCTCCGGATCCGAATGCGCCTGCAGGTACGCCGACAGGAACTGCCGCCGGAAGCCCACCATGCCACTGGTCAGCGTGAACATCGGCTGACCGGTGACCGGGTTGCCGAGCAGCTGGTAGTACGGCGGCTGATGCGAGCCGCCCGCCGCGCCCTCCACGGTCGGATCGTTGGGCACCGACCAGAAGGCGTTGTTGGTGAAGAACTCTCGCGGATCGTCGACGTGGTACTTCGACAGCAGCTCGCGCTGCACCTTGAACAGGTCCTCCGGGTAGCGGAAGTGCTCGCGCAGCTCGGGCGAGATCTCGCTCTCCGGCGTCACCACGCCCGGGAACACGCCGCGCCACGCCTGCAGCACCGGATCGGACGGATCCACCTCGTAGAGCTTCACCGTGCCGTCGTACGCGTCGACGGTCGCCTTCACCGAGTTGCGGATGTAGCCGACCTCCTTGCGCGGCAGCAGCCGTCCGGTGGTCTGGTCGATGCTGTCCTCCAGCACCCCGTCCAGCGAGGTGCGCTGGGCGTAGGGGTAGCTGTCGAGGGTGGTGTAGGCGTCCACGATCCACTGAATGCGGCCGTTCACGACCGCCGGGTACGCGTCGCCGTCGGTGGTGAGCCACGGCGCGACGTGCTGCACCCGCTCCCGCGGATTGCGGTTGAAGATGATCTTCGAATCCGGGCCGATCACACCCGAGAACAGGATGTTGCGCTCGGCGTACTTGGCCGCGAAGGCCAGCCGGTTGAACCAGTTGCCCAGCGGCACGCCGCCCGCACCGGTGTAGGTGTACTGCGCGGTGGGGGTGTCGTATTCGCGAGCGGGCTGGTCGTTCGCGCCCACGATCGCGTAGTCGGCATCGGACTTGGAGATCAGCTCACCGAAGTAGATGCGCGGCTCGTCGACCGGGATGGCCTGGCGATCCTTGGGAATGAACAGGTCGCTGACGGTCGACTTGCCGTCGACGTCGAAGACCGGATAGCCGTAGCCGCCGCCGGATTCGTTACCCGCGGACTGCTGCGCCTCCGCCGACTCCTTGGGCGGCGCGACATTCACCCGATTGGCGGGCGCGGCCACGAAACCATTGCCGTGCGTGTAGACGGTGTGCTTGTTGATCCAGTCGGTCTGGTTGCCGGACAGGTTCTGCGGCTGCAACTCTCGGGCCGCGATGATGAAGTCCTGCACCTTGCCGTTGACCTCGTAGCGGTCCACATCCAGCGGGTCGGGGAAGCCGTAGAAGTTCTGCAGCTGCTGATTGCGCTGAATGAAGGTGGCCTGCATCAGGTTCGGATCGAGCAAGCGGATGTTCTGGACGGTCTGCTTGTCGGCGGGCGACATGGACGCGCCGCTCGCGTTCTGCGCCACGCCCTTGTAATCGACGTACTCCACCTTGTCGTCGGTGATGCCGTACGCCTGCCGTGTCGCCGCGATATTGCGCTCGATATAGCTGGCCTCCTTGGTGGCCGCGTTCGGGCGCACCGAGAACTGCTCCACCAGCAACGGCCACACCGCGCCCACCAGCACCGAGGAGAGCACCAGCAGCGCCGCCGCCATGGCGGGAACGCGCAAGTCCTTCAACACGATTCCGGCGAAGAAGGCCACCGCGCAGATGACCGCGATGGACAGCAGGATGAGTTTGGCGGGCAGCACCGCGTTGATATCGGTGTAGGAACCGCCGGTGAACGTGGGGTCCTTGCGCGCACTCGACAGCAGCGCGTAGCGGTCGAACCAGTACGCGACGGCCTTGAGCAGCACGAAGATTCCGGCCAGTACGGCCAGCTGCACGCGGGCCGCGGTGCTCAGCGTGCCCTCGCGGCCCGCCAGGCGCAGACCGCCGAAGATGTAGTGCGTCACCAGATTCGCGATGAACGCGATCACCACGGCGACGAACAGCCAGTTCAGGATCATCCGGTAGAACGGCAGATCGAAGGCGTAGAAGCCGACGTCGAGACCGAACTGCGGATCCTTCTGGCCGAACGAGCCGCCGTGCAGGAACATCTGCACCGTCACCCAGCTGGACTGCGCCACCAGGCCCGAGAGCAGGCCGATGATCGCGGGAATCCCGATGCCGAACAGGCGAAGTCGGCTCATGACGGTGGTGCGGTAGCGGGCGATGGGGTCGCC
Organism: Nocardia sp. NPDC050406; assembly: GCF_044459025.1. Classification (NCBI taxonomy): domain Bacteria; kingdom Bacillati; phylum Actinomycetota; class Actinomycetes; order Mycobacteriales; family Nocardiaceae; genus Nocardia; species Nocardia sp. NPDC050406. The sequence continues at coordinate 1,089,686 of NZ_JBITIM010000002.1, read as the reverse complement.
GGGGCCGCTGTTCGGCACGAATACCGGACGGGAGCGGTAGGCCAACAGCAGGGCCAGCCAGATGATGGCGGCGATGACCACCGCGACGACGATGAAGAGAATGATCCGGGTCACCAGGACACGCACGTACACATTGCGGAATCCCACCTCGCCGAACCACAACCAGTTGGTATACGCGTCGGTGAGCCGCGGCCCCACCAGCAGCAGCGCTGCCAGCACTAGGGCGGTCACGAGCAGCACGCGGCTGCGTCGGGACAGCGATGGTAAGCCTGTCGGGGGGCGCATGCCCACGATGCCACGCTCCTGAGTCCGAAGATCGGTCTGTGGTCCCACGAGACCTGTCGCGCACCACTCTACGTAAAACACCCGGCATTTCGCGGGGCGCACCCCATGTTCGCGAGCCGCGAAACGCTGACGCCGTAAACGCTCCGTTCGCACCGGGTGCGAGGATTGGGCGCGTGAATCCCGAGCAATGGTCCGCGTCCGCCCTGTACCGGTGTATCCGCGAAGTGGCCGAGTTCGTCGATGGCGAGGGGTGGGAGCGGCCGCCGCAGCTGTTCGCGCTGGTGCCCACCGCCGATCTGGTCGCGGCCGAGCCCGCGCTGCTCGACCAGCTCGACGCCGGGAACGCGCTCACCCCCATCGCGCAGGATCCGCTGCCCGAGGACCTCACCGGCGATCCGATGGCGCTCGACGAATTCCTCGCCACCACGAGTTGGCCGCCCGCCGTGGAGGGCGTCATCCTCTTCCAGGAGATCCTGGTCCTCCCGCCCGCCGCCGAATCCGCCCTCGACGAGGCCATCGCTCCCCTGCTCGCCGACCGCGACGCCGCCGACGGCGCGGCCCGCCACGCCGCCGAAACCCACCCCGACCGCCGCGACGCCCGCCTCTTCGCAGGCGTCCTCCGCGACGGAACCTCCCTCTCCCTACTCAACATTCGCCCCACCGAAGACGAGGAAGACCCCTTCGGCGACCTCGAACTCCGCACCACCCCCAACCTCGCCCCCAACCTCATCGAAGCCCTCCGCCACACCCTCGAAAACGACCCCGAGGAGTAGCCCACTCTGGGATCTCGTGCCCCGCTGCCTGCGGCAGCGGGCCACAGAACGATGAGGCATCGAGGTTCCCGGCACACCCAACAGCGCCAGTGGCACACCGACAGAGCTGTACGACGCCAGCGGCCTCCGCGCCCCACCGAGACCGCGCCAGCGGCCTCCGCGCCACGCCGCCACCGCGCCAGCGGCTTCCGCGCCACGCCGCCACCGCTCCAACGGCTCCGCGCTACACCGCCACCGCGCCAGCGGCCTCCGCGCTACACCGCGACCGCATCACAGCCCCAGCGACTTCAGCGACACACCGCGACCGCGCTACCGCTGGGCAGCGCCAGCGGACTCAGCGCCACACCACAACTAGACGGTGCCAACGGCCTCAGCTCCGGGCGGCACTCGTTTCGAGACATTCGATCGCGGGCGCTCGCCATGTCGTCCGTCTATCGGATGGCGGGGTCGGTCCTCGGCTCGCGGCGGCGTCGCCCTTCCAATCTCGCTTCGTACCCGCCGCTTCGGCAGAGGTGCCGCTCTGCCCTTCGCATTCGTGCCCCTGCTTCAGCAGTGGGTGGCGCTCTGCCCTTTTCGCGTTCGGGCCCCGCTTCGGCATCGGGGCCGCTCCGCCCTTCTCGCGTTCGTGCCCCGCTGCCGCAGGCAGCGGGGCACGAGAATCCCAAGAGTGGGGTTATTCGCAGGTGGGGGCTTCTTTGCCTGCGTTGATGTTGTCGAGGGATTCGACTGCGTCGGTGAGGGTTTCGACTCGGACGAGGCGGAGGTTGTCGGGGGTGCGTTGTTTGGCTTCGTTGCAGTTGGCGGCGGGGACGAGGAAGGTTTCGGCTCCGGCGTTCTTGGCGGCGATCATTTTGTATTGGATGCCGCCGATGGGGCCTACTTTGCCCGCGGGGTCGATGGTGCCGGTGCCCGCTACGAAGTGGCCGCCGTTGAGTTCGCCGGGGGTGAGCTTGTCGATGAGGGCGAGGGTGAACATGAGTCCGGCGGAGGGGCCGCCCACTTCGGAGAGGTTGAAGTCGACCTGGAGGGGGCCGACGGGGACCTCGGTGGGGGTTACTCCGAGATAGCCCTTCTCGGGGGCGTCGGGGCGCGCGCCCGCGGTGACCTCGACCGTCTGCTCGACGCCGTCGCGGCGGATCACGATCGGGACGGTCGTGCCGGGCTTGGTGGTGGAGGCGGCGGTGAGCAGATCCTGGACCGTGGTGATGGGCGTGCCGCCGAGACTGACCAATTCGTCGCCTTCGCGCAGTACGCCCTTGGCCGGACCCTCGTCGGAGACCGAACGCACCTTCACGACGGTCGGCATCTTCAGATAATGCAGCGCCGCCAACTCCGCGTTGTCTTCGGAATCCTTGAAGTCCTGCTTATTGGATTTGTCCACTTCGTCCCGCGACACCCCGGGCGGATACACCTCGGCGCGCGGCACCAGCCCCTGCTGACCGCTCAACCACAGCCCGAATGCCTCGAAAACATTCAGCCCATCGCGAACGGAGACCGTCGTCATATTGAGGTGCCCGGTGGTCGGGTCCACCGGCGCTCCCCGCACGTCGACCACGGGTTTTCCCTCCACATCACCCAGCGTGTCGAACGTCGGGCCTGGTCCGAGCGCCACGAACGGAACGGTGACGGCGCTGCCGACGGCACCCAATACGAGAATCGGGATCAGGGCGGCGAGCAGGGTGAATATCCGACGGTTCACGCGGCCAAGGGTACTTGTGATGGGCGCGATTACCGCGTTCCGGCGGTGGTTCGCCGCCGCGCGGGCTCCAGTACCGTAGTGGGTATGACTGACTTTCCGTTCGGATTCTCGAACCCCGACGACGATCCGGAGCGCAAGAAGCCGGGCAATGAGTCGGGTTCCGGAGCGAACGACCCGTTCGGTTTCATGACCGGCGGCACCGGCGGATTCGATCCGTCGCAGCTCGGCCAGATGCTCAGCCAACTGGGCGCGATGTTCAGCGGTATGGGTCAGCCGGGCGGCCAGTCCGGTCCGGTGAACTACGACGTTGCCAAGCGCCTGGCCCGTCAGCAACTCGGCCCGTCGGTCACACCGGTGACCGAGGGCACCCGCCGCGCGGTCACCGATGCCGCGCACCTGGCCGAGCTGTGGCTCGACGCCGCCACCACGCTGCCCGCGGGCGCGACCAAGACCGTCGCCTGGACCGCCAACGACTGGCTCGAAGAGACCCTGCCGACCTGGAAGCGCCTGTGCGATCCGGTGGCGGAACAGATTTCGGGTATGTGGACCGCCACCCTGCCCGAGGAGGCCAAGCAGTTCGCGGGCCCGATGATGGGCATGCTGAGCCAGATGGGCGGCCTCGCCTTCGGCTCGCAGCTCGGTCAGGCCCTGGGCCAGCTGGCCAAGGAGGTGCTCACCTCCACCGATATCGGCCTGCCGCTGGGCCCCGACGGCACCGCCGCGCTGCTGCCCGCCGCCATCACCGAATTCAGTGCCGGACTGGAGCGCCCGGAGAGCGAGATCCTGGTCTACCTGGCCGCCCGCGAGGTCGCCCACCAGCGACTGTTCGCGCATGTGCCGTGGCTGCGCCAGCAGGTGCTGGGCGCGGTGGAGGACTACGCGCGCGGTATCCGCATGGACTTCTCCGCCATCGAGGAGGCCGCGCAGAACATCGACCCGATGTCGCTGGCGGACCCGTCGAAGCTGGAAGAGCTGCTGTCCCAGGGCACTTTCGAACCGCAGACCACCCCCGAGCAGAAGGCGGCGCTGGAGCGTCTCGAGACGCTGCTCGCCCTGATCGAGGGCTGGGTGGAGGTCGTGGTGGCCGATGCCGTGGGTGATCGCCTACCCGGTGCGGGCGCGCTCGCCGAGACGCTGCGCCGCCGCCGCGCCACCGGCGGTCCGGCCGAGCAGACCTTCGCCACCCTGGTGGGCCTGGAACTGCGCCCCCGCAAGGTGCGCGAGGCCGCCGCGCTGTGGCGACGCCTCACCACCGATGCCGGAATCGAGAAGCGCGACGGTGTGTGGGCGCATCCCGACCTGCTGCCGGACTCCGATGACCTGGACAATCAGGCGGGCTTCATCGATACCGTGATCGGCGGCGGCACAACGGCTTTCGACGATCCGCTGGCGCAGCTGGCCGAGACCGAGGCGCGCGAGAAGAAGGAGCGCGAGGCGAAGGGGTCGACGGAGGACGACAAGTCCTCGGGCGACGACGCCTAGAGCGCACGGCGCTTGGGAAGGCGTTCGCGCCCGACCCCTTGGGGGCCGTGAATACCGCCCTGGAGTCGCGGCGTGGACGAGCGGGAGCCTGCGCCGACCGCGCGGTTGATCGCGCGTGGCGGGCTGTGAGCAACTCGATGCCGTAGTTGTGGATAACATGCGAAAGCCCTGCGCAGGCGGGGTTTTCGCGATCCAACGCGGACGCGGCGGTGCGCATACTGCTGATATGACGCGTAGCGCGAACAGCCCGATGTTGCATCCCCGCGTGGCGGTGCTGGTGCGGCGCGGTGGCGGCGTACAGCTCGGCTGGGATCCCGGTTCGGCGCTCGTCCTGGAAGCGCCCGGGCTCGAGACCGAGACGGTGCTGGCCTTTCTGCGGTCGCTGGACGGCTTTCGCAGTCGGCCGCAGATCCTCTGGCGGGCACGCGAACTGGGTATGTCGACCGAGGTGGCCGCGGCGCTGCTAGAGGAGATCGAGGCCGCCGGGCTGGTCTCGGCGCGGGACCCGTCCGCCGCGCGGGTGCGCAGTGTGCATGTGCACGGGCGCGGCCCGCTGTCGGACGAACTCCTGCGCGGGCTGCGGCGGATCGGTCTGCGTCCCAGTCACTCTCGTGGCCAGGACGCGCTGCCCGGCCCCCGGCTACCGGATCTCGTGGTCTTGGCCGATGCGCTGGTGCCCGCGCCGAATGTGGTGGAAGCGCTGGTCCGCCATCGGGTTCCGCATCTACAGGTCCGGATTCGCGACGCGCACGGCGTGATCGGCCCCTTGGTGCTCCCGGGCGTCACCAGCTGCCTGCACTGCGCGGACCTCCGCCGCTGCGAGTACGACCCGGAGTGGCCGCATCTCGCCGCGCAACTGCTCGGCCGCGTCGGGCAGGCCTCCCCCGCCGCCGTCGCGGCCACAGCGGGCCTGGCGCTGGCCGAGATCGAGGCCGTCGCCACCGGCTCCACCGACCATCCGCCCGCGACCCTCGACGCCACCGTGGAGCTGAACCTGGATTCCCGACGCCTCGAACACCGCCCGTGGCCACCGCATCCCTCCTGCCGCTGCCAGGAAAGCCCAGTTCACGCCCCGGTGTGATGGAGGACACTATCTATGGAGACCCTGAAGATGACCCAATTCCCATGGCACATCGCCTGGTACGTCAGCAATGATGGGGACGTGTCTGAGATTGTGAGCCGCCGCTCCTCCCGCAATGCCAAGTTGGCCAAGATTCCACTCGGTATCGCGGGACGGGCGGCCGTCGGGTTCGGTCGCAAACTCGCCGGGGGCGATAAGAAGGAGATCAACGCCGAGCTCAATCAGAAGGCCGCGGAACAGCTGTTCGCGGTCCTCGGTGAGCTCAAGGGCGGAGCCATGAAATTCGGGCAGGCGCTCAGCGTCATGGAGGCCGCCGTACCGGAGGAGTTCGGCGAGCACTACCGCGAAGCCCTCACCAAACTGCAGGCCGCCGCGCCGCCCATGCCCGCGGCCGCCGTGCACCGCCAGCTCGACCAGCAGCTGGGCACCGCCTGGCGGCAGCGCTTCAAGCATTTCGACGACGAGCCCACCGCCTCGGCCTCCATCGGCCAGGTGCACAAGGCCGAGTGGTCCGACGGCCGCACCGTCGCGGTGAAGGTGCAGTATCCGGGCGCGGACGAGGCGCTGCGGGCGGACCTCAAAACCCTCAATCGCATGGCCAGCATGATCGGCACGCTCATTCCGGGCGCGGACGTGAAGCCGGTGCTCGCCGAGATCAGCGAGCGCACCGAGGAGGAGTTGGACTATCGCATCGAGGGCGGGCATCAGCGCCAGTTCGCCAAGGCCTTCGACGGACATCCCCGGTTCCTGGTGCCCAAGGTGGTGGCCAGCGCGCCCAAGGTGATCGTCACCGAATGGCTGGACGATGCCACCTCGGTCGCGTCGATCATCAAACAGGGCAATGCCGATCCGGCGGGGACGGTCGAGCTGCGCAATCGGGTGGCGGGATTGATGGGCGAGTTCCATTTCTCCTCACCGGCGGTCGCGGGGCTGCTGCACGCCGATCCGCATCCGGGCAATTTCATGGTGCTGCCCGACGGCCGCCTCGCGGTCATCGACTACGGCGCGTGCGCGCCGCTGCCGCACGGCTTCCCGCCGATTCTGGGCCAGATGGTGGCGCTCGCGGTCGAGGAGCGCTTCGACGAGCTCACCGAGCTCATGCACACCAATGGCTGGGTGATTCCCGGAAAGACGGTGAGCCACCAGGAGATTCAGGATTATCTGCGGCCCTTCACCGATCCCATCCAGACCGAGAGCTTCCATTTCACCCGGCGGTGGATGCAGCGGGTGGCGGGCAAGGCCACCGATGTCACCAGCGCGGAGATGAAAACCGCTCGCGCCCTGCAACTTCCGGCCGAATACGTGATGATCTTCCGGGTGCTGGGTGGTTCGGTCGGTATCTGCGCGCAGCTGGATGCCGAGGTGCCGTTCATGAAACTGGTCAACGACTGGGTGCCCGGTTACTTGGAGAACCGCCGCGCCAGCTGAGGCCGTCCAGGCCGAAAGAGACTCCCCCAGAACGCGTCGACTACGAACGCGACAACGTACCCCGAACGCAAAACGACCCGCTCACCGCGAAGTGAGCGGGTCGTATGCGTTCAGGACCCCCGTTCGATTCGGGGATCATGCCACCGCGACCTTGCGCGGGCGGCCGCGAGGCCGCTTACGGGCGATGACGACACCCTGGTCGAAGATCTCGCCACCCCAGACACCCCAGGGCTCGGCGCGATCCAGCGCGGCGTTCAGGCAGCCCTGGCGGATGGGGCACGAAGCGCACAGCGCCTTGGCCTCTTCCAGCTGAGTCGGGCTCTCCGCGAACCAGAGGTCGGGGTTGCCGACCCGGCAGGGGATGTTGAGAGTGACTGCCCGACGGGTGCGGGTGGTGGTAGTCACGGTGCGGCATGTCGCGCGCTCACGGATGACCGTGGTGGACACGTCGTTCTCCTTCAGCTCGTGCAGCGGTCAATTCGTTCCGCGAAACCGGTGCCGGTGGCTGGAGGCCGATATAAATATGGCCACGGTTTCGCTTGGTGCGATCCGTGGCCGGTGGTGTGGGAGGTCTTCCCTACCTGAGTCGACTTCGGTGTCGACTCCTGATCACGGTCGCTGGGTGGGCGGTGCGGGTGCGGGCTGCTGCCAGCAGATGCGCCGGACGGAGTCCGGCTTCTGCGGGTGCGCCGAGGATGGCGAAATCAGCGGTCGGCTGATCAGCGGTCGGCTGCCAGTCACCCTTGGGCTTGTCCTGCATCACGATGTGCGACGGGGCATAAAGATCGGTTTCGAAATTCTTGTGAACGCCGACGGTGCCGAAGACACCGAAAATGCCACTGCCGCTACCGCTTACGCTGGACAGACGAATCCCCTGCATGGCGAGGATCCCCCGGGAGGCCGACTCGACGGACGGCACAACGGATTTCACCGACAAGGTCGATGCGAAGTCTGTAGTCACTGGTCTGCCTCCCTCCTGAACTCGTTGCGATCGAAAAGTGCTCATGCACACCGGGGCGACCCCGGGTGCATGCCAACCACCCTAGGCGGGTGATACATCACCGCACAACCTATTTTTGACCTGCGATTTTGTGAACTTCCCCGCTGCCCCTGGCACTGGGGGCAGCGCCCGCCTACGACGAAGAGTGGAGGCGGGATTGGACTATGGCCAGGACGTCGGCTCCGTAGGTTTGGAGTTTCTTCGCGCCTATGCCGGGGATTGCTACCAGGGCTCGGTCGTCGGTGGGGAGTTGTTCGGCTATGGCGGTGAGGGTGACGTCGCTGAAGATGACGAAGTGGGGGAGGGAGAGTTCTTCGGCTTTTTCCTTGCGCCAGTCTTTGAGGGTTTCGAGGAGTTGGGTGTCGAGGTCGGCGGGGCAGCGGGAGCAGCGGCCGAGCATGGTGGCGGTGGTGTTGAGGAGGGGGCGGCCGCAGATGCGGCAGGTGGGGTGGACGCGTTTGGGGGCGCGGCGGTCGGTGGGGTGCTGTTTGGCGACGCGGGAGGCCGGGGAGTCGTCGGGGACCAGGCCCACCAGGAAGCGAGAGCGGCGGCGGATCTTGCGGCCGCCCTCGGTGCGGGCCAGCGCCCAGGACAGGTGCAGGTGTTCGCGGGCGCGGGTGACGCCGACGTAGAGCAGGCGGCGTTCCTCCTCGAGAGCGGCGTCGTCGGAGACCGTGCCGTCCGAGGCGAGGACGTGGGCGATGGGCAGCGTGCCGTCGGCCAGGCCGACCAGGTAGACCGCATCCCATTCCAGGCCCTTGGCGGCATGCAGCGAGGCGAGGGTGACGCCCTGCACGGTCGGTGGGTGCCGGGCCTCGGAGCGGGCGGCCAACTCCCGCAGCAGTCCCCCGATATCGAGATCCGGATCGTGGTCGGTGAGTTCCTCGGTGAGCTGGACCAGCGCCACCAGCGAGGACCAGCGCTCGCGCGCCTGCACGCCGACCGGCTCCTCCTTGGTCAGCCCGAGCTTGGCCAGCGCCGCGCGCACCAGCGTCACCAGCTGCGGTCCGCGCGCGTCGGGCAGGTCGTCGCGCGCGGCGGTCTGGCGCAGGGTGCTCACCGCCTGCCGCACCTCGGGCCGCATGAAGAAGCCCTCGCCACCGCGCACCTGGTACGGAATTCCGGCCTCGGTGAGCGCCTGCTCGTAGACCTCCGATTGCGCGTTGATCCGATAGAGCACCGCGATCTCGGCGGCGGGCACCCCTTTGCCCAGCAGCTTGGCGATATCGCGGGCCACGGCGGCGGCCTCGGCGGGTTCGTCGTCGTATTCGGCGAAGCTCGGCTCCGGACCGTCGGGCCGCTGCCCGATGAGTTGCAGCCGGGTGCCCGCGATGCGCCCGCGCGCCGCGCCGATCACGCTGTTGGCGAGCGACACCACCTGCGGCGTCGAGCGGTAGTCACGCTCGAGGCGCACCACCGTCGCCTCGGGGAAGCGACGCGAGAAGTCCAGCAGGAAGGTCGGACTCGCGCCGGTGAAGGAGTAGATGGTCTGGTTGGCGTCCCCGACCACAGTGAGATCGTCGCGATCGCCGAGCCACGCGTCGAGCACGCGCTGTTGCAGCGGGGTGACGTCCTGGTACTCGTCCACCACGAAACAGCGGTAGCGCCCCCGGAACTCCTCGGCCACCGCCGCGTAGTCCTCGATGGCGGCGGCGGTGTGCAGCAGCAGGTCGTCGAAGTCGAGCAGCATCCCGTCGGGGGTGACCTTGAGCGATTCGTAGGCGCTGTACACCGCCGCGACTTTGGCTGCGTCATAAGGCGTTTCGCGATGGCGACGCCCGACCTCGGCGGCATAGTCCTCGGGCGCGACGAGACTGCCCTTGGCCCACTCGATCTCGCTCAGCAGATCGCGCACGCTGTCGGTGTCCGCCGACAGCCCCGAGCCGCGCGCCGCCTGCGCCACGATCGGAAATTTGCTGTCCACCAATTTCCACGGCACATCGCCGATGACCTGCGGCCAGAAATACCGCAGCTGCCGCAGCGCGGCGGCGTGAAAAGTACGCGCCTGCACCTGCGTGGCGTCCCCGCCGAGCCCCAACGACCGCAGTCGCCCGCGCAACTCCCCCGCCGCACGCGCCGTGAAGGTGACCGCCAGCACCTGATCGGCCCGCACATGTCCGGCCGCCACGAGATGCCCGATCCGATGGGTGATGGTGCGGGTCTTGCCGGTTCCCGCACCCGCTAGCACGCAGACGGGACCACGTGGAGCGCGCACGGCCGCGGCCTGCTCCGGGTCCAGTTCGTCGAGGCGCAGGCGGTCGCTGGGATCAATGGTGGTGACCGGCACGCGCACCATCATGGCAGCCCGCGCCGACACATTCGGCGGCGACGACCACTCCGGGCACGGGGAACACGATCAGGTGAACGGGCGTTGCACAGTCCGTGACTGCAACGGACCTGATCATGTACTCGACGACCTGGTGCGGCTACTGCCGCCGCCTGCGGACCCAACTCGACGAGGCGGGCATCAGCTACACGGTGATCGATATCGAAGAGGATCCCGCATCGGCCGAATTCGTCGGCAGCGTGAACAACGGCAATCACGTGGTGCCGACGGTCAAGTATCGCGACGGTTCCACGGCCACCAATCCGAGTCTGTCCGATGTGAAGAAGGCGCTCGCCGCGCTCGGCTGATCCAGCGGACCGCTGCGGACACCACATCGGAGACGGAAAAGCCGCATACCCGAGGGGTATGCGGCTTTTCGTGCGTGGGCGGGACCCCCACCGCCCGATCGGCGATCAGTCCGCTACGCGGTGCAGATCGATTCCTTGATGATGCCGCGCTCCGGGCTCGAGCTGCCCGTGAACGGGAAGGGCAGCTGCGGCTTGATGCTCGCCAGCTTGTCCAGCGCCGCCCGCTCGGCGTCGGGCCGCGTGACGCCGGTGCCGCCGTGGAAGCGCATGGTGTCCTCGCTCATGGCGACAGCGCCGCAGCCATTGGCCCAGCTCGACAGGATTTCGCAGCCTCGGTAGCCGCACTCGTCCAGCGCGGCCTGCTCGGCTGATTCACGGTCGGGGTAGTTCCATGCGGAACCGTAGGACGTGAAGTCCTCGAACGCGCCGACGGCGATGGCGCCCCAGTAGCCGTCCGGTCCGGCTTCCGCGTTCGCGGTACCGACACCGGTCGACATGAGCGTGGCCGCCGAGATCGCTGCGCACAGGACGGCCTTACTCAGAAAACCCATGGAGATTCTCCCCTATAGACAACGGCCTCCCATTGAGGCCGTTGCGCTGAATCTTGAAGGGAGAAAGTCCTTTTTGTCCAATTAGTTCCCGGTAATCGCCAATCAGCCCGCGGCGGCCCAGGATTCGACAATGGTGCGGGCGATGGAGATCGAGCCCGGAAGCAGCAGACGGGCATTGCCGCCGCCATTGCCCCACGAGCCCGCTGCCAGTGCGGTTTTCACCTCGGCACGGGTGAACCAGTGCGCCTCGGCGATTTCCCCGTCGTGAAATTCGAGGGGCTGCTCCGGATCGGCCTGCGCGGTGAATCCGAGCATGAGCGAGCGCGGGAACGGCCAGGGCTGGCTGCCGAGATAGCGGATCTCGCGCACATCGACGCCGACCTCTTCCTTGATCTCGCGCGCCACGCAGCGTTCCAGGGATTCCCCGGCCTCCACGAAACCGGCCAGCAGCGAGAACAGTCCCTCCGGCCAGGTGTGCTGGCGGGCCAGCAGCACGCGATCGCCGCCATCGTGAATGAGGCAGATGATGGCCGGGTCGATGCGCGGGAATTCCTCGTGCCCGGATTCGCTGGTGCGCGACCAGCCCGCATTGGAGACGGTGGTCGGGGTGCCGTCGACGGCATTGAAGCGGGCCTTGTCGTGCCAGTTCAACAGCGCGATGGCGGTGGAGAGCAGGCCCGCGCCGAAATCGTCGAGGTCCAGGGTCGCGCCGACGGCGCGCAGATCGGCGAGTTCGCCCTCGATATCGTTGTCGCGCACCGCCCACAGGTGGGTGTCGCCGTCGATACCGAGGAATACCGCCCGCTCCGACGGTTCGGCCGAGAGCGAGGTCGCCGCGTCCAATACGACGGTATTACCGTCGACGCGCACCTGCCCCCGCTTGTTCATGCGCACGAGTTTCGCCTGCGCCCAGCCTTCTTTCAGCGCCTGCTCATCCGAGCGAAGGTGTTCCGCCCGGTCGAGCGCGGAACGAGAAAGCACCGGAACCACATCGAGTTCGAATCCTGACACGCTCTGTATTCTGCCCTCCGCTTCGCTCCGGGCGGATTCGCGGCGCTGGAAGTCTCGGTTCTTCCCTCCCTCCGGGCACTCCTTCGTCGCACCCTCCGGTCAGTCCAGAACCGAGACGCGCCGCGAATCGAGACTATGGTGTCGCTCAGACGTGGACGTTGCGCAGGTACAGAAGTTTGTCCGGGGCTTCCAGAGTGTCCACCTCGGGTTCGTTCACGCGAATGAGGCGGCCGTCGCGGAGCACGCCGAGGACGATATCGCTGAGGTGGCGCGGGGAGCCGCCGACCTCCTCGGGTTCGACGGCGCGTTCGGCGATGGCGAAACCGGCCTCGGGGGTGAGCAGGTCCTCGATCATGTCGACCACGCTGGGGGTGGTGGTGGCGATACCGAGCAGGCGGCCCGCGGTCTCGGAGGAGACGACCACCGAGTCCGCGCCGGACTGGCGCAGCAGGTGGGTGTTCTCGGCCTCGCGAATGGAGGCCACGATCTTGGCCTTGGGATTGATCTCGCGGGCGGTGAGGGTGACCAGCACGGCGGTGTCGTCGCGATTGGCGGCGACCACCACGGAAGCGGCGTTCTGCACACCCGCCAGGCGCAGCACATCCGATTGGGTCGCCGTACCGTGCACCGTCACCAGACCGGCGTTCGCGGCGCGCTCGAGCACGTTCGGATCGGTGTCCACCACCACGATGTCCGCGGGCTTGATGCCGTCGCCGAGCATGGCGTCGACCGCGGTGCGGCCCTTGGTGCCGTAGCCCACGACCACGGTGTGATTGCGCACGGTGTGCCTCCATCGCTGAATCTTGAAAGCCTGCCGGGACCGTTCCGTCAGCACCGACAGGGTGGTGCCGACCAGGACGATGAGGAAGAGGATCCGCAGCGGGGTGATGACGAGAATATTGATCAGCCGCGCCTGCGGGGTGACCGGCGTGATGTCGCCGTAGCCGGTCGTGGAGAGCGAGACCGTGGAGTAGTAGGCGGCGTCGAGCAGCGACAGCTCGTTGCCGGTGTTGTCGCGATAGCCGTCGCGGCCGATGAACACCACCAGGGTGGCGGCGGCCAGCAGGATCGCGGCCAGCAGGACGCGCCGCCACAGCGCGGCCCATGGGCTGGTTTGGATTTCGGGGATGCGCAGGATGCCCACCAGCGCGAAGTCGGGGCGCTCGGTCAGTCGCCTGCCCAGACCACTTGACGGTTCACCGAACACGGGAATCACCGGCCAATCCGGGAGCGTCTAGCTGCGGCACAGGACCGCAGCGTACTGGAATTCCGCGCCGCCGCCGCGCTACGGCGCGTTGTCGGTGGAAGTTTCGGGATCGGCGGGCGCGGCGGTGCCGATGAGGTGCGCCAGTTCCGCTGGGCCCGGGAGGTTTTCCGGGGCGATGGTCCGATTCGTCCGGACGTAGTGGAAGGCGGCGTCGATCCGGTCCAGCATCTCGGCCTCGGTGGCGCCGGTGCGCTGGGCGAGCAGGCGGGCCCAGGCGAGGCGGTAGACGGCGAGCTGGACGGCGACGGCGGGTTCGTCGGCGGGGGTGGGTTCGGCTCCGGTCTTCCAGTCGACCACGATCCACCGTCCGTCGGGTTCGCGGAAGACGGCGTCGATGCGGCCGCGAATGACGGTGCCCGCCAAGGTGGTTTCGAAGGAGACCTCCACCTCGATCGGATTGCGGTCGGCCCACGGGGAGGCCAGGAAGGATTCCTGGAGGCGGACCAGGTCGGCGTCGGTGTCGCCGGTGTCGGCCGCGCCGGGGAGTTCGTCCAGGCCGAGCAGGCGGGTCGCGCCGAACCAGCGTTGCAGCCAGGCGTGGAAGGCGGTGCCGCGGCGGGCGAAGGGGCTGGGCGGGTACGGGAGGGGGCGGCGCAGGCGGGCGGCGAGCTTGTCCGGGTCGGCGTGCAGGTCGACGAGGGCGGTGGCGGGGAGTTGGCCGGGCAGCTCGACTTCGCGGGTGGTCTGTTCGGCGGCGGCGTGTTCGGCGAGCAGGGCGTCGACATCGGCTTCCCAGCCGTCGGGGTCGTCGGCGTACGGGTCGAGCAGGGCGTCGAGGTAGGCGGGATCCGGCTCGTCGGGATCGGTCGGCTCGTCACCGAATCCGAGATCCAATTCGGTTTGTACGCCGCGGGATTCGCGCAGCTGTTCCTCGCGCGCGGCGGCGAGGGCGGTGCGGACCAGCTCGGCCGCGTTCTCCACATCCGCGCGGCGCGCGCCGAGGGGGTCGCGCGGCCAGAAGGCGGTGGGCGGGTTGTCGGTGAAGGGGTTGGCGGTGTCGGGGGGCGGCGGATCGTCCCAGCGATCTATGCGAAGGGCGCGGGCGCGGGGGCCCGGCTGTTCGGCGGCCTGTTTGAGGTCGAGCAGGAAGGCGGAGGGACCCTTGGGCTTGGCACCGGTCTCGGCCCAGTGGTGCGCCGAAACGAACAGGGCGCGTTCGGTTCTGGTGAGGGCGACGTAGAAGAGGCGGCGCTCCTCGTCGAGGCGGCGGCTGGCGAGGGCCTTCTTGTGGGCGTCGAGGGCGTGTTCGAGGTCGGCGCGGTCGTGGATGTCGTCGAGTTCGAGCACCGGGACGCCGTCGGTGGCGTCGTCGCGCTGGCGGTCGCCGCGCAACGAGGTGGGGAGTTCGGCGAGCGCGCCGAGCCAGGTGGCGGTGCCGGTGCCGGTGCCGGACGGGAAGGTGCCGTCCACCACGTGCGGGACCGCCACCACCTCCCATTCCAGGCCCTTGGCGGCGTGCACGGTGAGCACCTGCACCCGATCGCGCGCCACCTCGACTTCGCCTGGCTCCAAACCGTTCTCGACCTCTTCGGCGGCGGCGAGGAAGGCGAGCAGGCCGGTGAGCGAGGACCGGTGGTCGGCGGCGTAACCGGCGACCACTTCGGCGAAGGCGTCGAGGTGTTCGCGGCCCGCGCCCGCACCGGCGGTGGCGCGGCGGGCCTGGGTCTCCACACCCACGCCGATGGTGCGTTCGACATCGGCGACGAGCTCCGCCAGCGGCTGGCCGCCGCGCTCGCGCAGGGCCGCGAGTTCCTGGCCGAGCGCGACGATACGGGCGAAGCCCTGGGGCGAATACCGGTCCGCCGCACCGGGATCGGCGATCGCGTCGGCCAGGCCCGCCTGCTCCGAGGGTTCCGGCGCGACCTCCCGCAGGGCGTCGTCCAGGGCGGCGGTATCGGTAATGGCGGCGTTCTGCCCGCCCGGCTGCCGAATGGACAGCTCTCGCGCGCGCCGCGACAGCGCGGCGATATCGGCCACCCCGATGCGCCACCGGGCACCGGTGAGAATGCGAATAGCCGCGCTGCCCGCCGACGGATCGGCGATCAGTCGCAGTGTCGCCACGATATCCGCGACCTCGGGCGTGTGCAGCAACCCGCCGAGGCCGACGATCTCCACCGGTAAACCCCGCTCCCGCAAGGCTTCCGCGAGCGGAGCGGCATCGGCATTGCGGCGCACCAGCACCGCCGAGGTGGGCGGCGGCTCGTCCTGGTCGGCGGCCGCCTCCCACTCGGCGGCGATCCGCTCGGCGACCCAATCCCGTTCGTCGGCAACGGTGTCGGTGAGTGCGAAGGCCACCACCCCCGGTGTGGCATCGGGCCGAGGCCGCAGCGCGTCCACGGTGACACCACCGCCTCGCGCCGCCCGCTCCCGCAGCGGGTCGGCGACGAGATTCGCGAGATCCAGGGCCTCCGGCGGATTCCGCCAACTCGTGAGCAACGGCAGGATCGGCGCGGGAACCCCTGGCGCACAGGGGAAGTCGGTCGCGAACCTCGGCAGGTTGGCCGCCGAGGCGCCGCGCCAACCGTAGATGGACTGCATCGGATCACCGACCGCGGTCACCGCCAGCGGCTGGCCGCCTCGCCCGCGCACATCCGCGGCGTCGCCGCGAGAGTCCGAGGGATCGCTCGCGCCCGCATTCCGGCGGTCGGGTTCGCCGCGTCGATCACCGTGACGAGCGGCCCTGCCCTCCGTCCGGAAATCCCCATCCTTCGCCGACGCGTGCCCACCCTCGAGGCCGTCGAGATCGTCCACCGGCGAGGAAGATTCGTACCCACCGAAGTCGCCGTTGTCGCCGGGACGCGAGGAGGCGTGCGCAACCATGTCGTGCTGCTCGGCCCCCGACCGCCCTCGCTCCGACTGGCTCGCGCCGCCGCCGAACAGCGAGGCGAGCAGGATGCGCTGGGAATGTCCGGTGTCCTGGTATTCGTCCAGGAGGACGAGACGGAAGCGGGCGCGTTCGGCGGCGGCGACCTCCGGGTGGTCGGCGGCCAGGCGCGCGGCGAGAGACATCTGCGCGCCGAAGTCGAGGGCGCCGCGGCGGCGGAGTTCTTCGGCGACGCGTTCCACGAGGGGCAGCAGGGCTACCCGCTCGTGTTGGACTTCCAGCAGGTCGAGGAGGGCCTTCTTGGGGCCGCCGCGCTGTTTGGGGCCCGCCGGGAGCGTGTGGACGAGGCGGTCGAGTTCGCGGTGGGCGTCGCGCAATTGGTCGGGGTGGACCAGGTGTTCGGCGAGTTGACCGGAGATGGCGAGGACGGCTTCGGTGACCGAGACGGGGCTGCGGTCGGTGTCGAGGTCACCGTCCCAGGTGGAGACGACGCGGTAGGCCAACTGCCACAGCTGGGTCTGGGTGAGCAGGGTGGCATTGGGTTCCACCGGGATGAGCAGGCCGTGTTCGGTGAGCAGGCGACCCGCGTAGGAGTGGTAGGTGCTGATCTCCGGTTCGGAGCCGCCGAGCAGCGCGCGCAGGTGGCCGGTGGGGTCGATATCGCGCACCAGCGGCGAACCGGCCAGCCGCGCCAGCCGGGTGCGAATACGGGAGGTCAACTGCTGGGCGGCTTTTCGCGTGAAGGTCAGCCCCAGCACCTGTTCGGGTTCGACCAGGCCGTTGGCGACCATCCACACCACGCGCGCGGCCATGGTCTCGGTCTTGCCCGCCCCCGCGCCCGCCACCACCAGGGTGGGGCCGGGCGGCGCGGCGATGACGGCGGCCTGTTCGTCGGTGGGCGGCGGCAGGCCGAGTGCGTCGGCGAGTTGCCGCGGCGTGATCCGCCCACCCGTCGCCCCGCCCCCGGATTCGCTGTGCGAGGCGGCAGTCACTCGTCGGTCACCTGCCGCCCGGTGTCCTGCACCGGGCAGCTGCCCGCGACCTTGCAGTGACGGCAGCCGTCATTGCGCATGGCGAGATAGCTGGGGCCCCTGGTGGATTCGGCGGCCTCGTGAATCACGCCCCGCCACTGGTCGATGCCCTCCGCGTCCAAGGGCGGCTGCATGCGCTGGGTCGCGCCCTCCTTGGCACTGGGTTTGGCGACATAGATCAGCCGCGCACCCCCGGGCTCCCCCTCGCCGAGCGCGCCCTCGGCGGCGGCGACCTGATAGGTGGCGAGCTGGGCGTGATCCTCGGCGGCCTGTTTGGAGATAGGCGTCTTGCCGGTCTTCACATCGACAATGACGAAGCGGCCCAAGGCATCCCGTTCGACGCGGTCGACGCGCCCCTTGATCCGCACCGGCAGCTCATCGGGTCCGCGCGGGGACAGCACCAGGTCGATGGGTACCTCGACGCCCATGGCGGTGAGCTCGTCGCGGGTATTGCGCAGCCACGCCAGGAAGGTGTCGACCATGGTCTCGGTGCGGCGCAATTCCTGTCGGGAGTGCCAGTTCTCGCCCTCGCGGGAGCTGGGGTCGACCTTCTTCCACGCCCGCACCAGCGCGTGCTTGACCTGTGTCTCGTCGACCTGCCCGGCGAGGGCCTGCACCAGGGTGTGCACGAGATTGCCCTTGAGCGCGTGCACATTGTCGCCGTCGCTGCCGCCGTGCCGCTCCAACGCCCAGCGCAGCGGGCAGGTCTTGAGCTGATCGACGGTGGAGGGTGACAGCGCGATGGCCCCGTCTTCGGTCTCCCACAACGGGTTCTCGGAGCTGAGGTCCACCGTGCCGTACCACTCGTCGGGGTGCGCGCCGCGCACTCCGGCCGCGGCCAGCCGCGCGAGTTGGCGCGCGGCGCGGGCGCGCCGCTCCGGATCGGTCTCGGAATCGCAGACGGCACCGCGCAATTCGGCGATGAGGGCGTGCATGGCCAGGGCACGGCCGGGATCGACCGGGGTCGGAACCCTGCCCGGCTCACCGTGGTCGGTGTCGGCGTCGAGTTCGGCCAGGAAACGCGAGGGTGTCGCGTCCTGGTCACCGGTCACCGATTCCACCGCCGTTACCAGCAGCGACCGCCGCGCCCGCCCGCACGCGACCAACAGCAACCGCCGCTCCTCGGCGAGCAGCGGCGCGGCGCGGCTGACCCGCTCACCGCTGCCCCGCACGCCCGCGAGGAGATCCACCAGGTCCTCGACCCCGAGCAGGGTGCCACGCGGGCGCAGATTGGGCCAGATCCCTTCCTGCACACCGGCGACCACGACGGTGTCCCATTCCCGGCCCGCCGAGCCGTGCGCGCTGACAATGGTCACCGCCTCACCCGGGTCGGTGTGCGGCGCGTTGTCCTGCGGAATCTCCTGCTGCTCCAGGTATTCCACGAAACCTTCGATGGTGGCGTGCGGCAGTCGGTCGACATAGGCGGCGGCCGCCTCGAACAGCCCGACCACCGCGTCCAGGTCGCGGTCGGCCTGCATGCCGACCGCTCCCCCGCGCTCGGACTGCCCGACCCAGCGCCGCTCCAGGGTCGACCCGGTCCACACGGCCCACAGGATCTCCTCGAGCCCTTCGCCTTTGCGGCGCGCGGCCCGCGCACGACCCACCGCCTTCATGACCCGGCGCAGCGGCGCGGCCTCCACGTCGGTGAGCCGATCGAGAATCGCCTTGTCGCCCACCCCGATCAGCAGATCGCGCAGAATCTCCGCCGAGGAGCGGTCGAGGTCGGCATAGCGCTCGGGCCGGTCCTCGGGCTCAGCGGCCTCCGAATCCGATTCGCCGACATTGTCTTCCGTCTCGTCGCCGTGCCGCCTATTCGGATAGCCGAGTTCCAGCACACTGCGGCGAATACCGCGCCGCAGGCGGCGCAGACTGATCTGGTCCGCACCGCCGAGCGGCCCGGCCAACAGGTCGAGCGCGTCGTCGGCGGTGAAGACCGACAGCCGCGGGCCGGGAAGCCGACTGGGATCACTGGCCATGACCGCCCGCAGCGCGAGCAGCGCCCACGCCGCACCGCGCCGCCGGGCCAGCGGCACATCCGGCGGCGGCTGCCGCACCGGCACGCCCGCCGCCAGCAGCGCGCGGCGCAGCGGAGCCAGCGACAGGGGGATCGACCGCACGACGACGGCCATCCGCGACCACGGGACACCGTGGGTCAAATGCGCGCGCCGCAGGTGATCGGCGATGAGCGCGGCCTCCTTGGCGGGCGTCGTGAGGACACGCACCTGCACCTCGCCCGCGAGAACCGCACTGCCGCCGTCTCCTTCGACATCCTCGTGCGGCCGCACCGGTGCGGTGCGGTGCGCGCTGTTTCCCGGCAGCCGAGCGGCGATGCGCGCCACCGCATCCTGAATAGCCGGGGCATTGCGATGGTTGCGGCGCAGGATGATTCGGCGCTCCGGCGGAGCCCCCGGGTCGGCGGCGAACCGCGCATCCGCGCCCCGGAAGGTGAAGACCGCCTGATCCGGATCGGCCGCCAGCACGGTGGTCGCGGGACCGCTACCGATGGCCCGAACCAATTCGGCCGCTTGCGGATCCAGATGTTGGGCATCGTCGACCAGCACATGGTGAATGCGGGTGCGCTCGGTCGCCAGCAACTCCGGATCGAGAATCAACGCGTCGATGGCCGCGCCGACGAGTTCGGCGGCGTCGAGCGCCGGGGCGCTGGCCTCCGGGGCCTCGATGCCGACGGACCAGCGCAACAGCATGGTCTGCTCGTAGCGCTCGGCGAAGCGGCCCGCCGCCACCCATTCGGGGTGCTGGTGGTTGCGGCCGAGTTCGATCAGGTCCTCGGGTCCGAGGCCGCGTTCGGTGGCCCGCAACATGAGGTCGCGCAACTGTTCGGCGAATCCGGTGGTGGTGAGCGCCGGATGCAGTCGCTCCGGCCAGTCGTGCGCCCCGTCGGCGAGTTCACCGCGCAGCAGCTCGCGCAGCACGATGTCCTGTTCGGATCCGGTGAGCAGCCGCGGCGGCGGATTGCCGTGTTCGGCGGCGTGCGCGCGCAGAATCCCGAAGGCGTAGGAGTGCACCGTGCGCACCAGCGGTCCCCGGGTCGCGCCCGGCACCCCGCCGAGTTCCGGATCGCCCGCCGCCACCCGGACGGTGAGCGCATTGCGCACGGCGGTCGCCGCACGCTTCGAATAAGTGAGAATCAAGATCGATTCGGGATCCGCGCCCGCCGCGATGCGCGCCGCCGCCAGATCCACCAGCAGCGCGGTCTTGCCGGTTCCGGGGCCGCCGAGCACCTGCCACGGCCGCCAGCCGGGATCCATTCCAATTTCGGCGAAGAGCTCCCGGACGTCGGCGTCCCACTCCCGAGAGGGGGACGCGGTCTCGACCCGGCGCACCAATCGCACCGAGCTATCCGATCGCATCACGTGGGCTATTTCAACAGACGCCCCCGACACATATGTTTGCCCGGTCTTCGCCGAGTGAAGTGCGCAACATTCCCGCCGCGTCACCGAAACCCCATAAGCCCCCGTAGCACCCTCCCGCCCCTCGGCGCCTGTCGTACCCACACGGCAGAATGGGGCGATGTCCGATCTTCATGTCCATCGTTTCGGCCCCTCGACAGGGCCGATTGTGCTTGCGCTGCACGGACTCACCGGACACGGCAGACGCTGGCGGGCCCTGGCCGAGGAGCAGCTGCCCGGAATTCGGGTGGTGGCTCCGGATCTGCGGGGACACGGACGATCCACCTCCCTGCCGCCCTGGGATTTCGAGACGATCGTCGCTGATCTAGAGAATTTGCTAGAAAGCGAGACCAGCAAACCCGTGGTGGTGGTCGGGCATTCGTTCGGCGGCGCGGTCGCGCTCCACCTCTCGCGCACCCGACCCGATCTGGTCCGCGCGCTGGCGCTGCTCGACCCCGCGATCGCCCTCGACCCCGAGCTGCTGCGCACGATCGCGGCCAGCGTGCTCGAACATCCCGACTATGAGAATCTCGAGGCGGCCCGGTTCGACAAACTGGAGACGGCGTGGGCCGAGGTGGACCCGGCGGTGCTCGAGGAGGAGCTCGCCGAGCATCTGGTGCCGAGTACCGAGGGCCGGGTCGCCTGGCGACTGTTCCTCCCCGCGATCCTGTCCTACTGGGGACAGCTGGCCCGCGAGTTCGTGCTGCCGCCCGCCGATCTGCCGACCCTGCTGGTGCAGGCGATGAAGGTGCGTCCGCCCTTCGTCACCCCGGCCTTTCGCACCGCGCTCGCCGCGCACCTCGGCGACCGCCTGGCCGTACACGAATTCGACTGCGACCACATGGTGGCCCAGGCTCGGCCCGCCGAGGTCGCCGCCCTGCTGCGCACACTGCTCTGAACCACCGTCCCGAGGAGCGCGCCATGGCCACCACCGACGCCGATATCGAACGCGTGCGGGAACTCGTCGCCGCCATCCCGCCCGGCCGCGTCGCCACCTACGGCGATATCGCCGCCGCGGCGGGGCTGAGCACACCCCGCACGGTCGGCTGGATCATGCGCACCGACTCCGCCGACCTACCGTGGCACCGCGTGCTGCGCGCCGACGGCAGACCCGCACCGCACCTCGCGGGGCGACAGCTGCGCCGCCTCGCCGAGGAGGGCTGCCCACTGCTCGACGATCGAGTCGACCTGCGCCGCGCGCGCTTTCGGTTCGCATGAATCCTCAGCCAACACATAGGTTCGGATCGGCCGAACGCGCCGCGCGGGGGCCTGGGCTGCGGTTACCGTTGTTGCATGTCCACCCGGCTGGCGTGCGTGGTGTTCGATTCGGCCGAACCGAGGTCCGTGGCCCGGTTCTGGGCCGAGCTACTCGGGTGGGAGGTGACGGTGGACCGGCCCGCCGAGGTCGATGTCGCCGCCCCCGATCCCGACGGCCCGGATGTCGCCCTCACCTTCCTACCCGGTCGGCAGGCCAAGTCCGCCAAGAACCGCATCCATCTGGATCTGGCCAGTAGATCGCTGGATCATCAACGGGTGCAGGTGGATCGGGCGCTGTCGCTGGGCGCCAGACGCCTGGATATCGGGCAGGGCGCGGTGCCGTGGTCGGTGCTGGCCGATCCCGAGGGCAATGAGTTCTGTGTCCTCGAACCGCGCGAGCACTACGTCGATACGGGTGCGGTGGCCGCCATCGTGGTCGATACCCGCGATCCGCTGCGGCTGGCCGAATTCTGGTCCACCGCCTCGGGGTGGCCGGTCACCCACGACACCGCGCGCTACGCCGGAATTCGCTCGGCCACCGGGCAGGGCCCCTGGCTGGAATTCCTTCGCACCCCCGCGGTCTGCCCCGACCGGGGCCGCCTACATCTGGATCTCATCGCCTTCCCCAGTGATGATCCCGCCGAAGAGGCCGCCCGGTTGCGGGCCGCGGGCGCGGTGCCGGTCAGCTCGGTACCCCAGACCAACAATCCGGCGGTGGTGCTGGCCGATCCGGAGACCAACGAATTCTGTCTGCTGCGAACGCCTTCGGACTGACCACCCTCAGGCCGCCTCACCCTTCTTGAGCCGCCGCCGCTCCCGCTCCGACAGCCCGCCCCAGATGCCGAAGCGCTCATCGCGATTCATCGCGTACTCCAGGCACTGCTGCCGGACCTCGCAGCTGTGGCAGATGCGCTTGGCCTCGCGCGTGGAGCCGCCCTTCTCGGGGTAGAACGCCTCCGGATCGGTCTGCGTGCACAGGCCGCGTTCGCGCCAGCCGATATCCTCGAATTCCGAATTGCCCGCAATGGCGTCGAACGCGGCATCGAATTTGGTGAACATCAGTTTCATCGCTGCATCTCCAAGCTGTGAGAAGGAATCGCTAACGGCCCATGGCGCAGTCGCCGACCGCACTGAGCGGCCGGGCCTGCTCGCCGGTCAGAAAAATGCGCCGGGCGTGCACGGCCGCCGGGGAGGACGACCAGGGCGCGAGTGCGGTGGTGAACATGAGTTCGCACCAGGACAGGGCGGGCACCTCTCCCCCGGCCAAGGTGGCGAGCAGCGACATTTCGGTGTCGTGTTCGGCCCAGGCGGCCAGCAACCAGGCGGCGTCGAGGCGGCCGAGGAATTCCTCGGCATCCTCGGGCGGACCGTTGGGGGTGTCGACCGCGAGGTGCACGGTGGCCGAAATGGCGTGACGCATACGGGCATCCAAACCGATGCCATTGTGGAGTAGCAGCCCTTCCAGGGCTTCGCGCAGACCCGCGCCGCGATCGACCCGGAAGTCGTTGCGCCGTTCCGCGGTGGTGACGTCGAACATAGTGTTCCTTTCGGTACTGCTGTGCGAACAGAGATCGGGATTTCGATGGAGGTGCGTAAAATTCAGCCCGCGAATTGCGCGGCGACGGCCCGATATTCGACCAGGGCGGCGAGGGTGCCCGGACGCCAATCGCGACGGCCCGGAACCTGACACCAGTCACCGGCCGGATTCTCGGATTCGGCCAGCAGCCGCAGCGTCATCCCCGCCATGGCCGCCATCCCGAACAACACCGCCGCGTCCACTTCCCGATCGGGAACGGTGAGCTGCACATCGGCCTGCCGTAATCCGGTTTCGGCGCACGCCCTTCCGGCCAGCCATATCGCCCGGGTGGCGGCGGCCATACTCGCGGCCACCTTCGGACCACGCGGATGCACGTGTTCGTAATCCGAAAAAGGGCCGTACCACAGCGCCGTGCCCTCGCCATCACATACGGCGAAAGTCCCGAATCTCGGGTCCCCCGCGGCGGATACCGCGATATGCGGAACCAGCCTGATCATTCTCGACATCGGTAACTCTCTTTCGAACACGGCCGCCCCGCGGAACTGATGGAGACTGCCCGGATCATCGAAATGCATTCCAGCGAACCGCTTCTCATCGAGGCCGCTAATGCATGAGGTGATTACAACTGCCGCGAGTCCGACTTGTCCACCCGCAGGCCGGGTTTGGGCAAACCCCTAGCAGTACCCACACTGACCAGTGTTGGTACCCGTAAGAGCGGCCACTCGGCCGAGATCGGCACTCTGTCAGCAAATACTGTTGCCCGCCGCTTTCAGACCTTACGGTCTCTTCATGTCTTATGTTCAATCCGGTTCCGCCACCGTTCATTTCCGCACGTCGGAGGTGGCGGGACCAGCTCTCGTCCTTGCCCATGGATTCCTCATGGACGAATCGATGTTCGAGCCCATGCGCAAACCTCTGGCTGATGCCGGTATCAATCTCGTAACGGTCGACGCGCGCGGCCACGGACGCACTCGGGCACCCGAGAGCGAACCATTCAGCTACTGGGATCTGGCCGCCGACATCGTGGCCGTCATGGATTCCCTCGATATCGATCGCGCCATTGTCGGCGGAATGAGTCAGGGCGGATTCGCGGCCATGCGACTGGCTTTGGCGGCCCCGCACCGGGTACGGGGATTGGCGCTCATGAGCACCGAGGCGGGTGAGTGCTCACCGGCCGAATTGGCCTGGTATCGAGTCTTCTTCGAACGCTGGTGCGGCACGGAGCCGATTTCACCGCTGATCGCCGAATTGGCACCGCAGCTCATCGGCGGCCAGGATCCGCGCGCCTGGCGGGAATGGACCGTGCGCTGGAGCGACTCCGACCGGCAGGCGGTGCGCACGGCGGCGCGCTGCCTGATGGACCGCCGCTCGCTGACCCACCGGCTGCCGGAGATCGACGTCCCCGCGCTGGTAGTGCGCGGCAGCCACGACGGCACCAGCACCGCCCAGAAATCCGAGGCCCTGGCCGCCGGGCTGCCGGGGGCCGACGGCGTGGTCACCATTCCCGGCGCGGGACATGGTGCGGCGTGGACACATCCGGAATTGGTGACGCCGCTGCTGGTGCGACTCGTACGACGCTGCGAAGCGGCGGAACGGGCGGCCAACCCCTTCTCGGTGCGCGATATCGGCTCCGCCGCGCACCGGCCGACGCCGGTGATCGCGCCCGACGCCTCCGCCGCCGTCTAACTCATTCCCGGTGGCTGTCGTCGGCGCACCAGGTCGGCAAACCGAGGAAGATCTGAATCTGATCCGGATTGTTGGCGCTGAAAACCTTGAACAGCTGCACGGCTATCGACCGGCAGCGGCCGGTGGCGGGATCGCGCAGATGCATGAGGGGGCGGTCGCGGCCATAGGCGGCGACCCCCTCGTCCCACAGTTCCCGGAACAGTTGGTAGCGGCCCAGTTCGGCCAGAAATTCGGTGGACCAGGCGGTATCGCCGGTACTGCCGATGAGCCCGCGCAGCCAGCGCACGGTGGTGCGGACCTCGGATTCCCACTCCACCATCACCTGCCGGGATTTCTCGTTGCCGAGAAACCAGCGCAGAATGTTCACATCCTCGACCAGCCCGGGAAAAGCGCGGGCATAACTGTCGTTGCAGGCCAGCACGTTCCACCGGGTGTCGATGTAGGCCGCCAAATGTGGTTCGTGCAGATCCAGCGCCCGCCGCATATCGGCGCTGATCTCACCGCGCAGCTGGTCGACGGGAGGGAATTCCGCCGCGCCCAGTCCGGCCAGATCCAGCAGATGCCGCCGCTCCACCGGGGAGAGTCCATTGATTCGGTCGAGATATCGCACCAGCGCGTCCACGACTTCGCGCGTGGGGTGGTCGCGATCGCCCTTCTCCAGGTGACTGATATAACTCGCGCTGACACCGGCGTTGAACGCGAGACGTTCCCGTGACACTCCTCGGTCGTCGCGCAGGCGACGCAGCAGCAGGCCGAACGATGGCGGTCGCACATTGTCCGAGTCACGTCTAGGTTTCGCGCTCGTAACCACGACTATCCCTTTCCACAAACTCTCAGCAATCACACCCGACGTCCGCGCGGACCCGGCCGTTCACGACGGTCGGAGATCAGGCGTT
The DNA here is from genome assembly GCF_044459025.1 of Nocardia sp. NPDC050406. NCBI lineage: Bacteria > Bacillati > Actinomycetota > Actinomycetes > Mycobacteriales > Nocardiaceae > Nocardia > Nocardia sp. NPDC050406. The sequence goes on along the minus strand of NZ_JBITIM010000002.1, from coordinate 1,063,834 downwards.
CGACTTACCGGAACTGCGGAGATTCCCTCGCTCACCGCCGGTTCCATTTCGGGATAGTGCCACATTTTGTTGTACGCAAGACCAAAACATGGCTGTTTCTTTACCGTGTCGCAATTGGCCAGCCACCATGCATGACCGTCGGCGAACTCTCGGCAATCCGAAAGTCCCTGGCCGCCAACCGCGTCGCGTAGCGGGCCGCACCGCCGGGCCGACTACGATCGACACCCATGACCAGCCGCCTATCGGATCGCCGCTCGTGACGACCGTCGACGCCATCGTGCTCGCCGGTGGGCGCGCCAGCCGGATGGGCGGCGTGGACAAACCCGCCATTGTCGTAGGCGGACAATCGATGTTGGATGCCGCGCTGGGCGCGGTGGCGGGTTGCGCCCGCACGGTCGTGGTCGGGCCACAGCGCCCGGAGTTGCCACCGGAAATCCTGCAGGCGCAAGAGATTCCGGCGGGCTCCGGTCCGGTCGCGGCCATAGCCACTGGCCTGGGCGTATTGGCCGGATGCGACTTCCCGGCCGGGCTCATCGTGGTGCTGGCGGCCGATATGCCCTTCCTCACCGCCGGTGCCGTCGACGAACTGCTCAGGCACGCACGGGAATCCGGCAGCGACGCGGTGTTCGCCGCCGACGAGTCGGGGCGGCCGCAGTACCTGGTCGGGGTGTGGCGGCGCGGCGCGCTCACCTCGGCGGTGAGCCGACTGGAGTCGCTGGTGAATCAGCCGATGAAGGCGCTGGTGCCGGTGGACACCACCATGGTGACCCTGTCGGGGGTCACCGACTGCGATACGCCCGACGAGGTGCGCCACGCCCGCGAGGCGGTCGAGCAAACCGCGGCAATCACCGCACTGACCCTGGAAGAAGCGCGAAGTGTGTTGCGCCACACTGTATCCCCGCTCACACCCAAACGCGTGCCGTTATGGGTCGGGCGTGGCGGCGCACTCGCGGAGCCGTTGATCGCCGCGGACGCGCTGCCGCGCTTCGACGTCTCGGCCATGGACGGCTACGCGGTCTCCGGTGACGGCCCCTGGCACGTGCGCCGCGATATCGGATTCGCGGGCGGACAGCGGCCGGTGGGACTGCTCGCCGGGGAGGCCGTCCGAATCGCCACGGGCGCACACGTTCCCGACGGCACCAGTAGTGTGGTGCGCGACGAGTTCGTGCGCGTCGGTGCCGACGGCCTGCTGGAACGCCTGCCCGACACCCCGATTCGCGATGACGTGCGCCGCCGCGGCGAGGAGTGGGAGCCGGGCACCGAGATCGCGCCCGTCGGCACGCCGGTGACGGCCGCCCTGATCTCGGCCGCCGCCAGCGCGGAGGTGACCGCGGCGCTGGTGCGCGGTCCGGTGCAGGCGCGAATCATCATGACCGGCGACGAGATTCGCAGTGAGGGGCCGCTGCACCAGGGGCAGACCCGCGATTCCATCGGCCCGGTGCTGCCGCAGCTGCTGTCCTGGTACGGCGTGCACACCCAGGACCGGGTTCACCTGCGCGACACCGCGAATGCCTTCGACGAGGTGCTCGCGGCGGCGACGGAGTGCGATCTGCTGGTGATCGTGGGCGCGACCGGCGGTGGCGCGGCCGATCAGCTGCGCGCCTCCCTGGACCGCGCCGCGGCCCGTCCGCTGGTGCGCCGACTGCGCCTGCGGCCGGGCGGTTCCACCGTGGTGGCCCAATTGCGTTCGGGCGCGGTGGTTCTCGGCCTGCCCGGCAATCCCTTCGCGGCGGTCTCCGTGCTCATGGCGCTCACCCCCGCGCTGGTCGCCGGTCTGACGGGCGATATCCGCGACCGGGTGTTGACCGTCCCGCTGGTGAACGCCGCCGAGATCGCCGGTCCCGTCATGCGTCTCGTCCCCGCCCGCGCCCTGCCCGAGGGCGGCTGGGTGGGCGATGTTCATCTGCGCACCAGCCATCTGGCTGGGCTGCTGCATCGCGACGGTCTGGCCGTGGTGCCCGCCGACGCCAGCGACGGTGACCTGGTGGAGATTCTGCCGCTGCTCGGTTGAACGCGCGAAAGCCCTTACAGCGCTTCGATGATCATGGCGTTGGCCTGTCCGCCGGATTCGCACATGGTCTGTAGCCCGTAGCGGCCGCCCCGTTCGCGCAGCGCGTGCACGAGTGTCGCGGTGATGCGCACCCCGCTGGCCCCCAGCGGATGGCCGAGCGAGATGGCCCCGCCGTTCACATTGACCTTGCGCAGATCGGCCCCGGTGTCGTGCGCCCAGGCCAGCACCACGCCCGCGTACGCCTCGTTGATCTCGATGAGGTCGATGTCGGAGAGCCGAAGTCCGGCCTGCTTCAGGACTTTCGCCGTCGCGGGAACGACGGCGGTCAGCATGAGGAACGGGTCGTCGCCGACCGCGATATGGCTGCGAATACGGGCCAGCGGGGTCAGTCCGAGTCGGCGGGCGTGTTCGGTGGTGGTGACCATGACCGCCGCGCTGCCGTCACCGAGCTGGCTGGCATTGCCCGCGGTGATATGCCAGCCGATCTCCGGAAAGCGCCGGGCGACAGCGTCATTGCGGAACGAGGGCGGCAGGTCGGCCAACGCCCGCGCGCTGCCGTCGTAGCGAATGCCCTCGTCGTACTCCAAATCCGCGATGGGTGGCGTGAATTCGGCGTCGAAGAGCCCGTTCTTGGTGGCGGTGGCCGCGCGCTGATGGCTCTCCAGGGAGTACTCGTCGAGCTGGGCGCGGCTCAAACCCCAGCGGGCGGTGATGAGTTCGGCGCTGATCCCCTGCCACGGCACACCCTGCGGATAACGCTGCATGAAATCCACGCCGGTGAGATTGTCGGCGTCGATGAGGCTGGTGCCCATGGGAATTCGGCTGACCGACTCCACCCCGGCGGCGATGACCACATCGCAGTCCCCCGCGATCACCGCGTGCGCGGCGAAGCGCAGGGCCTGCTGGCTGGCGCTGCACTGCCGGTCGATGGTGGTGGCGGGCACCGATTCCGGCAGCCCGGCGGCGAGGGCGGCGCGTCGGGTCACATTGGTGGCCTGTTCACCCACCTGGCTGACCACGCCGCCGATCACCTCGTCGATGACAGCCGGGTCGATGCCGGTGCGGTCCACCGCCGCCCGAATGCTGTGCGCCATGAGGTCCACCGGATGGATACCCGCCAGGGCCCCACCGGGTTTGCCGCGCCCGATCGGGGTGCGCACGGCCGCGACGATCACCGCGTCGCGCATGTGTAGGCCGCTCACCATCGCCTACCGCACCGCCAGCTCGTCGGCGGCGCCCAGTACGCGGCGCATGGTGGCGAGTTTGGCCGAGGTCTCGGCGAATTCGATGTCCACCTGGCTGTCGGCGACCACGCCGCCACCGGCGCGCAGGGTCAGATGCCGTGCGCGCGTGTCGAGTTCGAGGCCGCGCAGCGCCATGTAGAACTGGCAGTCGCCCGCGCTGTCCAGCCAACCCACCAGACCGCCGTAGTAGTTGCGCGCGGATTCGTATTCGGTGATGAGGCGCAGCGCCTCGGCTTGCGGCACACCGCAGACCGCCGGGGAGGGGTGCAGGGTGGCCACCAGGTCCGCCACGGGCAGGCGCGGGTCGAGCAGGCGGCCGACGATCGGTGTGCCCAGGTGCCAGACGCCCGGGGCCGCGACGAGTTCGGGCTCGCCGGGGTACTCCAGCTCCGCGCACAACGGCGCGAGACCCTCGACCATGAAGTCGACCAGGTGCCGGTGCTCGATCAGGTACTTGTCGGTGAACAGTTCGGCGCGCGCCCGCTCGGCGTCCTCGGCCACGGGGCGGCCCGGATCGCGCGGCACGGTTCCGGCCAGGGGCGTCATCGCTATGCGGTCACCGCGCTTGCGCAGGAACAGTTCCGGGCTCGCGCCCATGGTGTAGACGCCGGGGGTGTCCTGGTGTTCGACGAAGTAGCTGTGCACGCCCGGGTACAGCGCGGCGATGCGGTCGTACATGCGCTCGGGGTCGAAAGGCCCGGTGTAGGAGTACCTTTCGGAGCGCGCCACCACGACCTTGTCGAGACCGGAGTGCGCGCGCAGCCGGGGCAGCACGTGGTCGAGCAGGCGCAGGTACTCGGCGATGGCGGCGTCGTTGAAATCGAGGTCGGGCTGGAAGTCGACGGTCCACGCGGGCTCGGTCGGCGCGGTGCACGGGGTGCGCCGACCGATGTAGAACGACGGGCTCGCGGTGTGCGGGTCGAAGGGCACCGAGCCCGCCACGATATCGCCGAAAATGCCGGTGCGGACGGCGGTTTCGGCCTCGGCCAGGTCGGTGAAGCAGACGAGCGAGCCGTCCAGGCCCAGGGAGCAGTCCGGGCCGGAGAGCCGGAAGCGGGCGGAGTGTGGTTCAGACATGGATACGCCGTTCGATCAGCCGTTCGCGAACGGCGCGCCGGTCGATCTTGGAATTCGGGAGCAGGGGCAGTTCGGTGCCGACCACGAGGTGTTTCGGCACCGAGGCGCGCCCCAGGCGGGTGCGGACGAGGTCGCGCAGGAGCTGGGTATCGGGCTCCGACGCCCCCTCGCGGGCGACGACGTACGCGCCGACCAGCTCGCCCCACTCCGGGTCGGGCAGGCCGAGCACGACCGCGGCTTCCACCCGGTCGGCCTCGCGCAGTACCCGTTCGATGGCGGTGGCGGAGACCTTGACCCCGCCGGTGTTGATGAGGTCGTCGATGCGGCCGGTGGGAACCAGTCGGCCGTCGACCCACCGTCCCCGGTCGGCCGTGCGGTACCAGCGCTGGCCGCCGTCGAGGTAGAACCGGGCGGCCTCCTCGGGGTCCGCGCCCAGATAGCCGCCCGCCACGACCGCGCCGCCCAGGTGGATGATGTCGTCCTCGATGCGCACCTCGACGCCGTCGAGCGGTACGCCGTCGTAGACACAGCCACCGCAGGTCTCGGTCATGCCGTAGGTGACGACGACCGTGGTGAGTTCGCGCAGCCGCCGCGCCGTCTCGGCGTCCAGGGGCGCGCCGCCGACCAGCACCGCGTCGAAAGTGCCCAGGGCCGTGCGGGCTTCGCGGTCGGCGAGCAACCGCCCGACCTGGGTGGGCACCAGGGAGGTGTAGCGCCTGCCCGGCCGCATACGACGCGTCGCGGCGACGAACTCCGCGGCGCCGAAGTGCTCGCTCGCGAGGGTGGTCACCGTCGTGCCGCCGAGCACCGCGCGCGAGATCACCTGGAATCCGGCCACGAAACCCGCGGGGAGACAGAGCAACCAGTCTCCGTCGCCGCCGAGTCGGGTGGCCGCGGCGCGGGCCGAGGCGCGCAGGGCGTCGCGGCGCAGCATGGTGCGTTTGGGTACGCCGCTCGAGCCGGAGGTGCACAGCACCACGGCGGTGGAGTCGGGCACCAGCGCCGGAAGGTCGTGGGCCGCGGCGATATCGGTGATCGGCGCGACGGCATCGCCGCCGCGCCGCAGACCGTCGATCTCACGCTGGAGCAGCTCGACGGCCGCGCGTGGGTCGTCGGGCAGCAGCACCGGTCGCAGGGGAATCATGGCTGGCCTCAGGAGTATTCGAGGTCGGACGGGGCAGGTGTCTCCCGGAGGGCGTGCAGCACCGAGGCGGAGTCCAACGCGGCGTCGACGCCGCGCCGGGCGCGGGTGTGCACGTCGCGCAGCTCGGCGCGGGTGATGGGCACCTCGAGCACGGCCAGGCGTCGTTCGTCGCGGCAATGGCGCAGGGCCGCGGCGAGTTCCGGGACCTCGACGGTGCGATGCGCCACCGCGTACGCGGCGCACAGCCGCGCGATATCGACGTTCTGCGGGGTGCCGTAGATCCGTTCGAAGGTATTGCCGTAGGGCTCGCGCCGGTATTTCGGGTCACCCTGTTCCAGGAGTTCGAAGATGCCGCCGCCGCTGTCGTTGGCCACGACGACGAGCAGATTGTCGGGCACGTCCTCGAGTCGTCCGAACTGCAATCCGGAGGCGTCGTAGGCGAAGGTCAGATCGCCGACCAGGGCGATCACGCGCCGATTCGGTCGGGCCAGCGCGGCTCCGATGGCGGCGCTGATATTGCCGTCGATACCGGCCACGCCGCGATTGGAGAGCACCTCGACCCCGGCGGGCAGCGAGCCGGTGAGCGAGACGTCCCGAATCGGGTTGGAGGCCCCGAGCCACAGCACGTCACCGGGTTCCAGAGTATCGAGCACGGTGTCCGCGACACCCAATCCGGTCCGGCGGTCGCGGTCGTCAGTGAGGATCTCGGCCCACTGCCGCCGCATGGTGGCATCCACGGCACGCAGCTCCTCGGCCCACGAGGGCGAGAGGTCGTGTCGGTAAATCGGTTGTGCTGTCAGGACTTTCATGTGCGGCGCGGCGTAGATCCAGTCCTCGCCGTTGTCGACCAGCACGGTGTCCACGTCGGCGCGGGCCAGCATGGTCCCGACATTGCGGTGCAGGGTCGGGCGGCCGTACACCACGACCTGTTGCGGCAGTACGTAATCCAGCACCCAGGGGTGCAGGCGGGCGCGGTCGCCGACATCGACGGTCGGCTCGGCCACGCACGGGATGTGGGGTGGCAGACCGGAGAGATCCGCACCGTCACCCGCGATCACGACGGTGGGTTCGCGCAGGTCGATCTCGTGCGACGAGGTGGATTCGACGGCGCGCGAGGGCATTCGGAGCCATGGTTCGCCGTCGCGGCGTCCGCGCGGGAACGGGGCCGCGAGATCTTCCGGCGGATGTCCGGACGAGAGCGGGACGTCGAGTTGGACCGGCCCGGGACGACCGTGGCGGCGACCGGAGGCGATACCCAGCGCCCGGCAGACCTGCGACCGCACCACGCCATTGGTCTCGGGCCGCAACATGTCGCCGGACCAGATCTGCTGCACGTGGCGCACCTGCGAGGTGAGCAGCGCGGTCTGCTCCACGGTCTGGGAGGCCCCGGTGCCCAGCGCCTCCGGCGGCCGATTGGCCGTGACCAGCACCAGCGGAATCCCGGAGTAGTTGGCCTCGGTGACGGCGGGCAGCAGATTGCAGACGGCGGTGCCGGAGGTGGTCACCACGGCCGCCGGACGACCGGTGGACTTCGAAATACCCAGTGCCACAAAGGCGGCCGATCGCTCGTCCAGGCGCACCTGGAGGCGGAGGGCACCGGCGGCGGCGCGGCGCGCCAGCTCGAAGCCGAGCGGGCCGTTGCGCGAGCCCGGGCAGTACACCACCCATTCGATGCCGTTGCGGAGCAGTTCGTCGACCACGATCGACGAGATGACCGAGGGCACCGAGACCGGCGCCGCGAAGCTCGCTTCCCACTGATAGCTCATTGTTCTCCATGCACTGCCAGCCTCATCGGCGGACGTGATGTCGAGACGTCAAGCTCCTACCCGCCCCTGGAAAATCGCCGATCGCACAGAACGACCTGGTCAACCGACCGGCATCCTGACAGCAACAGGTTATAGAGGCGTGTCGGAGCTGTCAAACGAACTCCAGGTGGTGAAAAATGGTGTGTTTCTACACATTTCGCAATACGTGGGATGTATGGATAATGTGCGCGAATCTTCTTCGGCGCGTTGGCTAACCACCAGTTCAAGCGCCTATCGCGACGGCTTCGGCGGATTTTCCGCGGCGGCGCGTTACCGCCGGGTCGGGTACGGGGACCGCGTCCAGCAAACGGCGAGTGTAGTCCTGGGCCGGATGTCGGAAGACCCGTTGCACCGGACCGGACTCCACGATGGACCCCTCGCGCAGTACCACCACGCGGTCGGCCACCTGATCGACCACGGCCAGGTCGTGGCTGATGAACAGGCAGGCGAACCCGTATTCGGCGCGCAGGTCGGCGAACAGGTCGAGGACCTGGGCCTGGACGGAGACGTCGAGGGCGCTGGTGGGCTCGTCGGCGACCAGCAGGCGCGGGGCCAGCGCGAGCGCGCGGGCCAGGGCGACGCGCTGGCGCTGGCCGCCGGAGAGTTCGCCGGGCCGCCGGGTCGCGTAGGAGCGTGGCAGCCGGACGGATTCGAGCAGGTCACCGACCTTGGCCTGGAGCAGCGCGCCGGAGGCGGCGCGGTGCACCCGCAGCGGTTCGCCGATGGCGTCGGCGAGGCTGCGGCGCGGGTCGAGCGAGGCGGTGACGTCCTGGTGGACCAGGGCCACGTGGCGGCGCAGGCCGCGCAGGTCACGGCGGGAGAGCCCGCGCAGCGCGACGCCTTGCAGGATCACCTCGCCCGAGGTCGCGGGGACCAGCCCCAGGGCGGTGCGACCGAGTGTGCTCTTCCCGGAACCGGATTCGCCGACCAGGCCGACGACCTCGCGCGGGGCGAGGGTGAGCGACACCTGGTCCAGGGCGCGGAACGCACGGCCGCGACCCCGGTACACGACCCCGAGCGCGCGCGCGACCAGCACCGGATCACGGTCGGGGTCCCACGCGCCCGCATGTCCCGGATAGGTCTCGGGCGCATCCGGTACGGCGGTGACGCCGGTCACCGATTCCTCCTGCGGCTCCGGCAGTTTCGGCACGGCCGCGAGCAGCGTGCGGGTGTACTCCGCGCGCGGTGCGGCGAACAGGTCGTGCACCGGCCGCTCTTCCACCACCCGGCCCGCGTTCATGACCACCACCCGGTCGGCGATCTCGGCGACCACGCCGAGATTGTGCGTGATGAACAACACGGCGGTGCCGCTGCGGCGCTGGAGGTCTCGCAGCAGGTCGAGGATCTCCGCTTGGACGGTGACGTCGAGGGCGGTGGTGGGCTCGTCGGCGATGAGCAGATCCGGCTGGCCGGAGAGGGCGAGCGCGATGACGACGCGCTGTTTCTGACCGCCGGAGAGCTGGTGCGGATACCAGTCGACGCGGCGTTCGGGCTCCGGGATGTCCACCAGGCGCAGCAGTTCCACGGCGCGGGCGCGAGCCGCGGCCTTGGTGATGGGCGCGTGCGCGCGCAGCGCCTCGGTGATCTGGGCACCGATCCGGCGTACCGGGTCGAGCGCGGTCTGCGGTTCCTGGAACACCATGGCGGCGCGGGTGCCGCGCACGGCGCGCAGCGCGTCCTCGCTCACCCCGACGATTTCGCTGTCGCCGAGGCGAATCGAGCCGGTCGCGGTCGCGCCGTCGGGCAGCAGCCCCAGGACGGCCCGCGCGGTGAGCGACTTGCCGGAGCCGGATTCCCCGACCAGCGCCACGATTTCGCCCGCTCGCACCCGCAGTGAGATGTCGTCCACCACGGTGCGGTCGCCGAAACGCACCACCAGGTCCTGGATTTCGAGCAGTGCGGCGGTGTGGTCGCTCATCCGATCCTCCGGGCGCGGCCCAAGGACTGGGCGATCAACAGGAATCCGAGGGTGAGGCCGGTGACCACGACCAGCGGTCCGGCGGCCATGGCCCAGTTGGCGTCGAGGTTGGCGATGGACTCGTCGAGAATGGAGCCCAGCGAGGGATCCGGCGGGCGGACCCCGATACCGATGAAACTCATGGCTCCCTCGATGAATACGGCGATGGACATGGACAGCGCGAGCTGCACCGAGAGCGGTTCGAGCACATTGGGCAGGATGTGGCGGCGCAGGGTCCACCAGGTGCCCGCCCCGATCACCTCGGCGGCCTCGACATAGGCGTGCTCGCGCACCTGGAGGACGGCGGTGCGAATGTGCCTGCCGAACAACGGTATTTCGGCGGCGATGATCACGATGACCACCGCGTGCAGACCGGGACCGGTGATGGCGCTCAGGGCGATGGCGAAGATGAGCGCGGGGAAGGCGAGCACGAGGTCGAAGACGCGCTGCGCCACCACATCCGCGACGGGGTTGACGCTGGCGACCAGCCCGATCGACCCGCCGATGACCGCGCCGAGCGGGACGGCGACGAAGACGATGAACAGGTCGACGCGAATGCCCTCGAGGACCCGCGCGAACACGTCGCGATTGAGTTCGTCGGTGCCGAACCAGTGTTCGGCGCTCGGGCCGAGCAGGTTGGCGTAGGGAATCTGAACCAGCGGGTCGTACTGGGTGAACAGCGGTCCGAGCAGGCCCAGCACCGAGATGGCGGCGATCAACACCACGCCCACGAGCCCTTGACCCGATCCGAAGGCCGTGCGCCACAGCGGTTTCCGTCGTGGTTCGAGATCGACGGCGGTATCCGCCTCGACGGCGAGGGTGCTCATGCGCGACCTCCGATACGAATACGGGGATCGAGCCAGGCGTGCGCGATATCCGTGATCAGCTGGATGGCGACGAACACCGCCACCGACAACAGCAGCAGCACCTGCACCACCGGATAGTCGCGGCGGCTGATGCCCTGTTCGATGAGCTGCCCGATGCCCGGCCACGCGAACGCCGCCTCCACGATGACGGCGCCGCCGAGCAGCTGCCCGGTCTGGATGCCGAGCGAGGTCAGCATGGCGGGCAAGGCGTTTCGCAGCGCGCTGTGGGTGACGATCCGCCGATGCGACACACCCAACGCCCGCGCGGTGAGCACATACGGCTTGCGCAGTTCGGTGCGCAGCGATTCGGTGAGGAATCGGGTCAGCGCCGCCGCCACCGGAAGGCCCAGGCACAGCGCGGGCAGCAGCAGGTACTGCACCGCGATATCCGGGTGGGCGATGAAGCCGTCCGGCGGTACGCCCCCGGCGGGGAGGATGGGAATCGCGATGGCGAAGATCAGGACCAGCAGGACCGAGGTGACGAAGTTAGGAATCGCCACGGCGAGCGTATTCGCGGCCGCCACAATGGCATTCAGCCAGCGCTTGGGCCACAGCACCGAGGCGAGGCTCACCGACAGGCTCACGACCACCGCGAAGAGCAGCGCCGCGGCCGTCAGCACCAGCGTATTGGTGAGGCCGTGCGCGATCAGCTCGGTGATCTGTCCGCCGATGAGATAGGAGCGGCCGGGGTCGCCGGTGAGCAGATCGGTCAGCCAGGAGATGTACTGGGCGAGCAAGGGTCGATCGAGGCCGAGCTGATGGCGGACGGCGTCGACGGCCTGCGGGGTGGCGTCGCTTCCGGCCAGCACCGTCGCCGGATCGCCCGGCACCAGCCGCAGCAGCGCGAAAATGAGCACGGACGCGCCGAACAGCACCGCCAGGGCCGACGGTATTCGCCGCAGCAGATAGGCCGTCATGACAGGAACGTCTCGGTGAACACGGCCTCGCGCCGCTTGGTCCAGCCCACCCCGTGCAGCTTCCCGCTGCTCCCGGCCGCATGGAATCGGACCCCGATCTCGATGAGGAACAGCCCGTCGAGCAGCTGGTCGCTCAGGGCCCGGTAGGCCCGAACCGCTTCCGCCCCAGTGCCATTGGACACCTTCCACGCGGCATCGGCGGCGGCCAGGTAGGCGGGTGATTCGTAGTGCGAGGCGTTCTTGCGGGCATTGAACGGGTACGCGCTGACCGTGAGGGTGGATGGCGTGAACTGCGCCCACGAATGGTCGGTCACCCACAGTCCCGGGAACTGCGCGCCGATGAGCTGTTTGACGAAGGTGGCGGCCTCGGTGGGCACGAGCTCCACCTCGATGCCGATCTCGGCGAGATTGGCCTGCACGATCTGGGCGGCCGCCTCGTGGGTGGCGGTCGCCGACGCGAAGGACAGCGGCAGCTTCGGCGGCTTCGGCACCTGCGCCAGCAAGTGTCGGGCCTTGTCGAGATCGCGGGCGAAGCGCGTGTTGCGGGACTCGTCGTAGGCGGGAGATCCCTTGGGCCACGGCAGATTCGCCGCGTAGCCGACGCCGCGGAAGACCTCCTCGATGATGCGGTCCCGGTCGAGGGCGTAGGCGATGGCCTGGCGCAGCTTCACGTCGGCGAGCGCGGGGACGGTCACATTCGCGCCGACATAGAGTTGCAGCTCCGCGCCCTCGTAGCGGATGGAGCGCAAACCGTTCGTCTTGCCGAGGTTTTCGAGATCTCGATAGGTGATGCCGTCGGCCAGGTGGATGCGCCCGGTCTGGAGTGCGTTGAGCTGGGCCTGATTGTCGGTGATGACGCTGAGTTCGACGCGATCCAGATACGGCCGATCGGGAATCCGGTAGGCGGGGTTGCGTTCGAACACCAGCTGCGAATTCGGCACGCGGGACACGAATCTGAACGGACCGGTGCCGATGAACGCCTCGCCGGTGCCCACCTTGTCTATGGTCTCGCTGTCCAGGATCGGCACGGTGTCGAGCAGGTCGAAGATATTGCCCAGCGGATGCGCGAAGGTCAACGTGATGCGGTGCGGGTCGCTGGTGTCGAAGCCGGTGATGGCGGCGGCGGTGCTCTTCAGCTGGGCCGACCATTTCGGGTCGGCGTAGGTCCGCAGCGCGAATTCCACATCCTTGGAGGTGAAGGGCCGCCCGCTGTGGAATGTCACATCCTCGCGCAGGTCCAGGGTGATCGAGAGACCGTCCGGCGCGAGTGCCCATTTCTCGGCGAGCAGTGGTCCGGGTTCCAGCTTGTCGTTCGGATAGCGCACCAGGGTTTCGTAGACCAGGCCGACCACATAGGGCGTGGTGCCGGTATTGGTGAGAATGTTCGCGGGCACCAGATCGGCCAGGACGCCGTACTTCAGCGTCCCCCCGCGCACCGGCTGTGCGTTGTCGTCCCCGCCCCGCTGTTGGTTCACCGCCGACGTGCAGCCCGCGAGCGCACCGCCGCCGACAATGGCGAGGGCGGCGACGCTCGCGCCGCGCAGGAAGTGTCGGCGATTCACGCCGGGGGACGAATTCATGTGGGGTTCCTCGTACTACGTGCCGATGGCCGATCCCGTGGGGGTAACCGGCGGTGTGGTGGCGGCGACGCTACCGAGGGGTGTGGCCGGTGACAGCGGTTGTGCGCACCGTGCGCCTAATCCTGGCCAGTGGCACGGCCCGGATCTTTGCTGGAGGCATGCCTGTACCTCCCCACGCCCGCGGTTACGAGAGCTTCACCGGCGAGATCGGCCGCACCACCGCGTCGTCCACGCCCGCCTGGGATCAGCGCCCTTCGGCTCCCGAGGGTGCGCCGAATATCGTCGTGGTGGTCGTGGACGATATGGGCTACAGCGATATCGGACCGTTCGGCTCCGAGATCGAGACGCCCACCTTGGATCGGCTCGCCGCGAATGGGCTGCGACTGAGCAACTTCCACACCACACCGCTGTGCTCACCCTCGCGGGCGGCCCTGTTGACCGGATTGAATTCGCACCGTGCGGGTTTCGGGTTCGTGGCCAATGCCGATCCCGGCTATCCCGGCCTGCGCCTGGAATTGGCCGACGATGTGCTGACCTTGCCGGAGATACTGCGCGCCAACGGTTATGCCACCTATGCCGTCGGCAAATGGCATCTGGTGCGCGATGCCACGCTGCATCCCGCGGCGAATCGGGATTCCTGGCCGACCCGGCGCGGATTCGACCGGTACTACGGGTCTTTGGAGGGGCTGAACTCCTTCTTCCACCCGAATCAGCTGGTGTCGGACAACTCCCCGGTGGATATCGAGGAGTACCCGGAGGGCTATTACCTGACCGACGACTACACCGACAAGGCCATCGGCTATCTGAAGGAGCTGCGCGCACACGACGCGTCCAAGCCGTTCTTCCTGTACTTCGCGCACACCGCCGTCCACGGACCGTTGCAGGTGAAGACCGAGGATCGGGAGAAGTATCGGGGGCGCTACGCCGAGGGCTGGGATCGGTTGCGGCAGAGCCGATTCGCCGCACAGCTGGCGCAGGGGTTGTTCGAGCCCGGTACGAAACAGAAGCCGCGCAATACCGAACCGGGTTACGAAGCGCGGGAGTGGGATTCGCTGACACCCGAACAGCGCGAACGCTTCCAGCGGTACATGGAGGTGTACGCGGGCATGGTCGACAGCATCGACCAGAGCCTGGGCCGCATTGTGGAGGTCCTGGAGCGGTTCGGTGAGCTGGACAACACCATTATCGTGTTCACCTCCGACAATGGCGGCACCGCCGAAGGCGGCCCGGAGGGCACCCGCAGCTACTTCGCGCAGTTCGCGCAGGTGACCGAACCCGACTGGGAACGCGATGTGCCCCACGACGAGTCGCTCATCGGCACCGCCCGCCTCGGGGTGCACTACCCGCGCGGGTGGGGCCAGGCGTCCAATACCCCGTTCCGGTTCTACAAGGGCCAGACCTTCGCGGGCGGTGTCCGCGTGCCCTTCGTGCTGTCCTGGCCCAAGGGCCTACCCCGCACCGACGGCGATACCGGTATCCGCCACGAGTACGCCTACGTCACCGATCTGACGCCGACCCTGCTGGAGCTGGCGGGACTGGAACGCCCGACCGTGCGCGATGGCTTGCCCGCCAAGGATGTCGACGGGGTATCCGCCGTGGATATCCTGCGCGACCCCGCCGCCCCCTCCCGGCATATCGAGCAGTACTCCGAGGTCACCGGCCACCGCGGCTTCTACCGCGACGGCTGGAAACTGCTCGCCCTGCACGAACCCGACCGCGATATCGACGATCCGCGCTGGCAGCTCTTCGATGTTCGCGCCGACCCCACCGAACTGCACGATCTCGCCGAGCGGTTCCCGGAGAAGGTCGCCGAACTCGCCGCGGCCTGGGACGAACAGGCGTGGCGCAATACGGTGTTCCCCCTCGTCACCCGCCAGGATCTGGCGTTGCGCCGCCCCGAGGAGGCGCGCTTCGCCGATCCGGTCCGCATCCTGCCGGGCACCCCGACCTTGGAGCGCTACCGCGCACAACGTCTGATCGCCTTCCGCGACTTCACCTTCGAGGTCGAACTCACCGGGTACCGCACCGGTGACGAAGGCGTGCTGGTCGCGCACGGCGACACCCTCGGCGGCTACCTCCTCTATATCGAGGACGGCCGCCTGGTCTTCGGCGTCAACAGCTACGGCCGCTATCACGCCGTCGACGCCGGGCCGGTTCCCCTCGGAGCCACCCGTCTCACCGCCTCGGCGGCGGTCCGCGAACACCTGCGCTGGGATTTCACCATCGCCGTCGACGGCGAGCGCGTGGGCGAACTCCGCGATCAGGTGCAGCTCGTCGGTATGGCCCCCTGGACAGGAATTTCGGTGGGCCTCGACGCCCGCGGCCCCGTCTCCTGGGAGCTGCGCGAACGCCACGGCGTCTACCGCTACACCGGCGCGCTGCGCGCCGTCACCTACACCCCCGGGCCGATCGGCGTACCCGCCGACACCATTCGGGCCGTGGAGACCGAGGCGGAATTGGTGGCCGAATAGCTCAGCCCTTCGGCAGCCCCAGACGGGCGGCGATGCCGTCGAGCAGACAGGCCAGCGTCCACTCGACGGAATCGTCCACCGCCGTGGGTGAGCGCCCCTCGAGCCAGCGCGTGAAGGCCGGGTAGCGGTCGTCCGCGAGCAGCGGGCGCAGTACGGGTTCCGCGACGGCGGCCAGTTCCTCCTCGGTGTGCAGTCCGGTGCGGGCGCGCATGCGCTGCTCCTCGGCCGTCTGCAGCGCCGCGCCGAAGAGATGGCCGTCGATGGCGGCGGTGATGCGGGTCATCTCGTCGGCGCCGAGGCCGAGGGGTTCCAGCAGCGCGAAGCGGAAGTCGAAGTAGCGCAGGGCATTCGGGCCGAACGGCGGGCGCGTGTGTACGAGGCTGCCGAACCACAGGTGCTTGGCCAGGACCGTCCAGGTGTCGAGGGACAGCCGTTCCAGCCCGGCCCGCCAGCTCCCGGAATGCGCTGCGGGGAGCGGGATTTCGCCGTACACGGCGTCGATCATGAGGTCCACCAGACCGTCCTTGCTGCCGACATAGCGGTACAGCGACATCGGGGTGGACGCGCCGACGGCCGTGGCGATACGGCGCATGGTGAGCGCGGCGGTGCCCTCGGCATCGGCGAGGGCGAGGGCGGCGCGCAGAATGCCCGCCCGGCTCAGGGTGGTGGTGGGGCGGCCGGGCGGTTCGGGCAATGACCAGATCAGCGGCCCGGGTGGGGTCGTGTCCTCTTTCATAACGCCCTTCGCTCTCGCGGTTCTTGCCGTGCATTCAACCATCGGTGTACGTTGTACACGTGATGTACGACGTACACGAACCTCGTGTTCTGGTGGTCGGCGGTGGCCTGGTGGGCCTGTCCGCCGCCCTGTTCCTGCGCCATCACGGGGTGCGGGTGACCCTGGTGGAACGGCGGCATGGCACCTCACCGCAGCCCAAGGCGCGGCGCATCGACATCCGCACCATGGAGGCCTTCCGGCAGATCGGCATTGCCGACGAGGTCTTCGAGGCCGCGCGTGATCTGGCGCATTACCAGGCCATGGCAGTCGGCCCCACCGTCGCGCGAGCCGAACTGCTGCCGTTCGAGCTCCCGGGCGTGATGCCGGATTGGGAGGCGCTCTCCCCCACCACGACCTGCCTGTGCGCACAGGACGTGCTGGAGCCGGTGCTGCGCCGCCTGGCCGAGGAGCGCGGGGCGCAGGTGCGGTTCGGGGTGGAGCTCACCGACTTTCGCGAAGACGACACCGGCATCGAGGCCGAGGTGCGCGCGGCCGATGGGGCCACCGAGCGGCTGCGGGCGGCGTACCTCATTGCCGCCGATGGGGCCGCGAGCCCCGTCCGCGAACGACTGGGGATTCGGCGCAGCGGGCGCGGCACACTCGGCAAGGCGGTCACCGTGTACTTCCGGGCCGATCTCGAGGACCTGGTGCGGGGCCGCGAATTCAATCTCTGTCAGGTCGAGAACGAGAGTCTGGCAGGGGCTTTCGCCTCTGTCGACGGCCGGAGGCGGTGGATCTTCTACGGCGACGCGGCAACCGACCGATCGCGCGAGCAGTGGCCGGACGCGCTGCGACTCGCCCTCGGCGCGCCCGAGGTCGATATCGAGATTCTGAGCGTATTGCCTTGGGAGCCGGGAATGTTCGTCGCGGACGAGTTTCAGCGCGGACGGATTCTCCTGGCGGGTGACGCGGCGCATGTCATGCCCCCTTATGCCGCCGCGGGCGCGAACACCGGCATCCAGGACGTCCACGATCTCGCCTGGAAGTTGGGCTTCGTCTTGCGCGGAGCGGCGGGGCCGGAGCTGGTGGAAACCTATGCGGCCGAACGTCATCCGATCGGTTGGCTGATTGCCGACCAGTCCAGTATCCGTACCGGCAACCTGCGCACCATGAACACCGAATCGGCGGACGGCACACCCCTGGCCGACCCGATCGCGCTGATGCTCGGCACCCGCTATCCGGCGGGCGCGCTGATCGACGACGGCAGTGCGCACACCCTGGAACGCCTCGACCTCGCGGGTCAGCCGGGTACCAGGCTGCCCAACGCCACAGCGTCGTCCGGCCGATCGGTCCTCGACCTGGTCGATACGGAGTTCGTCCTGTTCACCGGACCGACGGGCGCGGCGTGGCGGTCGGCGGGCGTCGTGGTGCACGAGGTCGATGAAAGCTATTGCGCGACAGTCGGAATCGAATCCAACGGGGCACTGCTCGTGCGACCTGATCAGATCGTGGCCTGGCGCTGCCCGACCATGCCCGCACGGCCCGATGCCACGGTGACCGCCGTCCTGGACCGGATCCTGAGCCGCGACTAGCGCAGCGCGTCGAGAATCTTGGCGATCCGATTCGCCCGCGTCTCGGCTCGCTTGGCCCCGGCGACACCTTGGACCTGTTCACGGCGCTTGGAGTAGCTCAGTTTGTCGAAGACATCCCGCAGCTGTGCGTCCGCGAGCGCGGCCGCCAGATCCTCGGGCACCTCGACGGTGCGTTCGGCGGTATCGCGCTCGACCGTGACGGCCACCGTATCCCCGGGCTCCTTGCCGAGTTCGGTGCGAATGGCTTTGAGCAGACCCAGACACGGGCCCTCACCCATATTCACTATGGAGCCCGTGTAGGCGATGCCGTCGAACGTGGCGCGGACCGGGATACGCCCACCGCCGCCGAGTGCCGCGACGACCTCGGTGGGAATGGGGATATACGCGCCGCCACCGTTGGCGGGTCGGATGGTGCCCTCGAATCGCTGCATGAGAAGCACGATATTGGCTGCCGCCGACCGGTCGCGGGAACCGGTCCGCGACCGGGTAGCAAACTGGGCAGTTCTGGGAAATTATCGCTCCCACATCCGCGGCGGGAGTTTGCTGGATTGGCGGAAAAGCGCGGGCCACCGGCCGCCAGCATTGTGTTAACAAATATTAAGCGGCCGAGAACCGATCGTTTCCAAAGCATCACCGGCACCGCCCCGAAACACCCCGCGCGGTGGACGTTTCGGCCGGTCGCAATGGATAAGCCCAGGTCGCACCCGATAACTGTGACCTGGGCCGCTATCGCTCAGTGACCGACAGGTTGCGGCGATCTCACATCTCACAACCGGCCGTGGAGCAGTGTGAGAGAAACGTTTTGCCGAGTGCTGCCCCGTCCTTACAGTCGATGCAACAGCCCGGTTTTTTCTCTCTCGAAGGGGCGTCATGGCAAACCCGCGGACCGGACAGTCGTCCGCCGATGCACTGCTTCGGATGGGAAAATACTTCAATCGTGGTGAGGTGTCCGAGGATCTGCGCACCCTGCACAAGGTGGGTGGGCGCGATGCGGACGAGTTCTACCGCGATCGGTGGTCGCACGACAAGGTGGTGCGCTCCACGCACGGCGTGAACTGCACCGGATCGTGCTCGTGGAAGATCTACGTCAAGGACGGCGTGATCACCTGGGAGTCGCAGCAGACCGACTATCCGTCGGTGGGCGCGGACAAGCCCGAGTACGAGCCGCGCGGCTGTCCGCGTGGCGCGTCGTTCTCCTGGTACACGTATTCGCCCGCGCGCGTGCGCTATCCGTATGTCCGCGGTGTGCTGCTGGAGCTGTACCGGGAGGCCAAGACCCGACTGAAGGATCCCGTGCTCGCGTGGGAGGCCGTGGTCGAGGATCCCGAGAAGGCCAAGCGCTACAAGCACGCCCGCGGCAAGGGCGGCTTCGTACGCGCCGAATGGTGGGAGGCCGCCGAGATCGCGGCCGCCGCGCATGTGCACACCATCAAGAAGTACGGACCCGACCGCGTGGCCGGGTTCTCCCCCATCCCCGCCATGTCGATGGTCTCGCATGCCGTTGGGGCGCGGTTCATCTCGCTCATCGGCGGCTCCATGCTGTCGTTCTACGACTGGTACGCCGACCTGCCGGTGGCCTCGCCGCAGGTGTTCGGCGATCAGACCGACGTGCCGGAGTCGGCGGACTGGTTCGACGCGGGCTACCTGATCATGTGGGGCTCCAATGTCCCGGTGACGCGCACCCCGGACGCGCACTACATGACCGAGGCGCGCTACCGCGGCCAGAAGGTCGTTGTCGTCTCCCCCGACTACGCCGACAACACCAAGTTCGCCGACGAGTGGGTGCCCGCGCGGCCGGGAACCGATGCGGCCCTGGCCATGTCGATGGGACACGTGGTGCTCAACGAGTTCTTCGTCCAGAAGAGCACGCCGTACTTCGACAACTACGTCAAGCGCTACACCGACCTGCCGTACCTGGTCACCCTGGACGAGAAGGACGGCATCGCGGTCCCGGGCAAATTCCTCACCGCCGCCGATCTGGGGCACACCGGGGAGGGCGTGGAATTCCAGACGGTGCTGCTCGATGCCGAGGCAAATCCGTTCGTACCCAACGGATCCCTGGGCCACCGCTTCGGCGAAGAGAGCAAGGGCCGCTGGAACCTGGACCTCGGGGATGTCGATCCCCTCTTGACTCTGCACGGCCGCGTCGATGATGCCGCCGCCGTGCAGCTTCCCCGTTTCGACGACGGCACCGCGGGCGTCATCACCCGGGGCGTGCCCACGACAGTCGTTGCGGGCAAACGGGTTACGACCGTCTTCGATCTGCTGCTGGCACAGTACGGCGTCGCGCGTACCGGACTGCCGGGCAGCTGGCCCACCGGCTACGACGATCCGAACGAGCCGTACACCCCCGCCTGGCAGGAAGCGATCACCGGCGTTCCGGCCAAGCAGGCCGAGCGCATCGGCCGCGAATTCGCCGACAATGCCGAGAAATCCCAGGGCCGCTCCATGATTCTCATGGGCGCGGGCACCAACCACTGGTTCCACTCGGATCAGATCTACCGCGCCTTCTTCACCCTCACGCTGCTCACCGGCTGCCAGGGCGTGAACGGCGGCGGCTGGGCGCATTACGTGGGCCAGGAGAAGTGCCGCCCCGTCACCGGTTGGTCCACCCTGGCTTTCGGCCTGGACTGGCAGCGTCCGCCGCGCCAGATGCAGGGCACCGTGTTCTGGTACCTCGCCAACAACCAGTGGCGCTACGACCCGTTCACGGCGGAATCCTTCGCCTCGCCGTTGGGCACCGGGAAATTCGCGGGCCGCACCGCCGCCGACAATATCGCGCTGGCCACCCGCCTCGGCTGGATGCCGAGCTACCCCACGCTCAACCGCAATCCCCTCGACCTGGTGGACGAGGCCGAAGCGGCGGGCAAGACGCCCTCGGAGTACGTCGTCGACGGCCTGAAATCCGGTGACCTGCGCTTCGCCTGCGAGGATCCCGACGCGCCCGAGAACTTCCCGCGCGTGCTGACGGTCTGGCGAGCCAACCTGCTCGGCTCCTCCGGCAAGGGCAACGAGTACTTCCACAAGCACCTGCTCGGCGCGGACTCCAATCTCCAGACCACCGATGTCACCGGGGTGCGCCCACAGGAGCTGGTCTGGCGCGACGAGGCCGCCACCGGCAAGCTGGATCTGCTGCTCTCCCTGGACTTCCGGATGACCAGCACCACGCTGTTCTCCGATATCGTCTTCCCGGCCGCCACCTGGTACGAGAAGCACGATCTGTCCTCCACGGATATGCACCCGTTCGTGCACGCCTTCTCCCCGGCCATCTCGCCGCCGTGGGAGGCCAAGACCGATTTCGACGCCTTCCACCGCATCGCGCGCGGCTTCTCCTGGCTGGCCGAGAAGCACCTCGGCAAGCGCAAGGACCTGGTGGCCGTGCCGCTGCAGCACGACACCGCCGACGCCATGGCGCAGGCCGGTGGGCGGGTGCTGGACTGGAAGGCCGGGGAATGCGAGCCGATTCCCGGGCAGACCATGCCGAAACTCGTTGTGGTCGAGCGGGATTACCCGAATGTCGCGGAGAAGATGGCCGCGCTCGGACCGCTCGTGGAGACCATCGGGCTCACCACCAAGGGCGTCACCACGCTGCCCGACGCCGAGGTCGAGTACCTCAAGGGCGTCAACGGGACCGTGGTCTCCGGGATCGCGCAGGGGCGGCCGTCGCTGGCCAAGGACACCCACGCGGCGGAGGCGATCCTCGCCCTGTCCGGCACCACCAACGGGCGACTCGCGGTGGAGGGGTTCCACGCGCTCGAACAGCGCACCGGGACGCAACTCGCGGATCTGGCCGCCGAGCACGAGGGCAAGCGAATCACCTTCGCGGACACCCAGGCTCGGCCCGTGCCGGTCATCACCTCACCCGAGTGGTCGGGCAGCGAGACCGGTGGCCGCCGGTACTCGCCGTTCACCATCAATACCGAGCGGCTCAAGCCCTGGCACACGCTCACCGGGCGGCAGCACTTCTACCTCGACCACGACTGGATGATCGAACTCGGCGAACAGCTGCCGATCTTCCGACCGCCCCTGGATATGACCGCGCTGTTCAGCGAGCCCGGGGTGGGCAATGTGAACGAGAACGGCGTGACCGTGCGGTATCTGACGCCGCACTCCAAATGGTCGATCCACTCGGCGTACCAGGACAACCTGCACATGCTCACGCTGTCGCGGGGCGGGCAGTCGATCTGGATGTCGGACAAGGACGCCGCCAAGATCGGTGTCGCCGACAACGACTGGATCGAGGCCATCAACCGCAATGGCGTCGTGGTGGCGCGCGCCATCGTCTCGCACCGCATGCCCGAGGGCACCGTGTTCATGTACCACGCGCAGGACCGCGCCGTGGACGTGCCGAGGATCGAGGGCACGCCGAAGGTGAACGGGGCCAAGGGCAAACGCGGCGGTATCCACAATGCGCTGACCCGCATCATGATCAAGCCCTCGCATCTCATCGGCGGCTACGCGCAACAGTCCTTCGCCTTGAACTACCACGGCCCCACCGGAAATCAGCGCGACGAAGTCACCACGATTCGCAAACGCTCGCAGGAAGTGGAGTACTGACATGCGCGTAATGGCTCAGCTCGCCATGGTCATGAACCTGGACAAGTGCATCGGCTGTCACACGTGCAGCGTCACCTGCAAGCAGGCGTGGACCAATCGCGCCGGTACCGAATACGTCTGGTTCAACAATGTGGAAACCCGTCCGGGACAGGGTTATCCGCGGCAATACCAGGATCAGGAGAAGTGGAAGGGCGGCTGGGTCCGCGATCGCAAGGGCCGCCTGAGTTTGAAGTCCGGGTCGCGAATGAAGCGGCTGCTGAACATCTTCGCCAACCCGGACCTTCCCACGGTAAGCGATTACTACGATCCGTGGAGCTATGACTACGACAATCTGCTCTCCTCGCCCCAAATCGATACCGTCCCGGTGGCCCGGCCCAAATCGCTGATCACCGGCGAGGACACCAAGGTCACCTGGGGCGCGAACTGGGACGACGATCTCGGGTCCGGGCCCGAGCAGGTCGGCAAGGACCCACTGCTGGCCAAACTCTCCGACAAGGTCAAACTCGAATTCGAGGAGACCTTCATGTTCTACCTGCCGCGTATCTGCGAGCATTGCCTCAATCCCTCGTGCGCGGCGTCGTGCCCGTCCGGTGCGATCTACAAGCGCTCCGAGGACGGCATCGTCCTGGTGGACCAGGACAAATGCCGAGGCTGGCGGCAGTGTGTCACCGCGTGCCCGTACAAGAAGATCTACTTCAACCACAAGACGGGCAAGGCGGAGAAATGCACCTTCTGCTACCCGCGCGTGGAGGTCGGCATTCCGACGGTGTGCTCGGAGACCTGCGTGGGGCGGCTGCGCTACATCGGCGTCATGCTCTACGACGCGGACGCGGTCCTCGAGGCGGCGTCGGTCGAGAACGATCAGGATCTGTACCCCGCGCAGCTGGGCGTCTTCCTGAACCCGCACGATCCGCGCGTGATCGCCGAGGCGGAGCGGGCCGGAATCTCCCCGGAATGGATTCAGGCGGCCCAGGATTCGCCGGTCTACAAGCTCATCGTCGACTACCAGTTGGCGCTGCCGCTGCATCCGGAGTACCGCACCATGCCGATGGTCTGGTACGTGCCGCCGCTGTCGCCGGTGGTGGATGTACTCAGCGAGACCGGACACGACGGCGAGGACCACGCCAACCTGTTCGGGGCCATCGACGCGCTGCGAATCCCCTTGGAGTACTTGGCCGAACTGTTCACCGCCGGTGAGATCGGGCCGGTGCGGGCATCGCTGCAACGGCTCGCGGGTATGCGGTCGTTCATGCGCTCGATCAATCTCGGACAGGAACCGGATATGTCGATTCCGGAGCTGGTGGGGCTCGAGCCCGAGGAGATCGAGGCCATGTACCGGCTGCTCGCCATCGCCAAGTACGAGCACCGGTACGTGATTCCCTCCGGTGCGACTTCCCGTGCGCACGAACTGGATTCACTGGCCACCGGATGCAGTCTGGACACCGACGGCGGCCCGGGTATGACCGCCTACGACTACATGGCCGACAAGTTCCATCTGACCGATACCAATGGCGCCGCGCCGGAGGAGAAGTCGAGTCGGGTCAATCTGTTGAACTGGGACGGCAAGAACACCAACGGGCTGGTGCCGACCAAGAACGGGGCCAACGGCAACGGGCACGCCAATGGCAGTAGCAACGGCAATGGCAACGGGCACAAGGACTCCGAGGTTCTGCCCGCACCGAGCGGAGCGCACCGATGAGCCTGCTCAAACTGCGGCGTCGCCCCGAGCCCGCCGCCACCATGTCCGAACGCGATCGTCGCCTCATCTGGCGCATGGCCGCACTGCTGCTGGACTACCCGACCGAGCAGACCTTGGCCATGGTGGACGAATTGGCCGCTGTCGTCGGCGAATTGCCGCGCGATATCCAGCCGCACCTGGGCCGGTTCCTCACCCACCTGCGCTCCACCGATCCGATCGTGTTGGCTCAGCGCTACGTCGAGACCTTCGATATGCGCCGCCGCGCCAGCCTGCACCTCACCTTCTACGCCTACGGCGATACCCGCAAACGCGGTATGGCGCTGCTGCGGTTCAAACACGCCTACCGGCATGCGGGGGTGGAGCTCGGCGATCACGAACTGCCCGACCATCTCCCGGTGCTGCTGGAGTTCGCGGCCACGGTGGATCCCATCGGCGGTGAGCGCCTGCTCGGCGAGCACGTGCCGGTGCTGGAGCTGCTGCGATTGTCGCTGTCCGACAACGGTTCCCCCTACTCGGACCTGCTGGCCGCCGTCACCGCGACGCTGCCGCCGGTCACCACGGCCGACCGTCGCCGGATCGCCGAACTGGCCGCCCAGGGTCCACCGGAAGAAGAGGTGGGCCTGGAACCCTTCGCCATGGACCCCACCATGTTCGCCGCCGCGGAAGGCCGCCGATGACCACAATGCTCTGGATGACGCTGCCCTACGTCGCCTTCACCTCGTTCCTGCTGGGCCACCTGTGGCGTTACCGCAACGACCAATTCGGGTGGACCACACGCTCTTCCCAGATCTACGAATCCCGCCTGCTGCGCATGGGCAGCCCGCTGTTCCACTTCGGCATGCTGGGCGTCATCGGCGGTCACGTGCTGGGCGTGCTGATTCCGGAATCCTGGACCGCCGCCGTCGGCATCACCGAGCACATGTACCACGTGGTCGCGGTATCGGCCGGGTCCGTCGCGGGTTTCGCGGTCATCGCCGGAATCGCGATTCTGCTCTACCGCCGATTCACGGTGCCCGCCGTGCGCAAGGCCACCACGAACAACGACAAGATGATGTACGCCCTGCTGGCGGGGGCGCTCGTCACCGGCATGCTCAATACCCTGGGCAGCAATCTGCTCTGGGGCACCTACAACTACCGCGAGACCGTATCCCCGTGGTTCCGTAGCCTTTTCACGTTCCATCCCGAACCGGAGCTCATGGTCGGCACCCCGTGGACCTTCCAGGCCCACGGCCTGATCGTGCTCGCCCTCATCGGCGTCTGGCCCTACACCCGCCTGGTCCACATGTTCAGCGCGCCCATCGGCTATGTCGTGCGGCCCTACGTCGTGTACCGCAGCAAGGAGACCAACGCGGTGGACAAGCGCCGCTTCGCCGGTGCCTGGGAAACCCCGGCGGTGCCGAAGCGCTGATCAGCCCTCGCTGAGCAGCCCCGAGACCCGGTCGTGCCAGAGTTCGGCGGCCGGGGTGCCGGAGAGTCCGAGACCGGTGAGCTCGGCGAAGATTCGCGCGTCGTCGTGCTCGGCCCCGGCGAGGCCCTCGGCCAGGGCGGCCAGGATCGCGTGAATGTGCGGCGAGCGCACATGCGCGACCGCGGAGAGCGTGGCGAGGGGGATATTGGCGGCGGCCTCCTCGGGATCGGCGACCACCGGGACATTGTGCGGCCCCAGCACCAGCGGATGGACCTCCAGACTCGGCCACAGCGGCAGACCGATGGCCGAGGTGTTCATGGCCCACAGCGCCGTCACCCGGTCCTGACAGACCACCAGAAGCACTGGCGGCAGCCGATATTCGAACGACAGCTGGGCCAGGTCGCGCGCCCACTCGGCGGGCTTGTCGGAATCGTCCCAGGCGAGGGGTTGCACCAGCAGCAGGAAGCCGCCGGTGCGCGTGGTGATGCGAAACAGCGCGTCCGCCTGGGCTTCTCGCAACGGAACTGCGCTGGTGTGGCGGTCGAGCAGAACCACCTCGACCGGATCGGCCAAGGGTAGGCGCAGGGCGTGGAAAGCCCGGGCGAAGACGCCGGGGTCGTGCCGAAAGATCCGGTGCATCGCCTCGCCCGGGGAACCGACCATGGCGACGAGCGTACCTCGAAGACTCGAACTTGTGTTCGAATCGAGGGCTGAAAGTTCGCTGTCCTCAGCCGGACGCGGATTCGGCGCGGGTCTGCAAGCGTTCGCGGGTGTAGCGCTCGGCCAGCAGCGGCAGGAAGGTCTCCACCTTGGCGTGGCTGGCCACGCGGTCGTAGGCGGAGTGCAGCAGCTGGTCGACGGTCTCCTCGTCGACCTGATCTCCGAATTCGCGCAGCAGGCGCGCGGCGGCGGCATCGAGAGCGAGCTTCTGATCGAGAGGCGGTTCGCCGCGGACATGGGCAGCGGCTTCGACTGGACTGTGCGTCATCGCGAACTCCGTGGAGCGGTGGTGTTCGGACCACGCGGCCATACGGGGGACCAGCGTGGTCCATGCCACTGGAATGGATTGCCGCGAACGGCTGTCCGGAAAACGAACAGTGGATGAACGGCGGGTGCGCACCGGGCGCACCCGCCGAAAAGTGGTCAGCTGCCAGCGAGTTCGGCCAGGTTGGGGAAGTTGCTGATCTCCCAGCCGCCGTCCACCACCAGTTCGGTGCCGGTGATGTAGGAGGCGTCGTCGCTGGCCAGGAACAGACACGGGGCCGCGACCTGCTCCGGGGTGGCCGCCGCACCGAGCGGAATGCGTTTCAGGAACAGCTCTTTGGCGGGTTCATAGCCCATGATGGCGGCCACGAGGGGGGTGTCGACCAGTCCGGGCAGTACCGAATTGACCCGAATGCGGTGCGGTGCGAGTTCCAGGGCCGCGTTCTTGGAGAACATGACCACGCCCGCCTTGCCGGTGGCGTAGGGGCTGCCGCCCGGCATGGGTATCCGGCCGTCCAGGGAGGAGATGTTCACGATGCTGCCGCCGCGACCACCGTCGCGCATGAGCCGCGCCTCGTGCTTGGTGCACAGGAATACGCTCTTCTGTACGAGGTCGACGGTGAAATCCCAATCGGATTCCGCGAGGTCGGTGACCGCGCCGATGCGCGACCCGCCCGCCACATTGAAGGCGATGTCCAGACCGCCGAAACGCTCTGCGGCCGCACCGATTCCGGCCTCGACCTGCGCCTCCACCGTGACATCGGCGGTCACCGGATGGAAGGATCCGCCGAGTTCGTCGGCCTTCTTCCGCACTCCGGCCTCGTCGATGTCGAGCCCGACCACCTGCGCGCCCTCGGCGATGAGCGCGGCGGCGATGGCCGCGCCGATACCGGAGGCCGCACCGGTCACCACCGCGGTGCGCCCGTCGAATCTACGCACTGTCCGCCCCTCTCAACGCCGTCCGGCGCGCAGGAAGCGGCCGGTGCGCTCGGTGCCGAGTAGCTCGGCCTTGCGTCCGGCCCCGAAGACGTGGCGGCCGTTGACCAGCACGGCGGTTACCGTGGCGTCGTTGCGGTTCACCATGCGCGAGAGGCCGTTGTACTCCGGGACCGGATTCTCGGCGTACTCCTCGAGGGTGTCGTCGAGTCGTTCGGGGTCCAGGACGAGGATGTCGGCGCGGTCGCCGACGCGCAGGTGTCCGGCGTCGAGGTCGTACCAGTCGGCCAGTTCGCCGGTGACTCGGTGTACGGCGTGTTCGACGCTCATGAACGGCTGCCCCGCCTGCTGAGCGTCGCGTACACGTTTGAGCAGCCGCAGGCCGAAGTTGTAGAACGCCATGTTGCGCAGGTGCGCGCCCGCGTCCGAGAAGCCCAGTTGCACACCGGGATCGGCGGCCAGCTTGTTCAACACCTCGGGGCGGTGGTTGGAGATGGTGGTGCGCCAACGGACCTTGGAGCCGTGCTCCACCAGCAGGTCCAGGAAGGCGTCGACGGGATGGACTCCGCCGCGCTCCACACCGACCTGGCCGAAGGTCTTGCCGATCACGCTGGCGTCGGGGCATTCGGTGATCTCGGCATCGAAGAAGTCGCGGTGCCACACCCGTGGGCCCCACTTCTTCTCGTAGTCCTTGCGGAAAGCGCGCCGGTATTCCTGGTCCTGGAACAGCTTGTGCCGTTCGTCGAGCTGATTGGACAGGTGCAAAGCCGCCGCGCCGGAACCGAATTCCTCGAAGACGGGCAGATCGATACCGTCGGAGTACACCTCGAACGGCACCGGCAGATGCTGCCACCGGAAATCGCCGCCGAGGGCGTTGAGCGCCTTGGCTATCCACGGGAAGATGTGCACCACACCGGGAATGGCCTTGATATCGGCGGCCGAGAGCAGGCTCACCTTGAGCTTGGGGCGGAACAGGCCGAGGGTGCTCACCGCCATGGCGACCAGGCTCTGTGGCCGCGCCACATCGGGTCCGCCCTGCAGGGCGCGTCGGCGGCGGCGCAGAATGGCGTTGAGCCGCCGCCGTTCCCGCGTGCTGGCGTAGGTGGAGGGCAGGGTTCGCGAACGGCACACCTCGCCGTCGAGTTTGTCGAACAGCAGCTGCTGCGAGGACATGCCGACGAATCCGGCGTCGAGGGCCTCGGTGAGCTTGTGCTCCATGGCGCGCAGTTCGACCTCGGTGGGCCGCACGTCGGGTCGAGTGGCGCGCACCAGGCCCAGCTGCGCGACCCGGATATCCGAATGTCCGATGAAGGCCGCGAGATTCGCGCCCAGCGGCAGGGATTCGAGCGCCTCGATGTAGCCGTGCGCACTGGTCCAGGTCTTGCACCGCTCCATGGCCGCCACCACGTGCGCCCGCGGAATGGCCTCGACGCGGCCGAACAGATCACCGGCCTCGGAGCCGTTCACGTGCACGGTGGACAGTGAGCAGGAGCCGAGCAGAATCGTGGTCACGCCGTGCCGCACCGATTCCGAGAGCGACGGGTCGAGCAGCACCTCCACGTCGTAGTGGGTGTGAATGTCGATCATGCCCGGCATGACCCATTTGCCCGTCGCGTCGATGACTGTGCCGCAACCGGTTTCGTCCAGCTCCTCGGTACCGATCGTGGCGACCCGTCCGTCGCGAATGCCTATGGTGCGAATGGCCGAGGGCGCGCCGGTGCCGTCGAACCAGCGCCCGCCCTTGATAATGGTGTCGTACATGACATGCCTCAGTCCATCGATACGTGGCGGCGCAAGACCTTGCCGGTGACATTGCGCGGCAAGGGATCCGAGGTCACTCGCCAGCGCGCCGGGACCTTGAAGTAGGCCAGCCGCGCCGAGACGAATTCACGCAACTGCTCCTCGGTGGTCGCGCCCGGATCCGCCACGACCACCACGGCGGCGACCTCTTCCCCCAGATCGTCGTGCGGCAGTCCGATCACCACCGACTCCAGCACCGCCGGATGCTCATCGATGACGTTCTCGATCTCGGTCGGATAGACGTTCTCCCCGCCGCGCAGAATGAGATCCGAACGCCGACCGGCCATCTGGAGCCTGCCCTCGCGCAGGAAGCCGAAATCGCCGGTGCGCAACCACCGGTTCTCGTCGATGGCGGCGGCGGTGGCGGCCTCGTCGTTCCAGTAGCCCAGCATGACGTAGGGGCTGCGGACACAGATCTCCCCCGCTTCGCCCTCGGGCAGCACCTTGCCGTCGGGGTCGCGAATCTCCAGGGACACACCGACGATCGGGCGGCCCACCGTCTCCGGATGCGCGGACAGCTCCACCGGATTGGCGACGGTGGCGGCGGTGCCGCTCTCGGTGCACCCGTAACTGGTGGTGAGCGCCACCTGCGCCACCGGCAGCCGCTCCCGCAGGCGGGCCTGCAGTGCGGGCGAGGACGGCGCGGTATTGAGCGAGAAGGCGGCCAGCGACGACAGGTCGTACTGCGACAGGTCGTGGTGCAGCATGCGACTGGCCATGGTCGGCACCGCTGCCCAATGCGAGACCCGCTGCGCCTCGATGAGCTGGCACAGCCGCTCCACCTCGTAGGCCCCCTGGTAGATGACGACCGTATCGCCGGTGACGATGCGCGGCACCGCCAGATTGTGCAGGCAGGCGATATGGAACAGCGGTGAGGTCAGGAGGTAGCGGCGGCCCCGGGGCGCGGGATCGTAGGCGCGGCCCAGGAAGCCGTCCATCATGCCGTCGGTGAAACGGTGATAGTTGCTGATGGCCACCATGTTTCGGTGCGTGTGCACCACGCCCTTGGGACGGCCGGTGGTGCCGCTGGTGTAGAGAATGACCGCCGGATCGTCCTCGTCCACAGCGGTTCTCGGGAACTCACCCCGGTACTCCGCGACGAGTCCGGGCAGGTCGCCCTCCATGGTCAGCACCGGAACCCGAGTTCCGGTCTCGGCCAACAGCTCCGCGCGCTTCGCATCGGCGATCACGACCACGGGTTGGGTGTGCTCGAGCCCGTAGGCGATCTCGCGGGGCGCCCACCACGCGTTGTAGCCGACCGGTATCGCGCCGAGACACTGTGCGGCCCAGAAGGACAGCACCCAGTCCGGGTCGTTGGCGGCGAGAATCCCGACGCGGTCGCCCTTGCCGATGCCGTAGCGCTGCGCGAGGGCCGCGGCCAGCGCGCCCGCCGCCTCGGCGTGCTCGGCGAAGGTCATCCTGCGGTCGGCGGTCACCAGATATTCGCGATCGCCGTGCGCGCGGGAGGCTTCCAGCAGTTCCAGCAGTGAACGCGCGCGGTCCTTCACCAGCGGGACGGGAGCGCCCAGCACCTGCTCCACCGTCATCTCGAACGGCCCACCGGGGCCGGTGAGCCCGGCGGCCACCTGGGCGGCGAGGGCCTGCAGGTCAACGGATTGCGTCATGAGTCGAGTCCTCGAATATCTGTCACGGCCGCGTACACGGCCTTCAGGTAGGCGTCGCAGCGATCGGAGCCGATGAGGCCGGTGGCCATGCGGTTCATGGCATAGGCGAAGGTGAGGCGGTGGTCCAGGTCGTTGACGACCATGGCCCCGCCCAGACCGCCCCACCAGCACACCCGCCCGTCCGGAATGGTCGGCGCGGTCTGCGGCTGCGGCAGGCCGTAGCCGACTCCGAAGCGCAACGGCATCAGGATGGCTTGGTCCACGCCGTCGGCCTGCTGCTGGAAGATGAGGTCGATGGTGCTGGGCGACAGGAACTTCCGGCCGCTGAGCTCCCCGCCATTGCTGATCACCGACTGCACCCGGGCGATGGAGCGGGCATTGCCGTGACCGCCCACGCCGCCGATCTCGGC
Organism: Nocardia sp. NPDC050406; assembly: GCF_044459025.1. Lineage (NCBI taxonomy): Bacteria > Bacillati > Actinomycetota > Actinomycetes > Mycobacteriales > Nocardiaceae > Nocardia > Nocardia sp. NPDC050406. The sequence continues at coordinate 1,033,036 of NZ_JBITIM010000002.1, read as the reverse complement.
CTGCCGCCACCCGGGCGTGCCGACCTGCTCGAAATCCAGCAGCGGCTGGAACAGGGACTTGTACAGCACGCTGTCGCGCGGAATCAGATCCTGATCGAACTCCTTGAACTCCGGCGGCACCACGGTGGCGATGCGGTCGAAATCCGCTGGGCCCAGCCCGATATGGAAATCCGCGCCCAACGGTCCGGCCACTTCCTCGGCGAAGAACCGGCCCAGGGAGCGGCCGTCGACGCGGCGCACCAGCTCACCGATCAGATGCCCGTAGTTGAGGGCGTGGTAGCCGGAGGCGGTGCCCGGCTCCCACCACGGCGGCTGCGCGGCCAGGCGCGCGGCCGCGGTCTCGTGGTCGTAGATATCGGGGATCTCGATGGGCGCTTCCCAGCCGGAGACCCCGGAGGTGTGCGAGAGCAGGTGCCGCACTTCGATATTCGCCTTGCCGTTGGCGGCGAACTCCGGCCAGTAGTGCGCGACCTTCTCGAAGACATCCAGCTGGCCGCGCTCGACCAGCAGCAGCGCGCACAGCGCCGTCATGGTCTTGGTGATGGAGAAGGTGTTCACCAGGGTGTCCGCACCCCAGCGCCGGGTCCGCTCGGGATCGGCCCAGCCGCCCCACAGATCCAGCACCGGATTCCCGTCCACCGTCACGCACAGCGACGCGCCCAGCTCCGCCCCCGACTCCACCTGCTCGGTGAAAGCCGCGCGCACACCGGCGAATTCGTCGACACAGTACCCAGCGACGCTGCCCATCTCGCCTCCTAGATCTGCACCGCGGCGCGGGCCTTGACCGGCAGTTCGTAGCCATTGGCGGCGGCCCGCTCGGCGCCGCGCGCCATCTCCTTCACGAGATCGCGCACATAGGGCTCGAATTCGATCTGGATGGTGTGCCGCGGCGAGTTGTAGTACCGCGAAGTGCGCCGAGCCTCGGCCGCGCGAATATCGGCCTCCATCTCGGCCCGCGACGGGAGGTGGTAGTTGCCGGTCAGATAGGCGGCCACCAGCTTGGACTGCTGTTCGGCGAAGTTCACCAGCGTCGGAAGCGGCTGTGCCAGACCGAGATAGAACAGATTGTTCACCCCCGGCTTGATCATCTGCCGGAACAGCGGGAAGAGGTTCTGCTCGTCGGGCTTCAGCTCCGGATCGCTGAAGAACGGGAAGGAGATGTGATATCCGGTGGCGCACAACACCACATCCACCTCCTCCACGCTGCCGTCGGCGAAATGCACCTTGCCGCCGTCGAGTCGGGTGATGGCGGGCTTGAAGGTGATATCGCCACAGCCCGCCCGATGCAGGAACTCCTCACTGGCCGAGGGATGCGCCTCGAAGGGCAGGTGGTCGGGCTTGGGCAGGCCGAAATCCTCCATGCGGCCGCGGTTCTTCACCACGAACCGCTGTTTGAGCTTGAGCCCGAGCTTGGCGGGCATCCACCGGGGCATGGACGCTTTGTCGCCGACCTTGCCGTTCACGTACTTGGGCAACACCCACACGCCGCGGCGGGCGGAGAGGTAGAACTTCGACGCGATGAACCGCTGCGAGAGCTCGGTGGCGATATCCAGGCCCGAATTGCCCATGCCCACCACCACGATTCGCTTACCCCGCATGTCGACGGGATCGAACGGATCGTTGTAGGCGTGCGAATGCATGAGGACGCCGTCGAACTCGCCCGGGTAGTCCGGCATGCGCGGATCCCAGTGGTGACCGTTGCAGACCACCAGCGCGTCGTAGATCTCGGTGCGGCCGGTATCGGTGGTGATACGCCACAGCCCGTCCGAATCACGCTGCGCGCCAGTGACCTTGGTATTGAAGATGATCTTCTCGCGCAGCCCGAAGTGGTCGACGTAATCCTTGAAGTACCGCAACAGCTGCGAGTGGTGCGGGAAGTCGGGCCACTCGGCGGGAGCCGGATAGTCCTCGAAGGCCAGCCGGAATTTCGAGGTGTCGATGTGCAGGCTCTGATAGCAGGCCGACATGCCATTGGGGTTCTTGAAGTACCAGTTGCCGCCGACCTCGTCGGAGGCCTCGTAGCAGTCGAAGGGGATGCCGTACTCGGCGAGCCGCTTGGCGGCGGTGATTCCGGACGGTCCCGCGCCGATGACGCACACCCGGGGCAATTCACGTGTATCCAATGCACTCTCCCTGTTCGGCCGTAGGTCGCACGGGCCGGACGTGATCCGACACACACGCTAACACTCGCTAGACAGTGCGTCTAGTGAGTGAACGTGCGTCTATCATTGGGGCGTGACCCGGACCGATGAGCAGCCACCCGACAGCACGCGGCGCACGTCGCTGCGCGACGAGCAGAAGCGCCTCACTCGCAGCCGGTTGATCGAGGCGTCCAAACAGCTGTTCATCACCCAGGGCTACGCGCAGGTGCGCGTCGACGACATCGCCGCGGCGGTGGGCTGTTCACGCGCCACCTTCTACCTGCACTTCACCGGCAAACCCGATGTGCTGCGGGCAATCGCCGAACAGGGCACGCTGCCCAGCGTCCAGCATTTCTACGAGGATCTCGACCATGTGCTCGACAGCGGTTCGCGCGCGGAGTTCGCGGCGTGGATGCGCCGGGCCATCGAATGGTTCCAGGAGTACAAGGATCTGCTCCCCGCCTGGGACGAGGCCACGGCACTGGAACCGGAGTTCCGGGAGGTGGCACGCGAGGGCATACTCGCGCTGCCGAATGTCATGACCTCGTACCTCTCCCGCTGGCCCGCCGACCATCAGGACGAGGCCAAACTGCGGATCGAATTGCTGGTGGCGCAATTGGAGCGGTTCTTCACGCGCTGGGCCATGCAGGGCACCATCGACGTCTCGGCCGAACAGGCGGCGGCGGTGCTGACCGATATCTGGTTTCCGGCGTTACAGACGCCCGAGGCCTGACCGACCCACCGTGCCAGTGAATTCCCCGCTGCCGCCACGGTACTCGCCCGGCGGTCCGCGACCTGCGCTGACACAAATGGTCAGTCCTCGAGTCGGCACGCATAGTCATTGTCGGGCTACCGCTCTCGCGACAGAATGAAGTGCCTGGCAATCGCGTCGCGCAGTGCTGTTTCGGACGCTCGCGCGGCGCGCCCGGCCGCGCCTCGACACCGAGGTCGGGGCGCGATCCGCTCTCCCTGCTCGAGCGGAACCCGGATGTCTGGTGCCGCCGATGAACCGAGCCGCCCAAACTCGCTCCCGGCGGCACCAGACCTCGCGGCCAGGCATCCCTCGGCCTGGCCGCGAACTATCGGCGTCGCTACTTCGGCAGCGCGGTGGTGCGAGCGCGCGCGAGTTCCCAGAATGCCCGCAGCGCAACGATTTTGCCCTCGCAGTTCACCCGATAGGTGAACGCGCCGTCCACCTCCACGGCGACGCCGTCGCGCACACTGCGAATGGCGCCGACGAAGGCCACCTCGTCCCCGCAGGCGTAGGAATCGGTGAACCGGAACTCGATCGCACTGCGCGCGATCGCCTTGTCCCAGAACGCCGCGATGGCCTCCCGGCCGAGATGCCCCTCCCCCGCCGGGTCGTAGGGCGACACCCCGATCGGATCCTCCACGCGCGCGTCGGGGGCGAACAGGGCCAGCCATTCGTCCTTGCGTTTACCGCGCACCGCGGACTGGGAGGCGAGACCGGCGAGGCGTGCGGGATGTTCGACCATCCCGCCATCCTCACCGGGGAGTCATGGTGTGGGCAGCGCCGTTCCGCCTGGCGGACACGCGATTCGGCTCACCGATACCCGCCATTGACGCTCGGTGATCGGTCTTCGTCCGCTGGTGGATCGGGCTCCCGGATGCGGCCGCTAGCGCGGCGGGCTCTGCGTGGCCGGGCCGTCGAGGATCTCGCGGCATTCGGCGGCCGTGTGGCCCTCCTGAATGCAGTTGGCCCAATCGATCTGGTCCTGCACCCACGGGTCCGGCGGGGCGGCCGTCGCGGGGCTGAGGGTGGCCGCCAAGCAGGCCAGGAACAGTCCTGTGGTGGCTGCGAACTTCTTCATATGCCGTCCCCTCCCGATATTCGACTGCACGTTCGTGATCAAGCCTGCCACCGTTGGCCCGGCGAAGGCCAATAGACGATGCACACCGGTACTCGAATGTGTTCGATGCGCTGGGGGTCGGCGCGATCGGGCCAGCGCGCGAACACCTGACACCCTTGCGACCCGGGCTATCGAAAGCGCAGGTCAGGCGACCCGGGCGGCGGTGAGCGTGCGCGCCGCGGCGCGATAGCGGTCGGCGATGAGCCGGACCACGGCGGGGTGGACGCCGATCGGGTCGGCGACGCCGTCCGCGCCGCAGGCGTGCAGGCGCTCGTGGAACAGGCCGTGCGCGAGCAGATAGGAGGCGATGAAGACGCGGCGCGCACCGGCGCGGCGGGCCTCGGCCACCACCTCCGGGACGCGCGGCTCACCGGTCGCGATATAGGCCAGTCGCACCGGACTGCCGATCTGCTCGGCCAGCAGGCCGGTGGCGCGGCGCACATCCTGGCGCGCCCGGGCATCCGACGAACCGGCGGCGGCGAAGACCACCGCGTCACCGGGCCGCCATCCGGCCGCGCGCAAGCGCATGCGCATGATCGCGGCCAAGGCCGGATCGGGACCCATCGCGTGGGTGACCGCGACCGCTGCGTGCTCGCTCGCGGCCACCTCTCGCGGCACATCCTGATACACGTGGTAGCCCGAGGCCAGGAAGGCCGGAACCACCACGGCGGGAACGGAATCCAGATCGCGCAGCACCTCGGCGGGCGAGGGGCCGAGCACATCGACGAAGGCGGTGCGGACGCGCGGCGGAACTCCCGCGGGGAATTCGCACGATGGTGCCGATGCGGCCCCGAAAACGGCATCGGCACCAGACTCGGGGGCGCTCGAAGCGCCGATTCCGGTACGCCCCGGCGTCGCGGCCCCCAGCTCGCGCGCCACGGCCTCGGCGAGCGTGGCGATCATCTCCACGCCCTTGGTGCTTCTGGTGCCGTGCGCCACCAGGACCAGCGCGGGGGTGCTCACCACGCCCCCAGCGTGGGTGCGGGGCGCGTGGCGCGCACCGGCGTGCCGGAGCCGGTCACCGGCGGCAGACCGGACTGCGCCACGGTGGCGGAGCGAGCCGGAATGGGTTGGCGCGCAGCGGAGGTCGGAGGCAGGTCCACACCCGGAGTGCGCGGGGTGCCGGGTATGCGCGTCGGGAAGTCCTGGCGCGCGGCGGTATTGCTGACCCGGCCCGAGAACGGCTGGCGGGCAGGCGGATTCGGCGCGGCCGGACGGGGATTGTCGATGCATTCGGCCGGGTCCAGCGCCAGCCGGTAGCCGCGCTTCACCACGGTCTGGATGGCTTTCGGGGTACCCAGACCCGCGCGCAGGCGGGCGATGGCGGTCTCCACGGCATGGGTGTCGTCACCGCCGCCGGGCAGCGCGGCCAGCAGATCCTCGCGCGAGACCACGCGTCCGGGCTGACGGGCCAGGGCGCGCATGAGCGCCATCGGCGCGGGGGCGAGCTGACGCACCTGACCGTCCACGACCACGCACGCGCCGCGCACGCTCAGATTGTGTCCGGCCGCGTGAATTCGGTTGGCGCGCCGGGGCAGTTCCTCGGCCACGTGCCGAGCCAGCGCACCGAGGCGGGCCCGCCCGGGCATGGAGGTGGGCACGCCCAACTCCTCCAGCGGCGCGGCGGTGATGGGACCCACGCAGGCGGCCAGCACCCGCCCGCGCAGAGCGTGCAGCACCGCCTCGAGCAGTCCGGTCTCCTTGGCGCGCATGAGCAGTGAGGCCACGGCGGGCGCACTGGTGAAGGTCACGCAGTCCAGCGCCGAGGTCACGATGGCCTCGATGAGCCGGTCCATGGGCGTGCGGTCCTCCGGCGGCACCCACCGGTACACCGGCACCGGCACCACATCGGCCCCGGCCATGCGCAGCACCTCGCAGAAGTCCGGCACCGGCTCCCATTCGGTGGTGGCGCCGTGCAGCTGCACCGCGATGCGCACCCCTTCGACGCCCTGGGCCAGCAGATGATCGAGCACCTCGGCGGAGGACTCCGAGGCGGGCGACCACTCCTCCCGCAGTTCGGCGGCGCGAATCGCGCCCTTGGCCTTCGGTCCGCGCGCCAGCATGCGGGTGGCGGCCAGCGTCTCGCGCAGCTCCTCGGCCAGCCCCCAGCCCTCGGCGGCCTCCATCCAGCCTCGGAAACCGATACCCGTGGTGGCCACGGTGATCTGCGGCGGCTCGGCCACCAGCTGGCGCGTCACCCGCTCCAGCTCGGTGTCGTCGGAGAGCGGAATAATTCGAATCGCCGGTGCGGTAACGCAATTCGCGCCCCGGCGGGTGAGCAGGGTGGCCAGTTCGTCCGCGCGCCGCGCGGCCGTGATACCGACCGTGAATCCGGCGAGCGGGGTGTCGAGCTCGGTCATGCCGTACCGCCGTTGACTTCCAGCGGCTCGTTGGACACCCCGACCACACCATCCACCACGCGCACCGCGTAGACGGGCAGCGACATCGAGGCGTCGTCCATACACTGCCCGTCGAGCAGCGAGAAAGCCTGCTTGAGCAGCGGCGACGCGACGACGGGCACCCCGCCGCGGTCACCGACGATGCCGCGCGACATCACCGCCGCCCGCCCGAAGGGGTCGATATTGCCGACGGCGTAGAGCGCACCGTCCTCGAGCAGGAACAGCGCGGCCTGCCGACCGCCCTTCAGTAGAACCGCCACGCCGCGGCCAGGAATCAGATAATCCAGTCGGCAAGCCTGTGTCCACCCCGAGACGGTGGTGGGGACTGCGGTGCCGGGTGTGTCGATCACGGTCATCGGTAAATCTCCTCCGAACGGCCTGTACCTATTGGTACCGGCGTCCTGTTTCCATGCGGTTAAGCAATCATTTCCCCGACGTGGCGGATGGAGATCCCACTGCGATCTCCGGCATACCGAGCAGCACCGGCACCTTCCGCTCGCCGCTGTCGTCGAAGGAAATGGTCGGATCGGCCTCTTCCGGCGCGTTCACGAAGGACACGAACCGGGAGAGCTTCTCCTCGTCGTCGAGCACCGCGGCCCATTCGTCGCGGTAACCCTCGACGTGCTTGGCCATGGCGGCCTCCAGCTCGTCGGCGATGCCCAGGCTGTCGTCGCACACGACCGCCTTCAGGTAGTCCATCCCGCCCTCCAGGGCCTCCTGCCAGGGCGCGGTGCGCTGTAGTCGGTCGGCGGTGCGGATGTAGAACATCAGGTAGCGGTCGATGTACTTGATCAGCGTCTCGTCGTCGAGATCACCGGCCAGCAGTACCGCGTGCTTGGGCGTGAGACCGCCGTTGCCGCCGACGTACAGGTTCCAGCCGTGCTCGGTGGCGATGACGCCGACATCCTTGCCGCGCGCCTCCGCGCATTCGCGGGCACAGCCGGAGACCGCCAGCTTGAGCTTGTGCGGGGAGCGCAGGCCGCGGTAGCGCTTCTCCAGCAGCACCGCCATGCCGACCGAATCCTGCTGGCCGTAGCGGCACCAGGTGGAACCGACGCAGGACTTCACCGTGCGCAGCGACTTGCCGTAGGCGTGACCGGATTCCATCCCGGCCTCGACCAGACGCTTCCAGATCAGCGGCAGCTGCTCCACGCGCGCGCCGAACAGGTCGATGCGCTGACCGCCGGTGACCTTGACGTAGAGGCCGAACTCCTTGGCCACCTCGCCGATGGTGATGAGCTGCTCGGCGGTCACCTCACCACCGGGCATGCGCGGCACCACCGAGTAGGTGCCGTTCTTCTGCAGGTTGGCCAGGAAGTGGTCGTTGGTGTCCTGCAGCGCGGCCTGCTCGCCGTCGAGAATGTGATCGCTCGAGGTGGAGGCCAGAATCGAGGCGACGGTCGGCTTGCAGATATCGCAGCCGGATCCCTTGCCGTACTTGGCGATCAGCTCGGTGAACTTGCGGATGCCGGTGGACTGCACGATGTGGAACAGCTCCGCGCGCGACTGCGAGAAGTGCTCGCACAGCGACTTGGAGACCTCCACGCCGGACTGCTCGAGCAGCTTCTTGAGCATGGGAACGCAACCGCCGCAGGAGGTTCCGGCATTGGTGCAGCTCTTGATGGCCGGGACATCGCACGCGCCCTCGGCGATGGCCCCGCAGATCGAACCCTTGGAAACATTATTGCAGGAACAGATCTGGGCATCGTCGGGCAGCGCGTCCGCACCCAGTTCGGCACCGGCCGGGGAGATGAGCGCGGCCGGATCGGCGGGCAGCGGGCGGCCCACCAGCGGGCGCAGGGCCGAGTACTGGGTGGCGTCGCCGACCAGCACACCGCCGAGCAGGGTCTGCGCGTCATCGGAGACGACGAGTTTGGCGTAGGTGCCCTTGGCGGCATCGTGCAGGACGACCGAGAGCGCGCCCTCGGTGGTGCCGTGCGCGTCGCCGAAGGACGCCACGTCCACGCCGAGCAGCTTCAGCTTGGTGGACAGGTCCGCGCCCGGGAATTCGCCTGCGCCGCCGAGCAATCGGTCCGCCACCACCTCGGCGGTGCTGTAGCCGGGGGCGACCAGGCCGTAGCAGACACCCTCGACGGCGGCGACCTCGCCGATGGCGTAGATGTTCGGGTCCGAGGTCCGCAGGCTCAGGTCGGTGATGACACCGCCGCGCGGGCCGACCTCGAGTCCGGCGGCCTTGGCGATCTCGTCGCGCGGACGGATACCGGCCGCGAAAACCACCAGGGCGGCGCGCAATTCGCTCTCGTCGGAGAAGGTGACCTTCAACCGCTCGGCGACCGGCGCGTCGGCGTCGGCCTCGATGGAGGAGGTGCCGACGCCGGTGTGCACGTGCAGGCCCAGGTCGGTGACGAGCTTCTCCAGGACCGCGCCGCCACCCTGGTCGATCTGGGCGGGCATGAGCCACTTGCTGAACTCGACCACGTGCGGGGTCATGCCGAGCATGCGCAGGGCGTTGGCCGCCTCCAGGCCGAGCAGACCGCCGCCGACCACCACGCCGACCGCGCCGGGACCCGCGGCCTCGGCGGCGGCGCGAATGCCGTCGAGATCCTCGAGGGTGCGGTAGACGAAGGATTCGGGCACGTCGTGGCCCGGCACCGGCGGCACGAAGGCGTAGGAGCCGGTCGCGAGAACCAGTGCGTCGTAACCGATCACGTCACCGGTCGAGGTGGTGACCTTGCGGGCCGCCTTGTCGATGGCCTCGGCCTTCACGCCGAGCTTGACCTCGACGAGATCGTCACCGGCGTACTCGTTGCCGGGCAGCGCCAGCGCCGAGGATTCCCAGAGCCCCACGTAGGAGGACAGTCCGACGCGGTCGTAGGCGGGCAGCCGCTCCTCGCTGAGGACGACGACCTGCCAGGTCCCGGCCTCGTCGCGGGAGCGCAGCGCCTCCACGAAGCGGTGGCCCACCATGCCGTGGCCGACCACCACCGCGGTCTTGCGTTCGACTGTGTTCGTCATGACAGTCCTTTCGGGGGATGGGATCGGATCAGGCCCGGCGGGACCGGGAAGTGGTTGCGGTCGAGGCGGATTCGGCCTCCAGCACGAAGGCTTCGGCCTCGGCCACCACATCGGAATCGGCGGTGTCGAGGGTGCGCAGGCTCGGGCGGCGCAGGAAGACGGTCCAGCAGACCGCCGCGCACACCACGTAGAAGGCCAGGAACACCCAGAACGCGGTGGTGGCGGAGTTGGTCGCGGAGTAGGAGGAGCGCAGCACCAGGTTGATGCCGACGCCGCCGAGTGCGCCGATGGCCCCGACGAATCCGATGAGCGCGCCCGAGGTGTTCTGCGCCCACTGCGCGCGGGTCGCCGAATTGCCTTCCAGGCTGCGGGATTTCGCCTCGAACACGGAAGGGATGATCTTGGTGACCGCGCCGTTGGCGGTACCGGAGATGACGAACAGCGCCACGAATCCGAGAATCATGGCCACCAACACCGCGCCGGTCGGGCGGCCCGCGCCGTCACCGACGGTGCTCGCGATGGCCACCACCGCGGTGGCCGCCGTCATCGCGCCGAACATGTACAGCGTCACCCGGCTGCCGCCGATCCGGTCGGCCCACTTGCCGCCGTAGGGGCGGGCCAGCGAACCGAGCAGCGGGCCGATGAAGGCGATCGACGCGGCGTGCAGGGCGGCCTGCGCGGCGCTCGCGCCACCGGCCTTGAAATTGATCTGGAGCACCTGGCCGAAGGCGAAGCTGTAGCCGATGAACGAGCCGAAGGTGCCGATGTAGAGGAAGGCGATGGCCCACGACTGCGGCACCTTGAGCGCCGTGATCATGAAGGACAGGTCGGCCTTCTGGTTCTTCACGTTGTCCATGAACAGCGCCGCGCCCAGCGCCGCCACCACGACCGCGATCAGGTAGACCACGCACACCAGCGAGGCATTGCCGTAGGCGTTGCCCAGGGTGGCGATGACGGCCAGACCGATCAGCTGGATCACGGGGACGCCGATATTGCCGCCACCCGCGTTCATGCCCAGGGCCCAGCCCTTGAGCCGCTGCGGGTAGAAGACGTTGATATTCGACATCGACGACGAGAAATTGCCGCCGCCCAGGCCCGCGAACGCCGCGATGACCAGGAAGGTCGTGTACGAGGTGCCGGGCTGGTTGATGAAGTACAGCGTCAGCAGCAGCGGAACCAGCAGCGCCAGCGCGCTGAAGATGGTCCAGTTGCGGCCGCCGAACTTGGCCGTGGCGACGGTGTAGGGAATCCGCATGAAGCCGCCGACCAGGGTGGGCACCGCGCCTAGGAAGAACTTTCCGGCGGTGTCGATGCCGAACACGTCGGTGGGCATGAACAAGACCATGACCGACCAGATCGACCACACCGAGAATCCGATGTGCTCGGCGAAGACCGACCAGATCAGATTGCGCTTGGCGATGTCCTTGCCGCCCGCCTCCCAAGCGGCGACGTCCTCGGCATCCCAGTGCTCGATGTCGTGTTTGCGCGTGAGCGTGCTGAACAAGGGGCCTCCTGAAATCTGGATAGCCCCAAGGTAGGAAACGGGTATTGCCGCAATGCTGCCCCAAATGACCGGCAAATCAACGGTTGCTCACGATTCCCCGGATTCGGCCGTGAGAATCTCGATCATGTTTCGCCCATGTGACACAGGCGTTTCCGTGTGTGACAGCCCACAGAAAATGGAAATCGCCGACCGTGAGGTGAGATCGCAGTCACAAGCTAAGCGAATACCTCACGAGTCGGCAACTCGAGCCGTGAAATTGCCCCATTCCCCCTCTCGTCCCCCGTTGCTGACGCAACGGGGGACGAGAGGGGGAATGGGGAGGGAACGTTCCCCATTGCCGACGCGCGCGCCGAACCTCTGGGTCGCACGCCCGTTTCTCAGGCAACGCGCCGACCCCATCGGTGGCGTGCCCGTTGCTCCGGCAACGGGCACGCGCCGGGGATCTAGTTCCAGGAGTCTTCGAGCATGCGGGGTTTGCAGGCTTGCCAGGCTCCGGCCATCATCACGAAGACGGCGACCGTGAGCATGATGAAGGGGATTCCCCAGCCGCCGGTGGCGGAGTGCAGCAGGCCGAACAGGACGGGGCCGATGCACGCCACGGAGTAGCCGACGCCCTGGGTGAAGCCCGACAGCGACGCCGAACCGGCGGCGGTGCGGGTGCGCAGGTTGATCAGGGTCAGGGACATGGGGAAGGTCGACGGGCCCAGGCCGAGCAGCAGCACCCACAGCAGGGTGGCGTGCATGGGCGCGGCGAGCAGACCCACGAAGCCGACGAAATAGCAGAGGGCACAACCGATCACGACGGGGAACGGATTCGCCACGCGACCCACGATCAGCGGTGCGCCCAGCGCGGCCACCAGACCGATGAGCGCGAAGATGCCCACCATGCTGCCGCCGTAGGCGAGCGAGGCCCCGGCGTCGTGCAGGATCGTCGGCAGCCAGGTGAACACCGAATAGGTGATCAGCGAGGTCATACCGAACATGAAGGCCATACCCCACGCGACGGGCGAGCGCCACGGCTTGCCGGTCGTCTGCTGCTCCGGCGGCAGCGCGGTCACATCGGCCTTGGCGTGTCCGCGGCGATCGCGCAGCACACCCAGCCACGGCAGCGCGGCGGCGAAACCGAGCAGCGCCCACAGCCCCAGCGAGATGCGCCAGCCGTGCGCCTGCGCCACCGGCACCGCGACCATGGCCGGAATGACCGTGCCCAGCTGCACCATGACGATGTACACCGAGCTCAGCAGCGCCAGCCGATCCGGGAAGTAGCGCTTGACCAGCGGCGGGATCACCACATTGCCGATACCCATACCGGTCAGCGCGAGCGCCGAGAAGGTCAGCAGTTCCCAGGTGTCGGGCACCAGCGCGCGAATCGCGGAGCCGGTGCCGGTCATCACCATGGCGATCAGCGCGGTCGACTCCAGGCCGAAGCGCCGCACCAGCACCGGGGTGAGCAGGCCCGCGATAGCGAACATGGCCGTCGGCAGCATGCCGAAGACACCGATGACAGCCGTGGAGTAGCCGATGCTCTCGCCGATCTGGGTGGCCAGCGGCGTGAAGGCGGTGACGGCTACGCGCAGGGTGAGCGCGGACATGATGATCGCGGCGAGAACGAGTAGGCGCCCCTCGGTGAGGCGGCGCTTGGTGCGGAGCTGCTCGGTAGTGAGTCGGGTGCTCGTCTCGGTGGTCGTGGTTCTCGCCTTTGCGGTCGTCTCATCCAGGGTCGCGGACACCGAGAAATCATAGGATGACCCGATGATGTGATGCAAAGAATGTGAGGCACGGTACGCTGTCAGGCGTGCAACCAGTCCGGCGCACGAGCTTGATCGCCCAGGTGACAGATCAGCTTCGTGCCGAAATCCGTTCCGGCCGTTGGCCCGTCGGCTCCCGCATTCCCACCGAACCGGAGCTGACCGAGCTCACCGGCACCGGCCGCAATACCGTGCGCGAGGCCGTCCAGGCCCTCGTCCACGCTGGCATGCTGGAACGCCGCCAAGGCTCCGGAACCTATGTGATCTCCAACTCCAATCTCGGCGGCCAGCTCAGCCAGTACTTCGCCGACGCCCAGGAACGCGATGTGCTCGAACTGCGCCGCGCCCTCGACACCACCGCCGCCGCCCTGGCCGCGCAGCGCCGCGACGAGAGCGATATCGCCGAGTTGCGGCGACTGCTCGCCGAACGCGGCGGACCGTGGAACGACACCAATCCGGTCGCCATCGAGGCCGATCTGGCCCTGCACCGCGCCATCGTCGCGGCCAGCCACAATGCGGTGTATCTGGAGTTCTACGATTCGCTGCTGCCGGTCATCGAGGCGGGAATCCGTTCCCGGACAGCCAAATCCAGCTGCTCCTTCGATGCCGAGCACGCCGAGATGGTGGAGGCGGTCATCGCGGGCGATGCGGAGCGCGCGGCCCGTGCGGCCGAAGGTTTCCTGTCCGCCCTGCTCGCGGAGTACCCCGACAGCAGGTAACCGAGATGTCACCACGGTGCGCCGCGACCGGTGAGCGGGAATTACTCCGGTTGTCACCGAAAGCGACAGGGCCGTAACGGCTGATTCGTACCGTAGATGCGACCGCTGAAACTCCGGAATTTCGTTATCCGCGTCCGGAGTTCGCGATGAGGGCCGGTCACATCTCGAGAGGAATCCGCCCATGGCATCCACCGCCGCGCCGGAAAAGACCGAATTCCACCACCAGACCCGGGGCCGTTGGCTCGATTACTGGGAACCGGATAATGAGGAGTTTTGGGAGAAAGGCGGCAAACAGACCGCCCGGAAGAATCTCATCTTCTCGGTATTCGCGGAGAATCTCGGATTCAGCGTCTGGGTTATCTGGGGCAGCATTGTCACCGCCATGGGCGCGGCCGGATTCGAATTCCTCGCCGGACTCGGCAAGGGCAATCCCGTCGCGGTCAGCAACGCGCTGCTGCTGACCTCCACCCCCACGCTGGTCGGCGCGGCCCTGCGCATTCCCTACACCTTCGCCATCCCGCGCTTCGGCGGCCGCGCCTTCACCATGTTCAGCGCGGCCATGCTGCTGCTGCCCACCCTGGGCGTCGCGTACTTCATCAACCAGCCGGGCACCCCACTGTGGGTCTTCGTGCTGTTAGCCGCGCTCGCGGGCGTCGGCGGCGGCAACTTCTCCTCGTCCATGGCCAATATCAACTTCTTCTTCCCCGAGGGGAAAAAGGGTGCGGCCCTTGGCATCAACGCCGCGGGCGGAAATCTGGGCGTGGCCCAGACCCAGCTGTTCGTCCCGCTGATCATCACCCTCGGCACCCATATCTTCGCCAAGGATCCCGGCGGCTACCGCTTCGGCATCACCCTCGCGGTGCTCATGTGGATTCCGTTCATCCTCATCTCCTTCTTCGGCGCGATGCGGTACATGGATTCCATCACCGGCGCGAAGTCCGACGGCAAGTCCTATCGGCTGGCGCTCACCAATCGGCACACCTGGGTCATGTCGGTGCTCTACATCGGCACCTTCGGCTCCTTCATCGGCTTCTCCTTCGCCTTCCCGACGCTGCTCAAGGCCAATTTCCCGAATCTGGCCAATATCGGCTGGATGAGCACCATCGGCAATCTGGCGTTCCTCGGCGCGCTGGTGGGGTCGATGAGCCGACCGTTCGGCGGCTTCATCTCCGACAAGCTCGGCGGCGCGAAGATCACCCTCTACGTCTTCCTCGGCATGTCGATCTCCACGCTGCTCATCATGGCGGCGCTCGCGGCCAAGAGCTTCCCGCTCTACCTGACCGCCTTCCTGCTGCTGTTCGTGCTCACCGGCATCGGCAACGGATCCACCTACCGCATGATCCCGTCCATCTTCAGCGCCGAATCCAAGCGTCGCGCTTCGGAATTCGGCCTCGACCCGGCGCAGGCGCTGGTCTCGGCCAAGCGGCAAGCCGGTGCGGCCATCGGCGTCATCGGGGCGATCGGCGCGTCGGGCGGCTGGCTGGTGCAGCAGGCGCTGCGCCTGTCGAACATCAACTTCGGCAGCATGAATCCGGCGTTCACCGCCTACGCCGTGGTCTTCCTGGCCATGGGCGCGGCGACCTGGTGGTTCTACCTGCGCAGCTCCTTCGCCGTGAGCCGGGTGCCCTCACTGGCCTACGCGAACGTGTAAAGGACTGTCACAGCGCCCGTCCCGTCGTCCGGCGGGGCGGGCGTTTCGGCGTGTCCGGACAGTCCTCGGGCGTGTCGCTGGCAGGGTGGCGGCATGGCACAACCGTCGCGCTGGCTGGTGTTGGTGATCTGCTGCACGAGTCTGCTGATGGTCGGCCTCGACACCACCGCGTTGAATGTGGCGCTGCCCGATATCCAGCGCGAAATGCACGCCTCCATCGCCGGATCGCAGTGGATCATCGACGCCTATACGCTGGTGCTGGCCTGCCTGCTGCTGTTCAGCGGCTCGCTCGGGGACCGGATCGGGCGCAAGACGGTGTTCATGACCGGGCTCGCACTCTTCGCCTCCGGCTCGCTGGCCTGTAGTTTCGCACCCTCCATCGGCTGGCTCGTGGCCTTCCGGGTATTGCAGGCCGTCGGCGGCTCCATGATGAATCCCGTTGCCATGGCGATCATTACGAATGTCTTCCCGGACAGTCGGGAACGGGCCAAGGCCATCGGGGTGTGGAGCGGGACCATCGGGGTGAGCACCGCGGCCGGGCCGGTGGTGGGCGGCTATCTGGTGGACCGGATCGGGTGGGAGGCGATCTTCTGGATCAATGTGCCGGTCGCCATCGCCGCGCTGGTCGCGACCGCGCTGTTCGTGCCGAATTCCCGTGCGGCACAGCCACGCCGGTTCGATCCGGTCGGACAGGTGTTGGCCGCCGGGCTCCTCGGGCTGCTGGTGTTCGCCATTATCGAAGGGCCGCACCGGGGTTGGGGTTCGGTGGAGGTGCTCGGCTCGTTCGCCGGATCCCTGGCGTGCCTGGTCGGATTGCTGAAATACGAAGCGCGCCACCCGGAACCGCTCATCCCCTTGGACGCTTTCCGGTCCGCGCCGTTTCGGGGCGCGTGCGAGATCGCGGTCTTGGTGTTCGCGGCGCTGGGCGGGTTCCTGTTCCTGAACACCTTCTATCTCCAGGATGTGCGGGGCAGCAGCCCCATGCAGGCCGGATTGCAGTTGCTGCCCATGGCTTCGGCCATGTTCGTCTTCGGGCCGGTCTCGGGGCGGATCGTGGCGCGGCACGGCGCACGGCCCGCGCTGCTCATCGGCGGCGTGGTCGCCACCGTGTCGATGCTGTTGCTGGTGGCCAACTTCCACCACCACACGGCGCTGCTGCTGATCTGCGCCTACGCGCTGTTCGGCGCGGGCGACGGCATGATGAACACGCCCATCACCCATACCGCGGTCTCGGGGCTGCCCGCCTCGCGCGCCGGAGTCGCCTCGGCGCTCACCGGCACCTCGCGCCAGGTCGGCCAATGCCTGGGCGTCGCCATCGTCGGGTCCATCATCGCCAGTCACCCGGAGGCTTTCACCTCAGCCGACGGGTTCACCACGCCCGCCACCATCGGCGGGCTCACCCTCGCGGGCTTCTGCCTGGCGGCGCTGATCGTCAGCGCGATCACCACCCGCAAGGCGGTCATGCCGAAGACGAGTGAGCGGGTCTAGAGGATCAGGCGGATCATATCGGCGGTGCGGGCCAGGCCCGGGAACGCTTCCGGGGTCGAGCGCGGGTGCAGGGCGTGCACGGCCAGGCGGAACATGACCGCGCGCACCAGCATCTGCGACCACTCCGGCAGCGAGGCCCAGCGCTCCAACAGTCCGTCGTCCGCGCCGCCCCAGGACAGCGCGTCCACCACGATCACCGCGGCCGCCCAGGACGGGGGCCGCCAGTAGGGGGTGATATCGGTGAGGCCGGGTGCGAAATTGCCCGAGAACAGCACGGTTCCGAACAGATCCCCGTGCACCAGCTGCGGCGCGGCGGTCACCGGTTTGCGGAAAGTGGCCAGCTGCCCGATCAATTCGAGGCTGCGGTCGCCGTCGGGCGAGGTGGCGGGGAGCATGCCGCCCACCTTGAGGCTGCGCAGCGGCACGGCCTCCCAGGCGGCCCGATCCGCGGCGACGAAGACATCCACATCCACCCATGGGGCGATGGGCGGCTGCACCAGGAAGCGCGGGCGTTCCAATTCGGCCGTCGCCTGGTGCAATCGCAGCGATACCGACACCACCTCGTCGTGTCGCGGCTCCGGCACGCCTTCCAGGTAGGTGTCCGCGCGCCAGCCGCTCACGACATAGCGCCCGTCGGTGGCGCGCACCGGGCGCGCCAGGCGCAGCCCGTCCACGCGCAGGCCCTCGCGCACCTTGGCCGACCAGGCCGCGCGGGCGTGATCGGTCACCGGGCTCAGCACCACATCACCGCAGCGCCACCCGCCATCCCAGGTCCCGAGCGGAACCGGCATCACCTCGCGCAGCCCGAAGGTCGCGCGCACATGCTCGGGAGGTTCCACAGCAGTCATGGTCACGCGCGTACGGTACCGCCGCAACGGAACACCGATCAGGAGCCACACCGCACACACCGCCCGGTCGGATCCCTACCGCAATGCCACTGTGACCCGCAGTCCCCGCCGACCGCCCGAATACATCGCGCCCGGTGCGATAACCGCACCGGGCGCGAAACCACGACGTTGTGGCTCTGGGTTGTGGACCCGTCAGTACACGGGCAGAGACTTGTCGACCTGGTTGGCCCAGGCCACGATGCCGCCTTGCAGGTGAGTCGCGTCGGAGAAGCCCGCCTGCTTCAGGGCCGCGAGGCAGTCCGCGGAACGGATACCGGTCTTGCAGTGCAGCACGATCGGGCGGTTCTGCGGGAGTTCGGCCAGCGCCTCGCCGGAGAGAATGCGGTCCTTGGGAATCAAGGTCGCGCCGTCGATGCGGACGATATCCCACTCCACCGGCTCGCGGACGTCGATGATGGCGACGTCCTTGCCCGCGTCGAGCATGTCCTTGAGCTCGCGCGCGGTGATGGTGGAGCCGATGGCGGCGGCCTGGCCCTCCTCGGACACCACGCCGCAGAAGGCGTCGTAGTCGATCAGTTCGGTGATCGGCTGGCGGTCCGGGTCGCGGCGCAGCTTGATGGTGCGGTAGGTCATGTCCAGTGCGTCGTAGACCATCAGGCGGCCCAGCAGCGGGTCACCGATACCGGTCAGCAGCTTGATGGCCTCGGTCACCATGATCGAACCGATGGAGGCGCACAGCACGCCCAGCACGCCGCCCTCGGCGCAGGAGGGAACCATGCCCGGCGGCGGGGCCTCCGGGTACAGATCGCGGTAGTTGATGCCGCGGCCGTCGGGGGCGTCCTCCCAGAAGACCGACACCTGGCCCTCGAAGCGGTAGATGGAGCCCCACACGTACGGCTTGCCCGCCAGCACCGCCGCGTCGTTGACCAGGTAGCGGGTGGCGAAGTTGTCGGTGCCGTCGACGATCAGGTCGTAGCGCGAGAACAGCTCCACGGCGTTGTCGGGCTCGAGGCGAATCTTGTGCAGCTCCACGGTGATTCCGGAGTTGATCTCCAGAATCGAGTCGCGGGCGCTGTCGGCCTTGGAGCGGCCGATATCGGATTCGCCGTGAATGACCTGGCGCTGCAGATTGGAGGCGTCGACCTCGTCGAACTCCACGATGCCGAGGGTGCCCACACCCGCGGCGGCCAGGTACAGCAGCGCCGGGGAGCCGAGCCCGCCCGCGCCGATCACCAGCACCTTGGCATTCTTCAAACGCTTCTGACCGTCCACACCCAGATCGGGAATGATCAGGTGGCGGCTGTAGCGGGCGACCTCGTCCCGGGTCAGCTCCGCTGCGGGCTCGACGAGCGGTGGCAGGGACTTGGTTGACGACACGTCCTGGACTCCTCGAATCGAATTCACCGATCACGCCTACCGCGACGGCGGTGGCACCCCTTGTGCAACGCGGCGGACCGGGGCGTTCTTCCCAAGCCTAGGGCAGGGCGGCGGGGTCCCGATGTCAGGGGCGAGCCCGGCCGCGATCACCCGCGCGGATACGGCCAGGGGTTGAAGCGGCACTTCTTGCCGTCCATCGGCACGACGCCGTCGGGATCCAGCGCGGCGATCTCGTTGTTCCGGGTGCCGAAGGTCTGCTGCATCATGACCGGCGCGAGGCCGCCGTCGGTCTCGCACGCCTGATGTTCGTGGTAGCCGATGGCGTGGCCGACCTCGTGGTTGACCAGGTACTGCCGATAGGAGCCGATATCGCCTTCGAAGGCCAGGGCTCCGCGCACCCAGCGCACCTCCGACAGCACCACGCGGTCGAGGCCGGAGTTGTAGCACGAGGAGTCGATGGGAATTTCGAATCCGCAAGTGGTGCGGGTGGTTTCGCGGGAGGTCAGCGAAACTCGGAAATCCGGTTCGCCGGAATCCACACGGCGGAAGGCGAATCGCGAATCATGGGTCCAGCTCTTGGGATTGGCGAGCGTGGCCTCCACCATCTTGGCCACCGAATCGTCACCGCCGATACCGGAAGTGTCCATACCGTCCTCGATTTCGACGGTGTAGTGGAAGACGTGGTCGGTGCCGGTGCCCACCTGGGCGCTGGTGCCGGGGACGATATGCCAGGTGCCCGCCCCGGTCACCGCGTAGGGGCCGCCCTCGGGTAGCGCGCCGGTGGGCAGGTCGGCGGCGAATTTCCCATCGCCCTTGGGTGGGGCGCCGATCACCTCGGTGCCGTCGGAGCGTTCGCTGAGATGGCCGAAACCCGGTGCCATGCCGACGCTTTCGCCACCACCGCGCACCGCGTCGAACACCACGAGCACGGTCACCATCAACAGGACCGGCAGGGCATAGGCGCGCCAGCCGTAGCGGGAGACGAAGCGGCCCAGCGCGCTCTGTTTCTTGGTTTCGCGCTGTGGTCTCGAGCGCGTGCCCTCGGGGAGGGCGGTGGGGTCCCAGCGGGCCCGCAGCGGTTGGTGCGGGAGCGGGCGGGGCTCCTCGGTGTCAGGGTCCCTGGACGCGATGGTGCTCTCTCCGGTGTAGAGGCCGAGCGGATCGTAAACGGGTCCGCTCGGCTTACCTCTGCGATTCGAGCCGCCGATCGCCGTACGCGGCGCAGTAGCTCCCACGGGGCGTGAATCGCGCCCGCCGGAATATCTGCCCCCATGGTCGGTCACGCTATCCAGAGTCTCACAGTGCCGCGATCGGCTCTCGGGGGCCGGGTGGGTGCCGAGGATTGCTGCGACATATCTCACGGAGATATTGCGGCATGTGTCACAAAGCGGTAGTCCTGCATGCAGACTGTGATGCGCCTCCCATAATCGAGGCATCCGAACGCGCCGCGTTCGACAACATTCAGCACACCAAAATTCGGAACCAGGATCGGCACCGGGGGCCTGAGCGAGTATCGTCCATGAGATACCCCCCGGCGCACATCCTTCCCGCCGGTAATCGACTGGGAGATCGGAAAATGACAGACCTCGTGGACCGGATGACCGCGCGCCGCGCGTCGTCCGAGGCCATGGCGCCGAGCAAGCGCGGGACACGCCTGCCCCGGGAGGCCCGCCGCACTCAGCTACTCGCCGCGGCCAGTGAGGTCTTCGTGCTGCGCGGCTATCACGCCGCGGGCATGGATGAGATCTCGCAGTGCGCGGGCGTCAGCAAACCCGTGCTGTACCAGCACTTCTCGAGCAAGCTGGAGCTGTACCTCGCGGTCCTGCAGAACTATGTGGACGCGTTGGTGTCGAGTGTGCGCCAGGCGCTGCGCTCCACCACCAGTAACAAGCAGCGCGTAAGGGCCGCCGTCCAGGCGTATTTCGACTTCGTGGACCACGAAACCCAGGGCTTCCGACTGGTATTCGAGTCCGACCTCACCAGCGAGCCGCAGGTGCAGCGGCGGGTGGAGCAGGCCACCGAGGCGTGCGTGGACGCGGTCTTCGACCTCGTGGCCCACGACTCCGGTTTGGACCCCTACCGCGCTCGTGTGCTCGCCGTGGGCCTGGTCGGGGCGAGCCAGTTCAGCGCTCGCTACTGGCTCGAGGCCGATCGACCGATTCCGAAGGAAGAGGCGGTCGACACCACCGTCGCGCTGTGCTGGGGCGGTCTGAAGCACGTCCCGCTGCACCCGATCGACTGAACACCCCCTACTCGAACAATTGCCCCGTTGGGATTCCCAACGGAGCAATTGTTTTCACGAGGCGAGGGCTACCCGCCGGGCGCACCGACTAGACGGTGGCGAAGCCGACCCGTCCGCTGGTCGGCGTGCCGATCTCGACGTAGGCGACCTTGCTGGCCTGGATCAGGTACTTGCGGCCCTTCTCATCGGTCAGCGAAACCACCCCGGCCTCACCTTTGAGCGCACCGGCCACCAGCGCCTCGACCTCTTCGGGAGTCTGCGAGCTGTTGATGAGCAGTTCCCGCGGGCTATCCGAAATACCGATCTTGACCTCCACGGCCAACCTCCGAACGTAGTGTCCTGTGCTGTCCCGACCAGGCTAATGCAGCCCCCCTCCCCCCGGTCAGCGACCGCCCTGCGCTCACAGCGAAACCGGCTCTCGAATCTCGCGCCCCGCCGCCTGACGGCGGCGGGGCGCAGAGGGAATGAACGAGAGAACGGCACGCCCCGGCCCAGCCTGCACGTCGGAGCACGGCGACGACCGCAGCCGCCATTCAGCAGCCGAACGGAGCGGGACCAACCAGGCAGCAGCGCCAACACCTGCGACACCACAAAGGCCAACGCGGGCATCAGGCCCCAACGCGAGCGGCACCACCAACGCCAACGCGGACATCAGCACCAACGCGAGCGGCACCACCAAAGCCAACTGGGGCATCAGCGCCAACGGCAGCCGGGGGACTGTAGCGGCGGTGCCTAGGTTGCGGCGGGGCGCTTCCCCACTCCACGGCTTTCCCCGCTGCCATTGGCAACCGCGTACTTCGGCGGCGGGGGTCTTCCTCCCCTTTTCACAGCTGTGCCCCGCTGCCGTCAGGCAGCGGGGCACGGGAAAGCAGAGTTCAGCCCAGGCCGAGGACTGCCATGCGTTCGGCGTGGCTGCTTTGCATGCGCTCGAAGAGGGTGGCTATGCCGTTGAGGTCGCCGGTGGCGGTGAGGACGAGGTCGGTGAGTTCGTCGCGTTGGGCCATGACGTATTGGGCTTGGGTGATGGCTTCGCCGAGGAGGCGGCGGCCCCAGAGGGTGAGGCGGTCTCGTTCGGAGCGGTTTTGGGCTACCGCGGTGCGGACTTCCTCTACGACGAATTCGGAGTGGCTGGTCTCCTCGAGGACGTCGCGGACGATCTCGGAGATCTCGGGGGTGAGCGCGCCCGCGATCTCGGTGTAGAAGTCGGCGGCTATGCCGTCGCCGACGTAGAACTTGACCATCGACTCCAGCCAGGTCGAGGGGTCGGTGGAGGCGTGGTAGGCGTCCAGGGCGCGCACGAAGGGGGCCATGGCGTCGAACACGTCCACGCCGCGCTCGGCGAGCGCGTTCTCCAGGGTGGTGAAATGCCCCATCTCGGCGGCGGCCATCTTGGCGACGGCCACCTTGCCGCGCAGGGTCGGCGAGAGCTTCGCCTCCTCCGCCAGTCGATAGAACGCGGAGATCTCGCCGTAGGCGAGCACCGCGAACAGATCGATCACACCCGGATCGTCCGCGGCGACCTTGCCCGAGTCCTCCGAAACACCCAGCGCGGCAGACGTGTTTGCTCCCATGACCTACACCCTAATACCGAGACGTCAGGGCAGGTCCCGAAGGAACTTGTCCAGATAGGTCCAGGTGGTCTCGCGCGCCAACAGGATGCCGAGGTGACTGCCGGGAGCGGTCTCGTAGCGAACGTCCGGGGAACCGGTCAGGGTCTTGGTGCCGTGCTCGACGGCGGCCGCCGCGGTGATGGCGTCCTGGGGACCGCCGACCAGGAGGACGGGGACGGTGACGTCGGCCAAGGCGATCTGGCGGCTACCGAGGTGCACCACGCCCTTGCCGATGTCGTTGGCCATCATGAAGCGCCGCCACAGCTGGTTGTAGAAGCGCGCCGGGTACCCGGGCAGCGCGTTCTGGAACCGGTCGATGGTCTCCATGCGCGCCAGAGTGGCGGTATCGGTGAGGTTCTTGGCAATGAACCACGGCCGCTTGAGTTCCCGCTCCCACGCGGTGACGCGGTAGGCGATGCGGGTGATCGGCGCGGGAATGCCACCGGCCGCGGCCACCGCGGCGACCGTCACGCGATCACCGGTGACCTTGATGAGCTGCCGCAACTGCGGCATGCCGACCATATGGTCGTAGCTCAGCGGCGCGCCCACCGCGGTGATGGAGCGAATCGGCAGCGTCGGATCGGCCGCGGCGGTCAGCAGTTCCAGCACACCGCCGATGGACCAGCCCACCAGATCCACCGGCCGCCCACCCCGATCGGCGGAGACCTGGCGAATCGCCTCGGGCAGGATGTCGTCGATCCAGGTCTCGAATCCCATGTCCCGGTCGCCGTAGTCGATATCGCCGTAATCGACCAGATAGGGCGCGCGCCCCGAATCCAGCAGGAACCGCACCAGACTCTGATCGGGCCGCAGATCGAAGCAGAAGGCGGGCGCGGCCAACGGCGGCACCAGCAGGACGGCGGGCGCGTCCGCGGCGGCCCCGTCGTAGCGACGCAGCAGTCGGTGCGGCCGGTCGTCCAGCACCGTGGCGGGGGTGGATTCGGGCGTCTCGATGCCGTCGCCGAAGGTCAGGGCCCACGCATTGCGCGCGGCGAGTGTCACGGTGTCTGCCAAGCTCACGTACACAAGTTCGCATATACTGCTACACGGTGTAACACCTATGTGATGAACTCAACTGCGAAGCACCCCCGACACGCCGGTCGCGAGGATCGAATTATCCTGCGCCACAGCGCTTGCCGCCGAATTCCCGGACCGCTCCGACATCGCTCGAAGGCCGCACCCCGACCCCGAACAGCGCAATAGAACCGCGTAATTACGGTGGCGGGAAATGGGTCGTAGACCGTATCACGCTACAATCTCTGCGGACAACGAAAATTTTCGCTCGATCCGGTTTGCCGCGAGTGCCGCGAACCACCCGAGTGGAACCCGAAGTCCATGGAAAATGTGCGCGCACCAGATCCACTTCATCTCAGCGCCGCGCCAGGTAGATGCCCACTTCTTCGGTCCGTGAGAAGACCGGCCAGGGCATCCCGCTGCGGCAGATGACACGGATGGATCAGTGGTCGTCGCGGACCGACCGGTCCGCCCCACGCCTCGTGCGCGCGAGACGCGATTACGAGGAAGGCACGAACCCTGAGCAAGATCACCGTAGAGCAGGAACCCGGCGTCGCCGACACCCTGCTCACCGCAGAACTCGACGACACCCACACCGCTCCCACTTTCGCCGAATTGGGCGTGCGCGAGGAAATCGTCCGCGCACTCAACGAGATCGGCATCGAGCGCACCTTCGCCATTCAGGAACTCACCCTGCCGCTCGCACTGGCCGGTGAGGATCTCATCGGCCAGGCCCGCACCGGTATGGGCAAGACCTTCGGCTTCGGTGTGCCGCTGCTGCATCGCATCGCCACCACCGATTCCGGCACCACCCCGCTGGACGGCACCCCGCGCGCACTGATCATCGTGCCGACGCGTGAGCTGTGCATCCAGGTCACCCAGGACCTGGAGAACGCCAGCAAGTACCTGAAGAACCAGAAGGGCTCGCTGAAGGTCACCTCGATCTACGGCGGCCGCCCCTACGAATCCCAGATCGCGGCGCTGCGCGACGGCGTCGACGTGGTCGTCGGCACCCCGGGCCGCCTCCAGGACCTGGCCGAACAGGGTCACCTGGTACTCGGCAAGGTCGGCGTGCTGGTGCTCGACGAGGCCGACGAAATGCTCGACCTTGGCTTTCTGCCCGATATCGAGCGGATCCTGAACATGGTCCCCGAACAGCGCCAGACCATGCTGTTCTCGGCGACCATGCCCGGCCCGATCATCACCCTGGCGCGCACCTTCCTGCACCGGCCCACCCATATTCGCGCCGAGGAAGCCAACGCCACCACCATCACCGAGCGCATCTCGCAGTTCGTCTACCGCGCGCACGCGCTGGACAAGAGCGAACTGGTGGCGCGCATCCTGCAGGCCGAAACCCGTGGCGCCACCATGATTTTCGCCCGCACCAAGCGCACCGCGCAGAAGGTGGCCGACGATCTGGCCGAGCGCGGCTTCGCGGTCGGCGCGGTGCACGGCGACCTGAACCAGGTGCAGCGCGAGAAGGCGCTCAAGAAGTTCCGCGAGGGCAAGATCGACGTGCTGGTGGCCACCGATGTGGCCGCGCGCGGTATCGATATCGACGATGTCACCCACGTGGTGAACTACCAGTGCCCGGAGGACGAGAAGACCTACGTGCACCGCATCGGCCGCACCGGCCGCGCGGGCCGCACCGGCGTCGCCATCACCCTGGTCGACTGGGATGAGCTGAACCGTTGGGCCGCAATCAATTCCGCGCTGAAGCTGGATATGCCGGAAGCGGTGGAGACCTACTCGCGCTCGGCGCACCTCTACGCCGACCTCGGCATTCCCGAGGGCGTCACCGGCCAGCTGCGCAAGCCCAAGCCCGCCCGCGACGAGGACGCGGTGGTGGTGGAGCGCGAGCCGCGCGCACCCCGCAAGCGCAATCGCAAGCGGACCGTGCGCGGTCGGCCGCTGGAGCAGGGCGCGGAGACGGTCGAGACCACCGACTCGACCGCGCCCGAGGCGACCGCCGAGACCACCGAGGACGCCGCCGACCGCCCCGGTCGTCGCCGCCGTCGTCGGCGCGGCAGGGGTTCGGGCTCCGAGGCCGCCGCGGCGGGGAACGTCGGCGAGCAGACCACCGACGCCGATTCCACTGCGGCCGAAGCGGTTTCGACCGCCGATCCCGACGCGTCCGGCCCTGACGCCGGTGCGGACAAGCCCGCCCGCCGTCGTCGCCGCCGTCGCGGCGGTTCCGAGGCCAGCGCGCCTCGCGACGACAGCGCCGACGCGGACGAGTCGAACGACGCCCCCGCGGTGCAGGCCAGCGCCTCGACCGCGCCCGCCGAGACCACCGCACCGGTCGACGCCCAGGCCGTGACCACCGCGGGCGACGGCACGACCGAGGATGTGTCCGCCACAACCGATTCCGCCGAAGCGGTCGCCGCGCCGAAGAAGCGCACCCGCGCCAAGCGCACGGCGGATACCACGGTCGCCACCGACACCGCCGAGACCGCGCCCGCGAGCGACAGTGTCGCCCAAACCGATTCCGCCGCAACGGATTCGGAGGCGACCCCCGCCCCCAAGAAGCGGACCCGAGCCAAGCGCGCCGCCGCTGACGCCACCGACGCCGTACGCGACGACGCGGCCGCCGCTTCGGAGGAGCCCGCCGCTCCCAAGAAGCGGACCCGAGCCAAGCGCGCGGCAGCGGACACTGCCGAGGCGGGTGTCGAGGCGCAGAGCGATTCCGCCGCAACGGATTCGGAGGCGGCCCCCGCCCCCAAGAAGCGGACCCGGGCCAAGCGCGCCGCGGGTGATACCGCCGACACCGCCGGTGCCGTGCGCAACGATTCCGCCACCGCCGACGCGGAGGCGCCCGCCGCGCCCAAGAAGCGCGTGCGTGCCAAGCGGACCGCCGCCGACAGCGCGCAGAACGGTTCGGACACCGGCGCCGAGGCGGAGGCCGCCGAGTCGGCTCCTCCGGCTCGTCGCCGTCGCCGCAAGGCGGAGACCGAGACCGCGTCCGCCGAGGTCGGCACCGACACCACGGTCGCCGCGTCGGCCTAGCCGCGCGAATCGGTTAGTCTCGCAGACGTGCTCGCACCTGAGCGGCGGACGCGCGCCGATATCGTCATCGCTGCCGCGATCGCCGCTCTGGTGGCGATCGCGGCGGTGGTGATCTGGTTCACCAGTTCCGCGCGCGGGACCGAATCGGTCACCGCCGATAAAACCCTCTCGGCCCCACCGACTCCCAGTCAGGTCCCCACCGACCTGCGCGAACTCTGGCATGCCCCGGATGCGGCGGCCCAGCGCGCACTGGTCACCGGCGGCGTCGCGCTCACCGCGGACGGCGGCACGGTGACCGGGCGCGATCCGCGCACCGGAGAACAGGTCTGGAAGTACGAGCGCGATATTCCGCTGTGCGGGGTGGAGACCCAGTTCGGCACGGTCGTGGCGACCTATCGCGACGACCGCGGCTGCAGCCAGACCACCCAGCTCTACGGCGAGTCCGGCAAGCGCCAGACCGCGCGCTCCAGCTATATGGACGATGCGGTGCGGCTGTCGGTGGACGGCACCTACGTGCTCGCCCTCGGCTCCGACCGCCTGGAGATGTGGCGCTCGGATCTGGTGCGCACCCTCGAGTACGGCAAGGTCGACGCGCCGGTGAATCCGCACACCCAGCCGCGCTCGGGTTGCGAACTGCTCTCGGCCACATCGGGTTCCAGCCGTCTGGCGGTATTGGAGCGCTGCCCCAAGGACAATGCCGACCGGCTCACCCTGCTCAATCCGGCACCCAAGGACGGCACGGTGCCCGAGGAGTACAGCTCCCATGTGCTCACCGAACCGGGTGGCGCGGCACCGGGTGCGCGCGTCCTCGCGGTCTCCGACAGCCGAGTCGCGGTCTTCCTCCCCGGCGTCGATGCCACCCCGCCGCAGATCGCCCTGTTCGACATCTCCGGCAATCCCATTGCCACCTACCCGATTTCGACGAATCTCTCCGATCAGGCGACGGTCACTCGCATCGGTGCGGTCTTCGCGGTCTTCACCGGCAATTCCCTGATCGCCCTGAACTCCAGCACCCTGGCCCCCACCTGGACCTACGAGGGCGCGGTGGGCAGCCCGGCCCTCATGGCGGGCCAGCTGATCGTCCCGGTCGCCGACGGCTACGCCACCCTGACCCCGGACTCCGGCGCGCAGAACAAGCGAATCCCGCTGCAGCGCAGCGACTATCACGGTGAGCCGATCTCCCTCGCGGTGGTCGGGCCGACCATCCTGGAGCGCCGCGACAACCAGCTGTACGCGGTCGGCGCCCCGTAAGTGGCTCGACCCTCCAAGGTCGCCCGCACCAAGCCCGGCAGTCCAGTGCCACCGTCCGACTCCGCGGCAGCGCGAACCCTATCCGGTGCGTGAAGCGCGTCTTGTTGTCCAGGCGCGTTCGCCGCGAGGCCGGGCGTATCGGGCATGATCGAATACATGGCCGCTACCGAACACCGCTTGGTCCTCCTCCGCCACGGCGAGACCGAATGGTCGGCCGCGCGCAAGCACACCGGCCGCACGGATATCCCGCTCACCGCCGGTGGCGAGACGCAGGCGCGGGAGGCTGGAAAGGTGCTCGCGGGGCTGGGGCTGCGCGATCCGCTGGTGTGGAGCAGTCCGCGGCAGCGGGCGGTGCGCACCGCCGAACTGGCCGGGCTTCCCGAGCCGGTCCTCACCGACGATCTGGTGGAGTGGGATTACGGCGACTACGAGGGCATCACCACCCCGCAGATCCGCGAAACCGCACCCGGCTGGACCATCTGGACCGGCGTCACGCCCAACGGCGAAACGCCCGAAGAGGTCACCGCACGCGCCGACCGACTGCTGGCCCGCGCCGAAATCGCCTTGGCCGACCGCGATGTCGTCTGCGTCGGCCACGGCCATTTCTCTCGCGCGCTCATTGCCCGCTGGCTCGAATTCGAGGTGCGCGAAGGCCGTCGGTTCTTCCTGTCCACCGCCGGTATCAGCGTCTTGGGCCACGACCACGACGCGCGTACGCTGCGGGCGCACAATCTGATCGCCCACCTCGACGACCTGTGAAAGGGGATCGATGATCCGCCGCGCCACCCCCGCCGACATTCCCGCCCTCGTGGGACTGGTCCACGATCTGGCCGAGTACGAGAAGGCCGCCGAGCAGTGCCACCTCACCGAGGATCAGTTGCGCACCGCGCTGTTCGGCGACTCCCCCGCCGTATTCGCCCATGTGGCAGAGGGTTCCGAGGCGGAGGGCGTGGTCGGCTGCGCGATCTGGTTCCGCAACTTCTCGACCTGGGAGGGTGTGCACGGCATCTTCCTGGAGGATCTCTACGTCAAGCCGGTGGCCCGCGGCCGCGGGTTCGGGAAGTCGCTGCTGGTCGCTCTCGCCCAGGAGGCCGTCGAACAGGGCTATGGCCGCGTCGACTGGTCGGTCCTGAAGTGGAACACCCCGTCCATCGACTTCTACGAGTCGATCGGCGCGGTCGACCAGAACGAGTGGACCAACTACCGCCTCACCGGCGACGCCCTCGCCAAGCTCGCCGCCTCGTAATTCGGAGCGCGGTTCGACCGAGGGATCGCGTCGAGAGCAACCGCCGACCCCGCTCGGCCACCCCGACATGGTCAAGTGACCAAAAGCCGTCTACGTGGCATTCAGCGGGGTTTTCGGCCCCTCGGGGCGCGGCGCTACTCCGAGGTGTCGTACCCGGCGGCCATCCACCGGATCGAGGCCGGGGCGAAGAGGGTCACCAGCGCGGCGACCGCGACCAGGGCCAGCGGGACGGCCAGGTCGAGTCGATCCGAGGTGACCATGTACCAGGCCACGCCGAGCAGCAGCAGCTGCGTGATGACGGCGATGGCCCGTCCCCAGCGGCGGCCGCGCAGCAGCGCCAGGCCCGCGGCGAAGACCGCGCCGCCGACAATGGCCGCGTAGGCGGCGGTGAGGTAGCTGTTCTTGGCGCTCTGGGCGGACCCGTTCACGCCCATCACCACGAGCACGACCATCGCCACCAGACCGAGTGCCCCCTCGAGGGCGACCAGCGCGCCCGCCGCCCGCACCGTCGTCGGCACGGCCTCGGTCGCCGCGTTCTTCCCACCGGAGTTCTGCTCAGCCACGCGCACAGCCTAACGACCTGCGCCGCAACCGCTACCGGCGCGACCGGCCGGAGCCGCCGAGCCGCCATGGTGTGACTCGGACGACTCGCACACGGGTTCGCTCAGTAGGCTGCTTCGAGTGCGGACGCTGTTGATCGTGAACCCCAATGCCACTTCCACCACCCCCGAGACTCGCGATCTACTGGCCCACGCCCTGGAGAGCCGCACCCAGCTCACGGTCGTGCACACCGAGCGCCGCGGACACGCGGCGGAATTGGCGAAGTGGGCCGCCGATACCGCGATGGACCTGATCGTGGTGCACGGCGGCGACGGCACGGTGAACGAGACCATCAACGGCTTCCTGCCATTGCCCGGCACGCCGGGACAACGCGACCGTCTGCCGCGTTTGGGAATCATTCCGGGCGGTTCCGCGAATGTCTTCGCCCGTGCCCTGGGTATCGATGCGGATCCGGTCCGCGCCACCAACCAGTTGATCGATCTGCTCACCGTCGAGAAGGACCGGCGCATTGGTTTGGGCATCGCCGACGACCGCTGGTTCATCTTCAGCGCCGGTGTCGGACTCGACGCCGAGGTCTGCGAGGCCATTGATGCCAAGCGCGCCAACGGGCATGCCGCGACTCCGGGTCGCTATCTGCGTACCACCGTCAAACAGTTCTTCAAGGCCAAGCGCCGCGATCCCTTGGTGCGCGTAGCGATTCCGGGTCACGAACCGGTCACGGAGGTGCATTACGCATTCGTGACCAACGCCAGCCCCTGGACGTACCTGAACAACACGCCGGTGCGCACCAACCCGGGCACCTCGTTCGAAACGGGTCTCGGCGTGTTTGCCATGCGCACCATGAGTGTCGTCAAGACCCTCGGCATCGCCCGCCAGTTGCTCTCCCCCACCGGAGATCCCAAGGGGGACAAATTGTTTCGCGTCGACGATGTTCCGGCGGTGCGAATCGAGGCGGACGAGCCGATCGGTTTGCAAATCGATGGCGACTTCATCGGCCGACGCAACATGGTGAATTTCACATGCGTCCCCGACGTTCTGGAAGTCGTCGCGCCGCAGCCCTAGTCGGCTCGACACACCTGAGAAACATCGCCGATGGGCTGCGAAAACCTGCCCGAGCGAGTACAAATGATCAGGCAGGCCCTCGATGTAGGGGTCTTACAGCGTGAGCTTCCCCACGGTGCACCAAACAAGTATTGACATCTACGGTGTTCGTGAAAGCATTCACAAGCAACCGTGCGGAAACATTCGAGTCGCACAAGTGAACGGACCACAAACCCGAAGGGCAGCGTCATGCGCATGCCCTAGCAAAGGAGCAGAGGAATGGACTGGCGCCACAAGGCCATCTGTCGCGACGAGGACCCCGAGCTGTTCTTCCCGGTGGGTAACAGTGGTCCGGCGCTCGCGCAGATCGCCGACGCGAAGCTGGTCTGCGCACGCTGCCCCGTTACCGCCGACTGCCTCTCCTGGGCTCTGAAGTCCGGGCAGGATGCCGGTGTTTGGGGCGGTATGAGCGAAGACGAGCGTCGCGCTCTGAAGCGTCGCAACGCGCGTACGCGCACCCGCACCGTCGTCTAGTTCGACGACTGGCGTTACGACCGCAGCCCCACGACGGTCGGCAGCGCATTTCGGCCCGGCACCAACCGAAGGTGCCGGGCTTTATTGTTCTCCCCCGCCTCTCCGCGACTTCAGCGCACGGCGAAGAGCCGTTGACGCCCATTTACGCGTGCCGCCGGTCGGGTGCCAATCCGATTCTGGGCGTACCCCCTGAGTTACCCCGATCGTTACGAAATCAGTTGTCACGACGCCAACGGAATTCGTATGCGGTCGCTATAAATATGCGAATTGGCTAATTGGCGCGCCGCCGCCTCGAGGTCCGCCTCAGCGGGCCGAGCGGCGGCCGAGCGGGACGCGGAGTACGGCGTCGGTGCCGATATCCTTGCCCGGGTGCAGGCCGATGGAGCCGCCCAATTCCGCGGTGACGAGGGTGCGCACGATTTGCAGGCCCAGGCGGTCGGAGGCCTCGAGGCTGAAACCGTCGGGCAGGCCGCGTCCGTCGTCGCTGATGATGACGTCGAGCCAGCGCGCCGAGCGCTCGGAACGGATTGTTACCGTACCGTTCTCACCCGAGTCGAAGGCGTGCTCGATGGCGTTCTGCACCAGTTCGGTGAGCACCATGACCAGCGGCGTCGCGCGTTCGGCGGAGAACACGCCGAGCGATCCGGCGCGGCGCACCTTGATGCGCGCGGTGTGCACGGTCGCCACATCCGCCATGATCGGCAGCAGGCGGTCCACCACCTCGTCGAGATCGACCTCCTCGTCGACCGACATGGAGAGCATTTCGTGCACGGACGCGATGGAGGTGACCCGGCGCACCGATTCGGTGAGCGCCAGCCGCGCCTCCTCGTTCTCGGTGCGGCGGGCCTGTAGTCGCAGCAGTGCGGCCACGGTTTGCAGGTTGTTCTTCACCCGATGGTGGATTTCGCGAATGGTCGCGTCCTTGGACAGCAGTGCCCGGTCGCGCCGCTTCACCTCGGTGACATCGCGCACCAGCACCGCCGCGCCACCGAGATCGCCGTGCGGTCGCAGCACCAGTGTGCGCAACAGCACCGTCGCCCCGCGCGCCTCGACTTCCATTCTGCGCCCGGCCTTTCCGGCCAGCGCAGCCTGAATATCGCCGACCACCTCCTGCGCGTCGAAGGGATCGGTGATGAGCGAGCGCGTGGTGAGCGCGAGATCCTGACCGACCAGGTCGTTCTGCAGCCCCATGCGGTGATAGGCCGAGAGCGCGTTGGGGCTGGCGTAGTCGACGATGCCCTCGGTGTCGAGGCGAATGAACCCGTCCCCGGCGCGCGGGCTGGAGTGCGACCCAGTGCGATCCTCGAGGGTCGGGAAGGTGCCGTCGTTGACCATCTGGCACAGGTCGTCGGCGCAGGACATGTACGCGACCTCGAGATTGGAGCGCATCTTGCGGCGCTGCACATCGGTATCGCGGCCGAGTACGGCGATCACGTGTTCACCGACCCGCACCGGAATGCCCTCGCGAATCACGTGCACCGGATGCGGGTGATACACGCCCGCGGCCTCGAAATCCGCGTCGACCCGCACGATGTCCCCGCTCATCAGCGCGTCGAAGACCTGCGGATGATCCTCTTTGAGCGCCGTGGTGCCGACCAGATCCTCGGGGTGCACGGTCGGCGCGGTGGTCGGTCGGCACTGGGCGACACACACCACGTCCGCGCCCTCGGAGACCGGACCCGCCCCCACCCAGAGCGTCAGATCGGCGAAGGACAGATCCGCCAACAGCTGCCAGTCACCCACCACCCGCTGGAGATGATCGACCGCCGCGCCCGGCAGATCCGTGTGCTCGGCCAGCAGTTCGCTCAGTGTCGACATTCACCCACGCCCTTTCACGTCGGGTGTATGGTCGCACGCTGGCCGTCGGAAGACCTTATCCGGGAAGGGCTTATCAGGCGATGGTGGCGATGAGATCGCCCTTCTGCAGCACCTGTCCGACCTCGACATTGATCGAGGACACGGTGCCGGGGGCCTCGGCCACCACCGGAATCTCCATCTTCATGGACTCGAGAAGTACCAGGGTGTCGCCTTCGTTGACGCTCTGTCCTTCGGTCGCGACGATCTGGAAGACGGTCGACACCATCTCCGCGAGCACTTCTTCGGCCATGGGCACCCCTTGTCTCCTGTTGATCTCGGACCGCTGAAGGTACAGCCAACCACACGTGAAAGAATGTCCTTCAATCAGAAGGGAGACTACCCATGGGTAAGCGTGGACGTAAGAAGCGCAGTCGGAAGAAGAACGGTGCGAACCACGGCAAGCGGCCGAACGCCTGAGCTTCTCGACTAGCTTCGAAAAGCATTGAGCGGCACGACTTCCCACATGGGAAGCGTGCCGCTCAGCTTTTTCGGGGTGTCGCCGACGAGGCTATTCGCCCGTGTCGACCCGGCGCGTCTCCACCTGGGTGAAGCTGCGGATCTCCACGGTCAGCCGCTGGCGCAGCGAGTCCGGGGCCTTGTCGCCGCCGCACTTGCGGTTCAGCAGGCGCTTGAGCTTCTCCTCCAAGCCGTACTGCTCGATGCACGGGGAGCAGTGGTCCATATGGTGCTGGAGCCGATCACGGGTGGCCTGATCGCACTCCCCGTCCAGGATCAGCCAGACGTCGGCGAGTACCGCCGAGCAGTCCAGGTCCATATCGTCGCTCACTGGGTGACCTCCTGACGCGTGCTACCCGATCGGTTGAATCCGCGTTCCCGCGCGACATCGGCGAGCAGCCCCTTGAGCTGCTTGCGACCGCGGTGCAGCCGGGACATCACGGTGCCGATCGGGGTTCCCATGATCTCGGCGATTTCCTTGTAGGGGAAGCCCTCCACGTCGGCGTAGTACACCGCCATCCGGAATTCCTCCGGCAGCTCCTGCAACGCCCGCTTGATGTCGTCGTCGGGCAGCGCCTCGAGCGCCTCCATCTCGGCCGAACGCAGACCCGTGGAGGTGTGCTCGGCGGTGGAGGCCAGCTGCCAGTCGGTGATCTCGTCGGTCGGATACTGCGCGGGTTGGCGCTGCTTCTTCCGGTAGGAGTTGATGTAGGTGTTGGTCAGGATGCGGTACAGCCAGGCGCGCAGGTTGGTGCCCTCCTTGAAGGAGCGGAACCCCTGGTAGGCCTTGGCGAAGGTCTCCTGCACCAGGTCCTCGGCATCGGCCGGATTGCGGGTCATCCGCAGCGCCGCGCCGTAGAGCTGATCCAGCAGCGGCAGCGCGTCGCGCTCGAACCGCTGCGCCAGGTCCTCGGCGCTGGCGGTGCTGCGCACCGCGCCCGCCTCGTCGTCGACGGTCAGGTCGTCGATGCCCTCGTTGGTGGCCGCGTCGTCATCGCCAGGGCGATCGACAGCCATTTCGTCGTCGCTCGTCACGCTCATCCCTTCGATCGCCGTAGCTTGTGAATCTACCGCGAGCGGGATGAGCGTTGTGAATCCGGCATCGATGGCGGCCAGCCCCGGTGGCGCTGTCCGAGCGAGCGGCGCGAGCCCGATCGGGCGGT
Source organism: Nocardia sp. NPDC050406 (assembly GCF_044459025.1). Taxonomy (NCBI): domain Bacteria; kingdom Bacillati; phylum Actinomycetota; class Actinomycetes; order Mycobacteriales; family Nocardiaceae; genus Nocardia; species Nocardia sp. NPDC050406. The sequence goes on along the minus strand of NZ_JBITIM010000002.1, from coordinate 998,333 downwards.
TCTCGACCATGACGGCCACCGGCGTCTCCTTCGCTTGCTTGACTGTTGCGGCGGACCTTCGCGGTCGCGCATGGCGTGCAACATGCCGAATGGTCGCGGTGTTCCCGGGGCCATGGAAATCGGGTGTCGGGGCGCGGGGGCGCCTGGCTAGGCTCGCCCGTTATGGCTGCTGCTCCCACTCCGGCGATTCGCGCACTGGTGCAGGCGAAGGTCGAGCACCGCGTGCACTCCTACACCCACGATCCGCGCAGTGACTCCTATGGGGCCGAGGCGGTCGAGGCATTGGCCGCCGAACTCGGGGTCGGCGCCGAGCAGATCTTCAAAACCCTTGTGATCGAACTGAATTCGGGTGGGCTCGCGGTGGCGGTGCTGCCGGTGCCGAATACCTTGTCGCTCAAGGCCGCCGCCGCGGCGCTGGGCGGCGGGAAGGCCGCCATGGCGGACAAGGCCAAGGCCGAGCGCACGACCGGCTATGTGCTGGGCGGCATTTCGCCCCTGGGCCAGAAGAAGCGGTTGCCGACGGTGATCGACGAATCGGCGCTGCGGTGGGATCGGGTGCTGTGCAGCGCGGGCAAGCGCGGATTGGAGATCGAGGTGGCCCCGGCGGATCTGGTGCGCCTGACCAACGCCGTCACCGCGCCGGTCGCGGCGGGCTGAGTTCACAGCGGCGCCGCATGGTGTCGGCGCGCACACATACTTGCCTCGCACAACTAGTTGTCTGTTACAAATAGTTGTTCAGTACAAGCAAGGAGGTGTGCCGCCGCCGTGACCACCGCTCGCCCCACCGCCGCCGAGATCTCGTCCGCCGACGCTCCGGACGCCCTCATCGACGGCGTCGCCCAGCAGCTCACGCGCCTCGGACGCCTGCGCGACCGCACCACCGCGCATATCCACGCCCTCAGCAATGGCGAGGTCGAGCCCGCGTCGTTCGCGATCCTCTTCCAGCTCATCTGCCACGGGCCGATGCGCTCGGGCGCACTGGCCGAGGCGCTGTACTCCGATGCCTCGACCATCAGCCGCCAGGTCGCCACACTGGTGAAACGCGGACTCGTGCAACGCCGGGCCGATCCGACCGACGGGCGAGTCAGCGTCATCGCCGTCACCGAGGCCGGACGCGCGGTCGCCGACGAGATCCGCCGCCGCCGCAATGCCTCGCTGCGCCAGGTCATGGCCGACTGGCAGCCCGGCGAACGCGAGATCTTCGCCGCGCTGCTGCGCCGCTTCGTCGACGACTACGAGCACACCCGCAGCGCGCTGTTGGCCACCATCTTCCCGAATTCCGACGACGCGAATTCCGAACCCGCGGAGAGACATTCGTGACAGCCCCGACCGAATCCCCGAACGCCGCGGGATTCACGCACAAACAGATCCTCACCATCCTCAGCGGACTCATGCTCGGCATGCTCCTGGGCGCGCTGGACCAGACCATCGTCTCGACCTCCATTCGCACCATCGCCGATGACCTGCAGGGATATTCGCTGCAAGCATGGGTCACCACCGCCTACCTGATCACCGCCACGCTGGCCACGCCGCTGTACGGCAAGCTCTCGGACATGTACGGGCGCAAGCCCTTCTACCTCGCGGCCATCAGCCTGTTCGTCATCGGCTCGCTGCTGTGCACGATCGCGCAGTCGATGTACCAGCTCGCGGCGTTCCGGGCCTTCCAGGGCCTGGGCGCGGGCGGTCTGATGTCGCTGGCGCTGACCATCCTCGGCGATATCGTCGGGCCCCGGGAGCGGGCCAAGTACCAGGGCTACTTCCTGGCCGTCTTCGGCACCTCGAGTGTGGTCGGGCCGGTGCTCGGCGGTGTCATCTCCGGGCAGAGCGAGATTCTCGGCATCACCGGCTGGCGCTGGGTGTTCCTGGTGAACGTGCCCATCGGCCTGGTCGCGCTGGTGGTCGTCTCGCGGGTGCTGCGGCTGCCGAAGGTGGACAAATCCAAGGTGCCCGTGGACTGGTTCGGCGTGCTCATGCTGGCGGTGGGTATCGTGCCGCTGCTGGTGGTGGCCGAGCAGGGCCGCGAATGGGGTTGGGGCAGTGGCGGTTCCATCGCCTGCTACGTCATCGGCGTGCTGGGCGTACTGGGTTTCCTCGCGGTGGAGGCCCGGCAGGGCGATGCCGCGCTGATTCCGCTGCGTATGTTCAAGAACTCGACTTTCGCGGTGGGCGTGGGCATTTCGTTCGTGGTCGGCATGGCCATGTTCGGCGGCATCACGCTGCTGCCGCAGTACCTGCAGGTGGTGCAGGGCTCCAGCCCGACCTTGGCGGGTATGCAGATGCTGCCCCTGGTGGCGGGCATGATGACGGCCTCGATCATCTCCGGTCAGCTCATCTCCCGCACCGGCAGCTACCGGTGGTTCCCTCGCATCGGCGCGGTGCTGGTGACCCTGGGCCTGTTCCTGCTGCACTACGTCTCGGCGACCACGCAGCTGTGGGTGGTGATGGCGTTCATGCTCATCGTCGGGCTCGGACTGGGCAATCTCATGCAGCCGCTGACCCTCGCTCTGCAGAATGCCTTGCCGCCCAAGGACATGGGCGTGTCCACGGCCTCGGCGACGTTCTTCCGCCAGATCGGCGGCACGCTGGGCGTGGCGGTGTTCCTGTCCATCCTGTTCTCGCTGCTCACCCCGAACATCTCCGACGAGCTGCACGCGGCGGCGACCCGGCCGGAGTTCCAGGCCGCGGTGGCGCAGGGCGTCCGCAGCGACAATCCGGCGGATGCCGCGCTCGCCAACGGCCTGGTGCGACAGGATCATTCGGCCGCGAGCGAGGTCATGAAGGACAGTTCGATCATTCAGCAGCTGGACCCGACGCTGGCGCAGCCGTTCAAGGCCGGATTCGCCGACGCCATGGACACGGTGTTCCTGGCGGCCTCCGGGATCGCGGCGCTGGCGCTGGTGCTGGTGGCGTTCTGGAAGGAGGTGCCGCTGCGATTGGCGGGCGGCATCCAGGCGCGCAACGAGGCGCAGCGCAAGGAGGCGGAGGTCGAGGCCGCCGCCGATTCGCTGAGCTGAGCCGATCAGCGAATCGGTTATATCGGAGTAATGCGACGCGTCCGGCGCGAATCAACGGGTTCGCGCCGGATGTGTGCGTTACTGGAAACGCGCAGTTCACGGACACACGCAGTGCACAGACACAGTCGTACGACCCGAGGATGTGATGCGGAATGTTCCCCCGTCAGCGTGTTCGCGCCCTTGTCGTCACCGTCGCCGGTGCGGCCGTCCTCGCGCTGGGGTCCGGTGCGTTCACCGCCGCCACCGCGACCGCCGCGCCCGGCCTGGTCCTGACGGCCCCGGCCAATCCCAACTATCCGATGGGCACCGATCCGGGGCCCTCCGGTGAACCGAAGAAGGACAAGAACGCCGAGAAGGCCGAGGGCATCGGCGGCGGACTGGCGACCAAGGTCATCGACACCATTGCCGGAGTGACCAAGTGCGGGATCTCGTTCGCCCTGCCGTCGGTCAAGTGCAGCGTCTGATCCCGGCCTCTATCCCGAGTATTCGTGCCCGCCGCTCACTGCGGCGGGCACGGTTGTCCGCGCGCGAAGATGCTGACGCACCCGAGGCTCACAGCAGGCTGATCTGTTCGCCCTTGTCCTTCACCTCGGCCAACAGCTCCGGCCCGTTGTTCTTGACGCTGTTCACCAGCGGTGGCACCGGGCGGGCGATGATCTCGGAAATATAGCTCTCGCTGGGGTTTTCCAGGAGTTCGGCGGGTGCCGGATGGTCCGGGTCGAGCCAAGCGTCCCAGTGCTCGCGCGGCATGGGCAGCGGCATGCGGTCGTGCACCTTGGTGAGGTCGCCGACGGCATCGGTGGTGAGGATGGTGCACGACAGCAGCGGTTGCGCCTGGTCGCCCTGGTCGCGATCGCGCCAGACCGACCACAGGCCCGCCATGTACAGCCGCTCACCGTCGCCGCGCGACATGTAGAACGGCAGCTTCACGGCCTTGCCGTCCGGACCCGGCTCGGTCACCCACTCGTACCAGCCGTCCATGGGCACCAGGCAGCGGCGCTTCTTCACCGCGTCGCGGAAGGAGGCCGTGGTGGCGGCCTTGTCGGCGCGGGCATTGAACAGCGGCTTGCCCTTCGCCGGGACGCCGGGCTCGGCGGCCTTGGTCCACGGCGGAATCAGGCCCCAGCGCATTTTGCGAATACGAAGCTGGGCCGGATCCTCCGGATGGTCGCGGTCGTGCCGCTCGACCACCGTGAGCACCTGATTCGTGGGGGCCACGTTGTAATTCGGCGTGCCGGAATCATCGGTTTCGTCGATGGCGTCGAGCTCGGCGGCCAGCGTCGCCGGATTCGTCGTGGTCGCATACCTGCCGCACATGAACACCATGCTGCCACCGCGGTCCGACAGAATCCGGTTTCGCGGAGTGTGAAAATGGTGAGCTATCCATCTGATGGCAATTGACTTCACTTGTCTCGTATGAGACGTTTGCCCCATCACACTCTCACCCAAGGGATCGCCGCACATCATGTCTGCCACCGATACCGCGCTCGACAAGCGGGACGACACGCTGATTTCCGTCAACCCGGCCACCGGCGACACACTCGCCACCTACCGGATCGACGATGAGGAAGCCGTCCGCGCGGCCGTCGCCAAGGCCCGCACCGCCAGCGCCACCTGGGGCGCGCTCTCCTACGCCGAGCGCAAGAAGCATCTGCTGCGCTGGAACAGCAAGCTGGTCGAGAAGTCCGAGGCCCTCTGCGATCTGATCCACGCGGAGAACGGCAAGCCGCGCGACGACGCGTTCCTCGAGCTCATGCTCGCCCTCGAGCACATCGCCTGGGCGGCCAAGAACGCCGAGAAGGTGCTCAAGCCCAAGAAGGTCTCCCCCGGTGCGCTCATGGCGAACTTCGCGGCGTACCTCGAGCAGCGGCCCATGGGCGTGGTCGGCGTCATCGGTCCGTGGAACTACCCGATCTACACCCCGAACGGGTCCATCGCCTACGCGCTGGCAGCCGGAAACGCCGTGGTGTTCAAGCCCAGCGAATTCTCCACCGGTATCGGCAATTTCTTCGCCGCCGCCTTCCGCGAGGCGAACCCGGAACTGCCCGACGGCGTGTTCACCACCATCAACGGCTACGGGGCCACCGGCGCGGCGCTGGTGCGCTCGGGGGTGGACAAGATCGCGTTCACCGGGTCCACCGCGACCGGTAAGAAGATCATGGCCGCGGCCGCCGAGACCCTCACCCCGGTACTGCTGGAGTGTGGCGGCAAGGATGCCGTCATCGTGGCCGCCGACGCCGACATCAAGGCCGCCGCCGACGCCATCGCCTGGGGCGCGACCGGCAACAGCGGCCAGACCTGCGCCGGTGTCGAGCGGGTGTACGTGGACAAGTCGGTGGCGACCGAGCTCATCGCCGAGGTGAAGCGCATTCTCACCGATATCAAGCCGGGCTCGGGCGAGAAGGCCAACTACGGGCCGATGACCATGCCCGGACAGGTCGACATCGTGCGCCGCCACATCGAGGATGCGCTGAAGAACGGCGGCAAGGCCGTGCTCGGCGGGCCGGAATCGATCAAGGACAACTACATCGAACCGGTGATCCTGGTGGATGTGGACGAATCCTCCGACGCGGTGGCCGAGGAGACCTTCGGACCGACCGTCACCATCCGCACCGTCGATGGCATCGACGAGGCCGTGCGGCTGGCGAACAACAACAAGTACGGGCTCGGCTCGGCGGTGTACTCGAAGAAGCACGGCCTCGAGATCGCGCGCCGCCTGGCGGTGGGCTGCACCTCGGTGAACTCGGTGCTCGGCTTCGCCGCCATCGCGGCGCTGCCCTTCGGCGGCACCCGCGATTCCGGTATCGGCCGCATCCACGGTGCGCCGGGCATGCTGGAGTTCACCCAGCCGCACTCGATCGCGGTGCAGCGCTTCACGATTCCCGGTATGGCGCTGCTGTCCTACAGCCGTACCGAGAGCACCATGAAGCTGCTGCGCAAGGTCGTACCGCTGCTGCACGGGCGCAACAAGTAAGCGCGATCCACTCGCGACGCGATGCCGGTCCCCCGCTGGGGACCGGCATTTCTCGTCCCTCAGGCTCCCGATCACCGGCCCGCGCGCATAACGGTCGGCGGTCGTTTGCCGTGCGCCGAACACGAGGAGAGGGTGATAAGCGAAGATGAGGGGGTGACTTTTTGGCCCGCGCCCCATGTCGATGCCCCCGTACACGCGACCGTGACCCTGCCCGGATCCAAATCCATCACCAATCGAGCATTGATTCTGGCCGCGCTCGCGGACCAGCCCTCCACGCTCACCGGGGCGTTGCGCAGCCGCGATACCGATCTCATGATCAACGCGCTGCGGGCCCTGGGCGTCGGCATCGAGGGAGATGGCGACACGGTGACCGTGACGCCCGCCGCCCAGCTGAGTTCGGCCACCGTGGACTGTGGCCTGGCCGGGACGGTCATGCGGTTCCTGCCGCCGGTGGCGGCGCTGGCGCGCGGCGATGTGGCCTTCGACGGGGACGAGCAGGCGCGCATCCGGCCGCTCAGCACGATTCTGGACGCGCTGCGCTCGCTGGGCGTCGATATCGACGGTGACGCACTGCCTTTCGTGGTGCACGGCACCGGGACGCTGCGCGGCGGGCCGGTGACCATCGACGCCTCGGGCTCCTCGCAGTTCGTCTCCGGGCTGCTGCTCTCGGCGGCGCGGTTCGAGCAGGGGGTGACGGTGCACCATCAGGGCGCGCCGCTGCCGTCCATGCCGCATATCGAGATGACGGTGCAGATGCTGCGCCAGGCCGATGTGCGGGTGGAGGCCCCGGAGGATCCGCGCAAACCGCAGGTGTGGACGGTGTCGCCGGGACCGATTCGCGCGGTGGACTGGGAGATCGAACCCGATCTGTCCAATGCCACGCCGTTCCTGGCGGCGGCGGCCGTGACCGGCGGCGCGGTGAGCATTCCGCACTGGCCGCGCTACACCACCCAGCCGGGTGACGTGATTCGCGAGATCCTGGTGCGCATGGGCGCGGAGGCCACCTTCTACGACAGCGTGCTGACCGTGCGCGGCCCGGAACGGTTGGCGGGCATCGATATCGACCTGCACGATGTGGGTGAGCTGACGCCGACCGTGGCGGCGCTGGCCGCACTGGCCGATTCGCCGTCGCGGCTGCGCGGTATAGCCCATCTGCGCGGCCACGAAACCGACCGTCTCGCAGCGCTTTCCACCGAGATCAACCGTTTGGGCGGCAAGGTCACCGAGACCGAGGACGGTTTGATCATCGATCCGACCCCGCTGTCGGGCGGCACCTGGCACTCCTACGCCGACCACCGAATGGCCACGGCCGGAGCGATTCTCGGCCTCGCCGTGCCCGGTATCGAGATCGAGGACATCGGCACCACCGCCAAGACCCTGCCGAATTTCGTGAAGCTGTGGGAGGGCATGCTTTCCGAGTCGGGGGCGGGACACTGAGGCGGCGCGAGTACGACGAAACCGATGTCCGGGTCCGCCCGGGCAAAGGAACCCGTCCCCGCACCAAGACCCGGCCCCAGCACCTGGATGCCGAACAGGCCATGGTGATCTCGGTCGACCGCGGCCGCTGGGGCTGTGTGCTCGACAGCGATCCGGACCGGCCGCTGGTGGCCATGCGCGCGCGGGAGCTGGGCCGCACCCCGATCGTGGTGGGCGATCAGGTGGATGTGGTCGGCGATCTCTCCGGCAAGGCCGACACTCTGGCGCGCATCGTGCGCGTCGCGGATCGCTCGACGGTGTTGCGCCGCACCGCCGATGACACCGATCCCTTCGAGCGCATCGTGGTCGCCAATGCCGAACAGCTGTTCATCGTGGTGGCCCTCGCGGATCCGCCGCCGCGTACCGGTTTCGTGGAGCGCGCCATGGTCGCGGCGTATGTCGGTGGGCTGCAACCGATTCTGTGCCTCACCAAACACGATCTCGCGGCCGAATCCGAATTCGCGGAGGCCTTCGAGGATTTGGATCTCACCATCGTCTACGGCGGGATCGAGGATCCCATCGAGCCGGTGGTGGATATTCTCACCGAGAAGCTGACCGCCTTCATCGGCCACTCCGGCGTCGGCAAGTCCACCCTGGTGAATCGCCTTGTGCCCGATGCCGATCGCGCCGTCGGCGAGGTCTCCGGGGTGGGCAAGGGCCGTCACACCTCCACCCAGTCGGTGGCGCTGCCGCTGCCCGACGGCGGCTGGGTGATCGACACCCCCGGCGTGCGCTCCTTCGGCCTGGCCCACATCACGCCCGACGATGTCATCAAGGCCTTCTCCGATCTCTCCGAGGCCATCGAGGACTGTCCGCGCGGCTGCACCCATCTCGGCCCGCCCGCCGATCCGGAGTGCGCCCTGGACCACCTGCCCGGCAAGGAACGTCGGGTCGCGGCCATTCGCCTGCTCCTCAACGCGCTGAACACCAACGATCCCTGGTTCCGCGGCCAATCCACCGGCTGAGCCGAACCCTCGCCCGGTATGTCGGGATGAGCGGTTCGGTGCGGCGCGTCGTGGATGTCGAGACCGACCGGAGTGTTTGTATGCCTGTTACCGGGTAGGCAGAAGCTGACCCGATAACTCTGCGGTACAGCACAATCCGAGGAGATCCGATTATGCGTAGAACCCGCTTCACTCGTCGTTTCGCCGTCGCGCTCGCCACGGTGGCCGCCCTCGCCGGATTCGCGAGCACACCCGCCTCGGCGGAGACCAGCCTCGATTGGGACGCGGCCGTCGCGGGCTTGCGTACCGCCGCGGCGGGCAATCCGGCCGCCGAACAGGCCGTGGGGCGATTGATCGCCTCGGGGCAGCGGGCCGATGAGGTGGCCCTGCCCGCGCAACCGTTCCAGATTCCCGCGCAATCCGATATCGGACGCGGCACGGGACCCGGGGTCTACGGGTCGGGAATCGCGCTGGGGCTGGATGGTTTTCGCTTCGGATTCTTCGGTGGACCCGGCACCATCTCACCGAATCAGGCCGGGGCCAAGCTGGAAGTGGTGTGGTTCAACATCTCCAATGGGCGCAGCGGCACGAATATCCTCTCCGAGCACCAGGACATTCCGGTCGACACCACCATTCGCACCGGCGTTCTCGACACCGGCCCCGGCCTGATCGTCGCGGCCGTCTACGGCAGCCTGTGGCATCGCTGGTCGGTTCCGGTGAGCGATGCGCATCCCGACGGCTACCAATACCAGCTGGGCACCATCTCGGTCCCGTCGTTCGGGGCCGTCAGCAACTGAGTTTTCGCAGTTCACGGGCGCGGGCGGTAGTCGCCGAGGCGACGCCGCCCCACCCACCCTAGAGTTAACCAATCACGTCGGCCACAGTTACGGCACCACGGTCGTCGGAAACGCGGCCGCGCACGGTCGCGTTCTGGATGCCGACGCGATCGCGCTGGTCGCGAGCCCGGGTGCGACCGTCGACCATGTGTCGGAGTTGCATCTGACCGGGGTCCCGCAAGACCAAGTGGCGGAGCGGGTTTTCGCGACCAAAGCGGAGAACGACCCGGTTCCCTTGGCGGCTCACCGAGACGACATTCTCTTCGGTGAGGCCTTGGGTCTCAGTGGCGGTCCCTTCGGCGAGGATCCGGCCGAAGCCGATTTCGGGGCCCACGTCTTCAGCTCGGACGCGGGCAGTTCGACGCCGCTGCTCGGCTACCACACGGACGCGCACAGCCAGTATTGGGACTACAGCAACGGAGTGCCATCGGCATCGCGCCGGGTACCGCACGGCAGTACTTCGACGTCATCCGTCAGGCCTGGACGGATCTCGGTTGGCGACCCGACTCGAACGGCACCGACACTCTCGCCGGATTCGCTACGACGGACGGATACACCTTCGTGGTGCGCGACGCCGAACTACAGCCCAACGGTTTGAGTATCACCGCCGCTTCGCCATGCTTCCCCGATACGAATCGAGGCGGCGACCTTCCGGTTCAGCCGACCGAAATCAAGCACCCGTGAGCGCGGACGCCGAGGCCGCGCTCACCGAGCTGATGCGGCAAGCCGCGCGGATCGAGGAGGAGGTCGCGCGGGTTCGGGGGCATGGGGAGGCGGCGCAGGGGGCGGTGCGGGCGGAGGTGGATGCCACGGGGGTGTTGGTGGGGTTGTACATCGCCGAGACGTTGCAGGGGGTGGCGGTGCAGGACATCGGGCGGATGGTGGTGCACGCGCAGCGGGTGGCGTGTGAGCAGGCACGGGGGTCGGTCACCGAATTGCGGCGGGTGTTGACCGAGAACCCTTATGCCGCAGCGCTTTTTCATCGGGCCGCGGCGGAGGGGATGCGGTGAGCCGGTGGGGTTTCGGGGGCGGGCGCGGGACGACGGGTGAACGAGTAGCCCAGGGCTATGAGGAACAGGCCCGCGGCGAAACCGGCGAACCAGTCGCCTAGTCGGGAATAGACGGTGCGGCCGGAGATCAGGGGCATATCCGCTACGACTGTCGCCGTGGTGGTGACATCCGTTCTGGCGGAGGCTATTACGTTGCCTCGGGAGTCGCTGGCCACCAGTTCGCCCAGTTGCGGTGCGCGTGCTATGCCCATCCCGGATTCGACGCCGCGCACCACCGCCATGCGGCTGTGCAGCCAGTGATCGTCGGTGAAGTCGAGGGCCGGGACCAGGAGCAGGGTCGCGCCGAGACCGCGGTTCTTGCGGACGAGGTTGGGGCGGTCGAGGTCGAAACACACTGAGAGGGCCCAGGGTTCGCCGGGGACGAGGGTGTAGTCGGCGCCCTCGACGAATTCGTCCTCCAGCCCGGGGATGAGGTAGTGCTTGGCGTAGGTGACGCCGGACGGGTAGTCGATGGCGGCATTGATGGTGCCGCCGGGACGCGCCAGGATGAGGCCCGCGACGACATGGATTCCTCGGCGCGCGGCCACCTCGGTGAGCGGGCCGGAGAGCTGCGGCAGCGTCGCTTCGGTTGTGCGCCAGGCTTTTTCGGGCAGCACGACGACACGGACGCCTTGGTCGGCCAACCGCTCGATCTCGGTGATCGCCCGGGTGAGCATGTCCTGCCCCTCGGCGCTGTCGATGGGCACGAAATCGGGCGGCTGCGACACGGCAACGAGTCCGACACGGACAGTGGAGGTTTCATCGGTATCCCGCAGTCGCCAGGTGCCGAACGCCGCCCCGGCGACCACCAGCACCAGAGCGACCGCGGCGATGCGAAGTCGTTGCCACCAGGGGATGTACACGAGCGCGGCCACCACCGACGGCGCGAACAGAATCAGGAAGGTGAGCCCCCAGACACCGGTGACCGAGGCCATCTGCACGAAGGTGAGCACCTCGGCCTGGGTGTAGGCGATACTCCACCACGCGCCGGTCCCACCCACCAGCGACACCAGATACTCCACCGCGACCCAGCCCGCGGGCAGGGCGAGCACGGCCAGTCCCGGCCGATGTCGCAGTATCAGCGCCCGGAAGAGCAGGATCAGCAGACCGAAGGCCACCGCGGAGCCGACCAGCAACCCGGCCGTGAACGCCACGGGCTGTTCGAGCGTGCCAGTGAAGTACCGCCACATCTGCGCCTGCCCACCCAGCCAGGACAACATCCCGGTCACCAACGTGAGCAGAACGGAAACCCTTGGGGCCAGCAGCAATACCGGCAACGGCGCGAGCAGCGCCAGACCGTGTATCGGATGCAACCCGCTGCCGAAATGCCACAGCACCGCCGACACCGCCGCGACCACTACCACCATCGCCGCACGTCTCACGGCCGATCCCCTCTCCCCGGAGCCGAAAGGCCCGAAGCCACCAATCATTTTCGGGGACCACTATCCCTTCGCGCCTCACCCTGCCGTACCGGGAGCAGTCATCCCGCGGTACGTCCCGAAAGCGACACTGGCACAAAAAGACACGGCACCCGGGCGAATTCACCCCGGTGCCGTGTCGGTTACGCGAAATCAGCGACGGCGCTTGGACTTCGGCGCTTTGTCGTGCTTGCCCTGCGTGCGGGCCGCCTCGCGACGCTCCCGGCGGGTGCCGGTGGTGGTCTCGGTGACCCCGTACTCCTCGGCGTCGCTGTGCACGGCCGCGCGGCCGCCCTCGTCCGGACCCGAGTAGCTCATCGCGCGCGCGGCATTGGAATCCTCGATGCCCTTGGCGCGCAAGGCCGCCGGAGCCCCATTGGGCGCGGGCGCGACCTCGTCGGTGGGCAGCGGACGGTTGCCGACCGGCGACTGCAGGCCCTTGGCGACATTGACCCCGGCGGGCTGCGGCTGCTGCACCTCGACCTGGAGGTTGAACAGGAAGGTGACCGACTCCTCCTTCAGGCCCTCGAGCATGGCGGCGAACATGTCGAAGCCCTCGCGCTGGTACTCGACCAGCGGATCGCGCTGGGCCATGGCGCGCAGGCCGATGCCCTCCTTGAGGTAGTCCATCTCGTAGAGGTGCTCACGCCACTTGCGGTCCAGCACCGACAGCAGCACCTGGCGTTCCAGATTGCGCATACTGCCCGCGCCCGCCAGCCCGTCGATCTCGGCCTCGCGGTTCTCGTAGGCGGCGTGCGCGTCCTCGAGCAGCGCTTCGAGCAGCTCCTCGCGCGGCAGGTCGCCGACCTCGCCGTGCTCGTTCTCGCCGGTCAGGTCCTTGTAGTCGATACCGATGGGGTACAACGACTTCAGCGCCGTCCAGAGCTTGTCCAGATCCCAGTCCTCGACGTAGCCCTCGGCGGTGGCCGCGTTCACGTAGGCGGTGATCACGTCGGTGATCATCTCCTGAACCTGGCCCTCCATATCCTCACCGGCGAGGATGCGGGCGCGCTCGGCGTAGATCACCGTGCGCTGCTGGTTCATGACCTCGTCGTATTTGAGGACGTTCTTGCGGATCTCGAAGTTCTGCTGCTCGACCTGGGTCTGCGCGGACTTGATGGCGCGCGAGACCATCTTGGCCTCGATCGGCACATCGTCGGGCAGGTTCAGCCGCGTCATGATCGATTCCAGCGCCGCGCCGTTGAAGCGCCGCATCAGCTCGTCACCCAGCGACAGGTAGAACCGAGATTCACCCGGATCGCCCTGACGGCCGGAGCGACCGCGCAGCTGGTTGTCGATGCGCCGCGACTCGTGCCGCTCGGTGCCGAGCACGTACAGACCGCCCGCCTCGCGCACCGCTTCGGCGTCTTCCTCGGTCTGCTGCTTGACCCGCTCGAGCGTGCCGTGCCAGGCGGCCTCGTACTCCTCCGGCGTCTCGACCGGGTCCAGGCCCTGACGGCGCAGCAGGATGTCGGCGATGATGTCCGGGTTGCCGCCCAGCACGATATCGGTACCGCGACCGGCCATATTGGTGGCGACGGTGACCGCGCCCGGCCGTCCGGCCTCGGCGATGATCTGGGCTTCCTGCTCGTGGAACTTGGCGTTCAACACGTTGTGCGCGATACCGCGCTTGGTGAGCAGCTTCGACAGGTACTCCGACCGCTCGACCGAGGTGGTGCCGACCAGCACCGGCTGGCCCTTCTCGTTCTTCTCGGCGATGTCGTCGGCCACGGCCGAGTACTTCGCCTCCTCGGTCTTGTAGATGAGGTCGGGCTGATCCTGGCGGATCATCGGCTTGTTGGTGGGGATCGGCACCACGCCCAGGCCGTAGGTCTGGTGCAGCTCGGCCGCCTCGGTCTCGGCGGTACCGGTCATACCGGAGAGCTTGTCGTAGAGGCGGAAGTAGTTCTGCAGCGTGATGGTGGCCAGCGTCTGGTTCTCCGGCTGGATCTCCACACCCTCTTTGGCCTCGATGGCCTGGTGCATGCCCTCGTTGTAGCGGCGGCCGGTGAGAATGCGGCCGGTGAATTCGTCGACGATGATCACTTCGCCATTGCGGACGATGTAGTCCTTGTCCTTCTGGTACAGCTCCTTGGCCTTGATGGCATTGTTCAGGTAGCTGACCAGCGGCGAATTGGCCGCCTCGTAGAGGTTGTCGATGCCGAGCTGGTCCTCGACGAATTCGACGCCCGCCTCGTGCACGCCGATGGTGCGCTTCTTGATGTCGACCTCGTAGTGGGTGTTCACCTTCAGCAGCGGCGCGATGCGCGCGAATTCGGCGTACCACTTGGACGAGGCGTCGGCCGGACCCGAGATGATGAGCGGGGTGCGCGCCTCGTCGATGAGGATGGAGTCGACCTCGTCGACAATGGCGAAATTGTGGCCGCGCTGCACGAGGTCGTCGAGCGAGTGCGTCATATTGTCGCGCAGGTAGTCGAAGCCGAACTCGTTGTTGGTGCCGTAGGTGATATCCGCGGCATAGGCCTCGCGCCGCTCCGGCGGCGTCATACCCGACAGGATCACGCCGACCTCGAGGCCGAGGAAGCGGTGCACGCGACCCATCCACTCGGCGTCGCGCTTGGCGAGGTAGTCGTTGACGGTGACCACGTGCACGCCGTCGCCGGAGAGGGCGTTGAGGTAGGCGGGCAGCACACAGGTGAGGGTCTTGCCCTCACCGGTCTTCATCTCGGAGACATTGCCGATGTGCAGGGCCGCGCCACCCATGATCTGCACCTTGTAGTGCTTCTGGTTGAGCACGCGCCACGACGCTTCCCGCGCGGTCGCGAAGGCCTCGAGCAGCAGTTCGTCGACCGATTCACCGTCGGCGTAGCGCTGTTTGAACTCGTCGGTCTTGGCGCGCAGCTCGGCGTCGCTCAGGGCCTCGAACTCTTCCTCGAGGGCGATGACCTCGTCCGCCAGATGCGACAGCCGCTTGACCGTGCGACCCTCACCAATCCGTAGCAACCTCGAAAGTGTCAGCGCAGGCACGGGTTCAGTCAGTCCTCTGGTCGGTGGTGTCGGTCTAATTACCCCGGAGGGTTTCGGGCGCGCGGGTGCGCAGCCAATGCCATGGTAATGCCGCCTCGACTTTATGCGCTGAAGTGCGGGAGGCGGCGATCGGCCGGGCCGGTGCGCGATGCCGACCGGTAGCCCGGGAAGCGGCCTGAACATGCAGCTACCATCCAGCGAATCACTTTGCCGCAGAACCTGTTTCGAGGCGTGTGGCGTAGCATAAGGGGCGTTCGTCGCGCGGTGGCTTGCGCTCACCCATCGGGAAGGGGTTCCCGACGACGGCGCAGGGGGCTGGGCATCGACGCCCGTCTTCCCCGGTGATCCGGATCGCTTGCGCAGACAACCGGCGCGCACGCCGACGCCTCTGGCGGCAGGATGAGTGCGGGTCGGGCATCGGAAAAGGGAGTAGCGGGCAGCGTGATCACGAGACTGACGCCGCAGGACGCGTCGTTCTACCGGCTCGAATCGAGTAGTAATCCGATGCACATCGGTTCCCTCGCGGTGCTGCGAAATCCCGCCCCGACCGGCACTTCCGCCAACAAACCGCTGGATTACGACCGACTCGTCGACCTGGTGGAGGCCCGCCTGCCGCTGGTCCCCCGCTACCGGCGCAAGGTGCGCGAGATTCCGTTCACGCTGGGCCGCCCGGTCTGGGTGGACGACCCGAACTTCGACATCACCTATCACATCCGCCGCTCGGCACTGCCCGAACCGGGCACCGACGCCCAATTGCTGGACCTGGTGGCCCGGCTCTCCTCACATCCCCTCGACCAGAGCCGACCGCTGTGGGAGATGTACCTGGTCGAGGGCCTGTCCGGCGGCCGCTGCGCGATCTTCACCAAAACCCACTCCGCCCTCGTCGACGGCGATGCCGCCCTGGAGATCGGGCATGTGATCCTCGACACCACCGCGGCTCCCCGCGAGGTCGCCGACGACGCCTGGACCGCCCGCCGCGAACCCGCCGATCTGGAGCTGCTCGTCGGCGCGCTCCTGCATCTGGCCACCGAGCCGCGCGAAGCCCTCGACGTGATGCGCCGCACCGGCGCGGAGGCCTTCGCCTTCGTGGACGCCACCGGCAAGGCGGTCCGCAAAATGGTGTCGCTGGTCCGGGCGGCCGCCATCGGGGTCGCCGACAGCCCGCTCAACACCCGCACCTCCCGCACCCGCCGCTTCGAGGTGGTGCGCACCGATCTGGAGGACTACCGCAAGATCCGCCGGAAATTCGACTGCTCCATCAACGACGTGATCCTGGCCGTGGTCACCGGCGCGCTGCGCACCTGGCTGCTCTCGCGCGGGGAGGTGCTCACCGAATCCACCAGCCTGCGCGCGGTGGTGCCCATGTCGGTCTACGCGGACGGCGCCGACGGCGTGCTGAAACCGGCCGGTGAGGTCACCTCGCTACTGGTGGATCTGCCTGTCGGCGAACCGAATCCGATCATGCGGCTCTCGCATATCAAGCACGCCACCGAGGTGCACACCAAACACCGGCGCGGGGTGCGCGCCCGCACGCTCGTGCACATGGCCGGATTCGCCCCGGCGAGCCTGCATGCCATGAGTGTGCGCGCGGCGAGTACCTTCGCAGAACACACGTTCAATCTGGTGATCACCAACGCGCCGGGTCCGCAGACGCCGATGTTCATCGGCGGCGCGCGGATGCTGGAGATGTACCCGGTATCGCCGCTGCTGCGCTTTCAGGCTCTGAGTATCGGGCTCACGTCCTATGACGGGCGAGTGTTCTACGGGCTCAACGCCGATCGCGACGCCATGGCGGATATCGGCGTGCTGACCGCGTCGGTGCACGAGTCGATGGAGGAGATGCTCGGTGCCTGCGTCCAGTGAGTCGTCCCGCCGTACCGTGCCCGGCAAGCTACGCGTCTACATCCCCGCCACCGTGGCCATGCTGCGGGAGCTGGTGGCGGACCGCGAGCTGCGGGCCGTGAACGACACCGCGTTCGCGGTCACCCCGGCGTTGCGCGAGGCGTACGCCTCCGGCGACGACGAGGAGCTGGCGGAGGTCGCCATGGGTGAGGCGGCGCGCGCCTCGCTGCGGCTCTTGGCCGATACCCAGGCCGCCACCGAACTCGGCGGCGAGGACGCCGACGCCGAACCCGCCGACGCCGATATCGACGCGCCCTTGGACCCGGCCGCGGCCGACTCCCCCGCCCCGGAACCCACCTCGCGCCGCCCGATCTACCGCCGCGCCGTGATCGCCGCCGATGTGGAGGGCGCGACGCTGCGCCCGGATCTCGACGACGCCGTGGTGCGCCTGTCCGACGTGGTCACCTGGAACCGCATCGCCTCGGTGCACGTGGACCTGGTCGACGCCGAACCGGCGGTCGCCAAGGCCGTGGATGTCATCGACGCCGCCGATATGGGTGATCCGGACGCCGAGTTCGTGCTCGGCGACGCCGAGGACCACCAGCTGGCCTGGTACGCGACCCAGGAGCTGCCATTCCTGCTCGACCTGCTGTAAGGGAGCCGACGCTCTTCCCATGGCGTCCACCGCCCCGTAACCTACGATGCCGTAACCTTGGCGGTAGAGGCGCGCCGCACGCGCTCGCCTATTACTCGGTTTCGCTGGCGACGAGGTCAGCAGCGCGCGTTCATCGCGCACCGCACAAGCACAATTGACGAGGGAAGAGCGTCCGCACCATGGGTTTGAAAGTTGGGGGTTTGTCCGTGCGAGGCCTGCGCCAGTGGCTGGAGGCCCCGGTCGCCGAACAGGGCCCCGCGGGGCGCACCCGGCTCGACACGCTGCGCGGCGCGGCGGCGCGGATCACCACCCCGCTGCTGCCCGACGACTACCTGCATCTGGTGAATCCGCTGTGGTCGGCGCGCGAGCTGCGCGGGCGCATCGTGGAGGTCCGCAAGGAGACCGCCGATTCGGCCACCCTGGTGATCAAGCCGGGCTGGGGGTTCGACTTCAAGTTCGAACCGGGGCAGTACATCGGCATCGGCGTGCTGGTGGACGGCCGCTGGCACTGGCGCTCGTATTCGCTGACCTGCCCGCCGGATTGGACCGATCCGGGCCACAAGTCCAAGCGGCTCATCTCGATCGCCGTGAAGGCCATGCCGGAGGGCTTCCTCTCCAGCCACCTGGTGAGCGGCGTCCCGGTCGGCAGCGTGGTCCGGTTGGCCGCCCCGCAGGGTGGGTTCGTGCTGCCGGAGCCGCCGCCGTCGAAGGTGCTGTTCCTCACCGCCGGTTCGGGTATCACCCCGGTGATGGCCATGCTGCGCACCATGGACCGCCGCGGCGTGGTCCCCGATGTCACGCATGTGCACTCCGCCCGCACCCCCGACGACGTCATGTTCGGCGAGGAGCTGCGCGACTTGCACGACCGGCGACCGGGTTTCGACGCCTATCTGCACTTCACCGGTGAGCACGGCAAATTCGCGCTCGCCGACCTCGACGAGCGGGTGTCGGACTGGCGCGAGCGCGACACCTGGGCCTGCGGTCCGGCCGCCATGCTCGACGAGATCGAAAAGCATTGGGCCGCAGCAGGTATCGCCGAGCGGCTGCATGTGGAGCGCTTCGAGATCGAGCGTTCCGCGGTGGGCGAGGGCGGCACCGTCACCTTCGCCAAGACCGGTCGCACCGTCGAGGTGGACGGCGCGACCAGCCTGCTCCAAGCGGGCGAGAGCGCGGGTGTGCAGATGCCGTTCGGCTGCCGCATGGGCATCTGCCAGACCTGCGTACTCACCGTCACCGACGGCCATGTGCGCGATCTGCGCAACGGCGACGAGCACCGCGCCGGTGACAAGGTCCAGACCTGCATCTCCGCCGCGGCGGGCGACTGCACCCTGGATGTCTGACCCAACGCCTGTACCCTCGATAACAGTCGAGTACGGCGTCGACCACGACGCGATCTGCGACTCGCGTCCCAGTTCGGGACATTCGAAAACACGGAAGGACCTGCCGGTGGCCATCACCGACATCAAAGCGTTCGCCCATCTGACGGCGGCCGATATCGAGACCCTCGGGCAGGAACTCGACACGATTCGCCGCGACGTCGAGCTGTCGCTCGGCGAGCGCGACGCCCGCTACATCCGCCGCACCATCGCCGCCCAGCGCATGCTCGAGGCGGCCGGTCGCGCCACCCTCTTCGCGAGCAGGAAGCGGTGGGCCTGGCTCACCGGCACCGCCCTGCTCTCGGTCGCCAAGATCATCGAGAACATGGAGCTCGGGCACAACATCAGCCACGGGCAGTGGGATTGGATGAACGATCCCGAAATCCATTCCACCAGTTGGGAATGGGACCAGACCGGCCCCTCGGGGCAGTGGAAGCACGCGCACAACTACTCCCACCACACCTATACCAATATCGTGGACATGGACCACGATGTGGGCTTCGGCATTCTGCGCATGACCCGCGACGAGGAATGGAAGCCCATCAATCTGGCCCAGCCGGTCGCGAACGTCGTGCTGGCGGCGCTGTTCGAATGGGGTATCGCGCTGCACGATCTCGCGATCACCAAGGAGCAGATGGGAATCGGGCGGCACAACTGGTTCTCCGAGCCGAACAAGCAGTTCATGAAGAAGGCGGGCCGTCAGGTCGCCAAGGACTTCGTGATCTTCCCGGCGCTCACCGGTCCCGCGTGGAAGTCGACCCTGAAGGCGAATGCCACCGCGAATCTGGTCCGCAACCTCTGGGCATACGCGGTGATCTTCTGCGGCCATTTCCCGGACGGCGCCGAGAAATTCACGCAGGAGCAGTTCGAGAACGAAACGCACGGCGAGTGGTACCTGCGCCAGATGCTGGGTAGCGCCAATTTCGACGCCGGTCCGGTCATGGGGTTCATGAGCGGCAATCTCAGCTACCAGATCGAGCACCACCTGTTCCCGGATATCCCGAGCAATCGGTATCCGGAGATGTCGGTGAAGGTGCGCGAACTGTGCGACAAGTACGACCTGCCCTATACGACCGGTTCGCTGGGCAAGCAATACCTGTTGGCGTTCCGCACGATTCACAAACTGGCGCTGCCGGACCGCTTCCTCAAGCGCACCGCCGACGATGCGCCGGAGACCTCCTCGGAGCGCAAGTTCGCCGGAATCACCCTGCCGTCGATGCCGTCCATGCCCTCGATGCCGGGTAACGAATGGCTGGCCGAACATCTGCCCAGCGATGAGTGGCTGGCCGCGCACCACTGGCCGGTCGTGGATCCGGTGACGGGTAAGCGGCAGGGCCTGCGTTCGGCGCTGGCCGAGGCCAAGGAGGCGCTCAAGGAGAAGGCTCGGCACGAGAAGGAAGTGCTGCGCGAGGCCAAGACGGCGCTGCAGGAGAAGGCTCGGGTCGAGAAGGAGCTGCTGCGCGAGAAGGCCCGCAACAGCGAGCAGGGCCGGTCGCTGTCGCGGTTCCTGCGTCGAAATCGCAAGTTCGCCTAGCAGATCCAGGTCTCGAACACAATGCGTTGTTCGACACGGTAGGGATTCATTCGTAGGTAACCTACGGGACCGTAACCTACGGTAGTGTAACCACCATGGCGATCTCGGATGTCAAGGAATACGCACATCTCACCCCCGAGGATGTCGAAGCGATCGGCGCGGAACTCGATGCCATCCGCCGCGAAATCGAATCGTCGCGCGGTGAACGCGACGCCAAATACATTCGCAATGTGATCCGGCTACAACGCGGCCTCGAAATCAGCGGCCGCGCTGTGCTGTTCGCGAGCCTTTTCCCGCCCGCCTGGTTCGCCGGTGTGGCCCTGCTGTCCACGGCCAAGATCATCGAGAATATGGAGATCGGCCACAACGTCATGCACGGCCAGTGGGACTGGATGAACGATCCGGAAATCCACTCCACCAGTTGGGAATGGGACAATGCGGGTCCCGCCGAACACTGGAAGATCACCCACAACTTCCTGCACCACAAGTACACCAATGTGCTGGGTATGGACGACGATATCGGCTACGGCCTGCTGCGCGTCACCCGCGATCAGCGGTGGTCGCCGTTCTACCTCGGCCAGCCGGTGTACAACCTGCTGCTGCAGATGTTCTTCGAATACGGCGTCGCCATCCAGCATTTGGAGCTCGGCAAGGTCGCCAAGAAGAAGTGGGCGCCGGGCAGCCCGGAGCGCCTGCAGTTCGAGGCGGACCGCCGCCTGGTGCTGAAGAAGATCGGCAAGCAGGCGGGCAAGGACTACCTGCTCTTCCCGCTGCTCACCGGTCCGGCGTTCTTCGGCACGCTCACCGCCAATTTCGCCGCCAATGTGATTCGCAATGTGTGGACCAACGCGGTGATCTTCTGCGGTCACTTCCCCGACGGCGCGGAGAAGTTCACCCGCTTCGACGTGGACAACGAGACCCAGGGCGAGTGGTACCTGCGGCAGATGCTGGGCAGCGCCAATATCTCCGGCGGCTCGCTCATGCACTTCATGACCGGCAACCTGAGCCATCAGATCGAACACCACCTGTTCCCCGATCTGCCGTCCAACCGACTGCGCGGCATCGCGGTGCGGGTGCGGGCGCTGTGCGACAAGTACGACCTGCCCTACACCACCGGTTCGCTGCCGGTGCAGTACGCCAAGTCGTGGCGCACCATCATGAAGCTCTCGCTGCCCAACAAGTACCTGCGCCACACCACCGACGACGCCCCGGAGACCAAGTCGGAGAAGGTCTTCGGCGGCACGGCGACCGTCGACCCGAACACCGGCCGCCGCCGCGGCCTGCGCACCGCCCTCGCCGAGGGTCGTCGCCGCATCGTCCGCCGCAAGGAAGCCGTCTTCGCGGGCTAGGCCCACGCTGGAATCTCGTGCCCCTGCCGAAGTATCTGCAGGGGCACAGTGGGTTGTGGGGGCGCGAGCGCGGGCCAGCAAACCTGCTGGTTCACTGGGAGTTGTGTGTGCTGATGGTCCGATCGACCCCTCTGCTTGTCTCAGCGTCTATGACGTGATTCGACTGCGCCGTGATGTGCGGGCGGAATTCACCGGTGCGGTGGTCGACGACGACGTGCTGTTGCGGATTCTGGATGCCGCGCATCGTGCGCCCAGTGTGGGCAATTCGATGCCGTGGGATTTCGTGGTGGTGCGCGAGCCCGCGACGTTGCGGGCCTTCGCCGAGCATGTGGCGGAGCAGCGGCGGGCGTTTCACGAGTCGCTGCCCGCCGAGCGGGCGGCGACCTTCGACCCCATCAAGATCGAGGGCATTGTCGAATCGGGGACCGGCATCGTGGTCACCCACGATCAGCGGCGCGGCGGCACGCATGTGCTGGGGCGGGCCACGGTGCCCGAAACCGGTATCTACTCCACCATTCTGGCGATTCAGAATCTGTGGCTGGCCGCCACCGCCGAGCGGGTCGGCGTGGGCTGGGTGAGCTTCTACGACACCGCGTTCCTGACCGAACTCATGGGCATTCCCGAGGGTGTGAAACCGGTGGCCTGGCTCTGTGTCGGCCCGGTGCGGGAATTCCAGCAGGTCCCGGACTTGGAGCGATTCGGCTGGCGCGAGCGCCGCCCCCTCGAATCCGCCTTGCACTGGGAGCGTTTCGACAACCGGGATTAGTGATCGCGGGATGTGCGTACCCGTAGGGGTATGAACAACACAGTCCAGTCCGCCAGGCGCGGACGCGCGCTGACGGTGCTCTTCTGGATAGTGACGGGGCTCCTGCTGGTCGAGCTGGTCTACGGCGGCTACACCGATGTCGTCTACACCGACCAGGTCGAGGAGGTGCTGGATCGGCTCGGGTACAGCCACGACTTCTCGGTACTGCTCGGCATCGCCAAATGGCTGGCGGCCGTGGTGATTCTGCTGCCGCGGCTGCCGCGTTGGAAGGAGTGGGCCTATGCCGGTGTGGTCTTCATCGATGGCGGCGCGGTGTACTCGCATATCGCGGCGGGCGACGGGTTCTCGCTCTGGTTGCCGCCCTTGCTCTTCGGCCTGCTGACGCTGCTGTCCTGGGCGCTGCGTCCGCCGAGCCGTCGGGATCCGGCTCCGCTGCCGGAGGTCCGCGGTGTGGGGGCACTGTTCCCGGCGCGTTGAGCGTCGCGGAAACAGTGCCGGTCACCGGTCAGATGTGTTCGAGCACCTCAGACGCGTTCGAGCACCGCCGACGCGCCGATCCCGCCCGCGGCGCAGATACCCAGCAGCGCGGTCGATTTGCCGCTGCGGGCCAGTTCGTTGGCCATGGTGGTGACCATGCGCGCGCCGGTCGCGCCGAAGGGGTGGCCGAGCGAGACCGAGCCGCCGTGCACGTTCAGGATGGCGGGGTCGATCTCGCCGACGGCGGTATCGCGGTCGAGGCGAGTCTTGGCCCACTCGTCGCTGCCGAGTGCGGACACCACGGAGAGGGTCTGCGCGGCGAAGGCCTCGTGGATATCCACGAAATCGATATCGCCCAAGGACATTCCGGCCTTGTCGAGCGCCCTCGGCATGGAGATCGCCGGGCCGATGAGCACCTGGTCGCGCGGGTCCACGCTGACGAAGCTCCAGGAGCGGAAGGCCGCCAGCGGTTCGAAGCCGAGTTCGCGCGCCTTCTCCTCGCTCATGAGCAGTACCGCCGACGCGCCGTCGGTGAGCGGGCTGGCATTGCCCGCCGTGACGGTGCCGTCGCGCTCGAAAACCGGTGCGAGCGTGGCGAGTTTCTCGACGCTGGTGCCGGGGCGCACGAGGCCGTCGCGGGTGATGGTGACGCCCTCGGGCGTGGTCACCGGCAGTACTTCGCTGTCGAAGCGCCCGGATTCGATGGCCGCCGCCGCGCGGTGGTGCGAGCGGGCCGCGAACTCGTCCTGCGCGGCGCGCGAAATGCCGTGGATGCGCGCCATTTTCTCGGCGGACTCGCCCATCACCTCACCGGTGGTGCGCTCCTGGATCTTGGGGCGGCGCGGGACGATATCGACGAAGGGCGCGAGCTGCGCGACGGCGGCGAGGTAGTCCTTCGGCTTGGGCTTGCCCAGGGCGAGCGGCGCGGCCGCGTGCACGACCTTCTGCGGAAGCTTCACCTCGGCATTGGAGGTGGAGTCGGAGCCGCCCGCGATCATGATGTCGTATTCGCCGCGCTCGATGGCGGCGGCGGCGGAGGTGACGGCCTGGAGGCCCGAGGCGCAGGCACGGGTGACGGTGTAGCCCTCGCAGCCGGGGTCGAGTTCCAGGTCGAGCGCGATTTCCCGGGCGATGTTCGGTGCGGCGGACGGCAGGATGACCCCACCCCACACGATCGCCTGCACCGCCGCCTTGGGCAGTCCGGTGCGCGCGAGCAGTCCGCGCACAGCGGTATCGGCCAGGTCGATGGAGTCCATCCGCGTGTAGTCGCTGAAGGCCCGAACGAACGGGGTCCGAGCCCCCGAGACGATCACGGCACGGCGAGCAGCCTTGGTGGCCATGCGATTTCCTTTCGAGAAAGCCTGACCACTCAACTTACTCCATGGTAAGAAGAAAGGCGATACAGCCTGTCACAGCTAGATTACGGTGCCGGTAACAGCGAGCGACCGGGGCTGTGCGACGAGCCCCGGTCGGAAGCGGATGGTGGGAATTACGCCTGGCTACGCGAGCCGGATGAGGCCGTAGTCGAAGGCGTGGCGACGGTAGACGACCGACGGTCGGTCGGTCTCCTTGTCTTGGAACATGAAGAAGTCGTGGCCGACGAGCTCCATCTGGTAGAGGGCATCGTCGACGGACATCGGAATGGCGGAGTGCGTCTTGACGCGCACGATATGTCCGGGACCCTCGTACTCCTGCCCATCGGCCGCATCGGCGGCGTGATCGTGGGCGGACCCGTTACCGTTCACCGAAGCGAACAACGAGTCGTCGATGAGTCCTGCGGTGGCCTCCGCTACCGAAATGGGCGTCTTCTCCCCGTGATGGACACGGCGGCGGTCCTTCATCTTGCGCAATCGGCTCTCGAGTTTGGCCACGACCCCTTCGAGAGCGCCGTAGAAACTGTCGGCGCAGGCCTCCGCCCGCACCACCGGGCCCTTGCCACGCGCGGTGATCTCCACCCGCTGGCAGCTCTTGCGTTGACGACGATTGCGTTCATGGAACAGCTCGACATCGAAGAGGAAGATCGACGGGTCGAAGCGTTCCAGGCGGGAAAGCTTGTCCGCGACGTGAATTCGGAAATGGTCAGGAACTTCCACATTGCGTCCCTTGACTACGACATCCGCGCGCATGCCCTGGGCGGGCTCGTCGGGGACAGTCGAATCCAGCACCGCAATATCTGCGTCTTTCACTGAAGGTCGTGAAGAAGTCGTCACGCGTACCTCCCGGATCTGGCCGCACAATCCGCTCGTGCGGCGGGATTGAAACGTGTGCCGATCGAAAAATCGCTCGGCACGTGATGTCCGAGGCGCCACCTCCAAACTCTCGCGTTCGGGTGTCTGATCGCGACGGTAGTACGCCAGCGACCCTTCCGCCAGTGTTCACGCAAATTTTGGTGAGTCAAGCGCGACAGGTCACGAGTACGGCTCTGACCGGGACTCCGGCGGCGGTCAGCGCGCGCACCGACGCTCGGGCCGTGGCACCGGTGGTCAACACGTCATCCATCAGCACTACCTCGGCATTTGCCGGAATTCGGACATCGTTCGGGGTGCGCGGCGCGACGATGATCCGGCCGCGCAGATTGTGCTCCCGGTCGCCCCTGGACAGGCCCACCGAATCGCGCACTCCGGGCCGCATACGCAGCAGCCGCGCCGGTTGGCAATCCGACAGCCAACTCGCCGCCACGCGCGCCACCCGCAGTACCGGATCGCCACCGCGCCGACGCGCGGCGGTGCGGCGACTGGGCGCGGGCACCAGCACGAGCGGTCTCGCCCTGTCCCGCAAGCGATCCAGTCCCCTGGCCGCCGCCAGTCCCAGCGGCGCCGCCAAGCTCCGGCGGCGCTGCTCCTTGACGGCCAGCACCGCCTGCCGGGCCGCACCGGAGTAGGTCGCCAGCGCCCAACACGGCACCCCGGGATCGGCCCGCGGCCGCGCCCGGATCGGCGGCCCGGACAGCGCCTCGGCACAGTCCGCACACCAGTCGGTTCCACCCACCCCGCAGCCGCAGCACGTGCGCGGGAGAACAAGCTCGAGCAACTCCCCCATGCCCCTCAGTGTGCCCCGCCATGGCCTTGCTGACCGGGCTTTTCACCCCGAACCCCCGGAAATTGCCGTCTAGCCGGGTAGCGCGGAGACGGCTCCCGTCGGCTACCGGGAATGGCGGGTCAGCCCGGAAGGACGGGGACCGCGTTGGAACCCAGGCCCGGTACGACGCGCCAATAGCGTTCGCCGCCTTCGGCACTGCTGGTGAGTTCCATGACGTCGCGGGCATCGGCGACGTACTGGCGGTCGGAGGAGGCCGCCACCACGCGTAGCGGCGGGGTGAGGTTCTGGCTCGTGAGGGAGCTCAGGCTGGAGCCGTCGATGGGCACGCGCACGATCGGGTCCACGGTGCCCTCGCGGGCGATCATGATGCTGTCCATCTCGGTGTTGTGGGTGAACCAGTCCAGCGAGACCGCCGGGGTGCTCAGGTCCGGGGCGATGGGCAGCGGCGAGGTGAGGGCGTAGCGGCCGTCGGGGCGCGGGGTCACCACGGCCAGGTAGACCTTGCCGCCCGCGATCAGCGCCGCGCGCGCACCGGTCGGGGAGATCCGCAGTTCGGTGATGGGCAGGCGCGGAGTGAGGGTGGAGTTCGGATTCGTCGCTGGCGCGGTCAATTCCGTGATGTCCACGTCCTGCACCGAGACATTGCCGCTGTTGCGGTCGTGCACGGCGCGGATGACGCGCTCCCCGTCCACCACCGCCCACGCCGAGGTGCCGTCGGAGGTCCAGGACGGGCGGCTGATCATGCCGCCGGTGGCCACCGGGAAGCCGGTGCCGTCGTAGGTGCCGATGATCAGCGTGCGGCCCGGCTCCGGCTCGGGGCGGCCGGAATCGGCGACGGCGGCGACCACCTGACCGTCCGGCGACAGGCCCACCGATTGCAGCGTGTGCGTGGAGCCGAAGAAGCCGGGGGCGGGCACCACACCGCTGTCGGTCACCCGCACCAGCGATCCGTCGCGCACCGCGTGCAGCCCGATGCTGTTGTGCGCCACCCCCGCCGGGCTCAGCGCCTCCACGTCCTGGCGGGTGTAGCCGTTGACGGCGAAGCGGTCGTCGAGCGGTTTGCCGTCGGCCAGCAGGATGTAGGGGCCGAAGATCTCGGCATCGGACAGCGTCAGCACCACCTGTGCCGCCAACAGCTCCCGGGCCCGCGAGTCGAGGGCCGACGCGCCGGAGAAGTCGATCAGCACACCGCCCGCGCCGACACCCACATTGTCGGAGTCGCCGCTGGCCTTGGTGACCGGGCCGCGCAGCGTGACCGGACCCGACAGCAGGTTCTTCACCGCGGGTCCGATGGCGGGCTGCGGGCCTTCGGTGATGAGCCCCAACAGTTTCTGGGTGAGCTGGTCCTTGGGCGCGGAGATCCAGCGCAGATCCGGCACCATGACCGATCCGGCCTGATTGCTGAAGTACAGCGAATGCCGCTGATAGGACTTGTTGAAGGCGGTGCGCTCCACCAGAACCCCGGTGGGCAGGTCGTCGATGCGCCACTCGCCGTCGACCTTCACCAGTTTGACCTTGTCCTCGAGGGTGCCCTCGAGCACGCGGTAGGACCCGTCGGACTCCAGCTCGCCGATCTTGCGGGTGCGCACCACGTAGGTGGCGGTGTCGTCGGTGCGCGACTCCCGCAGCGTGTCCGGCTTCTCGACGATGGTCATACTCGCGGCGTCGTCCCAGTTGACCGCGGCCGCCGGGGTCAGGAACTGCCGCGCCGCCTGATGCCGGTTGGCCGGATCGGCGGTGGCCTGGACGAAGTCCTGCAGCAGTGCCTCGGGTTCGCGCCCGGAGATGGGTGGCAGCGGATCGGTGCTGGTGGGCTGGCGGTCCAGGGTGCCCAGCGCCTGCGGCGCGGAGGAATCCGGCAGCTGCGCGCAGCCGACCAAGACCGTCAGGCAGCCCAGCAGGGCCGCCAGCTGACCGAGCCTGTGCCTCATGGTTTCCCGTCCCCGGAATCGGCGAGCACGTCGTCGGGAGAGTCGGGTCCGCCGGACGCACCCCCGGCCTGGCCGTCCTGACCGCGCCGTGCGCTGTCCCGGCTGGACGTCCGGCGCGACGGCGGAGCCTCACCGACCCCGTTTTCTCGCGACGAGGCCGAATCGCGCGAGGAGGCCGCGGCATCCCGAGGGGAGACTGCGTCATGACGAGGCGCGGCTGCGGCATCCTGAGGCGAGGACGCGGCATCTCGAGGCGAGGACGCGGCATCTCGAGGCGACGGCGAATCTCCCTGTGGCGCAGAGGTATCTCGCGGCGGCGACACCGAGTCTTCGCCTGCGGGACCCTGGGTCGGCTGTGGCTGCGACGGCGGCTGCGGGAACACCGTGCCCCCATCGCTGTCGGCCGGTCGCGCCGTCGGCTCGGTGGCGGGGAGCGGATTCTCCTGCGGCTGGACCGGTCTCGGGGCCCCTACCGTGGTATCCGCCGCATCGTCCGAACCCGGCTGCGCGGTGGCGGTATCCGCCGCGCCCGCACCCGGCTGCAAGGTGGCGGTATCCGCCGTATCGCCCGAATCCGGCTGCGCGGGAGCGGTTTCCGTCGTCCCCGCCTCCGACGGCTCCCCCGAGGCGGGTGCCTCGAGTTGGGAGGACGGGAATTCCGTGAACGGCGAGGTGGGAATCAGACCGTCTGCCACGATCGGATTCTCCCCCGTGAACACCTCGGGGAGGGGAGGTTCGGCGGGCGAGCCGCCGCGCTTCTTGGGCGGTTCCAGCGGCAGCGGGCTGCTGCCGAGTTTGCGGCCGCGCACCAGCGGCAGGGTCAGGCGGAAGCTCGCGCCGACGCCGATCTCGCCCCACGCCTCCAGCTTGCCCTCGTGCAGGTTGGCGTCCTCCACGCTGATGGACAGGCCCAGCCCGGTCCCGCCGGAGCGGCGCATCCGCGAGGGGTCCGAGCGCCAGAAGCGGTTGAAGACCAGCTTCTCCTCGCCGGGCCGCAGCCCGACGCCCTGGTCGCGCACCACGATGGCGACGGCATTGGCGTCGATGTCGCCGCGCATGCGCATGAGCACCGGTTTGCCCTCGCTGTGGTCGATGGCATTGGCGAGCAGATTGCGCAGCACGCGCTCCACGCGGCGCGGATCCACCTCCGCCACAAGGGGTTCCTCGGGCATGTCCACCACCAGCTCGACGCTGGACTCCTTGGCCAGATGCCGCACCGTGGAGACCGCGGCCCGCGCGCACATGCGCACATCCAGCGATTCCACCTGCAGCTCGGCCACACCCGCGTCGTGGCGGCTGATTTCGAGCAGATCGTTGAGCAGCCCCTCGAAACGGTCCAGCTCGTTCACGAGCAGCTCCGCCGAACGGGCCAGCGCCGGGTCCAGCTCGTCGCTGGAGCCGTGGATGAGGTCGGCCGCCATGCGCACCGTGGTCAACGGTGTGCGTAGCTCGTGGCTGACGTCGGAGGTGAAGCGCCGCTGGAGATTTCCGAACTCCTCGAGCTGGGTGATCTGATTCGACAGACTCTCGGCCATCTCGTTGAACGCCATGGCCAGGCGCGCCATATCGTCCTCGCCGCGCACCAGCATGCGCTCCTTGAGGCGACCGTCGGCGAAGCGGCTGGCGATGCGCGCGGCGGAGCGGATGGGCAGCACCACCTGTCGCGTCACCAAAGCCGTGATGGCGGCGAGCAATACCACGCCGCCGATGAACATGGTGCCGCGCATGAGCGCCAGGCTGCGCGACTCGTTGGTGAGCGGGAAGATCAGGTAGATCTCCAGCGAATCGATATCCGCGGAAGGACTTCCGATGATCAGCGCGGGTCCGCGATACCCATCCGGATCGGAGACGGTTGCGAATTGATAGCTGACCTGATTCGACTGCACGAAATGCCGTAGTTCCGGCGGGATTTCCTGAATCGGCCCCGCGGTCAGCTCGCGATTGTCGGAGTACATGGCGAGCGCGGAGTCGTAACTGCCCGCGGCGCCGCTGCTTCCACCGCTGCCGCCGCCCGAGGTGAGCGCGCGGCGGGCATCGTCGAGCCGCACCAAAGGGGTACTCGAGTCACGCACACCGGTCAGGGTGCTCTGCACCGTATTGCGGGCGCGGGCCATCTCCTCCACGGCCGCGTTGATCTTCGCGTCCAACAGCCGGTCGGTGATCTGGGAGGTGAGCACGACTCCGAGGATCGTGATCACGATCAGCGACAGGGTGAGTGTGGACACGACGACGCGCAATTGCAGCGAACGCCGCCAGATGTGGCCCAGCTGTTCTCCGAGGGTTCGGAACCAGGCCACTACCACCGCCAGCCACCGCTCGAGGCGGTTTCTGGAGCCAGCGATCACGGCGGTCCGGCCTTGTAGCCCACACCTCGCACGGTCAGCACGATCTCCGGGTTCTCGGGATCTTTCTCCACCTTGGCGCGCAACCGCTGCACGTGCACATTGACCAGGCGGGTGTCGGCGGCATGCCGGTAACCCCAGACCTGTTCGAGCAGTACCTCACGGGTGAACACCTGACGCGGCTTGCGGGCCAACGCCACCAGCAGATCGAATTCCAAGGGAGTCAGCGAGATCTGCTGACC
This sequence comes from Nocardia sp. NPDC050406, assembly GCF_044459025.1. Lineage (NCBI taxonomy): Bacteria > Bacillati > Actinomycetota > Actinomycetes > Mycobacteriales > Nocardiaceae > Nocardia > Nocardia sp. NPDC050406. The sequence continues at coordinate 968,081 of NZ_JBITIM010000002.1, read as the reverse complement.
GCCGCGGGTCACCTTGTGCGCGGGCACATCGATGACGATATCCGCGATGGAGAGTAGTTCCTGCGGCTCCTCCTCGGTGCGGCGCAGGCGAGCCCGCACCCGAGCGACCAATTCCTTGGGCTTGAACGGCTTGACGATGTAGTCGTCAGCCCCCGACTCCAAGCCCAGGACGACGTCGACCGTATCGGTCTTCGCCGTCAGCATCACGATCGGCACTCCCGAATCCGCCCGCAGCACCCGGCATACGTCGATGCCGTTCATGCCGGGCAGCATCAGATCCAGCAACACCAGGTCCGGGCGCAGCTCCCGGACAGCGGTGAGCGCCTGCGTGCCGTCTCCGACCACATGGGGATCGAATCCCTCGCCGCGCAAGACGATCGTGAGCATCTCCGCGAGCGCCATATCGTCGTCGACGACCAGAATCTTCGGCTTCATAAGTACTATGTTGTCACCCTTCCGGCTCTGTTCGGGTCGCCTCGCCGACAGTCGTGATTACTCCGGCGCACATCCAACCCTATCCAGCAATAATTTCCGCGAGACGCGCGGCAAGTGTTGCCGGATCGTCACCGCTCCGATGCACCCACCACGGTCCGCGCCAGTGGGTTTCGGCGAGTTCGTTGTAGACATTAGCGGTGCGCCGCTGCAGTCCGCCGTCTTTTTCGTAGGCGTCCAGGGCACGCGCCGTGTCCGCTTCGCCACGTTTGCGCGCTCGCTCCTCCGCGATTTCGGTCGGAACCCGCAGCAGGACCTGGAGATCCGGTGTCGGCAGTTCGAAACGTCCGAACTCCAATTCCTCGATCCAGCGGGCGATTTCGCCGTCGGCGGACTGTTCCAGTCGGGCCGCCGAATAGGCCACGTTGGAGGCGACGTAGCGGTCGAGTAGCACGATGTCGTTGTCGATCAACAGTTTCGACAATTCGTCGCGCGCGTCGGCCCGGTCGAGGGCGAACAGCAGCGCCATGGCATTCACCGACGCCGCCACATCGCCGTGCCCGCCGCGCAGCGCCTCGGCGGCGAGATCGGCGTGGATGGAACGGCCGTAGCGCGGGAAGGCGAGGGTGCCCACGCGCAGGCCGCGCGCGTGCAGGTCGGCGAGCAGGGCATCGGTGAGCGTACGCTTGCCCGCACCGTCGAGCCCCTCCACCGCAACCAACGCACCCATGGCCGCGAGAGTACCGGGTGGCTCCGACATTCGCGTGCCGCGGTGCAGCTCACCGACAAGATGTCCGAATGTTGCCAGAAGATTGCTAGGCTTCCGCCATGACTTTCATCCGCGCCACATCGTCGATGACGCGGCGGGCGTGCGCCGTAGCGGGCGTCGCGGTCGCCGCCCTCGGTCTCACCGCGTGTGACAGCAACTCCGACGACAGCGGCTCGAGCGCCACCTCCACACCGGTCGCCGCCCTGGGTGAATTCGACCTCCAGGCGCATCGCGGCGGGCGGGGCATGACCATCGAGGAGTCGCTGCCCGGATTCGCCAAAGCCATCGAATTGGGCGTCAGCACACTGGAACTCGATATCGTGCTGACCAAGGACAAGGTGCCGCTCATCTGGCACGACCCGGTCATCCAGGCCGAGAAGTGCGTCGACACCGCGCCGGTCGTGCCCGACGATCCGATGTACCCCTACGTCGGCAAGCTCGTTCACGACCTCTCCTTCGATCAGGTGCACACCCTGGACTGCGGCAAGAAGCTCACGGGATTCCCCGAGGCGCAGGAACTTCCGGGTAACAAGATCGCGCGGCTGCCCGAGCTGTTCGATCTGGTGAAGTCCTATCCGGGCGCGTTCGAGGGGCTGCGCTACAACATCGAGACCAAGATCGAGGCGGAGAAGCCCGAACAGTCCGCCGCCCCAGCCGAATTCGTCGATGTCATCCTCGGCGCGGTCGCCGACGCCGGTGCCACCGACAAGGTCGAGATCCAGAGTTTCGACTGGCGCAGCCTGCCTTTGGTGAAGGCCGAGAATCCGGATATCCCGACGGTGGCGCTCTACGACGACACCACCTTCAAGCCCGGCAGCCCGTGGCTGGGTCCGATTCGCTACGAGGACCACGCCGACGATCCGCTGGGCGCGATCAAGGCGCTCGGGGCGAATATCGCCTCGCCGAGCTATGTGAATCCGTGGGACAGCGAGGCCAAGGCCAGCGATCCGGGGTTCACGCTCACCACCACCACCGAGTACGTGGCCAAGGCGCATGGCATGGGTCTGAAGGTCGTGCCGTGGACGGTGAACGACAAGGAGACCATCGCGCTGGTCATCGACCAGGGCGTGGACGGCATCATCACCGACTACCCGAATCGGGCGCGAGAAGTGATGCGGGACAAGGGCATGCCGTTGCCCAAGGGCTACCGCAGGTAGTCCGCGAGGTTTCGGACCTGCCGCACGCGGTCTGCTGCGGAGACGGCGTGCGGTAGCGCGAGAAGAGAATTCGGCCGGTCACCTGGGTGACCGGCCGAATTCCTGTGTCCAGCGGGCGTTCTCGCTCAGTAGCGGTAGTGCTCCGGCTTGAACGGGCCCTCCACGTCCACGCCGATGTACTCGGCCTGATCCTTGGTGAGCTTGGTCAGCGTGCCGCCCAGGGCCTCGACGTGGATCTTGGCGACCTTCTCGTCGAGGTGCTTGGGGAGGCGGTAGACCTCGTTGTCGTACTCGTCCGGCTTGGTCCACAGCTCGATCTGCGCGATGACCTGGTTGGAGAAGCTGTTCGACATGACGAACGAGGGGTGGCCGGTGGCATTGCCCAGGTTCAGCAGGCGGCCCTCGGAGAGCACGATGATGGACTTGCCGGACTCCTTGAACGTCCACAGGTCGACCTGCGGCTTGATGTTCAGCCGCTCCGCGCCGGAGCGCTCCAGGGCGGCCATGTCGATCTCGTTGTCGAAGTGGCCGATATTGCCCAGGATGGCCTGGTCCTTCATCGCCTTCATGTGGTCGAGCAGGATGATGTCCTTGTTGCCCGTCGAGGTGATGACGATATCGGCGTCGCCGATGGCCTGCTCGACGGTGACCACGTCGAAGCCGTCCATGAGCGCCTGCAACGCGTTGATGGGGTCGATCTCGGTGACCTGGACGCGCGCGCCCTGGCCCTTCATGGACTCGGCGCAGCCCTTGCCGACATCGCCGTAGCCGCAGATGAGCACCTTCTTGCCGCCGATGAGCACATCGGTGCCGCGGTTGATGCCGTCGATGAGCGAGTGGCGGGTGCCGTACTTGTTGTCGAACTTGGACTTGGTGACCGAGTCGTTGACATTGATGGCCGGGAAGGTGAGCTCACCCGCGGCGGCGAACTGGTAGAGCCGCAGCACGCCGGTGGTGGTCTCCTCGGTAACGCCCTTGACGCTGTCGGCGATCTTGCCCCACTTGCCCTTGTCGGCTTCGAGGCTGGCGCGCAACAGGTTCAGGAAGACGGTGTACTCGGCGGAGTGGGTCTCGTCCTCGGGCGGCACCACGCCCGCCTTCTCGAACTGCGCGCCGCGCAGCACCAGCATGGTGGCGTCGCCGCCGTCGTCCAGGATCATGTTCGCGGGCTCGCTCGGCCAGGTGAGCATCTGCTCGGCGGCCCACCAGTACTCCTCCAGGGTCTCGCCCTTCCAGGCGAAGACCGGGATGCCCTTGGGCTCGTCGACGGTGCCGTGCGGGCCGACGACGACGGCCGCGGCGGCATGGTCCTGGGTCGAGAAGATATTGCAGGAGGCCCACCGCACCTGCGCGCCGAGCGAGACGAGGGTCTCGATCAGCACCGCGGTCTGCACGGTCATATGCAGCGACCCGGAGATACGAGCCCCCTTCAGCGGCTGCACCTCCGCGTACTCGCGGCGCAGCGCCATCAAACCGGGCATCTCATGCTCGGCGAGCCGGATCTCCTTGCGGCCGAACTCGGCCAGTGACAAGTCCGCCACCTTGTAATCGATCCCGTTGCGGACATCGGGCGTCATCATGCTGGACACTGCGGTCGTCATCTGCCTCTCCTGGTCGGCTGCTTCCTCAGCAAGGCTAATGCAACTCTCGCAACTCTCAGGGGCTGCGCCCCTGAAACCCCCCGGGCGGGGATGGGGAACCTCAGGGGCTGCGCCCCTGAAACCCCACCGGCGCGGATGAGGAACCTCAGCGGCCACGCCCCTGACCCCCCGGGTGGGAGACGGGGACCCGCAGCGGGCACGCCCCTGAACCCCACAGGCGGGGGGAGACGGGGAGCCTCAGCGGCCGCGCCCTAGCGGCCTTCCAGCGTGGACTGGGCGGCTTCAGTGGCCACAACCTCGAACCCACACGCGCAACCGGGGGTGGCCAACTGTGGCTGGAGTTGATGGGGGTGGCTTTCGTCTACGTCGCCGAGCTTCGACCCGGGGGGAACCCGTCCGAGCGGGCGCGGGCACTTGCCGCTCTTGGGGTTTCAGGGGGCAACGCACCTGAGAGTTTCCGAGAGTTGGTCAGGCCGTAGCGGGCGAGGATGGAGCCTCAGCGGCCGCGCCCCAGCGGTCTCTCAGCGTTGGGCAGCTTCGGTGGCCTCGACCTCGAACCCCATATGCGGGACTGGCAGCTTCGCGGCTGCGGTCGGGGCGGCTGCCGTCTCAGGAGCCGCTGTGACGGGAGGGGGCCGCCCGCACCCCGGTGTGGTGCCGCAGCGCGGGTCTCTGCCGCTCTTGGGGTTTCAGGGGCAACGCCCCTGAGAGTTTCCGAGAGTTGGTTATGCCGCGGCCGCGAGGCCGTAGCGGGCCAGGATGCGGTCGCGTTTGCGGGGGTGGAGGTTGGCTTGGCTGATGTCGCCGCCGTAGTGGGCGAGGAGGCGGGGGTCCATGACCCAGCGCCATAGGGGTGGGAGGAGGGCCAGGACGATCATGGTGGCGTAGCCCGCGGGGAGTTGGGGGGCCTCTTCGGAGCTGCGGAGGGTTTGGTAGCGGCGGCCGGGGTTGGCGTGGTGGTCGCTGTGGCGCTGGAGGTGGAACAGGAAGATGTTGGTGACCAGGCGGTCGCTGTTCCAGCTGTCGCGGGGGGAGCAGCGGGCCCAGTTGCCGTTGGCGCGGCGGCGGCGCAACAGGCCGTAATGCTCGACGTAGTTGACGGTTTCGAGCAGGGCCGCGCCGATCGCGGCCTGCAGCAGCAGGTACGGGAGCACGGCCCAGCCGAAGACGGCGAGCAGCACCCCGAACAGGACCAGCGACATCGCCCACGCCTGCAGGATGTGGTTGTGGATGCTCCACCAGCGGTTGCCCTTGCGACGCAGACGGTCGCGTTCCAGGGTGATGGCGGAGCGGAAACCGCCGACCACGCTGCGCGGCAGGAACTCCCACAGCGATTCGCCCATGCGCGCACTGGCCGGATCCTCGGGCGTCGCCACCCGAGCGTGGTGCCCGCGATTGTGCTCCACGAAGAAATGCCCGTAACCCGATTGCGCCAGCGCGATCTTCGACAGCCAGCGCTCCAGATGCTCCACCCGGTGCCCGAGTTCGTGCGCGGCGTTGATGCCGATCCCGCTGACGAACCCCAGCGTCGCCGCCAACCCGAGCTTGTCCGCGACGGTCAACTCGCTGCCCGCCCACATGTAGCAGGCGATCACCAGTCCGATGAACTGGATGGGCAGGAACAGGTAGGTGCACCACCGGTAGTACCGGTCGTTGGAGAGCAGTTCGTAGTCCTCGTCGCGCGGGTTGGTGCCATCCTCCCCAATGACCCAGTCCAGCACCGGAATAACGATCAGCACGATGATCGGGCCGATCCACCAGAACACCTCGGCGCCGGTTCGCAGCACCAGCTGCGAGGGCAGCAACGCGGACGCGGGGGCAATGAGCCCCAACACCCACAGATGACGTTTGGGATCCGGCGAACCCGAACGTTTGCCGACCATTTGCACGTTTGCCCCGCTAATTAGATACCTCTTGAACTTCGCAGGTAGATATGTACAGACTCTACCGCCGTTACGTCGCGCGTTGCCGAGCAAAGGTGGCAACAGTTACACGCCTGATAGTTCGCGGTATGGGACCCACCCCTGTGATGTCTATCACCGCACATAACAGGCAAACCCGAGGTGAACGCGACTACCAGCGCAACCCCCCTGAGCGAACTCGCAGCCGCGCTGCGGTAATCACCCCGACGTCAGCAAACCGTACGGCCCTCCCAATGAAATTTCTATGGACGCGAGCGCACGCAGCGTAGCTGCGAAGGCGCTCAACAGCTCTCACCGAGCACGCTCAGCGCCCCCACACATAGCGCACGCGCGGACGCCCCGTGCGACCATAGTCGGTTTGCCGCCGCACCACGCCGTCATCGGCGAGACGCTCGAGATAACGCCACGCGGTGACACGTGACACTCCGATATTTCGCCCCGCGTCCCCCGCCGTGACACCCTCGGGTGCGGCGCGCAGCACTCGCGTGATCTCCTCCAACGTCTGTGGCGCAATACCTTTCGGCGTCCCCACCCGGGTATCGGGTGTGCGCAGCGCCCCGAAGGCCCGGTCGATGTCCTGCTGCGACACCGCGTCCGCATCGGCCGGAAGCGCGGAGCGAAATTCCAGATAGCGCTCCAACTTCTCGCGAAATGCCGCGAAGGTGAACGGCTTCAGCAGATACAGCACCACCCCGTGCGCCACCGCCGCCCGCACCACCTCCAGATCCCGCGCCGAGGTGATGGCGACGACATCCGGCCGCGGCGTGATACGCCCCAGTGCCGCGGCCACCTCCAATCCGCTCATATCCGGCAGCCCGATATCCATGAGCACCAGGTCGATGGGCTCCCCCGCCCGCGCGGCCTTGCCCACCGCCTCCAGCGCCGCGCGCCCGGTATGCGCCACCGCCACCGGCAGCAGTCCCTCGATACGCTCCACATACGACCGATGCGCCCGCGCGATGGCCCGCTCGTCCTCGACGATCAACACCTTGATCATCGCCGAAACCTCACGACCACAGCGGATTCCGGTGTCCGCACGGCCCGCAGTTCCCCGCTGTGCCGCGTCACCAGCCGCCGCACCAGCGCCAACCCCAGCCCGTGGTGATCGGTCTTGGTGGAGTAGCCGCGCTCGGTCGCCCGCGTGAACACCTCCTCCGACATCCCCCGCCCGCTGTCGGCCACCCGCACGAACAGTCCCTCCGGGTCGTTGCGCACGGTGACCTCCACCCAGGCGTCGTCGTCGCGCCCGACCGCGTCGAGGGCATTGTCGATGAGATTGCCCAGCAGCGTGACCATTTCGTTCGGGGTGAGCGGATCGGTGGAGTCGAGCGCGGTATCACCGCTCACGGTCAACTCCACCCCCAGTTCGGCGGCCTGCTCCACCTTGCCCAACAGCAGCGCGATCACGGCGGGTTCGGCCACCGCCCCGGTCATCCGGTCGATGAGCGATTGCGTCAATTCCAGTTCGGCCGTGGCGAAGTCGACGGCCTGGCGGGTGTGGCCGAGCTCCACCATGGTGATGACGGTGTGCAGCCGATTGGCGGCCTCGTGCGCCTGGGCGCGCAGCGCGTCGGCGAATCCGCGCACCGAATCGAGTTCGCCCATGACATCGCGCAATTCGGTGTGATCGCGCAGCGTGACGACGGTGCCGATGCGGCGGCCGTCGCGCTCGACCACATCCTGATTCACCACCAGCACATGATCGGTGGTCACATGCATCTCGTCGCGCACCGCCCCGAAACCCAACTCCTGCAACGACTCCGGCAGATCGGTCCGCACCACTTCTCCCTCCGGCAGGCGCAGCAGCCGCCGCGCCTCGTCGTTCACGACCTGCACGCGCTCACCGTCGGCGTCGAAGACCAACAGGCCCTCGTGCACCGAGTGCAGGACGGCTTCGTGATGCTCGTACAGCGCCCGCAGTTCGGCGGGGGCGAGCCCGTGCGTCTGCCGTAACAGCCTGCGCCGCAACAGCAGTGAGCTCACGATGGCCACCAAGAGACCACCGGCCGCGATACCCAGGATGGCGGGCAGCTGCGCCTCGACCTGATCGCCGATCCGCGCCCGCGTCACCCCCGCCGACACCAGCGCCACGATCTCGCCGCCGTCATCGCGCACCGGCGTCACCGCGCGAATGGACGAGCCGAGACTCCCGGTGAAGGTCTCGATGAACGTCTCCCCCGCCAACGCCCGATCGATATTGCCGCTGAACGGCTTTCCGATCCGCGTCGGATCGGTGTGCGTGAAGCGGGTGCGATCCGGGGCCATGACGACGATGAAATCCATGCCCGTGGCCTTGCGGATGGTCTCGGTCACCGGTTGCAGCGCCGCCGACGGATCGGGCCCGCGCACCGCCGCGAGGGTGGACGGGGCCCGCGCCAGCGTCACCGCCACATCGATCACCTGGGTGCGGGTGGCGTCATCGCGTTCGCGGCGCGTCTGCACCACCACCAGCGCCGTACCCGCGCCGATCACCAGGGCCAGCACCACCAACTGCACCGCGAACACCTGTCCGGCGAGGGTCCGGCGTCGGCGCTCTCCACGACGTTTCAAGCAGACCTCCGTGAACGAAATGTACGAAACAGTGACCGGCGTCACTGCCGCGACCATCATTTTGGCGGAAGGCGTGTGTGAGCGCGCTCACGCAGCAGGTAGCGAAGGGCATCCACCATGAGCGAGACAACAGTACCGAGCGAGACGGCGCGGCCGCCGCGCCGCCGGGACCGCACCCATTGGCTGTATTCGGCGGTCATCGTCGCGGTGCTGGCGGGCATCGTGGTCGGCTGGCTCGCGCCGGGCTTCGGCAAATCCGTGGGTGAGCTGGGCACCCTGTTCGTGAATCTGATCAAGATGATGATCGCGCCGGTCATCTTCTGCACCATCGTGCTCGGCATCGGCTCGGTGCGGGCGGCGGCGAAGGTGGGCCGGGTCGGCGGTATGGCCATCGCCTACTTCCTGATCATGTCCACGGCGGCGCTGGCCATCGGCCTGGTGGTGGGCAATGTGCTGCATCCGGGCAGCGGCCTGGATCTGGCCGCGCACGCCAAGGATGCCGCCAAGTACGTCAAGGACGCCCACAATGCCGGTGGCACTTGGGATTTCATCAAGGACATCGTGCCGACCACGCTGGTGTCGTCGCTGACCTCCGGCAAGGTGTTGCAGGCGCTGTTCGTGGCGCTGCTGGTCGGCTTCGGCATCCAGGCCATGGGCTCGGCGGGTGAACCGCTGCTGCGCGGCGTGGCCTCCATGCAGAAGCTGGTGTTCCGGATTCTCACCATGATCCTGTGGCTGGCCCCGATCGGCGCGTTCGGCGCGATCGCGAATGTGGTGGCGCGCACCGGTCTCGACGCGGTGAAGCAGTTGGCCGTGCTGATGATCGCGTTCTACCTCACCTGCGCGGTGTTCGTCTTCGGTGTGCTCGGCGTACTGCTGCGCGCGGCGGCGGGGGTGTCGATCTTCAAACTGGTGCGGTACCTGGCCCGCGAGTACCTGCTGATCGTGGCGACCTCCTCCTCGGAGTCGGCGCTGCCGCGGCTGATCGCCAAGATGGAGCACCTCGGCGTGGAGCGCACCACCGTGGGTGTCGTTGTGCCGACCGGATATTCGTTCAATCTCGACGGCACCGCCATCTATCTGACCATGGCCACGCTGTTCATCGCCGATGCCATGGGCAAGCCGCTGAACTGGACCGAACAGCTCGGCCTGCTGCTGTTCATGATCGTGGCGTCCAAGGGCGCGGCCGGTGTCACGGGAGCCGGATTGGCCACGCTCGCGGGCGGACTGCAGAGCCATCGACCGGAGCTGCTGGACGGCGTCGGCGTGATCGTGGGCATCGACCGGTTCATGTCCGAGGCCCGCGCGGTCACCAACTTCTCCGGCAACGCGGTCGCCACCGTGCTCATCGGCACCTGGACCAAGACCATCGACGCCGCCCGGGTGCGTGAGGTCCTCGACAAGAAACTGCCCTTCGACGAGGCGACCATGGTCGACGACCATCCGGTCGAACTCGAGAAGAAGGACCTGGTTCCGGCCTGACCCCTACCCCGGGCGGAACCAGTATCCGCCGGAGTGCGGCCCTGGCACTTCGGCGGGAGCGTCCCCGCACCCCTGCCCCCGCAACCCCACAGCGGGCGCGGCGGCGGTGCGGGGACGCCGCACGTTCGGGGGGAGCCGTCAGACCGACAGACTCACCGCGGGCAGCTTCAGCGTGGCCGCGATGGCATTGGCCAATTCCGTTCCCTTGACGGTGAAGTGGCGGGAGAAGTACTCCAGATGCTCGGCGTGCTCGTGGAAGTGGTGCGGGGTGAGCACCGCCGAGAAGACCGGGACGCCGGTGTCGAGTTGGACACGCATGAGGGCGTCCACGACGGTGGCGGCGACGAAATCGTGGCGGTAGATGCCGCCGTCCACGACCAGCGCCACGCCCGCGACGGCGGCGTACTCACCGCTGGTCGCCAAACGCTGTGCCTGCAAGGGGATTTCGAAGGCTCCGGGCACCTCGATCACATCGACCTCGGGGTAACCGTGGTCGGCGAGGGCGATTCGGGCGGCCTGGACGGCATTGTCGACGATCTCCGCGTGCCAGCGGGCGGCGACCAGAGCGATCCGACGGGAAGTGGGTGACATGAGTTTCCTCCTGTTCGCTGTCACCCAGGGCAGGCGACGCGAGCAGGGAGCGCTGGCAGCGCACACCGCACCGTCGCGTTCTCTTTCATCCGGACTGTGACCGTCGGCTCCGGGATCACACCGGAATCTGCTCGACCCGCCGTATCGGTGGATACCGCGGCGCTCGCGGGCTCGTGCGCCGGAATCGGTCCGGACGCCATTACCGCCGGTGGGGAATTCCACCCCGCCCTGAGAACGTGTACGGAATCGACGGTAACACGATCCCGGCGGGGCGAAAATCGTCGTGATCAGCCAGCGGGAAAACCTTGTCCGACCAGCGCGGGGTCAGCGCAGCAGGACGTCGGCGTCGGCGGGCAGCGCATTCACGGGCCAGAAACGCAGATCGGTGGATTCCGAACTGCGCACGGGCACAGCGCCTTTCGGGGCGCGAATACGGAAGAGCAGATCCAGGTGGCGGGTGGGCACGCCGAGCGAGCAGGTGATGGGGTGGGCCTGCGCGCCGTAGAGGCCGGGTTCGAGCACCAGATCCGCGATGCCCGACTCCTCGGTGGCCTCGCGCAGCGCGGCGGCCGCGACGGTGTCGTCGGACTCCTCGCAGTGGCCGCCCAACTGGATCCAGCGGCCGACGCGCGGGTGCAGGGTCAGCAGCACCTCGCGCTCGTCGTGCGAGAACACCACCGCCGAGGCGGTGATGTGCCCAGGTGCGTGCTCGCGCAGGCAGCCGCGCGGGGCCGAGCCGAGGAAGGCGAGCATGGCCTCGCGCAGCGACTGCTCCGGACCCGTTGCGGGACGCCAGGTTTCGAGCAGTTCGGTGGCCGATTTGTGCAGCGATGCCGCGGTCACCGGGCGGCTCCCGGTGTCGCGGCACCTCGGGCGCGGCTCACAGCTCCGCGGCTCACAGCTCCACCAGACCGAAGCCGGAGTCGCGGACCTCGCGCGGGGTCAGCTCCTCCAGTGGATAGCCGATGGCGATGGCTCCCAAGGGATTCCAGTCGACATCCAGGTTGAGCACATCGCGGGTGATCTCCGGCGCGAAGATGGTGGACCCGATCCAGCAGCTGCCGACGCCCTTGGTGGCCAGGGCGACCAGCAGGCCCTGCACCGCCGCGCCGACCGCCACGGTGAACATGGTGGATTCGGCCTGGCGGCGGGTGGCGTCGGGATAGTCGTGCGCGCCGTCGGGCACACAGAAGGGAATGATCACCTCGGGGGCGTCGAAGAGGATGCGGCCCCGGGCGACACGACGCTCCACCTGGGCTGGATCCTTGCCGTCGGCGGTGAGGTCGGCGCGCCACTTCTCCGCCATGGCCTCGAGCAGCTGCGCGCGCAGCCCGCGCTTGCGCACCCAGACGAAGCGCACCGGGCGGGTGTGGTGCGGGGCGGGGGCGGTGAGCGCCACCGAGACCGCGGCGCGAATGATCGCGGGTTCCACCGGGGTATCGGCGAACTGGCGGATGGAGCGGCGCAGCAGTACGGCCTCCGAGCGGCCCTGCTCGATGGCCTCGGCGGTGCCCAGCCAGAACAGGTCCTCCTCGCCGCCGCGCAGCAGATCGGCGGCGGTGGAGCCGTCGTCGGTGTAGTCCAGGCCGCGCACCACGGCGACGGGGACGCCGCCGAGCTTGCCCTTCACCAGGTCGGCCGCGGCCGCGAGTTCGTCGGCGACGGCGACCTGGGTGACATGGAGTTCGTTGCCCTGCCCGTCGACCGCGCCGTCGTAGTCGTGCAGGACGCGCAGGCCCGCCGAGCCGATGGCGGTATCGGTCTGGCCGTTGCGCCAGGCGCGGCCCATGGTGTCGGTGATGACCACGGCCACCCGCACGCCGAGCCGCTCGGCGAGCGCGGTGCGCAGGGCCTTGGCGCTGGCGTCGGGATTCTCCGGCAGTAGGACCAGTTCGCCCTGTTCCACATTGGAGCCGTCCACGCCGGAGGCGGCCTGCACGATGCCGAGCTTGTTCTCGGTGATCAGGGTGCGGCCCTTGCGGGCGAGTACCCGGACGGCTTCGCGCGCCACCAGTTCGCGGCGGGCGGCGTCGCGGGCCTCCGGATCGGCGGGGGCCTCGACGATGCGGCCCTCGGCCTTGGCCACGATCTTGCTGGTGACCACGAGGATGTCGCCGTCCTGGAGCCAAGGCGCTTGCGCCGCAATGGCTTCGGCCACATCGTCGCCCGGCCGGAATTCCGGGAGGCCGTGGATCGGCAGAATGCGCAGTTCGCCGCCGACGGCGTGGTCCACCACGGGGTTCGCGGTCATGGCTTCACTCCTGCGATATCCAGGGCCTGGCGGACCATCTCGGCGGTGGCGGTGGGATCGGTCATGAGCAGCGGGACGCTGCGCACCTCGACGCCCGGGACGTCGGCGGTGTCGGTCTCGTGCACAAGCCAACCGTCCAAGATGCCGGTGGCCGAGCGCGCGCCGTAGTAGTTGCCCACCGATTCCGCGTCGGATGCCACGCCGATCACCGAGAGACAGGCATCGGCCATGCCGCGCAACGGTTTTCCACCGATCACGGGCGAGATTCCGACTACCTTGGCGGAAGTGGTGCGCAACGCGCCGCGCAGACCGGGGACCGCGAGGATGGCTCCGATGCTCACCACGGGGTTGGAGGGGGCCAGGAGAACAGCGTCGGCGGATTCTATGATTTCCGTCACACCTGGACCTGGTTTTGCCACATCTGCCCCAATGGTCACGAATCCATGGGTCTCGACGTTGGCTCGGTAGCGCACCCACCACTCCTGGAAATGGATCGCGCGACGTTCGCCAGCATTCTCCGGGTCGCCAATTACAACGTGTGTTTCACACCTGTCGTCGGTTGCCGGGAGCAGTTTCACGCCGGGCTGCCACCGGTTGCACAGCGCCTCGGTGACCGCGGAGAGCGGATAGCCCTGACGCAGCATTTCACTGCGAATGAGATGGGTGGCGATATCGCGATCGCCCAATCCGAACCAATCGGGTTGAGCCTTGTAGGCCGCGAGTTCCTCCTTGGCGTTCCAGGACTCGTTCGCATGGCCCCAGCCGCGTTCGGTATCGATGCCGCCACCCAGCGTGTACATGCAGGTGTCCAGGTCAGGGCAGATGCGCAGGCCGTGCATCCAGACGTCGTCGCCGACGTTCACAATGGCCGTCACATCCGCGCCGGGCAGCAGTTCGCGCACGCCCTGCAGGAACCTCGCGCCACCTACTCCACCGACCAGTACCGCGATCCGCAGGCCAGCGCCGGGCGCGGTGTCCGCTTGTTCTCCAGTCACATCCGCACAGCCTATGCGGTCGTCGCGAGAAGTTGCCCTCCGCCATATTTGCCGGTCATTTGCTGGTTTGACCGGCGGGCGTTCGGGTAAGGGGGTCGCGGATGGTAACGGAATAGCTTCGGCGGCTTGACCACCGCCACGCCCGGCGTGTCTAATCACAGGCATGTCATTTCGGGTTCGCGCGAGAGTGCAAGGCGCGGACGGCTTTTCGAATGGATGTTCGAATCGGGATGACGCTAGCTCGGGGATGTCCGCGGGACAACGTCGCGGTGTTGGGCCGTCGGTGGGAACGGCTGTCGACGGATTAATCATTCTGCGCTAACACACAGTGAGGAGGCGGAGCGATGGCCGATGAGCTGGCCCCGTCGGGCATTCCGGGCGGTGTATCGCAAACCGATTCCACAGCAGGCGCAGCACCAGACTTCTGCGCCGACAACCGAATCGGGAACGAGGGGGGTGAATCGATGACGACACGGCACGGGGGACAGTGGGCCCGTGCGCAGTTCCAACCGGAACCGCCACGGCTCAGCCTGATCGTCACCGGAATGGACGACATGTTCGACGCGGTCGCGCGATCGGGCACGGAGATGGACGCCGAACAGTGGCAGGAGCGGGCCCTGTGCGCCCAAACCGACCCCGAGGCGTTCTTCCCCGAGAAGGGCGGCTCCACCCGCGAGGCCAAGCGCATCTGCATGGGCTGCGAGGTCCGCGACGAATGCCTCGAATACGCCCTCGCCCACGACGAGCGCTTCGGCATCTGGGGCGGCCTCTCCGAACGCGAACGCCGCCGCCTCAAGCGCGGAATCATCTAACGCGCGCAACGATCTCGATCGAGCTGCGCAACGGATACCGTTGCGCCAGCCCACCTCCCGCTCACTGCTCACCGGGCGGCGAGTAGATCCCCAAGGCGAGAACGCCTTTCGACCCCGCCGTCCCCAATATCGACGAGATCGCTCGAGGGACAGGCACACTCGCCGCCGATAATCCGGCTGAGAGTCGCGCTGTACCACCCGAGCAGCAGCGCGACGACTCACCTTCCCCATTCACACCTGTGCCTCGCTGCCGCGGGCAGCGAGGCACGAGAGCGAAGAGTTCAGGCCCCTACTCCGGGGCCGGGTCGATGATGTCCGGGTCTACGCCGAGGTAGGTGGCTATTTGTTGGACGAGGACTTCGCGGAGGAGGTCTACCAGGTCGTCGGGGTCGCTGGCGCGGAGTTCGAGGGGTTTGCGGAACAGCACCACTCGGGCTCGGGTGGCTACGCCATGGCGGTCCACTCCGGCGGGGATGAGGCGGGAGAGGGGGACGGGGCCGTCGGCGACCACCTCGTCGGGCCAGGTGACCGAATCCGGGTGCAGGGGGCGGATTTTGGGGACGTCGTCGACCGCGATATCGAGTTTGGTGAGGCGGTCGTGCCAGCGGCCGTCGAGGGGGGCGAAGGCCTCGAGGACGAGTCGGTCGAACTGCTGGCCGCGAGTGCGCCAAGCCGGAACGGTCGGCGGCAACATCGGCCCGCGCACACCCCGCCCGCGGCGGATCACCGACCGCGCCGTGGGCGGCCGCCTTCTACGTGAACGGGTCATACCAAGAATCTACTGGGTTGGACTGCCTCCGCCGCGCTCCGGCCGATGCCCCGAGACCTCCTGCGCCGCGAATCCGCCCGGAGCGAAGCGGAGGGCAATCGAACACAGCTCGAATGGCCTTGGCGACCAGGGTGTGTCGCATGACATTGAGCGTGTCTGTCCCCGCGGAGGGGTGAGGGGGGTTACCCTGCTTGGCGTGATTCCCATGCGTCGTTGCTGCCGTCCAGGCTGCAAGAACCCGGCCGTTGCGACGCTGACCTACGTCTACTCGGAATCGACGGCCGTGGTCGGGCCACTCGCCACGGTGGCCGAGCCCCACTCCTGGGACCTGTGTGAAACGCACGCTTCCCGGATTACCGCGCCCAAGGGCTGGGAGATGGTCCGCCACGAGGGCGGGTTCTCCTCCAGCACCCCGGACGACGACGATCTGACCGCTCTGGCCGAGGCCGTGCGCGAGGCCGGGCTGCGCCGCCGCACCCCCGAACCCGAGCAGCGCGGCTACACCGACTACGCGCCCCCGCAGCGCCCCACCCGCACGGGCCGCACCGGCCGCCGCGGCCACCTGCGCGTGCTCCCCGACCCGCCTTCCTGAAGCGCGACAAGCGCTCCCGCCGCGCCGACGCCCGCGAATTCGACCGTCGCGCCCACCCACCCCCGAGGGTGAGGTCGTGGAAACAGCGGGGGGTGCAACTACTAGGGTGTTCCTCATGACAGTCGCACGGTCTGCCGATTCCGTTCATGCAGTTGTCAAGGCGTATGACGTTCGTGGTGTGGTTGGCGAACAGATCGACGCGACCTTCGTGAAGGATGTGGGGGCTTCGTTCGCGCGGCTGATGCGAGACGAAGGCGCGCGCCGCGTGGTGATCGGCCACGATATGCGCGATTCCTCCCCGGAGCTGGCCGCCGCGTTCGCCGACGGCGTCCAGGACCAGGGCCTCGACGTCACCCATATCGGCCTCGCCTCCACCGACGAGCTGTACTTCGCCTCCGGCCGCCTCGACTGCCCCGGCGCGATGTTCACCGCCTCGCACAATCCGGCCAAGTACAACGGCATCAAACTGTGCCGCGCCAAGGCGCTGCCGGTCGGCCAGGACACCGGCCTGGCCACCATCACCGAGGAGCTCATCACCGGCGTCCCGGCCCACGACGGCGAACGCGGCACGGCCGACGAGGCCGATCTGCTCAGCGACTACGCGACCTATCTGCACGAACTGGTCGACCTGAGCGCCTCGCGCCCGCTGCGCATCGCGGTGGACGCGGGCAACGGCATGGGCGGCTTCACTGTCCCGGCCGTCCTGGGCACGCTGCCGCAGTTCACCATCGACCCGCTGTACTTCGAACTCGACGGCACCTTCCCCAATCACGAAGCCAATCCCCTGGATCCGAAGAATCTGGTGGACCTGCAGGCCTACGTCCGCGAGACCGGCGCCGATATCGGCCTGGCCTTCGACGGCGACGCCGACCGCTGCTTCGTGGTGGACGAGAAGGGCGATCCGGTCTCCCCCTCCGCCGTCACCGCGCTGGTCGCCGAGCGCGAGCTGGCCAAGGAGCCGGGCGCGACCATCATCCACAACCTCATCACCTCCAAGGCCGTGCCGGAGTTGGTGAACGAGCTCGGCGGCACCCCCGTGCGCACCCGCGTCGGCCACTCCTTCATCAAGCAGCAGATGGCCTCGACCGGAGCGATCTTCGGCGGCGAGCACTCCGCGCACTACTACTTCCGCGATTTCTGGGGTGCCGATTCGGGCATGCTCGCCGCCCTGCACGTGCTGGCCGCACTCGGCGAGAAGGACCGCCCCATGTCCGAACTCGCCTCCGCCTACGCCACCTACGCGTCCTCCGGCGAGATCAATTCGACGGTCGACGACGCGCAGGGGCGCACCACGGCGGTGCTCGAGGCGTTCAGCGGCCGCGCCAAATCGGTCGACCGGCTCGACGGCGTGACCGTCCAGCTGCCCGAGGGCGCGTGGTTCAACCTGCGTGCTTCCAATACCGAACCGCTGCTTCGCCTCAACGTCGAGGCCCGATCGCAGGAGGAAGTAGACGCACTCGTAACCGAGATTCTGAGCATCGTCCGCGGCTGACTGGAATAGTGGAATCACAGAGCGTGGATTCGCCCGCTGGTGACCCGATGAGGGGAGGTGGCAACGCCCGATGATCGCTGGGACACCGGTTCTCGATCTCGATGACGTCGCCTCGCTGGAGGCGGCCGACATCGGTGGTTCGTTGCGTTCCGCCGCGTCGGCGGGGGCGCAGGTACGCGCCACCGCGGCGGCCGTCGGTGAGGACGCGTTGCGTCGACTCGCCGATCTGCGCCCGCGCAGTCTGGTCATGGTCTCCGGTCCGGGCCGCGCGGCCCGCGCCGCCGGAATCCTGATCGCCGCGCTGGGCGACCGAGCCAATCTGCCCGTCGTGCCCGCGACGTCGATCCCGCCCTGGGTGGGCCCGCTCGACGTGGTGCTGGTGGCCGGGGACGATGCCGGGGACCCCCGGTTGGCCGAGGCCGTGGACCGTGCGCTGCGCCGCGGCGCGGAGGTGGTGATCGCCGCACCCGACGAGGGTCCGCTACGGGCCGTCGCCGCCGGGCGCGCCACCGTACTGCCGCCCAGACTGCCCGTGCTCGACCACAATCGACTGCTGCGCTACCTGGCTGTGGGTGTGGCGGTGCTGACGACGCTGGACCCCACGCGCATCGGCCCGCTGGTGCCCGATCTCGACGCGCTGGCCGATCTGCTGGATGCCGAGGCCATGCGCGACGGCCCGCAGAACGAGGCGTTCCACAATCCCGCCAAGGCGCTCGCCACTCGAATGCGGGAGCGGCGCATCGTGATCGCCGGTGACTCCCCCGCCGCGACCGAACTGGCCGAGCACGCCGCCGAGGTGCTGCTGGCCACCGCCGGACAGATCGTGGCCTCGGGCGATCTCGCCGAAACCGTTGCCGCGCACGCGGTCATGGTGGATGCCGCCGGAGTGGACGCCCCCGATTACGACCCGCTCTTCCACGACGAGCAGCTCGACGGCCCCGCGCCGGTGGACAAGGTGCGGGTCTTCGTAGTCACCGCCGACGCCGATCAGGTGGCGGCGCGCCGACGGCTCGCGGTCTTCGGAGCCGGTGCGGGTCTGGTGGACGCCGATCTGGTGAATGTGGACGTGGAGGTCATGGGCACGGCCGCGACCCCGGCCCCCGGCGAATCCGCGCGCGGCGGCGAGCTGGAACAGCTTGCGGTGCTGGCGCTTCGGCTGGAGATGGCGGCGGCCTACCTGCGACTACTCGGTTCCCGCCCGGCAACGACGCCGGGACACTACGACGGGGGACACTACTAGTGCACGAACTCGTTGGTGCGCTGCGTTCCTACGCTTGGGGTTCGCGCACCGCGCTCGCTCAGCTGTGCGGACGACCGGTTCCTACTCCGCATCCGGAGGCCGAACTCTGGTTCGGGGCGCATCCCGCCGATCCGGCCCGGATCCTCATCGACGGCAGCGACAAATCCCTGTTGGATGTGCTCGCCGCCGACCCGCAGCGCGAATTGGGCGCGGTCGCGCGGGAATTCGACGGGAAGCTGCCGTTCCTGTTGAAGATCCTGGCTGCCGAGGAGCCGCTGTCCCTGCAAGCTCACCCGAGTATCGAGCAGGCCCGGGCGGGTTTCGCGCGCGAGAACCACGCGGGCGTGGCCATCGATTCGCCCATGCGCAACTACCGCGACGAGAACCACAAGCCCGAACTCGTTGTCGCCCTGGACCGTTTCGAGGCGCTGGCGGGCTTCCGCGATCCGCGCCGCACCGTGACGCTGCTGCGCGCGCTCGGCGTCCCCGAACTCGACCCGTACGCGGAGCTGCTTGCCGCGCAACCGGATTCGGCCGGGCTGCGCACCCTGTTCACCACCTGGATCGCGCTGCCGCAGAACGCGCTGGCCAAACTCCTGCCCAAGGTGCTCGACGGCTGCGTGCGCTACCTCTCCGACAAGGACGCCGCGGGCGATGGCTCCCAGAACAACGGCGCGCGTAAGGAATTCACCGCCGAGGTGCGTACCGCCCTGGAGCTGGCCGAGGCGTATCCGGGCGATGCCGGAATGCTGGCGGCGCTGCTGCTCAACCGCATCACCCTGGAGCCCGGTGAGGGCCTGTTCCTGGCGGCCGGGAATCTGCACGCCTACCTGCGCGGCGTCGGCATCGAGATCATGGCCAACTCCGACAATGTGCTGCGCGGCGGGCTCACGCCCAAACACGTCGATGTGCCGGAACTGTTGCGGGTGTTGGATTTCGAACCCCTCGAACTGCCGATCATCGAACCGGAGACCGAGGGTCCCGGCGTATTCCGGTATCGCGCACCGGCGCCGGAGTTCACGCTGCGCCGCATCGAACTCGAGGCCGGGGCCGAACCGGTGGAGCTGCCGCGCTCCGGCCCGGAGATCGTGCTGTGCACCCTCGGCTCGCTGCGGCTGTTCCAGGGCGGGTCGGTCCTGGATGTGCCGTGCGGTCACGCGGCCTGGATCTCGGCCTCCGACGGCGCGATTCGGGCCCAGTCGGTGGACGGTCCGGGTCAACTGTTCTGCGCCGCGGTGGGCGAGGGCTGAAAGACCGGTACGCTGACCCCCGGCGATTTTCACGGAAAATCGGACATGCTTCGGGAAGGGACGAACAGTGTCTGCGGGTGGCGGTAAGAAGGCAATCTTGGCGGCGATGTTCGCCAATGGCGGCATCGCGACGGCGAAGTTCGTGGGTGCGGCCATCACCGGATCGGCGTCGATGTTGGCCGAGGCGGTGCACTCGGTGGCCGACACCTGCAATCAGGGCCTACTGCTGTTCGGTCAGCGCAAGGCCGAGCAGCAGGCCGACGACCTGCACCAGTTCGGCTACGGCCGCAACCGCTACTTCTACTCCTTCGTGGTCGCGCTGGTCATCTTCGCGCTCGGCTCGCTGTACGCGCTCTACGAGGGTGTACACAAGATCCAACATCCCGAGGAGCTGACCAGTCCGATCGTCGCGATCGTCATTCTGGGCTTGGCGATCGGCCTGGAGACCTTCAGCTTCATCACCGCCATCAAGGAGTCGCGTCCGCTCAAGGGCGATGCCAGCTGGTGGCGGTTCATTCGCAACTCCCGCCACCCGGAGCTGCCGGTGGTGCTGCTCGAGGACGCGGGCGCGCTCATCGGTCTGATTCTGGCCTTCACCGCGATCAGCCTGGCCATGATCACCGGCGATCCGGTGTGGGACGGCGTGGGCACCCTGTGCATCGGCATCCTGCTCGGCATCATCGCGGTCGTTCTCATCGTCGAGATGCAGAGCCTGCTCATCGGCGAGGGCGCGACCGCGGCGGACGACGCGCTGATTCGCGAGGCGCTGGTGGACAACACCCGCATCGACCGCGTCATCCACCTGCGCACCCAGTACCTGGGCCCGGACGAACTGCTGGTGGCCGCCAAGATCTCCATCGTGCCGGGGCTCGAGATCGCCGAGGTCGCCGCCGCGATCAACGAGGCGGAGGACCGAGTGCGGGCGCAGGTGCCGATCGCCAAGGTCATGTACCTGGAGCCGGACCTGTTCAGCACCCCGGCCGCCGCGCCCGGCGCGTAGCCGTCCGACGCCGGGCGTGTGGTGGTGACCACGCCCGGCGTGTGGTCACGAAGAGCCCGGTGCGGACGCCGTAGCGTAGGTCTTCATGTCCTCCGGCGACAGCAAGAAGGCGATCCTGGCGGCGTTCACGGCGGATGCCGGGATCACCCTCGCGAAATTCATCGGCGCGATCCTCACCGGGTCGGCCTCCATGCTGGCCGAGGCCGTGCACTCGCTGGCCGACACCGCCAATCAGGGGCTGCTGCTGGTCGGGCGGCGGCGCGCCGAGCAGGAGCCGGATGCGCTGCACCCCTTCGGATACGGGCGCAACCGCTACTTCTACTCGTTCATCGTGGCGCTGGTGATCTTCCTGGTGGGCGCGCTCTACGCGATCGACGAGGGCATCCACAAGATTCGGCATCCGGAGGAGTTGACCGATCCGATCGTCGCCATCGTCATTCTGGTGGTGGCCATGATACTGGAGTCCTACAGCCTCGCCACCGCGCGCAAGGCCTCGGCGCTGTTGAAGGGCCGCACGAGTTGGTGGCGGTTCATCCGCACCACGCGCAATCCCGAACTGCCCGTTGTGCTGTTGGAGGACAGCGGGGCGCTGATCGGCCTGTTCTTCGCCTTCCTCGGCGTCGGTCTGACCATGGTCACCGGCAGCGCGCGCTGGGACGGTATCGGCACCCTGGCCATCGGCTTCCTGCTGCTGTTCATCGCGGTGGTGCTGATCGTGGAGATGAAGAGTCTGCTCATCGGTGAGGGCGCGACGCCGGACGAGGATCGGCGCATTCGCGAGAACCTGGTCGACGGAACGCGAATCGACCGGGTGATCTACCTGAAGACGCAGTACCTGTCGCCCGATGAGCTGTTGGTGGCGACCAAGGTCGCGATCGTGCCCGGTCTGGATATCGCCGAGGTGGCCGCAGCCATCGACGACGCTGAGGCGCGGGTGCGTGCGGCGGTGCCCGCCGCGCGCGATATCTACATCGAGCCCGATCTGTACCGCGAGCAGCGGGTCTGAATCAGGAGCGCAGCAGCTCCAGCGGATCGGTGCGGACCCCGAAGCAGCGGCGCAGGGCGTGTCGGGCGGCGTGCAGTCCGTTCATTCCGTGGACGCCCGGGCCGGGCGGGGTCGCCGCGGAACAGAAGTACACGCCCGGCAGCGGGGTCTTGTACGGATTCCAGCGGGCGGTGGGGCGAAAGACGGTCTGGCGCAGGGTCATCGCGCCCGAGGAGATATCGCCGCCGATGTAGTTCGGATTGTGGGCGGGCATGGTGGCGGCCGTGCGCACATGTTTGGCGAGGATGAGTTCGCGGAAGCCGGGGGCGAAGCGCTCCACCTGCGCGATGACGGCCTCACTGATATCCGCCGTGGAGCCGTTGGGGACGTGCGCGTAGGTGTAGAAGGTGTGCTGGCCCGCGGGTGCGCGGGTGTCGTCCACCACGCCCGGCTGGATGGCCAGCACATAGGGCCGTTCGGCGTGACGGCCTTGGGCCACCGCCTTTTCCGCCGCCATGGCCTCGGCGCGGGTGCCCACCAGGTGCAGGGTTCCGGCGCGCTCACAGCCGAGCGCCTGCCACGGCACCGGCCCGGAGAGCGCGAAGTCGACCTTGCAGGCGGCGCTGCCGTAGCGGAAGCGGTGCAGTGCGCCGTTGTAGCCCCCGGGCAGCCGGTTCTCGGCGATGCGCTGGAACTCCGCCGGGGCCAGATCCACCAGAACCGCTCGCACATGGTCGAATTCGTCGATGGAGTCGACGCGGTGGCCGGTAATGACCCGTCCGCCATGGTTTTTCAGGTCGTCGGCGAGGGCGTTCACGATGGCCTGCGAGCCACCGCGCGGTACCGGCCAGCCGCGCACGTGCGCGAGCGTGCCGAGCAGCATGGCGACTCCGGCACCGGCGAAGCTGCGCGGCGGCAGGATGGCGTGCGAGGCCACGCCGGAGAGCAACGCGGGCGCGATGTCTTCGCGAAAACGCAAGTTCCACAAGGGCGTCGACTGCTCCAGCAGGCGGCGGGCGAAGCGCAGTTCGATGCCGCCGTCCAGCAGGCCGCCCGGGTCGATAGGCAGGTGCCGCAGGTCCGCCATGGCCAGCTCGACCAGGCCCTCCCAGCGCCGCACCAGCGGTCCGAACAGCCGCTGCCAACTCTTGCCGTCGCGACCGAGCCCGTCCACGGTGCGGTCGAGTTCACGCCACGCGAGCCCGGCCACTCCCCCGTCCAGCGGATGGGCGTAGGACACCTGCGGCGCAAGCATTTCCACGCCGTGCGCGGCGAGGTCGAAGGCGCGGAAGAACGGTGACGCCACCGCCATGGGGTGCGCGCCCGCGCACACATCGTGGTGGAAGCCCGGCAGCGTGAGTTCGGCTGTGCGACAACCACCCCCGAGCATGTCCTCGGCCTCGTACACCTCCACCTGGAGTCCGGCGCGGGCCAGAATCACGGCCGCCGCAAGCCCGTTCGGACCCGATCCGATCACCACCGCGTCAGCCATGACACCCACTGTAGGCCGGTGCGGGCGGGGGCGGCGGGGCGGCGGCAGCCGTGACCGAGGCAACGACGCGGGCGCGCGCTATACCCGGTCAGCGCTCAGGACTGCCCGCCGGTCCACTGCCGCACCAGAATCTCGAGCCGCTGATCGCGAAAGTCCGGCCGCAGTCGGCCGCCTCGATCCAGGGTCGCGAGACCGTGCAGCGCACTCCACGCCACCTCGGTGAAGGCCTCGGGATCGCTGGCCCCGGCGTACGGCGCGAAGACCGCCACCAGTTCACCGAAGGCGGAGCGCAGCGTCTCCACCGCGTCGGGGCCGAAATGCAGATCCACCTTCATGACGAACATGGCGTCGTAGAGCGCGGGATGGGCCCGGGCGAACTCGAGATACCCCTGGGCGACGGCGGTGAGCGCGGCCACCGCATCGGGCGCGGCCGTGCGCAGGCGGCGAAACTCCGCGCCCATATCGGCGAACCCCTGCTCGGCCACGGCCGCGACGATCGCGTCCTTACCGGCGAAGTGGCTGTAGAGCACCGGCTGGCTGTACTCGATGCTGTCGGCCAGCTTGCGCACCGTCACCGCTTCCCACCCCTGGGCTTCGGCCAGATCCCGCGCGGTGTCGATGATCCGCTGATGCCGCTCGGCGCGCTCGCGTTCCTTACGTGTCTGTATGGCGCTCACAAGCAAACCCTAGCACCGCTAGACAAGCTATCGCCCAACAACTTGTCGTTGCCTCGCGCGATCGGGCGATCAGGATGTCGAACCCCGCCGCCGGGAGCCCGTCGAGGCTAGACGTCGGTGGAGAAGCGGATGCCGCCGTCGGGGATGTCGACGCCGGGCCAGACGCGGGCGCCGCGTAGTAGTTCGCAGCGCGCGCCGACGTTCGCGCCGTCGCCGATGACGGCGTCGCGGACCAGGGCGCGGGGGCCGATGCGGGCGCCGAAGCCGATGATCGAACGTTCCACTGTCGCACCGGCTTCCACGCAGGCACCGTCGAAGAGCACCGCGCCGTCCAGGCGTGCGCCCGCGCCGACCTCGGCTCCGCGTCCGACGACCGTGCCGCCGATGAGCAGTGCGCCGGGGGCGACGCCCGCGCCGGGGTGGACGAGGGATTCGCCACGCTGGCCGGGCAGGGCCGGGGAGGGTGCGATACCGCGTACGAGGTCGGCCGAACCGCGGACGAAGTCCTCCGGGGTGCCCATATCGCGCCAGTAGGCCATATCCACGTGGCCCTGGATGTGCGCGCCCTCGGCGAGCAGGGAGGGGAAGACCTCGCGCTCGACCGAGACCGGGCGGCCCGCGGGAATCTTCTCGATGTATTCGCGGCGGAAGACGTAGCAGCCCGCGTTGATCTGATCGGTCGGCGGGTCCTGGGTCTTCTCCAGGAACGCGGTGACCCGGCCGCTCTCGTCGGTGGGGACACAGCCGAAGGCGCGCGGATCGCTGACCCGGACCAGGTGCAGGGTGACATCGGCGTTCGACGAGTGGTGGGTCTCGAGCACCGCGCCGAGGTCGGTGCCGCCGAGCACATCGCCGTTGAAGACCATGACGGTGTCGGCGCGCAGCTTCGGCAGCACATTGCGGATACCGCCGCCGGTGCCCAAGGGCTCGGTCTCGGTGACGTATTCGATCTCGATGCCCAGCTCGGAGCCGTCGCCGAAATGCTCCTCGAAGACCTCGGCCTTGTAGGAGGTGCCGAGGACCACGTGGTCGATACCGGCGTCGGCGATACGCGCCAGCAGATGCTGAAGGAACGGCAGACCGGCCGTGGGCAGCATCGGCTTGGGGGCCGAGAGGGTCAGCGGACGCAGTCGCGTCCCCTGGCCTCCGACCAGGATCACCGCATCCGTTCCGTTCGCCATCTTCTCCCCTGTGTAGGTCGTCAATCCGCCGGGTCCCGGCACACGCCGCACCCAGCCGTGCCCGATTTGCACGGCTGGGTCATTGTGCCCGACGCGTGGGTCAGTTCGTACCGGCGGCGCGGTCGCGTTCGCGCAGTGCGGATCGAACCGCAAGCCTGCACCGGATCGCAAGTCCGGCCTTGAGCGCCACCCGCAGCGGAGCCTGCCACCAGTGCGGATGCCGGTCCGCCTGGAAGCGATAGGCGCTGGCGTGGTGGGCGGGCAGCATGGCCTCCGGATGCTTCCCGGCGGCATGGCCCTTGGCGTGCGTCACCTCGGCCGATGGCACGAATACATTGTGCCAGCCCGCCTTGCCCATGCGGTCGCCGAAGTCGACATCCTCCATGTACATGAAGTACCGGGAGTCGAAGCCGTCGATGGCGTCGAAGGCCGCGCGGCGCACCAGCAGGCAGGAGCCCGACAGCCAGCCGACGGTGCGCTCGGAGACCTCTTCGTTGTCCTGCCGGTAGCGCAGGGTCCAAGGGTTGGAGGGCCAGATGGTGCCGAGGATGGCGTGGCCCGCGCCGTCGGCCAGGCCGGGCACGCGGCGGGCGGAGGGGTAGCGGCTGCCGTCCGGCTCGAGCACCATCGGGCCGAGAGCTCCGGCGCGCGGCCAGCGGCGCGCGGCGGCGAGGAGTTCATCGATGGAATCGGTGCCCCAGCGGATATCCGGATTGGAGATGACGATGAATTCGATCTCCGGGTCGATCTCCGCCACGGCCCGGTTGATGGCCCCGCCGTAGCCGATATTGCCGCCGGTGCGTAGCAGCCGGACGTGCTCGTTGGCTTCGGCGACCATTTCCGGCACGCCGTCGTTCGATCCGTTGTCGGCCAGGATGACCTGGGGCTTCTCGCTGGTGGCGGTGGCGAGAGTGCTGATGAAGTGCTCGAGGTGCGCACCGGGCGAGTAGGTGACCGTGACGACGGCCAGTGTCGGCCGTCCAACTGAATCCGAGGGGCTCACGGACGCTCAGCCTAGTCGGAGATACGGCGGAGCGCGTCGTTCAGCGCATCTCGCCAAGGACGCAGTGGTGACAGCCCCGCACTCGTCCAGGACGTACCGGACAGCACCGAATATGCCGGGCGCGGAGCGGGTCTCGGGAAAGCCGAAGTGGCGCAGGGCCGTACCCGCTCGGGATCCGCGCCGATTCCGGCGAAGACGGCGCGGGCAAGTTCGAACCAACTGGCCTGTCCGGCATTGGTGGCGTGCAGGATTCGCGGCGCGTCGGGGCGGTCGGCGAGTTCCAGCAGCGCGGCCGCGAGATCGGGTGCGTAGGTGGGCGAACCGATCTGGTCGTCGACCACGTCGAGGGTCTCGCGCTCGCGCTCCAGACGGCGCATGGTGGCGACGAAATCCCCACTGTCCCCGGTGTATACCCACGCGGTGCGCACGATCTGCCCGGCGTCCGGCAAGAACTCCGCGACCGCGCGCTCACCGCGCAGTTTGGATTCGCCGTAGACCGAGCGCGGACCGGTCGGGTCGTCGGTCTCGTACGGCCGCGAACCCGTGCCCGGGAACACATAGTCGGTCGACACCTGAATCAGCCGCGCCCCGATCTCGGCGCAGGCCCGCGCGAGCACCTCGGGACCCGTGGCATTCACCGCGAAGGCGGCCTCGGTCTCGGTCTGCGCCTGGTCCACCGCGGTGTAGGCGGCGCAATTGATCACTACGTCACCGGGTTTCAGGACCGCGCGCACCGCGTCGAGCCGCGTGATGTCCAGGTCGGCGTGGCCGTAGCCGCGAGCGTCGGGCGCGCGGTCGAGCAGCGCGCGGCCCAGCTGCCCCCGCGCTCCGGTCACGACGAGCCGCCCGGTGACAGCTGTCACGGAGGGGGAAGTCACGGTGGCCAGTGTGGCATGCCGTGACCGCGCGCTCGGGTGCCGGTGCGACCTGGGCTGATAGCGCGGGCCACCCGGCGCGCCCGTCATAGCCGCCGCACAAGGCCGAGCCGCGGCGCGAAACTCACGCGGCGGCGGCTCCACCATCCGGCGCGAACACGCGTCTAGCCTGCCTCCAGGGGGATATTCCACGGACATCGTCCCGGGAGCACACGGGTGGTCGGCCCACGGCCGGTCAGGGAAAGGATGCGAGGGTTTGCCGGAGAGCACGAGGGTATCGACGCCGCTACCGTCGCGACGTCCGGCCGGATCGGCGCCGCGGAGCCGGTTCGGGCCGCTGCGCGCACTGGCGGTCGCCGCCGCGGCCGCGGTCCTGGTGGTGACCGGTCTGGGCTGGCATCAGGTCGACGCCCTGGTGTCGAGTATCGACCGCATCGGCAATCTCGGGCTGGGCGGTGGCCGCGACGGCGCGGTCGACATTCTCATGGTCGGCATCGACAGCCGCACCGACGCGCACGGCAATCCGCTCACCGATGCCGAGCGGGCCACGCTGCACGCCGGTGACGAGGAGGGCCTCAACACCGACACCATCGTCTTGATTCGGGTGCCCAACGACGGGCGCTCGGCCACGGCCATCTCGCTGCCGCGCGACTCCTATGTGGATATTCCGGGCCAGGGCAAGGGCAAGATCAACTCCGCCTACGGCGTCACCAAGTTCACCGAACAGCAGAAGCTGCTCGACAAGGGCGTCGACGCCGAGACCGCCGACCGCAAGTCCACCGAGACGGGGCGGCAGGCGCTGATCAAATCGGTCGCCAACCTCACCGGCATCACCGTCGACCATTACGCGGAGGTCGGCCTGCTCGGCTTCGTGCTGCTCACCGATGCCGTCGGCGGTGTCGAGGTGTGCCTGAACAATGCCGTGTACGAACCGCTCTCGGGTGCGGACTTCCCGGCCGGGGAGCAGCGCCTCGACGGCGCGCAAGCGCTGTCGTTCGTGCGCCAGCGCCATGAGCTACCCCGGGGCGACCTGGATCGGATCGTGCGCCAGCAGGTGTACATGGCGCAGCTGGTGCATCAGATACTCAGCGCCAAGACGCTGACCAATCCGGGTCGACTACAACAGCTCAGCGATGCCGTGGGCCGCACGGTGGTGATCGACGACGGCTGGAATGTCCTCGATTTCATGCAGCAGCTCCAGGACCTCTCCGGTGGCCAGGTGAAGTTCGAGACCATTCCGGTGCAGGACCTCAATGGCACGACCAGCGACGGCGAATCGGTGGTGCGGGTCGATCCCGATGCCGTCAAGAAGTATGTCGCCGGATTGGTCGGGCAGGACGACGGCGGCGAAAAGAAGGACGACGGCGTCGATCCCGCCACCGTCACCGCCGATGTGTACAACGCCAGCTCGGTGGGCGGCTTGGCCGGGCAGGTGGCGCAGGCCCTGGCCGCCAAGGGTTTCCACACCGGCACCGTGGACAACTGGATCGGAGGCCCGGTGCAGAGCACGCGGGTGCTGGCCGCCAGCGCCACCGACGCCAAGGCCCGCGCGGTCGCCGAGGCGCTCGGCGGGGTGCCGGTGCTGACCGAGGCGGGGCTACCGCCGGGTTCGGTGCGCGTCGTATTGGCGAGTGACTACTCTGGTCCGGGTTCTTCGGCGGGCACCACCCTCGACTTCAGCGAGACGTCGACCAGCGCCACACCGGTGCCGCCCGCCCCACCGATCGACGCCGGGCAGAACGGACCGAAATGCGTGAATTGACCGAGACTCTCACCGAGGCTGTGCTCGACCCCATTCTCGGGCGCGATCCCGCGGGTCCGCGCGTCACCTATTACGACGACGCCACCGGGGCGCGCATCGAACTCTCCGCGCTCACCCTCGCCAATTGGGCGGCCAAGACCGCCAATATGATTCGCGACGAATTCGGCCTCACCCCCGGCGCTCGGGTGGCGGTGCTGCTCCCGGCGCACTGGCAGACCGCGGCGGTGCTGCTGGGCTGTTGGTGGGCGGGCGTGGAGGTGGTGCTGCGCGCCGATCCCGATGCCGAACTGGCCCTGGTGACCGCCGAGCGCCTCGACGAGGCCGACGGCATCGCGGAGGTGGCGGCGCTGTCGCTGGACCCGATGGGTATGCCGGTCAAGGACCTTCCGGTGGGCGTCACCGACTACGCCACCTCGGTGCGGGTGCACGGCGATCAGTTCCGGCCCGGCGGGGTCGGTGCGGCCCTGGACGGTATGACGGTGAGCGCCGTCCTGGCCGAGGCGCGCAAATCCGCAGCGCGACAGGGCTTCACGGCCGAGGACCGGGTGCTGTCGAGCACGCCGTGGGAGACGCCGACCGAATTGATCGACGGTTTCGTGGCGGTGCTGGCGGTCGGGGCGTCGCTGGTGCAGGTGGCGCATCCGGAGGCCGAGGCGCAGCGGCGGCGGGTGACGACCGAGCGGGTCACCATTCAGCGCAACGCCTGAGCCGCGCTCTCCTACCGTGGTAGGAGAGGGATTTCCCGCCATGGAACGTTCCCCGCGCCAGCCGATTTCCGTACGGTGGATTCATCCGACGACGACGGGAGTCAGCGGCAATGAAGCCTCGGTACTGGGTTCGATGGATGGTGGAACAGGGTGCGCCACGGTTCCTCATGCGCTACCAAGCCTGGCGCGGCGATCCGTTCGGGAAGCTGTTCGGCACGGCCGCGGCGCGTCATGACCCCTACCCGTTCATCGAGGAATTGCGCGCGCGGGGTCGGCTGGCGCGCACGCCCGTCGCGTCGATCACCACCGATTACGAGTTGACTCGGAATATCCTGCGCGACAGCCGTTTCGGGGTGTTCATCCTCGACAACGCGAATACCCCCGAACGGATTCAGCGCATTGTCCGCAAGGCCCCGCTGCTGGCGAATCCGGTCGAGCCGCCGTCCATGCTGACCATCGACCCGCCCGACCACACCAGAATCCGCAAATCGGTCTCGGCGGCGTTCACGCCCCGCGCGGTCGGCCGCCTGCGCGATCGGGTGGAGTCGGTGACCGAGGAGCTGCTCGACGCGCTGCCCGCGAACGGGTCGGCCGATCTGATCGCCGACTTCGCCTCGCAGGTGCCCATCGCCATCATCTCGGAGATGCTCGGCTTCCCGGACGAATCGCGCGCGGAGTTCCTGGAGTGGGGCGACCGGGTGAGCCCGATGCTGGATCTCGGGCTGTCCTGGCGGGATTGGCGGGTCGCCGCGAAATCCATCGAGGAGATGGACCGCTATCTCGACGGCCATATCGCCCGCCTGCGGGTGTCGCCCGGCGAGGACATTCTCAGCAGCCTGGTCACCGCCGGGAATCTCGACGAACGCGAATTGAAGGCGACCGCGACGCTGCTCATGGGCGCGGGGTTCGAGACCACGGTCAATCTCATCGGCAATGCGGTGGTGCAGTTGCTGGCGCGGCCGGAGCAGTTGGCGCGGCTGCGCGCCGAACCCGACGGGTGGCCGCTGGCGGTGGAGGAGGTGCTGCGCTTCGATCCGCCCGTGCAGAACACCGCGCGGCAGGCGCTGTGCGATATCGAGCTCGACGGTATTCGGTTCCGACAGGGGGCCACCGTGGTGCTGTCGCTGGCGGGGGCCAATCGCGATCCCAAGGTCTTCGAGGATCCGAACACCTTCGATGCCACGCGCGCGAATGCCAAGGACCACTTGACCTTCTCCAGCGGCATTCACATCTGTCTGGGGGCGAGCCTGGCGCGGATGGAGGCGTCCTACGCGCTGCGGGCACTGTTCGAGCGATTCCCGGACCTGCGGTTGTCGGGGACGCCGCAGCGGCGGCCGCTGTTCACGCTGCACGGGTATTCGCATATGCCGGTGCTGCTGGGGCCGCGGGCACACGCGACGGTCGGTCAGTAGAAGCCCACGGCTGCGTCAGTAGAAGCCCACGGCTTCGGTGCCCCACACCGCGTTTCGGTCCCGGTCGGGATCGTCGACCACCCGGTCGTTGCTGTCGATGACCAGGGTGGTGCGGGTGTTCTCGTGATACGGCGGCCAGTGTTTGGAGCCGTCGATGGCCGCTGGCACAGCGTGTTTCGCGAAGGCCAGCCAGCGGCGCATCATGCGGCCCGAAACCTGTTCGGCCACTTTGCGTCCGCCCAGCCAGAACGACGGGTCGCGGTTGAAGGTGCCGAAATTGCCGAAGACGTACGGTAATTCGGTGGCATGTCCGGCCCCGACGCGTGCGGCGCGCAGCATCGGTGTGGCGTAGTCGAAGCGGTACATCCAGGTGGGCGAGTGTCGGGAGTGCGCGTCGGCCACCCAGTGCGCGGGCATGCGGAAGGCGGCGTCGGTGGACATGGCCAGCGCGCCGCGGATTCTGGTGAGATCCGGGTAGGCCGAGGCGATTTCGGCGACGCGCGCCGCCGAGAGGCCGGGGTGCTGATCGGCCACATTGCGCAGCATGGCGTTCACCGCGTCCGGGGTGACCGGCATGATCGGTGAACGGAACAGGCGGAACAGCGACGCCTCGTCCTTGTTGGTGCCGATGATGAGCGGCACCCGGTGCGAGCGGCCGTGTTGGAAGCGCTCGGTCGGATAGCTGGGCAGCAGGTCGCCGTCGACCACGGGGGCGGCGGCGAGGCGGCCGGGTTCCTTGGTCGGCACCTCGTCGAGCAGTGTTCCGGCGGCGGCGAGAATGCGGTCGAGCGGCATATCGAGGAGTTCGGTGGCCCGCTCCCGGGGCAGTTCGAGCAGCTCGAGGTAGCGGCGTGCCACTTCCGCCGCCCGCTCCTGTCCGAAAACGGTTGTCGCGGGCGGTGATTGGGCGATGGCGCGGTGGAAGAGCCCGGCGGCGCGGGGTGAGGTCATGAGCGCGGTGACACAGCCCGCGCCGGAGGATTCGCCGAAGAGCGTGACATTGCCCGGATCGCCCCCGAAGGCCGCGATATTGTCGCGCACCCACTCCAGGGCGGCGATCTGGTCGTGCAGGCCGGTATTGGGCGTGAAATCCGGTCCGAGCGAGGAGAGGTCGAGGAAGCCGAATACGCCGATGCGGTAGTTGACCGTCACCAGGATGACGTCGCCCGCTTCGACCAGCCGCCGCCCGTCGTAGATGACCTGGGCGGCGGTCCCCAGGCAGTACGCGCCGCCGTGGATCCACACCATGACCGGGCGCGGTTCGTCACTGGGCTGGGCGGGAGCCCACACGTTCGCCCAGAGACAGTCCTCGCCCATGCGCAGCGTGGAGTCCACCGGCACCATGACGCCGAGGGTCTGCGGCGCGATCTCCCCGAATTCCACGCAGTCGCGCACGCCCTCCCAGGGTTGCGGCGGCGTGGGCGGCCGGAAGCGATTCGGACCGGCGGGAGCCGCCGCGTAGGGCACGCTGCGCCAGACGTGTACCGAGCCTTCCCGGCGACCGCGCACCCGCCCGTAGGCTGTCACGACCTCCGGTCCGGTGTCGGGGGCGTCCACGCCCGAGGCGTCGAAGGATTCCACCGTGCTCACGCCGCACCTCCTCGTACTCCGTAAATATCGAGGGTACTGGCTGCCGCCGAACACCTACGACCACCGTGTCCGGCCAGTCGACCCCCATGCCCGCCGCGAGCGGGCGAAAGCCAGGAAAGGTGAGCCGAGCACGATGGCGATCGATCTCAGATATCAGAAGGTGAACGAGACCGCGACCACGGTGACCTACCGCTTCGGAAGTCCGCACCACATGGACCAAGAAGTGGTGATCAACAAGACCGATTCGGGCGACAGAGTGGTGAGCGGCCCGAACAACCAACTGACGGTGATCGTGGTCGGCAGGGCGCTGAGCCGGTTCGAGGAGACCGGAGCCTGGCCGGGTGGCGGCGGGTACCAGGCGTAGCGACGGCGGTGGACTGATCCTCCTCGGCGACGTCGCCTGGGGGTTCAAGGCCACGGAAGGATTCGCTGTAGTCAGGTTCGAGTGCAATGGCGACACTTCACGCAGTAGCGCGGAGGCCAGCCACGGCCGTCGAGCGCAGCGCGATCGGCTGGTGACCTGCGCTCGGTCGTCTACCCTGGGCACGTGCCGAGTTATGCGTATCGCTGCCGGGGGTGTGGCGACACCTTCGAACTGAGTCGTCCGATGGCCGAGGCGTCCGCGCCCGCGACCTGCCCGCAGGGGCATGAGGACACGGTGAAGCTGTTGACGACATTCGGGACGGTCAGCCGTGGGGGTTCGGGTGCGCCGGTGGCACCGCCCGCAGCCTCGGGCGGGGGTTGTTGCGGTGGGGGCTGCTGCGGCTGAGGCCGCGCTGTCAGTCCTCGCGCTTGTCGGAGTGGCCCAGTGATTTGTCGGGGGCCACACGGTCGCGGACGCGTTGCTTGAGGACGGCGATATCGGGAAAGCCGCCGTCGGCCTTGCGTTCCCAGATCTGCTCGCCGTCGACGATAATGCGGAAGACGCCGCCTTCGCCGGGAACGAGGGCGACCTCGGAGAGGTCGGTGGCGAAAGTGGAGAGCAATTCCTGGGCCATCCATCCGGCGCGCAGCAGCCAGCGGCATTGGGTGCAGTACTCGATCGCGACGCGGGGCATGAGCGCACCCTATCGCGGACCGCGAGGGGCGGCGCGCGGCTACAGGAAGAGCGTGAACAGGGTCAGGATGTCGCTGAGGAGCGATAGTCCCGACGAGGCTATGGACGATCCGAGACTCAAGATCTCGAGCACTTGCATGTCCAGCTCCTTCGATCAGGGAGATCAGGGCTTCGACAGCGAACACGAGCGGTGGCAAATACCCAGCACTCACGCTCAAAGGTAACTCCGGCATGGCCGACGATTTGCCGAATCAGGGTTTTTCACAAGCCTTTTCACATTGCCAGCGGGTATTTCACATTCGCGTCCAGTGAAATCCCGGCAATTCGGTACACGCGCGGCAGACTGGACGGATGCCCGAACTCCCCGTGGCCGCCGTGGCCTGCGCCTTCGTCGCCGCGCTGCTGTTCGCCGTCTCGGCGGTCGCGCAGCAGCGGGCCGCGTCCGAGGTGGGCGAGGGCGAGGCCCTGCTGCGCACTCTGGTTCGCAAGCCACGTTGGTGGGCCGGAATCATCGGGGACGCTGGCGGTTTCGCGTTCCAGGTGGCGGCGCTCTCCCTCGGTTCGGTGCTCGTGGTGCAGCCGATTCTGGTGAGCATGCTGATCTTCGCCCTACCCCTGTCGGCGTACTTCGGCCACCGTCGAATCAGTGCCCGAACCTGGTCTGTCGCAGTGGTTCTCGCCCTGGCACTCGCCTTCTTCCTGGTGGTCGGCGACCCGACGGAGGGCACGTCGGACGCGCCGCTGCGGGAGTGGCTGGTGCCGCTCGGGGTGCTACTGCTGGTGGTGGCGTTCTGCATCGGGGCAGCTTGCACCGTGGAATCCCCCGCACTGCGGGCACTGTTACTCGGCACCGCGGGCGGCGCGCTCTTCGGCATAGCGGCCGCGTTGACCGCGCATGTCGCCGACCTGTTCGCACATGGCCTTGGTCCGGTGGTGTCCAACTGGCATCTCTACGCCCTGGCGGCCGCCGGGATCCTCGGCCTGTACCTGCAACAACGCGCCTATCAGGTCGGACCGCTCGCCGCATCGCTGCCCGCGGTGACGGTGGCGGAACCGTTGGCGGCGGCGGTACTGGGGATGGCTGTGCTGGGGGAACATCTGCGGACCGGGGCGGTCGGGACGGTGTTCGTGGTGGTGGCGGCGGTGGTGATGGGTGGGGCGGCTGTGGTGCTCTCGAAGGCTGAGGCGCAGGCCTAACCAAACCCCCACTTCCCCAACCCCCTTCCCCACCAGCCCCCCACTTGTCGGTCCCCTGCGATAGAAATCGGTGAACAGGAAGGGGGAACGATGAGTACTCGCTGGAGCACCGAACAGGTCGCCGCACTCGCCCCGGACGCCGCCTCCTTGACCGCCGCCCGCAAGCTGCGCGGCAAATGGAGTGAGACCGGTCAGTTCGACAACGCGCTGTGGGGATTGTGCGCGGGCAGCGGGAGCCGCCCGTACCAGACCGTCATCGACCTGTCCGGGCCCGCGTACAAGTGCAGCTGCCCTAGTCGGAAATTCCCGTGCAAGCATGCGCTCGGGCTGCTGCTCACCTGGGCGGAGGGTGGCGCACCCGAGACCGACGCACCGGCCGACTTCGCGGCCGAGTGGCTGGCGGGCCGGGCGGCGCGGGCCGCGAAACAGGCTGCGCCCGAAGCGAAGTCACCGCGCACCGGCAATCCGGCCACGGCCGACCAGCGCCACGCCCGCGTCACCGCCGGACTGGCCGACCTCGATATGTGGCTGGCCGACCAGATTCGCACCGGCCTCGCCTCGGCGGACCGCTCGCACACCGCCTTCGAATCGGTGGCCGCGCGCATGGTCGATGCCCAGGCACCGGGTGTGGCACTCGCGCTGCGACAGCTCCCCCGCACGGCGGCCCGCGCCGATTGGCCACACCGCCTGCTGCGTGAATACGGCCGTCTGCACCTGCTCGTCACCGCCCATCAGCGGCTCGACGAGATCGCCCCGGCCCTGCGGTCGAGCATCCGCACCCATATCGGTTATCCCACGACCGCCGACGCGGTGCGCGCCGAACCCGCCGTGCGTGACCACTGGATGGTGTTGGCCGCGCGCACCGGCGTCGACGACGGCCTCTACACGCGGCGAGTGTGGCTGCGCGGCCGTGCGACGGGACGCTGGGCGCTGCTGCTCGATCACCATTACGGCAGCCCGAGCTTCCCGCAGGACACCCCGGCCCCCGGCTTCCAAGTCGACGCGGAGCTGCACTACTACCCGGCCGCCGCCCCGCTCCGAGCCGTCTGGGGGGAGCGATACGACGCCCCCGAACCGTTCACCACCATCCCGGTTCGCGAAAACGCCGCTGCCACAAGATCATCCGAAACCGTCACTGTGACGGACCGTGCCTCCGGCCTCCACGAAGGCGGCTCGGTGCCTCGCCCACCCGAACCGAACGAGCCTCCCGCTCCGGATGACTCGCCAGTCAGTGGCGGGACCGCGCCGCACCCCGCCGAGCCGGATGGGTCCCGAGCCCCCGACGACACGACCACATCTCTCGTGACTGGGTCGGGTGGTACTGCTGTCACCGGCTCCGCGAAGGGCACTGCGGATGCGACGGGCACCATCGCCAATGCTTTGCGGGAGCATGCTCAGGCCATCGGGGCCGATCCCTTCCTGCGTTCGTGGCCGGTGCTGCTGACCGAGGTGGTGCCGGTGCGGGGCGACAGTGGTTGGCGGGTGGTCGAAACCGCCGGGGATGCCCTGCCTGTCAGCGTGGAGGACGGGGAACCATGGCGAATGCTCGGGATCTCGGGCGGCCATCCGATTACGGTGATCGGCGAGTGGACTGTCGATGGGTTGATTCCGATCTCGGTGTTCAGTGCGGGCGCGGTGGTCGATGCCGTTGCGGCGGATGGGATTCCGGGGGCGGCCGGATCGGTGAGCGCGGCCCTGAT
The DNA here is from genome assembly GCF_044459025.1 of Nocardia sp. NPDC050406. Lineage (NCBI taxonomy): Bacteria > Bacillati > Actinomycetota > Actinomycetes > Mycobacteriales > Nocardiaceae > Nocardia > Nocardia sp. NPDC050406. The sequence goes on along the minus strand of NZ_JBITIM010000002.1, from coordinate 931,538 downwards.
CGTGGGCGGGACTGCCGAAACCGGCTCCACCACAGAGGAACTCGTCTCCACCGCCCTGGTCGGCACCGCGCGGCGTAGCGGCGATACGGCCGCCTTGCCCGCGCCGGTCGCCGAACGGGCCGCGAAGCTCACCGGTGATGCCGCTACGGCCCTGCTCGAAACCGTGGCGCTGCACGACTGTTTCGCGCGCGGCGGCGTCCTGCCCGTCTCGGCGGAACGGGTGGAACCGGCGGCGGACGACCCTCGGCCGCTGCTCCCGCCCGCCGCCGCGGCCCGCCTCGGCACACTGCTCACCGATACCTCCTCCTTCCTGGAGGAGTGGTTCGCCATGGCCGAGCCGCACGACTACCGCGCGCCCGACGCCCTGTGCAGCCGATTGCTGGAGCGCGCCAAATCCGTTGCGGCCTATCGCGAACAGCTGCTACGGCTGGCGGGCAGCCGGGGACGCTGGCTGGCGGCGCAACACCCGGGATGGCGAAGTCTGGTGCGGGCCGCGGTGGACGACGACGCGGTGTGGTCGCACGGGCGCGCCCCGGAGCGGCGGGCCTGGCTGGCGCGGCTGCGGCACACCGATCCGGCCGCGGCACGCGAGGCGCTGACCGGCTCGTGGGCCAAGGAGTCCGGGCCGGGCAAGGTGGAGTTGCTGGCGGTGCTCGCCGACGGGCTGTCCGCCGCCGATGAACCCCTGCTCGAATCCGCGCTCGACGACCGGCGCGCGGATGTGCGCCGAAAGGCCGCCGATCTGCTGGCCTGCCTGCCGGATTCGGCCTTCGCGCACCGCATGGCCGACCGCGCGGCCGCCTGGGTGAGCTTCGGCGAGCGACTGTCCCAACCGCTGCTGACCACCACCGGCCCCGGCGTGCTCGACGACGCCGCCCGCCGCGACGGTGTCGGAGATTCCTTCCCCTTCACCGCCTATCGCGCCGATGGCTCACCGGATCTGGCCGCCGAATGGCTGCACCGCGTGGTGGCCGCGACACCGCTGAGCCACTGGGAGGGCATTCTCGGTGCGCCGGAGGAGGCCGTGCGCGTCCCCATGGCCGAGAGCCTGCGCGGGCCGATGCTCGCCGGATGGTCCGATGCCGCACTCGCGCAACGTAATTCGGCGTGGGCGCGGGCGCTGTTCACGGTGATCACCGGATCCCCCGGCTCCGGCGATCCGGACGGCGAGAAGCTGCGCGACCTGTTCGCCCTGCAATCGCTCGACGATCAGGTGCGCCACCTGCGCCGACTGGACAGCAGTTGGCTGGCCGAAATCGAATCGCTGTTGCGCGCGGTACCGCATCCATGGCCGTCGCGGGTGGCGGATCATGTATTGCGGCTGCTCATGGAGCGCGCCCGGCTCAGCGCGGCGCGGCCGGGTGCGCCCAGTCTGGTGCCGGGCTCCTACCGGACCCTGTTCCGGGCCGCCGCCACCCACTTTCCGGTGACGACGCTCGCCGACGTCGCCGCCGCGGCCCGCGGCTGCGGAGATCCGTACTGGGAGCAGGCCTTCGACCAGCTCGCCGGAGACCTCATGGAACGCAAGACGATGCTCGAGGAGTTGACGTGACCATTGCCCAGGAACGGGACGCGCTGCTGCGCCCGCACGCCGAACAGGCCTTCGCCGACGAATTGGCCGCGCTCGCCGCCGCCGACGACCGCCCGCGCCCGCCGTCGTGGCGGCTCTCGCCGTGGGCGGTGGTGACCTACCTGCTCGGTGGCACGCTGTCCGACGGCACGGTCATCTCGCCCAAGTACGTCGGCCCGCGCCGCCTCATGGAGGTGGCCGTCGCCACCCTCGCCACCGATCGCGCACTGCTGCTCATCGGCGTGCCCGGCACCGCCAAAACCTGGGTGTCGGAACATCTCTCGGCCGCCATCTCCGGTGCGTCCACCCTGCTGGTGCAGGGCACCTCCGGCACCGCCGAGGAGGCCATCCGCTACGGCTGGAACTACGCCCGACTGCTGGCGGAGGGTCCGAGCGAGGCCGCGCTGGTGCCTTCGCCGATCATGACCGCCATGCGCGCCGGATCCATCGCGCGACTCGAGGAGCTCACCCGCATTCCCTCCGATGTGCAGGACGCGCTCATCACCGTGCTCTCGGAGAAGACGCTGCCGGTGCCGGAGCTCGGTCTCGAGGTGCAGGCCGCCAAGGGCTTCAATGTGATCGCCACCGCCAACGACCGCGATCGCGGCGTCAACGAACTCTCCTCGGCGCTGCGGCGACGCTTCAATACCGTGGTGCTGCCGCTGCCCGCCGGTGAGGACGAGGAGGTCGCGATAGTCACCCGTCGGGTCGAACAGCTCGGCGCGGCACTGGAATTGCCCGCCGTTCCGGCCGCGGCCGAGGAGATTCGCCGCGTGGTGCGGGTCTTCCGCGAACTGCGCTCCGGGATGACGGTGGACGGCCGCACCAAACTCAAGTCGCCCTCGGGCACGCTCTCCACCGCCGAGGCCATCTCGGTCATCACCAATGGCCTGGCCTTGGCCGCGCACTTCGGCGACGGCGTGCTGCGGGCCGGGGATATCGCGGGCGCGGTGCTCGGCGCGATCGTCAAGGATCCGGTCGCCGACGCGGTGGTGTGGACCGAATACCTGGAAGCCGTTGTGCGCCAACGCGCCGAGTGGTCCGACTTCTACCGGGCCTGCCGCGAGGTGAACGGATGAGCCCTGAGCCGCAGGTCCGGGTCTTCGGAATCCGCCACCACGGGCCGGGCTCGGCCCGCTCACTGAAGCTGGCGCTGGAGCGGTTCACGCCGGACGCGATCCTCATCGAGGGCCCCGCCGACGCCGATCCGCTGACCGGCTATGTCGCGGCGGACGATATGGAGCCGCCGGTGGCGCTGCTCGCCTATCAGCCGGAGCAGCCGTCCAAGGCCGCCTTCTGGCCGTACGCCGGATTCTCGCCGGAGTGGCAGGCGCTGCGCTATGCCGCCAAACACGCGGTGCGCGTGGGCTTCTGCGATCTCCCGGCGGCGGTCGCGCTCGCCATCGAGGAGGAGCCGGGCGACCGCACCGATCCGCTGGCGCTGCTCGCCGAGGCCGGTGGCTACGACGATGCCGAACGCTGGTGGGACGCCATTGTCGAATCCAGCGCCGACGCCGATATCTTCGACGCGGTCCTCGAAGCCATGACGGCGTTGCGCGAATCGGCTGACCTCACCATCGACGATCACACCCTGCGCCGCGAGGCGTACATGCGGCAGGTGATGCGAAAAGCCTTGAAGGACGGTGCGCGACGGCTCGCGGTGGTGTGCGGTGCGTGGCACGCGCCCGCCCTCGGCGGCACACTCGGCCCGGCCGTCGCCGACGCCCGCCTGCTCAAGGGCCTGCCGAAGGCCAAGACCACGCTCACCTGGGTACCGTGGACGCATTCGCGCCTGGCGAGCGGCTCCGGCTACGGCGCCGGAATCACCTCGCCGGGCTGGTACCAGCACCTGTTCACCGAAACCGATCAGCCGATCGTGCGGTGGCTGACCCGGGTGGCGGCCACGCTGCGGGCGCACGATCTGCCGGTGTCGAGTGCGCACATCATCGAAGCGGTCCGACTCGCCGACACCCTCGCCACGCTGCGCGGACGGCCGCTGGCCGGGCTCTCCGAGGTCACCGAGGCGACACGTTCGGTGCTGTGCGACGGCGACGAGACCATGCTGGATCTGGTGACCAGGGAACTGGTGATCGGCGAGGCGCTGGGTTCGGTACCGGACGGCACACCGACGGTGCCGCTGGAAGCCGATCTGCGCGCGCAGGTCAGAACGCTGCGTTTGAAGCTCGAGGCACTGCAACGCACCCTCGACCTGGATCTGCGCACCGAGCGCGATATGGCCAAATCCCGTCTGCTGCACCGGTTGTCGCTGCTGGGCATCGACTGGGGGCGGCGCACCGCCAGCGAGACCCGCAGCACCGGCACCTTCCGCGAGACCTGGACCTTGCAGTGGCAGCCCGAACTGGCCGTCGCGATCGTCGAAGCCTCGCGCTGGGGCACCACCCTGCGCACCGCCGCCGAGGCGAAGATCCTGGACCGGGCCGCGCGACCCGATGCCAGCGTGCAAGCGGTGGCCGCCGCCCTCGACTCGGCTCTGCTGGCGGATCTGCGCGACGCCATCGACGGGCTCATCCTGCGGCTGGAAACCGTAGCGGCCCTGGACCACGACGTCACCCATCTGCTGGCGGCGCTGCCCGAACTGTTGCGCACCCTGCGCTACGGCGATGTGCGCGGCACCGATACGGCGGCGCTGACCCGGGTCACCGACGGGCTGCTGGTGCGGGTGTGCGCCGGACTGCCCGGCGCGGTCACCGGCCTGGACACCGACGCCGCCGCCGAACTGCGCACCCACCTCGACACCGTGCACCTGGCGCTGTCGGCCCGAAACGACGCCTGGGCCACCGAATCCTGGCTCACCACGCTGCGCGCGCTGGCCGACCGCGACGATATCCACGGCGGGCTGGTGGGCCGCGCGGTGCGGCTGCTGTGCGATGCGGAGATCATCGACGCCGAGGAGTCGGCCCGCCGACTATCCGCCGCGCTGTCGGTGGGGCGCACCGCCGCCGACAAGGCCGCGTGGATCGACGGGTTCCTCGGCGGGCGTGGGCTGCTGCTGGTGCACGACCGAAACCTGTTGGGGCTCATCGACTCCTGGCTGTGTGGCCTGGAGGAAGCCGATTTCGTCGCCGTCCTCCCGCTGCTGCGCCGCACCTTCGGCGATTTCGACACCGGTGTGCGCCAATCCATCGGCCACGCGGTCCGCCATGGCGCGCCGCGGGCGGGGATCAGCTCGGCGACCGCGTACGACACCGAACGCGGCACGCTCGCACTGCGGGCGGCCGCCGAGATCCTGGGGGTAGGACTGTGACCGAGATCGACGAAACCCAGTCGCGCCGTTGGCGATTGGTGCTGGGCACACCGGCCGAGGACGGTCTCGGCGGGCTCGGTTCGGCCGAGGACACCGCCATGGACCGGGCACTGTCGGCGCTCTACGACTCCGACGGGCAGGGCGGGCAGAGTGGGCGGCGCGGCGCGGGATTGGGCGGTTCGGCCCCGAATGTGGCGCGCTGGCTGGGCGATATCCGCTCGTACTTCCCGTCCACGGTGGTGGAGGTCATGCAGCGGGATGCGGTGCAGCGGTTGAATCTCACCGAACTGCTGCTCGAACCGGAACTGCTCGAGGCGGTGGAACCCGATGTGCACTTGGTCGGCACGCTGCTCAGCCTCAACAAGGTGATGCCCGAGACCACCAAGGCCACCGCGCGCACCGTGGTGGAGAAGGTGGTGCGCGAAGTCGAGAAACGCATTGCGGCACAGACGATCGCGGCAGTCGGTGGCGCGCTCAACCGCGCGGCGCGGGTATCGCGGCCGAAGCTGCGAGATATCGACTGGGACCGCACCATTCGCCGCAATCTCGCCCACTATCTGCCCGAGTACCGGACGGTGGTGCCGGAGCGGCTGGTCGGCTACGGCCGCAAGGCCCAAGCGGTGAAACGCGATGTGGTGCTGGCCATCGACCAGTCCGGCTCGATGGCGTCGAGCGTGGTGTACGCCTCGGTCTTCGGCGCGGTGCTGGCGTCCATGCGGTCGTTGCGGACCTCGCTGGTCGTCTTCGACACGGCCGTCGTGGATCTCACCGACAAGCTCGCCGATCCGGTGGAGGTGCTGTTCGGCACGCAGCTCGGCGGCGGCACCGATATCAATCGCGCCATCGCCTACTCGCAGTCGCTCATCACCCGCCCCACCGATTCGCTGTTCGTCCTCATCTCCGATCTGTACGAGGGCGGCGTCCGCGCCGAGATGCTGCGCCGCATCCGCGCCATGACCGAATCGGGCGTACAGGTGGTGGTGCTGCTCGCCCTCTCCGACGACGGCGCGCCCTCCTACGACCACGAGAACGCCGCCGCCCTGGCCGCCCTCGGCGTGCCCGCCTTCGCCTGCACCCCGGACCGCTTCCCGGAGCTGCTAGCCGTCGCCCTGGACCGCGGCGACATCGGGAAGTGGGCGAACGCGAACGCGGGCAGAGCCTGACGGCTACCGCCGCCGTTCGGTCCGGCGTCCGGTCCGGAGTGGTGAAAATACCAGGTCAGACCCACTATTGGACGCGGAGGCGGATTCTGGAGGGGTAAACGCTGCTAGGCTGCCAGGCGATTCGACTCGTGGAAACGGGGGCTCTCGGTTTGCTGAACTCTGGTGAGGAATTCGCCGGTTACGTCGTCGAGCGCGAGCTGGGCCGCGGTGGTATGGGGTCGGTGTACCTGGCCAAACATCCCCGCCTGCCGCGCCGGACCGCGCTGAAATTGCTGAATCAGGAGATGTTCACCGACGACGAGATTCGGGCCCGGTTCATTCGCGAAGCGGACCTGGTCTCCCAGCTCGACCACCCGAATATCGTGACGGTGTACGACCGGGGCGCGGTGGGCGATCAGCTGTGGATCTCCATGCAGTACATCGACGGCGTGAACGCCGCGGAACTCGATCCTGGCAGGTTGCCGCCGCTGCGGGCGGTGCAGGTCATCACCGAAACCGCCAAGGCCCTGGACTACGCGCACGGCATCGGCGTGCTGCACCGCGATGTGAAGCCCGCCAATATCCTGCTCGCCCGCTCGGGTCGCGCGGGTGCGGGCGGAGAACGGGTGTACCTCACCGATTTCGGCATCGCCCGGCTGCGCGACGACACCGGCCACCTCACCCAGACCGGCACCGTCACCGCCACCCTGGCCTACGCCTCCCCCGAACAGCTCACCGGCGCGACCCTGGACGGCCGCTCCGACCAGTACTCCCTGGCCTGCACGCTGTTCCAATTGCTCACCGGCAGTGTGCCGTTCGAGGGCACCAGCCCGGCGGCGGTGATTCGCGGACACCTACAGGACCGCCCGCGCATGCCCAGCACGCTGCGCGGCGATCTGCCGCGCGCCGTCGACGGCGTGCTGGCGCGGGCACTGGCCAAGCGCCCGCAGGATCGCTACCGCTCCTGCGTCGAATTCGCCGCGGCCGCCGAGCGCGCCTTCACCATCTCCCGCACCGCGCCGCCGCAGCCGGTGGTGCCGCCGCGTCCGCCGACCCCGGCCCGGCCGCAGCCGATCGTGGGGCAGCCCTCGCACGGCCCGTCCGCGCCCCGCCCGCTGCCGAACCAGCCGGTGAATCCTCAGGCGTCACACCCGAATCAGCCGGGTCCCGCGAATCCGCAAGCCTCGCACCCGAACCAGCCGCAGCCGCTGAGCCAGCCCGGGCCGGGGAACCCGCGCGCGGCGCAGTTCAGCCAGCCGCCGGGGCAGTCCTCGTCACCGCATGTGAGCACTCCGGCGCAGTTCAGCCAGCCGTCGGGGCAGTCCTCGTCACCGCATGTGAGCACTCCGGCGCAGTTCAGCCAGCCGTCGGGCCACGTGAACCAGCCTTCGGGGCAGCTCTCGCACCCACACGCGCCCGCCCAGCCCAGCTACCCGCAGCCCTACCAGTCACCGACATACCATCCGCCGCAAAGCGGTTCGAGCTCCAGCTCGACCATGTGGATCATTCTCGCGATCATCGCGGTGTCCATCGTGGCGGTCATCGCGGTCGTCGTCATCGTCGCCGCCCTCTGATCCGGCACGGCCCTCTGATCCAATACGGCCCAAACGACCGTCGCCCCTCGCGAATTCACGCGAGGGGCGACGTTTCGTCCAGGGCCGCTACCGATTACAGATCGGCGATGGCCGCCAACGGCGGCGTCCGGGCCGCCCGCACCGCGGGCCACAGCGCCGCCAGTACGCCGACCACACCGGAGGCGACCAGCATGAGCAGGATCTGCCCCCACGGCACCGCGATCTGCTCGAGTCCCAGATCCTGCAGGGTGCGCAGGAATCCGACGCCGAGGCCGAGCCCGAGCAGCACGCCGACCACCGCGCCGAATATGGCGATCAGCATGGATTCCAGGTAGATGCTGCGCCGCACCTGCGGTCGCTGCATACCGACCGCGCGCAGCATGCCGATCTCGCGTCGCCGCTCCACCACCGACAGCGCCAGGGTGTTCACGATGCCGAGGATGGCGATCACCACCGCCAGCGCCAACAGCCCGTACAGGATCGCCAGCATGGTGTTGATCTGCTGGCCCTGCGCGCCCTTGAAATCCTCGCGATCCTGCACCTGCACGATGACGAACGGCTCCACGGCCTTCTCGAGGTTCGTGCGCATCGCTGCCAAGTCGGTCCCCGGCTGCGCGGTGATCATGACCAGGAAGTCGTTGCGGAAGTTCACCGGCATGACGCGGTCGTACAGCGACACCGAGGTCACCAGCGGACCCAGCAGCTGGGTGTCCTTGTAGATCCCGGTCACGGTGACGGGGTACTTCTGCAACTTGTCCAGACTGGTCAGCTCGACCTGCTGGCCGACGTGCCAACCGTATTCGGCCGCAGTGGTTTCGGAGGCCAGGATGTCGTTGTCGCCGAGGGTGGCGGTGCCCTCGCGCAGCTCGTAGCTGAGCATCTTCTCCCACGGCCCGTCGGGCACGGTACCCGCCACCTGGTCGTTGCCGACCTTCACGCCCATGAGGTGCATGGACACCACATCCTGCACGCCCGGCACCTGTTTCACGGCCGGAGCCGCGTCCAGCGGTACGCCGATGAAGCTGTTGGTGGGGCCCGCCAGCATGTAGTCGGCCCGCACCCCCTTGTCCACCAGATCGCCGATACTGGCCTTGGCCGAGGCCCCGAGCATGCCGATGGCCGAGACCAGCATGAGTCCGAGGGTGAGCGCGAAGGCGGTGGCCGCGGTTCGGCGCGGATTGCGAATCGCGTTGTTGCGCGCCATCCGTCCGACCGGGCCGAACGGCCGAGCCAGCACACCGAGCCCGGAGAGCACCGGTCGCGACAGCGCCGGGGAGGCGAGCAGTACCGCGAAAATAAGTGCGAGAGCGCCGATTCCCACCGTGGCCGCGGCATTGCCGCCGGTGCCCTGGGCACCCAGCACCACCAGCGCCACACCCACCACCGCGAGCAGCGCACCGGCAATGGTGCGCAGCCGCAAGGATTCTCCCGCCGAGGCGAACTCCTCGCGCATGGCCTCGACCGGCGGCACCTTGGCGGCGCGGCGCGCGGGCGCGTAGGCGCTGACCACCGTCACCACCACGCCCACGATCATGCCGACCACGATGGTGCGCGGCAGCACCGCCATGGAGCCGGTGGGCAGGCCCAGGTCGAAGGCGTTGAGCAGCTGCGCCAGACCGAACGCCAGGCCGATACCGGCCGCGAGACCCAGTGCGCTGCCGACCAATCCGACAATGAGCGCCTCGCCCACCACCGACCGGCCCACCTGCCCGCTGCTCGCGCCGACCGCGCGCAGCAGCGCCAGCTCCCGAAGCCGCTGGGCCACCAGCATGGAGAAGGTGTTGTAGATGATGAAGGTGCCGACAATGAGCGCGATGGCGCCGAAGGCGAGCAGGAAGTAGTTGATGAACTTGAGCGCGTCGCCGAGCTCCTGCTTCATCTCCTCGCGTACCTGGTCGCCGTTCTGCACCTTGTAGCCGGGTAGCGCCTTGGCGATCTCGTCGCGCAGCTGATCGACCTCGACGCCCGGCTGCGCGGCGATATCGGCATAGGCGACGTGCTTGCCGTCGGTGAACAGCTGCCGTGCCTGGGTGTCGTCGAACAGCACCCCGATGAGGCCGCCGGTGGAGCCCGCGCCGCTGGCGAATTCGTAGATGCCCGAGAGGGTTACGTCGACTTTGCCCTTGGACGGGATCAGCACCTGTGTCTTATCACCGACCTTCAGCCCGGCCTTGTCCGCGCCGCTCACATTGAGCGCGATCTCACCCGACTTGGTGGGCGGCGTACCCGCCACGAACACATCGGGTTCGGCGACAGCCTTCTCCGGCGGCAGATACGACTGCCCGATACTGGGCGCGCCCCCGGTCTGCACGGCGTGCCCGTCCTGCAGCAGCACCACCGAACCGTTCACGCTCGGCGCGACGGTGCGCACGCCCGCCATACCGGCGAGCTGGTCGACCACGGTGTTCGGCACACCCAGCGACTGCCGGTTCTCGGTGCCCACCCGCACGTCCACGCCGCGGGCCTGATTGGCGAAGATGCCGTCGAAGGTGCGCTGCAGGGTATCGGTGAACACGAACGAGCCCGCGATGAACGCGGTGCCGAGCACCACCGACAGCACGGTGAGCAGCAGGCGCACCTTGTGCGCGGCGAGATTGCGCAAGGCGACCTTGCGCATCGGACTTCCGGACATCAGAGCGTCTCCAGCGACTTGATCTTGTCGAGCACGGAATCCGCCGTGGGAGCGCGCAATTCGTCGACGATATGGCCGTCGGCGAGGAATACCACGCGATCGGCGTAGGAGGCGGTGCGCGGATCGTGGGTGACGATCACGACCGTCTGGTCGAACTCGTCCACCGCGGCGCGCAGAATCGCCAGCACCTCACCGGAGGAGTGTGAATCCAGATTGCCCGTGGGCTCGTCGCCGAAGATGATGTCGGGCTTGCCCGCCAGCGCGCGGGCACACGCCACGCGCTGCTGCTGGCCGCCGGAGAGCTCCGAGGGCCGGTGGGTGAGGCGGTCGGCGAGGCCGAGGCGCTTGATCACCGTCGCCAGCCACTCCTCGTCGGCCTTGCGCCCCGCGATATCGAGCGGCAGCGTGATGTTCTCCAGGGCCGTCAGCGTCGGCACCAGATTGAACGCCTGGAAGACGAAACCGATACGGTCGCGCCGCAGTTGCGTCATCTGCTTGTCGGACAGCCGGGTCAGGTCGGTGTCGCCGATCCGGACGGTGCCCGAGGTCGCGGAATCGAGACCCGCCAGGCAGTGCATGAGTGTGGACTTGCCGGATCCCGAAGGACCCATGATCGCCGTGAACTCCCCCTTGGCGAACTCGGCCGACACCCCGTCCAGGGCCTTGACCTGCGTATCGCCCGAACCGTAAATCTTCACCAGGTCGGTCGCGCGGGCGGCGGCCGGGGCGGGAGCCTGCTTGCCGAGGGCGACGGAGGCCGAGGTGTCTGAAGTCATGGTGTCCAGTGTGTCTAGGTTCGTGACCGGACGCCATCGGGGATCACCCGGAACCCCCACCCCTCAGAAATCCCACAGGGATGACGCGGCGGCGCGCCGCGTCATCCCCGGGTCCCAGTGCTCAGGTCAGCGGGGCCGACCGCCACCAGCGCAGGATCTCGTCGAGCGTGCCGACGATGCCGTCGGTGTACATGAGGTACTGCGTGCGGTTGTCGTCACCGGTGAAGACGGTGACCATGCGCGGGCGGTCGCCATCGCTGAACTGGTAGTTGGTGTAGGTCTTGCCGCCATTGGTGTCGGAGGTCTGCTTCTCGGCATTGAGGCCGTTCACGACCTGCTGCACCTCGGCCGCCGAGGAGTAGGCGTAGAGGCGGTAGAACGGGTCGTTGTTGTCGCCGCCGCCGAAGCAGCGCCACTGCACCGCCCAGCTGCGGAAATCGGGTTCGCCGTCGGTCTTGTCGGGCGGGCTGGCCGGATCGGCCAGATAGCAGCTGGCCCCGTTGTAACCCACATCCCCGGAACTGCTGGCGGGCACCATATTCGGGAATTCCGTGCTGAGCGCGGCGGCGTCGACCGGCTTGTCGGCGACGGTGGTGGTCGTGGTGGTGGTCGTGCCGCCGCCCTGGGTGGTGCCGCTGTCGCTCATCGCGACGATCACCACCACGGCGACGATGAGCAGCAGCACCACGCCCACCACGGCCCCGATGATCAGGCCGGTGTTGGACTTGCCCTGCTGCCCCGGCGGGCGCGCGCCGTGCGGACCCGTCGTATGGCCGCTGAAGGGCTGGCCGCTGAAGTTCTGCTGGGTGTACTGGTTCGTCCCGGCCTGGGTGTACTGATTGGTTCCCGGCTGCGTGTAGGTCGGGCCGGGGGCCGTGTACTGGTTCGTCTGGCGCTGCTGCGTGTAGCCCGGAATGGGCTGGGGCGGCGGGGTGAGGGTGCGCGAGGCGGTGTTGGTCGGATACGGCATGGGCGCGCCCGTCGCGGTCTGCGGCCGCTGATTGAGCTGGGTGGGCGGCGCGGTGTGCGGATTCACCAGCGGGATGCCGGGTGCGCTGGGCGAGGTCAGGGCGCGGCGCGCGGCGGCGGCGAAATCGGCGCAGGTGTCGAAGCGGTCCTCGGGACGCTTGGCCATGGCCTTGGCCAGCACCATGTCCAGGGCGGGCGGCAGTCCGGGGCGGGCGCTGCTCAGCGGCGGCGGCGGATTCTGCAGGTGGCCCTGGATGACGGCGGCCGGATTGGTGGCGGCGAACGGGCCGGTGCCGGTGAGCAGCCAGAACAGGGTGCAGGCCAGGGAGTACTGGTCGGAGCGGCCGTCCAGGGCGGAACCGGTCAGTTGTTCCGGCGAGGCGTAGGCCAGGGTCGCGGTGAAGGTTCCGGTCTGGGTGAGGTGGCCGCTGTCGTCGCGCAGCCGGGCGATGCCGAAGTCGGTGAGGTAGACCCGCTCGCCCTTGCCGCCGGTGGCGCGGCCGAGCAGGATGTTCGCCGGTTTCACATCGCGGTGCAGCACCTCGTTGCGGTGCGCGTAGTCCAGGGCGTCGCCGGTCTCGGCGATGATCTGCACCGCGCGCTCGGGCGGCAAGGTCGCGGCGTCGACGCTGGCGGCGTCCACACCGTCGATGTACTGCATGGAGATCCACATCTGGCCGTCTTCGAGCCCGCGGTCGTAGACGGTGACGATATTGGGGTGGTCGAGCTGGGCGACCAAGTCGGCCTCGCGTTCGAAGCGGGCGCGAATCTCCTTGTCGAACACCATTTCCCGGTTCAACAGCTTGAGCGCCGTCATTCTGGGCAGGCGTGGATGTTTGGCCAGATACACCGAGCCCATGCCCCCGCGGCCCAGCTGGCGTTCGATGACATACCCGGCGAAAACGTCACCGTTGGACAGCATGACTAGCTCCCACTTCCCACGTCGCACACCGGGACCCACCACTACGCGACGTACCGCGAACGATCGGCATGATCGTGCCTGGGCCGATCCAGAAATCACCGAAACTGTATCCGATTCGGCTTGCCCAGGTATTCGAAGGTCTAGGGATGTATCTTCCGTCGGCCCGCTTACGCAACAGTTATGGATTGCTTGTGAACACGTGTCGGTGGCTGTCGATACGCTGTGCCTCATGCGTCTAGGAGCACATGTGCGGATGGACAGCGATCCGATCGGCTGGGGCGAGAAGCTCGGGGCCGACGTCATTCAGATGTTCGTGGTCGACCCGCAGAGCTGGGAGAAGCCGAAACCGCACCCGCTGACCGAGCAGATCAAGGCCAGCCCCATCGACGTGGTGGTGCACTCCTCCTACCAGATCAATGTGGCCAGCCTGAACAATCGGCTACGCATGCCCTCGCGCAACGCGGTGGCGTTGCAGGCCAAGGCGGCGGCCGAACTCGGCGCGTTCGGGCTGGTGGTGCACGGCGGGCACGTGCGCTCGGATGCGGAAATGACCGAGGGAATCAGCAACTGGCGCAAGCTGTTCCAGCGCCAAGAGGACAAGGGCGGCTTCGACGTGCCCATCCTCATCGAGAACACCGCGGGCGGAAATCACGCCATGGCACGGTATTTCGACGATATCGGGCGGCTGTGGGAGGCCGTCGGCGATTTCGGCGCGGGGTTCTGCCTGGACACCTGTCACGCCTGGGCGGGCGGCGAGGAGCTGCTCGGCATCGTGGACCGGATCAAGGCCATTACCGGCCGTATCGACCTGGTCCACCTGAACTCCTCGCGCGACGCCTTCGACTCCGGCGCGGACCGGCACGCGAACCTGGCCGACGGCACCATCGACCCGCAGTTGCTGGTGGAGGTGTGCAAGGCCGTGGACGCCCCGATCGTGTTGGAGACCCCGGGCGATGGGGTGGCCGACGATTTGGCGTTCCTGCGCGAACAAGTGGGCTGAGGGCTGGCGGCTTTCGATCCGGCTGACCGTAAATCTGTTCGGTGGGCGGCGGCGGTGGTGTGCTCGAAGCACCTCACAGTTCGAGCGAAAGGCACCGCATGTCCGTCGATTACGCCACGGAGACCGCCACCGTCGTCAAACTCGGCAGCCGGATCGGCGCGCGGGTGGACGGTGTCCGATTGGGCGGTGAGCTGGACGCCGACACCGTCGCGCTCATTCAGAACGCCCTGCACGAGCACAAGGTCATCTTCTTCCGCGGGCAGGATCACCTGACCGAGGACGGCCAGTACGAGTTCGCGGAGCTGCTCGGCGCGCCCACCACCCCGCATCCGACCGTCACGTCCAAGGGCGTGAAATCGCTGCCCATCGATTCGGAGTACGGCCGCGCCAACAGCTGGCACACCGATGTCACCTTCGTGGACCGCATCCCGAAGGCCTCCATCCTGCGCGCGGTCCACTTGCCCACCTACGGCGGCTCCACCACCTGGGCCTCCACCGTGGCCGCCTACGAATCGCTGCCCGCGCCGCTGAAGGTGCTGGTGGAGAATCTGCGCGCCCGGCACACCAACACCTACGACTACGCCGCGGACCGCACCGACACCCACGCCCCGAACGAGCAGGGCCGCGCCTACCGCGAAGAATTCGAATCCACCTACTACGAGACCGAGCACCCGGTCGTGCGTGTGCACCCCGTGACCGGCGAACGCGCCCTGCTGCTCGGCCATTTCGTGAAGAACTTCGTCGGTCTCACCGCCGCCGAATCGCAGACCCTGTTCCAGCTGCTGCAATACCGGGTCACCAAGCTGGAGAACACCATTCGCTGGAACTGGCAGCTCGGCGATGTCGCTATCTGGGACAACCGCGCCACCCAGCACTACGCCATCGACGACTACGACGGCCAGCCGCGGCGGCTCACCCGCATCACCCTCGCCGGTGATATCCCGGTCGGCGTCGACGGTCAGTCCAGCACCATTATCAGCGGCAATGCCGAGCACTACTCGATTGTCGAAGAGGTCGCCCAGCGCGCCGCCTGATCCCCGAGCCGGGCGTGCCGCCACCGCGCCCGGCTCGGCCCTGTCCGGTCCCGTCGCGGCTACACGGTCTCCAGCCTCGGCGACTTACCCCGCAGCGTATTGACCCACGGGGCGGCGTGCAGCATCCCCCAGCGCACGATCGGGTTGCGGGTGGTGGCCCGCGACATCATCTTCAGGGCGTCCTCGACCTCCTTGAACGCGTAGTCGAGCATCTCCTCTTGATATGCGGCGACGGCGTTGTCGATCGGTTCACCCAGCTCCGCCGCGGTCCGCAGTTTCTCCCCGAGCAGGGCGGCATCGCGCAGCGCCGTATTGCCGCCGTGCGCGTTGAACGGCGGCATGAGATGTACGGCGTCACCCAGGAGGGTGGCGCGTGTGGCCGCCCAGCGTCGCGGTCGCACGGAGGCGCGCATCGGCACGGCAAGGGTGTGGTCGATATCGGCGCGGTCGACCAATTGCCGTAGTACGGGGTGGAATTCGCGGGCCGCGCGCCTGGCCAAGTCGTGGAGTTCCGTGCTGTCGAGTCGGCGGTCGGCGGGAAAGTCGTTGGTGGGCAGGTTGATTGCCCACATGACGTAATCGTCGTCGACCGGAGCCTCGCGATCCGGAGCCAGGCGCGCGAACGCCTGTCGCGGTGGCTCCGGAAACTTCATGGTCGTGAAGAAGAACGATGAGCCGGGTGCGCCCATCGAGAGCACGCCGCTGTTCGCCAGCGCTTCGGGCACCAGTGAGCGGCCGTCCTGTATCAGCCGGGAGCGACCGTAGATCGCGGTCAGACCCGCCGCCGTCGGTGTGCATTCGGGCAGCAGTTGCTGACGCAGTGGCGAATTCGCACCGTCCGCCCCCACCACCAGGTCGGCGGTCGCGGCCGTCCCGTCCGTGAAATACAGCGTCGCGCCGTCCGCATTGACGTCCACGCGCTCGGCGGCCTTCCCGAAGTGCACCCGCTCGCCGAGGCCGGAGAGCAGCAGCGCCCGCAGCGTCTGCCTGTCGGCCTGGCGCGGCGTGCGCAGGTCCGTCCCGGGTGCGCCCTCGAAGGTGAGTGTGAAGACCGACCGCATGCGGACGTCGAGAAACCGGAAGTAGCCCGCCCCGCTGGGATCGCTCGCGGTGGCCAGGTACAACTCGAACAGATGCGGCGGCAGACTGCGCCGCAGCGCGTCGATGCCGTGTTCATCGGTGGTGATCCGGTAGCCCTGGCGGCGAATATGGGCCGATTCGTCGCGTTCGTAGACGTGGACGTCGAATCCGGCGCGCAGCAGCGACTGTGCCAGGCACAGTCCGCCGAGCCCGGCTCCGGCAATGGCGACGGAGGTTCGTGGAGACATGCCTCAAATAGTCATCCATTTGGATGATAGTGTCAACCGACAGTACAGTTACGGCCGATGAGCGAACAGACGAACAAGGGCGGCGCGCGGCGCAGGCCGACGGCCGAGGAACGGCAGCGCGATGCGGAGCGCACCCGCCGCCGACTGCTGGCCGCCGCGCTGGAGGTCTTCGCGGACAAGGGTTTCGCGGGCGCTCGCGTCCAGGAGATCGCCGATCGGGCGGGGGTGAACAAGCAGCTCATCACCTACTATTTCGGCGGCAAGGACGGCCTGTACCGCGCCCTGCAAGAGCAGTGGCTCCAGCAGGAGGCGGGCTTCGCCTTCCCGGATCTGTCCCTGGACGAATTGGTCGCCGCCTACCTGCGCTCGGTCTTCGAGGACCGCCGCATGAGTCGCCTGCTCGCCTGGGAGGGGTTGGCCGAATCGGCCGGAGCGCCACCCGCCGAGTACGACCGCGAGGACCTCGCGGACCTGCGCCGCCGCCAGGACGAGGGACAGCTGCCCGCCGATCTCGATGCGGGCGCGTTCCTCCTGGCCGTCATGGGCGCGGCCATGGTCCCGACCGTCCTCCCCCAGGTCGTCCGCCGGGTCACCGGCCTCAGCCCGGATTCACCGGAGTTCCAGCAGCTCTACACCGAACAGCTCCAGCGCATTGTCAGGCACCTGACCGCCTGACCCCGATCGCCCGGGGCCCTATCGTGTTCCCATGGAGATTCGGCCGCTCGACGGCGTGCGGGTTCTGGAGTTGGGCAATTATGTGGCAGCGCCGACGGCCGGGCGCATACTCGGCGACTTCGGGGCCGAGGTGATCAAGGTGGAGCGGCCGAAAACCGGTGACGAACTGCGCAATTGGCGGTTGTACGGCGGCGACACCTCCATGCTGTACCGCACCGTGAACCGGAACAAGAAGTCCATCACGCTGGATCTGCGGACCGAGGAGGGCAAGCGCGTCGTCCTCGATCTCATCGCGAAGTGCGATGTGCTGCTGGAGAACTTCCGGCCCGGCATGTTGGAGAAGTGGGGGCTGGGCCCGGAGGTGCTGTCGGCGGCCAATCCGAATCTCGTCATCACCCGCATCTCCGCCTACGGACAGACCGGCCCTCTCGCACAGCGCCCCGGATTCGCCGCGGTCGCCGAGGCGGTCGGCGGGCTGCGGGAACTGGTCGGCGATCCCGACCGCCCGCCGGTGCGCGTCGGGGTCTCCATCGGCGATTCCATCGCGGGAATCTATGCCGCCTTCGGCACGGTCATGGCCCTGTTCCAGCGCGAACGCGTCGAGCGAATTCCCCTGGAGCAGCGCATTATCGACGTCGCGCTGAACGAGTCGATTCTCTCGGTCATGGAATCGCTGGTGCCCGATTACCTGGCCTACGGCATCAAGCGCGAACGCGTCGGCGGGCGCATGGAGGGCATCGCGCCCAGTAATGCCTACCCGTGCGGCGATGGCACCAGCATCATCATCGGCGGCAATGGCGATGCCATTTTCCAGCGCTACATGCGGGTCATCGACCGCCCCGATCTGGCCGCCGATCCGGAACTCCAGGACAATGCCGGGCGCTGGCGCAATCGCGAACGCCTCGATGCCGCCATCGCCGAATGGACCCGGCTGCGCACCCGCGACGAGGCGTTGAAGATCCTCGAGGAGGCCGCCATTCCGTGCGGCCCCATCTACACCGCCGCCGACCTCGTCACCGACGAACAACTGAAGGCGCGCAATATGATTCAGTCCTTCCCCGTGGATGTGGGCGAGCCCGAACCCAAGCAGGTGGGCTTCACCGGCATCGTCCCGGTCATCGGCGGCGCATCGCTGCCGATCCGCAATGTCGGACCGGATCTGGGCGAACACACCCGCGAGGTGCTGTCCGGTCTGCTCGGTATGTCGGAGGCCGAGATCGACGCCTTGGAGGTGCGGTGATGGCCATCCTGCGCGACGTCACCCTGCGGGACGGACTTCAGCTCACCGGCAAGGTGCTGCCCACCGACCGCAAGGTCGAGATCGTCCGACGGCTGCTGGCCGCGGGCGTCCCCGAACTCGAGATCGGTTCCATGGCCCGGCCGGATCTGGTGCCGCCCATGGCCAACAGCTTGGAGCTGGTCGCCGCGCTGACGCCGGAGGAGTTGCGGCGGTGCTGGCTGTGGGTGGCCACGCCGCGCCATATCGAGAAGGCCGCCGCGGTCGGGGTCCGCAATTTCCAGTACTGCTTCTCGGTCTCCGATGCCCACAACAAGGCCAATATCGGCCGCACCACCGAGGACAGCGTGGCCGCCATGCCGGAGGCCGTGCGCCTGACCCGCGCGGTGGGCGGCCGCGTGCAACTCTGTCTGGCAACGGCTTTCACCTGCCCGTTCGACGGCCCGGTGGATCCCGCCCGGGTACTGGAGATCGCCACCGATCCGCGCACCGACGGTGCGGACGACATAGTGCTCGCCGACACCCTCGGCCAGGCGTACCCGAATCAAGTTGCGGCCCTTGTCGAATCGGTACGCACGCGAACCCCGAAGCGCCGCATCGTCTTCCACGGCCATGACACCTGGGGTATGGGCGTGGCGAATTCCCTTGCCGCCATTGCCGCCGGTGCGGATGTCGTGGACGGCTCACTGGGTGGGCTCGGCGGCTGCCCGTTCGCCCCCGGCGCGAGCGGCAATACCTCCAGCGAGGATCTGCTGTTCGCGACGCGCCCCGAATGGTTCACGCCAACGGTTCTGGCGGACTTGGTCAAGATGTCCGAAAGTTTGCTGATCGAACTCGGTGAACCCAATCGCTCCCGCGCGGCGGAGGGCGCGCGATCCACGGCGAAAGCCTTCGAATGGGTTGTCACCGAATAGTTTCCCGCTGCCCGGAGAACTCGTGCCCTGGTAATTCCGGGCATTCGCCGACCGCTCGCCGCGTGATAGCTCTTTCAGGTCGGTGCTGACCGCGCCGACGGCTCGATGAAGCGGAGAGAGTATGTCCAAGCCGAAGATTCGCACGTTCGCGATCGCCGTCCTGAGCGCCGCCTGTCTGGCCCTCACCGGGCTGAGCGGCCCCAGCACGACCGCGAGCGGTCCCGAGGTCGGCTCAGCGACCGGCGAGGGCGTCGGCCCGTAGCTTCAGCAGCACCAGGCCCGCGGTGCAGGCCAGAATCAGTCCGGCGACCGCGATTTCGACATGTAGTCCGGCGATTCCCAGTCCAGCGCCGACGAGGCCGCCGAGGAAGATCAACCAGGCGGTCGCCCGGGCCAGAGTCTCGCTCACCCGTCGCGGTCGCGGTGCCGCGGCATCCGCGGGCTGCTCGACCGTGCGAAGCGGGGATGTCGAGTAAGCTCCCATCATCCACTCCTAGATGACGCCCCTCGGATCCGCGCAATCTTCGCGCGCGTCACTCAGCTAATTTCAGGCGTCTCACATGTAACTTCGATCACACATTACGGGTCAGCAACGAAAAGTCCACCCGACACGGTTGCGCAACACGCGCTGTTGACCAATTCGATATGTGAATCATTACTGTTTGAGATTCGCTCGTGATGTCGGAAAGCCCTGCGCGAGGCGTAATTCGAACCGACCGCCCGCCTGGCCCCGCACGGCGGCAACCGTTATGGTGACCCCACTCGAGACGAATGAGGAGAGCTCACCGATGGACGGCAGCAACAGTCGCGCGGACGCACGCGACGACCTCCGCGATCGGCGGCTGCCCACGCCCATGCTCGGCGCGGTCGCCGCCGCCGGAGCGGTCTCGCTCGGCCTCGTCCTCATCGGTTCCTGCGGTATCGGCGGCGAGGACACCTACGTGCCGCCACCGCCGCTGAACGCCGATCTGCAAGCCGCGCCGACGTATTCGAGCGCCGACCGCAGCGGCACCACCACCCCGGTCGTCGTGATCCCGCCCTCCCCCACCTGGCGCGTGGCCTCCGACCAACCGCCCCGCCGCACCTATACGACACCGAGCGCCACCGAAGGCGACGAACCACCCACCGACGAGCCCGAATCCACCACGCGGACCACCCGCCCCACCACGCCGCGGCCGACCCGGACCACTCGCCCGCGCCCGACCACGACCACCGAGCGGCCCACCACCACGATCGAGACGCCGGAGCCCACCACCGAGCGTCCGACGGTCGAGCCCGAGGACGACTCCGGCGAGTAAGCCGCACCGGCCCGAAAAAAAAAACCGCGCCCGTTCCGATGCGGAACGGGCGCGGTGCGTTGTGGCGGACCGGGGTCAGATCTCGACCAGGTCGTACTCCGCGACGCGGTCGGTGAGGGTTCGCAGATGCTCCAGCTCCCCGCCGAGCGTGCGGCCGATGGCGGTGAGGCGTGCCACGTAATGGCTCACCGGGTATTCGGTGGTGATGCCGATACCGCCGTGCATCTGCACGGCCTCCTGACCGATGTGCCGTGCGCCGCGGCCGACCTGGAGCCGGGTGCGCGAGGCGATCACCGGATCGACCGTGCCGTCGGCCAGGGCCGCGCTGGCGTAGTAGCTCATGCTGCGCGCCAGTTCCAGGGAGACGTACATGTTCGCCGCCCGCTGCGACAGCGTCTGGAACTTCGACAGCGTGACGCCGAACTGCTTGCGCGTCTTCAGGTACTCGGTGGTGAGCCGCAGCGACTCCTCCATCGCGCCCAGCGATTCGGCGCACAGCGCGGCCTGGGCGTGCACCAGCGCCTCGTCGATCGCCGCCCGGGCGTCGCCGCCGGTGCCGAGCAGTTCGGCGGGGGTGGCGTCGAATTCGATCTGCGCGCCGCGGCGGCCGTCGAAGGTGCGGAACGGCTTGCGGGTCGCGGCGTCGGCGGCGACCAGGAACAGGCCGACGCCGCCCTCGGGCAGCGCCGCGCTGACCACCAGCTGGTCGGCGCAATCACCGTGCGGGACAGGGTTCTTGACCCCGGTCAGCACGTACGCGTCGCCCTGCGCGGTCGCGGTGGTGGCGAGTTCGGTGGCGGGCCACCGGGTTCCGGGCTCTTCGTGGGCGAAGGCCAGCAGCTTCTCGCCGCCCACCACGTCCGGCAGCACCGCCTGGCGCTGTTCGGCGGTACCCACTCGGGCGACCAGCGCACCGGGCAGCAGCACCGCGTCGAGCAGCGGTTCGGGGGCCAGGCGGCGGCCGATCTCCTCGAGCACCACCATGGTCTCGATGGGGCCCGCGCCGACGCCGCCGTCCTCCTCGCTGAAGGCCAGGCCCAGCACACCCAATTCGGCGAGCTGGCGCCAGATCTCGCGGCTCCAGCCGAGATCGGTGTCGGTGATCTTCACCCGGGTCTCCGCGTCGTAGGTGCGCGCCAACAGGTCGCGGACCGTATCGCGAAGCATGAGCTGTTCATCGGTGAGTTCGAAATCCATGGCGGCGGCTCACAATCCGAGGATGGTGGAGGCGATGATGGTGCGCTGCACCTCGTTCGACCCTCCGTAGATGCTGGTCTTGCGGTAGTTGAGGTAGGTGGGGCCGGTGATCTGCGCCCACTCCGGGGAGGCGATGTCGGCGGCGTGCACCGGCAGCGCGTCGGGTCCGGCGATATCCATGAGCAGTTCGGTGGCGGCCTGCTGCAGTTCGGTACCGCGCAGCTTGAGCACCGAGGAGGCCGGATTCGGCTTGCCGTCCAGGGGTTTGGAAACCACTCGCATGAGGGTCAGCTCCAGGGCCAGCAGTTCGTTCTCCAGCTCGGCCACGCGGGCGGCGAAGATCGGATCGTCCAGCAGCGTGCCGTTGCCCGACTTGGTCTGTGCCGCATACTCTTTGGCCAGGCCGAGCTTGACCTTGGTGCGGCCGACGCCGGTGATGCCGGTGCGCTCGTTGCCGAGCAGGAACTTGGCGTAGGTCCAGCCCATGTTCTCCTCGCCGACCAGCTGATCGGCGGGCACCCGGACGTTCTCGAAGAAGACCTCGTTGACCTCGTGGTGACCGTCGATGAGCTTGATCGGGCGAATGGTCACGCCCGGGGAGTTCACATCGAAGAGCAGCATCGAGATACCCGCCTGCTTCTTGGCATTCGGGTCGGTGCGCACCAGGCAGAAGATCCAGTCGGCGTGCTGGGCGAGGGTGGTCCAGATCTTCTGGCCATTAACGATGTAGTCGTCGCCGTCGCGCACCGCGGTGGTGCGCAGCGAGGCCAGGTCCGATCCGGCGTCGGGCTCGGAGAAGCCCTGGCACCACCAGATGTCGAGATTCGCGGTCGGCGGGAGGAAGCGCTGCTTGAGCTCCTCGGAACCGAACTGGGCGATGACCGGGCCGATCATCTGGGCGTTGAAGGTGAGCGGCTCGGGGACCGAGGCCAGCTGCATCTCGTCTTCCCAGATGTGCAGCTGCATGGGCGACCAGTCCCGGCCACCCCACTGCACCGGCCACTTGGGCACCGCGTAGCCGTGCTCGTTGAGGATTCGGTGCGTGGTGACGATGTCCTCGCGGGATAGCTCGCGGCCGTACTTCACACGGTCGCGGATCTCCGCGGGAATCTTGGTCCGGTAGAACTCGCGCAGTTCGTCCCGGAATTTCACCTCATCGGGTGAGAGGGCAAGCTTCATCGCATCTCCCAGGCGTTCGCCGTTGTCTCGCGTGCCTTCCGGAGCGCCCCCGGTAAAAGACACGACTTGTTGGGTGTCTCAAACCTACCATTGGGTAACAGGAGCACCTGCCACGTGGGTCACACCGACGGGGCGGCTCGTCTCACGCGCCCGACAACGGGCTGGTAGTTTGCGGAAGGATCGGCGCACCCCGCCCGCGCACCGCCGGAACGCGATGCCAGCAGGCGGGCGCGCGCCCCGGTATCGACCGAGGAGCAGCACCCAGTGAACGGCAGGACCTTCCGCCGCGCCGCGTCCGCGGCCGCCATCGCGGCCACCGCGATGCTCGGCACGACCACACTCGCCCACGCCGAGCCCGAGCCCGCGCCGAAGACGCCCGTCGAACTCGGTATCGAGCAGCTCACCGCGGCCGCCGGGGACGATGCCGACGCCAAGGCCGCGGTGGCCTCCACCGTCAAGACAGCGCAGCTCGTCACCGCCGCGAAACTCGGCAATGTGGCCTTCGCGCCGTTCGCCTACCAGGCCCCCACCCTCGGCTGCGGGCACGACATCCCGCTGACCCTGACCGCCGCCTCCGCCGTGGCGGGCGGCACGCCGGGCAGCCTCGGTGCCATCCCCGGAACGCTCCGATTCCAAGCTGTCACAGCGCATTCCGGCATGCCGCTGGCCTCCGGGCTGACCGTGGTCTGGCTGAATGTGAACAATGGCCGCAGCGGCATCAACATGCTCGACGACCTCACCGAGTACGGCATCGCGAGCCTGTCCAAGACCGTCGACAGCGGCCCGGGCAATGTGATCGCCTCGCTCTGGGGCACCATCGACTACCCCGGCGCGCGCTGCCTGGTCACCCCGACCGTCGGCCTCTTCAACGTCCCGGACCTCCCCCCGCCGCCGCCCACCGAAGCCCCCGCCCCCGAAAACACCCCCGCCCCAGCGGCTCCCGCCGACTCGGGCTCCGGCGCCCCACCGGCCGCCAACTGATCGACCAGGTACTGATGGCGGCGGGCTCTCGCACGTTGCCGCCACCATGACCTGGTGATCGCATGTCCAGAGGGGATATGCGGAGCCGCCCCGCTTCTCGGGTGAGGAGCGGGGCGGCTTCGTTCGTCAGGCGCGGGGTTTGCGGCGTTCGTAGCGCGGCTTGCCGTCGCGGGTGTCGCGGCGGTGCGGGGCGCGGGCGAACGAGCGCTGTCCGGGCGGGCCGGAGTCCAGCTGGAGCTGGATGAGCTGGCCGCTGATGCGGGTGCGGCGCAGCGCGTCCAGAGTCTCCGAGGACAGGTCGGCGGGCAGCTCCACCAGGCTGTGGTCGGGACGAATGCTGATATGGCCGAAATCGCTGCGGCGCAGGCCGCCCTCGTTGGCGATGGCGCCGACGATGGCGCCGGGGGCGACCTTGTGGCGCTTGCCGACCGCGATGCGGTAGGTGGCCATGTCGGCACCGGTCTGGCGGTGCTTCGACGGGCCCTCGCGGCGCGGCCGGTCGCCCTCGAAGGTGCGCGAACCGCGTTCGCGCGGTTCCCGTTTCACCGGTTCCGGATCCGGCTCCATGAAGAAGTTGTCGCCGTCGTAGGAGCCGATGGCCAGCGCGGCGGCGATATCCACCAGCGGGATGTTGTGCTCGCGCTCGTAGTCCTCGATGAGCTTGCGGAACAGCGCCAGATTGTCCGAGGCCAGATTCTCGGTGATGGTGTCGCCGAATTTGGCGACACGCTGGGCGTTCACGTCGTCGACGCTGGGCAGCTGCATCTCGGTGAGCGGCTGGCGGGTGGCACGCTCGATGGCGTCGAGCAGGCGACGCTCGCGCGGGGCCACGAACAGCAGCGCCTCGCCGCTGCGGCCCGCGCGGCCGGTGCGGCCGATGCGGTGCACGTAGGACTCGGTGTCGTGCGGGATGTCGTAGTTCACGACATGCGAGATGCGCTCCACGTCGAGGCCGCGGGCGGCGACATCGGTGGCGACCAGAATGTCGAGCGCGCCCGACTTCAGCTGTCCGATGGTGCGCTCACGCTGGGCCTGCACGATGTCGCCATTGATGGCGGCGGCGGAGTAGCCCCGGGCGCGCAGCTTTTCGGCCAGCTCTTCGGTGGCCTGCTTGGTGCGCACGAAGATGATCATGGCCTCGAAGGTCTCGACCTCGAGGATGCGGGTCAGCGCGTCCAGCTTGCGCTGGTAGGAGACCTGCACATAGCGCTGGGAGATATTGGTGTTGGTCGAGGTCTTGGTCTTGACCGTGATCTCGACCGGATCCTTCAGGTACTGCTTGGAGATCTTGCGAATGGCGGTCGGCATGGTCGCCGAGAACAGCGCCACCTGCTTCTCCGCCGGGGTGTCGCGCAGGATGCGTTCCACATCGTCCTGGAAACCCATCTTCAGCATCTCGTCGGCCTCGTCGAGGACCAGGTACTGCAGCTGGGTCAGGTCGAGGGTGCCGCGCTCGAGATGGTCGATGACTCGGCCCGGCGTGCCGACCACGACCTGCGCGCCGCGCCGCAGACCCGAGAGCTGCACCGCGTAGTTCTGGCCGCCGTAGATGGGCAGCACGTGCAGCTCGGGCATGTGCGTCGAGTAGCGCTCGAAGGCCTCGGCGACCTGGATGGCCAGCTCACGGGTGGGAGCCAGCACCAGCGCGCGCGGCGATTTGCCCGAGACTTGCAGGCCCATGAGGACCGGAATGGCGAAGGCGGCGGTCTTGCCGGTACCCGTCTGCGCGAGCCCCACCACATCCGCGCCGTCCAGAAGCGGCGGAATCGTCGCGGCCTGAATCGGCGACGGAGATTCATAGCCGACATCGGCGATGGCCCGCAGAATGCGGTCATCGATGCCCAGATCAGCGAAGGACGGGCCGGTTGCGTCCCTCTCGTCGTCGATCGAAACGCTGTCGGCCGGTGAGGTGCTCATTAGCCATTACTTTACTGCTCTATGGTGGTCACCCCGACCATCGGGCCAATACGGTGAGACCTATGCAACCGGACAACCCGCCCATGGCCTCGGCCACCGTGTCCGAATCCGCTGTCCCCGCACCCGATCTCGGCACCGCCGCGAACAGCGCTCCCACCCGGGTGGGCGGGCCGATCGACACGCCCGATACCGCCGTCACCGGGCTGGGCGAGACACCCGCGCGCACCAGCCCGCCGGTGCGAAATTACGTGACCGGTATCGCTCCCGGGCCGGAATCGGGTAGTTCTGGGAGCATGAGCGCCATTGCCCACGAACCGGCGGCCGCCGTGCACGCGGCCGAAGCCCCCTCGGCCGCGCCCGCGGTGGATATCGCGGTGATCCAATTCGGTCCCGGCACCGATGTCGAGGCCAATCTCGCGGCGCTGCGCGAGGAGGTGCGCGCCGCCAGTGAACTCGGGGCGCGGGTGGTGGTCGCGCCCGAGTACTCCATGTACGCGGTGACCCGGCTCGATGAGCGGGTGGTGGCGGTGGCGGAGCCGCTGACCGGGCCGTTCGTGAGCGGATTGCGTGGTATCGCAGCCGAATTCGGGGTGTATCTGGTGGCGGGCGTGGCGGAGGCTCCCGGGGGCGAGCTGCCCGCGGACCGGATCTACAACACCCTGGTGGCCGCCTCGCCAGAGGCGGAGTTCGCGGCCGTGTACCGCAAGGCGCACCTCTACGACGCGTTCGGGTTCCGGGAGTCGGAGGTGGTGCTGCCCGGGCCGCTCGAGAACCCGCCGATCTTCACCGTCGACGGGGTCACCTTCGGGATGCAGATCTGCTTCGACCTGCGCTTTCCCGAGGGCTGTCGGCTGATCGCCGCCGCCGGGGCGCAGGTGTTGCTGCTGCCCGCGCAGTGGATTCCGGGGCCCGGCAAGGTCGACCAGTGGACGACGCTGCTGCGGGCGCGGGCCATCGAGAACACCATGTACGTGGCCGCCGCAGATCAGGCCGCGCCCAAGGGGGCGGGGTCGTCGATGATCGTGGATCCCAATGGCTCGGTGGTCGCCGAACTCGGTGAGCACGCGGGTATCGCCACCGCCCGGATCGATCTCGACCATGTCGCGCAGGTGCGCGCCGCGAACCCCAGCCTGTCGCTGCGCCGGTACGAGATTCGCCCGGCGTAACCACCGGCAGCGAAACGACCTGCGGTTTCGGGTGCGGGCCTAGACTGGACCGCGATGATCTATCCGGATCGAGTCGCCGCCGGTCGCGCGCTGGGTGGATCGCTTCGACACCTGCGCGCGGCGGATCCGCTGGTCCTGGGACTGCCCCGGGGCGGGGTCCCGGTGGCCGTGGCGGTGCGCGCGGAGATCGGCGGGGACCTCGATGTGCTGCTGGTGCGCAAGCTGGGCGTGCCGTGGCAGCCGGAGCTCGCCATGGGTGCCATCGGCGAGGACGGGGTCCGGGTGCTCAATGACGATGTGGTGCGGCACACCGGTGTCACCGAGGCGCAGATCGCCGATATCGAGAATCTCGAACGGGCCGAACTCGAACGCCGCCGTCAGCTGCTGCGCGATGCGGCCCCGCCGGTTCCGATGAAGGGGCGCACGGTGGTGATCGTCGACGACGGTATGGCCACGGGGGCGACCGTCGCGGTCGGGTGCCAGATCGCGCGCATACACGAGCCGCGACGGGTGGTGGTGGCGATTCCGGTCTCGTCTTCCGAAGCGCTGCACCGCATTCAGGCCCTGGCGGACGAGACGGTGTGTCCGCTGGTGCCGCGATTTCTCGGCGGTGTGGGTGGGGCGTACGAGGATTTCCACCAGCTCACCGATGCGGAAGTGCTGGGGCTGCTGCGCGAGGCGTCGGGCGACGGCGGTCAGGTCTGATCGGTGATCTCGCTGATGCCTTTGCGATGGCGTTGGGCGAGTTCGGCGTAGTAGACCGGGTTGAGTTTCACCCAGCCCTCGGCGGAGGTGCCCGCGATGGGCCGCTTCACCTGCGCGGGGGCACCCGCGGCGAGCACACCGTCGGGAATCTCGGTACCGGGTGCGACCAGCGAGTGCGCGGCGATCATGGAACCCGCGCCGATGGTGGCCATATCGAGCACCGTGGTGCCGTTGCCCACAATGGATTCCGCGCCGACGCTCGCGCCGTGGAACACCACGCTGTGCGCGATGGTCGCGCCGGGGCCGATCTCCACCGTCACCTCCGGCGGGCCGTGCACCACCGAGTTGTCCTGCACATTGGCCCGCTCGCGGACGATGATCGGGCCGCAGTCCCCGCGCAGCACCGCGCCGTACCAAACAGACGCTCCCGCCTCGACGCGGACATCACCGATGAGTGTGGCCGTGGGCGCGATGAACGCGGTCGGATCCACCCTGGGGCGCTTACCTTCGAATTCGTACAGTGGCACGTCTTACACCGTAAATGGCTGCGGGGGTGAATGGTCGAGCTTCCGCCGGGCGACGTCAGCCGTGGCCAACCGCGGCGATCCAGTCGGAGATGTCGGCGGTGACGCGGGAGTGGATCGGCTCGTGCAGAAGGTCGTGGCCCGCGTCGGCGTACTCGCGGAGATCGACGGGGGCGCGAGTTGACCATTGGCGCACGTGGTCGATCGGGGCGCGGCGGTCGTCGACGCCGTGGACCACCAAGACGGGAAGACCGTCCGGGAGCTCGATCGCGGCGGGCCCGCGGGGGGTTTGGCTGGCTGTGGGTTCGCGCCTCGCGTGGGCGGCACGGTGATCCGCCGCGGCATCGTGCCTCGCGTAGGTGGAATGGTGATCCGCCGCGGCATCGTCGGGGCGCGCGGACGGTGGGGCTACATGCGCCGGAGCGCCTACTCCGCGCGACCTGGCGGGCGCGTCGTCTTCTCCGCGAGCGGATTTGGGCGGTTCGCCGTCGAAGACCGCCTTCGGGGTACCGCACAGCACCAGGCCCGCTATGGCCGGTTCGGGTGCGGCCAGCGTGGCCAAGGCGGTGGCCGCGCCGAGCGAATGTCCCATGAGGAACAGGGGTTTCGGGGTATTTGTCCGGATTTCGGCGAGGAAGGCGTGAGCGTCGGCGGCCAGTTGGGGCAGGGTGCCGGGGCGGTTCGGGTCGCCTTCGCTGAGGCCGTGGCCGGAGGTGTCCAGGGTCCACAGTTCGATTCCGGACTCGGCCAGGGTGCGGGCGAAGCGGTGGTAATGACCGCTGTGCTGGCCTGTTCCGGGGAGGAGGGCGAGGGTCGCGGTGGCGTGGTCGATGGGTCGGCGGCGGTAGTGCAGGCGTCCGCGAGGGCCATCGAAGTAGGGCATTCGGTGATTGTCGCAAACCGCCGCGGCGGGGCTCGGACGGTCGGCACGCGGTGCGACACGCCGGAATGGGTGGTGCGGTTTGATCGGCCCGGCGGCGGGGAACGCGGCCGGGCGGGCGCGGCGGGCCGACGAGTCGTGTTGTCCCGCAACGACGCCCACACACCGCCGGTGACATGCGGCGCAGTGGGCGCGGCGGGCGGCGGGCCCCGGCCCCACCTGGCAACACACCACGCCGCTCCCACTCACTACGCTGTTGCGCGACTCGGCACGACGGCGTGTGGACCGGGTGCGGGTGTCGGCGAGCAAGACACAGGAGGGCCGCGATTGATTCTGTTCGGTGATCGCGTCGTGTGCAGCACCGGTGATCTGGTGGAAGCGGCGCGCTGTGAGTTCGCGCTGCTGCGCGCGCTCGATGCCGGACTGGGCCTGGTAGCCCCGGTGGCCTACCAGTCGCCCGGCGTTCTGCCGCGCCCGGCGGACGACGCCCGCGAACACCGCCTCGCCGACCTACGCGACCGCCACGGCGACACCGTGGTCCGCATCCGCCTCCCCCACGCGACTCCCACGGACCCCGCACAGCCGGAACCAGCTCCGCCACAACACCCCAGCGCCACTCGACATTCCGATCCCGCAGGGCACACGCCTGGAGATCCGGCACCGCACTCCGGCGCGGCCCCGTCCGACGATCCCACTCAGCGTCGCGATGGCAGCGCGGCGAGGCAGAGCGTCTCGACGACAGTCGCCGACCCGATGCGGGACGGCGATCCGGCGCGCGACAGCCGCTCCACACCCGAGCCCAGTAGAGCCCCAAGCGCCGGGATGCGGGACGACGACGTGATGCGGGAAGGCGGTCCAGCGCGCGACAGCCGCTCGACACCAGACGCCAGTGGGGCCCGAGGCGGCGGGGTGCGCGCCACCGATCCGGCGCGAGACAGCGATCTGACACGAGAGGCTGGTGCGGCCGAATTCGCCACTGCCGCCGCTCTTTCCGATCCGGAGGAGATCGTCGCGGCGTTGGCGGTGGCGCACGAGCAGACGGTGGCGGCGTTGCGGGGCGGGGCCGAGGCCATTGCCGGGCCGGTGTTGTTCGATGGCGCGTTCGCGGTGTCCTGCGATTTCCTGCTGCGAGACGGGGCCCCGGAGACGCACGACTATCTGACTGCCGGGCTCGCTGGTCGGCGGGGGCGCATCACCGCGCTGTTGGAGCAGGCGGCATTCGCGGATGTGCTGGGGCGGAACGGTTTTCGGGCCGCACCGCATGGTCGGCTGTGGGTGGAGGGCGGAACCGTCGACCAGCCGCTGGCCGATATCGCCATCGTCTACCGGGCGCGCCGGGAGCGGCTGGAGATGATCCTGGAGGCGAAGCTCAACGAGCTGCTGCCGGTGCAGTGGGGAGACCGGCGGTTTCTCGCGTGCGGCCAGTGCGCGGCGTGCACCGCGGAACTGGAGTCGCGGCGGGATCTGTTGTTGGTCGCCGGAATGCGCCCGGCGGTGCGGGCACAGCTGCGGGATGCCGGGATCACCACCGTGGATCGGCTCGCGGCCGCCGACGTGACGGTCAGCGGGGTGCCCGCACCCACTTTCACGGCGCTGCGCCGCCAGGCCGAATTGCAGCTGCATCGGGAACATACGGGTCACCCCATCTACACCGTGTTCGATGCCGCGGCGCTCAGCGGCTTGCCCGCGCCGACGCCGGGCGATCTGTTCGTGTCGGTCACCACGCCGGGCGGCCAACCCTCCCCCGATCTGCTGGTGACCATCGGTTCCGGTGAGCCGGAGAATATCTTCCGCGGCTTCATGATTCGCGACGCGGCGGATCGCCAACGCGGTGAATCTCCTGCCGCACAACAGGTTTCGGTGGACGATCAGGCCATCGCCCTGCTCGACTTCCTCGCCGAATGGCAGTGGAACCATCCGGGCCTGCGTATTCACCACTACCGGGGCGGATTGCGCGCGCTGCTCACCGATCTGGCCGAACCACACCCCGACGGCGAGGACATAGTCGCCGCCCTACTGCCGCTACTGGTCGACCTCTACCCGATCGTGCGCGCGGCGCTGCTGGTCGGCGAACGCTCCTACGCCCTGCCCCACCTGCCCCCGAACCAGTTCGGGCCCAACGAGTTCGACGACGCCTGGCCCGCCGACGAGGACGAGTCCACTCCCCTCGACCGCCCGGCACCGGACCACCGCCCCACTCCCCTGCCGAGCCACGGCGGCACGGCGGTGGCCGTCCTCGACCACGCCGTCCGAACCGAAGACGACGACAACCGCATGGCCGCCCTGGCGGACCTGGATCCCGCCGCCCTCGCCGAATTGCACGCGGCCGCACTGGCGAAACTGGACCTGGCGGCCGAGACACCGGCGCATCCGAGCGAGGCTTCGGATTCGACCGCGCTCACCGAGACCGGCTCCGCCACCGCCGCGACACCGGATTCCCCCGACGACGAACCCGAAATCGACAATGCCCTCAGGGAATTCGTCGGTGACTGGGTAGCCGTGGCGCGCCTGCGCGACTGGCTGCTCGAACTGGCCGAGGCCCACGACATCCGCCCACTGGGACGCCCCGATCCGAGCGTCGCCGAGCCGCCGCCCGCCGCCATCGAGGCCGCGCTGCGAGAATTCGCGAACGCCGAGACCACCGGCGCCACACCGCGTTCCGAGGACGGCCAGGAGCTCTACACCAGCCCGCGCCAGCGCGACGAAGCCCGCCTCGCCGCCGCCATGACCGCCGCCGCCCTCGGCTACCACCGCCGCGAACGCCAGCCCCTACGCTGGGCGCACGCCGACCGCCTCGACCTCCCCGTCGAGGAATGGGCCGACACCCCCGGCGTGCTCATCGCCGACTGGGGCACCGTGGACACCGACTGGCACACCACGATTCAGCGCCCGATGCGCCGCTACCTCACCCTCACCGGCAGACTCGGCACCGGCAACGCACCCCCGCCGGGCACACCCGTGGTCACCCTCTACGACCGTCCGGCCCGGGATCTGCCCGCCATGCCGGGCCGCCGCGCCCTCGCCCGGGCGACCGTCCTCGGCTGCGCGCTGGACACCAATTTCGACGATGTGGTGCGCGTGGTGGAGTTCCTGCCGGAGGGCTGCGACCCCTACGACGAACTGCCCTCGGCCATCGCCCCGTTCCCGCCCAGCCGCCAGGACTGGCTCGAGGACGCCATCGAGGAGGTGGCGCACGACCTGCTGGTAACGCTGCCGGAGGTGCCGCGCACCGCCACCTTCGACCTGCTGTGCCGCCGCCCGCCCCGGCTCGCGACCGGACAGGTGCTGCCGGAGGTGTTCGGCGACCATGCCGCCGCCGTCACCGCCGCGGTCCTGGACCTCGACGACTCCTATATCGCCATCCAGGGCCCGCCCGGCACCGGCAAGACCGATACCGCCGCCCGCGTGGTGGAACGCCTTGTGACGCGGTACAAGTGGCGCGTCGGCGTGGTGGCGCGCTCGCACAAGGCGGTGGAGCATCTACTCGACGCCGTGGTGCGCGTCGGGGTGCTGCCGGAACTGGTGGCCAAGTCGGAGGCCCAGACCGTCGCACCGGAATGGCTCGGCATCGACGCCGACCGCTACGAGCGCTTCCTCGACAACGCGGTGAACGGCTGTGTCGTGGGCGGGCTGCCCGACGATTTCGTCGATCCCCAACGGATTCCCCGCGAGAGCCTCGACCTGCTGGTCGTCGCCGACGCCGGACGCTTCCCGCTCGCCGACACCGTCGCGGTGACCGTCAGCGCCCGAAACCTGTTGCTGGTAGGCGATCCCGCGCCCGCCACCGGGCACGGCGCGCATCCGGCACCGGTGGGCGAGGCGGCTCTCGGCTGGCTGGTCGGCCCGCACCGCACCCTGCCCGCCGACTACGGCTACTTCCTGGACCGCACCTGGCGCATGCATCCGCGCATGTGCGGCCCGGTGTCGCGCCTGCGCTACGACAATCGGTTGCGCTCCAATGAAACCGTCACCCTGGCAAGGGAACTCGACGGCGTGCCGCCGGGCGTTCGCACCATCACGGTGGAACACCACAACAATGCCACCGAATCCGCCGAGGAGGCCCGGGAGGTCGTGCGCCAGGTGCGCACACTGCTCGGCCTGCCCTGGCACACCGGCGCGGTCACCCGCCGCCTGCACCCGCACGACATCCTGGTGGTCGCGCCCTACCACGCGCAGGTCGCGCGGATCCGAACCCTGTTGTCCCGCGCGCGAATCGAAGACGTCCTGGTCGGCACCCCCGACCATTTCCAGGGCCGCGAGGCCGCCGTGGTGCTGGTCTCCATGACCACCTCGGCCCCCAAGGACGCGCCGCACGGCGTCGCGCCCCTCGTCTCGCGCCATTGGCTGACCAGCGCCATATCCCGCGCCATGTGGTCGGCCATGATCATCCGCTCGCCCTTGCTCACCGAGTACTTGCCCACGGGCACAGCGGAATTGGCGGACCTCGCCGCCTTCCTACAGCTGGACCGCGTGTAACCCGGCCGTCAGCCGAAGCACTTGCCTTCGCCGCGATAGGTGGGCACCGTGGTGCGAGTCTCGTTCTCCACCAGGTGAATTTCGGTGAAGCGTTCGCACAGCTCGCCCGCCTTGGCGTGCCGGAACCACACCCGATCGCCGATGCGCAGATCCTTCGCACCCGTCAGCGGCGTCTGGACCTCACCCGCGCCCTCGGTGCCGATGAGCTTCAAACCCAAGGGCCACACCGGTTTCGGGACGCGCGCCGCACCGGCCGGGCCGGAGGCGATGTACCCGCCGGAGAACGCGGTGGCGATACCGTCGGCGGGGCGGCGCAGCACCGGCAGCGCGAAGTACATCGACGGCCGCGGAGCCAGATTGCGGTAGCCGTCGAAGAGCGTGGGCAGGTAGAGCCCGGACCCGGCGGTCACCTCGGTGACATCGGGATCGCTGATGCTCACCTCGATGGAGCCGGTGCCGCCGCTGTTCACGATCTCCAATTCGCCGATCGCGGAGCGCACCGCGTCGAGCACCGCGCGGCGGCGCTTGGCGATCTCGGCGGCACTGGCCTTCTTCACCAGGCGCACAGCGGGATTGGTATCGGGCAGCCCGGCGATCTGGGCTTCGTAGGTCATGACGCCGACCACGTCGAAGCCGCGACGCACGGCCTCGGTGGCCAGGGCGGCGGCCTGCTCCGGCATGCGTATCGGGGAGCGGCGCACGCCCAGGTGCAGCGGGCCGATCCGCAGCGAGGCATCGACATCGATACAGACGCGCGGATGCACATGATCGCTGCCGACGGCGGCGCGAATCAGATCGAGCTGATCGACATCGTCGATCATGAGCGTGATCGACTCCCGCAGCGTGGGGTCGGCGGCCAGTTCGGCCAGCGCGTGC
Organism: Nocardia sp. NPDC050406; assembly: GCF_044459025.1. Classification (NCBI taxonomy): domain Bacteria; kingdom Bacillati; phylum Actinomycetota; class Actinomycetes; order Mycobacteriales; family Nocardiaceae; genus Nocardia; species Nocardia sp. NPDC050406. The sequence goes on along the minus strand of NZ_JBITIM010000002.1, from coordinate 897,301 downwards.
CGGTCGGCGGTCGGATAGCCGAGCAGGATGTCGCGCGCACCCTCGCGCACCAGCCAGATGGCCTCGGCGAGGGAGTACCCCATGATTCCGGCGAAGCCGCCGGAGGCGGTGAGCTCCTTGCCGAGCACCTCTTCGAGCACGGCCCGGCAGCGTACGGATTTGCTCGCCACCCGAATCGGCACCCCACGCGCGCGCCGCACCAGATCGGCGGCATTGGCGCGCAGCGCGCCCAGGTCGACGGCTGCCAGCGGCGGGTCCAGATCGGCGGTGGCCGCGTGCAGCCCGCTGATCGGCGACGGATCGGTCACACCGTCAACTCAACCACGAAACTGGTCATGCGTCCAGCATTCCGGCCCGCGAAATCCCCGCTACCGGATGGGTGGGCGGTCAGGCGCGGTCGACGGCCTTGGTGGAAATGCTCGAGACCAGATCGTCGAGGACGACCAGGGCGGTCTCGTCGTCACAGTCGGCCAGCCAGCGCAGGACCATGCCCTGCATGACGGCGACCAGGTAGGCGGCGATGGCGTTGGTCGGCTCCAGCCATTCGGTGCCGGAACGCTCGGCGCACAGGTCCAGGAACGACATCACATCGCTGTCCAACTGCCGGAACATGGCCGACGCGACCGGGTCCGGGGTGCAGGCGGCCTGGTTCTCCCAGCGTCGCCGCAGCACGGCGAGCGTGGATTCGTAGGCGGTGATCTGCTTGTCCGGCGTGGCCTTGATAACCGGCCACAGGGCGCTCACTCCCGCGTGCAGCAGGATGCGCAGCGCACGGGTTCCGGAGAAGTCGAGCGATGCGGCGGCCTTCTCGATCGACTCGGTCATGACGGGGCGGACCCCGACATGAATTGTTTCTCCACTGGTGCTCAAGAACGACTCCCTAGGCGAAAGAACTCGCGCACCTCAGTACTGCGCGGCTCGCTCAGCGGGTTGTAGATCGGCACTGATCCCCCTCTTGCACCAATCTGGTGCACCCGCTCAACAGGTATTGATGGTAGAGGGTTTTCTGGGTGCTCGACCAGCTTTGATAGCCGTTTTCGTACCTGAAGACTGTTTTGTTACCTAATCGGAACTGGTCCGCGATCGAACGAAGATGTTCGAAATTCGACCGACGAGCTGGTAATCCCCCGAGTTTGACGACCGATCGGTACTTTACGGATGTGATTCCTGAAATGGAAAGACACTGTGCCAGATGACACAGGTACAAGCGTAAAGGCTCCTGATCGTTGCTCGAATTCACCCCCGGTTCGACCGTCGCCATCCACACCAGAACCCGCCGCTATAGCCTGATTCGGTGACCTCAGCGCGCTCGGACCAGTTCCTGATCCCCGGTACCTTCAACTTCCGCGATGTCGGCGGTGCGCGCACCGCCGGTGGCTCGAAGGTGCGCGACGGCGTGCTCATGCGGTCGGCCCAGCTCAGCCGACTCGACGCGCAGGGCCATGCCATGCTGCTCGAACTCGGCGTCACCGATGTGCACGATCTGCGCGGACTCGCCGAGATCGACTACATCGGCCACGACTCGCTGCCCGAGGGCGTGCGGCTGAATGTCACGCCCTTCGATCCGCGCATGGGCGAGGCCCCGCCGCACGAGGCCCGCCGCCATACCACCGCCGCCGCGCACATGCTCGAGGTCTACCGCCAGTTCCCCGCCCTGCCGGAGGCCCACTCCGCCATCGCCGCCCTGGCCGACTCGATCCTCGACGGCGCGGCCCTGGTGCACTGCGCGGCGGGCAAGGACCGCACCGGCTGGGCGGTGGCGACCCTGCTGCGCGCGGTGGACGTCACCGAGGACGACGTCTACGCCGACTACCTGCTGAGCAACGACGCCGTCCCGGCCCTGCGCGCGCTCATCGCCGAGGGCGGGGACGAGGAACTCTCCGAGGACCTGCTGGGCGTGCGCGCGGAGTACCTGGAGTCCGGCACCGCCTCCATGCTCGACATGTACGGCAGCGTCGAGGGCTACCTCGCCGAGATCGGAATCACCCCGCAGCGCCGCGACGCCCTGCGGGCACGCATGCTGGAGTGAGCTCGCCCGCCAGGATTCGAACCTGGACCCAGAGAACCAAAATCTCCGCTGCTGCCGATTACATCACGGGCGAAAACCCTTGTGGGGGTTGTCGTTCCAAGTGATCTTCCCGTGTGTGGGGCGGTTGCGGCAAGGGATTTTCGGGGTGGTCAGTCGGGGGTGGCGCGGCGGACCAGGCCGTCGGGGTCGATGCTGACCTGGTTGCCGGTGTGGAACCAGGTGCCGGTGAAGCGGGATTCGGTGGTTTGCGGGTCGTTCCAGTAGCGGGGGGCGATGTGGGGGCCGCGGCAGAGGAGTTCGCCGTGGCCGGTTTCGGCTTCGGGGCCCCACAGGGCCAATTCCGTTCCGCCGAAGGCGAATCCGAGAATGTCGCGGGTGGCGGCGTCCTCGCGGGCGAGGCCGATGCCGCTGGTCTCGGTCGCGCCCCAGACCGACCACTGCCGGGCCTCGGGGAAGATCTCGCGCAGCGTCGTGGCCACGGCGTCGGAGGTGGCCGGATCGGTGGCGGCGAGTTCGGCACGGTGCCCGGCGCTACAGACCTGGCGGACGCGGTCGAGTCGCAGGCCCGCCAGTTCGGGGAGCAGGCCGTCGAAGATGCGGGGGGTGGCCGAGACCATGTCGATGCGTTCGGCCACAAGGGTTTCCGCGACCGCCGCCGGGTCGGGGGTGAGCACCACGGTGCCGCCGACCGCGAAGGTGGGCAGCAGTTGGTCCACGCAGCCGCTGGCGTGCGAGAGCGGCAGCAGCACCAGATTGCGCAGGCCATCGGTGGGCAGATCGAGCGCGCCGACCACCGAGCGGACGGCGGAGAGCAGATTCTCGTTGGTCAGCTCCACGCCCTTGGGACACAGCTCCAGCCCCGGGCTGGTGTAGCAGAGCAGCGCCAGCTCACCCAGCGAGGCCCCGTCGTCGATGAAGGCCGCGCCGTCGGGCAGCGCGTCGCGATACCCGGCCGCGCTGCCGCCGCCGTCGAGCACGTAGTCCGCGCAGCTGTCGCGAATCACGCGCTCCGCCACCGCGTCCGGCAACCCGTCGTGCACCAGCACCGGCACCGCGCCCGAGAGCAGCGCGCCCAGGAACGCCTGCACCCAGCGCGCCCCGACGGGCATGCGCACCGCCACCCGGTCGCCGTAGCCGATGCCGTGCTCCTGGAGCCCGCCCGCGATCCGGGAGGCCGAGTACCAGAGCTCACGGTAGGTGAGGCGGGGGCCGCCGATCTCGACCACCGCCTCCCGCGCCGCGAAGGTGTGCACCTGGATGTCCAGCAGCTCGGTGAGCGCCGGAGTCAGATTGCCGTACCGCAGCACGCCGTCGGCGCCACGCGCAAGAGGGTTGTCGCTCCAGGCATTTCGCGGTTCCGCACACACCTGGGGGTATTCGACCAATAACTGCGACATCCGTCCTCCGAGTGCCTCGAGCCGTCAGGCATCAGTGACTATATGATGCACATCACATTCCCGGGCGGATTGTCGGCAAACGTATTTCAGCTGTCACAGACGGGTAATGGCCGTTATTCGCCGGTGTAGGTGGCCTTACCTGGGCCGACCTCGAGGAAGCTGCGGACCGCACCCTTCAGATCCGAGGTGTCGAACAGGACGCCGGAGACCTCCGGGGTGACCGAATCCGCGTGCGCCACACCGCCGGAGCGCCATGCGCCGATGATCTGCTTGGTGGCGGCGTGCGCCTTGGTGGGGCCGTCGGCGAGGCGGGACAGCAGGGCGCGGGCCGCGGTGTCGACATCGTCGTGGACGGCGTTCACCACACCCCAGTCGGCCATGGTGGCGGCGTCGTAGAGGTCGGCGGTCATGACGAATTCGCGGGCGCGGCCGGACCCGGCGCGCTCGGCGAGGCGCTGCGGGCCGCCCATGGACGGGGTGAGGCCGACGACGGTCTCGACCAGGCCGAATTTGGCCTTGGGCGCGGCGAGAATGATGTCGCAGGCCAGTGCGACCTCGAAGGCGGCGGTCAGGCAGAGGGCGTGCGCGGCGAAGACGACCGGGCAGGGCAGGGCCTCGAGGGGGTGGATGATGCGCGCGAACAGGTCCTTCCACAGCTGTGCGCCCTGTTCCGGGGTGAGCCCGTCGAACACGTGGACGTCGACACCGCCCGACACCAGCTTGCCCTCGGCGCGCAGCAGCAGGGCGCGCGGCGGGTCGGCGGACAACTCGGCCAGATTGTCGGCCAGGGATTCCAGCAGCGCCTGGTCGAAGAGGTTGAGCGGCGGATGCGCGATGGTGATGATCGCCGCCTGCGCGCCACCCTCGGTGGTGATGCGTTCCAGACGGGTCGGCTTGGTGTCGGTCATGAGCCGAATCTAGGCGGTACGCGGTCGGGACAACAGACTGGCTGCGCGCGCCCGCACTCGAACCCTCGTCTGTCGCCGGGCCTTCTGCAAGACTGGCCGGGTGACCACCTCGGCTTCGGAAAGCGGCAGCTACGTGGAACCCGGCGAGTTCAAGCGGGATACGAACTACATCACCGACCGGATCACCGCCGACGGGCGGGACGGGTATCCGGTGGAGCCCGGCCGGTATCGCCTCGTCGCCGCGCGGGCGTGTCCGTGGGCCAACCGCACGCTCATCGTGCGGCGGCTGCTCGGGCTGGAGTCGGTGCTGTCGCTGGGGTTGTGCGGGCCCACCCACGACAAGCGCAGTTGGACCTTCGATCTCGATCCCGGCGGGGTGGACCCGGTGCTGGGTATTCATTTCCTGGCCGACGCGTATTTCAAGCGCTATCCCGACTATCCGCGCGGAATCACCGTGCCCGCGATCGTCGACGAGCGAACCGGCCAGGTCGTCACCAACGACTACGCGCAGATCACCCTGGACTTCTCCACCGAGTGGACCGAGTACCACCGCGACGGCGCGCCCGAGCTCTACCCGGAGGATCTGCGCGCCGAGATCGACACGGTGAACAAGCGCGTCTACACCGAGGTCAACAATGGCGTCTACCGCTGCGGCTTCGCCGGGTCACAGGATGCCTACGAGGCCGCCTACGACCGGCTGTTCACCGCGCTGGACTGGCTGAGCGAGCGGCTGCGCACGCAGCGATACCTGGTGGGCGACACCATCACCGAGGCCGATGTGCGGCTGTTCACCACGCTGGCCCGGTTCGATCCGGTGTATCACGGGCACTTCAAGTGCAATCGCGAGAAGTTGAGCGAGATGCCGGTGCTGTGGGCCTACGCGCGCGATCTGTTCCAGACCCCGGGCTTCGGCGACACCACCGACTTCACGCAGATCAAGCAGCACTACTACATCGTGCACACCGACATCAATCCGACGAAGATCGTCCCCAAGGGCCCGGACCTGTCCGACTGGCTCACCCCGCACGGGCGAGAAGCCTTGGGCGGCAGGCCGTTCGGTGACGGCACCCCACCACCACCGCCGGTCGAGGCCGAACGGGTACCCGCGGCGCACGCGCCCTAGGCCGCCGGAGCGCCCCGGTAGGTGCCGAAGCTCCAGAACACGCCCTCCGGATCGCGGCAGACGAAGCCGCGCGATTCGTACCCGTCCTCGTCGCGCAGCTCCCGGGTGATGGTGGCCCCGGCCGCCCGCGCCCGGGCGTAGAGCGCGTCCGGATCGTCGACGGCGATGTACACCGACGCCACCCCGGGCGGCAGCGATTCCAACACCGAGCCCTCGCGTTTGGAGCCGCACATGATGCCGCCGACGCCCGGCAGCACGAGTTCGGCGTGTTCCACCACGTCGCCGTTGGTGTAGCAGGCGCGGGTCTCGAATCCGAAGGCCTTCTCCAGGAAGGCGATGGCGGCGGGTGCGTCGCTGTAGGTCATGGTCGGCCAGATGGCCGTCGCTGTGTGCCCGGTTGATTCAGTCATGCTCCGACCTTCCCGCGCCGAGCAGTAGTTGGTCTTGTACGAATGGGAACACCTCGCGTTCGCGCCACACCGACGGCGGCATTCCGGCCAGCTCCCGCCATTCGCGCGCCATATGCGCCTGGTCGTAGTAGCCGACCTGGGCGGCCACCTCGGCCAGGCTCGGCAGATCCGCGCGACGCAGCAGCCGATGCGAGCGCTCGAAGCGCGCCAGCCGCGTCGCGTCCTTGGGCGTGATGCCGAATTCGGCGGTGAAGCGGTTGACGAGATGCCTTCGGCTCCAACCGATCTCATCGGCGACAGCGGATACCCGGACGCTCGGGTCGGCCCCGGCGAGCAGCTGCCAGGCGCGGTCGATCTCGGGATCCCAGCGCACCGGCGTCAGGCGGCGCAGCAGGATCTCGTCGAAGACGGCGAACCGGTGCGGCCAGGTCGGAGCCGCCGTCACCCGCTCGCGCAGTTCGGCCGCGCGGTCACCGAGCAGTTCGTCCAGTTCGACCATCCACGCACCGATCGCGGCGGTCGGCACGCCGAGCAACGCCCGCGCACCCTGGGGCGTCAAGGACAGTTGCACCCCGTGCTGGTAGCCCCGATGGGCGATGACCGTCGGTCGCACGGTCAGCCCGCTGGCCATACTGGCCCAGCTGCTCGCCGCCTGCTCGGGATGCGGCGCGACCGGCACCTCCATGGGCTCGTCGATGGTGACGATCACCGTCAGCACCGTCGACGGCATACCCACGTGCGTCCCCGGCTCGAAACCGCGCAGCAGATAGCCCTCGTACTCGAGGACATACGGGCGCAGGCGCTGATCCGGCAAACCTCGCGCGCCTTCCGACACACCGGTCACACGTTCACGGTAGGCCGATCCGGGTAGTTACGGGAGTGTCGACAGGAACCGCCACGCATCGCGGATCGTTGTCGTCGTGCCATAGAGTTCAGGTCAGCGGACCGGAGGAGAGGGGTGTTGTCGATGTTCAAGGGCGGACTGGAAAAGACGGTCGTGTCGCTGCTCGACAACGGATCACAGCTGCAAGCGCCAGCCGTCGCGAAGTACGTGGCCCGGCTGCGCAAATCTCACCCGGACGAGACTCCGGCGCAGATCGTGACCAGGCTGGAGAAGCTGTATCTGAACACGGTCACCGGCAGCGGGACCGCCGTCGGCGCGACCGCCGCGGTACCGGGCGTCGGAACCGTCGCCTCGGTGGCGGCCATGAGCGCCGAGACCGCGTTCTTCCTGGAGGCCTCCGCGGTGTTCACCCTCGCGGTGGCGGCCGTGCACGGCGTCGCGCCCGAGGACAAGGAACGCCGCCGCGCGCTGGTGCTGGCGGTGGTGCTCGGCGAGAGCGGTATGGAGATCGTGCAGAAGAGCGTCGGTCACTCCGCCAAGAACTGGGGCACGCTGCTCACCGACAAGATCCCCGGCATCAGGTCCATGAACGATTCGCTGCTCAAGCGCTTCCTGGTGCAGTTCATCACCAAGCGCAGCGCGCTCATGCTGGGCAAGGTGCTGCCCGCCGGAATCGGCGCGGCCATCGGCGGATTCGGCAACCGGGCCCTCGGACACCGGCTGATCGACAATTCGCGGCAGGCCTTCGGGCCCGCGCCCAAGGATTGGCCGCGGCCGCTGGTCATCGACGCCGACCCGCTGCCCGCCCTCGACGCCACCGACAAGCAGCCGCGATGAGCCGGAATCGGCCGCTCGCCTTCGCCGTCACCGGACTGACCCGGACCTTCGAGGCCGAAACCGCCGTGCGGGACGTGAGTTTCGTGGTGCCCGCCGGGAAGGTCGCGGTCCTCGTCGGGCCGCCCGGCGCGGGGAAGACCACGATCGTGCGCATGCTGCTGGGGCAGCTCACGCCGACGTCCGGGACGGTCAACGTCGGCGGTCCGGGCTCGGGGGTGCGGGCCGGTCATCAGGCGATCGGCGCGATCCTCACCCCGCGCGGACTGCATCCGGCGCGCACGGCCCGCGACCAGCTGCGCGTATTCGCCGCTGCCGCGGGCGTTTCCAACGCACGCGCCGACGACCTGCTGACGCTGACCCGGTTGGACGCGGTGGCGGGGCAGAAGATCGCGACGCTCTCCCCCGGGATGCAATCCCGGCTGGCCCTGGCCGTCGCCCTGCTCGGCGATCCGCCGCTGCTGGTGCTCGACGATCCGGCACTCGGACTGGACGCGGCCGAAACCGCTTGGCTCAACGATTATCTGCGCTCGCACGCGCAGCGCGGCGGCACCGCGGTGCTGACCTCGCGCACACTCAGCGCGGCGCTGCCGGTCGCGGACGAGCTCATCGTCCTCGATCGCGGCGCGGTGGTGTATCAGGGCAGCCCGTCGCGGCTGCGCCGCAGCCACCCGGACCGGCTGCTGGTGAAGTCCTCCAGCCAGATCGCGTTGGCGACGACGCTTGCGGCCCAAGGCTTCACCGATGCGGTCATGCGCCCCGACGGACGCCTGGCGGTGGCGGAGGCGACGCTGGCGCAACTCGAGGCGGCGGCCGCGGCAGCGCGGGTACAGCTCACCGAGATCAGCGCCGAACACGTCCATCCGGATCAGGTGCTCGCCACCCTGACCCGGGGGCATACGACGCCGGTCGCGCACACCCCCGCGAGTCACTACGCCGCACCGGCCGCCTACGGGATGCCGCGGTGACGCACACCCCGCGTCACCGCCGCTCGGCCGAGCCCGCTATCGCCTTGTCGTTCACCGCTTTCGCCCCGCAGTTCGGGGTGCGCATCGGAGGTAGTTCATGATTCGCACCATGCCGCCCGCCGTCGTCCAGGCCGGGAGCTCCGAGATTCGCAAGGTGCTCTCCCTGCGAATGAACCGGGTGGGTGCGACGGTGCTGGTGGTGGCCGGGGCGCTGGCCTTCACGGTGGCGGCCGTTACCGTGACGGCGGTGGTCGGCGGTCAGGACGACAGTGAATTCGTCTCCGCCGGAGGGGCTTTGGCGGCGGCGGTGCTGACCTTGGTGGTGGCCATCGTGGCGAGCGGGGTGTTCGGCGCGGTGGGCGCGGGGTCGGAGTACCGGTACCGCGGTATCGCGGTGAGCGCGCTGTTCACGCCCGACCGGAATGTGCTGCTGGGGTCGAAAATCGCTGTGACGGCGGCCTTCTCGCTGCTGACCGTCCTCGGTGTGGAGCTGCTCGGGCTCGGGGCCTTCCTACTGTTCGGGCGCGGGCGAATCGAGATCCAGGGGTCGTTCTACGCGCTGCTCGGCGGGGTGCTGCTGGCCGCGGTGTGCTGGTCGATCATCGGCACGGCGCTGGGATTCCTGCTGCGCGCACCGGCGCAGGCCGTAGCGGTGCTGGTCGGCTGGTCGGTGCTGGAGCCGCTGGTATGGGTGACCGCGCGCGCCGCGGGCGTTGCCGGTATCGCCGCCATCCTGCCCACCTCGGCCACCATCGGCACCGCCACCGTCGGCTCGTTCGCCGATACAGACTTCGTTCCGCCCACCCCGGCCGCCATCGTGGTGTTGCTGCTGTGGACCGCCGGACTGGTCGCGGCGGCATGGTGGTATCTGCGCGAGCGCGACCTCTGACCGCCTACTCCTGCCCCGAAAGCCGCTGCCACACCGAGTGATCGGTGCGCGGGCCGCCCGGTGTGTCCGCACCGTAGACGGCGATCTCGGCGGCCAGGTCCAATGGCCGGGTGGGTGCGGTCATCTCGCGCAGCTCGCGCTCCACGGCGGCGTCCGGCACCAGCCAGCACACCTCGAATTCGATACCGTCCGGATCGGCGGCGTAGAGCGCTTTGGTGGAGGCGTGGTTCGACGCGCCGCGCAGGGCACCGGCCGCACGCAGCGCGTCCTCGATGCGACGCAATTCGCGCAGGGTGTCGACCTCCCACGCCAAGTGGTACAGCCCGATCCGCCCGGTGCGGTGCGGCGTGTCCGCCTCGGGCGACTGGAACAGCCCGAGGTCGTGGTCGTTGGCCGAGCCCTCGGCTTGCAGGAACACGCCGCCCGGGAAGCCGCCGATCCGCCGGAAGCCGAGCACCTCGCCGTAGAACGCGGCCGAGCGCTCCGGATCGGAGACGAACAGGACGGCGTGGTTGAGACGCTGGATCGGCATGCGGCCTCCCTTTCGACGGTGGTCGGGCGACCTCCAGCCGATCACGCGCGCGGGCCCGAGACAAGCGGGCGTCCCGAACACCGCCGTCATCAGGCCGCGGGGCAGCTGGCCACCGTCGGCAGCCGCAGGTCGACGAGGTAGCGGTCGGCGGCGTCCCGGGTGCACGCGGTGCGGCCGTAGGCGATATGGCCCCAGCCGTCGTAGGTGAGCAGGGTGGTGCGGGGTGTCAGCGCGGCGACGTGGGCCGCCCATTCGTGCGGGGTGGACGGATCGTGGCGGGAGTTCATGACGAGCAGCGCAGGGCCGTCGGCGATGCGAGGGCGATGCGGCGGATTCGCAGGAGGCGTCGGCCAGCCGGAGCAGATACTCGCCGCGCCCCAGGCGAAGTGCACGCCGAGGGTGGGTGCGCCGCTTCGCTGCTCGCGCCAGAGCTGTTGCCAGACGGCCTGATTCGCGATGTCGAAGCGCCAGTCCGAGCAGAAGATGAGTTGAGCCGCGGGAGCGGGTTTTCCGGTCGCGACCGGCCGCGTCGGCGGCTGCGGGATGGCGGGTCCCCGCTCGGCCAAGGTACGCATCTCCAGCGCCAAGGTCGGCCAGTCCGGGCCGGTGAAGCGTTGCGTCACTTGGGTACTCAGGGCCAGCGGAGTCAGTCGGCGGTCGGGGAAGTTCGGGTTGGCGAGCTCCCCGCGCTGCGCGGCGGCGAACAGCTCGCGATAGGTCCGGTGCACGTCGGTGCCGTACAGCGCGCACTCCGGCGTCGCGGCGCACCAGGAGGCGAACTCGGTGAAGTTGTCCTGTCCGGCGCGCGCCTCGGTGGCCAGGAACTCGGCGCCCTCCAGGCTGTGGTCGTCGACGCTGTCCAGCAGCGAGGCCCGCAGATTCCTCGGGAAGAGTTCGGCGTAGGCCTGCGCGGGCATGGTGCCGTAGGAGCGGCTGTACAGGGTTATCCGGCTCTCGCCGAGAGCCAGGCGCAGCGCCTCGACATCACGGGCGACGCTGATCGCGTCCACGTGGTCGATGAGAGGGCCGGTGTGGGCGCGGCAGCTGTCCGCGAGTTCCCTTGCGTAGGAGTGCACTTCGTCGAGGCGACCGCCGTGGTCCGGGTCCAGGTTCGGCCGACCCTCGAACATTCCCTCGAACAGTCCGGCATCGCAGCGCACCGGATGGCTGCGCTTCACCCCGCGCGGGTCGAGGCTGACGATATCGAAGCGGGAGCGCAATTCCTCGGAGAGGCCGGTGCCGTTCAGGATCTGGTCCACACCGGAGGTGCCGGGGCCGCCGGGCAGCGAGACCAGGGTGCCCACCCGCGCCGAGGGGTCCTCGGCCCGATCGCGAATCAGCGCCACCCCGAGGGTGTCGCCGCTCGGATCGGCCCAGTCGATGGGCACCTCCAGGGTCGCGCACTCGTAGACCGGGTTCTCGGCACAGGGCCGCCAGTCCAGGGCCGTTCCCGGCGCGGCGGCGGCACTGCCGAAGCCAGCCATACCGGCCACCGCGACCACGGCCGCGAGCGCGATTCGAGTTGCGAACATGGGGTGATCATCGAACCGCGGTGTGCCACCGCACATCCCGCCGCGGAGCTAGCCCGTCTACCCCTGCGGTACTGCACGGCCGACCCACGAAAAGGGTGCGGGAACAAAAAGCCGTCGGTGGTGGTCATTACCGTCGATATGGATGAGCGCGATCGAGACTGGTGAGCCGATGACCTGCCGGGCGGGTGCGACCGAGCCCGGGTGGGTGCGGCGACTGTGGGGGCGATGCCGGGAGCATCCCTGGCTGCTGGCCGGGATCGTCGCGGCCTTGATCGCCGGGGCCGTGGTCGAGGTGACCGGGCCGCTGCTGGCCAAGCGGGCCCTGGACGGGGCCACCGCCGGGGATACCGGGATCATCGGCGTGATGGCGGCGCTCATGGCGGCGCTGGCCGTGGGACGGTTCCTCGCGACGTTCACCCGCCGATTGCTGGCGGGGCAGTTGGCTCTGGATGTGCAGCACGAATTGCGGCTGGATCTGTTGGCGTCGCTACAACGGCTGGACGGGCGCGGGCAGGACGAGTTGCGCACGGGGCAGGTGGTGTCGCGGTCCATCACCGATCTGCAACTGGTGCAGGGACTGCTCGCCATGGTGCCGTGGTCGAGTATGGCGGCGCTGCAATTCGTGCTGGCGGCGGCCGTCATGATCTGGCTGTCGCCGCCGCTGGCGGTGGCCGCGCTGCTGGTGGTGCCCGCCATCGCCGTCGTGGTGTACCGGATTCGACCGCGGCTCTACGCGGCGACCTGGTCGGCGCAGCAGCGCGCGGCGGATCTGGCGCAGCACGTCGAGGAGACCGTCACCGGGGTGCGCGTGGTGAAGGGGTTCGGACAGGAAGCGCGCATGGTCGAGGTGCTCGAGGGGCGCGGGCGGCGGCTGTTCGCCGAGCGGATGCGGGCGGCGAAACTCGATATGCGCTTCGCGCCCACGCTCTCGGCCATCCCGCAGGCCGGACTGGTGGCGGTCATCGCCATCGGCGGACTCCTCGCCCTGCACGGCACCATCGGCATCGGCACCTTCCTGGCCTTCACCGCCTATGTGGCGACCATGACCGCCGCCGCGCGCACCGTCTCCATGGTGCTGGTGATGGCGCAGCTGACCCGCGCCGCCGCCGAACGCGTGCACCAGGTGATCGACAGCGCGCCACACCGCACCGATCCCGAGCATCCGGTGGCGCTACCCGAGGGGCCGCTGGGCATCGAGATCTCCGCACTGACCTTCGGCTTCGATCCGGATCGGCCGATTCTGCGCGACTTCGACCTCACGGTGGCACCGGGTGAGACGGTGGCGATCATCGGGCCCGCCGGTTCCGGCAAATCCACCCTCTCACTGCTGCTGCCCCGCTTCTACGATCCGGATGCGGGACGAATCATCCTGCGCGGCAAGAGCTCCCAGGCCGATATCGGCGAAGTGCGCGCCGCCGACCTGCGCTCGGCCATCGGCGTGGTCTTCGACGAACCCTTCCTGTTCTCCGACACCATCGCCGCCAATATCGCGCTGGGCCGCCCCGATGCCACCGAGACCGAGTTGCGCGCCGCCGCCAAGCTCGCCGCCGCCGACGAATTCATCGAGGCGCTGCCCGCGGGCTACGACACCGTGGTCGGCGAACGCGGACTCACCCTCTCCGGCGGTCAACGCCAGCGCATCGCCCTGGCCCGCGCCCTGCTCGCCGACCCGCGCATCCTCATCCTCGACGATGCCACCTCGGCGGTCGACGCGCTCACCGAGGCCGCCATCTTCGACGCGCTGCCCAACGGGGGACGCACGACTGTGATTCTGGCGCACCGGGAATCGACCCTGGCCCGCGCCGATCGGGTGATCCGCCTGCCCGGTTCAGGAGTAGTCGCGGAAGGTCATGACGAAGCCGACGAGAGCCATGGCGAACAGCGCGACGAAGCCGAGCACGCGCAGCCAGACGATCGGCCAGTCGCGGACCCACAATCCGGCGAGCATGACGACAATGAGCATGAGCACCCCGTAGAACGGGGTGCGCTTGGGGTGCTCACCTCGGGCGAATCGGGCCATACCGCCTGGATACCCCCCTCGACGGACTCTCGCCAGGAGCCAGGGTCGAAGACGGGCACGGCAGCGCGCGACGCCGCGGCGGATATCGATCCCGATACCCCGCCGGAGGTTCGGCGCGCGCTCGCGCGGCTGCCCGAGGCGTCCGAATCGCCGGGGCTCGACGACCAGGGCCTGCGCGAGCCCGATCCGGGATTCCGGCTGCTGCGCGCGCTGCGTCCGGTGCGGTGGCTGGTGGTGGCCACCATGGTGCTGCTGGCCGTGGAAGCCGTTGTCGGCGTGGGTTTCCCGTCGATCGTGCGCTATGCCATCGACTCCGGGGTGAGCGCGCGCGACTCGGGCGCACTGGTGTGGTCCGCGGCGGTCGGTTCGGGGCTCGTCGTGATCGGATGGGTGGTCGCGGCGGCCGCGCTGCTGCTGGGGTCCCGGGCCGGGGAGCGCGTGCTCTACGGGTTGCGGGTGCGCAGTTACGCGCATCTCCAGCGGCTCGGATTGGACTACTACGAGCGGGAACTGTCCGGTCGGATCATGACCCGCATGACCACCGATATCGACGCGCTCTCCACCTTCCTGCAGACGGGCGTGCCGACGGTGCTGGTCAGCCTGCTCACCGTGGCGGGCATCGCGGTGGCGCTGCTGGTCATCGACGTGCAGCTGGCGCTCGTGGTGTTCGCCGCCATTCCGCCACTGGCCTTGGCCACCTGGGCTTTCCGGCGCACCTCCAGCGCGGCCTACACCGCGGCGCGCGAACACGCCGCCACCGTGAACGCCGACTTCCAGGAGAACGTGTCCGGGCTGCGCGTGGTGCAGGCCTACCGACACGAGCCGAAGGCTGCCCGCCGGTTCGCCGAATACTCCGACAACTACCGGGTGAGCCGCATGCGGGCGCAGCGCGCCATCGCGGTGTTCTTCTCCTTCGTCGGCGCGTGGGCGGATCTCGCGCTGGCGGCCGTGGTGTTCGCGGGCGCGTGGCAGGTGGCGCGGGGCGCCACCACGGCGGGCACCCTCGTCGCCTTCGTGCTCTACCTCGGGCTGCTGTTCGGGCCGATCCATCAGCTCTCCCAGCTCTTCGACGGCTATCAGCAGGCCCGGGTCGGATTGCGGCGCATCGGCGAACTGCTGCGCACCGAATCCTCCATCGCCCCCGATCCGGCCGACGCGGTCGCCATCGAGGACGGTCTGCGCGGCGAGGTCGTCTTCGACAATGTGCGCTTCCGGTACGCGGGCGCGCCCACCCCCGCGCTCGACGGCGTCACGCTGCGGATCCCGGCGGGCGGCAGTCTGGCGCTGGTCGGCGCGACCGGCGCGGGAAAGTCGACGATTGTGAAATTGCTCGCCCGCCTCTACGACATGCCGCGCACGGCCGAGGGCACCGGCGGCATCTACGTCGACGGCATCGACATTCGCGACTACAAGCTCACCGACTACCGCGCCCGGCTGGGCGTGGTCCCGCAGGAAGCTCACCTCTTCTCCGGCGACGTTGCCAGCAACATCTCATTTGGCAAACCTTTCGCCACGGCCTCACAGATCGAAAACGCCGCTGCTGAAGTGGGCGCGCTCGACACCATCACCGCACTGCCGCGCGGGTTCGAGCAGCCCGTCGGCGAACGCGGTCGCGGCCTGTCGGCCGGGCAGCGCCAGCTCATCGCCCTGGCCCGCGCGGAACTGGTGCACCCCGACCTGCTGCTGCTCGACGAGGCCACCGCCGTACTCGATCCGGCGGCCGAGGCATCCGTCCTGGTAGCGAGCAGATCCGTGACCCGCGGCCGGACCGCGATCATCGTCGCGCACCGGCTGGCGACGGCCGCGCAGGCCGATCGAATCGCCGTCGTGGAGCACGGCCGCATCACCGAAATCGGCTCACATCACGAACTCCTCGAGGCCGCCGGAACGTATGCCCGACTGTGGGCTGCGGCGAGCGCGGAGGAAGGAATATTGTCGACAGAGGACGAGTCGTCATCAGGGGATGTGTCCACTCGGTGGTAGTCCACGCCCACGGGCGAACAGGGGTGGGCATATCCTCAGAGGGGGCGCATCGGCGCGCATCGAGCCGATTACCCGTGCCGGGCACGTCACAAACGTCGCAGCGCGAAGAACGAAATGAGGCGAACACCTGCTGTGAGCAGCTCAACAGACCAGTTCGGACAGAACCAGTGGCTTGTCGACGAGATGTACCAGAAGTACAAACAGGACCCGTCGTCGGTCGATGAGAGCTGGCACGAGTTCCTCGCCGACTACACGCCGGAGAAGACCGGCGACAACAGCCAATCCAACAGCCAGGCCGCCGCCCCGGCCCCGGCTCCCGCCGCTGCCGCTCCGGCCCCCGCCAAGCCGACTCCCGCTCCCGCCGCGAAGCCCGCGCCGACACCCGCTCCGGCCCCGGCCCCGGCTCAGGTGCGCGCGCCGCAGACCACTCCGGCCCCGGCCTCCAACGCCGCCCCCACCGCGGGCGGACCGAAGGTCGACGCGAGCGATGAGACCAAGGTCCTACGCGGGCCCGCGGCGGCCGTGGTGAAGAACATGTCGGCGTCGCTGACCATCCCCACCGCCACCTCCGTGCGCGCCATCCCGGCGAAGCTGATGATCGACAACCGTCTGGTCATCAACAATCACCTCGCCCGCACGCGCGGCGGCAAGATCTCCTTCACCCACCTGCTCGGCTACGCCATCGTGCAGGCGGTCAAGGCCTTCCCGAACATGAACCGGCACTACGCCGAGATCGACGGAAAGCCCAACGCGGTCACCCCGGCGCACACCAACCTGGGTCTGGCCATCGACCTGCCCGGCAAGGACGGCAGCCGTTCGCTGGTCGTGGCGGCCATCAAGAACTGCGAGAACATGACCTTCGCGCAGTTCCACAACGCCTACGAGGACATCGTTCGCCGCGCCCGCGACGGCAAGCTCGGTATCGAGGACTTCTCCGGCGTCACCATCTCGCTGACCAATCCGGGCACCATCGGCACCAACCACTCGGTGCCGCGGCTGATGCCCGGCCAGGGCGCGATCATCGGCGCGGGCGCCATGGAGTACCCGGCCGAGTTCCAGGGCATGAGCGACGCTCAGCTCGCGGAGATCGGCATCGGCAAGCTCATGACGCTGACCTCCACCTACGACCACCGCATCATCCAGGGCGCGGAGTCCGGTGACTTCCTGCGCACCATCCACAACCTGCTGATCTCCGACGAGCTCTACGACGAGATCTTCCACGGCATGGGTGTCCCCTACGAGCCGGTGCGCTGGCGCAAGGACATCAAGGAACGCGGTATCGACAAGTCGACCCGCGTGCAGGAGATGATCTCCGCCTACCGCAACCGCGGTCACCTGATGGCCGACACCGACCCGCTGCGACTGGTGAAGGACAAGTTCCGCTCGCATCCGGACCTGGATGTCACCCAGCACGGCCTCACGCTGTGGGACCTGGACCGCGAATTCAATGTCGCGGGCTTCCACGGCCAGGAGCGCATGAAGCTGCGCGATGTGCTCTCCATCCTGCGCGACGCCTACTGCCGCCACGTCGGCGTGGAGTACACCCACATCCTCGATCCCGAGCAGCTGCAGTGGATTCAGGAGCGGGTCGAGCAGAAGCACGAGAAGCCGACCGTCGCCGAGCAGAAGTACATCCTGTCGCGGTTGAACGCGGCCGAGGCGTTCGAGACCTTCCTACAGACCAAATACGTTGGTCAGAAGCGCTTCTCGCTCGAGGGCGCCGAGTCGGTCATCCCGATGATGGACTCCGTCATCGACCAGTGCGCCGAGCACGCCCTCGACGAGGTCGTCATCGGTATGCCGCACCGCGGTCGCCTGAACGTGCTCGCCAATATCGTCGGCAAGCCCTACTCGAAGATCTTCACCGAGTTCGAGGGCAATATGAACCCGGCGGCCACGCACGGCTCCGGTGACGTGAAGTACCACCTGGGCGCGCAGGGCACCTACATCCAGATGTTCGGCGACAACGACATCACGGTGTCGCTGACCGCCAACCCCTCGCACCTGGAAGCCGTCGATCCCGTCCTGGAGGGCCTGGTCCGCGCCAAGCAGGATCTGCTCACCAAGGAAGACCTCACCAACAAGGGTGAAGAGGACCGCAACTTCTCCGTCGTGCCGCTCATGCTGCACGGTGACGCGGCCTTCGCCGGTCAGGGTGTCGTCGCCGAGACGCTGAACCTGTCGGGTCTGCGCGGCTACCGCACCGGCGGCACCGTGCACATCGTGGTGAACAACCAGATCGGCTTCACCACCGCGCCGGAGTACTCGCGCTCCACCGAATACTCCACCGATATCGCCAAGTTCATCGGCGCGCCGGTGTTCCACGTGAACGGTGACGATCCGGAAGCCTGTGTGTGGGTGGCCAAGCTGGCCGTCGACTACCGCCAGCGGTTCAACAAGGATGTGGTCATCGACCTCATCTGCTACCGCCGCCGCGGCCACAACGAGGGCGACGACCCGTCGATGACCCAGCCGTACATGTACGACGTCATCGACACCAAGCGCTCGGTGCGCAAGATCTACACCGAGAGCCTGATCGGTCGTGGCGATATCTCGCTGAAGGAAGCCGAAGACGCGCTGCGCGACTACCAGGGTCAGCTGGAGCGGGTCTTCAACGAGGTGCGCGAGCTGGAGAAGTACCGGCCCGAGCCGTCGGAATCGGTCGAGGACGAGCAGCAGCTGCCCGCGAATCTGGTGACGGCCGTGGACAAGTCGGTGCTGCAGCGCATCGGCGACGCGTTCGTGAACGTGCCCGAGGGCTTCAGTGTGCATCCGCGCGTCAAGCCGGTGCTGGACCGCCGCAAGGAGATGGCCTACGAGGGCAAGGTGGACTGGGCGTTCGCCGAGCTGCTGGCCTTCGGCACGCTGATCGACCAGGGGCACGCGGTGCGCCTGACCGGTCAGGACTCGCGGCGCGGCACCTTCACCCAGCGGCACTCGGTGATCATCGACCGCAAGAACGGCAGCGAGTACACGCCGCTGCACAATATCGGCTCCGAGAAGGCCGGTTGGTTCGCGGTGCACGACTCCGCGCTCTCCGAGTACGCCGCCGTCGGTTTCGAATACGGCTACTCGCTGGGCAATCCGGAAGCGCTGGTGCTGTGGGAGGCGCAGTTCGGTGACTTCGTCAACGGCGCGCAGACCATCATCGACGAGTTCATCTCCTCCGGTGAGGCCAAGTGGGGTCAGCTCTCCGAGGTCGTGCTGCTGCTGCCGCACGGTCACGAGGGTCAGGGTCCCGACCACACCTCGGGCCGTATCGAGCGGTTCCTGCAGCTGTGCGCCGAGGGTTCGATGACGGTGGCCGTGCCGTCGACGCCGTCGAACTACTTCCACCTGCTGCGCCGCCACGCCCTGGACGGCATCCGCCGCCCGCTGGTGGTCTTCACGCCGAAGTCCATGCTGCGCAACAAGGCCGTGGTCTCCGATATCGAGGACTTCACCGACAACAAGTTCCGCACCGTGCTCGAGGAGCCCACCTACGAGAGCGGCGACGGTGACCGGTCGAAGGTCAAGCGCGTGCTGCTGACCTCCGGCAAGCTCTACTACGAGCTGGTCGCGCAGAAGAACAAGAACAACCGCGACGACGTCGCCATCGTGCGCGTCGAGCAGCTGTACCCGATTCCGAAGTTCCGCCTGAACGAGGCGCTGGAGGGCTACGCCGACGCCACCGATCTCGTCTGGGTCCAGGAGGAGCCCGCCAACCAGGGCGCGTGGCCGTTCTTCGGCCTGAACCTCCCGGAGATCCTCCCGGCCCGCTTCGGCAAGCTGCGCCGCATCTCGCGCCGCGCCATGTCGGCCCCGTCCTCGGGTTCGTCGAAGGTGCACGCGGTGGAGCAGCAGGAGATCATCGACGAGGCCTTCGCACCGACCGCCTAGTGTGAAGCCCCTACTACTGCGCCGGGTCGAATTCGCTCCCACCGAGCGATTCGATCCGGCGTCGTGGTATCTGGAGGTCCCCGCGATCGCCGAATTCTGTTCGCGCGGACTGTCGTTCGAATGGCCGGTGACGGTTCTCGTCGGCGAGAACGGCGTCGGCAAATCCACCCTGGTCGAGGCGATCGCCGACAGCTGGCAGGCGGGCATGCGCGGCGCGGACCACCTGTGGTCGCCCGGCGGCACCTCCGGCGACAGCGACCTCGGCACCCATATCCGTTGCGACGGCGCCTATCCCAGACCCACCAACGGCGGCTTCCTGCGTGCCGAATCGATGGTCAACCTGTTCGAGATGGCCGACGATATGCGCGTCCGCGACACCGACCAACGCTGGACCGCCCTCTCCCACGGCCAGTCGTTCCTGCACTACATTGCCGAACGCCCTGTGGGCCAAGGCCTCTGGATCCTCGACGAACCCGAAGCGGCCCTGTCTTTCCAATCCTGCCTGGCCCTCCTGGGCGTCCTCGTAGACCTCGCGGCCGAAGGCTCCCAGGTCATCATGGCCACCCACTCCCCCCTCCTGGCCGCCTGCCCCAACGCCGACATCCTCGAACTGACCGACACCGGCATCGAACCCCGCCCCTGGCAAGACCTCGACATGGTCCGTAACTGGCGCACCTTCCTCGACGCCCCCGACCGCTACCTCCGCCACCTCTGAGCGGCGATAGTGCGAATCGCACGTATTATGAATATCTGATATCCATAATATGGAGGGGCAGATGGCTACGACCGTCGAGATTCCCGACGAGGTCCTGGCCGAGGCGATGCGCCTCACCGGCCTCACGACCAAGAAGGCTGTCATCAATCTGGCCATGACCGAGCTGGTCCAAGGCTATCGCCAGCGCGAGGCGCTGACACGCCTGAAGCGCATGGACCACAATCCCTTCCTATCCGAGACGGAGCTCGCCGAATCGGACGCGGCAACCGAGCGGTGACGCTCGCCAGCGACCGCCCCCACTACCTGCTCGACCAGTCGGTCATGTCGCACTATTGGACGCGGCGGGAAGTCCGGCACAAGGTCGACGAACTCGCGGTGATCGGCGTGCTGTGCGCCTCGATGGTCACCATGGATGAAGCCCGGTTCAGCGCACGAGACAAGCGCGGCCTGGAATTCCTGACCGAGCTCTACGGATCGGTATTCCGTTGGCTCCCCATAGATGACGAGGTCGAGAACGAGGTGACCCGAATCCGGACCGCATTGTGGGCGATCGGTGCGGGGCGCGGCGCGCAGACCACCGATATCCAGATCGCCGCGACCGCGCTGCGTCACGGGGCGACGGTGGTGCACAACGATACCGATTTTCTCACGCTGCACCGTGCGGTTCCCGAGCTGAGCCAACTGCGAATCGAACCGTCGTGAGAAGCGGCCCCAGCTTCACGCTGTGGGCCGCCGGGGCGGTTCAGGTCAAGGGGCCGAAGAACTTTCGGAGGTCGCCC
Source organism: Nocardia sp. NPDC050406 (assembly GCF_044459025.1). Lineage (NCBI taxonomy): Bacteria > Bacillati > Actinomycetota > Actinomycetes > Mycobacteriales > Nocardiaceae > Nocardia > Nocardia sp. NPDC050406. The sequence goes on along the minus strand of NZ_JBITIM010000002.1, from coordinate 876,459 downwards.
GCGAGTTCGGCGGGGGCTTCCATGGCTGGGAAGTGCAGGCCGCGGGGGAATTCGGTCCAGTGGGCGTTGGCGGGGGCGGGGACTACTCGGCGGACGGTTTCGTCCGCGCCGAAGACCGCGAAGCCTTGAGGCACGGTGGGGGGTGCGCCCCAGTCGGAGGAGTGGGCCTGGTCGTAGAGGGTGTGGGCGGCGGTGGAGCCGGAGCCGGTGAACCAGTAGAGGCTGGCGGTGGTGAGCAATTGGTCGCGGTCCACGGGGAGGTCGGTCCACTCCTTGACCTTCTCCGCGATCCAGGCCAGTTGCAGCAGTGGGGAATCCACGAGGCCGTAGCCGATGGTCTGGGGGCGGGTGTTCTGGATGGCGAGGTAGCCGGAGCCGTCGCGCTGGAAGGTCTCCATGCGGGTGAGGATGAGTTTGTCGATCGGGTCGTCGGGGTTCAGGCGGTCGGCCATGCCGGGGAGGAAGGTGGCGGTGTTGGCGGCGGTCAGGGGGTCGGTGACCACGTGGACGCCGATGACGTGATCGCCGTCCAGGCTCGCGACCAAACCGGAAATGCCCGCGCCGACGTCGCCGCCGTGGACCGCGTAGCGCTGGTAGCCGAGGCGGCTCATGAGTTCGACCCAGGCGCGGGCGGTGCGGGCCATCGCCCATCCGGTGTCGCTGAGCGGGGTGGAGAGGGTGTAGCCGGGCAGCGACGGGGCCACCACGTGGAAGGCCTGCCCTTCGGCGGGATTCACCAGCGGTTCGATGAGGTGCAGGAATTCGGCGACCGAACTCGGGAAGCCGTGGGTGATCAGCAGCGGCTTGGCATCGGGGTGGTCGGAGCGCACGTGCAGGAAGTGGATGCGCTGGCCGTCGATATCGGTGACGTACTGGCCGAAGGCATTGAGCGTGGATTCGTAGGCGCGCCAGTCGTATCCGGTGCGCCAGTAGTGGGCGAGTTCGCGCAGATGGTCGAGCGGGACCCCGCGCTCCCAGCCGGTGCCGGGCACCTCGGCGGCCCACCGTGCCCGGGCCAGCCGATCGTGCAGGTAGTCGATCTCGATCTGCGGGATATCGAGGGTGAAGGGACGGATGTCGTTGTGCATGAGGGTATTTCCTTCCATTCGCTGCTATCGCACCACTGACCTCTTGTGCTCGCAATGAAACGATAGGAACAATCGCGGAAAGCTGCGTTCCGCAATCGGAGGTCTGATCGAAGAATGTTGGAAACCTCGGCGCGACTGCTGCGCCTGCTCTCCCTGTTCCAGGCCAGACGCGATTGGACCAGCGCCGAACTGGCCGACCGCCTGCACGTCACCACCCGCACCATCCGCAACGACATCGAGCGCCTGCGCGCCCTGGGCTACCCGGTCGACGCCCGCCCCGGCGTCTCCGGCGGCTACCGACTCGGCGACGACGGCGCCCTCCCGCCGCTGCTGCTCGACGACGACGAGGCGGTCGCGGTGGCCATCGGATTGCGCACGGCCGCGGCGGGTTCCCTCGCGGGTATCGAGGAGACCTCGCTGCGCGCGCTCACCAAGGTGCAGCGCATTCTGCCCGCGCGATTGCGACATCGGGTGAGCGCCTTCGGATCCCACACGCTGCCCGTCCCGTCGCGCGAGGCCCGCGTGGACCCGGAGACGCTCACGCTGCTCGCCGCCGCCTGCCGCGACCACGAACGACTGCGCCTGGACTACCGCTCGCACTCCGGCTCCGAGACCCGGCGCGAGGTGGAGCCCTACCGCCTGGTCAACCACCGTCAGCGCTGGTATCTGCTGGCCTGGGACACCGACCGCGCCGACTGGCGCACCTTCCGCGTCGACCGCATCACCCCGCGAACGCCGACCGGCCCACGTTTCACCCCGCGCCCACTGCCGCCGGACCACGAGATCAGCGCCCGGGTGGAGCGCGGCGTCGGCGAGGCCACCTGGAAATTCACCGCCCGCGTCATCGTGCACGCTCCGGCAAGCCATGTGCGAGAACGCATTCCGATTCCGGTGGAGGTCGAGCCGCTCGGCGAGAACCGGTGCGCGTTCGAACCCGGTTCGGACCATCCCTTCCAGCTCGCTCTGTATCTGGGCATGCTCGACGCCGATTTCGAGGTGGTCGATTCCCCGGAGTTGGCCGACGCGTTGCGCACCCTGAGCCAGCGGTACCGCCGCGCGGCCGATCCGGAGACCTGAGTCACCCCACCTTGTCGCTCCCCACTTCCGCATCGTATATTCCACGTGGAATATTTGGTGCGGAAGATCTGGGGTAGCAAGACGTGGTCACGAAGAAGGGCACGAGCACGGCACTGACGCCGATGGCAATCGCGGTGCTGGCTCTACTCGAGGAGCGGCCCATGCACCCGTACGAGATGTACCAACTGCTCACCCTGCGGCGCGAGGACTACCTGATCAAGATTCGTCCGGGCTCGCTGTACCACACCGTCGACCGGCTGGCCGAGCAGGAACTGGTGCACGCCGAGGGCACCGGCCGCGCCGGAAACCGCCCGGAGCGCACCAGCTACCGCATAGCCGACAGTGGCCGCGCCGCCCTGCGCGCCCGGGTCGCCAGCATCCTGGTCCAGCCCGAGCGCGAGTACCCGATCTTCCCGGTCGCCCTGTCCGAATCCCACAATCTCCCCCGCCAGCAGGTGATCGACGCACTGCGCCAGCGCATAACCGCGCTCGATCTGGATATCGCCGAACTCGATGCCCTGCGCGCGTGGACGCGGCACAAGGGTGTGCCGCGTCGCTACTGGATGGTCCTGGACTACATCCACACCCAACGCGATGCCGAGGTCACCTGGCTGCGCGGCTTCGTCGAGGAATTGGAGAGCGGCGAATTGCCGTGGGAGGAGTTCGATCCCGAGACCGGCGACCGCCTGCCCTGCCCGGACGACCGACCCGGCCACGACTGGGCCGCCGCCGTCACCGAGGACGTCTTCGCCGCAGTGCGCAAAGGCGGTGCCGCCCCGCCTCACCGCTGAGGCCCGGCCGCACCGCACCCACTCCCCAGACAAGGAATGACATGCCCACTCAACGCAATCCGTGGCTGGCGCTCTACGCGCTGGTCGTCGGGTTCTTCATGATCCTGCTGGATATGACCATCGTCGCGGTGGCCAATCCGGCGATCATGACCGACCTACACGCCGATATCAACAAGGTCATCTGGGTGACCAGCGCCTACCTGCTGGCCTACGCGGTACCGCTGCTGGTGACCGGCCGCCTCGGAGATCGCTTCGGCCCCAAGAACATCTACCTGTTGGGCCTGGCCGTCTTCACGCTGTCGTCGCTGTGGTGCGCCATGTCCACCAGCATCGAGATGCTCATCGCGGCGCGCGCCGTGCAGGGTCTCGGCGCGGCGCTCATGACCCCGCAGACCATGGCGGTCATCACCCGCACCTTCCCGCCGGACAAGCGCGGCGCGGCCATGGGCCTATGGGGTGGCGTGGCCGGTCTGGCCACACTGGTCGGCCCCATTCTGGGCGGTTTCCTCATCGATACGCACGGCTGGGAGTGGATCTTCTACATCAATGTGCCGGTCGGCATCGTGGCATTCGCGCTGGCGGTCTGGCTGGTGCCGTCGCTGGAGACCCACGAGCACAAATTCGATTTCGTGGGCGTGGTGCTGAGTGCGACCGGCATGTTCCTGGTGGTCTTCGGTATCCAGGAGGGCAATACCCGCGACTGGGACGGCCTGATCTGGGGCATGATCGCGGTGGGCCTGATCGTGCTCGGCCTGTTCGTGGTGAACCAGGCGCGCAACACCGGTGAGCCGCTGGTGCCGTTGAGCCTGTTCAAGGATCGCAATTTCGCGCTCTCGAATCTGGGTATCGCGGCCATGGGCGCGGCCATCACCGCGAATTTCGTTCCGTTCTACTTCTATTTGCAGCAGGTGCGGGAGATGTCGCCGACGCGGTCGGCACTCGTCTTGGCTCCCATGGCGATTCTGACCGGCGTCTTCGCGCCGGTGATCGGCAAGCTCTCCGACAAGCTGCCGCCGCGCATGCTGCCGACCATCGGTTTCGCGGTGTTCGCGGGCACCATCTTCGCCTTCGCCGCCCTGATGACGCCGGATGCGTCGATTCCGCTGTTCCTGGTGATCGGCGGTATCGCCGGTATCGCCAATGCCTGCATCTGGGCTCCGCTGGCCACCACCGCGACGCACAATCTGCCGGTGCAGCAGGCCGGTGCGGGTGCGGGTATCTACAACACCACCCGACAGGTCGGTTCGGTGCTGGGTTCGGCGGCCGTCGCCGCCCTGCTCTCCTCGCGGATCGCGGCGCAGCATCTGCCGACCACCGGACCGATCGGCGAGGGCGGCGCGGGCATGGGCGATATCCCGCCGGAGGTGAAGGCACAGGTCATGGACAAGTTGAGTACGGCCCTGAGCCAGTCCATGTACCTGCCCGGGGCGATTCTGCTGATCGGCGTGGTGGCCTCGGCGCTGTTCGTCGGGCGGCCCGCGGCGGATGCGGCGAAACCCGAACGCGCCAAGGCGGATATCGCTGGCTGAGCGTGCCGACGCCCGCCCGGGAATCGTTCCCGGGCGGGCGTTTTCAGGGCCGCGTCACAGCAGCAGTCCGGTGAGCCGGTGCCAGTCGATGCGAATCTCGAACGGCATCTCCACCAACGTCGATTCGATATCGGCCTTGAGCCGCTTGTGCAGCCGATACTGGCGCAGCACCAGAACGTGAATATCGATGGACGCCACCCGTTCCCCGTCCATGCGCACCAGCCAGTACCAGGGGATGCCCGCGAGCGCGTATTCGGCGGTCTTGTCGGCGGTGTCGACGCGCTCCGACGCCGGGGACACCACCTCCACCACGATCTTCACGCGGGATGCGGGCATGGGGCCGTAGTCGTTGGGCTCCCCGCAGAACACCGTCACATCGGGGCGGCGCAGCGTGACGCGCGGCCGATCCCACAGCAGCACATCGAGATCCGTGGCCACGAACAGCCAGCCGTCGTTGTAGCGGTTCATATGTTTCTCGGCCGCCGTCTCCAACATCGACGACAGGCGGCGCGCGGCATTGCGATGCGTGCAGGTGGGATTGTCCGCGCGCACCGCATCGCCGTTCACCACCTCGACGAGTCTGCGGAACTCGCGCGGCAACTGCTTCCACACATCGAGGGTGATCGGTTCGGGCTGCAGGTTCTCCGCCCGCGCCCATTCGAGTACTCCGGTCATACGCGCTCCTTGGGTGGGCGTCGACGGCCGGATCAGATACTAGGCGCGAAGTGGCCCGGAAGAACCGGTAGTTCGGTACGGCGTGCCGTATGTCCGGATCTCAAAGGATCATCCGACGCGGACCGAGATCGATGGATATCCGGTCGCCCCGTCGGGCACCACATCCCGGCGTTCGGCGGTCTGGGTTTCGCCGGTGCCGTCGGTGGCGCGGGCGGTGATGGTGTGTGCGCCGGGCGTGGCGTCCCACTCGAAAACCCATTGCCGCCAGGCATCCACGGTGGGTTCGGCGGCCAGTCGCGCGGGCTGCCATTCGCCGTTGTCGATGCGCACCTCGACGCCGCGGATGCCGCGGTGCTGGGCCCAGGCCACGCCCGCGATGGCGATGCGACCGGCGTCGAGGCGGGTCCGACGCGGGGTGTCGATGCGGGTGCCGGTCTTGATCGGGCCCTGTGCCGACCAGCCGCGTTTGGTCCAATAGGCCTGGGCGCGATCGAATCTCGTGACCTCGAGTTCGGTGACCCATTTGGTGGCGGATACGTAGCCGTAGAGGCCGGGCACTACGAGGCGGGCCGGATAGCCGTGCGCGACGGGCAGTGGTTCGCCGTTCATCCCGACCGCGAGCATGGCGTCGCGGCCGTCGGCGAGCACCGACAGCGGGCTGCCCGCGGTCCAGCCGTCCTTGCTGTGCGACAGCACCATATCGGCGTCGGGGTGCGGTCCGGCCTCGGCGAGCAGTTCGTCGAGACGGTAGCCGAGCCAGCGGGCATTGCCGATGAGGTCACCGCCGATGGGGTTGGAGACGCAGGCCAGAGTGATCAGGCGTTCGATGGCGGGGCGCGCGGCCAGATCCGCGTAGGTCAGCCGGATTTCTCGGTCCACCATGCCGTGGATGCGCAGTGACCACTCCTCCTTGCTGACCTGCGGGAGCACCAGGGCGGTGTCGATGCGGTAGAAGTCGGCGTTGGAGGTGACGTACGAGCTCAGGCCCGGCACTGGGAGATCCACGCCCGGCTCCAGTGGAGTCACCGGTCCGCTCGGCGGCGGGAGCTGGATCTCGGCGCGCTCCCCCGACACGTCCCGCGCCCGCTGCCCCAGCCAGCGACCGACCAGCCCCGCGCCAATGGCGACAGCACCGGCGGTCGCGATACCGCGCACCACCTTTCGACGCTCGAGGTGGACGTCCGCGACCTCGGGACCGCCCCCGACCTTCGGCTCAGCGAGCCCGCTGTCCTGGACGTTCTGTTCAGGGTGCGTGCCGTCCGCGGCTTTCGGCTCGGTCGGCAGCTCATCGATTCGCCGGGTGAGGTTGCGCAGCACCATGATTCCGGTGCTCGCGCCGATCGCCGCGGGCAAGGCCCAGGTCCACGCGGCACCCGGCCGACCCAGTGCCGCGACGGTCGCCAACAGGCCGAACACCCCGAGCAGAATCGACCCGGCGGGCCGCTGTACTCGCTCGATCAGTCCCGCGAGCCCCGCCACCAGGACCGCGACCGCTCCCATGAGGATGTACAGCAGCAGTTTGTCGTTGGTGCCGAAGGTGTCGATCACCCACTCCCGCAACCCGTCCGGGGTGTGGTCCACCACCGCCGCGCCGACCGCTTGCAGGGGTGCGCTCTGCGCGCCGATCCAGGCCGCGAGGATCTCGGCGACGCCGAGGGTCACCCCGGCGGCGGCGATTCCGCTCGCTACCCGCAGTCCTTTGTCGGCCACGGTATCGACCCTAGTGCGCAGTTCAGCCGGTGTACCCGCGCAAGTCGTGACATTACGGTGACGTCAGGCCGGGGCGGCGTTCGCCCGCGCCCGCCGCACGTAGAGCCGCTGCGTGGCGCGGGCCACGAGCGTGCCGTCGCCGTCGACGATGTCGGCCACGTGCTCGGTGATCGATTTGGCGCCGTCGGCGGTGCGTTCCCGAATCTCGTCGACCACCGCCCTGGGCATCGTCATGGTCGAGTACACGGTGCCGCGCCCGGCCGCGATGAACTCGATCTCCGCGCTGCTGGTCCACACGCGGTAGTCCGCGCCGAGCTGGCCGTAGGCCATCATCCCGAAGAACGGGTCGGTCATCGCGTAGAGCGACCAGCCGGGCGCGGCCCCATGGTGATTGGCATTCCACCGCCGCACCCGCAGCCGAACCCGCACCGAGGTCCAGTCGTCGGCGAAGGGGTACACGTGTACCCCGAGGAACAGCAGCGGCGGCGCGGCGCTCATCAAGAGCGCGAGCCGACGCGGTGTGAGTACCCGCGCCGACAGCTGGCGGTTCTCCAACCCCTTACCCCCTGAACGCATTACGGCAGTCTAGGGGTGGAGTCGATCATCTGCAGCTCAATCCACGGAGAGCAGGTGGAACGCTGTCCGCCCGGCTTGGCCGAAGTTGTTGTCCGACACCAGAACCAGCGATCGCGCGCCGCCGGACAGCTTCGGACCCCAGGTCATACCCTCCACGCACTGCGGATCGATGCCGTTGGCGCGGAAGTCGAACAGCAGCCGCTTGGACATCGGCTTGGTCGCGGCGGAGACGGCGCCGGAAATGGGATCCGCTCCGTCGGTGGAGGTTTCGTAGATGCGGGCGGTGAATCCGGTACCGGGGACCATACTGCGTTCGAGGGTGAGATAGCGGCCGGGGTCGACGGCGAGGATTTCGGCGATACCGGTCGCCACCGGCAGACCACCGGGCTCCACCTTGTCCACCGGGTACACGTATTCGCCGACCACCGCGCCGGTGGCGTGGTGCAGCTGCACCAGTCGCGACGGGCTCTCGGCCTCCGGTGACGCCGCCGGACCGTCCTGCACCAGGGCATTCTCGCTGACCGCCACCACGGTCGACGCGCCACGCGCCAGATCCATGGCCTCGAAACCGAGGTTGTCGCGAATGCCGGAGACCAGCTGGCCGCCCTCCAGCCGCGGCGTGAACGCGTCGGGCACCGGCAGGTCGCGGACGTAAGCGCCGTCCAGCGTGGCCTCACGAATGAATCCGGCCCGCCCGGCCTTCGCCTCGCCTTCGCTGGTGTAGAGGAACCCTTGGTGGTTCGGGGTCCAGCGCACCGATTCGGGATCGACCGAACGCGGTGCGTAAGGAGCGCCGTTGGCATCCAAAAGTGTTATGAGCCTGTCGAATTCGGGCTCACCGAGTTTTCCGTCCGCGCCGATGGGCAGGTTCAGCGTGTACGCCCGCACCGGGCCGGATTCACCGCGGTTGTCGCTGATGGCCAGGAACGATGTGCCGCCCTGGGTGTAGTCGATGCCCGAGAGCCCGCCCACCCGCTGTCCGCCGAACTCCAGATCGTCGGACAGCAGCCGAGTGTCCAGGTGCCGGATGGTGAGCCCCTCCGGTTTCGCCTGGGCGCGTGGGGTTTCCGCGCCGAGTACGGCGGGGGCGGCGAGGCCCACCACCGCCGTGGCGACGGCGGCGATACGTGTGAATGTCATGGCCGGGGGATGTCCTTCCTGCCCTTGGTCTCCGGCGGCGGTGCCGGTCCGGACCCGTGGTATCAGGCGGACGGGGTGGCGGTGCACCCTCGGTCCCGGTGAACGAGCACCTCAGTCCGTGCCCTTGTGGCGCTGGTAGTAGCGGGCGACGCGGGCGCGATTGCCGCAGCGGTCCGGGGAGCACCACTGGCGGCGCGGGTGGGCGGGGAGGAAGAGCATGACGCAGTCGTGGGCGGCACAGCGTTTGAGGCGGGCGATGGCGGGATCGGCGAGCAGTTCCACGGCGGCCTCGGCGAGGGTGGCCGCCAGACGCACGCCCGATGCTCCGGCGCGGTGCTGGGTGGCGGTCAAAGTTCCCTCGTGCCAGCGCAATTGGCGAATCGCGGGGGCCGCCGACTGCGCCGCGTTCAATCCGCGCAGGGCCGAGGCCGGGGGCTGGCGGTCGTGCAGCAGGGCGTCGAGGACGGCGGCCAGGTGCTCGCGCACCTCGCGCACCGCCGCGAGATCGGCGCGGGCCGGATGGGCGGGCGGCGGTTCGGGCAGCCGGTCGGCCTCGAGGCGCAGCCACTGTGCCAGCTGCTCCGGGGTCTCCAGCAGATCGGCGTCGATCGGCCGGGTATTGACCAGGTCCAGGGCCAGGGGTTCGCCGACCAGCGGCTCCGCATCGCTCACGAACTAATGGTAACTCACCGACTTGACACATTAGAACCGCGACGGCTAGAACTAATGCAACATCACCGCGAGAAAGCATGTGAAGCCATGATCGACCTGCCCCTGATCCAGCACCGCCGCATCGATGTCGACGGCGTCGAGGTGTTCTACCGCGAGTCCGTCCCCACCCGCGCCGACGCTCCGGTGCTGTTGCTGCTGCACGGCTTTCCCTCCGCCTCGCACCAGTTCCGCCGCCTGCTCGACCTCCTCGGCGACCGCTACCGCCTCATCGCCCCCGACTACCCCGGCTTCGGAAATACCGTCGCCCCAGCCGATTTCGAGTACAGCTTCGACCGCTTGGCCGATATCACCGAGGGCTTCGTCCAACGACTCGGCCTGACCAACTTCGCCATGTACGTCTTCGACTTCGGCGCACCGGTCGGCTTCCGCCTCGCCACCCGCCACCCCGAATGGGTCACCGGCCTGATCGTCCAGAACGGCAATGCCTACGAGGCCGGATTGTCCGACGGCGCACGCGATTTCATCGCCCTGCGCCCCGATCACGACGGCGCCGAGGACACCGTGCGCGGACTGCTCACCCTGGAGGGCACCCGCGGCCAGTACGAGCACGGCGTCGCCGACCCCACCGTGATCGCCCCCGAGAGCTGGACCCTGGATCAGCACTACCTGGACCTGCCCGGCCGCAAGGAAGCCCAGGTGGCCCTCGCCTTCGACTACCACTCCAATGTCGCCCGCTACCCCGAATGGCAGGCCTGGCTGCGGAAGTACACTCCCCCGACCCTCATCGTCTGGGGCGCGAACGACCCCTTCTTCCCCGCCCCCGGCGCACACGCCTACCTGGCCGACCTGCCCCAGGCCGAACTGCATCTCTTCGACACCGGCCACTTCGCGCTGGAGACGCACTTGCGCGACATCGCCCCACTCATCGCCGATTTCCTCGACCGGCAGGCGCTGTGAATCAGCTCACCGCTCGTCACGTTCCGCGGCATCGGCTCGTCCAAGGGCCGAAGACCATTCGGGAACGGAGTTCACCATGCACCGCGGAATCTGGGCGCGACGGCTGACCATCGCCGTCGCCGCGACACTGACGACCCTCATCGCCTGCGCGATCCCGGCCCATGCCTGGGAACCACCGCGGTTCGACCACACCTCGCAGTACCTGTCCCGTATCGAATCCCGTTACGCCGACACCGATCTCGCGCGATTCCACTACACGGTCACCGGCGCGGGCTCACCCGTGGTGCTGATCGCGGGCGGCGCCATGTGGGGCTACAGCTGGCGCGACGTCATCCCCGAACTGGCCCGCGAGCACACGGTGTACGCGGTCGACCTGCCCAGTCAGGGCTACACCGAGCTGCGGCGCGGCGACTTCGCCTACGACCTGCCCGCCATGGCCGATGCCCTCGCCGTCTTCCTCGACGCGGTGGGCCTCGACCGGACGGCGCTGGTCGGCCACTCGTGGGGCGGCGCGTGGAGCCTGCACTTCGCCCAGCGGTATCCGGACCGGGTCACCCGTCTCGCGCTACTGGACTCGCCGGGGCTGGATGCCGAAAAGGCCCCCGTCACACCGCTTTTCACGACACCGCTGGCAGGTGAGCTGGCCACCGAGCTGACCGATCGGAACTTCTTCGCCGAGAGCATCCGCGGCACCTTCCAGCACCGGGAACTCGTCACCGACGAGATGATCGACGAGGGCTACGCGGCCTTCTCCCGCCCGGGCAACCGCGACGGCTTCCTCGCCTTGTGGCGGAATCTGGACTACCGCCTCACCGACGCCGGACTCGACCGCGTGAACGCGCCGACCCTCGTGCTGTGGGGCGGCGCGGATGCCTGGCTGCCCGCCAGCCAGGCCGATCGACTGGCCGCGCGCCTGCCGAACGCCACCGCCACCGTCCTGCCCGGATGCGGGCACACCGTGCACGAGGACTGCCCGACGGAAACCATTCCGGCCCTGGCCGAATTCCTGCGCTGACCGAGCACCGTGACACCGCGACGGTGTCACGGTGCACCCGTTCGGGCCTAGCCGACCTCGGCGAGGCCCACCATCCACGGCACCGCGAACTTGTCGGTGACCATGCCGAACACCTCGGCCCACTCGGTCTTGCCGAGCGGCATGGTGACGGTGCCGTCCGCCGACAGGGCGGTGAAGACGCGTTCGGCCTCCTCCCTGGTGTCGAGGTCGACGGAGACCGCGTAGGGCGGTTTGGCGGTATCGACCGTCTCGCCCGGCGGACAGTCGGAGGCCATCAGCAGATGGGCGGTGCCACGCAGCGGGAGGGCGGCGTGCGCGATGAGGTTCTTGGATTGCTCGGGCATATCGGCTCCGCCACCCATCTCGCCGAAGCGGATGAGTGTCAGATCGCCGCCGAACACGCTCTGGTAGAAGGTGAACGCCTCTTCGGCTTTGCCGTTGAACAACAGATACGGATTGAGATTCACGGTGTGCCTCCTTCGGGTTTCGGTGCCGAGAACGCTACGCCGCGAACACGAACGGCCCGCCTATCCCAGGGGAAAGGCGGGCCGTGTGCGGTCGAGACCGTCAGCTGTAGATGGCGTCCACGTCGCTGGCGTACTGCTTCATCACCACATTGCGCTTGAGCGACATCTTCGGGGTGAGCTCGCCGCCCTCCTGGGTCCAGTCGACCGGCAGGATGCGAATCTTCTTGATGGCCTCGGCATGCGACACCAGCTTGTTGGTGGCGGCCACGGCGGCATCGATATCGGCGACCAGGGTCGCGTTCTCGATCAGCTGCTCCATGGGCGTATCGGCCGCGATGCCATTGCGTTCCTTCCAGCCCGGCAGCGCCTCCTGATCGAGGGTGACCAGCGCGCCGACGAACGGCTGTCCGTCGCCGACCACCATGACCTGGCTGATCAGCGGGTGCTGGCGCAGGGAATCCTCGAGCATGGCCGGGGAGACGTTCTTGCCGCCCGCCGTGACGATGATTTCCTTCTTGCGGCCGGTGATGGAGATGAAGCCCTGCTCGTCGATGGCGCCCAGGTCACCGGTCTTGAACCAGCCGTCGGCGAACGCGTCGGCGGTGGCCTCCGGATTGTTCCAGTAGCCCGCGAAGACGACCGGGCCCTTGATGAGCAGCTCGCCGTCCTCGGCGACCTTGGCGCCGTGGCCGGGCAGCGGGCGGCCGACCGAGCCGACCTTGATGTGCTGCGGGGTGTTCACGCTGACGGCGGCGGTGGACTCGGTCAGACCGTAGCCCTCGTAGATGGTGACGCCCGCGCCGCGGAAGAAGTGTCCGAGGCGTGCGCCCAGCGGGCCGCCACCGGAGACGGCGGACTGGCAGCGCCCGCCCATGGCCTCGCGCAGCTTGCCGTAGACCAGCTTGTCGAAAACGGTGTGCTTGAGCTTCAGCACGAAGCCCGCGCCGCCGTTCTGCTGCGCCTCGGAGTACTGCACGGCCACCTCGGCGGCGGCGTCGAAGATCTTGCCCTTACCGCCGTCGTGCGCCTTCTGCTTCGCGCCGTTGAACACCTTCTCGAAGACACGCGGCACCGAGAGGATGAAGTCCGGCTTGTACTTGCCGAACTGCTCGACCAGCGTGGTCCAGTCGGCGGTGTGCGCGACGGTGACACCGGCGTCGAAGGCCGCCAGGGCCACGGCGCGGGCGAAGACGTGCGCCAGCGGCAGGAACAGCAGCGACTTGCGGCCCGGCTGCAGGAACTCGCTCATGGAGGAGCGGTCGGCGGCCGATTCGGCGTAGAGGTTGGCATGCGAGAGCATGACGCCCTTGGGGCGGCCGGTGGTGCCGGAGGTGTAGATGAGGGTGGCCGGGGAGGCGGCCTTCACCTGGGCGCGGCGCTCGTGCACGACGCTCTCGTCCACATCCTTGCCGCGCGCGACGAGTTCGGCGACCGCGCCCTTGTCGAGCTGCAGCACCTCCTTCAGATCGCCCAGCCCGCCTTCGATCTCGGCGATGGTGGCGCGGTGCTTGTCGTTCTCGACCACGACGAGCTTGGTGGCGGAATCGGAGAGGATCCAGCGGCACTGCTCGGCGGCGGAGCTGTCGAAGATGGCGACCGTGCAGCCACCGGCGGCCCAGATGGCGAAGTCCAGGACGACCCACTCGTACTGGGTGGAGGCCATGATGGCGACGCGGTCACCGAGTTCGACGCCGGAGGCGACCAGTCCCTTCGCCACATCGGTCACGGTCTTGGCGAATTCGGCCGCCGTGACGTCGTTCCAGCCGCCCTTGCCATCCGGGGTATTGAAGACCACCAGGTTCGGGGTCTTCTCCGCATGCCGGAACGCGCCGTCGGACATATTGGCGTTTTCCGGAATGGTGTAGGTAGCCGGGACTTCGAACTCTCGCATCGCTGCCCTTCCACAGTGGGTTTACTCGTGGGTAATTTACGCCACGCTCAGGCGTAACGCCCCGACGGACCGGAAGATTGTCGTTCCAGCCGGTCAGCCGGGGGATGTCGGAAACCGTCGGACCCTATCCTATGGACCGCGTTTGGGCAGGTCGCAGGGCCTGGCGCAGGAACTCGCCGAGCTCCCGGGTGACCTTGGCGGCGGGTTCTACCAGGGTCGCCTGAGCCTGGGCCACATGCCAGAGGCCGCGGGTCTCGGTGAACTCCGCGGTGACACCGGCGGCCTGGAGTTTCGCCATCAGTCGCAGGCACTGCTCGTGGAGCAGTTCGTCGACGTCGGCCTGCACATAGGTGGGCGGGAGCCCGTGCAGTTCGCCGAGCAGCGGCGCGTAGCCGGGATCGAGCGAATCGCCGTCCCCGAGATAGGCGGCGGCGCAGGCCCGCGACCACGGCTTGTTGATCACCAGATCGCGGGAGCGCTCCGGAATCTCGTTGGGATCGGTCCACGGCGCGATGAGGCCGAGCGCGGCCGGGGTGTAGCCGTGGTTGTCACGCAGCCGCAGCGCCAGCGCCAGCGAGAGGCCGCCGCCCGCCGAATCACCCGCCACCGCGATGCGATCCGGGCGATACCCGGTGGCGACCAGATCCAGGAACGCGGCCTCGGCGTCGTCGAGCGCCGCCGGGAACGGATGTTCCGGCGCCAGCCGGTAATCCGGCACGTGCACCCGGCAGCCGATCTCGCGGGCCAGCACCGCCGCCAGCGCGCGATGCGTGGTCGGCGAGCCGACCGTGTAACCGCCGCCGTGCAGGTACAGCACCGTGATGGCGTCGGAAACCGGTCCGGCCGTGATCCTTTCGGCGGGGCGGTCACCGAGGTTCAGGCGCTCCACCCGGGTGCCGCGCGGCAGCAGCTGCCCGGCGGCGCCGAGATCCATCAGCCTGCGCTGCACGGTGAAGGGCAGCCGAGCATTGAACATGACGGCGAACATGGGGCCGAGCAGCGCGCGAGCGACCGGCAACGGCAACGAGATCTCGGACAACAGTCAACCTCAGGGCATGAAGCGCTTCTGTACCACCGCGGAGATGCGCTGGTAGTACGAGGCGGTGCTACGGACGAACAGATCGAGAACCTTTGCCTCCCAACCGATCAGCACCCGGCCGTGGCCTCGGCTGACACCGTGGAGGATAGTCTCGGCGGCCATTTCGGGGGTGTGCATGGCGAGTTTGCTGTCGAACATCGCCGCCAGGTTCTTCTGGTCCAGCCCCTCGACGACGGTGGCATTGCGGGCCACCGCGGTCTTGATGCCGCCGGGGTGCACGCAGGTCACCTTGACCGGATCACCGCTCATGAGCATTTCCTGGCGCAGCGCCTCGGTGAAGCCGCGCACCGCGAATTTCGCGGCGTTGTAAGCGCTTTGGCCGGGCACCGCGATGAGGCCGAAGAGGCTGGAGATGTTCACCACGTGGCCGGAGCCGGATTCGATGAGCATCGGCAGGAAGGCCTTGGTGCCGTTGACGACTCCCCAGAAGTCGACGTCCATGATGCGCTCGATGTCCTTGAACTGAGTCGCGATCACATCGCCGTGGTGGGCGATACCGGCATTGTTGTAGACCTGGTTGACCTTGCCGAAGTGCGCCTTGACCGCATCCGCGTACAGCAGCACGGCCTCGCGCTCGGCCACATTGAGGCGGTCGGACTTGATCTGCACGCCGAACTTCTCGCAGCGGCGCACGGTTTCGGCGAGGCCCTCGGTATCGATATCGGAGAGCGCGAGTTTCGCGCCGCGGCGGGCCAGGGCCTCCGCCAGGGCGCGACCGATGCCGGAACCGGCTCCGGTGATCACGCAGACCTTGTCCTTGAAGTAAGCGTCGTTGCTCACGGTCACTCTTTTCGGGTGTCGGTGGATCAGGAAGCCTTGGCCACCGCGTCGGCGGTGGTGTCGTAGGCCGCTACATCGAATTTCTCGAGCAGACTACGGAAGCGGAAGGTGAAATCCGGCCACAAGGTGGTGTTGTTGCCGTGCTTGTCGAGATACCAGCTGGCGCAGCCGCCGGTGCTCCACACCGAGCCGACCAGCTTCTTCTGCAGTTCGGCGTTGAATTCGTCCTGCACGTCCTTGCGCACCTCGACGGTGCGCAGCCCCTGCTCGTCGATGGTGGCCACGGCGTCGGCGATGTAGTTGATCTGCGATTCGATCATGTACACCATCGAGGTGTGGCCCAGGCCGACGTTCGGGCCGAGCAGGAAGAACATGTTCGGGTAGTTGTGGATCGCCGAGCCCTTGTAGCCCTGTTGGCCGGAGACCTCGAAAACCTCTGCGAGCGTGCGGCCGTCGCGTCCGGCGATGGTCTCGAAGACCGGCGAGTCGGTGACGTGGAAGCCGGTGGCCACCACGATCGCGTCGACCTCGCGCTCGACACCGTCCTTGGTGACGATGGAGCCCGCGCGGACCTCCTTGATGCCGTCGGTCACCACGTCGACATTGTCGCGCGACAGCGCCGGGTAGTAGTCGTTGGAGATCAGCATGCGCTTGCAGCCGATGCGGAAGTTCGGGGTGACCTTCTTGCGCAGCTCCGGATCGCGCACCTCGACCATGAGCTTGGCGCGGGCGATGGCCTCGAGTGCCTTCATGGCGGGCGGGAATTTCGCCAGGCCGACGACCTGGGTCTCGCGCGCGGCGTAGATGGCGGCGCGGGAGAGCGCCTGCACGCCCGGAAGGTATTTGAAGGCCAGCTTTTCCGGTGCGAGGTAGGGGCGGTCCATGCGCGGCAGCAGCCACGGCGCGGTGCGCTGGTACACGTCCAGGTGCGCGACCTGCTTGGCGATATTCGGCACGATCTGAATCGCGGAGGCGCCGGTGCCGATGACGGCGACGCGCTTGCCGGTCAGGTCGGCGTCGTGGTTCCAGCGCGCGGAGTGGAAGATCTCGCCCTGGAATTCGTTGATGCCCTTGATATCCGGCAGGTTCGGCTCGCAGAGCGCGCCGACGGCGGAGATGAGGATATCGGCGGTGAACGCGCCCTGGCTGGTCTGGATATCCCAGCGCGCGGTCGCGGCGTTCCACTGCGCGCCGGTCATCTCACAGCCGAAGATGTGCTTGTCGCGCACGCCGTACTTGTCGGCGACGCCCTGGATGTAGCGCTGGATCTCCGGCTGCTTGGAGAACGAGCGCGACCACTCGGGATTGAGCGCGAAGGAGTACGAGTACAGCTGCGAGGGCACATCGCAGGCCGCGCCGGGGTAGGTGTTGTCGCGCCAGGTGCCGCCGACATCGTGTCCGCGCTCCAGCACCAGGTAATCGTTCTGGCCCTGCTGGCTCAAGCGGATCGCCATACCCAGGCCGGAGAACCCGCTGCCCACGATGACGATGCGGGAGTGCCGGGCAGGCCGGTTGCCGACAGCTTTGTCTGTAACCTTGCGACTCATGTAAGCGAGCGTAAGGGCTTATTGAGCGCGAGTCAACAGTATTGACTCACGTTCAGTAGTATCGATTCGGTGAGCAAGGAACGCAGCCGGGACAAGACCGAATCCAAGCGTGTGCGCCTGAGCCCCGAGCAACGCCGCGAGCAGCTGATCACACTCGGTGCCCAGATGCTGCGCGAGCGCGCGCTGGAGGATATCTCGATCGGGGAGATCGCCGCCCAAGCAGGCATCTCCCGAGGTCTGCTGTTCCACTACTTCCCGTCCAAACAGGACTTCCACCTGGCGATCGTGCGGCACGCCAATGCCGAACTGCTGGCCCGCACCGCGCCGGACAAGTCCCTGCCCCTCTACGACATGCTGCGCGACGCGGTGACCCGCTACATCGACTACGTCAGCGAGAACCGCACGTCGTATCTGGCGCTGCTGCGCGGTCCGGCGAGCGCCAGCCCCGAACTGGTCACCCTCGTCACCCAGACCCGGCACGCGCTGGTGGATCGAATCCTCGGCGAAGCGCCCGTTCCGATGGAGGACCCGGATCGGCCCCGGCTGCGGCTGGCGGTGCGGGGGTGGATCGCCTTCGTGGAGGAGACGACGCTGACGTGGCTGCGGGAGGAGCCCATTCCTCGGGAGGAGTTGGTGGATATGTTGGTGGACTCGCTGCCCGCGCTGGCGCTCAATCCGATTCTGGCTGCCGCGTTACGGCCCGAATTGGCCTGAGCGGTCGAAATCCTGCCCTGGACGGCGTAATTCGACCTCTGGGTGCGAATAATGTCCGCGCAGGCCAAGGTTCACAACGAGTGCGCGTCCAACCAGGTGCGCGCCAAATCCTTCGCCGACCCCCGATTGTCCCGAACCTGGCGCACCATATCGGCGAGGTCGGCCGTCGTGAGCTCGCCCGCGACGTAGTTGAGCTTGCGCACCTGGTCGTTGTCGAGCGCACCCTTGCGGATGAGTGGAATCACCTGTTGCGCCCGGAACGCGTAGGCGGGATCGCCGATCTCGGACATGACGTCGGCGCTGCCACCCTTCAGGAAGGAGGGCGGCATCGACAGAACCCCGGCTTGAATCAGGTTGGTCTGCAAGGCTTCTTGGACCTCGCTGTCACTGGCGTACTCGGTGATGCGGGTGAAGGTGCAGCCGTAGGTGTTGTGCAGGGGGTCAACGATATCGAGCCGGAGGTTCAGGGCGGGGCGCAGCGGGTCGGTCGACGGACCGGTGTTGACGCCGACCGTCAGCTCCGCGCAGCGCGGGGCGAGGTCGTCGAGCGAGGTCGGAAGTTGGGCTGCCCGGGTGGTGACGACGGTCGGGCGCAGATCGGTGCCGTCGGCGGGGTCGGAGACGATCAGCCCCTCCGGCAGCGCGCCGTAGAGCGCCGGGAGGACCTGGTCGGGCTTGGCGGCATCGGCGGCGCTGTTGAGCGTGCGCAACAGATCGCCGGTGTCGTCGCTGGTCAGCGTGATGGTGGCGGCGTCGAGATCGGCCAGGTAGTCCGCGCGTCCACCCAAGTTGTCCCGGACCTCGGTCTTCGCCCCGGCCCGGGCGAGCGCGCCCGCGTAGATCTCCGCGACCATCCGCGCCTGGTCGGAGGTGCCCGCACCCACCACGATGGCGGCGGCTTCGCGGTCGTCGGCGCAGGAGGCGGTGACCGCGGCCAAGGCCATCACCACAACGGGAGCCGCCCACCGCTGGAAAAGGCGGCCGACCCGCCGATCGAACGATCCCGATCCGTGTCCCGAGCGATCCACTGCTCCCCCGCGATCCGTTGCGCCGCACATGCGCAACAGTCTGCCTGGCCGCCCGCCGAGCGATGGACAGCGGCACGCGGACGGGCGGGCGCGACCGCGCGCGAATCGAGGAAACGCCCGGCGGAACGCAGCGGTGCGACGGCGAGCCAGGCAATATGGACACCCATGGCGGTCCGGCCCTCCCATCCGGAGCCCGCTCTCGATCCGCCCGGGATGTCGGAAGGACTGTAGTGAAATCCCCGATCACCATGCGTGGCCATCGCGGGCCGCGCCCCGCTGTCACCGTCGCTCGCGTACTCGCCGCCGCCGTCGCGCTGGCGGCCGCCATGGCGCTCACCGCCTGCGGCGATTCCGATCCACTCGCCACCGGCGGCAGCTGCGATACCGACACCAACAAGATCACCGTCGGCTCGGCCAACTTCCCGGAGTCGGAGACCGTCGCCAATATCTACGCGGAAGCCTTGCGCGCCAATGGTTTCACCGTCGACACCAAGCTGAACATCGGCAGCCGGGAGAGCTATGTGCCCGCCCTGCGCGACTGCTCGATCAGCCTGATTCCCGACTACACCGGCAATCTGCTGCAATACCTGGACAAGAACGCCACGGCCACCGCCGCCCCGGATGTGGACAAGGCGCTGACCGCGGCGCTCGGCGATCAGCTGGGTATCGGAACCCCGGCTCCCGGTGAGGATTCCGACGCCGTCGTGGTCACCCGCGCCACCGCCGACCGCTGGAATCTGAAGACCATCGCCGATCTTGCCCCGCACTCGGCCGACGTGAAATTCGCCGCGCCCGCCGAGTTCCAGGAGCGCCCGGGCGGGCTGCCCGGCCTGAAGAAGAACTACAACCTCGACATCTCCTCCGGCAATTTCGTGCCGATCGCCGACGGCGGCGGCCCGGCCACCGTGCGCGCCCTCGTCGAGGGTCAGGTGACCGCCGCCGATATCTTCACCACCTCGCAGGCCATCGCCGAGAACAACCTGGTGGTGCTGGAGGATCCCAAGAACAATTTCGCCGCCCAGAACGTGGTGCCGCTGTTCAACACCGCGAAGAAGAGCGACAAACTGCTGAACGTGCTCAATGCCGTGTCCGCGAAAATCACCACCGCCGAATTGATTTCGCTCAATACCGCGGTGTCGGGCGCGGCCAAGACCGAACCGGCGACCGCGGCCAAGGCGTGGGTGGCCGCGCAGGGGCTCGACAAGCCGATCGCATAGGAGGGACGGCGTGTCCGATATCGAGTTCCGCGGGGTCACCAAGACGTATCCGGACGGCACCACCGCCGTCCACGATCTGGACCTGCGCATCGAATCCGGTTCCTTCACCGTCTTCGTCGGCCCGTCCGGCTGCGGCAAGACCACCTCGATGCGCATGATCAACCGCATGATCACCCCCTCGTCGGGGACGATCACCGTTGCCGGACAGGATATTTCGGGGACCGACCCGGTCCGACTGCGGCTCGGTATCGGCTACGTCATCCAGAGCGCGGGCCTGCTGCCGCACCGCACCGTCCTCGACAATGTGACGACCGTGCCGGTGCTGCGCGGTATGCGGCGCAAGGCCGCCCGCCAGGCCGCGCTGGAGGTGCTCGACCGCGTCGGCCTGGATCGCGGTCTGGCGCACCGCTATCCGGCGCAGCTCTCCGGCGGCCAACAACAGCGCGTCGGCGTGGCGCGCGCCCTGGCCGCCGACCCGCCCATTCTGCTCATGGACGAGCCGTTCAGCGCCGTGGATCCGGTGGTGCGCGCCGAATTGCAGGCCGAAATGCTGCGGCTGCAAGCGGAATTGCGCAAGACGATCGTCTTCGTCACCCACGATATCGACGAGGCGGTCACCCTCGGCGAACGGATCGCGGTCTTCGGGCCGGGCGGCGTTCTCCAGCAGTACGACAAGCCGGATCGCGTTCTCGCACAGCCCGCCAACGATTTCGTGGCGGAGTTCGTGGGACGCGATCGCGGGTACCGCGCGCTGTCGTTCCGCAGCGCCGAGCAGGTGCCGCTGACGGAGATCAGAACCGCGACCGTGGACGAGATCGACGGTCTGCGACTGCTGCTCGGCGACTGGGTGCTCGTGGTGGACGAACACCGCAAGCCGATGGGCTGGATCGATGTCACCGGCGTGGAGGGCCATCGCGCGGGAAAGTCGCTGTACGACAGCATGTCCGCGGGCGGGTCGCTGTTTCCCGCGCACGGCGACCTGCGCCTGGCACTCGATGCCGCCGTCTCCTCGCCATCCGGAATCGGTGTGGCCGTGGATGATTCGGGGGCGGTGCGCGGCGGCGTCGTCGCGGGTGACGTGCTCGAACAGCTGGCCCGCCAACGGGCGGGTGAGGACTCCGACCGCAATCGGCACTACTTCGACCAGGAGCCCGCGCTCGACGAGGATGCGCGGTGAGGACGGCCCCGCCGCGACATCCCCTGGCCCGGAGTGTCTCCCGATGACGTACCTGATCGACAATTTCGGCGAGATCGCCGGATTCGCGCGCACCCACCTCGTACTGGCCCTGGTGCCACTGCTGCTCGGGTTGGTGATCGCGATTCCGGCGGGAGCCGTGGCGCACCGGATCACCTGGCTGCGCCGTATCACCGTCACCGCCGCCGGAATCGCCTACACCATCCCGTCGCTGGCGCTGTTCGTGATTCTGCCGCCGCTGCTGGGCATTTCGACCATCGACCCGCTCAATGTGATCATCGCGCTCACCATCTACTCGGTGGCCCTGCTCATCGTCGCGGTGCCCACGGCCCTGGATTCGGTGCCCGCCGAGGTGCTCGATGCCTCCGACGCCATCGGCTTCGGTCGGCTGCGCCGCACCCTGGCGGTCGAATTCCCGCTGGCCCTACCGGTTTTCGTCGCCAATCTGCGCGTGGTGGCGGTCACCAATATCTCGATGGTGACCGTGGGCGCGCTCATCGGCGTCGGCGGACTCGGCAAACTCTTCACCCAGGGCTATCAGCGCGACTATCCGGACGAGATCGTCGCCGGGATCATCGTGGTGCTGGTGCTGGCCCTGGTCGTCGACCGGCTGCTGTTCGTCCTCGGCCGACTGGCGACGCCGTGGCTGCGCACCGATAAGCGCCCCGGTCTGCGCCAGCAATTGCGCACTGCCATCGATCCGGCGAAAGGCGGTGCGGCATGAACCTTTTCAGCCAGGCGTGGGATTACCTCACCACCGCCGCCAACTGGTCGGGCGAGACCGGGATCGCCGCCCGCCTCGGCGAACACCTCTTCTACAGCGTGCTGGCCGTGGCGCTCTCGGCCCTCGTCGCCGTCCCCATCGGCCTGGTCATCGGCCACACCCGTCGCGGTTCGGCGCTCATCGTCGGCTTCGCCAATGCCATGCGCGCCCTACCCACCCTCGGCCTGCTCACCTTCCTGGTGCTGGGCCTCGGCCTCGGCCTCATCCCGCCCCTGCTGGCGCTGATCACCGTCGGCATACCGCCGCTGCTGGCGGGCGCGTACGCCGGTGTCGCCAATGTGGACGACACTGTGGTCGACGCCTCGCGCGCCATGGGCATGACCGAACCCCAGGTGCTGCTGCGCGTCGAACTCCCCAATGCCCTGCCCATCGTGCTGACCGGTTTACGAGCGGCAACCCTCCAGGTGGTCGCCACCGCCACCATCGCCGCCTACGTCAACCTGGGCGGGCTCGGCCGCTACATCTTCGACGGCATCGGCCTGTACAAGTACGACCGGGTACTGGTCGGCGCGATCCTGGTCGCCGCGCTGGCCCTGGCCTTGGACGGATTGCTCGCCCTCGCGGTCAGGGCCTCGATTCCGGGCCCCGATGGCCTACGCGGGCAACTGCTGCGCAAACAGAACCATTGACCAGCTCCTGTGAGGTGGGTCACGATGGATCCGGCCCGAAGTTAGTGCCGGACCACTCACCCACTCCCAGGAGGACTGCTGTGAAGGCCATGAAGGCACGCGACATCATGCACCGGGACGCCACCTGTATTCCGGCCGACGAGACGCTCGACCGCGCGGCGCAGATGATGCGCAATATGGACGTCGGAGCCCTGCCCATCTGCAATACCGAGGAACGGCTGATCGGCATGCTCACCGACCGCGACATCGTGGTCCGCTGCATTGCCGAGGGCCACGACCCCAGCCGCGTCCGCGCGGGCGACCTCGCCATGGGCACGCCGCGCTGGGTCTCGGCCGACACCGATGTCAGCGAGGTCCTCGACATGATGGAGCAGGCGCAGATCAAGCGCCTGCCGGTCATCGACATGAAGAACAAGCGGCTGGTCGGGATGATCTGCGAATCCGATCTCGCGCGCGGGGTGAGCGATGAGCAGCTCGCGCATTTCGTCACGTCGGTGGCGGTGCCGCACTGAAGGTCGGCCCGAGACGACGCAGGGCCTGCCCCCTACTGGGAGCAGGCCCTGGGCCAAACCTTATGTAGGTGTTACGCCACGCCCTCGGCGCGAGCGGCCGCACCCACGGCCTCGGCCACCGCCGGGGCGACCCGGGGGTCCAGCGGGCTGGGGATGATCTTGTCAGCGCTGAGTTCCCCGGCGACGACATTGAAGATGGCATC
Source organism: Nocardia sp. NPDC050406 (assembly GCF_044459025.1). Classification (NCBI taxonomy): domain Bacteria; kingdom Bacillati; phylum Actinomycetota; class Actinomycetes; order Mycobacteriales; family Nocardiaceae; genus Nocardia; species Nocardia sp. NPDC050406. Next base: position 853,163 of record NZ_JBITIM010000002.1, on the reverse strand, counting down.
CGCCGCGGCGACCTTCATGCCCTCGGTGATGCGGCGCGCGCCGACATCCAGAGCGCCCTTGAACACGCCGGGGAAGGCGAGCACGTTGTTGATCTGATTCGGGAAGTCGCTGCGCCCGGTGGCGACGATGGCGGCGTACTTGGCCGCGACCTCGGGGTGGATCTCCGGATCCGGGTTGGACATGGCGAAGACGATGGACTCCGGGGCCATGGAGGCGATGAGCTCCTCGGCGACGGTGCCCGCCGACAGACCCAGGAACACATCCGCGCCCGCCAGCGCCTCGGCGGGGCCGCCGGTGATGCCGCGCGGGTTGGTGCGCGAGGCCAGTTCCGCCTTCACATCGTTGAGGTCGGCGCGATCCTTGCTCACGATGCCCTTGGAGTCGAGCACGATGATGTCCGGAACACCCGCGGCCAGCAGGATATTGGTGCACGCCACACCGGCGGCACCGGCGCCCGAGACCACGACCTTCAGACCGGACATGTCCCGGCCCTGCACCGCGGCGGCGCCCTTGAGCGCGGCCAGCACCACGATGGCGGTGCCGTGCTGATCGTCGTGCATGACCGGGCAGTCGAGCGCCTCGATGACGCGCTTCTCGATCTCGAAGCAGCGCGGGGCGGAGATGTCCTCCAGGTTCACCGCGCCGAAGCTCGGGCGCAGGCGGATCAGCGTCTCCACGATCTCGTCGACATCCTTGGTGTCGAGCACGATCGGAATCGAGTCCAGCCCGGCGAACTTCTTGAACAGGGCCGCCTTGCCCTCCATCACCGGCAGCGAGGCGCGCGGGCCGATATCGCCCAGGCCCAGCACGGCGGTGCCGTCGGAGACCACCACGACCAGGCGCTCGGCCCAGGTGTAGGTCTTGGCGAGCGACTCGTCCTTGTGAATGCCGCGGCACACCTGGGCGACGCCCGGGGTGTAGGCAATGGACAGATCACGCTGGGTCTCCAGCGGAGCGGTGAGTTCGACCGAGAGTTTGCCACCGAGGTGACCCGCGAAAATTTCTTCCGTGGTGATGTCGGCCAGATTTCCGGCATTGGGGGTCGCGGTGGCGTTCACTGCTTCAGTCACGGGTGACACGATTTCACTCCTGCTCGGTGCGGACTCAACCGTTTGACGGTTACCGTTCGGTAATAGGTATTAAGGGTTTTCGGATGCTCTGAGGTGCGCTGACCACACCGTCGAATCGCACTGAGCCACTTTCACCGTTACACGTGACAAAGGCAAGGTTCGACAGTTTGGCGAGGGCGTGTCGCTGCACAGATCGTCGAGCGAGAAAACCGGACGGGTGTGTCCGGGCGAGGTGCCGGGGTGATCGTGATCACCGAACTCCCGGGCCGGTGGGGTGGCACCGGACAGGGATCGTCACATCTTGCCAGTCATCGCGACGACCTGCCAAATCGACCCCTCGGCCCGTCGCGCTCTCTCACCATTGTCGAAGGGTAGTCGACCCGAATTAACCGTGGGTAAGGGGAAACTCGCCGGTCCGAATCGCAATCCGGTGAGGCATCACAAATCACCCAACGCGACTCGGTGAGATTGCCCCACCGACACGCCCGGCTCACGCCAGCGCGGCGTCCCCGGGCTCCGCATGCGAGCGTTGCGCCACCCGCCCGATTTCGACACCGCCGGACTCCGGGTGCGGATCGTCCGCGGCTCGCGCGAGCGCGGCATCGTCTGACGCTGTGACAGCGCCATCGCCGCGCTCGAGGGCATCTCTGCCGGACGTCGCCGGAGCGGATTGTCTCGCGGGCTCACGATCGGCATCCCCGGGCCGCACGCGAGCGGAAGCCGCCAGCGGCACGCGGGTTGCGTCCGGCACTCGCGCGGCCGCTGTCTCCGCCACCGGCGCTCGAGGCACGTTGGGCGGCCGCACGCTGGGCCGTTCCCCCAATGACACGCGGGGGGAGGCGTTTTCGGACCGCACGTGGGCAACGTGGTCGGGGCGGATCGAGGTGGTGTTGTCGGGTGTGATGACGGGGAGGACGGCGGGGCGGCGGGTTTCGGGAGTCCGGCGGGGCGGGGTGGGGCGGTCGGGGCGGACCCAGACGGAGTCGAGGCCGCCGGAGGTCAGACGGACGCGCCAGTCTCGGCCGCGGCCAGGGTGGTCGGTGCGGAGGTGCATGCCACGGGATTCGGTGCGGGCCAGGGCGCTGTATTTGGTCCAGCGCGCCACCGCGAGGAGGGCAGCCGCTTGGCGGGCGACCAGGCGGTCGGGGCCGACGCCGCCGAGGTCGAATTGCGCGCCCGGCCACATGCCGTCCAGTTCCCCGATGCTGTCGCACAGGCTGCCATCGCTGCGCCAATACGAGCGGCGCAGCGGGAGCGTGTGCTCTTGGACCAGGCCGATGACCGCGCGCGGATCGATGCGCGCCCGATGGCCGAGGCCCGCGCCGGGCACTGGGCGCACCTTGCCGATTCTCGGTCGAGTGGAAGCGAATTCGGCCGCCGCGGCACCGGCCCACACGCCCGAGGAGATGGCCCAGGCCCCGTTCTGACCGCCGGATCCACTGACCGCACCGGTGATGGGCTCGCGCGTGGTCACGTCCCCCGCGCCGTAGAGTCCGGGCAGGCTGGTGGCGCAATCGGCCCCGGCCAGCCGCAGACCGCCGGTACCGCGCACGGTGCCCTCCAGCACCGCCCGCAGCTGCACCCGCCCGGATTTGTCCACGCCGCCGACGCGCATCAGCCTCTCGCGCAACAGCTCTGGCAATTCGGCACCACTGGCGTAGACGCGGCGACCGTCGGCAATGGCGGCGAAAGCCTCGGCTGGCGAGCCGAATCCGTTGCCGCCCGGTATCGGTCGCGATTCGTCGGAGCGGCCCACGAAGTTCCCCAGCATTTCGGGCGCGAAGTCCGGCACCACCTCCGCTGCCGAATTGCCCACGGGCGCAAGGGCATACGCGTTGGAGAACTCCATTCCCGATAGCTCCGCCCCCGCTTCGGCGGCCATGAGCAGCCCGTCACCGGTGTTCACATCGGTACCCGCACTACCCGAGAGGAACGCACACCCACCGGTGGCCACCACGACCGCGGCGGCCGTGGCGGTCCAGCCACTCCCCTCCTGCCGAAGCGCGATCCCCGCCGCCCCCGATACGACCCCGTCCCGATCGGTGAGCAGTTGCAGCGCGGGATGGTAATCCAGAATCCGCACCCCCGTGGTCACCATGCGGCGGCGCAACTGGCCGAGGTACTTCGCGCCCTCGAGCACTATCCGACCCGGCGGGCCACCGTGCGTCCCGCACCCCCACTGCGCGACGCGCCGATGCGTTTCGTCAAGCACCCGATACATCCACTCCGGGTCGCCGAGCCCGCCGCCGCGCGCGAACCCCTGCCGCACCGCCTCGTCTCGCGCCGCGCCCGGCGGCAGATTCCACAGGGAGACGGTGCCGCGGGCGGTCGGTCCGCTCGCGCCGCAGCGGGCTTTGTCGACGACCAGAACCCGAGCGCCGGAGGCCGCCGCCGCGAGGGCGGCCCATGCCCCGGCCGGGCCTGCGCCCAGCACGAGAACATCGGCCTCGAATTCGGTCATATCGACAGATGTTCGACCACAGTTCAACGGCCCGCAACCGTTATGCGTGTTTCAATTTCCTCACCGAGACGCAGTTGTTATCGAATTCTCGCGCAATAGGCTCAGACGCCTACCGCTTCCTCGATTTCCTCTTCGATCTCCGCATCGGAAATAGGACGACCATGCCGCGATTCGGTCGGCTCGGCATTAGCGGAATCGGTGCCCGAATCCGACGACTCCGCGGCGGCACCCGCTTGCCACCCCCGCTCGTAGCGCGCCGCCACGACGACCAGCAGCACTCCCGCGGCCAACCACAGCACCAGACTCAGCAACCGACCACCCAGTCCCGCATTGTCGAAGTACAGCAGCCCACGCGCCCCCTCCACGAACCCCGCGCCGTTCCAGAACGCGTGCAGCGACCCGAAGAACCCGTTCTGCAACTCGGGCCCGTAGACCCCGCCCGCGGTCGTGAAGTTGAGCATGACGAACAGCACCATGAGCGCGAGGGTGGTCCACCGCTTCAGGAACGTGTGCAGCCCGACGCCCACGGCCACGATGCCCGCCGAGTACAGCCAACCCATCCCCCACACGGCCGCGTAATCGTGCTCCACGATGTGGAAGACCGGCCCCGCCAACACGATTCCGATGACACTCACCGCCAGCGACATGACCAGCCCGATCACCGCGCGCATCCACATGGGCAGCCCCGCGCCCGCGGCGCCGATCACCGCGACGCTGGTGTACGAGCCGATACTCAGCGCGACGAGCAGGAAGAACAGCCCCTGCGCGGTCGGATCGCCCGAGGCGGGCACGGCCACGTCGGTCACGGTCAGCGGCGCGCCCTGTTGCGCCGCCACCTGACCGAAGACCGCCTGCACGGCCATGGCGGTGGTGTCGGAGCCAGCCTTGGCCACGAGCAGTTCCGGATGCGGCGCGTCGGGCACGTACGCCCCGGACAGCTCCCGGTCGCGCAGCTCGTCGACGGCTTGATCACGACTGGACAGGGTCACCACCTCGAGGGCATTGCCCCCAGCGTCCTTCAGGGTCTCCGCGAGCACCTTCACCTGCGGGGTGTCGCCGACAATGGCGACCTGCAGGTGATGGGGCTCGGGCTGGTGGAACGCGCCCAGATAGGCCAGGCCCATGCCGAGACACATGAGTAGCGGCGTGAGCAGGTGACCGGCGATGTGCCGCAGCTGTTGGGGGACCATCCTTCGACTCCAATGGTTGGTAAATACAACTATGATTGTTGTATCATACAACCATGACCCGGGAGCCCGCATTCCCCAGCCGCAGCGCCGCCGAACAGACGATTCAGCGCGAGCTCACCGCCTTCGCCCGCCGCGCCCGCGGCAAAGCGGCCGAACTGCACCCCGACCTGTCCCTGGTGGCCTTCAGCATTCTGGATCTGGTGATCGAACGCGACGGCTGCCTGGCCCACGACCTCGCCCAACACTTCACCCTGGACAAATCCACCGTCAGCAGGCAGGTCAGCGCTCTGGAGAAGCTGGATTACCTACGGCGCGAAGTGGATCCGAGCAATCGGCGCAACCACATCCTGTACGCCACCCCCGCCGGGCGGCGGGTGGTGCGCGAAACCGAACAGCGCCGCCGCGACGCCTTCGCCGCGCGCTTCGCGGACTGGGACGACGACGATGTCGAGCAGTTCGCGCGGTATCTGCGCCGCTACAACGAAAACGACTGACGGCCCGGGCTTTTCGCGCCGAACGCCGTCAATCCCACCACTGCGTCCACAGCAGCGTGGCCGTCACCGCGAAAACCGCTACCGCCACACCGCAATCCACCCACGCGGTCCGCCGCCGATCGGCGTAGACCTGCGCGGCGACCACCACCACCGCCGCCGTCACATGCCACGCCACCACCGCGAACCCCGGCCCCGGAAACCCCTTCCGCACACCGATCACCGCGGCCCCCAACACCACCGCCGCCAGCACGGCCGTCGCACCAGCGACAATGCCACTCAACCCCCGCAGCCACCTCATACGAATCCCATCTTCATGCCGATACCACCGGCACACCCGTCGCCTTACCCGCCAATTCCTCGAATTGCGCCGGGTCGGTGGTGAATTCACCGATCCGGATGGTCTTGTTGCTGCCGTGATAGTCCGAGGAGCCGGTGGTCAACAGGCCCAGCTCCCCGGCCAGATCGCGCAGGATCGCGCGGTCGGCGTCGCTGTGGTCGGGATGGTCGATCTCCAATCCGCCCAATCCGATCGCCGCGAGTTCGCGAATATCGCTGAGCGCCAAGAGCCGTCCGCGCTTGCGGGCGCGCGCATGCGCCACCACGCTCACTCCCCCGGCGGCCGCGACCATCTCGACCGCGCGCCGTAGCGGCGTATCGGCCTTCTCCACGTAGTACCGGCCGTGCGGCGCGAGCAGATCCTGGAAGGCGGCGTCCACCGACGGCACCACCCCGGCCGCCACCAGCGCCCGCGCCAGATGCGGTCGCCCGGCCGACGGGCCCACCGAGGCCATCAGGGCGTCCGGGTCGACGGGCAGCCCGTCGGCCGCCATCTGCTCGGCCATACTGCGCAACCGCACCACGCGTTCGGCGCGCAGCCGCTCCCGCTCCTGCGCGAACGACTCGTCGGACGGGTCGAACAGATACGCCAGCAGATGCACCGGCACCGGATACCCGTCCTCCCCCATGCCGACACACGACATCTCCATACCGCGCACCAGGGTCAATCCGGGCGGCAGCGCGTCGACCGCCTCCGCCCATCCGGAGGTGGTGTCGTGATCGGTCAGCGCCACCACGTCCAGCCCGGCCGCGGCGGCATTGCGGACCAGCTCGGCCGGGGTGTCTGTGCCGTCGGAGGCATTGGAGTGGGTGTGAAGATCGATGCGCACAGGGTCTATCTTGCCCGCGCCCCAATCGATCTTGCTCGCGCCCGGGTCGCGCTGCGCTGCCCGGACGCCGGGACCGGCCACCGATACCATCGGGCTCGTGCCTTCCATACCCCCGCTCCCGTCCTTCCGCGGCCCCCGGCGCAGCCCCGGTGGTGAGCGACCCGTCGTCCCGGTTCCGACCGCCCGCGCCGTGGTCGACTGCGGCGTGTACGTCGAGGGGCAGCGGCTGCCGGGGCGCTTCACCCACGAGCAGGCCCTCGCCGAGGTGCGCGAGCGCGGCACCGGTTTCGTCTGGATCGGCCTGTACGAGCCCGATGCCACCCAGATGAAGGATGTGGCAGCGACTTTCGGCCTGCACGAACTCGCCGTGGAGGATGCCGTACACGCGCATCAGCGGCCGAAACTGGAGCGCTACGACGACATGCTGTTCGTCGTGCTGCGCACGGTGGAGTACCACGAGCACGAATTGGACAGTGTCAGTGAGATTGTCGGCACCGGCGAGATCATGGTGTTCCTCGGCAACGATTTCGTCATCACGGTGCGCCACGGCGACCACACCGCGCTGAGCGGGGTGCGCCGTGACCTCGAGGCCGAGCCGGAGCATCTGCGCCTCGGCCCCGCCACCGTGCTGCACGCCGTGGCCGACCGGGTGGTCGACGTCTACGTGGATGTGTCCCAGCGCGTGGAGGACGATGTGGACGCCATGGAGGAGGCGGTGTTCACGCCGGGCAACAAGCTCACTGTCGAACCCATCTACCAGCTCAAACGCGAAGTCGTGGAGCTGCGCCGGGCGGTGAACCCGCTGGCGCTGCCGCTGCAGCTGCTCACCCACGACACCGCGCTGCCGGTGCCCAAGGAGCTGCGCCGCTACATGCGCGACGTCACCGACCACCACACCGCCGTCGCCGAACGCATCACCGACTTCAACGAGCAGCTCAGCGCGTTGATCAATGCCGCGCTGGCGAAGGTGAGCGTCCAGCAGAACACCGATATGCGCAAGATCTCCGCCTACGCCGCCATGGCCGCCGTGCCGACCATGATCGCGGGCATCTACGGCATGAACTTCGACTACATGCCGGAACTGCGCTGGAAGATCGGCTACCCGATGGTGTGGCTGCTCATCCTGAGCATCTGCGGCCTGATCTTCATGGCACTGCGCCGCAACAAGTGGCTATAGCTGAGCCGCGCCCCGGTACGGATCGCGCACGTCGATGCCCGCCTCGGTCCAGGCGTCGCGCAGTGCGGCCGCGCCGCGGATGCGCACCCACGCGGCTTCCGTAGCGGTCAACGGCGTGACCGTCAGAAAGCGTACGGGCTCAGCGGGTTCGGGCAGCTTCACCTCCGGGATATCGCTGTCGCCGAGCAGCACGGCCGTGAACGGGGCGTTCTGCCACAACGGTTCTCCCAGATCCAGCAGCGCATCCGCTTGCAGCACAATGCCTTCCACGGCGGGCGTCGCCACCAGCACCCCGAGGGTGCGGACCAGCCCCGATGCCGCGCCCACACTGTCGAGCAGGGTGAGCGCCAGCTCGGCGCGCGGCCCGCGCACCGGATCGGCCAGCGCCGAGGTGGGATCGGTCATGGGATGGCGCGCGCCGCCCAGCGTCACGTAGTGCACCACATCGCCCGCGGGGATCCGCAGGATCTGAATCGGCTCCAGACCCAGGAAGGTCACCGACGCCGAATCGGCGGAGTCCACACCGAAATGTCCGAGCACCCCGGCCCGGACCTCGTCCAGCACATCCATTCGCTAGATCGCCAGTCTCGCCAGCATGTCGCGCGCCTGCTCGGCGGCCTTGGGCTCGCACAGCACGTCGTAGCGTCCGGCCACCAGTTGCATGGTGGAGGCGAAGTCGCGCTGTCCGCGGGTGGCGGCATAGGGAATGACGGCGGAGATGAGTCCGAAGATCACGCCGCCGACCAGGCCGACCACCAGCGGGCCGAGCACACTGCCGCCGGTGGTGAACAGGCTCAGCAGCAGACCGATGAACAGACCGAGCCAAGCGCCCGACACCATGCCGCCGCCGATGACCTTGCCCCAGGTCAGGCGGTACAGCACGCGTTCGACCTGCATGAGATCGACGCCGACGATGGTCACGTTCTCGACCGGAAACGAATTGTCCGCCAGATAGTCGACGGCCTTCTGCGCCTCGGCGTAGGTGGGGTACGACCCGACCGGCCAGCCCGACGGCGGGGTCGGCAGGCCCGGCCGAGCGCGGTTGTTCGGTGTCCCCATGGGATTGGTCATAGCCCTATCATGCTATTTCTGTGCGTCGGACGGGGGTGTGAAACGCGTGGTTCTGCTCATTCCGGCCGCCCGTCCTTTATCAGCGATGACCTGCGCCATTTTCGCGCTGGCCTCATCGATCATCTCGTCACCCAACATCACCGCGCCCCGCGCCCCGCCGTCGACGGAGGTATGGAAGGCGTAGGCGTCGAGAATCTCCTCGGCCTTGTCGTAGTCGGCCTGGCGCGGGCTGAAGATCTCGTTGGCCGCGGCGATCTGGTCGGGATGCAGTACCCATTTGCCGTCGAAGCCGAGCGCGGCGGTGCGGGCGGCATTGCGGCGGAAGCCCTCGATATCGCGCACCGCCAGGTAGGGGCCGTCGATCGCCTGCAGCCCGTGGGCGCGGGCCGTCAACAGGATCGTCATATAGATGTGGTGGTAGGCGTCGCCGGGCTCGTAGCCCTCGGGCTGCTCGCCCACCACGAGGGTGCGCATATTGATACTGGCCATGAAGTCCGCCGGACCGAAGACCAGCGTCCGCACGCGCGGGCTGGCCGTGGCGATCTCGTCGATATTGCGCAGTCCCAGGGCGTTCTCGATCTGCGGTTCGATGCCGATGCGGCCGGGCTCGATGCCGTTGCTCTTCTCCAGCTGGGTCAGCAGCAGGTCGAGCGCGCGCACCTGTCCGGCGTCGGTGACCTTCGGCAGCAGAATGGCGTCGAGTTGATCGCCCGCGCCGTCCACCACGGCGATGACATCGGCGTAGGTCCACTCGGTGGTCCAGTCGTTGACCCGCACCACGCGCAGCTGATTCCCCCAGCCGCCGGATTTGAGCGCGGCGACGATATTCGCGCGCGCCTCGGCCTTGGCGACCGGCGCCACCGCGTCCTCCAGATCGAGGAACACCGCGTCGGCGGCGAGCCCCTTGGCCTTCTCGATCATGCGCTGGTTACTGCCGGGAACGGCGAGCACCGAACGGCGTGACGTCATCTACAACTCCTCACGTCCCGCGCTGTGGCGCGACAAATCGGGCGGTCGGACCCTCTAGCCTGGCAGGTATGGCAGCGATGAAAGTCTTCGCCGCCCGGCTGGCGGGCCTGGTGGTTTTGGGACCGGACGGGGAGTCTATCGGCCGCGTCCGCGACTTGGTGATCTCCGTCCGCTACGACCGTCAGCAGCCGCGCGTGCTGGGCCTGCTCGTCGAACTACCCACGCGCAGGCGGATTTTCGTCCCCATGCTGCGCGTGACCTCGATCGAACCGGGTGCGGTGACACTCAATACCGGCACCATCAGCGTGCGCCGATTCGAACAGCGCCCGCGCGAAATGCTGGCCATCGCGCAGATCATCGATTCGACGGTGCGCGTGGACGATCCGGAACTGCCCGAACTGCGCGAGGTCGACGTGGTGGTCACCGATCTCGGGCTGGAGCAGACGCGCACCCGCGATTGGCTGGTCTCCCGGGTGGCGGTGCGCGAACGCCGCCGCCTCGGCTCGGCCTTCCGGCGGCGCGGGGCCGTGCACGTGGTCTCCTGGACCCATGTGCGCGGTTTGACTCAGACGGAACTCAATCTGCCCGGCCAGGACGTCACCCAGCTGCTCGAGCAATTCGAGGGCATGCGCGCGGCGGATGTCGCGCATCTGCTGCGCGAGCTACCCGGGAAGCGGCGCATCGAGGTGGTGCGCGCCCTCGACGACGAGCGCCTCGCCGATGTGGTGCAGGAGCTGCCGGAGAGCGATCAGGTGGATCTGCTCGAACAGCTGGGCACCGAACGCGCGGCCGACCTGCTCGAGGCCATGGACCCCGACGACGCCGCCGACCTGCTCGGCGAGCTACCCGAGGGTGAGGCGGAATCGCTGCTGGCGCTGATGGATCCGGAGGAATCCGAACCGGTGCGCCGCCTGCTCGAGCACGCCCCCTACACCGCCGGTGGTCTCATGACGCCCTCGCCGGTCGTGCTCACCGCCTCCACCACCATCGCCGAGGCGTTGGCGCGGGTGCGCAATCCCGATCTCACCCCGGCGCTGGCCTCCATGGTCTTCGTGGTGCGCCCGCCGACCGCCACCCCGACCGGCCGGTACCTCGGCTGCGTACACATTCAGCAATTGCTGCGCGAACCTCCGGCACACCTGGTGGGCGGCATTGTGGACACCGATCTGGCCCCGCTGCTCCCGGATGCCTCGCTCACCGCGGTGACCCGCTATTTCGCCACCTACAACCTGGTGTGCGGCGCGGTGGTGGACGCGGAGAACCATCTGTTGGGGGCGGTCTCGGTGGACGACGTGCTCGACCACCTGCTGCCGGAGGACTGGCGCGAACAGGATGACCACGAGGTGGCTGAGGCGACCGGAGTTGTTGCCGCGCACCAGCTTCCGGGAGGAAAAGTATGACCGAACACAGTACGCGCGGCCGTCTGGAGACCCCGTCGGAGTCCAGGTTCCGCTTCGACTGGGACGCCGAGGCCATGGCGCGGTCGAGCGAGCGGGTGGCCCGATTCCTCGGCACCGGAAGGTATCTCGCGATTCAGACCATCATCGTGGTGGTCTGGATCCTGCTCAATGTCTTCGCGGTGAGCCTGCGCTGGGATCCCTACCCGTTCATCCTGCTCAACCTGGCCTTCTCCACCCAGGCCGCCTATGCCGCGCCGCTCATCCTGCTGGCGCAGAACCGTCAGGACAATCGCGACCGGGTGGCGCTCGACGAGGACCGTCGCCGTGCCGCCCAGACCAAAGCCGACACCGAGTTCCTGGCGCGCGAACTCGCCGCGCTGCGCCTGGCCGTCGGCGAGGTCGTGACACGCGACTATCTGCGCCGCGAACTCGAGGATGTGAAGGACGCGCTACTGCGACTCACCGACGAAACCGCAGATGGAACGGACAAAACCGACCGTCCCGGCGAGCGCAAAAAGAAGAAGGTTACCGAGAGAAAGAGGTCCGAGGTCGCGGTTTCGTCGCAAAAAGATGGCGAATGACGGCACAAGTTGTACACAACAAGCTTACGGATGGGTAACCTGGATCACGTTGTTCCGAGTAACCGACTCAGACACCTTCCACTGAGAGTGGTGTCACGGCAGGGACCGGTTGCTCTACGACTGTTGAGGGGATTTGTGTGGTGCAGAAACGTATAGCCGCTCCGGTAACCGCGTCGGCGCTGATCTTGGCGAGTTTGGTGACCGCCGGGTCGGCCACCAACACCACCGCCCGCACCACCGCCCCCCAGGCGGCCCCCGACGCCCTGTTGGCGGCCAAATCGGTGGACAGCGCCGCGGTGGCCGATCCCGCCGAGCCCGCCGCCGAGAACCTCGTCGGCCTGGTACCCGCCGCGCCGGACGCGCCGCGCAAACTGCGCGCCATGAGTCCGCCCGCCGACGGCATGTTCAGCGGCACCGTGCCGCTGCAGGACATCGCCCTACCGGGCGGCACCGGCGTCCTCGGCATTCCCGAGATCGTCCTGGCCGCCTACCGCAACGCCGAACTGGCGCTGGAATCCTCCATGCCGGGCTGCGGGCTGCCGTGGAACCTGCTGGCGGGTATCGGACGCATCGAATCGCTGCACGCCAGCAGCGGCCGCACCGATGCCGCGGGCACCACCATCTCGCCGATCTACGGTCCGGCGCTGGACGGCACGCTGCCCGGCAACGAGATCATCAAGGCCGCCGACGGCACCGCCGTGCGCGCCCTGGGCCCCATGCAGTTCCTGCCGGGCACCTGGTCGCTCTACGCCTCCGACGGCAATGGCGACGGCGTCTCCGATCCGCACAATGTCTTCGACGCCGCGCTGGCGGCCGGAAAGTACCTGTGCTCCGGCGGTTTGGACATGCGCGATCAGCAGCAGCAGCTACGCGCGGTGCTGCGCTACAACAACTCCATGTCCTACGCGGCCGATGTGCTCAGTTGGTCGCACGCCTACAAGACCGGCGGCGCGCCGACCCAGGTGACACTCTCGCCGGACCTCATTCCGCCGGGCTCGCTGCCGACGGCCACCGTGCCGGATATGACGTTGGCCAACAACACGATTCCCAACACCACCACCGCCGAGCAGCCGCCCACCACCACGGTCGCGCCGCAGACGCCGCAGACGCAGACCCAGGTGATGATCACCATTCCGGGTCTGCCGCCGATTCCGTGCGGCATCTTCTGCCCCGCGCCGCCGCCGGTGAATCCCTGTGAGCAGGCGGCGGTTCCGGCTCCGATGCCCAAGCCGGGCGAGGCCGAGGCCGCGGTGCCGAATGCGGGCAAACCGGAGGAACAGGCCAAACCGGAGCAGACGAACCAGCAGTTCGGGCCCGACGGCAGGCCGGTCGAGCAGACCGTCAACTGCGCCAATCCCGATGCGGCACAACAGCAGCAGCCCGCGCCGCAGCAGGCCCCGAACCCGCAGAACCAGGCTCCGGCGCAGACCCAGAATCCGGAACCGGCCCCGGCCGAGCAGGCGCAGCCCGCGCCCGAGGCGGCCCCGGAAACTCCTCCGGCACCGGCCATCACGCTGCCGTTCGGCATCACGATTCCGCTGCCCGCGCCCGCGCCTGCCCCGGCGCCCTGACGGGAAACCGAAAAAAGGATCACGAAGGAGTAACGAACAGGTCTCGAATGCGGTAACGTCGTCTCCGTTGCACCCACCCCGGACAGCAATGGAGGGCCACCACACCGTGGGACGTCACCGTAAGCCGTCGGCCGTCAATGTGCGTCGGCAGTCTGTAATCGCTCTTACCGGTCTCGTTCCCGCGGGACTCGCCACCGTTACCGGAGCCTCCGACGGCAGCCTCGCCGACAAGCTGACAGCCTCTGTGCAGCAACGGCTTTCGCCGGAATCCGCCGAAGAGAACCTACCCAGACCGGAGGCGGCCGCCGCGCCGGTCGCCGCCCCGGAACTGATGCGAGAGGCCAAACAGGCCGCGCCGCCACCACCGCCCGTGGTGAAGACGGTCGCGCTGCCCGACGGCCGGGTGCCCGCCGCCGCACCGGCCGGGCCGCTGGGTATGCCGGGTATCGCCGAGGCCGCCTACCGGAACGCGGAACGCATTCTGGCAGCGGAGAATCCGGTCTGCGGAATGCCGTGGTCCATGCTCGCGGGCATCGGCCGGGTGGAATCGACGCACGCGTTCGGCGGCAAGGCCGATGACGGAGGCAATCCGCTCAGCCCGGTCTACGGGCCGGTGCTCGACGGAAGCCTCTACGGCAACAACGTGATTCACGATTCCGACGGCGGCGAACTGGACGGGCTGACCGGCTACGACCGGGCCATCGGCCCCATGCAGTTCCTGCCCGAGACGTGGCACAAATTCGCGGCCGACGGCAATGGCGACGGCATCGCCGATCCACAGAACCTCTTCGACGCGGCGCTCACCGCGGGCAAGTACCTGTGCTCCGGCGGACTCGACATGCGCGATCCGGCCCAGGAGACCCGCGCCATCCTGCGCTACAACAACTCCATGGCCTACGTCGCGAACGTCATGGCCTGGGAGGTCGCCTACCGCAACGGCGTCGCACCGCAGCCCGCCCAATTGCCGCGCATCTAGGTACTCCTAGACTTGGCACCATGCCAGTGGTAACGGAATCGGATGTGCGGGGCGCGCTCGCGAAGGTGGACGACCCGGAGATCCGGAAACCGATCACCGAACTGGGCATGGTGAAGAGCGTCAGTATCGACGCCGACAGCGGTGTCCACGTGGAGATCTACCTGACGACGGCGGCCTGCCCGCTCAAGACCACGCTGCAGGAGCGGGTCACCAAGGCCGTGGCGGATGTGCCGAATGTCGGCGCGATCACCGTCGGGCTCGACGTCATGAACGACGAGCAGCGCACCGAACTGCGCAAGAAGCTGCGCGGCGACGCGGCCGAGCCGGTGATCCCGTTCGCGCAGCCCGGATCGCTGACGCGCGTGTACGCGGTCGCCTCCGGTAAGGGCGGTGTCGGAAAGTCCAGCGTCACCGTGAATCTCGCGGCCGCCATGGCCGCGCGCGGACTCTCGGTGGGTGTGCTCGACGCCGATATCTACGGCCACTCCGTACCGCGCATGCTGGGCACCGATCAGCGGCCCACCCAGGTGGAGCGCATGATCATGCCGCCCATCGCACACGATGTGAAGGTCATCTCGATCTCCATGTTCACCCAGGGCAATACGCCCGTGGTGTGGCGCGGGCCGATGCTGCACCGGGCGCTGCAGCAGTTCCTCGCCGACGTGTTCTGGGGCGACCTGGACGTGCTGCTGCTCGACCTGCCGCCCGGCACCGGCGACGTGGCGATCTCTCTGGCCCAGCTCATCCCCAATGCCGAGATCCTCGTGGTGACCACCCCCCAGCTCGCGGCCGCCGAGGTGGCCGAGCGCGCGGGCTCCATCGCCCTGCAGACCCGCCAGCGCATCGCCGGTGTCATCGAGAACATGTCCTGGCTGGATCTGCCCGACGGCACCCGCATGGACCTCTACGGCTCCGGCGGCGGCCAAACCGTCGCCGAGAACCTGACCCGCGCCATCGGCGCGAATGTCCCCCTCCTGGGCCAGATCCCGATCGAACAGGCCCTCCGCGAAGCGGGCGACGAAGGCACCCCCATCGTCCTGCGCGACCCGAACAGCGCCTCCGGCAAGGCCATGCTCGAGATCGCCGAAAAGCTCGCCGTCCGCCGCCGCGGCCTGGCGGGCATGTCACTGAACATCGACACGACGCGACACCTGTAGGCACCAGCCGACCCCAAAACCCCTCGCGCCCGTTGCATTCGCAACGGGCGCGAGCTGTTCGAGGTGAGCCGTGCGTCGTCCGCGCGAGCGAAGACCGAGTTGGGCGTCGCGCCAGGTCGCATTCTGGTGGGCCGAGCCGATTCCGCGGCGGAACCAACTCTGTCCGCGACACGAGGTAAGTTCGGGTATCCAAACAAATGCTTTCGGTATACCGTGGATGCTGTCGGAGCGTGTACCCGACAGCCACTGCGGCCCCGCGCCCAACGCACCCGGGCGCGGGGCCGCGTCCGGCGGTGGTGGGGCGCGAGTCGTGCTGCCGCAATCGAATTCGACGGCCGAATTCCGCTGGGGGTGCGGGCGGCCGGGTGTCGTCGGGGCACCTAAGCTCGAACTCATGCTCACGCTGCTGCTCTACGTGCTGATCGTCGGTCTCGTGGCCGCGCTGCTGTTTCTGGTCGCCAGCGCGGTGTTCGGCCGGGCCGAGGAGCTGGGTCCGCTACCCGAGGGGACCACCGCCACCGTGCTGCCGGTCGAGAACATCGGCGGCGGGGATGTGCGGGCACTGCGCTTCCAGCAGGTGCTGCGCGGCTACAAGGCGGGCGAAGTCGACTGGGCCCTCACCCGCCTCGCCGCCCGCATCGACGAACTCGAATGGCAGCTGAACCAGGCCCACGTCGCCCTCGCCAGCACAGGCGACGGCACCCTCCCCCACCCCGCCCCCACTCCCCACGGCGACTACACCTCCGGCACCAGCGGCCACACCGACCACCACGCCCCGTACACCGCGCCGTACGTCCCCACTCCCTTCAGCCACTACCCCGCAGCAGCACCCCACGCGACGCCCAGCCACCCCACTGCGGCGCGCCCCGCCACCGCGACCACCGGCCAAGCCACTGCGCCGCACCCCACAGCAGCGCCCACCACCCAACCCTCCGCAACTCACACTGCGGCAGCGGTGACGGCATCCACGGCAGGCGCGGCCCACTCGACGGCGAACGGCCAATCCACGCCGCCCGCTTCCCCACTCAGCAACTTGGCCCAGCCATACCCGCCCGCCACCCCCGATGGCTGGCCCACACCCCAGCCCGACACGCCGAAGGACCACCCCAGCGGCCAGGCCGCACTACCCGAATGGCTCACGAAGCACACCCCCGCGTCGACCGCCGACCAGAACCCGTCGAGCACGCCCACCTCTAAGGTCTCGCCCGAACCCACGTCCGACACGACCGGGCCCACCGGTGGCGCGAACGCGGCCACGCCAACCCCGGCAGTCCAGACTCCGGCGTCCGCTGTTCCACCGGCTACGGGCCCTACCGCGTCGGTTACCGGATCGACGTCGCCCGCGTCGGCACCCAGCGCGCAGGCCTCCGCCGCGCCAGGTGCGGGCCAGGGCCCGCAGATCCCGAGCGATTCCGCGGTGATTCCCGGCAAGGCGGGCGCTCCCGATTCCGGTGATGGCTCGGCTCCCGCACCCGTGGTGCCCGATGTCTCCACTCCGGGGTCGAAGGGTGAGCGGTGAGCAAGGTGGAATTGCCCGGTGACGGGCGGGTTCGGTGTGGGTGGTCGACCGGGTCGGAGCTTTATCGGAATTATCACGATGAGGAATGGGGGCGGCCGCTGCACGGGGATGACGCCATGTTCGAGCGAATGTGTCTCGAGGCATTTCAGTCGGGGCTGTCGTGGATCACGATTTTGCGCAAGCGTCCGGCGTTCCGGTCGGCATTCGACGGGTTCGTCATCGCGCGGGTGGCGGAATTCGGGGAGGCCGATGTCGCACGACTCCTGAATGATCCCGACATAGTTCGCAATCGGGCGAAAATCGAGGCTTGCATCACCAATGCGAAGGTTGCTCGCGATCTCGATATCGGGTTGGACGAGCTGCTCTGGTCCTTCGCTCCGGCGGCGCGCCCGAGGCCCGCGACGCTCGCCGATGTGCCCGCTGTCACACCCGAATCCACTGCTCTCGCAAAAGAACTGAAGCGTCGCGGGTTCAAGTTCGTAGGTCCGACAACGGCCTATGCGCTCATGCAGGCGACCGGCATGGTGGACGATCACGTGGCCGATTGCTGGGTGCGGCCATAGCACCCGGGCACGGCGCGGCGGTCGGTTTTTGGAACTCAGGTACCCGCCCCGATCCGCGATAGGGAAGAATGGGAGCGGTGCGGCCCGCCACATACGCGCGGGCTGCCAGTTGGTGACAACTGGAGTTCCATGAAAGTGCGCAGCAGACCGCGCAGATCTGGAGGGAGCAGAGGATGGCGGCCATGAAGCCCCGCACCGGGGACGGTCCCCTCGAGGCAACCAAGGAAGGGCGTGGAATCGTCATGCGGGTTCCACTCGAGGGTGGCGGGCGTCTGGTCGTCGAGCTCACGCCGGAGGAAGCCGCGGCGCTGGGTGACGAACTCAAGAGTGTCACCAGCTAGCAGCCTGACCTGCCGGTGAGCCGTTCCGAACCGGTGGCTCGGCGCACCGGCACCACAGCCGATTCGTTCGGCGACCCGCCCTCGGCCGTGCCCGTTCCGGGCCCGGCCGAGCGTCTCTTCGGGTGCGCCGACCTACTCGCCTGCCCAGAATGCGGCCAGGACCTCACCGGCCGGGACCGCACCCTGCGCTGCCCCCGAGGCCACAGCTTCGACCTCGCCAAACAGGGCTACGTCAGCCTCCTCACCGGAGCCTCGACCAAAATGACCGGCGACACCCCGGCCATGCTCGACGCCCGCGCGGCCTTCCAACAGTCGGGCCACTTCGCCCCGATCGCCGCAGCCCTCGCCCGCGCTACCGCCGCGGCGATCCCTACACATACGCGCGGTGAAACCGGCAAGGCTTCCGAACGCCTGGCCGCCAGCACCGCCGAGCCTGCCGAACGTGCGGCCGCGCGCAGCGAGCGTTCCGGCGACTCAGCCGACAGCACCGCCGAGCGTCCCGAGCATGCGGACGACTCCAGCGCGGCGGCGGCCGGACCTTCCGGCGCGCCGCGAGCGGGTTCGCGGCCTGCCGATTCCGCACTGACCCACCCCGGCTCGGCGGTGTTGTCGGCCTCGGCGACGCGCCTGACGGCGACCTTGTTGGCTGCCGCGCACGCGGTGGCACCGGACCGCGATCACCGCTCCGAAGGCGCGCCCGCCATTCTCGAGATCGGCGCTGGCACCGGTTACTACCTCGCCGCCGCACTCGACGCCACGCCGACCGCCCGGGGCATCGCGCTCGACGTGTCGAAACCGGCGGCTCGCCGCAGCGCGCGGGCGCATCCGCGCGCCGCCGCCGTCCTCGCCGACGCCTGGCACGGACTGCCGGTGCGGGACGGTGTGCTGAGCGCGGTGCTCTCGGTCTTCGCACCGCGCAATGCCGATGAGGTGGCGCGGGTCCTGGCTCCCGGTGGCCGGTTCATCATCGCCACGCCCACACCACGCCATCTCGGCGAACTCATCGAGCCGCTCGACATGGTGCGTGTCGATGCCGCCAAGGACAACCGCCTGGCCGAATCTCTCGGCGAGCGTTTCGAATTGCTCGAACGCGCGCGCGTCGAATACCCGATGTCGCTGACCCGTGCCGATATCGCGAATGTGGCGGGCATGGGCCCGTCGGCATTCCATGCCACCGCCGATCGCGCCGAAAGAATCGCCGCACTGCCGGAGCCCGTGGCGGTGACGGCCTCGGTCAGCGTCACGGTGTACCGGCCCCGCGCCTGAAGCGCGATTCCAGAATCGTCCCAGTGTTTTTCGATTTCGCGGTGCCATGCTCGTGACATGCCTGGCCGGAACGCATGCGGCCACGGTCCGCACGAATTCAGGAGCGTCATGAACAACAGACCCGCCCGCGCACTGCTGACCCTTGCCGCCGCTGGAGCGATCGCGAGCGGAGGGATGCTGGCGGGCACCGGTACCGCGGCGGCACACGGCGACCATTCCGGCGGTCAGACACATACCCACGGGACGGCCACCAGGGAGAGCTGCGAGATCGGGCGGGCCTGGCACTGGGCACACCGAACCAGTCCCTGCTTCTGGGTCGGCCCGGGTATCGACGATTGGACCTTCTTCCACTACGGCGACTGAGCCCCGCTCGATGTGCGGACGCCGCGCGCGTATCGGTAGCGTTGCCCGCTATGAGCGCTCAGTTCCCGGATCGACGGTGGGGTCCGCAGACCGGACTCTTCCGACAGGCGGCCAGTTCTTTCGCGGCGACCAAGGTGGGGTCGTGGGCGATTCGCAAGCTGACTCCCCTGGATCGGCGCGTCCTGGAGCGCACGGCGGGCAAGTACACGGTGCTGGGTCCGATCGGCGCACCGGTGATCCTGTTGACCACCACCGGCCGCAAGTCGGGCCAGCCACGCACCACGCCGCTGCTGTACGTGCACGGCGGCGACGAGCTCTACGTCATCGGAAGCAATTTCGGCCAGGCCAAGCATCCGGCGTGGACCGGCAATCTGCTCGCCGATCCGACGGGCACGGTGACCATTGCCGGACAGCGCATTCCGGTGACCGCCACTCGCGTCGAGGATCCGGCGCGCCAGGCCGATATCTTCGCGCGCTTCGAGGAGACCACGCAGGCCTACACCGCCTACAAGGACCGCACCGACCGCGAACTGCGCATCTTCGCGTTGCGCCGGGCCTGAGCTAGCTCTTGCGGACCTGGTCGTAGATGCGCACCGTGCGCGCGGCGATCTGATTCCAGTCGAATTCGGCTATGGCGCGCGCCCTTCCGGCGCCGCCCATGGCCGCGGCGGTCTCCGGATCGCCCGCCACGGCATCGATCGCCGCGGCCAGCGACCGTTCGTAGGCGACGGTGTCGGCGGCGTCGTAGTGCACCAGCCGCCCGGTCACCCCCTCGGCGACGACCTCCGGAATCCCGCCCACATCCGACGCCACCACGGCGGTCCCGCAGGCCATGGCCTCCAGATTCACGATGCCCAGTGGTTCGTACACCGACGGGCACACGAAAACCGTTGCCGCGGCCAGAATCTGGCGCACCATCTCGGTGGGCAGCATTTCCCGCACCCAGAACACGCCCCCGCGCGAGCGGCTCAGCTCGGAGACCGCCGCGGCGACCTCGGCCTCCAATCGCGGCGTGTCGGCGGCCCCGGCGCACAGCACCAGCTGAATCGCGGGGTCCAGATCGCGGGCCGCGGCCAGCAGATGCGCCACACCCTTCTGCTGCGTGATCCGCCCGACGAAGGCCACGATGGGCCGCTCCCGGCTCACCCCGAGTTCGCCCAGCACGTCGCGCACCCCGTCACGCGGCCCGCCCGGATGCCACACCTGGGCGTCGATCCCGTTGTGCACCACATGCACTCGCTCCGGATCCAGTTCCGGATACGCGTCCAGCACATCGGCCCGCATGCCCGCGCTCACCGCGATCACGGCATCGGCATAGGCCATGGCATTGCGCTCCGACCACGACGAGAGCCGGTATCCCCCGCCCAACTGCTCGGCCTTCCACGGCCGCCGCGGCTCCAGCGAATGCGCGGTCAGCACATGCGGAATCCCGTACAGCTCGGCGGCGAGGTGCCCGGCCAACCCCGTGTACCAGGTGTGCGAGTGCACCACGTCGGCCCCGTCCGCCGCATCGGCCATGCGCAGCTGCGCCGACATCATCTGCACGGCCGAATTGGCCGCGTAGAGCATGGGATCGGGTTGATGCACCACGGCGTCGGTGCGCGGCACGCCCATGCAGTGCACGGTCACCTCGCACAGCCCCCGCAGTCGCGGCACCAGCTGCGTGACATGCACGCCCGCCCCGCCGTACACCTCCGGCGGGTACTCGCGGGTCATCATGGCCACGCGTAGTTCGCGCCCACCCTCCGCGCCGTAATCCACCGCTCCAAC
Organism: Nocardia sp. NPDC050406; assembly: GCF_044459025.1. NCBI lineage: Bacteria > Bacillati > Actinomycetota > Actinomycetes > Mycobacteriales > Nocardiaceae > Nocardia > Nocardia sp. NPDC050406. The sequence goes on along the minus strand of NZ_JBITIM010000002.1, from coordinate 832,057 downwards.
CTAAACGTTCACCCCGACCCTGACCAACCGTGACCGGTCTGATAACAGACACCCGGTAGGTTGGGCATTGTGAGGAGCCAGCCGCACGTACTCGGGATCGTGCTCGCCGGTGGCGAGGGCAAGCGACTCTTCCCGCTCACCAAGGACCGGGCCAAGCCCGCCGTGCCGTTCGGCGGCGCGTACCGGCTCATCGATTTCGTGCTGTCGAACCTCGTGAACGCGGGCTATCTGAAGATCTGTGTCCTCACCCAGTACAAGTCGCATTCGCTGGACCGCCACATCTCGCAGACCTGGCGGCTGTCGGGTTTCGGCGGCGAGTACATCACCCCCGTGCCCGCGCAGCAGCGGCTGGGCCCGCGCTGGTACACCGGCAGCGCCGACGCCATCATGCAGTCGCTGAACCTCATCTACGACGAGGATCCGGAGTACATCGTGGTCTTCGGCGCGGACCACGTGTACCGCATGGACCCCGAGCAGATGGTGTCGCGGCACATCGAATCCGGTGCGGGCGTGACGGTCGCGGGTATTCGGGTGCCGCGCAGCACCGCCAGCGCGTTCGGCTGTATCGATTCCAACGAATCCGGCCGCATCACCCAGTTTCTGGAGAAGCCGGTGCATCCGCCCGGCACGCCCGACGATCCGAACGCCACCTTCGCCTCGATGGGCAATTACGTGTTCACCACCAAGGTGCTGGTGGATGCCATTCGCGCCGATGCCGATTCCACCGATTCCGATCACGATATGGGCGGTGACATCATTCCCCGCCTGGTGAGCGCGGGCGAGGCCGCCGTCTACGACTTCGCCCGCAACGAGGTGCCGGGCGCGACCGACCGCAGCCGCGGCTATTGGCGCGATGTCGGCACCATCGACGCCTTCTACGACGCGCACATGGATCTGGTGTCGGTGGATCCGGTCTTCGATCTGTACAACAAGCACTGGCCGATTCGCGGCGCTGCGGAGAATCTGCCCCCGGCGAAGTTCGGGCGCGGCGGGCTGGCGCAGGAGTCGATCGTCGGCTCCGGGAGCATTCTGTCGGCGGCCACGGTGCGCAATTCGGTGTTGTTCTCGAATGTGTTCGTGGAGGACGGCGCGACGGTGGAGGGCAGTGTGCTCATGCCGGGTGTGCGCATCGGCCGCGGCGCGGTGGTACGTCATGCCATTCTGGACAAGAACGTCATGGTCACCGAGGGCGAGATCATCGGGGTGGATCTGGACCGCGATCGCGACCGGTTCGCCGTGAGCAATGGCGGTGTGGTGACCGTCGGCAAAGGCGTGTGGGTGTAAGGACATTCGGCGATGTGTGGACACTCGCCCGCGCGGAGACCGAGAATCTCTAGCGAGCGCCGGAGCGCGGCGCGGGAGGGAGCACCATGGGACGCGCCACACGCGTGATCACCGCCGCCGCCTGTCTGACCGTGAGCGCGCTACTGGCCGGATGCGGGGTGAGCGGGACCGCGACACCGGGCGAGATGGATGTCCGCACCCTGGATTCCGGCTCGTATCCGGTCGACCGCTACACCTACGACCAGCGCGCCGAGAGCGATGGCCCGTTGGTGGAGGGTTTCCGCATGGCCGATGCGGTGGTGCCGTCGAACAAGGTGGATTCCTCGCTGTTGATCGGGCGCGGCGGCATCGTGCTCGAGGACGCGCAGCAGGTGGTGAGTGTCAGCCATCTCTCGGCCTCCTCGCGCCCCGTCCTGGAGAATCGCGGCTTCATCGTCGGCTATGCCGCCAGTGGCTCGGATCTGCCGGACAAGGGCGACACCACGGACCCGAACAGCACCGCGGTCACCATCCGGCTGCTGCGCTTCCCCTCCGCCGATGCCGCCAAATTGGCCGCCCGCGAACTCGAGGACGCGGATTTCAACGTGGCCTTGGATCAGAACCGCAAGCTGACCATCACCGATTACCCGGATGCCTACGCGCACTGGCGGCCCGGCGTGCCGAATATCGGAATGTCCATGCCGCGTGGGGAATTCGTCATCTCGGTCTTCGCCTCCCGACCCAAGGCCGACGAGAAGGACCTGGTGTCGTGGGTGAAGAAGGCCCTCGACGCCGAGGTGCCGGTGGTGGACGCCTTCCAGCCCACCCCGGCCGACAAGATCGATGAACTGCCGGTGGATCCGGGTCGCATGCTGGCGCGCACCCTGGTGCCCGATCGTGACGATCAGCAGCCCGATCAGGACAAGTTCGCGGTGTACGGCCGGACTCCGCTGGTCATGGCGGCCGCCGATCAGAACGAGCGGCAGCGGCTGGTGGACGAGACCGGACTCGACGCCATGAGCAAGGCGGACACCAATTTCGTTTTCCGCGTGCGTGATTCCGCCGCCGGGAACAAGCTCGTCGAGGGCCTGATCGACACCCTCGGCGAACGGTGGGAGCGCGGTTCGGCCCCGGACAAGCTGCCCGACACCACGTGCGCCCAGCTCAAACGCCCTGGCGGCGCGGACTTCCCGAACCGCTGCTACGTGGTCTACAAGCGCTATGTGGCCCTGGTGCTGGGCAGTTCCGAATCCGATGCCAAGCGGAAGGCCACCGCGCAGTACGCGCTGCTCGCGAACAGTCTCTGAGAGCACTGGCGAATTCGGCGAGATCCCGAAAACGTGGACAGGCGCTTCGCCCGGGTCGGACAATCGATTCGGGAGGAACGCCATGAGCCGAAAACCCTGGGGGACGGTACTTCTCGCCGCGATATGCCTCGCTGCCGCGGCCCTGTCGACCGGTTGCGGTACCCCCGGCACCGCGCTGCCGGGTGAAATCGATGTCCGCACACTCGATTCCGGTTCGTATCCGGTGAATCGGCACAGCTACGACCAGAGCGCGAGAGGCTACGGCGCGATACTCGAGGGCCAGCGCATGGCCGAGGCCGTGGTGCCGACGGTGCGCATCGATTCGAAGCTCAATGTCGGTCGCCAAGGCGAAGTGTTCACCACGGCCAAGGATCTCATCGAGGTGGGCGGACTGTCCTCGTCCGTACGCACGATCCTGGACAACCGCGAGTTCCTGGTCGCCTACGCCGCCAGCGGTGCGGACAAACCCGATCCGCCCGGCCAGACCCGGCCGGACGAGAGCACGACCACGGTGAATATCCGCCTGCTGCGCTTCCCCTCCGCGGATACCGCCAAACTGGCGGCCCGGGAGATGGAGGACGCGGATTTCAACGTCGCCCTGACGGTGAACCGCAAACTCACCCTGCCCGAATACCCCGACGCCTTCGCGCACTGGCGTCCCGGCGTCTCCACCGTCGGCGTGGTGATGGCCCGCCGAGAGTTCGTACTGCACTTGTTCATTCGCCTACCGAGCGGCGGCTCCGACCAACTGCTCTCCTGGGCGAAACGCACCCTCGACGCGCAAGTACCCCTCATCGACGCCTTCCAGCCCACTCCGACAGACGAGTTCGAACAGCTGCGCCTCGATCCGGACAACATCCTCGCCCGCGCCTTGGTCGAAGACCGCGACGCCCAACAGATCGACCCCCACGAATTCGCCGTCTACGGCCCCACCATCCTCATCCACAACGCCCTCGACCAAACAGCCAGACAGAAGGTCGTCACCGAAACAGGCACCGACGCCGTAGCCGTGGCCGAAGACGTCAACGTCATGCGCACCCGAGACCCCGAAGCCAGCAAAACCCTCATAGACGGCCTCATAACCAGCCTCGGCGACGCCTACGCCAACGGCCCACCCCCCGACACCATCCCCGACGTCAAATGCGTCCACCGCACCCGAGGCACCGACCAATACCGCTGCTACATCCCCTACAAACGCTACGTAGCCATAGTCAACACCGGCACCGAATCCGACGCCCACCGCATGGCCACAGCCCAATACGCCCTGCTGGCGAACAGCCTGTAGCTCACCACTGCTGGGCGGGGGCGTAGACCTGTTCGGTGCAGAAGGGGGCGCAGGAGCCTGGTGGGGGTGTGGGGGTGATGACGCCCTGGGGGTCGTCGAAGCGCGCACCGGCTACCAGGAGTAGGACCACCATTCCGACGAAAATGATGGAGCCGAAAATTATCAGTGCGGGCCACAGCCAGCCGGATGGCAGATGCGCACCGAGGATCAGACCTTCGGCATACATTGCCCCACCTCCTCATGCCTCGGTTCCTCTCTCTATGGCTGTACCACCGAAATGGCGTCGGAACCAGGGTTCCGACGCCATTCGGTGAAACATACCGTTTGCGTTGTTGGCTCAGCGCAGGTCGCGGCGGCGGAAGGCGATGAGGCCCACGGTGATCGAGAGCGCCGCGAGGAGGGTGAGGATGATCAAGGGGGTGGGGGTGAACTCCGCGCCGGGGAGTTTGGGCGCGTGTTCGAAGGGGTCGAGATCGCGGAACCATTGCGGCGCTCCGGAAATCGAGCCGAGCAGGAAGACCGCGACTGCGGCGACGAACACGCCCCAGGCGATCGGTGCCCAGCGCGGCGCGAGTCCGAAGAGCAGCACCACCACGCCGACGAAGAACCAGATGGCGGGCAGGTGCACCAGGGCCGCGCTCAGCACATCGCCGATCTTGCCGCCGATATCCCCGGCCGCCCGGCCGTACACGAAGCCGCCGACGGTTCCGGCCACCGCCAACGCCACCGCCGGACCGAGTAGCGCGAACGCCAGATGCGATGCCGCCCAACGGGTTCGGGATACCGCGACGGTGAGCACCGATTCGGCGTGCTGGGTGGACTCCTCCTGATGCAGCCGCAGCGCCGCCGAGATGCCGTACGCGGTGGCGGCCACGGCGAGCATGGTGAATCCGTAGGTGATCATCGAATTCTCCAGCGACTCGGAGCCACCCATGCGGGTGATGAGTTCGCGGATGGTCTCGCTGTTGCCGAGTTCGTCGCCGATGCCGTGGATGACGCTGCCGAAAACCAGTCCGTACAAGCCCAATCCGACCGTCCAGGCCACCAGCGAGCCGCGCTGCAAGCGCCACGCCAGCCCGAACGGACCGGACAGTGCGGGACCGGCGGCGGCCGCGCCGGGCCGCTCGGCCACCAGGCCCGCGCCCAGATCGCGATGGGCCAGCAGGGTGTAGGCCAGCACCGTCAGCACGACGACAGCGGCCAGATGCAGCAGCAGAACCGCGAAGTGATCGCCCGCGAACGGCCGCACCTGCAATGACCAGCCTTGCGGCGAAAGCCAAGTGAGCACGTTGGTGGGCCCGTCACCCGCGCGCGCGTCACCGACGGCGCGCAGCGTGTAGGTGGTGGCCAGCACCGCGAAGGCGACACCGCGCGCGGTGCGCGCACTCGGCGACACCTGCGCCGCGACCGCCGCCACCGTGGCGAACACCGCACCCGATCCCGCCAGCGCCAACCCGAAGGCCAGCGCCCCGGATTTCGGCACCTCGGTACTGAACAGGCTCAGGGTGGCGAGCAGTCCGGTGGCGACCGCGCCGCCCACGCCGATGATCCACGCCGCCGTCAGCCCGGCGAACCGCCCCACCTGGGTGGCGGCCACCAATTCCCCACGGCCCGTTTCCTCTTCGGCGCGCGTGTGCCGAATGACGGTGAGAATGGTGGCGATGGCGATGAGCGTGTAGAACATGCCCGCCTTCCAGATTCCCGCCGCGCCCAGGCTGGTGCCGTAGACCGGGCCGTACATGGCGAGCTGGGCGGGACTGGCGAGAATGGACTGGACGAATCCGGCGCGCGCGGCCTCGTCGGGGTACACGCTGGAAATACTGTCGATATAGGTCGGCCCGATCGGCGCCGACAGCAGCAGCACCCACAGCGGCAGCACAATGCGGTCGCGCCGCAGATACAGCCGCAGCAGTTTGCCGGTTCCGGTGAAATCGGCTGTGTTGAACGATGTTTCGGCCGCGCGATGGCGCGGCATGACGGCGGTGGTCATGACACCTTCTCCGCGGTCCGGGGCGCGCCGTCCGACGGCGCGGACGCGTCGTCGCCATTGAGCGAGTAGTGGCGCAGGAACAGTTCCTCGAGGGTGGGCGGCTGGCTCACCAGGCTGCGCACCCCGGTGTCGCCGAGCACCCGAATGAGTTCGCCGAGATGTTCGGCCTCGACCTGGCAGTGCAGCGTGTGGTCCTCGAACTGGATATCGGCCACGCCCGGGATTCGACCGAGATCGCCTGGGTCACCGGTCAATTCGGCGGTGATGGAGGTGCGGCTGAGGTGCCGCAGCTGCTGCAGCGTGCCCGACTCCACGGTCCGTCCCGCGCGAATGATGGTCACCCGTTCGCACAGCTTCTCGACCTCGGAGAGGATGTGGCTGGACAGCAGGACGGTGCACCCGCGCTGTGCCGCCTCGGCCACGCATTCGTTGAACACCTGCTCCATGAGCGGGTCCAGCCCGGAGGTCGGCTCGTCCAGCATGAGCAGCGTGGCATTCGACGAAAACGCCGACACCAGTGCGACTTTCTGCCGATTGCCCTTGGAGTAGGTGCGCGCCTTCTTCTTGGTGTCGAGTTCGAAGCGGTCGATGAGCTCGGCGCGTCGGTCGGGGTCGATACCGCCGCGCATGCGGCCGAGCAGATCGATGGTCTCACCGCCCGACAGCGACGGCCACAGCGTGACATCGCCTGGGACATAGGCGATGTCGTGGTGCAGCGCCACGGCGTCGGTCCACGGGTCACGGCCGAAGACGCGCGCGTCCCCGGAGGTGCGCGACAGGATGCCGAGCAGAATGCGGATGGTGGTGGACTTGCCCGCGCCGTTGGGGCCGAGGAAACCGTGCACCTCGCCCCGCGCGACCTCCAGGTCGAGGCCGTCGAGGGCGTGCGTGCGGCCGAAGTGTTTGTGCAGGTCCCGCACCGAGATGGCGGGATCGTTCTGGGCATTCATCGAATCTCCTTGCCGGAAGCAGGAATCGAGGCTGAGGGTGATCAGGTGTTTGGGGGTTGTTCGGCGCTCTGCCGCTGCGCGAGCACCGTGTCGTAGACCATCGAATTGGCCAGCAGGCCATGGGTGTAGACCTCGACCATCGGCAGCAGCATCTGGTCGGAGTACTCGCGCAAGGCTTTTCGGAAATCCACCGGCCCGGGATGCGCCGCCTCGTAGTGCTGGAGGAACAGCATCATGCCGCCGCCGTGGTTGTAGGCCAGACACCGGGCCGTGGCCTTCAGATCCCTTGGGGGACGGATGGCTCCGGAGGCGATACCGGTGGCCAGGTACTGTTCGATGTCCTCGACCATGTGCTCGAAGAAGCTCACCATGAGCGGTCCGCCCGCCTGCATGCTGCGCATGAGGTAGGCCATCGCGGGAGCGAACTCCTCGATCTCGGCCAGCTGTTGCAGCAGCGTGGCCGAGGAGGGCCGCTGCATCGACTCCATCTTGGCGGCGCGCACCAACTCGCGGACGTGGTCGTCGCACGCCTCGCGCAGTCCGTCCTTGGACCCGAAGTGATGGTTCACGAGGCCGGGTGAGACCCCGGCGGCCTGCGCGATGGCGCGCACACCGACACCGAAACCCTGCTCGCCGAAGACGGCGATGGCGGCGTCCCGGATGCGGGCGCGAGTACTCAGATCCGCGGCGGATCCTTCCGATACGGCTGATCGCTTAAACACATGTTCAATATACTAAACACTCGTTCAACGCGCCGCAAGAGCCCCCGCGTGTTCGGTCACGGATGGTCGGGCATGCCCTGGAAGCCCGCTATCCCCGCCTCGGCCACCGCATCGTTCTCACCCCGACCACGACGGCTGCCGGTGTAGGCCCATTCGCGCACCGTCGCGACGACGCGTGGCAGCAACTCCACCTCCGGCGGGTGATTGCGCACCGGGTCGAAGAATCCCGGCGCGGCCTGCTCACCGATCTCGGGTTCGGCGATGGTGATCTCGGCCAGGGTGCGCATGGGGCCGCCGCGGGTGGACGCCTTCAGCGTGAAGCCCAGGCGATGGGTCTTGGCGTAGGCGGACAACCCCGCCAGCGATGGCGAATCCGGTTGCCCCGCATCGGGTTCGGCGAAAATCCACTCGGCCGGTCCGCCGTCGAACCGATAGGCCATGAGGCTGCCGTAGCGGGCCTGCGACCAGCCTTGCACCGGCTGGATCACGAAACGGCTCCAACTACCGGTGCCCGTGGTGGCCAGCACCAGATCCCACGGCTTCTCGTGCCGATCCAGCACCCGCACCGCCAGTCCCAGCACATCGGGCAGGCCGAGCGGGGTGCCGATCCCCTTCGAAATCCGTGCCAGCACAGGGCGATCCGTACTCCCCAACAGCTGCTTGTAACCGCCGTCGACGGCGTGCAGCGCACCCGTCAGCGGCACCCCGGCCGGATGGAACACGCGGTCGCGCCGCGCCCGTGCCGCGGCCTCGAACACTCCGCTCACGATGCGGTCGGGAATAGCCATATTCAGCACCTCTTCGTTTGCTCGGCATTCCGCTTCGCAATACCCGTGAGGGGCGAGATGAACCAACTCTCGGAGACTCTCAGGGGCTACGCCCCTGAAACCCCAAGAGAATTGGAGAGAGGCTCGACGCACAGAGCTACGGCGGTACTAGAGGGCCAAGGCTTCCCGCCAGCCACGGCACCCCGCGCACGGCAGGGCCGTCATCGCGGCGACGCGAGAGTACGAACCTTCGGCCAGCCACGGCACCCCGCGCACGGCAGGGCCGTCATCGCGGCGACGCGAGAGGACGGACCTTCGGCCAGCCGCAGGGCCGCCGCACAGCACGGCGGCTTCCCGCCGAGGCCCGAATTATCGGTGACTCAGCGGTTTTCGGCTCAGCCCCTGGAGGCGCAGAGCAGGCCGTCGCCTACCGGGATGAGGACGCTGGTCAGCTGGGGGTCCTCGGCGATGGCGCGGGTGGCGGCGCGGACGGCTTGGGTGGCGGGGTCGCGTTGGGCGGGGTCGGGGACGCGGCCGCCGAGGAGGGCGTTGTGGAGGAGGATCGCGCCTCCCTCGCGCAGCAGGCGCACGCCTTGGGCCACGTATTGCGGGTGTTCCAGGGGCGCGGCGTCGATGAAGACCAGGTCGTAGGCTCCGTCGGCGAGGCGCGGGAGCACGTCGAGGGCGCGGCCGTTGATCAAACGGGTTCGCGCGGGGGCGATCTCGGCGGCGCGGAAGGCCTCGCGGGCCGCGCGCTGGTGTTCGGGTTCGGAGTCGATGGTGGTGAGGGTGCCGTCCTTGTGCATCCCGTCCAGCAGCCACAGCCCGCTGATACCCGCCCCCGTCCCGACCTCGACGACGGCCTTGGCCGAGAGCAACTGGGCGTACATGCTCAGGAGTGCCCCGACCGAGGGCGGCACCGGGGATGCGCCCAATTCGACGGAACGTTCCCGGGCCGCGACGAGAATCTCGTCCTCGGCCACGGATTCCTCCACATACGCGAGGTTGCGCTGCAGGTTCGATGCCGCGGGAGTCTGGCTCACGGCTATGAGGCTAATGGCGCGAAGGCCCTATCGCGTGCCGGTGGCCGACCGGTGTGGCGAATTTTCTCAGGTGTCCCTCAGCCTGCGCATACGGCTCCCACATCGGGACCAGCGAGAGTAAGCAGCGACGCCAGGCCAGCGACCGCGGGCTCGGAGTCGGGAACAACCCGGGTTCGGGAACAACTCGACCCAACCGATCGGTTGTATCCGGCACCGACGTTCACGGTCCCGAGTAGGAGGTAACCCCATCCACATGGTCGACGCGGCGCGTGAACACGCCAACACTCTGCCCGAGCAGATCCTGCCGCTGCACAGCGACACCACGCTGGACGGCGACATCGACGCGGCCCATCCGGACAACCTGACCGGGACCGCGGCCTTCGACGCCACCGGTGACCGCGCCAAACTCCCGTCCTGGGACGAATTGGTGCGCGAACACGCCGACCGCGTCTACCGTCTCGCCTATCGCCTGACCGGTGATCCGCAGGACGCCGAGGACCTCACCCAAGAGACCTTCATCCGCGTATTCCGCTCGCTGTCGAACTATCAGCCGGGGACCTTCGAAGGCTGGCTGCACCGCATCACCACCAACCTGTTCCTCGATATGGTCCGTCGCCGCAACCGCATCCGCATGGAGGCGCTGCCCGAGGACTACGACCGGGTGCCCTCGGAAGGCCCGGGTCCCGAGCAGGTCTACCACGACGCCAATCTCGATCCCGACCTGCAATCGGCGCTCGACGCCCTGGCCCCGGAATTCCGCGCCGCCGTCGTGCTGTGCGATATCGAGGGCCTGTCGTACGAGGAGATCGGTGCGACGCTCGGCGTGAAACTGGGCACCGTGCGCAGCCGCATTCACCGTGGACGCCAGGCACTGCGCGAGTACCTCGAGCATAATGGAGCACAGCGGCGTTTCGACGCCGCGAAGGTCGGGTAAACAAACGGGCCGTACCGTAATTTGTCGGCGGCGGCCCGCTCACAGCACCGACGCAGCCGAGGTCGTCCGGAAGGGTGTGCACCGATATGAGTGGCGAGGACAGATCGCGTCCGCCCCGATTCGCCCCCACCGAGCATCTGGCCACGGAGGCCATTGCCGCCTATGTGGACGGGGAGCTGCGGATGAACGCGTATCTGCGGGCCGCCCATCATCTTTCCGTCTGCGCCGAATGCGCGGCCGAGGTGGATGCCCAGCAGCAGGCGCGAATCGCGCTGCGCCAGTCCAGCCATATCACCGCGCCGCTGCGACTGCACGATTCGCTGAGCCGAATTCCGATTTCCGAACTGCCCGGCGCGGAACACACCAAGCCCCCGCGCACCCCGCCCGCCGAGCGCGGAATGCTGTCGCCGAACGCGAGTTCCTTCGGGGTACGCCAAGATTCGTTGGACAGCAGAAGGTGGACGGCTTGGTGGCGCAAGTAGAGTTCATCGCGTGACCTCCGAATCGAAGAACACCGGGGCGACTTCGGGTCCCGGGGACGAGCACGCACAGACTTCCGATTCGGCGGCCAACAGGGGGAACCTGAGGCCGTCGGACGCACCGACACTGGGGCCGCGGCCGGTCTATCGCCCGCATGTCGACAAGCACACCGCGCGCGCCTTCCGCCGCCCGAGCGGGCAGGCCGGATCCTTCGGTCCGCGTCCCAACGGTTCGTCGAGTGCGCGCCCGGGTGAGCCCGAGGTCCAGAATCGGCCGCCGGATTCGGTGCTGGCCGAGGCGTTCGGCCGTCCCGCCGGTTCCACCGAGATTCTGCAGCGCGATCCCGACGCGGTGACCGACAAGCCCGCGCCCGCCCCGCCCGCCGATCCGTGGCGCGATCCCGAGACGGCCGCCCGGCTGGGCTCCCCCGCGCTCGCGGTGCCGCCGTCCCCGGCCCTCGCGCCGGGTGAGCAGTTGAGCGCGCGCGAGGTGCTCTTCGGCGGCAAGGTAGCGCCCAAGGCGTTGGCGACGCTGGCCGGGGTGGCCGTGGTCGTCGGCCTGGTGGCCGGGCTGCTCGGCGGTGTGGTCGGGCTGTTCGCGGGAGAGTCGGCCTCAACGCTGACCTCGCGCAAGGTGGCCTTGCAGACCGATGACGGCGGCGAGATGGCGACCGGCCAGATCGGCAAGGTGGTCGATGCCGTCATGCCCGCCATCGTCACGGTGCGGGCCTGGGTGGGCGACAACGGCTCCACGGGTTCGGGCGTGGTGATCGACGGCGCGGGCTATGTCGTCACCAACAACCACGTCATCTCCATGGCCGCCACCGACAAGAGCGGCAAAGCCAATTTGCAGGTGGTGTTCTCCGACAACACCCGCGTTCCGGCGCAGATTGTCGGCCGGGACGTGAAATCGGATCTGGCCGTGCTCAAGGTCGACGTGAAGAATCTGTCGGTCATCAATCTGGGTGAATCCAAGAATGTGAAGGTCGGCGACGATGTGCTGGCCATCGGTTCGCCGCTCGGGTTGGAGAAGACGGTCACCTCCGGCATTGTCTCGGCCCTGAATCGCCCCGTGAAGGTCGGCGGCGAGGGCACCGATACCAATGCCACCCTCGATGCCGTACAGACCGACGCGGCCATCAACCACGGCAATTCCGGTGGCGCGCTGGTGGATATGCAGGGCCGCCTGGTGGGAATCAATACCGCCATCAAATCCGAGAGCGGCGGTTCGGTGGGTCTGGGCTTCGCCATTCCGGTGGATCAGGTCAAACGCATTTCGCAGGGTCTGATTCGCGACGGCCAGGTGCATCACCCGAGGCTGGGTGTGAGCGCCAAGACCAAAATCGTCGCCAATGACGTGATGAGCGGTGCGGCGGTGGCCGATGTGCAGGAGGGCAGCCCGGCCGCCAAGGCGGGCATCGTCGAGGGCGATGTGATCGTGAAGGTCGGCGATCGCGAGGTCACGGGCCCGGAGGAGCTTACGGTCGCGGTGCAGTCCCACCAGATCGGCCAGACCGTGAATGTGCGGTTGATTCGGGACGGCCGCGAGGTGGACGTGCCGGTCACCCTGGAATCGGATTAACCGAGCGGATGCCGGTGTGGGGTATTTCGCGAGCCCCACACCGGGCCACGAACAGCGCGGACCGGTAGATTGGATCCGTGTTCAGCAATATCGGCTGGGGCGAGATGATGATCCTGCTCGTCGCGGCACTCGTCATCCTCGGCCCCGAGCGGCTGCCCGGCGCCATTCGGTGGACCGGTCAGGCGCTGCGCCAGGTGCGCGATTACGCGACCGGCGCCACCAGCCAGCTGAAGCAGGAATTGGGTCCGGAGTTCGACGAACTGCGCAAGCCCTTGGAACAGTTGAACGAACTGCGCGGTATGAATCCGCGGGCAATGGTGACGAAACACCTTCTCGACGGCGACGATTCGCTGCTCACCGGTAAATTCGACAAACCTGTCAGCTCGCCTACCAGCGCCAATACCGCGTATTCCATGCCGGAACCGCCGAAACCGCTGGAGCGCAACGAGCGTCCGCCGGTGGATCCCGACGCTACTTAGTTTCGGCCAACGTCAATCGGTCTAGACACCCAGAGCTGTTCAGGTATCTAGACTTCGGACATGTCGGCCGATGAGGTGGCACGGGTGTTCGCGATCGAGGACAAGGTCGAACGCCTCAAGGCGGCCACCGAGGGTGTGGCGGCCGCCCAGCAGACCATCAACGAACTCACCCGAATTCGCCGTGCCGTCATCCGCGAACTCCACGCGGAGGGCTGGACATTCGCCAGAATCGGTGCGGCGGCGGGACTTTCCCGCGCGCGCATCCATCAGGTGAGCACCCAGGGGCCGGTGCCCGAAGGACTGTTCTTCGGACACGGGCCGCTGACGATTCTCACCCCGGATGTGCGAAGTACCACCCGCTCCATCGCCCTGGTCGGCGCGCCGGATCCGGCCGCGCCGCACCGGCTGCTGGAACTGTTGCGGGAATTGGGCTTCACCGCGACCGTCGAGCGCTTCCTACCCGGGCGGCCCTTGGATCTGGACCGCGAGGGCCTCATCGTGCTGGGCGGTCCGGAGCTCTCCCCCAGCCTGCGCTATCTCGTGGCGGCCGATCCGCGCCTGCGCCGCACGGTGGCGCGGGCGGGTCGGGTGCGCCGCGGTATCGAGGACCGGGCCGCGCGGCGGGTGTACCGGCCGGGCGGCACCGAGCCCTACGACATCGCTTATCTGGCAAGGCTTCCCAGACCGGACGCACGTGGACACGTGCTGGTGATCGACGGGCTGCACCCACCGGCCTCGCTGGGAGCCATCCGACTGCTCGCCACGCGCCTGGCCACCCTGCACGAGCGCGCGGCCACGCATCCGTTCTCGGCGGTGGTCGGCGTGCGCTACGACCGCTCCACGGGCGAACCCATCGAAGCCGATCTGCTCACGCCGATCTACCGGCACGACCGCTAGGTGCGGGCCCTCAGGCCGCGGCCCAGGCTGGCCGCAGCTCCTGCATGGGCGGCCGGTCCGCCAGCGACACCTCCGTCGTCAGGGCCGTGAATTCGCCTCCGATGAGCGGGAATTGGGTCAGCCCCGCCCCCGAATCCAGAATTCCGCTGCGCCCCAACACCGTTCCCAGAATCTGTCGGCTCATGATGCCCAGATCCGAGAGCGGGCGGTTGCGGTGCGTGCGCACCCCGAGATTCACCTGCCCGATGGCATCGATGCCGTAGCGGTCGAAAGTATCGAGCAGCAGCCCGATCTCGACGCCGTAGCCCGGGGCGAACGGCACCGAGGTGAGCAGCTCCCGCGTACCCGCGTACTCGCCGCCCAAGGGCTGCAACACCTTCGACAGTTCCGGACGCAGCGCCGCCAGCAGCGGGCGGGCCACCAGTTCGGTGACACGGCCGCCGCCGTGTTCGTCGATGCCGTTGTCGTGGCGCAGCGGGCGGCGGTAGAACGCCTTCACCAGGCGCATGCCGTCCACGGTGAGCAGTGGTCCGAGCAGTTTCGGCACGAACATCGGGTCCGGGTCGATGAGGTCGGAGTCCACGAAGGCGATGAGGTCGCCGCTGGTGACCGCGAGCGAGCGCCACAGCACCTCGCCCTTCCCCGGTACCGGTTCGAGCTCGGGAACGGCCTGTTCGCGGGTGTAGACGGTGGCACCGGCGGCGCGGGCGCGCTCGACGGTGGCGTCGGTGGAGCCGGAGTCCAGCACCACCAGCTCGTCCACCAGGGTGCCGAGCAAGGGTCTGATACTGGCGACCACGTCGGCGACGGTGGCCTGTTCGTTGAGCGCGGGCAGGACCACGGAGACGGTGCGGTCCTTCTTGGCGGCAATCAGTTGTTGGACCGTCCAGTCGGGACGATCGAACGAATTGGTGAATTCCCAGTCCGTCATACGAGACCTCGCAGGGTGCGGGCGGGCGGGCGGAGACCCTGGATGGCGGCGATCATGTCGACGACGCGTCGGGTCGCACCGACCTCGTGCACACGGAAGACACGGGCACCCGCGGCGGCGGACCAAGCGGTTGCTGCCAATGTGCCCTCCAATCGCTCGGACAAGCCGACACCAAGAGTCTCTCCGATGAAATCCTTATTGCTGAGCGCCATCAAGACCGGCCACCCGCTTTTTACGAGAACGTCTATCGCCCGCAACAATTCCAGCCCGTGGTAGGTGTTCTTGCCGAAATCATGCGTGGGATCGATGAGAATCGAATCTTTTGCCACCCCCGCCGCGGCGGCCGCCTCGGCCGCGCGCACCACGGTCTCGGTGACCTCGGCCACCACATCGTCGTAGCGCACCCGGTGCGGACGGGTTCGCGGGACCGCCCCGCCGGTGTGGCTGCACACGATCCCGACACCCAATTCGGCCGCCACACCCACCAGATCCGGGTCCGCGCCCGCCCAGGTGTCGTTGATCAGATCCGCGCCCTCGGCCACCGCCGCCCGCGCCACCCCCGCGCGCCAGGTATCCACACTGATCAACAACTCCGGATACCGCTCCCGAATGGCCGCCACGAACGGCACCACCCGCCGCGCCTCCTCGGCGGCGTCCACCTCGACGCCCGGCCCGGCCTTCACCCCGCCGATATCGACGAGATCGGCCCCCTCGCGCACGGCCGTGGCGACCGCCGCCATGGCGGCGGTGTCGGTGAAGTTCGCGCCCTTGTCGTAGAAGCTGTCCGGCGTCCGGTTCACGATCGCCATGACCAGCGCCCGATCCGTCGCCACCGGCTTCCCGCACAATGTCGGCAACGGCGCACACATGACTTCGACTGTACCTAGCGCTGTGGCGGGCCTGCTGGGCAGCCGACCTGATATGTGGGCGGCCCTCAGCCCCGCGGCGCGCGGCCAGCGGCCACGTCGGCGACGTAATCCTCATAGGCGGGGATGTAGCCGTCGCCGCGTCCGGCCAGCACGTACAGCTCGCTCTTGTCGTCCGGTTCGTAGCCCTGTTTGCGTAGCTCCACCTTGCGGCTCTTGAAGGTGGAGGTCTGTTCCAGCTCCGGGACCACGCGAATGAACAGGGGGACGGCGTAGCCGGGGAGGCGGTCGAAGAGGTGGGCGGCGAGCTGTTGGCCGTCGAATTTCGCGTCGGGTTCGAGGGTGATCGCGGCCATACCCGCTTTACCGTCGGCACCCGGGATGTCCACGCCGTAGACGACCGCCTGGGTGATGGCGTCGAGGCCGTCGAAGGCCCCTTCCACCTGGGTGGTGGCGACGTTCTCGCCCTTCCAGCGGAAGGTGTCGCCGAGGCGGTCGACGAAGGCGATATGCCAGTAGCCCTGGTCGCGGACGAGGTCGCCGGTGTCGAACCAGCAATCGCCGTCGGTGAAGGCGTCGCGGAGGAGTTTGGATTCGGTGGCGGACTTGTCGGTGTAGCCGTCGAAGGGCGACCGGTCGGTGACCTTGGCGAGCAGCAGACCGACGCCACCGGATTTCACCTTGCGCAGCCGCCCATCCGGGCCGCGCAGCGCCTCGCCGGTGGCGTCGTCGTACTCCACGATGGCGAAGGGCAGCGGGGTGAATCCGGCGGTGCGGTCGACGCCGAATGCATTGATGAAGGCGACATTGCCCTCGCTCGCGCCGTAGAACTCCACGATCCGCTTGATACCGAAGCGATCCCGGAACTCGTCCCAGAGTTCGGGGCGCAGGCCGTTGCCCACCGCGATCGACACCTTGTGCGCGCGATCGGTGCGCTTGTGCGGCTGATTGAGCAGATACCGGCACAGCTCGCCGATGTAGATGAAGGCGGTGGCCTCCGACGCGATGGCCTCGTCCCAGAAGCGCGAGGCCGAGAAGTGCCGTCCCAGTGCGAGACTCGCACCGGAGGCAACCACCGACGACAGCGCCACCGTGATCGCGTTGTTGTGGTAGAGCGGCAGACAGCAGTACATGGTGTCGTCGCCGCGCAGGCGCACGCCCAGGCCGCCCAGGCCCGCCATGCTCTTGGTCCAGCGCAGGTGGGTCATCACACTGGCCTTGGGCAGGCCGGTGGTGCCCGAGGTGAAGATGAGGAAGGCGCGTTCGCGGGCCGTGATCTCCTCGGTGACAGCCGGATTCGAGGCCTCGGCGGAGTTCGCCTCCGCCACCAGATCCGCCGACCACAGCGTGTGCGGGCGCGGTTCGGAGAGCGTGTCGTAGGCTTCGCGGCACTCCTCGCCGATCACGTCCAGCACGCTGTTCAGCAGCCCGAAGCTGTGCTCCAGCACGGTATCTCGCTGATTGTGGTTGAGCAGTCCGACGGTCGCGCCCAGTTTCACGGTGGCCAGGGCGGTGAACAGCGTCTCGGGGCGGTTGGTCATGAGCACGCCGACCACATCGCCGCGCCGGACCCCGCGCGCGGCCAGGGTGTGGGCGTACCGGTTCACCTCGGCATTGGCCTGCGCCCAGGTGTAGGCGCGCCCTTCGAATTTCAGGAAGACGCGGTCGGGGTGTTTGCGCGCGCCGCGCTGGAAGAACAATCCGATCGAGGCCTTGTCACCGGATTTCACGAGCAGGCCCAGTGCGTTTCGCGCCATCTGCGGTGCCTGTAGCGCCATACCGGGCAGGGCACGGGCCAGATCGAGCAGGCTAACCGTCGAACGCGCTTCGGTCGTCACGTGATCCACCTTCTCGGATCGATCTGGGGTTGTCGAGCGAAACCGAGAAATCGGGCACGGTTCGTGCCCGATCGGCTCGGAAACGGGAGCAGGACTCAGAGTTCGGGACGCAGTGCCGCGAACGCCTCGGCGAAATCCTTGGTCACGGTGATGCGGCTCAGCGAGTAGTCGGTGACGAAGCCGCGGCCGTACAGCTCGTCGATCCACTCGAACAGGCCGCGATAGTGGTCGTCGAGATCCAGCACCACCACCGGCTTCTCGTGCTGGCCGAGGAAGCCGCCCGTCCAGGTCTCGAAGAACTCCTCGAGGGTGCCGATGCCGCCGGGCAGGGTCAGGAAGGCGTCGGCGCGGTCCTCCATGATCTGTTTGCGCTCGCGCATGGTGTCGGTGACGATCAACTCGTCGGAGTCCACGTCGGCGACTTCCTTGTGCACCAGGTGCTTCGGGATCACGCCGATGGTGTGCGCGCCCGCCGCCCGCGCCGCGTGCGCCACCGCGCCCATCATGGAGACATTGCCGCCGCCGGAGACCAAACCCCAACCGCGACGGCCGATTTCGGTGCCGACCGCGGCGGCCAGCGCCAGCGCCCCGGCGTCGGCGGTACTGGCCGAGCAGTACACGCATACCGCGAAACCGTTGTCGCTCACCACTTCTCCTCCACGCCCGCCGCCTCCATCTCGGCGCGGGCGGCATCGGCCTGCACCACGATGTTCACCACATCCTCGACGCTGTCGGTGACGTGCAGCAGCCCCAGGTCGCCGGGCGAGATCTTGGCGGTGCCGAGCAGCGAATCGCGCAGCCAGTCCATGAGTCCGGACCAGTAGCGGGTGCCGAACAGGATGATCGGGAAGCGGGTGATCTTGCGGGTCTGCACCAGGGTGAGGGCCTCGAACAGTTCGTCCAGGGTGCCGAAACCGCCGGGCAGGCAGACGAAGGCCTGCGAGTACTTCACGAACATGGTCTTGCGGACGAAGAAGTACCGGAAATTGATGCCCAGATCGACCCATTCGTTGAGGTGCTGTTCGAAGGGCAGCTCGATGCCCAGACCGATGGAGTACCCGCCCGCCTCGGACGCGCCCCGGTTGGCGGCCTCCATGGCGCCCGGCCCGCCGCCGGTGATCACCGCGAACCCCGCCTTGGCCAGCGCCGCGCCGATCGCCTGCCCCGCCTGGTACTCCGGATTGTCCGGGGCGGTCCGCGCCGACCCGAAGACGGCCACCGCGCGCGGCACCTCCGCCAAAGTGCCGAACCCCTCGACGAATTCGGCCTGGATGCGCAGCACCCGCCACGGGTCGGTGTGCACCCAATCGGCCGAGCCGCTCTCATCCAGCAAATGCTCGTCGGTGGTCCCGATCCCCTCTTTGCGATCACGGCGCAGCATTATCGGCCCGCGGAAGCGCGGAGTCTTGGGCGAGCGGGCACCATATTCGGCGTCAGCAGACATGCAGCCAACCGTACTAGGAGGGGCCGACCTGTCGGCGTGTCAGCGCCCGTCGCCGGTGAGGTAGCTGCGGAGCATGGAGGTCACCTGGGTGATTTGGGCGACGGGGAGGTGTTCGTCGCGTTTGTGGGCGAGGTTGGGGTCGCCCGGGCCGAAGTTGACGGCGGGGATGCCGCGGGCGGCGAAGCGGGAGACGTCGGTCCAGCCGTATTTGGCGCGGACGCCGCCGCTGCCGTGCGCGTGCACGATCTCCATGAGCTCCTTGGCGGCAGGGCTGGCGAGGCCGGGCAGCGCGCCGGGTGCGCCGTCGGTGCGCCGGAACTCGAGGTCGAGGCCCGAAAAGACCTCGCGCACATGGTCGGTGGCCTGGTCGAGGGTGCGGTCGGGAGCGAAGCGGAAGTTCACGTCCACCTCGGCCACATCGGGCACCACATTGCCCGCCACGCCGCCGGACACCCGAACCGCCGACAGCCCTTCGCGATACACGCAGCCGTCGATCTCGACCTGCCGCGGCTGGTAGGCGGCGAGCCGCTCCAGAATCGGCGCGAGCCGGTGAATGGCATTGTCGCCCAGCCAAGCTCGCGCGGTGTGCGCACGGGTCCCGGAGGTGGTGAGCCGCGCACGCAGCGTCCCCTGACAGCCCGCCTCGATCCAGCCGCCGGACGGCTCGCCGAGAATGGCGAGATCACCCTCGAGCCATTCCGGCAGTTCACGCTCGATCCGACCAAGTCCGTTGAACTCGGCGGCGATCTCCTCGCAGTCGTACATGATGATCGTCAGGTCGTGCACGGGCTCGGCGACGGTGGCCGCCAGATGCAGGAACACCGCGTCCCCGCTCTTCATATCCACACTGCCGCAGCCGTACAGCAGCCGCTCCCCGTTCTCCCCCTCCACGAACCGCCCCGGCACATTGTCGGCAATCGGCACGGTATCGAGGTGCCCGGCGAGAATCACCCGGGTCGGCAACCCACGATTGGTCCGCGCCAACACGGTGTTCCCGTGCCGCAGAATCTCGAACCCCTCGGTCTGCTCCCGCAACGCCCGAGCAACGGTATCGGCGATAACCGCCTCATCCTGGGACACGCTGGGGATATCCACCAGAGCGGCGGTGAGTGCGATCGGGTCGGCGCGCAGATCGAGGGTCACACCATCCACCCTAAGTGAGGTCGCGGCCGCGCTCCTGGCAGGAGTCCTGCGGCGGCACAAATCGTCACATTCGCAACAAATCAGACGTTCGCGGAGTGCGACTCCTCACATCGGGGCGGGGAGCCCGCCCGGGTGCTCGGCTGGCTGCCGGTAATCTTCTATGACGTGAGTACTCAGGGAGCATCCGCAGTCGGCCTGGCCACCATCACCGAGAACGGGACGGTGCTGGACACCTGGTATCCGTACCCGGAACTGGGGGAATACGGCGAGGCCGGGACCGTGCGGGTGGATTCCTCGGATATCGAGTACGCCAAGTTCTCGCATGCGGTCGGGGCGGACAAGGAGCGGCGGGTGGAGGTGGTCGTGGTACGGACCACGATCGCGGATCTCGCGGCCCCGCCGGTCGATACGCATGACACCTACCTGCGGCTGCATTTGCTGTCGCATCGGCTGGTTCGGCCGCATGGACTGAGCCTGGATGGCATCTTCGGGCATCTCGCGAACGTGGCGTGGACCAACTACGGCCCGTGCTCGCTGGAGGAGTTCGAGCTGGTGCGGTTGAACCTGCGGTCGCGGGGACCCGTCACCGTGTACGGCGTGGACAAGTTCCCGCGCATGGTCGACTACGTGGTGCCCTCCGGCGTGCGGATCGCCGATGCCGACCGGGTGCGGCTGGGCGCGCACCTGGCGTCGGGGACCACGGTCATGCACGAGGGCTTCGTGAACTTCAATGCCGGAACCCTGGGCGCGTCCATGGTCGAGGGGCGTATCTCCGGCGGTGTGCTGGTGGGCGACGGCTCCGATATCGGTGGCGGCGCGTCCATCATGGGCACGCTGTCCGGCGGCGGCAAGCATGTCATCTCCATCGGTGAGCGCTGCCTGCTGGGAGCCAATGCGGGCCTGGGCATTTCGCTCGGCGACGACTGCGTGGTGGAGGCGGGGCTGTATGTCACCGCGGGCACCAAGGTGACCCTGCCCGACGGCGCGGTCGTCAAGGCCGCCGAGCTCACCGGCAAGTCCAACCTGCTGTTCCGCCGCAATTCGGTGTCGGGTGCGGTCGAAGTTGTGCCGCACAAGGGGACTGGGATCGAGTTGAACGCGGCGCTGCACGCCAACGATTAGGGGGTTGGCCTGAGCGGTCGAAAATCGCTGTGAGACGGCGATATCCGCCATTGCGGATCGTTGTTCGACCGCTCAGGCCAAATCTCACCCAACCCCCAACGCGATAACCCTCTCCGGCGTAACCCGAATGATCTCCCGGGACAAACCCGGCCCATAAGGTTCAACGTCACGCAACGCGACCGCCGTGCCGCGGATTTCGAGGCAGCGGACTTCCCACGGGTCGGTGGAGACGATGTCGTCGACCACGAAGGCGACCTTGTCGCATTCGGCGAGATTGCGGAACTTCTGCGTCGCCCCCATGGTGTACCCGCCGATATCGATGACGCCGAGCCCCTCGTCGACCCGGAAGCCCACCGGATTGTTCTGCGGGGTCCCGTCGGGCCGAATGGTGGCGAGACGGCCCAAGGTTTGGCTGCGGAGGTAGGCGATCTGCGCGGGCGTCAACGTTGCGGTCATGCCCGCGAGGGTAGAACCTCGAGCACACTCGAGGTCAACGGCGCACCCGATTCAGCCGAGCAGCTTCTTCTGCACCTTGCCCATGGCATTGCGCGGCAGCGAGTCCACCACGCGAATCTCGCGCGGGCGTTTGTGCACCGAAAGTTCCCCCGCCACATGGTCGATGAGCGCCTGCTCGATGCCCTCGGCCCCGTCGCGCAGCACCACGAAGGCGACGATGCGCTGGCCCAGATCATCGTCGGGCACGCCCACCACGGCGGTCTCGGCCACCGCCGGATGCCCGAGCAGCGAGGTCTCGATCTCCCCCGCCCCGATGCGGTAGCCACCGGATTTGATGAGGTCCACCGATTCCCGACCGACGATCCGATGGAAGCCCTCGGCGTCGATGACCGCCACATCCCCGGTCTGGAACCAACCGTCCGAGGTGAAGTTCTCCGCCGTCACCTCGGGCTTGTTCCAGTACCCGTCGAACAGCATGGGCCCCCGAACCTGGAGCGCGCCAACGCTTTCCCCATCGTGCGGCACCGGATCGCCGTTCTCGTCCCGCAACCGCGTCTCCACCCCCGCCACCGGCAGCCCGACCCATCCCGGGCGACGCTCCCCATCCGGCCGGGTCGAGAGGGTGATCATGGTTTCGCTCATCCCGTACCGCTCGAGGGGAGCCTGCCCGGTGAGCTCGCGCAGCCGCTCGAACACCGGCACCGGCAGCGGCGCGCTACCCGAGATCAGCACCCGCGCCGACGCCAATTCCTTTGCGGCGTCCGGTTCTTCGACCACCCGCGACCACACGGTGGGCACCCCGAAATACATGGTGCCCTTGGCCTGGGCGTAGGCCCGAGGCGTCGGCTTGCCGGTGTGGATGAGCGGACTCCCCACCCGCAGTGGCCCGAGCAGCCCGAGAATCAGTCCGTGCACGTGGAACAGCGGAAGCCCGTGCACCAGCACATCTCTCGACGTCCACCCCCACGCCCGCGCCAGCGCGTCCAGCCCCGCCGCGATGGCCCGGCGACTGAGCATCACGCCCTTGGGCGCACCGGTGGTCCCCGAAGTGTACAGAATGAAAGCCGTTGCCCCGGGCTGAGGTTCGCCATAGGTGTGCCAGGACCGCGCATGCGTCCGCACCGGCACCACCGGCAGCGATGTCCCCTCCGGAGCCTTGCCCAACCACGCCTGCGCCCCGGAATCGTCGAGTATGTGCGCCAATTCGGTACTGCCCGCGTCCGGCGGCACCGGCACCACGGTCACGCCCGCGATGAGACACCCCACCACCGCCAGCACCGTGGTGACCGTCGGTTCGGCCAGCACGGCCACCCGCTGCGCCCGCGCCACCCGCTCGGCGACCGAGGTGGCCGCGCCCAGCAGGTCACTGCGCGAGAGCGTCACCCCGTCGATGGTGACGGCATCCGGTATATCGGCCCCGGCGGCCACGGCGGCCGGATTCAGCGAGCTCAGCAGCAAGGGCGACGCATTCGACACGCCGCCCACCGTACTGCGCCGGATTCGGAGATTGCGATTCGGCTGTGACGGTTGACACAACGCTGAATGGGTAAGAGTGTTTATGTACAACCTTCTCATCCAGGATGGGGTCAACGATGACCAGTCCACTGCGCACCGCGCCCACCGACCACGACCTCCCGCCCCTCGATATCCGCCAGTACATCGATGGAGCCACCGGCCTGCTCGGCGGCGCGGCCAATGTCATCATGCAGCTCGCCAATCCGGCCGTCGGCCATGGCGTCGTCGAGAGCCCGGTCGAGAGCGGCCAGGTGTTCCGGCACCCGATCAAGCGGCTGCGCACCACCGTCACCTACCTCTCGGTGGCCATGCTCGGCAGCGAGGAGGAGCGCGCGGCCTACCGCGCCGCCGTGGACACCTCACACCGCCAGGTCCGGTCCGGCCCGAACAGCCCGGTGAAGTACAACGCCTTCGACTCGCGCCTGCAACTGTGGGTCGCGGCCTGCCTGTACTGGGGCGCGAAGGATCTCTACGAGCGCATGCACGGCCCAATGGACGAGGCGGTGGCGGACGCCTTCTACCAGTACAGCGCCCGACTGGGCACCACCCTCCAGATGCGCCGCGACCAGTGGCCGCCGACCCGCGAGGCGTTCGACCGCTACTGGACCGAGAACCTCGCGCGCACCTCCATCGACCCGACGGTCAAGGCGTACTTCGAGGATCTGATCGACCTGAAGATGCTGCCGCGCCCGTTCCAGCTGGCCTTCGGCGGCGTGCACCGCTTCTTCGTCACCGGCCTACTGCCGCAACATCTTCGGGACGAGATGGGCATGACCTGGACCCCGCGCCAGGACCGCCTGCTGGACCAGCTGCTGCGCACCCTCGGCGCGGCGGAGAGCCACCTGCCGACGCCGGTACGCACCTTCCCGCTCAACGCCTATCTGATGGATATGCGCCTGCGGCGGCGACTGGGCATGCGCCTGGTCTGAGCCGAAACCCTCAGTGGCTCAGACGATCCGGAACCCCGGGAGCACATGTTCCCGGGCGAACCGGCGCAAACCCTCCGGATCGTCGAGCGGAATCACGGTCTGCGGGGTGAGCGCCAGCGACAGCGCCGTGCGCGCGATCATCTCGGCCAGCGGCAGCGGATCGTATTGCGGCAGTTTGCCTTCCGACTGCAATCGGGTGATGAACTCCGCCAGGTAGTCGCGCCCCAGTTCGATGACCGGCGCGCCCTGCACGGTGAGGTAGGGCAGCACGATCTCGGGTTCGGTCTTGAGCAGGCGCTCCAGCAGCTGGTTACCGCGCAGCCCGTCGATGAAGGCCACGAAGAGCGCGACGATCTGCTCCTCGGCGCTGGCATCGCCGTCCACCTCGCGCTGCACGGCCGCGTCCACCTGTTCGATGAACTGCCGGGCCTGCCGCAGGCCGACGGCCGCGATGAGATCGTTCTTCCCGGCGAAGCGCCGGTACAGCGTGGCCAGCGAGAGCCCGCCGCGCCGCGCCACCTCCACCATGCTGGTGCGCTTGATCCCGAAATCGAGGAAGGCCATCAGCGCGGCGTCGAGCACCTTGGACTGATTGCGGTCCTCCGGTCCCGAGCCGCGTACCAGCGGCAACAGTTTGGCCAGCTTGGCCATGGCCCCGGTCCCCTCTCGACACGGCGATACGATGACACACAAATCATCGCACATTGACAGCACGGCTCTCGAGTGAGAAGGTGCGAGGAGATTATTCTCATACTCTCCACCCCACGTGGAGCGACGACGAGGAGCCGTGTCAACGATGACCGCCCCCCTGCGCAAGTTTGAGTACCAACCGGTCGGCAGCGGTAAACCCCTGACGCCCAACGATGTCCGCGAGCACTTGGACGGCATTGCCGCATTCCTCGGCGGCGCGGCGAACGTGATCATGCAGCTCTCGCTCAAGCCGGTCGCCTACGGCGTCATGGAGAGCGATGTGACCAGCGGCGCGGTCACCGTGCACCCGATCAAGCGGCTGCGCACCACCCTCACCTATCTGGCCGTCGCTTGGCTCGGCGACGAGGAGGACCGCAGGTCCTACCGGGAGGCCGTGAACCGCTCGCATCGCACCATCCGCACCAAGCCGGACAGCCCGGTGAAGTACAACGCCTTCGACCCGAACCTCCAGCTCTGGGTGGCGGCCTGCCTGTACTGGGGCGTGGACGATCTCTACATCCGCATGCGCGGCCCCATGGATCCCGCACTCGCCGAGGACTTCTACCAGTACGGCGCGCGCCTGGGCACCACCTTGCAGATGCGCCCGGAGATGTGGCCCGCCACCCGTGACGAGTTCTACGAGTACTGGGAGCGCAATCTCGCCACCAAGAGCATCGACGAGCGGACCCGGCAGTACTTCAACGACCTCACCGATCTGAAGATGCTGCCGCGTCCGGTGCAGTTCGTCTTCGGGCGGTTCCACCGGTTCGTCGTGACCGCGCTGCTGCCGCAGCATCTGCGCGACGAAATGCACATGACCTGGACCGCCCGCGACGAGCGCGTCTTCGGTCTGGTCCTGCGCACCATCTCGGCCGTCTGGACCCGGATGCCGGTGGTGATCCGCCTGTTCCCGTTCAATTTCTATCTCGCCGATATGCGGCTGCGCCGTCGGCTGGGCCGACCGCTGGTCTGATCAGGGAACTTCTGATTCAGGAACGGTCCGCCAAGGCTCGGAGGAAGAACCCGAGATTGGCGGGCCGTTCGGCCAGCCGCCGCATGAGGTAGCCGTACCACTGGCCGCCATAGGGCACGTACACCCGCATGGAATGTCCGGCCTCCACGAGGCGGCGCTGTTCGGCATCGCGAATTCCGTACAGCATCTGGAACTCGAAATCCCCTGGCCCCCGGCCGTTCTCGACCGCCTCGGTGAGTGCGGCCTCGATCATGGCCGGATCGTGGGTGGCCACCATCGGATAGCCCTTGCCGCCCATGAGCACATTCAGGCACTCCAGGTACGAGGCGTCCACCTCGGCCCGCTTCTGGAAGGCGACCGTCTCCGGCTCCTGATACGCGCCCTTGCACAACCGGATTCGCGCACCCTGCTCCGCGAGCTCCCGCAGCCGCCCCGAGGTGGCCCGCAGATAGGTCTGCACCGCCACTGCCAGCCAAGGGAATTCGGTCCGCAGCTGACGGACCTGCTCCATGGTCTCCTCGGTGGTGGTGTGGTCCTCGGCGTCGACGGTGACCCACACCCGCGATTCGACGGCCTTGGCGCAGAGCTTGTGCAGGTTCTCCGCGGCGATGGACGGACCGTCCTGTCCGAGCGACTGTCCGAGCGCGGAGAGCTTCACCGAAACCTCCACGCGCGGAACGGCACTCTCCTGGTCGGCGAGCGCCGCGAGGTCGTCGATGAGCGAGACGTACTCGGCGACGGCCGCATCCGCCATGGCCCGCTCGGTGGTGTATTCACCGAGGAAGTCCACGCTCACCATGCGCCCGCTGCCCAGCAGCTCCCGCACCACCGGCGTCAGCTCCGCGCGGGTCTCCCCCGCCACGAACCGCCGCACCACCCCGGCGGTCACCGGAATCTTGGTGACGGCCTTCTTCATGCGCGGCGATCCGGCCGCCGCGAGTATCACCGGCCTCAGGGGATTCATCACGCCTCCATGTGCGGGTAGCGGTAATCCGTTGGCGGCACGAAGGTTTCCTTCAGCGTGCGCGGCGCCACCCAGCGCAACAGGTTGAGATAGGACCCGGCCTTGTCGTCGGTGCCGGAGGCCCGCGCACCGCCGAAGGGCTGCTGTCCCACCACCGCGCCGGTGGGCTTGTCGTTGACATAGAAGTTGCCCGCGGCGAATCGCAGTGCGGCCGAAGCCTGTTCGACGGCCTGGCGGTCGGTGGCGAAGACCGCGCCGGTGAGCGCGTAGGGAGCCGAGGAGTCCACCTCGGCGAGCACATCGGTATAGGCGTCCGGGTTTCCGTCGTCGTAGACGTACACCGACAGGATGGGCCCGAAGTACTCGGTGGAGAAGGATTCGTCGGTCGGATCGTCGGTGAGCAGGACGGTCGGCCGGACGAAGTAGCCCTCACTGTCGTCGTAGGTGCCACCGGCCGGGATAGTGAGCCCCTTGCCGCGGGCCCGTTCGATGGCGGCGACATTCTTGTCGTAGGCCCGCCGATCGATCACCGCCCCACCGAAATTCGACAGATCGGCGACATCGCCGTAGGTGAGTTCCCGCACCTGGGTGAGGAACTCGTCGCCCATGGTCCGCCACACCGATTTGGCGATGTAGGCCCGGGAGGCGGCCGAGCACTTCTGCCCCTGGTATTCGTAGGCTCCGCGAATCAGCGCGGTACGCAGGGCATCCGGATCGGCCGAGGGGTGGGCGACGATGAAGTCCTTGCCGCCGGTCTCCCCCACCAGACGCGGATAACCGTGGTAGCGGCCGATATTCGCGCCCACCTCACCCCAGAGGTACTGGAAGGTGCGCGTCGACCCGGTGAAGTGGATACCGGCCAGCCGGGGATCGGCGAGGGCCACCTCCGACAGCCGTACGCCGTCGCCGGTCACCATATTGATGACGCCCGGGGGCAGACCGGCCGCCTCCAGCAGTTTCATGGTGTAGTACGCGGCGAGCGTCTGCGTGGGCGAGGGCTTCCACACCACGGTATTGCCCATGAGCGCGGGCGCGGTGGGCAGGTTCCCGGCGATGGCGCTGAAATTGAAGGGCGTGATGGCGTACACGAACCCCTCCAGGGGCCGGTAGTCCATTCGATTCCACACTCCCGCCGAGGAATTCGGCTGCTGTTCGAGAATGCCGCGCGCGAACGCCACATTGAACCGCCAGAAGTCGACCAGTTCGCAGGGCGCGTCGATCTCGGCCTGCTGTGCGGTCTTCGACTGTCCGAGCATGGTGGCGGCGGCGATGGTCTCGCGCCAGGGTCCGGCCAGCAGGTCGGCGGCGCGCAGCAGCACCGCCGCGCGTTCCTCGAAAGGTAGTGCGCGCCAGTCGGGTGCGGCGGCTTGCGCGGCCTCGATGGCGGCTCGTGCTTCGTCGTGGGTGGTTTGCGTATAGGTCCCAAGAACATGCTGATGCCGGTGCGGCATGACGATCTCGAGCCGCTCTCCGGTACCGGGTTGGTGTTTGCCGCCGATCACCAGCGGGACATCCACCGACGCGGCGGAGATTTCGGAGAGTCGAGCATTCAGCAGTTCACGCTCGCGGCTGCCCGGTGCGTAGGTGTGCACCGGTTCATTGCCGGGGTGTGGGACAACCGTGACAGCGTCCATATCCCAGGCTAACGCGAACCGTCGACCCGCCGTGGGCACTAGCATCACGAGTCGTGAGTGATCATCCACCGATCGTTTTACGGCCGTGCGCCGACGCGGCGGAGTTCCCGAGCCTGGTAGCCGTCTGGCGCAGTGCGGTGGAAGCAACCCACGATTTCTTGACCAGCGCCGATATAGATGCCATCGAACGCCGCCTCGCACCGGAATTTTTCCCGATGGTGGAGTTGACGGTCGCGGAGCTGGAGGGCCGCGTCGCCGGATTCTCGGGCCTGTCGGCGGGCAAGTTGGAGATGCTCTTCGTGGCCGACCCGTATCGCGGCCGAGGCGTCGGCGCGGCGCTGGTGCGCGCGGCCCTGCGCCGCTACCCGACCTTGACGGTGGATGTGAACGAACAGAATCCGCAAGCGGTGGGCTTCTACGAGCGACTGGGCTTCGTGAAGACCGGCCGCTCCGAAACCGATTCGGACGGCCGCCCTTTCCCCCTACTGCATTTCGTGCACGCCCCGATCGAGGCGTAAACCGAACCAATGCGACCCTGACGGGACTCGAACCCGCGACCTCCGCCGTGACAGGGCGGCGCGCTAACCAACTGCGCCACAGGGCCTCAACCGCAGCCGACCTGGGCCGACTGCGTGCAGAACGGTATCACGCGCCCACTGGCCGGGAGAAATCCGCTGGTCAGGCGACCAAGCGGGCCGCCGCGGCGGCTATGCGCTCATCGCTGGCCGTGAGCGCGATCCGCACATGCTCCGCGCCCTGCGGCCCGTAGAACTCACCCGGCGCCGCCAGAATGCCGCGCTCGGCCAGCCAGTCCAGGGTGACCCGGCACGGCTCGCCGCGGGTCGACCACAGGTACAGCCCGGCCTCGGAGTGGTCGATGCGGAAACCGGCCTCCTCCAACGCCTTTCGCAACACCTCGCGGCGCACCCGGTAGCGCTCGCGCTGTTTGGCCTCGTGCGAGTCGTCGCCCAGCGCCGCCGTCATGGCCGACTGGATGGGGAACGGCAGCATCATGCCGGAGTGCTTGCGCACCTCCAGCAGCTCCGCCACCAGCGCCGGATCACCGGTGACGAAACCGGCGCGGTAGCTGGCGAGATTGGAGGTCTTGGACAGCGAGTGGATGGCCAGCAGTCCGGTGTGGTCGCCGTCGCACACCTCGGGATCGAGGATGGAGACGGCGCGACCCTCCCAGGCCAGACCCAGATAGCACTCGTCCGAGGCCACGATCGCGCCGCGCTCGCGGGCGAAGGCCACGACCTTGCGCAGATGGTCGACGCCGAGCACCTTGCCGGTGGGATTCGACGGCGAGTTCACGTAGATGAGCGCCGGGAACTCCGGGCCGAGTCGAGTCAGCCCGTCCGCGCGCAGGATTCGCGTGCCCGCGAGCAGCGCGCCCACCTCGTAGGTCGGGTAGGCGACCTCCGGAATCACCACCAGGTCTTGCGATCCCAGCCCGAGCAGCCTCGGCAGCCCGGCGATCAGCTCCTTGGTGCCGATCACCGGCAGCACCGCGGCGGCGCTGATGCCGGTGATGCCGAACCGCCGCTTCAGCGCCTCGACGGCCGCCTCGCGCAGTTCGGGTGTGCCGTGCGTGGTCGGGTAACCGGGTACCTCCGCCACCGCCGACAGCGCCGTGCGGATCAGCGGATCCACCGGGTCGACGGGTGTGCCCACCGACAGATCGACGATGCCGCCGGGATGCTCGGCGGCCCGAGCCTTGGCGGAAGAGATGGTGTCCCAGGGGAAATCGGGCAGCAACGAGCTGACCCGGCCACGCGCGGTCAACGTAGTTACCTACTCGCTGGCCATGGGCGGTAGCGCGGCGATGAACGGCGGGTCGTAGTCGACCTTGCCGACCTTGGTCGCGCCACCGGGCGAACCGAGGTCGTCGAAGAACTCGACATTGGCGTTGACGTAACCGCTCCACTGGTCCGGGGTGTCGTCTTCGTAGAAGATCGCCTCCACCGGGCATACCGGCTCACATGCACCACAGTCCACGCACTCGTCCGGCTGGATGTACAGCATGCGGCCACCCTCGTAGATGCAGTCCACGGGGCATTCCTCGATGCATGCCTTGTCCTTCACGTCAACGCACGGTTCAGCGATGATGTACGGCACTGCCGCTCTCCTAGTCTGTCCTCACATGCGGGGATACTCCGCCCGCGAAACAGTATCCCGACGGCCCCACATTACTACTGGCCAGCCTGCCCTAACTCGGATGGCGAATGCTATCCCACCGGCAGCGATACCGGCGAACGATGTGGTGGCGCGCCATAGGTGGTGGTGCGCTGCCGTACCGGACGGCCGATACCGGTGGCGATCTCGGTCAGTTCCGCCACCGTTTTCGCCGATCCGTGCTCGGAACCGGCCATCCGCGAGATGGTTTCCTCCATCAGCGTGCCGCCCAGATCGTTCGCCCCGCCGTTGAGCATCAGCTGGGTACCCGTGATACCCAATTTCACCCAGCTGGTCTGGATATTCGAGATCCGGCCGTGCAGCATGATGCGCGCCAGGGCGTGCGCCGCGCGATTGTCGCGAATGGTCGGACCGGGACGCGACGCGCCCGCCAGGTACAGCGGGGCGCTCTGGTGCACGAACGGCAGCAGCACGAATTCGGTGAAACCGCCTGTCTCGTCCTGGATTCCGCGCAGCACGCGCAGATGCCCGACCCAGTGCTTGGGATTGTCCACGTGCCCGTACATCATGGTGGAGCTGGAGCGGATACCCAGTCTGTGCGCGGTGGTGACGACCTCGATCCAGGCCGAGGTGGGCAGTTTGCCCTTGGTGAGAATCCACCGCACCTCGTCGTCCAGGATCTCGGCGGCGGTGCCCGGAATGGTGTCGAGCCCGGCCTCTTTCAGCGCCGCGAGCCAATCGTGAATGGACTGCCCGCCGCGGGACGCACCGTTCACCACCTCCATCGGGCTGAAGGCGTGCACGTGCATCTCCGGCACCCGCTTCTTGATGGCGCGCACCAGATCGGCGTAGCCGGTGACCGGCAGTTCGGGGTCGATACCGCCCTGCATGCAGATCTCGGTGGCCCCCTCCACCCATGCCTCCCAGGCGCGGTCGCCGACCTCGTCGGCGCTCAGGGTGAAGGCGTCGGCGTCGCCCTTGCGCTGGGCGAAGGCGCAGAACCGGCAGCCGGTGTAGCAGATATTGGTGAAGTTGATATTGCGGTTGACGATGTAGGTGACATCGTCGCCGACGGCCTCGCGGCGCAGCTGATCGGCGAAGGCGGTGACGGCCTCGAGGGCCGCGCCGTCGGCGGTGGCCAGGGCCAGGTACTGGTCGTCGGTGAGCGCTGCCGGATCGCGTTCGGCGGCGCGCAGGGCGGCCATCACATCGGCGTCGAAGCGCTCCGGCGCGGCGGCGGCCAACTCGTGCACCTGTTCGCGAATGGTCTCCCAGTCGCCGAACGCGCCCAGCCCGTCGTCACCGAGCCCGGAATCGCTGCGCGACTCGGTATTTCGGCCGTCGATGTCGATGGCGGTATTGAGGTCGATGCGGCCGACGGATTCCCAGTCGTGGTCGGGCTCCTGCCAGGCCAGCCCGGTCGGCTTCGTGTCACGGGCCAGGCCGGTCTTCGGATCGGCCAGCGCCGCGACATGATTCGACACGCGCGGGTCGATCCACGGATGGCCCGCGAGCACGTATTTGGGATGGGCGGTGAGCCGCTCGGTGAGCTGGTATCCGGCCTCGGCCGTAACCTGGGCCAGCACTTCCAGATTCGGCCAGGGGCGCTCGGGATTCACATGGTCGGGGGTGAGCGGCGAGACGCCGCCCCAATCGTCCACACCGGCCGCGAGCAGCGCCTTGCACTCGTCCAGCGAGACCAGGTTCGGCGGGGCCTGGATGCGCATCTTGGGTCCGAGCAGCATGCGCGCCACCGCGATGGCGGCCCGGAATTCCTGGAGATCGGCATCCGGGGTATCGCGCATGGCGGTATCGGATTTGGCCAGGAAGTTCTGGATGATCACTTCCTGCACATGTCCGAAGGCCTTGTGCGCCTTGCGAATAGCCATGATCGATTCGGCGCGCTCGGTGAGGGTCTCGCCGATGCCGACCAGAATGCCGGTGGTGAAGGGCACCGAGAGCCGTCCCGCGTCGGTGAGCGCGCGCAGCCGGACCGCCGGATCCTTGTCCGGGCTGCCGTAGTGCGCCTCGCCCTTCTCGGTGAACAGGCGGGTGGAGGTGGTCTCCAGCATCATGCCCATGGACGGCGCGACCGGCTTGAGCCGCGACAGCTCCGCCCAGCTCATCACACCCGGATTCAGGTGCGGCAGCAGTCCGGTCTCCTCCAGCACGCGAATGGACATGGCGCGCACGTAGTCCAGGGTGGAGTCGTAGCCGCGCTCGTCGAGCCACTGCCGCGCCTCGGGCCAGCGGTCCTCGGGACGATCGCCGAGGGTGAACAGCGCTTCCTTGCAACCCAATTCGGCGCCCTTGCGGGCGATGTCGAGGACCTCGTCGGGCTCCAGGTACATGCCGTGGGTGCTGCCGGGCTCCTTGCGCAGCTTGCCCGGCACGGTGACGAAGGTGCAGTAGTGACACTTGTCTCGACACAGCCGGGTCAGCGGGATGAACACCTTGCGGGAGTAGGTGATCGGCAGGACATCACCCGCGTACCCCGAGGACCGCAGTCCGGCGTCGCGCACGCGCGACGCCGAGGCGCACAGATCCTCGAGGTCGGCGTCGCGGGCGTGCAGCAGCACCACCGCCTCGTCCAGATTGAGCGTCGCACCGTCCCGCGCGCGCCGCAGCGCCCGGCGCATGGCCGACGCGCTCGGTACCACCGCACTGGACACGGCCGCGGGGCCACTCGGTGCCGGGGGGAGCTTCGGGTTCGGTAGATCCGTCACGTCCTCGATCATGCGCCATCCGTCCGACTGGTCCGACTCGGGTCTCTGCGGGGGGACAACCGGGTGCCAGGGCGCACTATTCCGCGACAGCGCTTTTATGTCCACCCCCGTGCGGCGATCCATGACAGCATGTCTGACATGTCCCAGCCCGTACCCTCCGGCGGAATCATGGCGGCCCCGGCGTGGCGGCCCAGTCCGCGCGCGAAACTGCTGTGGGCGGTCGCCGGTGCCGTGAGCTGGTCGATACCCCTGGTCGCGGTGCTGGTGTGGATGTTCTTGGACGAGGATCGCCGCGGCTGGCAGGGCGCGGCGCTCGCGCTCGTCGTGCTCGGCGTCGCCATCAGCGTCGGGGTGGTGCCGTTCTGGCGCTATGCCGTACACCGGTGGGAGATCACCGATGAGGCCGTTTACACCCGCACGGGGTGGTTGACACAGGAGAGCCGGGTCGCGCCGATCACCCGCATTCAGACCGTCGACACCCAGCGCGGCCCCTTCGAGCGCATGCTCGGCCTGGCGACGGTTACCGTCACCACGGCCTCGTCGGCGGGCGCGGTCACCATCGACGCACTGGATCTGGCGGTCGCCGAGGAGACGGTCGGGAGGCTGACCGAGATCGCGGCGCGCCATCGCGGGGACGCCACGTGAACGAAACCCCTTGGCAGCGCCTGGATCAGCGCATGCTGCTGGTGCATCCGATCACCGAGACCGTGAAATACATTCCGGTGCTGATCGCTTCGGTGATCGGCAGTGCGCAGAGCGAGAATCCGCTGTGGGCGATGCTCGCGCTGGCGGTCATCGTCGGCATCGCCGTCACGCGCTGGTTCACCACCACCTACCGCATCGGCCCCGACAATGTGGAGCTGCGCACCGGGCTGATCCAGCGCAAGAAGCTGGCTGTGCCGCGCTCGCGCATCAGATCCGTGGATATCCAGGCCGATGTGCTGCATCGGGTGCTGGGGTTGGCGGTGCTCGAGATCGGGACCGGGCAGCAGGCCGGTCGCGGCGACGAATTCAAACTCGACTCACTGGACGCGAGACTGGTGCCCGGGTTGCGCGCGGAGCTGCTCGCGCATACCGCCGGAGCCCGGGCCGTGGATCCGAAGAGTCAGGAAATACCCAGCGACGCAAGCGCTTTCACCTTCGACCAGACCGGCCCCGAGCAGGTCGAGGAGAAGCGCGAGAGCGTCGAGATAGCGCACTGGCGACCGGTGTGGGTGCGCTACGCCCCGCTGTCGCTCACCGGCTTCGCGCTCATCGCGCCGATTGTCGGCCTCGCCTTCCAATACGGTTTCGGGCAGGTGGTTTTCGATTCCAGCGCGGTGCACGAACTCGGTGACCGCGGCATGTGGTTCGTGACCAGCGTCGTGCTCGGCCTGCTGCTCACCCTGGTCGTGGTGGTCAGCCTGGCGGCCTGCGCCCGCTATCTGGCAACGTATTTCGGCCTGCGCGTGCTGGACAACGGCAAAACCCTGCACCTGCGCCACGGCCTGTTCACCACCCGCCAGATCACCCTCGACCTGGCCCGCCTGCGCGGCGCGACCGTCAACGAGCCACTGCTGCTGCGCCTGGCGGGCGGCGCCGAACTCGAAGCCATCATGACCGGCACCGATCCCCGGCAGAAGATCCTGCCGCAGGCCCCGCGCGCCGCCGTGGACCGCACCCTGACCCATCTGCTCGGCGAATCCGCCCCCAGCACGGTCACCCTCACCCCGCACGGCACCGCCGCCCGCAACCGCCGCTACACCCGCGCCTTTGGCCCGGTCCACACGGCCGCGGCCGCCATGCTGGTGTTCTCCCTTGTGGCGCAACCGCTCCCACGCTGGTCCTGGATCCTGCTGGCCCTGGCCTACGTGATCGCCGCGGCGCTGGCCTGGGACCGCTACCGGGGCCTCGGCCACACCGTCATTCCAGCGGCCGACGGCAACCCCACCTGGCTCATCACCCGCAGCGGCTCTCTCGACCGCGACCGCGACTGCCTGGAAGCGCCCGGCATCATCGGCTGGACCGTCAGCCAGACCTGGTTCCAGCGCCGCGTCGGCGTCGCCACCCTCACCGCCGCCACCGCCGCGGGCAAGAAGCGCTACCACCTCATCGACATACCCCTCGACCAGGCGTGGCCGCTCATCGAGGCCGTGACGCCGGGCCAACTCGGCAGCCGCTGACGGCTACGCGACCGGTCGCGCCGCCACCACACGCAGGTTGGCACGGTAGTACAGGTAGAGCCCGGCGGGCAGCAGGCCGCCGACCAGCAGCGCGAGGGTGGGCCAGTCGTTCATGAACCAGACATCGCCGCCGGGTCCGCCGAGCATGCACAGCATGTAGGTGACGACCCACGCCGTGAGCGGCAGGGCCATGATGCCGATCCGGTCGGTGACCGTCGACATGCCTTTGACCAGAAGGACATTCAGCACCGCCGCGATCAACGCCGTGATGGGGAATGGGATCGCCCCCGTGGTGAGGGTGGCCGCGAGCGGCTGCGCCGCCGCCATGATCGGCTGCGCCTCGGGCACGGTGGCGTGGCCGAGGTAGAGGGGCAGGTACAGCACCTCGAGCAGGAGGGTGACGATGCCGTCCACCACCAGGACCACGCCGAGGGCGATGGTCAGCCACGACCGGGTCGCGGGCGCGGTGGCGCGGGCGGGCGTTCCGAGGGCCGCGGTCACGGCACCGGCGGGAAGCCGAGGAGGGTCAGCAGGTGGCTCTGCAGGTCGATGAACGTGTACAGGCCATGCAGATACAGTTCGTGTTGCGCCTCGAAATGGGGCTTCTGGCTCTCCACGAAGGCCGCGATCATGTCCTGGATGCTCCAGTTGTACATGTCGGCTAGTCTCCCACTCCGCGCGGGCGCGGTTCGATCATGTCGGACAATCCCGCGAACAGATCGTGTTCGCGACCGTCCGGGCCTACCTCGCCGCGCGCACCGCGCACCAGGACGAAATGCTCCTCCGGCAGCACCGGTTGGGCGATGTTGTTGGAGAGCGCGAACTCTCGGCCCGAGGGGGCCACTGTCACCTGGGTGGCGTGCGCGCGCAGGGCCGCGCGCTTGGCGGCCAGTACATCGGCGACATCGACCGTCGTGGTGACCGATTCGCTGGGGACGCAGGCCAATTCGTCGTCGTGCGGCAGCCGCCAGCCGCTGGGCAGCGCACCCGGGAGCTGGTCCACGGTGCGGCGTTTGAGGGCCTCGGTGTACAAGTGCAGCACCGAGGCGTCGGTGACGGTCCAGTAGGTCTTGGGCACGTCCCAGCCCCACGTGGCGGCCGCGTCCACCGCCGCCATGGTGACCTCGTGGGCGCGAATGTGATCCGGGTGGCCGTAGCCGCCGCGCGGGTCGTACCCGACCACGACGCGCGGGCGCAGTTCCAGGATCACCTGCACGAGGGCCTGCACCGCCTCGTCACCGGAGCGCACGAACGCCCGGGGATGCCGCGCGGCGGGCGTACCCGCCATGCCGGAGTCGCGCCAGCGCCCCGCACCGCCCAGGAAGCGAGGCGGCCCGGCATCCAATTCGGCCAGGGCCCTGGACAATTCGGAGATGCGGTAGCCGCCGAGCTGATCGGCCTGATCGGCCACCAGGCGCGCCCACCGATCCCCGATGACCTCGCCCTCTTCGCCGAGCGTGCAGGTCACCACGGTCACCGGGATGCCCAGCCGCCGGTAGTGCGCGATGGTGCCGCCGGTGGTGATGGATTCGTCGTCGGGGTGGGCGTGCACGAGAAGCAGTCCGCCCGTGGGGTTCTCGCTCACGGCAGCCGCCGCCAATTGGCCGCGTCACCGAAGATTCCCCGCTGGATGGCCCCGCTGAGCGAGACGCCGTCCACCCGCGGACCGGCGGCGGCCACCTGGGTGTCCTGCACGATGGGCAGCACCGTGGACAGCTCCCAGAGCTTGGGTTCGGCGTCGGCGATCACGGTCGGCACGTCGATACCGCGCAGTGCCGCGTCGATGGCGGGCTGAAGCGTCGGATCGCAGATGCCGGAGAGGTTCGCCGGGGCCTTCTTCGCCCCTTCGGCGACGGTGTTCTCCCCGTCCGCCCCAGGGGTTTCCGGGGGTGGGCAGCCGTAGCGCGAGGCCAGCACCGTGGCCGGGTCGTCGCCGGTGCGCTCCCAGCCGACAATGGCGTCGATCCCGTTGTCGACCAGATCGGTGCCGTAGAGCTGTTCGGCGGAGACGTTGGTGACGGTGGCATCGATTCCGGCGCTGCGCAATTGGTCGGCCGCCGTATTCGCGACCGCGAGGGTGGAGTCGTCGCCGTCCACCGCCCCGATCCGAATGCTCAGCGTCTTACCGTTTTTGGCGACCGGACGCGGTTGCGGCGCGGGCGAGGTCGGCGACGAGCTCGGCGGCGGTTCCGGAGCGCGTCCGTACCCCGCCTCGGCCAGCAGCGCGAAGGCCTCCTCCAAGCTGGGCCGCGGCGGCGCGGTCGGGGCATAGCCCGGATCCGAGGGCGAAAGTACCTGTGCCCGAACGGGTTCCACCCAGCTGCCGGTCTGCGCGCCGACGGTGGCCAGCAGTACCGGATCCAGCAGCCCGATCACGGCCTTGCGCACCCGCACATCGGCGAGATCCGGATTGCGGCCGTTGAGCACCAATTCCATTTCGCGCGACTGCAAGTTCATGGTGGTGCGCACCGACGGGATGGCCGCCAGCTGCGCCTGCAACGCCACACCGCCGTGCACCAGGGCCATCTGGGCGTCGGCCGTCCGCAGCGACTCCGCCACCTGCGCCGGAGTTCCCCCGCGCCGCAACAGAATCTGGTCCGGCACCGCGGGCGTACCCCAGTACCGGTCATTGCGTTCGAGCAGAATCTCCTCGCGCCCGCGGTCGGCCTGTTTGATGCGGAAGTACCCGCCGGAGATGCGAATGGTGTCGCTGAGCCCGGTCTCGAAGCCGGAATCCTTGATCAGATGCGAGGGCACCAGATCCGAGAACAGCTGCCGCCAGGCGGGATACGGCTCCTTCATGGTGACCGTGACCGTCTTGCCGCCCGCCGAGGAGCTGATATCGGAGATCAACCGGTATCCGGCCGGATCGACCGCCCCGGGCTGGGTGATCATCTGCTGCCACAGGTACCGGAAGTCCTCGGCCGCGATGGGCGCACCGTCGGACCAGGACGCCTCGTTGCGGATCTGATAGGTGATGGTGAACGGCTCCTGTTCGGAGACATCCGCCGACACCATGAGCGAGTTGTCCAGCACCCAGTCCGAAGCCCCCGGCGTGGCCGCGGACGGCACCGTCCGGAACGGACTGGGCAGCACCATGGCGGCCACCGCCGAGGTGGCGGGCGACTGATGCGCCCGCAGATGCGGATTGAATCCGATCCCGATGTCGTCGATGGCGACCACCACCGAGGTCTTGCCCGGCTTCACCGGCGTCGTCTTGGGACTGTCGGTGCTCTCGATGGGCGGTGGCGGATTCGCGGTGCAGCCGGTGGCGACCGCCAAACAGGTCGCCACCGTCACCATTACCGCGCGCCACGAGACGCGCTGTCCGCCTCTCCGCGTATTCAGGCCAGACTGAGAGCCCACCCGATCACGTCGGCGTGTTGCGGTCGTGTGCCGTACACAGTTCTGGACGTACCCGATGAGTTACCCCGATCCTCACGAAATCAGCTGTCGCGTTTCGAGTTCTCGCGGCAGTGATTCACCCAATGCGGACCCACCTAGCTTGTGGACTCGATCAGTGCGGAATCTTACTGCGCGGCGCGGTCGCGTGCCTTTCGACGCGAGGCCTCGCGGCCGCGCTCGGTCGCGCCGAGGATGACCTTGCGCACGCGCACGACCTCGGGGGTGACCTCGACGCATTCGTCGGCGGCGCAGAACTCCATGGCGCCTTCGAGATCCAGCTGCAGCGGCTTGGCCAGGGTCTCGAGGACGTCGCCGGTGGCCGACCGCATATTGGTCAGCTTCTTCTCGCGGGTGACGTTGATGTCGAGGTCCTCGGCGCGGGGGTTGATGCCGACGACGTGGCCCTCGTAGGTGTCCGCGCCCGGCTCCACGAAGAACTGGCCGCGGTCGGCGAGCTGGATCATGGCGAACGGGGTCACGGTGCCCGCGCGGTCGGAGACCAGCGAACCGGTGTGGCGGGCGCGGATCTCACCGGCCCACGGCGCGTACCCGTCGAAGACGGCATTGGCGATACCGGTGCCGCGGGTCTCGGTCAGGAAGTCGGTGCGGAAGCCGATCAGACCGCGCGACGGGACGATGAACTCCATGCGCACCCACCCGGCCGAGTGGTTGCTCATCTGCACCATCTTGCCCTTGCGGGCGGCCAGCAGCTGGGTGACCGCGCCCAGGTACTCCTCGGGGCAGTCGACGGTCAGCTCCTCGAAGGGCTCGTGCACCTTGCCGTCGACCGTCTTGGTGACCACCTGCGGCTTGCCGACGGTCAGCTCGAAGCCCTCGCGGCGCATCTGCTCGACCAGAATGGCCAGCGCCAGCTCACCGCGGCCCTGCACCTCCCAGGCGTCCGGGCGGCCGATGTCCAGCACGCGCAGCGACACATTGCCGACGAGCTCCTGGTCCAGGCGCGACTTCACCATGCGGGCGGTGAGCTTGTGGCCCTGCACCCGACCGACCAGCGGCGAGGTGTTGGTGCCGATGGTCACCGAGATTGCGGGCTCGTCGACGGTGATGCGCGGCAGCGCGACCGGGTTCTCGATATCGGCGAGGGTGTCGCCGATCATGATCTCCGGAATGCCCGCGACGGCGACGATGTCACCGGCGATGGCCTCCTCACCGGGCTTGCGCTCGACGCCGATGGTCTGCAGCAGCTCGGTGATCTTGACGGTCTTGGTGCCCTCGGGGGTCATCCACGCGACGTTCTGGCCCTTGCGCAGGGTGCCGTTGTGAATGCGCACCAGGCCGATACGGCCGAGGAACGGCGAGGCGTCGAGGTTGGTGACGTGCGCCTGCAGCGGCTTGGTGGCATCGCCCTTGGGCGCGGGCACGTACTTCAGCAGCACCTCGAACAGCTCGTCGAGGTTCTCCGCGGCGGGCGCGCTGCCGTTCTCGGGGCGGGTGGTGGAGGCCTTGCCCTCACGGCCGGAGGCGTAGAGCACCGGCAGGTCCAGGGCCAGCTCGGCGGCCTCGGAGGCTTCGTCGTCCAGATCGGAGGCGAGATCGAGCAGCAGGTCGTGCGACTCCTCGACGACCTCCTCGATGCGGGCGTCGGGACGGTCGGTCTTGTTGACCACCAGGATCACCGGCAGCGACGCGGCCAGGGCCTTGCGCAGCACGAAGCGGGTCTGCGGCAGCGGACCCTCGGAGGCGTCGACCAGCAGCACGACACCGTCGACCATGGACAGGCCGCGCTCGACCTCACCGCCGAAGTCGGCGTGGCCGGGGGTGTCGATGACATTGATGACGGTGACGGTGCCGTCGGGGTTGTGCCGGTGCACGGCGGTGTTCTTGGCGAGAATGGTGATGCCCTTCTCGCGCTCCAGGTCACCGGAGTCCATGACGCGGTCGACGACCTCGGCGCGCTCGCCGAAAACGCCGGACTGGCGCAGCATGGCATCGACAAGTGTGGTCTTGCCGTGGTCGACGTGCGCCACGATGGCGACGTTGCGGAACTCGACAGACGACACGGTTGATCCTCCTGGTGCAAAGTGGGTAGAGCGGCCGTGTCGACGACTCGAATGCCTCTGGCGGGGCTACGGCCGTATAACAGCGTACCGGCAGTCGTAAGTCACAGGTTTCAGGAGTACGACTTAGGTTAAGCTAACCAATATGGGGAAGAAGGTGAAAGCCAAGCACGTCTCGGGCCTCAAGCCCAAGAACAAGTGCTGTCGCAAGAAGACGCGCTGCCTGAAGTGCCCCGTGGTGATCATGCGCATGAAGAAGTGCGAAGCCGCGGGCATCTGCGGCAAAGACCTGAAGAAGGCGCTGAAACACGCTCGCGCGGCCTGATTTCCACCCGTCGAGTCGGCATCATTTCCGGTAAGTCCGCCCATCCCCTCGACAGAAGGCGTAGACCGGGACCATGAGTACCGAGCTGCTCTCGCAAGACGATATCGCCAAGGCCCTCACGGACCTGCCCGACTGGATTCACACGGGCTCGAGTATCGCCCGCACCGTCGAGGCCCCGTCCTTCCTGGCCGGAATCGAACTGGTGCGCCGGGTGGCGCTCGCGGCCGAGGCCGCCAATCACCATCCGGATATCGATATCCGCTGGCGGCGAGTCACTTTCACCGTCTCCACGCATTCGGCGGGCGGTATCACCCAGCTGGATGTGACGCTGGCTCACGAGATCGATCGACTGACCCAGCAGAGCTGACGCGCCCGGCCCAGGCCGTCCACGCGAGCAGCGCCAGCACGCCGATCACATCCACCGCGCCGAGCCAGGCGAGAATGCCCGGCCGCGAGATGGTCCAGATATCGGGCTGCGCGAACGACAGCACCCACGGCACCCCGACGAGCGCCGTCACCAGCCAGTACCCGGCGATGATCCGCGCGCCCGCGACCGCACGCAGCGGACCGTAGAGCAGCCACAGCACGGTCGGGATGAGCCAGACGAAGTGATGCGACCAGGAGATGGGCGACATCATCAGCCCGATGAACTGCACGATGACGAGGGTGCCCATGCGATCGTCGGAATCCAGTGCGCGCCAGGCGAAGACGGCCAGGATCAGCGTCACCAGCAGCGCCGCGATCCACCACGGGCCGGACTGCACGTCGTAGCCGAGGATCCGACTCAGGGCTCCGCGCAGTGACTGATTCCACACCGAGCCCACCGGCCCGATGCGCTCGGCGTCGCCCAGCAGCGAGCCGAAGTAGCGATTGGTCTCGGCCCCGTTGATCAGATAGCTGAGCCCGACGGTGCCGCCGAACACCACCGCCGACCACACCGCCGTCGCCCAGCGCCGCCGCGCCACGAAGTACAGCCCCGTAATGGCCGGGGTGAGTTTGATGCCCGCGATCGCGCCGACCAGGGTGCCCGATATCCACCACCGGGAACTGCGCACCGCGAGCATGGCCCCGAGCACCAGGAACACGTTGACCTGGCCGTAGTCCAGCGTCGTGCGCACCGGCTCCATCCACACCCCGACCGCGGTCCACGCGACCGCCGCTGTGCGCCAGCGGGATTCGCGCGCGACCTCGGCGCCGAGAATGAGCTCGAACGCGATGCGCACCACCCAGTACAGCGCGGCCACGGTGAGCAGTAGCCAGCCGATGGCCACCACCGGGAACGGCAGGAAGTGCAGGGGGAAGAACACCACCGCGGCGAAGGGCGGATAGGTGAACGGCAGCGGGAAGTCCGGCGTCACCTTCGAGTAGGTGAAGTCGTAGAGGTGATCGGTGAGCAGGTCCGCCGAACCGTCCACGTACACGTGCAGATCGACGAAGTTCATCCCGTTCGGCGACAGCAGCACCCACAGCAGCCGCGCCAGCACCGAGACGGTCAGCGCGGCCACGGCGAGTCGGAGGTGTCGATGCACAGCGCGGACTTTCCGGTCGGTGGCGGGGTTCACCGGCGCTGGCTCCCGGCCGGTGAGCGGGGTTTCAGGCCTCGAGTCAGACTAGCCGTGCCCGTCCGGGCCATTTTCTCTCCCTCGTCGCGGCGTACCGGAATCCCACGGAAATCCCAGGTCCGGGTGTAACATTTGCATCACTGATCACATCAGTCACACAAAAATGATCAACTGTCCGATAGCGTTTTCGGATCGAGGACAGCAAGATCACACCTTGGCTGTACAACAGGGCAGCCGAATCTTTAGAGTGACGCGCAGCGATGGTCCCCATCGCCGCAGATGTACCCGAGGTTAAGGACGGCTACACCAGTGCTTCGCACCCGAGGATCGCGGTTCGCAATGTCCGCGTTGGCCCTTACGGCCTGCGCCACCATTGCCGTGCCGACGACAGCGACCGCCAAGCCGAATCCGGCCCCGCAGAGCACCTCCGGGGTGCCCGTGATTCCCGAGGGCGTGCCCGTCGAGGCGCTCGCCTCGCTGGTCCCCGCCATTGTCGGAGCGGCCGCGGGCCCCGCCGACATCGCGGCCGGACCGCAGACGGCGATCCTCGAGCAGGCTCGTCAGATTCTCTCCACGCTGAACCTGCCGCCGCAGGTGAAGGCGACCCTGGAGCGGATCATCACCTTCCTCGACGGCAGCGGCGGCGGTGGCCCGGACATCCCGCAGGAGGGTCCGGTCATCTCCCAGTTCCTGTGGCCCACCATCGGCAAGGGCTGCATCTCCGCGACCGCCGACTCGGTCGGCACCGCGCTGGCCGTCGCCGGTCCCGCGCAGCTGCCCCCGCCCGGTCCGGCGGCCGGTCAGGCCGGTTTCGTCTTCACCGCGCTGGGCACCAAGCGGCCCACCGAGACGCAGAACCCGCCGATGACCGTGCAGTGGATCAACCTCGACACCCGGCAGTCCGGCACGCTGGCGCTGACCGATGAGGCCAAGATCAACCCGGACGGCCCGGCCACCCTCTCGGCCATCGCCGACACCGGTTCCGGTCGCGTGGTCGCCGTGGTCTCCGGCTCGCTGACCACCCAGGCCGACCCCTCGGCCGCGCCCATCACCTGCTCTTTCCTGCCGA
Source organism: Nocardia sp. NPDC050406 (assembly GCF_044459025.1). Taxonomy (NCBI): domain Bacteria; kingdom Bacillati; phylum Actinomycetota; class Actinomycetes; order Mycobacteriales; family Nocardiaceae; genus Nocardia; species Nocardia sp. NPDC050406. Next base: position 788,451 of record NZ_JBITIM010000002.1, on the reverse strand, counting down.
CCATCGGGTTCTTCACCGTCTGACGGTCATCGGCTGCCGAAGAGGCCGGGACGACACCAGTCGTCCCGGCCCCTTTGTGCCGTCCACCGGTGCGATGTCCGAGGTGGGGCAATGCCCGCCAAAGGGTTCGATTCGGCAGCCCACTGTGGTAGACCGGCTGTATGGCAGCTGTGAAAGAGACTGTGCGGGGGCTGCATTCGCGGCGGTCGATTCTGTCGATCGGCTCGGAGGGATCGATTCTGTCGATCGGCTCCACCTATTCGATCCTGTCCATCGGCAGCACCGGGTCGATGCTGTCCATCGGTTCGGTGGGATCGTTCGGATCGATCATCTCCTTCGCCTCGTTCGCCAGCCTGGGCTCGGCGTTCTCGGGCATGTCACGCTGGTCGCTGTTCTCCTGGCAGGGCGACCGCGCCAAGGTGGCCAGCGGCGAGAAGTCCACCGGCAGAGGCGAATCGGTGGACGCGGAGGGCCGTCCCGCGCTGCGGGTGGTGCCCGACGAGCCGGGGCTGCGCCAGGATCCGACCTCGCACTGCCAGACCTAGACCGGAGTCGGGCTCGAAACCAACCGCGCGACAAGGCTTTCGGCTACCACTGTCCGTAGTCCGGGGCGAGCGCGGAGTTCACGTCCACCCCGACGCCGCCGACGCTGCGCTTGTCGATCTCGAACTGGTGCAGGTGCGCCTCGGGATGCACGTAGCCCGACGGCGTGCCCCAATTGTGTTGCCAGAACCAGGAACCCAGTCCCGCGCCGAGGGTCCAGTCGATGGTCGGGGAATTCGCGTACACGCCGGTGCGCTCACGGCCCAGCACCGATTCCCAGCCCTCCAGGTAGGGGGCGATGAGTTCGCTGAACTCCGCCTCGCTGGGGTTGTCGTCGATGGAGGCGTAGATGGGCGCGGTATCCGGCCCGCCCGCCGCATTGTGCAGTTCGAGACCGCGCTGCGCGTGCTGCTTCCCGGCCTCCAGTCCCCCGCGCCAGTCGGCGGTCGGCCCCTTGCCGAACTGGTAGCAGGACACGATGGTGAGCCCGAGCGCCGACAGCGCGTCGACCTCGTTCGCCAGCAAGGGTTTTCCGGCCATCCACTCCGCGCCGGGCCGCCGGTCGGAGACGTAGCGGATGACGCCGATATGCCCGGCATCGGCGATGGCCTGGGCGTCGGGGACACCGCCCGCGTAGTCGAGCAGGGTGCCGAGCGGGGTGCGCGCGGAGGCGGTGGGGGCCAGGGTCGCCCCGACCATCCCGAGTGCCGCCGTACCACCGGCCAACGCGGCCGCACGGGCGAGGAAGTCGCGGCGGGTGACAGGAAGACGCATCGCAGAACTCCTTCGCACACACATCGATCGGAACAGTCCGGCGCAATGGCGACCGGCGGTAACGCGGGGTGAAGCACGAGCTGAGAACTGTGGAGCGGCAACGCGGTGGACAACCTGCGGCAGACCCGGCGCACCTTCCCCGATGGCAACATGCGCCATCAGTGCGCCGGGGGCCCCGAACGTGAACTCATTTCACCACATTCACATTGGAATCGCCAGGCTCACGGGGCTCATGTGCATCACGAGCCCCAGGATGGGCGCAGCGGACCGATGGGACGGGCAGGACCTACCGTACGAGACTCATACGCCAATGCTGTTGAGGCGGGCGGCGACATCGATGGTGCGCCGCGACATATCGGCCACCTCGTCGCGAACGACGGCGGCGACCTGAGCCGCCACCTGCGCGTCGATCTTGGCCAGCCTGCCCAGGGTGCGGGCGCGCCAGCCCTGCGCCGTCACCTCCAGGTCGATATCGCGGGCGCGGGGCGGCTCGGTATCGATGACGATGAGCAGTGGATCGGCGGCGCGCGCAACCAATTCGAGCGGCACCTCCACCTCGGCCCGGTATTTGTTGGCCTGGACGACCTCGACGGTGATATCGAGGCTCACCGGAATGGTCAGGTCGAAGGCCACCAATCCGGCGCTCTCGGGCGCGCTCTCGACGGAGATCTCGCGTTCGGCCAGTCGCGGCACCCGCACGCTGCCCTGCACCGATACCTCGGCGGCATTGCGCGGCCCGGTGCGCATCGGGCCCACCTCGATGGGTTTGCCCGCCATGGATTCCACGACTTCGCGCACCCGCTCGGCGGTCACTATGCGCTGAAAGAACTGTCGGCCGAATTCGTCGTAGCCGATCCAGTCGAATTGCTCCCGATCTCGGTGCGTCGATTCCGCGCCGTCGATGATGGCCTCCACATCGAACACCCGCCCGCGCCGCGAATCCGGATCGGCGAGTATGGCATTGAGCCGATTCGCGACCTCGCGCTGCACCATCCGGGCGATCGGGTCCAACAGCAGTTCGAAGGCGGTGCCGATGGCCTGGGCGCGCATGACGAAGCTGACATCACGGCCGGTGACCGGTGGAATGTCGATGACGATGAGCAGCGGCGCGGCGGTACGGGCGTGCAGGTCCAGATCGATTTCCACGACCGCTTCCAAACGCAGTCGCTGTCCGCCCAGGGTGATGTCCACCCGCAATTTCACCGGCACCATGACTTCGAAGTGCACATGCGGTCCGTGGCGGACGATACGGGGTTTGCCGACACTGCCTTTGGCGACGAAACGCGCGAGCCCCGCGGGGCCGACCGAGAACGGTCCGATGGTCATGCCCCGACCGGCCATCCCGGAGACCGCAGCCTCGATCCGGGATTCCGTGACCGCCGCCTCGACGAAACGTTCGCCGAATTCGGCGTAATCGATCCAAGTCGGTTGGTCGGATAAGGGCATCCAGCTGCTTTCGTCGGGCGGGGACCCCTGTCCTGCCGATGAGGGGGCAGCAGGACAGGGATCGATCGGCGATGCTGCCGGGCACCGCCGGGCTCCATGTTAGGACGTAATTCGCCCGTTACCTAGGGCACACACGCATGATTTCCACCATTTGGAATGGCATTTTTCACAGCCGTCCATACCCCACCAGGCCATTGACATCCGCGGGTACGTAGCGATGGATGGTGATGCCGCCGAATTCATTACCGCCCACGGTGGTGATGGTGTCGGCCTCGGCGGCGATCACGATATTGGTGTGCTGGTTGAACGGACTACTGTCGGCGTAGAGCACCACATCGCCGGTCTTGGCCCGATAGCCGGGCGCCTCGAAGCGCCCCTCGGCCCGGTAGTAGTCGGTGAGCGTGTAGACGCCGGGAATCCGCCACGAGCCGGAGTTGGGATTGGCCAGGGGCCGCCCGGCCTCGCGCATCACCCAGCTGACGAAATCGGCGCACCAGGCTTCGTCGACGCCCTCGGCGTACTTCGGGCCTTCGCCCGGGTCCGCGAATTCCTGGCGCAGCACATCCAGAATGCGAATCTGGGTGTCGTCGAGACCGTTTCGGTCGACCGCCGGAAAACTCGTGAGCCGCTCCCCCGCGAGTGCGGGCGCGTCGTCGCGCTGCCACCACAGCACCCCGACCGCTCCGAGGATCGCCAGGGCGGTCACCACCGCGACCGCCGCGAGCGAGCGGGCGACCGCGCCGCCGCGGCGCGGCGTCAACTCCCGAGTGCTCATCCGTACCCCTCCCCGGCCGTCCGTCGGCCTTCACCACTATTGGACGAGCGGCACCCGTCTCCGGTTCCCTTATCCCTCGCGACGCCGCCGGGGTTAACGACGGGCGGTCTCGGAGCTATCGCGGGGACGTAGGGCGGGAACGGTCGGCGCGCAGCCGCTCGGCGTCCTCGCGCAGTCGCCGGGTCAGTCGTTCGGCGGCGGCGCGGTGCACGGCGGCGCGTTCGAGATCGCCGAGGGCGGCGGCGAGCTCACCCAGAATGGTGTCCATGACGCCCAGGTAGGACGCGCCGGATTCCAGTCCGACGACAATGCCCGCCAACGGCAGCAGCTGGGCGTAGAGCTCCCGGGTGGTCGCGGTGTCGCCGAGGAACAGCGCGATGCGCGCCCGGATCACCAGGAAGGTCGCCTGGAAGGGCGGGCCCACGGGCGGCGCGCTGGCCAGCACCCGGCGGGCCTGCTCGAACTGTCCCGATTGCAGCAGCGCGAGCGCGTAGCCGTAGGCGAACAGCTCGGGGGCGATGGCCGCGCGTTCCCCGAGGGCGGCGGTGAGGCCGGAGAAGTCGCCGCCGCGCGCCCAGGCCAGCGCCAGCACCATGCCGATGTGCAGGGCCTGAGCGTCGCGGACCACATTGCCGACGGCCAGCGGCGCGGCGCCCAGCACGCCGTCGCGATGCCAGGTCTCCAGCAGGCGTTCGGCGGAATCGACATCGCCGCAGAGCAATTCGAGCAGGAACTCGAACGGGGCCAGCGCGTCGAGCAGGTGGCGCAGCTGCCCGTCGGTGGCGTATTCGCCCGCGCGCCGGGCATGTTCGGCGGCCTCGACGAGATCGGCGTCGGCCAGGGCGGCGCGGAACAGCAGATAGTGGGCCAGGGCCTGGAATTCGGTGAGGTCGGCCGCCGCGGCCGCCCGAAGCAGTTGGGCGGTGAGCTTTTTCAGCTCGTCGGCGCGCAGGAATCCGTCGCGGGCGAAGATCACGAAGATCCGCGCGTTGACGGCGGTGCACCACAGATCCGGATCGCCCAGGGGTTCGGCGAGCGCGGTCGCCTCGTCGGCGGCGGCGCGGGCGGCGACCGGATCCTCCAGCGCGATATCGAACACGGTGCTGACCAGCACCAGGATTCGGGTGCGCACCGGCAGTTCGCGCTCGGCGCGAGCGGCGCGCAGCGGTTGGCGAATGCGCGGGTCGGGGGTGTGCCAGTCGCGCACCGACCAGATGAGCGGGGTGGGCCAACAGGTGACGGCGCGGGCGAGCAGCCCGGTGTCACCGAGCTCCTCGGCGAGATCGACGGCGGTTTCGCGCACCTCGCGCGCGGCCGGGTGCTGCCCGTCGTAGGCGAGCGCGGTGACCAGGGCGCAGCGCGCCTCCAGGACGGCCGTGCGATCGGCGCGGGCGGCCTCCGGGCGGTCGTGCCCGGACAGCTCGTGCAGGGCGAGCACCGAGCGCCAGCGGCGTACCGCGTCGGCGCGCATCCGGCGTTCGTCGCAACGGCGGGCGGCGGCGCGCACGAATTCCAGGGCGCGCCCGGCGGTTTCGGCGGTCGCGCCGAGGGCGGCGTGATGGGCCAGGGTGTCGGCGTCGCGGCCTCGGGGCGCGGCGCAGTCCGGTAGGCATTTCACACCGCACATCAATTCGAAAGCGGCCCAATGCATGCGGGCTCGGCGCAGGACCGGAATGCCGTAATACACGGTCTCTCGCACCAAGGCGTGGTCGAAGGTGATGCGTCCACTGCGTTCGGTGCGCAGCAGGCGCGCCTGTTCGGCGATGGCCACCAGGTCGATGACGGTGTCGGGCGCGAGTTCCGTAGCGGCCGTGAGGGTGTGCACATCGCAGTCCTCGCCCCACACCGACAGGTGTTCGAGCATATCGACCACCGGGCGCGGCAATTGCGCGATGCGATGGCTGAGCAGGGCCCGCACGCTGTCGGGCAGCGCGTCGGTGGTGCCTTGGCTGGCAACGAGTTTCGCCAGTTCGCGCACGAACAGCGGATTGCCGCCGGTGCGCCGCCGCAGCAGGGCGACGGTGTGATCGTCGGCGTCGAGGAGTCCGGCCGCGGCGGCGGCCCGGCGGGTGCCGGTGAGGTCGAGTCCGTCGAGTTCGATGCGGTCGGCGGTGAACAGCGCCAGCGCGGCGGCGGTATCGCGCACACCCGGCCCGGCCTCGTAACCGCGCAGCGTGGCCACGATGAGGACGGGCCGGTCGCGCAGCCAGTTCACCACCTGCCGCAGCACCTGGAGGGTGGCGGTGTCGGCGCCGTGCATATCCTCGAGCACGATGGCGACCGGCCCGGCGGCGGTGCGACAGTGTCGGACCACCCGCCGCGCGAGCGTGAAAGCGTCTGCGGCGGTGGAGGTTTCCGGGTCCGCGGCATTGAGTTCGGTGAGCACCTCGGCCCAGGCCCAGGCCGGGGGCGCGTCGGCCACCTCCGGGCAGCGGCCGAAGACGGTGGTCCAGGAGCGCTGGGCGAGGTGGGCGGCCACGGCGGTGGCGAGGGTGGTCTTGCCCGCCCCGGCCTCGCCGGAGAGCCAGACCAGGCGGACCTGTCCGATGGCGGCGGTCTCCGCGGCGACCAGCAGGGCGGCGCGCTGGACGGGATATCCGGTGTCGCCCAAAGTATCCGGCGCCACGACCGGGAAGGGGACGGTCGGAGACTCGGATGCCGGGGCCGCCGAACCGTCGTCGCGCCCGGACAGGCGATGGGAACCCGAAGTCCCGTCGTCGGGTCGGACCAGGTGGCTGTCCGCCCGCACCGAATGGGTGAGAATGCTCGTCTCCAGTTCCCGCAGTGCGGGTCCCGGGTCCACGCCGAATTCGCCGTTCAGGAATTCTCGGCAGCGGCGCACCGTGGTGAGCGCGTCCAGGGATTGTCCGAGCCGGTACTGCGCGAGCGCCAGCAGCCGCGCGCACTCCTCGCGGCCCGGATTCTCCTCGAATACGGGCCGCAGGCCGAGGACCACCTCGGCGGGTCGGTTCATCTCCAGGGCGGCGCGACCCCGCAGTTCGACGGCGGTCAGGCGCAGGGCGGTCAGGCGCGCGGCTTCCTGTGCCGCCCAGGGCATTCCGGGGAAGGATTCGAAGGCGGCGCCGTGCCAGCAGGCCAGCGCGGCGTCGAGCACCTCGCACTGGGCGAGCGGATCGGGGCGCAGGGCGGGATCGCGCATGGCGGCTTCGTGGCCGCGTAGCAGCTGTTCGAACTGCCACGAATCCACCTGGGCGGGTTCGAGATTCAGGGCGTAGCCGTGGGATTCGGAGACGATGACGCGGGCGGGCGCGCGGCGCGGGCGATCCGGTTCGAAGACGCGGCGCAGATTGTGGATGTAGACCTGCAGGGCCGCGGTGGCTTTGGCGGGCGGGTCACCGTTCCACAGATCGTCGATGAGCCGGTCGGTGGGCACGACTCGACCACCGGCCGCGACCAGTCGGCCCAGTACCGCGCACTGCATGGGCGCACCCGGAGGCACTCGTTGTCCGTCGATGCTGATGTGCAGTGGGCCCAGCACCCCGACACCTGTGACCGCCACCTGACCAGCGACCCCCGAACCCACTTCCGATTCCGTGCAAACAGAATTGCTTGAACGATCAATATGGCAGAAATTCTGCGGCACGTCTCTTCGGTGTGATCCGGCTTAACCGAACGCGAAGTGAGTACGAAGAGTGATGCCGCACACTGCCAGGGTGTCAGAGCCCGGGTTGCCCTTCTCCTCGTCGATACTGTCGGCCGTCGAGCAACCGCGCCCAGCCGAACTCGCGCTGGTGCACGGCTTTTCCCATCCCTCGGCCCTGCGCACCGCCGTGACCTGCGATATCGTCGCCGCCAACCCCGCCTTCACCCGATTGTTCCCCGGCTTGGAGGCAGGTGCGAATCTGCTCACCTGGATGCTGTTGGACCCGATGGCCCGCTGTGTGCTGGCGGACTGGGAGACCGAGGCGCGGCTGCTGGTGGGGCGCTTCCGGGAGATGATCGGGGCGGCGCAGTCGCGGCGGGTGGAGGAGGTGCTGCGGCTGTGTCGTCGCGCCACGGATTGGGAGCGACTGTGGCACGGCGCGGTGCCCGAGGCGGCGTCGGACGAACGGATCGTGCTGGTGCTCGAACCCGATTCGGGGCGCGAAACGGCCATGCACGCACAGACTTTCACCTTCGAGGCGCCGCACCGGACGTGGCGGCTCGACACCCTGGTACCCGCGGGCTGAGTTCAGGCCTGGGCGGCGGGGCTTTCGAACCAGCCGTCCACCGGATCGGCGTAGCCGTGGTAGACGAGCGGTATGCGACGGTCGATCTCGAAGTGCCGGTAGACCGCGAGCATGGCCCGGCGCACGGCGTGATCGTGGAAGTCGTCGATGCGGCGGGGGCCGAGGCGGTGTTCGGGCAGCAGTTCCAGTCGGGTCAGCTCATCCGGATCGGCCGTGTCCAGGCCCGTGGGCGGGTCGGCGATGAAGTGGTCGCGGAGGATGGCGTGCACCCGGGCGGGGTCGGGAAAACCCGAGGTGAAGGACAGGAAGCGGGTCCGCACCGCGCGGCCGCCGGGTGCTTCGGTCTCCAACCAGTCGACCAGCGTCGAGGTGGGGCGGTCGACGGCGCGGCCGTGCAGGGGGTCCTGTTCCAGCAGGTGCAGCATGCTGGCGCCGGGGACCCGGGGTTCGGGGACCAGAAATAGGCTGAGAATGGGTGTGCCGGAACGGCTGTCGGCCAGGCATACCTTGGTGAGGGTGGGATCGGGCATGCGCTTCTCCTTCGAGAACGATCCCGGATATCGGCTGGCGAATGGTCGCCGTCCGGTCGAGTCGTCGACTCGACCGGACGACCGAACTACACCAGCGAATTATAGTCGAGCGGTATCGCCCGTTTCGTCGTGTTCCTCAGGCGTCGATGAGACGCCTGGTGGCGGCGCGGCGGCGGCTCATCTGGCTCTCGATGGTGGCGCGCACCAGCGGCCATTCCTCGTCCAGGATGGAGTAGAAGGCGGTGCTGCGCACTGCGCCGTCCAACCCGCGCGAATGCGCCCGGCGCACCCCGTCGCTGGTCGCGCCGAGCCGCTCGATGGCCATGCGGGAGCGCATATTTCGCACATCGGCGCGCATGGCTATGCGCCGCACCCGCCACACCTCGAAGGCGTGGGCGAGCAGGAGCAGTTTGGATTCCAGATTGACTCCGGATCCGCGCGCGTGTGGGGAGAGCCAGGTGTTGCCGATCTCCGCCGCGTCCGGGGTGGCCAGCAGGGGGTCGCCCGGCGGCAGCCCGTGCACCAGCGGCCACACCACGGGCCCCTGCCAGTAGTCGAATCGGCTGAACCGGGTCGAGCCCAGCACGCGGTCGTTGGCGGCGGCCACCACGGCGTAGGCCAGCGAGGTGCCCGCCGCGTGCCCGGCCACCGCCGCGGCGATGTAGTCGATGGCCTCGTCCACCCCGTGTGGGACGGGGGTGAACGCGTAGTCGTCGCGATTGCCCTGCGCCGCCTCCGCCAGACCCGGAGCGTGGTGCGGCGCAAGGGGTTCCAGCCGCACGAAGCGACCGACAAGCGTCACAGGTACAGGCACGGTTCCCTCGATCTCTCGAAGCGGTCGGGGGTCGCGTCGGGCAGATGCCGCACCGGCCACCCGCTCCGGATGAGACGAACCAGCCCTGGCGCGCCAGTAGCAGCTTGAACAAGTGAGATGAACGATAACGGAACAGGGCCGCACAACACCGCAGGCCGCACACGAATTTTGCCCCGCCGATCGGCGCGTCGCACCGGCGATTCGCCCGCCCCCGACACCCGCCGCCCGACGGTCGCCGCGGGCCCGGCTACCCTCGAAAAACATGGGCCCCAACCTGTTGTCCGTCTATACCGGCTTGGCCGTCGGATTGGTCGTGGACACCCTGTACGGCATCTACAGCGCGGTCTCCCCCTACCTACGGTGAGCGTATGACCGATCCGGTGGATGATCTCGGCATCCCGCTGCGGGTGCGCCGCCCCGTCCGTCGCGTCGTGTCCCTGGTGCCGTCGCTGACCGAGGCCATCGCGACCAGCTGCCCCGACCTCTTGGTCGGGGCGACCGAGTGGTGCTCGCACCCACCCGACCTGCGGGTCGAGCGGGTGCGGGGGACGAAGAATCCGCATGTCCGGCGCATCGTCGAGCTCGCACCCGATCTGGTCGTCTGCAATCAGGAGGAGAATCGCCGGATCGATGTCGACCGGTTGCGTGCGGCGGGAATCCCGGTCTGGGTGACCAGGATCCACACTCTCGACGAGGCGTTCGCATCCCTGCGCCGCCTGTTCACCGAGGCCTTGGCCGTCGATTCGCCCACCTGGCTGGCCCGAGCGGTAACCGAGTGGTCCGCTCCGCCCGCCGACCCCTTCCGCAATACGGTCATCCCCATCTGGCGCGATCCATGGATGGTCGTCGGCCGCGACACCTTCACCGCCGACCTGGCCCGCCGCCTGGGGCTGCGCCTCGTGCACGCCGACCGCCCCGACCGCTACCCCACGCTCGCCGCCGTCGAATTGACCGAGGAAGTGGATCTGGCGATCCTGCCCGACGAGCCCTACCCCTTCTCCGAAACCGACGGGCCCGAAGCCTTTCCGAACATCCCCTGCATTCTGGTCGAAGGCCGCGCCCTCACCTGGTACGGGCCGTCCTTGACCACCGCCCGAGCGGCACTGACAGCCGCCATGCAGACATGACCGATATTTCGCGCGGTGTCACATTTCGATGCTCGCCGGTGTCTGGAGAGGCATGCCCGGATACAACGCATCGCACAGAGTCCACCAAATCCTCACCGAGACACGGTTTTCGAGGCTCGCCGCCGGGGTGCTCGTCACCGTCGCGCTCGGTGGTTGCGCCGCAGCCGAGGGAGACGTGAGCGACGAGGTCGACATTCTGGAGCTCGCGGTGGAGAACACTCAGTACCAGGCGCTCGACCTCGGCCAGCCGGGGCCGAGTCTGGGCGATATGGACGTCTACTCCGGGAACGCGATCCAGGATGGGCGCAGGGTCGGGCAGGGCGGCGGGTCGTGTCAGGTCCTGTATGTCGAGGGCGACAAGGTCACGATGCAGTGCACGATCACGATGGAGCTCGAAAACGGCTCCGTGACAATGCAATCGCTGTGGGCGCGTGGCGCGAGTCCACTCGATATGGCCATCACCGGCGGTACGGGCGATTACCGCGCGGCGCGCGGCACCGTGCGGTTCTGGGATATCGCGACCCCGAACGAGCGGGTGCGCGCCGAGATCATTCGATGAGATAGCTCGCCAGTCGCGGGATTCGAGGCCGTTGCGAGGACGCGCGCGCGACGAGCCGACATACTCACCCGCACCGCCGACATCCACCGGGAGCCGCCAGGACAGAAGGTCGTGGGATTAATGGATCGAGCGGCATGATTGGGCGATCTAGCATCGTCGTGGTGGATGGACTGAACAGGCAGTGGGTGTTGCGTCGGCGGCCGGTGGGAGCGCTGCGGGACGACGATTTCGAACTACGGAGCGTGCCGGTGCCGACCCCGGGGCCGGGAGAGGCCCTGGTTCGGGTTCATTGGTTGGGCATCGACCCCACGCAGCGAGGCTGGCTCAACGAAGGCGACAACTATATGGACCCTGTGCCGCTCGGCGCGGTGATGCGCGGCAGCGGTGTCGGGCAGGTGGTGCGGTCGAACGATCCGGATTGCCCGGTGGGCAGTTGGGTCGCGGGAATGGTGGGGTGGCAGGACTATGTCGTCCGGTCGGCGGGCGGACTGCTCGGATTGAACGTGGTGCCGGACGGCGTTGCGCCCACGTCGATGTTGAGTCTGTTCGGAGCTCCGGGGTTGACGGCGTACTTCGGCATGACGGATGTCGGCCGTCCCGAGGCTGGCCAGACGGTGCTGGTTTCGGCGGCGGCGGGCGTCACGGGGTCGATCGCGGGTCAAATCGCAAAAGCATTGGGCTGCAAGGTCATCGGTATCGCGGGCGGCCCGGACAAGTGCTCTTGGCTCACGGAGCGGGCGGGCCTGGATGCCGCTGTCGACTACAAAAACGACGATATCGGCGCCTGTCTGACCCGGCTCGCCCCCAACGGTGTCGACGTCTTCTTCGACGGTGTCGGCGGCCGCATCCTCGAGCACGGTTTGGCGCACTTGGCCCCTCGTGCGCGCGTCGTGCTGGCCGGGGCCATCTCCTCCGGATATCAGGGCACCGATCCAGACTGTGGACCGCGCAACTACATGAGCCTGGCGATGAATCGGGCACGGATGGAAGGGTTCATCTTTCTCGACTACCTCGACCGCTTTCCCGAAGCCTTCCAGGCATTGCGCGACTGGCAGGCTCGAGGAGCGATCACCATCGCCGAGACCGTCAGCAGCGGCTTGGAATCCGCGCCCAGCGCGCTGCGTGCCGTCTTCGAGGGTCGCAACCTCGGCAAGCAGCTGGTCGAGATCACATCCTGACATCCGGGTACAGCTGAACGCCCGCTTCGTCATGGGAGTCCTCACCTCGCCGAGGAGACCGTCGGTGTCGGGCAGGCCGGTCGGCCCGATGAGCACCGGTTGTTGGGGAATTCGTTGATCCAATGAAATCCGCTCCGCCGCAGCGTGAAACGGTCCGCGTCGAATCGGCTCAGTTCCATCGTGACCGGTTGTCCGTCCGCTTCGCCATTGAGCCGCAACCGATCCGGGGCGGGATGTTCGACGGTGAAGATCGCCCAGGGTGCGGCGGAGTCGGAGGCGTCCCACCAGCGCAAGGTGAGGCGCCGTGCGCTGATTTCGGCTCGCACCGGCCGGAATCGGTCATCCATCGTCTGGATGTCGGCGGTGCCGCGCTGATCGAATACCAGTCGACGCCACCGTGTCCCATCGCCGAGCAGGGCTGGCACCGGCTGTCCGTCCCGGGTGAACGCATCGACCTCCCAGATCCCGTAGAACTCCGATCGGGACTCCCGCTGCTGCCACGCCACCAGACCGTTGACCGTGCCCGAGACCACCAGCCACAGCAGCAGTCCCACCTGAATACCCGCGACAACCCGACGTTGCGCGGAGTTCCGGAACGGCTGCGGCACGGTCGACGGTCCGACGGCCTTACCCGCCAGCACCGCCGTGATCCGGCGCGCCTCGGGAGCCGCCAGTACCAGCGCCATGAGCAGGACATGGAACGACAGGATCTTCACCGGCACGTCGTAGGTCAGATTCAGAATCCACACCTGCGCCGCGCCGATCACGCTCGACACCGCCCCCGCCACCGTCGTGCGCGGCACCAGAAGTAGTACGCCGCACGATATTTCGGCAATACCGAGCAGCCTCTCGTACATCGGCGACACCCCGACCTGGCTCCACAACACGGCCATGGGCGTGAGATCGCCGAACGGCTCCAGCAACCGGGTCAGCGACGGCGGCGGCATTTGAACCGGAAACGCTTTGACGAAGCCGTAACTCAGCATCGTGCCCGCGAGGCACACCCGCAGGAATACCAGCAACCAGCCTGCCGCCGTGCGGTATTCGGTGTGGGCGCGATCGAGGATGCTCCACACCGCCGTCACGGTGATCGCCGTGACGAGAACGCAGAACAGCAGCACCCAGTCGTAGGCGGTGTCGCCGCTACCCGATTCCCGGTACACGACCTCGGCGTCGAAAACCGTGCGCCCCACCCATTCGACGACCGGGCGCGGCCCTCGCACCGCGATCGGACCCCACCAAGTCGCCACTCCCGGAAATTCCAGAATGACCTGGGTCAGCAGGGCGAACAGGCCGAAATACACCAGCCCGAACCGGAACAGAATCCGGGATATCGGCCGCCAGGATTCCCGGTCCGGTAGCTCCGGTTCCTCGACATCGGAGCCCGGCTCGACGATTCGAACGCTCATGCACAATCCCTTTCCCCCGCCAGGGCACTGCCCTCCGCTGAACAAATCGCGGTGCGGGCTCGGGGCGCAACACGGCGCGGACAAAGGGCGTGAAAACGACCGAGTCCCATCCGGATTCCGGATGGGACTCGGTGGGGCTTGTGCGAGATGTTCGACGTCCAAGCGGAATTCGGCTCGGCCTTTCCGCTGGTCCGCTCGTGGTCAGGGCTTGATGATGATGGGGCAGGACATGGCCCCCACGGCACACGCGAACTGCTGGATGAGGTCCTGCGCCAGCTCGGCGGAGCCGGTGCCGATCGAGCTGCTGCCGGTGCCGGTGGTGTCGGCGGCGGCCGGGCCCGCGGCGATGACGAGTCCGGTGGTGACGGCGAGAGCGGCGATACCGACACGCAGTGTCCGAGTCGAAGAGATCATGGCGGAATCGTATAGTCGCGCAGTGGATTTCGGCTGCCCCCTAATTCTGGGGCGCTGGTTCTGTCGTGCCGTTGCGCGAAAAGGAATTTTATGGCTTTTTCGGGTTGCCGATAACGTCGAATTCATGGAATGGAGTTTTCGATCGGCCGAAGAGCTTTCCGCTGCCCTACGTGCCGGTGCGGTGACCTCGGTGGAGCTCACCGACGAGGCGATCGCCCGCATCGAGCGCGACGATACGGCGATCAACGCGATCTGCGTACCGGATTTCGACCGTGCGCGGGCCGCTGCCCGGCGCGCCGACCAGGCGCGTGCCCGCGGTGAGGATCGGCCGCTGCTCGGTATTCCGGTGACGGTCAAGGAGTCCTACGACATGGCCGGGCTACCCACGACGTGGGGCCTGCCGCAGCACGCGGGCTATGTGCCGACCGAGGACGCGGTGCAGGTGTCGCGCCTGAAGGCCGCTGGCGCGGTGGTGCTCGGCAAAACCAATGTGCCGATGACGCTGCGAGATATCCAGAGCTTCAACGACATCTACGGCACCACCAACAATCCGTGGGATCACAGCCGCACGTCGGGCGGCTCGTCCGGCGGGTCGGCGGCGGCTCTGGCGGCAGGGTTCGGCGCGCTCTCCATCGGCTCCGACCTCGCCGGTTCCCTGCGCACCCCCGCCCACTTCTGCGGTGTCTACGCCCACAAACCGACCCTTGGTCTGGCACCGACTCGCGGCATGGTCGCACCACCCAACCCCGCGCTACCGATCGATCTGGACCTGGCCGTCGTCGGCCCCATGGCGCGCACCGCCCGCGACCTCACCCTGCTGCTCGACGTCATGGCCGGACCGGACCCACTGACCCACGGTGTCGCCTACACACTCGCCCTCCCACCCCCGCGCCACGAACGGCTCTGCGACTTCCGCGTCCTGATCATCGAGGATCACCCGCTCATCCCCACCGGGTCGGCGGTCCGAGCGGGCGTCAACCGCGTCGCCGACGCGCTGGCCGACGCGGGTGCCCGCGTCGAACGACACAGCCCTCTACTGCCCGACCAAACCGAAGCCGCGACGCTCTACATGCAACTGATGCTGTCCAACGCCGCCGCGAGTCTCCCCCTCGAGGTCTACGAACAACTGCGAATCCAGGCCACATCTCTTCACCCCGACGACGGAAGTCTCGACGCCGCCCGCCTACGCGGCATGGTCCTCACCCACCGCGACTGGGTGCACGCCAACAGCCGCCGCGAACTCCACCGCGAGGCTTGGCGACACCTCTTCACCGATTTCGACGCCGTGGTCTGCCCCATCACCCCCACCCCCGCCTTCCCGCACGACCACACCGGAACCCTGGAAACCCGCCACCTCACCATCGACGGCACCCCCCACCACTACTTCGACCAACTCGTCTGGGCCGGAACAGCAACCATGCCCGGCCTCCCCGCCACCGCCATCCCCACCGGTCCTTCCCCCGAAGGCCTGCCGGTCGGAGTCCAACTCCTCGGCCCGATGTTCGAAGACCGCACTCCCTTACGCCTCGCTGAACTACTCGAACAGAAGCTCGGCGGTTTCCAACCACCGAAATAGCGTCTGCACTGCGCTGGTCGGCGGTCTTGATCAGGGTGGTCCATGGTTGGGGCGAAGTAATCGGCCTGCTTGGATACAAGAGTGGATGGCGGGCACCCCGAGTCGGGTCTTTCCAAGAGCGTCTGGACCGACGACGACTTCTCGGAGATGGGTTGGCACGACGCCACCATCCACGGTCTGTGCGTACAGCCCACGGAAGACGTGCTGCCTCGGCTAATCCTCGACCTCGACTACATCGTTCGGTGGGTGCATCCGGTCCCACCGGCGACGTATTTCTCCTTCTGGGTGGCCCCGGCGACGCTCGTCTTCGACAACGTGTGGGATCTCGAGGGTGACCTCGACTTCAAGGGCACGACTCCTACGCTGGAGGTCGACGGCCTGCACCGACTGGTACCCGACGATGGCCGCGAGGACCTTCCGCTCTGGCACATCGAAGGGCATGCGTTCGACCTGAAGTTCCGGGCGACCGGATACCGCCAGTACTTCCGGCAGGTCCCGAGACTCGCTTCTCGACAGGTGCTTTCGCACGCGGAACGCGGCGGGTGCACCTTCGCCGAGATCGGCTTTCGCTGAAAACCCTTGCCCGGGTGGCGTTTCATTGAACAGGTGCGGCGCGGAGGATCTCCTCCGCGCAGAAGCGTTGCGCCAGTGCAGGTTCGGTGACCTTGGGGGCCTTGCCGTGTCCACCTTCATCCGCGTCGTCGATCGTGCAGGTGTTCGGACCGGCGGGATTCACCGTAGTTTTGGTTGCTGCTACGAGGTGGAGTTGGGAGCCCAGGAAGCGCCAGAAGCTGGTGTACGAGTTTCTACCGGCGGGACTGCCACGGAGGTTGCCGACGACGTAGCCGCTCGCTGTGCGGTCGACGCCGACGCCGATGATCTCCCCGGCGCGGACGAAGTCGGGTGCGGAATCGGTTGCGCGATAGACCGCGTAGGTGGTGTTGGCCGTGCCGGTGCGGAGGGGGACGATCAGCTGATCGCGTCCGTCGTCGGACAGTTCGAGCAGTGTCGGCTTCCCGGCGGAGGTGTCGACCTGCTCCACCAGGGTCTGACGGATTCCGCCGTCGGCCCCGACCACGTCGACGGTGACCGTCGGTTGCGGGTTGGAGCTGTGCCGCACGATGAAGGACAGCCCGGCCCGGTCACGCGAGATCAGTGTGCAGTCCGCGCGCTGGCCGGATCTGGACCCCTGCACGTCGGAGCAGAGTGGTAGGGCCGCCGGTGTGGCTGGCACCGCACTCGTCCCTGTTGGACCGGTCGCGCCCGTTGTCGGCACATCTCGGGTGTCGGCCCGTCCACAGGCCGACACGAACAGTACAAGCGATGCGATGGCCAGAATCGACCGAATCTTCCCCACGACCACACGGTATCCGTCGACAGAGGGTGCGCGAATACAACTCCGACCTCTGTTCATCGAACATATGTTCGGAAGTGTCGTAGACTGCTCCGCGTGACCATACATTCGACCGCGCTGGCACCCAATGCTCCAGCCCCGCGATGGCGGGAACTCGCCGATGTCGATTTGCTGCGCACCCTCGTCGAAACCGAACGTCGCCGCAGGCGACTGGACGCCGCCATGCGCGCGGCCGTCGCCGAAGCCGAGCGCCGCGGCCTCGCCGCCGACACCGGCTACCGCGACACCGTGGACCTATTGACCGACCTACTGCGGATCAGCGCCCCCGAGGCGCGGCGACGGATCGAATGCTCCGCGCCGCAAGCCCGCCAGCGGCCGAGGAAGAAGTGGCGGGTGCTCGCGGCGGCGAGCTGAGGCCGGGAACCCACATCGAGACTGCCACCCCGCAGACCAACCACGGGTATGCCGCGAAGTGGCGTTGTGGGCAATTGCGTACTGCGGCAACGGGTTCGCTTCGCCTGCGGCACGGGAGACCGGTGTGCTGTACTCGTGGGAGGGAGGGCATCATGTCGAAGCCGGTCGAGTATTGGAGTCCCTTGCTGGGAGTGGTCGCGGGCGTGCTGGGCCTGCTTGCCGGTGCGTTCTGGCTGGAGTGTCTGTATCTCGCACTCAGGTCGCGGCTGTCCGACGACCCGGCCAGCGACCCACACGGCTACGCACTCATCTTCAGCACCATGCTGTCGGTGCCCTCGGCGGTTACGACCGGGTTCTGTATTGCGTTCGCCGTGCCGCCGCGCATTCGCGGGCGGGCCATTGCGGTCGCGGCTACGGTCCTGTCGGTTGGAACGGGTCTGCTTTTCGTCTCGTTGTTCTCCTCGTAAGTCCAAACGAGGGGAACCAGGTGTGAGAGATCCGCGCGATCCAACTGAATTGCCGACTCCACGAGGCGCCACCGCCGCCACCGCGGCGATCACCGCACTGATCCTCGGACCGATCACCGGAATCGCCGGAGCCCTGTGGGTTCTTTACACAATCGTCGCGATCGAAGACCATGTCCAGGAGTATCCGGAGAACGGTGGATACGCAGACCTGATCACCATGGGGATCGTCGCCGTGGTTATCGGGTTGGCCTGGTCGATCGGCGGATCTCTCCTACTGGCCTACATGAACGCAGGCCGCCTCCTATTGATCCTCGCGTCAGGCATCGCGTTGATCGCAAGCGCCGCACAGCTTTTCAACAGAGGCTTCACCGTCATGTTCGTCGCGGTCATCGCGAGCCTGCTGATTCTCATCCTGTGCGCTCTCCCGGCGACCGGTCGCTGGATCGCAGCGAACCAACCGGAGCCGAATCTGCTCCGACAACTCGACGAAGGCAAGCAATGACAGCCGAATCCATGCAGCCGCCCACCCCGCGCACCCTCGCCCAACGACGCGCGGACGCACTGAAGCGACTCGAGTCCAACCACCAAATGTGGCTCGCCACCGCAGGAGATGGGCTCGGCCCCCACCTCATCCCCGTGTCCTACACCTGGAACACGACCACCCTCACCACGGCCACCTTCGAGCACAGCCGAACCGTCGCGAACCTCCGCGCCACCCAACGAGCCAGGGTCGCCATCGGAGACACCGCCGACGTGATCATGATCGACGCCACCGCCTCCCTCATCCCCGTCGACGAGATCGACCCCACCGCCGCCGACGGATACGCCCGGGTATCCCACGACCCGCGCACCATGCCGGGTTTCGTCTATATCCAACTCGCCCCACAACGCATCCAAGTGTGGAACGGATTCCACGAGTTCCCCGGACGCACCGTTATGGCCGACGGCCAATGGCTCGAACTACCGATCGACTAGCGGCTGGACGTTGAACCTGAATTCGCCTCGCTAGTCGTCGCGTATCTGGCCGCCGAACGGCCTGTTCGCGCACCGTCACTTGATCATCCGGAATCGCGGATGCCGCAGCGCCATCATGGCGCGCCGAAAACGGCGCCGCACCCGAATTTCTCGCGGCCCAACGCATTTCGCACGCCCCAGCTCGACGCGAGAGGTTTCGGTTCGGGCGGTCTCAGCGGGCCAGCCATCCAGCGAAACGATTGGTCAGGAACGGCATGATGCCCCACACCATGGCCGCCACCGCGATCGGCAGGATGACGGCCAGCCGGAGCGGTGTGGGGAGATCCTCCAACAGCGGGCCGGTGACGGTGATCAGAACGGTCAGCATCGGATAGAGACCGAGCAGCGTCAGCAGCCAGAACTTCCACTTCGGCGGGTGCGCGGCACCCACACCGGCGGTCCCGCGATCCTGTTCCGTCCCAACATCATTCGTTGTCGCCATCGTCCGATCCTCTCCACTTACAGTGCGCGGATTCATGGGGTCGAGCGCGATTAGAGCGCGGAAGACGTCAGTCGAGCTTTGGATTTGCCAGCAGCACCACGCGGTCCGCGGCGGGGTCGAAACCGAGTACCGGGAAACGGGTGGAACCGATGTTGGACTCTGAGCACATAGACACGGGCTTGCCCAGCCGTCGGCCGATCGTGCACAGGAAATCGCACAGAGTGTCCACCCCGGCCTGGCCCCGCAACTCGCGAAGGTCGACATAGAAGTCGATCTCGTCGGCAGTCCAGGGACGGAAGGTCACCTCCACGTCCGGGACAGGCCAGACACGCAGCGTCATGGTCTCCGCATCATCAGGGTGCGACAAAACCTCTGCGGCACAAGGCAACTGCCGCTTGTCGGAACCCTCGAAGTACTCCCATGCCCACCCCTTCGAGCGAATCAGATCGAACACCGCCTGCCAATCCTCAACCGACGTGCCCGGCACGAACACGTCCGGCAGCGTGCCCATCAGATCGGGATCGAAAAAGTTCTCGACCTCGCTCCACCGCAAACCCGCCATCCAGGCCACTCAACCTTTCGATACGATTTCAGCCTTTTCTTCGCAATCTCTGACCGATCCGCCCCACAACACGACCGGAGCGACGACTAGCCTGTCTGGCAGAGACTGATCGTTCGTCCCAGCTGGAACAGGTCAGATCGTGAAGAATCCGGCGATGCCGAACCCAGGCTTCGCTGCTGCCATGGCGGCGAAATCCACACCTACACCAACCCATTCGCGGACAAGCCGATCCAGCGCGGCAATCCTCTGGGGGCTCGCTGCCTCCCACTCAGCCACCGCACGCACGCATTGTGCATGCGTCCACTCGCCGTATCCGCCGTCCTCGATCGGCGGCAGTCCTTTGGGAGCGTCTCCCTCGAAAGCTGCGAACGAGATGGCGTCGATACCTACCGACCGAAATCCTCGGTCCACTTCACTCAACCAGTCGCCGCGATAGGGGCCATGCGAGGCACTCCCCTCTGAGCAGGTTTGACAGATGTCGCGGTAGGCCTTGTTGTACCGGTAATCGAAACCTGCCCGGTAGGGCCCGCCTGCGATCACCGCGCGCAATGCCTCCGGCATGCTCGGAGTACGTTCGCCCGCTGGGTGATCGGCGAAGTAGGCGACATCTGCCGCGTACTTGTCAGCGCACTCGTAGTCCTCCACTGCCATCCGGATGTCATCCCGGTCTCCGCCGATGGCCTCGTGCACCTCATCGAGGTCCACCACATACACGCTCACGAATCGTCCCACGGCCGCGACTCTATGAGATCGAGCTGACGGCACTGGCCGGAACCGAGCCCCATCCGAATTCGGATGGGCGGCCGCAACTTCACCCTCGCCCTCGAGTGCACGCTCATGCCGAATGCAGGGCATGGACTGTCCCAATGCTGTGCGCCGCGGCGGATGTCGGTTTCCTGCCTTACGGTGTCGATGCACCAGCCGAGATCGAAGAGGGACCTGTGGGAAAACAGTACGACCGCAATGCTTTTGTAGAGATCGTCCGATTCTTGGCACCGGGCCGCGACGATCACGTTCGGGCGATTCAACGGCGAGACCACGACGACGCACTCCAAGAATTGTTGATCCGGCTCGAAGCCAACCGCAAGATCGTCCGACTGGACAGCAAAGAGCCTCTCGACCAGGTCATTGCCCGGCTCCGATCGTTGTTCATGTACCCGACCGAGATGAACCTGCGCTGGACGAAGACCCTTCGCGCCAAGTTCGAAGCCTACGGGCCAGGGACGGACGTCGAGAAACTCCTGGAATACATCGGTGCACGAAGCCTGGCGGTCGGAACCGCGTTGGTCGAGATCGATACGCAAACCGATTCTTACGCACTGGCTTTCGTCTCAGCGCGGCGTAGTCACGAACTCGCCGCCGTCGCGCCGGGGCACATCGGCACGATTCCGCGTCAGCATGTAGATCCCGGGTTGCCCAGCACCGAAGCCCAGCAGGGCGCGGACCACAGTTCCTCGCACACTGCACCCGACCTCGGAGGCCAACTGAGGTCCGGGACCTCCTGGATGGCGGTCTACTTACTCGAGTCCAGTGCAGAGACGATCCTCGACGAACTGGGTCTTGTCGACACGGGGACTGCTTACACGCCAGGTAGGTCCGCGTTGGGAGGCGCGGTCCTTCCGAAGTGGCTAGTCATTGTCGATCACCACGCCGACCGATCCGGCTATGTCGGCAAAACGGAGCTCCTGCAACGACTGTCGGAACCAGGAACCTACACCGTGGCCTGCTACCACTCGGCGGACACAGGTCAGAGCAGCGCCGTTCAGTGGTTCGGTGGAACACAGTGGTGGTCGGTACAGCATGATCCCAGCCATATCGAGGGTCCCGACCATCTCGACTACTGGGGCAATCTCTACTGGGATTTCGCGAAGATCCGCGCAGCCGCCTGGAAGAAGCACAAGGCCGCTCGGGACCACCGTCACCTCTATCAAGTTCCACTCACGGCGGCTTCCCAGTGGACCGGATTCGCTGAGACCATGCCACTCACCGAGCTGATCGAACGTGGATAGGGCTCGCCACGACCACGCTCCGAACGCGCTGTTCTGCCGCATACCGGGCTGAGCGGAACGGCCACACCGCGGCGACCAGCCTCCAAAACGACCGAGCCCCATCCGGATCCGGATGGGGCTCGAGGTCATGTCCGCGAAAAGCTAGACGTTGAACCTGAATTCGACCACATCAGCGTCTAGTATCTGCACGTCATACGCCCTGTTCACGCCTCGACTCGCGTTCTGGAACCGAATAACCTCTGCACAGGATCCGCTGTTCCAACCGCAGTCTGCCCCGCCTCCCTCTACCGCTTCGTGCGGCTGACTACAGCGAACTCGAGTGCACGTTCATGCCGAATTCAGGGGTGTCTGGGCGCTGCGGTTCTGGGCCAGGCGTGACGGTCCGGGAGCGTTGACCTGGTAGAACGGGGTTGTTCTCGTAAATTCCTGAGCATGACCGATGCGTCGATTGCGGAAGTCCCCGTTCGGCCGCTGAGCGCTTGGATTCGTAGCGCTCGTCGCGATTGCGGCGGTGGGGCTGGTCGTTCCCGTCGCCGCGCACGCACGCGGGCAGCCTGATCACGGCACTCTCCGGCAATTCCATCAGACAGAAATCGGGAGGCAGGCGAGCATGCAGACGCGCGATGACACTGTGAGCAGGGCGGTCCGGCTCGATTCGTTCGGCGGACCGGAGGTACTGGAAGTTCGTGAGGTTCCCGTTCCGGAGGTCGGGCCGGGACAGCTGCGTGTGCGGGTCACCGCGGCCGGGCTGAATCCGATGGACTGGTACATGACCTCTGACGCGGACACCGCCCGCCGGTTCGGACTCACCCTGCCGGTCGGATTCGGGACCGACTATGCCGGAGTGGTCGACCAGATCGGTGCGGGGGTGACCGGCTTCGCGCCCGGCGATCGAGTGTTCGGCGGCGCCCTCTCGCGCGCGGTCGCCGATTTCGTGGTGATCGATCCGGGCGCGGGCATTGCGGCGAACGAAGCCCATCACACTCCCGATGGCGTCGACGACCGTACCGCCGCCACCCTCACCATCGCCGGGCGTACGGCCTCGGCCGCTGTAGCCGTGGTCGAAGTCGGGCCGGAGGACACCGTGTTGATCGGCGGCGCGGGCGGCGGGGTCGGGGTGTTCGCCGTGCAACTCGCCCGGATCGCCGGGGCGCGGGTGATCGGAACCGGATCACCGGCGTCCGCCGACTACCTGCGCGAGCTCGGGGCCGAGCCGGTCACCTACGGCGACGGCCTGGAAGACCGGGTCCGCGCCATCGCTCCCAGCGGTATCACCGCCGCGATCGATCTCTTCGGCACCGAAACGGTCCACGCCGCAAGGACACTCGGGGTCCCCGACAGCCGTATCACCACCATCGCCGCCCAGATCGACGGAATCACATCGGCCAACGGCGCCAACGCCGCCCCCGGCACGCTGGAAGCACTCGCCGACCTGGTGGCGACCGGCCGCCTCCGGATCCCCATAGCCGCGA
The DNA here is from genome assembly GCF_044459025.1 of Nocardia sp. NPDC050406. Lineage (NCBI taxonomy): Bacteria > Bacillati > Actinomycetota > Actinomycetes > Mycobacteriales > Nocardiaceae > Nocardia > Nocardia sp. NPDC050406. The sequence goes on along the minus strand of NZ_JBITIM010000002.1, from coordinate 765,382 downwards.
GCTTCCCGATCGAACAGATCCGCGCCGCGGTCGAACTCCAGGCCAGTCGACGCGTGAAGGGCAAGGTCGTCATCGAACTCTAGAAATCGCGGTCACGCGGAGAGGGAAAACCATCCGCTTCTGCCGCACAGCGGGCTGATCGGAATAGCCACACCGTGAACAGCCTCCAAAACGACCGAGCCCCATCCGGATCCGGATGGGGCTCGAGGTCATGTCCGCGAAAAGCTAGACGTTGAACCTGAATTCGACGACGTCGCCGTCGTGCATGATGTAGTCCTTGCCTTCCATGCGGACCTTGCCCGCGGATTTGGCGGCGGCCATGGAGCCCGCTTCGATGAGGTCGTCGAAGGCGACGATTTCGGCTTTGATGAAGCCGCGTTCGAAGTCGGTGTGGATGACGCCTGCGGCTTTGGGGGCCGTGTCGCCCTGGTGGATGGTCCAGGCTCGGGCTTCTTTGGGGCCCGCGGTGAGGTAGGTCTGGAGGCCTAGGGTGTGGAAACCGGCTCGGGCGAGGGCGTGCAGGCCGGGTTCGGTCTGGCCGATGGACTCGAGGAGTTCGAGGGCCGATTCGGGGTCGAGTTCGAGGAGTTCGGCTTCGACCTTGGCGTCGAGGAAGACGGCGTCGGCGGGGGCCACGGCGGCTTTCAGCTCGGTCTTCTTGGCCTCGTCGGTGAGTACCGACTCGTCGGCGTTGAAGACGTAGAGGAAGGGCTTGATGGTGAGCAGGGAGAGCTCGCGCAGCAGGTCCGAGTCGACCTTGTCGCGCACCGAGAACAGGGTTTTGCCCTCGTTGAGGAATTCCTGAGCCTGTTTGGCGGCGTCGGCCACCGGCTTGCGGTCCTTCTTGACCTTGGCTTCCTTGTCGAGGCGGACCACCGCCTTCTCCAAGGTCTGCAGGTCGGCGAGGATGAGCTCGGTCTCGATGACCTCGATATCGCTGAGCGGATCGACCTTGCCGTCGACGTGGATAACATCGTCGTCGGCGAAGACGCGCACCACCTGGCAGATGGCATCGGCTTCGCGGATATTGGCGAGGAACTTGTTGCCCAGGCCCGCGCCCTCGGACGCGCCCTTGACGATGCCCGCGATATCGACGAAGGACACCACGGCGGGCACGATGCGCTCGGAGCCGAAGATCTCGGCGAGCTTGTCGAGCCTCGGATCGGGCAGCGGCACCACGCCGACATTCGGCTCGATGGTGGCGAAGGGGTAGTTCGCCGCGAGCACGTCATTGCGGGTCAGCGCATTGAACAGCGTCGACTTTCCGACGTTGGGCAGGCCGACGATTCCGAGGGTGAGACTCACGAGTGGAAAAGTCTACCGGCGGGGTGCGGCAGGGTCGCGGGCGGGCGACGGCCCCGCACCCAGCCAGGCAGCATCGGCCCCTGCTCCCCCACCGAACGGCATCGGCCCCCGACCTGGACGGGCGGGGGCCGACGACCGGCTGTCCGGACAGCTATCCCGCCAGGGTCGGCTCCACCGTCGCGGCCATGAGCGCGTAGCCCGCGTCGTTCGGGTGCAGGTGGTCGCCGACGTCGTAGGCGGCGGCGAGGCGATCGGCGTCGGCCGGGTCGGCGAGGGCCGCCTCCAGGTCGACGACGGCGTCGAATTCACCGGAGGTGCGAATCCACGCGTTCACGGTGTCGCGAACGGCCTCGCGCTCGGCGGTGTAGTAGTCCGACCCGCCGAAGGGCAGCAGGGTCGCGCCGACGACGCGCAGTCCGGCGGCGCGCGCCTGGGCGATGAGTTGACGGTGTCCGGCGATCAGATCCTCGGCCGAGACCACCGTAAAGGGCACACCGAGATCGAAGCCGCCACCGCTGAGGCCGATGTCATTGGTGCCTTCGAGAATCACCACGGTGCCGACACCGGGCTGGGCGATGACATCGCGATGGAAGCGCGACAGCGCACTGTCACCCATCCACTCCGAATCGACGGTCACCCGATTGCCCCCGATGCCGAGATTGAGCACCGCGCGCGACTGCCCTTGTGCGGCAAGACGTTCGGCGACCTCGTCAGGGTAGGTGTTGCGGCCGTCATTGGTCGCGCCGAAGCCGTCGGTAATGGAGTCGCCGAACAGCACCACGCCGGAGCGCCGCGGCAGCAGATCCCCGGTCTCGACGGCGGAGAGGTAGTACCAGGAGGTGGTGGTCTCGGTAAAAGCGTCGGCGGTGGCATCGGCGCGGTGGTCACCCTCCGCCCGGTAGCTGTTACCGAGCGCCTGCGCGTGATAGCTGGCCGGACCGGTGGGCTGCGCGAAGTACAGGGTGACGGTCAGCTCCTCGAGCGGTGCGACAGCCAGCGGCACCGGATCGGTGGCGACCTCGGCCCCGGGCGCGATACGGAAGGAACGGTTCAACCCAAGGCTCAAGTGCTGCACCGACTCCGGTCGCACCCCCGCCCCGCCGGAGGACCGCGCGATGGTCGCACCCGTCACATCCAAAGGCTGCGAACCATAGGCATTGGACAACCGCACCCGCAACACCGATCCGCCAGAACTGACCCGAATCACCTGCCGCACCGTCTGATTCGTGAATCCCTCCTGGGACCAGTTGGGCGCGAAGCTGATATTCGGCTTGTGCACGGCCGTCGCCCAGACCGCCTGCCAGCCGGGGCCGGTATTCGGCGCGGCGGTGGCCGCCCCGGTAAAGCCCAGTAGCGCGGCCAGTATCGCCGCGATCGCGGTCACCACACGCATGAACTGTCTCCTCATCGATCGGTGGGCGGCCCGCTGCGGCACCACCCGAGCCCAACCAACTTCATGCATGCGCAACTAATTCCCGGGTTCGCGCAGCCCGTCGAGAAAGTCTCGAGCAATCTCGATGTGCTCGCGCGTCAACCCGACGGTCGGATCGACCGGAATCAGCCGCGTGGGAGCCCCTTCCGCCGCCCGTTCGACAGCCCAATCCTCGTCCCCCACCTGGAAATCGTCATCGAACCAGCACAGCGGCCGCCGACCCGCCCACGCGACAACCCCCGCCAACTTTCCGTGCCGTCCACCGCTGTGCCGAATCCGCATGCCTCCGAAGGACACCGATCGCAGCGACGGCAACCCCAGCACCGGGCCGATCAGCCGATTCGCCTCGCCCTCCCAGGTGGTGGCCCACACCAACTCGGCCCCCGTCGCCTCCGCCAACTCCCGCAACCACTCTCCGTGCTCGGGGTTGAGCCACACCCGCAGCGTTTTGGCCGCGATCCCTGGAAAGACCTTGGGCCGCAGCAGATGCATCGTGTACTCGGGAGCGCGCGGCTTCTCCCCCTGCCGGAATGGGTTGAGCGGCCCATCCACATCCAGCAGGATCGCGGGCCGCACCGTCTCGACCATCCCAGATTCCTCAGAACTTATCGGCGATATGCCGCCGTGTGGCCGAGAAACTCGTCGAAGTCACCTTGGTCGGCCATCTCGCCGAGCCGGACGAGTGCCCGCAGCCTCGTGGCGCGGTCTGTCTCATCGATTTCCGTCGCCTCACCCGATGCTTCCATTGGTCACCTCCGAGCACCACGGTATCGCTTTCAACGACCTGCCATGCCGGACATCGCGATACCGCGTACGAAGGCCCGCTGCGCGACGGCGTAGACCGCCACGAGAGGCAGCAGGATGAGGACCGCCGCGGCCATGAGGATGGGCCAGTTGGTGTGGTACTGGCCTTGTAGCCGGACCAGGCCGAGGGTGGCGGTGGCGTAGTCGTTGCGCTGAATCATGATGAGCGGCCAGAGGAAATCGTTCCAGACCGTGATCCAGGTGAGGACGGCCAAGACCATGAGCGCGGGACGGGTGTGCGGAAGCAGCACCCGCCAATAGATCTGCCACGGCGTGCAGCCGTCGAGGATGGCGGCCTCCTCCAACTCGGCGGGGAGCGTGGCGAAGAACTGGCGCATGAGGTAGGTGCCGAAAGCGCTGCCGAAGAGACCGGGGATGATCATGGACCAGGGAGTGTCCACCCAGCCCAGGGCGCGCATGAGGACGAATTGCGGAATGACCGTGACGGTCAGCGGCACCATGAGGGTGGTCAGATAGCAGAGGAACAGCGCCTCGCGGCCCGGAAAACGCAAGCGCGCGAAGGCGTATCCCGCCAAAGAGCAGAAGAAGACCTGACCCGCGGTCACACATGCGGCGTACACGACGGTGTTCAGGAGCATGCGGCCCAGCGGTATGAGCGCGAAAACCTCTGTGTAGTTGGACCATTCGGGCTGACCGGGAAAGGGATTCGGATCGGTGACCTCGCCCTCGGACTTCAGGGAGGCAGAGAGCGCCCAGAGAATCGGCGTGAGCGCGCACCAGGCGACTCCGATGAGCGCCAGATAGATGAGAAGCCCACCGGCAACACGCCGACGAATATTGCCGTACACCCGCCGCGATGTCACAGCTCGACCTCCGAGCGACCGGCCAGCCGCAGCTGTATCAGCGTGAGCAGCAAAAGAATCGCGAAGATGATCCAGGCCAGCGCTGCGGCGTAACCGATCTCGTAGAACCGGAAGGCGTTCTGGAACAGCATGATTCCCAGCACGTAGGTGCCGGTCTCGGGCCCGCCGTTACCGCCGGTGAGCGCATAGGCCTGATCGAAGGCCTGGACCGTATTGATAATGGTGATGACGAAGACGAACGACAACGCCCCCCGAATCAGCGGCAGGGTGATCGAGCAGAACCGGCGCACCGGCCCCGCCCCATCGATACGCGCTGCCTCGTAGAGGTTCTCGGGCACACCCTGCATGGCCGCCAACAGAATGACGGTGGCGAAGGGCACGCTCTTCCATACGCTCACCACGCTCAGCGAGACCAGCGCCCAGTCCGGATCGGTGAGCCACGGCACCGCCGAGATCCCCACCCGGCCGAGCACGAGGTTGGCGAGCCCGTCCTCGGTGGCGAAGATGAACCGGAAAACCACGGCCATGGCCACCGTCGAAGCGACCAGCGGCAGAAACGCGATGGTGCGAAAAACGCCGATACCGGCCAGCTTTCGATTGAGCAGGGCGGCGACCACCAGACTGATCACCACCGTCGGGACCAGGGTGAGCACCGTGAACACGGCCGTATTGCGCAGTGCTATATAGAACAACGGATCGTCGCCGAACAGCCGCCGATAGTTGTCGAGCCCGATGAACCGCGGCGGCGAGAACAGATCCCACGAGTGGAAGCTCAGATACAGCGAGTAGCCCAGCGGGAACAGCAGGAATACCGCCACCGCAACCACATTCGGCGCGACGAACAGCGCTCCGGCCCGCGCCCGCCGCCGAGCCAGCGCCGACGTCGACGGCCGCCGCTCCCCCGCCCGAGGCGCGTCCACCCGCTCCAGCACGCCGGTCACGTACTGGCCCTGAGCAATTCGTCGATATCGTCGGCGGTTCGCCCACCGAGCGAATCGGCCCGTGCCCCACCGCGCAACACCCGGTTGCAGCCACGCTCCAACAGCGATTCGACCTTGCCCCACACCGGTGTCACGGCGAGATGGCGCGAATGCGCCGGACCCTCGGTGAACACCGCCAGATTCCGAATGCCGGGATGCGCGGCCGCGAATCCCTCGGAGTGCATGGCGGACTTCAGCACCGGCACGAACAGCCCTGACCGCGCGATGATCTCCTGCCCCTCGGGCCCGGTCGCGAATTTCACGAATTCCCAGGCTTGTTCACGGCGCGGACTGGCCGCGGCGATGGCCAATCCGGTGGTACCCACATCGGTGATCGCAGCTGGCCCACCGTGCGGCCCCACCGGCAGTACCGTGACATCGAAGTCCAGGTCCTCGCGGCCCGCGAATTCCGAGTACAGCCAGTGCCCGCCCAGAAGCATGGCCGCCCGTCCCCGCGCGAAAAGATCGGGGGCCGAGACGGATTGCTGATCGGCCGCGCGCGGTGCCACCCGATGGCGCACCGCCAGATCGGCATAGAACTGCAGGCCCTCCGCGAAACGAGGGTCCCCGATATTGGTACGGGTAGGCGCGACGGGCGGGCTGAACCACTCCGCCCCATTGTTCATCCCGAAGCACGCCGCCGAGTAATACGGCACCCAGGCGTCCACGAACCCCCACTGCCGCACCCGCCCGTCACCGTCGGCCCGCGTCAAAGCCCTGGCGGCGTGCAGGAATTCGGCGAAACTCCACGCCTGCGCCCACCGAGTGGGCGCATGAACCCCGGCCTGCGCGAACAGCTTCCGGTTGTAGTAGAGGAACACCCCCGACCACTGCTCCGGCAGCGCGAACTGCCCGCCCCGCCACCGGAACGTATCCCGCAGCGGCGCATACCCGTCCGCCGCGAGGGCCTCCGCGTAGCCGGGATCGCGATCCAGGAACTCCCGCAGATCCGCCAGCACCCCCCGCTCGGCCAGCCCGGCGTAGAGCAGCTCCCACGCCATCAGCACATCCGGGCACTTCCCACCCGCGCAGTAGGTGAGCATCTGCTGGAGCGGATCCGGGCCGGACATGATGGTGCGGATCTCGATATCGGGTCGCCGCCTGCGGAATTCGTCGATGATGAGCAGCCGGGTGCGCGCCTCCTCGGGCCGCGCCTGAAAGAAGAAGGTGACCGCGTCGTCCGCGCCGCCGCCGCAGCCCGCGAGCAGCGGCAGCCCCAGCGCGGACCGCAGTACGGCGCGCCGAGACACCACCGCACCGGAATCCGCCCCCCGGACCTCCCTGCTCAGCCTCACTCCTACCGTTGGTCGCAGATTTCAGACCGTTCGTCGGACCGAGTGACGCAGGTCCCACTCGGCATGGCAGCATACGGTCGGCTATCAACGCATGCGAGCCTCACACGCGGACTCGCGGCATGCCACGCCCCCGCCGCGCAACTCCGGTCCGGGGGCACAGCGTCCTCCGGGCCACCCTTACCTGGAACGACATGACGGTGAACGACTTGGCCAAGTCGGGGTCACCGCCGTGCCGGATTCGCTACGTTGTTCCTGTTTTCCGTAGACACCGCTGTACCGCACGGGAGAGTTGTCGCATGGCGACCATCGAATACCTCCGGACGGACCCTGCCCTACCTCCGGTAGGCATCGTCGACCGTTCGCCCCTGACGCCCGCCAAGAAGGGCATCTTCCTCGCCATCGCCGTCCTCGGCGCGGTCGCCTGGGCAATTGTCGCGTTCGCGCGCGGCGAGAGTGTCAATGCGGTGTGGATCGTGGTCGCCGCGGTCTCCACCTACATTCTCGCGTATCAGTTCTACGCCCGGCTGATCCAATGGAAGATCACCAAACCGCGCGATGATGTCGCCACTCCGGCCGAGGCCATGGAGAACGGCAAGGACTTCATGCCGATGGACCGGCGGGTGCTGTTCGGGCACCACTTCGCCGCCATCGCGGGCGCGGGACCGCTGGTCGGCCCGGTGCTCGCCGCGCAGATGGGATATCTGCCGGGCACCATCTGGATCATCGTGGGCGTGGTGCTCGCGGGCGCGGTGCAGGACTACCTGGTGCTGTGGGCGTCGTCCAAGCGGCGCGGCCGGTCGCTGGGCCAGATGGCGCGCGACGAGCTGGGGCCGATCGGCGGCGTGGCCGCCATCGTGGGCGTGCTGGTGATCATGATGATCCTGCTGGCCGTGCTCGGCATCGTCGTCGTCAACGCGCTGGCCGCCACCAAGAACCCGACCACGGGCGTCCTCGAGGGCGGCAGCCCGTGGGGCGTGTTCTCCATCGCCATGACCATTCCGATCGCGCTGTTCATGGGCATCTATCTGCGGTTCGTGCGGCCGGGCAAGGTCGGCGAGGTGTCGGTGATCGGCTTCACGCTGCTGATGCTGGCCATCGTCTCCGGCAACTGGGTAGCCGAATCCGGTTGGGGCCGTGACTGGTTCACCCTCTCCGCCGCCACCATCGCGTGGCTGCTGATCCTCTACGGCTTCTTCGCCTCGGTACTGCCGGTGTGGCTGCTGCTCGCACCGCGCGACTACCTGTCCACCTTCATGAAGATCGGCACCATCTTCCTGCTGGCCGCAGGCATTCTGATCACCATGCCGGTGCTGCAGGCTCCGGCCGTGTCGCAGTTCGCCTCCAGCAGCAATGGTCCGGCCTTCGCGGGCAGCCTGTTCCCGTTCCTGTTCATCACCATCGCGTGTGGCGCGCTCTCCGGCTTCCACGCGCTGGTGTCCTCCGGAACCACCCCGAAACTGCTGGAGAAGCAGTCGCAGGCGCGCATGATCGGCTACGGCGGCATGCTCATGGAGTCATTCGTCGCGATCATGGCGATCGTCACCGCGAGCATCATCGACCAACACCTGTACTTCGCCATGAATGCCAGCGGCGCACTGACCGGCAATACCCCGGAGACGGCGGCCAACTATGTGAACGGCCTAGGGCTGCACGGTGATCCGATCACCGCGGCACAGCTGACCCAGGCCGCCGAGGATATCGGCGAGAAGAAGATCGTGTCGCTCACCGGCGGCGCGCCGACGCTGGCCGTCGGCATGTCGGAGGTGCTGCACCAGTTCCTGGGCGGCGCGAGCTGGAAGGCGTTCTGGTACCACTTCGCCATCATGTTCGAGGCGCTGTTCATCCTCACCACCATCGACGCCGGTACCCGAGTGGCGCGCTTCATGGTCTCGGATTCGCTCGGCAATCTGGGTGGACCGTTCTCCCGGTTCAAGGACGCCTCGTGGCGGCCCGGCGCGTGGCTGTGCTCGGCCATCGTGGTCGCGGCGTGGGGTTCGGTGCTGCTCATGGGTGTCACCGATCCGCTGGGCGGCATCTATACCCTCTTCCCGCTGTTCGGCATCGCCAACCAGCTGCTGGCGGCCATCGCGCTGACCGTGGTGACGGTGATCGTGGTGAAGAAGGGCCTGTTGAAGTGGGCCTGGATTCCCGCACTGCCGCTGGCGTGGGATCTGATCGTCACCATGACCGCGTCCTGGCAGAAGATCTTCTCCGCGGACCCCAAGATCGGGTACTGGACCTCGCACAACAACGCGAAGATCAAGCTCGACGCCTTCGAGACCGCCCGCGACAGCGGACAGCTGCCATCCGGCGTGGCGAACGCGGCGGCGTTGGACAAGCAGATCGCCGATCTGGACAAGATCGTCCGCAATACCTTCATCCAGGGCACGCTGTCGATCGTCTTCGCACTGCTGGTGCTGATCGTGGCCGTGGTCGGCGTGGTGGTGTGCGTGCGCGCCATCCGCCGGGGCGGCAGCGAGACCACCGAATCGCCGGAGGAGCCGTCGAAGATCTTCGGCCCGAGCAGCTTCCTCGCCACCAAGGCGGAGAAGGAAGTGCAGAAGGAATGGGACGAGCTCATCGCCTCCGGACAGGTCCGCGCGCCCGGCGCGAAGTCGACCGTGCACGGCTAGCGGAGTACAACGGACTTCGATGAGTGCTTCCACCGTGCCGCCGACCGCGGGCTCGCGCCTGCGGTCGGCGGTTCGCGCCTTGTCGCGCGCCGTACGTGGATTCCTGTGGTGGTTCAATTCGATTCTGGGCGGCAACGACTACCGGCGATATGTGCAGCATCTGCGACTGCACCATCCCGACCAGGAGATTCCCAGCGAGGCAGAGTACTGGCGACAGCGGCACGACGCGGCCGACCGCAATCCCGGCACCCGCTGCTGCTAACCCTGTCTGATTTCCGCTAGCGGAGATCGGCCACGCCTGGAAGTGTGGTTCGCGTGAGTGCAACCGGACTGGATTTCGAACGGTGCTACCGCGCCGTCGCCACACGGGACGCCCGCTTCGACGGGCAGTTCTTCACGGCCGTGCGGACCACCGGAATCTATTGCCGCCCTTCGTGTCCGGCCATCACGCCGAAGCGCACGAATGTCATGTTCCTGCCGACCGCAGCAGCAGCGCAGCAATGTGGATTCCGAGCCTGCCGCCGCTGCCTGCCCGATGCCGCCCCGGGCTCGCCGCTGTGGAATACGCGGGCGGACTTGGCGGCTCGGGCCATGCGGCTGATCGCCGACGGGGTGGTGGAGCGCGGCGGGGTTCCGGCGCTGGCGGATTCGCTCGGCTACTCGCAACGGCAGCTGACCCGCGTGCTGACCTCCGAACTCGGCGCTGGCCCACTGGCTTTGGCGCGCGCGCATCGCGCGCACACCGCGCGGCTGCTGATTCAGACCACGCAGCTGTCGATGTCGGATATCGCGTTCGCCGCCGGTTTCGCCAGCATCCGCCAATTCAACGACACGGTGCGGGAAGTCTTCGCCGTCAGCCCCACGCGATTGCGAGAAGAGGTGCGGCGCAACGGCGATGCCGTGCCCGCCACCAATGGGACGCTGACGCTGCGCCTGCCCTACCGCGAACCCCTCGACAAGCCGTGGCTGGAGTGGTTCATGTCCGCGCACGCCGCGCCGGGGCTGGAGCTGTGGGAGGACGGGTCCTACACCCGTAGCGTGCGCACCCCGCACGGCCACGCCACGGTGCGCATGAGCGTGCAGCCCGGGCATGTGCGCGCCACGCTGTCGCTGCACGATATGCGCGATCTCGCGCCGACCGTGTCGCGGCTGCGGCACCTGCTCGACCTCGACGCCGATCCGATCGGTATCGACGAGGCGCTCGCCGCCGGGCTGCGGGGACCGCTGCCGAGCCCCGGGATTCGCGTACCCGGCTGCCTGGACGGCCCGGAACTGTTGCTGCGCACCATGATCGGGCAGCAGATCTCGGTGGCCGCCGCCAATACCCACACCGCCCGGCTGGTCGCCGCCCTGGGCGAGCCGGTGCCGGGTTCGGGCACATACCTGTTCCCCACCCCCGCCGCCATCGCCGAACGGGGCACCGAGGTGCTGACCGGTCCGGTGCGCCGGACCGCCGCGATCGTGGGCGCGGCCCGCGCGCTGGCCTCCGGCGACCTGGTGCTGCATGCCGGTCGCACCGCCGCCGACGTGCGCCGCGACCTGCTCGCCCTCGACGGCGTCGGCCCGTGGACGGCCGACTACGTCACCATGCGGCTGCTCGCCGACCCCGATATCCTGTTGCACACCGATCTGGTGGTGCGGCGCGGCGGGAACCTGCTCGGGTTGGATCTCACCGATACCGCCCGGTTCACGCCGTGGCGCTCGTATCTGTCCATGCACCTGTGGAAGCACGCCCTCTCCAATCCCGCACCCGCCCCCGACGGCGCGGTCCGCGCCCGGAAAGCGAGAACAGCCCTGTGAGCATCGAAACCACCGCCCGCACCGCCGATTTCGCTACGGGGGAGGCTGTCGGCACCACAGATTTCACCACCGGTGACACGGCTGTCCGCACCGCCGAGTTCGCCGCCGGTGACACGGCTGTCCGCACCGCCGACTTCGCGACCATCGATACCGCCGCCGGGCCGTTCACCACTCTGGTGGACGCTGACGGTGCGGTCCTGGCCTCGGGCTGGACCAGCGACGCCGAGAACCTCCGCCAGCTCGTACACCCGACCCTGCGGCCCACCGAACTGCGCCAACGGGATTCGCTGGGCGTGGTCACGAAAGCCGTTGCGGCATACCATTCCGGTGACCTGACGGCCATCGATCCGGTCCCGGTCCGCCAAGTCTCCGGGCCGTTCCTGGTGCACGCCTGGGAGATTCTGCGCAAGATCCCTGCCGGAAATCCGGTCACCTACACCGAGTACGCCACCGTCGCGGGCCGCCCAGCCGCCACACGCGCAGCCGCCAACGCCTGCGCCCGTAACGCCGCGGCCCTGTTCGTCCCCTGCCACCGCATCATTCGCACCGATGGCACGCTGGGCGGATTCCGTTGGGGCCTGGGCGTGAAGCGCTGGCTGCTGGATCATGAGAGCCGCTCGGAGGCTTAGCCCGTATCGCATCGCGTTCGGACCGACAGGCGACTCAGGCGACAGTGGCCTCCAGATAGGAACCCGAGCGGCCGCGCACGACGTGCAGTCGGCTCGGAATGCGTTGGCGCATTTCGTCGACGTGGCTGACCACCCCCACCACGCGGCCGCCGGAGCGGAGTTCGTCGAGCACGCCCATGACGGCGTCGAGGGTGTCGGCGTCGAGGCTGCCGAAGCCCTCGTCGATGAAGAGCGTGTCCAGCACCAGCCCGCCGGATTCGGCGGCGACGACATCGGCCAGGCCGAGCGCCAAGGACAGTGAGGCCATGAAGGTTTCGCCGCCGGAGAGGGTTTTGGCGGGGCGGATGGCGCCGGTGTAGTCGTCGCGGATGTCGAGGCCGAGGCCACCGCGGCGGCCACGCGGTCCGGCGGCGTCGGAGTGGACGAATTCGTAACGGCCGCCCGACATTCGGCGCAGTCGGACCGAACCCGCGAGCGCGACCTCCTCGAGGCGCGCCGCGAGCACGTAGGAGCGCAGCGACATCTTGCGGTTGTTCGCACCGCGTCCGGCCACCACGTCGGCGAGTGCGGACAGTTCCTCATGGGCCTTCTGCATGGGTGCGATGCGGTCGACGGCGGCCCAGAGCTGGCCGCACAGCCCCTCCAGCTGCTCGACGCGCCGCAGCGCGCCGGAGTGCGCGGCCACCGCCTCGTTGAGTCGCGATTGGGCTTGTGCCACAGCTGCTTCCAGCTCCGTGAGGTCGCCCGGTTCGGCGGTGGCGGCGGCCTGGACCTCGGGTTCGGCGAGGACTGCCGCGGCGGCGGCGCGGGCGCGGTCGGCGGTGACGAGTTCGTCCTCGAGATCGGCCTGCTGCGCCGCGGTGCGGGATGCGGCATCGACTATGCGGGCGTAGTCGGCGAGCACGGCGTAGTCGGGGCCGGTGCCGTCGATGGCCATGACGGGCGGCTGCGCGGTGTCGGTCAAACCCGCTTCGCGGGAGAGGTTTTCGACGCGCAGGGCCGCGGCGGCGACCTGGTCACGGGCGGTCGCGACATCGGCGCGGGCGGAGCGCAGCGCGGTGGCCTCGTCCACCAGGGTGCGCAGGCGGGCGCGGCGTCGCTCCACCGTGCCGTCGGCTCCGGCGGCCGCGCGCAGGCGTTCGGTGAGTTCGGCGAGGCGGCGGTCGGTGGCGACAATGCGCTCGGTATTCGCGCTGCCTCGGTTCTCGCAGTCGCGCAGGTCGTCCTGGAGACGGGTCTCGTCGGCGCGCAGGCGCGCCAGATCGGCGGTGAGCGGCTCGACGCGCGCGGCGAGGGTGCGCGCGGTCTCGAAGCGTTCGGTGGCGGCGTTCAGCGCGGCGGCGAGTTCCGCCTTGTCGGCGTCACCGCCGCGCTCGACCAGCACCTCGACGGCGCGTTCGAGGTCGGCGACCTGCTGCTGGGCGCGCTCGCGGGCCGATTCGGCGATGCGCTCGGCCTGTAGCGCTTTGTCCTCGGCATCCTTCGACACCGTGGCCTCGGAGGTGCGCGCGGGATCGGGATGCTCCACGGAACCGCACACGGTGCAGGGCCGACCGTCCTCGAGGGCGGCCGCCAATTCGGCGGCCATACCCGCCAAGCGCCGCTCTCGCAGCGCCAGAGTGTGTTCGCGCGCGTCCAGATGGTTCTTGCGCGCCGACTCGAACGCCGCGTGCGCCGTGGCGAGTTCGGCCCGGCGAGTGGCCAATTCGAGGGCGGCCGACGCGGCGGCCCGCAACCGATCACACTCGGCCTCGAGGACGGGCAGCCCGGCCGCCGCGTCCCCAGCCTCACGCAACCGCAACTCCACCCGCGCGATCGACTCCGGCAGTTCTTCCCGCAACCGCGCCAACTTCTCCGCGCGCCCAGCCAATTCGGCCTGCTCCCGCCGCAGCCGAGTCATCTCCCCCGCCAGCTTCGTCGCCGACTCCGCATCGGCCCGCACCTCGTCGAGCGCGCCGATATGGGTGGTCCAACGCTGGATCGCATGGTCCAGCCCACTCGTGCGCGTGGCATCCCCGTAACCATGGGTGGCCGCACCGCCCGTGACCGGTCCAGAAGCCGCCCCTGCGGCCGACGCCCCATCGGTCGCGCTCGTTCGGTGCGGCGGCTCCTCCAGCTCGTCCTGGAGGGGCGTAATCCCGGCCAGGTCGTCGGCCAGTTCCGTGCCCGCCAGTTCGGCGGCGGCCAGATCGGCTGCTGCCCAGTAGGTTCCGGGCAGCTCGGCGCTGGCGGGCTCGATCAGGCGGGCGGCGAGTTCCTCGGCGGCGCGGTGGGTGGACTCGTCGCGGCGGCGTAGGGCGACGGCGGCGCTACGGGCCTCGGCGAGGGCGGTGGCCACGGGTTCGGCGCGGCGGGCGCGCTCGAGTTCGGCCTGTACCTCGGCACGGCGGGGAGCCGCGGCGGTGTAGGCGTCCAGCTGGGCGCGGGCGGCGGTGTGGCGACGGTGCAGGTCGTGCAGGCGGCGCTGATCCTCCGCGGCAGTCCTGGCGCGCGTCGAATCCGCTTCGCGGGCTTCGCGTTCCGCGGCGGTGGTGGTCAGGGTCGCGCGGGCGGTGGTGAGGAGATCCTGGGACCATTCGACCGCCTCCAGGGGACCGACGGTTTCGGTGGCATTGAGTCCAGCGGCTCCGCCGATGCGCGCGACCAATCGGTCGATGGCTTGGCGGCGAGTGTCGAGGTCGGCGGCGCTGGCCCGGCGCTTGTCGATGAGCCACTGCTCCGCCGTACCGAAACGTTCGGTGTCGAAGAGCTTTTCGAGGAGTTTCTCGCGATCCTCGTTGTCGGCGCGCAGGAAGCGCGCGAAATCGCCCTGCGGCAGCAGGACGACCTGGAAGAACTGGTCGGCGCTCATACCCAGCAGCCGGACGATCTCCTCGCCGATATCCGGAATGCGCGACAGATTCAGCCCGCGCCCGTCCAGCCACTCCAAGGTGGCGCTGGCCTGCTCGGTGATCCACCCGGTGCCACGCTTCTTGGGCCGCTGGAATTCCGGTGTGCGACAAAGCCGCACCCGCCGCCCACCCAGCGTCGCCTCCAACATCACCTGCGGCGGCGTCTGCTCGTCCGCGTGATCGGAGTGCAGCCGCTTGCTCTCCCCCCGCGCCCCCGGCACCCGCCCGTACAGCGCGAACGCGATGGCATCGAGCACGGTGGTCTTCCCCGCCCCGGTCTGCCCGTGCAGCAGAAACAGCCCATCCGCCCCCAACTCGTCGAAGTCGACCACCGTGGTCGCGGCGAACGGCCCGAACGCGGTCAACTCCAACCGGTGCAGCCTCATTCGGCGACGCCCCTTCGACAATGGACTGCTCCGATGTACCCGCCGGTCGCCGGGCGACGCGATTCGCTGGCGTGAGCGGCGGTCATGCGGTGAGTTCCGTGGTGTCCGGGTTCGCGAACAGCCCTTCCGCGGCGCTCGATTCGCGTTCGGGTTCGCGGACGGCGGCGGCCAATGCTTTTTCCACCCAGTGCATTTCGCTCGCGCTGGGGGTTCCGCGCACATCGGTGAGGAAGGTGTGCGCTATTTCGGTGTCCCGGCGGCCGTGCACGCGCTCACGGTAGCGCAATTCCGGGTTCCCTTCGGGCCGAACCCATTCCACGTGCACGGCGTGCGAGAAACGGGTTCGCAGTTTGCGCAGTGCGTCCACGGGGCGGGCGTGGTCGGTGAGAGTGGCGGCCACATAGTCGTTTTCGGCGGCAGCGAATTCCGGTTCGGTGAGCAGTTCCTCGAGATTCCCGCTGATCTGGCTCAAACCGCGCACCACCGGCAGGTCGACGCGTCGTACCTCGCGAAGCCCGGAGCCGTCCAATTCCACCAGCCACACCGCCTTGCGATGCGACCGCTCGCCGAACGAATACGGCAGCGGCGAACCGGAATACCGCACCGATTCCGACAGCGTCTGCGGTGAATGCAAATGCCCCAGCGCCACATAGTCGATGCCGTCGAAGGCCCGCAGCGGCACCGTCTCCACACCGCCCACGGAAATGGAGCGCTCCGAGCCGGTGGCCTCACCGCCGACCACGAAGGCATGCGCCAACACCACCGACCGCGCCGTGCCACCCGCCGGAACCGCGCGCTGCCGCTGCGCCAGATCGGCGCGAATCAACCCCATGGCCGCGTCCAGAATCTCGGCATGCGAACGCGCTTGCGGCACACCCAATTCGACGCGCGTGATATCCGGCTCCAAGTAGGGAATCCCGTAGAAGGCCACCTCCCCGTGCGCGTCCGCCACCACCACGGGCCGATTCACCTCCGCGATGGTGGTGCGCAAATGCAATCCCCCGGCCGCCGCGAAACTCCCCAGCGCCCCCAATCGCGTCGGCGAATCGTGATTGCCCGACGTGGCCACGATGGTTGCCCCCGCCGCCCGAATCGCCTCGAATCCCCGGTTGCACACCGCGATAGCGTCGGCGCTGGGAATGGACCGGTCGTACACGTCACCGGGTACCACCACCACATCCACCCCCTCCGAATCCACCAGAGCCGCGATGGCGGCGAGCGAACACGCCTGGTCGGCCAGCAGATCGACACCGTGAAAGGTACGGCCGATATGCCAGTCGGAGGTGTGCAGGATTCGCATGACGCAAAACGGTAGGCGATGCGGCCGACAAGTAGCCAGCGGCGGTCCGAATCCGCGCGCGCCCGAATCCCGCAGCCGACGAGAACATGCCGACCAGTTGCTGGAAACTCGCTGCGAATTGCCCGATTCCGCGATTCTGTCGGTGACGTAGTGCACTATCTGCGTCATGACCGCACCGATGCTGTTTGCGCTGCTGTTGGTGTTCCTCGCCGGGCTGGCCGTGGGGTGGCTCGCGCACTCCGCGCGGGCCGGGCAACGCGCCGCCGTCGCCGAGGCGCGGCTCGCCGCGATGAACGACAACGAGCGGTTGCTACGGCAGTCCCTCGGCGCGGCCAGCGAGGATGCGGCGCGGCGGCAGTCCTATGCCATCGGCAATCTGGTGGAACCGCTGCGCGAGGCCGTCGGCACCTTGAACCGCCACATCCAAGAGGTCGAGCACAGCCGTATCAACGCGTATTCGGGTCTGCGCGAACAGGTTGCGGGAATGCAGCGCATGTCGCATCAGCTGTCCACCCAGACGGGTCAATTGGTGGCCGCGCTACGCGCGCCCCAAGTGCGCGGGCGCTGGGGCGAGATTCAACTCGAACGCGTCGTGGAATTGGCGGGTATGACCCGGCACTGCGATTTCGACACGCAGGTGACGCGCCGCGGCGATACCGTCATCCGCCCCGATATGGTGGTGCGCCTCGCGGGCGGCCGCCAGATCGTGGTGGACGCCAAGGTGCCGTGCACCGCCTATCTGGACGCCGCCGCGACGGAGGATCCGCGCGAGCAGAAGCGCCACCTCGCCCTGCACGCCAAACACCTGCGCGCCCACGTCGATCAGCTGGCCGACAAGGAGTACTGGGCGGCCTTCGAACCGTCCCCGGAATTCGTGGTGCTCTTCGTGCCCGGCGACCCCTTCCTCGACGCGGCCCTCACCACCGATTCCGGATTGCTCGAGTACGCCTTCGGACGGAATGTGATCCTCGCGACCCCGACCACCCTGGTCGCACTGCTACGCACGGTGGCGCTGGGCTGGCGGCAGGAGGCGCTCACCCGCGATATGGCGCAGGTGCACCAGCTGGGCCGGGAGCTGTATTCGCGGCTGAGTGTCGCGGGCCGTCATATGGACGATCTCGGCGCGCAACTGGGAAAAACGGTGATGGCGTTCAACAAGGCCGTCGCCTCGGTGGAATCACGAGTCATGGTGACCGCCCGCAAACTCCACGAACTCGATATCGCCGACGCGCCCGTCCCGGAGATCGGGCGGGTGGACAGTTGGCCGCGCGCGGTCGGTTTCAGCGAGGCCGCGGACGGTTATGCCGACAGTATCGACCAGCGCGGGTAAGGGCTGCTCGGCAAGCCGCTTGATGTCGCCTCCCTCGCGGAATAGCGACATGCCTTAGTGTGCTTGACGTGGCAGTTACCCCAAGCGAGCGACCCGAGGTGCCTGCGTCGCACCGTTCGATTCTGCCGACGGTGCCGGGCGTCCCCGCCGGTGCGGCGGTATTGATCGCGGTCACGTGCACCTTTCTCGGGTTCTTCATCGATGCTCGTGGTGGGTCGGAGCTGACCCGCACCTTCTCGACGCTGTATGTGCTGGGCTGTGTGATCGCGGTGCTGGTGGTGCGCTACCGGGGGCTGTTCAGCGTCATGGTGCTGCCGCCGCTGCTGCTGTTCTTCTCCGTGCCGCTGGCGTATCAGCAGTTTCTGGGCAGCTCGGGCAGCCTGAAGCTGAAGGACATCCTGCTGAATTTGGCCATTCCACTGGTCAATCGGTTCCCCACCATGGCGCTCGCCACCGTCCTGGTCCTGGCCATCGGCGCGGTCCGCATCTACCTGCACCGCCAGGAGGCCGCCGCGGGCGGTGATCGTCCCCGCACCCCGCGCGCCCGCACCCGCCCCGCCAATGCCGCCCGTAGCCGCCGGACCCGTTCCGCCGACTCGACGGAACCGGCCAGAAAACGCTTCCGCGCCGCGCCCGACGACAGCGCCGAATTCGACGACAGCGCCGCCGAGGCCGCCCCGCGCGGGCGTCGCCCCAGCGGCCGGGTCGCCGAGCGCCCGCCCCGCGTCGGCGGTCCCGGCGACCGCAAGCGTCCGCCGTCGGACCGCAAACCTCCCATGGGCGAACGCAAGTCGGCCGCGGACCGCAAGTCCTCCGCCAAAGCCCCCGCCGCGGAACGCAAGACGCCTCCGGCCGATCGCACCCCGCCGCCGCCCAACGCCCGCAAGCCGCGCCCGGACCGCAAACTCCCGTCCGACCAACCCCAGCCCCGTCGCCGCGGCGGCAGCGGCGACCTCCCGCCGCATCCCCGCCCGAATGTCCGCTACCGCGACCGCGATTCGGGCCGCATCGAGCGCTGAGCCGCCCGCCGGAACAACCGCACGAACACCAGCGCCCCCATGCTGTTTCGCATGGGGGCGCTGGCGTGTGGTCAGGAATCTCAGGCGCGGGCGGTGCGCAGCTCACGCGGCAGCGCGAACACCAGCGTCTCATTGGCCGTGGTCACCGGCTGCACATCGCCGAAGCCGTGCTCAGCCAGCAGCTCCAGCACGCCCTCCACCAGAATCTCCGGCACCGACGCACCCGAGGTGACGCCGATCGTGCGCACGCCCTCCAGCCAGGCCAGATCCAGTTCGCGGGCGTAGTCGACCAGGTACGCGGCGCGCGCGCCCGCGCTCAGGGCCACCTCGACCAGGCGCACCGAGTTGGAGGAGTTGCGCGAGCCGACCACGATCACCAGATCGCATTCGGGGGCCATGGCCTTGACCGCGGTCTGGCGGTTCGAGGTGGCGTAGCAGATGTCGTCGCTGGGCGGATCCTGCAGATTCGGGAAGCGCTCGCGCAGCCGCTGCACCGTCTCCATGGTCTCGTCCACGCTCAGCGTGGTCTGCGACAGCCAGATGACCTTGTTCTCGTCGCGCACGGTCACGTTGTCGACGGAGTCCGGGCCGTCCACGAGCTGCACGTGGTCGGGGGCCTCACCGGCGGTGCCCTCGACCTCCTCGTGGCCCTCGTGGCCGATAAGCAGTATGTCGAAATCGTCGCGGGCGAAGCGCTTGGCCTCCTGGTGCACCTTGGTCACCAGCGGGCAGGTGGCGTCGATGGTGTGCAGGCTGCGCGCGGCGGCCGACTCGTGCACCATCGGCGAGACGCCGTGCGCGGAGAAGACCACGACCGAGCCGGGCGGCACCTCGTCGGTCTCGTCCACGAAGATCACCCCGCGCTCCCGTAGCGTCTCCACCACGTGCCGGTTGTGCACGATTTCCTTGCGGACGTAGAGAGGCGCGCCGTGCTTCTCGAGGGCCTTCTCCACCGTCTCCACCGCGCGGTCCACACCGGCGCAATAGCCACGGGGTTCGGCGAGCAGAACGCGCTTCGGCGAATCGGCATCACCCGATACGGCCGACCGGGTGATTCCGACGTTCAAGGGGATAGCCGAGGACATGCCCCACAGAATACGTGTGCGCGATGAATGGCATGGGGTCGGAGCCGGAGCCGAGAATCACTTTCGGCGAATTCCAGCCTTTGCATCACACGGCGTTTCGGGCAGGCTAGGACCATGTTTCGACCACCCTTCCTGGCCCGGGTAGCCGCCGGGGCCGCCGTTTACGCCCTCGAGGAAACCCGTCGGCTACCGACGACCGCGGTGAACCTCCCGATTACGGCCGTCAGCCAGATGCTGCAGAACTTCATGCACCTGCAGCAGTTCGTGACCAGCCTCGCTCTCAAGGGCGACGAGGTTTTCGACCGTTTGACCAACCGCCCAGAAGAGCAGCCGGAGTGGGCCACCTTCGATGAAGACGTGAGCGACGAGCAAATCTTCGGCAGCGCGTCGGAATCGGTACGAAAGAGCCGTTTCGACCTGTATAGCCCCGAGGATTCCGTCGCGCCGGAGCCGGAGCCGATCGCGGTTCCCGCACCGGAAGCCGATGTGATTTCCGACGCGGCCGGGGAGCCGGAAGCGATCGAGCAGCCGGAGCAGGCGGTGGCCGAGGAGCAGGAGGCCCCGGCCGCCGACCCGCAGCCCGTCGCCGAATCCGCAGCCCCCGCAACCGCTTCCGTGGCGTCCACCAATGGCCACAACGGCAGTGCCGCCGCGGTCGTGGAGCCGGAGGTCGCCTCGCGCTACGACTACCTGAACATGACCCTGGCCCAGCTGCGCGCCCGGCTACGCATGCTCAGCGTCGACGAACTGGCCCAGCTGCTGGACTACGAGCAGCAGACGCAGGCGCGTGCCCCCTTCGTCACCATGCTGACGAACCGCATCGCGACCGTGCAGGCCAAGTAAGACCCCGCGCAGCGCCGGTCGCCCGGATTCGATCCGGCGACCGGCGCTGCGCCGTTTCGGGGAATCCAACTCTCGGAACTCTCAGGGGCTTCGCCCCCGAACCCCCATCACGATGAGGGGCCGCACCCATGCCACGCGGACGACCTGGGTGATCGTGGTGTTTCGGCGGGTGGTGCCGAGTGTGTCGGTAGCGACCACGACAATGGGGCGGTGACCGACACTGGTGCGGTGAATGCCGCGAAGTCAGAGCGAGCCGCGAGTTCTCCGGAGAACCCGATGCCGGTGCGCACCATCGCGGTCAAGGTCGCGCAGTGGATCGACCGGTTGGGCGCGGTGTGGGTGGAGGGGCAGATCACGCAGATCAATCTGCGCCCGGGCACCCGGACGGCGTTTCTGGTGTTGCGCGATCCGGCCGCGGATATGTCGCTGTCGGTGACGTGCGATCCGGCGCTGCTGCGGAATTCGCCGGTGCCGCTGCAAGAGGGCAGTCGGGTGATCGTCTACGGCAAGCTCTCCTTCTTCACCGGGCGCGGGACCATCTCGTTGCGGGTCACCGAGATTCGGCCCGTGGGCATCGGCGAACTGCTGGCGCGCATCGAGCGGTTGAAGGCGCTGCTGGCGGCGGAGGGACTGTTCGACGATCGGCTCAAGCGGCCTATTCCGTTTCTGCCCAGGCGGATCGGGCTCATCACCGGCCGCGCGTCGGCGGCCGAGCACGATGTGGTGACGGTGGCGACGCAGCGCTGGCCCGCGGTGCGGTTCGAGATTCGCAATACCGCCGTACAGGGGCCGACCGCCGTACCGCAAATCCTCGAGGCCATCGCCACGCTGGACGCGCATCCCGAAGTGGATGTGATCGTGCTGGCGCGCGGCGGCGGCAGTGTCGAGGATCTGCTGCCGTTCTCCGATGAGACCCTGTGCCGGGCAATCGTTTCCGCCAAGACGCCGATCGTCAGCGCCATCGGGCACGAGCCGGACAATCCGATCAGCGACTACGTGGCGGATCTGCGCGCGGCGACCCCGACCGACGCCGCCAAACGCATGGTCCCCGACGCCGCGGCGGAAATGGCGCTGCTGCGCGAACAGCGCGAGCGGGCCGCGGCGGCGTTGCGCGGATGGGTGAATCGCGAATCCCGTGCCCTGGAACAGCTCCGCTCCCGCCCCGTACTGGCCGAGCCGTTGCGCATGCTCGACCAGAAGCACGACGAGGTGGAGCGGCTGCGCACCGCCGCCCGCCGTGCCGTCGAGCATGTGCTGCACGGCGAATCCACCACCACCCGGCATCTGCGCGAAAAGCTCACCGCCGTCGGCCCCGCCGCCACCTTGGCGCGCGGTTACGCTGTGGTGCAACGGGTTTCGGGCAACGAACGACACGTCATTCGCTCCATCGACGATTCCCCCGCCGGAAGTCAGCTGCGTATCCGCGTGGCCGACGGCGCGATCTCCGCCGCCGCCCTGGGCGCCCAGCCCCTCGGCCCCCGTACTCGAAAGGACACCGATGACCGAGGCTGAAATCACCGAAATCGCCGGATTCGGCTATGAACGCGCCCGCGACGAATTGGTGAATGTCGTGAAAATGCTCGAACAGGGCGGAATGGACCTGGACGAGTCGCTGGCGCTCTGGGAGCGCGGCGAGGCGCTGGCGACCCGCTGCGAGGAGCATCTCGCCGGTGCGCGCCAGCGGGTCGAGGACGCGCTGGCCAAGCGCGACGAGGAGTGAGCATGACGATCCGCCGCGTCGTCCCCGATCTGCGCACCGACGATATGGCCCGCAGCCGGGCGTTCTACCGCGAACTCGGGTTCGAGGAGGTGATGGACCTCGGCTGGGTGGTGACGCTGGCCAGCCCCTCGAACCCGACGGCGCAGGTGCTGCTGTTCGCGCCGAACGACGAGGAGCCGCATCCGGATATGAGCGTCGAGGTCGACGATGTCGACGCCGCGCACGCCGCCATGGTCGCGGCCGGAGCCGAGATCGTCTACGCGCTGCGCGACGAACCCTGGGGTGTGCGCCGCTTCTTCGTCCGCGACCCGAACGGCAAGATCGTCAACGTCGTCAGCCACCGCTGAGGAACGCTCAGGACAGCCCACCGCACTTCGGACCCCCGGAGCTGTCCACGGAGCCGATCTTCAACATGTGAATCACCGCGCAGAACGCATTCAACAGCCCATTGGCCGACCCGGCATCGACAGCCGACCCGGTCGAAGGCGAAGCGACCGGCGCGGGTTCGAGAGCGACCGGTTCCGCTGCGGCGATCCCCGCCGGGGCAGCCAACGCGGCGGTAACGGCAAGTGCGGCAATGACTTTCCTCATCCGGCGAGTCTCCCCGACAACCTCCCTCGAAACACGCCCCCAGTCTCCGGGGCGCGGAAGGGCACCAAGATCACCAGGTACTCATGGCGGCATCGTGCGAGAAGCCCCCGCCACCAGTACCTGGTCGGTCAGGTGCGCGGGAGGGGTTGGGCTTGGCCTATGGCGGAGGCGAGGGTGTTGTAGGCGGCGGGGGTGCCTGCGCCTTTGATGAGGACGCGGACGTCGCCGAAGTCGGTGATCCAGGCGGTTTCGGTGCCGGGTTCGGAGTAGACGACCCATTTGCGGTCGCCGACCTGTTCGGTGCCGGTGGCGTAGCGGGTGCCGACCACGTTCTTGGCGAGCGCGTCCTCGGCCGCGTTGGACTGAGTGAGCTGCATGTACGTACCCTGCGGCGTGATGTACCCGACGGTGCTCACCGGACCGCCCCCGGCGCCGACAATCGTGTCGTGATTGCCGGAATTGGGCGTCCATCCCTCCGGCAGCGCGGGCCTGCGAATCGGGAACGGCAGCGTCCGCGCGTCATCGGCCAACGCGGCCTTCACATCGAAGTTCGGAATCTGCCCAGGCGTCGGCCCCTTCGCGGAGAACGAGCACTGACTGGCGATACCGGCGATGACCAAACAGATCAGCACCAACGGGAGCAAGGACCAGAACAGATCCTTGTAGTCGTTCATGATCCGCGGCTTTTGGTACGACACGCCCCCAGTATCCACGCCCACCCCCTGCGACCCGGCACACAGGGCAGCTCAGCGATCGACCGACCCAGCGCAGAACTCCGCCCCACCCCCGAGGCCGACCCCTCCATTCGGGGGTCCGGGGGCGTCAGCCCCTGAGAGTTCCGAGAGTTGGATTGCTCACCTTACGGAATTGGAACGCCAGTGCCTGAAGGTCGGGCCTGGCCTCAATGCGACAATTCACGCAGCAGTAGACAACCAAGGAGGCACCTGTCATGACCGCATCCAGCCGCCGCGAGGCTCCGGACCGCAACCTTGCCCTGGAGTTGGTCCGGGTCACCGAGGCCGGTGCCATGGCAGCCGGGCGCTGGGTGGGCCGCGGCGACAAAGAGGGCGGCGACGGTGCGGCCGTGGACGCGATGCGCCAGCTGGTGGCGACCGTCTCGATGCGCGGCATCGTCGTGATCGGCGAGGGCGAGAAGGACGAAGCGCCCATGCTCTACAACGGTGAGCTGGTCGGCGACGGCACCGGCGCCGAGCTGGATTTCGCGGTCGACCCGATCGACGGCACCACGCTCATGTCCAAGGGTTCGGCGGGCGCGATCTCCGTGCTGGCGGTTGCCGAGCGCGGGGCCATGTTCGACCCCTCCGCCGTGTTCTACATGGAGAAGATCGCCGTCGGCCCGGACGCCGCCGACGTGATCGACCTGGCCGCCCCGATCGCGGAGAACCTACGCCGCGTCGCCAAGGCCAAGGGCTCCTCGGTCTCCGACCTGACCGTCTGCATTCTGGACCGCCCGCGCCACGCCCAGCACATGCAGGAGGTCCGCGACGCGGGCGCGCGCATCCGCCTCATCTCCGACGGTGACGTGGCCGGTGCCATCGCCACCGCCCGCCCCGACTCCGGCGTCGACATGCTGATCGGCATCGGTGGCACCCCCGAGGGCATCATCGCCGCGGCCGCCATGCGCTGTATGGGCGGCGCGCTGCAGGCCAAGCTGGCTCCGAAGGACGATGCCGAGCGCGAGAAGGCCCTCGCCGCCGGACACGACCTGGACCGCATTCTCGGCACCGAGGACCTGGTCTCCGGCCAGGACGTCTTCTTCTGCGCCACCGGCGTCACCGACGGCGATCTGCTGCGCGGCGTGCGCTACTACGGCGGCGGCGCGTCCACCCAGTCCATCGTCATGCGCGCCAAGTCCGGCACCGTGCGCATGATCGACGCCTACCACCGCCTGTCGAAGCTGCGCGAGTACGCCTCGGTCGATTTCGTCGGTGACGACGACGCCGCCCCGCCCATGCCCTGATCCTCGGCATATGATCCGCGAATGTCGTTGCCCCCCAGCCCCTCCGAGGCGCTGACCACCCTGGCCGACATCGCGCACCGCCTCGGCGCGGTCGGACAGCCCCACCTGCTGTCCGACCGCGCCGACGCCGTTGTGGGGCGCATCGGCGACCTGGTGCTGAAGGCCCACCCCGTCGACACCGACACCGCGGCCCTACGCACCCGCCTCCATCTCGCGGCCAACCCCCTCCTACACCGAATCCTGCTGCCGCCCACCCCAGTCGACGGCGACCTCCTGACCATCCGAGCCGCCCGCGTCTACACCGCGTGGCCGTACGGCGAACCGGTCGACCCAGACGATCCGGACGCCGCCCCCTGGGCAGCGGCCGCGACATTGCTTGCACGGCTGCACAATTGCCCGTGGCAACCACTCGTCAGCGCGAACGAATCCGTGGTCAGCGCCAGCGACCGCGGAGTCACCGGCGAACCCGGGCCCAGCGCCAGCCCTCCCACGGCCAGGCCGAGCGGATCCGAAAGCAGCGGCAGTGATTTCAGGGCCAGCGAGTCCGCAGCCAGCGCGAGCGACCTCAGGCCCAGCGCCGGTGAGTCCACGGCCTGCGCGAACGAGTCTCGACCCAGCGCGAGTGGATCCGGGGCGAGCGCGCAGGTGGTCGACAAGGCTGCCGGATACGCGACTGTTCCAGCTGTCCATGGCGGGGTACCCGCGTCCGGTGCCGTGGACCGAATACGACGCGCTTTGCGCCGCCTCCGCGCGGCCGGTGGTGTAGCGAATCCCGCTGCGGCCGAGGTGGTGTGGCGCGCCTTCGGCGGATTGCCAGCGTTGGATCACGGCGACACTCCTGCCTCTACTCCTGCCTCTGCGGCGGCGTCGCGGCACCTTGTATCCGACGCCGACGCGGGGGAAAGCGCTGCGCCAGTGAGGCGACAAACCTTGATACACGGCGACTTTCATCTCGGACAACTGGTCCGGCTACGGGGTGACACCCTCCCGCCACGAGCCGATGCCACACATCCGGCGAGCGCTGCCCCACCTCCACTCCCTACCGGGGCGACGCCGCTCGATGATCATGAATCCCGCTGGCGGCTGGTGGATGTCGACGATATGGGCATCGGCGATCCGGTGTGGGATCTGGCGCGGCCCGCAGGGTTCTTCGCGGCTGGGATTCTCGACCCCGCCGCTTGGGAACGGTTCCTGGGTGCGTATATCGCGGCAGGTGGCCCGGCTATCGCGCCGCACACGGATGTCTGGGCGGCACTTGATATTCCGGCCCGAGCGCTGGTCGTCCAGTCCGCCGCCATCGCCGTGGCGAAGTCCGGCGAAGAGGGGCGGGAGCTGGATGAACTCGAGGTGGCCTTGATTGACGCCTGCCGCCGAATGCCCGCTGCCGTATGGTGAATGACGCATACGTTTGTTGGATTGTTCTGGGGAGATGAACCGGATGCAGTGTCCGAAATGTCATTCGATGATGCATACGTACAACCGGGCGGGGGTGCATATCGAGCAGTGCAGCGGGTGCCGGGGAATCTTCCTGGATTACGGTGAGCTCGAGGCCCTGTCGCGCTTGGAGTCGGGCTACTCCGCTCCCCCGCCGCCCGCGCAGTACGGCACCCCGCCCATGCACGGCGCGCCCGCCTGGGGCGCACCGCATCGCGGCTACGGCCATCACAAGCACAAGAGCTTCGGCAAGATGCTGTTCTCGTCCTGAGAGCGACGCCCACACCGGATGAGGCGTAGCGACGCGCTTATTCCCGCTTCGCCGCGCCCTCCGGTGTGCTGATCCCCTCAGGCGTGGCAACCCCACGAGCCCCTTCGCGGGCATAGGGTCGGTGCCATGAGCGAGGAGACCGAGTACCGCATCGAACACGACACCATGGGCGAGGTCCGCGTACCCGCCGCAGCGTTGTGGCGGGCCCAGACTCAGCGGGCCGTGGAGAACTTCCCGATCAGCGGCCGCGGTTTGGAGCGCGCCCAGATTCGCGCGCTGGGCCTGCTGAAGGCGGCCTGCGCGGTGGTGAACCGCGATCTGGGACTGCTGGACGCCGCCAAGGCCGACGCGATCATCGCCGCCGCCACCGAGATCGCCGACGGCGCGCACGACGACCAGTTCCCCATCGACGTCTTCCAGACCGGCTCCGGCACCAGTTCGAATATGAACGCCAACGAGGTGATCGCGACCATCGCCGCCCGGAGCGGCGTCACGGTGCACCCCAACGACGACGTGAACATGTCGCAGTCGTCCAATGACACCTTCCCGACCGCCACTCATCTGGCCGCCACCGAGGCCGTGGTGAAGGATCTCGTTCCGGCCCTGGAGCATCTGCGGCTGGCGCTGTTGGACAAGTCCACCGAGTGGCGCGAGGTCGTGAAGTCGGGCCGCACCCACCTCATGGACGCCGTGCCGGTGACCCTCGGCCAGGAGTTCGGCGGCTACACCCGCCAGGTGAGCGCCGGTATCGAACGGCTGCTCACCACCCTGCCGCGCCTGGGCGAGCTGCCCATCGGCGGCACCGCCGTCGGCACCGGCCTCAATGCGCCCGCCGGTTTCGGCTCGAAAGTCGTTGTGGAGCTGAAGAAGTCGACCGGGCTCGATGCGCTGTCCGAGGCGCGCGATCACTTCGAGGCGCAGGCCGCACGCGACGGCTTGGTCGAGGTCTCCGGTGCGCTGCGCACCGTGGCCATCAGCCTCACCAAGATCGCCAACGACATTCGCTGGATGGGTTCGGGTCCGCTCACCGGCCTCGGCGAACTTCAGCTGCCCGATCTTCAGCCGGGTTCGTCCATCATGCCCGGCAAGGTCAATCCCGTTCTGCCCGAAGCGGTTACGCAGGTGGCCGCGCAGGTCATCGGCAATGACGCGGCGGTGGCGTGGGGTGGCGGCAACGGCCACTTCGAACTGAATGTCTACATTCCGGTCATGGCCCGCAATGTGCTGGAGTCGATCCGTCTGCTGGCCAATGTCTCCCGCCTGTTCGCCGACCGCTGCGTCAGCGGCCTCACCGCCAATGTGGAGCACCTGCGCACCCTGGCCGAATCCTCCCCCTCGATTGTCACGCCGCTCAATTCCGCGATCGGCTACGAGGAGGCGGCGGCGGTCGCCAAGCAGGCCCTGAAAGAACGCAAAACCATTCGCCAGACGGTCGTCGATCGCGGTCTCATCGACGACCAACTCACCCTCGAGGAGCTCGATCGCCGCCTCGATGTGCTGTCGATGGCGAAAGTGAACGGCGACAGCTGACGGTGCCGCCCGGTCAACAACCTATTTTCCGATTTCGTGCTGATTTGTGAAACGCATCACGCGTTGCCCTCGATTAGCTGAGTGTCCGCATATCGCGGATGTTCCACGAAAGGAAAAGAACCATGTTGACTGGACTCGCCGCATTCTTCGTAACCCTCGGCGCAGCTGGACTCGTGGCCGCCCTGGCTACACTCGGCATCATCATTTGAATATCGGGTCGATGGGTATGGCGGCGCATGCCGCCATACCCATGTGCCATTTGCATTGCGGGACAATAGCTCACATCGCGCTCACGATTTCCGGATAGTTCTTCAGGTCGATGTCGTTCGCGGCCTTGTCGCTGTACTTCAGCATGAGATCGAAGGCCCACGAGCCCAGGAACCAATTGCGGGCACGGATTCCGAGAGCGGTCTTGGGAGCCAGGAACGGACCCGGATTCGAACCGTCGATCATGCGTCCGTAGCGCTTCATGATCTCCTGGTAGCGGGCGAAGGCCCCGGCGTGGTCGCCCGCGGCCGTGGCCAGCTCACCGGCGAGCACATAGGCTCCGACCACGGCCAATCCGGTGCCGAACCCGGCAAGGGTATTGCCGTAGGCCGCGTCACCGAGCAGCGCCACGCGCCCCTTGACGAAGGTGTCCATCTTCACCTGGCTGATGGAGTCGAGGTAGAAGGTGTCGAGGGTGCGCAATTCGGCCAGCATCTCGGGGACTCGCCACCCCAGGCCGGTGAACTTCTCGATGACAATGCGCTTCTGTTCGGCGATGTCCTCGCGCGGATAGTCGAGTTCCTTCGACGCGAACATGTACATCTGCGGCGATTTCGGACCGCTCTCGACGGCCAGTCGCCCGGGTGCGTTGTAGGCGAAGGCCAGGCCGCGCTTGCCGATCTCCTCGGGATCGACGCGATTGTCGCCCGCGATGCAGTAGTACCAGCCCTTGTATTTCACGAAATCCTTTTCGGGGCCGAAGGCCAGCCGCCGGACCCCGGAGTGAATGCCATCCGCGCCGACCACCAGATCGACGGTGCGCGCGGGCGCATGGGCGAATTCCACGTACATGCCCTCGGCGGTCTCGGTGAGCGCGGTGATGTAGTCGCCGAAAATGTATTCGCAGCCCGCGGCGGTGTGGTCGTAGAGGACCTCGGAAAGGTCGCCGCGCAGGATTTCCAGATCACCGCCGGTGAAATCGCCTGACATGCGCGCCAATTCACGGCCTGCGGTATTCACGAAGGCCATATCCGCGGTGCCGGTCTCGCGCTTGCGGAGGTCGTCGAGAATGCCCATGCGGTCGAGGACGGCGAGGTGGGTCGCGCCCTTGAAGTCCACGGCCTGGCCGCCCGGGCGCGGCGCGGGCGACTTCTCGACCACGGTGACCTGGTAGCCGTAGCGGTTCAGCCAGTAGGCGAGGGCGGGTCCGGCAATGCTCGCGCCGGAGATGAGGACGCTGGTCGTGGGCATATCGCGCTCCGTTTCAGAGTTATTGTGTCCTATGGACGCCATTTAGCGTACGGTGGACACAGTTAGACGTCAAGCGAATATTCCGGAAGGATGACGAGCATGGCCGCACCGACCACGACCGAACTGCTCTGGGGCACCGCGCAGCGACCCAAGCGCGGGCCGAAACCGACCCTCAGCCTGGAGCGGATCGTGGGCGAGGCGATCGCGCTGGCCGATGCCGAGGGCTTGGCGAATCTGTCCATGGCGCGGCTGGCCGAGCGGTTGGGGTGCGCCAAAATGGCGCTGTACCGGTACGTTCCGGGCAAGGCCGAGCTCACGGCGCTCATGCTCGACGCCGCCATGGGCATGCCTCCCACGGCCGCGCACGACGCGGACGCGCCGGAGACGTGGCGCGGATATCTACGGCTGTGGGCCGAGACGCTGTTCGACCGGATTCTGGCGCATCCGTGGGTCAACGAACTCGCCGTCGGCGTGCACGTCATGGGTCCGCACGAGATGGAGTGGTTGGAGAGCGCGCTCGCCACGCTCGCCGATACCGGGCTGAACGCGTCCGAACGTTTCGACACCGTGGTGTTGTTGATCGGCCACGTGCGCAGTCTGATTCAGCAGGCGGGGTCGGACGGCGGGGATGCCGAAGCCCGGTTGCAGCGGGAGATGTCCGCGATTCTCACCGCGCACGGCGAGCGGTACCCACAGGTGGCGGCGGCGCTGACCGAGGCTGCGGGCGCACCGGCGGGCGCGGGCGGGCGCGACAATGCCCTGCACTTCGGCATCGACCGGATTCTGGACGGGCTCGGCACGCTCATCAACCAGCGGGAGTGACCGGGTTCGGCGTGAGAAGTCAGGCGCGGCGCGCACGGTCAGGCTCGGCGCGCACGGTCAGGCTCCGGACCGAGTGCTCCGGCTCAGCGTCGACCGTGGGACTCGGGGCCCTGTGCCGGGACTCAGCGCCGACCGTGGGGCTCGGGCCCTGCGCCGGGGCTCAGCGCCGTCCGTCGGACTCGGGCCCTGCGCCGGGACTCAGCGCGACAGTGCCGCGCGCACCAGGCCCTTCACCGCGCCGCGCAGGAAGTTCTCCCAGCTGAAGTGGTCGTGCCACACGGCGATTCGGCCGTTCACGAGTTCGAAGGTGCCGCACACCCAGAACGCGATTTCGACGCGGCCCATGCGTAGGTAGTCGGTGCGCTCGGTGAGCACCACATTCGCGCCGTCGGCGGCGATGTGGTGCATATCCACGCGGAAGCCGTACCGGTCGCCGTCGAATTTGCTCAGCAGCCAGCGCACCCGGTCGACGCCGCGCACATCCGGCAGTGAGGTGTTCTTCCACACCAGGCCGGGATCGACGAGTTCGAGGGCCTCCTCGACCAGGTTCATCTCCAGCGCGGCGAAGAATTCCCGGACCGTGGTGATGGCGTCCTGCTGCAATTCAGGAAGATCGGACATCTTTCGACCGTACGCCGAAGCCTCGGGCAGGCAAGAGGATTCGCTCACTTCCGCCGGGTGGCCGCGCCGAGTGTCGACCACAACGACCTCCGCCCCGCCATCCGGCGTAGGTGCCGGAGGACGGGGCGAGTGGTGCGAACGTCGCGGTGCTCAGCGGGTGGTGCTGAGGGTGAGCTTCTCCAGCTCGGCGCGGGCCTTCTCGCCCTCTTCGCCGAGATCGGTGCGGGAGAACACCTTCCACTGCTCGAGCAGGGGCGCGAAGACCAGCTCCGGCTCCTTGGCGCGATCGTAGATTCCGGCGGCGGCGAGAACGTCGTCGCTGCTGCGGCCGTCGGCGAGCTCGACCTCCGGCACGCGGAAGTCGGCGACGCGGTCGGCGATGGCGCGCATGGTCTGGTCGGGGACCAGGTCGAGGGCGGCCTCGACGAGGTTGGCGAAGAAGATGGCCTGGAGTTCGTCGTCGACGGCGATGCGGCGGGCGATCTCGGTGACCATGGGGTTCTCGCCGAGCGCCTCGGTATTGCGGTGGCGCACGGCGGCGGCGAGTTCCTCGAAAGCGCTGGCGGCCAGCACATCCAGCAGATGCATGGGCGGGCGACGGAAGCCGCGGGTCATATGCGCCATGCGCATGCGCTCCAGCTCCACCGGATCCACCGCGCGGGTGACCATGAGGAAGTTGCGAATCAGGATCTCGTGGCGGTTCTCCTCGGCGGTCCAGCGACCGACCCAGCGCCACCACGGGCCGCGGCGCAGGTACTTGCCGAGCTCGCGGTGGTAGGAGGGCAGGTTGTCGGCGACCAATACGCTCACGGTGAGCGCCAGCTTGGCGTCCTCACCGAGCTCGGATTGCTCGGGATCCCAATCGATCCCGCCGAGGAACCCGAAATTGCGCCCGTCGTCCCACGGCACATAGTCGTGCGGCATCCATATCGCGGCGGCGTCGATATGGCGGGTCAGGTTGGCTTCCACCTCGTCGGCGAGGCGTTCCAACAGGTCGCGGTCGGCCAAAACGTTCTGCACCAGCACAACCTAGCGGCTGAGCGGCAAACATGGGGACCTTCCCCCCGTATTTCCCTCAGCTCTCACAAAACCCAGCCTCGCAACGCGTGTCGCCCCACAACAACGCGTGTCGCGCCCCACCCCCAACCCCACCCGAATCCCACCCGCGCGAAGACCCAGCACGCCACCACAACCCCGAAGCCGCAACGCCACCGAGGCCGACAGCCACCGCCCGAATCGGCGGGCAGCGTGATGCGCCGACGCCCCGGCCTCGCCGGGCCGGTAGCGGCATGGCGACCAACCACGGTCCCGAGTCCAGACAACCGAACGCCGAGGGCGCGGGGCCCTCGGCGTTCTGGCCTTTGGGGTTTCAGGGGCGGAGCCCCTGAGAGGTTCGAGAGTTGAGTACCCCTACTTCTCCGTGACCGTGGTCTGGTTGTTGATCCAGGTGATGGTGCCGCCGGTGAAGTCGCTCTGTTTGCCGCCGGGGATGTCGGTTTCGTCGGTGGTGGGGTAGCCGAGTTTGCCGCCGGGGCCGCCGTTGGCGAGGTAGGCCTCGCGGATGTCGCCCCAGACGACGTGGGTTCCGGCGGTGGGGCTGCTGTAGATCGCGCCGCCCTTGAATTCCTGGACCTTGCCGCCGTCGGGGGCGTCGGCGTCGTCGCCGGTGGGCTCGCCGAGGGCGCCGTTCACGCCGCCGAAGGCGTTGTACTTCTCCAGGATCGCCCCTTCGACCTCGATATCCCCATTGGCCGTGGGGATTCGGGTCTCCCGGGGGTCGTTGTCGGGGGTGTCGGTATCGGTATCGGGGGCGGCGGTGGTGGTGTGGTCACCCTGATGCTCGGTGGCCGTCGCCATCGCCGTGGTGGTGTCGGACGGTTTGGCGTCCTTGTCGTCGTCGGAGCAGCCCGCGGCGATCACGCTCACCAGAGCGAGCGCCGCGATGATGCCAGCCGTGCGTCGAGCGAAGTGGTTCATATCCATCCTCTCGCGGGTGAACTGTCCGGGGACGCCGCGCGATGGCGACGTCCCCGGCAGCTCGGGCCGACACTCGGCAGCTGTTCGGCAAATACCTTGTCAATAGCCGAAATCAGCGTCGAGCAGGTATTTCGCGAGAGAATACCCTGCGGAGTGTGAGACAAACCACACGCCTGGCCGTAGCTGGGTCAGGCGTTGGGTCCGTACTCCTCCAGCATCTCGGTGACCAGGGCGGCGATCGGCGACCGCTCACTGCGCGTGAGCGTGATGTGCGCGAACAGCGGATGCCCCTTCAACTTCTCGATCACCGCGGCCACGCCGTCGTGCCGACCGACCCGTAGGTTGTCGCGCTGCGCCACATCGTGGGTGAGCACCACCCGCGAACCCGTGCCCAACCGGCTCAGCACGGTGAGCAGCACATTGCGCTCCAGCGACTGCGCCTCGTCCACGATCACGAAGGAGTCGTGCAGCGACCGACCGCGAATGTGGGTGAGCGGCAGCACTTCCAGCATGCCGCGCGCCTGCACCTCCTCCATCACCTCCGGGCTGGCCAACCCCTCGAGCGTGTCGAACACCGCCTGCGCCCACGGCCCCATCTTCTCGGCCTCCGACCCGGGCAGATAGCCCAGATCCTGGCCGCCGACCGCGTACAGCGGACGGAACACCACCACCTTGCGATGCGAGCGCCGCTCCAGCACGGCCTCCAGACCCGCCATCAACGCCAGCGCCGACTTGCCGGTACCGGCGCGCCCGCCCATGGACACGATCCCGATGCTCTCGTCGAGCAGCAGATCGAGGGCGATGCGCTGTTCCGCGGAGCGCCCGTGCAGCCCGAAGGCCTCCCGGTCACCGCGCACCAACTGCACCCGCTTGTCCGGCGTGACCCGGGCCAACGCGCTGCCATTGGTGCCGAGCAGCCGAATTCCGGTGTGGCAGGGCAGATCCCGCGCCTCGTCGAGATCGATGACGCTCTCGGCGTAGAGCTTGTCCACCGCGGCGGCGCTGACATCGAGCTCCACCATGCCCGTCCAGCCCGAGGTGACCACGTCCTGGGCGTGGTACTCGTCGGCCTGTAGACCGACCGCGCTGGCCTTGACCCGCAGCGGAATGTCCTTGGACACCAACACCACCCGATGCCCCTCGGCCGCGAAGTTCAGCGCGCAGGCCAGGATGCGGGAGTCGTTGGAATCGGTGCGGAACCCGACCGGCAACACCTCCGGATCGGTGTGGTTCAGCTCGACCTGCAATGTCCCACCGTCGCCGCCGACCGGAATCTCCTCGTCGAGTCGTCCGTACTGGAGTCGGAGATCATCCAGCATGCGCAGGGCCTCGCGGGCGAACCAGCCGAGTTCGTGGTGGTGCCGCTTGGCCTCGAGCTCGCTGATCACCACGATGGGAAGCACCACGTGGTGCTCGCCGAATCGCGTGACGGCCCAAGGGTCCGACAGCAGGACCGAGGTATCCACGACAAAGGTTTTGCGTCCTGAATCGGACTGCGAGGCGCGAACTCCCTTTCCGGTGCGCGCGTTGCGGGCATCCCCGATGGGAGCGTTGACGGAGCGTGCATCAGTCACGGTGGGCTCCTTTGTCACCCACGCGGCACCGCGCGGGCGTTCTCGCTGGGCCGGTCCGCCCTGTGGGTCTATACGACCCTGGGGCCGGGTACCGGCCCCCTCGCACTGAGTTGCTCAGTCACGATCAGGACCTCCCGTACGGGCTACCTCTACGCGGCCCGCACCCCCGACGCTACAGCCGATTCGGCCTTCCGGCCCACCGACTTACAGGCGTGTTGGTGAACATCCCGTTAAGGACCGCCCTGTTCGGGCGTTTCGCCCAATTCGGCGAGGAGGATTGGAATGTGGCTGTGATCAGGATCTTTCACAGCTGTGACCAGCGTTAATGTTTGATTCGCGGCGTCTTGGCGCAGACGCGCCAGGCCCTCGCGCGCGGCATCGTCGGCGAGCTCGGCGCGGTACCGGCGCTCGAACTCCGCGCGCCGATGCTCCGGATCGGCGTGATACCACTTCCGCAGCTCGGTCGAGGGCGTCACCTCCTTGGCCCACTCGTCGATCTCCGCTTCCTGTTTGCTGACCCCGCGCGGCCACAGCCGATCCACCAACACGCGGCGGCCGTCACCGACCTCGGGCGTGTCGTACACACGCTTGACCTGGAATCGGGGCTGCTGTGCCATGACTCACATGCCAGCACGCCGAGCCGGGCGACGCGACGCACCACGCCGCCGGTTCGGATTCCCGAGCCGATACAGTCGGACCATGGCCGATGACCAGGATCTCGAGAAGCTGTCCGCCAAGGAGCTACACGACCGCGCCGTGAAGCTGGCCGTCCGCCACGGCGACGTGAAATTCCTGTGGGATCTGCTGAAGTCGATCCCCGCCGCCGAGGCCGCCGCCGGAAACCTCGGCGAGAGCGAAACCGACATCCGCTACGTACTCCCCATGCTCGACGACTACGTCCACGCGGGCGAGGGCGATATCGCGGAAGTCCTGCGCCCCATGTACATCGACTACCTCGCCAAGCACTCCTAGTTGCGGCACAGGCCGATTCGAGGACGGATTCCGGCCGTTCCCCACGCACTCGGATGCGCGGCGCGAGACGGTGAGCCTAGCCTGGATACATGACCGCGGATCCCACCTCCGAGCTGCTCGTCTATCGACGCCCGGGTTGCCCGTACTGCTCTCGGATGCGGCGGGTGCTCAATCGGCACGGGATCGTGCATCGGGAGATCGATATTTGGGAAGATCCGGAGGCTGCGGCGTTCGTTCGATCGGTGGCCGAGGGGAATGAGACTGTGCCGACCGTGGTGTTGAGAACCGGTGCGGGGCAGCAGGAGTGGGTTAATCCGGCGCCGAGGAAGTTGATCGCGACTGTGGAGGCGGAAGCGCCCGGGCTTACCGGAGGCCAGCGCAGGTTCTGGAGTTGGTAGGCACACGACCGTGATGTCGCGGCCCTGAGCCGACATCGATGCCTCCACGAGCCGAAAGGCCCTGGCTCCCAAGATGAGTCGAGCCCGCCGGGACCATACGGTCGCGGCGGGCTCGTGGTCTCGAACGGCTGTGGTCTAGCCGAGCAGACGCCAGTCCTCCAGGCCCTCGTAGAGGGGGAAGTCCTTGGCCAGCTTGGCGACTCGGGCGCGCAGGGCGTCCACGTCGCCGCCGGTGAGGGCGGCCGCGATGATATCGGCGACCTCGGTGAACTCGGCATCGCCGAAGCCTCGGGTGGCCAGGGCGGCGGTGCCGATGCGCAGGCCGGAGGTGACCATCGGCGGGCGCGGGTCGAACGGAACGGCATTGCGGTTCACGGTGATTCCGACCTCGTGCAGGAGGTCCTCGCCCTGCTGGCCGTCGAGCTGGGAGTTGCGCAGGTCGACCAGGACCAGGTGCACATCGGTGCCGCCGGTGAGGACGGTGATGCCCTTGTCCTTCACATCGGAAGCGGTGAGGCGCTCGGCCAAGATCTTCGCGCCGGAGAGGGTGCGCTCCTGGCGCTCCTTGAACTCCGCGGTGCCAGCGATCTTGAAGGCCACGGCCTTGGCGGCGATGGCGTGCATGAGCGGACCGCCCTGCTGACCCGGGAAGACCGCGGAGTTCAGCTTCTTGGCGAACTCCTGCTTGGCCAGGATCAGACCGGAGCGCGGACCGCCGAGCGTCTTGTGCACGGTGGAGGACACCACGTGGGCGTGCGGCACCGGGGAGGGATGCAGATCGGCGGCGACCAGACCGGCGAAGTGCGCCATATCGACCCAGAGATACGCGCCCACCTCGTCGGCGATCTCCCGGAAGGCGGCGAAGTCGAGGTGGCGCGGGTACGCCGACCATCCGGCCACGATCACCTTGGGGCGGGTGTCGCGGGCGATCTTGCGCACCTCGTCCATATCGACGCGGTGGTCTTCCTTCGAGACGCCGTAGGCGTGCACCTCGTAGAGCTTGCCCGAGAAGTTCAGGCGCATGCCGTGGGTGAGGTGACCGCCGTGCGCGAGGTCCAGGCCGAGCATCTTGTCGCCCGGGTTCATCAGCGCCATGAGCACCGCCGCATTGGCCTGCGCACCCGAATGCGGCTGCACATTGGCGAATTCGGCGCCGAAGAGCTCCTTCACGCGGTCGCGCGCGAGATCCTCGACGATAT
Source organism: Nocardia sp. NPDC050406 (assembly GCF_044459025.1). Taxonomy (NCBI): domain Bacteria; kingdom Bacillati; phylum Actinomycetota; class Actinomycetes; order Mycobacteriales; family Nocardiaceae; genus Nocardia; species Nocardia sp. NPDC050406. The sequence goes on along the minus strand of NZ_JBITIM010000002.1, from coordinate 728,278 downwards.
CCACCGCCTCGCAGCCGCCGTAGTACCGGCGGCCCGGGTAGCCCTCGGCGTACTTGTTGGTGAGCACGCTGCCCTGGGCCTGGAGCACGGCGCGCGGCACGAAGTTCTCCGAGGCGATCATCTCGAGGGTGTCGCGCTCCCGGGCCAGTTCCTGGCCCATCGCGGCGGCGAGCTCGGGATCGAGTTCGGCGAGGGATTGGGTGTTGACGGAGGCGGTCGTCTGGGTCACGCCGCCGAGTTTATTGGCCGTCACCGCGCCATCGGTCAGAGGGTTCTGTGTGTTCATCGCGACCTCCATGCTCGGGGTGCCCGGAATCCCGGGCCGCCCGACACCCAGGCGCGCGGTGCGGGGCTCATGTGCTTCCCGGTGGTCAGTTCCACCTCGAATGCGCCAGTCGCGGTTTCACCCGAGTCTATCGGCGCTGTCCATCGACGCGTCCGAGGGTCCGTCAAGCCATGCGGCGGACCGCCCCCGGGGTCAGCGGTTCGTCGAGCAGGCGGCGGAAGCGCTCCGAGCGGTCGGCGGCGTCGGCGGCCCGATCCAGCCAGCCGCCGAGCAGGCGGTAACCCTCGACGTAGGTGCTGATGTAGGCGCGCCACAGCGGTGAGGAGAGGAAGCGCAGGGATTGGCGGGCGCGCTCGGGGGTCACCAGACTCCAGCGTTCGAGGAAGCCCGCCACCTCGTCGGCGTCCTTGCGGCGATCGTGCAGCAGCAGCGCGGCGTCCTGGCGCACATTCAGCAGTTTGGCCGAGGCGTTCGAAAGCCGTTCCGCACGTTCACCATCGAAACGCAGGCCCAGATCGGCGTAGATCTCCTGCGCCCACTTGCCCCAGCCCGGCCCCACGATGGATTTCAGCGCGAGATCGGCGAGACCCTCCGCCATCAGGCACTGCGGGGTGTTGACCAGGAACAGCGTCTGCTCCGCCTGCCCGGCCGCGACCAGTCCGGCCTCCTTGCGGCAGTGCTCGGTGTGATGGCCGGGGTAGGACTCGTGCGCGATGAGATGCGGCAGATGCGCCATATGCTGTTTGAGATCGGAGTTGATGGCGACCCGCGACTTGTAATTGCCGAGGTAGTAGTTGAACCCCGACCACGGCTTGTCGCCCACCACTTCGTATTCCACGAATTCGTGATCGGGCAGCGGATAGCGCTCGCGCACCAACTCCCGCAGTGCGCTGGAGAACGCCTCCACGCAGACCCGCAAACGTTCCGGCGGAATCTCGTCGGCGCGCCGGTGCGCGGTCACGCGATCGAAGAGCGAGCCCTCGCCCGCGAGCACCTCGTCCATCTGCCGGTGCGCGTCCTGATACTCGGCCACATCCCCCGGCGCGATATCCACATCGAAATACGCGCGCACCTCCTCGACGAAGGCGATGTCGTCCCCGGCGAACTTGCGCGCCGAGCACTCCATCGCCCGCAGATGCGCGTCCAGGAATTCGGTGCGCTCGTCCGACAGCCCCGCCGAGGGCAGTTCCGCGCGCAGACTCGCGGCGCGGTGCGCGAGATCGCGCGGGGCGGGCGGGGGCGCGTTGTCGATCTCGTGCCGCAGGGCGGGATCGCCGGTGTACGCGTCGACGAAACCCTCTTCCAGCCGGTCGAAGGCCAATCCGAGACGCAGATAATCGGTCACGAGCGGATGCGCTGCCATAGCTCCCGACCTTATCGGCCACCGAAATCGACCGCCGGGTCGTGCCCCCGCGCCCGCACGGACAAACACCGTCCGGGTGTTGGATATGTCACTGCCGCTACTGGCGAGTAACTAGCCCCGGTTTTCCGCTGTCCGTTGGGTCCGAGCAGAATTCGTCTATGCGTGGAGTGTGGACCGGATCTCACCGGACCGGACATCGTCACGGTGAGGCTTCGTCCGAGAGCCGTTGTCGGCCGACAAAAGGTCGTGGATAAGTGGCGCGGATGAGCGAACCGAGTCCCTATGTGGAATTCGACCGGAAGCAGTGGCGCACGCTGCGCAAATCGACTCCCCTGGTGCTCACCGAGGAAGAACTGATCGGTCTGCGCGGTCTCGGTGAACAGATCGACCTCGAAGAGGTGGCCGAGGTCTATCTCCCCCTCGCCCGGCTCATCCACCTCCAGGTGGCCGCCAAACAGCGCCTCTTCGCCGCCACCGCCACCTTCCTCGGCGAAACCCATCCCGACCGCCAGGTGCCCTATGTCATCGGCGTCGCGGGCAGTGTGGCCGTGGGCAAATCCACCACGGCGCGCGTACTCCAGGCGCTCCTGGCGCGCTGGGACCACCACCCGCGGGTGGACCTGCTCACCACCGACGGATTCCTCTACCCCACAGCGGAACTCACCCGCCGCGGCATCATGCACCGCAAGGGCTTCCCGGAGAGCTACGACCGCCGCAAACTGCTGCGCTTCGTCACCGAGGTGAAATCCGGGGCGCCGGAAGTATGCGCCCCGGTGTATTCGCATATCGCCTACGACATCGTGCCGGACCAGAAACACTGTGTGCGCCAACCCGACATCCTGATCGTCGAGGGTTTGAACGTGCTGCAGACCGGTCCGCGGCTCATGGTGTCGGACCTGTTCGACTTCTCGATCTACGTCGACGCGCGGATCGAGGATATCGAGAAGTGGTATATCGAACGCTTTCTCGCCCTGCGCAAGACCTCGTTCTCCGATCCGAATTCGGCGTTCCACCACTACGCCAAATTCAACGATCAGGAGGCCATCGGCGCGGCCCGGGAGATCTGGAACAACACCAACCGGCCCAATCTGGTGGAGAACATTCTGCCCACCCGCCCGCGCGCGACCCTGGTGCTGCGCAAGGATTCCGACCACAGCATCAATCGGCTGCGCCTGCGCAAACTCTGAGGTCTCAGAGTTTCCACGCGGCGTCGAGGCGCTGCGCCACATCGATATCGATGGCGGCGCGGATCTGCGGTTTGCGGATCTCCTCGGCCAGGTAGCGGGCCACGAAACGACGGATCTCCTGGTCCACGCTGGCCAATATGCGCAGCAGCTCACCGCGGCGTGACGCACTCGCGACATTGACGCGCACATCGCTGGGTTTCGGTTCGGCGATATCGATGACCACCCGCAGCGGTTCGGCGGTGCGCACCGTGAGGTGCAGGTGAATCTTGCCGTTCACGTGGAATGGATAGCGGTCCACCGCCAGATCGATGAGCAGATCCACTTCCAGTGGAATCATGAGTTCGAACGAAATATTGTCCAGCACTTCGCGATCCAGCTTCGGCTTGCCCAGCTGGATGGTGGCCGACAGCTTCGCGATGCGGCCCGGGCCCACGCCTATCGGGCCGAAATCGAAGGCCTCCCCCGCCAATTGCCCGAACGCCCCCGCGATCCGTTGTTCGGAGGCGGCGTATTCCAGGAACCTGCGGCCGAACTCCTCGTAGGAGATATAGGGACCGGATTCGACCTGGACCACCGCGCCCGCGGGGTCCGGCTGCCCTTCGCGCACCTCGCTCATGCGATCCGACGGTACGGCAGCGACAGCCCCGCGAACGGGAAAGCCATTGCACTGCAACACAACCGTTGACTGCGCGTAGCGATCCGAGATCGAAGAGTTGGTTTAGCGCTCAGGCCCCGAAACGGCTCGGACCCGAACGGCTCAGACCCCGAAACGGCGATGCCGGGCGGCGTAGTCGCGCAGTGCGCGCAGGAAGTCGGTGCGCCGGAACTCCGGCCAGTACGCCTCGGTGAACCAGATCTCCGAATAGGCGCTCTGCCACAACAGGAATCCCGAGAGGCGCTGCTCGCCGGAGGTGCGAATGACCAGGTCCGGATCGGGCTGGCCGGAGGTGTAGAGGTGCTGGCCGATGGCGTCGACGGTGATCGACTGCACCAGGTCCTCACCGGTCTCGCCCGCGGCCATCTCCTGGCGGATGAGCGAGCGCACCGCATCGGTGATCTCCTGGCGGCCGCCGTAGCCGATGGCCACGTTCACGTGGACTCCGGTGCGCCCATCGGTGCGCTTGGCGGCCTCGCGCAGCCGCCGCGCCATATCCTCGGGCAGCTGGTCCAGCGCGCCCACGATGCGCACGGTGCAATCCTGTTCCGGCGCGGAGAGTTCCTCGACCACATCGGCGATCACCTCGAACAGCGTCTCCAACTCCTCGGGATCGCGGCGCAGATTCTCGGTGGAGAGCAGATAGACGGTGACCATCTCGACACCGACCTCGCCGCACCAGCTGACCAGTTCGGCGATCTTCAGCGCACCGACCCGGTGGCCGTGACTGATGTCGGAGAAGCCGTTCTCCCGCGCCCAGCGCCGATTGCCGTCGCACATCACCGCAATGTGTCGCGGATGTTGTTTGCCAGCCAGCTGCTTCGACAGCCGGGCCTCGTAGATGCGATACGGAAGACCACGCACCTGACTCGCAAGCTTCACGGCGCTAAACAGTACGCCCCGCGCCGCAGGCGCGGGGTCACAGGGACGGCAGCGGGCACACTGTTGCTTCGGCCACGACCCGGGTCGGTCGACGCTAACCTACGGTACCGTAGGTTACTCAGGAGGTAACTGATGTCGGAAACCGCGTTGCCCGCCAGCTCGGTCGGGGCGGCTGTCGAAGCGTTGGTCAAACCGCGTATGCGCGGGTTGATTCACACCTGGGCCGTGGGGATCGCCGCCGTCGCGGTGATCGCGCTCGTCGCGACCGCGACTACGGTGTCGGCGACCGCCGCCTGGTCGACGCTGGTCTACGGGCTCACCGTGTGCGGGGTGTTCGGGGTGAGCGCGACCTACCACCGGGTGAACTGGGCCACCGACAGCGCGCGAATCCATATGAAGCGCGCGGACCATTCGATGATCTTCCTGTTCATCGCGGGCAGCTACACCCCCTTCGCCCTGCTGGGTGTGGGCGGGCGCGCGGGCACGATTCTGCTGACCGTGGTCTGGATCGGCGCGTTCGCCGGGGTGGCACTGAAACTGCTGTGGCCCACCGCTCCCCGCTGGGTCGGCGTCCCGCTGTATCTGCTGCTGGGCTGGGCCATCGTCCCCGTCGCGGGCACCCTCACCCACAATGTCGGCTTGGCGCCCATGCTCCTGCTGCTCGTCGGAGGCATCGCCTACAGCGTCGGCGCGATCCTCTACGCCACCCGCTGGCCCGACCCCTGGCCGGAGGTCTTCGGCCACCACGAGTTCTTCCACGCGGCCACCGTCGTCGCGGCGTTGTTCCACTACATCGCGGTGTGGCTGGTCCTTCTGCACTGACGTACGGGAAATTTCACAAACGTGCACAGGGGGGCGAAAGATCTCTAAAGTCGGCTGGTACCAGCCGTACCGACTAGAGGCCCTACCGCGATGACTCCACCGACAGCCGCAGCCGCGACGTGATCAGCCGACTGATCCTCTGGGCACTGCGGGCGGGGTGGGGACTGGCCGCCGTCGTGATGGCGGCCAATCTCAGCGGGCTCGGCGTGATCCTCACCGAGCTGTGGCTGGCCGGATTCCTGGGGCGGCTCGGCTCCGACTGGTTGGTCCAGATGGCTCCGGTGGCGGTCTATCCGACCATCGGCGCACTGGTCGGCATCGCGCTCGCCATTCGCGATCGCACCCACTACTTCGGTTGGCTGGACAAGCGCCGCACGCCGACCGAGGCCGAGGCGCGGCGGCTGCTCACCCTGCCCATCGCGATCACCGCACGGGCCCTGGCCATTTGGATTCCGGGCGTGATCATCGCCGCGGCGCTGTTCGCGCACGCCACCCCGCAGCGGGATCTCGCGGTGGTGCTGGCCATGTTCGTCTTCGGCGGCCTGGAGTCGGCGGCGCTCACCTACCTGATCGTGGACCGCCTCATTCGCCCGACCATTCCCATGGTGTCGGAGGTGCTCGGCGGCGGCACCACGCATTGGAGTTCGACCGTACTGGTGCGGGTGCTGGTGACCTTCGCGGTCACCGGGGCGGTTCCGCTGTTCATGCTCATCACGGTGCTCGCCGATCCGGTCTCGGACCCGCACAACCGGATTCGCACGGGCATCTATCTCGCCATAGTCGGGCTGTCGGCGGGCGCGGTGGCGACGGCCGCGCTGGCCCGCGCGGTGGCCACGCCCATGCACACCCTGCGCGAGGCGCTCGATCGGATCGCACACGGCGATCTGGAGGTGCGGGTGCCCATCGGCAGCGCGAGCGAGTTGGGGCGGCTGGAGCATTCGGTGAACGAGCTGGCCTCGAATCTGCGTGAGCGCGACCGTATTCAGAAGGTCTTCGGCCGTCACGTGGGCGCGGAGGTGGCCGAGCGCGCGTTGGCCGGGGGCGCGGATCTGACCGGCGATATGCGGGTGGTGACCGCGCTGTTCGTGGATGTGACCGGATCGGTGGCGCTCTCCACGGAGTTGGCCCCCAATGATTTCGTGGCCAAGCTCAACCGGCTGCTCTCCACCGTGGTGGCCGCGACCGAGGACAATCACGGGCTGGTCAACAAGTTCGAGGGTGATGCGGCGCTGTGCATCTTCGGCGCGCCGATCGCGCTGTCCGACAACGCCACTCCCGCGCTGCGTGCCGCCCGCCGGATTCGCGACGCGGTGGCCGCGGGCGGTGAACTCGATGTCGGTATCGGGCTGGCGCGGGGTTTGGTCTTCGCGGGCGATATCGGCGCGGACACCCGTCTGGAGTTCACCGTCATCGGCGACGCCGTCAACGAGGCCGCCCGGCTCACCACCGAGGCCAAGGCGGTGCCGCGTCGAATCCTGGCCAGCCAGGCCGTGATCGACGCGGCCGCGGCCGATGAGCGCGCGCACTGGCGGCTGCACGAATCCATTCTGCTGCGCGGGCGCAAACAGCCCACGGACTGCTGGACCGATCTCGCGCCGACCGACGCGGTCCGCGAGCCCACGCGACTCGATCCGAAATCGCAAGTGGCCCAATAATGCGTGCCACGCGTACCGCTCAGCGATACCGTGCGCCGGGTCGATTCGGTTGCGGCCGAGCGGCTTCGGGTCGTCGGCGGCGCGGTAGGTAGTGGCCGTTCACGGCGCGGAACGAGCCTGCCCGATTGGGCGGGGCGAAGATCCCCGCCCGCCGCCCGTTATTCATCCACCGCCATCGCTTCCAGCGCCCACTGCTCGTCCTCGGCGGTGAGCCGGGAACGGGGTACGCAGGCGCGGGCCAGGACTTCCAGGACGCGATCCGGGTCGCAGCCGTAAACCCCCGCGCCCCAGGCACTGTTGGCTTCGACCACCGCCCAGCCGCGTTCCTCGATCACCCCGATATCGAGGACGACGGCGGGCGGTAGCGGCACCTCCGCCACGACCGTCTTCGCATAGGCGTGGGCGGCGGCGAGCTCGGTCTCGCTGGCGGGCCAACTTCCGTCCTCGGCCATGGCCAATTCGCCCGCGCGCCAATAGGGCGACATGGTCAGGACCTCGCCCTCGCGGACGAAGCAACGGAATTCGACATCCCAGCGCACCGGCTCGGCGATCAGGACCGCGGTGTCGTCGGGACAGGTCTCGGCGGGCGGCAGTCCCGCGCCGCGGTCGTAGACGGCTCCTTCGAATCCTTTGCGACCGTCCGCCGGTTTGACGAAAACCGGTGTGGCGCAGTCTCTTGCCGCACCCAACGTGGCCGTGCGCACCTCGCGATGGAGATGGTGTCGCGGCAGTCCGGGTAACCAGCTCGCGGGTGGGTCCATGAGCGCCAATCCGACCTGCGCGGAGACCACCTCCGCGAACAGCGGCTCACCGTAGACGGCGGCCTCCGCGCCGACCAGCTGTTCGGGTGCGCGCCAACCGCCCAGCCGGTGCACATTCCACCCGGCCCGCACGGCCGCCGACCGCATGATGCGGGAATCGTCGGTGTAGCGCGGGGACAAGATGAGCGTCGACATGATCCGGACACTAGGACCACGGACCATCGCGGGCAATGGAATTTGACCGGCCGCGAGTGGCGCGCCTCATACCCTCGGGTGAGGGAACTCGATACCGGGGGTTGATCCGCGCACCGGCCCTGCCGTCGCAGAGTCGAGGGCATGATCGAACGGTCGCTCCCCCGCCTCGTGACGACGCCGACGCCGGTTCGCCCGCGTCCGGTCGCGATCGCGCTCCAAGCCATCCTCATCGCGGTGTACTGCGGGATCGGCGAGACGGTGCTGCGCGCCGCCGTCCTGCTCGACCGTCCCCACGCCGATATCGGCGACCTCCTGCCCGCCCTCGCGGTACGGGCCGCCATCTACCTGACGGTGATCGCCTTGGCATTCCGCATGGCCGCCGGAGCCCAGTGGGCGCGCTGGACCCTCATCGCCGGATTGGGCACCGTCGGCCTCGCCTCCCTGGTGGTCGAACCGCTGCGAGCCGTCCTCACCACACCCCACCTCAGCCAACTGTTCGTGGACCTCACCACGGAATCCCTTGTGCTGGGCACCCTTCGGGCAGTCCACCTGGCCGCCGTCCTCGTCGCCCTCCCCGCCCTGGTCCGCGCCAGCCCCCGGACCGTCCGACCGTGAGGGGGAACTGGTGGCGGCGGGCTCTCGGCCGTCGCCGCCATGGTTTCCCCCTCGCGAATCAGCGCTTGGGGGTGAGGGAGTCGCGGAGGGCGGCGGGGGTGGTGACGGGGAGGTCGCAGACGGAGCCTCGGCAGACGTAGGCGGCGGAGCGGCCCTCCACGGGGTGGCGGTCGGCGAGCAGGGGGGCGGTGTCGGGGTCGCCCGCCAGGACGACCGCGCCGCCGGGGGCGAATTCCCTTGCGGTGCTGACCAATCCGGGGGCCAGACCCTCCAGGTCGGCGTCGGCGGCGACCACCGCCACCTGGATCGGACCCTGAACGGCCGCCTCGGCGACGGTGAGCCAGTGGCCCGCCGAGCGGGGTGCGCGGGCCAGCGCCACCGCGCCGCGGTCGAGGGTGCGGTCGGCGAGGTCGCGGTAGCGCGAGGCGCGCTCGGGATCGCTGAGGGCGGCGGCGGTGAGCAGGGCCTCGGCCATGGCCGACGAGCCGCTGGGGGTGGCGCCGTCGAGCGGGTCGCGTGGGCGCGCCACCAGGGTTTCGGCATCGTCGGCGGTGTCGTACCAGCTGCCGGGGGCCTGCGGATCGGCGAAGTGGGCGATGGCCGCGTCGAGCACGCGGTGGGCGTGATCGAGCCATTCGATTCCGCCCGTGGCCTGGTGCAGCGCGAGCAGACCCGTGGTGAGCCAGGCGTAATCCTCGAGCACGCCCGCCGAGGTTCCGGCCACGCCGCCGAGCGAGGCGCGCAGCACCCGGTCGTCGACGACATGGGTGTCGAGCAGGAAATTGGCGCAGCGTACGGCGGCGGTGATCCAGTCGGCGCGCCCGTGCCGTCCGCCCGCTTCGGCGAGCGCGGTGATGGCCATACCGTTCCAGGCCGTCACCACCTTGTCGTCGCGCGCGGGCTGCGGGCGGGTGGCCCGGACCTCGCGCAGCCGGGCCCGAATGTGTTCGTAGCGTTCGTATTCGCCCTGCTGCGGGCGCGGGTCGCGGTAGCGGGTGAGCACCGAGGTGCCGTGTTCGAAGGTGCCCGCGGTGGTGACGCCGAACAGCTCCGCGGCCCACGCGCCGTCGAGAGCGCCGAGCGCACCGTTCAGTTCGGCGGGGGTCCACACGTAGGTCGCGCCCTCGACGCCGGGCTTACCCTCCTCCACCTGGGTGTCGGCATCGAGCGCCGAGGCGAAGCCGCCCGCGTCGGTGCCGAGGTCGTCGATAATGAATTGCGCTGTCTCCCTGGCGATTCGCAAGGGCAGCGATTCGGCGGCGACCGGTCGCGGCGAGATGCCGGTGGGCGATTCCTCCGGAAGTCGCTGTGCCAGATGGCCGTACACGCGCAGCAGCAGCGCATTGTCGTAGAGCATCTTCTCGAAATGCGGTATCAGCCAGTTGGCGTCCACCGAATACCGCGAGAACCCGCCCCGCAGCTGATCGTAGATCCCGCCTCGAGCCATGGCCTCCGCCGTGAACCAGACCGCTTGCAGCGCTTGCCCGTCCCCGCTGCGCTCGTACTCCCGCAGCAGTCCCTCGAGCAGCGCCGACGGCGGAAACTTCGGCGCACCCCCGAACCCGCCCCGCTCGGTATCCAGATCCCGCAGCACCGTCGCCACGGCGTGCTCGAGCAGCTCCGCGCTCACCGCGATATCGCTGTCGGGCAGCCCCGAAGCCTGCTGCCGCAACGCGTCGGCGACCTGCCCGGCCGCCTGGTCCACCTCCGGCCGCCGGTTGCGCCACGTCTCCCCCACCGCCGTGAGCACCTGCGCGAACGACGGCACCCCGTGCCGAGGCGTCTTCGGGTAGTAGGTGCCGCAATAGAACGGCTCCCCCTCCGGCGTCAGGAAGCACGTCATCGGCCAGCCGCCCTGCCCGGTCATGGCGACGGTCGCCGCCATGTACACCGAATCCAGATCCGGCCGCTCCTCCCGATCCACCTTCACGCACACGAAGTTCGCGTTCATGAGCGCCGCGGTGGCCCCGTCCTCGAACGACTCGTGCGCCATGACATGACACCAGTGGCACGACGCGTACCCCACCGACAGCAGGATCGGCACATCGCGCTCCCGCGCCTCGGCCAGCGCGTCGGCACTCCATTCCCGCCAGTGGACCGGGTTGTCGGCATGTTGGCGCAGGTACGGGGAGGTGGCGTCCTTCAGGAGGTTCACGCTCCCAGCTTTCCACAGCGCCGCACCCCGAAACCCGCCTCGGCGCGAATCGGCCGGACGAGTGCCACCGACAGTCGCTCACGACGTGAGGATTGCCCGGGGTGGGGCCTCGGCGAGAAAATTTGCTCGTGTCCCCGGCTGTGTGCCCTCCGGCCTACCTGCATTCGACAGGCGCCGAACTGCTGCGTCGGCTCGACCGCGTCGAGGTGGCGGTCGCGGCGTACCGGCGAGCCTTGGAACTCCTCATCGTCGAACCGGAACGACGCCTCATGCGCCGACGCATCACAGAACTGACGCAAAGATGACGACGGACAGCGCATCTCGCTCAGGAACCAGAGGTTTGCCGAGCGGTTGCGTGGTATTCGAACGATGCGGAGGGGCCAAGGAGTGGCCCCCGACACCAGGAGTCGATATGGCTGTTTCCGGCGTTTCGCTCGCACGCGCGCATGGCGGCTTCAATGTGATCGGTGGCCTGTGGCCGCTGGTCAGCCGCCGTAGCTTCGAAGCGGTGTTCGGCCCCAAACGCGATCACTGGCTGCAATTCACCGTCGCGTCCCTCCTGGTCGGCAACGGGGTCGTCCAGCTGCTTTCCGAGCCGACCGCCGGGGGAGTGCGGAACGCGCGCCGACTCGGCGTCGCGACCGCCTTGGCGCTACTCGGCATCGATCTGCGCTACGTGCCCGACGGGACTATTCCCAAGACCTATCTGCTCGATGCCGCCATGGAGATCGGCTGGCTCGCCGCATGGGCGGCTCACGCCGCCGATGACCGGTCCACGACAACGTCCTGACCACTTCAGTCGCCGGGCCAAGCGCCGGTGGCTTTTTCGAATCCGGTGGCACCGGCGCGGTCGATGGCCGCTTTGACCGCGCCGAAGACCGCGCCCTGCAGGGCCGCGGCGGCGAGTACCTCCTGCCAGGCGTGGTCGCGGGCGGTGGCGGAGGGGGCCTCGCCTTCGCCGGTCAGCAGGCCCCACAGGCGGGTGAACGCCCAGTTGGCCAGGAGGCCGCCGAGCACGCTGACCAGTAGTCCCAGGGGCTTGTAGAGCGTCTTCATGAGCGCTGCCGCAGGATCAGCCACAGCAGCAGGGCGAGGAGCGCGGCTGCCGCGGCGACGGGGATCGGCTGGTTGCGGGCGATGTCCACCGCGCGCTGCCCGCCGTGCACCACGGGTTCGGGCGCGGCCTGTCGGGCCTGTTCGGCCAGGCTCTGCGCCTGCGACTTCACCTGCGCGGCAGTGTCTTCGGCCTTGTGCTTGGCCTGGTCGACCTTGGTCCGCGCGGTGTGCTCGGCGGCCCGCACCCGGTCCTTGGCGCGGGCCTGCACGTCGAGTTTGGCGGCGAGTTCGGCCGCCGTTTCGGCGAGTTGCTGGCGGGCCTCGTCGCGATCGGCGCGGATCGCGTCGGCCGGATCGATGGAGTGTCGTTCCTCGTTCACCGGGTGCTCCCGTCCTTGATGGCCGCGATATCGTGCTGGACGCCGCTGGCGGCCTCCTGTGGCAGCGGCGGAATGGCCTTCTCGACGTTCTTCTTCCCCGCCAGCGTGAGGATGCCGCCGATGGCGACCAGGGCCAGGCCGACGATCAATCCGGATACCCACCACCACAGGGTGAGCGCCAGCGCGATCACGAGCGTGGCGGCCAGGATCGCGCCGCCGTAGAACGCCAGCAGCGAACCGGCTCCGGCCAGACCCGCGCCGACGGTGAAACGTTTCCTCTTGCTTTGCATTTCGAGTGCGGCGAGGCGAATCTCGTCGCGGACCAGCCGTCGAGTCTGCTCCGTGGTTTCGGTGATCAGTTCGGCGACACTGCGCGATCGCTCCGGTGGCGCTTGGTGTTCGGCCATGGGCTGACTTCTCCCTCCTCCGTCGAGGCGCGGGGGCGCGTTCGGACCCGCTGTTGTTCCCGGAATACCCGCCCGTCGCTGGCGAAACATCGGCCGCACGATCGCGATCGCCGCCGCGCGGGGTCGCGGCGCGGCGGCCGTCGGAGCGGGTACGCGCGGCGTTTACGCGTCGGGGCTACGGGCACAACGGGATTAACGCGGACCCGAGTACCACCGCACGCACCGAGAACCGCACCCGAGCGAGGCGAACCGATATGGACACCGACCGCGCCGCCACCGGCGCCCGGCCCGATCTGGACCCCGATCGGCCGAGCAGCCCGGCCGAATTGTCGAAGCCGTCATTGTTCGCGGTGGCCAAACGCGCGGCGAAACAGTTCCAGCGCGACAATCTGACCGATCTGGCCGCCGCGCTGACCTATTACGGGGTGCTGTCGATCGTTCCCGGCATGATCGTGCTGGTCTCGCTGCTGGGCCTGTTGGGGCAGGACAGTGCCGACGAGCTGATGAATCAAGCGCAGCAGATCGCGCCGGGCTCCAGCGCCGATTTCGTGCGCACGCTGCTCGACCAGGCGCAGTCCAACAAGAGCAGCGCCGGGCTCGGCGCGATACTGGGTCTGGCCATCGCGCTGTGGTCGGCCTCGAGCTACGTGGCGGGGTTCATGCGCGCATCGAATGTCATCTACGGCATCGAGGAGGGCCGCCCGATCTGGAAGACCACGCCGATCCGGCTCGGCGTCACCATCCTCGCGGTGGTCCTGCTGGTGATCAGCGCGGTCATCGTGGTGGCGAGCGGGCCTGTGGCGCAACAGATCGGCGACTTCCTCGGCGTCGGGGAAGCCACGCTGATGGTATGGAATATCGGCAAGTGGCCGGTGCTGTTCGTTCTCGTGTCGGTGCTGCTCGCGATCCTGTTCTGGGCCAGCCCGAACGCGAAACAGGGTGGCGTGAAATGGATCAGCCCCGGCGGCGTCATCGCGGTGGTCATTTGGTTGATCATCTCGGCGCTGTTCGCCCTCTACGTCGCCAACTTCTCGTCCTATGACAAGACCTACGGGTCGCTGGCTGGCGTGGTGATCTTCCTGGTGTGGTTGTGGCTGACCAATATCGCGCTGCTGCTGGGGGCCGAGATCAATGCCGAACTCGACCACGGCAAGGCCATCGCCGAGGGGCTGCCCGAACATGTGGAGCCCTTCGCCGAACCGCGCGACACCCGCAAGCTCGATGACGCCGACAAGGAGGCGATTCGGAACGCGCGGGCCGCGCGACGTGGTTGATCGCACGCGAATTCGGTTGCGGCACACGGTTTCAAGTGGCTGTGTCGGGTATTCGAGCGGTGGTGCACCGTTGCGCCCGTCATCGCAACCTGAACAAGGACGAGATAACCATGAGCACACGCGACACCACATCCCTGCTGACGCAACTGCGCGCGGTCCGCGATCTGACCAATAGCGAGATTCAGATCGCCGAGACCCGCATCGCGCAGGCGCGGACGGAGGCCGTGCGGCGCGAATTGTCCGAGAACGCCGACAATGCGCGCGCCCGGGCCGAGGCCATCGAATCCGCTATCCGCAAGCTGGGGGGCGTACCGGCGGTGGTCGGTCCGTTCGTCGGCCGAATCCTGGCCGCGTTCAAGGCCCTCGGCGAACAGGGCCGCCCCTTCGAGGAGGCCCTGCTCGGCGACCTGGCCCTCGAACACCAGTTGCTCGACCGGTCCCGCTATATCAAGGCCCTCGCCACCGCCGCACAGGAATCCGAGGTGGTGCGGCTGGCGGAGCAGCTCATCACGGCGCATTCGGCGACCGTGGAGTGGCTGACCACCGTCCTGACCGAGGACGCGCTGGGCGGCCCGGCCGCGCTGCGCCGCACCCCCTTCCAGATCGCCACCGGCACCGCGGTGAAGGCGGCCAATATTCCGGCGAACCTGTCCATGCGCGGAATCGACCGCGCCCTGGACACTTTCCGCTCGGCACCGCCCGCGCTCGAGGACCTGCTGGCCCGAGGCGCGCACGCCGCGGAGATCGCGGCCAAGACGCTCAGCGCCTCCCGCGACGCCGCCATGCAGACGGCCGAACAGGTCACCCGCCGCGAGGGAGCCGAAGGCACCGCCGATGCGCTGCGTTCCCTGCGCACCGCCACCGGCGTCCTCGAGCCCAGCGAGCTGCCCATCAAGGACTACAACGACCTGAACGTCTCCCAAACGGTCGCGGCGATCAAGGAGTTGACCTCCCCCGCCGACCTCCGCGCGATCCTTGCCTACGAGGAGGCGCACAAGAACCGGCAGGGCGTCGTTTCGGCCACCCAAACCCGCCTCGCGGCCATCGCCCCGGATATCACCAGCACGAATTGATTCAGCGAACGGGTCTCGTGGTGCGCCAACGCATTTAGAGTCAGTGGCATGACAGGCGCGCCACGAGACACCGAGATCCTCCCATTCGACGGCGTCGAGTTGGCGATTGAACGCACCGGCCCCCGAGACGCACCCGCGGTGCTGCTCATCGCGGGTGGGGGCCAGTCGATGGACTGGTGGACGCCGGAATTCTGTGAGCTGGTGGGTGGCGGCGAGTTCCAGGTGATCCGGTACGACCATCGCGATACCGGGCAGTCGAGTTCCTCTCCGGCGGGGCAACCGGGCTATACCGGTGAGGATCTCGCCACCGATCCGCTGCGCATTCTCGACGCCCTCGGAATCGAGCGGGCACATCTGGTGGGCATGTCGATGGGCGGTGGCATCGCCCAGCACATCGCGGCACTCGCCCCCGAGCGGGTGCTGACGCTGACCCTCATCGAGTGCAGCCCGGTGGGCGGCGACCCCGGCGAACTGCCCCCACCAACTCCCGCCGTAGCCGCGACCTGGACCGAGCCCGCACCGACCATCGACTGGTCCGACGAGTCCGCGGTCATCGACTACCGCGTCGACGTCGAACGCCCCTTCGTCGGCCCACTCGGCCTCGACGAGCCACGCGTACGCGCGCTGGCGACCCTGGAAGTACGCCGCACCCACAATATGGCGTCCTCGCTGACCAACCACTTCCTCACCGACTCCGAGAGCTCGGTGGACCCCTCCGACATCCACGCCCCCACCCTCGTCCTCCACAGCGCCGACGACCCCATGTTCCCCCTCCCCCACGGCGAAGCACTCGCCCGAATGATCAAGGGGTCCACCCTCATCCACCTCACGGGCATGGGCCACGAGATCCCACCGCCCCCGACGTGGAACGTGGTCGTGCCCGCTCTTCGCGCACATCTCCACCAGCTCTGACCGATACGCACGGTCGGCGTGCGGTCGGTTCCCGACGCCGGGTGATTCGCCCTCGGGAGTGCGGCGTGTAATGGAAAACACCTGTTCACTCGGGCTGGGAAGTAATCCCGAAGCCTTTTGGTTGACAGGTCATGCAATTGATCGCCACCTCGATGCTTCGAAAGGTGTGCCATGCCGATCGTCGACACGCTCGACTCGACCATGAACTACCGCGAACAGGGCGAAGGGGCGCCGATCGTCTTCCTGCACGGGAATCCGACCTCCTCGTATATCTGGCGCAAGGTGATGGGGTTCGGGCGACTGCCGGGGAGGCTGTTGGCGCCCGATCTCATTGGGATGGGTGAGTCGGGCAAGCCCGATATCGACTACACCTATGCCGATCAGATCCGCTACCTCGATGCCTGGTTCGACGCGCTCGGCGTGGAGGACGCGGTGCTGGTGGGCCACGACTGGGGCGGGACGCTGGCCTTCGACTGGGCGTCGCGCCATCCGGAGCGGGTGCGTGGGATCGCGTTCACCGAGGCGATCGTGAAGCCGCTCGAGTGGGAGGAACTGCCGCCGCCCGCGCGCGAGCTGTTCCACGCCATCAAGACCCCGGGCGTCGGCGAGGAGATGGTCCTCGACCAGAACGCCTTCCTCGACCCCGGCGTGCCCGCGACGGTGGTCGGCGGCCTGAGCGCGGAGGATATGGCCACCTACCTCGCGCCGTACCCGACCCCGGCCAGCCGGGTGCCGATCCTCCAGTGGGCGCGGGCCAATCCGCTCGGCGGCGAACCCGCCGACGTGGCCGAGCGGATCGCCGGGCTCGACGCCTGGCTGGCCGCCAGCCACGAGCTGCCCAAACTGCTGCTCACCTTCGAGCCCGGGCCCGGCACCACCATGGGGCCGGAGCTCATCCAATGGTGCGTGGACACCATTGCCGCCTTGGAGGTCGACAAGCTCGGGCTGGCGGGCCATCAGACTCCGGAGGACCAGCCCGAGGCGATCGCCGAATCCCTCGCCGGGTGGCTGACCCGGCACGAATTACTCGATCGTGGCTGAGCGGTCCCGAATCGGCTCGCATGTGGCGGTGTCGGGCGGTCTGGTCAAGGTGGGGCTGCGCGAGGCGAGGGAGGTGGGCGCCGAGATAGTGCAACTGTTCGCGGGCAATCCGCGCGGCTGGGCGCAGTCGAGTGGAAATGCCCGGGAAGACATGGCCTTTCGCGAGGCCTGCGGCGAACTGGATATCGATGTCGTCGTGCACGCGCCGCATCTGCTCAATTTCGGCTCACCCGATCCGGAGACGGTGCGACGGTCGGCGGAGGCGCTCGGCGGCATTCTGCGTCGCGCCGAATCCCTCGGAGCCACAGCGGTTGTCGTGCACACCGGCTCGTCGGTCCGCGCGGACCTGCGCGCCAGCGCGCTCGCCGGACTGCACGATACGATCGCCCCGCTCGTCGATGCCGCGCCAGCCACGGTCAGGGTGCTGGTCGAGCCGACCGCGGGCGGGGGTGCGGCACTGGCCTCGACCATCGACAGCACCCTCGAATACCTCGACGCGCTCGACGACGCGCGCGTCGGGGTCTGTCTGGACACCTGCCATCTGCACGCCGCGGGCGAGGATCTCAGCGATCCCGATCGCCTCCCGAAATCGATTGCCGCGCTGACCGATTCGATTGGCACCGAGCGACTCGGCCTGATTCATGTGAACGACAGCCGCGATCCGGCCGGTTCCCGACGGGACCGGCACGAATCCCTCGGCAAGGGGACGATCGGGGAGGTCGGCCTCTCCAAGCTGTTCTCGATACCCCAACTGCGCGGCGTACCGCTGCTGGTGGAGACGCCGACCCACCGCGAGGATGTCGCCGTGCTCGCGCGGCTGCGCGACGCGGCTACGCGGACTGGCTGACCAGGCACCACAGCCCGATGACGGGGTTCAGGTCGCACCAGCCACCGGCGACCTGCTCGGTCGTCACCGGGGTGGCCGCTTCCAGCGGAAGCGGTTCGGCCACGGCGGCTCCGCCGCCGACCAGAGTGGCGGCGGCGACCAGGCCGCCGATGAAGACTGCGCGCAGTGCGGGCATCGATTTTCCTCCATTGTTCATCCGGAATCCGTTGTCCCGGAGGCTGTTGCGCCCGATTCAGGGCAGTGAGTTGAACAGTCGGGCACCGACCCGGTTGGCGTCCTGGCAGGGGTTGCCCACGTCGGTCTGGACGCGGATATTGCGGACCGCGAAGACGATGCTGCCGAAGTCGGCGGGGGTGCCGATATCGCAGGACAGCTTGTGAGTGTCGGCGACGTTGCGGAACTGCACCAGCTGGCGGCCGTAGAACTCGGTCCTGCGCAGGTCGTAGTACGTCCCGGGGGCGAGCAGGTCGTCGATGGTGCGGTCCGACGACGCGATCACGAGTTCGAAGGTGGCATCGGTGGATTGCCACTTGCACATCTGCCAGGTGGGAAACGCGGCGTCGGTCAGACGCGTTTCGGTGGCGGTGTTCAAACCCGCGGCGGAGAGGTCGGAATCGGGGAGCGTGCAGGGGTCCCAGAAGGCGCCCGCCGACGCCGAGGTCGTGGCGACCGGGCTCGCGGGGGTGCCGGGCGCGGTGGTCGCGGACTCGGCCCGCGTGGGTTCCGTTGTGGCCGAGCCGCCGTCACCGCGGGCCGTGGTGGTCGCCACCTCGGTGCCCGGCACCGAGGTGGCCGCACTCGGCGTCGGCGAGGTGTCCCCGGAGTTGGCGGCACAGCCGGTGAGCAGCATCGCCGCCCCCGCCACGGCCACGAGACAGCGCTCGATCACCCTGCTGGTCATCTCGGATTTCCTTACTGTCGGGCCTTTTCGCCACTGCGACAAGCACATTCATCACCTGCCCCGCATAGTGAGCGGCGGCCCATAGTCGCATATTTGACCGATCGGTCGCAATAGCCCTACGATCGCGAAATATGGCGCGCACCAAGGAATTCGACCCCGACGAGGTGTTGGGCCGCGCACTGGAGCTGTTCTGGCGGCGCGGCTACGAGGCGACCTCCATCGCGGATCTGACCGAGCACCTCGGCATTGCCCGGGCCTGCATCTACTCGACCTTCGGCTGCAAGCACGAACTGTTCATGAAGGCGCTGCAACGCCACCTGGAACTCGTCGACGCGCGGATCATGGCGGCCCTGGCACGACCGGGCCCGGCGCTGCCCGCGGTGCGCGGTTTGATCGACCAGTTCGTGAACGAATCCTGCACCGAGGGCAGGCTTTTGGGCTGCCTGGTCACCAATGCCGCCGTCGAACTGGCCGCCCACGATCCCGATGTAGCTCGCCTGGTCGAATCCAGTTGGGCGCGCACCGAAACCGCCCTGACCTCGACCCTCACCCGCGCGCACGCCCAGGGCGAACTCCGCCCCGACGCCGACCCGCGCGCCCTCGCCCGCTTCCTCCTGGTCTTCTTCCAGGGGGTCTGGGTGCTCGAACGCACCCCGAACGCCGCCACCCGCCTGCGGGACGCGGGACGGGTGGCGGCCTCGATCCTGGACTGAACCGCCCGTATCGAGAACGATCGGTCGGATTCAGTCGCTCAGGGGCTCAGGCCATCTCGGCAGGCGCGGCGAGCGCGGCCTGCATGGCCACTCCGTCTACGTAGGAATGCTTTTCGCGCACCGCGCCGTTCTCGACGAAGACCACATCGGCGAGGTCCACATCGACCTTGCCGCCGGTGGCCGAGGTGCCCGACAGCCGCCACTGCACCACCCAGAAGTCCTCGCCGACCCGAAGATTGACCATGTGGAAGGTCAAATCCGGGACCAAGGCGAAGGTTTGGGCGGCGGAGGCGCGAATCTCGTCGCGCCCGCGCGCGGGCTCACTGCCGGAGTGCAGGTGGAATATCGAGTCGGGGGTGTGCAATTCGACAATGCGGTCGGGGTCGTGATCGGCCCAGCAGGCGTGGTAGCGCTCGAAGAGTTCTCTGGTGGAATCGGACATATCGCCGTCCTTCTAAAATACAAACAGGATGACTGTATGTTCCGCCTCCCCACCCTCGCCGGTCAAGAGTCGAAGGGCCTTGCGTCGCGGCCGAATTCGGTGCTGCCCTACACTGCGACGACGCCATGAACGCTGACCGCCGCACCCAAGCCGAACGCTCGGCCACCACCCGCGCCGCGGTGATCCGGGCCGCGCGAGAACTGTTCGGCCAGTACGGATACGGCGCGGTGAGCACGGTGGCGGTCGCCGAGGCGGCCGGTGTCAGCCGCGGCGCCCTCTACCACCAGTTCAGCGAGAAGCGCGACCTCTTCGAAGCGGTCTTCGAGGACCTCGAACGCAGCCTGGTCCAGGTAATAGGCACGGCCGTCGCCAATTCCCGCTCCGCCGACCCGATCACCAACCTGATCGTGGGCTGCCTCGCCTGGCTACAGGCCTCCACCGCCCCGGAGGTTCAGCGCATCGCCCTCCTCGACGCCCCCGCCGTCCTCGGCTGGAAACTGTGGCGCGAGATCGAGTTGCGGCACACCATCGGCCTGGTGGAGAACGCCCTGACCGGCGCCATCGCGGCGAAACGCATTCGCCCCCAACCGGTCCGCCCGCTGGCGTTGGTCATTGTCGGCGCACTGGACGAGGCCGCGCAGTATCTCGCCCACTCCGACAATGTGGCGGCCGATACCGCGGCGCTGCGCTCGGTCATCGAACAGCTGATCTCCGGCCTGGCGATCCCCGAGGCGGGCGAGGGTTAGCGCTCAGACCGCCGATTCCGGGCGGTCGGCGAGGCCGAGGCGGAGGTGTTCGCTGTGGTAGATGGCCTCGTCGAGGAGTTGGGCGACGTGGGTGTCGTAGAGGCTGTAGATGATGCTGCGGCCGGAGCGGGTGCCGGTTACCAGGCCGAGGTTGCGCAGTAGGCGGAGTTGGTGGGAGACGGCCGACTGCTCCATGCCGACGGCTTCGGCGAGTTCGGTGACCGGTAGGGGGCCTTGGCGCAGCTCGGTGAGGATGAGCAGCCTGCTGGGGGTGGCCAGGGCCTGGAGGGTGTTGGCGACGTGAGCGGCGGCGTCGGGGTCCAGGCGCGCGACGGGGCGGTCGCGGCCCTCGACTCCATGTCCCATACCCCCGGAGCCTACTCCGCCGAGGATACATGAAGACGTCTTCATATTTTCTGTTATCGTTGCCCGGGTTCGCAGGCAGTCCTCCGGAGGTGACCGTGGTCGTATCGACCCGCAACACGATTCGCACGACACCGCCCGGTCCGGCGGTGCGGCGCACCAGACCGTTCGATCTACCCGAGATACGGTGGGCCGCAGTAGCTCTCGCGTTGTTCGCGCTCGGGCTGATCACACAGCTGGCCGGTGCGCCGGAGTGGAGTTGGTGGGCGCTGTACCTGGCCTGTTACGCGGCGGGCGGGTGGGAACCCGGCCTGGCCGGACTACAGGCGTTGCGGGACAAGACACTCGATGTGGATCTGCTCATGGTCGTCGCGGCGCTCGGCGCGGCGGCGATCGGGCAGATCACCGATGGCGCGCTGCTGATCGTCATCTTCGCGACCTCGGGAGCGTTGGAAGCGTGGGCGACCGCGCGCACCGAGGATTCGGTGCGCGGACTGCTGGACCTGGCACCCGAGACCGCCACCCGCGTCACCGCCGACGGTGCCGAGCGGGTCGTTCCGGCGGCCGAACTGGAGGTCGGCGATGTGCTGGCGGTGCGGCCCGGCGAGCGAATTCCCGCCGATGCCACGGTGATCGGCGGCGGCAGCGAGGTCGACCAGGCCACCATCACCGGGGAGCAGTTGCCGGTCGACAAGAACATCGGCGACGAGGTGTTCGCCGGAACCCTCAACGGCACCGGGGCGCTGCGGCTGCGGGTGGACCGCCGCGCCGCCGACTCGGTGGTCGCCCGCATCGCCGCGCTGGTCGAGCAGGCCAGCCAGACCAAGGCCCGCACCCAGCTGTTCATCGAGAAGATCGAACAGCGCTATTCGCTCGGAATGGTGGCGGTCACCCTCGCGGTCTTCGTCATTCCGCTGCTGGCCGGTGACACGCTCCGGCGAGCCCTGTTGCGGGCGATGACCTTCATGATCGTGGCCTCCCCGTGCGCGGTGGTGCTGGCAACCATGCCCCCGCTGCTGGCCGCCATCGCCACGGCCGGTCGCCACGGCGTCCTCGTCAAATCCGCGGTCGTCATGGAGCAGTTGGGCACGGTCACGCGAATCGCGTTCGACAAGACCGGCACCCTCACCCGCGGCACTCCCGAGGTCGCCGATATCCGCGCTCTCGACCCGCGTTTCGACGCCGACGCGGTGCTCCGGTTGGCCGCCGCCGCCGAACTTCCCAGCGAGCATCCCCTCGCCACCGCCATCGTGAAAGCCGCACGCGCACGCGATCTCGCCCTGCCCTCGGCCGAGGAGTTCACCGCACGCCCCGGCCACGGCGTCGCCGCGCTCGTCGACGGCAGCCGCGTCGGCGTCGGATCCCCGGCCGCACTGCTCGCGGGCACCGAATCGGAGGTGGCGCGCACGGTGGCCCGGATACCGGAGGCGGGCTATACGGCGGTGGTCGTGACCCGCGACGACCAGCCCATCGGCGTCTTGGCCCTCAGCGATCAGATCCGCGCGGAGGCCGCCGACGCGGTCGCCGCGGCACGGCACGTGACCGGTCACGGCCCCGTGCTGTTGACCGGCGACAACCGCGCCACCGCCGAACGCCTTGCCGCACAGGTCGATATCACCGATATCCGCGCCGGTCTGCTCCCCGACGCCAAGGCCGACACCGTGCGCGCGCTCCAGTCCGACGGCGGGGTCGCCATGGTGGGCGACGGCATCAACGACGCACCCGCTCTCGCCGTCGCCCAGGTGGGCATCGCCATGGGCGGTGCCGGATCCGACCTCACGCTGCACACCGCCGACGCGGTGGTGGTGCGCGACGACCTGACCACCATCCCGACCGTCATCGCGCTCTCGCGCCGGGCCCGGCGCGTGGTCATGGCCAATCTCGCCATTGCCGCCACCTTCATCGGCGTCCTGGTCGTCTGGGATCTGGTGGGCACCTTGCCCTTACCGCTCGGTGTGGCTGGCCACGAGGGCTCGACCATCATCGTGGGGCTCAATGGCCTACGCCTACTGCGCACGGCCGCCTGGCACCGCGCCGCCTCCTCGGTGACGTCCGCGCCGCGCGCCTGAGCGGGTCAGTCGGACAGCAACCCGTGCCGGTGTGCCGCCGCGGCGGCCTCGGTACGCGAGGCGACCCCGAGTTTGGTGAGAATGCGCGATACGTGCACACCGGCGGTGTTGGCGCTGATGAACAGTCGCTCGGCAATGCGGCGATTGGTCGAACCCGCTGCGACGAGCCGCAATACGTCGAGTTCGCGCGGAGTGAGACCGAACGAGGGCGGCGGTGGCGCGCTCGGTGCGGTGTCGAGGGTGAGGCGGGCGCGGGCGGCGAGGCGGCGCGCCGACTCTACCAGGGTGGTCGCGCCGAGCGTCGCGGCGACGGCGGCGGCCTGCCGCAGCGCGGACCGGCCCGCATCGCGGTCGCCCTGCGCGAGTTCGGCTTCCGCCGCACCGAGCAGACTCTCCGCCTCCTGATAGGGCTGGCGCAGGGCGCTCCACCGCTGGACGGCGTCGGCCCAGTCGGACGAATTGTCGGTCAGTCCAGCGGTATACGACGATCGATACGCGGCGGCGACGGGCGTCGGACAGGGCAGCCGCGTGGCGATATCGGCGAGAAGCGTTGACAGGCCGGGGATTCGCACGCCGAGCGCGAGCAGCGCCCAGGCTTCGCGCGGATGCCGAGCGATGCTCTCGGCGGCCACGGTCTCGGCCAGGATGGCGGCCGCGTCGTCCACCGCATCCGCCGCGAGGGCGAGGCGGCCACGCGCACCGCCCAATTCGAGGTGGTATTGCCCGGCCCACGGGCTGTCGCGCAGTAGTTCACCGGCCGCGTCCACATCCGCGCGCGCCGCATCCAGATGGCCACGCGCCATGGCGATTTCGGCGCGGTTCAGCCGCAGGACGGCGGCGCTGAGCGGTGCGAGCGGTTCGGCCAGTGTTTCCTCGACCAGATCGAGGGCCTCGTCCCAGCGGCCCAACGCGTTCAGGGCCTGTACCCATTTCACCGTCAGCACCGGACCGTGCTCGGCGAATCGGAATGTCTCGTGAGCGGCCCGAAGTCCCTGCTGAATGGCGCCGATCGCCTCGGGGTAGGCACCGGTCGACACCAGGAGGGCGGACTCCCACGCCACCACGTCCAGAAGTGTGCGCGGATCATCTGCCGCCGCGTGCGCGGATGCGAAATGCCTTACGGCCGCGGCGGGATCGGTGGCAGCGAGTCCCAGATAGGCATGCGCCCGTGCCACGAGCGAGGGCACCGCGAGCGCTTCGCCGACCGCCAGCGCCGATTCCGCGTAGCGTGCGGAATCCTCCGGCTGTCCGGCGAACAACAAGGTTCCGGCCAGCTCCACCTGCGCCTCCGCCCGCAATGGGGTGGGCGGCTCGGCGGGCAGCAACTCCAGCGCCCGCACCAGATCGTCGCGACCGCCCTGGCCGTCGCGATTGCGCAGTG
Source organism: Nocardia sp. NPDC050406 (assembly GCF_044459025.1). Classification (NCBI taxonomy): domain Bacteria; kingdom Bacillati; phylum Actinomycetota; class Actinomycetes; order Mycobacteriales; family Nocardiaceae; genus Nocardia; species Nocardia sp. NPDC050406. The sequence goes on along the minus strand of NZ_JBITIM010000002.1, from coordinate 704,097 downwards.
TCGCACGGTGACAATGCAATCGGGCGGCCCATCGCGGGTCGGCCGAGGCGTCCACCGCCGCGATGGCCTCCTCCGCCGCCGCGACACCGCCGTCCCCGGCGGCTCCGCGAATACAGCTGTCCACCACCGCCTCGAGCACATCCAGGCGTTCGACCGCCAGCGCTTCGGCGGCTTCCGGCACCTTGTCCCACAGGTCGAGCACCCGCTTCAGATGCCGCAGCCGCTCCGACTGCGCCCCGGCCCGTTCCGCGCTGGTGGCCGCGTCCCAGGAGGCCGCCACGGCGAGACCGAGTTCGCCTCCGGCTCGGGCGTGTTCGGCGAGCTCGGCGCTGTAGCGTTCCGCCGCAAGGAGATTCGGCGTCGCTCGCAGCAATGTCGCGAGCCGGGCGTGCAGGCGGCGCTGTTCGACGGGCAGCAGATCCGCGTAGAGCGCTTGCTTCAACAGCACGTGGTGGAAGTCGTAGCCGGTATCCGCCGCGACCAACAGGCGCTGGTCGATCAGCTCGCGCAGCGCCGAATTCAGTTCGCGCTCCGGCAGTTCCGTCGCGGCCTCCAAGAGCTCATGACCGACGGGCGACCCGGCGACAGCGGCGATCCGCAACGCGGTCAGGGCACTCTCGCTCAACCCCGACCGGAAGGCCAGCAGCAATTCGCTCACCTGTGCGGGAGTGTCTTCCGGCGACGAACACAGCGCCGCGACGAACAGCGGGTTGCCCGCGCTGCGTGCGAAAACCCGTGCCACCAGCGCTCTTTCGGGTTCACGCCCGAGCAGCGCCGCGAGCTGTCGCCCCACTTCGTGTTGGCTCAGCGGGCCGGGCGTCAATGTCCGCACCCCGGGGTTGCGCGCCACCTCGGCGAGCAGCCGCCGCAGGGCGGGCGCACCCGGGCGATAGGTGGCGACCAGCAGCACCTCGTGCGCGACCAGATTCGCGGCCAGGAAGGCCAGCAGCTCCCGGCTGGAATCATCGGCCCAGTGCAGATCCTCGAGGATCAGCACCACCGGCTGGGCGGCCGTCGAACTCTCCAGCAGGGTGAGGATCTCGCCGAACAATCGGAGGCGGTCGAATTCTCCTGTCTCCGAATCACTCCCGTCGGCCAGCTCCGGCAGCCACCGCGCCAGCACGGGACGCGCCGGAAGCAGCTCCGCCAGCCGCCGCGCTCCCAGTCGCCGCAGGAGACCGCGCATGATCGCGATGAACGGCGCGAACGGCACCCCGTCGTTCCCGAATTCCGGGCACCGGCCGAGCAGCACCACCGTCGTCGCGGGCAGCCGACCGGTGAACTCGGCGAGCAGCCGGGACTTCCCGATCCCGGCCTCCCCCGACACCAGCACCGTGTGCACCACCGCGTCCCGCTGCGCGTCCAGCAGTCCGGACAGCTCCGCGCCACGCCCCACGAAAGCGCTGCTGACCGGAAGATTCACCACGCACCCGATCATGCCGTAACGAGCGCGAGCCGCCGAAATAACGAATATTCGTGATTCGCCGACCCCCTCGTTACCCGAACCATGAATGTCATGACGAACACCGAGATCCGCCCCTTCCGCATCGACATCCCGCAGGCCGACCTCGACGATCTGCGTGAGCGCCTGATCCGCACCCGCTGGATCGACGAGGTACCCGGTGTCGGCTGGGAGCGGGGCGCGCCCACCTCCTACCTGAAGGAGCTCGCCGCGTACTGGGCCGACAAGTTCGATTGGCGCGCGGCCGAATCCGAACTCAACGCCCACCCGCAGTTCACCACCGTCATCGACGGCCAGCACATCCACTTCCTGCACGTGCGCTCCGACCGCGCCGACGCCATCCCGCTGCTGCTCATTCACGGCTGGCCCAGCTCGGTCGTGGACTTCCTCGACCTCATCGGCCCGCTCACCGCTCCCGACGCGCAGGCCCCGGCCTTCCATCTGGTCATTCCGTCGCTGCCGGGCCACGGGTTCTCCGGTCCGCTCACCGAGACCGGTTGGAACGACGGCCGGATGGCGGCGGCGTTGGCCGAGCTCATGGCCCGCCTCGGCTACGAGCGGTTCGGCGTACAGGGCGGCGACCACGGCGCGTTCATCGGTCCGCGCATCGGCCGCGACTTCCCGGACCGTGTGCTCGGCGTGCACGCCAATGCCCTGGTCACGTTTCCGACCGGCGATCCGGCCGATATGGCCGCGCTGACCGAGGCCGAGCGGCAGCGCCTGGCCGCCATGAAGAAGTTCCAGGACGACGGTTCGGCGTACATGAACCTCAACGGCTCGCGGCCCAACACCATCGCGCAGCTGCTGGCCGATTCACCCGTCGGGCAGCTCGGCTGGATCGTCGAGAAGTTCAAGGAGTGGACCGACCAGTCGCACGAGCTGCCGGATCAGGCGGTGGACCGCGACCGCCTGCTCACCATCGTGAGCATCTACTGGCTCACCGACACCGCCCGCAGCGTGGCCAACTGCTACTACGAACGCTTCCACGACGCGGCGTCCTTCGCCCCCAAGCCGCGCGGCACCGTCCCCACCGGCGTGGCGGTGTTCAAGGACGGCGACTACGCCATTCGCCGCTTCGCCGAGAAGGCGCACACCATCACGCACTGGTCGGAGTTCTACCGAGGCGGCCACTTTCCAGCCCTCGAGGTGCCCGAACTGCTGATCGACGACATTCGCGCCTTCTTCGCGAGCCTGTAGCCGCTCGATAATTCGGATGCGCCGACCCGATCGCCTCGGTACTGTCTCACCCCGCGCCCCGGGTGCGCCGGTACCAGGCACTTCGGGCGTCCAAATTTCACCCCCTTCTCGGAAGCGTCGCGAAAAATAAGATGCGCCAAAGAGATTCGAGAAGCTAGGGTTTGTCTCGCGTCCGGTGCGCAGGCAGCGGTTACTTCGACTCCTAATCGGCAGGTCGCGGGTTCGATTCCCGCCCGGGTCCAACTCATGGGCCCGGTAGCTCAGCGGTAGAGCAGCTTGTACCGTCGCCGACTTCGATCTCGGACGCTCATACAGTGGGGAAGTTTCATGTCCAAGTTCAACAGCGCGCGTGCGCGCGGCATGGCCGCGACCTCGCCCATCCGTTCCGAGCAGCTGCCGTCCGGCCGCACCCACGAGGGTGCCCCCGGATACGCGCGCCCGGCACAGAGCGAACTTTTCCTGCTGGCCGTCGCGAATATGGTGGGCGAGAACACTTTCTACGAATCCGGCGAGACCCGCGACGCCCGCTACGCGGCGCTGATCCGCGAAACCACCGCCGCCGAGCCCGAGTGGACCGCGCGTTTCCTGCGCTGGCTGCGCACCGAGGCGAATATGCGGTCGGCCGCACTCGTCGGCGCCGCGGAATTCGCCAAGGCCCGGCTGGACGCCGCGCTTCCCGGAATGTCGCGCCAGGTCATCGATTCCGTGCTCCAGCGCGCCGACGAGCCCGGCGAGTTCCTCGCCTACTGGTACGCCGCCTACGGTCGCGCCCTGCCCAAGCCGGTCAAGCGCGGTGTCGCCGACGCGGTGCGCCGCCTCTACGACGAGCGGGCGCTGGCCAAGTGGGACGGCGCGGGCCGCGACTTCCGCTTCGGTGACGTGATCGAACTGGTACACCCCACCCCCATGGCCGAGAAGCCTTGGCAGGGTGCGCTTTTCGAGCACGCCATCGACCGGCGGCACCATCGTGAGAAGGCGATCCCGGAGGCGCTGCGAACGCTGCGCGCCCGGGAGCGGCTGTTGGCCACCCCGGTCACGCAGCGCCGCGCCCTCTTCGACGATGCCGAGCGGGCGCGGGACACCCTGCGCGCGGCCGGAATGACCTGGGAGTCGGTGGCCGGTTGGCTCCAGAAGCCGATGGACGCCGCCGTCTGGGAGGCCCTCATTCCCTCCATGGGTTACATGACAAGCCTTCGTAACCTGCGGAATTGGGACAAGGCCGGTGTGTGCGATCAGGTCGCCGCGACCGTGGCCGCGCGCCTGGCGGATCCGGAGCAGGTGGCCCGTTCGCGGCAGCTGCCCATGCGGTTCCTGTCGGCGTATCGCGCCGCGCCCTCGCTGCGCTGGGGCCATGCCCTGGAGCAGGCTCTCGAGCATTCGCTGGCGAATGTTCCCGCCCTGCCGGGGCGCACGTTGGTGCTGGTCGACACCTCCGGGTCCATGGATTCGGGGTTCTCCGGCGACGGCACGCTGCGGCGCTGGGATGCCGCCGCGATCTTCGGTATCGCCCTGGCGGGCCGGTGCGAGCGGGCCGATATCGTCTCGTTCTCGGAGGCCACCCGGTGGATGGGTCGGACCTACCCGGCCAGCCTGGTCTTTCCGCTGCGCGCGCACGAACCCGTGCTGCGCGCACTGGACCGCTGGAAGTCCGAGGACTACTTCATCGGCGCGGGCACCGATACCGCGGGCGCGGTGCGACGGCATTTCGCCCGGCACGACCGCGTGGTCATCATCACCGATGAGCAGGCCACCGGCGGGGATGTCGGTGCGGCGCTGCCGAAGTCGACGCCGCTGTACACGTGGAATCTGGCGGGTTACCGCCACGGCCACGCGCCCAGCGGCGGACCTTACCGGCACGCCTTCGGCGGACTGACCGACGCGGCCTTCACGATGATTCCGCTCATCGAGGCGGGCACGCGCGCGGATTGGCCGTTCTGACAACGCCATTCACGTATCGAGCCCGTTCCGAACAGTTCGGAACGGGCTCGATAGGTCTCGAAGCGCTAAGTGCCCGAGGAAGTTCCGTTCTTGGGCTGCTCGGATTCCCGCTCCAGCGGCTCCGGCTCGACCACACCGGGATCGGTGCCCTCGTCCGCGGCCTGATCCGGTTCCGGATGCTCCGGGGAGAAGGTGGCGGGCAGCTTCTTGATGTGCTTGTTCATATTCCAGATGAGCAGCACCGTGCCCACCAACAGCAGCAGCACGATGATCAGGCCCAGCGGGGACGCCTTGCCGAACTCGGGACCCGTGGGGGTTCCGGTGGGCTGGGCGAGCAGGGTGATGATCATCGGATGGTTTCCTCGTCGGCTTCCTGAATGCCCGCGAACAGGTCGGTCTCCGGAATGGCGGTGCGGACCCGGGTCTGCGCCAACTCGAATTCCTCGGTCGGCCACAGCCGCTGCTGCATCTCGGTGGGAATGGCGAAGAACGCGCCATTGGGGTCGATCTGGGTGGCGTGCGCGCGCAGGGCGTCGTCACGCTGCGGGAAGTACTTGGCGCACTCCACTTGGGTGGTCACCCGGGACATGACGTCGCCGCGCTCGGCCGCGTAACCGCGCATGCGGTCCATCCACTCCTGCATGGGGAACGGCTCGCCGAGACGCTCGTACTCCTCGGCGAAGATCTCGAGCCGGGCCAGGCTGAAGCCGTGGTTGTAGTAGAGCTTGAGTGGGGTCCACGGCGCTCCGGCATTCGGGAAACGCTCCGGGTCGCCCGCCGCCTCGAAGGCCGCGACGGAGACCTTGTGGCACATGATGTGATCCGGGTGCGGGTAGCCGCCCATTTCGTCGTAGGTGGTGATGACATGCGGCTTGAACTCGCGCACCACCCGCACCAGCGCCTCGGTGGCCTCCTCCAGGGGCACCAGCGCGAAGCAGCCCTCGGGCAGCGGCGGCAGCGGATCGCCCTCCGGCAGACCGGAATCGGTGAAGCCGAGCCAGGTCTGCTCGACCCCGAGCGCCTTGGCGGCCTCGGCCATCTCCTCGCGGCGCACATCCGTGATGCGGTCGAGAATGCCGGGGATGTTCATGGCGGGATTGAGAATGTCGCCGCGTTCGCCGCCGGTCAGCGTGACGACGAGGACGTCGTTGCCCTCGGCGGCGTAGCGCGCGGTGGTCGCCGCGCCCTTGCTGGACTCGTCGTCGGGATGGGCGTGCACCGCCATGAGGCGAAGTCCACTCACTTCTCGTTCACCTCACCGATCACAGTCTTCACCTCAATGCTCTCCGCCGGGCAGTCCAGGCAGGGGGTGTCAGATCTTCATTCCCTATAGTTCCATCCGATTGTTATTTGTTCCGACCTACCCCCCGGGAGCGCGCAGTGGTGACCCAGAGACCGGCCGACCGGTACGGAACCGCTCCGCGCGCCAGCCGCCGTCCGCTGCTCTACCTGGTGGGGGCGATTGTCGTGATTGCCGGTTTGGTCGTCGCCTACCTGGGGTATCGCCAATACGGCCCGAAGGACATCGAGCCGGAGCGCATCGGCTACAACGTGGTGAGCGATTCCGAGGTCACCGTGGATTTCAAACTCACCCGGAAGGATCCCGAGCAGCCGGTCGTTTGCTACGTCCGGGCTCTGGATCCCGACAATCACGAAGTGGGCCGCCGCGAGATCCTGATTCCCGGATCGGACGAAGAGACCGTGCGCGTGAATACCGTCATCCGCACCAGCGGCCGCGCGGGCGCGGCCAATATCTACGGCTGTAGCGAGAACGTGCCCGCATACCTGCGAGCTGGCTGAAAAGTCCGATACTCGACCCGCTTTGACGCTTCTACCTGCGTATTTGTGAATCGTGCTAAAATGGTTCGACACACGGTTCCGGACCTCGGAGCCGTGTTTGCTGCATTGGCGGCCAGCGGTATCGGGTACCTCCCCCAGGATCGCTCCAGCCGTCCACTGTCGCTGTGCCCGCAGCAAGGCGGTTGCCGCGACGGGTATCAGGGAATCCCGGCATGCCGGGAACAACTACTAGGGAGTGATCGAGATGACTGAGACGAACGTGACCTGGCTGACCCCGGAGTCGCACGAGAGGCTCAAGGGCGAACTCGACGCGCTCATCGCCAACCGTCCGGTCATCGCGGCCGAAATCAACGAGCGTCGCGAAGAAGGCGATCTCAAGGAGAACGGCGGCTACCACGCCGCGCGTGAAGAGCAGGGTCAGCAGGAAGCGCGCATTCGCCAGCTGCAGGAGCTGCTCAACAACGCCAAGGTCGGCATCGCGCCGACCAAGTCCGGCGTCGCGCTTCCCGGTTCGGTCGTCAAGGTCTACTACGACGGTGACGAGAACGACACCGAAACGTTCCTGATCGCCACCCGCGAGGAGGGCCTGGGTCGCGCCGACCTGGAGACCTACTCCCCCGCCTCCCCGCTCGGCGGCGCGCTCATCGACGCGAAGGTCGGCGACACCCGCGAGTACACGCTGCCCAACGGCAAGACCATGAAGGTCACCCTGGTCAGCGCCGAGCCCTACCACAGCTAGTCCGAACACTTCGGGCTTCGCGGCCCCCGGTCCTACCGGACCGGGGGCCGCGGTGCTGAGTGGGTAGGAACGCCGCCCCCAGCCGGATGGGATGTCGTCACGTCGCGGGCGCGGGATGGGCTGATCCGTAGGAGGTGCGGGTCGGGTCGTTGTCGCGGGCGCGGGTGGCTTCGTTTGTCGGCGGGTTGAAAAGCGAACGGCCGCATCGGATTTGTCCGATGCGGCCGTTCGCTTTTATTGGCAGGTTATGCCAGGGCCTGTTCGATGTCGGCCAGGAGGTCGCTGACGTCTTCGATGCCCACCGAGAGGCGGACGAGGTCGGCGGGGACCTCGAGGGCGGAGCCCGCGGTGGAGGCGTGGGTCATCGCGCCCGGGTGCTCGATGAGCGATTCCACGCCGCCGAGGGATTCGGCGAGGGTGAAGATCTTGGTGCGGGCGCAGAAGTCGAGGGCCGCCTCCTTGCCGCCGTGCAGGCGGACCGAGATCATGCCGCCGAAGCGGCGCATCTGCTTCTGGGCGGTGGTGTGGCCCGGGTGTTCGGGCAGGCCCGGGTAGATGACCTGGGCGATCTTCGGGTGATTGCCGAGGAATTCGGCCAGGGTCTCGGCATTGTCGCAGTGCCGGTCCATGCGCAGGGCCAGGGTCTTGATGCCGCGCAGGGTGAGGAAGGCGTCGGTGGGGCCGGGGACCGCGCCCGCGCCGTTCTGCAGGAAGGCGAACTTGGCGTCGAGTTCCTGGTCGTCGGTGATGAGCGCACCGCCGACCACGTCCGAATGACCGCCGATGTACTTGGTGGTCGAGTGGATGACGATATCCGCGCCGAGCAGCAGCGGCTGCTGCAGGTACGGCGAGGCGAAGGTGTTGTCCACCACCAGCTTCGCGCCGCCGCGATGCGCGACATCGGCGATGGCGGCGATATCGCCGATATTGAGCAGCGGGTTGGTGGGGGTCTCGATCCAGACCAGCTTGGTGTTCGGGCGCATGGCCGCGGCCACCTCGTCGGCGTCGGTCACCGCGGCCACCGAGTACTCGATACCCCACTGCGTGAAGACCTTGTCGATCAGCCGGAAGGTGCCGCCGTAGGCGTCGTTCGGGATCACCAGGTGATCGCCGGGGCGCAGGATGGCGCGCAGCGCGCAGTCGGTGGCGGCCATACCCGAGGCGAAGGCCCGGCCGTAGCTGCCCGACTCCAGCGCGGCGAGATTGGCCTCGAGCGCCGTGCGGGTCGGGTTGCCGGTGCGCGCGTACTCGTAGCCGCCGCGCATACCGCCCACACCGTCCTGGGCGAAGGTCGAACTCGCGTAGATGGGCACGTTCACCGCACCGGTCTGGGGGTCGGGATCGAACCCGGCGTGCACGGCCCGTGTGGAGAAACCCAGCTGATCGCTCATGGGGCCGAGTCTATGGGGCGGCGCGGGTCGCCATGAATTCGCGGTGGGCCATCTCACCGATGGGCGAAATCCCACCGTCGGCGGGAATACGACAGCCGTTGCCGCGCAACGGTTACCCGACGGCGCGGTCGATCCGCCGCCCGGCCCGATGCGGCGTGGTAGTACTGGGAAAATGAGCGCTGAGAACGCCGACAAGCCCGACGACGACGTCATCGAGCTGGCCACCCGGATCTTCGATATGGCCCGCAAGGGCGATGCCGCCTCGCTGGCCGCCTACCTCGACGCGGGCGTCCCCATCGACCTCACCAACGCGCGTGGCGACGGCCTGCTCATGCTCGCGGCCTACCACGGCCACCGCGACGCCACCAAGGTCCTGCTCGACCGCGGCGCGGACCCCAACAAGGCCAACGACGACGGGCAGACCCCGCTCGCGGGCGCGGTCTTCAAGGCCGAACCCGATATCGTGCGCGACCTCCTGGCCGCGGGCGCGGACCCCGACGGCGGCAGCCCCTCGGCGCGCGAGGCGGCGGAGATGTTCGGCCAGACGGGCATGCTGAAGCTCTTCGACGCCCGCTGACCGACCGCTCCCGAACCGGCGACCCCGCGTCGTAGGGTGGGCGCATGGTCACCGTAGACGAGCTCTTCGCCATCGAATCGCTGCTCTCCGAGGAGGAGAAGGAGATTCGCAGTACCGTGCGCGCCTTCGCGGCGGAGCGGTTGCGGCCGCACGTGGCGGACTGGTTCGAGGAGGGGACCTTCCCCGCCCGAGAGATCGCGCCGGAGCTCGGCAAGCTCGGACTGTTGGGCATGCACCTGGAGGGATACGGCTGCGCGGGGACCTCGGGCACCGCCTACGGGCTCGCCTGCATGGAGCTCGAGGCCGTGGATTCCGGTGTGCGGAGCATGGTTTCGGTGCAGGGCTCGCTGGCCATGACCGCCATTCACAAGTACGGGTCGGAGGAGCAGAAGCAGCGGTGGCTGCCGGGTATGGCGGCCGGACAGCTCATCGGATGCTTCGGCCTGACCGAACCGGACTTCGGCTCCAATCCCGGCGGGATGCGCACGCGGGCGCGCCGCGACGGCGACGACTGGATTCTCGACGGATCCAAGATGTGGATCACCAACGGGTCCGTCGCCGATGTCGCGATCGTCTGGGCGCAGACCGCCGAGGGTGAGCGCACCGTGGTGCGCGGCTTCGTAGTGCCCACGGACACACCGGGTTTCAGCGCCCGGGAAATGCACCGCAAACTGTCGCTGCGGGCCTCCATCACCGCGGAGCTGTCACTCGACGGGGTGCGACTGCCCGCCGACGCCATGCTGCCGCAAGCGCGCGGACTGGCCGGACCGCTGGGCTGCCTGAGCGAGGCGCGATTCGGGATCATCTTCGGCGCACTCGGCGCGGGCCGCGATTGCCTCACCGCCGCAATCGATTACGCGCGCACGCGAGAGGTGTTCGACAAACCCCTCGCCGCGTACCAGCTCACCCAGGCCAAACTGGCGGATATGGCGGTGCAGCTGGGCACCGGACAGCTGCTCGCGCTGCACCTCGGCCGTCTCAAGGACCGCCACGAGATCCGCGCGGAGCAGATCAGCGCGGGCAAGCTCAACAGCACCCGCGTCGCCCTCGCCATCGCCCGCGAATGCCGGACCATCCTGGGCGCCAACGGCATAACGCTCGAGTACCCGGTGCTGCGGCACGCCAACAACCTGGAGTCCGTGCTCACCTACGAGGGCACCGCGGAGGTGCATCAACTGGTCCTCGGCGAAGCGCTCACCGGAGCCAAGGCCTTCCGCTGAGAATCCCGGCGAATACCACAGATTCACCGGTTTGCGCCGACACCGGCATTCGACGCGCCGAGGGTGCGCGGAAACTCACACTTTCGAATGCCCGGCAATTGCTAGCATGAGCGGGTGTTTTTGCTCAGCTCCGCGTTGCTCGAGGTGTCGGCGCGCAAGACTCTGAAACGCCTGCACGGCACACACGGAGTTCCGGCCCGAGCGGCCGCCTCGGAATTCCCCGCCCTGTCGGCCCTGGTGGACCAGCATGCCGCCGCCGTTCGGGACATTCTCGAAATGGGCGTGGAGAATTCGCGGGCGGTGGCCCCCACGGTGCTGCTGGCGGGATATGCCCGCGGGCTCCTGGGCGATGGCCTCGCACCTGCCACGCCGCTCGATTGGCGTGGAGCGGACTGGCTGCACCTGCGCTTGGCGGCGGTGTGCCAGCTGGCGAAGATGGCTTGAACGGTCGCCCGGCAGTACGGGCGCGAAAGCGGGCGCACACCCGAGGGTGTGCGCCCGCTTTCGCGTTCAGTCGAAACCTCTCAGCGGTGGTCCGGGTCCCAGCCCGGCCCCATGCCGCGGCCGGGTTCACCTTGCCCCCGCGAACCACCGGGGCCCATCGACCCGCCCGAGCCGGACTGGCCCGGTGCACCCGGGTGGCCGGGCTCCTGCGGGTGGCCGTACTGCCCGCCGCCACGCTGTGCGCCGCCGAAGCCCTCGGAGCGCGAACCCTGTTGTGCGCCACCATATCCCGGTTGTGAACCGTAGCCGGACGGGGACCCGGCGGATACGGGCTGGTCGGCCCACTTTCCGGGCGGGTTGTTGGATCCGGCCATGGCCCCCTGACGGGTGGCCTCGCGCTGCCGGGCGGCATCCTCGCGGCCGCGCTGGTACGCCTGCGCGTGACCCTTGAGTTCGGGCATCTCGCTCTCGATGGTGTTGAGCCAGCGGTCCCAGCGGTCCTGCATGGGACGGACCAGGCCACCGCCGAAGCCGATGACCAGCACACCGCCGATGGTGGCGAGCACGGTGATGAGAATGGGCATGGTGACCGAGGTGCCCACGCCGATCTGGTTGAGCGCGGCGATGATGCCGATACCCCAGATGAAGACGGCGGCCACGCGGCCGAGCATGCGACCGTACTCCAGGCCGCTGAGCATATTCGCGACCATATCCTTGACCGCCGTGGCGATCGCGCCCGCGATGCAGACGATGACGATGGCCACGAAGGCCCTCGGCAGCCACGCCACGATGCCGTTGAGCATATCGCTGACCGGATTCGGGCCGAAGACGCCGAAGCCGAGCTGCAGCGTGATCAGCAGGATGGCGTAGTAGGCCAGTTTGGCCAGAATCTGGGTGGCGTCATAGCTGCTGTTGGCCAGCATGGACTTGATGCCGCCGCGCTCCACGAGCCGGTCGAAACCGATTCGATGCAGAATGCCCGTCACCAATTTGGCGACGAGCTTGGCGACGATCCAGCCGACGACGAGCACGACCAGAAAACCGATGAGCTTGGGTACGAAAGTGGCTACCGAACTCCAGGCGTCCGAAAGCCCTTTCTGGATATCGATAGCCAAAATGGAGGTGTGCATGAAACCCCGTCCCTTCGCTATCTGTTCCAGCCGGGTGCCAGAACTTAGCTCCATGGGCGGTTATACCCTCGCGCGAACACCCGAACCGGCCGTTTGCGCAAAAGTTGCGGAAACTTGCCAATTCGGGTGTTCGGACCAGCGCGAGACCCAGCGCTCGAATCAGTACGCGCTGTTGACGTTGTCCATCGAGCCGTACCGGGCCGCGGCGTAGTTGCAGGCGGCGACGATATTGGCGACCGGATCCCAGACGTCGAACGGCGTACCCGGCACGTGGTAGGCCGCGAAGGTCGGATCGATCACCTGGAGCAGGCCCTTGGACGGGATGCCCATGGCCGCGTTGGAGTCGTACAGGTTGATGGCCTGCGGGTTGCCGCTCGACTCGCGCAGGATATTGCGCATGATGCCGTCGTAGCTGCCCGGAATGCCGTGGGCGTGCATGATGTCCAGCGCCTGGCGGATCCAACCGTCGAGGTTGTTCTCGTACACCGGGGCGGGAGCGGGCGCGGGCTCGGGAGCCGGGGCCGGAAGTTCGGGGGCGGGCATCGGCGCGGGGGCCGGAGCGGCGAGCTGCTCGACGGCGGGAGCGGCCGGTGCGGCGGGAGCCGCGGTATCGGCGAGGGTCTCGGCCAGGGAGACCTTCTGGACCTCGCCGGGGGTGGCATTGCCACCGGCGGTGGCGATGGCGCCGAAGACGCCGACCGCGAGCACGGCGGCTCCGGCGGTACGGGTGGCGGCGACCACCTTGCTACGTTTATGAGGGCAGCGCAGATTGCTCAGGGTTCTGTTGGGCATGGCGAAGTTGGATTCCTATTCGGTCTCGGCCGTCGCTGGGCCTGGAGACAGCGCGAAGGGGCTGCGAACGCCGGGTGGCGCTCGCTGACGCGCTATCGGTTTTGTGCGGGAGCTGCTGTCGAACCCGTTACGGGCGAAGAGGATTCACATCCTTAGCAGCGCGCGAGGACGTACTCAGTACGTGGCGGCCGTGGTGCCTCCCGGCACCGGCGTCATGTTGATGTTCCGCATATGCGTTGACAACTCCTCGCGCCAATCAGACTTGCGGTCTGTTTCTGACAAGGTCACAGCCTGATTGCGTTACTTGAACACTGCCTGAACCACAGTTGAACAACAGGTGAACCACACTCTTGCAATTCTCGCTCACCTGCTCGAATTCCAGCCCTGACCTGGTCATTCTGTTCCAAACTGAAAGTGATGCAGCTCACTTAGAAAGTTATCGCATCGCACTGGTCAATGGCCCGAATAGCCCGTTTCTCGGCGTGTCGCGCTCATTTATCTAACGGTTAGAGCCGCTTCACATCACGATGGCGGCCCCCGAAAGCGCCGCTGTATCGGCCTGGTAACGGCCCGTTCGCACGGAGAAGGCCGTGTCCCTCGTGGAACACGGCCTGATGCCTCTAGGGCCGCACGGCCCCGTTGTCGATCGACTCCGCCGAAGTCAGCGCACCGTCCGGTAACGGTCCGCGATCTCGTCGCTGGTGGTGAGCCAGATATCGGGCTGGGCCGCGAGGAACTCGAGAGCCTGGTCGAGGTACTTCGCGCGGAAGGCCTGGCCGGTGACGAACGGGTGCAGGGCGATGGCCATGACGCGGCTGCTGCCGTCCTGGGCATCGGCGAGCAACTGCTCGTACTGGTCCTTGATGATCCGCACGAATTCCGGGCCGGGGGTGCCCTTGGCGAAGATGCCGAGATCGTTGAGCTCCACGGTGTACGGAACCGACAGCAGCCCAGGCACATTCAGCGCGTAGGGCTGATCGTCATTGGTCCAGTCGAGCACATACTCACCACCCAGATCGGCGAAAAGCCGTGGGGTGTCGAAGGTTTCGGTCAGGCCGGGGCCCATCCACCCGCGCGGGCGCCGCCCGGTCGCCGCGGCGATGGTGTCGACGATGGCGGTGAGGTACTCGCGCTCCTCCTCGACGGTCATGCCCGCGGTGATCTCGGAGTTGGTCTTACCGTGCGCGAGCCAGGCCCAATCGCGCTCCAACCCCGCCTTGACGATCTGCGGATTGTGTTCCACCACATCGGAATTCAGCAGGGCGCTGGCGCGAATGCCGTGCCGGTCCAGGCTCTCGATGATGCGCCACACGCCGACGCGCGGGCCGTAGTCGCGCCAACCGTAGTTGAGTGCGTCGGGCACCAGGTCGATGGTGCCGGGCCAGATACTGGTCGACGGGCGGTCGATGCGGAAGTGTTCGATATTGAGCCCGACGTAGAAGGCGACCTTCTTGTTCTCGGGCCAGGTGAAGGCCGGTCGTTCGGTGATCGGGCTGTAGTCGAAGAGGGTGTTCTCGATAGGCACGCCTCGAGTGTCGGCAGCGCGGCCGCGCCGAACAATGCCGACCTTCTCTACGATCGGTGCGCGAGATTCACCGATGAGGGAACTGTATGGAGCGCCACGAGATCGAAACCTTCCTGACGCTGGCGGAGGAGTTGCATTTCCGGCGCACCGCGGAACGGCTCGGGCTGGCGCAGGGACGAGTCAGCCAGACCATCAAGAAATTGGAGCGCCGCATCGGGGTGCCGCTGTTCGAGCGCACCAGCCGCCGGGTGAGCCTCACCCCCACCGGTCGGCAGCTGCGGGACGATCTCGCGCCCGCGTACCAGGCCATGCGGGAGGCCGTGTCGCGCGCCGTCGCGGTCGGCAAGGGCGTCACCGGGACCTTGCGGGTCGGATTCTCCTCGCAGTGGGTGCACGATCTGGTGCTGGAGGCGGCCGACAAGTTCGAGAGCCGCTATCCCGACTGCGCGGTGCGCGCGCAGGAGGTGCAGATCCGCGATCCGCACGGTCCGCTGCGCGCGGGGGTGCTCGACCTCCAGGTGACCGAGTTCCCGGTCGACGAGCCGGACCTGGTGGCCGGTCCGGCCCTGTTCACCGAGCCCCGCGCCCTCATCGTCCCCGCGAAACACCCTCTGGCGGCACGGGATTCGCTGTCGGTGGAGGATCAGTCCACGCTGCCCATGGTGATCGTGGCGGGCGATATCCCGGGGTACTGGATGCACCACATCTTCCCCACCCGGACCCCCGGCGGACGGCCCATCACCCACGGCGACTCCGTCGTGTACTGGCAGGAGGTGCTCTCGCTCGTCGCCAAGGGGCGCGGGGCCACACCGGCCTCCCTGCGCGCCGCGCGGTATCACTCCCGCCCCGGCATCGCCTTCGTGCCGTTCCGCGATGCCGAACCCATCGAGTACGGCCTCATCTGGCGCTGCGACGGCTACACCGGGCGGGTGCGCGCCTTCGTCGAGACCCTCTGCGAACTCGCGGGCGTCGAACCGCCGCGGCCCTGACGTTCGGCTCAGCCGACCGCCACGGGTACCGGCTCGGGTCGGGCCGCGCCGCGGATCGGGCGGATGGCGCGCATGATCAGCGGGAGCAGCAGCACCATGAGCAGCAGCCGTGCACTCTGCACGCTGGTGATGAGCGGCATATTGGCGTCCATGCCCTCGGCGGTGGCGAGGACGGCATTGATACCGCCGGGCGTGGTGGCGAGGTAGAGGTCGGACAGTTCCAGGTCGACCAGATAGGCGAGGCCGCAGGCCAGGGCGGCGACCACCGCGGACAGCGCGACGATGGCGGCGGTCATGCCCGGAATCATGCGGGCCATCTCCACCACCACCGCCCGGGTGAAGCGGGTGCCGACCTCGAAACCGATGAGGACGAACAGCAATTCCTTGAACAGGTTGGTCGGGGCGTATCCGTGGCTCACACCGAACGCGGTGAGCAGGGCGGTGAGCACCATGGGGCCGATGAGCGCCGGACTCGGCAGGCGCAGCCAGCGGCCCGCGCGCATACCGAGCAGGCACAGCACGATGGCGATGGACAGTCCGGCGACCTGATCGCCCCGGCCGACGATCATCCAGTGCGGCAGATCGGGATTGGTGACCGCGCCGCCCAAAGTGGCTGTGCCGTAATCGGTTCGGTCGCCGTCGTCGAGCAGTACCGCGAGCGCCGGAGCGGTCAGCGCCACCATGGCCACCCGCAGGTACTGCATGAACGCCACCCGGCGTGGATCGGCGTCGAGGTCGTCGGCCACCGCCACCACGGCCGCCGACCCGCCCGCCAGCAGTCCGAGTGTCGCGGTCGGCAACTCCACCTTGGCGACGCGCGCGAACACCATGGCGATACCGATGCTCACGAGCACCGTCGCGACCGTCACCGCCAGGACCGGCAGCAGTTGCCAGCCGATCGAGGACAGCAGCGACACCTCGAGGTAGCTACCCATGAGCACACCGAGCATGGCCTGGACGCCGAGCGACACCTCACGCGGCAGCGGCGCGGGCAGCCGACCCGCCAGCGCCAGCCCCGCGCCCACCGCGATGGCCAGGATCATCTGTGGCGCGGGAAATCGCGTGCGCTCCAAGCACTCCGCGACACCGAGCACCGCCATCAGCAGCGCCACCCACGAGACCACCTGCCACCGGTTCATGCCAGCTGATCGTTCTCGCCGAGTATGAACGCTCAGTAACACCGCAGTTATCGCGCGTGACGCGCCGGGGTGATTCCCGACGCACCTCGGCCGCGGTGTCCCAACCGTGACAGGAAAGTGACGGCCGCCTCGCGACGACGCCGCGCCACCGAAGGGGGCGCGGCGTCAGAGCGATTCGACGGGTCGGCTCAGTGGCCGAGCGCACCCGCGCTGAGGAAGCCGAGCAGGTCGTGGCGGGTGATGACGCCGACCGGCTTACCGTCCTCGACGACCATCAGGGCGTCGGTGCTCTCCAATGCCTTGGTGGCCGAGGAGACCGGTTCGCCGGAGCCGATGAGCGGGAAGGCCGGGCTCATATGCTGTTTCACCGAATCGGTGAGGTGCGCGCGGCCCTCGAAGACCGCGGAGAGCAGGTCGCGCTCGGTGACGCTGCCCGCGACCTCGCCCGCCATGACCGGCGGTTCCGCGCCGACGACGGGCATCTGCGAGACGCCGTACTCGCGCAGGATCTCGATGGCATCGCGCAGGGTCTCCTGCGGGTGGGTGTGCACCAGATCGGGCAGCTCACCGGACTTGCCGCGCAGCACATCGCCGACGAGCGGCTCGGCGGCGGTGGAGCCGTCCAGGCGCGAGCGCAGGAAGCCGTAGGAGCTCATCCACTGGTCGTTGAAGATCTTGGACAGGTAGCCGCGGCCACCGTCGGGGAGCAGCACGACGACCACCGCGTCGGGATCGCGCTCGGCGACCTTGAGCGCGGCCACGGCGGCCATACCGCAGGAGCCGCCGACCAGCAGGCCCTCTTCGCGGGCCAGGCGGCGGGTCATCTCGAAGGAGTCGGCATCGGAGACGGCGATGATCTCGTCCGGGATGGCCGGGTCGTAGGCGCTGGGCCAGAAGTCCTCGCCGACGCCCTCGACCAGGTACGGGCGGCCGGTGCCGCCGGAGTAGACCGAACCCTCCGGATCCGCGCCGATGATCTTCACCTTGCCGCCGGAGACCTCCTTGAGGTACCGACCGGTTCCGGTGATGGTGCCGCCGGTGCCGACGCCCGCCACGAAATGGGTGACCTTGCCCTCGGTATCGCGCCAGATCTCCGGGCCGGTGGTCTCGTAATGCGATTCCGGGCCACCCGGATTGGAGTACTGATCCGGCTTCCACGCGCCCGGGATCTCCCGGACCAGGCGGTCGGAGACGTTGTAGTAGCTGGCCGGATCCTCCGGCGCGACGGCGGTCGGGCAGACCACCACCTCGGCGCCGTAGGCGCGCAGCACATTCCGCTTGTCCTCGCTCACCTTGTCCGGGCAGACGAAGACGCACTTGTAGCCGCGCTGCTGCGCGACCAGCGCCAGACCCACGCCGGTATTGCCGGAGGTCGGCTCGACGATCGTGCCGCCGGGCTTCAGCAGTCCGGCCTCTTCAGCGGCGTCGATCATCTTGACGGCGATGCGGTCCTTGGAACTGCCACCGGGATTGAGGTATTCGACCTTCGCGGCCACCAGCCCCGAGTTCGGACCCACCACGGAGTTCAGCCGAACCAGCGGGGTGTTTCCGATCAGATCGACGACATGGTTAGCGATGCGCATACCCCCCATCGTTGCAGAAAGGAGATGGCGGCCTGCGCGCACATCGGGCGTGTGGGCTCGACGCGGCACTACCCTCGGGGCATGAGGTCGCCGACGAGCGTACGTACCGCAGCCTTGTTCACCGTTTTCGCCGCCGCCGCAGTGCTCGCCGCGGCCGCGCCCGTCTCCGCCGCCACCACCGAATTCCCGCAGGTGCCGAGCCTGATGCGCAATGGGTACTGCGGTGGGTCGATTCGCAGCTGGGCCGAGACCGCGCCCGAATATCCGGGGCGGGCGATCTTCAATGTGCAGGCGTTGCCCATCGGCGGAATCGGGCCGGGGCCTTACGCATTCGCGCCGCTGTGCGAGACCGTCACCACGGTGGCGTGGCGGAATACGAACACCGGTGCGGCGGGCGAATATCGGGTGACCGTGGTGGCGGGCATCTACGGCAGCCTGCAGTACGCGTTGTTCCAGGACACCGGACCGGGACGCATCGACGTCACCATCTACACGGATATGCCGAACCTGCCGCAGCGGGCCAGTTTCACCGTGCCGGACGGGCCGCCCGCGGCGCCCGGTCAAGGCCCCGCGACGCCGGAACCGGCCGCCGAACCCACCGATCAGTGAGCAATCCCACCCTTCACTGAATGGGATACCGGCATACCGGATGTTTCCCCCCTCACAGCGCCGTCGTAGATTCGAAGCGGATCACCCCCTGCGAGTAAGGAGTCCTCATGGCAGAGGCCGTCATCGTTTCGTATGCCCGTTCGCCGATCGGCCGCGCAGGTAAGGGTTCGTTGGTGAGCATGCGTCCCGACGACCTCACCGCCCAGATGGTGCGTGCGGCCCTGGACAAGGTGCCCGCCCTCGCGCCCACCGATATCGACGATCTCATCCTCGGCTGCGGTCAGCCCGCGGGTGAGGGCGGGTTCAACATGGCCCGCTCGGTCGCGGTGCAGCTGGGCTACGACTACCTGCCCGGCGTCACGCTCAACCGCTACTGCTCCTCCTCGCTGCAGACCACCCGGATGGCCTTCCACGCCATCAAGGCCGGTGAGGGTGATGTGTTCATCTCCGCCGGTGTGGAGACCGTGTCGCGCTTCCCGAAGGGCACCGCCGACGGCTGGCCGGACACCCACAACCCGCTGTTCGCCGAGGCCGAGGCCCGCACCGCCAAGCGCGCCGAGGGCGGCGCGGACACCTGGACCGATCCGCGCGAGAACGACATCCTGCCGGACGTCTACATCGCCATGGGCCAGACCGCGGAGAACGTCGCGCAGTACACCGGCATCTCTCGCGAGGACCAGGACCGCTGGGGCGTGCGCTCGCAGAACCGCGCCGAGGAGGCCATCAAGTCCGGCTTCTTCGAGCGGGAGATCAGCCCGGTGACCCTGCCGGACGGCACCGTCGTCACTACCGACGACGGCCCGCGCGCGGGCACCACGTACGAGAAGATCTCGCAGCTGAAGCCGGTCTTCCGTCCCGACGGCACCATTACCGCCGGTAATGCCTGTCCGCTCAACGACGGCGCCGCCGCGCTGGTCGTCATGAGCGACACCAAGGCGCGTGAGCTCGGCCTGACCCCGCTGGCCCGCATCGTGGCCACCGGCGTCTCCGGTCTCTCGCCCGAGATCATGGGCCTCGGCCCGATCGAGGCGGTGCGCAAGACGCTGAAGACCGCGGGCATGACCATCGACGATCTCGACCTCTACGAGATCAACGAGGCCTTCGCCGTGCAGGTGCTGGGTTCGGCGCGCGAGCTGAAGATGGACGAGGACAAGCTCAACATCTCCGGCGGCGCGATCGCCCTGGGCCACCCGTTCGGTATGACCGGCGCCCGCATCACCGCGACGCTGATCAACAACCTCCAGACCCAGGACAAGCAGTTCGGCATGGAGACCATGTGCGTCGGCGGCGGCCAGGGCATGGCGATGATCATCGAGCGCCTCAGCTGAGTCGCCCGTAGCAAGTAAGCGGCCCGCCCGACCTAACGGTCGGGCGGGCCGCTGCTTTACCAGCGAAGCACCTGGGGGCTATCGCCCCCAGACCCCCATTTACAGACCACAGGCGGCCCCACGCTTTTGGGGGTTCGGGGGCGAAGCCCCTGAGAGTTCCTGAGAGTTGGGCCTAGTCGTTCTGGAAGTACGACAGCAGTCGCAGGATCTCGATGTAGAGCCAGACCAGCGTCACGGTCAGGCCGAGGGCGACGCCCCAGGCGGCCTTCGCGGGAGCGTTGGCGCGGATGAGCTGGTCGGCGGCGTCGAAGTCGAGCAGGAAGCTGAACGCCGCGATGGCGATGACCACCAGCGAGAAGATGATCGACAGGGTGCCGCCCGAGCGCAGGCCGAAGCCGTCGGGGGTGAAGAACATGGCGATCATATTGCCCAGCGCCAGCACCAGGATGCCGATCATCGCGCCCACGATCATGCGGGTGAAGCGCGGCGTCACGCGGATCGCGCCGGTCTTGTAGACCACCAACATGCCGAAGAACACGCCGAAGGTGCCCAGTACCGCCTGTGCGATCAGGCCCGCGCCGCCGACGCCGCCGAACTCCACGCCGGTGAACATGTAGGACAGCGCACCCAGGAACAGACCCTCGAAGCCCGCGTAGCTGAGCACGATGGCCGGGTTGTCCTGCTTGCGGCCGAAGCTCGCCACCAGCACCAGCACGAAGCCGACCAATCCGCCCACCAGGACGAACGGCAGCGCCAGATTGTGGTTGAACGAGGTGAGGCCGTAGGACAGGATCGCGCCCAGGGTGACCACGCCGAGCGTGATGCCGGTCTTGGTCACCACATCGTCGATGGTCATGGGCCGCGTGGTCGGCACCGGCATCTGCTGGTAGCCGTAGGGCGGGTAGCCCGGCGGGGGCTGCTGGCCGTAGCCGTAAGGCTGCTGCTGTTGTGTGAACTGACCGGCTCCAGCGGCGGCCGAACCAAAACCGGCGTAGCCGCCACCCTGCTGCTGTTGCGGCGCAAGGTTTTTGAAGACCGGATTGCTAGTGGTGCGCACAGCGCGTCCCTTTCTGGAGTCGAGGCTCACGGCGTTCGTGGCCACGTCTGAAGTCTCCAACGTGTCACGGTGGCTGTCAGTTCCCGACACCCACCGCGTATCGGACAAATCGGACTTTACCGCGTGGCTGCTCGATCGCCAGCCCTCGCGGTGCGCTCCGACTATCCCAGCTGGCTCATCACCTGATCGGCGATGAGGGCCAGATGATCGAGGTCGTCCAGGTCCAGTATCTGTAGGTAGACCCGGCTGGTGCCAGCGGTTTCGGCGTAGCGGCCGAGTTTGTCGACCACCTCGGCCGGACTGCCCGCCAGACCGTTGGCCTTCAGCTCCTCGACCTCCCGCCCGATCGCCCCGGCGCGGCGCGCCACCTCGGCGTCGTCACGCCCGACGCAGGCGATGAGGGCATTGGAGTAGACCAGCTCGTTCGGATCCCGCCCGGCGGCCGTGACGGCGGCGCGCACCCGCTCGAATTGCGCGGCGCTGTCCTCCATCGACGAGAACGGCATATTGAATTCGTCGGCGTACCGCGCGGTCAGCCGCGGCGTGCGCTTGGCGCCCTGGCCACCGATGATCACCGGGATCTTGGACTGCGCGGGCTTGGGCAGCGCGGGGCAGTCGGTGAGGCTGTAGTGCTTGCCCACGAAGTTGAAGACCTCCCCCACCGGGGTCTCCCACAGGCCGGTGAGGATGGCCAGCTGCTCCTCGAAGCGCGCGAACTTCTCGTCCGGGAAGGGAATGCCGTAGGCGGTGTGTTCGGCCTCGAACCAGCCCGCGCCGAAACCGAATTCGACGCGGCCGCCGGACATGGCGTCCACCTGCGCCACCTGGATGGCGAGTACGCCGGGGTAGCGGAAGGTGGCCGAGGTCATGAGCGTGCCGAGGCGAATGCGCTTGGTCTCGCGCGCGAGCCCGGCCAGGGTGGTCCAGGCGTCGGTGGGGCCGGGCAGCCCGTCGGCGTCGCCCATCTTCAGATAGTGGTCGGATCGGAAGAAGGCGTCGTACCCCAGGTCCTCGGTGGCCTTGGCCACGGCGAGGAGGGTCTCGTAGCTCGCGCCCTGCTGCGGTTCGGTGAAAATTCGAAGATCGATTCGGGCCATAGCGCCATTCTGCTCGCCGGACCGACCGGTCGAATTACTGGCTGCCCCCTCGCTCACTCGGCGCTGTCGTGCAGCCCCCGCACCGACCGCGTGACGGTGAACTTCCGATTGCGCCCGATCACCTCGGTCTTGCCCACCATGCTCGCCATGACCCCTCGGTAGTTGAGATGGGAGTTGTAGACGGTCCACAGCTCCCCGCCGGGCCGCAGCACCCGCCCGGTCTGCTGGAACATCTTGATGGCCGACCCCGTGTGCACCGCCGCGCCGACATGGAAGGGCGGATTGCACAGCACCAGATCCGCGCTGTTGTCGGGCACATTGGACATGGCGTCGTCGCGCAGCACCGTCACCCGGTCGCCGACCCCGTTGGCCGCGGCGGTGGCCCGGGTGGAGGCGACGGCGGCCGCGGACTGATCGGTGGCCGTGACCCGCAGTCCCGGACGGGCTTTGGCCAGCGACACCGCGAGAATGCCGGTGCCACAACCGAGGTCGACGGCCTCGCGGGCGTCGGGCTTCATGCGCTTGAGGAACTCCAACAGGTATCGGGTGCCGATATCGAGCCGGGGTCCGGAGAAGGCGGCGCCGTGCGCGACCACCTCGAGATCGAGTTCGTCGATGCGATTGCGCACCGGGAAGGGCGGGTCGCCAACGGCTTTGGGCTCGGTGGCGAGCAGGGTTCTGGATTTCTGCCGCCCTCGGCTGGCGCGCACCGTGCCGAAGGATTCGGCCAGCACGTCGTTCATGGCGGGTGTCAGGTACTTGTCGCGCCCGCCCGCGTAGACCTCGACCTCCGGATCGGCGTAGCGCGCGATGGCATCGGCGATCTCGGCGAGCCCGGAGAGCGCGCGCGGCAGGCGCAAGAGCACCACCCGCACGTCGGCGAGCAGTTCCGGTCCGAGGTCGTGCACGGTGTAGCGGTCGGTCAGCCCGACCAGGCGGGCATTGTTGGCCAGGGCCTGCTCGCCGGTGAGCAGATCCTGGTGCACCCGCACCCCGCGCAGTCCGTGCGCGGCGATGGCCCCGAGTGTGAGCGCGCCGTAGCCGTCGTCGATGACGGCGACCCGCCCGGGGGCATCGCCTACCGCGGCAAGGGAATCGGCGGCCACATCGAGCAACAGCCGATCGGCGGCGTCCACCGCGTAGAGGTTCACCGCCTCCACATCGGGGTAGCGCCGCAACCGGCTCAAGACATCCTCGACCTCAACCACACCTACAGTGTGCTAGATCATTGCCGCGCTGTCCCATTCGGCTGGTTCATTGTGTTATACGAGTGCCCAGTTCGCATTACTGCGTTCTATGACAGTGCAAACCGTGGCGCGCGCCTGAAAACCGTTCGCGCAGTGCCCGGTTGCTGACCCTTCGCACAACCGGGCGCAGCGCGCCGGTCAGCGGCGCGGCATCATGGCCGAGGCCGCGACCATGACGATCGCCATGGCCGTCACCGCGAGGAACACCACATGGATGGCGGGGGCGAGCACCTCGGGCGCGGGGTGGTCCGCGCCGCCCACACGGGCATTCACCAAGGCACCGAAAACCGCGACACCGACGGCACTGCCGATCGAGCGCGCGAACATATTGGTGGAGGTCACCACGCCGCGTTCGGACCAGTCGGCCGAGGTCTGCGCGGCGATCAGGGTCGGGGTGGCGACCAGGCCCATACCGGTGCCGACGATGAAACAGCCGACCGCCAGCCGCAACAGCGCGGAATCGGCGTCGACCAGCAGCAGTGTCGCCGCGCCGAGCGAGCCCAATGTGCTGCCGATGAGCGCGGTACGACGGAAACCTATGCGCAGGTACACCTTTCCCGCCTGCGAGGCCGCCAACGGCCACCCCATGGTGAGCGCGCCGACGGTGAGTCCCGCGACGAGCGCCCCGGCCCCCAGCACGCCTTGGGCGAAGGTCGGGACGTACGAGGTCAATCCGAGCAGCACCGCGCCGACGAGCAACGAGACCATGCTGCTGGCCAGCACCACGCGGCGACGGAAGATCCACAGCGGCAGAATCGGATTGGCGGCACGGCGCTCGACCAGGCCGAAGGCGATCAGCGCCAGCGCACCACCGCCGAAGAGCGCCAGACTGGTCGGCGAACCCCACGCCCACGCGTGCCCACCCTCGAGCAGTGCGAGCATGAGCCCACCGGCGCCGACCGCCAGCAGTCCAGCGCCCAGATAGTCGATGCGGTGCGACTGCCGAGGCGTGCTTTCGGTGAAGTGCCGCACCAGCATCCACGCGGCCAGCGCCGCGAGCGGCAGGTTCACCAGGAAGATCCACCGCCAACTGACGTACTCCGCGAAGACGCCGCCCAACAACGGGCCGAGCACCGACGACACCGCCCATACGCTGGCCAGATAGCCCTGCACCTTGGCCCGTTCGGCGACGGTGTAGACATCCCCGGCGATGGTCATGGACATCGGAGCCACCGCGCCCGCGCCGATACCCTGCACCGCGCGAAACACGATGAGCGCCAGCATGCTGGTGGCCAGACCGCACAGCAGCGAGCCCAGTGCGAAGATCGCGATGCCGAACAGCATGACCGGTTTGCGGCCGAGCATATCGGCGAGCTTGCCGTAGATCGGCACGGTCACCGCCTGCGCCAGCAGGTAGATGGAGAACAGCCACGGGAACTGCGCGAACCCGCCGAGCTGATCGGTGATGGTGAGCACCGCGGTGGCGATGATGGTGGAGTCCAACGCCACCAGCCCGGTCGCCATCATGAGGGAGATGAGCAGCGGTCCGCGCTCGGATCGGAATCCGACGCCGGTGCGAACCTCGGTGGCCGTCATCAGCACCCTCTTTCGTTAGCTCGACTCATCAACTGAGTCGAACACCACGGTGCGGCCGCTATTCCTGTTCCGTCGGATCGTGACGGATTCGACTGTCCCGACGGTTCAGAGCGCGGCGACCAACTCCCGCAGTACCGGCAGACTCACCGAGCCGGAGCCGAGCGCCACATCGTGGAAAGCCTTGATATCGAAGGCCGATCCGAGGCGCTGCTCGGCCTGGGCACGCTGGCGCTGGATCTCCAGCTGACCCACCTTGTAGGCGACGGCCTGCCCGGGCATGGCGATGTAGCGGTCCACCTCGATCCGAATCTCCTCGAGCCCGACCGGGGCATTGGCGACCATGAAGTCGATGGCCTGCTGCCGGGTCCACCCCTTGGCGTGCAGGCCGGTGTCCACCACCAGGCGGCAGGAGCGCCACGAGTCACCCGCGAGCATGCCGATGCGGCCGAGATCGTCGGCGTACAAGCCCATTTCGTCGGCGAGCCGTTCGGTGTAGAGCGCCCAGCCCTCCACGAAGGCGGTATTGGCGAAGGACTGGCGCTGGAAGCGCGGCAGGTGGTCGAGCTCGTTGGCGATGGTGAGCTGGAGATGATGGCCGGGAATCGCCTCGTGGAAGGCCACCGAGGCGGTCTCGTAGCGGTTGCGGCCCTTGGCGTCGTGCTGGTTGACGAAGTACGCGCCCTTGCGGGAGCCGTCGGCGGCGGGCGGGAAGTAGTAGGCGGCGGGCGCGTCGGCGGCCAGGAAATCCGGGACCGGCAGGATATCGCAGGACTGCTTGGGCAGACGGCCGAACCAGTCGCCCATGATCGCGGTGGCATCGGCCAGGCAGCGGCGGGCATCGGCCATGATCTCGTCGCCGTTGTCGTAGCGCAGCTCGGGGTCGCGGCGCAGGCGGGTGAAGATCTCGCCGAGGTCGGCGGTGTCGAACAGGCGCGCGCCGACTTCGGCGTATTCCGTTCGCAGCCGGTCCAATTCGGTCAGGCCGAGCTGGTGGATCTCGTCCGCGCCGAGATCGGGCAGGGTGGTGTGCAGGCGCAGCAGGCGGCGGTAGATATCCGCGCCGTCGTCGCCGAGCCAGCACAGGCCGGGCCGCTCGTCGGAGCGCGCGGCGGGCAGCAGGTCGGTGGCCAACGCCTCGCGATAGGCGGCGAAGGCGGGGCGGATGACCTCGCGGGCGACGTCGGCGAGCTCTGCGCGCCAAGCCTTTTCGCCCGCCCAGTCGGACGGACCGGGGAAGGTGACGAACGGGTCCTCGGCGAGATCGGAGGCGAGATAGCCGTCGAGCTGATTGAGCGAGCGTTCGATGGCGATGCGCGCGGGGGTGCGCCCGGCGGCCAGGCCGTCGCGGAAGCGCTGCGTCGCCTGCGCCAGCAGCGCGCCGAACTGCCGGTAGCGCCGCACCAGGCGTTCGGCGTTCTCCGGCTCCGGGGCATTGATCTGCGGAGCCATGGTGAGCAGCTGCGCGTGCACGCCGTTCATCTGGTCGGAGGCCATCTCGGCGGGCCGCCACCGCAGATGCTCCACCGCCCCGGTCAACTCGGTGCGCAGCAGACTGTGGGTGATTCGGTCGGAGTCGTCGAGCCGCGCGGTGTCGAGCGCCTCGGTCTCCCGCAGCAAACCCTCCCAGGTGCGCAGCAGCCGTTCCTCCGCCGCCACCGACAGATCCTCGATGCGATCGTCGAATCGCCTGTCGCCCAACAGGGTTGCCTCGCTGGGTGCGGACTCCAGCAGGCTGTCCCAATAACGGTCCGCCAGTTCGATCAACTCGTCGTGTGCGCCCATGCGATCCATCTTGCTGTATCCAATTGCCCTCCGCTGCGCTCCGGGCGGGTTCGCGGCGGTTTACGCGCCGGAATCAGCGGCGGGGCGGCATCGGTATGCGGGCGAGGTCCTCGGCTACGACGATATCGCCGTCGAAGTGGGCTCGGGCCTGGTCGAGGTGGTCGTCGAGGGTGCGGTAGCGCTGGGAGAAGTGGGTGAGCACCAGGGTGCGGACTCCGGCGGAGGCGGCGACCTTTCCGGCCTGACCGGCGGTGAGGTGGCCGTACTCCTCGGCGAGCAGGGCGTCGGCGTCGGTGAAGGTGGCCTCGATGACCAGCATGTCCACGCCCTCGGCGAGGTCGTAGACCCCGTCGCAGAGCCGGGTGTCCATGATGAAGGCGAAGCTCTGGCCGCGCCGAGGTTCGCTCACCTCGTGCAGAGTGACGGTGCGGCCGTCGAATTCGACACTGCCGGTGCGCTGCAACTCCCCCACCACGGGACCGGCGAGGCCGAGGGCGCGCAGCCGCTCGGGGACTATGCGGCGGCCGTCCGGTTCGTCGAGCCGGTACCCGTAGGCATCGACCGGATGCGAGAGATGGGCCGCACGCAGGGTGAAAGTGGCGTCGGGAGCGGGGATTTCGCCATTCGCGCGAATGGGGCGCGGCCGCAGTTCGGCGGCGTGGCGGTAGGCGGTGGAGTTGCACAGGCGCTGGAAGTACTGCTCACCCGAGGCCGGATAGTAGATGTCCACCGCGTGCGGAACCCGGTCGAGGCTGATGCGCTGCACCACCCCGGCCAGTCCGAGACTGTGGTCGCCGTGGAAATGGGTGATGCCGATGCGGGTGATGTCGGTGGCCGAAACCCCGGAGTAGATCATCTGCCGCTGCGTCCCCTCCCCCGGATCGAACAGCAACCCCTCCCCATCCCACCGCAGCAGGTAGCCATTGTGGTTGCGCTGCTTGGTCGGCACCTGACTCGCGGTCCCGAGAATTACCAGTTCGCGCTGTGACACGCGCGCCACGCTACCGGCTGGGACGGCCGAACCCGAGTCGGCGGAACCCGCGCGTTCCGGCCGCGACCCCGCCCGAGATACCAGTCGGGGGTATCCATGCCAGACGGATCGGCGTCGCTAGACTGGCCATATGGGTGAGCAGCAGGCATTACGCGTGACCGGGTTTCCCCGGGCGCTGGCGCTGTTCATCCTGCTCGCCGGGATCGTGATCATGCATTCGGCGGTGTTCGCCGTCGGCCACGGCGCACACGGGGCTGCGAGCGTCGAGACGCACGGCGCGGTGTCCCACGAATCCCCCGACGCGATTGCCCCCGCGCTTTCCGACGCGGTGGCCCCTACGCTTTCCAACGCGGTGGTCCCCGCACTTTCCGACGCAGTGGTCCCCGTGATTTCCGGCGCGGTGGCGCACCTGTCCACCGGCGCACCGGAGGCGCGGGGTCATGGGGCACCCGGCGCGGAGCACGACCATGCACTCCCGGCCGCGAATCCTCCCGAACCCGCCCTACTGGCCGCGCAGAGCGGCGACGGCCAACTCACCCAGAATTCCGGCTGCCCCGATGGCGGCTGCGACACCTCGGGCGGCGTGCACGGCTGCGTCTTCGTGCTGACCGTCCTCGGACTGGCACTGGCGCTGGCGGTTCTCTACTGGGTCGGCGTCACCCGCCGCTACGACCTGCCGGTGCGACTACCGTGGCGGCGCATCCGCCGCGCCCGTCCACCTCCGTGGACGGTCCCCACCCTGGCCGACTTGGCGATTCTCCGAATCTGATGGGCCTCGCGCCGTCGCGTATCACCCACGCGGCAGCGGGATTTCACCTGCCCTCATCAGCATTCACGCGCAATCACCAAGGAGTACAACCATGTTCGGATCACATCGCGTCAAGCTCGCCGCCGTCACCGGCATCTCGGCCCTCGCCCTGATCGCCGCCGGGTGCGGCGACGACTCCGGCTCCACGCCGGAAACGACCCACCACAGCACCACCACCAGCGCCTCGGCCGCCACCCGCACCGATTTCAACAAGGCCGACGTGACCTTCCTCGAAATGATGTACCCGCATCACGCGCAGGCCGTGGAGATGGCGAAGCTGGTGCCCACGCGCTCGCAGAATCAGCAGCTCATCGCGCTCGCCAAGAGCGTGGAGAACGCCCAGGCCCCGGAGATGCGGCAGATCAGCACGCTGCTGGTGAGCTTCGGCGAACCCGCGCCGGGCGAGGGCGGGCACGGCGGCCACGGCAGTATGCCGGGCATGATGTCGCCGGAGCAGATGACCGCGCTGGAGCTGGCCAGCGGCCCGGCCTTCGACAAGAAGTGGCTGGACATGATGATCGAGCATCATCAGGGGGCCATCGGCATGGCCAACACCGAGCTGGCCGAGGGCGTCAACCCGGAGGCGAAGGCGCTGGCGCAGGCCATCGTGACCGCGCAGCAGACCGAGATCGATCAGATGCGCACCATGCTCGCGCAGCTCTGACCCGTCGGGAACGCGAAGCGGGTGGGTCGATATATCGACCCACCCGCCATTCACCGGCTCCGATCAGCCGATGACCGAGTTCATGATGGTGCCCGCGCTGGTGGCGGTCGCGCCGCCGATCATGGCTCCGGCCACCATCTTCGGCGAATCGAGCCCGCCACCGCTCCACTTCTCCCAGGCGAATCGGCCACCGCCATAGGTGATGGCGGTGACGCCCGACAGCAGCACGAACCAGTTGAAGTAGCGGACCAATTTCATGAGTTTGTCGGCAACCGGCGGCGTTTCGGGCGTCGGGTTGCCGATCTGCGCGACGACCGTCGTATACGTGTCGTGCGCGGCGGCGAGGAGCATGCTCACAATCGGTTCCTCTCGGATGCTGAGGTGATGCTGGTGTGGCATGTGACGCTTATCTCGAATATCAGAGCAATTGAACATCACACACGGTGGTGGTGTCATGACGACACACCACCACCGTGACCTCGGAGCTGGAACCGAAAGTTAGCTACTTGCCGGTATCGCCCGCCCTCTGCCCCAGCAGCGAGTGGCGGCGGCCGTAGGCGAAGTACAGCACGAAGCCGATCGCCATCCAAACGATGAAGCGCAGCCAGGTCTCGACCGAGAGGTTGAACATCAGCCAGCCGCACGCCAGCACCGACAGGATCGGCAGCAGCGGCACCAGCGGCACCTTGAAGCCGCGCGGCAGGTCGGGGCGGGTGCGGCGCAGCACGATCACGCCCACCGACACCAGCACGAAGGCGAAGAGCGTGCCGATATTGACCATTTCCTCGAGCGTGCCGAACTCCACGAAAGCGGCCAGCAGCGCGACCACGACGCCGACGATGACGGTCAGCCGCACCGGGGTGCCGTTGGGTCCGGTGTGGGCCAGCTTGCGCGGCATGAGCCCGTCGCGCGACATGGCGAACAGCACCCGGGTCTGGCCCAGGTACATGACCATGACGACGGTGGTCAGACCCGCCAGCGCGCCGATGGAGATGAGGTTCTTGGCCCAGGTGATGCCGTGTGCCGCGAACGCGGTGGCGAGCGTGCTGTCGCCCTCGAGTTCGGTGTAGGGCACCATGCCGGTCAGCACCAGCGAGACCGCCACGTAGAGCACGGTGACGATGAGCAGCGAGCCCAGAATGCCGCGCGGCACATTGCGCTGCGGGTTCTTGGTCTCCTCGGCGGCGGTGGCCACCACGTCGAAGCCGATGAAGGCGAAGAACACGATGGAGGCCGCGGCCAGCAGGCCGTACCAGCCGAAGGTGCTGTGCCCGCCGCCGGTGACGAAGGAGAACAGCGACTGGTGCAGGCCGTCGCCGCCGCTCTCACCCGGCTTGGACTCCGGGATGTAGGGCTTCAGGTTGTCCTTGTCGAAGTACATCGCGCCCACCACGATCACCAGCGCGATGATGGCCAGCTTGATGGCGACCGCCACGGCCGAGACCCGCGAGGAGAGCTTGGTGCCGCGCGCCAGCAGCAGGCCGAGCACCGCGATGAGCAGTACCGCGCCCCAGTCGAAGCTGACCGAGCCGAAGTGCCAGATGGGCTGGTGCCCACCGAGAACCACGCCCAGGTACTGCGACCAGCCCTTGGCGACCACGGCCGCGGCGAGGGCGAATTCGAGGATGAGGTCCCAGCCGATGATCCAGGCGACGAGTTCGCCGAAGGTGGCATAGGAGAAGGTGTACGCGCTGCCCGCGACCGGCACGGTGGAGGCGAACTCGGCGTAGCAGAGCGCGGCCAGGCCACAGGCGATGGCGGCGAGTACGAAGGCCAGCGAGACCGAGGGTCCGGCGAGGTTGCCCGCGGTGCGCGCGGTGAGGGTGAAGATACCGGCGCCGACCACCACGGCGACACCGAAGATGGCCAGGTCGACGGCCGTCAGGTCTTTGCGGAGTTTGGCATCGGGTTCATCGGTGTCACGGATGGATTGTTCGACCGATTTGGTGCGGAACAGGCCACTACTGCGACCCGGCACCGGCCCGGTCGCATTCCGTTCAGGGCCCGATATCGCCATGGTGTCTCCTATGTCTGGCTTCTCGGCAACTATGCAGTTCGGCGCGGGACGGGTAGTCGTCCCGCGCCTGTGTCGTTCGCCTCCACCGCGGCCGGAGAGCACAACAGCCGGTCATGCCCCGATCGCTGGTTCTGGTCTCGGGGCGAGACAAGAGTTGTCGGCGTCACACGGAACCGTATCACCACTGGTACGTACCACTGCCAGCAATCAATGGGACACCATTACCGGGTTTATGGCGCACGGACCGCGCGCCGAGACCGGTCGTGACGATTATGGTGAGGCGAGCAGAGCAGGTAGGCAGTGCGCAGCGAGGCACGCCGTTCGGGGAGGCAGAGCCGCCATGTCGGATATCGATGCCTTGGATCGACTACTCGCGGGTGCCCGACGGGTACGCGCGCGGCGGATGCGCGGCGATACCGAAATCCTCTTGGACGAGCGTGATCCGGTCGCGGTGAGCGCCTTGCGCGAGGCACTGCGCATAGCCGACATTCCGGGCTACATCTGTCGGTGCCTGGGTGATGTGGCCCTGGACTTCTTCGATATCAGCGATGCGCCGCTCACGACGGTCACCCTGCACCACGGGATTTCGCTGCGCTGGAACGGCTGGCACGTCGATGCGGTCCTGGCGGACGGGGTGCGCTCGCTGGAGTGGCTGGCGGTGCGCGGGGTGGTCGAACCGCTGCGCGAATTCCGGGCGTCGGAGCGCCGCCGTCTCGACGCGGACCGGGCCGCGCGGCGCTGGGTGGCCGATATGCCGCCGCCGCTGGCGGAATACACCGAGCTGTTCCTGGGCACCTCGGCGAGCGGATACGAATTGCGCGCGGCACAGATCGAGGCCGCGCGGGCGCGACTGGCCATGGCATATCCGGACGCACTCGAACGACTTACCCGGCTATTGACCTGGTATGCCTCCGGCACCGGGAAAGAGACGGGACATCCGCTGCACGAGGACATTCCGCGCCTGCTCCTCGATCTGGAGCATCGGCTCGATTTCGCCCGCGCGGTCGAGACGGCCGATGCGCGCGCCGCGGCCGGTGCGCTGCGCTATCTCGTCGACTGGTCCACGCGCGGGCGGGTCGGGCGGCTGTTGGCCGACCTGTCCCCGGCCGCGCGGGCGAAAGTCCTGGCGGCGGCGCGCGATTCGGATACTCGCCACTGGTTGGCGCAGCGCATCGACCGACTGTGACGCCGATGCCCCGGCGGTGGGCGGCTCAGGGCACCAGGACCGCGCGGCCGCGGATCTTGCCGTTGTCCAACCGCTGCAAAGCTTCCGGGCCGTCGCCGAGGTCGAAGCGCTCGACCTCCATGTGCAGCTTGCCCGCTTGCGA
This sequence comes from Nocardia sp. NPDC050406, assembly GCF_044459025.1. Classification (NCBI taxonomy): domain Bacteria; kingdom Bacillati; phylum Actinomycetota; class Actinomycetes; order Mycobacteriales; family Nocardiaceae; genus Nocardia; species Nocardia sp. NPDC050406. The sequence goes on along the minus strand of NZ_JBITIM010000002.1, from coordinate 671,707 downwards.
GAGGGCGACGCAGTCGTAGAGATCGCGACGGGTACCGCCCAGGGACTTGCGCACCGACGCGCCCCAGGGCCAGCCGGGGCCGCCCGCCGGTGCGGCGGTGATCTCCGGTGCGCCGCCGCCGATGCCGACCATGCGATACGCGCCATTGGGCGCGACGGTCTCGACGGCGAGTTTCGCGGTGGCGTCGACGCCCACGAAGTCGAAGACCGCGTCCGCGCCACGTCCGCCGGTGAGATCCAGAATCTGTTGGGCGGCATTGTCTTCGGACAGAATGCCGACATCCGCGCCGCAGTCGGCCGCGAGGTCCAGCTTCTCTTGGGCCACGTCGACGGCGATCACCCGTACGCCGCTGATGGCGTGCAGAATCTGCAACGCCACATGACCCAACCCGCCGATACCGATGGCGACAGCCGTTCCGCCGGGCCGCAATTGCTCCTTCGCGCCCCGGATGGCGTGGTACGCGGTGAGGGCCGCGTCGGCGACCGGCGCGGCCTGCAGGAAGTCCAGATCGCCGATGGGCACGAACGAGGTCGCCGGTATCCGAACGTATTCCGCCATACCGCCTTCGATGGTGAGCCCGGGCGTGGGCGGCATGGCGGTGCGCCCGGCGGCGATGCACACATTCTCGTTGCCGCTCACGCACTCTCGGCACACCCCGCAGGTCCAGAACAGGTACACCACCCCGCGTTCGCCGACCTCGCGCCCGATGACATCCGCGCCGAGGGCCTCGATGGTGCCCGCCACCTCGTGGCCGAGGGTGAGCGGATCCTCGCGCAGGCGCACCGGGAAGTTCACCAGGGTGAGGTCGGAGTGGCAGACCCCCGCCGCGCCGACGCGCAACAACAGATCGCCGGGGCCGATCTCCGGTACGGGGATGTCGCGGACCTCCACGGTCTCGGGGCCGGTCCACTGGAGAGCTCGCATGACGATTCCTTCGAAGTTCGCATCGTGATCTGGCGCACACCGTAACACTCGCTATACACTGCGTCCAGCGAATGACTCTATGTCCAGCGAGGAGCGCCATCGTGCCGAAAACCGTTGTGGCAAGGGCCATTGCACGACAACGCCAGCCCCGAATCGGCATTGTCGGCGCGGGCATCTCCGGAATAGCCGCGGCCGCCGCGCTACAGCGGGCCGGATTCGGCGAATTCACGATCTTCGAGAAGGGCTCCGATTTCGGCGGCACCTGGCGCGAGAACAGCTATCCCGGGCTGGTGTGCGATGTGCCCTCGCGCTACTACCAGTTCAGCTTCGCCATGAATCCCGAGTGGTCGCGGCTGTATTCGACGGGGCCGGAGATCAAGGAGTACCTGTGCCGGGTGGCGCGCGAGCGCGGACTGGACCGGCACACCCGCTTCGGCATCGAAGTGGTGGGCGCGGAGTTCTCCGGCGAGGACTGGCGGGTGACCACCTCCACCGGCGACGTCGAGCGCTTCGACTTCCTGCTCTGCGCAACGGGTTTCCTGCACCATCCGCGCGTGCCGACGATTCCCGGACTGGCCGAGTTCACCGGGCCTGTCATGCATTCGGCGCGCTGGGATCACGCGGTCGAGCTCACCGGCAAACGCGTCGGCGTGATCGGCACCGGTTCCACGGGAACGCAATTGGTGAGCGCGCTGGCTGGACAGGTGCCGAAAGTGGTGCTGTTCCAACGGACCGCGCAGTGGATCCTGCCGACCGTGAACCGGGAGTACACGCGAGTGGCGAAGACGGTGTACCGGCGGCTGCCCACCTTGGGCCGGGCCGCCTATGCCTGCAATCGCGCCGCCTTCGCGCTGTTCTCGCGCGGGCTGGTGCACCCGGGGTTGACGCGCAGATTCATCCAATGGGTGGTGGCGCGCAATCTGGGCTCGGTGCGCGACCCCGAACTGCGACGCCAACTGACGCCCGACTATCAGGCCATGTGCAAGCGGCTGGTGGTCTCGGACCGCTTCTACAAGGCGATCCAGCGACCCGACGTGGAGCTGGTGACCAGCGGAATCGACCGGGTGGACGCACACGGGGTGGTCACCGCCGACGGACGACGGCACGATCTCGACGTTCTCGTCCTGGCAACGGGATTCGACGCGCACGCGTTCATGCGGCCCATGGCGATCACGGGCGCAGACGGGCGCACCCTGGATCAGGCCTGGGCGGAGGGCCCGCGCGCCTTCGAGGGCGTGATGATGCCGGACTTCCCCAATCTGTTCATGCTGGTCGGCCCGCACAGCCCTGTCGCGAACCATCCGCTGACGGCGGTGGCCGAGGCGCAGTCCGCGCGCATCGTGGGCTGGCTGCGACGGTGGCGGGCAGGGGAATTCACCACGGTGGCACCGACCGCCGCGGCGACGGCCCGCTACAACGCCCGCATGCGCGCCGCGGCTCCGAGCACCGTGTGGGCCACCGGTTGTCAGAGCTGGTATCTGGGCAAGGACGGAATTCCGGAATTGTGGCCGTGGACCCCCGGGGCCTACGAGAAACTGATACGGCGAGAACCGGATCCGGCCGATTACACGGTGTCGCCGTCGGCACCGGCGCACCGGGTCGCTGGCCGGAAGTGAGGTCGCCGTGCTGATTCCCTTGTTGCGCTTCGGTTCCCGAGTCATGGCGGCGTGGTGGTTCGGCCCCGCACCCGATTGGCCGCGCGTGCGGGCGCGGGCGCGGGCCAGCACCCGGTCCGCCCGCGCGCCTCGGAACGTATCGGTGACCACCGGCGAATTGGGCGGCGTCCCAGCCGAAATCCTCACCTCGGCGGATTCGCCGGACGAGACCGCGGTGCTGTATCTGCACGGCAGCGGTTTCGTGATCGGCGCCCCGCGCATGGTGCGTCCACTCACCGGCGCACTGGCGGCGGCACTGAACACCACGGTGTACGCGCTGGACTACCGGCTGGCGCCGGAGCATCCGCATCCGGCCGCCATCGAGGACACCGTGGCCGCCTACCTGGCGCTGGTGGAGCGCGGCGTGCGGCCCGATCGCATTGCGGTGGTGGGTGATTCGGCCGGGGGCACGCTCGCGGTGGATCTCGCGCTGCGCCTGCGTGACGACCGACTGCCGTTCCCGGCGGTGCTCGGCATGATCTGCCCGGTGCTGGATCTCTCGGCCGCGTCCTCGGCCTTCCACTGCGACGCCCGCCGTGAACCACTGCTCACCGCTGAGCTCATGCGGCAGTTCATGGACGCGTACCTGCCGCATGTGCCCGAGGACCGCCGTCGCGAACTGTCCCCGATCTACCGCGATATCACCGGGCTACCACCCGTGGTGATGCATTCGGCGACCGACGACATCCTGTCCGGGGATGCCCGCCGCTTCGCCGACCACGCCGCGAAACTCGGTGCGCCGCTGCGTCATCGGGAGTACCGAGGGCTGTGGCACGTCTTCCACGCCATGCCCATGAAACCGGCCCGCGAGGCCGTGGACGATCTGGCCACCGCGCTCGGATCGGTGCTGCGCGCGCCGCGCACCGACTATCGCTCCGGGCAGTAGCGGTTTCAGCCGTGCGTGAACTCCGCGTGTTCGGTGAGTTCGAGTTCGATGAACGCGCCGATCATGGCCCGCCACACCGCATCCGCCACCTCGGGGGCCAGCCCGGCGGCCGCGGCGCGCTCGCGCGCCAGTGCGACGACCCGCTCGACGCGATCGGGTGCGCGCACCGCCTGCTCGTCCTTCTTGAATGTCGCCGCCGTGCGCACCAGTCCCTGCCGCTCGGCCAGCAGCCGAATCAGCTCACCGTCGAGCGCGTCGATACGGATACGGACTTCGGCTAGCGATCGCGGAGCGGACACAAGCGCAGACCTTAACCCACCGGTTCAGGCGAAGGCGCGGGTGACGACCGGTGCGACGAACTCCTCGAGCATGGCGCGCTCGTCGTCCTCGTCGCGGCCGGGCGCGGCCAGGAACGACACGATAACGCGAGTCAGCCAGCGCGCCAGGCGACTTCGCTCGGCCAGATCGGGGACGGCGGGGGCGAACAGTCCCCCGGCAATCGATTCGATGACCTCCGAATCCTGGCTGATGCGCCCGGCCGGACCGGATTCGCCGGGTCCGAACCAGGCCATCAGCATGGGGTCGGCCCGGACTTCGCGCAGCGCGGCCAGCATGGCGGTCACCACGAGTTCGGCTGGATCGGCGATACCCGCGACCCGCTCCCCCACCCGGGCGGCGAGGCGGCGGGTTTCGCGGTGCACGAAGGCCACCCGCACCGCGTGCCGATTCTCGAAGTAGCGGTAGAGCGTGGCCCGGGAACAGCCCGCCGCCTTGGCGATCTCGGCCATCCCCACCCCGGTCGGGCCGTGCTGGGCGAAGAGTTGGGCGGCGGCGTCCAGAATGCGTTCGGCGGCCAGGTCGGCGCGCTGTTCGGACAACCAGTCGCGGCCGGTGCTGTCTCCCTTTGCCATGGACCGCAGCGTACGCAGTCGCGCCGGACCGCTCAGGCGCGGTCCGCGCGGACCAGCACGAACGTCAGCTCCACATCGCCGATCCGCAGCAGCGCGCCGTCGTGCAGCACCACACTGTCCACCACCCGCACCCCGTCCACGTACACCCCGTTGGAGGACATCAAATCCTTGAGCACCCAAGCCAATCCGTTGTCCACGACGAGAGCGTGGTGGCGGCTGACGCGGCCGTCGGAGAGCGCGATGTCGTTGTCCGACAAGCGTCCGATGCGGGTCACCGGCCCCGAGATCGGGTACACGTGCCCGGCCCGATCGCGCAGTATCGCATCGGGTTCGTGCCAGCTGCGGTCGATGATGGTGGTCGCGCGGGTGGCCGAGGCCGCCGCGACCGCACGCACCGACAGCGGCTCCTGCCGCAGGATGCGCGCCTCCAATTCGCGGATGCGCGGCCCCGGGTCGATGCCGAGTTCGTCGGCGAGGGTGGCGCGCAGCCGTCGCGCCGCCTCGAGGGCATCGGACTGCCGCCCCGCCATGTAGAGCGCGGTGATCAGGTGCTCCCACAGTGATTCCCGCAGCGGATGCTCACGCACCAGCAGGGCCAGCTCCGAGACCACGGCATCGGTGCGACCCTGGGCGATATCGGCTTCGGCGCGGGCCTCGATCACGCCGAGGCGCTCGTCGTCGAGAGCGGTGGCGTAGGCGTCGGCGAACCCCAGTCCGCGCAGGTCGGCCAGGACCGGGCCGCGCCATTGGGCGAGCGCGTCCGACAATGCCTCGCCCGCCGCCGGAAAGCGCCCGGCGGCCAGGGCCCGCAGCCCGGCTTCCCGGCGATCGCGGAAGCGTTGAACATCGCTGCCGCCCTCGGCGATGACCAGGCGGTAACCGGTGCCCATGTGCGAGAGCGTCTCCCGGGCGTCGATTCCCGCGTCCCGCAGGGGTTTTCGGAGATTGGAGACGATGGCGTGCAGGCTCACGCGCACATCCGGCGGCGGCAGATCCTCCCAGACCGCCTGCGCCAGCGCCTCCACCGAGACCGGCCGATTGGCGTTGATGGCCAGGTAGGCGAGCACCGCGCGCTGCTTGGGTCCGCCCAGCTGCTGCGCCACCCCGTCGATCGTGAGCTGGACCGGACCCAGTACCCCCACCTGTGCCCGCACCTCGGCCATCGCCGAACTCCTCATGACCGGCCAGCGTGATTGTCGTTCGTCACTGTACTTTCCCGGCCGCTCGGAGACGGGGTGAACGACCTGCTTGTCGGGTCGCCTAGATCATTACTTCGGCTCATTGAATCTGAGGTTCAGGTCTGCCAAACTTTGTACCTCAGCGGGATAGTTCGGAGTGGGTGAATGAAGCAGTCGTCACGGCGGGGGTTCCTGGTCGGGGGTGCGGTAGCCGGATCGGCCGGAGTACTGCTCGGGGGTGCGAAGGTCTTCGAGGCCGAGGCGGCGGCACGGCAGGCCCCGGGCCACGGCGGCGGGCATACCGGGCACGGTGGCGGCGGTATCGACGGGCCGACCTTCCGCCTCGGCGCGACGGTGGACCACGAGGCCAATGGCTTCAACCCCACCGAGATCCTGCGGGACTTCGACTACGGCACCGTCTCGCGGCTACCCGACGGGCGGACGCTGCGGGAGTGGCATATCTACAGCAGCGACGAGGATGTGGAGGTCGCGCCGGGCGTGACCTTTCCGGCCTGGACCTTCGATTCCCGGATTCCGGGGCCGACGCTGCGCTGCACCGAGGGCGATCAGCTGAAGGTGACCTTCACCAATGGCTCGGACCATCCGCACACCATGCACTTCCACGGGATTCACCCGGCGGAGATGGACGGGGTGCCCGGCGTCGGTCGGGGCGTGATCCAGCCCGGTGAGTCGTTCACCTACGAATTCGATGCCACGCCTTTCGGTCTGCACCTCTACCACTGCCATGTGAGCCCGCTGGCCGAGCACATCGCGCGCGGCATGTACGGCACCTTCATCGTGGATCCGCCGCAGCCGCGTCCGGCCGCGGACGAGATGGTCATGGTGATGCACGGTTTCAACACCACCTTCGACGGCGAGGGCAATCAGCTCTACGCGGTCAATGGGATTCCGTTCCACTACATGCACGAGCCGGTGCGGGTGAAACGCGGTGAGCTGGTGCGGATCTACCTGGTGAACGTGCTGGAGTACGACCCGATCAACAGTTTCCACGTGCACGGCAACTTCTTCGAGTACTTCCCCACCGGAACCCGGCTCACGCCAACGGAATTCACCGACACGGTGGTGCAGGCGCAGGGTCAGCGCGGCATCTGCGAGATGCGGTTCCCGCATACCGGCAAATTCATGTTCCACGCCCACAAGACCGAATTCGCGGACCTGGGCTGGATGGGGTTCTTCGAGGTGACCGAATGAGTACCGAATCGCCCACCGCCGCACCGCGATACCGGATCCCCACCTGGCTCGGCTGGGCCGGGCTGGTGCTGCTCATCGGCGCGGTGCTGGCGGGGCTCGGGCTGCTGGGCGGGCGCGCGCTGCCGGAGCGGCTCGGGCCGCCGGTGGAGGAGTTGGCCGTGGAGCGCACGGTCCTCACGCCCGACACCATCAGCATCACCGTGCGCAATACCGGACCGGATCCGGTGACGGTGGCGCAGGTCTTCGTCAACGACGCCTTCGTCGACCTCAGCGGCGGCGAGGAGCAGATCGGCCGAATGAGTTCGGCCACACTGGAATTGAACTACCCGTGGCGCGAGGGCCAGCCGTATCTGGTCTCCATGCTCACCTCGACGGGGCTGGTCATCGAGCACGAGATCGCGGCGGCCGTGCAGACGCCGAAACCCGAAGGCTCGTTCTTCGGGCTGATGGTGCTGCTCGGGGTCTACGTGGGTGTGATCCCGGTTCTGCTGGGCATGCTGGTGCTGCCCTTGGCCCGCCGCGCGGGCGGCGGCGTCCTGCGACTGCTGCTCGCCGTGACGGTCGGCCTGCTCGTCTTCCTCGTGGTCGACGGCACCACCGAGGGTCTCGAACTGGGCCGCGAATCCGGTGGCGCGTTCGGCGGGGCCGAACTGGTGGTGCTCGGCGCGGCGCTGGCGTTCCTGACCCTGACGGCCGTCGACCGCTGGCTGCGCACCCGCCGCACCCGCGCGGCCGAACAGGGCGCCTCCGGGCTGCGGCTCGCGACCATGATCGCCGCGGGTATCGGGCTGCACAATCTCGGTGAGGGCTTGGCCATCGGATCCGCCTATGCCATAGGCGAATTGGCGCTCGGGGCCTTCCTCGTGCTGGGCTTCGCCATTCACAACACCACCGAGGGCGTGGCCATCGTGGCCCCGCTGGTGCGCGAACGCGTCCGGCTGCTCACGCTGCTCGCGCTGGGCGCGCTCGCCGGGGTGCCCGCCATCATCGGCGCGGTGCTGGGCGCGTCGGTCAACAATGCGGAGTTGGCCGCGCTGCTGCTGGGCGTGGGCGTGGGTGCGATCGCCCAGGTCATCGTGCAGATCATCCCCGCCCTGCGGGCCGAGGGTCACGACCGGGCCGACGCCACCGCCGTCACCGGCGTCATCGCCGGAATCGTCGTCATGTATCTGACCGGGCTACTGGTCACCGCGTGAGGAGTCGCCCATGACCGACCACGATCTCCCGACGCCGACCCGGCGCACGGTCCTCGCGGGCGGATGCGCGCTCGCCCTCGCCGGAACCGCCGTGGCCGCCACGGGCTGCACCACCGGCCGCGCCACCGACAGCGAATCCTTCACCGTCCCCACCGCCGACATCCCGGTGGGCGGCGGCACCGTCCTACGCGACCGCACGACGGTGGTCACCCAACCCAATCCGGGTGAGTACCACGCCTTTTCGGCCGTCTGCCCACATCAGCGCTGCACCGTCAACGAGGTCCGCGACGGCCTGATCCGGTGCCCCTGCCACGGCAGCACCTTCCGCGTCGCCGACGGCTCCGTCCAGGACGGACCGGCCAGAACGGGGTTGACCATCCGCACGGTGACGGTGGCTGGCGACACGCTGCGGGTCGACTGAGCGAACCGACAATTCGTACCGTGGCGTCCGAACATCCGGGTATGGATAGCTAGTAAGTTGCCCTTATCGAGCAACGGGACGACGGATCGTTCCGAGTCGAGGAGGCGCAGTGCACACCCCGCCGGGGCCAGACTTCCAGCCGGTTCCGAATGGCCATACGTCGATGCGGCTCGGTGCCCCCGAGCTGGCATTCCCCACGGTGGTGCGGCCGGAGCTGCGACTGCGCTTCGATGCGGTGGCCAACTCCCTCGACGGTCGGGTGCTGCTGATTTGCGCACCGGCCGGAAGCGGTAAGACCGTCGCGCTGTCGGAATGGGCCGAACATCTGGCCGACACCCGACCCGCCACCCGCGTCTGCTGGCTCACCCTGGCCGAGACGACGGCTCGGGCCGAGGATCTGCGCGCCGCGCTGCGGACCGCCTTCGGGCTCGCACCCGTCGGCTCCGGACATCCGGTCAACGGTCTGCTCGATCCGGCGGAGCTACCCGTCGAACCGACCGTGCTGATAGTCGACGATGCCCATCTCGTCACCGATCCCCTCGCGCTGGCCGGGCTGGAACAGCTGCTCAACGACCTGCCCAGCACCATGACCGTGGTGGTCTCCGGCCGTTTCGAACCGCCGCTGCGCTGGCACGGGCTGGACCTCTCGGGCCGTCTGCAACGGGTGAGCCAGCACGAGTTGGCGCTCAGCGCGGAGCAGGTGCGCGACCTGTGCGCCCAGCACGACTGCCTACTCGACAACGGCGAGGTCGAGACCGTGCTGCGGCTGACGCACGGCTGGGCGGCGCTGGTGCGCATCGCCGCCATCTACCTCGCGGCGCAGCGTGACCGCGCGGCCGGGCTGGCGGTGCTCGGGCGGCCGGTGCGCGCGGTCTCCGATTTCCTGGTCGGCGAACTCATGACCGCCCTGGATCCGCAGACCCGCGAATTCCTCGCCCGCACAGCGATTCCCGACTCCTTCACCGAGGATCTCGCCGATCAGCTGACCGGGCGCAGCGCCCGCGATGCCCTCGGTGAGCTGGAGCGCATCAATTTCCCGGTGGCCCACGAATCCGACGGTGAGGAGCTGTGGTTCCGCTACCACCCCATGCTGCGGGCGTATCTACGGGCCGAGGCGCGCGGCCTCGGCGGCGACACCATGGCCGACCTGCACCTGCGCACCGCACAGTGGTACGTCGCGCACGGTCGCTCGGGCAAGGCGCTGCCGCATCTGCTGGAGCTGTCGGATCGCTTGCAGCTCAGCGCTTTTCTGCGGGAGCAGGCGCTCGGGCTGATACTCGACGGCGGCGGCGGTCAGCTGTTCGGCGCGCTCGATCGGGCGCTACCGGACCTGGCCTCCGACGCCTATGTCCGGCTGCTGCGCATCGTGGACGCCCTGGTGCGCGACGACCTTTCGGCCGCCACCACCTATCTGGAGCTGCTGCCCGGGGATATCACCGAGGCGGATTCGTTCGTGCCGAGGGTCTGGTTGCAGGTGCTCTCGGCGGCGGTGTCGGTGGACGCGGCATTGGCCAGCGGTCTGCCGGTCGGCGCGATCGCCACGTCGGAAACCCTGGCGGTGACCGGCAATCCGGATATCGACTGCTACGCGGCGGTCCAGCTGTCGCTGCTCATGGTGGTGCGCGGCGATATCGCGGGTGGTGAGCGGCACCTGCGGCGGGGTCTGGCCCTGGCCGCGCACACCCGGCACTCGCGGCTGGCGGTGCGCTCCATGATCCGGCTCGCGGTGGCCGCGGGCGCGGAGGGCGGTGTCGCCTCCATGCGGGAAAGAGCCACGCGCGCACTGGATATCGCCAACGACTACGGCCTCGCCGATACCCCCGACCTGGCGCAGGTCGTCGCCATGACCGGACTGGCCGCCTATCTCCAGGGCGACGAACCGGCCCGGCGGCACTTCGCCGACGATCTCGTCGAGCGCATCCGCTCCGGTGAACTCGCGCCCGGCGGACACTCGCACGTGGTGGCGCTGCTGATCGCCTTCGACGATGCCGACAACCGGCACGCGGCCGCGCAGTCGTTGCGCCACAGCATGTCCGTGCTCCTGGAGCGCTCCGATCCCGTGCTCAGCCGCGGCCTGCTGGCCCCGGTGGTGTGGGCGCTACTGCGCATCCCGGACCCCCGCCCCACCGAGCAGCTGGTCGAGCACGCGCACAAGGTGCTGGGCGACGATCCGTCGGTGCTGCTGTGCCAGGCGGCACTGGCGGCGGCCGCGCACAAACCGCGCTCGGTGCGCGCCCTGCTGGACCCGCTGACCGAGATCGACACCTATCCGGTGGCGGTCACCACCATCTGCCTGTTGCACGCGCAAGCCCATGCCGCCCTGGGCAATTCGCTCAAGGCCTACGAGTCGGTGGACAACGCGCTGCGGGTGGCCGCCCCCGACCATCTGGTGCGGCCCTTCCTCGATGTCCCCGACGCCCTGGATCTGCTGGACAACTACGCGGGCCGGTTCGCGCACCACAATGGCTTCGCCGACCGAGTGCGCCACCATCCGGCCGCACGACGCACGACGGCCGCGCCCGCGCTCACCGAGACGGAACTGACGGTGCTCAAGCAATTGCCCTCCGGCCGCACCGCCCAGCAGATCGCCGACGACCTGGGTGTCTCCGTCAATACCGTGAAGACCCACCTGCGCGGCATCTACACCAAGCTGGACACCAATTCCCGGATGGCGGCGCTGGAGCAGGCGCGTCGTCACGGCCTGCTCTGACCCCGTCGGCCACGGTGTTCCGCGCGGATTCACCCGCCACGGATGAGGCGAGCCCCACCGCGCGGCGCGCATGCTGAAGCTCGGTGGACCACTCGGTCCGCCGACCGTCCGTCTTCGGAAGGGGTTCGGCAGGTGATCGTTTCCAGTCCGAGTCGCTACGAGTTCATCCTCGACGGTGAACTGTCCGACCGTGCTCTCGCCGCGTTTCCGGAGCTGTCCGCGGGGCGGCACCAGGCCCTGACCACCAGCCTGTTCGGTCCGGTGACCGACAGCACCGCCATGCGCGCAATCCTGGCCCGCATCGACGATCTCGGGCTCACCCTGCTGGAGATGCGGCGGCTCCCGGACTGAGAAGTCCGGGAGCCGTGGGGGTCTCGTTCAGGGCGTGACGATGGCGAAGTTCGGGTCGGGTTCATCGAACAGGCCCGCGAGCTTCACGAAGCTCTGCGCGTCCCCGTCCACCGTGATCGCCCCGGACTCCAGCGCCGCGCCGATATCCTGACCGGCCAGCAGCACCCCGATGAGGGTGGCCCGGGTGAGCGTGAAGGTGACGTCGGCCGCGGGCAGCGAGGCGCCCTCGGGCCGGTCGTAGTGCAGCAGGACGCCATTGCGCAGTTCGAGTCGGTGGGTGCGGTTCTCGTCGGTGAAAACCCAGTCGCTGATGGCCTTTTCGTGCCAGGCCTTGGGTCCGTCGAGGCGCAGCGAGAGGGCGTCGAAGACCTGTTCCACGGTCAACTCCGCCAGCATGGTGGGCGACGACGTCTTGGTGGGTGTGCCGACATTGCCATTGCGCAGCTCGTAGGCGCCCATGAGGTAGAAATTGCGCCAGGGCCCGGTCTCCGCGCCGTAGCCGAGCTGTTCGAACGTGCTGGCCTGCAAGGTTTTCGCCGCCTCGTTGCTCGGGTCGGCGAAGATCACGTAGTTCACCACCTGCGCCACCCAGCGGTAGTCGCCGTTGTCGTAGGCCACCCGCGCCTTCTTCAGCACCTCGTCCGCGCCGCCCATGAATTCCACATGGCGCTTGGCGGATTCGACCGGCGGATGCTCCCACAGGTGCGCCGGATTGCCGTCGAACCAGCCCATGTAGCGCTGGTAGATGGCCTTCACATTGTGGCTGACCGAACCGTAGTAGCCCCGCGCGTGCCAGGAGTTGTCGACGGCGGGCGGCAGCTGGAAGTCCTCGGCGATCTCCGAGCCCACCCAGCCCTGGTTGAGCTTGCGCAGCGTCTGATCGTTGAGGTAGGCGTACAGATCCCGTTGCAGCGACAGGTATTCCACCAGCCGCTCGGTATCCCAGGTGGGCCAGTGGTGCGAGGCGAAGACGACATCGCTGTCGCGGGCGTAGAGGTTGATCGCCTCGGTGAGGTACTGCGACCACACGTGCGGGTCGCGCACCAGCGCGCCGCGCAGGGTGAGCAGATTGTGCAGGGTGTGCGTGGCGTTCTCCGCCATGCAGAGGGCGCGGAAATCCGGGAAGTAGAAGTTCATCTCGGCGGGCGCTTCGGTGCCCGGGGTGATCTGGAAGACGATGCGCACGCCGTCGATCGTCATCTCCTGCCCGGTGTGGGTGATGTCGTGTGTCGGGGCGATGAGCGTGACCGTGCCGACCGAAGTCGTCTGTCCCAGACCGGCTCCCACCTGACCTTGGGGTCCGCGCGGCAGCACCGCGCCGTACATGTAGGTCGAGCGGCGCGCCATAGCCGTTCCGGCGTAGACGTTCTCGGCCACCGCGTGTTCGAGGAAGCCCGCCGGGGCGACCACCGGAAGCCGCCCCGCCTCGGCGTCCGCGACATCGGCCACACCCCGCGCACCGCCGAAATGGTCCACGTGCGAATGGGTGTAGATGAGTCCGGTCACCGGCTTGTCGCCGCGATGCGCGCGGTACAGCGCCAGTCCGGCCGCGGCGGTTTCGGAGGAGATGAGCGGATCGATGACGATCACGCCGGTATCGCCCTCGATGAGGGTCATATTCGACAGGTCCAGACCGCGAATCTGGTAGATGCCCTCGATCACCTCGTAGAGGCCCTGGCGGGCGACCAGGCCGGACTGCCGCCACAGGCTCGGATTCACGGTGGCCGGGCAGGTGCCCTTCAAGAATTCGTAGGAGTCGCTGTCCCACAACACATTTCCGTCGGAGTCCTCGACCACTCCCGGTTCGAGCGCGGCGATGAACCCACGGTCGGCATCGGCCTGATCGGTGGTGTCGCCGAAGGGCAACTCCGCCGCGATCCGCTGCTGCTGTTCGATGATGAAACTGCTCGGATCGGTCGCTGCGCTCATCCTCACTCCTCTGTCGATGTGTGCAGGCTGCGGCGCACCCACAGCCAGGTTCCGGCCAGCATGACCACCAGCGCGGGTTTGCCGAGCACAAGGGCGACGGTGCCCAGGACCACGACCTTGTCCGCCAGGTACAGCGGCACCATGATCACCAGGTGCAACGCCCAGAAGGCGAACCACGCCAGGGTGACCTTGCGGTGCAGCCGCAGCCGCGCGGCCGGATCGGCGGCGTCGGCGGGTTCGAGCCCGATCCGGGTACAGACCCAATGGCTGAGCGGACGCCCGGTCACCAGCGTGAGGCCGAAGGCCGCCGTACCGATCGCGCAGATCACCAGGTCGGGCAGGTAGAACCCGCGACCCTCCCCGGTGATACCCACGAACAGCGAGAACACCACGACCACGGCCAGCGAGATCGAGACGACCCGGACCGAATCACCCCGCAGCAGTCGGACGACGGCGATCAGCCCGGCGACGCCGAGGGCGATGAGCACGCCGATCTTGGCATTGACGGTGGCGTAGCCGATCAGAAAGCCGATGGCCGGTGCGGCCCCGTCCAGAATGTGCCCGGGTCCGCCCAGTGCACGGAACTTGCCCCACATTTCCGAGGCGGTCGAGCGCGTGTGATCGGCGGATTCCGCGATCGTCGTCGCTGCGGACTCCTCCTGGGGGGAAGCTGCCATGGCTGCCAGTCTTTCGACCGCGTCCACCCCGGACATCGCCCGTTTCGGGTGAAGTGCCAGGTCGGCGGCGATCAGCGGGCTTTGGGGGCGCGCCGAACCGCCAGGCCGTCGGCGACGGCGAGCACGAGGGTGACGGTGTCGTCGGTATGCGCCCACCAGCGGTGGCGCGTGCCCGCCACGCAGTAGTAGGTGTCGCCGGTGGCGAGGGTGGTCTCGCTCGCCGGGGTGGCGACGGTGACCGCGCCGGTGACCACGTAGATCAACTCGTCGTTGTCGTGGGTGAACTCGCGATCGCCGCGGGTGGTGCCGCCGGTGAATTCGAGGGCGCGCAGATCGCGCGCGCCGTGGACGAGAGCGCGGACGGAGCCGTCGTGGGCCTCGGCCTGTTCCAGCCGGGAGTCGTCGGTGGCGCGCACGACCACCGAGGCGGTGGCGGTGTCGGCCGCCGCGAGCAGTTCGGTGGCCGTCGCGCCCAAGGCGTCGGAGATCCGTTGCAGCGAGCGCAGACTCGCGTTGGTGCGGCCGTTCTCCAATTGGCTCAGGAAGGATTGGGACAGCTGCGCTTGCTCGGCGAGCTGGGCGAGGGTCAGGCCCGCGGCGCGCCTGCGGCCGTGCACCACATCGCCCAGGCGCTGCCACCGTGGTTGTTCGGTCACCTCGTCGCGCACACCCGGCCCTTCGTCGTTTCGCCCCATTGTCGATGCCGTGGCCTCGAGACACAGCGTTTACGTCACGGTGATTCGAACGGTTTCGCCCGCCCCTAGCTTACTGAATATTCAGTGTGGCTGAATATTCAGGAGGATGCGGTGGAACAGAACACACTGAAACGACGCGGCACCGGGCTGATCGGAATCGATCCCGAGTTCGCCTCGCCGGGCTACACGCTCTACGCGCCGCTGGCCGGACGCGGCGTGGTCGACCTGGTGGATCTGAAAGGCGAACTCGCACACCGGTGGACGCTGCCGTACCGCCCGGGACGACATGCGCGACTGCTGCCCGACGGCACCCTCGCCTACAACGGCGCGACCCTGGCGATCGCGCCGCTGTTCGCCATGTGGCGCAAGTACAGCGGCGGGTCCATGGGCAAGTACGACCCGAACGGTGCGCTGCTCCATGAATTCCGTGACGACTATCAGCACCACGACGCGCACCACTACGACGACGGTCGCATTCTCTACACGGCGGTGGAGCCACTGACGGGCGCGGCCGCCGACCGCATCCACGGCGGCGTTCCCGGGACCGAGGCCGACGGTGTGGTCTGGGCCGATGTCATTCGCGAGGTGGCCGCCGACGGTACGCCGCTGTGGGAGTGGAAGGCGTTCGAACACCTCGATCCGGCGGATTTCGTTCTGCAGCCGCACTATTGGCGCGAACACTGGCCGCTCATCAACAGCGTGTATCCGCTCGACGAGCACACCGTGGTGGCGAGTCTGCGCAGCGTGTCCGCGGTGATCGCCATCGACCGGCGCACCGGGGCCGCGCGGATCATCAGCGATCGCACGGTGGTGGCGCAGCAGCATCACGCCACGGCGCTCGATGACGGCAAGATCCTGGTCTTCGACAACGGCACCTTCCGCACCGGCGAATCGGTGACCTACAGCCGCGTCGTCGAAATCGACACGGCCACCGGGGAAATCGGCTGGAGCTATCAGGATTCCCCGCGCGAGGCGTTCTTCACGCCCTTCATGGGCGGGGCGCAGCGGCTGCCCAATGGCAATACGCTCATCACCGAGGCCGCCTTCGGGCGCATCTTCGAGGTGACCCCGCAACGGCGGATCGTCTGGGAGTACGTGGTGCCGTCCTTCACCGAGTACCCGGATCCCGGTACCGCACAGGTCTTTCCGGGCATCTCCAATGCGATCTTCCGGGCCTACCGGTACCGCGATATCCCGTGGCTAGAAGCCTGATGGCTACCGAAAACGGCACCGGCACAGCGCATCCGGTGGACGAGATACCGCCGCCCGGTCGCGCTGTCACCGCCGCGCTGCAACACCTGGTGGTCATGATCGCCATGCCCATCACCTCGGTGCTGCTGATCAGCCACAGCCTGCGCCTGGACGAGGGCACCGCGCGCGCCCTGCTCAGCGCCACCCTGCTGGTCAGCGGTATCGGCACCATCCTGCAGTCCGGCGGGCGATTCGGGCTCGGCGCGGGGCTGCCGTTCGTCATGCTGCCCGGCGGCGCGGCGGTGGTGCTGTTCATCCAGATCGCCCAGGAGTCCGATCCGGCCACCGCCAGCGGTGCGGTCATCCTGACCGCGCTGGCCGGTATCGCCCTGGTGCCCTTCGCCCGTCGGCTGGTGACCCGGCTGCCCGCGGTGGTGCTGGCCACCATGGTCGTGGTCATCGGCATCAACCTGGTCAAGGTCGCCGGAAGCCTCATTGCCCCAACCGGTTCCACACCGTCGATCACGGCGGTGGCACTCGCCGGTGTCACGGTGCTCGCCACCGTGGCGGCCCACCGGTTCCTGCCCACGGGGTGGCGGCGGCTCTCGGTGCTGTTCGGTATGGCGATCGGCACCGCCGTCGCCGCGGCCCTCGGGCTATTCCAGCTACAGCCCGGAACCGGGCTGGCGCAGGTGCCCGACCTCTTTCCGTTCGGCACCTCGAAACTCGATGTGCTGGCGGCGATTCCGCTGTTCGTCTTCAGTATCGGGTCGATGGCCGAGGCCGCCGGGCAGACGGTGCTGAACGCGAAAGTGGTGGACAAGCCGATCGACACCGCGGCGACCGTCGGCCGCACCATTCGCGGCGACGCGGTGACCTCGCTGCTCTCCGGCGCACTGGGCGGCCCGACCATGCTCACCAGCGGCGAGAATATCGGCCTCATTCGCCTGACCGATATCCGCAGCCGCTACGTCACCGCGCTGACCGGCGTATTGCTCTCTGTCGCAGCGTTTTTCGCACCCATCGGCCGCCTGGTGAACTCGCTACCCGGACCGGTGGTCGGCGGTACCGCCGCCCTCGCCTTCGCCATGATCATCGCCGCGGGGATCGGCATGTTCGAGCGCGTGGACCTCGCCGCCGACCGCGCGCTCGTCACCGCCGCGGCCGCCTTCACCGCGGGTCTGCTGCCCATCCTCACCCCCTCGCTCTACCAGAGCTTCCCGGCGGATCTGCGGCTGCTGCTCGGTAGCGGCGTGACCATGACCGCTGTCGTGGGAGTTCTTGTCCACCTTTTGTTTTCGAGCCGTCGGAAACGGTCCAGCGCACTTGACGCAACCCCGACGGGGGCACATGCTCATCCCGGGGGAACTGGACGAGAGTGAACCACATGGGAAAGCATGTCATCGCCGGTGCCGGTCAGGTCGGCGCCCATCTCGCGCGGCAGCTGCTCGCGCAGGGCCACGAGGTGGTGGTCGTCACCCGGTCGGGCTCCGGACCGGCCGAGGCCGAACGGGTATCGGCCGATCTCACCGACGGCGAGCGGCTGAGCCAGATCGTCAAAGGTGCCGACGCCCTGCACAATTGCGCGGGCCCGGCCTATACCCGCTGGCCACAGGATTGGCCACCCTTGGCGGCCGCGCTGCTCTCGGCGGCCGAGGCCACCGGCGCCGTGCTCGTCACGGCGGGCAACCTCTACGGCTACGGCGCTGTCAACGGACCCATGACCGAGGACCTGCCGCTCACGGCGACCGGCACCAAGGGACAGGTCCGCATTCGCATGTGGCAGGATGCGCTGGCCGCGCACCAGGCGGGTCGCGCCCGGGTGACCGAGGTGCGCAGCGCCGACTACTTCGGGCCCGGCGCGAGCGATCAGACACCCGTCGGCACCCGATTCGTGCCGTCGCTGCTGGCCGGGAAGAAGACCACCTACGTCGGTGATCCGGATCAGCCGCACTCGTGGACCTACCTGCCCGACGTGGCCGCGGCCATGGCCGTCGCCGCCACCGACGAACGCGCGTGGGGCAAAGCCTGGAACACCCCGACCGTCGCGCCGCTGTCCGCCCGCGCGCTGGCCGAGCGCATCTGCGCGCAGGCCGGTGCCCCCGCGCCGCGCCTGAGCAGTATTCCGGGCCCGATCTTCTACGCGCTCGGACTGGTGTCGCCGCTGATTCGCGAACTGCGCGAGACCCGCTATCAGTTCGACCGGCCCTTCGTGGTCGACTCCTCGGCCTTCGAGCAGACCTTCGGCGTCGCCCCCACGCCGCTGGACGAGGCGGTGGCCGCCACCGTCGCGGCGGCGCGCACCGCCTGATCACACGCGAAAGCCCCGCACCCAATGGGTGCGGGGCTCTCAGTTGCGACGATCAGATCGCGCGGACGTCCTGGGCCTGCGGCCCCTTCTGTCCCTGGCCGACCTCGAACTCCACGCGCTGTCCTTCTTCAAGGGACTTGAATCCCGAGCCGGACACGGCGGAGTAATGAACGAAGACGTCAGGGCCGCCACCGTCTTGTGCGATGAAGCCGAAGCCCTTCTCGCTGTTGAACCACTTCACACTGCCTTGAGCCATTGCGTACTTACTTCTTTTCTGTAGATGAGCCAAGCGAATCACTGCGATAAGCCTGATCTCACCCGCTAACCATGCCATGGATCACCGCGAAAGTGCGCATTGTGTGAGCCAACCGACCCAAACCGCGAAGTATGACCCAGCCCGTCAGGACGCGCGCAAGACCACGATGCCGGGGGTCGAGCGCACGTAATCGGCGAAGGATTCGTCCACGACCTTGTTGTTTGCCGCCAGCGACGAGGCATTGCGGAAGACCGGGCCGTTCGGTGTCTGCACGAAGATTCCGACATGAGTGACATCCAGCCCGGGCGTGTCGGCGTAGGCCCCGATGTAGTCGCCGGTGCGGAGCTGACCGATGACACCGGCGTCGACGGCATCGCTGGGAATGTAGGTGATGTCCCGATTCACCACCGGGATGCCCGGAAGGTACAGGCCGCCATCGGCTTTCGCGTTGAGCGCCTTGGCCACGGTCACCGCGTTCGGGGTCAGCGTGGCGGTGATGTCGGCGGCCGCGATGCGCGGGGTGTGCGCCCAATCGGTGAAGAAGTGCTTGCGGTGCGCGAAGTCGACCTGGGCTCCGGCGTAGCGGGTGTCGATCAGAGTGGCGAGGAACTCCTCGCGGGTGCCGGAGCGGCTCAAAGCGTCCACGTAGTCGAGATAGGTGAAGCAGTCGACGGCGCGGAAGTCGACGACCAGCTGTTCGGGTTGGGTCGCCGAGCCGACGAGCATGTTCGCGCCGTAGGGGGTGCCGAGGAAGCGGGCCGAGAGCGCTTCGACGAGTTCGCCCTTGCTCGCACCGCTCTTGCGCGCCGCCAGCAACTCGTCGATCTTCGCCGAGGTGGCGTCGTCGATGGTCACGGCGGGGACGGCGGAGGCCGCGGGCGAGAGCACCGCGGTGCCACCGGCGAGGACCAGCAGGGCGAGCAGCAGGCGAGCGAACAGACGCGGCATGCCTTCACACCCTAGTGCCGATTCGCGGGCGTGTACCGGGCTCGACGTGATCAGCCTCACCCTCGGACCGGTGAGCGGGACCAGAAGTGCTGGTGAGCCCTCGATCGCCCTACTACCTCGCGGTGCGGGGCGCGGAAAATCGAGTGATTCGTGTCGTACCCCACAGGAATACTCACGCTCGACCGATGAGTTGTGCCGACCGTTCCCGTCTGATCTTTTGTGGCGCCGCGACCCGCACTCGCCATCGGGCCACCTATATCGTCCCGCACTCCAGAAACGCCCCCGGAGGTTTCCGATGCCCGCCGACCACTCCGCCCCCGTGACCGGGGGACGGACGCCGACAGTCATCAGGCTGCTGGTTCTCGCGACCTTCGTGGTGATTCTCAACGAGACCATCATGATCAACGCGATACCGAATCTGATGACCAGTCTCGACGTCACCGAACGGGCGGCACAGTGGGTGTCCACCGCGTTCATGCTCACGATGGCCGCCATCATTCCGACCACCGGCTGGTTCCTGCAGCGGGTCACCACCCGCCGGGCCTACGCCATCGCCATGGGGGTCTTCCTCGCGGGCACCGCGCTGTCGGCCATCGCGCCGTCGTTCGCGGTGCTGCTGCTCGGCCGCATCATCCAGGCGGGCGGCACGGCGGTCATGATGCCGCTGCTGATGACCACGCTCATGACCGTGGTGCCCGAGCACGATCGCGGCCGGGTGATGGGCAATGTCACCCTCGCCATCTCGGTGGCACCGGCCATGGGTCCGGTCATCTCGGGTCTGGTGCTCCAGGTCGGTTCCTGGCGTTGGCTTTTCGTCCTGGTGCTGCCCATCGCGGGTGCGGTCACCTGGTTCGGCCTACGCCATCTGGACAATATCGGTGAACCGCAGGCCGGTGCGATCGACGTCTCCAGCGTGGGCTTCGCGGCGCTCGGCTTCGGCAGCCTGGTGTACGGGCTCAGCAAGTTCGAGCCCGACAATGTCACCACCCCCGCGCTGATCGTCGCCGCCGGTGTCGCGCTCATCGCCATCTTCGTTCTCCGTCAGCTGCGGCTGCAGCGCACCGGTTCGCCGCTGCTGGATATGCGCACGCTGCTGTCGGCGACCTACACCAAGGCGCTGATCCTGATGTCGGTGGCCTTCCTGGCCATGCTCGGCTCGATGATCCTGCTGCCGCTGTACCTGCAGAACCTGCGCGGTCTGAGCCCGCTGCAGACCGGTCTGCTGGTCATGCCCGGCGGTCTGGCCATGGGTCTGCTCGGCCCCACCATCGGCAAGCTGTTCGACCGCTTCGGCGGCCGGGTGCTGGTGATTCCGGGCTCGGTCGGCGTCTCGCTCGCCCTGGCCGGGTTCACCCAGATCTCCATGTCCATGCCGTACTGGCAGCTGCTCGGCCTGCACATCCTGCTGATGATCTCGCTGGCCGCGGCCTTCACCCCGGTGTTCACCCTGGGTCTGGGCGCGCTGCCGCCGCATCTGTACTCGCACGGCAGCTCCATGCTGGGCACGCTGCAGCAGGTCGCCGCGGCCTTCGGCACCGCGCTGGTGGTGACCGTCATGTCGGCGCGCAGCACCTCGCTGGTGGAGAGCGGCACCGACGCGGTGACCGCGCATCTGGACGGTATGCGCCTGGCCTTCGGCGTCTCGGCGGTGCTGTCGCTGGTCGTCATCGTCATGGCGATCCTGCTGCCCAACCGCGCGGACTCCCCCGAGCACGCGGCGGTGGAGCCGGAGGCGCGTACGCCGGAGCTGGTCAAGGACTGACCGATCGATCAGAGCCCGAATCACGTGGGGACACCGCGTGATTCGGGCTTTGTCGTATTCCGACCCGAGCGAAACGCGACCGCCGAAACCTGTCGGACCCTCCGACTACTATCGAAAGTTTGTTCGACTCGAGGTAATCTCCCCGGCTATGCCGGAACTGACTCGCCTCGAATGGGCGCGCATGAACCTCGACCAAGTGCGCAGACAGCTCCTCGACGCGGCGGCCTTCGGCAAATACCTGACCCCCGAGCAGTTGGAGCACGCCGCCGGGAAGATCGGTGAGGGCCTGCGGATCTACGTGGAGGAGACCGGCGGCCCGCCCCCGCCCCGACGCGGGGAGCCAGCGCCGAACCACGGCCGTATGCAGCGCTGGGTCGACCCATCGAGTTAGGCTCGCCCCGTGCGAGATTCAGTCACCGTCCACATGGCCGCCTCCCCCGAGCAGATCTGGGACCTGATCAGCGACGTCACCAATGTCGGCCGCTTCAGCCCCGAAACCTTCGGGGCGGAGTGGCTCGACGGCGCGACCGCCCCCGCCGTGGGCGTCCGCTTCCGCGGCCACGTCAACCGCAACGGCTGGGGCCTGAAGTACGCCACCGTCTGCCGCATCATCGCCTGCGAACCGGGCCGCGAATTCGCCTTCACCGTCGTCGGCCCGGGCAACACCCCGATCAACACCTGGCGCTACGAACTCGTCCCGACCGCCGACGGCACCGACGTCACCGAGTCGTTCCAACTCGCCAATTCCCTTCCGCTGCGGGTGTACTGGCTCCTGGCGGGCTGGGCGCGCGGCAAGACCAACCGCAAGGGCATGCAGGAAACCCTGCGCCGCATCAAGGAATACGCGGAGAACGGCGCCACCGACTAGGCGACAATGCTGGCCAGATCGACGTCGGGATCGGTGAGGCGGTCGACATCGGTGTAGGGGTGGTCGCGGATGATGCGGTGCAGCTGTTCGAATTCCGCGCCGCGGCCGACGCAGGCCGCCGCCACCAGGCGGTCGTCCTTCCAGAACAGCGCGGAGAAGTCCAGGGACTCCGGTTCGCCGCGCACCGACCAACCCCGGTCACCGTAGATATCAGCGGCCTCGGGCCAGCCGCAGAGTTCCAGACGGGTGCCGTACTGCTCGGAGGCCGCCGACGGCACGGGCGCATAGGAAGTGTTGTGGCCGAGCATGTTTCGCGCCGCCGCCACCGCCTGCTCCATGGCATTGGCATAGTGCTCGATGCGGTACCGGCCCCCGGAGAGCGGATGGAGCTGGCTGGTGACATCACCGGCCGCGAAGACGCCCGGGGCGGTGGTGCGGCAGTGCGTGTCGACGACGATGCCGCGATCGACGATCAGTCCGGCGCGTTCGGCGAGACCGGTCTCGGGGACCATGCCGAGCGCGGCCACCGCGATATCCGCCGACCAGGTGCGGCCGTCGGCGGCCGTCGCCACGACACCGTTCGCGGTCTCGACGAGCCCGGTCAACTGGACACCGAGTTCGAGGTGCACGCCATTGCGGCGGTGCAGGGCGGCGAAGTGGCCGCCGAGCCACGGCGGGGCCACCCGGCCCAAAGGCACTCCGGCGGCCTCCACGACGATCACCTCACAGCCGAGCGAGCGGGCCGTCGCGGCCATCTCCAGCCCGATGAGCCCCGCCCCGATCACCAGTAGGGCCGGTTTCGCGGCCAGCTCCGCGCGCAGGGCGAGGGCCTCCGGCAGCGTGCGCAGGGTGCGCGCGCCCTCCAGCCCGGCCAGTCGTCGGGCCCGGCCGCCCGTGGCCAGCAGCAGTTGGTCGTAGCGCACCCGCGAGCCTTCGTCCAGGGTCAGCGTGCGCGCGGCGGGATCCAGTTCCCGCACCGTGATTCCGGTGCGCAGGTCGATATCGCTGTCGGCCCAGCTCGACGGTGGTGCGACCGCGATGTGTTCGGGTTCGGCGTGCCCGGCCATGAGGCCCTTGGACAGCGGTGGCCGCCAATAGGGCTGGGCGGGCTCGTCGCCGAGGAGCAGGAGCGGGCCCGCGTAGCCCTCGGCGCGCAGGGTCCGCGCGGCGGTGGCGCCCGCCAGGCCCGCGCCGACAATGACGATGGGATCGGTGGAGTTCATGATGCGAACGCTAGGCTGGGGCGACTCATGTCCGCCAAGACCAATCGCGTCATGAACTCATGTGCCACAAGGCATCAGCAGGGTCGAGAGGAACCGCGCGTGGATCTGTTGCAGCTGCGCTATTTCCAGGCGGTCGCCCGGCGCGAGCACATCAGTCAGGCGGCCGAGGAATTGCTGGTGGCGCAACCGTCGGTGAGTCGGACCATCGCGCGCTTGGAGAAGGAGCTCGGCGTCGCGCTCTTCGATCGGCTGGGACGTCAGGTGCGGCTCAACGCCTTCGGTGCGATGTTCCTGCGTCGGGTCGATCGAGCCCTGGCCGAGCTCGACGACGCGCGCCGTGAGCTCACCGACGCCGCCGGACTCGACCACGGGCGGGTGACGGTCGCCGCCGAAACCTTGCTGACCATCACCGATTTGCTCGCTCGGTTCCGCGCGCGGCATCCGGGTGTCGATGTGCGGCTGTTCCAGTCGAATGCCGACACCATGCTGCACCAGCTCGCCGATCGCGAAGTCGACCTCTGCTTCGCCTCGCAGCCGCTGCACGGCCCGGCCTTGGCCTCGGTCGAACTGTGGCGCGAGGAGGTGCTGTTGGCGGTTCCGCTGTCCCACCCGCTCGCGGCGCGCGATCACGTCCGGATCGCCGAGTTGGCCGACGAACAGTTCGTGACCTGCCGCCCGGGGTACTGGCCCCGGACGCTGCTCGACCGTCTCTTCGCCGAAGCCGGTCTGCGGCCACGGATTTCGTGCGAGGGCGATGAGCCGGGCGCGACCGGCGACCTGATCGCCGCCGGGCTCGGCATCGGCCTCGTTCCGAACGGATCGCGGCACGCGGCACACCGAACACCGGTGGCCTGGCTCCGCGTGACGGATCCGGGCTGCGAGCGCGTGCTGAGTGTGGTGTGGCGGACGGACACCTATCTGTCGGCGGCGGCCGAGGCGCTGCGCGATCACGCCCCGATCATGGTGGACAACGGTCGCTGACTCGGCGCTGTCACCGCGGCCGGACACCTCGGGGCGGTCCGAATTCGCCTGTGGCCGAAGATCACAGAGGCCCGGCATGGCGCGTGTTAGTCTTCCGATCGCGTCGCGCACGAGGGCGAAACGCGTGCTGGATCGAGTGGGGCGGGGAGAGCATGGCGCTCCGGTGTGCGTGCCGCGTGGGTGTGAAGGATGCTGGTCGCGGTGCTGCTGCCGGGTGAGGAGTTCGCCGGGTACCGGATCGTGCGGCAGCTCGGGGCCGGTGGCATGGGGGCGGTGTATCTCGCCCACCATCCCAGGCTGGCTCGGCCGGTGGCCCTGAAGATACTGACCGGCGAGGGTGACGAGGAGAGCCGGGCGCGGTTTCTGCGCGAGGCGGAATTGGCTGCGCGGCTGCAACATCCGAATGTGGTCGCGGTGCTCGACCGCGGGGTGAGCGATGAGCGGCTGTGGATCGCCATGCAGTTCGTGCCGGGTAGTGACGCCGCGGGGGCGCTGCGGCGCGGGCTGACCGTCGAACGCGCCGTGCACATTGTCGGCGAGGCGGCCGCGGGATTGGATGCCGCGCACGCGGCCGGGCTGCTGCACCGCGATGTGAAGCCCGCGAACATTCTGGTCTCCGCCGAGGACGGAGCGCCGGATCGGGTGCTGGTCACCGATTTCGGTATCGCGCGGGCGCTGGAGCAGCACACGGCGCTCACGGTGGAGGGCATGGTGCTGGCGACGCTGGCCTACGCGGCCCCGGAGCAGTTGGAGGCCGTGCGCATCGACCACCGCGCCGATGTGTACGCGCTCGGCGCCACCCTGTATCACCTGCTGACCGGGTCGGTGCCCTTCCCGCACGACAATCCGATCACCATGATGCAGGCACATCTGCTGGAGCCGCCGCCGCGCCCGAACGAGGCGAAACCCGAACTCCCTCAAGGGTTCGACGCGGTGATCGCACGGGCCATGGCCAAGGACCCGCGCGATCGGTACCCGAACTGCGCGGCGCTGGCCGACGCGGCGCGCGCCGCCCTGCGCGGGGAATCGGAACGGGCACTGCCGAATTCGCGGCGTCGTCGGCGAATCCTGTTGGGTGGCGCCGCACTCGCGGTGGTCGTGGCGCTCGCGGTGACGCTGGGCCTGCTGGTGCGCCCGTCGGCGGGTCCGACCACGGCGGGTGCGCCGACCGGTACGGCACCGACCTCCGTGGACACGGGCGGGTCCGATCCGTGGGGCGTGTACGGCTTCGTCGTCGCGCAATTCCCGAATCTGCTGCCGTCGTTCCCGATGGCCCTGGGCTACAAGGGAATGCTGTGCCGGGCAACCGATTCCAAGGACGCGACCACCAGCGTCCCGCTCAACCGCCAGCCGGGCGAGCTGGCCACCGTCCGCTGCGACGGTGACGGCGATCCCCTCGAGATGGTGGCCATCACCTGTACGACACAGCGCACCCCACGGCCGCAGCCGCCCTTCGTCTTCGGTGCCAAACGCGGTGAACAGCGTTGGACCAAGGGCGGTGAGAGCGGGACCGCGATGTGGGGTGACGGGGAGACCGCGCAGGGCTACGTGTACGGCATGATGATCACCTTCGACAGCCCGGACCGGAACTTCTGCTACCTCTACTCCTTCGGATACAACGAGGTCATCGGGCAGGACCTGTACGAGAAGTGGTGGGTGGATGCGCCACTGTGATCGTGTAACGCGTTGGCTGCCGGTACTTCTGGTCGCCGGTCTGCTCAGCGGGTGCGCCGGTACCGTCCCGGGAACGCCGCGGCCGACGAGCGCTGATCTCGGCGGTCTCGATGTCGGGGAATGGAATACGTCACCGCTGCCGGTACCGGCGCAGGGCACGCGGTCCTACGGCCACATTCTGGAATCCGCGCGGCTGGCCGAGGCCGTGATTCACCCGATCGATCTCGATGCCACCCTGGTCAATTCGGTGACGGCGCTGATCCCCACGCCATTGGCTTCGGTCGGCGTACTGGCAGACGTCGCGCGCCCGATTCTCACCGAATACGGGATGGTGGCGGGCTATTCGATGACCGCCAGCGACCACGACGGCGAGCGGACCACCTTGGCCAGTCGGTCCACGCTCACCCGCGTGACGGTGATCAGCTTCCCCGACGCGCACGCGGCGGACAGTGCCGCGCGGGAGATCGGCGCGGCGGACTTTGCCGCCGCGTCGGGCAACGTGGCCGTCGCCGTCCCCGGACACGATGGGGCACACGGTCATTGGCTGCCCGGGGTGCCCACCGTCGGCGTGTACGTCGCGCACGGATCGTTCCTCGTCGTGCTGTACATCCGACTGCCCGAGGCCGACCGAACCGCGCTGGCGGCGGTGGCGGCCGTCACGCTCGACGCTCAGCTGCCGAGGCTGGACACCTTCGCGCCCACCCCCGCGGACCAGCTCGACGATCTGCCCCTCGATCCGGACGCGATGCTGCGCCGCATGGTGCCCATGCGGCCGGGGCAGTGGATCTATCCCTCACTCACCCGCCGCGAGAACTACTTTCGCGAGGTGACGGTGGCCATCGGATTGCGCATGAACGGCGGGGTGGTGCTGGGACCGGGCGGCGTGGACCACGAGACGCGCATCGAGCAGACCGATACCGGCACAGCCGGTGAACTCGGGATCGAGCGGCTGGCGGTGAACGGCCTGGAGAGCCTCTACCGCTTCCGCGACGCGAGCAGCGCGCGCCGGTACTTCGACGGCGTGGTGCGGTCGGTCTCCGACTCCGGCGGCGGCGATCGCACGATCATCGCCGGTCCAGCCGGTGTGCCGGATACGTTGTGCTATCGCATCGAATTCCACGGCACCGATCCCTACAACCGCTGCTATCTGCTCGACGGCGGCTATCTGGCGACGGTGATCGGTCCGGGCGAGACCTTCGTGCGACGCCGGGCCGCCGCCCAGTACGCCCTCCTCGCGAACAGCCGGTAGTGGCCGTGCGAGAACTGGCCTCCGGCAGCGTGATCGCCGGATATCGCATCGAGCGGCAGCTCGGGATCGGCGGTATGGGCGCGGTCTACCTGGCCCGACACCCGCGTCTGCCCCGCCACGACGCCCTGAAGGTGATCGCGGGCGCACGCGGTGCCGAACCTCGGTTCCGGGAGCGGTTCCGCCGCGAAGCCGAACTGGCCTCGCGGCTCGACCACCCCAATGTGGTCGCCATCCACGACAGCGGCGAGGACGGTGAAACGCTGTGGATCGCCATGCAATTCGTCGACGGACACAACTGCGCCGAGTTGCTTCGCACCGCGGCGCTGCCCGCGGAACGGGCCATCGCCATCACGGCGCAGGCGGCGCGCGGACTCGATGCCGCCCATGCCGCCGGTCTGCTGCACCGTGATGTGAAGCCCGCCAACATTCTGATCAGCCGCGACGGCGAGCGGGTGCTGGTCACCGATTTCGGCCTCGCCGAGGAGACCGGCGCGGCCGCCCCGACCGGAACCACCTCGGCCACACTGGCTTACGCCGCGCCCGAACAGTTCCTCGACGGCCCGCTGGACCATCGCGCCGACGTCTACGGTCTCGGCGCGACCCTGTACCACCTGCTCACCGGGCAGGTGCCGTACCCGCGCGATACGCAGGCCGCGATGCTGCACGCGCAGGTCAGCGCAGCGCCGCCGCGTCCGAGCCGCGTCGTGCCCGCCTTGCCGGTCGCGCTGGACGCGGTGATCGCGCGAGCCCTGGCCAAGGATCCGGCGCAGCGCTACGACAGCTGCGGGGAGTTGGCCGAGGCGGCACGAGCAACCCTGGGCGGCAGGAGTTTTCGGCGTACGCGGGGAATTCGGCGAGCCGCCGTGGCGTGCGCCGCCGCGGCGACGGTGGCGGCGACCGTGGCCGCCGTCGCTCTCACCGATACCGGCCCGACCGCCACAGCGGACTCCGCCGTCGCCACGTCCACCGATGCGGTGCCCGTATCACCTTGGGGCCGAGCGGCTTTCATTGCCGAAGCCTTCCCCGAGCTGTTGCCCGCCGCACCGTCGACTCCCGGCTACCTCGGACTGACCTGCGACACCGTCGACGATCCGCGACAGCCCGCGGTGGTCTGCACCGGCGACAACGACACCCTCTGGTGGCTGCTGGTGAAATGCCGCACCGACCGCACCCCGAACCCGCCGATCACCGACGAGTCGGCCGTCACCTGGACCCGCGCCTCGGGTTCAGGCACCGCGCTGTCGCGCACCGACCCCGACCAGTACCGCTCCCAGGTGGGCAAACTGGAAATCCGCTTCGATACCCCGAACCGAAACTTCTGCGAACTCCAGGCCTACGGCATGTCGACCGGCCCGGAACTCTACGAGCAGTGGTGGCCGACCGCGCCGATCTGAGACCGGAAAGAGCAGGCCGATCGCGGGTATCGCGCTGCGCCACAAGCAATTTGGGAGGCCGTAGTTATCTCGGCGGCCGTAGTCGTGCTGTACCGTATGTTGCTCGGCGGCCCGCTACCGGCGATCGGTTACATTGGCTCGTCCGCAATTCCTCGACGAAAGGGCTTCGAGCCATGCAGATCGTCTCCGACAAGGTCGTCTCCATCGACTACACCTTGACCGACGACGCCGACGAGGTGCTCGACAGCTCCGTCGGCGACGCGCCGCTGGTCTACCTGCACGGCGCGGACAATATCGTCCCCGGCCTGGAAAAGGCGCTGGAGGGCAAGTCCACCGGCGACGAGGTGCGGGTCGTGCTCGAGCCGGAGGACGGTTACGGCGAACGCCTGGCCGAACTGATCAGCGTGGTGGACCGCGGCATGTTCGAGGGGGTCGACGAGATCGAGCCCGGGATGGAGTTCCAGGCCGAGGCGCCCGACGGCGAAACCCAGATCATCACCGTGGTCGATGTCGACGGTGACGAGGTGACCATCGACGGGAACCATCCGCTGGCCGGTCAGCGCCTGCACTTCGCCGTCAAGATCGTCGATGTGCGCGATGCCACCGACGACGAACTCGCCCACGGCCATCCGCACGGCGACGACGACCACGAGCACTGAGCGCCGCGCGACGCGTCCGCTCAGAAGACGAACCCGCGCAGCGCCAGGAACCGCAGACCGCCGACCGCCGCCATGACGAGGAGCACCGCTCCCGCCTGTGCGCTGCCGCCGAGGCCGGGCGCCCAGAATTCGAGCCCGGCCAGGGCCGCCGTACTGATCGCCAGGCCGATCAGCGCCAGGCCGCCGCCCTCCCACTGCGCGGTGAACCAGCCGACCCGTCCGGCCGCGCGGAAGGTGAGCTGCCGGTGCAGTTCGTTGGCGATCATGGTGCTGACGAGCGACCCGGCGATATTGGCGACCAGCGGGCCCGTCGCGTGCAGGGCCATGAACAGCAGCACGTACGCGATATTGCTGGCGCCGCCCACCAGGGCGAAGCGAATCAGCTGTGCGAGAACGTGATCGCCGCGCAGCAAGCGCATCGGGTCGATACCGTCGAAGACCGTCGCGCCCTCGAAGACGGTCCGCAGTCCGGGGGTGGCAATCGCTGTGCTGTTCACACGATCACTGTCGGCGGGCGCGCTGACACCGCCCTGACGCCGCTCTGACATTCCGCTGACGCAGGTGCGCCGGTATGAGAACGCGCACAGCGCCACTTGATACAAAGAGCATTACACTAAAGCACCGTCAGACCCTCATCTCGAGCTACGAGGAGCACCACATGACGGCGCAGCCGCATGTCACGGCGAAACCCCATGCCGGTCGCGAACCCGTGGCGCCGGGATGTCCGGTCCATCGGGGGCCGGAGGGCGTGTGGACCATCCAGGACTACGCGGGTGCACGAGAGTTCTTGCGCCACACCGATACTCGGCAAGGCGGGTTCGAGGTCGAGTACATGGACAATATGCCCGTCCACATCAGGCGGCCGGTGATCTACCGCGACGGTCCCGAGCATCGCGAACACCGCAGGCAGACGGCCCGCTTCTTCACGCCGCGCCGCGTCGACGCGAAATACCGCGAACTCATGCGCCGCGCCGCCGAGGAACAGTGCGATCGACTGCGCGCCTCCGGGCGGGCGGATCTGTCGGAGATGTCGTTCCTGCTCTCGGTGGTGGTGGCCGCCGAGGTGATCGGCCTGGACGGCGACCGTGCCCGCATGGCTCGTCGCCTGGACCGCTTCTTCGCGAAACATACCGCGGCACAAGGCTGGGACAGTCCGCAGGCGATCTATCGCATGTTCCAGATCCTGCTCACCATGTCCTCGTTCTTCCTGGCCAATGTCTGGCCGTCGGTGCGCGCGCGCCGCCAACGCCGCCGCGACGACCTGATCTCCCACCTGCTCGACGACGGCTGCACGCCCGCCGACATTCTGGGCGAATGCGTCACCTTCGCCGCCGCCGGAATGATCACCACGCGCGAGTTCATCACCATGGCCGCCTGGCACCTGTTCACCGACGACGAATTGCGCACGGCCTACCGCACCGGTGACGAGCAGGCCAGATACGCCATCCTGCACGAGATCCTGCGCCTGGACCCCGTGGTCTCCGACCTCTACCGCTACACCACCGCCGAGGTGACCCTCACCGCCCCCGACGGCCCCGTGACCATCCCGTCCGGAGCCAAGGTCGATGTCCGCCTCGCCGCCGCCAACCGCGACCCCGCCGCCGTAGGCGACAACCCCGACACCCTCTGCCCCGCCCGCCCGGTAGCCGACGGCGTAGCCGACTACGCCCTCTCCTTCGGCGACGGCCAACACCGCTGCCCCGGCGCCGCCATAGCCATCCAGGAAACCGACGTCTTCCTCACCACCCTCTTCGCCCTCCCCGGCCTGCGCATGACCAAATCCCCCACCGTCCGCGACCGCCCGGAAATCTCGTCCTACGAACTGGTCGGCTTGGAGATCGCCGTCGACTGAATCCCGCGCGTAGGCCCGTCCGGCATCCAACCGCGCTCGCCGCTCTCGTGCCACGATGACCGAGTGATACTGCTTGCTGAGGCGTTGCCGTCGACGGAATCGTCGGCGATCGTGTCGCTGTGCTGGATTGCCGGGGCCGCGGTGCTGGCACCCGTCATTTCCCGGTTGGTGCGTGGCGCGGTCCCCGGCGTGGTGCTGTTGCTGCTCTTCGGTGTGGCGCTCGGGCCGAACGCGCTCGGGTGGGCGGGGACCGAGGGCGGCGTCGAGCTGCTCAGCGAGTTGGGGCTCGGGATGCTGTTCCTGTTGGCGGGTTACGAACTGGATCCGCGGTTGCTGGGCGGTCGGTCGGGGCGGACCGCGTGGCTGACCTGGCTGGCCGGATTGGTGTTCGCCTTCGGGCTGGTTTCGCTGGCGGCCTCGGATACCGATTTCGCGGCGCGCATCGCGGTGGCCATCGCGATGACCTCGACCGCGCTGGGCACCCTGCTGCCGATCGTGAAACAGGACGGGCTGCTCGACAAGCCTTTGGGGCGAGCGGTTCTCGCGCACGGGGCGGTGGGTGAGCTCGGGCCGGTGGTGGCCATGTCGGTATTGCTCACCAGCCGCAACGTGGGGGCTTCGGTGCTCGTGCTGGTGTTGTTCGCGGTGGCGGCGGGGCTGATCGGGCTGGTGCCGCAACGCATGTTGGACCGGTTACCGGCGTTCGGACGCCTGCTCGACAAGACCAACGGCGGCGCGGATCAGCTGCCGGTACGAGGCGTCCTGCTGCTGCTTCTGCTGCTCATGATGGTCGCCGACGAATTCGACCTCGATGTGGTGCTCGGCGCGTTCGCGGCCGGTCTGATTCTGCGCAGGCTCATGGCCGCCGGGCATCCCGCCGTCGAATCCTCCTTGGAGGCAATCGGTTTCGGCATGCTCATCCCGATCTTCTTCGTGGTCTCCGGCATGGGCATCGATATCGGCGCGGTCGCCTCCGAACCGCTGCTGTGGGTGCTGTTCGTCGCGTTCATCGCCCTGGCCCGCGGGCTGCCGGTGTGGTTGAGCGAGCGCTACATTCCGCACGGCGCGAACCTGACCTCCACCCGCGAGCGCACGGAACTGGCCCTCTACGCCGCCACCGGCCTCCCGATCATCGTCGCCGTGACCCAGGTCGCCACCAGCAGCGGACTCCTGACCGAGGACCTCGCCTCGACCCTCGTCGCCGCCGGTGCGACCACCGTCCTGATCTTCCCGTTCCTGGCGCGTCTGCTGCACCGCGACGAGAGCCAGGAGCCGTCGTCTAGTGCAAAACCTTGAGGCCGACCACGCAGCCCACGATGCCGAGCAGCAATGCGATCTTGATGGCCGACACCGGCTCCGACCCGGTCGCCATGGCGAACGAGATGGTCAGCACCGCGCCGATACCCACCCAGACCGCATAGGCGGTGCCCACCGGCAAGCCGCGCATGGCGACAGCAAGGCCCACCATGCTGATGATCAACGCCACCGCGAAGACACCGGTCGGCAAGGGCCGACTGAACCCCTCCGACTTACCGAGGGCAGTGGCCCACACGGCCTCGAAAACGCCTGACAGCACCAGAATCAACCACGACATGACGAGCCTCCCAGGGCCGTCTTGTCGCACGCCGGGTACGGCTCCCTCGTCCGGGATCCCATCGAGGGACCGGCCTCCACCATGGCAAATCCCGGCGCGGCCCGGCAACCGTCGCGGTGGTGACCTTCCTCTCCGGCGGCGAGGCCGAATGAATCTTGCATGGTTAATATTAACTATGCAAGACTTGGGTGATGGACACGACCTCATACCTCGCCCAGACCACTTTCCCGCTGATCTGGCCGCTCATCGCCGTCGTCGGGGCACTGCTCCGGACTCGACACAGCCCCTCCCGACAGGCCGCACTGGAAACCTGGCAGCGGTGGTGGGCGGTGGCCGCGCTCGGCTGCGGCAGCCTGTGGATGACGGTCATGTTCCTGGCGGCGCCCGACACGATGGCCACCGCGATCGGATTCACCCCGTCGCAGTTCCAATTCGAAATCGCTTGCGCCAACCTCGGACTCGCCGTGATGGGCTTTCGCGCCGCCGCCGCGACCGCTCGCGAACGCATCACCATCGGACTCGGAGCCGGAATGTTCCTGTGGGGCGCGCTGATCGGCCACGTCTACCAGTGGTTCGCGCACGGTGACCACGCGCCCGGCAATACCGGCGGAGTCCTGGTGTGCGACTTGCTCTTTCCCGCGGTCATGATCGTTCTCGCCGGCCGCGCACAACGACTGAACCCCGCCGAACCAGCCGCCGTCGCATCTTAACCAGGTAAGACTCGGATATCCTCGACCCGTGGACGACGGACTCGCAGACTTGCTCCATCGCGTGGTGTACCTACTCGGCGAAGCGACGCGGCGTCGGGCCGACGACTCCGGCGGGTTGAGCTACAGCCAGATGCGACTGCTGGGCACCCTGGAAGACATCCAGCCGGTCACCCAACATCAACTGGCACAAGCACTCTCGGTCTCCGACCCCGCCATCAGCCGGGCCCTGCGCCCCCTCGAAGCAGCCGGATTCGTCCAGGTCGACCCCGACCCCGCCCACGGCCGCCGCCGCCTCGTCAGCACCACCGAAGCGGGCCGCAACGCCTTCCACGCCGCGGGCAAACCCCTCTACGACGAACTACGCACCGCCCTACGCGAAGCCGACTTCCCGTACGAGCGCTACCTGCGCGACACCGCCCTGCTCGCCGAACTCCTCGAGTCGCCTCGAACCGACCCATAACCCTTGCACTCGCCCATCCAGAGTGCTAAAAATATCTCTGTCAGGTGACATAGATTATCTGAGCCTAGTTCGATCGTGAATGAACTGAGCTGGAGGTAGTGACCATGCTGATGCGTACCGATCCCTTCCGCGACCTGGATCGCCTGACACAGCAGGTCTTCGGCACCCCCGCCCGCCCGGCGTCGCTCCCGGACATCAACGCCTGACCCTCCCGAAGTTCACGCGAAAGCGAGGTGATGCCTGTCGAAAGCCACATGCGTTACCGCACAACACCATTCGCAATATCTTCCATCCACGGGTGGGCCCGTTCAGCGTCCCGTGCTTGCGGGCCCACCCGAACCTCCCCCGCCAACCCCCGCACAACCCGGACCCCGAAGCGCATGACAACAACCACTGCCGAACACGTTGACCCCGACACCGACCCCTACGTCTACTGGCCCGACCCCAGCCCCCTGCAACCCTGGTGGGACACCATCATGGGTCCCGCCATGCCCGCCACCCCGGCAGTCCCCCGCTCCCCCGACCCCCGCAACCCCCACGCCCGCAACCCTTACCACCCCACCGGCCGAACCCCTCGCTGCCGCCGATCCCAAGTCAGCGCATCACCGACTCGGGGCTGAGACGTACCCGATAAATTCGGTGTTCGCGGTCCCACGAACGGATTTCGGCCCGGGCCTCGCCGCCGGAGACGTCGAAGCATCGCGCTTCGACCACCTCCGAGACAGGAACGAGTCGGTCAGGAGGCGCGCCAGGGATCGCAGGCCAAACCCGTTGGCCGCACCGAACCCTCGACTCCGGACGCCGCGTCGTACGCCAGCAACTTGATTGTCGCCTCGTCCTTGTCGAACGCCGCGAACAAAATCGCCCCGGGCGGATTCCACTCGGCAGTCGTCGCTCCCTCGTGCATCCACTGCACCGTTACGATGAGGGAATCCGCCTGGTGGCCACCGGGATCGCCCATCGCCGCCATCACCTCGCCCTTGCTCTGCCCCAGATACAGCTCGCACCAGGTGGTCAACGGATCGACAGCAGCGTGCCCGGTGACGACGGCGGGCCCCGCGAGGAGGGCCAACTGGATCGCTCCGGCGAGAGCCGCGCCGGGTGCGTACCTGGTGAATCGATGGAATGTCATGTTCCCGCCCTTCTTCCCCGCGCCCGTCAAGGTGACATCGTGGGCGCGGGGAAGATACTGCCGCAACGGTACGACAAGCTACTCGCTACTCGATTCGACGCTCGTGACTTCCTCTGCGGCGGTGCGGGTTTCACCGCGTCGCTGGTCGTGGCAGCCGTCGAGCAGTAGTCGAATGGTGAGGCGGGCGTTGTAGTTCGGGTCTGGGGTTTCGGCGCCTGCGCAGATGTCGCCGATGGCGCGCATCAGTTGGTAGGCGGTGAAATCGGTGGTTACCTCGCCCGCGGTGCGGGACGCGGTGAGGAGGTTGTCGCAGACGGGGACGAGGCGGTCGAGGAACAGGGCGTGCAGGGCGGTGATGCCGTCGGGGTCGGTGCGCATCGCGGCGGCGAGGCCGTGTTTCGTCGTCAGGAAGTCCACGAACAGGTCCACCCAGCGGCGCAGTGCGGCGAAGGGTGAGGGTGATGTCGCGAGCAGGGCGGGTCCGGCCTCGGCGCAGGCGTCGACCTGATGGCGGTAGACGGCCGCGACGAGGTCGGCGCGCGTGGGGAAGTGCCGGTAGATCGTGCCCATGCCGACTCCGGCCGCGGCAGCGATGCGGCGCACCGGCGCGTCCACACCCTCGGTGACGAAGACCGAGGCCGCCGCGTCGAGCAGGGCTTTCTCATTGCGCCGGGCATCCGCGCGCTTGGCCGGGGTGGGCGACGGTTCGCTCACGCGGCACTCCTTTCCTTCGCCTGCGCTTGTCAAGCGGAACAGTGCTCCGTATATTCGGAACAGCGCTCCGATTGGAGAGTCTATCGCCCTCGAAGGGAAATTCCGCATGTCTGTCCAGCCCACCGCGATCATCAGCGTCAAGCCCGTCATCCTGTCCGCGCCCGAGCGCGGCGTCGATCTACAGGTCCGCGTATCCGCCCCCGTCTCCGGCTCCGACCTGCCGGTCGTCGTCCTCGCGCATGGCTTCGGCAAGTCCATGTCCTCCTACGACCCACTCGTAGATCACTGGGCCGCCCATGGATTCGTCGTCCTGCAACCCACATTCCTGGATTCGCGCACCCTCGCCGTCCCCGCCACCGATCCGCGGTACCCGGATATCTGGCGCATCCGCGTCGCCGACGTCGTGCGAGTCCTCGACGGCCTCGACCACATCGTCGCCGCCATACCGGGACTCGGTGACCGCGTCGACCGCGACCGCATCGCCGTCGCGGGTCACTCCTGGGGCGGTCAGACCGTCGGCATGCTGCTCGGCGCTCGCGCCCTC
Organism: Nocardia sp. NPDC050406; assembly: GCF_044459025.1. NCBI lineage: Bacteria > Bacillati > Actinomycetota > Actinomycetes > Mycobacteriales > Nocardiaceae > Nocardia > Nocardia sp. NPDC050406. The sequence goes on along the minus strand of NZ_JBITIM010000002.1, from coordinate 635,440 downwards.
GACGCGGACGGGCGGCCCGGCCCCGACCTGACCGACTCCCGCGTGAAAGCCGGTGTGCTGCTTGCGACTACCGGCCTGGGCGGAGACCACCTGTCACCGTTCGCCGTCGCGAACTTCTCCTTCATGAACCCGGACTTCAGCAACTTGTCCACACCAACCCTCGTCGTCGCGGGCGACCACGACCAATCCCCCCTCTCGACCCGCGGCCCCGACTGGTTCACCGACGTCTACACCCACAGCCCCGGCGCTCGAACCCTGCTCACCGCCTTCGGCGGCGAACACATGCTCGGCGGCATCCACGCTTACAACGCCGCGGACACCACGGACGAGAACCCCGACCGCGTAGCTCTGATCCGCGAAGCCGCCTGGGCTTACCTGCGCAGCGCCCTCGAAATCGACACGACCGCATGGGAAAAGCTCCAGGCAGACCTCGCCGAAACCGCCGACCCCCTCGCACGCATCGACCACAAGTAGAACCACCGAACCGAGCTCACCCGCCGCACAGCAGGTCTACGCGTGTCCTGGACCGTCGTGATCGCGCTGGTTCCCGATTTCGTGTGGAAATACTGTCAGGCCGGACACTGCCCCTCGAGAGCTTTACGGACAGCGGCGATGAACCGCGGATGCGAAGGTTCGTCGGCGTGCTTCACATCGGGAATCTCTGCCCTGCACCATTTTCCGCCCACAATGTCACCGCGCGTGGCGTCGAGCGTGCTGTTGAGAAATGTGTAGGTCACAGGCGGCGGAGTGGGATCGCCGCTATTGAGCCGGACAATGAAGTCGTTCAGTGGGCACATCTGCCCACCCGCCGCAGGCGGTAGCAGACAGGCCGGTGCGTAGCCACGCTGTGAACTACCCATCGAGATGTAGGTCCGTGTCGTCTCGGTCCCACCCGCGTACTTCAGGTAATACCGAGCCGACAATCCCCCCATGCTGTGACCGACCAGATCCACCTTGCCCCCGCCGTGCTCACCTCGCGCCCGATCGACCACCTCCCCGATGGCGCGCACATTGGCGATGTTCTCATCACCGGGCAACTCCACCACATACACGGGAAACCCCGCCTGCTCCAATACAGCCCGCATATCCGAGAACTGGGCGGTCGATCCCTGCCAGCCATGAATGAGAAGCACCGGCCCGCGGTGCGCGTCCGCGTCGGCGGGAGTGCCGGTCACCGCTATCCACAAACCGAGCAGGACAATGAACAACAGGCCATTTCGTGTCGACATCAGCACCTCCGAGAACGGATGCGGCGAAGCGCCGAGCGGGCTGCTCTTTCGAGTTATGGTCGCACCCGAAAGAGGTCGAGCGAAACTCAGGCCACCGGTACACGGTCACCACGACAACAGCCGCGCCCGGTCATCGACCGGGCGCGGCTGTTGTAGACGCTGAACGTGCCCCCGGTCGGGCACGTACAGCATCTACAACAAACCGAGTGCGCGGTGAACTGCAGATTTCCGCCGACACCAAGATAGCTCGGCGTATCCAGCGCCGATCAGGCAATTAGGGAGCGACAGCCCGCTGTCCGCACGGCCCAACGCTGACATGCCAGAATCGTCAGCCCCGGGTGCACGTGACGGCAGCGCCGTCACCGTCTGATCGTCGTGCGGGGCCGTTTCGCGGGCGGTGCCCCCTCAACTCCGTAGATGCCGGGGACCGATCCACGCGGACTGCGCCAACAAGATCATGGAGGACTACCGTGCTAGTAGGCGTCATGCCCGTAATGCCACAGGTTGAGAGCCACGATGTCATTCCTGCGAGACATGTCATGGGTCAGGACTTATGGTCGCGTGGGTTCTGCGGACGGGCGAGCCCCTGCCAAAATTGGGAGTCACGACGATGCTGCTGAATGAGCACTGGCAGGACCGGATTAGCAGTCCCGCTCCGGACCAGCACGTCGTCGAGCGACGCGACAACGTCCAGCACCGAGCGTGGCTCGAACTGTCCGGCCTGCTTCTTGGCCTTGACGCGCACATTGTTCGGTGTGGGTCCAGCGTCGATGACCGAGTGGTGCCACAGCCGGCTGTGATGCGCGCAGCGGTTACGGAGGTAGACCAGCGCCCTCACCCGGTAGGCAAAACCGCCCTTGGCTACTCCGAGACTGGTCGCGACGGCGTCGGCCAACGTACCCAGCGCCCCGCGCTCGATGCACTTCGACAGTGTGCCGAACGACCATGCCTCGACGGCCGACCAAACGGGCAGTTCGCTGAAGTCTGGTGCTCCCGTGTCCGTGGTCTTGAAACGCAGGATGTGGCGCTCCTTGCTCCGCTCGATGTCGCGCAAGCATGACTCAACAGTTCGTTCGCCCTGGCCGACATCGGTGTAGAAGTCTTCCTCAAGGTATCGCCCGCATTGGCCATGCACATTCGCGATCACACGTGCCGTATGGGTCCGTAGCAACAGCTCGACACAGGCGAGCGGCGCCGCGAGCATGGTCCGCAGCGCTTCGTCGGCTTCGTAGATCGCCCGGATCTCATGAAACCTCGTGCCTGGGTGGAAGTCATCGTCGCCCAGATGCGGAGCCTGCTGGAAGTACCGCGCGTACCCGGAGAACCTGTAGTAGTTGTTCGCGGTGAGGAATACAGAACATGCCGACTCGTCCTCGACGACGAGACCACGTCGCATGAGGAGTTCAATCTGCTCCTCCACGGACAGGCTCGGCTTCACAGACCCCCCCGGAAAGAAAGAGGCCCCTCCCATTTGAGCATCATAGAGAGGCTTGGGAGGGGGTCGATTGCTGCAAGTGTAGCCGATGAGCAGAGTCGCACGCCAGGCCGCCGCGCTGCCCCACCAAAATGCGCGTCGCTGGGGTCGATTGCCGCAGGTGCTGTCTACCTGCAATCCGGACTCAAGTCAGCGACTCACTCCGCCCCCGGAGCCCACTCATCCGCAAACGTATCCAGCTGCTGGATTACCTTCTCGATTGCGTCGCGCTCCTCCTCGGGGGGATAACCATGCTTCGCCAGAAGCCGCTTGATGATCGAGCGCAGCTTCGCCTGTACGTCGTCACGAGCGATCCAGTCCGGTGAGAGATTATTGCGAACGGTGCGCACCAGATCGCGAGCGATAGCGGCGAGCTTCTTCTCGCCCTCGCTGGCGTCTCCGTGGCCCATCAATGCGGCGACGGTACCCTTCGCCGCGACGGCGTCGTAGAAAGCCAGCTGAGCATCGTCCAGCGGAGGGTCGAACCGCTTGCCGCGGTCGGCGTCGGCCGAGATCTCCTGGGCCATCTCGATCAGCTTGGCGATGACCTCCGCGGCAGTGATGTTCTGGCTGGTGTACTTGCGCATCAGATCGATCAGCCGGTCGGAGAAGTTCTTCTGACGCACGACATTGTGTTTGGTGACCTTGCGCATCTCCTGCTGCACGAGCCGTCGCAGCGCCTCGATCGCCAGCGCGGGATTGCGTGCGGCCTGCAGATGCTTGACGTAGGACTCGTCGAGGTTGGCCAGATTCGGCCGCTCCAGACCCGCGGCGGAGAACAGGTCGGTAACCTCACCTGCTTCGATCGCTCCCGCTGTGATGTGCTTCAGCATCAGCTCCACGTCAGCGGGGATCGGCCTACCTTCGGACTGACGCTCTGCAGCATCGAACTTCGCCATGCACACGCGCACTTCATGGAAGAACCCAATGTCGTCGCGCTGCCCGTTCAAGTCGCCGCTGGTGCGGCAGAGGGCGTAGAACCTCGATAGTCGTGACGCTTCCCGTGAAAACCGTTCTTTGAGCGTGGGCTTGTCGGGGTCATCCACCTGGTTGTCTGGATGCTGCGGATCGCGAAGGTAGTTTGCCGCTCCCCACACGGCATCGCGATATGCAGTCGGTCCACCGACGGAGAGCTGGTCCCGCCACGGGTACCCGGACAACAACTGGGACAGCACATCGATAGTGTCACGGACCGCAGCGAGTGCGATGTCGGTGTCACGGCCCATCGGCTTTTCGTGCTGGTCCTCGTCGGTGTATTCCGCGAGAGCCTCGAGCAGATTGTCATGGAGGGGTGCATACCCGACCATCAACCCGTCCTGCTTGTTCTTGTAGGTGCGGTTGACCCGGGCCAGGGTCTGCATGAGCTGCGCACCACGCATCGTCCTGTCGAGGTAAAGGGTGTGCAGCGGTGGTGCGTCGAAGCCGGTCAGCAGCATGTCCTTGACGATGATCAGCTCAAGATCGTCGTCGGCGTCCTTCATCCTGCGCTGCACCGCCTTGTGCTCGGACGGACGCAGCCGATGCTTCAGCAGGTGTTCCTTCTTCGTCTTGTCCTCGGCGGATGTGCTGTAGACGACCTTGATCTTTCCTTCGGTCGGTCCTTCCCCATGCCAGTCAGGGCGTAGCGCGACGATTCGCTCGTAAAGATCGGCGCAGATGTCACGGGTGCTGCACACGATCATTCCCTTGCCCGATGCCCCGATGAATTCCTTCATCGCCTCAGACCGGGTCTCCCAGTGCGCCACGATGTCGACGGCGAGCTTATCGAGTCGGCCGGGTGCACCGTAGACCGCGTTGAGGGCGGTTACGGCCTGCTCCATCCTTGCCCGCTCGGCGTCGTCGAGCCCTTCGGTCGCCTTGTCGGCCGCCTCGTCGAGCTCTTCCGCATCGACGTCGGAGGGGAGACTTACCGGGATGAGCCGACTTTCGTAAAAGACCGGCACAGTTGCACCGTCTCGCACTGCCCGCGTCAGGTCGTAGATGTCGATGTAGTCACCGAACACTGCCGTGGTGTCACGCTCGGCCTTCGAGATCGGCGTCCCTGTGAATGCGATCATCGTGGCGTACGGCAGCGCGTCGCGAAGGTGGCGGGCGTATCCATCGAGGTCGTCGTAGTGGCTGCGGTGAGCCTCGTCGACGATGACGATCACATTGCGACGGTCCGACAGCAACGGATGCTGGCGCCCGGCGTCTTTCTCCTGCTTGGTGCGACTGAACTTCTGCAACGTCGTGAAGTAGATGCCGCCGGTTCTTCGGTTGGTTAGACCGGTGCGCAACTCGTCGCGGCTGGTGACCTGCTTCGGTTTCTCCGGCAACAGCTCGCTGGCATTGAACCCGTCGAAGAGCTGATCATCGAGGTCGGTGCGGTCGGTGATGACGACGATTGTCGGGTTTCCGAGCGCCGGATGTCTGAGCACCTGATTGGCGTACAGCTCCATCTCCATCGACTTGCCCGACCCCTGCGTATGCCACACGACGCCGGCCTTGCCGTTGCTTCGCACTGCCTCGATGGTCTTCTCGACCGCCTTCGACACCGCGAAATACTGATGCGGCTTGGCAATCCGCTTCTGCCGACCCTTGTCGTCCTGAGAGAACGCGACATAGCCGCTCAGCAGATCTATAAACCGGCGTGGCTCAAACAACCCGTACAACGCAAGACTCAACTCCGCCTGATCCCACGTAGGAGCGGGCTGACGGACTGGTTTTCCAGCGTCGTCGACGTTCCACGGCGCGAAATGGTTGTAGGGTGTGAACGCCGTCCCGTAGCGCGCCAGCACCCCGTCAGACGCCAGACAAATAGCGTTGCAGCGGAATGCCTTCCACACCTGCCGCTTGTACCGCATAAGCTGGCCATGTCCGGTCTCTACCGTCGCATACGGATCTCCCATCTTCTTCAGCTCGATATACGCCAGCGGCAGACCGTTGACGTAAAGAACCAGATCGAAACGGCATTTCTCGTCACCATCGCGGACCGCTACCTGATTCACCGCAAGAAACTCGTTGCGATACGGATCAACGGCGTCGATTAGTCGCACCGTCGGGTTCTGTTCCGCACCATAGTCGTCTACATAGCTAATTCGGATACCATCGGTGAGGTAGCCGTGGATACGTGCGTTCTCAGTTTCCAAACTCGCAGATTCCGGCGAAAGGACCAGATCGACTACCTCTTGGACCGATGAATCTGGCAAATTGGGATTGATTTGCTTGATCGCCTTCGACAGCCGAGACGGGACGATCAGTTCCTCCCACGACTCTCGCTCACCGGAACCCTTCGCAATCCGCTTCCCCTCCAAATGCTCCCAGGACAACTCGCCAAGGATTTCGAGCACGTCGTACTCAAGGCTGACCTCATCATATTTACTCATACTACTTCCTCTACGATTTTCTCCGCGTCACGAACTCGGATCTTCCCACTAATTAACTTAGGAAGTAGCGCATCACGCAACGCTCTGACTGCCAAGTTCTCTTCAAGCCGACACTGCACGGTATCAAGAAGTGGCGATATCGAACTCTCAAGTTCCTGCAGTTCGTATTCACTCAAAACCGGCACACCGATATGGTTGAACGTACTCATGTTTATTGTTGAAAAGACGGTGCCCTGAGCAAGAGATGCCATTTGAGCAGCGGCGGCGCGAACCATGAAATACAGCACCGACTCTGGAATATTGTCGGGGATGAACGCGAAGCAAGACTGATTGAACGACGTGGGGCGAATGACCCTGGCAACGGCACCTAGCGTGCCACGTGCTGTGAGAATTACGGCACCCGGAGGAACAGGCTTAGCCTTTGTTTCCAACGCCGCCCGGTCGGAGATCTGTTCTGCAGTTTCGAGCACCGTTCCGTGTGTGCACGTAGCTACATCCCTGGCCGATGCCCACGGAATCCCACCACCCCAGTAATCACTAATCTTCCTACTGGGCGTCGCGCCCAGCACCGGCGTAAGCACAGAGGACATAGGAGTCAAGTTTGCGGACTTAGTACGCAACCGGAACGTGAGCTCTGCAATCAGGTGTGCCTTTGCGGCGATAGTTTCATTGATGGCAATCTTATCGTCAAGCGAACCTAGGATGCTTCCGATTGCCACCTGTTCTACAAGCTGCGGAACCTTGAGAGAATATGCTTCGATACGAGAGGGACTTGTATGCCGAACCGTACTTCCAGTTGCTGAACCGAGAACGTGCGCTCGGTATGCCGCTGTCCGCAACGCATAGCTCAGAAATCTCTTGTCGATGACCGAATCCTGATGGATTTGAACAAGCCCGATGCGTTGATTGTGGAGATACTGCGGGCCGCTGGGAATAATCGCCGGATATCCCAACGTGTCTCCGCCCTTGCTCAAGTCTGTCATGGTGACTATGAGGTCCCCCGGGGAAAGGTCATAACCCGCGATAGCAGGTCCGTGGTAGTATTTGACCCTACCTTCTTTGAACCCTCCTCCAATGGCAAAGTTTCCAGGAGTGACCAAAATCGGCCCGGGGCCTGTATCCGAAAAATACTCGCCTTTGAATGCAAATCCATGCTTGATGGAAATCACATCTCCGAGCTTGATAGTCGTCCAATCAAACATCGAGTCGCTCCATCTGTTTGCGGACAAGGTTCTCCAACCGTGTCGACTCTTCGAAGCATGAATAGAGCTCTCCGGTAAGTCGTTTTATTTTTTCGGTAACAGGTTCGTCATCCTCATTGTCTATTTCAGCAGCACCTACATAGCGCCCAGGGGTGAGGATTTCGTCATGCTGCTTCAGTTCCTCACGCGAAGCCGAGTAACAGAACCCGCGCTCGTCATCGTATGTCAGTCCGGCTTCGCGGGCGCTCTTAGTTCCACGCCAAGCGTGGTATGTATTGGCGATCCTAGCGATATCATCGTCGGTAAGAACGCGCTCAGTACGGTCCACCATAGTGCCCAATGCCCGGCCGTCGATGAATAACACCTGCCCTTGACGGTCGGTATGACCACCCTTGCTGGTCTTGTCCTTCGCGAAGAACCACAGACACGCAGGGATCTGCGTAGTCCGGAATAGCTGCGGCGGGAGGGCGACCATACAGGCTACGAGATCCGCGTCGATCAGAGCGGTTCGAATTTCACCCTCACCCGACTGCTTCGAAGACATCGAGCCATTCGCAAGAACTACACCAGCGGTACCGCGTACGCCGAGCTTGGAGATGATGTGCTGGATCCACGCAAAGTTGGCATTGCCAGCAGGCGGGGTGCCGAAGCGCCAGCGGGGGTCGTCGGTTCGGCGGTACCAGTCCGACATGTTGAACGGAGGGTTGGCCAGGACGTAGTCGGCCTTGAGATCGGGATGCTTGTCCTCGTAGAACGTGTCGGCCCATCGGGTGGACAGATCGGCTGAGATGCCATGGATGGCGGTGTTCATTTTGGCGAGTCGCCAAGTGCGCTCGTTGGCCTCTTGGCCGTAAACGGCGATGTCGTCACGGCGACCACGGTGCGACAGCACGAATTTTTCGGCTTGGACGAACATGCCTCCGGAGCCGCAGCACGGGTCGTAGACGCGCCCCTTGTACGGCTCAAGAATTTCGACGAGGACTTTGACAACGCTTGCGGGAGTGTAGAACTCGCCGCCGCGTTTTCCTTCGGCGCGGGCGAACTTCTCCAGGAAATACTCGTAGACCTCACCAAGGACATCGCGGGCGGTCTTGCCATTGTGACCAGTGAAGCGAGCGTCGTTGATGAGGTCGACGAGTTCTCGAAGCCGACGCTGGTCGACGTTGTCGCGGTTGAAGATCTTGGGCAGAACGCCGGTGAGGGCGGGATTGGACTTCATGATGGCGTCCATCGCGTCGTCGATGAGTTCGCCGACCGAACCGGCCTTCGCGCCTTCGGCGAGGTCGTCCCACCGTGCGCCCTCGGGGACCCAGAAGATCCCTTCGCGCGTGTATTCGTCGGGGTCGTCGAGGAAGTCGGCGTGGCGGGTCTCGGGAATCTCGTCGGCGATCAACTCCTGACGGATTGCGTTGCGGCGCTCGGTGTATGAGTCGGAGACGTACTTGAGGAACACCAGGCCGAGGACGAAGTCCTTGTACTGGGCGGCGTCCATGGAGCCGCGCAGTTTGTCGGCGGACTTCCACAGGATGTCCTTGAGGTTGTCCATGGTCGGCATTCCGGGCAGCTCGGACTGCCCGTTGCCGTTCTTCGTCTTCCGGGGTGGCATCGTGCTCCTCAGTTCAGTGGATGGTGTTTGCGGTCAAAGTCAGCGTCCCGTCGGTGAGCCCTCGGGTAGCCAGGCGATGCAGCTCGTCGAGGGCCGCTTTTTCGTGGCGTATTGCTTGACGTCGGTCATCGAGTTCGGCCAGGAGATTGTCGAGCCGCTCCATGGACTCTTCCTGGAGAATCGGTAGCCGGATCTCTTCGATCCTTTCGACGGCGCGGATTGCGCCGCGGATTCGGGGAGCTTGTGTCAGTAGGGCAGCGAGAACCCGGGGCGTGAACTGCTTGGCGCCGACCTCGGTGATGCGCAGGACACGAGCGGGGTACTGGATCACTGCATAACCCTGGTGGTCAATTAGCACGGCTGGTTCGGGCACCGTCGTGATGACGACATCGCCAGGGCGGCTCAGTTGCGCGGAAGGATAGTGGCTGGCCAGGTCGAGGCGGTCGATACGGCGATCCCCAGGCGCACACCGTCCTGCCAGTTCCGGTGCTCCGATCACGGCGGCGCTACTTGCTGAGTGCATGTGTTTCCTAGGGCGAACGTGTTCGGCGCAAATCCTGGTGCCCTTCTTCAGGGACAACAGATTGGTGCGCTGCTGGCCGCCGCGGGTGAGCTCATGGATGGTCTTGGTGGGAGGCGGTGAGGGCGAGGGATCGAGTTCAACGTGGCTGGGCAGTCGATGCCCGGGCCGGGCCTCATCCAGGATCCGTTCCAGATCCAGAGCGCGGGCGACGCGTTCTGGCACGTCATGGCTGAATTCGAGTTCGGTGAGCAGGTGCCGGGGCGTCAGTGCACGCGCATCGTTGACGATGGCCTTCACCGGTGTCCGGATCGCGTGGATATGTGCATGGGCGCGCGGGTCGTATTCGGGGTGACGCCACGCGAGGATGTCTGTGACCAGGGCATCGACCACAACGTTCGTCAGGGGTCGATCAGAGACATCGGCTAGAAGTATCTCGCCACGTCGCGATTGGTGGTCGGTGCCGAGGACCCACACCGACGTCTCGTAGCCAGGACGGTACGGGACCAATCCGCCAGGTAGACGAATGACCGCCTTCACCGTGCCGGCTATGAGTTCAGCTCGAAGCGATGCGGCTTCGCTGTGCGGGTTGAGCGCGCCCGTCGTATCGGAGGGAGCAATGACAACGGCCGTCGCGCCAGGACACAGCTGCACCGCGATGTCGTCGATGAGCTTCAGCGACCCGACAGTGGAACGTTCCTCCGTTGGCCGGAACGGCAACTGAGTGACGATGATGTTCGCACCGTCGTGATCGGATTCGTCGCCGTAGACAGCGAATTCACCGTCGTGCAGGTTTCGCACTGCCAGGCGGCGGCGGAGCAGTCGCGCCAAGTAGAGGTCACCACAGCGAGCCGCGAGATGCACAGGCTGGTCGTCGCGCAGCGTGGCGGCCACAGCGACGAGGAGGTCTCCCGCACCCGCGTGCGGGTCGTAGATGCGCGCAGCCCTGGGATCAAGGTCTGCGACTGTAGCTGCATCCGTCAGCAGAGCGATCAGCCGGACGAGTTCGGGGGCGAGGCGGACCGCGGCAAGGTCTGTCGCACCGAGGCGTTCGCGCAGGTCCATCACTCGTTCGAACGCGTTGACGGTTCCCCAAGCAGCTTCGACCAGTTCGTCTACCTGCGCTGGTAACCACTCCGCGTGGAGCGCCTCGATTTCCTCCTCCAGCATGGCGTTATCGGGATCCAGATCCGCGGCAAGTCGGACGAGACCAGGCAGCGGATCAGTGTCGCCATGGAGTGGCTCGTCGTCATTGAGATGCCGCAAGCAGATAAGGGACGTCAGATGAGAGACCAGGGTCCGTGGCGAGAACTCGGTAGTGAGCCGGGTGAGCGTGTAGGACTGCAGGTCCCCGTCGATATCCTTGCGGCTGGCTCGTCCTGTGGCCACGAGCCAGTCGCCGAACTCGCGAGCATCGAACAACGGGTGACGATGGTCGCCGGCCACAGGCTCTGGAAAGTCGAGGTGTCGGCGAGCCCACGTGCTGATCACCGGGCGCTTCACCCGAGCAAGATCGGCCATTTCCTGCCTCGATATCAGCAGCTTCTGTCTTTGCGTGTTTCGCATCGTCGACACCTCCTTTCCATTCCGTACGCTGTGCTCATAGGCTATCCGCAGCGGGGTTCCCGCTTGCTACTTATGCCTGATATCCCCCGTTATCATGCAGACTTAGGTTCCGCCGATTCAGGCGAAAGGTGAGCACCAGAGTCGGCGTCAACGGACTCGGCCGACGGCAGCTGCGCCATCGCCGAGGCGATCAATTCCGGGCTGGTCAGCGGGCGCGTGGTGTTGTTCTTCGGCTGCGGGTTCGGCAGCTCCGCCTCCACGACTTTCATGTCCCGGAACCGGCGCGCGGTCACCATGACCCGCCCCTCCAGCGATCCCACGGTCTCGTTGTACGCCTTGACCGAGCGGTCGATCGCGGTGCCCAGCTTCTCGACGTTCTTCCCCATCGTCGACAACCGCTCGTAGATCTCGGTGCCGAGTTCGAGGACCTGACGAAGGTTTTCGCGCAGCGCCTCCTGTTTCCAGCCGAAGGCGATGGCCCGCAACCCCGCGATCAGCGTCACCGGCGTCACGATCAGCACCTGTTTGGCGGCGGCATATTCGAGCAGCTCCGGGTCCTTCTCCAGCGCGGGCTGCAAGAACGACTCACTGGGCACGAACATGAGCACGAATTCCGGCGTGGGATCGATCTTGCGGAAGTACTCCTTGCTCGCCAGGCCGTCGATGTGCTGCCGCACCTGCTTGACGTGCCTCACCCACAACTTGGCGACGTGGGCCTGGTCGTCGGTTTCCGTGGCCGCGACAAACGCGTCCATCGGCACCTTCGAATCCACGATCACATGCTTGCCGCCCGGCAGATGCACCACCATGTCCGGCCGCTGCACGCGGTCGTCCTCGCCGGGGATGTGCACCTGCAAGTCGAAGTCGCACCGCTCCTGCATGCCGGCCAACTCCACGGCACGACGCAGATGCATCTCACCCCATGAGCCGCGGATCTCCGGGCGCTTCAATGCCTGAACCAGACCACGAGTCTGCTCGCGATGCCGCAGGCTTTCCTCCGACAACCCCTTGATCTCCTGCTGCAGCCCCGCCTCGCTCTTGGTGCGGCTGGTCTCGAAATCCCTGAGCTGCTTGTCGATCTGAGCCAGACCCTCCTGAACCGGCTTGCTGATTTCGGTCAGCTTCGCCTCCGCCGCCGACACGAGCGTTTCTTCCGACCGCGCCAACAGCTTCGCCCCGATCGCCTCGATCGCTTCCCTCTGCAGGCGCATATTCTCGGCATTGGCATCGTCCATCTGCTTGCGCAACACCTCCATCGCAAGCGCCTGCTCCCGCAGCTCTACATTCTCGGCTTCGAGCGCAGCGTAGGCGGTCTCCACCTCGTGCAACTGCTCGCGTAACTGCTCCTCGCGCCCACGTAATTCGGCGACGTTCTGCTCGGCTGCACGCAACTGGCGGAGCAGGTCCGCATTCTGCGCCTGACCTGATGCCACATCGGCGCGAAGGCGTTCGACCTCCACTTCCCGAGCCTGCAGATTCACTCGCGTCGCGTCCAGCGCTTCGGTGATCTTGCCGATCTGCTCGCCGAGTTCGCGGCGCTCTGTTGCGAATTCGCTGTTGATAACCTCCAAGCGATCCGCACGATCCCGACTGTGGTCCCGGTCGGTGCGCAGCTCGTCGACCTGTCGGCGAGCCTCACGGCTCTGTTCTTCGGCAACCCGGCGGGCGCTGTCACCCTCCGAGAGGCGGGTGTGAATGCGCGCTTTCGCGTACAGGTAGCTAGCAGCAGCACAGACCGCCGCCACAAGCACGATGACAGTCAGCATGGTGCCAGTCATGATGAAACCTCCTGTGAGACTAATTGATTCGGGATACAGAGCCGCCGAGTGGCCAGTGGCTCCGCGGAGACAGCGGCTTCCATGAAGATAGACGCGATAGATCCGAGTTCGAAGCAATTCTGCTGATAACCCCGGTTATCAGAAAACGCTCTTTTCATAACCGGGAGTCCCTGTCAGGCTCGATGACATTCGGCCGTTAGGCCACACTCGAAGACCAACGGAGGACTCCGCCATGCAGTACTGGGCGACCGAAACCACTGCCCACACCGGCCCGATCACCTACGACCAGGTAGACGATCTGATCGACAGCTTCGGGCAGTGGGTATGCATCAGTCACGACGACGACACCGGCCGGACCACGGCTTCCACCCCGGTGCACGCCATTTCGATGGCAGACGCGGTCGAACGCGCTAAGCGGTTGATGCACGACGCGCTACACAGCGCAGCCATCTCTGGCAGCATCACCAGCATTTGCGTCCGCACCCGCGCCGACCTGCTCACCGATCTGCGGGCATGCGGTGACATGCCGGACTGGACCGAGGAGATGTTCGCAGACGGCACCGAACTCGCGAATGAGATCTTGACGCACCGGATCTTCAGTGGCCCTGCATTCATTTTGGAAGCCAACGAGCCGGACGCCGTCCTGGGGCGCGTCGCGGGAGCTCCGCACACCGACACGCTGGACGGCTGATCACTGGATCGCGCACGAAAACCGTTCCACTACAAGATCATTCAGGATACTCTGCGGACCCGGGGGCGCTGGTCTCCGGCACGCGCACCCAGGAGACCTCATGTCTACTCTCGCTATCCATCGCGACTTCCTGCGCGATTTCGGCAAACTCGAAGGCTGCGTGCAGGACCGAGTAGAGGCGGTGTTCACGAAGTTCAGCAACGCGACCTTCGCCGGCCTCCACCTCGAAAAACTCGCGCAGGCTCGAAACAAGCAGCTGCGGTCCATCCGGATCGATGCCTTCTGGCGCGGCATCGTCTTGGCCCCGGACAAGGGCGACACGTACCTTCTGCTGAAGGTGCTGCCGCATGACGAAGCGTACGAGTGGGCCGCTCGACGTGACATCACCGTGAACGGGGTCAATGGGGGCCTCGAGATCCGCGACGACGTGACTCTTGCCGAGTCCCTCCCTGAACTCACCGCCGCAGCCGAGCGCACTCCGGCCCGACTCTTCGCCCACGTAAACGACAATGACCTGCGGCGACTCGGTATCGACGACACGACCCTGACGGCCGCGCGCACCATGACCAGTCAGCAACAGCTGGACGCGGCCCGAGCCCATCTGCCCAGCACTCAGTGGGACGTCCTGCTGGGGCTGGCCGCCGGGCTCACGCCGGAACAAGTGTGGTCGGAAATCGGTGCCGACCTGGTCACCGAACCTGTCGATGTCACCGATCTGGACGCCGCGCTGCGCCGCAGCCCCGGACGCGTGCTGCTGGTCGACGGACCTGACGATTTGATGAAGGTGTTCGCAAACCCATTCGCGTTGTGGCGCATCTATCTTCACCCAACCCAGAACGAAATCGTCGATGCCAACTATCGCGGTCCCGCACGCGTCACGGGCGGACCCGGTACTGGCAAGACGGTGGTGGCGTTGCACCGAACGCGACGGCTCGCCGCGCGAGGAGCCGGGCGGGTACTACTCACCACCTTCACCTCGACACTCGCCGATTCGCTGCAGGACGGTGTCACGTCCCTGGTCGAGGACCCAGAACTGGCCGAATCGATCGTGGTCCGACACGTGGATCGCTTCGCGCACACTGTATTCCGAGAGAAGCACGGACAACCACGAGTGCTCGATGCCCGAGCCGAGGACAAGCTGTGGCAGCGCGCGCACTCGATGCATCCCACCGAATTCACCGAAACATTCCTCGCCGAAGAGTGGCGGCATGTCATTCTCGCGCAGCGACTTACAACGGTCGACGAGTATCGCACCGCCAACCGCGATGGCCGTGGCCGACGGCTGGGCCGACTTCAGAAGTCGCGAATCTGGGAGGCGATCATGGCGTTCGAGAAGCTGCTCGTCGACGGAAACGTCTGGACGTGGGAGACCTTGCGCCGCGAAGCCACCCGCATCCTGGACACCACCGACGACAAGCCCTTCCGGCACGTCGTCGTCGACGAAGCCCAAGATCTCAGCCCCGATCAGTGGCGGCTACTGCGCGCCGCCGTCGCCCCTGGACCCGACGACATCTTCATCGCCGGAGATACCCATCAGCGCGTCTACGCCAATCGGGTCAGCCTGCGCGACACTGGAATCGACATCAGCGGCCGATCCCGGCGACTGTCGATCAACTACCGAACCACGGCCGAAATCCTCGCCTGGAGCCTAGGGCTACTGAGAGGCCAGGCCATCGACGACATGAACGGTGGACTGGACTCCATCGCCGGATGCCGATCCGACATTCATGGGCAGCCACCAGAACTCGCCGGTTTCACCACCAAAGAGGCTGAAACTCAGCACATTATCGAAACCGTCCGCCGATGGCTCGCGAACGGTGTGGTGCCTGAAGAGATCGGTATCGCGGCCCGTACCAACCAGATAGCCGGGAAACTGGCCCGCCAGCTCAGCGCCGCTGGCCTTTCAGCGTGCCTCCTCACCCGGACAAACCGCCCTAACGGTGAGATCTCGGTCGGCACAATGCATCGAATGAAGGGCCTCGAGTTCCGATGCATGGTCGTTGCCGGGGTCGACGACAACCACATTCCGCTGGCCGCCGCCGTCACGCCTGCCGCAGACGACACCCACGCACACGACGGCGACCTCCAGCGCGAGCGCTGCTTGCTGTTCGTCGCCTGCACCCGCGCCCGTGAACAACTCCTGCTCACCTGGCACGGACAGCCCAGCAGGTTCCTCACCACAGTTCGGGATAGCTAGCCCAAACTATCACCGTACCGATTCTCCGGTCCCGGTGGAGCATCCCGGTTAGACCACATACGGTTTCGTGAGAGTCCGTAGCTCCCGCCCTCGTTCCTGTCAGTTCAAATCACAAGCCGCACACCTCAATCGGACGGATACACATGACCGCCACCAATGTCTCATTCAGCGAAGTCGAGCCGATCCTCGATCGGCTCCCACGGACCTGGACCGGGAATTCCGAAACCAACTGGTACCGCTACGCCTGGGACGTCCTGGAGGAAACCGGCGAAACCCAGGCTGACTCCGAGGACGACCGCAACGAAGTGAAACTGCGCGCAATCGCGCTGTGGGCCATCACGAAATCCTTCTTCGTGCACGCCTTCGACGAAGGCTACGTCACCGACTGGGACTACGAGGTTGGTGAATCGATAGGGACACCACCGCTGCTTTCGCGTGCCTGGATCGTCGATCGGGTCCTCGCCGAGTTCGACTTCTCCGATCACATCGAGGAGTACGGTGCGCCGCCGACGGACGACGAACTCGATACCGAGGTCTCGATGATGCTGCGGCAAATGGTGTCCCACGCCGCCGACGACGTCGCAACCATCCTGAGTAAATGCCTGGGAGAAGCGGACACGTTCGCATCACTCTGGTGCGCCGGACCGCACGGTGAGGAGACACCCGAATACCCACTCCCGGCCGAGGCGGTCGGGGGCATCTGCAACTCACCAGACGAGTGGAAGATCGCCGCCTACGCATGGGTATCCGACGGCATGGAACTGTCCCACCGCGACTCATGGTGAACCACGAACCCGCGTGCTTCCTCTTGGAAGCCAAGTCCACGCTGACATCGGCGGGTGCGCCACTGACGGCATTGACCCAGCTCGCGATCACTGGACGATCGAGAGTCATGGAACCTCAAGAGCGATCCCAGTTTGATAGGCGCCGTCGGCAGTGGGCATTTGCCTATCAAGTGAACTATGTCGAGGGGGAGCAAGGCGAACGTTTTCGCAGAGAACTCGCTGCGGTTATCGGTGACCTGCTGGAATGGGCCAGCTTGCAAGCAAGCCGCCCTCCTGATCACGAGTGCACAGCCGAATGACGGTCGAACCGCCGCACCAATCTCCACACTCGACTGAAGGTTGCGGGTTCGAACCACCTTGCCCCGAGGGGTTCGAACCGGCACCATCCGACCTGGGGTTCATCCTGAGTCCCGATGGAGTTGACGTGGCGGCAAGCCTGTGAGCTGTGCAAACCTTGGTGTCAGTTTGTGCCCCCGGTCGGGCTCGAACCGACACTGTGCGGATTTTAAGTCCGCTGCCTCTGCCAATTGGGCTACGGGGGCGCGTCGGTCAGCCTACCGAGCCGTACGGTTGTGCCGGAATCAACCGGGCGGGATCACAGGGATGTGGCGGGAAATGATCAGGGGTCAGTGGACGCCTTCCATGAGGCGGCTGATTCGGGGGGAGATGAACCAGACGAGGATGCCTACGGCTATGGCGATCAGGCCGGTGAGGCCGAAGTAGGCGAGTTCGTGGGAGGGGTCGTAGTACTTGGAGAGGACGCCGGACATGGAGGTGCCGATGCCTACCGAGAAGAAGTAGAGGGCCATCATCTGGGCTCGGAAGGCGTTGGGGGCCAGCTTGGTTGTGACCGAGAGGCCGATGGGCGACAGCATCAGTTCGGAGACGGCGAACGCGCCGAGGACGACGAAGACGAACAGGATGGGGACGTTCTTGCCTTCGGTGCCGGAGAAGAGGGCGAAGAGCATGAAGGCCGCGCCCATGCCGATGACGCCGAGGGCGAATTTGCGCGGGGTGCTGGGGGCGCGGTTGCCCAGGCGGGTCCACATGATGGCGAACAGCGGGGACAGCGCGATGATCCAGACCGGTTCCATGGAGCCGATCCAGTTGGAGGGCGCGGTCCAGCCGAAGACGTCCCAGTTGATGCGCTCGTCGGAGTAGACGGCCAGCACGGTGAAGATCTGCTGGAACAGCGACCAGAAGACGGCGTTGGCGACGAACAGCGGAATGTAGGCGCGCACCCGCACCTTCTCGATGCCCTCCACCTTGGCGCTGGTGAGCATGATGACGAAGTACGCGATGGAGGCCACCGCGATGGCGCCGGTGGTGACATCGGGCAGGTTGTCCAGCGTCAGCAGTCCGGTCGCCCACGCGATCACGACCACCGCGACGAAGGCGGCGACCGCGGCCAGCGTGCGCGCGATCGCGGTGCGCGGCAACGGGTTCGGTACCTCACGGCCATGCGTGCCGAGATTGCGGCGGAAGATCACATACTGCGCCAGGCCGAGCGCCATACCGATGGCGGCGGCGCCGAAGCCGTAGTGGAAGCCGACGTGCGACTGCAACAGACCGGTGATCAGCGGACCGGCGAACGCGCCGAGGTTGATGCCGAGGTAGAAGAGCGTGAAACCGCCGTCCGCGCGGGCGTCGCCCTTGGAGTACAGGGTGCCCAGCAGCGAGGAGGCATTCGCCTTGAGCGCACCGGAACCCAGCGCCACCAGCACCAGACCGACCGCGACACCCGCCAGATCCGGAATGACCGCCAGCGCGATATGGCCCGCCATGACGACCACGCCGCCGTAGAAGACGGTGCGCTCCATACCGAGTACGCGGTCGGCGAGCCAGCCGCCGAGCACGGTGGAGAGATAGACCAGACCGCCGTACGCGCCGACGATGCCGGTGGCGGTCGCCTTCGGCATGTCGAGGCCACCCTCGGTGGTCGAGTAGTACAGGTAGTACCCGAGGATCGTGAGCATGCCGTAGAACGAGAACCGTTCCCACAGCTCGACGCCGAACAGATTCGCGAGGCCGATCGGGTGGCCGAACAGGGTGCGCTCGGAACCCTCCTGCGCGAGAGGTGTTGCTGTCATGTGCGTCACCTTCCCATATCGGGCAATCCAACAGCAACCTCAGTGATGCACTGGCGTCACCGAATGTTCAACCTGTCGAATTCCCGAAAATTACAGGGTAATTCAGGCCACTCGCACAATGTGTTCGCGCTATAGCGGTGTGGCGATGGACAGCGCGATCCCGTCGAGGATGTCGTGTTCGCTGACGATCAGCTCGCTGATCCCGGCCCGGCGCGCCAACTCGTCCGCCAACACCTCGGTGATCACCGCGCCGCCGCCGATCACATCCACCCGACCGGGGTGCATCGGCCCGAGCGCGGCGCGCTCGTCGTGGTCCATCCCGATCAGTCGATCGCAGACCGCCCGCACCTCGGGCAGCGACAGCCGCGTGAGATGCACCTTCTCCGAATCGTATTCGGGCAGATCCAGCGCCACCGCGGCGATGGTGGTCATGGTTCCCGCCACGCCGACCCAGGTCCGCGCCCGCTCCACCGGCACCACCCCGAATGCCTGCGCGAGCCGCTCCGAGGCGAAGAACCGCGCCGAGGCCACCTCTTCGCGCGTCGGCGGATTCCCGTGCAGGCAACGCTCGGTGATGCGCACGCAGCCGATATCGGCCGAGTACGCCGACCGCACCCCGTCCCCGTCGCCGAGCACCACCTCGGTGGACCCGCCACCGAGGTCCACCACCACGAAAGGCCCTTCGGCACTGGACAATTCGCCGACCGCCCCGGCGAAGGACAGTCGCGCCTCCTCGTCGCCGGTGATCACCTCGGCCTGCGCGCCCGCCACCACGCGGCCCAGCTCCTCGCGGGTCATGGCGAAGAAGTCCTCGCGATTGTCGGCGTCACGGGTGGCGGAGGTGGCGACCATGCGCACCCGAGTCACCCCGGTCTCGAGCATGAGATCGACGTAGTCGTGCAGCGCGGCGCGGGTGCGCTCGATGGCCTCGGGGACCAGCGATCCGGTCGCGTCGACGCCTTGGCCGAGCCGCACGATGCGCATCTCGCGGTGCACGTCGGTCAGATGCGGCAACGCCGACCCCGCCCCGGCGGGGGCGACATCGGCGATCAGTAGTCGGATGGAGTTGGTGCCACAGTCGACTGCGGCGATCCGGTCGGTCATGAGTTACTCCTCCGGGACCGAATCGGTCCGGTACTCCTCGGATTTGGGCCAATCAGCGGGAATCGCGGTACCGCGCAGGCCGTGGTCGGCGGCCAGCGCGACCGCCTCGTCACCGAGCGGATTCACCCCCGGCCCCTTCGCCAGCGAGTGCGCGATCAACACGTGCAGACACTTCACCCGATCCGGCATACCGCCGCCCGCGAAATCGGTGCCCAACGATTCGATGGCATCGCGCTCGGCCAGATAGCTCTCGTACGCGGCCCGGTAGCCCGCCGCCAACTCGGCGTCGCGCCCCAGCCGCTCGGTCATATCGCGCATGAGACCGGTGGTCTCCAACCGGCTCGCCTCGGCGGTGAGCCGCGGGTCGGTCAGGTAGTACAGCGTCGGAAACGGCGTGCCGTCGGGCAGTTTGGGCGCGGTCTTGACCACGGCGGGCAGCCCGTCCGGCGTGCGGTAGGCGATGGCGAGCACCCCGCGGGGCTCGCGCCCCAACTGCTCGGCGACGATCTCGAGATCCCGGTCGCTAGGCCGATTCTCGGTTTCGCTCACCTGGGTGCTCCTTCCTGGGTGGGTAGTGGCGCGGGTGTCGACGGTGGTTCGGCGGGTGCGGGCGGCGGTTCGGAAATACTGCGCCACACCTCCGTGTACCAGGGGTCGGGTTCCCGCGGTTTCGCGGTCTGCGCGGGTACGGCGGGCTGTTCGATGCCCGGCACCTGCACGATGTAGGGCGTCTCGCCCGGCATCACCAGGCGCAGCCGGTCGCGCGCCTCGGCCTTGATGTAGGCCGGATCCTCTTGCTGGGCACGGCGATCGCGCAGCTGCGCCACCTCCGCCTCCAGCCGGACCCGTTCGGCGGCCAGCTGCTGGGCCTCGGCCCGCTGACTGAAATACGTGCGCAGCGGCACGGCCAGCGTCAGGGCCAGCGCGCACAGCACCGCGGCCAGCAAGACCGCCCGGCCGGTGGACAGGCCGAGGATCTTGCGTTCGGGCCGTGCGGTTTTCGTCGATTTCGAGGCGCGCCGCGCGGCCGCGCGCGCACCGGCTCCGGTCCGCGCGCCGTCGGCGCGCTTCCCGGCGGCCGCCGGTCGCGATGTGGCGGAGCGCGACGGGCGGCGGGCACCGCGTCCGGCCGGACTGGTACCGCGCGCCCGTCGCTCCGTCATCTCACACCTCGAAACTCAGCGGATGTTCCCCAACTCTCGGGAGTTGTACGGGGCCTTATTATTCAGCCTTCGAACGCGAAGCGCGGGAACGCCACATCACCGGCGTAGCGCGCCGAGTCACCGAGGGCGTCCTCGATGCGCAGCAGCTGGTTGTACTTGGCCACGCGCTCCGAGCGCGCCGGGGCGCCGGTCTTGATCTGACCGGAGCCGACGGCGACGGCCAGATCGGCGATGGTGGTGTCCTCGGTCTCGCCGGACCGGTGGCTCATCATCGTCTTGTAGCCGTTGCGGTGGGCCAGGTCCACGGCGTCCAGGGTCTCGGTCAGGGTGCCGATCTGGTTGACCTTCACCAGCAGCGCGTTGGCCGCGCCCTTGGCGATGCCCTCTTCCAGACGCTCCGGGTTGGTGACGAACAGGTCGTCGCCGACGAGCTGCACCTTGTCGCCGACCACATCGGTGAGCGCGACCCAGCCGTCCCAGTCGTCCTCGGAGAGCGGATCCTCGATGGAGACGATCGGGTAGGCCGACAGCAGCTCGCTGTAGAACTGGTTCATCTCCTCGGCCGAGCGCACGGAGCCCTCGAACTTGTAACCCGAACCGGCGGTGTAGAACTCGGTGGCGGCCACATCGAGGGCCAGCGCCACATCGGAGCCGAGCTTGTAGCCCGCCTTGTCGATGGCGACGGCGATGAGGTCCAGCGCGGCGCGGGTGCCCGCGACGTCGGGCGCGAAACCGCCCTCGTCACCCAGACCGGTGGACAGTCCTTGGGACTTCAGCACCGACTTGAGCGAGTGGTAGATCTCCGCACCCCAGCGCAGCGACTCCTTGAAGGTCGGCGCGCCGATCGGGGCGATCATGAATTCCTGGACGTCCACGCCGGTGTCGGCGTGCGCGCCACCGTTGAGGATGTTCATCATGGGCACGGGCAGCACGTGGGCGTTCGGTCCGCCGATGTAGCGGAACAGCTCCAGGCCCGAGGATTCGGCGGCGGCGCGGGCCACGGCCAGCGAAACACCCAGCAGCGCATTGGCTCCCAGACGGGACTTGTCGGGGGTGCCGTCCAGATCCAACAGGGTCTGGTCGACGGTGCGCTGCTCGACGGCGTCGAGCCCGATCACGGCCGGGGCGATCTCGTCCAGCACGCCCTCGACGGCCTTCTGCACGCCCTTGCCCTGGTAGCGGTCGCCACCGTCACGGAGCTCCACGGCCTCGTGCTCACCGGTGGACGCGCCGGAGGGCACGGCCGCGCGGGTGAGGGTGCCGTCGTCGAGAGCGATCTCGACCTCGACGGTGGGGTTACCACGAGAATCCAGGATCTCGCGAGCTCCGACCTGTTCGATGATGGCCACGAAACGACACTCCTTCGGCTGCTTGCTCGGCAGGTCGCACGGCATTCCCGTGCGGTGCCGAGCCTAACGCATCGGTCAGGCGCGTCTACCGACGCTGTAGGCCGCCGCGCGGTCGCGGACCTTGTTCATATAGGCGTTGGA
Organism: Nocardia sp. NPDC050406; assembly: GCF_044459025.1. Classification (NCBI taxonomy): domain Bacteria; kingdom Bacillati; phylum Actinomycetota; class Actinomycetes; order Mycobacteriales; family Nocardiaceae; genus Nocardia; species Nocardia sp. NPDC050406. The sequence goes on along the minus strand of NZ_JBITIM010000002.1, from coordinate 613,180 downwards.
CTGGTTGTAGGTGAGCAGAGCTCGCTGCCAGCCGTCCGGTCCGGTGAGGTCGCCCCCGCTCGCGCAGAGATAGCGTGCGGCGGTGAGGGCGGCGTCGTCGATGCTGTCCGGATCCACCACGCCGTCGCCATTGGCGTCCACGCCCCAGCGCTGCCAGGTCTCCGGAATGAATTGCAGCGGACCCATGGCGCGGTCGTAGACCGCGTCGCCGTCGAATTTGCCGCCATCGCTGTCCTTGATCAGCGCCACGCCCGGCGAGCCGTCCAGCGCGATACCGCGAATCGGCGGCGAGACCTTGCCGTCGTCGCCGACATCGGCCCCGCGATGGGTGCCGTGCTTGCTCTCCACGCTGGCGATTCCGGCCACGGTGGTCCAGCCGATGCCGCACTCGGGCTTGGCCCGCGCCATGACGGCGGCGGCGTAGCCGTAGGACTCCATGGCCACCACCGGGATGCCGAGACCGTCGGCGTGCTCTTCGGCCCAGGCGCGCAGCTGCAGTGCGCTGCGGCCCGGCGCGTCGATGTCGACCAGCGGCAGCGGCGCACCGATACCGGGCGGGAAGCCCTCCGGAATCGGGGTGAGATCGGTTGTCCCGCAACCTGTTAGCAGCAACAACGAACACGCCGCGCCGAGTAGCCCGGCGCGTGAGACAGTGGCACCGGCACCGGCCTTCATGAAACGCACTCCATCAATCATCCAGATGAATCCGGCGGCGGGCCAGGATTCGCCGTCGCGGGAACGCGGAATCGCCCGATCTCGAGCCTACAGTTACTCTTCAGCACTACCCTGTCATGCGGACCCGCTATTTATCTGCGACACGCCGGTTGCCCAACAGAGGCTAGCCTAACCTCATCAGGCCGTGTACTTTTCACCATCGAACGTCGGCGCACCATCGATGCGAAGAAGGGACCTCCCCCGGTGAAAAGCGTTCTCTTCGAACGTAAATCGCTTCACCCCGCACCTATCGAACGTCGCGAACTGCCCGAAGCGGCAGCGCGCTCGATCCGCACCCTCGCCCATGAGATCGCCGTCACACTCGGCCCCGATCCGGCGATCTCGCACACGCTGGCATATCCGGTGCTGCTGCGGCACATAGAAACCCGCTATCGCGAGTTGCCCGACGCGGTCCACGAAGCCATGTGCGCGCCCGCCACCTCGGCGGGCGTCAGCATTATCGGCACGGTGCCGCTCACCGACGCCGAACTCGGTCCCACACCGCGGGATTGGCAACAGGCCGCCGCCTGGGGCGGTGACGCGCGCCGCTGCGCGTCCTCGTTCGAACTCGATATCGCCATGCTGCTGCTGGCGCGCTGCGCCGGGGAACCGTTCGGCTGGCAGGGCCAACAGGCCGGGCGGCTGGTGAACAATATCGTTCCGAGCCCGGGCCACGAACAGGAGCAGACCGGCGCGAGCAGCACCGCGCTGCTGGCCCCGCACACCGAGGACGCCTTCCACCCCGACCGCGCCAATCTGCTCATGCTGGGCTGTCTGCGCAATCCCGATGGCGTGGGCACCACGGTATCGTCGGTGCGCCGGGTCGAGTTGGCCGCGCGGCAGCGAGAACTGTTGCGGGAAGCGCGATTGCCGATTCTGCCGGACCTGTCCTACGGCACCGATTTCCCCGCCTCGCCCTCCCCCGCCATCCCCACCCTCGGCGGCGACGTCGACGGGCTCACCCTGCGCTTCGATCCGGCCTACACCCCACTCGAGGATGCCGACGACGAATTCCGAGCCGCCTACCAGCATTTGGCGGACGAACTCGAAAGGGTCTGCACAACAGCCGCTTTGACCCCGGGGGAACTGCTGCTGGTGGACAATGACGTTGTGGTGCACGGACGGGTGCCTTTCACGCCCCGATACGACGGCACCGACCGCTGGCTCAAGCGGGTGAACATCCGACTGCCGCAACGCCGACGGGCCGAGGCCGAAGCCGCCGAGGACGGATACGGCCAGCGCATCGTCGCGCCGTTTCGAACACAGCTAGGACATCGCAGGTGAATACCCGACCCACCCCGCTGCGAGTGCTCAGTCGCAGCGATCTCGCGGACGTTCCGATCGGCCCGGCGGAGGTGGTGCGCGCCGTCGAGGACGCGTATCTCGCCTTCGCGGGCGGGGATTCGGATAATCCGCGCAAGCTCAGCGTGGCCCACCCCGACGGCTGGTCGGTGGCCTACGCCATGTTGGGCCGCGACGGCCGCCGCCGGGTGGTCGCCATGAAGACCTCGTACAAATTCGATCCGCACCACGATCGCAGCACCAAGCGCTACTACACCACCATCACGCTCTACGACGACGCCACCGGCCTGCCCATCGCCATGATGGACTGCGCCCGCGTCGGCGCGCTGCGCACGCCCGCGGTCTCGGCGCTGCTGGTGCGCGAGACGGTGCGGCCGGGGGCGCGCAGCGTGCTGCTGATCGGCACCGGCACCCAGGGCCGCAACGCGCTGCCGCAACTGCTGGCGGCCAATCCGCAGCTCGACCGACTCATGCTGTACGGCACCCACGCGGAGGGCTTGGCGGCGGTGAAAGCCGAACTACTGCACCATCATCCAGAGGCCGAGCTGGAGATCGTCGACGACCCCTACGCCGCCGCCCGCTCCGCCGACGTCATTCTGGCGACCGCCGGACCGGGCACCAAGGTGGCGCTGGAATCCAGCGATATGGCCCCCGGCGCGGTGGCCGTGCTGGTGGGTTACGGCTTGGCCCCCTCCACCCTGGGCGACGCCGACCGCGTCATCGCCACCAGCGCCGAGCAGATGGCGCTGACCGGCACCGATATGGCGGGACCCGATGGTCGACTACGTCGGGTGGACGCCGAGCTACCGCAGATCCTGAGCCGCCGCGCGGTCGGCCGGATCGCGGAGGACGAGAAGATCTTCGTCTACAACAGCGGCTTGGTGCTCACCGATATCGCAGTGGCGCACGCGCTGGCCGTCCGGGCCATTGCCGAGGGGCGGGGAACGCAGGTGCCGCTATGGGACTGAACAGCTTCCGACTCGACGGCGAAAGGAGCGAGCGCTGACGAACCTCGCGAAAAAACTCACCGTGGTGGCCGATCCCGACGATCCCGCGTTCCGGGTTCGCGCTCGTGCCGACATCACCGCCGCGCCCATGCCCGCGCACCGGGACCCCTGGGAGCGCGCCCTACTGGCCGATCCGCGCCTGCTGCGCGATATGGCGCTGGCGACCGGCGGTCCCTTCCACGTCATGTACCCGGCCCGGGTGGGCCGCAATATCCACGCCTTCCGCGCGGTGTTCGCCGAGGCCGGTGTGGTGGGCGCGATCTACTACGGCAAGAAGGCCAACAAGGCCGACTGCGTCGTGGCCGAATGCGCGAACGCCGGTGCGGGCGTGGACGTTTCCAGCTCCGAGGAGTTGGTGGCGGCGCTGCGCGGCGGTATCGACGGCGGCGATCTCATGGTCACCGGTCCGGCGAAAAGCGATGAGCTGCTGTGCCTGTCGGTCCGCCATCGGGCGATCATCGCCATCGATTCACTGGAGGAACTCGATCGGCTGGCCGCGCTGCCCGATCGGGCGCGGGTGGTGCTGCGGATGCTGCCGCCCGGTTCGCGCAGCCGCTTCGGGCTGACCGAGGACCAATTGGATCTGGCCATCACCCGCATCGACCCGGAGTCGGTTCGGTTGGAGGGCTTCAGTTTTCATCTCACCGGCTACGACTACGCGCCACGGGCCGAATTGGCGCTGACGCTGATCGAGCGCTGTTTGGAGGCGCGCGGCTTCGGCCATCCGGTCACCACGCTCTCCATCGGCGGCGGTTTCGGCGTCGACTATGTGCCCGCCCAGGCGTGGCGCACCTTCGTCGACGGCGTGAATCCGCTGTGGTTCCACGACGAGAAGGCCCCCACCGCCAATTCGTATTACCCGTACCACTTCCCGAATCCGGGACCGGAGATGCTGGCGCGGGTGCTCGCGCACAATGGCCTGGCCCGGCGGCTGCGCCGCGAGGGCATTCGGCTGGCCGTCGAGCCCGGCCGCGCCCTGCTGGATCGGGCCGGTAGCAGCGTCTTTCGCGTGCAGGGCGTGAAAGAGCTGAGCGCGCACGGCCAGAAGTATCTGCTCCTCACCGCGAACGGCACCAGCCTGAGCCTGTCCGAGCAGTGGTTCGACAGCGAGTATCTGCCCGATCCGGCGTTGTGGCCGCAGCGGCCGGGCACGGTCACGCCCACCTGCGTCGGCGGCGCGTCCTGCCTCGAGGACGACATGCTGAGTCGACGCCGGATTCCGCTGCCCCGGGCGGCCGTGACCGGGGATTTCCTGGTCTACCCCAATACGGCGGGTTATCAGATGGACAGCAATGAGTCGGCATTCCACCAGTTGCCCATTCCGCCGAAGGTGGTGCTGCGCGATGCCGAGGACGGTGCGGGATTCGAATGGACCCTCGATTCGTCGAACTCGCCAGTAACGTCACGAATCAGGCATATCGCCGCCGATGAACGGTGACACCGAACGCGAAATTCGGCCATAGACAAGAACCCCCGAACCCTTTCCACTAAGGTTGCCCTCAGTTTCTTCCGAGGCGTTGCCAGGCTGTGCCCGAACCGGGCCGAACAGCCGTTTCCATCCCCTATCGCGAGGAGATACGTTCATGCCGGTTGTCACGACCCGCGTGACAGACCTGATCGGTCAGACACCGCTGTTCGAACTGGCCGCCACCGCCAACGGCACCCGGCTGTTCCTGAAGCTCGAGAACACCAATCCGACGGGCGCCGCGAAAATCCGCATGGCCCGCGCGATGGTGGACGACGCCGAACAGCGCGGGGTGCTGGCAACCGGCGGGCATATCATCGAATCGACATCCGGAAATACCGGACTGGGTTTGGCGGTAGTGGCGGCCGAACGCGGGTATCGCTTTACCGCGGTGGTCGACAACCACGCCTGCCGGGACAAATTGCGAGCGATGAAAGCCATGGGTGCCGAACTGGTGTTCGTCGCCGAGGAGGGCGACGACAGCCTGTCCACCTCGGCGCGTGAGGAACTCGCCGAGAAAATGGCGAACGAGGAATGCGCGGCGGCGAAAAGCGCTGGGCTGCGGCCGAATACGTTCTTCACCGAACAGCACAACAATGACGCCAACGCGCTGGGCTACTACGCGCTCGCCGACGAACTGCTCGACGCGCTGGGCACGGTGGATGTGCTCATCTCCGCGGTCGGCACCGGCGGCTCCATGTTCGGCACCGCCCGGCGGCTGCGCGAGCGCGGCCACGAGCCGCTGCTCTACGGCGTGGAGCCGGTCGGCTCGATCGCCTTCGGCGGCCCGGCCGGACCCTACTGGCAGTCGGGCACCGGCACCCCCGAGGGCGCGGACCCGGGCAAGATCGTGGCCGAGGACCTCGGGCTGCTCAAAGAAGGCGTGACCGTCTCCGATGTGGCGGCCTTCGCCACCGCCCGGGTGCTGGCCGCCAAACTCGGGCTCATGATCGGCGGCTCCGCGGGCGGCTCGGTCCACGCGGCGCTGGACCGGCTCGAGGACTTCCCGGCGGGTTCGACGGTGGTCACCATCGTCTGCGACGGCGGCGAGAAATACCTCGACACCGTCTTCGACGACACCTGGATGAGCGACCGGGATCTGCTCGACGTCGAGACCGAACGTAATGTCGCGGCAATGCTCGACCGCTACACCCCCGAAGCCCGTCGCCGCCCGGCCGAACCGGTGCGCGCCGTGCTGGCGGCCCGCTCGGCCGTCGCGACGCACACCATCGTGCTGCCCACCGAGCAGTCGGACCCCGCTGCGGAGCTGGCCGAAGAGTTGGACGGGGCCGCGGCCAAATGAACTCCGCCGCCCGGCAGTCCGATGGCAGACGACTCACCGCACTGGCGACGCCGATCGCGCTGACCCAGCTGGCGCAGGTCGCCGTGTCCACCACCAATATCGCGCTCATGGGCACCCTCGGCGTACGTCAGGTCGCCGCCGGTGGCCTGGCGCTGGTGCTGTTCAACCAGATTCGCACCATGTGCGTCGGATTGATCACGGGCACCGGCAATCAGGTCGCCACGGTGGTGAGCCGGGCCGAGAAGCGCGGCGCGCCAGCCGATCACGAGGTGCGCGATGTGGTGCGGTCGAGTTTCCTGATCGCGACGCTGGCCGGAATCCTCGGCGCGATACTGCTCGTCGGCCTGGGCTGGTCGTTGCAGTGGCTGGGCCAGGACGCCTCGGTGCTGGAGGCGGCTCGACCCATGATGGTGGCATTGGCCCCCGGCCTGCTGCCGTGTCTGTGGTTCCAGGTGCTGCGCCAGTACACGGTGGGTATGCAGCGACCGCAGGCGCTGCTGCTGGTGACGCTGGGTTCGGTGGTGCTGAATGTCGTTCTGGCACTGGGTTTCATGCACGGCTGGCTGGGCCTGCCCGCCCTCGGCCTGACCGGTATCGGCGTGGCCACCTCGCTGGTCTTCCTGATCACCTTCGGCGTCTTCTGGGCCATGGTGCGCCGCGATCCGAAACTCGGTGCGACACTGCCGATCCGGATGTGGCCCGCGCATATGGCCACGGTGCGTGAGGAATTGCGGCTGGGCACGCCCATCGCGCTCACCTACGGCTCCGAGGCGGGCATGTTCTCGGTGCTGGCGCTGGTCATGGGCAGTATCAGCGCCGCGGCGCTGGCGGCGCACAATGTCGTCTACCAGATCGTCTACATCGTGTTCCAGGTGGCGATCGGGCTCTCGCACGGCTCCTCCATCCTGGTGAGCACGGCCGTGGCGCGCGACGAGTACCGACACGCGCGGTCGGTGGCGTGGCTGGCGCTGCGCTACGCGGCCATCGTGGTGGCGGTGACCGGCGCGGCCTACGTGCTGGTGCCGGACTGGGTGTTGAAGCCGTTCCTGGAGGACGCCAACGGCGATACCGTGGCGCTGGCGCACACCCTGCTGATCATCGCCATCGTGCTGCAATTCTTCGACGCGGCCCAAAACATCGGTGTGGGTCTGCTGCGCGGCCTCAAGGACACCAAGGCCGGTTTCCGGCTGTCCCTGATCGGCTACTGGGCTGTGGGATTGCCCACGGCGCTACTGCTCGCCTACCCCTTGCATCTCGGGGCGGCGGGTGTCTGGTGGGGTCTGACCGCCGGACTCGCCGTCACCGCTGTGCTGATGCTGCGCCGATACTTCGCCCTGCTCGATGCGCGTGAGCAGGAACATCCCCGGGTGCTGGCGGGTAGCCTCGGTCGCTGAGCCGACACGCAAATCTCACCTTCTCGCAAGCATGTCGTCACTGGGCACGGGCACGCTGAAAGAAACGGCTTCGCTATTCTGGCCGACGGAATCGGCAAGCCAAGGGCGAATACGAAACCGCCGGGGAGGATGTCCGTGTACATCTCGAGAGTCGCCGAGTACCCACGACCCGATCATGTGCTGTTCCATTTCAGCGACACCCATCTGATCGCCGCCGACGCCGAGCTGTACGGCGACGTCGACGCCGAACAGCGCCTGGCCGAGCTACTCGAGCAGGCCGAGGCCAGCCGGATCACCCCGACCGCCATCGTGTTCACCGGCGATCTGGCCGACCACGGCGAACCGCTCGCCTACGCCAAACTGCGCAAGCTGGTGCAGCCGTGGGCCGAGCGCATCGGCGCGCCGCTGGTGTGGGTGGCGGGCAATCACGACGACCGGGCCGCCATGCGCGAGGGCCTGCTCGACGAAACCGGTTCGGCCGCACCGTACGACCGGGTGCACATGTTCGACGGTCTGCGCATCGTGGTGCTCGACACCACCGTGCCCGGCCACCACTACGGCGAGATCAGCCACGCCCAGCTGAACTGGCTGCGCGACGTGCTCGCCGAGCCCGCGCCCTTCGGCACCATTCTGGCCATGCACCACCCGCCGGTGCCGTGCGTGCTGGATCTGGCCGTCACCGTGGAGCTGCGCGATCAGCGCCGCCTGGCCGACGTGCTGGACGGCACCGATGTGCGCGCCATTCTGGCCGGGCACCTGCACTTCTCCACCAATGCCACCTTCGCCGGGATTCCGGTGTCGGTGGCCTCGGCGACCTGCTACAGCCAGGACCTGTCGGTGGCCCAGGGCGGCCTGCGCGGCCGTGACGCCGCGCAGGCCTTCAACTACGTGCACATCTACCCGGACACGGTGGTGCACTCGGTGGTGCCGCTCGGGGTCGGCCCCACCGTGGGCCAGCCCGCCACGCCGGAGCAGGCGGCGAAGAAACTGGCCGACGCCGGAATCGTGATTCCGCCCGCGGCCGGTATCCCGCACGTGGTCCAGCGCCGGGCCGCGACCCCGGAGGCCGACGGCAAGACGGTGAGCTGAATTCGATTCAGGCCGCGCCGGATTCGAAGGCGCTCATCGATCCGGCGATGACATCCGGCTTCTCCCACGGCGCGGGTTCGGGGTAGTAGGCGTCGAGGAATTCCGAGACCGCCCGCACCCGCTCGGTCTCGGGGACCTCCGGGAAACTGCCGTCGTTGAGGCAGAAGAAATCCACGTTGCGGCGGCGTTCGAGCCCGCTCAGCAGCGCCAGGCCGGTGTAGAGCGTGGTGTCGACATAGCGGACCTTGGCCGCCTCCTGCGGTACCGCGCGCCCGGTGAGCAGCGCGTAGTAGTGGTACAGCGAATTGGTGACCGAGATATCGGTGGCGGCGCGGAAGCGGCTGGTGCGGGTGCGCGCGAAATCCGCGGCGAATTCGCGCTCCATCTCGTGCAGCACACTGCGGCGCAGCGGCACCGGCGTGTGCTCCAGGTGCCGGGTGATGACATGCCCGAAACGCTGTTGCAGCAGAGCGCGATTCACGCGCGCGGCATTCTCGAATCCGCTGCGGCGCTCATTGTTCGACCCCGGGCCGATACGCGTATCGGCCTCGATGAAGCGGCTGATTCCGGCTGGGGTGAAGAACATGGAGGGCCGCACCGGGCGGGCGAAGAACATATCGTCGTTGGAGTAGAGGAAGTGCTCGCTCAATCCCTCGATGTGCTGCAATTGGCATTCCACCGCATGGGAATTGAAGACCGGCAGCCCGCTGATATCCGGAAAGTGGTCCAGCGCACGGACAATCGTCACCTGCGGATCGTCGGCCAACCAGTCCGGCACCGGAGAATCGGTGGCAATGAAGATGCGTCGAATCCACGGGGCGTTCTTGTGCACCGATCGCAGCGCGTAGCGCAATTCGTCGATCTGGCGGATGCGGGCATCGGCGTCGTCACCCTCGCCGACCACCACCTGTGCCAGCATTCCCGCACGGCGAGCACGGAATTCGGGATCGGAGCCGTCCACCCAGGAGAAGACGATATCGATATCGAAGCCGACATCGGTGTGGTGCGGGCTGAACATGCCCGCCAGCGTCGGCCAGTTGGCGTCGTAGAGCAGCACCGTGGTGTGCTCCACATCGGCGAGGTCGAACACGGGGCGGGTCAAGGCATTCGGGCGCGGGCACTCCACGGTGTCGCCGTGGTACTCCCACAGCTCGAGCTCGACATGATGCGCCGGATCCAGGTCGCGGCCGAGCCGAAACACATTGTGTTTCTTCTCGTTGCAGGTGAAGCCCGCCACCATCGCGGCTCCCAGCACCCGCCGCAGCGCCGCCCGGTGCTTGGCGTCCACCGCCAGCACCAACCGATGATCCGCGTCACGCACCAACAGGAACGGCAGCTCGGCGGCGATCAGCTCCGCCCGCAGGTACCGCAGATCCTCCACCACCGCCGTCGACACGGTGAGATTCGCGACCGTCGACCGCGCCACCATCTCCACCGCGTCCGGCTGCCCCACGCCCATATCCACCATCACCGTTCTCCGCTCTGTCGCACCTATCACCTCATGCCGAGTACACCGACGGCACCGCCGTCGGACCGAGTTCCCCGCGCCGTAGTCGGGATCGCGAAATCCCCTGGGAGCGCACCGCACCTGGTGCGCGTCTGCTGGACAGTTGCTGCGTTCGTCGACGCCCGTCGGATGTGCCGACGACATGGCGGACGATCTTCACCGGGCGGTCATCGACCGGTTACTCGCGCGACCTCGTCTGGACGAGGAACTGCAACGAATGATGCAACCTATGGTCACCATTAGTCAAACAAAATGGGCCCAGCTCGGACGGTGTTTTCCCATCTGTTACCGGAGCGGCGGGAGGGGGTGCGGGAATCCGCGTCCCCAGCGGAGCGGCGCGACAACGGCTTACACTGCAATCAGCGCAGTCCAGCCCGCTGCGCTTACTCGATCGTGAGGTGACGATGATGGTTACGCGAGCCCAAGAACGTCATGAGCCCTCGACAGACCATCCCGAACTGGACGCGCTTCCGGAGTGGCCGCTCGATACCATCGCGGTACTCGTGACGACCGATCCCGCGCCGCATGCCATTCCGGTCTCCTGGCCGGTCCGCGCGGGTGACAGACGAATTCTGCTGAGCCTCAAACACGATCGCGGATCGCTGGCCCGGCTGCGCGAGCGGCCCGGGGTGGCGCTGCTGATCCTGGGCGGCGGCGATGTGGCGCTGTGCGCCCGCGGCACCGCCGAGGTGGTTGCCGACCCGCTGCCCGGCGCACCGGATTATGTGGCGGTCGCCATCGAGGTGGCGGCCATCGACGATCACCGGCAGTCGGCCTTCGCGGTCGCGACGGGTATTCAGCGCACCGTGCTCGACCCGTCTGAGCTGCGTTACCTGGAGGAGCGGGTGGCGACGCTGCGCAGCCTGGTGACCGAACGCAACTGATCGGATCTGCGCAGTGGATCCGGTCCGAAGCGCCATTTGAGAAATGAACGCCCACAACAGGTCCGCATATCGACCATAATCGTGGAGGGATGCGGTTCGAAGGGACCGCGGGGAAGGAGATCATGAGCGTCACCCTGGCCAAGGGCGGAAATGTTTCACTGTCCAAGCAGGCCCCCAATCTGACCAAGGTTCAGGTCGGACTCGGTTGGGACGTGCGTACCACCACCGGTGCGGACTACGACCTGGATGCGAGCGCGTTGGCGTGTGGATCGAATCAGCGGGTCCTCTCGGACGCGCACTTCATCTTCTACAACAACCTGCGCTCACCGGAGGGCACCATCGAGCACACGGGTGACAACCTCACCGGTGAGGGCGAGGGTGACGACGAGGTGATCAATGTCGATCTGGCCGGTATGCCGCCGACGATCACCAATATCTTCTTCCCGGTCTCCATCCACGACGCCGAGAACCGTCGGCAGTCGTTCGGCCAGATCCGCAACGCCTACATCCGCGTGGTGGACGCGGCCACGCACAACGAACTCGCCCGCTTCGACCTCACCGAGGACGCCTCCACCGAGACCGCCATGGTCTTCGGCGAGCTGTACCGGCACGGTCCGGAGTGGAAGTTCCGCGCCATCGGCCAGGGCTACGCCTCCGGCCTCGCGGGTATCGCCCGCGATTACGGCGTGAACGTATGATCGTCGCCTTCTCGGTGACGCCCCTCGGTGTCGGCGCGGACGTGGGCCGCGCCGTCGCCGAGGCGGTTCGGGTGGTGCGCGCCAGCGGGCTGCCCAATGAGACCAATGCCATGTTCACCACCCTCGAGGGTGAGTGGGACGAGGTGATGGCCGTGGTCAAACAGGCCACCGATGCCGTGCTCGCGGCCTCGCCGCGATGCAGTCTGGTGTTGAAAGCCGATCTGCGGCCGGGGGTTACGGGGGCCATGACCGCCAAGGTCGAGTCCGTGGAGCGGTACCTGTCCGAGGGGTGAGCGGTCAGCCGCGCGGCCAGAACCGCACCCAGTCCTCCGCCGTGAGGGGCTCGCGCGCGCCGCGGGTCTCTTCGGCGGTGTCCTCGGCCGTGCGGATATCGGCGGCGAAGGCGAGGGTGGCCTTGCGCAGCCGCTCCTCGGCGCTGTCACCGAGCTCAAGGTGCACCACGCGCAGGGCGTCGGGGACCAGATAGTCGGGCAGCCCCGCTTTTCGACTGCGCGACAACACCTTTTCCGCCAGCGCCAGCGCCGGTTGCGCCATGGCGATGCCGTCGAGGCAGGAGCGGCGGGACTTCTCGGCGGTCTTGCGCTCCTCCCAGGCGGCCTCCTGCGCGGCGATCTTCTCCTCGGGGGTGGCATCGGGTCCGATGGAGTCGTCGAGCAGGTGCGGGCTGCGGTGGGTGAGCTTGCGCACCAGGGTGGCGGCCACGTCGGCGACGGTGAATTCGCCTGCGGCTTCGGCTATTCGGGAGTGGAACAGCACCTGCAGCAGCAGATCGCCCAACTCCTCCCGAATGGTCGCGGCGTCCTCGTGCTGAATGGCGTCGAGGAGTTCGTAGGTCTCCTCCAGCAGGTAGGGGCGCAGCGAATCGTGGGTCTGGGTTACCTCCCAGCCACCGAAATTCCAGAGCCGGTCCATGACGTCCACGGCCTCGGCCAGCGCCTCGGACATGCGGTCGGTCGGTGTGCTCACCGCGGCGCGCCCATTTCGGTCTCCACCCTGAGATCGACCGCGCCCTGGGCCTTTCCGTCCAGGGCCAGCAGCAGATCCGCGACGAACTGGAGCAGCTGCACATCGCGCACGCGCGCCGCTCCGACGCTGTCCTCGACCCGGGGCAGCGGCAGTTGGACGATGCCGGTGGCGGCGCGGTAGGTGGCATTGGGGTAGATGCGCTTGAGCCGCAGCTGTTTCGAGTCCGGCAGATGCAGCGGCGCGAGTTTGAGGGTGGTGCCGGTGACGCCGATCTCCGCGAGACCGTACTCGCGGGCAAGGAGTTTCAGCTTGGCGACCGAGACCAGGCGCCCGACCTCCACCGGCAGCGGTCCGTAGCGGTCGACGAGCTCCTCGACCACGCCCGCGATGGCCGAATCGTCCTGGGCGGTGGCCAGTTTGCGGTACGCCTCGAGGCGCAGCCGGTCCGAGCCGATGTAGTCGGGCGGGATGTGCGCGTCGACGGGCAGGTCGATGCGCACCTCCTTGACCTCCTCGTCCACGGTGATGGGGCGGCCGTCGGCGGCGGCGCGATAGGCCTCCACCGCCTCGCCCACCAGGCGCACGTAGAGATCGAAGCCGACGCCCGCGACATGGCCGGACTGTTCCGCGCCGAGCACATTGCCCGCGCCGCGGATTTCGAGGTCCTTCATGGCGACGGCCATACCGGCGCCGAGGTCGGAGTTCTGCGAAATGGTGGCCAGGCGGTCGTAGGCGGTTTCGGTGAGCGGCTTCTCCGGCGGGTAGAGGAAGTAGGCGTAGCCGCGTTCGCGGGACCGGCCGACGCGGCCGCGCAGCTGGTGCAGCTGCGACAGGCCCAGGGCGTCGGCGCGTTCCACGATGAGGGTGTTGGCGTTGGAGATGTCGAGTCCGGTCTCGATGATGGTGGTGGAGACGAGCACGTCGTATTCGCGCTCCCAGAAGCCCTGCACCGTCTTCTCGAGTACGTCCTCGTTCATCTGGCCGTGCGCGACCACCACGCGCGCCTCCGGCACCAGATCGCGAATCCGCTTGGCCGCCTTGTCGATCGACGACACCCGGTTGTGCACGTAGAACACCTGGCCGTCGCGCAGCAGTTCGCGGCGAATGGCGGCGGCCACCTGCTTGTCGTTGTACGCGCCGACGTAGGTGAGGATGGGGTGGCGCTCCTCGGGCGGGGTGAGGATGGTCGACATCTCGCGGATACCGGCCAGCGACATCTCCAGGGTGCGCGGGATCGGCGTGGCGGACATGGTGAGTACGTCCACGTGCGTGCGCAGCGCCTTGATGTGCTCCTTGTGCTCGACGCCGAAGCGCTGTTCCTCGTCGACGATGACCAGGCCCAGATCCTTCCAGCGGACCCCGGTCTGGAGCAGGCGGTGGGTGCCGACGACGATATCGACCTCACCGGCGGCCATGCCCTCGAGAATCTCGCGCGATTCGGCCGCGTCGGTGAAGCGCGACAGCCCCTTCACCGTGACCGGGAAGCCGGAGGTGCGTTCGAGGAAGGTCTGTAGATGCTGTTGCGCCAGCAGCGTGGTGGGCACCAGCACCGCCACCTGCTTGCCGTCCTGGACCGCCTTGAAGGCCGCGCGCACCGCGATCTCGGTCTTGCCGTAGCCGACATCGCCGCAGACCACGCGGTCCATCGGCACCGGCTTCTCCATATCCGCCTTCACCTCGGCGATGGCGGTGAGCTGGTCGGCGGTCTCGGTGAACGCGAAGGCGTCCTCCATCTCCTGCTGCCACGGCGTGTCGGGGCCGAAGGCGTGGCCGGGGGCGGCCTGGCGGGCGGCGTAGAGCTGCACCAGTTCGGTGGCGATCTCGCGAACGGCCTTGCGCGCCTTGCGTTTCGTGTTCTGCCAGTCGGAGCCGCCGAGCTTGGACAGCGAGGGCATCTCGCCGCCGACGTAGCGGGAGAGCTGGTCGAGGGAGTCCATCGGCACGAACAGCCGGTCGCCGGGCTGGCCGCGCTTGCTGGGCGCGTATTCGATGACGAGGTATTCGCGCCGGGCGCCGCCGACGGTGCGCTCGATCATCTCCACGAAGCGGCCGATGCCGTGCTGGTCGTGCACGACCATGTCCCCGGCCTTCAAGGCCAGCGGATCGACCTGGTTGCGCCGCCGCGCCGCGAGCTTCTTGCCCTCCTGCGGGGCGGTGACGCGATTGCCGGTGAGGTCGGATTCGGCGACGACGACGAGCTTGGACGAGTCGAACACGATGCCGTCGTGCAGCGAACCACAGAGCACGCCGACCAGGCCCTCGGGCGGCGCCGCGCCCGGCTCCAGCGCGGTGGCGGGTACCTCGGCGTCGCGCAGGCGCTCCAGAATGCGTTGGGCCGTACCGTGTCCCGCGACCACGATGACGGCGCGGCCGCCGGTGGTCACATGGGCGCGCAGCGACGCGAAGATGGTGGCGACCAGTTCCTCGGAGCCACGGGCGGTGGGGGCGGCCAGCACCGGCAGCGCGATCTCGTTCGGATCGTCGGCGGCCAGGGGGCTCAGCGTCCACCACGGCAGGCCGCGCTGTTCGGCGTCGGCGTGCACCACGTCCAGGCCCCGGTAGGCCGAGGCGGCCAGGTCCAGGCCGTGCGCGCCGAGGGGTGCGGCGCCGCCGAAGGAGGCGGCGGTCCAGGAGGCTTCCAGGAATTCCTGACCGGTGCGCACCAGGTCGGCGGCGCGGGTGCGGACCTTCTCCGGATCGCAGAGCAGCACATGGGTGCCCTCGGGCAGCGCTTCGGTGAGCAGGCGCAGTTCGCCGGGTTGCAGCACCGGCAGCAGCGCTTCCATTCCCTCGACGGGAATACCCTGGGCCAGCTTCTCGAGCATCTCCACCAGGGCGGCGTCGGCCGGATTCTCGGCGGCCACCTGGGCGGCGCGTTCGCGAAGTTCGGTGGTGAGCAACAGTTCCCGGCACGGCTGGGCGACCACCGTCTCGACGGTGACCTCGGTCAGCGAGCGCTGGTCGGCGACCGAGAAGGGGCGTAGCTCGGTGATCTCGTCGCCCCAGAACTCCACGCGCACAGGGTGATCGGCGGTGGGCGGGAAGAGGTCGAGAATGCCGCCGCGCACCGCGAACTCACCGCGCTTGCCGACCATGTCGACGCGTTCGTAGGCGAATTCCACCAGGCGCGTGAGCAATTCGTCGAAGTCGTGCTGACCTCCGATGCGCAGCACGATCGGCTCGATATCCTCGAGCCCGCGCGCCATGGGCTGCATGAGCGAGCGCACGGTGGTGACCACCACGCGCAGCGGTTCGCCGTAGACGGCCTCGTCCGGATGCGCAAGCCGCCGCAGCACCTGCAGACGGCGGCCGACGGTGTCGGCGCTGGGCGAGAGCCGCTCGTGCGGCAGCGTCTCCCAGGACGGGAACTGCGCGACGGCGTCGCCGAAGATCTCCGCCAGCTCCACGGTGAGGTCGTCGGCCTCGCGCCCGGCGGCGGTCACCACCACCACGGGCCGCTGCTGAGCGATGGTCGCCGCCACGAACGGCCGCACCGCCGAGGGTGCGATCAGCATCGCCGATTCGCGCCCGATCAGTCCCTTGACCTGCTGCATCGCGGTATCGGACGCGGCAGCCGCGGCCAGTCCAGCCAAAGGTGGACGGTTCGAGGGCATGGCAGACTCCTGGACGCGGATCAGCGATTCGGACGGCGAACCGAGTCTAGTAGTTCCCGGCGACAAGGCGTCCGATCGGCCCGACCCCGCTCCCCTCCCGCCATGGCCAACCCCCGCCGCCAGCACGGCCCCTGGGTTCGCGGCGCGTCTCGGTTCTGGACCGACCGGAGGGTGCGACGAACCTCCAGCGCCGCGAACCACGCCGGAGCGAAGCGGAGGCCGAAATTACTGCACGTACCGCCGGAGGCGACGGGCGGCGAACTCGCGGAAGTAGGCGACCTTCTCGTCGGGGACGATGGAGGGCAGCAGGAAGAACCAGGCGCGTTCCATACGGGTGGCCATCTGGTCGATGGAGTCGGTGCTGACGGCGACGATGTGGACGCCGGTGGTCATCTCCTGGAGCAGCAGGCCGATGGTCTCGGGATCGAGGTCGGGCTTCAGATCCCCTTGGGCGATAGCGCGTTCGGCGAGCAAACGGTGCGTCTCGCCCCACGTCTTGGCGATATTGTCGCCCGCGGCGCCACGGTAGTCACCGATCTGGTGGGTCAGCTTGAGCATGGCCCCGACCATCGGATCGTTCATGGTCAGATCCGCGACCACGTAGGTGATTCCGATACACGCCTCGAGGGCGGGCACGCGCGGATCGAAGAAACCCTGGCAGGCGCTGACGAGTCGCTCGTTGCCCTGGTCGACCACGGCGCGGGCGAGCTCCTCCTTGGAGCCGAAGTGAAAGTACAACGCGCCCTTGGTGACATTCGATTGTGCGATGATCTCGGACAGGCTCGCGTTCGCGTAGCCCAGCCGCAGAAAGACATCGGCAGCGCCCGCGAGCACGGAATCGCGAGTGATCTCCGCACGCGCTTGCCTAGCCATCAGATCCGCCTGTCATCAAACCAGCCATCCTGAAGTAGACCGACATCCCGAAGTAGACCGACAACACAGCTCGAACAGCACTCGAAGGATGGGTGAACCGTACCACCCGACTGCGCGCTGCCAGCCGATTCGAGCATTCGACCCGTCCTCCTTCGCAATTCGCTGGTTAACTGTCCAGTTCCGCCCGTGCATACCCGACATTTCGCGTGATGGTGTTCATACCCCTTTGCGCGCTGGCCATTCCGACGCCAGCTCGGGGTCGGCCTCCAGGTGCGTGAGACCGTTCCAACACAGATTCACCAGGTGCGCAGCTACCACTTCCTTGGAGGGCTGCCGCTCGTCCAGCCACCATGTGGCGGCGGTCGCGACCATGCCGACGAGGGCCTGCGCGTAGAGCGTGGCGAGGCTCGTATCGAAGCCGCGCCGCTCGAAATCGCCAGCGAGTATGTGCGCCACCTGATTCACCGCTTCGTTCAGCAGTGAAGAGTAGGTGCCCTCGGCGGCGGAGACGGGCTGATCGCGCATGAGAATCCGGAATCCGTCGGTGCGCTCCTCCATATAGGTAAGGAGAGCGAGTGCCACCTGCTCGAGCCGGACCCGCGAGCGGTTCTCGATCAGCGAGGTCCGAATCATGTCGAGCAGCGTGGACATCTCGCGGTCGACGACGACCGCGTAGAGCCCTTCCTTACCGCCGAAGTGTTCGTACACCACGGGTTTGGAGACCTGCGCCCGCTGCGCGATCTCCTCTATCGAGGTGGCGTCGTACCCGCGTTCGGCGAAGAGGGCGCGCCCGATCTCGATGAGCTGCTGCCGCCGTTGCGTTCCGGTCATGCGAGGGCGCGACACCCGACCCGGCTCTCCCGAAGTCACCGCTTCGCCTCCCTGCGCTTCCCAACCGACTGTCCCACAACTGTTCCAGACCTACCCGCCGCGGCGCGCAACGACCCGGCCCACCGCCGTCGGAAACCGCTCCGACGAAGCCTGCGCCAACTCGCGCGCCGACTCTGTAGTATTCGCAAACGCAACAACTGATCTAGCACGGTTCGGGGTAACTCGTCGGGAACGCCCGGAACTCGGCCACGTCATGCGCCACGACCGGCGCAATCCCCGCGAAAGCGGTCTGACGGTGGGGAGCAAGTGGCGGGCGGGCGCGGTCTCGTGCGAGGATCAGTCGCGCATGCCGTGGCGCAGCGGCGTACCGTACGGTTCGCCGGTGTGTCGATCCGCCGTAGTGTAATGGCAGCACCACTGATTTTGGTTCAGTTAGTTCAGGTTCGAGTCCTGGCGGCGGAGCAAGCATCAAGCACCTACGACAGCCCCAGCAATGATGACAGGCAGCCGAGGGAGATCCATGCCACAGCAGACCGCCGTCGTCGTTCTCGCCGCCGGAGCCGGAACCCGAATGCGGTCCAAGACCCCCAAGGTATTGCACCCGCTGGCTGGCCGAAGCATGTTGGCGCACGCGCTGCATGCGGCGAACGAGATCGACCCGGCGTACCTCATCACGGTGGTGGGGCACGACAGGCAACAGGTGGGGGCGGCGGTGGGCCGGGTGGCCGCCGAGCTCGGCCGCGAGATCACCCTGGCGGTGCAGGAGGAGCAGCTCGGCACCGGGCACGCCGTGCAGTGCGCGCTCACCGCGGTGCCCGACGACTTCACCGGAGATCTGCTGGTGACTTCGGCGGATGTGCCTCTGCTGGACGGACATACGGTCTCCGCGCTGCTCGACGAACACCGCAGCTACAACGAGCGCTCCGCGGTCACGGTGCTCACCTTCGTGCCCGAGGACGCCAATGGCTACGGCCGCATCGTGCGCGACGCCGAGGGCCAGGTGCTCGAGATCGTCGAGCACGCCGACGCCACTCCGGCGCAGGCCGCCATCACCGAGGTGAACTCCGGCGTCTACGTCTTCGACGCCACCGTGCTGCGCGCCATGATCTCCCGGCTCACCACCGCCAACGCCCAGCACGAGCTGTACCTCACCGATGTGCTGAAACTGGCGCGCGAGGCCGGGCATCCGGTGCACGGCGCACGACTCGTGGACGCCGCCAAGGTCACCGGCGTCAACGACCGGGTGCAGCTGGCCGATGCCGGACGCACCCTCAACCGCTACATCCTGGAACGGCATATGCGGGCCGGGGTCACCATCGTGGATCCGGGCAGCACCTGGATCGACGCGAATGTCTCGATCGGCCGCGACGCCCTCATCCGCCCGGGCGTACAGCTGTTGGGCGACACCGTGATCGGCGAGGACGCCGAGATCGGACCCGACTGCACGCTCACCGATGTGATGGTCGGCGACGGGGCGCGCGTGGTGCGCACTCACGGCGACGGCGCGACCATCGGCGCGGGCGCGAACGTCGGGCCGTTCGCCTATCTGCGGCCGGGCACCGTCCTCGGGGTCTCGGGCAAGATCGGCACCTTCGTGGAGACCAAGAACGCCGATATCGGCGCGTACTCCAAGGTCCCGCATCTGACCTATGTCGGCGACGCCACCATCGGCGAGTACAGCAACATCGGCGCGTCGAGCGTTTTCGTGAACTACGACGGCGTCAAGAAACACCACACCGTGGTCGGCTCGCACGTCCGCACCGGGAGCGACAATATGTTCGTCGCACCGGTGACGGTGGGTGACGGCGCGTATACGGCGGCGGGTACTGTGCTGCGTAGAAACGTTCCCCCCGGCGCCCTCGCGGTGTCGGGCGGAGCGCAGCGCAATATCGAATCCTGGGTGCAGCGCAAGCGGCCCGGCACCGATGCGGCCCGCGCGGCCGAAGCAGCCCTCGCGGCCGATGAGATTTCCAGTCAGACCCTCGAGCAAAAGGATGGCGAACGTCAGTGACCGCGTTCTCTACCGACAACCAGAAGAACCTGATGCTGTTCTCGGGACGCGCTCATCCTGAGCTGGCGGAGGAAGTGGCCAAGGAACTCAATGTTCACGTCACGCCGCAGACCGCCCGGGACTTCGCCAACGGCGAGACCTTCGTCCGGTTCGAGGAGTCGGTGCGCGGCTCCGACGCCTTCGTGCTGCAGAGCTTCCCGGCCCCGCTGAACCAGTGGGTCATGGAGCACCTCATCATGATCGACGCGCTCAAGCGCGGTTCGGCCAAGCGCATCACCTCGGTGCTGCCCTTCTACCCCTACGCCCGCCAGGACAAGAAGCACCGCGGCCGCGAGCCCATCTCCGCTCGCCTGGTCGCCGATCTGCTCAAGACCGCGGGCGCGGATCGCATCATCACCGTCGACCTGCACACCGATCAGATCCAGGGCTTCTTCGACGGCCCGGTCGATCACATGCACGCGCAGGTGCAGCTGGTGGAGCACATTCGCAACAACTACCCGCTGGGCAATGTCACCGTGGTCTCCCCCGACGCGGGCCGTGTGAAGGTCGCCGAGAAATGGGCCAACAATCTCGCGGACGCGCCCATGGCGTTCATCCACAAGACCCGTGACCCGCTGGTGCCCAACCAGGTCGTGGCCAATCGCGTGGTCGGTGAGGTCGAGGGCCGCACCTGCATTCTGATCGACGACATGATCGACACCGGCGGCACCATCGCCGGTGCGGTGAAGGTGCTCAAGGAGGCGGGCGCGACCGATGTGGTCATCGCCGCCACCCACGGCGTGCTCTCGCATCCGGCCGCCGAGCGGCTCGCCAGCTGTGGGGCCAAGGAGGTCGTGGTCACCAATACGCTGCCGATCAGCGAGGACAAGAAGTTCCCGCAGCTGACCGTGCTCTCCATCGCGCCGCTGCTGGCGCAGACCATTCGCGAGGTCTTCGAGAACGGTTCCGTCACCGGGCTTTTCAACGGCAACGCCTGACGTTTTTCAGCGAACCCCCGGCATTCGATTCGAGTGCCGGGGGTTTGCCGTTTTCGGGGCCTGTTTCCGGTAGCGTTGCCATCGAAGCAGGTGGATCCACGGTTTGCTACTGGTGTGCTGTAGCACGGAGAGGTGGTGCCCCATGGCCGGGACCGATGATGACGACCAGCTGATGGACCAGGTCCTGGATATGGACGACGAGGATGACGTCGACCTCGACTACGACATGGGTGACGACGACCAAGCCGACGAAGTGCGCGAGTACGAGCGCTATATCGCCGATCCGCCGGACGACCTCGTCATCACCAATCGCGAGAACGACGACACCGGTCGGCTCGGCATCGAGAGCGAACTCGATCAGGAGTGGACCCGCCGCCGTCGACGCGCGGAGCATCGCGCCGAGGACGATCGCCCGGCCGAGGTCGCGGCGCTGGAGATCGTCGACGAACCCGGCGACTGATTCCGCGGGCGGTATCGGTCCACGGGACGTGGCGATATCGCGCGAGGGCCGGGACACTGTGTGATACCCCAGTACGGCGTTCACATCGCCAGGGAGGAGGGCGGCCATGACCACGCCCAACGATCCGAACGAAGCACGCCCCGGCTCCGAGCCGGAGTCGAAGTCGCAGTCCGGCGGGATGTTCCAGAAGCGGGAGGGCAGCGCCGACGCCGAACACGGCGGGCCGTCCGGCGGGAACGAGCCGAAATCCGAGCAGGGAGCCCAGCCCGAACAGGGAGCGCCGCCGCCGGATGCGGGGTGGAACGCGCCGCCACCGCCAGGGCAGTATCCGCCGCCGCCGGAGTACCCCTCGGGCGGGCAGCAGCAGGGTGGGTATCCGGCGTATCCGCAGAGTGGCGAGCAGTCCTATGGGCAGCAGCCGTACGGGCAACCGCAGGCTTATGGCCAACAGCCTTACGGGCAGTCGGGGCAGCAGCCTTATGGTCAGCAGCCCTACGGGCAACAGCCGTACGGCCAGCAGCCCTATGGCCAGCAGTATCAGCCCTATCCGCAGGGTTACGGCGCTCCGCAGCAGCGTGGCGCGCAGGTGTACTCCATTATCGGATTCGTCTGTGCCGCAATCGCCTTGCTGTTCTGTCCGCCGGTGTTCGGTATCGCGGGCATCGTTCTCGGACTGGTCGGCCGGAGCAAGGGTGAGCCGCTGGGCCAGTGGGCCGCCATTGCCGCCGGTGTCTGCATGGTGATCGGTCTCATCATCGCGGTGGCGCTCTGGAACAGCGGCACGTACGACTATTGAGCATGGCTGATTTCACCGGGTTCCCCCTCGCGGGGCTGGATTTCTACGAGGATCTCGAGGCCGACAACTCCAAGACCTTCTGGACCGCGCACAAGAAGGTCTGGGAGGAGTCGGTGCGCGATCCCATGAAAGCGCTTGTCGCCGAATTGGAGGCGGATTTCGGCGCGGCCAAGATCTTCCGGCCGTATCGGGACGTGCGGTTCTCCAAGGACAAGACGCCCTACAAGAACCATCAGGGCGCGGTGGTGCACACCTCCGAGTCGTGCGGGTGGTACGTGCAGATCGGCGCGGGCGGGCTGTTCGTGGCGGCCGGGCTGTACACGGCCTCGCCCGCGCAGAAGGCGGCGCTGCGCACCGCCATCGACGACGAGGTGCGCGGGGCCGAGCTGGAACGCATTCTCGGACAGCTGAGTTCGTCCGGCTACACGATCGGCGGCGACAAGCTCAAGACCAAGCCGAAGGGTTATTCGCTCGACCATCCGCGCATCGACCTACTTCGCCACCAATCCCTCACGGCGGGACGCGAATTCGGCGCGCCGGACTGGCTCACCACGCCCAAGGCCGCCAAACACGTGCGGGCGGCGTGGGAGGAGATGCGTCCCCTCATCGAGTGGCTCGCGGCGGTGACCGCGCAGAAGTAGGCCGCGAGCCCGCTCGATCGGGTTACCGGCGTTCCGCGAGGAAGAGAGCGAAGCGCCGGTCCGGGTCCGTCCACACCTGTTCGGTCGCGAAACCGGCTGTGGCCAGTTCCTTTTCGAAGCCTTCGGGGCGGAATTTCGCCGAGATCTCGGTGCGCATCTGTTCCCCCGCGGCGAAGTCGACGGTGAGGTCGAGGTCGCGGACGGTGACCGTCATGGCCTCGGTGGCGGCCAGGCGCATTTCGATCCATTCGTTCTCGGCGTCCCACAGCGCGATATGGGTGAACTTCTCCGGATCGAAATCGGCGTCGAGGCGATTGTTCAAGACCCGCAGCACATTGCGGTTGAATTCGGCGGTCACCCCGGCGGCGTCGTCGTAGGCGGGCACCAGGATCGTCGGGTCGATCACCAGGCCCGCGCCGAGCAGCAGCTGCTCCCCCGGCTCCAGAACGGCGTGGATTCCGGCCAGGAATTCGGCGCGCTCGGCCGGGACCAGATTGCCGATGGTGCCGCCGAGGAAGGCGATCATGCGGCGGCCGCCGCGCGGCAGGTTGTCCAGGGTGTCGGTGAAGTCGCTGACCACGCCGTGTACGGCCAGGTCCGGGAACTCGGCGGCGATCTCATCGGCCGCCGCGCGCAGGGCATCGGCCGAGACATCTTGGGGCACGTAGGTTTTCAACGGGCCCTCGGTGCTCAGGGCGGTCAGCAGCAGTCGCGTCTTGGCCGCCGATCCGGCGCCCAGCTCCACCAGCACCTCGGCCTGGGCGGTTCGCGCGATCTCCCCCACCACGCGTTCCAGCAGTGCCCGTTCGGTTCGGGTCGGGTAGTACTCGGGTAGTTGGGTGATGCGCTCGAACAGTTCGCTGCCCCGGGCGTCGTAGAACCACTTGGGCGGCAGCGATTTCGGCGTCGCGGTCAGTCCCCGGCGGGCATCCTCGCGCAGGGCCGCGGTCAGGTCTTCGTCGTGTAGGTGGATCTCCAGCGTTGCCGAAGTCATGAAGTCGCCCTTCCAGTGTCGATATCCAAAGGTTCGACGGTGACCCGTCCCGGACCCGCGACCACCAGCTGGCGGTCCGCTATGGGCCGCCACCGCTCGTCGTCGTCATAGGGTTCCGAGGCGACCACCGCGAACTCGTCGGTGACCAGCACCGACAGGGAGTGGTGCCAGGTTGTGGCCCACAGGGTTTCGCCATCGCCGAGCAGCAGATTCAGCCGCGCGGTCGGTGAGTGTTCGAGGACGCCCGCGACCACCTGCCGCAGCGCCGCATCGGCCGCGACCGACTTCTCCTCGAGCAGCCCCCGCAGAATCACCCAGAGCATCGCGGAGTCGGTCAGCGACTCCGCCTCGAGGAGCGAGGGTGACTCGAACTTGGCCGCCAAGGTGGTGAAGGTATCGCGCCAGCCCGGGATGGCCCCGTTGTGACTGAAAGCCCAGCGGCCGTGCGTGAACGGCGCACAGGCCGCCCGCTCCAACGGCAAC
Source organism: Nocardia sp. NPDC050406 (assembly GCF_044459025.1). Classification (NCBI taxonomy): domain Bacteria; kingdom Bacillati; phylum Actinomycetota; class Actinomycetes; order Mycobacteriales; family Nocardiaceae; genus Nocardia; species Nocardia sp. NPDC050406. The sequence goes on along the minus strand of NZ_JBITIM010000002.1, from coordinate 589,150 downwards.
CCGACGGTCGCCGACCGCAAGGCCGCCACCACCGCCCGAGACCGAATCTGCGGCAACACCTCGTCCACCGCCGGATCGGTCCAGATGGGCGCGGCATTGCGATAACGGCTGGTCACCGATGCCGTGTGCGCGGGTTCGGGCCCACCTGACACACCCGGACCGACTGCGGCGGAAGCGGATTCATCCACCTCCCGCCCACCCGAGCCGACTGCGGGCGAGGCAGCCCCACCCGCCTTCTGCCCACCCAGACCGACCGCGGGCGAGGCGGGCTCACCCGGCTTCTGCCTACCCAGACCGACTGTGGCCGAGGCAGGCTCACCCACCTTGTGCCCACCCAGACCGACCGCGGGCGAGGCGGGCTCACCCACGTCCTGCCGTCCCGAACCGGCTGTCGGTGGGGCGGGATCGTTCGCGTTCAGCTCGCCCGGATCAATGGGGCCGGGGCCGGGCGCATTCGGGCGCGGGCGGTCTTCGCGGGCCGCGTCGATCACGTCCGGGGTGTGGCCGCCGTGCCAGATGACGCCCGCGCCGTGGTCCTCGGGGGCGGTCGGGGCGGGGACCCACCAGGCCACGCCGAAGCCGTCGGCGTTGATGGTGCCGCCACCGCGCATGTCACGCGGGGCCCAGGACTGGGTGCGCAGGGAATGCGGGCCGCGCGTGAGGATTTCGCCGACCGCGAGGGGCGGGCCGACGTAGCCCAGGTGGCGGCACATCAGCGTTCCTCCGGTCGCAGGTCCCGGGCCAGTCGGAAGCCGGAGAAGATCTGGCGGCGAATGGGGTGGTCCCAATTGCGGAAGGTGCCCCGCGAGGCCACCGCGTCCGCGCCGAAGGAGCCGCCGCGCAGCACCTTGTAGTCACCGCCGAAGAACACTTCCGAGTATTCGCGGTAGGGGAAGGCGCGGAAGCCGGGGTAGGGCTCGAAACCCGATGCGGTCCACTCCCAGACGTCCCCGATGAGTTGATGCACACCGCTCGGCGAGGCTCCCTCGGGATAGGCCCCGACATCCGCCGGTTCCAGATGCCGCTGGCCGAGATTGGCCGTGCGCTCGGACGGTTCGTCATCGCCCCACGGGTATCGGTGCGACACACCGGTATTCGGGTCGAACCGCGCCGCCTTCTCCCATTCCCGCTCGGTCGGCAGGCGTTTGCCCGCCCAGGTGGCGAACGCCTCGGCCTCGAACCAGCACACGTGCACCACCGGCTGGTGCGGCCGCACCGGTGCCATGGTGCCGAAACTCCTACGCCACCAACGCCCGCCACCGTCTTGCTCCCAGAACTGCGGCGCGATCAACCCCGCCTCGACACGATGCGCCCAGCCGCGCTCGGACCACAGCTCGGGTCGCTCGTAGCCGCCATCGGCCATGAACTCGAGATAGCGCTCGTTGGTGACCGGCGCGGCGTCGATGGCGAAACCGGGCACGTACACCTGATGCGCCGGGCGTTCGTTGTCGAGCGCCCACGGATCGGTATCGGTGCCCATGGTGAATTCGCCTGCGGGAATGACGATTTCCCCGCGCACCGCCACCCGCGAGGCCGGGGTGGGCGGAGCCGAGAGCACCGCCTCCCCCGTCCGCAGCTGATGCGTGGCCAACATGGTCTCGTCGTGCTGCTGCTCGTGCTGGGCGATCATGCCGAAGGCGAACCCCTCCGCCACCAGATCACCGCCGTGCAAAGGGCTGCGCTCCAACACATCCCACACCTTGTCGCGCACGGTGCCCACATACGACCGCGCCTCCACCGGCGAGAGCAGCGGCAGCGCGGGCCGATTCGCGCGCGCGTGCTTGAAGGCGTCGTACAGCTCGTCGATATCGGCGCGCACCGGTTCGCGCCCGCCCACATCGCGCACCAGCCACAGCTCTTCCTGATTGCCGATATGCGCGAGATCCCAGACCAGCGGACTCATGATGCGCGAGTGCTGCGCCACCAGTTCGGCCTCGTCGAGGCAGTCGGTGAGCCCGATGGTGCGGGTGCGGGCCCGTGCCAGCACCTCGGCGATCCGCTCCCGCAGCCGCTCGGTCTCGGCGCGATCGGTACCCGACAGGTGAATGGTCATGGGAGAACTCCTGATTCGACAACGTCCAGGGGTGTGCGGCCGCGGCGACATCGGCGGGCCGCGGTATCGAGTTCGCGCGCGGCATCCGGGGTGGCGGCGCGGTCGGCGGCGAGGGTGAGCAGATCGACCGCGGCGGACCGCAATTCGGGGTCGGTGAGCCCCCGGCGCGCGGCCTCCGACCAGCGCCCGGCGGTCGCCGCCGCCAGGGCGGTCGCCTCGGCCACCACCTCCGGCGCGGACAGCAGCGCGTCCACCGCGTGGATCGGCACCGTCCACCCATCCCCCGGCTGGGTGTCCAGATAGCGGACCTCCAGGTGCCCGGAGGCGCGCACCGGCGGAAACATGGTGGTCAAGTGGTAGTCGAGATCCGCGATACCGGGGCGGCGGCCGATCTCCTCGTCGAGCGCCCCGCACAGCCAGTCCCCGAAGGTCGCCTCCGGCGGCGCGGCCCAGTCACCACCCTCGGAGCGCACACACAGCAGCGGCACATCCAGGGCCCAGCGGGCGTAGCCGGAGATCGGATCCGCCCATTCGTGCACGGGCGGGCGGGTGCGCGGATGGTCGAGCCGCAGCCAGGTCCGCATACGCTGCGAGGCCCACTCCCCCGGCGGCGCACCGCGCAGCGTCGGCGAGCAGGCGAACGCGGCCAGCAGTGCCGGGCCGATGGCGTACAGGGCGGTCCAGCGCGCCTTCACCTCGGCCACATCGGCCCCGGCATCCACGCTGACCTGCGTCGCGGCGGTATTGCACATCATGAGCACGCCGAAGGGGCCGATACCGGTGAAGGAGCGTTCCATGGCGCGATAGCGCGGCAGCCGCAGCACCCGCCGGGCCTCGCGGTCCGCGTCGGCGGCGACGGAATAGGTTCGAATACCCCGGAATTCGAGCAGCTCCCGCAGGAGGGAGGCGTCGTAGCGCAGTCGGTCGCAGAGTTCGCTCGCGGAACCGTAGGGGGCGCTGGATAGTTCGATCTGGCCGCCGGGCTCTATCGTGACCCGGCTGCCCCCGGGCAGGCAGATGGCCGGGGAATCAGGGGAAATGGACTGTGGCGCATAGGGTCCCAGCGCGTCCGCGAGCACGGTCGGATCGGGACGCGATCTCGATGTCGAACACTCACCGCGCGCGGTGAGCCACTCCAGTTCGGCACCGATGAGCGTCGGTGGGCCCAGCTTGAAGCAGACACCGCCGATATACGCCTCGGCGGCGGCCCGCGAGGTGAACCCGGCCTCCGGGGCCTGGTCCGTCCGCGAACCCGCGGTGGCTGCCTCGAGTCCGACCGCGCCGGGCGGCTCCGTACGAGATGCCGTCACAGCCATGCCAACCTCCGCTCTCGAGTCGGGGCGTCGCACGCCGACCAAACCAGGGTAGCCATGCCCCCTGACACGAAAAGTGACGAAAAGGGGAACATATCCGTCGGTATGGTCGATGCCATGCTGAATATCGCCCAGCTGCGCGCGGATACTCCCGGTTGCGAGGACCTGGTGTTTCTCGACAGCGCAGGATCCTCGCTACCGCCCCGCGTCGTCGTCGACACCGCTGTCGCCCACCTGCGCAGGGAAGCGGAGATCGGGGGCTATCGCGCCGCGAACGAGCGTCTCGACGACCTGCGCGCGGTGAAGACGGCCATCGGCGCACTGATCAATGCCGATGCCGGTGCCATCGCCCTGAGCGACAGCGCCAGCCGGGCGTGGACCGATTTCTTCTACTCGGTGCCGCTGGGTCCGGGTGACCGCATTCTCGTATCGGGGGCCGATTACGCCAGCAATGCCATTGCCGCGCTGCAGCGCGCCCGCCGCACCGGGGCGACCGTGGAGGCCATTCCCAGCGACAGCAGCGGGCAGCTCGATCTCGACGCCCTGGCGGCCATGCTCGACGAGCGCGTCAAACTCGTCTCGCTGGTACATGTTCCGACCAATGGCGGCCTGGTGAACCCGGTCACCGAGGCCACCCGCATCGCGCATCGCGTGGGCGCGCTGGTGCTGCTCGACGCCTGCCAGTCCGCGGGGCAGCTGCCGCTCGACGTCGCCGAGCTCGACGTGGACGCGCTCTCGGCGACCGGGCGCAAATGGCTGCGCGGTCCGCGCGGCACCGGTTTCCTCTACGTGCGGCCCGAACTGGCCGCGACCATGGAGCCCGAGCGCCTCGATCTGCACAGCGCCCAATGGACCGGTCCCGAGGATTACACCCTGGCTCCCGGCGCGGAGCGTTTCGAGTTCTGGGAGTGCGATGTCGCCGCCCGCCTCGGCCTCGGCGCGGCCGTGCACTACCTGCTCGATCTCGGGCCCACCCAGGTCTACGAGGCCATTGCCGAACGCGCCGAGTACCTGCGCAAGACCCTCGCCGAGATCGGCGGTGTCACCGTGCGCGACCTCGGTACCCAGCACGCCGGAATCGTCTCGTTCACCGTGGACGGGCTCGAACCGGTGGCGGTGCGCGACCGGTTGGCGGGCGAGCAGATCACCGTGACCGTCAGCCATCGCGGCTCGACCTTGCTGGATATGTCCGCGCGCGAACTGGATTCGGTGGTGCGCGCCTCGCCGCACAGCTTCGTGAGCTTCGAGGACCTGGATCGATTCGTCGGTGCGGTGGGCGCGCTCACCGTCTGAACCCGCTCCCCATCCACGGTCGTAGTCCACCCGGATGCGTCCAAAGTGGTTAACAGGGCGGTCTGTCGGCGGGATAGTTAGAGAGTCCCGACCGTGGGTACAGGTCTGAGGGAGTTGCAGGTGAGCCGATTTACCGAAGAGATGTATCAGACGGCCCAGACATCCGACCGTGGGTTGGTGACCGGGGAGCCGGATGCGCCGCTGCGGCAGACGTGGGGTGAGATCCATACCGTCGCGCGCCGTATGGCGGGCGGATTGGCCGCGGCCGGAATCGGGCGTGGTGACGCGGTAGGCGTGCTGGCGGGTATGCCGGTGGATATCGCGCCCGCGTGCCAAGGGATTTGGATGCGCGGGGCCTCCATCACCATGCTGCACCAGCCGACGCCGCGCACGGATCTGCAGGTGTGGGCGCGCGATACCGAAACGGTGCTGACCATGATTCGGGCGCGGGCGGTGGTGCTGGGCGCGCCGTTCGAGATCGCCGCGCCGCTGTTGGAGGAGCGCGGCATCGCCGTGGTGCTCATGGACGATCTGCGCGGCGGCGAGGACACGGCTCCGCTGGATACCGACGAATCCGATATCGCCCTGTTGCAGTTGACATCCGGGTCGACGGGATCGCCCAAGGCGGTACAGATCACGCACGGCAATTTCTTCGTGAACGCCTACGCCATGTTCGATCGGGTGAAATTCCAGCTCGACAGCGATGTCATGGTCAGCTGGCTGCCACTCTTCCACGACATGGGCATGGTCGGATTCCTCAGCGTGCCCATGCAATTCGGTGCGGAAGTGGTGTGCGTGACGCCGATGGACTTCCTGCGCCGACCCATACTGTGGGCCGAACTCATCTCCAAGTATCGGGGAACCGTCACCGCCGCACCGAATTTCGCGTATTCGCTGCTGGCGCGCAAACTGCGCAATGCCGATGACGGGGCGGTCGATCTCAGCAGTGTGCGGTACATGTGGAACGGCGCGGAGCCCGTCGACGCCGACACCATGGACGCGCTGGCCGAGGCCGGAAAACGGTTCGGGCTCAACCCCATGGCCTTGACGCCGGTGTACGGCATGGCCGAAACCACCCTCGCCGTCTCACTGCCCGATCCGGGGCACGGGCAGATTCTCGATATCGTCGACGCCGACCTGCTCGAGGCGTTGGGCAAGGCGGTGCCGGTGCGGCATCCCGAACACCATTACGGCAATGTGCGGCGACTGCCCACCCTCGGGTATCTGGTCGACAATCTGGAGGGGCGGGTGGTGGACGCCGACCGGCAGCCGTTGCCGGTGCGGTCGGTGGGCGTGATCGAATTGCGCGGTCCGGCAGTGACTTCCGGCTATGTCACGGTGGACGGGTTCCGCTCCGCGCAGGACGACGAGGGCTGGCTCGACACCGGCGACATCGGGTACTTCACCGAGGAGAACCTGGTGGTGGTGTGCGGGCGCATCAAGGACGTCATCATCATGGGCGGGCGCAATATCTTCCCCACCGATATCGAGCGAGCGGCCTTGCGGGTCAAGGGAGTTCGGCCCGGCAATGCGGTGGCGGTGCGGCTCGACGCGGGGCAGAAGCGGGAGAGCTTCGCGGTGGTGGTGGAGAGCAACGAGCACCAGAACGCCGAGGAGGTGCGGCGCATCGAGCACGAGGTGGTGCACGCCGTGTTCTCGGAGGTGGGGGTGCGGCCGCGCAGTGTCACGGTCTTGGGGCCGGGCGCGCTGCCGAAGACTTCGTCCGGGAAGCTGCGGCGCTCGGCCACGGCCGATCTGTCCTGAGAACCGTTCCGGCTCAGCGCGATTGGCGGCCCAGTGTGGTCGGCGGCTCAGCGCGGTTGGCGGCTCAGTGCGGTTGGCGGCTCAGTGCAGTTGGTTCTGCGCGGGCTCGAGGCCGACGCGCAGCAGCAGCTCCACCGCGTCGGCGGCCTGCTCGACGATGACCGGCAGCTCTTTGCGTTCCGCCGCGGAGAAGGGCTTCAGGACGAAATCGGCGGGGTCCTGGCGGCCGGGCGGACGCCCGATACCGAAGCGCACCCGCAGATAGTCCTTGGTGGTGAGCGACTGCGACATGGAGCGCAGGCCATTGTGGCCGCCCTCGCCGCCGCCGCGCTTCAAACGCACGGTGCCGAAGGGCAGATCGAGTTCGTCGTGCACGGCGATGACCTCGGTGGGCGGCACGGAGAAGAACCGCGCCAGCGCCGCGACCGGTCGGCCGGAGAGGTTCATGAAGCTGCGCGGTTTGGCGATCAGGACCTTGCGGCCGTCCAGGCGCGCTTCGAGCAGATCCGCGCCGGATTTCTTGTGCACGGTGAAACGGCCGCCGATGCGCTCCGCGAGCACATCGGCGACCATGAAACCGACGTTGTGCCGGGTGCGCTCGTATTCGGATCCGGGGTTACCCAGACCGACCACGAGCGCGGGCCCGGCATGCGCCTCGGTCATCTGAAACCGTTGCGGCGCTGAATTATTCGGCGGCCTCGGCGGCGGCTTCGCTCTCGGCGGCCTCGGCGGCTTCGGCGGCCTCGGCGGCGGTGGGCTCGGCGGCCGGGGCGGTGATGACGTTGACGACCAGCGCCTCCGGGTCACCGGCCAGGGTGACGCCCTTGGGCAGGTCGATGCCACCGGCGGTGAACTGGGTGCCCGCCTCGACGCCCTCGACGGAGATCTCGATGGACTCCGGCAGCTTCATGGCCTCGGCCTCGATGGAGAGCACGGTGGCCTCCTGGGTGACCAGCGTGCCGGGGGCGGCGTCGCCGACCACGGTGACGGTCACATCGGCGGTGACGCGCTCGCCGCGACGGATGATCAGCAGGTCGGCGTGCTCGATGTAGCGACGGATCGGGTGCACGACCACGGACTTGGTCATCGCCAGCTGCTTCTTGCCCGCGATGTCCAGGTTCAGAATGGCGTTGGTGCCGTGCTCGCGCAGGATGGCGGCGAACGCCTGGGCGTTCACGGCCAGGTGCTGCGGCTCCTCGTTGTGGCCGTACAGCACGGCGGGGACATTGCCGTCGCGGCGGGTACGGCGGGCGGCGCCCTTACCGAACTCGGTGCGTACGGCGGCTTCGAGAAGGTTGGCGTCGGACATGAGTGGTCTACTCCTACGGCTCGGACTCTGTCAGCTGCTGGCCAGGGGACCCATCCCCGGCTTGTTGGTCTGCTCGTCGGGCAAGAAGGAACGAACACAGACGGCAAGCTTGCCGAGCCGCGTCGATCACGGTGGGCACAGGGCCAACCCTCGCCGAGACAACCCGAAGACCTTAACACGGCGCGAACCCACCAGAAAAAGCACCCCCCGAAACCACCAAAGGCGCTCGGCACCGGGCGAAATCACCGGTTCTAGGGCTCGATTCAGAGACTACGACCCACGCCCGCCCGACGCCACCCGAAATGCGCCAGCCAACTCTCGGTGATGCCCCCGGCCCGCGTCACCCACCGACGCTCCGCCTTCACTACCCCCGACGACCTCGGTGACGCCCCAACCTTCGCCGCCATCCCACCGACCGGGACACCGCCACAACACCAGTCGGCCCTCGGTGACGCCCCACCTCCCACGACAACGGGCGGCGCGCCAGGACGCCCGCTTCCGCGACAACAGCCGCCACACCAGGACACCCCGCCTCCCACAACAACCGGCGGCGCGCCGAGTCGCCACCTCGCACGACATCCCACCGCCGCTCCGGGACGCCTCATCTGGCGACGCCCCGCCGCCACCTCCAAAATGCCCGTTTCCCTGTGACATTTCGCGGCCTTTGGGAATTCACAGCGGCAACCGAGGGCCGCCGCCTCCGTCAGGCGTGCCCGCAGCACCGACGATTGTGGGCGTACCCGGAGGAGCTCCCGTTGGCGATCGGGCGTCAACCTTGTACTCAACTACCATCGACGGGGTGGCTCTTGCGCGATTGGGATCGGTAACGCTCGACTGCGATGACCCGGCGGCTCTGGTGACTTTCTGGTCGCGGCTGCTCGGCGGGGAGATCACCTACTCCACCGCGAATGTGGCGGTGGTTCAGGTCGGCAACCTGCTGATATCGGCCATGCGGGTCGAGGACTATCGGCCGCCGACCTGGCCCGAGGACAAGACTCCCAAGCAGATCCACCTGGATCTGGAGGCGGCCGATCTCGAGGCCGCCGAGGCCGAAGCCGTCCTGCTGGGCGCGACCGTGGCCCCGAACCAGGCGGCCCCAGAGAAGTTCCGGGTTCTCTTCGACCCGGCGGGCCACCCCTTCTGCCTCACCCTCCCAGCGAATCTGGACCGCATCGGCCTGCGCCGCTGACCCACCAGCGATCGGGCGATGCCGGTTCCTCGGTGCGCCAAGGCAATTCGAAACAGCCGACGCTGCCTCCGGGCCGAAGGTGGCTATGAGGCCAGGCGCTCCTGGTCTTCGGGGAGTTCGTGGCTGGGCTTGAAAGTAGCTGCGTAGCAATTGACGTAGCGGCGGCCGGAGCGGGTGACGAGGTCGTTCATGAGTGCGTCGGTCGCGGCGCGGACGCCGGTGCGGTCGGCGGGGGCGAAGGTACGGGGGCGACCGAAAGAGACGGTCACCTTGCCGAAGCGCCAGCAGCGGCGGCCTCGGCGTTGGACGCGGTCGGTACCGGAGAGCACGACCGGGATGACCGGTGCGCCGGTCTCCATGGCGACTCGAATGACTCCGGTGCGGCCACGGTAGACGCGACCGTCCGGGGAGCGGGTGCCCTCCGGGTAGATCGCCCAGACATCACCCGCGGCGAGGATGCCCTTGGCCGCCGCGAGCGAGTCCGCCGCCGCCGACCCGCCGGTGCGATCCACCGCGACCTGCCCCGTCACCGCCATGACCTGGCGAATGAACCACCCGCGCAAGCCCGTTCCCACGAAGTACTCCTGCTTGGCGAGGAACTTCACCCGCCGCGGCATGACCAGCGACAGATACAGCGAATCGATGGCGGCCAAATGATTCGCCGCGAGGATCACCGGCCCCGTCTCCGGAACATGCTGGAGCCCTTCAACTCTCGGCCGCCCCAATATCCGCAGCAGCGGCCCCACCAGAACGTGCTTCAGCAACCAGTACCACATGATGTCCTCCCGAATAGGTCGCGTAGACACTGTCTACCGCACCGGCGTAGACAGTGTCTACCCTCAACACGACACCAATCCCAGGAGGGCACATGGCGAACGACCTCACGAGGGGGAACTGGTGGCGGCATCGTGCGAGTAGCCGCCGCCACCAGTTCCCCCTCGCGCCGCCGGTGCGGTGCCCGGCGCGGGGGGACGGGCCGCGAGAATGGGCGGTATGACTGTGGAGCCGCTGCGGGACCGCCTGGTGAGCGCGGGGGTGGAGTTGCTCGAGGAGACCGGGGCGAGTGAGCTCGGGCTGCGGGCGATCGCGCGTGAGGCCGGGGTGTCCCACGGCGCGCCGCGGCGCTATTTCCCCACGCACACCGCCCTGCTCGCGGCCATCGCGGCACGCGGATTCGTTGACCTGGGAAGCACATTCGCCACCCACCAGAACGCCGAGCCCCGAGCCCGAGTAGCGGGCATAGCCCTGGACTACGTGGGCTTCGCGGCCGAGCGCCGCGAAATGTTCACCCTCATGTTCCGCCACGACCTCCTCGAAGGCTCCGGCGAAAACCTCCGCCAACGCACCCTCCCCCTCTACCACCAGTGGGCAACCTTCGTCACCGCCTGCGCGGTGGACCACCCCGAAGACCGAGCCCTAGCCCTCTGGACCAACCTCCACGGCATAGCCGTCCTCGTAGCCAACCGCAGCCTCGAACTCGTTGCACCAGGCCGGAATTGGCGACACCTGGTCACCGAGGCCGTCGACCAACACTTGGGCACCTCCCCGACAGCAGACTGATCGATCGCCGGTGGGCAGCATTGGTCGCCGCGCGCGCGGTAGACCGTCCCGAGGACCGCGCCCTCGCCCTGTGGTCCAACCTCCACGGCATCGCCGTCCTCGTAGCCAACCGCAGCCTCGAACTCGTTGCGCCGGGACGGAATTGGCGACACTTGGGCACCTCCCGGGCAACGCGTCGACCGCGTAGTCGCTCGACCGAGATCCGGGAGAGCGGCAGCTCGACGCCGCCGACCGCTGGATGCGAGGTGACCCGGCCAACCCGGTGCGCCTTCTCTTCGTAGGCGCGGCCGACAGTGAGCGGATCTCGTCGAGCCGAACTGTCGGACACAGTGGGGGGTGGCCGTCGATCGCGGCGGGACGTTGACCGACGCCGCACCGTCCCGACGTGCGATGGTTCCGCGCCGGATGCCGGTGCGCGGCGTGAACCGACGGCCACGCACGGAGGGTGACCCGTACCTCTCCGCTCATCCGGGCATTCGGCCCGATTCCGCCCGGTTCCGGCTCCCCCGGTACCCTGGAGCGGTTGCCGATGCCCCGAAGGAGCTCCCGTGACTTCCCCGACTACCCCGACCGACACCGTCCCCCGGCGGTTGGCCGACGAGGTGGCGAGGCGGCGTACCTTCGCGGTGATCTCGCACCCCGACGCCGGTAAATCCACCCTCACCGAGGCCCTCGCGCTGCACGCGAAGGTGATCTCGGAGGCGGGTGCCATCCACGGCAAGTCGGGTCGTAAGTCGACCGTCTCCGACTGGATGGAGATGGAGAAGGCGCGCGGTATCTCCGTCAGCTCCACGGCGCTCCAGTTCGAGTACGGCGACTGCGTGATCAACCTGGTCGACACCCCCGGCCACTCCGACTTCTCCGAGGACACCTACCGCGTCCTCACCGCGGTGGACGCCGCGGTCATGCTCATCGACGCCGCCAAGGGCCTGGAACCACAGACGCTCAAGCTCTTCCAGGTGGCGCGCGACCGCGGCATCCCGGTCGTCACCGTCATCAACAAGTGGGACCGCCCGGGCCAGGCCCCGCTCGAACTGCTCGACGAGATCGTCGACCGCATCGGCCTCACCCCGACTCCCCTGTTCCTGCCGGTCGGTATCGCGGGCGATTTCCACGGCCTGCTGCGCCGCGGCGACGAGGGCGCGGCGACCGAGTACATCCACTTCACCCGCACCGCGGGCGGCGCGACCATCGCCCCCGAGGAGCACTACACCCCGGAACAGGCCCTCGAACGCGAGGGCGAGGCCTGGGTCACCGCCGCCGAGGAGAGCGAACTGCTCTCCGCCGCGGGCCAGGACCACGATCAGGAACTCTTCCTCGCGGGCCACACCTCCCCGGTCATCTACGCCTCGGCCATGCTGAACTTCGGCGTCCGCCAGATCCTCGAGACCCTGGTCGAGCTCGCCCCGCCGCCCGCCCCGCGCAAGGACGTGAACGGCACGCTGCGCAACACCACCGACCCGTTCAGCGCCGTCGTGTTCAAGGTGCAGGCGGGTATGGACACCGCCCACCGCGACCGCCTCGCCTTCATGCGCGTGGTCTCCGGTGAATTCGAGCGCGGCATGGTCGTCACGCACGCCCAGACTGGACGCCCCTTCGCCACCAAATACGCGCTCACCGTCTTCGGCCGCGAACGCACCACCGTCGACACCGCCTACCCGGGCGATGTGGTCGGCCTGGTCAACGCCAATGCCCTGGCCCCCGGCCACACCCTGTTCGCGGACAAGAAGGTCGAGTTCCCGCCCATCCCGTCCTTCGCGCCCGAGCACTTCGCCACCCTGCGCGCCCACACCGCCGACAAGTACAAGCAGTTCCGCAAGGCCATCGACCAGCTCGATTCCGAGGGCGTGGTGCAGGTGCTGCGCAACGACATTCGCGGCGACGCCTCCCCGGTGCTGGCCGCCGTCGGCCCCATGCAGTTCGAGGTCGTGACGGCGCGCATGCTCTCGGAATTCAACGTCAAGACCCACCTGGACCGGCTGCCCTACTCGCTGGCCCGGCGCACCGACGCCGCCTCCGCCGCGGAGCTCGCCCGCCAGCGCGGCGTGGAGGTCTTCACCCGCAGCGACGGCGTGCTGCTCGCGCTGTTCGGCGACAAGTGGAAGCTCGCCTACATCCAGAAGGAACTGCCCAAGCTCACCCTCGAACCACTGGTCGCGGGCGCGGACGACTAGCCCATGGTCGCTTCCGGCGGCGAGGGTTCGGTGCGGGTGTTGTCCGCGGGTTCCCGGGCGATCAGCCCCCACCGGCTGGAGGTCAATCGCAGGCTGGGTAGATCCGAAAGCGACAGCACCACTTCGTAAGTGCGCTCGTACCCGGTGTGCGCGATGCGCCAGTGCCCGTCCTCGCAGCGCACGTACCGGTCGGAGTAGAAGGCCGCGCCGCGCAGCAGCATATTGTGGCCCGGAATGAGCACGGTGTCGGCGAGGTACCAGGTGCCGGTGGCGCTGTCGCCGTCGACATCGATCTCCGGGTGGTCGCAGCGGTGTTCGGTGATGACGTGCGGGCCGAGCGTGTTGCGCATGAAGGCCAGGAAGGCGTCGCGGGACTCGAATTGCAGGTATTCGCTGTACGTCGCGGTCGCCTCGGGAATCATGGTGTCGGCGAACTCGTCCCACGCCTTGGTGTCCAGGGCGCGCAGGTAGCGGAACTTCAGCCGACTGATCGCGGCGACGGCATCGGAGTCCATACCCTCCACAATCCCATCAGCCGTGCGGGATTCTTCGTATATTGGCGCAGATCTGTACCGATTCGCTATCGCCCGGGCGTCCGGCGGTACGGGTACCGCCGGGAGTTCAGGAGTTGATACTGAAGCAGGTCTGGCAGAAGTCCTCGCCGAATTCGGTCAGCCGCAAGCTCTTTCGCACGATCTTGGGCGCGCGGCCCGCCTTCTTGAGCGCCGCCTCCACCACCGGCTGCACCTCGAGCACCATATAGCGACTCAAGACCACCGGATCCTCGGAAGTGAACGTCAGCCCCAACCGACTCAGATTGATCAGATAGTGCCGCGACCGGTCCGGATAGCGCACGCCCGCCTGCTCCGGCACCGAGGTCAGATCCCCCGACACCAACTCCGAGCCGATACCCAGCGGCCGGTTGGTGCGCACATCCACCAGCGGCTGCGGTCCGTTCAAGGCCATGAAGCGCAGAATGCGCGCCTCGTCGGGTGCGAGCTGATCGAGGATGCGGTCGTAGGCCGGGTGCACATCCTCGGTGAAGTAGACATCGGCCGAGCGGGCCAGCAGCGCATCGCCGCGGCGGCGCAGATCGGCGGAGGTGGCGGAGCGAATCAGGCTGCCGTTCACCGGAATCGGCTGCTGGCCCTGGTTCATGGGCGTCGGAACATAGCTGACGATCTCGCGCACCGACCCCTCGGTGACACCGAGTGCGCTGCGCGCGATGGACCGCAGCGCCGCACCCGTGCGATCGGCGATATCGGCCGACGATTCGCCGTCCATTGCCGCCTGGGTGAGCTGCTTGGCGACCTCGAACGTGGTGCCGACGGCCCACTCCCCGCTGCGCACCGCGGTGCCGACCGCGAGTCCGGCCGCGCGAAAAGCCCCGCGCAGCAGCCGCGCCTCATTGCTGATCTGCCGCTGCTCCACATCCGAGCTGCGTTCCACGGCACGGGAACCCGGACGGACCACCTCTCGCCCGGTCCTGTCGTCTGCCACGTCTACTCCGAAGTTCGCCAGGTGAACGTAACCGTCCACAGATTATTGCCGCCGACAGTCCCCCAGGCACGCTGAACCCGGCTGCCATGCGAAGGCTACCCCGTTCGCATCCGGCGACACCCGCTCAACATGACCCCCGACACCCGCCGAGCGATGCGATATGGCTGTGGTCCCCGTCATTCTGACGGGCGGGTCGGCACATCGGAACATCGGGACCGGGCAGTGTGACCGAGATCTCGACGCCGACAATGCGCAACTGGACCGCCCAACTGAATTCACAGTAAGGTCCGACTGCCGACGGGGTGCTAACTTGAGCGTGCCGGTACAGCGGCTGGTACCGGTAGGGGTCGGCAGGAGGGTGTCGTGCTAGAGAGTGTTTTCGGAATCCACCCGACCATTCTGCTGGAACTCATAACGATTCCATTGTTCACGGGGGTCATCGGCTACATCACCAACTGGACCGGTGTGCTGATGCTGTTCAAGCCGATCTCCTTTCACGGCTTTCGGATGCCGGGTCTGGCGACGTTGTTTCCGTACTTGCCCAAGCGGATTCAGGTGTTGCCGCTACTGCAGTACGACGGGCGGATGGGCTGGCAGGGGATCGTTCCGTCGCGGGCGGACAAGATGGCCTCCATCGCCGTGGACAAGGGCTTGGCCAAACTCGGCAGCGTCTCGGATTTCTATCGGGAACTCGAACCCGACAAGCTCGCTGAACATCTGACCGAAATAGCTGAAGTCCAGATTCGCGACATCGTTGAAGAGATCTTGAAGCGGGAACATCCGCAGCTCTGGTACAACCTGCCGACGCAGGTTCGGGAGTTGATCCACGAACGCGTTCGACAGCAGTTACCCGAAATTCTGCGGGAACTCACCGATGAACTCGGCAACAACATCGATCAACTGCTCGACGTCAAGCAGATGGTCATCCGCTACTTCCAGGCGCGCCCGCATTTGCTCAACAGCGTGTTCCAGGTGCTGGGTGCGAAAGAACTGCGCTTCATGCAGAATTTCGGCTTCTACTTCGGCGCGCCCATGGGTCTGCTGCTGGTCGCGGTGCTGCATCTGACCGGGTGGTCGACGCTGGTGGTGCTGCCCATCGGCGGCATCATCATCGGCTGGGTGGTGAACTGGGTGGGTATCAACCTGATCTTCGCGCCCGCGTATCCGAAGTGGTGGTGCCCGTGGCGGCAGGGTCTGCTCATCAAGCGCCAGCCCGAGATCACCGAGGGTTATGCGGAGCTGGTATCGCGGGAGATCATGACCGTCGCCAATATCGGCGACGAACTGCTGAACGGGCCGCGCTCGGATCGCACCGTGCAGATGCTGGAGGACACCCTGCGCCCGGCCGCCGACCGCGCGCTCGGCCCGGCCAAGGGCGCGGTGAAGTTCATGCTCGGCGGACGCGAGTACGACACGTTGCAGTCGACGCTGACCGCCGAGGCGGCGCGCATCGCGCCCATCGCCTTCGCCGATCCGGAGTTCAATGTCCGCCAGGGCAAACAGGTCTCGGACTTCATCGCCAAACAAATGTCGGCGCTGAGTCCGCCGGAGTTCGTGGACATGCTGCGTACGGCCATCAAACAAGATGAATGGCTCTTGTTTCTTCATGGCGGTGTGCTGGGGCTGTTCGCGGGCTACGCTCACATCCTGGTCTTCGGAACAGGAGTAGCGACCACATGGATGTGACCGAATCCGATTCGGACCCCGACGATTCCGTCGAGCATTCGACCGAACTCGTGCTGCGCGCGAGCGCGCTACCGGCGGTGCCGCAGCAGCCCTCGGCCGGAACCGTACGCACCGCGACCGGTGTGGCGCGGGTGGCGTGGTCGGCGCTGTCCGAGGCCACGGCGTGGGGTGTGGGCACCGCGCTCGGGGTGACCGGAACGGTGGTGCGCGGCAGTATGGCCGGGCAGCCGCCGCGCGAGATCCTCACCGAAGCCGGTGCGCAGGTGCGTGATTCGATGCTGCGGGCGCTCGGCGTGCGTCCCGCCGCCGAGGGCGAGGCAGCTCCCGAATCCTCCCCCTTGACCGAATTGCGGGCGCGCGGTGCGGAACTGCTGCGCCAGTCCGCCGATCTGCACAGCGCCGACGAGAGCCATCCGGCCTACTCCCGCATCCTCGATCAGCTCGCCCCCGACGAGGCGCGCATCGTGCGGTTCCTGTATCTCGATGGGCCGCAACCGCTCGTCGACGTGCGCACCGGCCGCACCGCCAACGGCCGCGGCGGCCGCTTCAACCTGGTCGGCGACGACGCGGGCCTGCGCTACCCCAACCGCATCGACGAATACCTGACCAACCTGCGCCGCCTCGGCCTGCTCGACTTCGGCCGCGAACCCCTCGGCAACCCGAACCGCTACCAGCTCATCGAAACCCTCCCCGAGGTCCGAAAGCTCTTGAAGCGCGCCGGTTTCACCACCAAGGTCCTGTACCGCAGCATCGAGCTCACCAGCTTCGGCGGCGGCTTCGTCCGCACCTGCCTCCCCATCCCCACCCTCGACCAAGCGCTCTAGCACCACGAGGGGGAACTGGTGGCGGGAGGCTCTCGCGATTCGCCGCCACCAGTTCCCCCTCGTGGATGTCAGGCGTTGTCGGCGAGTTCCAGCCAGCGTTCCTCGGCGGATTCCTTTTCGGCTTGGACCTGTTTGAGTTCGGTGCCGAGGGTGATGAGTTTGTCGGGGTCGGTGGCGGCTTCGGCGAGGGCGGTGTGGAGTTTCGCTTCGCGTTCGGCGAGCTTTTCGACGGTGCGCTCCAGCTTGGCGAGTTCCTTGCGGGCGGCGCGGTAGGCGGCCGAATCCGTCGCGGGGGCGGCGGTATTCGCGGGGGCGGCGGATTTGGCGGGGGCTTTGGGGGTGGTGCCGGGTTTGCCGCCCATGAGGGCGGCGCGGCGCTTGAGGTACTCCTCGATACCGCCGGGCAGGTTGGTGAGTTTGCCGTCGCCGAACAGGGCCCAGGTGGAGTCGCAGATGCGCTCGATGAGGTAGCGGTCGTGCGAGATGACCACCAGGGTGCCCGCCCAACCGTCCAGGAGGTCCTCCAACTGCTGGAGGGTGTCGATATCCAGGTCGTTGGTGGGCTCGTCGAGGAGCAGGACATTGGGTTCGCTCATGAGAATGCGGGTGAGCTGCAGGCGGCGGCGCTCACCGCCGGACAGGTCGCCCACCCGGGTGCGCTGTTTGGCGGGGGTGAAGCCGAGGCGCTCCGCGAGCTGACTGGCGCTGATCTCCTTGTCGCCGAGCATGGTTCGCATGGCGACATCCTGAACCGCTTCCAGGGCACGCATATCCAGCGGCAGATCGTCGAGTTCCTGGCGCAGCCAACCGATTCGGACGGTCTGGCCCTGAATACGCTTACCGGTCTTCAACGGCGCGTCACCGGCGAGTGCGCGCAACAGCGTGGTCTTGCCGGATCCGTTCACGCCGACCAGGCCGACCCGTTCGCCCGGCGCGAGCCGCCAGGTCAGATCGTGCACCAGTTCCCGGCCGTCCGGGGTGGCGAGGGTGGTGTCCTCGAGTTCGATCACCACGCGGCCCAGGCGTTTGCGGGCGAAGGAGGCCAGTTCGACGGTGTCGCGCGGCGGCGGCACATTGGCGATGAGCGCCTCGGCGGCCTCCACGCGGTAGCGCGGCTTGGAGGTGCGCGCCTGCGGGCCGCGCCGCAGCCAGGCCAGTTCCTTGCGGGCCAGGTTCTGCCGCCGTGCCTCGGTGGCATCGGCCTGGCGGGCCCGTTCGGCGCGGGCGAAGATCCAGTCGTTGTAGCCGCCCTCGTAGGTTTCGACCTTGCCGCCCACCACTTCCCAGGTGCGGGTGGCGACGGTGTCGAGGAACCAGCGATCGTGGGTCACGACCACGAGCGCGCTGCGCCGCGAGAGGAGATGTTCGGCCAGCCACTGCACGCCCTCGACGTCGAGGTGGTTGGTGGGCTCGTCGAGCACGAGCAGGTCGAGATCGCGGACCAGGGCGGCGGCGAGGGCGACGCGGCGACGCTCACCACCGGAGAGGTTGGTGACCTGGGCGTCCATGCCGAGATCGGCGATGCCGATGCCCTCGACCACGGAGCGGATGCGGGGATTGGCGGCCCATTCGTGCTCGGCGACACCGTCGGGCCCTCCCGTCGCCCGACCACCACCCCCCATCGAATCGCTGTGCGATGCCCAATCCATCTGGTCCTCGGCGAGCCCAGCCAGCACCACATCTCCGACAGTGGAGCCCTCGGGCAGCACGCCACGCTGGGTGACCACGGCCATGCGCAGGTGGTTCATGCGGCTGACCCGCCCGCTGTCGGGCTCCTCGAGTCCGGTCAACACCTCGAGCAGCGTGGTCTTGCCGCCGCCGTTGAGGCCCACAACCCCGATCCGCTCGCCGTCGTGGACACCGAGGGAGACGTCATCGAGCAGGGGCTTGATGCCGAAGCTCTTGTTGACCGATTCGAGGTTGATCAGATTCGCCATTTGTCCTTCTGGGTCGTGCCGACGGCGCATGCCGCATTGCCGTGAGCCAGCCTACCGAGCAGGCGCACTCCGATTCCGAGCCGCTCGATCTTCGCTCAGCCGCGCGCGGGCGCGTCGCCGATGACCCGGGCACCGGGCACCGGGCCGCTGGCGGTGCGCACGCTGCGGCACACCCCGGCACCCGAGAGTTCGGCGGCCACCGCGATGGCGGAGTCCTCGTTCTCGCAGAGGAAGGCGCAGGTGGGGCCCGATCCGGAGACGATTCCGGCGAGGGCTCCGGCCGAGACGCCCGCGCGCAGTGTCCGCCGCAGTTCGGGTTTCAGTGAGAGCGCGGCCGCCTGGAGGTCGTTGCCGAGCAGCGGTGCGAGCTGGCGCGGGTCGCCCGAGGCGAGGGCTTGCAGCAGGGCCTCCGGGCTGTCGAGGCGCGGCGGATCGCCGACCTCGCGCAGGCGGTCGAGTTCGCGGAAGACCGCCGGGGTGGACAGGCCGCCCTTGGCGAGTGCGAGCACCCAGTGAAAGCTGTTGCGGGACAATACCGGCAGCAGTTTCTCCCCGCGCCCGCGCCCCAGCGCCGTGCCGCCGTGCAGGGCGAAGGGCACATCGCTGCCGAGTTCGGCCCCGATCTCGAGCAGCTCCTCGCGACCGAGGCCCAGCTCCCACAGGTCGTTGAGCCCGATGAGGGCGGCGGCGCAGTCGGCGCTGCCGCCCGCCATACCGCCCGCCACCGGAATGCCCTTGGCGATGGAGATATCCACCAGCGGCGCACGACCGTCCAGATGGGCCAGCCGCACGGCCGCCTGCCACACCAGATTGGTGCGGTCGGTGGGCACTTCGGCCGCGCCCTCGCCGGTCACCTTCACCGACAGCGAACCGGACGGCGCGATCTTCACATCGTCGCTGAGCGAGAGTGCTTGGAAGACGGTGGTGAGGTCGTGGTACCCGTCATCGCGCAGATCGCCCACCCCGAGGTGCAGATTCACCTTCGACGGGGCGCGGACGACCACGGGACTGGGCACAACTGAGAGCACGCGCTAAGCCTAATGCGCGCACGCACCGCGCCACGACCATGTCGGCCCGCCCGGCGCCGGTGCGCTAGAGCAGCGCGCCGCCGGTGGCGTCGATCCACTGTCCGGTGACCCAGCGCGAATCCGCCGAGGCCAGGAAGCCCACCACATCGGCGATATCGCCCGGCTGCCCGACGCGACCCAGCGGCGACAGGGTCGAGACATGCGCCTGTGTCTCGTCATTGCGCAGCCAGGCGGCGTTCATATCGGTATCGACAATGCCGGGCGCGACGGCGTTCACCGTAATCCCGCGTGCGCCAACTTCTTTGGCGAGAACCGAGGTGAAGGAGTCGATGGCGGCCTTGGTCATGGTGTAGGCGATGAGTTCCGGCATGCGGAAGCCGTGCGTGAGCCCGGTGGAGATATTGACGATGCGACCGCCGTCGCGCAGCCGCTCCAGACCGAGGCGGGTGATGAAGAACGGGGCCTTGGCATTGACCGCGACAACACGGTCGAAGGACTCCTCGTCGGTACCCCCGATGGGTTCGCGGATGCCGTCGATTCCGGCATTGTTCACCAGGATGTCGAGCCCGTCGGCCTGTGCGTCGAACGCCTCCCACAGCGCCTGCGCATCGCCGGGCACACCCAGCGTGGTTTGGATCGCGAAGGCCGAGCCGCCCGCGGCTTCGATGGCGGCGACGGTCTCCTTCGCGGCGTCGGCATTGCCGTTGTAGTGCACGCCGACCCGTGCGCCATCGCGCCCGAGCCGTTCCGCGATGGCGCGTCCGATACCGCGGCTGCCGCCGGTCACCAGTGCCGTCTTGCCCGTCAGGTTGCCCATGTCGATCTCTTTCTCTAGCGATTGCTACAGAAGCACCGTAGCACATTAACTAGCGAACGCTATAGAATGTTTTCCATGGCCGCACCGTCGCGGGGACGCCCCCGCTCCTTCGATCGAGATGCCGCGCTGGACAAGGCGATTCGGCTGTTCTGGCGCAAGGGATACGAGGCCACCTCCACCCGCGACCTCACCGAGGAGCTGGGCATCGGCGCACCGAGTCTGTACGCGGCCTTCGGCGACAAACAGAGCTTGTTCACCGAGGCCGTCCAGTGCTTCGGCACGCGCTACGGCGGGTTCATGGCGCGGGTTTTCGGCGAAGCGGCGACGGCTCGGGCCGCGGCCGAACGACTGCTGCGGCTGGCGGCGGTCGAATACACCAAGGAAGGTCAGCCGCCGGGGTGCATGGTCATCAGCGCGGGCGTGAACACCACCAATACCGAGGTCGCGGACATGCTGCGGCAGCTGCGCAACAACAATGTCGGCATTCTCCAGGAGTGGATTCGCCGCGATATCGAGGCCGGAATCCTGCCCGCCGAGACCGATGCCGCGGGGTTGGCGCGCTACACCGCGGCCGTACTGCAAGGCATGTCACAGGGTGCGCGTGATGGCGCGAGCGCCGCTGAACTGGGAAAAGCCGCCGAGCTCGCCATCAGCGCCTGGCCCGAGGAGGTCACCGCCTGACAGACCGCCGGATTTCCTTCGGGCGCGCACTTGCGCCGGGTACCCGTGGGGGGTATGTTCATCGGTGTCGGGGATACCCCCACACCGTATGATGTACCGCGAACGAAGGAGACCGACATGGCCACCAGCACTTACACCGTCACCGGAATGACCTGCGGCCACTGCGTCGGGTCGGTCCAGAAGGAGATCGGCAAGATCGACGGTGTCACCAGTGTCGATGTCGATCTCGCCAGCGGACTGGTGAAGGTCGAGTCGGCCGCCCCGATCGCGGACTCCGCCGTCGTGGCCGCCGTCGACGAAGCGGGTTACCAGGTGGCGAGCTGAGATGAACGATCGACTCAAGTTCGCCGCGTTCGGCGGTGGACTGGTCGTGCTGTTCGGGGCCGCGCTCGGAATCGGAGCCCTCGTGGGCGATCCGAGCCCGGCCCCCGGGCCCGACACCAGTCAGACCGACGCGCTGGGATTGCTCGACACGGAATCCGGCTACACCCTGAGTGAGATCAGCGCGCCGACCGCCGCGAATCAGCCCGGCGCACTGAGTTTTCGGATCACCGGGCCGAACGGCACCGTCACCGCCTACGACAAAGAGCACGAAAAAGACCTACACCTGATCGTCGCCCGCACCGATACCAGCCAGTTCCGGCACGTACATCCGGTGCTGGGCGCGGACGGCACCTGGTCCATCGATTGGAAATGGAACGAGCCGGGCACCTACCGGGTGTTCACCGATTTCACGCCCACCGGCGGGCCGGGCGGGCTGACGCTGAGCCGGACCTTCGACGTCGCGGGCAATGCGGTGGACCGGCCGCTGCCGCCGCCGTCGCGGACCGCCGAGGTGGATGGTTACAAGGTCACCCTCGCCGGTGATCTGTCCACCGCCGGAAGCGAATTGACGTTCGACATCACCCGTGACGGGAAGCCGGTCACCGACTTGCAGCCGTATCTGGGGGCCTACGGGCATCTGGTGGCGCTGCGGGCCAGCGACCTGGCCTACCTGCACGTCCACCCGCAGGGTGAGGTGGGCAAGACGCCCGCCGGACCCGCCGTGGCCTTCCACGCGGAGGCTCCCAGCGGCGGCGAATACCGTCTCTACCTGGATTTCTCACACAACAACGCGGTGCACACCGCCGAATTCACCATTGCCGCAACCGCCCCCACCTCGGCCTCGCCGGGCGGGCACGGGACACACGGAGGAGGTCACTGATGAGCGCACCCGCCCCTGAGCGGTCCGTCGAACTCGAGATCGGTGGCATGACCTGCGCGTCCTGCGCCTCTCGAATCGAGAAGCGGCTCAACAAGATAGACGGCGTCACCGCCTCGGTGAACTACGCCACCGAAAAGGCCAAGGTCAGCTTCCCGGAGTCGCTGAGCGCCTCCGATCTGATCGAACAGGTCACCGAGGCCGGGTACACCGCCGCCGTGCACACGGTGGAGCCGGTGGAAACCGAAGCGCCCGAGGGCGATTCGACGCCGAGCGCCACCGCCGAGCTGCGGCATCGGCTGCTGGTGAGCCTGGCGCTGGCCGTGCCGATCGTCGCCATGGCCATGATCCCGGCCCTACAGTTCCGCAATTGGCAGTGGCTGTCGCTGACGCTGGCCGCGCCCATCGTGGTGTGGGGCGGCGCGCGGTTCCACCGGGCCGCCTGGACCAATGCCAAGCACGGCACGGCCACCATGGACACCCTCATCTCGCTGGGCACCTTCGCCGCCTTCGGGTGGTCGGTGTACGCGCTGTTCTTCGGCGATGCCGGGACACCCGGGATGAAACACCCGTTCACCCTTGCTATTTCGCGCGGTGATTCGACCTCGGCGCTGTACTTCGAGGTGGCCGCGGTGCTGATCGTGGCCATTCTGGCGGGCCGGTACTTCGAGACCAGGTCCAAGGAGAAGGCCGGGTCCGCGCTGCGGGCGCTGCTGGAAATGGGCGCCAAGGATGTGTCGGTGCTGCGCGGCGGCGTCGAAACCCGGATTCCCGTCGGCGATCTGCGGGTCGGCGAGGAGTTCCTGGTTCGGCCCGGCGAGAAGATCGCCACCGATGGCGTTGTGGTGAAGGGCAATTCGGCCCTCGATATGAGCATGCTGACCGGTGAGTCGGTGCCCGTCGAGGTCGGTCCCGGCGACGAGGTGGTCGGCGCGACCGTGAACGCGGGCGGCATGCTGACCGTGCGCGCCACCCGCATCGGCGCGGACACCCAGCTGGCGCAGATGGCGCGGCTGGTGGAGGACGCGCAGAACGGCAAGGCGCAGGTGCAGCGGCTGGCCGATCGGGTCTCCGGTGTCTTCGTCCCGATCGTCATCGCCATCTCCGTTGCGGCACTGGGCTTCTGGCTCGGCACCGGGGCGGCCGTGGCGACCGCGTTCGGCGCGGCGGTGGCGGTGCTCATCATCGCCTGCCCGTGCGCGCTGGGTCTGGCCACGCCGACCGCACTGCTGGTCGGTACGGGGCGCGGTGCGCAGCTGGGCATTCTGATCAAGGGTCCGCAGGTGCTGGAGTCGACCCGGCGCATCGACACCGTCGTGCTGGACAAGACCGGCACCGTGACCACCGGGAAAATGACTCTGGCGGAAGTGGTTCCGGCCGAGGGCGTGGACTCCGACGAGCTGCTCGCGGTGGCGGCGGCGGTCGAGCACGGCTCCGAGCATCCGGTCGCCAAGGCCGTGGTGGACGGGGCCAAGGGGACCGCACTGGAGCCCGTGGAGCAGTTCGTGTCGCACGGCGGCAAGGGTGTTCAGGGTCTGGTCGGCGAGCGCGCGGTGATCATCGGACGCACCGAACTGCTCGACGACTGGTCGGTCGCGCTGCCGGAACCCCTGGCAGCGGCCAAGTCTCAGGCCGAGCGGGCCGGACACACCGCCGTCGTGGTGGCCTGGGACGGCACCGCCCGCGGTGTCCTGGTCATCGCCGACGCGATCAAATCGACCAGCGCTGAAGCGATTTCTGACCTGAAGGCGCTCGGCCTCACCCCCGTCCTGCTGACCGGCGACAATGCCGCCGCCGCCCGCACCGTCGCGGACAAGGTCGGTATCGACGAGGTGATCGCCGAGGTCATGCCGAGCGACAAGCTCGATGTGGTCCGCAAGCTCCAGGATCAGGGCAAGGTCGTGGCGATGGTCGGCGACGGCGTCAACGACGCCGCCGCGCTCGCCCAAGCCGACCTCGGCCTCGCCATGGGCACCGGCACCGATGTGGCCATCGAAGCCAGTGACATCACCCTGGTCCGCGGCGATCTCCGGACAGTGGCGGCAGCCATCCGCCTCTCCCGAGCCACCCTGCGCACCATCAAAGGCAATCTCTTCTGGGCCTTCGGCTACAACGTCGCCGCCATCCCCCTGGCGGCAGCGGGCCTGCTGAACCCCATGCTCGCCGGAGCCGCCATGGCCCTGTCCAGCGTCTTCGTGGTGAGCAACAGCCTGCGACTGCGCCGCTTCCAGTAACGGAGAATTTGCTACACAACGGGTCGGTCGGTACCGTCGCCTGGTCGGCGACTACCGCCCGACCCGTTTCGCATACCTCCCCAACATCGCACCACCGGCCAGGGGGACCCGTGTCTTTCGAAGTGAATCCCGACGGTCTGCGCTTGGCGGCAGGCGCGCTCGCACTGCTCCCCAAGGAGATCGACGATGCCCCGCGCCTGGGCGCCGAGCCGGTCGCCAAGGCATTGCCCGGCTCCGCGGTCGGCGCGGCGCTCGGTACGGCGGACGCGGCCAGCCGCACCGCCAAGGACGTGTTGAAGGCGCGGTTCAATCACTTCTCGGCCCTCTTGGCGCTGAGCGCCAACCAGTACCACGGCACCGACGTGGACGCGGCCAACCGCATCGCCGCCGTCGCGAACCTCAACTCCGGCGATCCGCACGCCGGGAAATAGCCGATGCCGACCCCGAGCGAGGTTCTGAGCTGGAACGTCGACGGCCTCGCGACCGTCGGCGATGCCGCCACCAAAATCGCCGACGCGATTCTGAAGGCGTCGGACACCCTGTACACCGCGATTCACGACGGCCTGGACTGGAAAGGTGCGGCCGCGACTGCGGCCGAGACCAAGGCCGAGAACGAACGCACCCAAATGCGCGCCATCGTGACCGCCTACGACGATCTCGGCACCGCGACCAAGGGCGCGTTCAGCGAAATGGAACATCCCCTCGCGGAGATCAAGACGATCCTGCGCACCTACGTCGTGCCTCCGGTCGCCATCTCCGACGATTGGACCGTGACCGGCGTCGAGGATTGGGACTCCGAAGCCGGACTCGAACTCGAGCGCCTCTCCGGACTGCTGACGACCCTGCTCGCCGCCGACGCGAAGTGGGGACAGCAGATCGCCGACGCGGTCGGCGAGGTGCAGCGCATGGCCCCGGCCGCGGTCCTCGCCACAACCACCACCGAAATCCAGAAGATCAAGGCGCAGGACCCGAACGCGGTCGCGGACGCCATCGCGACCTCACCCGCATCCTTCTGGGCACCGGATATTCCCACGACAACCGCCAACGTGATTATCGGCTCGATGACCGACGTCACCAGGGACAAGCTCGACGGTGCGGCTCGCGCGGGCAACGACGGGGTCCTGAAGTGGGTTCAGAACTGGGGCGAGCGCACCCATAACACCAGTCGAATCGGCCCGGTCAAAATAACCAGTGGCCTCAGCCGCATGGGAATCATCGGAAACGCGATCGGTACCGTCCCGGCTATCGCCGATGACATCGATGGCGGGATGAGCCGGTCCGAAGCCATCGTCAGCGAGAGTGTCGGCACTGGCGTCGGTATGGCCGCAGGAGCGTTGTCCGGGGCGTACGCGGGAGCCGCTATCGGGTCGGTCTTCCCAGGCGCCGGTACGGCTGTCGGATTCGTGGTGGGTGCTGGCGTCGGTGCCGTGTTCTCACACTTCACTTCGAAAGGCATTCAACGGCTATGGGACTGACGAATCCTATGGGCTCGAAATCACCCTTTCCCACAATCGAATTCGCGCGCGTGGCAGACGCGAAGCCGTCGGTCGGCAGCAAGTTGTCCTTCGCGGGACTGGTGGCCGTGTTCATCGCGATCCCAGGCATGTGGGTTGCGATCCTCATCTCCGACGGCATCGGCAAGAGCCCGGTCGTGGTGGTCGGTGCGTGCGGTGTCATCGTTGGCAGCCTCGGACTCCTGCTGATGATCTGTCCGCCGAATCCATGGGGCCGCAAGCATTCCGCGCGGATTCGGCACCACCTCGATGCGACACACGGGTCGGGTATCTCCATCGGTGCCCGAGACATAATGCTGCCGATCGTTCTCGTGCTGGCGGGCGGCGCGGCATATGCGATCGCGGCCTGGGTGGGGTGGAAGCTTGGCGATGCAGGAGGGCTACTCCCCTTGTCGAAGACCAGCTCCGGTGGAGCGACATTCGTATTGATCGTGGGGCTGATCCTGGCAGGGGCTCTGATTCTCGTATTCATTGCTCGAATGCGAACTTCGTTGGAGCTGTACCCCGCCGGAATCCGTCGAATGATGGTCTACCCGGTACTGCGACGCCTACGAGAACAGTTCATCGAATGGGATGAAGTGGATTCGATCGAGCAAGGCGTACACCGCCAAAGCGGCTCCGGGGCGACGATCGAGCTGTCGTTGATCGACGTGCGACTGCTGAGTCCCCGAACCCCCGTGCAGCGCCGAGACTGGGACACGCCCGAGAAGGTGGCTCTACCGGCCTATCTGCTCGACTGCGATCCGCACAGGCTGCTCGCGATCATGCGGTTCCTGAAGGATCATCCCGAGCAGCGACACCTGCTCGCACGCCCCGATGCTCCGATCTGGTTCACCGCCGAGGAGAAGGCTTCGTGACGACACCGTCCGCTTCGTTGCCCAGTCTGGCCGAGAACTTGGCGGCGGCCGGGACCGCCGTCATTCCGGTGCACCCCGATTCCGTTGGGGCTCCGCGAGTTTCGATTCCGGTGCCGAACGGTTGGCGGGAGGTCGACCGGGGGGTCTTTCCCGGGGCCTACGGTGTCTGGGCGCTGCCGCCGGAGGAGAGTTTGGGGTGGGCCGACAATGCCGTGCTGTTGGTGGGGCGGCTCTCCGCGCCCGTGGATGCCGCCGGGCTGTTGCGGTCGGCGTTCGTCGATTCTCGGCGGATGCCGCAGTGGCGGGAGGTGAGCACCGATACCGGTGACTACCAAGGGTTTCCGTCCGCCACCATTACGGGCTACTACACCGTGGAGACGCTCACCCTCTGGGCCGACAACCGCTATGTGGTGGTGGGTGCAGGCGGTGACCAGTACCTCGTCCAGCTGACCGTCACGGCCCGCGCGGGCGAAGAGGGCAGCGAGACCGCGCTCATCACGGCGGGGCTCACCATCGCGACATCGGTCCCGACCGATTCCGGTGAGATGCCCTAGTGCCCGGTCGATCCACCGCGACGTCGGTCCCGACCGGTACCACCGAGATGCCCTAGAGCCCGGTCGATCCACCGCGACATGGATCGCGACCGGCTCTGCTGAAATGCCCAGGGACCGGTCGATCCATCGTGAGCGCCCGGCAGGCCCGGGCCGTCGGCGACCGCGGCGAGGGTGATCCCGGCCCGCGCGGGTGGCCGGGCGGGGCGTTCATGTTCCACATGGCAGACTCGCCTGCGTGACTACTCCTACCGGCCCCGATGAGCTGCTCAGCATTGTCGAATACCTGACCGCCACCGGTATCCAGGTCGCTCCGGTCGACCCCGAGACGCCCGGAGCCCCGAAGGTGTCGTTCCCGATTCCGGACGGCTGGCAGCAGTTGGACGCCGCCTCCTTCCCCGGAACCTCCGGCGTCTGGGCGACCGCTCCCGAGGACGGCTGGGCCGACAACGCCGTCCTCATGATCGCCCGCTTCTCCCAGCCGGTGGACCCCGCCACCCTGCTCGCCTGCGGTTTCACCGACGCCCGCCGCCTCCCGGAGTGGAACGAAATCGACACTCACACGGGCGATTTCGACGGCTTCCCGTCCTCCGCCGTCACCGGCACCTATGTCGTCACCCCGCTGACCCTGTGGGCGTACAACCGCTACATAGTCGTCGACACGGCCGACGACCAGTACCTCGTCCAACTCACGGTCACCGTCCGCACCGACCGCGATGGTGCGGCCGCGTCGGCGATCGTCGCCGGGTTGAGCGTCACGGTCTGAGGTTTCAGCGGTGGGCCGTTCGATCCTCGACAGGATCGGGCGGCCCGTTTCGTTTCGGTCAGCCCTGCTCGGCCAGGCGAACGAAGGCGGCGGTATCCAAGGTCTCGCCTCGGGCGGTGGGGGCGATTCCCGCTGCTAGCAGGCGCTTTTCGGCTTCGGCGGGGGAACCTGCCCAGCCTGCCAGGGCGGCGCGGAGGGTTTTGCGGCGTTGGGCGAAGGCGGCGTCTACTACGGCGTAGACGCGTTGGCGGAAGGCGGGGTCCTGGGGCCAGGGGGATTCGGTGAAGCGGTCTATGCGGACGAGGCCGGATTCGACTTGGGGGACGGGCCAGAAGATTTGGCGGCCTACGGTGCCGGAGCGGCGGACGGGGCCGAAGAAGCCCGCTTTGACGCTGGGGACGCCGTAGACGCGGCTGCCGGGTTCGGCGGCGAGGCGGTCGGCCACCTCCAGCTGGACCATGACCAAAGCGGTTCGGATGCTGGGGAATTCGGCCATCAACGTGAGCAGGACGGGGACGGCCACGTTGTACGGGAGGTTCGCGACCAGGGCCGTGGGGGCGGCCGGGAGGTCGGCGGCGGTGACCTTCATGGCGTCGGCGGGGACGACCGTGAGGCGGTCCTTCAACTCGGGCGCGCGGGCGGCGACGGTATCCGGCAGGGCGCGGGCCAGCACCGGGTCGATCTCCACCGCGATCACCCGATCGACCACATCCAGCAGCGCCAGGGTCAACGAGCCGAGCCCCGGGCCGACCTCGAGCACCACATCGTCGCGACCCACCCCGGCGGTGGTGACGATCCGCCGCATGGTGTTGGCATCGTGCACGAAGTTCTGACCGAGCTGCTTCGTCGGTCGCACCCCGAGCCGTTCGGCCAGCTCCCGCACCTCGGCGGGACCTAGAAGAGCGGCTCGACCACGGGCGACATCGGACTCGGACACGCCGCCAAACGTACCAACCAGGCGCGGGCAATCCGTGCGCGACCGCCTCGGGTCGTCAGCCACGTCACGAATTTCGACCGAGCCGCCACCCCGTCGTCACCCAGGACTCGCCGCCGGGCGCGGGCGATGGTGCCTCGGAAGGCACTGCGCGCCAGTCGAAATCACGGCTGGATTCGGGGACGCGGCAGGTCAGGAGCGGCGATTCAGGGCAGCGTCGGGGTGGACAGCACGCGGGCCGTGAAGGCGTCCATGGCCGCCCACATCTGGGGGTTGAGTTCGGTGTGGCCGCCGGTGCCGACCACCGTCGAGAAGTTCACGCCATTGGCCGCGAACTGTGCCGCCAGTGCGGCGTGCAGTGGGGAGGGCACCACCATGTCGGTGGCGTTGAGCAGCAGGAGGATCGGGGCGTCGTAGCCGGTGGTGGGGACGGTCATGTACTCGGCGACGGCGGCGCGGAAGCGGTCGTCGCCCAGGGGGCGGGCGAGCAGGTCGCCGACGGAGGCGCCGTCGACGGCTCGGATGATGCCGTCGAAGCATTCGGCACCGGCCTCGTCGAAGATCTGGCGGCCGAGCGGCGTCAGATAGCTGTCGAGATCGAGTTCCGGATGGGTGGCGCGGAGACCGACCAGCATGCTGACGACGAATCCGTCGATGGCATTGCCGTTCTCACCCGGAATCTCGGGCACGTACGGCCCGGCCAGCGGCACGAACTTCTCGACATCGGAGGCGGGGTCCACGGCGATCGTGCCGCGGAAATCGAGCTCCGGGACCAGCGCGGACTGGAGATTCGCGGTGCCGAGCGCGGCATGCCCACCTTGCGAGAATCCGGTGACCGCCCACGACCGCGACAGGTCGGAGCGCGCGGCCCGAGCCGCCTTCACCAGGTCGATGGTGGCCGTCGCCTCCGACCGCGTCTCCAGATACGGATGCGGCCCGGTGTCGAACGCGCCGAGCCCCAGATAGTCGGGCGCGACGACCGCGAAGCCCTTGTCCACGAAGTACCGGAGGATGGCGTCCTCCTTGGGACGGCTGAATCGGCTTGCGGCGCTTTGCCCGCCGCACCCGGGGCCGAGCCCGGAGGTGCCGTGGTCGTAGGCCATGATCGGCCACCCGCCCGCGGGCGCGGGCCCGTCGGGAACGATGAGCGCGCCACTGGCCTGGACCGGTTCTCCGTTGGAGCGAGTAGTCCAGTAGTCGATCGAGTAGCCCTTGCTGACCCCGCGCCACCCCTCGGGCTGGGCGGAGACGGTGATCGGAGTGCCTTCGGTCGTGGCCTGCGCCGGTCCCACGGGAGCCAACAGCAGCGCGCCCACCGTCATCGTGGCCGCGGCCAGGGCACGCGTCGATCCACCGAACACTCGCATCAATCCTCCATCGGGCCCGACCCATAGAACGATCTTGTGACCGGCAGAGCATATACAGCTGAACGTTTGTCCAACATGAGGGTTCTCTGGCAATTTGCCCGCGCCGACCACCCGACCGACCGTTGACCCTCACTGCAACTTGTTCTAATTTCGGGCGATGAACCGCAGATACGACGGCCGTCGCGTACTCGTCACCGGAGCGGGCTCCGGTATCGGACAGGGCATCGCCCTGCGACTACTCGCCGAAGGCGCGACCCTGGTCGCCGCCGATATCAATACCGCCGGGCTCACCTCCACCCTCGACGCCGCGCCCGCCGACCAGCGCGAGCGCCTGCGCACCGTGGAAGTGAATGTGGCGGACCAGGATTCGACCCGCGCCGCCGTGGCACAGGCCGTCGAATTCCTCGGCGGCCTCGATGTACTCGTGAACGCCGCGGGCATCATGCGCGCCGGACACCTGCACGAGATGTCCTTGGAGACCTGGAATCAGGTGATCGGCGTCAATCTCACCGGCACCTTCCTCATGATCCAGGCGGCGCTGCCGCAGCTGCTGGAATCCCAGCACGGCGTGATCGTGAACTTCTCCAGCACAAGCGCTTTCGGCGCGGCGCCCTATGTGGGCGCGTACGCCGCGTCCAAGGCGGGAGTCAACGCGCTCACCCACTCGCTCGCCCTCGAATACTCCAAACAGGGTCTGCGCGCGGTGAATATCGTGCCCGGCGCGATTCTCACCGGCATCACCTCCGGCTTCGAACTGCCCGCCGACGCGGACTGGAGCCTCATGGCCCGCCTGCCCGGCTGGCTCGAGGGCGGCGCGTTCGGCAAGCCGGAGGACATCGCGGGCGTGGTGGCCATGGTCGCCTCCGACGACGGCCGCTATATGACCGGCACCGAACTGCGCGTCGACGGCGGCGCGCTCATGTAGCGTCCGGCTCCCGCACCGGCCGAGAGTCGAATCAGCTCAAGCCCATTCGGCTGGTGCAGGAAGGCCAGGCGCCCCAGCCCTGCCGCTGCCGCGTCACCTCGGCGATGGCGATCTGCTCTTCCCGGGTGGCGAGGTCGGCGCGGGGCGCGTAGCGCAGCCCGCCCTGGCGCGCCCAGGTGCTCTCGTCGAACTGGATGCCGCCGTAGTAACCGTTGCCGGTATTGATGGCCCAGTTGCCGCCGGATTCGCACTTGGCCAACGCATCCCAGGTCGCGCCGTCGCGCACCGGCGGCACCTCGGTGCCCGGCTTCGCGCCCTTGCGGATGGTCTTCGGCTGCGCCGGGACGATGACATTCGAGTTGATCAGCTCGCGACCCGCCTCCTTGCCGTTCACGATGGTGACGGCGAAGGTCGCGTCGTGCACACCGGCGACGCCCGGATTCTCGACGATGGTGCGGCTCATATTGAGCTCGACGTCCTCGATGATGTTCTCCGGCGGATCCAACGGCACGCGCTCCGTGCGGTTCTCGACCACGCGCCGGGTGACCACGACCTTCATGCCGTCGGTGAGCGGAGTGTCGGCCGCCGGTTCCACGATGTCCTGGTTGGCCAGCGGACGACCCTGCACCTTCAGCAATTCACCCACGGTCGGCGCGGCCAGGCGCACCAGCGAGGGCGCGCCGCCGTTGTCGGAGAGCTCGAGGGTGCGCGGGCTGGTGACGAGCAGTTGCCCGCCTTCGAGGGGCAGCGGCGTGGGCCGGGCCGGGGAGGTGAACACATCGGTGGGCAGGCTCAGTTTGGTGAGCGCCTCGGCGACGGTGAGCGCGGTGGTCCACACGCGCTGCGGTTGACCGTCGACGATGAGCGAGATCTCGCGGGCGCGGTTGAGCGTGATGGTGTCGCCGTCGGAGACCGACGCACCGGCCGACGGGCTGACATCGTCCTTGTCGCCGATGGCGTATCCGGCCGCCTTGAGAGCGCCGCGCACATCGAGGTACATGGTGCTGGTGATCTGCTTCTGGCCGTCCACCACGACGGTCACCGTCTTGTGGTTGAGGATGGCCAGGCCCGCACCCACAACGAGCGTGACGAGCATCGCCGCGATAGCGCCGTACAGCAACGGCGAGCGCGACGAGTTGATCTTCGTCAGAGCGTTCATCGGAAATCCCGGCATGGTCACAGTACGATAACGAGAGTATTGAGAGCTGACAACCATAACGCGCGTACCGGGGCGTTTCACAATAACGAACCGATATCAACGCGCAGGTTGATCACGATCGCGCTCATCATAGTGAGACGCGACACATACCGCGAGTTGGGGACGACTTTGTGGGAACCCTTCGGGTCTTCCCGGGAAAGCCCTCGCCTTCCGCACGCCCGGAACGCGCCCGCGAGAAAGCGAGGACTTCACCAATTCCCGCAGAATCAATGCGGGGCAATTGCCGGATTCGCCGGGCTCAGATCCCGTAGATCCGCCGCGCGTTCGCGGTGGTGATCTTGGCCAGCTTCAGCGGATCCTGGTCGCGCACCTCCGCCAGCGCCCGCACGGTATACGGCAGGCAGTACGGCTCGTTCGGCGCTCCGCGGAACGGATGCGGCGTCAGGAACGGCGCATCGGTCTCGACCAGAATCTGCTCGTCCGGAACGAGCTTGGCCGCCTCCCGCAATTCATGAGCATTCTTGAAACTCACGGTTCCGGAGAA
Organism: Nocardia sp. NPDC050406; assembly: GCF_044459025.1. Classification (NCBI taxonomy): domain Bacteria; kingdom Bacillati; phylum Actinomycetota; class Actinomycetes; order Mycobacteriales; family Nocardiaceae; genus Nocardia; species Nocardia sp. NPDC050406. The sequence goes on along the minus strand of NZ_JBITIM010000002.1, from coordinate 555,970 downwards.
ACTCAGGATGTAACCCTCTTCCACGCAGGCGATGGCCATATTGGCATCGGAGGAGAAGCAGTGGAAGATCACCGTCTCGGGCGCGCCCTCGTCCAGCAGGACGGCCAGCAAATCGTGGTCGGCCTCGCGGTTGTGAATCATGAGCGGCTTGTCGAGGCGCTTGGCGAGGTCGATGTGCCAGCGGAAACCCTCGACCTGCTCCTCGATCTCGGCGCAGCCGTCGAGTTTGCCGGGCCAGTAGTAGTCGAGCCCGGTCTCCCCCACCGCCACCACGCGCGGGTCCGCGGCCAACTTCTCCAGTTCGGCCTTGGCCGCGTCGTCGAGGGCGTTGGCGCGCGTCGGATGCAGCGCGACGGCCGCGAAGACCCGCCGATCCCAATTCGCCGCCTGCACCGCGAATCGCGCGGCCGCCAGGTCGTCGGCCACCGTGACCACCTGTCCGACGCCGACGGCCTCGGCCCGATCGACAATGGCGGCAACCGATTCCGCGTCGGCCGCACCGCAGGCGTCGAGATGGGTGTGCGCGTCCACCAGCGGGCGCAACGGTTCCGGCGGTTCGGGCGCGGGACGCGTCTTACTCATCGACACCACCGCTTACAGGGATATTGAGGCGAGCGACTGAGGGCACGCCGATTAGAGTAGACACACCATGAGCGCATCCGACCGCCCCGCCTTCTATGTCACCACGGCCATCGCGTACCCGAACGGCGCACCGCACATCGGACACGCCTACGAGTACATCTCGACCGATGCCCTGGCCCGCTTCAAGCGGCTCGACGGATTCGACGTGTTCTTCATGACCGGCACCGACGAGCACGGCCAGAAGGTGCAGCAGGCCGCGAAGGCCGCCGGGGTTCCGGAGCAGGACTACGCCGCCCGCAATTCGGACGTGTTCGAGCGCATGGACAAGGCCCTCGACATCTCCTTCGACCGGTTCATCCGCACCACCGACGAGGATCACCACGCCGCGTCCATCGCCATCTGGGAGCGCATGGCCGCCAATGGCGATATCTACCTCGACACCTACGCGGGCTGGTACTCGGTGCGCGACGAGGCCTTCTACACCGAGGAGGAGACCACCGTCCTCGACGACGGCACCCGCGTCTCCACCGACACCAAGACCCCGGTGGAGTGGACCGAGGAGTCGAACTACTTCTTCCGGCTCTCCAAGTACCAGGACAAGCTGCTCGAACTCTACGAGTCCACGCCGGAATTCATCGCGCCCGCGACCCGGCGCAACGAGATCGTCTCGTATGTGAAGGCCGGGCTGAAGGATCTGTCCATCTCCCGCACCACCTTCGACTGGGGTGTGCCGGTGCCGGGCGATCCGGCACACGTCATGTACGTGTGGGTGGACGCGCTCACCAACTACCTCACCGGCGCGGGCTTCCCGAATACCGATTCGGCGGCCTTCCAGAAGTTCTGGCCCGCCGATCTGCACATCATCGGCAAGGACATCACGCGCTTCCACACCGTGTACTGGCCCGCCTTCCTGATGTCGGCGGGCATCGAGTTGCCGAAACGCGTTTTCGTGCACGGGTTCCTGTACAACAAGGGCGAGAAGATGTCGAAGTCGGTCGGCAATGTGGTCGACCCGACCGAGCTGGTCGACACCTACGGCCTGGACGCGGTGCGGTTCTTCCTGCTGCGCGAGATCTCCTACGGGCAGGACGGCTCCTACAGCCACGAGGGTATCGTCGGCCGCATCAACTCCGATCTCGCCAACGAGTACGGCAATCTGGCGCAGCGCTGCCTGAAGATGGTGGCGCGTGACTTCGGCGGCGTCACACCGACTCCCGGCGAGTTCACCGCCGAGGACAAGGCGCTGCTGGAGCGGGCGGGCGGCCTGCTCGACAAGGTGCGCGCCGAATACGACCAGCAGCAGATCCATCTCGCGCTGGAGCAGCTGTGGCTCACCCTCGGTGAGACCAACCGCTACTTCTCCGCGCAGGCCCCGTGGACGCTGGCCAAGTCGGGCACGCCCGAGGATGTCGCCCGCGAGGGCACCATCCTCTACGTGACCATGGAGGTCGTGCGGATCGTGTCGATTCTGGTGCAGCCGGTGATTCCGGGTTCGGCGGACAAGATCCTCGACCTGCTGGGCCAGACCGGGCGCACCTTCGCCGATATCGCCACGCCGCTGGAGCCGGGCACCGCGCTGCCGGAGCCGCAGGTGGTGTTCCCGAAGTACGTGGAGCCCAAGGCGTAAGCGCGTTTCTCTCTCGATCGACGGTGCCGTCGCGGCCTCAGCCGCGGCGGCACCGTCCGTTCGTCAGGGCGTCACCCTGGTGACGGTGCCGAGGAAGCTGGTGGCGTAGAGCGCGCGGGAATCCCAACCCGGTCCGGAGCCGAATCGCACCGAGGTGATGAACGGAAGCCCTTCGGCGACAACGCACGTGCGGGAGTTGTCTGGATCGACGCGGACGATCTGCCCGGCGACGTTGAGCGCCACGTACACCGCGCCGTCCGGCCCCACGGTGAGGTCGTCGGCGGAGTTGAGTGGGCCGAGGCCGGGCACGGTGATCCGCCGGGGCGCGGCGTCCAGGTTGTCCACATCGATCACCGCGATCGTGGTGGTCGCCTCGAAAGTGGTTGATACGTAGAGCTTTCGACGCGCCGGGTCATAGGCGAGCCCATTGGTGGAGTTCAGTCCGGGTGCGAGGGTGCTGGTGCCGCCGTCCGGGGCGACCCGGGTGAGGGTGGTGGCCGAGCCGAGGTCACGGCTGACGACGAAGCCGCCGTCGGGCAGTTGCGCGAGGCCGTTCGGCATGCGCAGTCCCGAGGCGGCGGTGGTGACCGCACCGGTGTCGAGGTCCACCGCGAGAATGGAGCCGTCCGGGGTGTCGGCGAGCCCGCTGCGCATCGCATTGCCGGAGTTCACGTAGGCGGTGTCGCCGGAAACGACTATGCCGCCGGGAGATTCGACGCTGGCGGTCAGGGTGCGGGTGCCGTCGGCGGCGAGGCGCTGGAGCCCGCCGCCCGAGCCGGTCAGCGAACTCTCCGAGAGCAGCAGGCCGCCGCGCCCGTCGAAGGCCAGATTCTCCAGCGCGCCGAATCCGGAGGCCACGATCGATTTGCTCCACTGCCCGCAGCCGAGGGGCGCGGTATCGGCCGCCGCGGTTCCGGTTCCGGCGACTGTGAGAACGCCCAGTTGGATGGCGGCGATACCGCCGGTCAGCACTGCCCGAATTCGCATTCCCACACGGTAATCGTGCTGGCACCCAAAAACCACCGCCAGCTGTACAGCGAAAACCACTGTCGCCCAGACAGTTTGCCCGCCGCCTCGAGACTGGTACGGACCAGTTGTGGCCACCGTGCCGTTATAGAGGTCAGCGCGGTGAAGTCTCTCACAGCGAAACCATCAGTCCGATAATCGAGACCGGACATCTACCCCATCCGCGACGAGTAACCGCGCGTTGGCCGAACTCTCAGAGTTTTCACACAATCCGCAGCTCGTTCGCGCGAATCGACCGGTTGCCGGGGTGGTTCGTCTATCTGCAACCGACAGTAATACAAAACTCGATGGATCGACATGTCCCAGACAGTCGGCGGCCCTCCGAGCGGTCGCGACGCTAGTTACCGTCGGGTAGCCTCAATGCATCCCCGCTATCGAATGAATTGCTCCCCTACTTCCGAGGAGTTTCCGTGTCGCATTCTCGATTCGAGGCGATCGGCGCGTACCTACCGTCGAAACGCGTCACCACCGAAGAACTGATCTCCCAATTGAAAGGGACACCGGGCTTCGATCTCGAAAAAATCACGGGCGTAAAGGAGCGGCGGTTCCGTTCCACCGAGCCCGATAACGTCGAGGATTCCTTCGTCCTGGCAATGAATGCCGTGCAGGACTGTCTTTCCAGGTCACAGTATGGTGCATCGGATCTGGACGTGATCATCTCCACCTCGATCACGCGGTCCAAGGATGGCACCAAGATGTATATGGAGCCGTCGTTCGCGGGCGCTATCGGCCGCGCTATCGGGGCTCGCGACGATGTGATCACATTCGATCTGTCGAATGCGTGCGCGGGAATGCTGACCGGTACCTACATTCTCGATCGAATGATTCGTTCGGGCGTGGTTCGGCGTGGAATCGTCGTCAGTGGCGAGGCCATCACACCTATTGCGGAAACCGCCGTCGAGGAGATTTCCGAGAAATACGATCCGCAATTCGCGTCCCTCACCGTCGGTGATTCCGGCGCGGCCGTCGTGCTCGACGAAGCGGTGGACGACAACGACAAGATCCACTACATCGAGCTGACCACCGCCTCGGAGTTCTCGCACCTGTGCCTGGGCATGCCGAGCGACAAGTCCCAGGGTGTGGCGCTCTACACCGACAACCGGAAGATGCACAACGAGTCGCGCTTCCTGCTGTGGACCGACACCCAAGGCAACTACCTGGAGAAGCAGGGCAACAATTTCGCCGCCGAGGGCTTCGACTACATGATCCACCACCAGTTCGGCGCGGGCGCGATTCCGTTCATGAACGCCATTGCCGAGCGGGAATTCGGCAGCCCGATGCCGCCGGATCTGAACGTCATCCAGAAGTACGGAAACACCTCCAGCACTTCGCATTTCATCGTGTTGCACGACCATCTCAGCCAGCAAGCGATTCCGGCCGGATCCAAGATCCTCATGGTCCCGGCCGCCTCCGGTGTGGTCGCCGGATTCCTGTCCACCACGATTTCGTCTCTGAAGGTCTGACATGGGCGTGCGCATCAAATCCACCGGAACCAGCCGGGATACCTCCGATACCTTCAGCGTCGTGGAGCACAGCGCCCGCGCCGCGAAGCAGGCCATGGAGCGGGCGGGCGTGCGACCCGAACAGGTTGGCGTGCTGATCAATACGGGCATCTTCCGCGATTCCAACACCGTGGAACCGGCCGTGTCGGCGCTGATCCAGAAGGCCGCCGGAATCGGATTGGACTACACCAAGGACGATCCGCGCTCGTTCTCCTTCGACCTCATGAACGGCGCGGTCGGCGTGCTCAATGGCGTGCAGGTGGCCCAGTCGGTGCTGGCTACCGGCAGCGCCGACCATGTGCTGCTGGTCTCGGGTGACACCCACCCGTCGCTGACGCGCGGCGCCGCCGACGACGAATTCCCCTATGCCACTTCGGGTGCCGCGCTGCTGCTGGAGTCGACCGGCGAGCCGGAGGGCTTCGGCCGGGTGCACACCGTGCAGGGTGCGGGTACGCCCGCCGTCGAGTCGTATGTCGATGTGGCCACCATGGGCACCGCGGGCCGCGGGCTCATGACCGTGCACCGCGAGGCCGATGCCGAGGACCGGCTGCTCGAGGTCGCCGGGCGGGCGGCGCGGGCGGCGCTCGACGAGGCCGTCGCATTCGATGCCGCCACAACGGTATTGATCGCTTCGACGCCGAGCCCGGAGTTCCCGGCCCGGCTGGCGGCCGAGCTGGGGATCGCCGAGGTGCGCACCCCCGATCTGTCCCAAGGTGATCCGCACACCGCCGCCCTGTCGCTGGCCTATGACGCTGCGGCACAGGATGATTCGCTGCGCGGATTCACCCAGGTGCTGTTCGTCGCCGCCGGTGCCGGTCCGTCGGCCGCGGCGGTGCTGTACCGGTTGCCCGCCCTCGTCGGAGCTTCCGCGTGACCGCAGGAACGTATTGGAAGGCCATCGACCGCTTTCGGGCGGTCGTGGCCGACCAGCCGGACCGGGAGGCGGTGATCTACCCGGACGGCAAGACCGCGGCCGGGCTGCCCGACTACCGGACGTTGAGCTACCGCGGGCTGGATGCCTGGTCCGACGCCATTGCCGAGCGGCTCTCCGCCGCCGGTGTCGGGCGGGGCACCCGCACCATCGTGCTGGTACTGCCCAGCCCGGAGCTCTACGCGATCATGTTGGGGCTGTTGAAGATCGGCGCGGTGCCGGTGGCCATCGACCCGGGTATGGGGCTGCGCAAAATGCTGCGCTGTCTGCGGGCCGCCGACGCCGAGGCGTTCATCGGAATTCCGCCCGCCCATGCCGCGCGGGTGCTGTTCCGGCGCTACTTCCGCGGTGTGCGGGTGACCGTGACCGTCGGCAAGCGTTGGTTCTGGGGAGGACCCACGCTGGCCAGCTGGGGTAGGACGCCCTCCGGGAAGCTGCCCGCGCGCGAACCCGCACCGGATGACGAGCTGCTGCTCATCGCCTACACCACCGGCAGCACCGGTCCGGCCAAGGCCGTGGAGATGACGCACGGGAACCTCTCCGCCATGGTGTCGCAGGTGGATGCCGCGCGCGGCCATGTGCCGCCGGACACCTCGCTCATCACGCTGCCGCTGGTCGGCATTCTCGATATGCTGCTCGGCTCGCGATGCGTACTGCCGCCGCTGATTCCGAGCCGGGTCGGATCCACCGATCCGGCGCATGTGGTGGATGCCGTCAACCGGTTCGGCGTGAAGACCATGTTCGCCTCGCCCGCCGTCTTGATTCCGCTGCTACGGCATCTGGAGACGACCGGCGCGAAAGTGCCTACGCTGCACAGCATCTACTCCGGTGGCGCACCGGTGCCGAACTGGTGTATCGCCGGATTGCGCGAGGTGTTGGAGCCGGACGCCGAGATTCACGCCGGATACGGGTCCACCGAGGCGCTGCCCATGTCGACCATCGAATCGCGGGAGCTGTTCAGCGGATTGGTGGAGCGGGCCCAGCGCGGGGAAGGTACCTGTATCGGTCGGCCGAGCGAGGGCGTGCGCGCCCGGGTGGTGGCCATTACCGACGACCCGATTCCGACGTGGGCGCAGGCCGAGGAGCTGGCCTCGGAGTTGTACTCCACCAATGGAATCGGCGAGCTGGTGGTGTCCGGGCCGAATGTGAGCACCCGGTACTACTGGCCGCGCGAGGCCAATGTCGCGGGCAAGATCGCCGACGGCGAGGTGATCTGGCATCGCACCGGCGATCTGGCCTGGATCGATGCCGAGGGGAGAATCTGGTTCTGCGGCCGCAAGAGTCAGCGCGTGCACACCGCCGACGGGCCCATGTTCAGCGTGCAGGTGGAGCAGGTTTTCAATATCGTGCCGGGCGTGGCTCGTACCGCGCTGGTCGGCGTCGGTCCGCGCGGCAATCAGCAGCCGGTGCTGTGCGTGGAGGCGGACCAGGGCGCGAATGTCGACGCGATCTCGGTGGCGTTGCGGCAGCGGGCGGCCGAATTCGAGGTCACCGCCAAGGTTTCGCGATTCCTGTTCCATCCGAAGTTCCCGGTGGATATTCGGCACAATGCCAAGATCGGTCGGGAGCAGTTGGCGGAGTGGGCCGAGCGGCAACTAGGGACGGAGAAGCGATGAAAGTGCTGGCGCTGCGGGCGATTCCGGTACTGGGCTGGCTGTACGTCGCGGCGGGGTTGTTCGCCGCCCTGACCGGTCGTGCCCCCGCCAACAGGCTGCTGCGGGCGGTCTGGTGGATCGATGTGTTCCTGAGCGTGGTCGTGCACGCGGCCCAGATTCCGGCCGCCCTGCGCGCGGCCGAGGGCAGTGGGAAGTCCCCGGTGGAGACGGCCGTGCTGACCCAGATCTTCGGACTCACCTGGTGGAAGACGCAGGAGGCGGCATGAAAGCGCTCGTGACGGGTGCGTCCGGGTTCCTGGGTGGAGCGATCGTGCGTCGGCTGGTCGCCGATGGCGTCTACGACGTGGCGATTCTGGCGCGGCCCACCAGCAATCTCGGTGATCTCGAGGGGGTGCTCGATCGGGTCGAGGTGATCACCGGCGACCTCACCGACGCGGGCTCGCTGGACAAGGCCACCGAGGGCGTGGATGTGGTGTTCCACAGTGCCGCCCGGGTGGACGAGCGTGGCACCCGGGAACAGTTCTGGGCCGAGAACGTCAATGCCACAACCCATTTGCTGGCTGCCGCTCGGCGCAACGGGGCCTCGCGATTCGTCTTCATCTCCAGCCCCAGCGCGCTCATGGATCGCGATGGCGGCGATCAGGTGAATGTCGACGAGTCGCTGCCGTATCCGAGCCGGTACCTGAACCTCTACTCCGAGACCAAGGCGGCCGCGGAACGCGCTGTGCTGTCGGCGAATTCGGAGGGCTTCACCACCTGTGCGCTGCGCCCGCGCGCCATCTGGGGCGCGGGTGACCGCAGCGGGCCGATCGTGCGGCTGCTCGGCAAGGCCGCGGACGGTTCGCTGCCGGATCTGTCGTACGGCAAGCAGGTGTACGCCTCGCTGTGCCATGTCGACAATATCGTGGACGCCGCGGTCAAGGCCGCCTCCTCCGACAAGGTCGGCGGCAAGGCGTACTTCGTGGCCGACGCGGAGCGCACCGATGTGTGGGGCTTCCTCGGTGAGGTCGCCGGGCAGCTCGGATATGCCAAGCCCACGCGTCAGCCGAATCAGCGGGTGCTGAACGCCGTGGTGTCGGTGATCGAAACCATCTGGCGCATACCGGCTGTGGCCACCCGCTGGTCGCCGCCGTTGTCGCGCTACGTGGTGGCGTTGATGACCCGCACGGCCACCTACGACACCTCGGCCGCCGCCCGCGATTTCGGCTACGTGCCGGTGGTGGATCGCGCGACCGGACTGCACGAACTCCTGGCCTGGCTCGAAACCCAGGGCGGCGTCGAGGAATTGACCAAGAACATTCGGTGACCGTCTCGTCGGTGACCGCGCAGCAGAGGCGAGCTATGAGCAACGACACCTTCCGTCGACCCATCTCCCCCACCGAATTCCTCTACTTCCCCATGCGGGATCTGGCTCCGCCGTTCCTCATGCAGTTGGCGGTGGAGGGCACGGGGGCGATCGACCCCGAGGAGCTGCGGCGCGCGGTCTCCGTGGCGGCCGCGGCGAATCCCGGTGCGCGACTGGTGCGCGACGGCAAGTGGTGGGTGGACAGCGGGGTCGCTCCGGCGGTGCGGGTCGTTCAGCACTCGCTGCAATACCCTGAGCTGGAAGCGGATCCGGTGCTCACCAGCCCGATCGGGCCGACGCCGGAGTCCACCGTCGAACTGCTGCTGCTCACCGGTGAGACCACCACCATCGTGTTCCGGGTCTTCCACGGCGTCATGGACGGCATGGGCATGGTGATGTTCGCGCTCGACGTGCTGCGGGTGCTGCGCGGACAGGAGCCGGAGGGCGCGGCCGATCCGGTCGCCGACTACGAACTGGTGCAGAAGGTCGGTGCGCCCGGTCGCCCGACGCTCATGAGTCCGACCTTCCGCTCCGCGGTCGGCAAGGGGCGGCAGGATCCCGGGGAGCACCGGCATCTGTTGCGCACCCGCACCATTCACGCCGCCGGGCCGGGTGCGCTCATGCGGGTCGCCTCGATTCTGGTCGAGGAGGGTGGACCCAAGTCGCGCATCATGATTCCGGTGGATCTGCGCCGCCACGATCCGGCGCTGCGGTCCACCGCCAATCTGGCGCTGCCGCTGTTCCTGGATGTGCGGCCGGGCGTGGATGCCAAGCAGCTCAACGAATTGAAGCGCACGGGGTTGCGGGAGAAGCGCGAACTCAACCAGATGGACAACAGCGGGCTGACGAAACTGCCGTTCGCCGTGGGCCGTTCGCTGCTGCGAACGCTGAATTTCGCGGGTTCGCGGTTCGGGTACAACCTCGCCTCGGCCACGGTCTCGCATATGGGCCGCTACGACCTCGACGAACTCGCGGTGCCGGGCTTCGCGCCGACCTCGGTGAAGATTCTGCCGCAGCACAGCGTGGCCATGCCGCTGCTGTTCGGGCTGACCGAATGCGGTGGGCGGACCGAGCTCACGGTGTCGGCGCGCAGTGGGCGCGGGATACCGGATCGGCTCGAGGCGCTGCTGGATCGCATCGCACACACCCTGGAAACCGAATTCGCACAGTCGGATTCGGCGGCGTCGTGAACGCGTGGGCGCGGGTGGTGGTCGCCCGCCCGCGAGTGGTGCTGGCGGCAGCCGTGCTGTTCGCGCTGGTGTGCGGGCTGTTCGCGACCGGGCTCGCCTCGAAGGTGAGCGCGGCCGGATTCCAGGATCCTGGCAGTGAGTCCACGGCGGTGGATCGGTGGGTGAAAGATGCTCTGGGGCCGCAGAATCCGGACATCATCGCGATCTACACCGCGCCCGAGGGGCAGACGCTGGCCGATATCGGGCCGAGGATTCAGGAGGCGGTGGGGCGGATAGATCCGGCCCTGCTGGACCGTCCGGTCGAAACCTATTGGAATAGTGCGGGACAGCAGTATCTGCGCTCGGCCGACGGGCGGCAGGCGTTGGCGGTGGTGTTCGCGGCCGGGGACGACAATCGGCGGATCGCCGTATACCCCGAGATCGCTGCGTCCCTGGAGGTGGCGGGGATCGACACCCGGCTGACGGGGTACAGCGCTCTCGCGGATGAGATCAGCAATCAGTCACGGCGCGACCTCGTGGTGGCGGAGGCGATTTCGATTCCGCTGACCGCGATCGTGCTGGTGCTGGTGTTCGGCGGGATCATGGCGGCGCTGCTGCCGGTGGCCGTCGGCACGCTGGCGGTGGTCGGCGCGCTCGGCGCGGTCGGGATCATCGCGCACTTCACCGAGGTGAGTGTGTTCGCCATGAATGTGGTGTCGCTGCTCGGGCTCGGATTGGCCATCGACTACGGGCTTTTCGTGGTCGGGCGGTTCCGGGAGGAGCTGGGGCAGGGGCGCTCGGTCGACGAGGCCGTCACCCGCGCGCTGCTCACCGCGGGCAGGACGGTCACGTTCTCGGCATTGCTGCTCATGTGCGCCTTCGCGGGTACGTTCGTGTTCCCGCAGGCGGTGTTGCGGTCCTTGGGCTTCGGTGCGATCGCCGCCGCGGCGCTGGCCGCGCTGCTGTCGGTCTCGGCCCTGCCCGCCGCCCTCATGCTGTTGGGTCCGCGCATTCGCACCTGGAGTTGGCGTGCGGACGCCTACGAACGCGCCGAGGAACGCGCACAACGGTTCTGGGGTCGCGTCGTCACCGCGGTCATGCGGCGGCCCGGCACGGTCGCCATTGCCGTGGGCGCGCTGCTGCTGGTGCTCGCCGCACCGCTGACCGGTGTCCGGCTCGGCGATGTGGACCACACCGCCCTGCCCGCGGGCAATGAAAGACGCGCCGCCATCGAGGAATTGAGTGCCGAGTTCCCCGCCGCCAACAGTGGCGCGACGGTGCTGCTGCGCCAAACCGACGGTGCCACACCGGCTCCCGCCGCCATCTCCAAGGCGCTGCGCGAGCTCGGCGCGGTTCCCGGTGTGCGCCAGGCCGTGCACGTCGGCACCCGCGACGATGCCGCCATCATCCATACGGCGTTGCGCGCTCCCGACCGCTCCCCCGACGCGCAGGAGACCGTCGAGCACATCCGCGCCCTGGACCTGGACGGCCTTGTGCTCACCGTGGGCGGCGAGAGCGCTGCCACCGCCGACAGTGTCACCGCCGTCCTCGCCGCCATGCCGTGGATGCTGCTGGTCATGGTGGCCGCCACCCTGCTCGTCCTGCTGCTGGCCTTCCGCTCGATCGTCCTGCCCCTCAAGGCGGTGCTCATGGCCTTCCTGAGCCTCGCCGCCACCTTCGGCGTGCTCACCTGGATCTTCGACCAGGGCCACCTGGCCGGATTCCTGCACATCACCCCCGGCCCGCTCTCCGCCGGAATGATGGTCCTCATCATCGCCGTCGTCTTCGGCCTCTCCACCGACTACGAGGTCTTCCTCCTCTCCCGCATGAAGGAGGCCCACGACGCCGGAGCCGACACCGAAACCGCCGTCCGCACCGGCACCATCCAAACCGCCCGCACCATCACCGCCGCCGCCACCCTCCTCATCCTCATCACCGGAGCCTTCACCCTTTCCCCCTTGACCCCCATGCGCTTCCTCGGCCTGGGCATGGTCACAGCCCTCCTCATAGACGCCACCCTCGTCCGCATGCTCCTGGTCCCAGCCCTGGTCAAACTCATGGGCGAAGCCAACTGGTGGATGCCCGGCCGCCCCACCCCACCAAAACCATTGGCCCCCACCGCACGTCCGGACGAGAATGTTCCCGCCGCACCCTGATCCCGAGCCACGAGGAAGTCTCCCATCAGCCGCAGACGCTACGTCGCACACGGTGTCCCCGGCGGATACCGCGTGTGGGACAACAAGGTTCGCCGCTGGTGGGGAGACCTCTACGAACTCTGCCCCGATGAGCTGATCGCCGAACTCAATGGAGCACACCGGCCGGAGCGAATCACCGCTCTCATGCGCTCCGCGCGGGCGCGTAAACGCTGAGCCGCTCATCAATGTGACGTTGCCGATCTGTTCAAGGCAGGCGGCCTGATCGGGAGTATTGTCCCTGTTATACGGCACCGTATAACAGGAGGATCGACATGGCACTTCCACCGGGGCAACGCGCTGTCGAGGGGTTTCCGCGGTTCGGGACGCATTTGCATCATCCGCCGCCACCGGTGCCCGCCGAGCCGGTGATCGAGATCGGTGGGGCGGTGGTGGAGACCGCGACGGTATCGGCGGATGATCTGGCGAAGATGCCGAGGCGAGAGGTGGCGGCCGACTTCCATTGCGTCGCAGGGTGGTCGGCGACCGGGCTGCGGTGGGAAGGGGTTTCGTTCGCGCCGTTCTATCGGGAGCGGATCGCGCCGCTGATCGAGCCGGGGGCGACGATCACGCATATCGTTTTCGAGGGGCTCGACGGGTTTCGAGCGGTCGCGGTGCTCGAGGACGCCCTGGCCGACGATGTGCTCATCGCCGACCGCCTCGACGGGCAGCCGCTCAATGGCGACCACGGCGCTCCGCTGCGGCTGGTGAGTCCGAGGCAGTACGGGTTCATGAACACGAAACACCTGTGCCGCATCGAACTTCACACCACGGAGCCCCCGGTTCCCGACAGGTACTCCCCCATCTCAGGCCATCCACGAGCACGAGTCTGGGAGGAGGAACGCCACCGGTACCTCTCCGGCCGACTGGTCCGGCCGGTCTACCGGTGGCTGATCGCCCCGATCCGCGCCCTCAGCGCCCGAGGTTCGGTTCAGGCGCGCACCTGATCGTGACTGGCGACGAAATCCAGGAAACGCGGGATGATCTGGCCCGGGTTCGCCCACAGTAGATCGTGGCCGACCCCGGGGTAGATCTCGACCTCGGCCGACGGAATGTGCTTGCGGGCGCGGGCAGACCCGACTTCCGGGTCGCTGACGACCGTTTCGGCACCGTAGAGAATGAGCGTCGGCGCGGTGATGGCGGCCAACTGATCATCGGTGAACGGCCGATCCCACGGCGTCGCGATCCGAAACTTCATGGTCGCCATGGCCACCGCGAACTCCTCGTCGCTGAGCTCGAAGCCGGGCATCAGCCATTTGTTGAACTTGCGCATCCGCTCCGGAGTCGGCCGCATCCCCGCCACCACGAATTTGAACAACAGGCTCAGCCGCGGTTTGGCGAAGATCGCGGCACTCGGCTCGAACATGGTCAGACTCGCCAACCGCTGCGAGCGATACACCGCGATGGCCCCGGACAGCCACGCGCCCAACGAATTTCCGGCCAGGTGGACGCGCTGCTCACCCAAGCCGTCGAGCACCTCTCCCATCCACATCGCGACATCCTCCGCATCGCGCAACGGCGCGGTTTGCACACAGCGGCCCGCCCAGCCCATGACATCCGGCGTGTAAACGACCCGGTCGCGCGAGAACTCCTCGATGAACCGCTTCCACACCAGTCCATTGCCACCGATCCCCGGCAAGAGCACGACCGGCGCGCCCTCCCCACTCCCAGATTTGCGCACTCGCGTTGTCCCGAACGAGGTTTCGACATCGATGTCGGTCGAAGGCACCGGCCATGTCGCGGCCGCGTCGTCGTAGCGGCGAAAGAAGTTGTCCCTCGCCTCGTCGCTGGTGAACCGCCCGATTCTCGCCATGATCTCCCCTTTGCGATCTTGATGATACGAACATACCACGGAAATGGTATGCACGTATCACAACGCCCGACCGCTATGTGTTGCCTCTCGATTGCTCGGGAAACCGCTTCGGAGTGCGACGCGCGGGTATCTGGTCGGTATGCCCAATTCCCTGAAGCGAGCCGTCAGTACACCGCTGCTGTACTTCTTCATCCTCGGCGATGTGCTCGGTGCCGGGGTCTATGTGCTGGTGGGCTCGGTAGCACAGGAATCGGGTGGGGCGGTGTGGTTGCCGCTGGCCATCGCACTGGGGTTGGCCACGTTGACGGCGGGTTCCTATGCCGAGTTGGCGACGAAATACCCCCGCGCGGGCGGTTCGGCGCACTACGCCACCAAGGCCCTCGGCCCCGCGGCCGGTTCGCTGGTCGGATTCTGCATGCTCGCCGGTGGCTTGGTCTCGGTGGGAGCACTGGCCCGAGCGTTCGCCGGAGATTATCTGCGCGCACTGGTCTCCTGGCCGACGGCCTTGGTCGTCGTCGTCTTCCTGACGGCGCTGGCGGCGCTCAATATTCGAGGAATCAAGGAGTCGTTGCGCGCGAATGTGGCGGCCACCGCGATCGAGCTCGGCGGATTGCTCCTGGTCATCGGCCTGGGTGCCTGGATCATGCTGCGCGGCGATGGCGACCTGACCCGACTCACCCAGGTGGGCACCCCCGAGCGGGGCGTCGTACCGGCGGTCCTGGCGGGCACGGTGCTGGCGTTCTACTCCTTCGTCGGATTCGAAACCTCGGTGAATCTCGCGGAGGAGGTCCGCGACCCCCGACGCTCCTATCCCACAGCGCTTTTCGGCGCGCTACTCACGGCCGGGTTCGTGTACGTCGCAATCGGCGTGGTCGCCAGCGCGACGGTACCCACCGACGAACTCTCCCGCTCCAGCGGTCCACTGCTCGAGGTGGTCCGGCTCGCGGGTGGCGTGCCGGACCGGCTGTTCAGTGTGATCGCCCTGGTGGCCGTAGCCAATGGCGCGCTACTGACCGGCATCATGGCCTCACGGCTGGCCTACGGCATGGCCCGCGACGGTCTGCTGCCCGCGGCGCTGACCCGCATCCTCCCCGGCCGCCGCACACCCTGGGTGGCGGTGCTCGTGACCTCGTCGATCTCCCTGGTCCTGGCCCTGACCGGCGAGGTGGCGGCCCTGGCCGAAACCCTGGTGCTCCTGCTCCTGGTGGTGTTCACGGCGGTGAACTGCTCGGTCCTCATCCTGCGCCGGGATCCGGGCGAGCCCGACCATTTCCGGATACCGACCGTCGTACCTTGGCTGGGGATCATCTCCTGCCTGTTCCTGTTCACCCGAATCGACGCGGCGGTGTGGGCGCGCGGGCTCGTCCTGGTCGGACTGGGCATTCTGCTCGCGATCGCGAACACCCTCCGCGCGCGGCGGACCGTGAACCACTCAGCGCCGCAGGCGGAGAAGCTCTGAATCAGCGCGGGATCATTCGGCGGACCGCGACGCGAGGACGGCGTCGTACAACTCCTTGCGCGAGGCGCCCGTGCTGGCCGCCACCTCGGCGCAGGCGTCCTTGAGCCGCAGACCCTTCGAGGCGAGTTCCTCCACGCGTTCGACCAGATCGTTCGGGTCGGCCGAAACCGGTTGCGCGCCTTCGAGAACCACGGTGATCTCACCGCGAGCACCCTCGACCGCCCACGCCGCCAACTCGGCGAGGGTGCCGCGCACCACCTCCTCGTAGGTCTTGGTCAGCTCCCGGCACACGGCCGCCCGACGCTCGGAGCCGAGCACCTCGACGGCATCGGCGAGACAGTCGGCGAGGCGATGCGGGGCCTCGAAGAAGACGCAGGCGCGCGGTTCACCCGCGAGAGTGCGCAGCCACTCCTTGCGCTGGCCGGATTTGCGCGGCGGGAAACCGTCGAAGCAGAAGCGCTCGACCGGAAGACCGGACAGAGCCAGGGCCGTGGTCACCGCCGACGGTCCGGGCAGGCACGTGATGGGCAGCCCGCGCTCCACGCAGGCGGCGACCATGCGATAGCCCGGATCGCTGACCGAGGGCATTCCGGCATCGGTGACCAGCAAGACCGTGCGGCCGGACGCGATCTCGTCGAGCAGCATGGGGATGCGGGCGGTCTCGACGTGGTCGTAGAAGCTCACCACGCGGCCGGTGATCTCGATGCCGAGGGCCTTGGCCAGGGAGCGGGTGCGGCGAGTGTCCTCGGCGGCGACGATCTCGGCGGAGGCGAGGGCGTCGCGGAGGCGCTGGGAGGCGTCGCCGATATCGCCCATCGGCGTGGCGGCCAGGACCAGGCGACCGGACTCCTCGGGCATGGGGCTCCTCAGGTGTTGGGCGTGCGGGGTCACAAGCATACGGAGGAGGTGGGGGTCGCTCTGGGTTGGCCTGACCGGTCACAATTCGCCCCCACAACCCGATTTCCCTCACCTCCCAGCGATTTCTGACCGCTCAGGCCAACCCCGCCACGCCCCCACTTTCACCACGACACACCCACCCCACCCCCACCGCCTAACATCGGGTCCGTGACACAGGTGACCGAAACGCGACCGACCGCCCAGAACAATGGGGCGGCGCTGTCCAGTCCGGCACCGTTGAAACCCTCGCTCGACCTCGGCCCGACCGATCGCATGCGGGGGTGGGTGGTCACCCTGGTGCTCACCGCCATCGCCGCCTTCACCCGATTCCTCATGCTGGGCTATCCGACCGACGGCAAGACGCCGGTCTTCGACGAGAAGCACTACGCGCCGCAGGGTTGGCAGATACTCACCGGCGGCGGGGTGGAGGACAACCCCGGGTACGGGCTGGTGGTGCATCCGCCGGTCGGCAAGCAGATGATCGCGTTCGGCGAGGCGATCTTCGGCTACAACGGGTGGGGGTGGCGGTTCACCGCCGCGCTCTGCGGAACCATTGTGGTGCTCTTGGTGATTCGCATCGTGCGGCGCATGACGCGGTCCACCCTCGTCGGCGCGTTCGCCGGAATCCTGTTGATCGCCGACGGGGTCACCTTCGTGTCCTCGCGCATCGGCATGCTGGACATCTTCCAAACCCTGTTCGTCGTAGCGGCTTTCGGCTGCCTCATCGTGGATCGCGACGATATTCGGGCCCGCATGGCGAAGGTCGACGCCGAGGGGCGGATGGGCGACAGTCCGTACGGACCGCGACTCGGGGTGCGCTGGTGGCGATTCGGGGCTGGCGTACTGCTCGGCCTGGCGTGCGGAACCAAGTGGTCCGGACTGTATTTCGTTGTCGCGTTCACCGCGCTGAGCCTCGCCTTCGATGTGGCCGCGCGGCGCGGATACCGGGTGCGGCTGCCCTGGCAGGGCACCGCGGTGCGCGATCTCGGACCCACCGTCTACGCCCTCGCGGTGGTGCCGGTGCTGGTGTATCTGGCCACCTTCTGGGCCTGGTTCGCCAATGAGACCAGCTACGACCGCTGGGTGGTCGGCGGCTCCAAGCTCGGGCGCGACGGAATGTTCTCCTGGGTGCCCGACGCGCTGCGCTCGCTCTGGTACTACGGCAGCGAGGTGCTGACCTTCCACGAGGGGCTCACCAATTCGGCGGGCAATCACCATCCGTGGGAATCCAAGCCGTGGACCTGGCCGATGGGGTTGCGGCCGATGCTCTACTACTACGCCGACACCAATGTCACCGGCTGCGGACAGTCGCAGTGTGTGAAGGCCATCATGCTCATCGGCACGCCCGCCATCTGGTGGGTGGCGCTGCCGGTGCTGGCGTGGGCGCTGTGGCGGACCGCGGTGCGGCGCGACTGGCGGTACGCGACGGTGCTGGTCGGGTACGGCGCGGGCCTGCTGCCGTGGTTCCTGTCGCTGGACCGGCAGATGTACTTCTTCTACGCGGTGCCGCTGGCCCCGTTCCTGGCCATGGGGGTGGCGCTGGTGCTCGGCGACATCCTCGGGCACGCGGTGCCGAGCGGGCGGCGACTATCGGGGGCGGCGGCCTGGCAGCGCTTCACGCCGACGAGCGAACGGCAAGGGCTCGGACTGCTCATCGTGTGCCTGTACCTGGCGGTGGTGATCGCCAATTTCATTTGGCTGTGGCCGATTCTGACGGCCTACCCCATCACCCCGGGTGACTGGCACGACCGGCTCTGGCTGCCCAGCTGGCGTTAGCCAACTCTCGGGACTCTCAGGGGCTTCGCCCCTGAAACCCCACCGGCCGCCTCGGTGAAAGTCGCGGCGCGGGTGCGCTGGAGATCTCAGGAGTCGGCGGCGCTCTCGCCCAACGCTGCCCGCAGATACCGCAGGGCGGCTTCGTCGTCGAGGCCCAGTCGCCGGATGACCGCCACGTACTCGGTGGCCGCCCGGCCCGCGGTGTCACTGGTGGGGTCGCCGGAGGAGGCGATGAAAGAGCCCAGCCTGCCGCGGGTTTCGAGCACGCCGTCCTGTTCCAGCTCCCGATAGGCGCGCGCCACGGTATTCGGGGCGAGCTTCAATTGCGCCGCCAGCGCGCGCACGGTCGGGATCTTGGTCCCGGCGGCCAGCTCCCCGGATCGCACCCGGGTCAGGACACCCTGCCGGAGCTGTTCGTAGGGCGGCACCGTCGAGTGGTGGTCGACCGGGATGTCCAACATGGTCTTTCACACCTCCTCACGCGATAGCGGGCAGGACAGGCAGCGCGGGCCACCACGCCCCGAACCCAGTTCGGAGCCCGGAATCGGCAGCACCTCGATACCCGCGTCGGCGAGCCGCGCATTGGTCATGCCATTGCGTTCGTAGGCGACGACCACGCCGGGCGCGAGCGCCAGGGTGTTGTTGCCGTCGTCCCACTGCTCGCGTTCGGCGGCGACGCCGTCCAATCCGGTGTCGACCACCCGTAATTTGCCGATACCCATCGCGTCGGCCGCCACACGCAGAAACGGGTCCGGGCCGCCGATACTCACGCCGCCGCCGTCCTTCTTGCGAATGGCGAAGGCGCACATCGAATCCTGAACCGCTGGATACATGACCACCGCATCGACGTCGACCATGGTGCACACCGTGTCCAAATGCATGGTCGCACGGGTCTGGGCGATCGGCACGACGAGCACGGTATGGGCGAGGTCGTCCTCGAACAGACTGCGCGCCAAGGCTTCCGCGCCCGCCGGGGAGGTGCGCTCACCCACCCCGACCGCCACCACGCCCGCGGCCAACAGCAGCACATCGCCGCCCTCGATGGGGGCGGTGTGCGATTCGTAGGCGCGCCGCACGCCCAGGAAACGCGGATGGAAGGCGTAGATGAGATCGGTCAGCGAGGTCTCGCGCACCCGCGCGGGCATGGCGAGGGAGGTGATGGCGAAGCGCCGACCCACCCAGAACGAGGAATCGCGGGTGAACAGCAGATTCGGCAGCGGATCGATGACGAAATCGTGCCCGTGGTGCATGCGCCGCACCAGCGAGGTGGCATCCGGCCCGAACGGCAGTTCGTCGAAAGTCATTCCGGCCATGAGGATCTGGGCCAGGTCGGCGGCCGGAACGGTGCGCAGGTAGGCGGCCAGCTCATCGGCCAGCACATGCCCGAGCCGCCGCGCGTCCACCGCGCCCGAGATGCCCTGGATGCGGGCGGCCCCGCTCACCTGGAGCGTCTCGGTGAGCAGATCCGCCAGCAGCAGCACCTCCACCCCGCGTCCGCGCAGCACCTCGGCGAAGATGTCGTGCTCCTGCTGCGCCCGCTCCACCCAGGGGATGGCGTCGAAGAGCAGTTGGTCGTTGTTGCGCGGCGTGAGCCGTCGCAGCTCGTCACCCGGCCGGTGCAGCAGCACCGTGCGCAGCGCACCGACCTCGGAGGTCACGGAAAACGGTCGCGCCGAGGGCGCAGCCTCAGTTCCCATGACACGACGGTAGTTCCCATTTGCCGCAAAGGCAGGCAATTGCGGCCATGCGCGGCGGCTCGCGTCAAACCTCGACTAGTGTTGAGGTATGCAAGAGGCGTTGTGGAAAGCGAAGGAACTGACACCCGGACAGTTGTCCGAGCGCAGCGGGGTCGCGGTGTCGGCACTGCACTTCTACGAGCGCGAGGGCCTCATCAGCAGTCGGCGGACCAGCGGCAATCAGCGCCGCTACACCCGCGAGACGCTGCGCCGGGTGGCCTTCATCCGGATTTCGCAGCAGGTCGGGATTCCGCTGGCCGAGATCCGCAAGGCCCTCGACAATCTGCCCGAGGGCCGCACGCCCACCCGCCGCGACTGGGAGACCGTCTCCACCACCTGGCGCGCCGACCTCGACGACCGCATCGAACAGCTGATTCGCCTGCGCGACAATCTCACCGGCTGCATCGGCTGCGGATGCCTGTCACTGGGCACCTGCAAACTCGTCAATGCCTACGACCATCTCGGCGACGAGGGGCCGGGTGCGCGGGTGCTGGACATCCACGCCGCGGACACTTGCGTGAAGTCCGATCAGAGCTGCGTCATTGCCTCCGAAGAAACGTCGTGAACAGGTCGTTGGCGCGGCGCATGACGAATTCGTAGGGCCAGGCGAACTTCCGCGCCCACCAGTACCCGAAGCGGATGTCGAACTGGGTGTGGACGAGGTAGGTGCCCTTCTCGACACCCTTCAGAATGGAGTCCGCCACCTGCTCGGGCTTCTTGGCGTGCCGCCGGAAACGCTTGATCCAGACCTGGATTCGCGGGTCGTCGCGGTCCGCGCCGACAATGCTCACGCTCTGCACCAGCGGCGTGTCCACCGCGCCCGGCACCACCAGATGCACCGAGATGCCGTGGCGCGCCAGGTCGAAGCGCAGCACCTCGGATACGCCGCGCAGGCCGAACTTGCTGGCGCTGTAGGCCGCGTGCCACGGGAAGGCCAGCAGTCCGGCCGCCGAGGAGACATTCACCAGCGCGCCACCGCGTTTGGCCTCGACCATGGGCGGCACGAAGTTCTCGATCACGTGAATGGGACCCATGAGGTTCACGTCCACCATGAGCTTCCAATGCCGGTGCTCGAGGTTTTCCACAGTGCCCCAGGTGGATACGCCCGCGATATTCATCACCACATCGAGCGAGCCGAGCTGGTCGTGCACGTCCTTGGCCCAGGCGGTGACCGCCTCGTAGTCGCTGATGTCGAGGGTCCGCGAATTCTCGACCACCCCGCCCTCGGCGCGCACCAGCTCGATGGTCTCCTCGAGCCCGGGGCCGTTCACATCGGTGAGGACCAGCCGCGCGCCCTTGCGCGCCGCCGCGAGGGCCGTCGCCCGCCCGATGCCGCTCGCCGCACCGGTAATCAACGTCTTCTTGCCATTCAGGCTTTGACCACCCACGATGATCCATCCCTCGAAATCGACGGCCTTGTCCGACCGCACGCTACCCGCGAACACATTTGTTCTCCAATGCGGAGGGCGGGGAACGCGGCCCCCACTTTCAGGGGCGCACCCCCGTTTCGGCGCGTTCGCCCCTCAGGGGCCGACCGGGCGACCCGAACCCGGTAGGTCCAGGTCGAGCGCGATCCGCCCCGCCGCCAGATGCGCCTCCACCTCGTCGGCGGGCATGGGGCGGGCGATCAGGAAGCCCTGCGCGCGATAACAGCCCAGCGCCACCAGCGTGCGCGCGGCGACGGTGGTCTCCACACCCTCGCCGACCACCCCGAGGCCGAACGAACCCGCAAGTCCCACAATGGATTTCACAATGGCGAGGTCGTCGGCGCTGGCCCCGAGCCGCTGCACGAAGCCGCGGTCGATCTTCACCGCGTCCACCGGCAGCGCCTTCAGATGCGAGAGCGAACTGTAGCCGGTGCCGAAATCGTCGATGGCGATCTGCACGCCCATGCGCTTGAGTCCGCGCAGCGTCACCTGGGTGCGCGCCAGATCCTGCACCACCACGTGTTCGGTGATCTCCAGGCACACCGACGATCCGTCGATTCCGAAGCGGCGCAGGATATCTTCCATGGTCTCCACGAAATCGAGGCTCACCAACTGCACCGGCGACACATTGATGCGAATGACCACATTCGACGCCAATCCGCGCCGCCGCCACTTGGCGAACTGCTCACACGCGGAGCGAATCACCCAGCGCCCCAACTCACCCGCGAGATTGGTGGCCTCCGCGACCCCCACGAACGCCCCCGGCGGCAACAGCCCGCGCGTCGGATGCTGCCAGCGCACAAGGGCTTCCAGCGCGACGACCCGCCCCGTGCGCAGGTCCACCTCCGGCTGGAAGTGCAGCAGCAGCGACCCATCCGCCACCGCCCCACGCAGATTCAGCTCCACATCGTCCTGCAACTCGAACTGCGCCCGCATGGTGTCGGTGAACACCGCCACCCCGTTGCCCCCACTCGACTTGGCCGACAGCAGCGCGTGATCGGCCCGCCGCAGCACGTCGGCCACCGTGGTCTCCCCCGGAATCCCCACGGCCACACCCACACTCGCCCCCCGACTCACCGATTCCCCACCCACGGTGACCCGCTGCCCGATCAAATGCCTGATCCGCGCCGCCTCCCCCTCCGCGGCCACCGCGTCCATCGGCTTCGCTGGCACGATGACGAACTCGTCCCCACCCAGGCGCGCGATCATATCCCCGGGATCGAGATTGTCACGTAGTCGCGTCGAGAGCGTGCGAATGAAATTGTCCCCGGCGGTGTGACCGAGAAAGTCGTTGAGCGCCTTGAGGCGATCGAGGTCGAGGAAGAAGGCGGCGACGGGGCCCAGGTTCCCGGGCCGTAGCCGGTCCTCCATATGTTCGAGCAACGCCCGTCTGTTGGCCAGACCGGTGAGATCGTCGTGCATGGCGATATAGCGCAAGCGCTCCTCGGCGGCCACGCGGGCCTGCAATTGCGCGAAGAGCGCGGCAATCGCCTTCAGCACGTTGATCTCCCGGTTACTCCATTCCCGGTCGCCCTCTTTGATGAAGCCGAGGACACCGGTCGCCTCATCGCGAGAGACCAGCGGTACTGCGGCAGCCGAAACGGCATCGATTCCGGTAGACCGCTGAATGAGGCTTTGATAGTCGTCGAATTCAGGGGTCGGCCGAATGATCATCGGCTCGGTGACGTGCTCGAGCTTGACAAACAGCGAGGGGCTCTCGTCGTAATAGGCGATGCGCAGTGGATCATCCCCGTCCGATTCGGGGCGGCGCGGCCATTCCGCTATGAGAATCGAGGCACCGCGCTCCTGGTCGGTGTACCGCAGAAAGCTGAAATCGACATCGAAATGCTCGACCAACCATGACAGCACCCGCTCACTCGCCGCCGCCATGTTCGTGGCGTCGACCGCCATCAACTCGGAGGCGACCTGGGTCACCAGTGAGTCGAGCGTTCGCCGGGGCACCTTATCTCCGATCGCACTAACCGCGGGCGTCCGCCCCCGGGATGGGAAGTCGCCTGCTGCGCACCGTGACGCTCGCCGCATAGCTGAGGCGCAGCACCAATGCCACCGTGTCGTGCTCAGGTACTCCCAACAGGTCCAGGAAGCGATCCTGAAGTGACGTCAGTGTATCGGCGAACTCCGGGGAAACCGCATACAAGTCCTCGGGGCGTCGGGCGAACAGAAATATTGGTGACACCGGTTGCACCGCCAATCCCTGACGCTCGGCTTCGACCCATACGCGCTGTACCGCTTCGCCCGCCTGTGCGTAGGCGGCCAATTCGGCCGGATGACCAGGAGGTGGGGCCTTGAAGGTCACCACCGCGACGGCCGAACTGGAGCGCACCTGATCGCGGGTGCTGTTACCCAGTGTCGCACCGCCCGACCACGAGCGCAGGTGGTCCATCACATCGCCGCGTCGGATGATCTCCAGGACCGCCAGTTCGTCGGCAGCCAACTCGACCGTGCGCAGGTCGAGTCCGCTACGCAAGTCCTCGCCGGGCCAACGCAGTTCGGCGAACATCTCTTGATGCAGCCGGGGGGTCAAGTAGCGGGCACGATCGGTATCCGCCAACAGCTGTGCGGCGCTCGCGATGTCGGCCGCGGCCGTCACCCAGCGCAGATCCGCACCGGCGACGTCAGCCGCCGCGCGCAGTGCGTCGAGGACCGCGGCATCGATAGGCGCGCCGGTACCGTGCCGCCGATTGGTGTGCCGCCGCAGCAGGGCCGGGTAGTCGCGCGCCAACTCCGGGTCGGAACCTGTCCCCAGGTGGACTGTCGCGGTCAGCAGTTCTGTGGCGCTGGCGCGGACCTCGCTGCCGCCGAGCATTCCGTGCGCGGCGGCAGCGGCCCGCGCGTTGTACAGTGCCGCACCAACAGCCAGAGCGCTGCCGCGGTAACCGATATCCATGGCCGATGTGCGCTCGGGCGCGAGCGCTATGGTGATCGCGCCACTGCCGATCCCAAATACCCACGGCTGAGCATTGCCGCCCGAGGGCGCACGGCGAGCGCAGTCGAGGACCGCGGCGATGCCCGATTCCGGGGCGGGGTCTTCAGGCGGGTCTTCGGGCCACACCAGTTCACTGGACGGGCCGGGTTCGGCGAGCTCGTTCAGGGCTGCGTCGATATCGACACGAGTACGCCCGGAAGGCAGCTTCTGCCCCAATCCGATGCGACGCACCGCAGCCGCGACGGTGGCCCCGCCCAGCTGCACCTCACCGCCGAATTGTGGCCAGCTATTGAGGGTTTCACCGATCTCCACCATGCTGGCGGCCAACTTCTCGGACAGGTTGTGCCCATCCAGGATTCGTATGACATACGGAGCCTTGTCTCGGGTGGACAGACCCCGCAGATCCGTGGCTCGAGTATCGCCCAGCAGTCCGTGGAACGGTCGGCGCTCGGGCTCCAGATCGAAACGCTCCACATCCAGCAGCCCGCGGTCGTTGGATTGCATGAGCAGTGGAAGCCGGTGTCGGCGAGCGCCTTCGCGCACCGCCATCTTGACATCGAGCGAGTCACACTCCTCGACGACGATCGACAGCCCGCGCAGGAAGTCATCGAGGTTGTCGTCGGTGATCCCGTCGCCGAAGACCTCGACGGGCAGGTACGGATCCAGCTCGGCTATTCGTCTGGCAGTGACCACGGCTTTGTTGACACCAACATCGAACAGTGTGCCCGGCACACGGTTCAGGTTGGTCAGTTCGATGGTGTCGAAGTCTGCCAACCGCAGTCGGCCGACAATGCCTTCCAACGCCAATGTGTGCGCGACGGAATGGCCGACGCTCTGTCCGACCACACCGATCGTCTGACGCCCGAGGATTTCCTGCTCCTCGCGGGTGAGATTGTTGCGATTTCGGTCAAGCCGTACGGCGCGCAGCAACTTCGGCCCAGGAAGTCCCAGCACAGCACGTTTCCACGGAAAATAGACCCAACGATCGGCTTCGCGACCTTCGGGCAATTCCGGCGATGCGACCAGGCCCGCGAATTCGCGGCGCAACGAATCGCGCATATCGGTGAATTCGATTCCACCCTGTGCTCGCAATGCCGCAATTCGGGCAGCGTCCTCGGGTTCGAATTCATTCAAAACCAGCGGCCGATACTCTCTGGCCGCAAGTGGTTGGTCCGTCATGCCTCGGCCAGTCCATCACCGCGGAGCCATGCTCCCGGCGGCAGGCTTCCGTTCACGGTGAGCTCGGCCAGCTCGGAATCGATCCTTCGGAGCTGCGAGTCGCTGGCTACAGATCGATAGGTCCTCAAATCCCACCAGACCGGCACGGTTCGGTAGCGATCATCGGGATAGGAGGTAGCCGGAATCCACCACGGCACCTTCGCGCCACTCGATCTGTATCGACCGAGAGCGTGTTCGGGCGAAACACCCACCCCGTACCGAACACCAAGCAAGGTCATCGAGTGAACGATGGCCCGTGCGACTCCCGCCGCCAGCGCCGAACGGTGCGGAGATTCACGTGCCGCCCAGCCTGCCTTCGTCTCGATCACGCCCTCGGGGATCTGATCTGCGACCATTCTCCGAAATGCGGCCTCACCAGGCTTTCCTGCCCAATCAGCGAGTGCGTGCACGGTGTCCACGTGCTTGTGCGGCCCCTCCGCACGGACTCCCGCCACGGCATTTCCATCCGAATCGAGCGCCACAAAGAACAATGTGGTGGAGCGACCGTCGATCACCTTGTCGTATTCGAGAGCTTCCTCGGATCCGTAATGACGGTAAATCCGCAGCGCGCCATCCATGCACTGCCGCCAGAGTCGGGGGTGCAGACGCGGCGACCCCGCGAGGAAGGTGCATCCGGACTGCTCGTCCCGAAATTGGAGCATGCCGTCACCAGGGCCTTCTGCCGCGGCGAGCGCGATCGGTTCGACTGCCATGAAAGTTCCCACTCCGTAACTGCGCGACTATCTCGCTCCCGCCCGATACGGTCGTGCATCGACCGTGCCTGGCATGGGCACCTAGGGGAGTATCCGCCACGGGGAAAGAATTGTCCAGGTGTCTGGCAAATCTCCCGAAACCCTAATGGAGATGCGGAAACTTGTCCCGGTCAGACCATTACTATCAGTCACGAAACACAACCACAAGACTGGTTGGTTCCGATCTAGTTAACAATCAGCAATCAGATCAGGATCGAGATGAAGAGTTCGACCTCGGAGGTCCCTCGCCAGATCTCGATTTCCTCACGGTAGGCCCGGGTGATCTCGGCGGATGCGGTCGCGTCGTCGACCTGTGCCCAGACGTCCTCGACCGGATCGTGGTAGTCGCCGTTGGGCTGGAAGCGGGCGTAGATGGCCTTGGGGACCTTGATCAGAACGTCACCGGTGGGGACCTCGTCGACGTAGGCGTACTCGTAGGAGACGAGCACGTTGTAGTTGCCCGCGGGGTCGGGGACGAAGACCGTGGCCAGGGGCTTGTCGACGCCGTCGCGTTCGCGCAGGCGGTCGCGGAGGAATTCGATCAGCTCGCTGTTGGAGACCTTGAAGCTGGGGCGCACGCGCGGCACCACCAGGCCGCCGTAGATCGCGCCGGGGCGCACCACGATCGAATAGGTCATGAGGGCTCGACCGCCAGGTACAGGTCGATCTTGTAGGCGTGCGGGTAGCACTCGAAATCGCCGGTGTAGGTGCGCTTGATGTGCTTGTGCTCCTCGGCGAAGGCGATCTGGGTCCACAGGTCGGTCATGACCTGCGGGAAGTTTCCGACCGACGAGAAGCGGGCGTAGGTGCCGCGCGGCAGGCGGGCCACGATGTGGCCGCGGGTGACGTCGTCGAAGGACTGGCACTGGTAGCCGACGATCTGGGTGTTGTAGGTGCCGAGTTCGGCGGCGTAATCGGTATAGGCCGCGGCCAGCGGGCCGCCGAGTTCCTGGTGCAGGACGGCCGCCCAGGCGACCTCCAGATCATGGTCGCGCAGTTCACCGAGCGCGCGTTTCGGACTGCGCACGGGCAGACCGGCAACCCACGTCTCGTCCCGCTCGACGATCTCAAACTGCATGGAAGGAACTCTCTCGAGGTGTGATCGCATGGGCTCCTACGCAATCCGTATCGCCCGCGTCGGCCAGCATCGACATGCTATCAACCGGGTTTGCCCAGCCTCGGCGACACGACCGGGCGGCCCAGCTCAGGACACGCCGAGCGGCCCGGATGTTTCGGGCGGACTGTCGCCGCGGCGGCGATGGGGGCGGGCGATGGGGGCGCGCCAGTGCAGGCGCAGCGCGAGGACGCGAACGCCGAACGCGCCCGCTCCCGCCAAAGCGCCCGTCCAGTAGGTATAGAGGTCGAGGTGCAGCAGCGTCGCGGTGACGGCGGAGCCGACCAGCGCCGGAATCGCGTAGAGCTCCTCGTCGGGGCGCAGCAGGCTGGGGGTGCGCCCGGCCAGCACATCGCGGACGATGCCGCCGCCCACCGCGGTGACCACGCCGAGCGTCGCGGACGAGAACGGCGACAGGCCGTGCTGATAGGCGCTGACGGTGCCGACCACGCAGAAGATGCCGAGTCCGACGGCATCGGCCAGATCGAGGGGTCCGCGAATGAGCCGCCGGGGCGGATGCCAGAAGAAGATGACAATGGCGGCGAGCAGGGCCGTGGCGGGGTAGCGCAGGTGCACGAAGGCCACCGGCGGGGTCTCGCCGATGATCAGATCGCGCATGATGCCGCCGCCGAGCGCGGTGCTCACGGCCAGTACGGCTATTCCGACCAGGTCGTAGCGCTTGCGGACGGCCAGCAGTGCACCCGAGACGGCAAATGCGAAGACTCCCACGAGATCTCCGACATGGTGAGCGACGCTCGCCGCGCTACCGAGTTCGGCGAGAGCGGCCATGCTCTACTCCTTGTCCATATCGCAAACCCCCGGCAATCCGCGCTAAGTATGCCCGGGCCGATGGGTGCCCGACCGGTCGGGACTCGACGGTTCGGGCACCATGGTCGGGTGGATTCCGTATGCCGCACGATCTCCGAGCTGGACGCCCTGGTGTCCGAATGCCGGGCCTGCCCGCGGTTGGTGGCCTGGCGCGAGCAGGCCGCTCGGGAGAAGCGGGCGGCGTTTCGGGACGAGACGTATTGGGGGCGGCCGGTGCCCGGGTACGGGCCGCCCGACGCGAGGCTGCTGGTGGTGGGGTTGGCTCCGGCCGCGCACGGCGGTAATCGCACCGGGCGGATGTTCACCGGGGACCGCAGCGGGGATTTTCTGTACGCGGCCATGTACCGGGTCGGGCTCGCCAATCAGCCGACCGCCACGCATATCGGTGACGGGTTCGAGCTGATCGATGCTCGGGTCACCGCGCCGGTGCACTGCGCGCCGCCGGACAACAAGCCGCTGCCCGAGGAGCGCGATCGGTGCCGTCACTGGTTGGTGACCGAGCTGGAGCTGTTGAAAGCGACCGTCAGGTCCATCGTGGTGCTCGGCGGTTTCGGTTGGCAGGCCCTGTTGCCCGTATTGGCCGAATCCGGTTGGGAGGTACCGAAACCCAGGCCGAAATTCGGGCACGGCGTGGAGTACGAGTTGGCTCCCGCGGCGGCCGATCGCGCACCGCTGCATCTGTTCGGGAGCTATCACCCCAGCCAGCAGAACACCTTCACCGGACGGTTGACGCCGGTGATGCTGGAGGCCGTACTCGGGGCCGCGGCGCGGGCGGCGGGGCTGCCCGGGTGCCGGTGAGCGCTACGATACGGGCGTGAGCAGGGGTGATGAGATGGTGGCGGGGGACGGGATCGTGCCACCGGTCGAGGTGCCACGAACGGGCCGACGGCGCGCCGAGACGCGGCAGCGGCTGCTGGACGCGGCCTTCGAGGCGTTCGCCGAGGAAGGGTTCGGACGCTGCTCGGTCGAACAGGTCTGTGAGCGCGCGGGTTTCACGCGCGGGGCGTTCTACTCCAACTTCACATCGCTGGAAGAACTGTTCCTGGCCATGTGGGAACAGCGCTCCGCGCGCATGCTCAGCGAGGTCCGCGCCATCCTGGACGCGCCCGCCGCGACGGCGATCACCGATCAACGCGAGGCCGTGAAACACGTCCTGGACGCTGTGCCGCTGGACGACAAGTGGTTTCGCATCACCTCCGAATTCACCGCGCACGCGCTGCGCACTCCCACGCTGCGGCAGGCCATGGTGGCGCGTGAGGACGCGATCGCCGCCGCGCTCACGCCGGTGGTCGTCGCGCTGCTGGAGCGGACGGGCCGGTCAGTTCCCGACCCGCGCACCCTCGGCCGCGCCCTGGTAGCCGTTCACGACGGCACGCTCGCCCAATGCCTGCTGGAACCCGATAACCCCGAGGTCTCGGCGCACCGCGTCGACCTGTTCCTCCAAGTGGTTCGGGCCTACAGCGTGCCCGTCTGAGCCGCGTACCGCTCGAGCGCCCGCACCAGTCGATTCCGGCTCGAGTCCCGGAATTCCGGCATATCGTTCTCGATCCCGTGCAGCACGTCGTCGGTCGGATCGGCGATCGCCCAGAAGTTCAGCTTCCCGGTGAGCCGCTCGTCGAACGGCAGTCCGCGGTACTCCCGCACCTGCCGCACGAACTCCGGCCCCGCCTCCGTCCACAGGTAGCACAGGTCGTAATCCGGATCCCCGATCTGCGTATCCCCGAAGTCGATCACCCCGCTGATCCGGTCCCCGGTGATGAGCAGATGGTCCAAACTCACGTCCCCGTGGATCAACGTCGGCTCGTACGCGAAGTTCTCGGCATCCCCCAGGTATCCCTCGAACGCCTCGACCAACACTCGCGCCTCCGCATGCTCCAACATCGGAACGACGTGCGCCCCAAGCAATTCGAGCGTCTCCTCGAACTCCTCCCGATAATCCGCCACCTCCACCCCCAACTCCACGGCCCGCTCCACCGAAAACCCGTGCACCTCGTCGAGAAACCCCGCCACCTGCCGAGCCGTCCCCGCCCCCACCAGCCCCCGCCGATGCCACTCCCGCGCCGACACGACCTCCCCCGGCACCATCGGATACACACAGAACTCCCCCGGCCCCAACGGATTCCGCGCCATCAACACGAACCGAGGAATAGGCAACCCCACCCGCTCCCCCAACTCCGGCAGCAACCGCCCCTCCCGAGCGATCCCCTCCGCCCCGTCCTCCCCCTTCGGCAGCCGCAACACGAACCGCCCACTCACCCCCTCGGCCACCAACGCCACACTGTCCAACCCAGCCCCCAACACCGCAACCCGCCCCCGCCCCAATTCCTCCCCCACTCCCCCGGCCCGCGCCAGCGCCCCCCGAACCCGCTCTTCCCAGTCCCCCGCCAACTCGACACTCGCACTCATATCCACCCCCAAATCCTACGAACCCCCGCCACCGATTTTCCCCATCCCACCCACCCTGACCAGCCGATTCGTCCTCCCCCAAACCCACCTGCTAAAGTTCTTCAGCGCAGACCGGAAACGGACCGCACGGGGCTATAGCGCAGTTGGTAGCGCGCTTCGTTCGCATCGAAGAGGTCAGGGGTTCGATTCCCCTTAGCTCCACATCTGTGGGTGAATAGAAACCGCCCCCGACCTGGAAAGGTCGGGGGCGGTTTTCGTTTTCGCGGTAGGCGATATCGCCTACCGGCTGCGACGTTACCCGGCGTTCGAGGTGCAGATGGTGTCCAGGACGGTCAGTGGTTTGACGACTCGGGCGAGGCCGAGGTCGAAGAAGAGGCTGGTGGGGAAGGACAGTCCCTGGTTTCCCAGGTCCAGCGCCGCCTTTTCCGCCGCGGCGGCGGTGGGGCCGCGACCCGTGAAGTAGACCGGCTCCACGGCGTTCGACCATGCGGTCCAGGTGTCGTACTCCACCACCGAGCCGCATTCGTTGTGGACTCGGGCGAACACGGTGCAGCGCTCGACGGAGCACCCCGCGAGCGCGGCTTCGTCCGCGGCGGCCTGCGACGGATAATCCACCGCCACAGCAACACCGGTGTGATGATCCCACGGCGTGCCGGGGGTGTTCTGCTGGTAGACGGCGATCGCGCCGTACAGGTCGCCGACCGCATGCGCCGTCCCGCCGCCCGCGACGATCAGCGCACCCGCGGCCGGAACCACCATGGCCAGCGCGAACTTTCCAAACAATGACATGAACTCGACCCTCGAGTGTGACGGCATCAACCGCTAGATCATTGCCGCCATCACACTGAGTGTCCAGTTCGCACAGCGCAATTCGGTTGCCACCCGTCAACGCGCGGGTAAGCGGCTGCGAGTATCTTCGTCATGTTTGTTCCGAAGCGCGTCGAGGACGCTGAGATTTCTTCCATGCGCGTGGCGACCTTCAACATTCTCTCGCCACTCCTCGCCGACTGGCATCGCCGCAAGAAGGTCATCTCAGAGCTCTTGCGCGAGAGCAGTCCCGACATCATCGCCTTGCAGGAGGTCGACGCTGGCGAGAACCGCGAACAGGTCATGGCGGAGCTACTCGGCCCGGACTGGCACGTCGCGTGGCACTCCCAGGCCGCCCCGGGCGGGATCGGGTTGGCGCTGGCCAGCCGCTGGCCGTTCGGTCAGATCCACGAGCATCGGCTCGACGTCACCGATCGCGCGGCAGCCTCCCCCTGGTCAGCCGTGGTCGTCGCCGAAGTGCGGGCTCCACAACCATTCGGAACGCTGCGGATCGCCCACCACAAGCCGGTCTTCCAGCTCGACTACGAATACGAACGCGAGCTACAGGCGGTCGCGGCGGCCCGATTCATCGAAGAAGTACTCGACGGCCGCGACGACCACGTTGTCCTGCTCGGCGACTTCGACGCCGCCCCGCACTCGGCCAGCATCCGATTCTGGACCGGCAAACAGTCGCTGTCAGGCCTCAGCGTCAGCTACCACGACACCTGGGAACTACTGCGCCCCAACGAATCCGGTCACACCTTCACCCCGGACAACCCCTTGGTCGCCCACGGCGACATGTTCTCCACCGCCGGTCGACGCATCGACTACGTAAAGGTCAGGGGAACAAGTTTCGGACCGACCCTCGAGGTGCGGTCCGTCGACCGAATCTGTGTCGACCCCCGGGACGGGGTTCAGGCCAGCGACCACTACGGCGTACTCGCCGAACTCACCGTTCCCGCACGCGCCCCGGGAGTCTGGGGCTGACGGCAGAAACGAGAAAACCGCCTCCGACCTTGGCTTCGGTCGGAGGCGGTTCCGTGTCGAGGTCGGCGCGTTCAGGGTGCGACGACGGGGTGCGTCACGGGCGGATGCGGACGGTCCAGAGGCCGTTGCAGCCGGGCATGGCGCGCCAGTGGGGATCGAAGGACCAATCCTTTTGGCCGGGGGCGACTATGGTCCAGGAGCCGTCGGGGGAGATATAGGGGGCGCCGCCGGGGCCGTCGGTGGGGGTGACGGGTTCGACTGTTCCGGCGATCATGGGGGCGATCGGGGGGTGGTCGAATTCGACTGTGACGTCGAAGCCCATTCGGTTGTCGACGGAGATGCAGGTGTTGGGCTGTTGGGCGTGGGCGGGGCCCGCGCTGACGACGAGGCCGATGGTGGCGGCGGCGACCGCGGAACAGGCGGCAGCCGTGCGGGATATGGACTTCAAGGTTCCCCCTCCAGAGAGCGTGATTCAACCGATCACCAGATCGATTGCGGCACAAGTATTCCCAAAGGGGGCCGGTCGTGCAACCAACAAACCCGGAACAACTGTGACGCAGAACACTTTCCGGGTGAGTCACAGGGGCGGATTTCCTGTGTCGAAAGGGGTGTAGCAGTCATCCACCGAGGAGCAGAGACCATGATCGAGCCATTCCGCATCGACATCCCCCAAGCCGACCTCGACGATCTGAACGACCGGCTTGCCCGCACTCGTTGGCCCAATGAGATCGCCGATGCTGGAACCGATTACGGGTTCCCGCTGGCACGGCTGCGGGCGCTGGCCGAGTACTGGCGCACCGGATACGACTGGCGCGAGCACGAGGCTCGGCTCAATGAGCTGCCGCATTTCATCACCGAAATCGACGGGCAGAGCATTCATTTCGTGCACGTGCGGTCGGCGAAAACGGATGCGCTCGCGCTGGTGCTCACCCACGGCTGGCCGGGATCGTTCCTCGAGTTCCTCGAGGTGATCGAGCCGCTCGCACGCGATTTCCACCTCGTCATCCCCTCCATCCCGGGTTTCGGGTTCTCCGGGCCGACCCACGAACGCGGCTGGGACGTCAACCGGGTGGCGCGGGCGTGGGCCGAGTTGATGCGCCGTCTCGGGTACGAGCGCTACGGCGCGCAGGGCGGCGACTTCGGCTCGGGCATCTCGACGGCGCTCGGCGCGATCGCGCCCGAACACGTTGTCGGAGTGCACGTCAACTACCTGCCGACGCGGCCGGACCCGGAGGTCGTAGTCTCCGAATCCGATGAAGCCCGCCTCGACAAGGTGCGGCAGCTGATGGCGAATCGTCCTCCCTACCAAGCGCTTCAGGCTCTCACGCCACAAACCATCGGCTACGCCCTGACCGATTCCCCGGTCGGCCAACTCGCCTGGATCGCCGAACGCTTCGCCCAGTGGACCGACCCGCGCACCCCGGTCAGCGACGACCGAATGCTCACCGATATCTCGCTCTACTGGCTGACCGCCACCGCCGCCTCCTCCGCCCGCCTGACCCGCGAGACCGCGCGCGGCAGCGCACCGTGCCGGGTCCCGCCCGGCGTAGCGGTCTTCGCACACGACATCACACAGTCGGTGCGCCCGCTCGCCGAGCGCCTCTACACCATCGAGCACTGGTCGGAATTCGACCGAGGCGGCCACTTCGCCGCGATGGAGGTCCCCGACCTGCTCGCCGAGGACATCCGAGCCTTCTTCCTGAAGCGAAGCTAGCGGCGGCCCACCCGAACGGAGTGGGCGAGAACCGTTTCGAGCTACCGCAGATCGTCCACCGTGGGTACGACCACGCCGAACAGATCGCCGATCCCGGTGAGGGCGGCGGTCTGCAGGGCGTCGGCGGTGACCGTGCCGGTTACCCCTGGAAGGGGGCGGGTGGCGGTGGCCTCGGCGACGATGGTGGGGCGGTAACCCCGGTAGAAAGCGCCCTCGGCGGTGTATTGGACGCACATGTGGGTCATGAACCCGGCGAGGACGAGGTCGGGACCCGCACCGAGGTCACGGAGGGTCTTCTCGAGATCGGTCTCGTGGAAGCCGTTCGGCACCTTCTTCACCACGACCGGCTCCCCCGGGCGCGGGGCCACCGCATCGCTGATCGCGCCGATATCGGCCCGAATGTCGTAGGGGCTGCCCGGACCGCCGTCATTGACGATGTGGACGATCGGGCGGCCCAGCGCGCGGGCGGCCTCCAGCAGGCGGGCTCCGGCGGCCAGGGTCGCCTCCGCGTCGGGCAGCGCCATGACGCTGGTGCGGTAGGTGTTCTGGAAGTCGATCATGATCAAGGTGGCGTCGGCCAGGCGGGCGGGGGTGTTGTCCAGGCCGCTCACGGTGCGCAAAGTCTGTGACGCAGTGGTCATTTCGGAAACTCCTGTCGGATCGTTCGGCGAAGAGGTGTTCGGCGAGGCGGGGGCGCTCTGGCACGCCGCCACCGAGGCCGCCACGGCGAGGGCGGTGAGGATGGTTCGAGTCATGCGGTGCACGACGTCCACGATCGCGCCCATGCGCCGGAACGGACAGTGGCTCATGCGCCTACAATCGACGGAATTGGGCCAACAGTCGCGGGAGGATAGCCATGGATGTGATCGCGGTCGTGGCCTTCGACCGAATCCACCCGTTCCACCTGTCGGTGCCGTGCCTGGTGTTCGGCGAGGAACAGCCCTCCGCGGAGTTGCCGCCGTGCGAGATCCGGGTCTGCACACCGGGCGCCGCCCCCATCATCACGACCGCCGGATTCACCGTCTCCACCGGCTACGGCCTGGACGAAGTCGCCGACGCCGCCATGGTGATCGTGCCGAGCTGGCCCGATCCGGAACTACCGGCCCCGCCCGATATCGTCGAGGCGGTCCGCGCCGCGCACGCGGCCGGTGCGCGCGTGGTCGGCCTCTGCCTGGGCGCGTTCGTGGTCGCCGATACCGGTCTGCTGGATGGTCGCCCGGCGGCCACCCACTGGAAATGGGCCGACGAGTTCGCGCGCCGCTTCCCGAAGGTCGCCCTCGACCGCGAATCCCTCTATGTCGACGACGGCGATATCGTCACCTCGGCGGGCACCACCGCCGCCATCGACACCTGCCTGCACCTGCTGCGCCGCCAGCACGGCGCCGAGCTCGCCAACCGCGTCGCCCGCCGCCTGGTCACTCCCCCGCACCGCGAGGGCGGCCAAGCGCAGTTCATCGAACACCCCTTGCCCGCAACGGGTTCGCAGCATCCCCTCGCCGCCACCCTGCGCTGGGCCATCGAACATCTCGGCGACGACCTCACCGTCGACACCCTCGCCGCACACGCCGCCATGAGCCGCCGCACCTTCACCCGCCACTTCCGCAAGACCGCCGGAACCAGTGTGAGCGCCTGGATCGCCACCCAGCGCATCGCCATGGCGCAGCGCCTGCTCGAAACCGGTGACCACACCGTCGAACGCATTGCCGCCCAATGCGGTTTCGGCAGCGCGGTCACCATGCGCGAGCAGTTCTCCCGCGCCCTCGGAACGACCCCGTCGGCCTACCGCAGGACGTTTCGAGGGCCGTGAAGAGCCTCGTCAGGCGAAGCGCTGAACGAAAGCCAGTGCGGTATCACATACTTCGCGCCACCCCGAGTCGATGGTGAGCGAATGGCCGCGCCCCGGGATCTCCACGATCTCGGTCACCGCGTGCTCGTTGCGCGCCTGCTTCTTGTAGGACGCGTTGGCGATCGCCCAGGGCACCGTATTGTCCTTCTCCCCGGACACGATGAGCAGCGGACCACGATGTGCCGCAGTGCTGTCCACCTTCGTCTCGCTCCAGGGATTCAGATTGGCCGCCGCCGCCTGGAACAGCGGCGCACCCGGCGCGGGCACCGCGAAGGTCTCGTAGAGCTGCTTGGCCTCCACCTCGTCCACGGCGTTGGCGAACGAGAACCGGAACTGCTCGAAGGTGAGCGGCACCGCCCGATGCCAATTGGCGGGATTGGTCAAGACCGGCGCGGCCGCGCGCAGCGAGGAGATCGGCAGCGGCAGCACACCTTTGAACGGCGCGGGGTCGATGGCGACCGTCGCCGCCGACAATCCGCGTCCGGCGAGGATCTGCGCCAGCAGCCCGCCGAAGGAGTGACCGACCACCACCGGCTTGCGGCTCAATTCGCCGATGAGCGCGGCGAAGTGGTCGGCGACGAGGCCAACGGTCTTGTCCGCCAGCACTTCCGGATGTTCGTTGGCCGCGGTGACCGTCTCCGGGTCATCGGGCCATCCGGGCAGCACCGGCGAGTACCCGGCCGCGGCGAAGACCTCCGCCCACCGATTCCAACTGGAGGGCAGCAGCCACAGTCCGTGCACGAACACCACGGGCGTGAGCCCGGACGCCTCGGCCCGTTCGATCTGCTGAATATCGTGGTCAGTGAACATTTTCCGACTCCTTCGCGGTGAGTGCCACGCGCAGGAAGGCGGTGGCCTGATCGATGGCGGCCCCGGCGGCATGGGTACCGCGCAGAGCGTTGAGCATGACGAAATCGTGGATGATCCCCCCGTAGCGGACCGCCGTCACCGGCACGCCCGCCGCGCGCAGTTTGTCGGCGTAGGCCTCGCCCTCATCGCGCAGCACATCGGCCTCCGCGGTGATCACCAGCGCGGGCGGCAGCCCCGCCAACTGCTCACCGCTGGCCCGCAGCGGCGAGGCGGTGATCTCGAAGCGCTGAGCGGGATCGGCGATGTACTGGTCCCAGAACCACCGCATGGCATCGCGGCGCAGGAAGTACCCGGTGGCGAATTGCCGGTACGAGGCGGTGTCGAAGGACGCGTCGGTCACCGGGTAGAACAGCACCTGTCCCGCCAGCGCCGGTCCCCCGCGCTGCTTCACCAGCAGCGTGAGTGCGGCACTCATATTCCCGCCGACCGAATCTCCGGCCACGGCGATGCGGGCGGGATCGAGCCCACGCTCGCCACCGTGCGCCGCGATCCACTCGAGCGCCGCGAACGCCTGCTCGAGCGCCACCGGATACCGCGCCTCGGGCGAGAGGCTGTAGTTGACGAACACCACGGCCGCGCCTGCCCCGACGGCCAGTTCGCGGGCGAGCCGACCGTGGGTGTGATCGTTGCCGAAAACCCAGCCCGCGCCGTGGATGTAGAGCACCACCGGCAGCGGTCCGGGTACCCCGGTCGGACGGAAGATGGTCAGATCCGGTTCGGCGACCACCACACGCTCGGTGCCGGGCACCTCGATCTCGGGTGACTGCACCTCGTCGACGGTCTTGCGGCCCTCGACCGGACCGAGGTCGTACAGATAGGGCGGATTGGCGGTGGCCTCGACGAAATCTTGGGCCGCCGGTTCGAGTACGGGTTTGCTCACTCTCGTGCTCCTGCGTGGATGGAATGCCGACAGCACCGACGATGCCCGTCGCGGCCGCGCGTCGAATCCTTGAAAGCCCATAGTCGTGAGCGGAAATCAGGGGTCGCCCAGTAGTTTTGTTGTCATGTCACTTCATGGCCGGGAGTCCGAGTCGGCTGAGCTGGAAGCCCTGGTGCGCAATGCCGAGGCCGGGCTCAGTGCGGTGCGGATCATCAGGGGCCCGGCCGGGATCGGCAAGACCGCGCTGCTCGAACACACCATCGCGGCCGCGTCCGCCGCCCAGGTCATGCGCGTGGCCGGGGTCGAGGCCGAACAGGAGATGGGATTCGCGGGCCTGCACCGGTTGTTGCTGCCGCTGCTGGGTGAGCGTGGCCGCCTGCCCCGCCCACAGCGCGACGCGCTGGAGACTGCCTTCGGCATGCTGGCCGCCGATACGCCCCCGGATCGGTTCCTGGTGGGCCTGGCCGCCCTCACCCTGCTCGCCGACGCCGCGGCCGACCATCCCCTGCTCGCGGTGTGCGACGACGCCCAGTGGCTGGACCGAGAGTCGTTGCGGGTCTTGGCATTCGTCGCGCGCCGGGTGCACGCCGACGCGATCGTGTTGCTGTTCGGCCTGCGCGACGGCGACGCCGAGGACGACCTGGCGGGTATGCCGGAGGTGCGGCTCACCGGGCTCCCCGGTCCGGCCGCCGCCACCCTGCTGGCGGCCTCGGTCTCCGTCGAGGTGGACCGGGTGATCGCGACCAGGCTGCTCGACGAGGCGGATGGAAACCCTTTGGCCATACTGGAATTGGCCCGCGGCCTGGACGAGGGCAACTCGGCCGAATCCTGGGACGGCGAGCCGCTGCCGCTGGACCGCAAGCTGGAGGCGCGCTTTCTGCGTCAGATGCGCGGCCTCGACGACGCGACCCAGGATCTGTTGTTGCTCATGGCGGCCGACGGCGGACATGATCCGGGTTCCGTCCGGCGGGCCTTCGCCACCATGACCACGACCGCCTTCGATGCCGCGCTCGAACAGGCGCATCGCGCCGAACTGCTCTCTCCCACAATAAGTTCCACTCTGCGCTTCCGCCATCCGCTGATTCGCTCCGCCGTCTACGGCGGCGCGCCGATGCCGCGACGGCGACAGGTGCACGCCGCGCTCGCCGACGCCGCCGATCCGACCCGCGACACCGATCGGCGCGCGTGGCATCGAGCGGCGTCCATCGCGGGACCCGACGAGCGGGTCGCGGCCGAGTTGGAGGCCGCCGCCACCCGCGCCGGGGAACGCGGCGGCTACCTGTCCCAGGCCGCCTTTCTGCAGCGCGCCGCCGAGATCACACCCCAAGGCGCGCAACGCAATGGGCGGCTGCTGGCCGCGACGGGAGCCGCGCTCACCGCGGGTGCGCCTCGGCTGGCCGAGCGCCTGCTGGATCAGCTCACCGCGGATCTCGGCATCGCGGTACTCGACGCCTACGCCATGCGTCTGCGCGGCTTCCTCAATGTCATGCTCGGCCGCGAGGGCGCGGTGCCGCTGCTGTTCGAGGCAGCGCGCATCTTCCGCGAAGTGGATGCGCGCACGGCACGCGACACCCTGCTGGAAGCCTTCGACGCGGTGATCGTGGTGGCGCGCATCGGCGCGGAGACGAGCGCGCTGTACATCGCGAAGGCCGCGTTGGACGCGCCGACGGTCCCGGGCGAGCCACCACTGGCCGACCTACTGCTCGATGCCCACGCGGAACTGGTTGGGCGCGACTATGTTTCGGCGGTTCCCCGAATGCGGCGCGGATTGGCGGCCATGTTGGCCGAGCGCGCCGAGAACGGCGATGCCGCCCGCTGGTTCCTGCTCGGCGTCCTGCTCGCCATCGAACTCTGGGATATCGAGGCATTGGGTGTGTGTTCGCGACGCTACGGCGCGACGGCCCGTCAGCGGGGCGCCTTGCGCATGCTGCAAGCGGCGACGCACGGGGCCGCCACCCACGAACTGCTCTGCGGCCGCTTCACCGCCGCCGCGGCTCACTTCGCCGAATTCAAGGATGTGGCCGCGGCCATCGGCGCTGATCTGCGATATGCCGAGAGCAGCGATGCCCTGCTGCACGGCTGGCGCGGCGACGAGGAACGCACCCTGGCCGCGGTGGCGATTCAAGCCGGACCAGAGGCCGAACGCCCGGGTGGCTTGCAGGTGCAGCTCGCGCGGACCGCGCTGGTCGTGCTGCGCCTGGGCCAGTGCCGCTACCACGAGGCGCGAGAGGCGGCGGCGGTCGTATTCGACGAGGACCCACCGCATTTCGGCAATGTGACACTGCCCGACCTGATCGAGGCGGCTGTCCGCGACGGGGATACCGCGACCGCCGAGCTGGCACTGCGGCGACTGTCGGACCGGGCGACTGCCAGCGGAACCCCGTGGGCGCTGGGGCTTTTGGCACGCGGCAGGGCACTGCTGACCACCTCCGACGAGGCCGAGCGGTGGTATACGGAAGCCCTCGACCTCCTGCGGCAGACACCACTGACACCGGAGGTGGCGCGCACCCACCTGCTCTACGGCGAATGGCTGCGCCGCAGACGTCGCAGACGCGAGGCCCGCGACCACCTGCACAGCGCCCACGAGATGTTCCTCGACATGGGTGCCGAGGCCTTCGCCGAACGGGCCCGCGTCGAGCTGTCCGGGACCGGCGAACGCGCGCGCGAGCGCGATCCCGGCACCGCCTACGCCCTGACGCCGCGCGAACTACAGGTGGCCCATCTCGCCGCGTCGGGCACCACCAACCAGCAGATCGCCACCGAACTGTTCCTCAGCACCGCGACGGTGGAGTACCACCTGCGCAAGATCTTCCGGAAACTCGGTGTGACCTCCCGCCGGGAACTCCGACACCGACTGTGACGCGGTGTTGACCTCAACCGAGGTTGAGGGATCACAGTGGGGGCATGACTCGTTCCACTGAATTCTGGGATGCCGTGTACGACAGCGATACCGCGCCGTGGGTGATCGGGCAACCGCAGCCCGCGATCGTGGAGTTGGAGAAGTCCGGACGTATTCGGGGGCGGGTGCTCGATCCCGGGTGCGGGGCCGGGGAGCACACCATTCTGTTGACGCGGCTGGGATATGACGTGGTCGGCGTGGATCTCTCGCCCAGCGCGGTGGCGTACGCGCGGCGAAACGCGCAGGCGCAGGGCGTATCCGGGGCGCGGTTCGAGGTGGCGGACGCGTTGCGGTTGCGGGAGGCCCCGGCGCTGGTCGGCGCTGTCGATGAGGGCGATGGTGTCGGGCCGAGGTTCGACACCATCGTGGACAGTGCGCTGTTCCACGTGTTCGGGGAGGAGCCCGAGGCGCGGGCGGCGTATGTGCGCAGTCTGCACGCGGTGTGCGCGCCGGGCGGGTACGTCCACGTGCTGGCGCTGTCGGATCGCGAACCCGGTATCGGACCGCGCATCAGCGACAGCATCATTCGCGAATCCTTCGGCGCGGGCTGGGAATTGGAGGAGATCAGCGAGTCTCGATACCTCGGGCGGGTCACCGAATCGGTCGCGCGGGAGGCGGCGGAATTGGAGCAGGTGGACGGGAAGGTGAACGTCGCCGCCTGGCTGGCCCGCATCCGGCGCGTCTGAACAGACTCGAACGGAGGTCAGGCCGTCCGGGCAGCCGCCTCGGATTCGTCTGTCGCGCCGACCAATTCGCCGAATCGGGCGACCACCTTCACGTGGTACATCTCGAACAGGTCCTCGAACAGGGCCAGCTGCGCCTCGCTCGGGCCGCTGTCGGATTCCCACACCGCGAGCAGCGCCTGCCAGACCAGCACGTGCAGGTCGGGACCGGACGCGTAGTAGGCGGCGATGGCGGCGGGGACCTCCAATACCATCTCGCCGATGGAGTTGAGGACCGCGCGGCGCATGCTCTGGCCGAGTTCGGTGAGCAGGCGGCGCACCAGGTCCAGTTCCAGGGCGAGCATGCGCCGCAGGTCCGGATCCGGTGTTCTCGCAATGGTTTCCAGTTCGTCGACCGCGGCCTTCAGCAGGGCCGGGTCGACGCGCTCCGGGCTCTCCGTGTAGCCGATCAGGGCATCGAGGACGACGCCGCGCTCCTCGGCGACGATGTCGCGGAACAGGTCGGCGGCGATATCGGGAGTGTCCTGTGACAGCTGGAACAGCCGCCCGTACACCTCGATACCGCCCTCGGCGCGCACATCGCGAACGATGAACCCCTTGCCCCGGTGCGCCCGGGCGATGCCGTAGGACTCGAGTCGACCGAGCACCAGCTGCGCGGTCGCCCGGTTCATATCGAACTCCTCGGCGACCTGGCGAACCGAGGGCATCAGGTCGCCGGGCTCGTAGTCCCCGGCGACGACGCGGCGGGCCAACTCGTCGGCAACATCCGCGACAACCGTCCGAGCACCCATCACCAGCGCCTCTCCACGCGACCCACTACGTCTCAGACAGTCTAACGCGCACCCGGCAACCACCGGGCATCGCGCGGCGAACCGGTCGTGAACCGCGCCTGAATTCGTCTCAGACATCCGGTGCCGCCCAGCGCGAGGGATACGGCTCGATGAAACCCGCCCACCTGGATATGATGCGCCCCGGCGGGAGGAGCTGATCGTTTGTCTGTGGGTTTGTGGATCGCCGTGCTCGTATTCGCGGCGGTCGGATTCGGCGTCACACTGTGGCTGGCGATTCGATTCGGCAAGCGCGGGCGCATGGGGGCCATGTGGGCCGGGATCGCCGGGGTGATCGTGACCATGCTGGTGATCGGCGGGAGCGCGATCGGATTGGTGAACGCGTTGAATCCCTCCGATCCCGGGCCGTACATCGCCAAGCACTACCAGCGGGCCGCGCAGCTCGACGATCCGCTGGGCGGGCGGGTGTACACCACGACCAAATCGGTGGACAAGGTCGAGAAGGAGATCAGCAAGGGGGTGAAACCCGTTGCCACCCATCGCAACAACGGCACCACCTATCTGCGCTACGACAGCTGGTTGGTGACCATCAGCCCGTACCAGGGCGGCGCGAAGATCGACGTGGACGACTACGACAACGGCTATCGCCGCCATCGTGACGGTCTCGCGAATTCGAACTGGCCATCCACCTCCAATGCCTCCAGCTCCAACGGCGGCAACAACTCGGGCAAGTAGCACCACAACAGCTGAGGAGATAGACATGGTCGCCGACCTGGTCCGCGACGGGGGTGCGGCGCTGGCCTACAGCGCCGTCGGAATCGCGCTGATCGCACTGGGTTTCGTGCTGGTGGATGTGATCACGCCCGGTAATCTGCGCCAGCAGATCTGGGTGGAGCGCAATGCCAACTGCTCGCTGCTGGCCGCCTCGAACGTGCTCGGCGTGGGAATCATCGTGGCCACGGCCATCTGGACCTCCGAGGGCAGTATCGGTCGGGCGCTCGCGGCGAGTGTGGTGTACGGCCTGATCGGGCTGGCGGTCATGGCGGTCGCCTTCCTGCTGCTGGACCTGCTCACCCCCGGACAGCTGGGCGCACTGCTGGTGGACGACAGCAGCGGCCGCCATCCGGCGGTGTGGGTGTCGGCGGCGCTGCACATCGCGGTGGCATTGGTCGTCGCCGCGGGTCTGTCCTAGATGTCGCTGGCGCGGCGGGCCTCCCGGCTCGGGTTGCTGCTCACCGTATTCGTCTGTGCCGCCTGCGGTCTGGTGTACGAATTGGCGCTGGTGACGCTGGGGAGCTTCCTCATCGGCGACACCGTGGTGCAGGCGTCCATCGTGCTCAGCGTGATGATCTTCGCCATGGGCGTGGGCGCGCTGATCGCCAAACCGCTGCAGCGGTGGGCGGCACCGGCTTTCGCCGCCATCGAGTTGATTCTCGCGACGGTCGGCGGCTTCTCGGTGATCGTGCTGTACTCGGCGTTCGCCTGGCTGAAGGTCTACACCGCGGCGCTGGTCATCGTCGCCTTCGTGATCGGATTGCTGGTGGGGGCGGAGATTCCGCTGCTCATGGTGCTGCTGCAACGCATTCGGCGGCAGGCGGCGGGCTCCGCGGTGGCCGATCTGTTCGCGGCCGATTACATCGGTGCGCTGTTGGGCGGCTTGGCCTTTCCGTTCCTGCTGCTGCCCGCGTTCGGAC
Organism: Nocardia sp. NPDC050406; assembly: GCF_044459025.1. Taxonomy (NCBI): domain Bacteria; kingdom Bacillati; phylum Actinomycetota; class Actinomycetes; order Mycobacteriales; family Nocardiaceae; genus Nocardia; species Nocardia sp. NPDC050406. The sequence goes on along the minus strand of NZ_JBITIM010000002.1, from coordinate 512,439 downwards.
AGGTGCGCGGGGCGCTGGTGGTCGGCGCGGTGAACGCCGTCGCCGGACTCGTCTTGGTGTTCACCGTCTTTCGGCGCGATATCCAGCCGCTGGCACGCGGCTTCCTCACCGTCGCCGCGGTGGCCGTGGCAGTCGCGCTGGGCGCGAGCTACGTCTACGCCGACAGCTTCGAGGCGACCGCGGAGCAGGCGCTGTTCGCGAATCCCATTGTGCACAGCGAGGAGACGCCGTATCAGAAGATCGTCATCACCCAGGCGGCCTCCCCGTTCCGCACCCAGGACACGCGGCTCTACCTCAATGGCGATCTCCAGTTCTCGTCGATGGACGAGTACCGCTACCACGAGGCCCTGGTGCACCCGGCGCTGGCCGGAAAGCGGCGCACCGTCCTGGTGCTCGGCGGCGGTGATGGACTCGCGCTGCGGGAGATCCTCACCTACCCCGATGTCGAGGCCGTGACGCTGGTGGAGCTCGATCCGGCCATGACGCGTTTGGCCCAGACCTTCGAGCCACTGCGGGAACTCAACCGCTCCGCCTTCGCCGATCCGCGCGTCCGGACGGTCAATGCCGACGCCTTCGGCTGGCTGCGGGACTGCCGGTGCCAATTCGACGCGGTGATCGTGGACTTCCCCGATCCCGATCAGACCTCCATCGCCAAACTGTATTCACGCGAGCTCTACGGCCTGATCGCACGCGCCCTGGAACCGGGCGGCTCGGCCGTGATCCAGTCCGGCTCACCGTTTTTCGCGCGGCACTCGTTCTGGTGCATCGACGCCACGGTGCGCTCGGCGGGCCTGCGCACCCTGCCGTACCACGTGAATGTGCCGAGCTTCGGGGACTGGGGTTTCATCCTCGCCACCCGTGATGCCGAGCCGCGCCTGACGCTCGCGCCGCAGGCCCGTCCGCGCTCCCTGGACGACGCCACCCTCGCCGCGGCGACCGCCTTTCCGCCCGATCGCCGCGCCAGCGGTGAAGAGGTGTCCACTTTGCTGCACCCGACCATCCTCGACTACCACCGCAAGGAATGGTCGACCCGCTGACACCGGGCCAGATTCGCCGCGCTGGATATTGCTCCCCCGCACCGCCGGTGCGCACGATGGGGTGATGACCGCCGATAGCCCTCTGCTGCCGCGTTCCGTGCGGGATGCCTTCGCCCCCACCGTCACCTACCTCAATGCCGCCAGCTGCGGACTGCTGCCGGTCGCCGCGATGGAAGCGGTCATGGTCGCCGAACACGAACGCATGCGGGGTGAGTTCTCGATACCCGCGGTGGACTCGGTGATCGCGTCCTGTCGCACCAGCCTCGCGGGACTGACCGGAATGCGTGCCGATCAGATCGCCATCGGGTCGCAGGTGTCCCAGCTCGTCGGGCTCGTCGCGGAGAGCCTGCCCGACGGCGCGAATGTGCTTGTGCCCGAGGGGGAGTTCACCTCGGTGTCGTGGCCGTTCCTGTCCCGGCCCGGATTGCGGGTGCGCACCGCGCCGCTCGCCGAGTTCGCCGCGGCCGTCCGCCCCGATGACGCGCTGGTCGCCGCCGCCGTGGTGCAGTCGGCCGATGGCGGCGTGGTCGACGTGCCCGCCGTGGTCGCCGCCGCCCGCGCGGCCGGAGCGCGGGTGTTGTTCGACCTGAGCCAGGCCATCGGATGGTTCCCGGTGCACGACACCGGCGCGGACTGGGTGGTCGCCGTCGGCTACAAATGGCTGCTCGGGCCGAAGGGCAGCGCCTTCCTGGCCGGTACCGACGAGGCCCTGGACACGCTGCGTCCCGTGGGAGCCGGATGGTATTCCGGCTTCGACCCGTGGCAGACCTGCTACGACATCCCGCTGCGCCAGGCCGCCGACGCCCGCCGCTTCGACCTCTCCCCCACCTGGCCCGCCTGGCTGGGTCAGCGGCCCACCCTCGACCTCATCGAATCCGTCGGGATCGAGGCCATCCAGCGTCACAACGTCGCGCTGGCCAATCGGCTGCGGACGGGACTCGGTCTGCCGGAAGCCAATTCGGCCATTGTGGCGGTGGAGGCCACGCCGGAGGTCATCGAACGCGTGCGCGCCGCCAAGGTCGTCGGAGCCATGCGCGCGGGCCGTCTACGCCTGTCCTGCCATCTCTACAACACCGAGGACGATATCGATCGCGCCCTGGACGTCCTGAACGGCTGATCCGGGGCGGCCGCGCCGAGCAATTCGATTCCGCGAGTGTGGAGTTCGTCCGCGACGCGGCGCACGCCCGGCTCGGTCACCGCCAGAATGTCCGCGCCGACCCACCGGGCCAGCTCCCAGCGCACCAGCGCCTCGGCATCGGCGCGCCAATCCGCCACCACCTGGACGGGGGCCGCCCGATAGCGGGGCGTACCACCGACATTGACGCTCGCCCCGCACACCAGGCGGTACAGCAGGGCCAGCTGCCGTCGCGTGGGTTCGCGCCGCAGCAGATCGACGAGGACGGTATCCGCCATGAAATCCCCCGTGGCACAAGTACGACAGCGACGCCCGACACGGTAAGCCGAGTTCGGGCCGCATCACACGACCCCAAGATCGGTGGCACGAGTGGCGGGGCCGAGACACGGGCCGCGGGCGCGAGCACTGGGGGTTTCGGGCGGAGTGTGGTTTGGTGGCGGGGTGGAGGGAACGCCATTCGGTCGGTATCGCCTGCTCGGCCTGCTCGGGGAAGGCGGCATGGGGCGGGTCTATCGGGCCTACGACAGCGGGACGGATCGTGTTGTCGCACTGAAGGTTCTGCCTACGGAGTTCGCGCACGATCCGGTGTACCGGGAGCGGTTTCGGCGCGAGGCGCAGGCGGCGGCCCGGTTGAACGAGCCGCACGTGGTGCCGATCCACGACTACGGGGAGATCGAGGGGCGGCTGTTTCTCGATATGCGGTTGGTGGAGGGCACCGATCTGGGGGCCCGGGTCGCGGCGGACGGGGCCATGGCACCGGCGACCGCGGTCTCGTTCATCTCCCAGATCGCCTCGGCGCTGGATGCCGCGCATCGGGCGGGGCTGGTGCACCGGGATGTGAAGCCGTCGAATGTGCTGACCACCGCCGACGACTTCGCCTATCTGATCGATTTCGGAATCGCGGTGGCGGACAAGGACTCCGGGCTGACCACCACGGGGGCGGCGATCGGGACCTTCGCGTACATGGCCCCGGAGCGGCTCATGCACGAGGAGTACGACGCGCGCGCGGATGTGTATTCGCTGGCCTGCGTGCTGTACGAATGCCTGGCGGGGGTGAAGCCGTTCCCGGGGGACAGTGTGGAACGGCAAGTCGCGGCGCATCTTTCGGCCCCGCCGCCGCGGCCGTCGGTGACCGCTGCGGTGCCGGGAGCGTTCGACCGGGTGATCGAGCGGGGCATGGCCAAGGACCCGAGTACGCGGTATCCCACGGCGGGGGCTTTGGCGGCGGACGCACGGGCGGCGTTGGAGGGCACCGCGCCCACGCTGCCCGCGGAGCCGGGACCCGTCTGGGGGCAGGGGCCGGAGTGGGGGCACGGGTCGCCGACGGAGTCCGCACCGGATTCGGATCCGAGATTCGCGCTCACCCAGGCCAGTCCGCTCATCGGGCCCATGGAGGCGGCGAAACGGCCGCGTGTGTTCGTGTGGGTGATGGTCGTTTCCATGTCCGCGCTGGTGGCCGTGACCCTGACGATCGGCGTGCTCCGACAGGGGGATTCGTCGGGATCGGATTCGTCCGCGCCGCCGGATTCCGCAGGCGCGCACGGAACTACTTCGGTTCCGGTGACTCCCCGTCCGGCGGAGCCCCCGGCTGCCACCACCTCGAGTCCGGCGGTCCCCCCGTCGACCACCATCGCTCCCCCGGCCCCGTCACCGGAGAGTCGCATGACCGGTTTCATTCGCGATCACTACGCGCTGCTGCCAGGGAACCCGGCCGCGGCGTGGGCGCGCCTCACGCCGCGCTATCAGGACTTCATCGGTGGATATGCGGCATACCAGACATTCTGGGGCACAGTGGCTTCCGTGCAGACCTCGGAGCTCAGCGCCGATACCGCGGCGTCGACCGTCACCTACCGCTTGACCGTGCGTTACCCGGACGGTCGCACCGCGAACGAAACCCGACGCGCCGAGTTGATTCCGAACGGTGACACATTCTTGATCGACAGTGCCGAACTGGTGTCCTGATACAGGTCGTTTGCCCGTTCCGCGAGGGGACGATCGACCAAACCTAACGGTGGGTAAGGAGAGAGCCGTATGGCGTGTCGCGGGCGGCACGCCGAGGCGGAATGGACTGGAAGCAAATCCCCAGTTTCGTTGTGGCGGGCCATCGACTATTAATGGCATGTGCCGTTGCCACTCGTGATCACTTGTCCAGCGTCGGATCTTCTGCCCCGGGAGGAGATGTGACGCACGAGTTTCCGCTCGGGGATGATGTCTCGCAGCTAGCCCATCGCGTCGAGAAGGCGCGTGGGCGATTGGCATACCAGTTCGACCCCGCGCTGACCGAAGCGCTGTCCGAACGCGAGCTGCAAGAGGAACGCGAACTCGCCGAACGCATCCGCATCGAGGACCGCGAACAGCGGTGGAAGCAGGTGCAGGCCACCGCGGCGGCGGCCGACCGCGCCCGGATGACCAGCGAGGAAATCGAGAAGGCCGATATGCGAGATCTGCTGATCGCGCGCAAGGCGATCGCCGCGCAGCGAAGGGAATCCAGTCCGCACGCCAAACTGGCTTCGCTGTACAAGCATCGGGCCTGGTCGCTACGGGCGCTGGGCGGTGTGGTCGGCGCGGGCATGCTGTGGTCGGCGGTGAACGTGCAGCAGAACATCGCGCCCGGTGGGGCGTCGAATCCGTTGTTCTGGTTCAGCTATCTGCTCGAAGGCATGATCAGCGTCTGTCTGATCATCATCATGATCGGCACCAACAAGGTGTCCGAGTGGGGCGTGCTCGACAATCGCCGCCAGGTGCATCTCGCCGAGATCGCGCTGCTCGCGCTGACCGTCGGGCTCAACACCTACCCCTATGTCGCCCAGGGCAATTGGTACGAGGTCGCCGTGCACGCCGTCGCGCCGGTCATGATCGGCGTCGCGCTGCTCATCCACAATGCCGTCAGCTCGCGCTACGGCATGGCCATTCTCCAGGCCACCGAGCGTTTGCGCGGTCTGCCCGATCCGGCCGAGCAGATTCGGCAGAAGTTGAGTGTGCGACGGCTCTCGGCCATGGCGGACTACAAGCTCAGCGCCCCGCCGCACGCCCAGCCCGCCATCGAGAAGGCCACCGACCGCTCCAGCGAGCAGCCGCAGCTGGTGCTGGAGGCGGAGACCGTTCCGGCGGAAGAGGCCGAGCTGGTGGCGGAGAGCGGCGACAAGGACCCCAAGCCGGAGCCCGAGGCGGCCAAGGGGACCCGCAATGGGGCATCGACGCGCAATGGCTCGTCGTCGACCCGCAACGGCGTCACCACGCCCACCAAGATCGAGCTCCCGGCCGAGCCGCCCAAGCGCGCCTCCGCCGTCGCGGCGGCCGAACTGGACGCCCTGTGGGCCGAGACCATCAGCTCCCCCATCGCCTCCACCACGGACAAGGGTTCCAGCGACTCCTCCGACAATGCCGACATCTACGACACGGGCCAGTTCCGCGTCGCCGACGGCCTGGAGAAGGAACTCGCCGAAATCCAGGCCGAGCGTCGCCGCGCCCGCAACGCCAAGCGCCGCATCTCGAACTAGATCGTCCGAATCCACACGTCATGCCCGGTCCCGCCGCTACGGCGGGACCGGGCATCGTCGTTTCGGGTCAGGCGTCGAAGTTGGTGTCTCGGGCCAGTTTTTCCCACTGGGTGAGTTCGGTGCGGACCGACTCGAGGTGGCCTGTGATGGCGTCTACGGCATCGGAGCCGAGCGGGAGGCGCAGAGGGGTGGTGGGGGCGTTGAGGGCCGTGAGGATGGCTGCGGCGGCTTTGGCGGGGTCGCCCGCTTGGGTGCCGTCACCGCCTTGGACGAAGTCTCGTGTGCTGCCCACTTTTTCGGCGTAGACGGGGTTGGGGGTGCTGAAATGCGCTGCGCCCTTGCCGAAGAGGTTGGTGCGGAAGGAGCCGGGCTCCACCACCAGGACCTTGATGCCGAAGTCGGAGACCTCGTCGAGGAGTGCTTCGGAGAGGCCCTCGAGGGCGAATTTCGTTGCGCTGTAGGCGGAGAAACCGGCGAAGGAGAGCTGGCCGCCCATGCTGGAGAGGTTGACTATCGCGCCGGTGCGGCGCTCGCGCATGGCGGGCAGGACCGTGCGGATGAGGGTGGCGGGGCCGAAGAAGTGCAGTTCGAACAGGTCGCGCAGTTCGGCGTCGGTGGTCTCCTCCACCGCGCCGACCAGCGTGCGCCCGGCATTGTTGACCAGCACGTCGATGCGGCCGTGCCGGGCCAACACGTCGGCGACGACCTCGGGGATGCGGGCGGCGTCGGTGACATCGAGGCGAACGGGATCGACGCGATCGGGGTGGGCGGCGACGAGTTCGGCGAGCGCCTCGGGGCGGCGCACGGCGGCGACCACCGTGTCACCGGCGGCGATGGCCGCTTCGGTGAGGGCGAGGCCGAAGCCGCTGCTCGCTCCGGTAATGAACCAAACCTTCTGCTCTGTCATGGTTTTCAGCTTGCCCGCTCGGTCACCGAGCGGTCCAAGACCTACTGTGATAACCATTGGTTATGAACGTGCACGGCCGCGATCTCGGCTATTTCGTCGCCGTCGCCGAGGAGCTGCACTTCGGCCGCGCGGCCGAGCGCCTGTTCGTCTCCCAACCCGCGCTGAGCAAGCAGATTCGCATGCTGGAACGCCAACTCGGCGCACCGCTGTTCGACCGCGACCGCCGCCGCGTCACCCTCACCCCCGTCGGCGAGGCCCTCCTACCGCATGCGCGAAAACTGTTGTCCGACTGGACAATTGCGCAAACAGCCATCGACGAGGCGAAGGCCGCCCAGCGCGCGACCCTGACCGTGGGCATGAGCACCAGCCCCGGCCGGGGCCTGCTGCCCGCCATCCGCTCCCGCTTCGTCCTGCGCTTCCCACACGCCCAGATCAAGCTCCGCCAGGTCGCCTGGACCGATCCGAGCGCCGGATTGGCCGACGGCAGTAGCGATATCGCCTTCATCTGGCTGCCCCAGCCGGGCCCCTACGACCGGGTGGTCGTCGCCCGCGAACCGCGCTGCGTCGCCCTACCCGCCACGCACCGCCTCGCCACCGCCGAGATCATCGACTTCACCGATCTGCTCGACGAACCGTTCCTCGCCCTGCCCGAAACGGCGGGTGTAGGCCGCGACTTCTGGTTGGCCACCGCCGATCGCGGCGGCCGGGCACCGGTGATCGGCGGCGAGATCACCAGCGCGGAGGAGACACACGAGGCGGTGGCCGCGGGCGAGGGCCTAGCCCTGCTCGCCGAGGGCAACGCGCCGCTGCTCGCGCGCGGCACCGTCGTGGTGCGCCCGGTGCGCGGTATCGCGCCCACCGAACTCGCGGTGGTCTGCCGTCGCGGCGACGACCGCCCCTTGGTGCGCGGCTATCTCGAGGCCGCGCGCCAGGTCGGCGGCCGGTGACCGATCAGGGCGTGGCGGTGCGGGCGTTCGGGTCGAATCCGCCCGGTACTTCGTAGATCACACCCGTGAAGGTGGCGGCGAACAGCCGTCCCGCCGAGAACCCTTCCGCGCTGCGGCCGTAGCTGACCACGCTCGTCATGGGATTGCCGCCGCCCAGCACGCAGTAGTTGTTCGGGCCGTCGACGCGCACCACCTGCCCGGCGGTATTGAACGGCACCACGGGCCGGTCCAGGGAGTCGAGGGTCAGCCCATCGGGTGCGGCGAGTGCGTCACCGCCGCCGAGATCCACCAACGACTGCGGAGCCCAGGGCGCGCGCACCGGAATCCGACTGATCCCCGGGTTGACGAATGTCCTTGATACATACAGGTATTCGTCATTGCTGTCGAGCACCGCACCATTCGCGCTGGGCAGGTTCGCCCAGTCCGGTTGGACGACGCCGTTCGGGTACACCCGGCCCACCAACGACCCGAAATCGTTGGTGGCGTAAACGATTCCATCGCGGCCGACATCCATCCCATTGGCCGCGCTCAGCCCGGCGGCGTACGGCCGCGTGAATCCGGTATCCGGGTCCACCCGTACGATCCCGGCGTGGCGCAGCGCATCGCCGAGGACGACCCGCGCATCAGCCCCGTAGCCGACGAGCAGCCCGCCGTCCGGCGTCCACGCCAGCGCGCCACCGCCGCCACTGGGCACCGTGGCGATCGGGATCGGCGTGGCCCCCGGGCGGTCGATGCGATGGACCCGCCCGGTCAGATCCGTCGTGAAGGCCCGGCCGCGCGAATCGACCGTCAGCCCTTCCAATGCCGCTCCGGGAACCACCGCGGACACCAGGGTGGGCGCTCCCGCCCCCGGGCACACAGGTGCGGCCTGGGCGGTCGGCGCGCTCACCGTGGTGAGGGTGGCGCAGGCCAGCGCGGCCAGACCGGCCACCGCCGGACGCTTGCCGCGGACCGTGTTCTTCGTCCTCATCGCACACCTCGCTGCATCGAACCGCCGGGTTCGGGGTCGGCCGTGCGCGGTGCGGCCACGATCCGGCGGATGCGTGGATTTTCGCTTCGCACCTATTCAACGGGACCGGACGGTTTTCGGTTCGAGACATCGCAAATCTCCTCAGAAGCGGCGCGCACCGGAGACGGGCATCGAGCCGAGGTCGGACTCGGTCACGCCGACCCCGTAGGTCGAGGCGTGGATGATCTGGCCGTCCCCCGCGTAGATCGCGGAGTGGCCGCCGTCGTAGAACGACACCAGATCACCGGGCCGCAATTCGTCGAGCCCGACCGGGGTGCCCGCGTCCAACTGGCCGTAGCTGGTGCGCGGCAGCTCCACGCCCGCCTCGGCGTAGGACCACTGCACCAGACCGGAGCAGTCGAAGGAGTCCGGGCCATTGCCGCCCATGCGGTAGGAGGTGCCCAGTTTGGAGCGGGCGGCCTCGACGGCGCGCTCACCCGCGGTCTGGCGCGGGGCCGCGGCGGGTGCCGGGTTGTCGGTCACGCCCGGAATGCCGACCAGCGGGGGCACACCGCCGGGAACGGTGAAGGTGCCGAGTCCCGCGACGGTGATGGTGCGCGAATCCGCCTGGGGCGCGACCTGTTCCGGCATGGACGCGGCCGCGGCCGGAGTCGGTTCGATCGACAGTGTGCCCCAAGGGATTTCAACGGCGGGCACGATGCCGGGCGCGACTTCGTGTGCGGCCGGGGCGAATTCCTCCACCGACAGAACGCCGGGCGCCGCCTCGAACGCCGAGAGCGCGGGCTGGCTGTGCCCCTGGGGGGCTTCCGGCAGCGCGGCCGGGCCGGATTCGTTCGGGACGCCGACGAGGAACTGGGAGTCGGCGGCGAGGCCGGGAACGAGCAGCGGGCCGAAGTCCAGGGCCGGGATCTCGTTCGGAATCTCGATCTGTCCGAGACCGGGAATGTCGAGCGGCTTGGCCTGTGCCGATCCCGCGTTGTAGAGCAGGGCCACACCGAATGCGGCCGCACCGAGTGCGCCTACCGCCAGGGCCCGCCATGAGATGTGCTGCTGGAAGAATCGAAATCGCTTTCTGTCTCCGCCAGTTTCCATGGATGTAAGTCCTCCGATCGAGCTTGGTTAGCTACTCCGGTTGACACTCATCACATTCGCACTTCGACATTGCATGGTTCGCTTGTTCACAGGGTTGTGCACAGTCCGACACGCGTGTTTCGATAACGAAAAGGCAACGGAGTGCGGAATTCACGACGAAAATCTGTGTCCAATTGGACACAGCGGCGATTCCCACCGCGCAATCCAGAGCCTTCGAGTGGGCCCGTGCGAAGCTCTTGCCGTACTTGTCGGACATTCCTCACACCCTTCGGAGGACCGTTCATGACGAATTCACTCGCGCCATTGGATCTACCGAAACCACTCGTGGTGACCCTGGGAAATCTGAAAGGTGGCGTCGGCAAGACGACTTCGGCGTTCTTCCTGGCCAGTTACTTCAGCAGCGTGCACGACCTGCGGGTACTGGTGATCGACGCGGATCCGCTCAGCCAGACCGGATATTCCTGGTACCGGCGGCTGACGCACGCCGATATCGAGGTGCCCTTCGATCTGATCGCTTTTCCCTCGCGTCATGTCGACGACTGCATCAAAGACAATTCCGCGACCTACGACGTGATCATCGTGGACGCGGGCGGGGAATCCGCGGACATATTCAAAGCCGCGATACCGGAAAGCGATGAGCTCGTATTGATCACGAGCGTCAGCCCCTCCGAGGTCAAACGCGTGCCCAGTACCTATCAGGCGGCCGAGGAGGCGGCGGCGCACAGTTCGCGCGCTATTCGGGTGCGGGTACTCATGACCAAGGTTCCGGTCACCATGAAGAAGGGCGTGAACATCTCCACCGAATACCGCACGCAGCGCGGCAATTTGGAGGACGCCGGATACGAGGTCTTCGAATCCTATTCGAGCGTGTGGAAATGGTATCGGGAGGCCGCCGACGGCGAGGTCGGCGACGGCGCCGAGAATCCGATCGAGGATCTGGGCGAGTACCGGCAGATCGGTGACGAATTGGTGGCCCCCTACCGCGTCGCCCTGGAGGTATCGGCCTGATGCCCCCACAGCGCCGGAAAGGCACCATCGGCGGCGGCGCCGCCCGGAACCCGTTGGCCGACAGCGCCGAACACACGCCGCCGGTCTCACCCCTGCGCGATGCCGAATGGCACGGCACCCACACGCCGCACGCCGCGGTGCACGTACGGGACCGGCACGAGACGCCCGACGTGGCCACCACCCCCATGGCGCGGCAGGACACACCGGGAATGGCCACGCTCAACGCGGTCGCCCTGCCCCGCGAGGACCTGGATGTGGCCATCTTCGACATGCCACTCCCGGCGGCGGGCGAGGGACCACTGAGCGAGCACGAGAACGCGCAGCTGACCGTCTGCGAATCCTCCATCGACACCCTGCGCAAGGCGTTCTGGGCGGCTGGACGCGCCCTGCAGATCGTGCGCGACGGACGGCTCTACCGCAGCGAGTACGCGACCTTCGACGAGTACGTCGAACAGCGCTGGGACATGCAGCGCTCCTACGCCCACAAGCTGATTCGGGCCTGGCCCCTGGCCGCTCGCCTGCACGGGCACGCCCCCGCCATCAACGAGGGCCAGATTCGCGAACTGCTGCCGGTGGCGGCCGAGCACGGCGACGACGCGGCCGTCACCGTCTACACCACTCTCGCCGCCGAGAATGTGAAGATCACCGCGAGCACGCTGCGCGAGGCGGTGGCACTGCTGCCCGCCCGCTTCGACGAATCCGAAGTCGTCGAGCGGCTGCGCGCCTGGCAGCGCGGTGAGCTGGCGCGGCCGACCGCCGAGCCGCAACGCCAGCCCGACCCGTTCAGCTCCGTGGAGACGCGCCTGGTCGCGCTGAGCCGCCGAGTGGTCAAGGAGTCCACGGGGGATCCGGCGGCGGCCCGCGAATTCGCCGCCAAACTCCGCACTCTCGCCGAGCAGATCGAGCAACAGATCGGCTGAAGCGATCGGACACTAGACCAGTGGCCCCGACCTGACGGTCGGGGCCACTGCCGTCTCAGAGCGGCTGGATCGCCATACCCGCCGGATAGTCGGGCCGGGTGTGGCTGGGCCGGTCGGCCGCCTCGATGAGCGCCAGCACGATCAGGACGATCGCCACGACCACCGCTGCGGCGGCCACGATCATGGTGTATCGCACTGTGCCGACGGGTTATTCGCCCACGGCGCGGCGCATCCGCCCGCCCGCGGCGCGTTGGCGCGTCTCACGGGCGGTGGCGGCGTCGAACAGCTCCAGGTGTTCGAACATCGGATCGTCGTCGTCGGACTCCAGCAGGGTGGCGCGGCGCAGCTGGGTGCGCGCGCTCTCCCGGTCGAGCCGCACCGGTTCGGCGGCGCGTCGTGGAGACTCCTCCTCGTCGTCCGCGTCACCGCGGTGCCGGTTGCGGGCCAGGCGCGCGGCCCGGCGGCGACGGATGTCCTCCTCGATGGTCACCTGCTTGCGCAGATAGGCGAGATAGCCGCCGAGGACCACGGCCGACAGCGCGGCCAGCCACCACACGCTCGACGAGACCAGCAGTCCGCCCGCGCCGAAAAGCACCACACTGCACGCCAGTCCGAGCACGGCGCGCTGCCGGAACCGGTAGCGGGCGGCGCGGGCGATGGCGTCGGCCTCGGGGTCATAGCCGCCGCGGCCGCGCCGCGACGGCACGAAATCCGGGTCGTCGGCGTCGAATTCGCCCTCGTCGTCGAGGTCGTGCGCGCGAGCGGCCGGAATCCGGGCCGCCAGCGGGGTCCGGTCGCGCGCGGCGGCCGGATCCTCCTGCTCGTCCTCGAAGTCGGAATCGCTTGTGCGAGAGTCGAATTCGTCATCGATCTCGCCATCGGAGTCCACTTCGGCGTAGTCGGGGTCCAGTTCGCCCTCGATTGCCTCCGCGTCGTCCGCGAGATCGGCGTCGTCCACGAGTTCAGTGTCCTCGTCGTACTCCGCCGCGTCCACGAGATCGGCCTCGAGATCATCGTCGAATTCGGCAGCGGCCGTATCCCGATCGCGGTCGTCGATATCGCGGTCGGTCGTGAAATCGTCGTCGTCCTTGGCGGTCTCGTCGTCCGATTTCGTCATCCGATCCTCCGCATCATCGGTGTGGGGATGCTCAACTCTCCGGGTGGGTACATAGTCGGGATCCGTCTCGTGCCCGGCGGCGGGGCGTTTCCACAGCCTGCGCTCGGTGTCGCCGCGGTGCAGGACCCGCGTCGCCAGGGCGGCATCGGTGGTCTGCCGGATTCGGGGATGGCGACCGGCGAGCATCGGGAACAGCACGAAGACCCAGAGCACCACCAGACCGATCCACAAGATCGAATTCGGCATCGTGCTCCACCTCCGTCCCGCCAGGCCATGGTCCCTTCGACAGCAGCCCCTTCGACATGCGCCGCAAGGTGGTGCGTGGACGCACCACCGACGTCCGTAGGCTAATTCGGAACCACAGGAATATCCGCAAGGCGCGCCGTCAACACCTGCCACACTAGTCACAGGAGTTCAGGCGGGCATGGCCCTTCCGGTGCGAATGAGGCGATCCACCACGGTGCCCGAGACCTCTTCCACCGTCATACCGACCAAGAGATGGTCCCGCCACGCGCCGTCCACGTCCAGATACCGCTGGAGCAGGCCTTCTTCCCGAAAACCCACATTGCGCAGGACCGCTTGGCTGGCAAGGTTTTCCGGGCGCACGGTGGCCTCGATACGGTGCAGGCCCACCTCGCCGAAGCAGTGGTCCAGGCCCAGGGCCAGCGCGGCGGTGGCTACGCCCTGGCCGCCCACCTCCTTGGACACCCAGTAACCGATCCACGCCGAACGCAGTGCGCCGCGCACGATATTGCCGACCGTCAGCTGTCCGCAGAACTGGCCGTCGACCTCGATAACCAGCGGAATCATCGCCCCGCGCCGCGCCTCGGCCTTCAGGCTCGACCACAGCGACGGCCAATTCGAGGCGTGATTGCGCGCCTCCCACGACCCCCGGCCGGTGGGCTCCCACGGCTCGAGGTGTTCTCGGTCACGCAACCGAATACGACTCCACGAGGCGGCATCGCGCAGCCGGATCGGCCGCAGCGTCACCTGCCCCGCCGCCACCCGCACCGGACCGAGATGCGCGGGCCACCCGGGATGCTGGGCGACCCGGAATACGTTCATCTCCACGTCCTACCCGCGCTGCGCGAGGAATGCGACCCGCACCTCGTCACCGGTGCGTACTTCGGTGACATCCGGATCGATCACGATCAGGGAATTGGCCTCGGCCAGCGTCGCCAGCAGATGCGAGGACGCGCCGTTGGGCCCGCCGAGCGGCTGCACCAGATAGTCGCCGGTCTGCTCGTCGCGCATGAGCTGGGCGCGCAGATAGCCGCGCCGCCCCGGAATCGAGCTGATGGGAAGTATCGTGCGCGCCTTGACGACTCGGCGCATGGGATGGCGCCGCCCCAGCGCGATGCGAATCAGCGGCCGCACCATGACCTCGAAGACCACCAGCGCGCCAACGGGATTCGAGGGCAGCAGGAAGGTCGGCACCTCGTCGCGGCCCAGCCGTCCGAAACCCTGGACCGACCCGGGGTGCATGCCGACCCGGGTGATCTCCAGTTCGCCGAGCCCCTCGAGGGCCTCGCGAATCTGCTCCGACGCCCAGCCGCCCACCGCGCCCGCGATCACCACGACCTCGGAGCGAACGAGCTGGCCCTCCACCACATCTCGCAGCCGCTTGGGGTCGGTGCTGACGATGCCGACCCGGTTCACATCCGCGCCCGCGTCGCGCGCGGCGGCGGCGAGGGCGTAGGAGTTCACGTCGTACACCTGGCCCGGACCGGGGGTGCGGTCGATATCGACCAGCTCGCCGCCGACCGAGAGCACCGACAGCCGAGGACGCGGATGCACCAGCACCTTGTCGCGGCCCACCGCCGCCAGCAGGCCCACCTGCGCCGGGCCGATGATGGTGCCCGCCCGCACGGCCAGATCGCCCGGCTGCACGTCGTCGCCGATGCGGCGCACGTAATCGCCGGAGCGCACCGGCTCGTAGACCTTCACCCGTGCCCGGCCGCCATCGGTGAAGTCCAGCGGCAGTACGGCATCGGCGAGGGTGGGCAGCGGCGCGCCGGTGTCGACGCGCACGGTTTGCCTGGGCTGCAAGCGAATCGGCTGCCGCGATCCGGCGGCCACCTCACCCACCACCGGCAGCGACAGGTCGATGGCGTTGCCGTCCTCGTCGCGAATATCCGCCCCCGCGCCCGACACGTCGACGCTGCGCACCGCGTAGCCGTCGATGGCCGCCTGGTCGAAGCCCGGCAGCGGGCGCTCGGTCACCACGTCCTCGGCACACAGCAGTCCCTGGGCCTCCGAGATCGCGACCCGTACCGGCCGCGGCGCGACAGCCGCCGCGGTCACCTTGATCTGCTGATCCTCAACCGAGCGCATTCAGCCCTTCCTCGTCTCGCACACACCGCACAGCTGGCACGCGGATCATTCGTACGAGGTCGGCTGCGGATCCCAGTCCGGACGCAGGCGCTGTTCCAACCACTCGCGCAGGGCCGGGCCGTATTCCTCGCGTTCCAAAGCGAAATCGACCGCAGCACGAAGATAGCCGCCCGGGTTGCCGAGATCGTGGCGCGACCCACGATGGACCACGACGTGTACCGGGTGATTCTCGGAGATCAACAGGGCGATGGCGTCGGTCAGCTGCAGTTCGCCGCCCGCGCCCGGCTCGATGCGGCGCAGCGCGTCGAAGATGGCGCGGTCGAGCAGGTAGCGTCCGGCGGCGGCGTAGGTGGAGGGCGCGTCGGCCAGCGACGGCTTCTCGACCATGCCGTTGACCTTCAAGACATTCGGATTGCCGCTCTCGGTCGGCTCCACGTCGAAGACGCCGTAGGAGCTCACCTGCTCCTTGGGCACGTCGATGGCGCACAGCACCGAACCGCCGAACGCGGTGCGCACCCGGTTCATCACGTCGAGGACGCCGCTGGGCAGCACCAGGTCGTCGGGCAGCAGCACCGCGATGGCGTCCTCGTCGTCGTCGAGGGCCGATTCCGCCTGCGCCACCGCGTGTCCCAGGCCCAGCGGCTCCTCCTGCACCACGGAGGTGACGTCCAGCAGCGCGGGGGCCTTGCGCACCTTCTCCAGGAGGGCGAACTTGCCACGTTCGGCGAGGGTGCCCTCGAGCACCAGATCCTCGACGAAATGCGCGACCACGCCGTCCTTTCCGGGCGAGGTCACGATGACCAGACGGCTCGCGCCGGAGTCGGCGGCCTCGGCGGCGACGAGTTCGATGCCGGGGGTGTCCACCACCGGTAGGAGCTCCTTGGGCACCGTCTTGGTCGCGGGCAGAAACCTGGTGCCGAGTCCGGCCGCGGGCACCACCGCGGTACGGAAGCACGACCCGTTCCCGGCCTGTCCGGCTTCACTTGTCATGGTCAACACCCTATCCATCCGTCCTCTGCGTCGAACCGCCTTCACGGCGGGGCGACATCCCGGAGAGCGTAAGCGGCAATAAAGCGGCGAGCGCGCCGAACGGCGCGGCCCACCCACCGATTACCTGCCCCGGAAGGGGGTCGGCGAAACCCTCGATGGTCTCGGGCAATTTGCTGGCAATCCGTCTATCCGCAGGTGAGCGGGGTGGCGAAGATCAGAATCCAGCCGGTGCGACGGGGTGCGCGGTGACCGTGGGTGTGAACGGGGCCGGGCTGTGTGCGCTCACCCACGCCGGGATGGACCAGCGCGAACCCCGGTGGGGCGCGGGTTTCCCGGTACACCGACCGCCGTGGCTTTTCTGCGCCACCCCGGACGGCTTTTCTGCGCCACGGCCGAAATTTCGGCCGCGCGATCGATATTCGCCGGGGGCCGGGCCGGGATGCGGGCCGCCTAGGGTGAGGGGCGTGAATTCGGCCGTGGGATGGGACAAACAGGCGTGGCGGGCGGAGATGCTGCGCCGCCGCCGCGCCGTGCCCGCCGAGGTGCGCGCGGCGGAGGCGGCGGAGTTGGCCCGGGCCGTCACGGAGCTGGGCGCTCGCGGATGGGTGTGCGCGTACGTGCCCGTCGGCGGCGAGCCGGGGTCGGTGGACATGCTGGACGCCTTGCGGGCGGGTGGGGCGCGAGTGCTGTTGCCGGTGACCGGGCCTCCCGGACCGTTGGCGTGGGCGGAGTACCTGGGTCCGGAGCGGCTGCGGCGGGCGCGGTACGGGCTCTTGGAGCCGGACGGGGAGCCCCTGGACGGCGCGCTGGGGCTCGCCGAGGTGATCCTGGTGCCCGCGCTGGCGGTGGACCGGCGCGGGGTGCGTCTGGGGCGCGGAGCCGGGTATTACGACCGCAGCCTGCACGAGGCGCGGGCGGGTGCGCGACTGGTCGCGGTGGTGCGCGACGACGAGCTGGTGGAGGCGCTGCCGGAGGAGCCGCACGACCGTCGGATGGGGTGGGCGCTGACACCCCGGCGCGGACTACGACAATTGAACTCGAATGGGAATTGACACCCGTTTGACAGCGTTGGCACTGACGGCTGTAGAGTGCTAAGTCGACGAAAACCGTGGAGGTTCCCCGATGCCTACTTACTCGTACGCCTGCACCGAGTGCGACAACAAGTTCGACATCGTGCAGTCCTTCTCCGATGACGCGCTGACCGTCTGCAACGTGTGCGACGGCAAGCTGCGCAAGCTCTTCAACTCGGTCGGCATCGTTTTCAAGGGCAGCGGCTTCTACCGCACCGACAGCCGCAACGGCTCGACGTCCAGCGAACCGGCCAAGTCGTCGACCTCCTCGGACAGTGGCTCCGCGTCGAGCTCCTCGACCCCGGCGTCCAGCACCGCGAGCACCTCCACGAGCTCCAGCACCTCTGCCGCCTGATCTCCACGGCGTCCAACCACCACTACGGCCACCTGATCGCCAGGTCGGCCGATGAGGGATGGTGGCATACCTCGCGCCGAGCCTGAATCAGGTTCTGTTCACATCGATTTGGTTATCCACAGCTGAGGGCGTTCGAGGCTGTTTCGGGGGCTCGGTGGTCTGTGGGCGGTTCTATGGTCGGCGGCATGGACCGATTGCGCACCGCTCTCGCCGAATTGCCGCTGCCGCCCTGGGCGGACGCCGTTCTGCTGCGCCGACTGCTCGCGGTCGGGTTCCTCGTTCTGGCCGCCGCGCTCGCGCTACGCGGGGACCCGGCGGGGCGGCGCAGCGAGGTCATGGTGGCGGCGCGTGACCTGCCGCCCGGTCACGTCCTGGGCTCCGATGATCTGCGCGCCGCGTCGCACGAAACCGCCTCTCTCCCAGCGGGAACGGCGCACTCCCCCGCGGCTCTGCTCGGCGCTACGCTCACCGGCGCGGTGCATGCCGGGGAGATCGTCACCGATGTCCGGATCGTCGGGCCGCGCCTGGCCGCTGTCGCGGCGAAATCTCCCGATGCCCGGATAGTCCCAATCCGACTGGCCGACAACGCCGTTGCGGCCGTGCTGCGGGCCGGGGACCGGGTCGATGTGGTGGCGGCGGAGCAAGATCCCGTAACAGGTTCGACCAACGGTCGCCCAATAGACCCGACCGGTCGCGTCGCCGTAGCACCGCACGCCCCTGTGCCCTTGGCGACCGATGCGGCCGTCGTGTTGGTATCCGGCGGCGACGGCGCGCGTGATTCCGGCGAGCGCGTGGTGCTGGTGGCGCTGGACGCATCGCACGCGACCGCGGTCGCCGCGGCGTCACTACGCACCGCGCTCACGGTGGTGTTCCACTGACCTGGCCGGTCATTCGATTAGCATCGCCGATAACGCACTTCCGCAAAGCTCCACCCGGACTTGTTGTCCGACGCTCGTATCCGGCCCCGCGCGGGCATGGCGATCACGCAGAGGGAGTTTCGGCAATGCTCAAGGGTTTCAAGGAATTTCTACTTCGCGGCAACGTCATCGACCTGGCGGTCGCCGTGGTCATGGGCACGGCATTCGTCGCCATTGTCACCGCCTTCAGCAACGGCGTCATCAATCCATTGCTCGCGGTATTCGGCGGTACCAGCGAACTCGGACTGGGATTCCAACTCGTGGCCGACAAACCCGCGACGTTCATCGCCATCGGCCCCATCATCACCGCGGCGCTGAACTTCCTCATCATCGCAGCATTGCTCTACTTCATCGTGATGGTTCCGGCCAACAAGGCCAAAAAGCGCTGGGGCACAACCGAGGCCGCCGTACTCACCGAGGTGGAATTGCTCGCCGAGATTCGGGATCTGCTGGCCGCGGGCCCGGATCACAGTGGCGGCAAGCACGAATCGTGAAAAAGAACGGGCCCGGTGCGTTGCGCACCGGGCCCGTTCGATGAGAGGTGACGATCAGCCGAGGCTGAACGGCTGGCCCCACAGGGTGACCCAACCGATGATGTTGTCGGTCTCGACCTTCACCGACACGAACGACCGCGCCTGCGCGTAGCCGCCACAGCCGCTCAGACCGATGGTCTCGTCGGCCCAGGTCACCGAGCCGTCGCTGCCGGTGAACTTGTTGCGCTTCAGGTGGTCTTCGTCGCCGTAGTCGTCCGGCGCCTCGAGATCGAGGATGTAGAAGGCCTTTTCCTGACCCGGGCCGAGGCTCAGGTTGGCGCCGCCGTTGGCGGACGCGGACGGGGTGACATTGCCCTCGGAATCCCAGGATCCGCCGCCCTCGACGCCGCCTTCGACGCCGCCGCCGTTGATGCTGACCTGGCAGCCGACCAGGTAACCCGGGTAGATCTTGCCGGTGACACCCTCGCTCTCGGTGGCGATGTGCACCTGCGCGGAACCGGAGGCCCACGCGTTGCGGTGCACCGGGGTGGCGCCCATGGACGGGCTGATCAGAGCCGATTCGCCGACCATGCGCACGGTCACCACGGTGCCGTCGGCCAGGGTCTGCGTGATCTCGCCGCCCGGCAGCGGCACGAAGGTGTCGGCGTTGGCCGCACCGGTGGAGAAGAGTCCCAGAGCGGCGGTGGCGACGGCGCCCGCACCGGCCAGCCGCGCCGCGGTCTTACGGATGTTCATATTTTTCCCTCAAGGGTTTTGAAATCGCTTGCGCGAGAAAGGATTTGGGAACGCGACCAGATCAGCCGATGCTGAAGGGCTGCCCGTACAGGGTGGTCTTCGAGTAGTGATCGCCGATGATCTCGACGACGGTGTAGGCGCGCGCCTGGGCGTATCCCGCGCAGCCCTCGACCCCGATCTGGATGTCCTGGTACTGGATCTGGTACGTGCCCGCCTTCTTGATGTCCTTGTAATCGAGCAGGACGAACTCGACCTGGCCCGGGCCGAGGTTCAGGCCGATGGAGCCACCGACCTTGGCGTCACTCAGGCTGACACCCGCGGACACACCGGCGGACACGGCATCCTCGCCGATGGCGACCTGGCAGCCCACGATGTAGCCGGTCGTCAGGACCGAGGAGCCATGGGTGGAAGAGTTGTTGGTACCCGGGTTGTTGGCCGGACCGTTGTTCGGACCCGGGTCGCCCTCGGGGGTTTCGGTCACTTCGGCGACGGCATTGCCGCTCACCCAGGCGGTGCGACCGGCGCCGTTGGCGGACATCGACGGCGACACAATGGCGCGCTCGCCCGTGCGCGTGATCGTCACTGTCCCACTGGGGCTGACCTTCTGACCGTCCGGCAACGGCACGAAGGTATCGGCATTGGCAGCACCGGTCGACATCAGGCCGATGGCAACGGCCGCAGCCGCGCCAGCGCCCGCGAAACGGGCGGCGCGACGCAGACCGTTGGTGCGGTTCTCGCTCATACTTCCCCTCATCAGGTTCTAGCGGTCAGCCTCGACATCCGAGGCTGAAATGGGGTCCTCTCAGGCCCTGCTCAGTTTGTCGTCACTTTGTTGCCACTGTGTAACCAATGACAAATTTCGTGCTTCGAGCGAACTCCGTCACAGGAATCGGGCCAGGTTCCTGTCGAAGTGAGCGCGGAACGCCACACCACGAGACGGGAGAACCCACGGGTCTTGCAGCCCGAAGTGGGACATTAAACACTCAAGCAATGAGTGAGCAACGTAAGACTTCATAAAGGTGATGTGATCTGGATCACACTAGACGTTCGGCTCATATCACTCCAATTGCATAAGTGTTGTGAGCAGGGAAGTCGTGAAAACACGAAAAGGGCCCGGCGCTAAGCGCCGGGCCCTTTGGTCGAGCCTTGCTATGACTCGCTATGCGAGTGAATCAGCCGAGACTGAAGGGCTGCCCCCACAACACGACGTCGGAAACCACGTTGTCGGTCTCGACTTTGACGGTCACGAACGAGCGTGCCTGAGCGTAGCCAGCGCAGCCGTTGAGTCCGATGGTCTCGTCCGACCAGGTGACCGACGCGCTGTTACCCGCGAACTTGTTGCGGCCGTAGTGGGCCTCGCTGCCGAAGTCGTCGGCCTGCTCCAGATCGAGGACGTAGAACGCCTTCGACTGACCCGGGCCCAGGCTCAGGTTGGCGCCCGAGGTGGCGCCGACACTCGGCGACGAACCGTCGTAGTTGGCGCCCGCGTCGGCGCCGCCGGTCGCGCCGCCGCCGGAGATGTTGACCTGGCAGCCCACCACGTAGCCGGGCCAGATCTTGCCGCCGACCGCGCCGTTCGGGCCGGAGATCTCGACCTGCGCCGAACCGGAGACCCAGGCGTTGCGGTGCAGCGGGGTGGAGCCCAGCGACGGGTTGATATTGGCGGATTCACCGACCATGCGAACGGTCACCACGGTGCCGTCGGACAGGGTCTTGGTGATCTCGCCACCGGGCAGCGGGACGAAGGTGTCGGCATTGGCGGCGCCGGTGGACAGCAGGCCCAGCGCGGCCGTCGCGGCGACGCCGACACCGGCCGCGCGGGCCATGGTCTTGCGAATGTTCATGGGATTTCCCTCTAGGGTCGAATTCGCTTACGCGAGAAAGAACTTGGCTTTTACAGACCAGCGTCAGCCGAGGCTGAACGGCTGCCCGTAGAGGGTGGTCTTGGAGTAGTGGTCGCCGATGATCTCGACGACGGTGTACGCCCGCGCCTGGGCGTAACCGCCACAGCCCTGGATGTCGACCGGGACGTCCTGGTATTCGATCGAGTAGGTGCCGGACTTCAGAATGTCCTTGCTGTCGATCTGCACGAATTTCACATCGCCGGGGCCGATGTTCAGACCGATCGAGCCGCCCGCCTTGACGCCGGTCAGATCGACGCCGCCGGAGACGCCCGCGGAGACGGCGTCATCGGCCAGGCTGACCTGGCAGCCGATGATGTATCCGGTGTTCAGCTGCGACGCGCCGTGCGTGGAGGAGTTGTTGGAACCGGGGCCGTTGGCGGGGCCGTTGTTCGGGCCCACCTCGCCCTCGGGGGTGGCCGTGACGTCGGCGCGGACATTGCCGCTCAGCCAGGCCGTGCGTCCGGCGCCATTGGCGGCCAGGGACGGCGAGATGAGCGCGCGCTCCCCGGTGCGGGTGATGGTGGCGTTCGGGGTGGTCTTCTGGCCGTCCGGCAACGGCACGAAGGTGTCGGCGTTCGCCGCGCCCGTCGACAGCAGGCCGACCGCCACGACGGCGGTCGCGCCCGCGCCCGCGAGACGGGCGGCACGAAGACCGCGAATGCGGTTGTCGCTCATGTGTTCCCTCATCAGGTGTTGTACGTTCCCCAGCCCCGACAACCGGGGCTGCGAGGGTCTCTCACGGACCGACCTCTGCCTGCTGGCTACGCGCCAGCACCTCATCGAAAGCCAAGAAAGTCCTGAGAACTATCGACCCGTCGCAGACCATAACTGTTGCAGCAATCACTTAGCAACGGCCAAATCGGACAGGTGATCAGAATCCCGGTCACCGGGATGTGTGAGGTGGCTCTCAGCCGTGATGGGGCGGTACCTGGCGGCGCAGCCAGTCGTCCGGCGTCCCGTGCGCATCGGGTTCGGGGGTGCGCTCGTCACTGGTCGTCGCGGGCAGCGGCTCACCGAACACCCGGGCCAGCCGTGCCGCCTCGGCCGCCGAGAGCTTGCGCCCTCGCCGCCCCTTCGCCCCGGCCTCGGCACGATCCGCGGTCTCGCCAGCGGACGCACGCTCGGTCGAGTTCGGGTGGGCCGGTGATTGCTCAACCGGGCGCGACGGGGCGGCTTCCGGCTCTGCCGAGTTCCGAGCGACGGGCCGCGGCGAAACAGCCGCTTGCCCGCTGGCCGACCGCGGTGACGTCGGATCCGATGCGGGCGGGTTCGGCTGCGGCGGTTGCCACCGGGCGCGCCGCCGCGCGCGGCGCGGTGCGGCGGGCCCGCGCACCGCGAGATTCGACTCCGCCTCGTCTGACACGTGACCCTGTTCCCGCTCCGGGTGATCCTGCGACGCGAGACGTTGCCCGGCGCGATCTTGCTCCGCGCGGTCCGACGACGCGGGGCCCTCCTCCGCGCGATCGTGTTCGACCGGAAATGCGGGAGACCCCGCCCGGCTCTCCGCCGAAGCGGATTTTCTTGCCGGACGGGGTTTCTCGGATGCGGAATCCGGGTCGGTCATTCCGCCAATCCGGAGAGCTGTTCGATGGCGCGGCTGGCGAGCGGGCCGAGGGTGGCCATGCCGTCGCGGACCGCGGCGCGGGTGCCGGGCAGGTTCACCACCAGGGTGCTGCCGGAGACGCCCGCCAGGCCGCGCGAGAGGCCCGCGTCCAGGGATCCGGCGGCCAGGCCGGAGGCGCGCAGGGCCTCGCTGATGCCGGGCAGTTCCCGGTCGAGCACATCGGAGGTGGCCTCGGGGGTGACGTCGCGGGGCGACATACCGGTGCCGCCGACCGAGATCACCAGGTCGACCCCGCCGATCACGGCGGTGTTGAGCGCATTGCGGATCTCGACCTCGTCGGCCTGCACCGACACCGAGGCGTCGACCAGGAACCCGGCTTCGGTGAGCAGTTCGGTGACCAGCGGCCCTAGTGAATCCACTCCGCCGTGCGCGGTTCGGTCGTCGACGACCACGACAAGAGCTCGGCCCGCCACAGCGGCATCGATTTCCATGGTGCTCACCGTAGCGTCCTTGTCCGACAACGGCTCCCATCCCCCGGTGGTTATGACCCGTTCCGCCATCAGCCGAACCGGTCGGGTGCGTACCTGGCTCATCGTCCGCCCTCCACTGTCGCCTCGCCGAGGGTGACCTCGGCGGTTTTCGTGTTTTTGCCCTGCTCGTCGGTGTAGGTGACCGTCACCTTGTCGCCGGGCTGGTGCGAGCGCACCGCGGCGATGAGGGCATTGCCGGAATCGATGACCTGATCGTCGAGCTTGGTGATGATCGCGCCGCTGGGGATACCGGCCTTGGCCGCGGGGCCGTCCGGGGTCGCCTCCATCACGCGCGCGCCGTTGACATCGTCCTGGGCCCGCACCTTGATGCCGATCTGGGCGTAGGTGGCCTTGCCGGTCTTGATCAGCTGATCGGCCACCCGGCGGGCCTGGTCCACCGGAATCGCGAAGCCGAGGCCGATGGAGCCGCTCTGGCCGCCGGAGGCGTCGCCGACGCCCATGGTGGCGATGGCGGTGTTGATGCCGATGAGCTTGCCGTTCATATCCACCAGCGCGCCACCGGAATTGCCCGGGTTGATGGCGGCGTCGGTCTGAATGGCGTCGATGACGGTGGTCTGCGAGCTGGCCTCGCCGCTCGTCGACACCGGGCGGTTGAGCGCGGAGACGATGCCGGTGGTGACGGTGCCCGCCAGGCCGAGCGGCGAACCGATCGCCACGACGCCCTGGCCCACCTGGAGGTTCTCCGAGCTGCCCAGTTCGATCGGGGTCAGGCCGCTCTTGCCGCTGACCTTGATGACGGCCAGATCCGAGACCGGATCGGTGCCGACCATGGTGGCCGGGGCGGTGGACCCGTCGCTGAAGGCCACCTCCATCTTGGCGTTCGGGCCCGCACCGCTCACCACGTGGTTGTTGGTGAGGATGAGCCCGTCGGTGGAGAGCACCACGCCGGAGCCCTCGCCCTCGGCGCGGGCGCCCTCCACCCGGATCATGACGACGCTGGGCACGACCTTCTGCGCGACCGCCTGCACCGAGCCCTGCGGCGCGTTGGCCACATTGGTGGCCTTCTCGCGCGGTGCGTCGAGGGCATTGGTGATGGCGGGCCCGCCGCCGGAGTCGCGGGTCGCGAGCGAGCCGACCGCACCGCCGATGCCGCCGCTGAACAGCGCCAGCGCCACCGCGCCAGCCACCAGGGCGGTTTTGCGGCTGCGCTGCGGCGCGGGCGAATTCGGGTAGCCGGGCTGTCCCGGGCCGCCGTACATGGGCCCGGTGGCGTGCTGCCCGGTCTGGAAGGACCCGGTCGAGTAGGCGTGCTGATTACCGACGGGGATCTCCGCGGTGGCCGACGCATCGTGGCCCGCGCCCGGCCCGGCCGCGCCGTACGCCTGCGCTCCGTGGCCGTAGGGGTGCGCCGAAGGGCCGAAAGGGCCGGGGCCGCCGTAGGACTGGCCCGGCTGTCCATGGCCGTATCCCGCACCCGCACCGCCGGATTCGCCCGCCGCGCCCCCGAACTGTGTCGTGGCGGGGTCACCGTGGAACTGTCCGGACCGATCGCCGTACGGCTGCGCCTGACCCCCGGACGGGGCGGCGCCGTGCGACTGGCCGGTGGGCGACCGGTCGGTGTGCGGCTGCCCGGGCTCGCCCTGGGCGGGCGCACCGGCGCCGGGCACGGCGGCGGAATCGCCGGGCACGGCTGGCTGATCGTCGCGCTTGTCCATCGAATCCTCGGTCATGTTTCTCGTTTCTCCCTCGAGTCTGACGACCAGCCTGATGGCGAGTACTGAGAGCGGACTGAGATGGTCCTAGCTTTTCGCCGAGCATTTGTCGGATCGGCGACCCGGGCTCACGGCAGGACGGCCGGGGGCGCTCCGGGAAGAACGATACGGATCGCCGCGCCGCCGCGGTCGGAGGTGTCGATGGTGATGGTGCCGCCGTGCTTGGTCACCACCTGCTTCACGATGGCCAGACCCAGCCCGGAGCCGGGCATCGAGCGCGAGGCCGTGGTGCGGTAGAAGCGTTCGAAGACCAGTTCGCGTTCGGCGGGCGGGATACCCGGCCCGGCGTCGTCGACGGTGAACTCCAGCAGCCCGCGCCCGTTCTCGGCCATGCTGACGTACACCTTGGCTCCGGCCGGACTCCATTTGGCGGCATTGTCGAGCACATTGAGCAGCGCCCGCTCCAACCCGGCCTCGTCGCCGTAGACCACCCACGGCCGCAGCACCGCGTCGAATTCGATTCCGGTGCGCCGCCGCCGCACCCGCTCCAGCGCGCGTTCGGCCACATCGCCGATATCGACCTGTTCGTACACGGTCTCCGGGGCGTCCTCGCGGGCCAGATCCACCAGATCGCCCACCAGCGTGGACAATTCCTCGATCTGGGCCATCACATCGCTGCGCAGTTCGGCCATGTCCTCGTCCGGAATGCGCGGCGCGCCCGGCCGACTGGAGGCGATGAGCAGCTCGGCATTGGTGCGCAGCGAGGTCAGCGGCGTCTTGAGTTCGTGTCCGGCGTCGGAGACCAATCTGCGCTGGCGCTCCCGGGATTCGGCCAGGGCGCGCAGCATGGTGTTGAAACTCTCGGTGAGCCGGGCGAGTTCGTCGTCGCCGGTCACCGGGATGGGGGTCAGATCGTCGGTGCGGGCGATCCGCTCGGTGGCCGAGGTGAGCCGGGCGACGGGTCGCAAACCGGTGCGCGCCACCGCGGTTCCGGCCGCGGCCGCCAGCACGACGCCGCAGCCGCCCACCACGAACAGCAGCCAGGCCAACCGGTCGAGCACCTCGCGGGTGGGTTGCAGGCGCTGCGAAACCACCAGGGTGGAGCCGGAATTGGTGCGCCGGGCGAGCACGCGCTGATTGTCGACGGTGCGCAGCGAGAAGCCGAGTTCGCCGTGCGCCACCGCGTCTTCCTGGGTGCCGATGGGCGGTTTGGTGGGCTGCGGCGGCACGTAGCGCGATCCGTCCGGGAAAATGAGCGCCACCCCGACGTCGTTGGAGTACAGGCTCGCCAACACGATCGACTGGAAGCCGAGGCTGTCGAAATCGTTGTCGATCATGAGCGAGGCCCGCGCCCGCAACTGCGAATCGACGTCGGCGTAGAGCGAGCGCGCCACCATGGCGTAGGCCGCGATGGAGGTGACCGCCACCGCGACGGCCACCAGCGAGGCCGCCAACAGCGTCACCCGCCAGCGCAGCGACACCGTCCGGGTGAGCGGCATCGGCGGACGCAGCTCGGCATTGTCCGAACGTCCGATTCCGGCGACCACCGGTCGCCGTGGCACGGTTCTACCCACGAGCGCGGCTCCTACGGAGGGGTTTCACGCAGGACGTATCCGACACCGCGCACGGTGTGGATGAGCCGCGGTTCGCCATCGGCCTCGGTCTTGCGGCGCAGATATCCGATGTACACCTCGAGGGCATTGCCCGACGTCGGAAAGTCGTAGCCCCACACCTCTTCCAGGATGCGACTGCGGGTGAGCACCCGACGCGGATTCGCCATCAGCATTTCCAGTAGCGAGAATTCGGTGCGGGTGAGACTGATCTGTCGTTCGCCGCGCCACACCTCCCGGGTGACCGGGTCCAGCGACAAATCAGCGAACTTCATTGTCTCCGAGGATTCCAGCTGATCGGAGGTGGTGCGGCGCAACAGCGCCCGTAGTCGGGCGAGCAGTTCCTCGAGGGCGAAGGGCTTGGGCAGATAGTCGTCCGCGCCCGCGTCCAGTCCGGCCACCCGCTCGGAGACCGAATCCCGTGCGGTGAGTACCAGAATCGGCAGATCGTCGCCGGTGCTGCGCAGGCGGCGGCACACTTCCAGGCCGTCCAGCCGGGGCATCATGACGTCCAGGACCAGGGCGTCGGGGCGCTGGCCCACCACCTTTTCGAGGGCGTCGGCGCCGTCGACGGCGAGGTCGACGGTGTAGCCGTTGAAGGTCAGCGAACGCCGCAGCGATTCGCGAACCGCGCGGTCGTCGTCGACTACCAGAATGCGCATGGGTTCCAGTCTGGCCTGAGCGACTGAGAGGTGACTGAGAAGGCGGCTTCCGACACGCCGAGTGACACTACGGGGTGACCTGCGTCTTTCTATTCGAGGCCGTTGCGTGTCGCCGCGCGCGGACGAATGCGAATTCGAAAGGCGTTGCGCCCAGCTACTTTCGGAGCCTCACACGCCGAGTCTCCCGAATTGCCGCGGCGCAGTTCGCGCGGTATGTTGCGTGCCGTAAAAGAAGACCCTTAGTTGGTTCCGCGCGGGTTGAACCCCATATCCGTACAACCGCATACGACCCGGGGGTCACTCGTGAAAGCGGAGGCGACGGCAACGGGATGGAAGCTGCACCCCGGTCCTGGCAATTCAGCCTGTCCAATTGGCCCGTCACTCGCAAGGTCGGCATCGTACTGGTGCTACCGGTGCTCCTAGCCTCGACCTTCGCGGTGCTGCGCATCAACAGCGAACTGCAGACCATCAACCAACTGAGCGCCGGTACCGAACAGGCCGTCGTTTTTCAGCCAACGATCAAGTTCGAGTCCGCCACACAGGAACTCGCGGTCGCGGCCATCAACGGCTACGGCAACACCGAGGCGGATCCGGCCCTCGACACCGCCATCGGCAAATTCGACCAGGCGGCGGCCGACCTCGAGACCCAGCTGCGCACCTCCAAGGCCGAGGCGGCGGTCACCAATGAACTGACCCAGGTGCTCGCGCTGGCCCGCACCATGCGCAACAGCCTGCGCACCGGCTCGGCGCAGACCATCGGCGAACAGGCCGACGCGGTCTCCAACCGCATCCAGGTCGCGCTGTCGAATTCGCAGTCCGTCGCGGATCTGCGTGTGCAGCAGATGTTCCTGCAGATGGGTACCGCCATGACCGCGGGCCGCCTGCTGACCCAGGAACGCATCATGCTGGCCACCCCCGGCGCGGGTTCGAATCCGGCACTTCGGGTTCGACTGCTCACCGCCATCGGCGCCGAGGTCACCATGCTGGAGGTCTACCACGGGCTGTCGCCGGAAGAGGCGAAGAACTACAACACCCTCAAGGACGCCGCGCAGGCGCGCATCGGCATCCTCATGCAGAATCTGCCGGACGCCGCGGCGATCCCGGCCATGAACGAGACCATCAAGACCAGCTCCGAGGCGTACCAGCAGGAGAGCACCGCCATCTCGGAGTCGCTCGAGGCCAAGCTGTCGGAGCTGACCACCGAGGCCCGCAACAACGTCTTGCGCGATACCTCGATCGTCATTGGCATGCTGCTGGCCGGTCTGGCCATCGCCCTCGTGGTGGCCCGCTCGCTGGTGGTGCCCGTGCGGCGACTGCGGCGCGACGCCCTGCAGGTCGCGCACATCGACCTGCCGCAGGAGCTCGAGGTCGTGCGCAGCGGTGGCGCGACGCCGGAGATCACGCCGGTCGACGTGCACACCACCGAGGAGATCGGCCAGCTCGCCCGCGCCGTCGACGATATCCACGCCCAGGCGCTCCACCTCGCCGGTGAACAGGCCCGACTGCGCCTGCAGATCGGCAATATGTTCGAAACCCTTTCCCGCCGTAGCCAATCCCTCGTGGAGCAGCAGCTCAACCTGATCGAGGAACTGGAACGCGACGAGGACGACTCCGAGCGGTTGCAATCGCTGTTCCGCCTGGACCACCTCGCCACCCGCATGCGCCGCAACGGCGACAACCTGCTGGTGCTCGCCGGTACCGCGCTGCGCCGCGGTCACCTGCCCGCGGTGCCGCTGTCGGACATGCTGTGGTCGTCGGTCTCCCAGGTGGAGGACTACCAGCGCGTCGAGATCGGCACCGTGCCCGACGGCATCGTCGCCGGTGAGCCCGCGGTCGATATCGAACACCTGCTGGCCGAGCTCATCGACAACGCGCTGCGCTACTCGCCGCCCTCCACCCCGGTGGCGGTGTCGGTGGCCCGCGCCGTGGACGGCGGCTATCTCATCGAGATCACCGACCGCGGTCTGGGCATGAACACCGAGGACCTCCAGTCCATCAACGACCGGCTCGCCTCCGGTGGCGAGGTCAATGTCGAAACCGCCCGCCGCATGGGTCTTTTCGTCGTCGGCCGCCTGGCCAAGCGCCACCACATCACGGTCAGCCTGCGCCGCACCTCCGCCATGGTGGCGCAGCCGGGCATCACCGCGAGCGTGCACCTGCCGGGCACCCTGGTCTCGCCCGCGCCGGAGCGTACCGACAATGCGACGGGCACCTATCCGGTGACCTCCGCGCTGCCGGTCGCCCCAACGCCGCTCACTCCGCAGCAGGCGGGTCTGACCAATCTGACCGCGCTGCACGTGTCGCAGTCCGGGCCGCTGACACAGTCGGGACCGCTGACGCCGGTGCCGTCCGCGCCGGTCTCCGCGCCCGCCCCGGCGGTCGCGCCGCCTCGACTCATGCCGGTGCCGAATCCGCCGGAGACCCCCGCGCCGCGCTTCGGCGTCACCAGTTCGGGCCTGCCGCAACGGCGTACCGCCGTCACCGAGGAGACCGACTCGACGCCGAGCGCACCGGCCGCGTCCGGCGCGGTGGACTTCTGGGGCGAGAACCAGCAGTGGGACAACAGCGAGACCCAGCAGTACAAGGCCAGCGATATCGAGCAGTGGGGGGCCGCCAACGGCCTCGGCCGCCAGCCCGCGCCGGTGCCGAGTCCGGCTCCCGTGCCGAGTCCGGCCCCCGTCGAGCCGACGGGCAACGGCGGGAACGGGAACGGCTTCCGCTCGTCGTTCGACAGCGGCAGCGGGGACGGCGGTAGCGGTTTCGGCGGCAACGGAAACCGCAACGGCGGCAACGGCAATGGCAGTGGCAACGGCGGTGCCAACGGCACCGGCTTCGGTGGCAACGGCACCGGCGGTAATGGCAACGGCGGCAACGGCGGCAACGGCAATGCCCCCGCCGAGTCCGCCCGCACCGCGACCCCCGCCGCCCCCGCCGCGCCTGCCACCCCCGAGCGCACCGCTCCGGTGCAGTCCGCCCCGGAGCAGCGCCCCGCGCCCGAGGAGACCCAGTCCCCGATCTACCAGCGCATGGTGTCGGAGTGGCTGGTCGAACCGGCCGCCGGTGGTGACGGCGGCGCGGCGTGGTCCTCGTCCACCGACGCCGGATGGGCCGCCGCCGAGCAGGCCATGGAACCCGCGGTCTCGGAGAAGACGCAGGGCGGCTTGCCGATTCGTCGTCCCGGCGCGCAGCTGGTGCCCGGTGCGGCCGCACCCGCCGAGGAGGAGGGCAGCCGCAATCCGGAGGAGATCCGTAGCAGCTTGACCAGGCATCTGAGCGGGGTTCTCAGTGGGCGCGCGGACGCCCAGCACAAAGACGGAGCCCCATACAACGACGGAGGGCATGCATGACCGAACAGCGCACCACAACCGATGAGAATCTGAACTGGCTGGTCACTCGATTCACCCGAGAGGTGCCGGGTGTCTCGCATGCAGTTCTGGTGTCCGCGGATGGTCTGCTGCAGGCCACCAGCCCGCATCTGCCGAGCGATCGCGCCGAGCAGCTGGCGGCCGTCACCGCCGGACTCGCGAGCCTGTCCGCCGGTGCCGCACAGCTTTTCGACGGCGGCAAGGTCATGCAGTCGATCGTCGAGATGCAGCGCGGCTACCTGCTGGTCATGAGTGTTGGCAATGGCTCGCACCTGGCGGTGCTGGCCAACAAGCAGCACGACATCGGCCGCATCGGTTACGAGATGGCCCTGCTGGTGGATCGAGTCGGGTCCGTGGTCCAGGCCACCGCCCGCCAGACCGCGTGATCAGCGGATGTCCAGTCCGAACGGCGGGGGTGCCGGTCGTCCGACATCGCGTGTCCGCCCATACGCACTGACCTCGGGCCGCACCGAACCAGCGGTGGAGCTGCCGCTGGAGGCGGTGGTGGAGACCCTGTCCTACACCGCCCATTTCGACTGGCCCGCAGGCGATATCCGCACCGAGATCCTGCGTCTCGGTACCGCTCGCCTGTCGGTCGCCGAGATCTCCGCCCATCTGCAGCGGCCGTTGGGCATGGTGCGCGTCGTGATCGGCGACCTGGTGGTCGCCGGAACACTGCGCGTGCATTCGACTTTGAGCGAAGAGGCGACGTTCGACGAGCGCCGATCTTTGATGGAGAGGACCCTGCATGGACTCCGGGCGCTTTGACGCCGCGCCCTACAACGGCGTACCGCAGTTCGCCAACTCGGCGGCGGGACAACAGTTCCCGCCGCGCCCGGGCGAGGGCGACCTCCGCACCGCTTCGACCAAGATCGTCGTAGCGGGCGGTTTCGGTGCGGGCAAGACCACCTTCGTCGGCGCGGTGTCGGAGATCGTTCCGCTGCGCACCGAGGCGATGGTGACCGGCATGTCGGAGGGTCACGACGACCTGGCCGCCACGCCGGGCAAGGAAACCACCACGGTGGCCATGGATTTCGGCCGCATCATCCTGCCCGGCAATCTGGTGCTGTACCTGTTCGGCACGCCCGGACAGCGGCGGTTCTGGTTCATGTGGGACGACCTGGTGCGCGGTGCGATCGGCGCGGTGGTGCTGGTGGACACCCGGCGCATCGAGGACAGCTTCGCGGCCGTGGACTTCTTCGAGGCCAAGAAGCTGCCGTTCCTCATCGCGGTCAACCGCTTCCCGGACGCCCCGCGCTTCCCGGTGGCCGAACTGCGCGAGGCGCTCAGCGTGCGCGAGGGGGTGCCGATCGTGGACATCGACGCCCGCGATGCCGGGGAGGTGCGCCGGACGCTGGCCGCGGTCACCGAGTACGCGATCGAGCGGCTGATGGCGAAACAACGCGAAACCGCTTGGCGCGGTTGAGCAACCGCGAAACCGGGTACAGGGGGGTTCGAGGGCGCGGCCCTCGAACCCCTTCCCCCGCCTCGGGCGGGTGTTGGCGCAGACCTCGACTGGGAGTACGAACGGCGTGATCTACTTCTCCATGGGCTACTGGGTCCTCGCATTGGCGGCCATCGTGTCCGCCTCCGGCGCGGCCGTCGGCCTCGCCTGTATCCGGCAGTCCACCAAATCGGTGACGGCTCGGTTCCGCTATGTCTGGCTGTTCGTCGCGGGCTGCTCCATCGGCGGCGTCGGCGTGGCGATGCCGATCTTCGTCCTACTGCTGGGCGTCGGCGCGAAGGGCAGCCAGATCCGCTACGACAACACCTCGATCATTCTGTTCTCCACCCTCTCGGGTATGACGGTGCTGGCCGCGCTGATCGTGGTGGGCCGCACGCTGAACACCGTTCGGCTCGCGGTGGGCACGGCGATCATGGCGACCGGGCTGGGCAGCATCGAGGTGCTCATGTTGGCCGCCATGCGGGTGCAGGGGTCGGTGAACCACAACCCGCTGGCCTATATCGCGGTGTACGCCATCGCGATTCTGGTGTCGGCGGCCACCCTGTGGTTCAGCCTCACGGTGCGGTCGCAGTTCCTGCTGGCGGGCGGCGCGATGCTCTACGCGCTGGCCGTCATCGGCATGACCTACAGCGGTCTGGCCGGACTGTCCTTCGATATCGATCCGGCGGCCGCCGCTCCCCCGGGCGTGGACCTGTTCACCTGGTTCGTGCCGACCTTCATCATCGGCACGCTGTCGCTGGCGGTGCCGATCACCGCCATCCTGGTCGCGCCGGACCGCCGGGAGGCCAATCTGGTGCCCGCCATGTCGCAGCCGGGCAGTGCGCCGCGCACGCCCACCCCGGCCGAACGCCATCCCGAATCGACCGAGACCCGGGTCCCGCTCCTGACCCATGATTCGATGATGCGCTGACGCGGAGCACACCGTTGGTTCGGCCGGGATGCGATGCGTCCCGGCCGAATTCGTTGTCGGGGGCAGAGGTCACTGCGTGGGTTCGGGCATATCGCCCACGACTTCGCTGGGGTCGAGCAGCGCGAACAGTTCACCCTGGGGCGCGGCCAGAATGGCCATGCGGCCGAAGGGTCCGTCCTGCGGCGCGAGCAGGACCGTCGCACCCAACTCCTCGGCGCGCCGTACCCCATCGTCGATGCCGTCGTACTGGAACCAGGTGAGCCAGTAGGGCCGGGCGGGTGGGCTGCCATTGCGGCCGTCGTCGTTGATGCCGCCCGCGTTGTGGCGCGCGCCGGGCGGGGTGAAGGCGGCGTAGCGCATGGCCTCGTTGTCGTATTCGGTGTAGTCGAAACCGAATACGTCGGCGTAGAAGCGCTTGGCCGCCTCGTAGTCGCCGGTGTGCAGATCGTTCCACAGGTACGCGCCGTGCTCGTTGTGCACGGCCGCGCCATTGTGCACCCGCGCCTCCCACACCGCGAAGGGCGCGCCGGTGGTGTCGGCGGCGACGAACATGCGGCCGAACTCCATGACGTCGAAGGGTGGCACCAGCAGGGTGCCGCCCGCGGCGCGCACCTGTTCGGCGGTGGCGTCGGCGGAGAGCACGGCGAAGTACGTGGTCCACGCCGAGGGCACGCCCAGTTCGGCGGGCAGCGAAGGCAGGTCGGCCACAGCGGGTTTGGGGCCGATACCGGCGATGGCGTGGCCGTCGCGCAGCGCCATCAGATAACCCCCCGACTCCCCGTCCCCGCCCTGGACATCCCATCCGAACAGTTGGGCGTAGAACTCACCGGCCTTGACCGGATCGTCGACCTGGCAGTCGACCCAGCACGGGGTGCCGGGCGGCCAGGCTTCGCTGCGTATGGGCATTTCGGTCTTCTCCGTTCCAACTCCGACAAGCGAATACAGATCGATGACGTGATTCCCATCACATGATCGCCACCCAGTCAACCACCAGGTCGCGACAAATTTCGGCGCTGGCCGTTTTTCGACGGAAGCCACCCGATGCCCAGCGCGCCGCGGGCACGGCGAATTACAGTGGGAGTCATGCGTTTCGGGCTGGACTACGCGGGAGGGCGGCCCGGCGCGAGCGCGATCCGGGCGGCGGGCTTCGATTTCGTGGTCCGCTATCTCTCCGACGGCGGGCCCACGCTGCCGGGCAAACTGCTCACACCGGCCGAAGCGGACGACCTACGCGCACACGGCGTCTCGATCGTCTCCAATTGGGAGACCACCGCCTCGCGCATGCTCGACGGTTTCGGCGCGGGGGTCACCGATGCCCGCGCCGCGCTGGCGCAGGTGCTGCGCTGTGGCGGGCGACGCGATCGGCCGATCTACTTCTCCGCGGACTTCGATGCCACTCCCGCCCAACAGGTTCCGATCAATGCCTATCTCGATGGCGCGGCGAGCGTGCTGGGCCGCGAGAACACCGGCATCTACGGCGGGTACTGGCCGGTCAGCCGGGCGCTGGACGCGGGGACGGCGACCTGGGCGTGGCAGACGGTGGCCTGGTCGGGGAACAACCTCGAACCGCGCCGCCACATCCTGCAGACCGCGCGGCAGGTGGATGTGAACGGCGTGCGCTGCGATGTGAATGTCACCGACCGCGCGGATTTCGGCCAGTGGGACTTCGAACAGGAGGATTCGGACGTGACGCCCGAACAGGAGGAGATACTGCGCGATATCCAGACGCAGTTGCGCGGACCCGGTCTGGCCGGGTGGCCGCAGCTGGGCGACGATCCGCAGGGCCGCCACCGCACGCTGGTGGACGGCCTGGCCGCCGCGCTGGCCCGGATCGACGAACTGCGCACGGAGGTCAGCGAACTGGAAGCGACGACCGCCGAGCTGACCGAGGAGGTGGAGCGGCTGTCCGGTCGGCGCTGGCCGTGGCCGTTCTCCCTCATCGAGGGTCCGGCCAATGCGGTGGGCAATCAAATAGCACGGCTGGAGCAGCTGCTGCCCGATCTTCCGCTACCCGGATGGGGCGAGGAGAACGGTGACGATCGGGCCGCGGCCGCCGCCGCCCGGAAAGCCGCATCCGACAATCGAATTGATTGATATGTCCGGAATGTCGCGAACTGCGGCAATACCGCGAGAGGTGCGGAAATCGGGCGAGAAACCGCCTGTGAAGTGGCGATGAGCGGGTTCCCCTGTAGTCAGGAGAACCCGCCCTCGGCCACGAGAATACCGCCGCAACGACACGAGTTCATCACTTCCGGAAGACTTTTTGAATTCCCCCGTGCCCCGTGGGCCACATACCTCACATCGCGCGGGCCGAACGGGTGAGTCCGAGCGACACCCTGGCGAATCTCCTGCGCCGCGACCGAATTCGGCGTTAGGTTCGGATCACCTGTTCAGATCTACCGAAGGAGATGGCCATGGCCGTCAACGTGGTACTCGACAAGGCTCTAGACAAGGCTTACGAAGACAAAGGTCTCCAGGAAATCCTCTCCGCCCCGCCGTCGGCGCTGGCGGGACTCACGCCCAAACACGATGAGGCCCTGGCCGCGCTGGGTATCAAGACCCTGGCCGACCTGGGCACCAACAAGTACTTCCGGCTCGCCGCCACGCTCGCGGATCTGGCGGGCAAGGAAGGCTGAGCGCGCCCGACCGGCGGCGCCGGATCGTACGACGAAGGGGCCGAACCGTTCTCACGGTTCGGCCCCTTCGCCTGTGTGCCCCTGCCCGGGCTCGTGGGGTCTATCGGCCCACGGCGGCTCGGGGTTTCAGTGATGTGTATCGCGTATCAATATCGACCGAGGTCAGAGCTTGTCCAGGTCGATGAGGCCGCGCTGGACGGCCACGACCAGCCGCCGCGGCACCTGATGCACCACGCCGCCGACCTTCACCGGGACCAGATCCGGCGGCGTGGCCTTCCACTGCGACCGGCGACTACGGGTGTTCGACCGCGACATCCGCCGCTTCGGGACCGCCATCTCAATTCTCCTCTCGTCCGGCCTGCGCGCCGCGCAGCCGCTTGCCGTAGCGGCGTTCGAACTTCTCCACCCGGCCCGCGGTGTCGAGCAGACGCTGCGCACCGGTCCAGAACGGATGCGAATCCGAGGTCACGTCGACCACGAGCAGCGGGTAGGTATTGCCGTCCTCCCACTCCACGGTGCGATCCGAGGTCGCGGTGGAGCGGGTGAGGAACTGCTTGCCGGTGTTGTTGTCCTGGAACACCACCGGGTGGTAGTCCGGGTGAATTCCTGCCTTCATGGCCTTTACCTTTCGTTGGAACGGTTGTCGGTGGCGATCGGCGCTTCGGTGGATTCGCTGGCCTCGCACGGGTCTTCGTGCCACGCGCCGAACGGGTCCGCCCACCGCGCGACCTTGTCGGGGGCGCGCTGCACCAGCCGCAGTTCGGCCTCGTCGACCAGCGCCCAGTGCAGGGCCTGGCGGATCTCGTCCGGATCGGCGTCGTGCACCAGGACCACCAGCGAGATGTCGCGGTCGCCGAAATCCTCGTGCCAGCGCAGGGCGGCCATGGCACGGCGGTCCGGATCGGCCTGCGCCAGTTCGGCGTCCGACATGGCGGCCAGCCAGCGTCCCGCGCCGCCGACGCGCAGACCGCCGCCCGCGGACTCCAGCCACACCACCTCGTCGGGCTGAGTGGCCAGCCAGACGCGGCCGCGGGCGGTGACCACACCGTCGAAGAGCACGTCCAGGGCGGAGTGCAGGCGCTCGGGGTGGAAGGGCCGGTCGGTGGCGAATTCGATGAGGGTGACGCCGTATTCGGTGTCCAGCGGCGGTTCACCGCGCAGCAGTGGGGCGTGCGCGTCGTAGGAGCGGCCGCGGCGGGCGTCGTCGGGAACCTGGTCGAGCAGGGCGCGCAGGTCGCCGCCGTGGCAGCCGTCCGGATCGATCACCCAGAGCACGGGGGCGAGCGGCACCAGGCGCTCGAGCACCGCTTCCACCCGCCCCTGGTCGAGGGGGTCCAGGGCACCGGCCTCGAAAGCGATGACGGCATCGGCGAATTCGACCTGGCCGACGGCGAGTTGCGCGACGGTGCGCTCGTCGTCGGTGCTGGCGTGGCCGCGTTCGGCGAGGGTCTCGTCGCCGGTGGCGTCGGCCAACCAGTCCCGGGCGTCCACGCAGGTGAGCACGGATTCGATGCGCACGCTGCGCCCGGCCGGGCCGTCCACGCGGCCGTGCACCCCGGTGACGACGACATTCTCGATGGCCTGGCAGACGGCCTCGGCCTCGAAGGCCGGATCCAGCGCGAGCACGATGCGCCGCACCGAATCCCGTTGTGCCAGCACGCACAGGTAGGGCAGCAGGTCGGCGCGCAGGGTGCAGGACAGGCAGCCGTGCGCGAGTTCCAGGACGGTCAGGCTCTCGCGGCCCTCGCTGTGCACGGTGCGGCGCACCACGCCCTCGTGCAGGTCGCTCAGATCGTGGCGGACCACGACGGTGCCCGGCTCGGCCAGTTCGCACGCCACCTGGTCCACGCCCGCGGCGGCGCGGCCGGGCAGGCCCGCGACGACCACCACGGGGGTCCGGTGGTCGTGTTCGGGTGCGCGCTGGGTGGGCACCACCATCACCTCTTTCGACAACGATTTTCATTTACCGAGAGGTAACGGTACATTGTCGACCGAGCGTTGTCGAAAACGATTGTCATCAACTGGAAGGGAGTGACATGTCGGCCATCTGCCAGGTCACCGGGCGTAAACCGGGATTCGGCAAGTCCGTGTCGCACTCGCACAAGCGGACGAACCGGCGGTGGAACCCCAATATCCAGCGCAAGACCTACTACCTGCCCAGTGAGGACCGGCGCATCACGCTGACCGTCTCCACCAAGGGCATCAAGACCATCGACCGCGACGGCATCGAGGCCGTGGTGGCCCGGCTGCGCGCCCGCGGCGAGAAGATCTAGGAAGGCCGCACATGGCATCGAAGTCGACCGAGCTGCGTCCGGTCATCAAACTCAAGTCCACCGCGGGCACCGGGTACACCTACGTCACCCGTAAGAACCGCCGCAACGATCCCGACCGGATGGTGCTCAAGAAGTACGACCCGGTGGTGCGCAAGCACGTCGACTTCCGCGAGGAGCGCTGACGTGGCCAAGAAGTCGAAGATCGAGAAGAACGAGCGCCGCAAGGTGATCGTGGCCCGCTATGCCGAGCGCCGGGCCGAGCTCAAGGAGCTCATCCGCAAGCCCACCACCTCCGACGCCGACCGGGCCGCCGCGCAGACCGCCCTGGCGAGAATGCCGCGCGACGCCAGTCCGGTACGCTTGCGAAATCGGGACGCCGCGGACGGACGCCCGCGTGGTCATCTCCGGAAGTTCGGCCTCTCGCGTGTACGTGTGCGTGAGATGGCTCATCGGGGAGAACTGCCCGGTGTACACAAATCGAGCTGGTAAGCATCCGCATGAGTAAGGAACCGCTGACATGGCAGTGAAGCGAGCACCGTCGAAGAAGGTCCGCGCTGAGCAGGCCCGACGCCCGAAGAAGAACCCTCTCATCGCCGCGGGCGTCGAGACCGTCGACTACAAGGACGTGAACCTGCTGCGCACGTTCATCTCCGATCGCGGCAAGATCCGCAGCCGTCGCGTCACCGGCCTGACCCCGCAGCAGCAGCGCCAGGTCGCCGTGGCGGTCAAGAACGCCCGCGAGATGGCATTGCTTCCGTTCACGAGCCGGTAGCGACTCGACGGACGAAAAGCCAAGCGGCCCCGATGCTTACGCATCGGGGCCGCTGCGCTTCAGAGGGAGGGTCGGGGTCGGCGGGGCGGCCGCGGTCGACGCACCGGGTCAGACGGACTGTTGTTCGGCGGCGCGGATGGCGCGGGCCAGGGTGGCGGTGGCGTAGCGCCGCCAGAGCGGGGCGGCGACGAAGCGGACGAGCCAGTGGCGGCCGGGGCGCGGGTGGAACGAATAGGTCCAGCGGACAAGGGAATTGCGGCCCGCGGTGGTGAAGGTCCATTCGCCGTCGACCTTGGCGACCAGGTAGCGCATGAAGCCGGTGAAGTCGGCGAGCTCGTAGGTGAAGTGGCGGGCGCGGGTGTAGCCGGTGAGCTCCTCGCGGGCGGTGGAACCGTCGGAGAGCAGGACGGTGCGGGTGCTGCCCGGGGTGTCCCAGGGGCCGGTCTGGTCGCTGACGCCGCGGACGGCGGGGAGGGGCCCCATACCGGTGAAGATGGTGGTCAGGTCGATCGGCGCGATGACATCCATGGCGGTGTGCGCCGAAGTGGCGCAGCGGGATTCGACGGTAACCGGGATGTATCCGTGGCTCATGCCGCCCCATTGTGCCCGCGAAAACGCGACCGCGCCGGGCGTTGCGAGACGATGTCCCGAACGACCGCTTGGCATCGCGCGTCCGCGCCGGGCATTGGGCAACGAT
Organism: Nocardia sp. NPDC050406; assembly: GCF_044459025.1. Lineage (NCBI taxonomy): Bacteria > Bacillati > Actinomycetota > Actinomycetes > Mycobacteriales > Nocardiaceae > Nocardia > Nocardia sp. NPDC050406. Next base: position 472,850 of record NZ_JBITIM010000002.1, on the reverse strand, counting down.
GCCCTGAAGGACCACTCGCCACCATGCGACCGCGCCGGGCATTGCGCGACGATGCCCCCACGACCACTAGCCGCCACGCGACCGCGCCGCGCATTGGGCAACGATGCCCTGAACGGCCACTCGCCACCGCGCGACCATGCCGGGCGTTCCGAACGAGCCGCGGCGATCGCATGCCAGCGGGCATCCGCGGCGGGCGAGGCGCGGTATCCCTCGGCCGAACGCCAGGTGCCGCGCCGCCGGTGAAAATGACTGAGCCCCGGCGCTTTTCGCACCGGAGCTCAGGTCTCGATCCGTCGGTCGCGCCCTCTTACGGGATGACCAGCTCCTGGCCGACATCGATCATGTCGGGGTTGGCGATGCCCGACGCGGCGGCGATATCGGTGTAGCGGTTGCCGTCGCCGTAGTACTGCTCGGCGATCGCCCACAGGGTTTCGCCGGGGGCGACGGTGTGGGTGCGGGTGGCCGGGGCCTCCGGCGGCGGGGGCGGGGCGTCTTCCACCGCGGCGGCCTGAGTCTGCGGCTCAGGGGCCGCGAGCGGGTTCTCGGTATTGGTGCCCGACGACCAGAGGGCGCTGCCGTCCTTGCCGTAGAGCACGACATTGCGGTCGGCCTGCACGACCAGGCGGTCGGCATCCTTGCCATTGGTCTCGGTCGACCAGGCCGCGCCTTCGCCCTTGTACAGCACGAAGTTGCCGTCCGACTGCAGGACGGCGCGTTCGACGCCCTGATCGTGAGTCATGCTGCCCCACACGACCGTGCCGTCCGGCTCGGTCAGCACGAGATTGCCATCATTCTGCAGAGTCAGGGTGTAGGCACCACCCTGCAAAGACTGACCGAGCCCGAGTTCTTCGCCTACATGCAACGCGTCGCCCACGATGCGTCCTTTCGGTGTGGGGGGATCTTCGGTGAATCGATGGTGCGAGAAGTGCATTCACACGATCTCCGACCAAGGTTACGGCTCGGACAGCGCACGGCGCGGAGATACGCGCCGCATCCCGCCAGATTTTGACGACGTTTCGCCAGAAGTTCGCCAGCCGCTCACCATCGGCGCGAAAATCGGACTGACCATTAGGCTTGTCGCCATGTACGGGAATTGGGTACGCCGCCTCGGCGCGGTCGGCTGCGCCGCGCTGTTGAGCCTGGCCGCCGCGGCCTGTGGCAGCTCCGACGAGGGCGACGCCACGCCGGAGACCACCACCGCGGCCGCCACCACCACGCCCACCGAAACGACGCAGGGACCGATCGGCCGGGCCTTCACCGCCGACCCGAGCATCGTCAGCCCGCACCCCATCACCTTCGACAGCTGGACCCGCGTCGCACCCGACAAGATCGCGGTGAACTTCCAGACCGGATCGCCGGAGTGCTACGGCGTCGACGCCACCGCCACCGAGACCGACAAGGCGGTCACGGTGGAGCTGCGCGGCGGCACGAAAGCCGATGCGGTGGGCAAGATGTGCACCATGATCGCCGTCTTCGGCTATCTGGAGATTCCACTGAAGGCGCCGCTGGGTGATCGAGAAGTGTTGAGCGCCAAGTAGTTACCCACGACCGAACAACGACGGGCCGGTACGTGGTCCACGTACCGGCCCGTCGTCGAAACCTCAGTGCGCGAAGTGGCGCGCCCCGGTGAAGTACAGCGTCACCCCGGCCTCACGGCACAGGTCGATGGTGTCCTTGTCGCGAATGGACCCGCCCGGCTGCACGATCGCCTTGATACCCGCGGCGACCAGCTGCTGGGGGCCGTCGGAGAACGGGAAGAAGGCGTCGGAGGAGGCCACCGAACCCTTGGCCCGGTCACCCGCGCGCTGCACGGCCAGCTGCACCGCGTCCACCCGGTTGACCTGACCCATGCCGACACCGACCGAGGCGCCGTCGTGGGCCAGCAGAATGGCGTTCGACTTCACGGCACGGCAAGCGCGCCAAGCGAATTCGAGGTCGGCGAGGGTCTCGGCATCGGCCGCCTCGCCCGCGACCAGCTGCCAGTTGGCGGCGGAATCGCCCTCGGCGTCGATGATGTCGCGGTCCTGCAGCAGGACGCCGCCGCTCACCGGGCGCAGTTCGGCGCCCTTGCGCTGCGGGGCCTCGGCCACCAGGATGCGCACATTCTTCTTGCGCTGCAACACTTCCACGGCGCCGTCGGCGTAGCCCGGAGCCACGATCACCTCGGTGAAGATCTCGGCTACCTGTTCGGCCATCGCCACCGAGACCTCACGGTTGGCCGCGATCACGCCGCCGTACGCGGAGACCGGATCGCAGGCGTGCGCCTTGCGGTGCGCCTCGGCGATATCCGCGCCCACGGCGATGCCACAGGGGTTGGCGTGCTTGATGATCGCGACGGCGGGAGCGTCGAAGTCGTAGGCGGCGCGCCAGGCGGCATCGGCGTCGGTGTAGTTGTTGTACGACATCTCCTTGCCGTGCAACTGCCGCGCCTGCGCCAGCCCGGCCGGACCGGCCTCGTTGGTGTACAGCGCGGCGGCCTGATGCGGGTTCTCGCCGTAGCGCAGCACCGACTCGCGGGTCCAGGTCGCGCCGATCCACTCCGGGAAATGCTGTGCGCCTTCGGATTCCGAGGCGGCGGCGGGCGCGACCGCCGGAACCGCCACCGAGGTCATCCAGCTGGCGACCGCCACATCGTAGGAGGCGGTGTGCTGGAAAGCCTTGGCCGCCAAGGCCGTCCGCTGCGCGAGGGTGAAGCCGCCGTCGGCGACCGAGGCGAGCACCTCGTCGTAGTCGCGGGTGTCGACCACCACGGCCACCGAGGGGTGGTTCTTGGCGGCCGCGCGCACCATGGACGGGCCGCCGATATCGATCTGCTCCACGCATTCGTCGATGGACGCGCCCGAGGCCACGGTCTGGGTGAACGGGTAGAGGTTCACCACGACGAGCTGGAAGGCCTCCACACCGAGCTCGACCAGCTGGTCGACGTGCTCTTCCTTGCGGGTGTCGGCGAGAATGCCCGCGTGCACGCGCGGGTGCAGGGTCTTGACGCGGCCGTCGAGGGTCTCCGGAAAACCGGTCAGGTCTTCGACTTTGGTGACCGGGATACCCGCGTCGGCGATCTTGTTGGCGGTCGAACCGGTCGAGACCAGCTCCACACCGGCCGCGTGCAGGCCCGAGGCCAACTCGATCAGACCGGTCTTGTCGTAGACACTGACAAGGGCGCGCTTGATCGGCTTCGTGTCAGCCGAACCGACTGCTGCTTCGCTGCGCTCACTCACCGGCGAACTCGCTCATCTGGGATAACTGCCTTTCGTCCATCGGAGACAATGCCTCGGTTCGCGACGGCGGCAACGACTTCCGCCAACAACCGCCGCTCCACGACCTTGATGCGCTCGTGCAGGGTGGCCTCGTCGTCGGAGGGCAGTACCGGCACGGCTTCCTGCGCGAGAATGGGCCCGGTGTCGACACCGGCATCGACCAGATGCACGGTGGAGCCGGTGACCCGCACCCCGTAGGCGAGGGCGTCGCGCACCCCGTGCGCGCCCGGGAAGGCGGGCAGCAGCGCGGGGTGGGTGTTGATGATGCGGCCGCCGAACCGGTGCAGGAACTTCGGGCCGAGGATCTTCATGAAACCGGCGGAGACCACCAGATCCGGGTTCCGGGCGGCGACGGTCTCGGTGAGGGCGGTGTCCCAGGCGGCGCGATCGGCGTAATCGGGCAGCGCCACGCGGAAGCTCGGGATGCCGAACTCGGCGGCATGGGTGGTGGCGGCGCAGTCGCGGTCCACGCCGACGGCGATGACGCGGGCCGGATAGTCCGGTTCCCGGGTCGCGTCGAGCAGCGAACGCAGCAGCGAGCCGGTGCCGGAGGCGAGCACGACGACGGTCGCGGGCGCGGTGGGCGGCAGCAGCTGGGCGGGCGTGGACGTCAGCGCACTACTCCCTGTGAGTCGGGCGGGGCGGGGGTGGGCGGATGCGAACCGCCGCCCTAGAGCCTAACGACCGTCCACTTCACCGTGCTCGGGCAGGTCCGCCTCTACCACTTCGGCGTCCACGATGTCCGGGGTTTCCGGGGAGTCGGCGTGGGGTTCGGCGGTGAGGGCGGTCTGGTCCTCGAGGAGTTCGCCGTCCACGGTGACCTCGCGGTCGCCGGGGGCGTCCTCGTAATCGTCGAACTCGTCGTCGTAGTAGTAGTCCTCGTCGAATTCGTCGTCGTAGGAATCGAATTCGTCGTAGTCGTCGATAGGGGCGGGGGCGATGAACCAGCGGGCGCAGAACATGCCCACGTAGCCCGGTACGGCCAGCCAGACGAAGGCCGCGGCGGCCAGCAGCAGCGGGTTGGGGCCGATCCAGCCGAAGGAGCCGAGTTCGCCGCTGGCGAGGCCGCCCAGGAACGTGAGCAGCAGGGCGGCCACGGCGGCGGAGGTCAGAGTCGCCCACGGGGCGGTCGGGCGGTCGTCGGTGGCGCGGCCGATATCCAGGCCGCCGAGGACGCCGACCGCGGCGGGGATCAGCAGCAGCACCGGCCACCAGCCCGCCGCCGGACCGGTCGGGATGGCCGCGGCCAGGGGTACCGCGGGGATGCGCGCGCCCTCGACCGCGAACAGGCTCAGCGAGCCGTCGCCGATGTTGACGGTGCCGCCGAGCAGCATGCTCGTCGCGTCGACGAGCACGTTCGGCAGATAGGCCAGCGACAGCAGGGTCAGGCCGAGCACGCCGACCACATTGCCCGCGGCCTGATAGGTGTCGCCGATGCGCGACCAGTGGGCCAGGAAGGAGATGACGGTGACGAGCGCCGCGACCGCCAATAGTCGTCGCACCGCGTTGAATCCGGCCTTCGCGCCCGGCTCCACCCAGTCGGGTAGGTCCACCGGGGCCAGCGCCGCCAGTTCCCGCCAGCGGCGGCTGCCGATACCCACGACGGCCGCGAGCAGATGCAGGCCGATGACCCAGCCGAAGGCCGACAAGGTGTCCGGCGGTTGCAGGGCGATCACCGCCGAGGCATCGTCGGCGACGGCCAGACAGACCGCGGTGATGAGCAGCGGACCCGCCACCGCCGCACCCACGATCCACCCGAGATCGGCGCGGCGACTGTCGGGTTCGACCGCCCGGGCGCAGTCTCGCGCCGCCAACCAGAGCATGAACCCGGTCGGCAGCAGGGGTAGTAGCCCCAGCGGCGTCTTGCCGATCACCAGCGGAACCTGATGCACCGCAAGCCAGCTCGCCGCGATGGCCCCGCCGGTCCCCTCCATCCCGCTGCCCGCCGCCACCAGCGCCCCCACCACGAGCACCACGATCAACAGCAGCGTGATGCTCGCCGCCCGCGCCGCCACCACCAATAGCACCCGAGCCCGCTCCGGCGTCAACGACCCGAACCCCCCGGACCCCGGCTCCCGCTCCACCTCACGCGGAATGCTGTCACTCAGGCGCACCAGCGCGGCTTTCGCGGAGCTCATGGAAAACCAGCGTGGCACCTCCCCCCGCCGCCCCGTCTCAGGCGCGCCGCGCGCCTTCCTCCGCTCATAGGCCCGCCCGGCCGCACCCGACCGCCGTCTCCCCCGAACGCCCTCCTCGCGATAGGCAGTAGACCGACGAGGATCCCGATCGACACCGGCGGCCGCACGATCTCCACCCCGCCGCCGCCCGGCCGCTTCCCGTCCGCCTCTCTCGTCCGGCGACCGAGCAGCCTCGCGATCCGACGACCCGCGACGGCGGCGTGCCTCATCGGTGCGACCACCACCGGATGGGCGGCCACGGCCCGAACCCCCTGGCGCGCGCCGATACTTGCGACCGACCTCGCCGTCCGACAGGTGGACCGCGCGCTCGGCGTCGCCCGCCGACCGGCGGCGCGACCGGGCCGAATTCTCATCGGGGCGGCGATATTCGGCAGCCCGACCGTCGAACTCGCGCTGGGATGTGCGGGCGGTGTCGGCAGCCGACCGGCGGCCATCATCCACGGCACCCGGGCCATGTCGGTAATCGCGAGCCCCACGCGCGGCGGAGCGGTCATCGGGCGCACCCCGCGTTCGACGAGACGCACGAGTGGTCCCCGAGGACACACGGCGGAGCGGCTCGTCGTCGGAGCTCCGGCGACGCTCACGGCCCGGATCGCCGGTGGGGCGGCGGTACTCGCGAGAGACCGGCCCGTCCGATTCCTCCGACGGTCTACGGGAGCGGGGCTCGGCATCAGTGCCGCCGTCGCGGCGGCGGGGGCGGGCCGAATCCCCGGTGCGGCGGCAGGTCTCGCCGGGGTCGCGAGGAGGTTGGGCGGCTGTGGTGCGTTGGTATTCGCGGAAGGCTTCGCCTGCGGAGAGGCGGCGGCGGGGTGGTTCTGAACTGGGCACGGGGACAACGACAATCGGCAGGAGGGGCGGATTTCGGGGGATGGGCTCAGCCGGATAGCGGACGGCCCCCGGTGGAGTCCACCGGGGGCCGTCCGTGCATCAATCCGGTTTCCCGGGCGACTACTTGTCGTCCTGGCCCGGGCGGAACGCCTTGGTGGCGTCGGCCGCGGGATCACCGGCCGGGTCGCCGCCGAACGGCTTCTCCTGGCCACCACCGTAATTCGGCGCGCCGCCGTACTGCTGGGCGCCGAAGTGCTGGGTCGCGCCTTCCTCCGGGCGCGGCTGCTGCTGCGAGCCGGTGCCGTAGGAGGTCTGGCCGTAGGACTGCTGGCCCGGCTGCTGACCGTAGGTCGGCTGCGAACCGGACTGCTGGCCGTAGGACGGCGGCTGCTGGCCATAGGACTGCTGGCCGGGCTGCTGACCGTAGGACGGCTGCTGCTGGTACTGCGGGCCGGTGCCCTGACCGCCGCCGAAACCACCCTGCTGGCCGTACTGCTGGCCCGGCTGCTGACCGTAGCCACCCTGCTGGCCGTATCCGCCCTGCTGGCCGAAGGACTGACCGCCCTGACCGTAGCCGGGCTGCTGGCCGCCGAAACCACCCGGCTGCGGGGCGGGCTTCGGGGCGGGCGGCTTGAGGATGTTCAGGTCGAACAGCAGCGCGGCGATGGCCACCGCGGCCTGCACGAAGGCCAGGAACAGGATCGCCCAGCCACCCCACTTCATGGTGACCGAATCGTCCAGGCTGAACACCATGAACAGCAGGGTCAGGAACGCCGCCAGCGAGGCGGCCGCCGCGAGGGCGGTCCAGCTGTTCTTGGCGACCAGCGACAGGCCCGCGAGGATGCCCGCGAACAACAGCACGGTCAGCAGTGCGGCACTGCTGGATTCGAAGAGGTTGTAGGAGGTATCGCCGCCCACGGTGGTCCCGCCGACCTCGACGGCCTTGGCACCGACGTAGGGCGCGAAACCGAGCAGGAAGTTGATGACACCGAGCGCGGCGACGCCGATAGCCAGGAAGAACGGCAGTCCCTTGCCCGCCGCGGCCGTGCCACTCGATCCCGTGCTGGAACCGGCGGACGGCTGTTGGCCGAAGCCGGGCTGGGAGGAGGGCGTCGGCGCGGGCGCGTTGTACCCCGAGCCCCCGGTCGGGTATGACATGTCGTCGTCTCCTATCGAGTAGTTCACGAACAGCGCTGGCTGCTCCCCCGACGCTACTGCACGCAACCGCCCGGGTCACCACCAACCGCTGCCCACGACCGGCGCGAATGCACCGAACCGAAGACGTCTTACCCACCCCCGATCCCCCTAAACCGTTGAGCGCCAATGACTTTCATCACCACCAAGCTCAACAAGCCCCCACCGAACCACACTTACGACACCGTTACGTCATCGAGACCCCCGAATCCCCTCCCCCGCCCCACCCCTCCAGCCCCCAAATACGCCGAACGCCGCCCACCGATAACGGCGGACGGCGAACACAAGCCTCCAAAGCCCCTCACCCGAGCAGCGCGCCAGGCCGAGACCCACACTCCCGAGGCGTCAGCGCGGAGCCCCACGCTCCGCCACGCACTCGAGGCGTCAGCGCGGAGCCCGACACTCCGCCACGCACTCGAGGCGTCAGCGGCCGAGACCCGCACTCGAGGCGTCAGCAGGCGAGACCCGCACTCCCCCACGAGCGAAGCGTCAGCAGCCGAGACCTGCACTCCTCCACGGGCGGAGCGTCAGCGGGCGAGACCCGCGCCCCTCCACGAGCGGAGCGTCAGCGGGCGAGACCCGCGCCCCTCCACGAGCGGAGCGCCAGCGGGCGAGACCCGCACTCCCCCACGGGCGCAGCGTCAGCGGCCGAGACCCGCACTCCCCCACGGGCGCAGCGTCAGCGGGCGAGACCCGCACTCCCCCACGGGCGCAGCGTCAGCGGGCGAGACCCTCATCTCCACTCGCCTCGCGAGCGGACGAGAACCTCGCCCCCCACTCTTGCCCTGTGCCCCGCTGCCGCAGGCAGCGGGGCACGAGAACATCAAGCGCTGATCGACGCCTTCTCCAGGATCTCGCGAGCCAGCGCGGCGGTCTCGGACGGCGTCTTGCCGACCTTCACGCCCGCGGCCTCGAGGGCGTCCTTCTTGGCCTGGGCGGTACCGGCGGAGCCGGAGACGATGGCACCGGCGTGGCCCATGGTCTTGCCCTCGGGGGCGGTGAAGCCCGCGACGTAGCCGACGACCGGCTTGGTGACGTTGGCCTGGATGTAGGCCGCGGCCCGCTCCTCGGCGTCGCCGCCGATCTCGCCGATCATGACGATGAGCTTGGTCTCGGGATCCTTCTCGAACGCCTCGATGGCGTCGATGTGGGTGGTGCCGATGACCGGGTCGCCGCCGATGCCGATGGCGGTCGAGAAGCCGAAGTCCCGCAGCTCGTACATCATCTGGTAGGTCAGGGTGCCGGACTTGGAGACCAGTCCGATCGGGCCCTTGCCGGTGATGTTGGCCGGGGTGATGCCGACCAGCGACTCACCCGGGGTGATGATGCCGGGGCAGTTCGGGCCGATGATGCGGGTCTTGTTGCCCTTCTCCACGTTGTAGGCCCACGCGTAGGCGGTGTCCTGCACCGGGATGCCCTCGGTGATGACCACGAGCAGCGGGATCTCCGCGTCGATGGCCTCGATGATGGCGTCCTTCGAGAAGGCCGGGGGCACGAAGGCGATCGAGGTGTCGGCCCCGGTCTTCTCCATGGCCTCGGCGACCGACGCGAACACCGGCAGCTCGATGTCGTTGCCGTCGGCGTCGACGTGCTTGACGGTGGTGCCCGCCTTGCGCGCGTTCACACCGCCCACCACATTGGTGCCCGCCTTGAGCATCAGCGCGGTGTGTTTGGTGCCCTCACCGCCGGTGATGCCCTGGACGATGACCTTGTTGTCCTTGTTCAGGAAGATAGACATATCGGTTCGTGTCCTTACTTGGCCGCAGCCAGTTCGGCGGCCGTGTCAGCGCCTTCGTCCATGGTCTGAGCGAGCGTCACCAGCGGATGGTTGGCGTCGACGAGGATCTTGCGACCCTCCTCGACCTTGTTGCCGTCGAGGCGCACGACCAGCGGCTTGTTGGCTTCCGAGCCCAGGATCTCCAGGGCCTGCACAATGCCGTTCGCGACCGCGTCACAGGCGGTGATGCCACCGAAGACGTTCACGAACACGGACTTGACCTGCGCGTCGTTGAGGATGACGTCCAGGCCCGCGGCCATGACGGCGGCCGAAGCGCCGCCGCCGATGTCGAGGAAGTTGGCGGGCTTGACGCCGCCGTGGTTCTCACCGGCGTAGGCGACGACGTCCAGGGTCGACATGACCAGGCCCGCGCCGTTGCCGATGATGCCGACCTCGCCGTCGAGCTTCACGTAGTTGAGGTCGTTCTGCTTGGCCTTGAGCTCGAGCGGATCGGTGGCCTCGATATCCGCGAACTCGGCGTGGTCGGCGTGCCGGAATTCGGCGTTCTCGTCCAGGGTGACCTTGCCGTCGAGGGCGAGGATCTGGTTGTCGGGGGTGCGCACCAGCGGGTTGACCTCCACGAGGGTGGCGTCTTCCTTGATGAACACCTCCCACAGCTTCTGGATGGTCACCGCGGCCGCGTCCAGGATGTCGGCGGGCAGGTGGCCCTGCTCGGCGATGGAACGGGCGAAGGCCAGGTCCACACCCTTGACGGCATCGACCGGCACCTTGGCCAGGCGCTCGGGGGTGTTGGCGGCGACCTCTTCGATCTCCATACCGCCCTCGACCGAGCACATGGCCAGGTAGGTGCGGTTGGAGCGATCCAGCAGGAAGGAGATGTAGTACTCCGAGGCGATGTCCTTGGCCTCGGCGACCAGGATCTTCTTGGTGATGTGGCCCTTGATGTCCAGGCCCAGGATGTTCTGGGCGTGGGTGAAGGCGTCCTCGGGGGTGGCGGCGTACTTCACGCCACCGGCCTTGCCGCGGCCACCGACCTTGACCTGCGACTTGATCATCACAGGCTTGCCGATTTCCTCCGCGATGGCACGGGCGTCCTCGGCCGAGTCCGTGACGCGGCCCTCCGACGAAGGCACTCCGTGCTTCACGAAGAGTTCCTTCGCCTGATATTCGAAGAGATCCATGTACTCACCGTCTCGTCTGCGTTGTTGTGACAACGTCTGGTTTGGCGGCCCGTCGTCGGGGGCGGGTCGGGTCGGACTCTAATCAGTCACATGGAGCGGAAATCAGCCGCATACAGCCTAAGTGGCGCAGGTCACGGTAGAGTCTCCGAGGCCACAAAACCGCTGGGTATGGCTACTGGCGAGTAGCTTTTTGGTCACGCTCCAGGTTAGCGGCGAGAATATCGAGCGGCACAACCTGCTACGACGTTTTGTAGTTGACAGAGCTCACGCGGTTACCCACAGCACAGTGAGGCAATCCTGGACGACAAGGTGATGAATGTCACACCGACGGTGTCAAGAGGGTCCATCGCTTGCCGACCCGCAATCGTTTCGTTACCGTCGTTGCGGTCGATGTCACAACACGGTCACGGCAGGAGGACGGCAGGCTTGACGCAGCACAGCGCTCCGCAGGTAGTGAGCCGCCCCGCGGCAGACCCGTCGACTTCAGGCTTTCCCAGTCCCGCGCGAAATGAACGCCGATGAGCGACGGCGTATTCCCCGCTGGACGTCGTGCGCGGGCCAATCGATACCGCCAGGACGACGAAAACTTCGGCGGCTCCGGACATTTCGACCAGAACACCCAGTTCGGCGGGGGTACCCGCTTCGAGCACGGTGAGGTCTACGGCTGGGGGCGCACCGCCACCGCCACCGCCACCGCGCGGAACGACTGGAACACCCCGGGCAGCGATTGGAATGCCCAGGGCTACGGCGCATCCGGCCACGCCGCCGACGACCACGCCGCGAACCAGGACTGGAACGCCGACGGCGAGTCCTGGGAGGACCGCGCCGAAGGGTGGGCCGTCGGCTCCGAAACCTGGCAGGGCGACGAGTCGGGCTGGCAGGGCGAGACCTGGAATGGCAACGGCGAGACCTGGAACGAGGGCGCGGCCTGGAATTCCGGCGACGCCTGGGACTCCCCCGCCGATCCGGAACCCTCCGACGAGTACCAGCCCGTCTACACCTTCCGCACCGCCTCCGGTGAGCCGCTCGAGTTCTCCCGGGACGGCGCGCGCGTCGACAGCGGATCCCGCGAATCCGCGCCCGCCGCGGCCGAACCCCTCTCCCGCGCCGCACGCAACCGCCGCCGCTCCGGTGGCGCGCACCGCCTGCCCGCCCCGCCCGCCGCGCTGAAGGGCCGCGCCGCCGTGGTGGCGGTGGCCGCCGGTGCCGTGGTGGCCGCCGGACAGACCGGGATGGATGCCTCGGCTCCCGCGACGGGTGAGATCGAGGCCGTCGGCCAGATGACCGAGTTGGCCGCGCAGAGCGTCAGCCTCACCGGCGACGCGGTGACCGGCGGCTCGGAATCGCCTCAGGTGCTGAGCGTTTCGGCCCCGGCCGATCTGAGCCAGTTCAACGACATCCTGGCGAAGGGTCAGCAGTTCGCCGCCGATCTCGCCGAACAGGAAGCGGCCAAACTCCGCCCGCTGTTCACCCGCTTCGCCAATGGCAATTTCACCTCCGGCTTCGGCGCGCGGTGGGGCGTCCAGCATCTCGGCATCGATGTGGCCGCGCCCATCGGCACCCCCATCTACGCGGTGGCCGACGGCACGGTCATCGAGGCCGGTCCCGCCTCCGGCTTCGGTATGTGGGTGCGCCTGCTGCACGATGACGGCACGGTGACCATCTACGGCCATATCGACACCGCCACCGTCTCGCAGGGCGAGCGCGTGATGGCCGGTGACCAGATCGCCACCGTCGGCAATCGCGGCTTCTCCACCGGCCCGCACTGCCACTTCGAGGTCTGGTTGAACGGCGTCGACAAGGTCGATCCGGTGCCGTGGTTGGCCTCGCGCGGCATTTCGCTGGGACCCCAGCGCGACTGACCGTCACTCGACGCGACTGTCTTTCGCCCCCATGATCTTTCGATGGGCGCGCCGTGAAAACGGCGCGCCCATCGGTGTTCTCACGCCCGCGCCGCGTAGCCCTTCGGATCGAAGCGAGATACGGTGTCGCCGTAGATGACCGGCGCGGTATCGCACCCCGCGATGAAGTCGCTGGGGAAGCCGACCTCGAAGGGCGCGGCCGCCTCGAGCGCCTCGACCGCCTCCTCCGACAGCGTGACCTCGACCGCGCCCAGATTCTCGGCGAGTTGGGCGGCGGTGCTGACACCGACGATGGGCAGCACGTTCGCATACCGGTGCCGGGTCCAGGCGAGGGCGACATGCGCCGCGGGCACACCCATATCGGCCGCGACCTTGCCGACGGCCGCGGCGGCGGCGCGCTGACGTTCGGTGTGCTTGGCCGGATCGTTGCGGTTGCCGCCGCGACCGGAGAGCACGCCCTGCCCGAGCGGTCCCCACGCGGTCACGCTCATACCGAAGGCCTCCGCCATGGGCAGCAGTTCGCGTTCGGCATCGCGCCAGAGCAGGTTGTAGGGCACCTGAAGGCCCGCGAACGGCGTCGAACCGCGCAGCTGCGCAAGGGTATTGGCCTGCGCGACCACCCAGGCCGGTGCGTCGGAGATGCCGATGTGCAGCACCTTGCCCGAGCGCACCACATCGTCGAGCGCGCGCAGCGTCTCCTCGATGGGCGTGTAGCGGTCCCAGACGTGCACCCAGTACACGTCGATGTAGTCGGTGCGCAGCCGCCGCAGGCTCTGCTCCAGGGTGTGCACCAGATTCTTGCGGTGATTGCCGGAGGCGTTGGGGTCGCTGGCATCGCGCGAGGGCGTGTACTTCGTGCCGATGACGAAGCGGTCTCGGTCCTGGAGCACGGAGCCGAGCAGCTCCTCACTGGTTCCGTAGGAGGCGGCGGTGTCGAGGAAGTTTCCTCCGGCCTCGGCGAAAGTGTCGAGAATGCGGCGGTATTCGTCGGCATCGCGCAGGGCCATGGTGCCCAGGACGAGCTCGGACACGCGCAGGCCGGTTCGGCCGAACAGTCGGTATCGCATCATGGGAACCACTCTGCGAGACCGCCGCACCCGTAGGGAGGCCGCCGTAGGGCCACCCTACGAGTCCCCCTACGAGCCGTGGAAGCGTCGGCCCACCGAATCCAGCGCCCTGCGCAGCGCCGGTTCGAGCGGCAGCTCCGCCTCGATGGCAGCGCGCAGGGCGGCGATGCCCGCGCCGGTGAACGCGCCGACGATGACGGCCGCCTCGATCTCGTCGAGTTCGTCCGCGCAGGTGCGGTGCAGTTCGACCGCCATGCGCTGCTGCACATCGAACAGTCGCTTCAGGCTGGTGGCGTGCAGCGCGGGCACCGTGAGCACCAATCGCGCCCGGTGCGGCCCCAGTTCGCCGTCCGGATCGCCGGTGCGCTCCACCGCGAGCATGGCCTCGTAGGCGCGCAGCACCATATCCCCCGGCGTCTCCCCCGGGTGACGTTCGCCCAACTCGCGTAGCCCCGCCTCGACGATGTGCGAGCGGTCGGCGAAGAGCAGGTCTTCCTTGGTGCCGAAGTAGTTGAAGAACGTGCCGGGCGAGACCTCCGCCGCCTTGGCGATCTCGGTGATGGTGGTGCCGTCGTAGCCCTTGTCGTCGAAGAGGCGGTAGGCGGCGCGCAGCAGTGCGCGCCGCGTCCGCTCCTTTTTGAGTTCACGCAGCCCGACCTCGGCATCTCCCATACGCGGAAGAGTACTACAGTCGGCACAAATTTACAGTTGCTTTATTTTTGAAGTCGCTTCAAACTTGGGGCATGTGCGGAATTACGGGATGGGTCTCCTACGACCGAGATCTGAGCGCCGAGCGCGAGAGCGCGACGGCCATGACGACGACCATGACGGCACGGGGGCCCGATGCGGGCGGCCTGTGGATCCGGAACCACGCGGCGCTGGGACACCGCCGCCTCGCGGTGATCGATATCGAGGGCGGCGCGCAGCCGATGACCGTCGAGACGCCGAACGGCACTGTCGCCCTGGTGTATTCGGGCGAGAGCTACAACTTCGCCGAACTGCGCGCCGACCTGGTGCGCCGCGGGCACCGCTTCCGCAGCCGCTCCGACACCGAGGTGGTGCTGCGCGGCTATCTGGAGTGGGGCGAGGCGGTGGCCGACAAGCTCACGGGCATGTACGCCTTCGCGATCTGGGACGAGCGCGACGAACGCCTCGTACTCGTCCGCGACCGGCTCGGCATCAAACCGCTGTATCTGTGGCCCACCGCGGACGGGGTGCTGTTCGGGTCGGAGCCCAAGGCCATTCTGGCCAATCGGCTCGCCCGGCCGGTGGTCGGCGTCGACGGCCTGCGCGAGCTGTTCAGCATGATCGTCGACACCCGGACGGCGTTCTGGGAGGGTATGCGGCAGGTCGAGCCGGGCACGGTGGTCACCGTGTCCCGCAACGGTATTCGCGAGAATCGGTACTGGCGTTTGCCGACCGCCGATCACACCGACGACCGCGACACCACCATCGCGACCGTGCGCGGCCTGCTCGAGGAGAGCGTCGCCGGGCAGCTCGTCGCGGATGTGCCGTTGTGCACCCTGCTCTCCGGCGGTCTGGACTCCTCGGCCATTACGGCGCTGGCGGCCGCGCGGCTGGGCGCCGACGGTGGCACGGTGCGCAGCTGCACCGTCGAATTCGCCGAGCAGCAAGAGCATTTCGTGGCCGACGACTGGCGCTCCACCCTCGATTCGCCCTTCGCCGCCGAGGTCGCGGAGCATGTGCGGGCCGAATACCACCGCATCGTGGTGGACACCGCGGAGCTGGCCGCCCCCGAGACGCGCGCGGCGGTGGTGGAGGCCCGCGATATGCCGCTCGGCCTGGGCGACAGCGATGCCTCGCTGTACCTGCTGGCCCGCGCCGTGCGCGCCCGGTCGACCGTCGCGCTGTCCGGGGAGTCGGCCGACGAGATCTTCGCGGGCTACCGCTGGTTCCATATCCCGGAGATGCGCGACGCCGACACCTTCCCGTGGCTGGCGGCCATGCCGGTGGAGATGACTCGACGCACGGGCTTGCTGCGCCCCGAGGTGGTGCGGGCGCTCGACCTGGAAACCTATGTGCGCGACCAGTATCGGACCGCGCTCGCCGAGGTGGAGGCGCGACCGGGCGACAGTGCGCTCGACGCCCGCGCCCGGCAGGTCTCACACCTGCATCTCACCCGGTTCCTGCGCGCCATGCTCGATCGCAAGGACCGCCTGAGCATGGCCGTCGGACTCGAGGTGCGGGTGCCGTTCTGCGATCACCGGCTGGTCGAGTACGTCCACAATGTGCCGTGGGCGATCCGCGCCTTCGACGGTCGGGAGAAGAGTCTGCTGCGCGCGGCCACCGCCGATCTGCTGCCGGAATCGGTGGTCCGGCGGGTGAAGTCGCACTATCCGCTCACGCAGGACCTGGCCTATGTGACGGCGCTGCAGCAGCAGGCCGCGGCGGTGCTCACCGGCGAATCCGGCCGTCGGGTACTGGAATTGGCCGACGCCGACGCGGTGGCGAAACTCGTCGACCGCCCGGCGGCCGATCTCGGCATGCCCGACCGGGTCGGGCTGGAGCAGTTCCTGGATCTGGGGATCTGGCTCGATCGCCACGATCCCGAACTGCGCCTCGCCTGACCGAGCCGCGACAGCCCCGCCTCGAGGATGCGGCGGGGCTGTCGTGGTGTCAGAGCTTGATGAGGGTGCGGCTGTACTGCGGGATGAGGCGGATCTTTCCGGCGGTGCCGAAATCGATGGTGACCGTGGCCAAAGCGCCGAAGCCCTCCGCGGCGACCACGCGAC
Source organism: Nocardia sp. NPDC050406 (assembly GCF_044459025.1). Taxonomy (NCBI): domain Bacteria; kingdom Bacillati; phylum Actinomycetota; class Actinomycetes; order Mycobacteriales; family Nocardiaceae; genus Nocardia; species Nocardia sp. NPDC050406. Next base: position 456,772 of record NZ_JBITIM010000002.1, on the reverse strand, counting down.
CCAGGCCGTACTTGTCGTCGCTCACCCGATCGCCGACCGCCAGCACCAGACCGGTGTTGTTGCGCTTTCCGGCGGCGGTGGTCGCCGAGGGCGCGGGGCGGCGTTCGCCGCGCACGCCGGGGCGGGGTTCGTTCCAGCCGTCGCCCCGGGTCCAGTCCCGATCGAAGCCCTCGTCGTCACCGCGACGACGGAATCCGCCCGTCTGCTTGGGCGCGGGCTCCAGCCGTCGCCAGTCCATGAGGTGACCCGGAATCTCTTGCAGGAAGCGGGATTCCGGATTGGAGACCGGCTGCCCCCAGCCCGAGCGCACCACGGCGCGGGTCAGGTACAGGCGTTTGCGGGCGCGGGTGATGCCGACATAGGCGAGGCGGCGTTCCTCCGCCAGTTCGGTGGGATCGCCCAGGGCGCGCATATGCGGGAACTGGCCGTCCTCCCACCCGGTGACGAAGACGACCGGGAATTCCAGACCCTTGGCGGTGTGCAGGGTCATCAACGTGACCACGCCCGTACCCTCGTCCGGAATCTGGTCGGAGTCGGCGACCAGCGAGACGCGCTCCAGGAACGCCGCCAGCGATCCGGGTTCCGGTTCGCCCTCGGCGGCCTCGGGCAACAGCCCCTCGGCGCGGGCAGCCTCCACATTGTTGCGCGCCTCGGAGCTGAATTCCCTTGCGACGCTGACGAGTTCATTGAGGTTGTCGAGTCGCGCCCCGTCCTGCGGATCGTCGGAGGCCTCCAGTTCGGCGCGGTAGCCGGTGCGATCGAGAACGGCCTCGACCACGCTGCCCACATCCGGGAAGTCCAGATCGTCCTGGACGCCCGCGGCCCGGATCTCCTCCATCAGCTCCACGAAATTGGCGATGGCGCGCTGCGAGCGAGTGTTGAGCAGCGCCACCTTGCCCTCGGCGGCATCGCGCAGGGCCTGCGCGAAGCCGATGCCCCGGTTCTCGGCGTGCACCGCCACACAGGCCTCGGCGCGATCGCCGATGCCCCGGCGCGGGGTGTTGAGAATGCGGCGCAGGCTCACCGCGTCGTCCGGATTCTCCAGGACGCGCAGGTAGGCCACGATATCGCGGACCTCCTTACGCTCGTAGAACCGCACGCCGCCGACCACCTTGTAGGGCAGCCCCATGCGAATGAAGATCTCCTCCAGCGCCCGGGAGTTGTTGTTGGTGCGGTAGAACACCGCCACATCGCCGTAGTTGGCATCGCCCTGGTCGACCAACTTGTCGATCTCGCGCGCCACGAACGAGGCCTCGTCGTGTTCGTTGTCGGCGACGTAGCCGGTGATCAGCTCACCGTCGCCCTGATCGGTCCACAGCTTCTTCTCGCGCCGGTTCTCGTTGCGTGCGATGACGGCGTTGGCGGCGGCCAGAATATGCTGCGTGGAGCGGTAGTTCTGTTCCAGCAGAATGGTTTCCGCATCCGGGAAGTCGCGCTCGAACTCCTCGATATTGCGAATGGTGGCCCCGCGGAAGGCGTAGATGGACTGATCGGCGTCGCCCACCACGCACAGTTCGCTGGGCGGCACCTCGGAGTCCGCGGTGAGGTGGTGCCCGACGAGTTCGCGCACCAGCGTGTACTGCGCATGGTTGGTGTCCTGATACTCGTCGACCAGCACGTGCCGGAACCGCCGCCGGTAGTACTCGGCCACATTGGGGTGCCGCTGCAGGATTGCCACGGTCTCGCCGATGAGGTCGTCGAAGTCCAGGGCATTGGCCGCGCGCAGCCGCCGCTGGTACTCCTCGTAGACCCGGGCGACCAGGCGCGGCAGCTCGGTGTCGTCGGTCTCGGCGTCGGCCGCGGCCTGCTCGGGGCCGATGAGCTCGTTCTTCAGATTCGAGATGGCGGTGGCCAGCAATCTCGGCGTGTACTTCTTGGCGTCGATATCGAAATCGCGGCCGATCATGGCGAGCAGCCGCCGTGAATCGTCGGCGTCGTAGATGGAGAAGTTGGAGTTCAGCCCCGGCACCAGCCCGGCCTGGGTGCGCAGAATCCGCACGCAGCTGGAGTGGAAGGTGGAGACCCACATGCTGGCGGCGCGGGGGCCGACCAGTCCGCCGACGCGCTCGCGCATCTCGGCGGCGGCCTTGTTGGTGAAGGTGATGGCGAGAATCTGCCCGGGGCTCACCCCTCGGGCGGCTAGCAGATAGGCGATGCGCCGGGTCAGCACCGCGGTCTTGCCCGATCCCGCGCCCGCCACGATCAGCAGGGGGGAACCGGAGTGCACCACCGCGGCGCGCTGCTGCGGGTTCAGCCCCTCCAGCAACCGCTCGGTCTTCTGTTCGTCCTCAGCCACCGTAGCCACCGTCGTGTTCATCGCCCATCCACGCTACCGGCGGGCACCGACAGACATCCATCCCGCCGCCGGAGGTGTCCGAATAGTGTTGGTGGAGCGAACTTCGAGTGAACCCGTACCCGGGCAAAACTCTCAGGAGATTCCAAACGTAATCGTTTTGACTCGCCCCTGGCCCGTGGCACACTGGCCAGGTGACCAGCGCTCCAGTGAGACCAGTTACCTGAGTGCGCCCATTCGGGGGACAATGTAGAACCGACCAGGTCGGCTATTCAAGTTGCAGTCATGGTGAAAGAACCGATTGGTAACGCGTCGGGACCGCCTGCCGATCGACGTTCTGACCACGAGGAGAAGAAGTATGAGCATCTCGACGACGGGACAAGACAAGCCTGCCACCGGCTCGGACTCCGCTCTGCCCACCGAGGCGGAGATCGACACGCTGCGCAAGGAAATCGACAAGCTCGACGCCGAGATCCTGGCCGCGATCAAACGCCGCACCGAGGTCTCCCGCCTCATCGGCCGCACCCGGATGGCCAATGGCGGTCCCAAGCTGGTGCATTCGCGGGAGATGAAGGTCCTCGAACGCTTCAGTGAGCTGGGCCAGGAGGGCCACACCCTCGCCATGCTGCTGCTGCGCCTCGGCCGCGGCCGCCTCGGGCATTAACATCTGCCTCCGCTTCGCTCCGGCGGATTCGCGGCCCTGCAAGCTCGAATCTTCCCTCCCTCCGGGCACTCCTTCGTCGCACCCTCCGGTCAGTCCAGATCCGAGCCGGGCCGCGAATCACGAGTGCTGAGGCGTAGCGAGCGGAAAGACTTCGCGGCGTTCATCGAGCTCTGAGTTCGGCGAGCTCCGCGTTCCCCAGGCCGCCCCGGGTGATTTCTCACCCCGGGGCGGTCGCTTTACGTTCAGGACAGGGCGATGTACTTCGTGCTGAGGTACTCCTCGATGCCCTCGAAGCCGCCCTCGCGGCCGAAGCCGGACTGCTTCACACCGCCGAAGGGGGCGGCCGGATCGGAGATGACGCCGCGATTGACGCCGACCATGCCGGTTTCCAGGCCCTCGGCGACACGCAGGGCGCGGTCCAGGTCGCGGGTGTAAAGGTATGCGACCAAACCGAATTCGGTGTCGTTGGCCGCGGCCAGGCCCTCTTCCTCGGTATCGAAACCGACGATCGGGGCAACGGGCCCGAAGACCTCTTCGCGCAGGATGCGGGCCCGCGCCGGGATATCGGTGAGGACGGTGGCCGGATAGAACCAGCCGGGCCCACCGGGAGCCTTGCCGCCCAGGGCCACCTGCGCGCCCGCCGCGACCGCGTCGTCGACGAGTTCGGTGACGGTGTCGAGCTGATTCTCGTTGACGAGCGGGCCGAGGGTGGTGGACTCCTCGGTGCCGGGGCCGAGCTTGTACTCGGCCATGGCCGCCACCAATTTCTCGGTGAATTCCTGGCGAACCGAATTCTGGACGTGGAAACGGTTGGCCGCGGTGCACGCCTCGCCGCCGTTGCGGAGCTTGGCCAGCACCGCGCCCTGGACCGCGGCGTCGATATCGGCGTCGTCGAAGACCACGAAGGGGGCATTGCCGCCGAGCTCCATGGAGGTGCGCAGCAGACCGTGCGCGGAGGACTCGACGAGCTTCTTGCCGACCGGGGTGGAGCCGGTGAAGGTGAGCTTGCGCAGGCGCGGATCCTCCAGCAGCGGCGAGGTGAGGGCGCTGGAGCGGCTGGTGGTGACGACCGACAGCACGCCGTCGGGCAGCCCGGCCTCATGGCAGAGCTTGGCGAGCAGCAGCATGGTGAGCGGGGTCTCGCTCGCCGGTTTCACGATCATGGTGCAGCCCGCGGCCAGGGCCGGGCCGATCTTGCGGGTACCCATGGCCAAGGGGAAGTTCCAGGGCGTGATGGCCAGACACGGGCCGACCGGCTGCTTGTGCACCATGATGCGGCCGGTGCCCGCCGGTGCGGTCTGGTAGCGGCCGTGAATGCGCACGGCCTCCTCGCTGAACCAGCGGAAGAACTCGGCTCCGTACTTCACCTCGTTGCGGCTCTCCGGCAGCGCCTTGCCCATTTCGAGGGTCATGAGGAGCGCGAACTCCTCGGCGCGGTCCATGATCGCCTCGTACACGGCGCGCAGGATCTCACCGCGCTGGCGGGCCGGGGTGGCGGCCCACTCGGCCTGTACCGCCACGGCCGCGTCGAGGGCGCGCGCACCGTCCTCGGGCGTCGCGTCGGCGATCTCGACGAGCACTTCGCCGGTCGCGGGATTGTGCACGGGGAAGGTCGCGCCGCCGGTGGCGTCCACCGGTCCGCCGATCCAGAGCTGCGTGGGAACTGATTGGAGTAGTTCGCTTTCGGACACCATAACGCCAGCCTAGGCTCGTCTCGAATGCTCTTGGAGTAGTCCGGACAAATCCGGCGGAGCCGCCGACGGTGCGGTCGGCTGGCCCGGGTTTACCTGGTGTTACCTGCGCGTAGGAGCGGGGGGTTGTAACCTCGGCGGACGTGAGCAGCGACATCACCGCGACGGCGGCCTGGCGGAAACTGCACGATCATCATGTGGCGCTGGCCGACCGTCATCTTCGTGAGTTCTTCGCCGACGATCCCGAGCGCGGACGTGAGCTGGTCGTGCGGGTCGGCGATCTGCGCATCGACTACTCCAAACATCGCGTGACGCGCGAGACCTTGGATCTGCTGGTCGAATTGGCGCATACGGCGGAAGTGGAGCGGCGCCGCGACGCCATGTTCGCGGGGCGGCACATCAATACCTCCGAGGATCGGGCGGTGGCGCACTGGGCGCTGCGCGAGCCCGCGGCGGCGCGCGTCGAGATCGACGGCGCGGACGCCACGGCGCAGGTGCACGAAGTCCTCGGGCGCATGGGCGAATTCACCGACGCGCTGCGGTCGGGGCAGTGGCGCGGCGCGACCGGCGAGCGCATCGAGACCGTGGTGAACATCGGTATCGGCGGCTCGGATCTGGGTCCCGCCATGGTGTATCGAGCGCTGCGGCACTACGCGGACGCCGGTATCTCGGCGCGCTTCGTCTCGAATGTGGACCCGGCCGATCTGGTCGCCAATCTCCAGGGCCTCAATCCGGAGACCACGTTGTTCATCGTGGCGTCCAAGACGTTTTCGACTTTGGAGACGCTCACCAATGCCACGGCGGCGCGGCGCTGGCTGACCGCCGCGCTGGGCGACGACGCGGTGGCCAAGCACTTCGTCGCGGTGTCCACCCACGCCCAGCGGGTGTCGGAGTTCGGTATCGACACCGCGAACATGTTCGGCTTCTGGGATTGGGTGGGCGGCCGGTACTCGGTGGATTCCGCCATCGGCCTGTCGGTCATGGCCACCATCGGCAAGGAGCGTTTCGCGGAGTTCCTGGACGGAATGCACCGTGTGGACGAGCATTTCCGCACCGCGCCGCTGGCCGAGAACGCGCCGGTGCTGCTCGGTCTGCTCGGCGTCTGGTACTCGAACTTCTTCGGCGCGCAGTCGCGGGCGGTGCTGCCCTACTCCAACGACCTGGCCCGCTTCCCGGCGTATCTACAGCAGCTGACCATGGAATCGAACGGGAAATCCGTTCGCGCGGACGGGACTCCGGTCACCACGTCCACCGGCGAGATCTTCTGGGGCGAGCCGGGCACCAACGGCCAGCACGCCTTCTATCAGCTGCTGCATCAGGGCACCCGGCTGGTTCCGGCGGATTTCATCGGATTCGCCCGTCCCACCGACGATCTGCCGACCCTCGACGGCAGCGGCAGTATGCACGACATTCTCATGAGCAATCTGTTCGCGCAGACCAAGGTGCTGGCCTTCGGCAAGACGGCCGAGGAGATCGCCGCCGAGGGCACGGACCCGAAACTGGTGCCGCACAAGGTGATGCCGGGCAACCGACCCTCCACCGCGATTCTGGCTCCGCAGCTGACGCCGTCGGTGTTGGGTCAGCTCATCGCGCTCTACGAGCACCAGGTGTTCACCGAGGGCGCGATCTGGGGTATCGACAGCTTCGACCAGTGGGGCGTGGAGCTGGGCAAGCAGCAGGCGCTGGCCCTGGAGCCGCTGTTGACCTCGGCGGAAGACCCTGAGCCGCAGGCGGATTCCTCCACCGACGCGCTGATCCGCTGGTACCGCGACAACCGCTGATCAGTCCAGGAACAGCCGGGCCAGCGCGTCGCGGTCGGCCACCCCGAGTTTCGGCAGCACCCGATGCACGTGGTGGCCAACGGTTTTCGCGCTGAGGAACAGCTGCGCCGCGATGTCCTCGTCGGTGGCCCCGGTGGCCGCCAGGCGGACGACGTGGCGCTCCTGCGGTGTGAGACAGGCGAAGACGTCGGGCTCGGGTTCGGGTACGTCCCGCTCACCTGCCGCGCGGAGTCCGGTGCGGGCACGGTCGGCCCAGGGTGCCGCACCGAGACGGTCGAAGGTCTCGAGGGCGCGCCGCAGGGGCGCGCGGGCCTCGCTGGCGCGCTGCTCGCGCAGTAGCCATTCGCCGTAGAGCAGGGCGGTCCGGGCGTGGTCGTACCAGCGGTCGGCGGTGGCGTGCAGGGTCATGGCCTTGGCGTACAGTTCGCCCTCGCCGGTGAGCAGGCCGCGGCAGCGCAGTGCCAGCCCTTCGGCCCACGGCAGGTCCAGAGCCGCTGCCCAGGTGTCGATTTCGGCGACGGCGGCGACGGCGCGATCGGGGCGGCCGAGTCGCGCGGCCGCCTCCACCAGATCCGCCAGCAGGTCGACCCAATGTCCGCGCGCCTGTTTCGGCCGCTCGTAGAGCGTCCGCAAACGGTCGAGGGCCTGTTGGTGGCGGCCGTGGCCGAGGTCCAGCAGCGCCAATGCCCAATGACAGTGCGTGATATCGATGGCATTGCCGTCGTCGGGTGATTGCCGAAGCGTGCGTGCGGTCAGTTCCCGGCAGCGCGCATCCTCACCGCGGACGGCGGCGATCATGGCGAGCAGCGCCTCGGCGGCCGCTTCCCGACTGGGCTGGCCGATATCGGCGGCGATGCGCAGCGCCTGTGTCGCGACGACTTCCGCTTCCCGGAAGTCGCCCAGTATGAGCTGGGTATTGGCGAGGAAACAGGCGACGGCGGGATACCAGCCGACCATGCCACGCGCGCAGACCACGGCGGCGAGTTCGGTCAATTGCGCTCGCGCCGTGGGCATATCGCCGATGAGCGCCAACTGCGCGGCCAACGCCATGCGCACCGAGATCATCTCGAGGGGCACCGAATCGCCGAATACCGCGTTGGCGCGAATCATGGCGATACCGGTGACCGGATCCCCGGTCTGCATCACCAGCGGCCCGCGCAGGGTCGAGAGCAGCGCGTCGCGCATCGGCCCCAGCGACAGTTCGGCCAGCCGGTGGTGCGCGACCCGGAAGTCCACGAGATCGCCTGCCGTCCACGCTATTCGGCCCGCCTCGATGAGCAGCCAGGCGGCGCGCTCGGGCGCGATATCGGCGAGGTGTTCGGCGGCGGCCAGCATGAGCTGGTGGGCGTGCTTCGGTGAGCCGTACTCGAATTCGATGAGCGCCCGCGCGCTGATCACCCGGGCGCGCTCGGCCGGACGCAGCAGCGTCCGCTCGGCCGCGTCCGCCAGTCGCAGGGCGTAGTCGGTGCGTCCCGCCTCGGCGGCGGTCTCCACGGCGCGGGTGATGCGGCGGGCCCGTTCGGCCGGGGCGGGGCTGAGCTGGGCGGCGCGTTCGAGGGCCGCGGCGGCGCTGGCATGACCGCCCTGGTCACTGGCCTGTGCTGCGGCGGTTTCCAGTGCGGCGGCGAGGGTTTCGTCGGGACCGGTCGCGGCGGCGGCGAGATGCCAGGCCCGGCGTATCGGGTCGTCGACGAGCTCTTCGGCCCAAGCGGTGTGCACCGCACGCCGCTCGGCGGGGGCGGCGCGATGGTAGGCGGCGCGGCGCTGGAGCGGATGGGCGAAGGTGATCGCACCGTCGGCGAGGGTCACCATGCGGGACGATTCCGCCTCGGCGAGCGCGGCCCCGGTGTGCCCGAGGCGATGCAGCACGCGCAGGAGAGAGTCACGATCCGAGGTATCGGCCGATGCTGCGACAAGCAGTGTGGCGCGGGCGGTTTCGGCCATCGCCGCGATGCGAGTCTCGTACACGGAGAGCAGCCGCCGAGTCGTGTCCCCCGGCCTCGCGCTCTGTGCCGCATCCGCCGACGGGTCGAACTCCAAGAGTGCCAGCGGATTTCCAGCGGCCGCACGCAGAACGCGCTCCCGCATTACCGCATCGAGCCCCGGTCGACAACGTATGAGAAGTTCGGCCGCCGCCGACTCCTCGAGTGGCTCGGGCCGCAGTTCGGGCAACCCGTGCCCGTCGAATCCCGGCTCCGCGGCGAAGAGCATCGCAATGCCCTCCGCCCCGAGTCTGCGCGCGGCGAACAGCAGCGCGTCCACCGAGGGGCGATCCAGCCGGTGCACGTCGTCGACGAGACACAGCACCGGACCCTCAGCGGTGAGGTCGGCCAGCAGCGAGACGACCGCCACGCCGAGCAGGAACCGGTCCGCTCCGACGGCGGGCCATTGCCCCAGGGCCGCGCCCAAGACATGTCGCTGTGGCCCCGGCAGCCGGTCGAGCCGATCCGCCGCCGCGCCCAGCAGCAGTCGCAGCCCGGCGAAAGGCACGTCGCAGGGGCTTTCGACACCGGTGCAGCGCATTACTCGGCACCCGTCGCCCGCCCGACCCGAGGCGGCGCGCAACAGCGCGGATTTCCCCTCGCCGGATTCGGCGACAATCACCAGCGCACCGCTGCGGCCCGCCCGCGCGTCGCGGAGCAGCTTGTCGATGTGCTGCATTTCAGTGGAGCGGCCGTACAGCACACGCGACAACCTATTGCGCCCGGCAGGAATCGGCAAACGCACATTACGCGGGAATCAGACATTCCGCCCCGCTCAGCTGTGCGTTCGACTGCTCTAGTGGGCGATCATCAACGCCAGCGCGGCAATCGAGAAGCCGAGGAACAGCAGCGGCCCGGCGATGTTGTAGTAGACCTTGGCGCGAATGTGGGCGATCAGGGCGCAGACGAAGAACAGCACCAGCCCGGCGGCCGCCGCGATACCGACGGGCTGTAGCCCGGCCAGACCGGCGGCGAGTCCGAGCGCGCCCGCGCCCTTGGCCACTCCGAGGGCGGGCAGCCAACTCTCGGGTACGCCGACCGCCGCGGCATTGGCCTTGACGAAGGGGATGCGGGCGAAGTTGGCGACCGCCTCCGCCGCATTGAGCACAATGGCGATCACGGTGACGACAATGAAGGCGACCAGCATGTTCGGGCCTTTCCAACGGTGTGCGGCTAGTGGTTTCAGCCTCCGCCAGACCGTCGAACCGGTCCAATACCCCTTCGCATAACCAGCGGTTATGGACTCAGCTCGGCAGCAGGTCGGTCAGGGCCTCGTCGAGTGTGGGATAGCGGAACCGGAAACCGGCCTGCCGCAAGACCTCCGACGTGGCGTGGCGGCCGGTGAGCCCGAGAGCGGGGTCGGTGCGCAGGAATACCGCCCCGACCTTCAGCGCCAGCCCCGGCGTCGGCAGGGCCGGTGGGCGGTGCAGCTGACGACGCAGCGCGGCCATGAGATCGCGGTTGCGGACCGGGAAATCGGTGGCCGCCACCACAATGCCGTCGGGCAGCGCGATATCGGGGTCCAGGCCCAGGGCGGCCCGCGCGATCGCGAGCCAGTCCTCCACGTGAATCCAGCTGAACCACTGCCTGCCGTTGCCGATCCGACCACCCAATCCCGCCTTGGTCAGCCCCACCAGGCGCCGCAACGCGGGCGCGGTGGGATCGAGCACGATGGAGGTGCGCAGGATCGTCCAGTGCCGGGCATTGGCCCCCTCGAAAGCCCGCTCCCAGGGCTCGGCCACCCCGGTCATCTGCGGCAGCCCGATGGGCAGCGGAGTGCTTTCGGTACAGCGGATTTCGCCCGCGTCGGACCAGATCGCGGTGGTACTGGCCTGCAACCAGTAGTCGATCGGCCGATCCAGGGTTTTCGAGGCCGCCACCAGCGCGGCGGTGGAATCGACTCGGCTGGTGCGCAATTCGCTGATCTCACGTTCGGTCGGCCGTACGTCGACCAGCTTTCCAGCCAGATTGATCAGCGCGGTCCGACCCGGATTGCGCAGTGCGCCAACCCATTCCCCGACGCTGCGTCCATCCCAGCGCACCTGATCGAACGGCGAGTCGGCATCCTCGCGCCGGGTGAGAATGGTGACCCGGTGCCCTCGGCAGGTCAGGTCCGCGGCCAGCTGCTGCCCCAGCGCGCCACTGCCACCGGCGATCACCACCGACAGCGCGTCGGCACCCGGTTCGATTCCGGCCAGTTGCGCCAGCCTCGCGAAGCACACCCGCGCATCGGTCTCCAAGAGGCCGCCGACCACCCGCCGCATCACCGCCGCCGAGGGTCCCTCGAAGGTGAGCCGCTGGGTGACCTCGGTGCCGCCGTCACGCGCGGTCAGGCTCCACGCCATGCGCATGGTCCCGGCCGGTTCCGGCTGCTCGATCACCAATTCCCGCTCCGGAACGAACGCGGTGACGGCGAACGGCCGCGCGAACCGCGCGTGCACACCCCCGGTCACCGCGCCGCGCGGCAGGTAGTCGCCCTCGGTCCCCACGCCGGGTTCCCCGCGCAGTGTCACCGACCGCACGGCGGGATTCCATTCCGGCCAGCGCGCCGGATCGCCGAGCACGGCCCAGAGCCGGGCGGCGGGAAGGGCGATGAACTGGCTGTACGACGTTGTACGAGGCATACCGCGAACGCTAGACCTGTTCCCGGGCGGGCCGGAAGCGTGGGTTTGCTCTCACCCGTATCGCGCCACGAGGGCAGTCAGCCGGACGTGACGCGCAGCGATTCGATGAGTTCGCGGGCGAGGGTGTGCAGTTTGGTATTGGTGCGCTGCGACTGATCGGACAGCCGGGCGAAGGCCTCGTCCGCGTCGCAGCCGTGGATCGCCATGAGCGCACCCTTCGCCTGATCGATTTCGGCGCGGGAGGTGAGCGCCGTCTCGAGTTGGGTGACCGTCTCGCGCGCCTGTTGCCACCGACGGGCGTTGACAATGGCATGGCCAGCGGTGACGGTGTACAGCCGCATGAGTCCTTCGTCGAAGGGATCGAACGCGGAAGCGTTGTAGCTGTAGGTATTCAGCGAACCCACAAATTCCGTGTCATCGTCCAGATCCTCCATCAGGGGAACCGACAGATAGGAACGGACGCCCAAACCTGCGGCGACCGTGTCGAATTCCGGCCAGCGTTCGCGGTGTTTGCCAATCTCCGCGCGGACGGCGCGGTGGGTGCGCGCCGATTCGAGGCAGGGACCGCGGTCGGATTCGTACTGGGTGCGGTCCAAGACGAGAACCCGGTCGTCGGTGCAGGCGGCGGTGCGCGAGTTGGCGCCGCTGGTGACGGTGATGGTGACGGCGTCCGCATCCGGAACAGCGTGCAAGGCGGTCTCGGCAATGCGGGCCAGCACGTCGTCCAGTGGTTCCTCCACCGCGAAAATGCGCCGTAGTGCTCGCAGCGCCTCGGATGTGACGCCGAGCCTGAGCAATGGATCCGGTCGCGTTTCACTCATTGGCAAGACCACTTCTTCGAAAGTGTGGCGCAAGTCCATTCGGGTTGAGCTAACCCAATGGTAGCCATGCCCCGCGTCCCGGAATCCGAAATTCCGTTTGCGGATGGCATAGCGGGTAATACGATTCGAAGCAACGCGATTCGCGGACGACTCGGCTGTCAAGAAGGGGCACCGTCGTCTCCCATTCATCGGCACGAAAGGGAGGACCGGAATGCCCCTTCACAAAAGGCGTGCCCCCGGGCGCATCGCCAACTCCGAACGACCGACTCTGGGCGCGGCCAGCCTGCGCACTCGACACCGCGCCTACCCGGGTGCGACCGTCGTCGATATCGAGGGTGACGTGGACCTGAACACCGCGGGCGAGTGGCGTGCGGCTTTGGAGGTCGCCGCGTCCGCCGCGGCACCGGGCAGCGCCGTCATCGCGAACCTCGCGCACTTGGGTTTTCTCGGCTCCGCCGGAATACACGTCCTCGTCGACACCCAAAGCCTGTGCGGCTCACTCGGCCAGACGCTGTGCCTCACCGATGTTCCCGAGGTGGTCGCCTGGCATCTCTCGGTCGTCGGCCTGGACATACCCCGATTCCCCGATATCGACACGGCGCTGCGAACTGTCGGCCGCCACACCTAAGCTCCGGATATGACCGAGTCGACACTGCCGCGCGCCATCGGCCAGGTGGCCGCCCGCGCACTGGGCAACGCCGGGTACGACAGCCTCGACCAACTGGCGGGCGTTCCCGAGAAAGACCTGCTCACCCTGCACGGCGTGGGGCCCAAGGCCATTCGCGTGCTGCGCGAGTCCCTGCGGGAACGCGGACTCGACCTCGGCTAGGTCCGGATCCGTTCGATCCGGGTCGCCGCTGTCGGAACGCGCGCGGGCGTCGCACCGTCAGTGCACGTACGCCCGTTCGAGAATGGCCTCGGTGTCGATTCCGGTCGGCAGCGTGCCGAAGGCGATTCCCCAGTCGCCGCCGAATCGGGTGGCGCAGAAGGCATCCGCCACGGCTTGATTGCCGTGCCGCACCAGTTGTGCGCCCTGCAAGGTGAGCGCCATGAGTTCGACCACGCGCCGCGCGCGGTACTCGATATCGGAGAGATCGGTGAGCTCCTTGCCGATTCGGTCGATGGCCGCGTCCAGATGCGCGTTCGCGCCGCGCGCCAGCGACACCTCGGTGAAGAATGCCTCCACCGTCTCCGGCTGACGGCCCATGGCGCGCAGGGCATCCAGCGCCGCCACATTGCCCGAGCCCTCCCAGATGGACATGAGCGGGGCTTCGCGATACAGCCGAGGCATACCGGACTCCTCGACATATCCGTTGCCGCCCAAGCATTCCAGGGCTTCGGCGGCATGGGCGGGCGCGCGCTTGCACACCCAGTACTTGGTGACCGCCAAGGCGATACGGCGCAGCGACGCCTCCGCGGGGTCGATGGCGGCGCGATCGGTGGCGCCCGCCAACCGCATCATCACGGTGGTGGCGGCCTCGGACTCCACCACCAGGTCGGCCAGCACATTGCGCATGGCGGGCTGGTCGATCAGATTGGCCCCGAAGGCTTTTCGATGGCGAGCGTGGTGCACGGCGTGGACCACCCCGGCGCGCATACCGGTGGCCGAGCCGATCACGCAGTCGAGCCGGGTCATATTGACCATCTCGATGATGGTCTTGACGCCCGCGCCCTCCGCGCCGACCAGCCAGCCGGTGGCGTTCTCGTACTCGATCTCCGAGGATGCGTTGGACTTGTTGCCCAGCTTGTCCTTGAGCCGTTGCAGCCGAAGGGGATTGCGCGATCCGTCGGGCAGCACGCGCGGCAGCAGGAAGCAGGACAGGCCGCCCGGGGCCTGGGCCAGGGTGAGGAACATATCCGACATGGGCGCGGAGGTGAACCACTTGTGGCCGACAATGCGGTACGTGCCATCGGATTGCGGTGTGGCCGTGGTGGTATTGGCGCGGACGTCGGAGCCGCCCTGCTTCTCGGTCATGGACATGCCCGCGATGAGACCGGCCTTGGTGGACGGTTCGCGCAGACCGTAGTCGTAGACGCGGGAGGCCAGCAGCGGTTCGTAGCGGTCGGCGAGCTCCTTGTTGTGCCGCAGCGCCGGAATCACCGCGTAGGTCATGGAGATCGGGCACATGTGCCCGGCGTCGGCGATACCCCAGGTGTAGAACTTGGCGGCGCGGGCGACATGCGCACCGGGCCGGTCCTCCTGCCACGGCGTGCCGTGCAATCCGTGCGCGACGGCGATATCCATGAGGTTGTGCCAATGGGGGTGGAATTCCACCTCGTCTACGCGGTGGCCGTAGCGGTCGTGGGTGTGCAGCACCGGCGGGTGGTCATTGGCCATTCGGCCCCACTCCTGGGCCTGCGCGCCACCGGCGAGCAGGCCGAGTGCGCGCACCTCGTCCTCGGCCCAGCCCGCGCCCTCACGGTGCAGGCCCTCGAGGAGGGCGGGGTTGCGGGAGTTGTCGAACGGCACGATCTCCGGTGCCTGGTTGAACACGTCGTGGGTGTGCATGGGAACTCCTGTTTCCGGGATGGGACCGGCGATGTCTAGGACGGGTCCGGGGCGCTGGCGGGCAGACCCAGCGCCCGCAGGGTGAAGGCGACCAGCTCCGGCATGACCGTCTCGGTCTGCAGTTGTTCGGCCAGCGGGCCGACCAGCACCTCGCCGATCGCGCCGACCAGCGCCGTCGCGCTGATGCGCGGATTCTGCGGCGGCAGTTGACCATTGGCCACACCGTCGGCGACGGCGGTTTCGAAGGTGTCGGCGAAGGCGCGGCGGAAGCGCAGTCGCTCGGTGTCGACGGCATTGTCCACCGGCTCGGCCAGCAGCACGTAGGCCAGTTTGGGATTCTTGAGCGCGCGCCCGGCGAAGGTTTCGACGGCGGCGGTGACCCGCTGCACGGCCCCGCCCTCGGCGCTGGCATCGGCCACGGCGGCGACCTCGCGGGTGACCACCTCGCGGAAGACCGCGGTCACCAATTCGGCCTTGCCGCTGAAGTTCTTGTACACCGTGCCGGTGGCGACTCCGGCCTCGGCCGCCACGGCCGCCATGGACAGTCCGGCGAAGCCCTGTTCGGAGAGCACCTTCATGGCGGCCCGCACGATCGACCCGGCCTGAGCGTCGAGGCGGGCCTGCACAGCGGGGGTTCTGCGGTAGGCCACGAAAGAAGTGAATCATGAATTCATTTCTTGACGCAAGGCCGGATATACGGCGTATGGTCGGCCTTGTGAGCGTACGAGTGGAACGCGACGGTCCGGTCTACACCGTCATCCTGCACCGCCCCGAAGCGCGCAACGCGGTCGATGGGCCGACCGCCGCCGCCCTGGCCGACGCCTTCCGGGGATTCGATGCCGATCCGGAGGCCGCGGTCGCCGTGCTGTGGGGTGAGGGCGGCACCTTCTGCGCGGGCGCGGACCTGAAATCGCTTGGCACCGAACGCTCCAACCAGGTCACCGAGGACGGCGACGGCCCCATGGGCCCCACCCGCATGAAGCTGTCCAAACCCGTCATCGCCGCCGTCTCCGGCTATGCCGTGGCGGGCGGCTTCGAACTCGCGCTCTGGTGCGATCTGCGAATCGCGGAGCAGGACAGCACCTTCGGCGTCTTCTGCCGCCGCTGGGGCGTGCCGCTGATCGACGGCGGAACGGTGCGGCTGCCCCGCATCATCGGCACCGGCCGCGCCATGGATCTCATTCTCACCGGCCGCGCGGTCGGCGCGGCCGAGGCGCTGCAGATGGGCCTGGTCACCCAGGTGGTGCCGCCGGGCGAATCGCGCCGGGTCGCAGAGGAACTCGGCCGCCAGCTGGCCGCGCTCCCCCAGACCTGTCTGCGCTCGGACCGCATGTCGGTGCTGGAGCAGGACGGCATGGAGGAACCGGCCGCGATCAGCAACGAATTGCGCCACGGCATGAAGGCGCTGATGGACGGCGCGCTCGACGGAGCCCAGCGCTTCGCCGCCGGTGCCGGGCGCGGCGGCCGCCCCGCCTGACGAGCCACGCGCCGTCGCCGCACTGGACTGGGTGGATTACTGGACCAATCGGTACGCTGCCCTGCAATGAACCGGCTGACCGTGGTGGACGAGATATTCCTGCGGGCGCATCGCGGCATGGGTACCCCGATCGCTCTGCAGGGTATGTGGCGTACCGCCGAACGGGTCGATCCGGCCCTGCTGCGGGCCGTGCACGAGGCGCTGCGCACCGGGCCGCTCGGTCGCCGGGTGGTGCGCAGCCGGATTCCGGGTGCGCGGCCGCGCTGGCAGGTGAACGGCGGGGCGCATCCGCTCGCCCTGGCCGACGAGAACGTTCCGGCCGCGGCCCTGCTGGATTGGGCCGACGCCCAGGGCCATGACCTCGATCCCGAGGTCGGGCCGGGCTGGCGGCTCTCGGCCGCACCGCTCGACGACGGCGGTTGCGTTGTGGCACTGACCTGTTCGCACGCGCTGGCCGACGGCCGCGCGCTGACCCTCGCAATCGACAATGCCCTGGCGGGCACACCGCTGGCGGCTCCCGTCGCACCGCATTCGGATTGGGCGGACGCGCGGCGGCAGTGGTCCACGGTGCTCGGCGGTACGATTCGCGCGCTGCGGCAGGGCATTCCGACGCGCCCGAAAGCGCCGCCTCCTCGAAAGGCGCTTGTCCACGACGCGATTCCACACAGCGGCCGCCGTGCCGAGCCGTCCGCCACCACGGCCGCGACTCCGCACCGTGCCACCCACAGCGCGGTGCTCCAGATCCCGGCTCGCGAGTGGACCCGGATCGCGGTGTCCCACGGCGGCACCGCCAACAGCCTGTTCGTGCACACCATGGCGAATATGCTGTGGGCCACCGGTTTTCCGCACGACCGGATCTCCGCCAGCCTGCCGGTGGACACCCGGGACGAGCCGCGGGTCGACAACGACCTTTCCATGACCGAGATCCAGATCGTTCGCGACGACACCCCCGCCACCATTCGCCGCAAGGCCCGCACCGCCTACGAGCACCGCATGTCCAGTCCCGGCGGCCTGCCCGAGGAGCTGCTCCAGGTGATTCCGGACCGCTGGGCCCACCGGCTGGCCCGGGGCGCGGGGGAACGAGACATCCTGTGCTCCAATATCGGAACGCTCCCGGATTCCCTGCTGTCGCTCGGCCCGCACGCGTGCACCGGCGTGGCCGCGCGCGCCATCCATCCGGGGCTGAGCGTCGAGCGGCTGCCGCGGACGCGGCTGTCCGGGTATCTCACCCGGATCGCCGACAGTTATTCACTGTCGCTGGTGAGCCTCGACCCCGACGCGATCACGACCGCGGCGGACTTGCGTGCACTGGCCCTCGACACCCTGACCGGCCTTGGGCTCGACCCGACGCCGTGGTAGTCGAAATACGGTCGCCAGGAATGTGATTCGACCGTTCGGCTAGCGCAGGGCGGGCTCGGCGGTTTCCGCGGCACGCGCCCGAACATGGTCGGGGACCTCGATTCCGGGAGCCAGGTCGGCCGAGGGTATCGGCTCGCCCCAGACCTGGTGCAGCGGCAGTACACCCGCCCAGGCGGTACCGGCGGCGATATCGGCGGCATCGTCGCGCGGGTCACCGGCGCGGACCTTCACCGACGCCTCCGTCAGATCCAGCGCCAGCACCATGGTGGCGGCGAGCTCCTTCTTGTGCGGCGGTCGGACGGTGGGCCACGCGCCGGGCGCGGCCCGTTCGGTGATCACCCGCAGCGCGTGCAGCCGCCGCTGCGGATCGGTCACCTCGACCGGGCGGCCGTGCACGACCGCCGAGCGGTAGTTGGCGGAGAAGTGCATGGCGGAGCGGGCGTAGACGATCCCGTCCACCAGCGTCACCGCCACCGAGACCGGGCCGGTGAGCGCGGCGCGCAGATTGCCCGCGCCGGTGGAGCCGTGCAGGTAGAGCGTGTCGCCGTCGCGGCCGTAGATGGTCGGAATCACCACGGGCGCGCCGTCCAGGACGACACCGAGGTGACAGAGGAAGGTCGCGTCGAGGACGGCGTCCAGGTCGGCGCGATCGGTGCGGGCGCGCTCCTTGGACCGCGTCACCGTACTGCGCGGGGTCGGGGACAGCGGGGTCCGGTCGGACCCGGCCGTGGTCGTTGCTGACTCGCCGTACTCGCTCATGCCGACTACTCTGGCGCACCAAGTGGCATTGCCAAATAGCCATTTCCGCTCCAGAACGAAAGACCACTTCTCATGACCGCTGCCCCGGCCCGCCGCCCGAGCACGCGACGGACCTCGGATCCGGCCCTGACCGAGGACATCCCCTTCGTGGTGGACCGCAGCGCCGCCGAACCGCTGGCGGTCCAGGTCGCCGAGGGGTTGCGGGCCGCCGCGGCGGCCGGGTGGCTGCGCGGTGGCGATCGGGTGCCGTCGTCGCGGGAGCTGGCCGCCCGGCTCGGCGTGAGCCGCACGGTGGTGACGGCCGCGTACGAGCAATTGCACGCGGAGGGCTGGCTGTCGGGTCGCCACGGGTCGGGGACGTACCTGACGGCCGCGCCGCAACCGGTACCGGAACACGCCGCGGCGGCTGTCGCACCGAAAACCGCCCCGGCACTGCTGGATCTGTCGCCGGGGTCCCCGTGCGTGGAGGCCATCGACCGCGCGGCGTGGCGGCGGGCCTGGCGGGCGGCCTCGGATCGGATGCCCTTGGCGGTGAAGGCGCGTGGCGGTGATCCGGAGTACCGGGCCGCCGTGGTGGAGCATCTGCTGCGCCATCGCGGCCTGAGCGCCGACAGCGAGACCGAACTGCTCGCCACCTCCGGAACCAGTTCGGCGGTGGGCGAATTCGCGGCGGCGCTATTGCGACCGGGCGACCGGGTGGCCATCGAGGACCCCGGGTATCTACGCGCGGCGGGCGCGTTCCAGGCGGCGGGCGTCGAACTCGTTCCGATACCGCTGGACGCGGACGGATTGCGGGTCGATCGCATCCCAGCGGATGTCCAGGCCGTGTATTGCACTCCGGCGCACCAGTTTCCGCTCGGAGCGCGGATGCCCGCAGCTCGGCGCGTCGAGTTGGTCGAATTCGTCCGCCGTACGGGAGCTTTGGTGATCGAGGACGACTACGACGGTGAATTGCGCTACGACACCGCCCCTTTGCCCCTGCTCGCCACCCTCGCCCCGGATGTGGTGGTGCATCTGGGCACCACCAGCAAGATCCTCTCCCCCACCCTCGGTATCGGCTGGCTGGTCGGCCCACCCGAGGTGACCGCCGCCGTGCTCGCCTATCGCGAGCGCACCGGCACCGGCCCTGCTCCGGCGGGCCAGATGGTGCTGGCCGAATTCGCCCGGCACGGCGATCTGGCCCGCCACCTGCGCCGGGTCCGCCGCGTCATGCCGCGGCGGCGCGCGATCGTCATGGCCGAACTCGACCGCCACGGCCTGCCCGTCCTGGGCGATGCCGCCGGATCCCATCTGGTCGCGCCGTTGCCGAACGCGGCCGCGGAACAGCGCGTCATCGCCGCGGCCCGGGAGCGCGGGGTCTACCTCGACGGGCTGGCCCGGCATCACCTGGGTCGGCGACACACCTACGGCATCGCCCTCGGATATGCCGCGCTACCTCGCGCCGACCTGGCCGCGGCGGCCCGCGTAGCCGGGGAGTGTCTGGCCCGCGCGTAGCATGACCGCATGAGCGAACAGGACATTCTCGCGCGCATCAAGAGCCTGGTGGACCGCGAGCACGAGCTCCGCTCGAAGACCGTCAGCGGTGATCTCGATCCGGAGACCGAACGCCGCCAGCTCGCCGAACTCGAGGTTCAGCTCGATCAGTGCTGGGACCTGCTGCGCCAGCGGCGCGCCCGCATCGACCAGGGCCGTAACCCCGACGACGCGCAGCCCAACTCCGCCCATCAGGTCGAGGGCTACCTCCAGTAATCCGGCCCTAGCGGTCCCCGCCGGGCGAGCGGGTGCGCCACGCGCTTTCGCGCCCGGCGGGTTACGGGGCTGTTCGGGTCACGGGGCTATTGCGGAACCCTCCGTTGTACGGCGTACGCGGCTACCCTTTTTCAATGGTGGCAACGCTCGATATCACGACCGCCGACGGAGTTGTTCGCGGTCATCGGGGCCGCCGCGTGGCACGCTGGCGGTCCATTCCCTACGCGGCTCCCCCGGTGGGCGAGTGGCGATTCCGCGCACCGCAGCCGGTGCGGCCCTGGCACGGCGTGCGCGACGCGACCCAATACGGTTTCGCCGCAATGCAACACCGCAGCGGCGCGCGCATCGGGCCGCGACGAGAGCAGCCGACCGGCGAGGACTGCCTCACGCTGAATGTCACCGCGCCCGTCACACCGTCGGCGACGCCGCGTCCGGTCATGGTGTTCATTCACGGCGGCGGCTACATCATCGGCACCTCCGCGCTCGGCATGTACTCCGGTGCGCGGCTGGCGCTGCGCGGCGATGTGATCGTGGTGTCGCTGAACTATCGGCTCGGCGCGTTCGGCTATGTGGATTTCAGCGAATACTCCACGCCGGGGCGGCCTTTCGACACCAATCTGGGCCTGCGCGATCAGGTCGCGGCGCTGGAGTGGGTGCAGCGCAATATCGCCGCTTTCGGCGGCGACCCCGCCAATGTCACGATTTTCGGTGAATCCGCCGGTGCGCACGCGGTATTGAGCCTGATGGCGACCCCGGCCGCCGCCGGGCTGTTCCACCGGGGCATCTCGCAGAGTCCGCCCGCCGACTGGGCGACCAGCGTGGACGACGCCAAGATCTTCGCGCGCCGCTGTGTCGAGGCTCTCGGCCTGCGCCCGGACGAGGTCGGCAAGGCGCTGGTGGAGCTGCGTCCCAATGACATTCGCCGGGTGGTGGACAAGGCGGTGCAGGCCGTGCTGCGGGATCAGCCGGGGCTGTTCCCGGTGGCTCCCATCGTCGACGGCGATTTCCTGCCGGAAGCGCCGCACGCGGCGATCATCGGCGGGACCGCGCACCGGGTGCCGCTCATCATCGGCACCAACCGCGACGAGGGCACGCTGTTCGCGCGCATGGGCGATACGCTGCCGACCACGCCCGCGCGCATGCGCCGGGTGCTGCGGCACTCCGGCGAGGACGCCGAATCCCGGGTCGTCGCCGCGTATCCCGGATTTCCGGATCCTCGGGTCGCGGTGCGCATGGGCGGTGATTTCGTATTCTTCCGGCCGTGCACCGAGGTCGCGGCCGGACACTCCCACCACGCGCCCACCTACGCCTACCGCTTCGACTACGCCCCGCGCGCGGTACATCTCGCCGGATTCGGCGCGACCCACGCCTTCGATCTGATTCCGGTGTTCGGGGTGAGCGATACCCCGTTCGGGCGGGCGCTCACGGTGGCGGGCGGCCAGCGCGGCCTGCGCTCGGTGACGCGTCAGTTCCAGGACAACTGGCTGTCGTTCGCACGTGACGGCAAACCACTGCCGTCCTGGCCGGAGTACACCGAGGAGCGCCGCTCCACCATGATCATCGACTATCCGCCGCGCGTGGAGGACGATCCCGACAGCGCCAAACGCCTTGCCTGGCAGGGGGTTCGACTACCCAGCCTCACTTGAGCAGGCGCGACATCCGGCGGTCGGCGAGCACCTTGCCGCCGGTTTGGCAGGTCGGGCAGTACTGGAAGGACTTGTCCGCGTAGGCGACCTCGCGCACGGTGTCGCCGCAGACCGGGCACGGCATACCGGTGCGGCCGTGCACCCGCATACCGGAGCGCTTCTCGCCCTTGAGCCGTGCCGCGTCCTGGCCGACCGAGCGTTCGATGGCATCGCCGAGGGTGGCGCGCGTGACCGAGTACAGCCGGGCCAGCTGGTCGGCGTCGAGGCTGCTGGCGGTGGCGAACGGCGAGAGCTTGGCGCTGTGCAGGATCTCGTCGGAGTAGGCGTTGCCGATTCCGGCGATGAGCGATTGATCGGTGAGCGCGGTCTTCACCCGCTGCGAGGTGCCGTGCAGCAGTTCGGCGAATTCGGGTTCGCTCACCGCCAGGGCGTCCGGGCCGAGGCGGGCGATGCTCGGCACCGATAGTGGGTCGGCGGTCACCCAGACGGCCAATCGCTTCTTGGTGCCCGCCTCGGTCAGGTCGAAGGCGGGGGTGCCGCCTTCCGGGGTGAAGAAGTGCACGCGCAGCGCCAACGGGCCTTTGCCCGGTTTGGGCGGGGCCGCGCCGGGCTCGTCGATCCAGCGCAGCCAGCCCGCTCGCGACAGATGGGTGATCAGCCACAGGCCGTCGCAGTCCACGCCGAGATGTTTGCCCCAGTGCCC
Organism: Nocardia sp. NPDC050406; assembly: GCF_044459025.1. Lineage (NCBI taxonomy): Bacteria > Bacillati > Actinomycetota > Actinomycetes > Mycobacteriales > Nocardiaceae > Nocardia > Nocardia sp. NPDC050406. Next base: position 434,714 of record NZ_JBITIM010000002.1, on the reverse strand, counting down.
CACCCCGGTCACATCGCGCCCGGACAGCGCGGTCACCGGCGGGTCGAAGGTTTTCAGCACGCTCAGTGCCGCCACATCGACCCGCCCCACGACCGCACCGACGGCATGCTCGACCAGGAACTGCTCGAGCGCCACTATCTCTGGCAATTCGGGCATAACCGCAGCCTACCGGGACCGACCGACAGGGTGCTGGATGTGAACACGCTCCGGTCAGACGATCGAGCGGCCGTCCAGCAGGGCGGTGCGGGCCTCGGCGACGGCGTCCGCCCAGGGGCGTTCACCCAGTTCGGTGACGCCGGAATCGCCCATGAAGGCGCTCGAGACGATGACCTCCGGGGACAGTTCGGCCAGGGTGTCGAGGGTGGCGGCCAAGGCGTCGCGATCGCTGAACTCGGGCAGGTAACCGGCCCACCACTGGCCGTCCTCGCCGCGAATGATGGTGTCGCCGGTGAAGAGGTACCGACGGTCGGCGATGGTGGCCAGGTAGACGCTGCTGCCCGGGGTGTGGCCCGGAGCGGGGATGACCTCGAGGCCCTCGAAGGCGGTGTGGCGCTCCTTGAACGGGTCGTCCACGGTGGTGGCGGTGACCAATGATGCCTCCGATTCGTGAATGTGCAGGCGGGTGCCGAAGCGGTCCTTCATGGTGGCGAGGGTCGAGGTGATCTCGTCCTGGTGGCTGAGGTACTGGTCGGCGACGCCGCCCAGCTCGGCCATGCGGTCGAATTCGGATTCGATGGTGGTGTTGTAGAACAGCACGTTGCCCTCGGGTCGGGTCCACAGGTAGGCGCGGGTGGTCAGGCCCGGAGCCGGGTTCTGGGTTTCGGTGACCCACAGGTCGGGTGCGATGTTCTGCATGGTTCGCTCCTTTCGGGTCGGCCGTGGTGGCCGGATCGGTGCTTCACCGATAAGGCGCGAGATTCGGTCTAGCGGCGCGAGACGCTGAGGTGTCCAGCGGCGCGAGACGCTGATGTGTCCGGCGGCGAGACGTTAATGAGCCCAGCGGATCTCGCGCTGCGGCTCGTAGCGGCAGACCACGCCCAGGGACACCGTGGCGCGCAGGTGTTCGGCGAGTTCGGGGTGGGTGTGGTCGAGGCGTCGCAGGGCGTCGCGGACGCGGGCGGAGACGGTTTTGCGGGCGCGTTCGGCGTCGTCGCCGAGGCGGCGGGTGCGGCCGCCCAGACCGGCGGCGCGGCGGAGTTCGTCGAGCAGGGCGGCGCGTTCGGTATCGAGTTCGGCGGCGCGATTGTCGTCGGAGCGGGCGGTGGCGCGGTCGATTTCGGCGTCGAGATGTTCGAGGCGGCGGCGGAATTCGGCTTTGGCGCGCTCGTCGAGGACGGCGTCCGCGCCGAGAGATCGTGCGGCAGTGGTTGTTTCGGGGGTGCCGGGGCCGCTCAGGAGTTCCATGGACGAGATGTCCTGGCCGGGATTGGCTATGAGGGTGTGCAGGTCGCGCAGGCCCTTGAGGGCGGGCATGTGCGCGGTGTGGTCGGCGAAGACCAGGGTCCACACGTCGCCGTCGAGGCGAAAGACATTGGGGGCCGGTTCGATCGCGGTGTGCGCCCGCAGCACCGCCGAGCGGGTCCGGGGCGCGTCGAGCCGTGCCAGTTCGGCCTCGGCGGCCGCGGTCCACGGTGTCGCCCGCAACCGCCGGGCCGCCGCGGCGGCGGCCTCCAACTCCTCGGCGGCGGTGTCGCGCTCGCCGTCCAGTACGGCGAGCCGCCCCAGCCAGTAGGCGTACGGGCCGTACACCGCGCCACCACCGGCGATCACCGCCCACCACTCCCGCAGCGGAAAAAGCATTTCCCGCACCGACTTCCGCAGGGCGGGGTCGTCGAGCACGAGGGCCGCGCGGGCGAGAGCCACCAATGCCCCCGCGTGGAAGTGGCGCGGATACGTCTCCAGGACGGCCCACACCTCGCTGGTCAACCGCCGTACGAGATCGAGATCGGCATCGAATGCGCGCGACGGCCAACCGATTCGCGCGCTGCCGCTAGCCCGGCCCTCGCCGCCGCGTAGTGGCTGGTCTGGCAGGCCGCCCACGTACGCCTCAGCAGGGGCCACCGCACGGTCCCGGCTGGGCATCGGCACGTTCGATTCCGGCTCGGTTCGGCGCGACAGCTTCTCCGCCTGCGTCGGGGCGGGGCCTGCCGAGCCGAGCAGTGGCGCAGCCGGACCCGTCTCGGTCCGACTGGTCGGCCGTCTCGCGCGGTCCGTCGAGCCTTGTTGGTTCGACGGCGGTTCGGGCTGCGCCACGCCCGGGTGCGCGAGCATCGCGGCTCGGCGTGCCGCGCCGGTCAGGAGGGGCACCACCGCGTAGGCGCTGGGTGAGCGGCGGTATCGGTCGAGGAGGGTTTCCACTTCGGCGTCCGCGTCGGCGGTGAGGGCCAGGGCCCAACGCTGTTCCAGCCAGAGGGGCAGGCGGTCTACTTCGCCGGTGCGTTCGCCGAGGGTGTACGCGCCGTCGATGGCGCGGGCGGCGGCGTCGAAGTGGCCGGTGAGGGTGGCCAGGCTGCCCGCGCGGGACAGAGCGGCGAACCGCGGGCGGGGCAGGCGGGTCCGGTCGGCATAGGCGGTGAAGGCCGCCTGCTCGGTGTGGACGCGCGGGTCACCGAGCTCCAACAACGCCGCGATACGCAGCACATAGCCTTGAACCCGCAGATCCTCGTCACCCACACATTCGGCGACCGTATGCAGCTCCTCGGCCAGCGCCAGCCGCTCGGCGGCGGTCCCCGGTTTCCAAATGGCGTCATGGCGCGCCAACAGACTCGCCCCCACCGTATGCGGATCACCGGATTCACGCGCCAGCCGCAACGCCCGCCCGCTCATCGCCTCGGCGTTCATCTCAGCGGGCCGACGCGACGCCCCGGAATGCGCACCCGCGCTGATTGTCTCGGCCGGGGTGGCGACCTCCGCAGGAAACCCCGGCCCGGAATACCCACGCGCGCTGACGGTCTCGGCCGAAGAGTCCGCTTCCATAGGACGCCCTGACTCGGAATAACCACGCGCACTACCAGCCTCGACCGCGGGGACAGCCTCCGCAGCATCGCCCGGCGCAGAATACCCACGCGCACTGACGGTCTCGGCCGAAGAGTCCGCCTCCGTAGGACGCCCTGACTCGGAATAGGCACGCGCACTGCCAGCCTCGACCGCGGGGTCAGCCTCCGCAGAATGGCCCGGCCCAGAATATCCGCGCGTGTTGACAGTCTCGGTTGAGGTATCAGCCTCCGCAGTCCGGCCCGACCCGGAATACCCACGCGCGCTGCTGTTCTCGGCTGCGGTGTCGGCCGCCGCGGGACGCCCGGGCCCGGAGTACCCACGCGCGCTCTCGGTCTCGACGGTGGTGATGTTGTTCGTGGAGCGGCGCGACCATCCGGTGTGGACGCGCACCCGAGCGGCGGCGGCCAGCACGCGCACCGCGAGCGGGTCGCGTTCGCCGCGTTCGGCGGTCAGCCGCCGATGTGCCTCATCGATGAGGTCGATCTCCTGCTCGGCCTCCCGCTCCGGATCCGGCATGCCGAGATCGTGCAGCCCGAGCGCGGCACGCGCGAACAATCCAGGCTCGGTCTCCCGCGACTCCCGCAGCACGGTCCGATACGCCTCCCGCGCCGCGGACAACTGTCCCGCACTGTGCGCGGCCGCCGCCAACGCCAGCCCGATCCGCCCCCGCTCCGAAACATCCTCGGCCGCAACCAAAGTCAGCGCCCGCCGATAATGCTGCGCCACTTCCCCCGCCGCCGACCGCCCACACGCGTCCTCCGCCGCGGCGAGCAGATACCGCAACGCCCGCCCATCCGCCTCAGCATCCCCCGACCGCGCGAGCTGATAGGCATGATGCGCGAAATCCCCTGGCGTAGCCCCGCTTACATCCCGTGACAGTCCCTCCATAGCGGCCAGCACCGCCCCATGCCGCCGCCGCACCTCCACCCCGGTAGCCCGCGCCAACAACGTTTCCCGAATCAAGTCATGGACGAATACGAACCGGTCTCCCCTATCGCCACCACCCACGCGCCCGCCGCTGGAACGAGCGCCGAATATGCCAGCCGCGCCGAATCCCTCGCCTGCCGTCGGACCGCCCGCACGCGCGCCCGGGACCTCTCCCGAATCCCCCAGCGTCCCAGCCAATCCGCCGTGTGCCCCAGCTATGCCGCCGTGCACACCAGCCACCTTGCCGTGCACGTCAGCCGAATCACTGCGCACACCAGCCACCTCATCATGCGCGCCAGCCGAATCACCATGCGCGGAAGCCGAATCGCCATGCATGCCCACGTCGGATCCGCCGCCTCCACCGCCGATGGTCGACCCACCGCGCAGACCCGAAACTTCGTCGCTGAAAAGGTCGCCGCCGCCCGGCTGCGGGCCGCCCGCCCCGGCGGAAGCGCGCGGGTCATCGAGGCCGAAGGCGAGCGCATTGCTCTCCCGGCCGAGCGGGCTGATCAGGCGGGCGCGGACGGCTGGGATGAGGCTGTCGGAGAGTTCGGCTGGAGTCGTTCCGAGTGCGGCGGCGACCAGTGGGGCGGCGAATTCGCGGCCGATGATCGCGGCGGTGTGGAGGGCGTCGACGGTCCGGTCGGGTAAGGGGGCCAAGCGGGCTTCGAGGGTTTGGCGGACGCCGGGGCCGAGGGTTTCGATGGAGCCGCCGCCGCGCCAGAGGCGGACGGTCTGTTCGGCGAGGAACGGGTTGCCGCCGCTGAGTGTGGCCATGCGGCGTACGACGGCGGGAGGGGGCGGGTTGCCGGTCAGGCCAGCGGCGAGCGCCCCGGTCTCCTCGACGGAAAGGCCGCCGAGTTCGACGATGTGCGCCGCCGCCCACAGTTCGGGGAAAACCGCACGCAGCGGGTGGTTCTCGGCCTCCAACTCGGTATCGCGCACCGCCGCCACCAACGCGATCCGCTCGAACCACGCATGCCGGGCAATGAAGGTGAGCACCCGCACCGACTCCGGATCCGCGCGGTGCAGGTCATCGATGACCACGAACACCGGACGCCGCCGCGCGACCGCGACCAACGCGGCGGTCACCGCATCTCCGATGTCGAACAGCGTCCAATTACTCTGCGCTGCAACGACTTCAGCCCTCTGCACGGCAGCATTCCCGGCCGCCGCAGCGCTATCGGCCCCGGCCGCCGCAGCACCCCCGGTCTCGACCGCCGCAGCACTCCCGGCCCCGGCCGCCACACCACTCCCGGCCCCGGCCGCCGCACCACCCCCGGCCCCGGCCGCCGCACCACCCCCGGCCCCGGCCGCCGCACCACCCCCGGCCCCGGCCGCCGCACCACCCCCGGCCCCGGCCGCCGCAGCACTCCCGGCTGCCACAACGGCCCGGGCGGCGGCGGGCCCGCTCGCCACAGCGGCATCGGTTGGACGCTCCCCCTGCGTCTCCGCCGTGAGGCCCGCGCCAACCACCCCGTCCGCCAGCGCGACCAGTGCCGCCCCGGCGCTGTCCACCGCAGCCGCCCACTCCCCCGCGTCGCAACTGGTGCGGAGGCGGCGGAGGATTTGGACCCAGGGCCAGTAGCCGGGGACGCCGTCGCCGCTCCAGGCTGTGGCGGCGAGGACCAGGGCCTTGTCGGCGGGGAAGTCGTCGAGGACCTCGGTGATGAGGGCGGTTTTGCCGATGCCCGCTTCTCCGGCGATCAGGAGTAGCCCGCCGTGGCTGGCGAGGGTGCGGTGGAGGTGGTCGCGCAGCGTCCGCGCCGGTCCTTCCCGGCCGATGAGCGTCATCGCACCTCCTGATCCCACTGTCCGCAGCCTAGTCCGCGGGCCGTCGACCCTGGTCAGAAGTTATTGCGGCAGTGCGGGTCCGGTGCGGCGGAGCAGGTAGATGTCCATGATCCAGCCTTTGGCGGCGCGGAGTTCGGCGCGGCGGGACTCGATGTCGCGCTCCACTTCTCGCAGCGGGCCCTCGATGAGTACCTCGTCGGGCATGCCGAGGTACGCGCCCCACCAGATGTGGAGGTCGTCACCGGGCACCTCGGTGAACGAGCAGTCGCCGTCGAGCATGACGAGGGTGGACTGCCCCGCGGCCACCCCCTCTTCGCGCAGTCGGCGTCCCGTGGTGATGTGCACCGGTTCGCCGATGTCGTGCAGCACCATACGGTGTCCGGCGGCGAGCGCCTGCGGGCTGGTGATGCCGGGGATGACCCGGTAGTCGAAGCGCACGCGCCCCCGAGCCAGCACCCGCTCCACCATCCGCAGCGTGCTGTCGTAGAGCGACGGATCACCCCACACCAGGATTCCGCCGACCCCGTCGACCTCCTCGAAGGCCCGCTCCAGCAGCTCGGCGCGCCGCTCGTGCCAATCCTCGACCACCCCGCGATAGGCGTTGTCGGCCCCCGCCGCCGGAACGCTCCGATCGCGCGGCGGATCCGCGATCTCCATGACCCGATACTCCTGATCGGCGTGTTCGGCGAGGATGGCGGTGCGCACATCCACCAGCTCCCGCTTCTCGGCCCCCTTGCCGATCACGAAGAACACGTCCACCCGCCGCAGTGCCTTGACGGCCTGCACGGTGACCTGGTCCGGATCGCCCGCACCGATTCCGATCACGAAGAGCTGCTGCACACTGCGTAAGCTTGCCAGGCGTGGAAGCCCCCCGAGACACCCAGTACGAGGACCTGCTGCGGCTGGTGCTGGATTCCGGCACCCCGAAATCGGATCGGACCGGGACCGGCACCCGCAGTATCTTCGGCCATCAGCTGCGCTACGACCTGTCCCAGGGCTTCCCGCTGATCACCACCAAGAAGGTGCATCTCAAGTCCATCGTCTACGAGCTGCTGTGGTTCCTGCGCGGCGACTCCAATGTGGGCTGGCTGCGTGAGCACGGCGTCACCATCTGGGACGAATGGGCCGCTCCGGACGGCGAACTGGGTCCGGTGTACGGCGTCCAGTGGCGCTCCTGGCCCACCCCGAACGGCGCTCACATCGATCAGATCTCGCAGGTGCTGCACACTCTGCGCACCGATCCGGACTCGCGCCGCATGATCGTCTCGGCCTGGAACGTGGCCGAACTGGACCGCATGGCGTTGGCCCCCTGCCACGCCTTCTTCCAGTTCTACGTGGCCGACGGCAAACTCTCCTGCCAGCTCTACCAGCGCAGCGCCGACCTGTTCCTCGGCGTCCCGTTCAATATCGCGAGTTACGCGCTGCTCACCCATATGGTGGCGCAGCAGACCGACCTCGAGCCGGGCGATTTCATCTGGACCGGCGGCGACTGCCATATCTACGACAATCACACCGAGCAGGTGCGCGAGCAGTTGCGCCGCGAGCCCTACCCGTTCCCGCAACTGCGACTGCGGCCCGCGCCCACGCTCTTCGATTACGCCTACGACGACGTGGAAATCGTGAATTACCAGCATCATCCGGCCATCAAGGCACCGGTGGCGGTATGAGTGTGCAGGCTCCCGTGCGCACCATCGGACTGATCTGGGCGCAGACCCTCGACGGCGTCATCGGCGCGGACAATGCCATTCCGTGGCGGATTCCCGAGGATATGGCGCATTTCAAGGACGTCACCTGGGGTCATCCCGTGGTGATGGGCCGCCGCACCTGGGATTCGCTGCCCGCGCGGTTCCGCCCCCTGGACGGCCGCCGCAATATCGTCGTGACCCGTCAGCCCGACTGGACGGCGGCCGGTGCCGAGCGCGCCGGATCGCTGGAGGCGGCGCTCGAACTCGCGGGCGACACCCCGGTCTGGGTCATGGGCGGTGGCGAAATCTACCGCGCCGCACTGCCTTTGGCCTCCGAACTGATGGTCACCGAGGTCGCTGCCGATATCGACGGCGACTGCTACGCGCCCACCATCGGCCCCGAATGGCGGGCCGAGGGCACGCCGTGGCGGGAGTCGTCCACGGGGCTGCGCTTCCGTTTTCTGCGTTACACCCGCTAGCGCCGGTCACGCGAATATCCCAGTCCGGCAATTCCTGCTCGCGTTCGCTCGAAACAGCGCAGCGGCGGCTGGGCCGTCGGGCATACTCACGGATATTCAGCCCGGCGAAAGGCAGTCCATGGACAAGAAATCGCTGACCGCGGTGGCCCGCCAGCAGCTGAAGCTGGCCGCCACCGCCTCGAGCGGACGCAGTTCCCAAACGATCACCGGTGGCCACGCGCACAGCCTGCGTCAGACCGTTATCGCGCTGACGGCCGGTCAGAGCATGGCCGAGCACGAGAATCCCGGCGAAGCCACCATGATCATTCTCAGCGGCACGCTCATTCTCATGAGCGGAACCAATGAGTGGAAAGGCTCGGCCGGGGATCTGCTCGTCATCCCCGACGCGCGGCACAGCGTCAAGGCCGTCGACGACGTCGCCTTCCTGCTGACTGTGGCGAAATAGACGCCTGCGCGGCAAAGCCGCCGGTCGGCGCGGTGCGCGGGCACACTCGCGGCAACCACCGCGCGGACACGAGGGGAACCGGACGAACCGATCGCCCCGCTCGGGTTCTAGGCTGGAGGTCATGGGTGAGCCGCAGCCGATTCTCGACCCGCTGACACCCGCCGCGATCTTCCTCGTCGCCACCATCGACGAGGGTGGCGAGGCGGTGGTGCGCGATCTGCTCGCAGACCTTCCCGGTCTGCGTCGCTCGGTGGGATTCCGGGTGCCCGGTTCGGGCTTGGCCTGTATCGCCGGTATCGGTTCCGCCGCTTGGGATCGTCTCTTCGCGGGGCCGAAACCCGCTGAGCTGCACGAATTTCCGGGATACGAGGGTGAGAAGCACGAAGCCCCGGCCACACCGGGTGATCTGCTGTTCCATATTCGGGCCCAGAATCAGGACGCCTGTTTCGAATTGGCCATGAAGCTGCACGAGCGCCTGACCGGGGCGGCCACCATCGTGGACGAGACCCAGGGCTTCCGCTACTTCGAGCAGCGCGATCTGCTCGGCTTCGTGGACGGCACCGAGAATCCCGAGGGGCGGCTGGCCTGGACGGCCACCCTCGTCGGGGACGAGGATCCCGAATTCGCCGGTGGCAGTTACGTTGTGGTGCAGAAGTATCTGCACGACCTGGTGGCCTGGCGGGCGCTGTCGACCTCCGAGCAGGAGTTGGTGATCGGGCGCACCAAGGTCGACGACTTCGAACTCTCCGATGACGACAAGCCGCTGAATTCCCATGTGGCGGTGAACGATCAGGACACGCTCGGCCAGATCACCAGGGCCAATATGCCTTTCGGCAGTGTGGCGGCCGGGGAGTTCGGCACCTACTACATCGCATACGCGGCCACGCCGTCGGTGCCCGAGCAGATGCTCGAGCGCATGTTCCTCGGCAGCGACGAGGCCGACTACGACCGCATTCTCGATTTCTCGACCGCTGTCACCGGAACCTCGTTCTTCGCCCCCGCCATGGAGTTCTTCGACGAGCTGCCCGATGCTCCGGCACCGGCGGCCGTGGAGCGGGAATCTCCGGGGATTGACGGCGTTGCAGTTTCCGGTAACGGTTCCCTGGGTATCGGCACGTTGAAAAGGAGCTAAGGCATGAACAACCTCCATCGCGAACTCGCGCCGATCACCTCCGAGGCCTGGAAGGCCATCGAGGAGGAGGCGACGCGAACCTTCAAGCGACACATCGCCGGTCGCCGGGTGGTCGACCTGTCGGGTCCGCACGGCGACGACTTCAACGCGGTCGGGCTGGGCCGCACCACCGTGATCAGCGCGCCCGATGCCGGGGTGCAGGCGCGGCAGCGGCTGGTGGCACCGCTGGTCGAGCTGCGGGTGCCGTTCACCCTGACGCGCTCCGAGCTCGACGATGTGGAGCGCGGCGCGCAGGACACCGATCTCGACCCGGTCAAGGACGCGGCCAAGAAGATCGCCTTCGCCGAGGACCGCGCCATCTTCGAGGGTTATCCCGCGGCCAACATCACCGGTATTCGCTCGGGCACCTCGAACGCCGCGGTGAAACTTCCCGGTGATCCGCGGCTGGCCCCCGAAGCCGTGGCCCAGGCGCTCAGTCAGCTGCGCCTGGCGGGCGTCGACGGCCCCTACTCGGTGCTGCTCTCCGCCGACCTCTACACCGCGGTCAGCGAGACCTCCGACCACGGCCACCCCATCCGCACCCATATCGAGCGCCTGATCGACGGCGAAATCATCTGGGCCCCGGCCATCGACGGCGCGTTCGTCCTCACCACCCGAGGCGGCGACTTCGACCTGCAACTGGGCCAGGACCTCTCGATCGGCTACCTGTCCCACGACGCGGAATCGGTGCAGCTGTACTTCCAGGAGAGCCTGACCTTCCTGGTGTACACCGCCGAGGCCGCGGTACCGCTGGAGACCTAGACCGACTCGCGGAGTCTCGTGCCCCGTGCGCTGCGCGCACGGGGCACAGTGGGCTGCTGGGCTATAGGGGCAGTTCAGCTGAGTTGTGTTGCGCATTGGGGGTCCGAACAGCCGGGACCAACCGGTACGGTGACCGCGAAGGTTGGCGGAAGGTGGATGGCATGGTTCGGGCGGGTGTGGTGCCTGGGCGGCGGGTGGCGCTGTACTGCGGGGTGGGGCTCGTGGTGGTGTTGGTTGCCGTGGGGGTGGCTGTGGGGGCGTTCGGGGTGAATCGGGTGGTTACCGGGATCGCTGTGGGGGTGGTGGCGGCGGGGGCATTGGTGATCGCGCTGTTGCGGCGGGATGCGGTTGAACTGACCGACGCGGGAATTGTGCGGCGGACGCCGTGGGGGGTGGAGGAGATCGGGTGGGCGCGGGTGGTGGCGGGGCGGTTCGCGCTCGACGAGCACGGGCGGTGGGCCTTGGCGCTGGATTTGAACGGTGGGGAGGAGCCGCACGGGGAGTTGGTGCTGCTGTCGATTCCGCCGGTGGTGCGGCCCATCGCGGGGGCCTATGACATGCGCAAGCGTGAGCAGGTGAACGAGATTCGGAACATGTTGCGCGAGAAGCGGGTTCCGGTGACCGTGCTGCCGGAGATCGCCGACGCGCTGCACCGGCACTGGAAGATCGCGCCGCCCACCCGCTGAGCCGTCGCATCCGGTGCCTAAGGTGGATCGGGTGATTCGCACCGCTGCCCTGGCTCATATTCGCGATCGCCGTCTCATTCAGGCCCGATCGGTCGGCAAGGACGTCTTCTACATGGCGGGCGGGAAGATCGATCCGGGCGAGACCCCGGAAGCCGCCCTGCACAGGGAGATTCGCGAGGAGCTCGGCGTCGGCGTCACCGGGGTGAGCGAACTCGGCGTCTTCGAGGCGGAGGCCTACGGCCACGCGCCCGGCACGCCGCTGCACATGACCTGCTTCACCGCCGAGCTGACCGACGAGCCCCGACCCACCAGCGAGATCGCCGAGATCCGCTACTTCACCGTGGCCGAGTACGCGGCCATGGACCACGTCGCCCCGGGTTCCATGCTGGTCTTCCGGCGACTGCGCGAACTGGACCTGATCGACTAGTCGGTGGGATCCGCGGCGTCGCCGGTGGCGGGCTCGGCACCGGTCACCCGCGTCTGGTGCGGAATACGGGTCGCCGCGGCCAACCCCAACAGCAGGAACACCGTGGCCGCCAGCAAGGTCGTGCGCGTCGAATCCGTGAAGCCCGCGCACAGCGCGTCGAGCACATCCGCGACACCGCCGTGCTCACGCACCCCCTCGATGGCCCCACCCGCCGATTCCCGGGTCGCGGTGGCGATCGTATCGGCGTTCTCCTCCGACAGATCCGGCACATCCTCGAGCCGTTTGTGCAGGTCGTGGCCGAGCGCCACGGAGAGCATGCCGCCGATGAGCGCGATGCCGAAGGCCGAGCCGACCTGCCGGACCGTGCTCTGCGTGGCCGACCCCTGACCGGAACTGTCCTCGGGCACATCGGCCAGCACGGTCCCGGTGAGCTGCGCCGAGGCCATACCGAGCCCGACGCCGTAGGCGGCCAGCAGCGCCGCCAGCCACCACGGGGAGATGTGCGGGGTCACGAACAGCGCCGTCAGCGCGATCGCGACGGCCTCGATCCCCAGCCCGATCTGCACCACCCGCACCGGCCCGACCTTGCGCACCAGCCCCTCCGCGATGCCCGCCGCGAGGAACGCGCCCACCGCCATGGCCGCCAACACATAACCGGCGTGCAGCGTGGACAGCCCGAGCACATTCACCATGAACAGCGGCAGTACGAACAGCAGGCCGAACTCGCCCAGCGCGACCGCGAACGCCGCGACATTGCCCCACCGGAAACTCGGAATCGTGAACAGCCCCGGATCCAGCAGCGCCGAGCGCCCGATCAGATTGCGGTGCCGCTCCCACCGAATGAACAGCACCAGCGCCAGCACGCCGAGCGCGAGCAGGACCGGAATCGGCGAGACGGGAGCGTTGGCCGTCCAGGTGAACCCGGGCATCGGGAAATCCCGGAGCGGCTTCCACCAGCCGTAGGTCTGGCCCTCGATGAGCGCGAAGACCGCCAGCCCGAATCCCGCCGCGCTGAGCAGGAATCCATCCACGTCCAGGCCCGGCGCGGCCTTGCCCATCCGCGTCTCCGGCACGAACAGCAGCAGTCCGATGAGCACCACGATGCCGAGCGGGATATTGACGAGGAAGATCCACGGCCAGGTGTGTTCGGTGGTCAGCCAGCCGCCCAACAGCGGGCCGATGGCGGCCACACCGGAGATGACCGACCCCCACACGGCGAACGCGATCACCCGATCACGCCCCCGGAAGATCGCGTTCATGGTGGCGAGCGTCCCGGGCATCACCAGCGCCGCGCCGACACCCTGCACGATCCGCCCCCAGATGAGCGGCCAGGAGCTGGTCGCGACGGCCGCGAGCACACTGCCCGCGAGGAAGACGAGCACGCCGAGCGCGAAGAGATTGCGCCGCCCGAGCCGGTCGCCCAGTCGCCCGCTGGTGATCAGCAATGCCGCCAGCACCACCGCGTAGACGCTGGTGATCCATTGCGCCTGAGTGAAATTCAGCTGGAGGTCCTCGATGATCACCGGCAGCGACACCGCGACGATGGTGCCGTCCAGCACCACCATCGACAGCCCCAGCGCGAGCACCCCGAGCGCCACCCACTTCTTGCGCCCTCCGGGTACCGCCGCGTCCAGCTGCACTTCCGCCATCGTCGCTCCCACGTGTCGGCCATACGCTTGTGCTGCCTGTTCGCTGCTGCGCGCGATGGCAGCAGGCCGGGATCAAGTGTAGCGGCGAAACGTCCCATTCAGGCGCTTCCATAACAGCCCTACAACGATGTTCTCCGAGCTCAGAGCCGTAACCACTAGGATCGAAACCGGTTGGGCCGATCGGCAAGTCATCCGGACAGCAGCTACTCGTCAAGGCTGCTAAACGTTTGCTTACTACGAGAGGACCGTTCATGACCGAGAATGTCGCCGATGGCATGTGGAAAATGCTCGTGGAGGCGGGGGTGCAGCGCTGCTACGGCATTGTCGGCGATGCCCTCAACCCCGTGATCGACGCCCTGCGCCGCAATGGCTCCATCGACTTCGTGCATGTGCGGCACGAGGAGTACGGCGTCTTCGCCGCGGTCACCGACGCGTATCTGACCGGTCGGCCGGTGGCGGTGTGCGGTACCGCCGGGCCGGGTACGGCCCACCTCATCAACGGCCTCATCGACGCCCGCAAGGAGGGCGCGCCGGTGATCGCGGTGGCGGGCGATACCGAGACCTCGGTCATGGACAGCGGCGCGCTCGAGGAACTCAACCCCTACACCTTCTTCGATGTCGCCGCGCACTACATCGGCCGCATAGTCAATCCGGAGCAGCTGCACCACGTGGTGGGCAATGCGATCACCGTCGCGCTGGCCGAGCGCGGGCCGACCGTCATCTCGCTGCCGGGCGATGTGGCGAGTATGGACGCGCCGAAAGGCTCACTGCACGTGGCGCTTCCGGCCACCAAACCGGGCGCGGCCAATGCCGCCGATCTGGAAGCCATCGCCGAACTGGTGAATTCCACCGACAAGGTGGCGATCTTCGGTGGCGACGGCTGTGCCGACGGCGGCGCGCAGGTGCGTGAACTGGCGCGGAAACTGCAAGCGCCGGTGGGTTATTCGCTCAAAGGCAAGCAGTGGCTCGAGCACGACAATCCGAATGCCGTCGGTATGACGGGCCTGCTCGGCTACGGCGGCTGCTGGGACGCCATCAACAAATGCGAGGTGCTGTTGATGCTGGGCACCGACTTCCCGTTCACCAACTTCCTGCCGCAGAGCGACGTCAAGGTGGTGCAGGTGGACCGCAATCCCCGGCACCTGGGGCGGCGAGTTCCCTTGGAGCGGGCGGTGATCGGTGAGGTCGCGGCGACCGTCGACGCCCTGCTGCCGATGGTGAACGCCAAGAGCGACAGCGCCTTCCTCGACAAATGCGTGAAGAAGACCGAGCGCTCACGGAAACGGTTGCGGCACTACGTGACCAGCGGGCCGAAGACGAAACCCATTCGCCCCGAATACCTCGCCAGCGTGCTCGACGAGGAGGCGGCCGAGGACGCGCTGTTCTTCGCCGATACCGGCACCGCGGTGATCTGGGCCGCCCATCATCTGCACCTCGGTCCGAACCGGCGGCTGTTCGGCTCGTTCACGTGGGCGTCCATGGCCAATGCCGCGCCCAATGCCTTCGGCGCGCAATTGGCCTATCCGGGTCGGCAGACCATCGCGCTCTGCGGTGACGGCGGATTCAGCATGCTCGCGCTGGGCGATCTCATGACCCAGGTGCAGCGCCGGATGCCGGTGGTGCAGATCGTGTTGAACAACGCGATGTTGGATTTCGTCCATATCGAACAGCAGGAGGCCGGGCTCGTCCCGTACGGCACGGATTTCCAGAATCCGGACTTCGCCAAGGTGGCCGAGGCCATGGGCGCGAAGGGTATTCGGGTGGAGGATCCGGGCGATGTGCGCGAGGCGGTGCGCGCCGCGCTCCAGCATCGAGACGGACCGGTCGTCATGGATGTGGTGGTGGACAGCTACGCGCTGGCGCTGCCCGAGCACGCCCCGGCCGAGACCGTGCAGGGCTTCACCCTCAGCCAGGCCAAGATGGTGCTCGACGGCGAGGGCGGCAACGTGTTCCAGAACATCAAGCGCAATCTGCGACTGCTTTAGCCAACTTTCGGCGTACTCCCGCTCTCGTGCCCTGTCGCCCCCCGGCCTCGGGGCGCGAGATCCACGAGCCTTGATACCCGTCATACGTTGGGGACAGGGCACCTCCGCATCGGTTACGTTGAGAGACGTGTCGATGATGAAGGGCGCCAACGTTCCGGTGCCGAGCTCCGCGGTACGCGTCGAACTGGGTTGGCAGTCGGGTCCCGGGGTGCCGGATGCGGACGCGTCGGCCCTGCTGCTGCAATCGTCGGGGAAGGTGCGCTCCGACGCCGATTTCGTGTTCTACAACCAGCGCCAGCATCCCTCGGGTGCGGTCCAGCACGACGGCAAGCGGCAGGGTGCGCAGGTCACCGACGCGCTGACGGTGCGCCTGAGCCAGGTGGAGCCCTCGGTCGACCGGATCGTCATCGCCGCGTCCTGCGACGGCGGCAGCTTCGCGCAGCTGCCCGGCCTGCACGTGCGGGTGGTGGACGCCGATTCCGGTGCGGAGGTGGCGCGGTTCGACAGTGCGGACGCCACCACCGAGACCGCCTTCGTGCTCGGTGAGCTGTATCGCCGTCAGGGCGCGTGGAAGTTCCGCGCCGTCGGTCAGGGCTACGCGGCCGGGCTGGCCGGGCTGGCAACGGATTTCGGCATCTCCGTCGACGATGCCCCCGCGCCGCAGCCCGCCCCCGCGCAGCCGCGGCCCGTGCCGCCGCAGCAGCACACTCCCCCGCCGCAGCCCCAGCAGCACGCCGCCCCACCGCACCACACCGCCCCGCCGCAGTTCAACGCCCCACCGCCGCAACCGGTTACGCCCGCGCCGAGCTATCCGCCGCCCGCGCCGAATCAGCAGTTCGCGCAGGGCCAAGGTTTCCCGCCGCCCGCTCAGCCCTACCCGCCGCAGCAGCCCGCGCCGGGCCAGTACCCCTACCCGCCCGCGCCGCCGCCGGGCTACCAGCCGAACCAGGGTTACCCGCCGCCCTACCAGTCCGGCGCGAATCCGCAGCCGACCCAGGGCTATCCGCCGCCCCACCAGTCCGGCGCGAATCCGCTGCCCTACCAGCAGAATCCGGTGCCGCCACAGCCGTTCCAGGCCGCCCCGCCACCCGCGCCGACGGGTGCGCCGGTGAACCTCGGCAAGATCTCGCTGACCAAGGAGTCCCCCGCGGTCTCGCTCACCAAGCAGGGCGCGACCTCCGGCATCATGCGGGTCAACCTGAATTGGTCGGTGCCCAACGCGCCCTCGGGACTGTTCGGCCGCAAGCGCGGCGGCAGTGGCGGACTCGATCTGGACCTGTGCTGCTTCTGGGAGCTCAGCGACGGCTCGAAGGGCTCCATCAGCCCGCTCGACACCTTCGGCAACCTGCACCGCGCGCCGTTCATCGAACTCGATCAGGACGACCGCACCGGGGCGAGCGCCACCGGCGAGAGCCTGTCCATCAATCTCGACCACACCGCGAATTTCCGCCGCATCCTGGTCTTCGCCTCGCTCTACGAGGGCGCGGAGGATTTCCGGGGCGTCCACGCCACCGCCACCTTCTACCCCGTGGGCTCCCCGCCCATCGAGATGATGGTCGACGGCTGCTTCGACGACTCCCGGGAAATGGTGCTCGCGCTGCTGGAGAACATCAACGGCGAGTTGGTGATTCGCCGCGAGGGCACCTTCGTCCGCCCGCCTCAGGGCCGCAAGTACTGGGGCAAGCTCGCGGTGGACCAGGCCTACAACTGGGATCTCAAGTGGGGCACCTCGAAGGGCAAGTCCTGAACCGGGTTCACCCTCGATCGTTGTCGTGATCCGGTTGGTCGACACGCTCGACCAACCGGGCGGCCTCGGCCCGCACCGCGTCCATATCCCCCTGCCAGCCCAGTAATTGCAGTACGGCGTCGGGGATCAGCCGTTCGGCGTAGCCGGGCGTGGCATTCTCGTCCGAGCGCATATTGATAACTGATTCGACCAGCCGGAACGGCAGCAGTTCACTGCCCGCGGCCACCCCGCCGGTCTCGGCCACCACCGCCGCCGCCAAGGTCTCGTAGTGGCGGCGCAGCTCGTCGCGGCGCTCCCGGAAGACGGCGAAGCGCGGTGAGCGCAGCTCCGGAAGCAGGTACAGCGCACCGAGATTCCACCGCGCGGCACACAGCTGGCGCACATCGAAGCGGGCCAGCGCGTAGAGGCGCACCGCCGCGGGCTCCGGCAGCCCGGCCAGCCGCTCGGCGAGTTCCAGTGCGGCCGTGATGGTCTCGGCGAGGAGCGCGTCGAGGATGTCGTCCTTGGCGGCGAAATGGTGGTACAGCGAGGCCTGCCGAATGCCGACCGCGTCGGCGATGCTCCGGGTGGAGGTGCTGCCGTAGCCGTGCGTGGTGAACAGTTCGGCGGCGGCGTCGAGGATCTCGGCACGCGGCGTCGTGCCCTGGCGGCGGCGGGGCTCGAGGCGGGGGCGTCCGGGTCCGATATGCGTCACTGTTTCATTCTTCCCGCACCCCGATTCACTATCCAGCCAGCCCGGTGCGAGGTTTCTGTCATCTGACAGAAATACCGGCAATACAGAAGTTACGACGAGACACCGGACGGATACATCGCCGTCACCGGCGAAGCGATCGCGCCAGCAAAACTTTCAGTTGACAGATATTGGCCGCACGTCGAAGGACTTCACCCATGGCCACCAGCGTCGACTCGCGCACCCTCGCCCCTCCCACCAGCCCGGAATCCAGTGCCGACGGGACCGATCTGGCCCGCTTCGGCTACGAACCGGTGCTGCACCGCAAGCTCGGCCGCTACGCCTCGTTCGCGGCGGGCTTCTCCTTCGTCTCCATCCTCACCACCATCTTCCAGTTCTTCGGCCTCGGCTATTCGTTCGGTGGCGCAGCGTTCTTCTGGACCTGGCCGCTGGTCTTCGCCGGGCAGTTCCTGGTGGCGTTGAACTTCGCGGAACTGGCCGCGCGGTACCCGATTTCGGGCTGTATCTACCAGTGGTCGCGCCGTCTGGGCGGGGAGCTGGTGGGCTGGTTCGCCGGGTGGATGATGATCATCGCCCAGATCGTCACCGCCGCAGCGGCGGCCATCGCGCTGCAAGTGGTGCTGCCGACGATCTGGGGTGGATTCCAGATCATCGGCACCGATACCGAACTGACCTCGCGCGACGGCGCCATGAACGCGGTGCTGCTGGGCAGTGTGTTGCTCACCGTCACCACGCTGATCAATGTGATCGGCATCGAGCTGATGGCGCGCATCAATTCCATTGGCGTGACGGTCGAGATCGTCGGCGTCCTGGCGGTTATCGCCCTGTTCTTCACCCATGCCGAGCGCGGTCCGGGCGTGGTCACGCAGACCGATCAGGCCGCGCCCGGGCCGTACTGGGCGGCGTTCCTGGTCTCCGGGCTCATGGCCGCCTATGTGATGGTCGGCTTCGATTCCGCCGGTGAGCTTTCCGAGGAGACCAAGAATCCGCGCCGGGTCGCACCGCGCACGATCCTCACCGCCCTGTCGGTCTCGGCATTGGGCGGCGGGTTGATTCTGCTGGGCGCGCTCATGGCCGCGCCGAGCCTGTCGGACGGGGAGTTGGCCGCCGGGGGTCTGGCGTATGTCATCGAGGCCAAGCTGAACAGTCCGGCCGGAACGGTGCTGCTGAGCTGTGTCGCGGTGGCGATCACGGTGTGCACCTTGGCCATTCAGACCGCCGGTTCGCGGCTCATGTTCTCCATGGCGCGCGATGGCCGCCTGCCGTTCGCGCGGCGACTCGCGGCCGTGCACCCCAAGTACGGCACCCCGATGCTGCCCGCCGTGGTGATCGGTGTGCTCTGCATCGCCCTGCTGGTGCTCAATCTCGGCAATGCCGCCATTTTCGCGACCCTCGCCAGCGTGTGCGTGGTGACGCTGTACCTGGCCTACCTGCTGGTGACCGTGCCGCTGCTGGTGCGCCGCTGGCGGGGCTGGCCCGGCCCCGACACCGACGCCGACCAGCCGCTGTTCGGGCTGGGCCGCTACGGGATCGCGATCAATGCCGTGGCCGTGGTGTGGGGTATCGCCATGGCGGTGAATCTGGCCTGGCCGCGCGCGGAGGTCTACACCCCGGAGGGCGGCGGCTGGTGGATGCGCTGGGCGGCACCGCTTTTCGTACTCGCGACGGTGGCGGTGGGCGCGCTCGTGTACCGCGCGGTGACGCCGAAGGCGACCGCACCCGTCCCGGTACCCGCCACCCAACCCGCCTGATCGGAGCGCACGCCATGGGCCGATCGCGCGATACCGACACTGCCGCGTCGCACCACATGGGCCGCCCGGCACTGGCCATGGCCGTCGCCGACCTGGTCGAACGCGCTTGCGCACCACTGTTTCCATCGTCGAAGGGAGCTCAGATGACGAGCACCGCATCCACTCTCGGAGCCCGTGCCCACGCCCGCTCGCAGGCGGCCGCCGCTACTCTCGCGGAACCGCGCCTGCCCAGCGCGGTCGATCCCGCGAAAGTGACCTTCGCGCAGGTGGTTCCGCCTGGCGGCTATGTGAACACGGTCCTGGGCCGGGGTACGCGCGTGCGCCTCGCGGATCCGCTCGGGGAGGCCTGTGCGCACCTGTTCCTGTTGCGTGCCGAATCGCCGTGGGAGCGGCTGAATGTGGCCGATACCGTCAAGGTGCCGTGGCAGGCATATCTGGGCGCGGGGCATCCGCTGCTCTCGGATCAGGGGCGGATCCTCGCGACCGTGGTGGCGGATTCGTCGGAGCGGCACGACACGCTGTGCGGTCCGGGTGCGGAGGGGCGGCAGCTGTTGTGCATGGCCGCCGCGAAACATGGTCTGGCACCGCGGGATATCGGCCCGAGCGTGTCATTCTTCCGGGGTGTGCGGGTGGAGTCCGACGGCGCGCTCATCGCCACCGGCAGCGCCGGAGCGGGCGCGGCGGTCGAACTGCTCGTGCACCTGCCGGTGACGCTGCTGCTCGCCAATGCCGCGCACCCTCTCGACGACACCCGGGTCTCGGATCTGGAGGTGGTGGCCTGGTCGGCCCCGGCGGATCTCGAACAGCAGTACAACTCCGACCCGGAATACCAACGCGCCGTGGAGAACACCGAATCGGCCTGGCGCGCCGCACGTACCGTGGAGGCCCGCGCATGAGCACCCTGGTTCTGGACGAGACCGTCCCCGCCCGCGCGCCGTGGTCCGCCATTGTCCGCGCGGGTGAGCGGCTGGAGATCATCGACCTGCACGGCAATCAGGCGGTGGACTGTCTGCTGTACTCGGCGGCCGACCATGCCGAGCGCTACAGCGCGCAGACCACCATCGCGGCACAGCGCAGTATCTTCCTCGGCACCGGCAGCGTGCTGCGGACCGATTCCGGTACCGCGCTCATGACCGTGCTCGCCGACGAGGTCGGCAATCACGACACCGTGGCGGGGGCGTGCTCACGGGAATCCAATACGCTGCGCTACGGCCACCACACCCGCCACCAGCACGCCTGTGTGGAGAACTTCCTGGCCGAGGGCATGAAGTGGGGTCTGGGCAAACGCGATCTGGTGTCGAATATCAACTGGTTCATGAATGTTCCGGTGGAGACGGACGGCACCCTGGGCATTGTGGACGGCCTATCGGCGCCCGGTAAGACGATCACGCTGCGCGCCGAGATCGACACGCTCGTCCTGGTGTCGAACTGTCCGCAGATCAACAACCCCTGCAATGGCTTCGATCCGACGCCCGTCCGCATGGTGGTGACCCGATGAGTGCCGTGGCCGAGGTCATCCGGCCGGGTATGCAGTCGACGGTGCAGGATTGGCCTGGGCGCGTGGGCTATTGGCATATCGGGGTGCCGCCGTCGGGGCCGATGGACGACCTCTCGTTCCGGCTGGGCAATCGCGCGCTGGGCAATCCGGAGGGTGCGCCCGGCCTGGAGTGCACGCTCGGCGGACCGGCTCTGCGCTTCGATGCGCCGACATGGGTGTGCGTCACCGGGGCGCCGGTCCCCGTCACCGTGAACGGTGTACCGGCGCGGCAGTGGCGAAGTGTGCTGGTGCCCGCCGGAGGGGTGCTCGATATCGGCATGGTGCGCGGGCCGGGTATGCGGAGCTATCTGCTCGTCGCGGGCGGTATCGACGTGCCCGAATATCTTGGCAGCCGAGCGACTTTCACGCTCGGCAAGTTCGGCGGCGCGGAGGGGCGCGCCTTGGCGGCTGGCGACAAGCTCATCCTCGGCGAGCCGACGGGTCGGGTGGGTGCGGGTGTGCCGGGCGACGAGCAGCCGGTCCTGACTCGGCGCTGGGAGCTCGCGGTCACCGAGGGTCCGCACGGTGCCCCGGAGTTCTTCACCCGCGCGGATTTCGACACCATTCTCAGCGCCGATTACGAGGTGCACTTCAATTCCGACCGCACCGGGGTGCGGCTGATCGGACCGAAACCGCAGTGGGCGCGCACCGACGGCGGCGAGGCCGGACTGCATCCGTCGAATATCCACGACACCGCGTATTCCGTTGGGGCCCTGGACTTCACCGGCGACACCCCGATCCTGCTCGGTCCGGACGGCCCGAGTCTGGGCGGCTTCGTCTGCCCGGTGACCGTGGTGGCGGCGGAGCGCTGGAAGCTGGGTCAGCTCACCCCGGGCGACAGCGTGCGCTTCGTCCCGGTGCGCGCCGATCGCGCCGCCTCGCTGCATGCCCTCGGTGCGGCGCGTCGTGCCGGGTGGCCGATGGTGCTGACCGGTGGCGGTGACGCCGATGACGGCATCCTCGCCCGGCGCGAGACGGCGGACGGCACCGCCATCACCTATCGGCGGGCCGGGAATGACGGCGTTCTCGTCGAATACGGTGAGATGACACTGGATCTCGGGCTGCGCGCCCGCGTGCACGCGCTGCACCAGCACCTCGTGGAACGCGCGGAACCGGGTGTTTCCGAGCTCACCCCCGGAATCCGCTCACTCCAGGTGCGCACCGATCCGGACCGCCTGCCCACCCGCCGTCTCCTGGAAATGCTGTCGGAGACCGAAGCCGAACTCCCCTGCTCCGACGATCTCGTGGTGCCCAGTCGCACGGTGCATCTCCCGCTGTCCTGGGACGATCCGGCCACGCGTGAAGCCATCACCCGGTACATGCACGGGGTGCGCGCGGATGCCCCGTGGTGTCCGTGGAATATCGAATTCATCCGGCGCGTGAACGGTTTGGTGTCGGTGGACGAGGTGTTCGATACCGTCTTCGCCGCCGAATACCTGGTGCTCGGGCTCGGCGACGTGTATCTCGGCGCACCCGTGGCCACCCCCACCGATCCGCGCCACCGGCTGGTCACCACCAAGTACAACCCGGCGCGCACATGGACGCCGGAGAATGCCGTCGGCATCGGCGGCGCGTATCTGTGCGTCTACGGCATGGAGGGGCCCGGCGGGTACCAGTTCGTCGGGCGTACCACGCAGGTGTGGAACCATGCCTCCTCCGGTGTCGACGAAGATCCTTGGCTGCTCAGGTATTTCGACCGCATCAGCTGGTATCCGGTGTCGGCGGAGGAACTGTTGGATTTGCGGGCCGATACGGCGGCGGGACGTGGGGAGCTGCGCGCCGAGGATGGCGAGTTCCGGCTCGCGGACTACCGGGCTTTCCTGGACGAGAACGCCGCGTCCATCGCGGAGTTTCGCACCCGACAAACGCGAGCCTTCGATGCGGAGCGCGAATCCTGGCGTGCCGCTGGCGAATTGACGGAGACAAGCGTATGAGTGTGTGGATTCATCGACGGTCCGAGGCGGATATCGCGGCCGAAGCCGGACAGGCGCGCGGTGAACTGGCGGGAATTCGGCTGGCGGTCAAGGACAATGTGGATGTCGCCGCAGTGCCGACGACCGCGGCCTGCCCCGCGTTCGCCTATGTTCCCGAGCGAGACGCGGCGGCGGTGGCGGCGTTGCGGGCCGCCGGTGCGACGGTGGTGGGCAAGACGAATCTGGATCAGTTCGCCACCGGGTTGGTCGGCACCCGCTCCCCGTGCGGCGCGGTCGCGAACGCGCTGCGTCCCGGGTTCGTCTCCGGCGGTTCGAGTTCCGGCTCGGCGGTGGCCGTGGCCGCCGGTGAGGTCGATATCGCCATTGGCACCGACACCGCCGGTTCGGGGCGAATTCCCGCCGCACTCAATGGGATTGTCGGAATCAAGCCGACGGTGGGCGTCGTCTCCACCGCCGGGGTCGTCCCGGCCTGCCGGTCCTACGACTGCGTCACCATTTTCGCCCGTGACCTCGCGCTCGCCGACCAGGCCATGGGCGTCATGGCGGCTGGCGCTCCCGGGCGGGCCTGGCCCGCCGATGTGCGCCTGGCCGCGCCGCCACGACCGGTAGTCGCGATCTTCGCGGAGCTGCCGGAGCTGGATACCGTGTGGCGCAGCGCCTTCGACAGGACCGTCGCGGGCCTGAGGGAGCGTGGTGCACGGATCGTGGAGGTGGATCCGGCGCCTTTCCTGGACGCCGCGCGGCTGCTGTACAACGGCGCGCTGGTGGCCGAAAGGTACTCCGCTGTCGGCGAATTCGTGGACACGCATCAGCACGCGGTCGACCCGACCGTGGGTTCGATCATTCGCGCCGCCCGCGATCTGCCCGCCCACCGACTGGTGAGCGATCTCGCCGAGTTGGAGCGCCTGCGCGCGATCGCCATGGCGAGCATGGCCGAGGCGGATGTATTGCTCGTTCCCACAGCGCCTTTCCATCCGACCATCGCCGAGGTCGCGGCCGATCCGATCGGCGTGAACTCCCGGCTGGGCACCTACACGAATTTCTGTAACCTCTTCGACCTGTGTGCGGTAGCGGTACCGGCGGGGATGGCCGGGCCCGCGTCGTTCGGGGTGACGGTGCTCGGCCGCCCTTTCGACGATGCCGTGGCGTTGGATATCGCCGCGCTGGTGACGGGGAGCGAACCGCCCGAAGCAGCCTGGCCCCTGCGTATCGCGCCCGTCCACGACCTCGTGGTCTTCGGCGCGCACCTGCGTGGACAGCCGCTCGAATACCAGCTGACCGAGCTCGGTGCCCGGTGGTCCGGGCCGGTGCGGACCGCGCCGCGCTACCGCTTGGCCGCGCTGGACACGACGCCGCCGAAACCGGGAGTCGCCCGCTGTGCCGAGGGTGAGCGGGGTGTCTCCGTCGCGGGTGAGCGTTGGTCGCTCTCCCCCGCCGCTCTCGGCCGGTTTCTCGCCGCGTTGCCCGCGCCCATGCAATTGGGGTTGGTCGAATTGGACGACGGGACGTGGGTGACCGCGTTCGGCTGCGATGCGGGAGCGCTCGCCACGGGAAAGGACATCAGCGAATACGCGGACTGGCGAAAGGCATTGCGCGCGGGCGCGATTGGCTGAGGCGGTGGATTACTCATCCTCGGGGCCGATATCGTAGTCGGTACCGCTCAGCGCCGATAGGCGAGCCGTGAACGCCTCGAATTCGCCCGGCGGTGTCGCTTTCGCGGATTCCTGGTCGATGGCGTCCTCGAGCAGGCCGAACGCTTCGTCGGCCTGATTCCGCATGGCGCGGAGAAGGTCTCCGATCGCCGCGGCCTTGTGACGACAGGTTGTTGTGTGGCAGGTCTGATGGGCGCGCAGGGCGTGCAGAGCCTGCTCGTACTCGCCCCAGCCGGGAGCGCACATCAGCGGACACTCCTCACCAGGTCGCGGACACTGACCGGGGACTGCACGTGCGTCGGCCGATGACAACCCCGCCCGACGCAGCGGGGAGCATCGACGAATCGTGCGGAATCGTCCAAATAAGGCAAACGAAAGACCTCACTTCGCATTTCGGACATGCGATAACGAATCTCCGCCACCATGACACCCGCGAATACGGTGCCCGCCACGAGAACTATGGACCACAGAACCCAAGACTCCCAAGACATTTGACACATCCTTTTGGTGTGCATATCGGATCTGGTTCTGTAAGTAGACATCAGATCACGCGCCGAAAACGGCATTACTTGGGCCGCCCGCGAAATATGCTGGAAGCCCAGAATGAGCCGGTCCAAACTGAGCCAACCCAAATAGCGAGGCTAACGAAAATGTCTACAGTCTCCCGCAGGGCCCTGGGCAAATTCTTCCGCGAGATGCGGGAGGGGGCGGGCAAGAGCGCGTTGGCGGCGGGCCTACACATCGAAACCTCGAAGCAGACCTTGCTGCGTATGGAAGACGGCATACCGACGAAGATCGCCACATCGCAGCTGGCCCAACTGCTCTCCTTCTACGACGCGCCCGAAGACAAGCGAAAAGAAGCGCTCGCATTGTGGGCCGAGATCAGGGAGCAGGCGAAAGCGGCTCGGTCGCAGGGTAATTCGAAAGGCTTCTGGGTCGGGTACGCCGATCAGATCGCCTCGCACTTTCCGCACTACCTCCGGCTGGAGTCCACAGCGGACCACGTAGTGACACACCAACTCGTTCTGGTTCCCGGCTTGCTCCAGACTCCCGACTACCGACGTTCCATCGTGCGGATCGACGGGCCAGGACTCTCACTGGTGGATATCGAGCGACGCGTCGAACTGACCGCGCGCCGACAAGCTCGCCTCGACAGCGACCAGTTCCATCTCGACGCGTTCATTTCGGAAGCCGCACTGCGGCACCCGATCGGAGGTTCGGCGATCATGGCCGATCAGCTTCGCGCACTGGCCGAAACGACCGAGCGGGACAACGTCAGGGTACGAGTGGTCCCCTTCGGCCCCGCGCACCGAGGCTTGACGATCGGATCGTTCACGCTGCTGGAATTCCCGCAGCTGGCAAGCGGATTGGTCGATCCGCCTGTCGTGTACCTCGAAGGAGCGATCGGCGCGCTCTACCACGAGCGCGAGGACGTTATCGCGCAATATCGGGCGGCGATCACGAGCTTGGAAGCGGTAGCGTTGAGCAGAGCAGACACCCGAGACATGGTGTTGCGAGTAGCGAAGGAGCATGCGGCGTGAACGACAATCCGCTTGTTGGCGAGTGGTTCAAGTCCAGCCGATCGGAACACGCCAATGCCTGTGTCGAGGTCAAGTTCAACGGCGACAGCAAGGTTGGGGTGCGGGACTCGAAGAACCCCGGCGGTCCCGAGCTGTGGTTTTCCGGTGCAGCTTGGGACCGCTTCCTCGACAGTGGCATCTGGGAGCGCTGACGGTCAGCGCAAGTCGCGGAAGAACTCTCGAATATCCGCGGTGAGTAGCTCCGGCTCCTCCATCGCCGCGAAGTGTCCGCCGCGATCCACGTCGACCCAGCGGGTGATCGTGTTCTCCATCTCCGCGTAGCGGCGAATGCCTACGTCGTGCGCGAAAATGATCGCGCCCGTGGGCACTCCGGAGTTCTGGGCGGGCTCGCCCCACTCCGCGGCCTGCGCGTAGCCGACATACGCCGCCGACCCCGCCGTCCCGGTGAGCCAGTACATCATCACGTTCGTCAGCAGCCGGTCGCGGTCGAGGATCTTGTCCGGCACCACATTTCGCGGATGCGTCCACTCCCGGAACTTGTCCATGATCCACGCCAGCTGCCCCACCGGGGAGTCCACCAGCCCGTACGCCAGGGCCTGCGGGCGCGTCGACTGGATGGCGATATAGCCGAACTCCTCCCGCATGAACGCCTCGACCCGGCGAATCCGGTCACGTTCGAGGTCGGTCAGCGAGGCGAGCTCCTCCTCGGAGAGCTGCTGGAACGGGATCGGCCCGCCGTTCATGTGCACGCCGATGGTGCGATCCGGCGCGACCCGCCCGACCTGCGGGCTCACCGCGGCGCCGATATCGCCGCCCTGTACGCCGAACCGCTCGTACCCGAGCCGCCGCATCAGCTCCGCCCAGGCGTGGGCGATGCGATCGATGGTCCACCCCGCATCGGCGACCGGACCGGAGAACCCGAAGCCGGGCAGGGCCGGAATCACCAGGTGGAAGGCATCATTCGGATTCCCGCCATGAGACCGGGGGTCGGTCAGCGGTCCGATGACATCGAGGAATTCGACGATCGACCCGGGCCAGCCGTGTGTCATCAGCAGCGGCACCGCATCGGGCTCGACCGAGCGAATGTGCAGGAAGTGAATGCGCTGACCGTCGATCTCGGTGGTGAACTGCGGATAGCGGTTCAGCTCGGCTTCGGCCGCGCGCCAGTCGTATTCGGTGCGCCAGTAGTCCACCAGCTCACGCAGCCAGTGCACGGGCACGCCGGTGTCCCAGTCGTCGCCGGGCAGCGGTGCGGGAAGGCGCGCGCCGTCGAGTCGCGCCCGCAGGTCGTCGAGCTGCTGTTGCGGAATGTCGATCCGGAAGGGAGTGATCTCTGCGCTCATGACACCAACGGTAGAAGCCACCTAGGACAGTTCCTGCCCTAGCTCGACGGCAGAATGAAAATCATGAAAGAAACTTCGGCGCGGCTGCTCCGGCTGCTCTCCCTACTCCAGACGCCGCGCGACTGGTCCGGCGCGGAACTGGCCGAGCGACTCGCCGTGGACGCGCGCACGGTCCGCCGGGATATCGAGAAGCTGCGCGACCTCGGCTATCCGGTGCACGCCGTCGCGGGCGTCGCCGGGTACCGATTGGGCGCGGGCGCGCAGGTGCCGCCGCTGCTGCTCGACGACGACGAGGCCATTGCCGTCACGGTCGGGCTGCGCACGGCGGCGGGCGGGACGATCGCCGGAATCGAGGAGAGTTCCCTGCGGGCGCTGGCCAAACTCGAACAGGTCCTGCCCGCACGGCTACGGCACCGGGTGGCGGCCCTGGAATCGGCCACCGTCGCGGTGCCGTCGGGCGCGCCGCGCGTCGACCCCGATGTGCTCACCACCCTCGCCGCGGTGATCCGCGATCAGCACCGGCTGCGCTTCGACTATCGCCGCCACGACGGCACCGAGACCCGCCGCACCGTCGAACCGCATCGCCTCGTGCACACCGGCCGACACTGGTACCTCATCGGCTGGGATACCGACCGCGAGGATTGGCGCACCTATCGCGTGGACCGACTCACCCCGCGCATCCCCACCGGACCGCGCTTCACCCCGCGCGAAGCGCCCGAGCTGGATCCGGCCGGGTTCGTCACCCACGGCGTGAGCACCGCGCCCTACCGCTATCAGGCGCGCATCACCCTGCACGTTCCGGCGGAGGTGGCGGCCGAGCGCATCGCACCCACCGTCGGTGTCGTCGAAGCGGTGGACGAGCACTCCTGCGTCCTGCGCACCGGATCCAACTCACTGGACGAATTGGCCGTCTACGTCGGACTTTTCGGGTTCGACTTCGTCATCCACGAGCCCCAGGCCCTCGTGGAACACGTGCGCGAACTCACCGCGCGGCTGCGCCGCGCCGTCGACTAACTCACCGGAACGGCTGCCACGGCCTCGATTTCGACCAGCGCGCCCTGCGGGCCGACACCGGCCACGAAGACCACGGTGATGGCGGGCGGATTGGGCCGCTGCCCCCATACCTCCTCGAAGGCGGCGAAACCGTCCTGCACCGGCTGCCCCTCCTCCACGAAAATGGTCCACTTCACCACATTCTCGATAGCGGCCCCCGCCGCCTCCAGGCACGCCTGGACATTCGCCAGCGCCTGCCGCGACTGGCTCAACAGATCCGGACCCACCACCTGCCCGGACTTGTCGACACCGTTCTGTCCGCCCACATAGATGGTGTCGGCCGCGTGCGACACCCGCACCACTTGTGTGAAAGCCGGACTGCTGTGCAGGGATTCGGGATTGATGTACGAGGCGATCGTCATGGCGGCAGCGTAGCCCCGCACCCCGACAGCCGGGCTCACTCCGAGGAGGCCGTCGCCTCCGGATTCACCGCGTCCCGAATGATGCGCAGCCCCTCGACCATGGCGTCGAGCTGTTCGGGCGTCAGCAGTCCGGTGAACCACCGCTCCACACCGTCGAGATAGGCGGGCAGGACGCGCGCGACCCGGGTCGCCCCGGCGGCGGTGAGCACGGCGTAGAAACTGCGACGGTCCCCCGGCGCGGGTTCGCGGCGCACGAAACCGTTGCGTTCGAGGCGGTCCACCAGCCGGGTGACACCGCTGGTGGACAGCCCGGTCTGGGTCGCCAGATCGGTCATGCGCAGTTTGCGGCCGGGCGAACGGCTCAGTCGCTGTAGCGCGTTGAGGTCCAGACCGGACAGGCCATTGTCCTTCCAGGTCGGCTCGAGTTTGGCGATCAGCCCCTCGTGGGCCTCCAGGAACAGGCCGACGGTGGTGAGGCGGGGGTCCTCGAAGAGGCGTTTGGGATCCACGGACAGACCCTAACCCACTCTCTGCACTGCGGATAGTTGACACGCGGAACAGTTTTACGACATCCTTGCCGCAGCAATATTCCGCACAGCAACTAAATGGAGAGTTCGATGTCGACGCAGTGGGTGGCCGGTTTCCGTACGGCCCTGGTGAATCCGGACGAGCGCATCCAGTTGGCCGAGCCGCGCGGCTTCGCCGACCAGACCCTGCGGCAGGTGCTGCACCTGGCCGGTGGCGGCGCGCGGCTGCGGGTGCGGCTGACCAATCGCTACTCCGAACGGGAGCTGGTGATCGGCGCGGCGCGCATCGCCGTGCACGAGGCGGGCGGGGAGATCATGGCCGGTACCGATACCGAGGTGCGCTTCGCGGGAGCGCGGGCGGTGCGGATTCCTGCGGGCGGCGAGGCGATCAGCGATCCCGTCGACTTGGCCGTGGCGGCGGCGTCGAATCTGGCGCTCAGCCTCTACCTGCCTGAGCCGACGGGTCCCACCGCCTACGCGCAGTTGCCGAACGATTCCGGCTGGGTCGTATCCGGGGACCGCACAGGCGGTCTCGACCTGCCCGGGGCCGAGGAGACCACCTCGCGCTTCCTCGTGACCGGCATCGACGTGCTGGCCCCGGCGCACACCCCGGTCTGGGTGGCCTTCGGGGATTCCTGGTTCCAGGGCACCGGGTCGACGCACGGAGCCAATCGCCGCTCGGTGGATGTGCTCAACGAACGGTTCGACCGAGGATGGATCGTGAACCAGGGCATCGGCGGAAATCGATTGGTGACCAAGGAGATCGGCGAATCCGGGCTGGAGCGGTTCGACCGCGATGTGCTGGAGGTGCCGGGCGTGCGCGGGGTGCTGCTGAACTTCGGCGTCAACGACCTCATCCTGGACGAGTCCACAACTTCGGCCGAGGATCTGATCGCCGGTTTCACCGAACTGGCGCGCCGGGCGCGCGCGGCCGGACTTTCGGTGTACGCCAACACCATCGGACCGTTCGGCGCGGCCTACTACCCCGGTCTCGCCGTCGACACCGGCTTGCCGGTCCGGCAGCGGGTGAACGAATGGCTGCGGGGCACCGACGTCTTCGACGCCGTCTTCGATATCGCGGCGGCGGTGGAGGATCCCACGCGGCCGGGCTTCATCCGCCCCGAATTCGACAGTGACGGGATGCATCTCAATGATGCCGGTGCCCGCGCCATGGCCGCGGCGATGACGCTCGCCGCACTGGACTGAGCGCCGCGCACCCGCTCGACGTTGAACGGGCTCGGGCGACCTCGCCGTTGAGGTGGTCTCAGACCAGTCGGGGCGGGGCGGCCTGGTCCTGTTTCAGGCCATGGGCCCACAGGTTGTTCGCGATATCGCGCCCCAGGCGTACGCCGCCCACGTTCTGCGACAGGTCCATTCGTCCCTCCGCATCCGCGGCGAAGGCGTCGAAAGACCAGTGCACGCCGAGGAATACGCGGCTGCGGCCGTTCTCCTCCATCATCTGCCATAGGCCGCCCGGGAATTTGCGGATGTGCCGGGTGCGCACCACGCCGTCGTTGTCGGTGGTGCTGCCGTCGAGTTCCTCGGAGACGAAACCCGCACCGTCGGTGAGGGTGTCGGGGCCTTCGGTGGCGACGCCGTAGAAGCGGCGCACGATCTGGAAGGCCGCGCCGCCGAAACTGGCATGTCCCGAGGGGTAGGCCGGGAACGGCGGGGTGAAGTTGTAGGCGATCTCGTTGCTGCGCGGCGCGCCGTAGGGCCGCCAGAACGGATCGGCGTCCGGGTCGAGGGTTTCGCCGGGCGCGCCATCGGGCCCCAGCGACGGGTCGTGCTCGCGAATGCCGAGGACGGGCCGCCACAGGTTGTGCCGGTACTTGTCGTCCCAGCACAGGATTCCGGCATCGCCGAGGGCGGCATTGACCAGGGCGAACAGGCGCGCGTTCTGCGCGACGGAATTGCCCCGCGACTGCGCGACGGCGCGCACGATCCGGTTGTAGAGCCGCGGCGGGGTGCCGAGGCCCTTCGCGCCGTCGTAGGCCCAGAAGACGCCGACGAGGGTCTCCTCCGCTGTACGTGCCGCCAGTCCGGTCGGCAGAGCGCCTGCGGCCTCGGGGCTGATGCCCTTGCCGCGCACCTCGCGCAGCGCGGCCAGGTAGCGCGGGTCGTTGCCCTTGGGCGGCGGATCGAGGGTGTAGCGGGTGGTCGCCGCGAAACACCGCGCCCGCGCACCGTATTTGGGCGCGTAGTAGCCCTGGGCCGAGTTGACCGGATCGGGACGGTGATTGGGTGCGGCGGTATCGGGCTGATAGTCCTTGTCGTCGAGTCCGGGGTCGTTCTTGCGGGCGCGCAGCACGGCGCGGGCGACCGCCTGACCGTGGGCGGTGCCGCGACCGACGCCCGGGCCCCGCAATTCGGCCTCCCGCAGCGCGCGATCGATGCGCCCCGTCTGCGCCGGGTAGAGCGCCGTGAGGGTGGTGTGCGCGGCGACCGCGACCGCCGCGTCCACCGACGCGCCATTGGCGGGCACGGGTGCGTTGGTCAGCCAGGTGCCGTGTGGCGCACCGAGAATGCTGAAGTACGCGTCGTGCATGGCGAGGTGCACGATGGCCAGGGCTCTGGAACTGCCGATCGGACCGCGCGCGCCGCGTTCGGCCTGCTTCGGTTCGGTGTGCGCGACGCGATCCGATTCCAACGCCACCGCGTTCCAATACAGGATCTGGTCCACTTGCATTGCCTCCCAAGGAAATCTGCTGCTTCGAGCGTGCGGGCCGATGTCTTGGCGGGCCCACTGCTGTCAGGATGCGCTGATTTCCTGCGGTTTTCGGCAGTAGTGCGCTACCCGAATTCCGCGGCGAGGGTGTGGCGGCGTGCGAGTAGCGCGCCGAAGGGCGCGCTCGTCGCAGGTCAGCGGGGTTTCACCTCGGCGAGTAGCTCCGGACCCCGGGTCTCCAGCCGCTTGGTCGCGAACCGGAGGCCGAGCAGTCCGGCGGCGAGGCCGAGCGCGATACCGACCGGCACGGACGACCAGAGGATCAGCGAATTGTCCTGTACCGCACCGATTCCCAGCAGGATCAAGACCGGCGCACAGAGCAGTAGCTGCCCCAGCCCGACCGCCAACTGCATGAGCACCTTGGCGCAGCCGGGAAAGCCGGAGGCCGCGAACGGGTTGCCGCCCTGCGGCGGCAGCGGAAACGGTGCGTAGAGGGACAGGACGATCACCGCGGCCGCGCCGACCCCCAGCAACACCGGCAGCGTGGCCAGCGCCCACGGGTACAGCTGGGTTTGCCCGAGCGCACCCGGCAGCACCACCACCGCGAGCAGCGCGATCGGCCCGACCAGCAGTAACCAGGCCAGCACTCGCCCACGCACGTCAGCGCGCGCCGCGCCCGGGGTGACGATGGTCTGCCAGACCGCGGTGCCGTCGAAGCCGTAGAGGTTGGTCGCCGACATGGCCGCCAGCCACACCACGAACGCGCCCGCGAACGGGATGATCTGGCTGCTGCCGTTCTGGATGGCGAGGAAGACCGGCAGCACGAAACCGATGAGCAGCAGCGGCAGCAGGGTGGCGCGGCGGCGACCGTCGCGCCACCAGGTGCGCAGTTCCTTGCCGAGCACCGCGCCCGTGGGCGTGACCGGCAGCACGCGGTCCAGCACTCCGGCGCGGCCGTCGGCGCGCACCTGTTCGGCGGGCGCGGGCGGGGTGGTGAGCCGTCGGCCCAGCAGCACGGCCCACGCCTCCCACAGCACCAGGCACAGCAGCGCGAGACCGAGCAGCGCCACCGCGGCGAGCAGCCACTGTCCTTGCGCGGCAGCCTCCACCGCGTATGGCGCCCACCCCGAGGGTGCCGCGCGCAGTGCCCTGGCCACACCTTGGGGAGCGTGCTCGAGCTCCGGCCCGAGGCGGCTGACCAACAGGTTCAGCGGGTAATAGAGCAAACCGAGCGAGGCGGCGAGCAGGACGCCGAGATCGCGCCCGCGCCGCGAGCGCATGGCCGCGCCGAGCCAGCCGGTCATGACGCGGGCGAGCAACACCACGAACGCGAGTTGCAGGACGACGCCGACCAGCGCGACCAGTGCCGGACCGAGGCCGTACTGCACCGCGAGGAAGAACAATCCACTGAAGGCGACCAGATTCACCAGCACCGCGATTCCGGCGAAGGAGGCGGCGGCCAGGCCGTAGGCGAGCTGCCGATTGCTCAGCGGCAGCAGCCGAAAGTGTTCGGGCTGGAGGGTTTCGTCGCTGCTGCCGGTGAGGATGGGTCCGCACAGCCAGCCCAGCGTCCACGCGGCGAAGAGCGTGGCGGCGATATTGGTCGAGCCGTAGAGATTGTGGTCGGTGCCCTTGGCGATGAGCGCCAGGGTGATGAGCGCCGCGGCGGTGCCGAAGAACACCCCGATCCAGAACCCGATGGCCACACGGCCGCTGCGCATCCCCCGCAGGGTGAGCCGCAACCGCATGCGGATCATTACGCCAACCACGACAGCCCCTCGTCTCCGCCCACGCGGCCGCCGACCAGGCGCACGAAGGCCTCCTCGAGCGTGCCCTCACCACGTACCTCGGCGATGGTTCCGCCCGCCACCACGCGACCGTGCGAGATGACCGCCACCTGATCGCAGAGGTTCTCCACCAGCGCCATGACATGGCTGGAGAGCACCACCGAACCCCCGGCCGCCACGAAGCGCTGGAGAATCGTGCGAATCGTGGAGGCGGACACCGGATCCACCGCCTCGAACGGTTCGTCCAGCACGAGCAGTTTCGGCGCGTGCAGCAGGGCGGTGGCGAGTCCGATCTTCTTGCGCATACCGGCGGAATAGTCCACCACCACGGTGTTCTCCGCACCGTCGAGCTCGAGCACCCGCAGTAGTTCGTCGGCCCGTTCCACCACAACGGATTTCGCCATTCCGCGCAGCAATCCGGTGTAGTTCAACAACTCTCGGCCGGTGAGTCGCTCCGGCAGGGACAGCCCGTCCGGCAGCACCCCGACCATGGTCTTGGCGCGCACCGGATCGGCCCACACCTCGGTCCCGAAGATGCGCGCTGCCCCGTGGTCGGGTCGCAGCAGCCCCACCGCCATGGACAGGGTGGTCGTCTTGCCCGCCCCGTTGGGTCCCACCAGTCCGAAGAACGACCCGGCTGGCACGGACAGGCTCACGCCCTCCACCACCCAGGGCCCGCCGAACTTCTTGTACAGCCCGTCGAGCTCCAGTGCCGCACGCCCCATCTCCACGGTTTCCCCTCTTCCGGGCGTAGGACAGGCACGCCCCTCGCATCACCCTACGATGCGCACCGCGCCGGAGTTCGACACCGACGCGTCCGTGGGCTCAAGTTCTGCGCAACTCGAAGATCCGGAACTTCCGGTGTCCCGACAATTCGTGCTCGATCTCGTACCCCGGCCAGTAGTCGACGGCGTGATCCCATGCCAGTTTCCATTCCACCCCGGTGATCTCGGCGACCGCCACCTGGAACCGCTCGTCGCGAATGTGCACCGTCGCGGCGTCGGCGGCGCGCAGGTTCGCCGACCAGGACGGGTGTTCGGGACTCCCCCAATTCGATCCGACCAACATGATCATGTCGCCGTCGGGCACATACAGCAGCGAGGTGGTTCGCGGGATGCCGCTCTTGCGACCGACCACCGTCAACTCCAACGACGGCAGTCCGGCGATATCCAGCACGCCGCGTCGCCCCTTGGTGATTCGCCGGACGCCTCGGTCCAGCTTCAGGATCGCTGCTTTGCGACGCATGACCCACGGCTTGGTGCCCAGCCGTCGGGCTATGCGCGGCAATACCTTTGCCATGAAGCCTCCGCACTCTGGGTTGGTTTGGCCTGAACGGTCGAAAATCTCACCGCGACGACGAAATTCGCCGTCCGACGCTGGTTTCCGACCGCTCAGGCCAATTCACGCTTACCCGTCGGAGCCCGACACAATCCTCACGTCCTCCCCGGCCACCTCGGTCGAGTCACCCGCCGTGGTGAACCAGTGGCTGACTTCGCCCTCGTGGAGGTCGGTTTCGACATCGTCACCCGGCAGCACCGAGAGCGCACCCGCCGTTGCCGCGGCGAGGAATTCGTCCTCGGCCGGTCGGCCGGTGGCCGCCGTCGTGTAGAGCGTCGACTCGTAATCGATCTCGTTGGCCTCGCGCAGTCGATCCGCCCGATCGAGGGCCTCGGTCTGGGTGAGGGTGACCCAGGCGCCGTCGGCCGCGCGGTGCACGAAGGCCGGGGTGTCCTCGGTGAGCGGGCGCACCCGGTCGGCGTAGGAGACCGGGTGGGTGGGGGCCGCCGCCAGGTCCGCCTGGACCTTGGGGTCGGTCGGCACCAGCCATCGCACCGATTTGGCCGCCGGTTCGCCGGTGATGCCGAAACCCGCTCCGGCGGCGAGGATATCGCCGAAGGACAGACTGTTCGCGAACAGCACCGCGGCACCGGCCTTGTGAATGGCCCAGGTGGCCACCACGCTGTCCACCGAGCGGGGCAGGGCATTGGCGACGATGTCGCCCGGGCCCGCGCCGCGGTCGATGAGCACTCGGGCCAACTGCGAGGAGCGGCGGTCGAGTTCGTGGTAGGCGATCTCCTGGCCGTCGACGAGCAGGGCCGGGGCCTGCGGGTCCTCTTCCACCACGGCGGCGAGGGCCTTGGCGACCGTGCGGTCGCCCAGGCGGTTCGCCTCGGGGCCGGAATCGACGGCGGCGACCGTGCTCTCGGCGAGCAGGCGGGCGCGTTCGGTGTCGTCGAGAATGTCGATATCGCCGACCAGCGCGTCGGTGTCGCCGAGCAGGGCGTCCAGCACGCGGTTCAGGCGCGCGGCGAGGGTGGTCACCTCGTCGGCGGTGAAACGGCTGGTCAGGTACCGCATGGCGATCTCGATGGTCTCCTCGGCCATCACCACCAGCGTCATCGGGTAGTGGGTGTTGTCGTTGACGCCGACGCCGTTCACCGACATGCCGTCGATGGAGCTGGCGGCGGCCACCGCGTCCTTGTCCATGGGGTAGGACTCGAACACCATGAGGGTGTCGAACTGGCTGCCCACCCCGGCCACGCGCTGGATGTCGGTGAGCCCGATGTAGTGGTGGTCGAGCAGGTCGGCCTGGTCACGCTGCACCCGCTCCAACATGGCCTCGACGGTGAGGCGGTCGTCGATGCGAATGCGCACGGGCAGGGTGTTGATGAACAGACCCACCATGGTCTCCACGCCCGGCAGGTCGGCGGGGCGGCCGGAGACCGTCGCGCCGAACACCACGTCGCCACGGCCGGTGAGCCTCCCGAGCAGGATGGCCCACGCCGTCTGCACGACCGTGTTCACCGTGACCCCGAGCTCCCCGGCGCGCTTGGTGAGCGCGCGGGTGCGGTCGGCGTCGATCTCGGTGACGTGGCGGCCGATCTCGAAGGTCTCCTCCGAACGCGCCTGCGGTGCGAGCACGGTCGGCTCGGAGACGCCGGAGAGCGCCTTGGTCCACGCCTGCAGCGATTCGTCACGGTCGCGACCGGCGAGCCAGCTCAGGAAGTTCCGGTAGGAGCTGACGCGCGGCAGCGCCGAGGTGTCGCCGCGCACGGCGTAGAGCACCAACAGGTCCTGCATGAGCAGCGGCATGGACCAGCCGTCCACCAGGATGTGGTGGGTGGTGATCACCAGGTGCGACTGTTCGGCCTCGGTGCGGAACAGGGTGAACCGCATGAGCGGCGGCGCGGCCAGGTCGAAGTGCGTGGCCCGGTCCTGCTCGATGAGCTCACGCATGCGCGGAACCCGTTGCGCCTCGGGCAGATCGGTGAGATCCACCTCGCGCCACGGCGCTTCGGCGCGGTCGAGCACCACCTGTACCGGCTTGCCGTCGTTGTCGGTGACGAACGCGGTGCGCAGGTTCGGGTAGCGGTCCACCACACCCTGCGCGGCCGCGTGCAGCCGCTCGACATCCACGGTGCCGCCCAGGTCGAGCACGGCCTGCATGGTGTAGACGTCCAGGGTCTGCTGGCTCTGGGCGATCATCGCCTGGAACAGCAGGCCGCCCTGCAGCGGCGACAGCGGCCACACGTCGGCCAGCGCCGGGTAGTTCCGCTCCCACACCTCGATATCGCCCTGGTCGATCTGGACCAGGTTCATATCGGACGGCGTGAAGCCACCGGCCTCGGGCCGCTTGGCGTGCTCGGCCAGCGCGGTCAGCGCCGCCACGAAGTGATCGGCGAACTCTTGGACCCGTTCCCGGCTCAACAGCCCCGTCGGGAAGGCGAAGGCCGCGCCCAGCTGCGGGCCGTCTTCGCCGTCGGTGACGATGGCGTTGATGTCGAGGGTGGCGTTGGCGGGCATGTCCAGGTCCATGTCCGCGTCCAGCTGCCCGAGGTCGCCCACCGGCACCCAGCCCAGCTCGGCGAGCTGTTCGGGCACCTCACCGGCGGAGACGCGGCCCAGGTAGTTGAAGCTGATCTGGCCGACATCGCGCAGCTGATCCCGGGTTTCGGGGTTCAGGTGCCGCAGCAGACCGAAGCCGAGACCCTTGTCGGGCACCGCCAGCAGCTGCTCCTTCACCGATTTCACGATGTCGCCCAGGGCTTTTCCGCCCTCGAACGCCTCGTTCAGATCGGCCGAGCCGACATCGAGGCGCACCGGGTAGGCGCTGGTGAACCAGCCGACCGTGCGCGAGAGATCCGCGCCCGCCACGACCTCTTCTTCGCGGCCGTGGCCCTCGAGCTTGATGAGCGTCGCCGAACCCGCACCGCGCCATCGGGATACGGCCATAGCCAGCGCGGAGAGCAGGCCGTCGTTCACGCCGCCCCGGTACAGGCCCGGAATGGCGGTGAGCACGGCATCGGTCACCTCGGCGGGGACGCTCACCTCGACCCGCTCGACGGTGGCGAAGGTGTCCACCGTCGGATCGAAGGCGCGCGAGCCGAGCAGCGGGTCGGGCGTATCGGTAACCCCTTGCCAGAACTCGAGTTCCGCCACCCGCTCGGGTGCGACGGCCGCGTCGACGAGGGCATGCGCCCAGCGCCGCATGGAGGTGCCGTTGGCGGGCAGCGACACCGGCTGTCCGAAGGCCAGCTGCGACCACGCCAGGGCGAAGTCCGGAATCAGAATGCGCCAGGACACGCCGTCGACCACGAAGTGGTGGGCGGCGAGCATGAGCACATCGCGGCGCTCGCCCTCGAAGGAGAACCAGACGAACTGAATCATGGCGGCATTGGCCGGATCCAGTCGTCCCAGCGCACCATCGAGTTCGGCACTGGCCGCCCGGGTCAGCTCCTCGTCGGAGATGTCGGCGGGCACCACGACGCGCTGCACGAGCGCGTCGACGTCGACGGCACCGCGCTCGAGCGCCTCGAAAGTCCAACCGTCCGTAGCGTTTCCGCGCAGGCGCGAACGCAGCACATCGTGGTGGTCGAAGACCGCCCCGATGGTGGCGACCAGGGTCTCCCGGTCGATGCCGTCCGGCAGGCGCAGTGCCATGGACTGCGAGAAGCGCTGGTAGCTCGAACCACTCGACAGAATGGCCGCCATGATCGGCGTCAGCGGGATCTCGCCGACCCCGCCGCCCGGCAGCTCCGCCAGCTTCACCTGTTCGGAATCACCGCCGCGCACCGCGATTTCGGCCAGACCGGCCACGCTGCGCTTCTCGAACACATCGCGCGGGCTGAACAGAATGCCGCGACCCTTGGCCCGCGAGACGAGCTGGATCGACAGGATCGAGTCGCCACCGAGCGCGAAGAAGGAGTCGTCGAGGCCGACCTGCTCCACGCCGAGCACCTCGGCGAACACAGCGGCGATCTCACCCTCCAGATCGCTGACGGGAGCCCGGAATTCGCGCGGGGCGAGTACGGGCTCGGGCAGCGCGCGCCGGTCGAGCTTGCCCGCACCGGTCAGCGGAATCTCGTCGATGACCGTGATGGCCGTCGGCACCATGTACTCCGGCAGCCGTGCGGCGGCGTGCTCGGTGAGCGCGGCGATATCGATCGACGCACCGGCCACCGGCTTCACGTAGGAGGCCAGGATGGTGGTTCCGGCCTCGGTCTTGTGGCCGAGGGTGACCGCGAAGTCCACGCTCTCGTACGCGGTGAGGGCCGCGTCGATCTCGCCGAGTTCGATCCGGAAACCGCGTACCTTCACCTGGAAGTCGTTGCGGCCCACGTACTCCACGACGGCCTGGCCCGCGGCGTCGCGACGCCAGCGCACCACGTCACCGGTGCGGTAGAGCCGGTCGCCCGGGGTCCCGAACGGATCGGCGACGAAGCGCTCGGCGGTCAGGCCCGGTCGCGCGTGGTAGCCGCGCGCCAGCTGCACACCGGCCACGTAGAGCTCTCCGGCGACGCCCTCGGGCACCGGGTGCAGGCGGGCGTCGAGCACCATGGCCCGCATACCGCGCACCGGACCACCGATGACGACGCGATCGCCCGCGCCGAGCGGATCGGAGATATTCGTGGCGATGGTCGCCTCGGTCGGGCCGTACGCGTTGTGGAAGCGTCGCGGGCCGCCGGGGTTGACCGACCACTTGGCCACCAGATCGGCCGAGACGGCCTCACCACCGGCGATGATCACTTCCATCCCCGCGAGATGCTTGGCGTCCAGCGAGGCGAGCACCGACGGGGTGATGAGGCCGACGCTCACGCGTTCGCGCTCGATGAGCTCACCGAGCTCCTCGCCGCCGTAGGTGCCCGGCGGCACCACCACGAGCGCACCGGCCGCGCCGAGCGCGAGCAGCAGCTCCAGGATGGAGGCGTCGAACGACGGGGACGCGAAATGCAGTGCCCGCGAACCGGAGTCGAGGCCGTAGCGCACGACCTGTTCCAGGCTGAAGTTGGCCAGACCCGCATGGGTGACCACGACGCCCTTGGGCATACCGGTGGTGCCGGAGGTGTAGATGACGTACGCGGCGTGCTCGGCCCGGATGGGGGCCCAGCGGTCCGCGTCGGTGACCGGGGCATCCGAGTAGCGCTGCGCCTCGGCCAGGACGGCGGGATCGCCGAGGGAGATCCAGCCCGCCAGGCTCTTGACCGGCGGCAGGTCACCCGCCTTGTCGGTCACCGTGAGGCCCAGTGCCGCACCGGAATCCGCGACCATGTGCGCGATGCGGTCGGCCGGGTAGGCCGGGTCGATCGGCACGAAGGCCGCACCCGATTTGGCCACCGCCCAGACCGCGAGCACCGATTCGATGGAGCGCGGAATGGCCACCGCGACCAGGACATCCGGCCCGGCGCCGCGCTCGATGAGCAGGCGCGCCAGACGCGAGGAGGCGGCGTCGAGTTCGGCGTAGGTGAGGCTGTCGCCGGAGAAGACGACCGCCTGGCCCTTCGGATTCGCCTGTGCCGCATCGCTCATGAGCTCGGCCAGGGTGGACGGTGCGATGGCGGCGCCACCGGTGCGGTTCACCAGGTCGGCGCGTTCGGTCTCCGCGAGCAGATCCACATCGCCGATCGGGCGGCTCGGGGCGGCGGTGAGCTGTTCGAGCAGGCGGGTGAACCGCTGCGCGAACACCTCGACGGTGCTGTCGTCGAACAGGTCACGCGCGAAGGAGAATTCGGCGTACATGCCCTCGGCTCCGGCCTCCCGAATGGTCAGCGAGAGATCGAATTTGGCGGTGTCGTTGTCGAATTCGACCGCGGCGACCCGCAGACCGGGCAGTTCGAAGCTGCTGTCGGGCAGGTTCTCGAACGACAGCACCACCTGGAACAGCGGATGCCGCGAGGTGGAGCGCTCGGGGTTGAGCAGTTCCACCAGGCGCTCGAACGGGATGTCCGCGTGCGCGAACGCCTGCAGGTCGGTGTCCTTGGTGCGGGCGAGCAGCTCGGTGAAGTCGGCCTGGCCGTCCACTCGGGTGCGCAGCACCAGGGTGTTGACGAACATGCCGATCACATCGTCGAGTTCGGCTTCGCCGCGACCGGCGATCGGGGTGCCGATCGCGATGTCGTCGGTGCCGGACAGTCGCGCCAGGAACACCGCGAGCGCGGTGTGCACGACCATGAACATGGTCGCGTTCTGCTCGCGGGCGATGCGCTGCAGGCCCTGGTGCAGGTCGGTGCCGATCGGGAACAGCACCCGGCCGCCGCGGAAGGACTGCGTGGTCGGGCGCGGGCGGTCGGCCGGGAGGTTCAGCTCGTCCGGCAGGTCGGCCAGCGCGGTGCGCCAGTAGTCGGCCTGCGCGGAGATGAGGCTGTTCGGGTCGTCCTCGGAGCCGAGGACCTCGCGCTGCCAGATGCTGAAGTCCGCGTACTGCACCGGCATCGGAGCCCAGCCCGGGGTGACACCGGCGGCGCGGGCGGCGTAGGCCACCATGACGTCGCGGGTGAGCGGGCCCATGGACCAGCCGTCGGCGCTGATGTGGTGGGCGACGAAGACGAGGACGTGCTCGACGGTCTCGGCGGGGCGGTGTGCGCCGTTGCCGAAGGTCGGCGCGTTCTCGCCGAGGGCGCGCAGCGTGGCGGCTTCGATGGCGTCGGCGGCGTCGAGGGCCAGGGCCTCGTGGGCCCCGAGTTCCTCGACGACGCGGACCCGGAACAGCTTGGCGCGCAACGGGACTTCGGTGGTCACGTCGAAGCCGGTCGAGATGACCGCGGCGATGCGGTCGCGGACCTCGGCGGCGGTCACCGTGATCGGAGTCAGATCGGGGACCGCCTGGGCGGCGGGGACGATCCGCTGCGTGGGCGCGCCGTCGAGCTGCGGGTAGATGGTGCGCAGGGTCTCGTGGCGGGAGATGACGTCGGCCACGGCCTGTTGCAGGGCGGCGGTGTCCAGGTCGCCGGTCAGGCGGACGGCGACGGGGATGTTGTAGGCCGCCGAGGCCGTGTCGAACTGGTTGAGGAACCACATGCGCTGCTGGGCCAGGGACAGCGGAATGTGCTCCGGGCGGGGCTGGGCGGTGAGGGGTTGGCGGCCTCCGGCTCCGGCGTGCTGTTCGACCTTGGCGGCGAGGCCGGAGACTGTCGAGGACTCGAAGAGGGTGCGGACGGGTACCCGGGCGTCGAGGGCCGCGCCAATTCTCGCTGCCACCTGGGTGGCGAGTAGGGAGTTGCCGCCGAGGGTGAAGAAGTCGTCGTCCGCGCCTACGCGGTCGACGCCGAGGACCTCGGTGAAGACGCCTGCCACGATCTCCTCGATGGGGGTCGAGGGGGCGCGGAAGGCGGTGGACTCGAACTCCGGTTCCGGGAGGGCCTTGCGGTCCAGCTTGCCGTTCACATTGAGCGGCAAGGCGTCGAGGACCACGAAAGCCGACGGGACCATGTACGACGGCAGGCTCGCCGCGAGGGCGGACTTCACCCGGGCGGTATCGATCTGCGACGCAACAGGGTTCGGTGCCGCGGGCTCTTGCTGCGCTTGCCCACCCTGCGCCCCTGGCGCAGACTGCCCAAGCGCCCCCGAAGCACCTGTCGCGGACTGCTCGAGCGCACCCGCATCACCTGCCGCAGACAGGTCGAGCGCACCCGCATTACCTGCCGCGGACTGCTCGAGCGCACCCGCAGCACCTGACGCGGGCTGGCCTTGCGCGCCGACCACGTATGCCACCAGGCGGTCGCCGGTGCGCTGGTCGGACTTTGCGATGACTGCCGCTTGGGCGATCTCGGGCAGGGCGAGGAGCGCTGCTTCGATTTCGCCGAGTTCGATGCGGAAGCCGCGGATCTTGACCTGGAAGTCAGTGCGGCCTCGGTAATCCAACTCGCCATTGACGGTCCAGGCGACCAGGTCGCCGGTGCGGTACATGCGCTCGCCGGGGGCGAAGGGGTTGGCTACGAAGCGGTCGGCGGTGAGGTCGGGGCGGCCGAAGTAGGCGCGGGCGAGTTGGGTGCCCGCGAGGTAGAGCTCGCCCGCGACGCCGTCGGGGACGGGGTGGAGGCGGGAGTCGAGGACGTAGACCTGGCTGTTCCATTCGGGCGCGCCGATGGAGACCGAGCCCTGGTCGGCGTCGGTGACCTCGTGGGTGGTGATGGACACCGCCGCTTCGGTGGGGCCGTACAGGTTGAACAGGGTCGCGCTCGGGTTGGCGGTGCGGAAGCGCTGGGCGACCGACGCCGGGAGCGCCTCGCCGATGGCGAGGACGCGGCGCAGCGACGGGGTCAGTGCGCCACCGGATTCGGTGAGCAGAGCGTCGAGCATGGACGGCACCACGTGCAGGGTGGTGACGGCCTCTCGGGCCATGAGCTCGTTGAGGTAGGCCGGATCGCGGTGCCCGTCGGGGGCGGCGATGACCAGGCGGCCACCGGAGACGGCCGCCGACCAGAACTCCCAGACCGACAGGTCGAAGGTCGCGGCGGTCTTCAGCAGCACCGCGTCATCGGCACCCAGGCCGAATTCGGCTGTCTTCCACTGCAACTGGTTCGCGATCGCCGCGTGCGGCAGCGCCACGCCCTTCGGGCGGCCCGTCGAACCCGACGTGAAGATGACATAGGCGGTATTGCTCGGCCGCAGCGGAGCGATCCGCTCGGCCGCGCTCACCGCGCCACCGCTCACGCCGGACAGGTCCAGCTCGTCCAGGGACACCAGCGGCGCGATATCGGTCGCGAATTCCGCTGCGGCATTGGTGATCACGCATACCGGCGCGGCGGTGTCCAGGATGTACCCGGTCCGCTCGGCGGGCTGATCCGGGTCGACCGGCACGTACGCGCCGCCCGCGACCGAGACCGCGTACATGGCGACCACCAGGTCGACCGAGCGGCGCAGCGCCAGCGCGACCCGCGCCTCCGAGCCGACGCCCACCGAGATCAGGTGGCGGGCAAGGCGGTTCACCCGCTGGCTCAGCTCGGCGTAGGTGAGCACCTCGCCGTCGGGGCCGATGAGGGCCACCGCGGTCGGCTTGGCCGCCACGGTCGCCGCCAGCATGGAGGCCAGCGTCGCGGTCGAATCCGTCTGGTGCGCGGTCGCATTGCGCTCGGACACCAGGGCGGTGCGCTCGACGGGTGCGAGCAGGTCGATATCGCCCACGGCGGTGTCCGGCGCGGCGATGATCTCCCCGAGCAGGCGCGTGAAGCGGTCCACGAAGCCCTGCACGGTGTCGTGCTCGAACATATCCGTGGCGTAGGTGAAGAAGCCCGAAACACCTTCCGGCGCA
Source organism: Nocardia sp. NPDC050406 (assembly GCF_044459025.1). Lineage (NCBI taxonomy): Bacteria > Bacillati > Actinomycetota > Actinomycetes > Mycobacteriales > Nocardiaceae > Nocardia > Nocardia sp. NPDC050406. The sequence continues at coordinate 390,586 of NZ_JBITIM010000002.1, read as the reverse complement.
CCGGTTTCGTCGTAGCGGTCGGTGGCGATGAGGTGCAGGTCGAACTGCGACAGCTCGGTGTCGATATCCAGGCCGGAGACGGTGAGGCCCGGCAGTTCCAGGCTGGACTGGGCCAGGTTCTGGAAGGACAGGCCGACCTGGAACAGCGGGTGCCGCGCGGTGGAGCGCACCGGGTTGAGCACCTCGACCAGGCGCTCGAACGGCACATCGGCATTGGCGAAGGCCTGGATGTCGATTTCGCGCTGGCGGCCGAGCAGTTCGGTGAACGGCTCGTCGGCCTCGACCTGGGTGCGGAACACCAAGGTGTTCACGAACATACCGATGAGGTCGTCGAGGACGGCCTCGCCGCGACCGGCCATCGGGGTGCCGATGGCGATGTCGTCGGTGCCCGACAGCCGCGCCAGCAGCACCGCCAGCGCGGTGTGCACGACCATGAACAGCGTCGCGCCCTCGGCGCGGGCGAGATCGATGAGCGCCCGGTGCGTTTCGGCATCGAGGTGCAGCTCGACCCGGCCGCCGTGGAAGGACTGCACGGCCGGACGCGGACGGTCCGACGGCAGGTCCAGCTGGTCGGGCAGCCCCGCCAGGGCCTGCTTCCAGTACGCGACCTGTTTGGCCGCGAGCGATTCCGCGTCGTCCTCGCTGCCGAGCAGCTCACGCTGCCAGATGCTGTAGTCCGCGTACTGCACCGCCAGCGGCGACCACGCGGGCTCGTAGCCCATCGAGCGCGCCGCGTAGGCGGTCATGAGGTCGCGGGTCAGCGGCGCGACCGAGGAGCCGTCACCGGAGATGTGGTGAATCACCAGGGCGAGCACGTATTCGCCGTCGGCGATCTCGAACAGCGCGACCCGCACCGGCACCTGGGTGGTGACGTCGAAGATGGTGGAGGTCAGCTCCACCACGGCGGCGGCCACATCCTCGAGTTCGACCGAGCGCACCTCGAGCTCCGGCACCGCCTGCGCGGGCGGCAGGATGACCTGCACCGGTCCCTGCTCGGTCTGCGGGTAGATGGTGCGCAGAATCTCGTGGCGCGCCACCACATCCGCGACGGCCGAGCGCAGCGCGTCGATATCCAGCTGCCCGGACAGCCGCACCGCGACGGGCACGTTGTAGGCCGCCGACGAGGTGTCGAAGCGGTTGAGGAACCACATGCGCTGCTGGGCCAGCGACAGCGGAATGTGCTCGGGCCGCGGCTGTGCCTTCAGCGCCTTGCGGTCACCGGTTCCGGCATTGTGCTCCACCCGCGCCGCGAGCGCGGCGACGGTGGACGCCTCGAACAGCAGGCGCACCGGCACCCGGGTGTTGAGCGCCTCGCCGAGGCGCGCCGCGACCTGCGTGGCGAGCAGCGAGTTGCCGCCCCACGCGAAGAAGTCGTCGTCGAGACCGATGCGTCCGGTGCCCTCCACGCGCAGCACGTCGGCGAAGACGCCCGCCACGATCTGCTCGATCGGGGTGACGGGTGCGCGGAAGACCGCCTTCTCGAAGGTCGGCTCCGGCAGCGCCTTGCGGTCGAGCTTGCCATTGGCATTGAGCGGCAAGGTGTCCAGCCGCACGAACAGCGACGGCACCATGTACGACGGCAGCTCCGCCGACAGCGCGGCCTGGAGCGCCCGCTTGTCGAGATCGCCGTCGGCGCCGACGACATAGGCCACCAGGCGATCACCCAGGCTCGGATCCTGGTGCGCCACAACGGCGGCCGACGCGACGGCGTCCTGACGCAGCAGCGCCGCCTCGATATCGCCGAGCTCGATGCGGAAGCCGCGGATCTTCACCTGGAAGTCGGTGCGGCCCCGGTACTCCAGCTCCCCGGCGGCGGTCCAGGCCACCAGGTCGCCGGTGCGGTACATGCGAGAACCGTTGTCCTCGAACGGATTCGCCACGAACCGGTCGGCGGTCAGGTCGGCGCGGCCGAAGTAGCCGCGCGCCAGCTGATCACCGGCGAGGTAGAGCTCACCGGAGACGCCGGTCGGCACCGGCCGCAGTCGCGCGTCGAGCACGTAGACCCGGCTGTTCCACTCCGGCGAACCGATGGAGACCGAGACCTCGTCGGCGTCGGTGACGCGGTGGCTGGTGATGGACACCGCGGCCTCGGTCGGACCGTAGAGGTTGAACAGTTCGGTGCGCGGCCGCTCGCGGCGCATGCGCTGGGCCAGCGGGCCGGGCAGCGCCTCGCCGATGGCCAGCACCCGCCACAGCGAATCCGGCAGTCCGTCGGTGAGCAGCGCGTCCAGCATGGACGGCACCACGTGCAGGGTGGTGACCCACTCCCGCGCCATGAGCTCGTTCAGGTACGCCGGATCCTTGTGCCCGTCGGGCAGCGCGATGACCAGGCGGCCACCGCACGCGGCGGCCGACCAGAACTCCCAGACCGACAGGTCGAAGGTGGCGGCGGTCTTGAGCAGCACCGCATCGGCCGGATCGAGGCCGAATTCGGTGTTCTTCCACAGCAACTGGTTGACGACGGCGCCGTGCGGCACCGCGACGCCCTTGGGCCGGCCGGTCGAACCGGAGGTGAAGATGACGTAGGCGGTGTTGGCCGCGGTCAGCTCCCGCACCCGCTCGGTCGGCGCGATCGGCCCGGCCGCGTAGCCGGACAGGTCGATCTCGTCGATGCGCAGCACCTCGGCCAGCTCGGTGGCGAAACCGTCACGGCCCGTGGTGAGTACGGCCGCGGGCGCGGCGGTCTCGAGGATGTAGCCGGTGCGCTCGGCGGGCTGGTCCGGGTCGATCGGCACGTAGGCGGCACCGGTCTTGGCCACCGCGTACATGGCCACGACGAGGTCCACGGAACGCCGAATGGCCAGGGCCACCCGGTCTTCGGTGCCGATCCCGCGTTCGATGAGGTGGCGGGCCAGGCGGTTGACGCGCGCGTCGAGCTCACCGTAGGACAGCGTGACGCTGCCCTCAGGGGTGTCGGCGACGATGGCGTCGGACTTGGGGTCCGCGGCCACCGAGGCGTCGAGCAGCGAGACCAGCGTGGCCGCGCGGTCCACCGGATGCGCGGTGTCGTTCCACGCCTTCAGGATCAGCTCGTGCTCGGTCTCGTCGAGCAGGTCGATCTCCCCGACCGGCTCGGCCGCGTCGGCCAGCACCGCGTCGAGCACCCGCACGAACCGGTCGGCGAAGGCCCGAATGGTGCTCTCGTCGAAAAGATCGGTGGCGTAACCGAATTCGGTGAGAATCTCGGCCGGGGTGCCGTCCTCGGCGTACCGGTCGTAGAGCGTCACGTGCAGATCGGTCTTGGCCAGCTGCGATTCGAACTGCACCGGTGCCACGTGCAGGCCGGGCAGCTGGAAGCTGGTCTCGGCCAGGTTCTGGAAGGACAGGCCGACCTGGAACAGCGGGTTGCGCGCGGTGGAGCGCACCGGGTTGAGCACCTCGACGAGCCGCTCGAAGGGCACATCGGCATTGGCGAAGGCCTCGAGGTCGCGTTCGCGCACCTCGGCGAGCAGATCGGCGAAGGTCGCGCCCGCGTCCACCTTGGTGCGGAACACCAGGGTATTGACGAACATGCCGATGAGGTCGTCGAGTTCGCGTTCACCGCGGCCCGCGATCGGGGTGCCGACCGCGATGTCGTCGGTGCCGGACAGGCGCGAGAGCAGCACCGCCAGCGCGGCGTGCACGACCATGAACAGCGACGCGTTGTTGGCGCGGGCGAGTTCGTGCAGGCGGGCGTGGCGCTCGGGATCGATATCGAAGCGCAGCGCCTTGCCGTGGAACGACTGCGCGGGCGGGCGCGGCCGGTCGGTCGGCAGCTCCAGCTGATCGGGCAGGTCCGCGAGGGTCTTGGACCAGTAGGAGACCTGCTGGGCGGCAAGCGATTCCGGATCCTGCTCGTCACCGAGCACCTCACGCTGCCACAGCGCGTAGTCGGCGTACTGCACCGGCAGCGCCGCCCACTGCGGGGCGTCGCCCTCGACGCGGGCCATGTAGGCGGCCATCACATCGCGCGCCAGCGGGCCCATGGAGGAGCCGTCGGCGGAGACGTGGTGGACGGTGAAGGCCAGCACATGCTCTTCGACCGGGCTGTCGGTGATGCGGAACAGGCGCACCGCGATGGGCACCTCGACGGTGACATCGAAGGTGGTCATGGCGAATTCGACGATCTTGCCCAGCAGGCCCTCCTCGCGCACGCCCTCGGGGACGAGCATGAGGTCGGTCTGTGAGGCGGGCAGGATCACCTGCGACGGGCCGTCGTTGCCGCCCGGGTAGATGGTGCGCAGCACCTCGTGGCGGGCGATGACATCGCCGATGGCCTCTTCCAGCGCGGTCAGCTCCAGCGTGCCGGTGAGCCGCACGGCCAGCGGGATGTTGTCGACGGCCGAGGTGCTGGTGTCGAACTGGTTGAGGAACCAGTAGCGCTGCTGCGCCGGGGAGAGCGGAATCTGTTCCGGCCGTTCACCGGCGACCAGGCGCGGACGGCGACCGGATCCGGCGTTGCGCTCCACCCGGGCGGCCAGCGCCGCGACGGTGGAGGCCTCGAACAGATCGCGCACGGCCAGCTGGGTGTCCAGGGCCGCGCCGAGGCGGGCGGTGACCTGGGTGGCGATGAGCGAGTTGCCGCCGAGTTCGAAGAAGTCGTCGTCGACGCCGACGCGGCCGACGCCGAGGACATCGGAGAAGATGCCCGCGACGATCTCCTCGATCGGAGTGGAGGCGGCGCGGAACACCTTGGCCTCGAAGACCGGTGCGGGCAGCGCCTTGCGGTCCAGCTTGCCGGAGGCGTTGAGCGGGAAGGCATCCAGCACCACGTAGGCGGCCGGAACCATGTAGCCCGGCAGCTCCTCGGCCAGGGCCGCGCGCACCTCGTCGGTGTCCACGCTGTGGCCCGCCGCCGGGATCACGTAGCCGACGAGCTGATCGCCGAGGCGGTCGTCGTGGCGCACCACGACCACCGACTGCGCGATGGCGTCCAGTGCCACCAGCGCGGATTCGATCTCGCCGAGTTCGATGCGCAGACCGCGCAGCTTGACCTGGAAGTCGGTGCGGCCCAGGTACTCCAGCTCACCGTTCGAGGTCCACTTGACGAGGTCGCCGGTGCGGTACATGCGCTCGCCGTCGCCGAACGGATCGGCGACGAAGCGATCCGCCGTCAGATCCGGGCGCCCGACATAGCCGCGCGCCAGCTGCACGCCCGCGAGGTAGAGCTCACCCGCGACGCCCGCCGGAACCGGGTGCAGGCGCGAATCCAGCACGTGCACACGGGTGTTGAAGACCGGAGCGCCGATCGGCACGGTCACGGTGTCGGCATCGACCACCTCGTGGAAGGTGACGTCGACGGCGGCCTCGGTGGGGCCGTACAGGTTGTGCACCCGCGCGCCGGTGAGTTCGCGCAACTTCTGCGCGGTCGGGGCGGGCAGTGCCTCGCCGGAGGCGAAAACCTGTCGCAGGCTGACGCATTCGGCGGCGCGTTCCTCGGCGACGAACACCGACATCATGGACGGCACGAAGTGCGCGGTGGTGACGCGCTGCTCGGTGATGAGCTCGGCCAGGTAGGCCGGGTCGCGGTGGCCGTCCGGCTTGGCGATGACCAGCGTCGCGCCGATCTGCAAGGGCCAGAAGAACTCCCAGACCGACACGTCGAAGGTGGCGGGGGTCTTCTGCAACACCACGTCGTCGGCGGTGAGGCCGTAGGCGGACTGCATCCACACCAGGCGGTTGACGATGGCCTCGTGGCTCACCGCCACGCCCTTCGGGCGGCCGGTCGAGCCGGAGGTGAAGATGACGTACGCGGTGTGAGAGGGCCGCAGCGGCACAAGGCGTTCCGCATCGGCGACCGGCGCGGCGTCGTAGCCCGACAGGTCGAGGCGGTCGATCTCGAGGGCGGCGAAGGCCCCGGACTCGAAATCATCGCGCGAGGTGGTGAGCACGCACACCGGCTGCGCCGTCTCGAGGACGTAGTGAGTGCGCTCGGCCGGGTGATCCGGGTCCAGCGGCACGTACGCGCCACCGGCCACCGTCACGGCGTACATGCCGACGACCAGGTCGAAGGAGCGGCGCATGCCCAGGGCCACCAGGGAATCCGGGCCCACGCCCTGTGCGATGAGGTGGCGGGCCAGGCGGTTCACCCGGGCGGTGAACTCGGAATACGACAGCGTCGCGTAGCGACTCGATGAGGGGTGGTGGTCGGGCGACGGGTGGGCCAGGGCTGTCCCCTCGAACACGAGGGCCGGGGCATCGGTGCTGGTCACCGCCTCGAACATCGACACCAGGGTGGCGGTCGGATCCACCGGCGCGGCGGTGGCATTCCACGCGTCGAGGACCAACGCCCGCTCGGATTCGTCGAGCATGTCGATATCGCCGACCACGGCGGTCGGATCCGCGACCACCGCGGTGAGCATCCGCACCAGTCGATCCGCGATATCGGCGACGGTGTCGGTCTCGAACATGTCGGTGGCGAAGGCGAATTCGCCGTCCATGCCCTCGGCCACGCCATCCGCGCCGAGGCGCTCGGTGAGGTTGAGGTGCAGGTCGAATTTGGCGGTCACCACGTCCAGGGGCACGCCCGCGACTTCCAGGCCCTGGAGCGAGAAGGTGGCCTCGCCGGTGTTCTGGAACGAGAGCATGACCTGGAACAGCGGGTGCCGGGCCTGTGAACGCGGCGGGTTGAGGATCTCCACCAGTCGCTCGAACGGCAGGTCGGCGTGGCCGAAGGCGGCCAGGTCGGAATCCTTGGTGCGGGCCAGCAGGCCGGTGAAGGGCTCGCCGGTGTCGATACCCGTGCGCAGCACCAGGGTGTTGACGAACATGCCGATGGCATCGTCGAGCGCGGCTTCACCGCGGCCCGCGACGGCGGTGCCGATGGCGATGTCGTCGGAGCCGGACAGGCGCGCGAGCAGGGCCGCGAAGGCCGCGTGCACGACCATGAAGAGGCTGGCCCCGTGTTCACGCGACAGCCGGTTGAGGCCGTCGAGCAGGTCGGCGTCGATCGAGAATTCGTGCACGCCACCGCGGTTGGAGGCCACGGCCGGGCGCGGACGATCCGACGGCAGGTCGATCTGGTCCGGCAGTCCGGCGAGGGTCTCGGACCAGTAGGCGACCTGCTGCGAGATGAGCGAGTCGGCGTCGTCCTCGGAGCCGAGCACGCCGCGCTGCCAGAGCGCGAAGTCGGCGTACTGCACCGGCAGCGGAGCCCAGCCCGGAGCGGCGTCGTTGGCGCGGGCGGCGTAGGCGACCATCACGTCGCGCGCCAGCGGTCGCACCGACCAGCCGTCGCCGGAGATGTGGTGCACCACGAAAACCAGTACGTGCGTGGGCTCTTCGGCATCGACGATGCGGAAGAGCTTGGCGCGCACCGGGACTTCGTTGGTGACGTCGAAGCCGGTGAGCACCAGTTCGCCGATGGCGGCGGCGATATCGGCCTCGGCGATCTCGACCGGACCGACCTCCGGAATGCGGTGGCCGACGGGCAGGATCACCTGCACGCCACGGCCGTTCGCGGTGGACGGGTAGTAGGTGCGCAGCACCTCGTGCCGGTCCACCACGTCGCCGACGGCGGCCAGCAGGGCGTCGGTGTCCAGGTCGCCGGAGAGCCGGACGGCCATCGGGATGTTGTTGACCGCGGAGGCGGCGTCGAAGCGGTTGAGGAACCACATGCGCTGCTGCGCCAGCGAGAGCGGGATCTCGGCGGGGCGCTCACCGGCCACCAGGGCCGGGCGGCTGCCGGTGCGGGTCTCGCCCGCCAGGCGGGCGGCCAGGGCGGCGACGGTGGGGGCCTCGAACAGCACGCGCACCGGGATACGGGTGTCGAGGGCCGCGCCGAGACGGGCCGCGACCTGGGTGGCGATGAGGGAGTTGCCGCCGAGGTCGAAGAAGTCGTCGTCGATGCCGATGGGCTGGTCGGTGCCGAGGACCTCGGCGAAGACCGAGGCGACGGTCTCCTCGATCGGGGTCGCGGGGGCGCGGAATTCGCGGGCCTCGAACTCGGGTTCGGGGAGGGCCTTGCGGTCGAGTTTGCCGTTCGGGTTGAGCGGCATGGAGTCCAGGACCACGAAGGCCGACGGAACCATGTACGACGGGAGGGCCGCCGAGAGGGTGTCCTTCAGGTTCGCGATATCGACGAGTTGCTGCGCCGTCGGGACGACGTAGGCGACCAGGCGGTCACCCGTATGAGCGTCGGAGCGCATCACGACCACGGCTTGGGCCACGGAATCGTGTGCGGTGAGGGCGGATTCGATTTCGCCGAGTTCGATGCGCAGGCCGCGGAGTTTGACCTGGAAGTCGGTGCGGCCGAGGTAGACCAACTGGCCTTCGTCGGTCCACTTGACCAGGTCGCCGGTGCGGTACATGCGTTCGCCGGTGGCGAAGGGGTTGGCTACGAAGCGGTCCGCGGTGAGGTCGGCGCGGCCGACGTAGCCGCGGGCGACCTGGGCTCCCGCGAGGTAGAGCTCACCCGCGACGCCGGGGGCGACGGGGTGCAGGCGCGCATCCAGCACGTAGGTCTGGGCATTCCAGACCGGTGCGCCGATAGGCACGGCACCGGCGACATCGTCCTCGGCCGCCGCGTAGGTGGCGTGGACGGTGAATTCGGTGGGGCCGTAGAGGTTGTGCAGTTCGGCGCCGTTGATGGCGCGGTATGCCTCGACCGCGTCGGCGGTGAACGCCTCACCGGCGATGAGCAGGGTGCGCAGCGAGGTGAGCGCCGCCGGGTCCGCGCTGCCCGCGAAGACGGTCAGCATGGACGGCACGAACGAGGTCATGGTGACGCGTTCGGCGGCGATGACCTCCGCGAGGTACTGCGGGTCGCGGTGGCCGTCCGGGGTGGCGACGACCATGCGGCCACCGGTGGCCAAGGGGCCGAACAGTTCCCACACCGACACGTCGAAGGTGGCGGGCGTCTTGAACAGCACCACATCGTCGGCGTTCAGGCCGTATTCGGTGGTGATCCACCGGATCTGGTTCACCGCGGCCCGGTGCGGCACGGCGACGCCCTTCGGACGGCCGGTCGAACCCGAGGTGAAGATGACGTAGGCGGTGTTCGAAGGCCGCAGCGGCGCACGGCGTTCCGCGTCGGCGACCGGCGTGGCGGCGAGACCGTCGAGCTCGAGCGTATCGATGGCGACGGTCGGGAATTCGCTCTCGTAACCGTCGCGGCTCGTGGTCAGCACGACCGCGGGCTGCGCCACCTCGAGCACGTAGTCGAGGCGCTCGGCGGGCTGGTCGAGATCCAGCGGCACGTACGCGCCACCCGCCTCGAGCACCGCGTACATGGCCACGACCAGATCGGTGGAGCGGCGAATGGCCAAGGCCACCAACGACTCCGGGCCGACGCCCTGCGCGATGAGGTGGCGGGCCAGGCGGTGCACGCGCTCGCCGAACGCGGCGTAGGACAGAGCTGTCCCCTCGGACACCACGGCAATCGCGTCGGCGCTGGTCACAGCCTGAGCCTGGAACAGCGACACCAGCGTGTCGGCCGCACCGTCGGGCAGTCCGGCGGCCACGTCCACGGCGGTGGCGTTCCAGTCGGTGACCACCAGTCGGCGCTCGTCGGCGGCCAGCAGGTCGATATCGCCCAGCGCCCGATTCGGCTCGGCGACAAGGGCCTTCAGCAGTCGCGCGAAGCGCTCCCCGAACTCGACCATGGTCTCGGCGTCGAAGAGGTCGGTGGCGTAGATGAGCTCGGCCGCGATACCGGACGGCGCGGTCGACCCGTTGCCGGAGGCGTGCGCCACGGCGCTCTCCTCCGACAGCACGACCTGCAGATCGAACTTGGCCGTATCGATCGGCAGCTCCACACCGCTGGCGGTCAGCCCCGGCAGCTCCAGCTCGGCCGGTCCGGTGTTCTGGAACGACAGCATGACCTGGAACAGCGGATGCCGCGCCTGCGAACGCGCCGGGTTGAGAATCTCCACCAGCCGCTCGAACGGCAGATCGGCGTGCCCGAACGCCTGAATATCGGTGGTGCGCACCGCCTCCAGCAGTTCGGTGAAGGACTTCTCGCCGTCGACCGGCGTCCGCAGCACCAGGGTGTTGACGAACATGCCGATGAGGTCGTCGAGCGCGCGCTCGCCACGACCCGCGACGGGCGTACCGATGGCGATGTCCTCTTCACCGGACAGGCGCGCGAGCAGCACCGCCAGCGCCGCGTGCGCCACCATGAACAGCGTCGCCCCGTTGGCGCGGGCCAATTCGACCAGGCGCGCGTGGGTTTCGCCGTCGATCTGGAAGGCGTGGGTCGCGCCGCGCCCGGAGGCGACGGCGGGACGCGGCCGGTCCGAGGGCAGGTCCAACTGCTCCGGCAGCCCGCGCAGCGTCTCGCCCCAGTACGAGATCTGCTGCGAGATAATGGAGTTCGCGTCGTCCTCGCGGCCGAGCACCTCGCGCTGCCAGAGCGCGAAGTCGGCGTACTGCACCTCCAGCGGCTGCCAGGCGGGTTCGCCGCCCTCGACGCGGGCGCTGTAGGCGGTCATGACATCCCGGGTGAGCGGGAGCATGGAGACGCCGTCACCGGAGATGTGGTGCACCACCAGGGCCAGCACGTGTTCGGTCGGGGTGATCTCGAACAGACGGGCGCGGAACGGCACCTCGACGGTGACGTCGAACCCGCGCAGCACCAGATCCGAGAGCGCCTGCGGCAGTTCGGCTTCGGTGACGTCCACCGGGGTCAGATCCGGAATGACCTGGCCGGTGGGCACGATCTGCTGGTACGCGGTGCCGTCCACCTCGGGGTAGCGGGTACGCAGCGATTCGTGGCGCGCCAGCACATCGGCGACCGCGATCTGGAGCGCCTGGCGATCCAGCAGGCCGGACAGGCGCACGGCGGCGGGGATATTGTCCACGGCCGATTCGGGATCGAACCGGTTGAGGAACCACATGCGCTGCTGCGCCAGCGACAGCGGCACCCGCTCGGGGCGCGGCTGCGGCGCGAGCGCCTTGCGTGCCCCCACTCCGGAGGCGGATTCGGCCCGCATGGCCAGCGCCGCGACGGTGGACGCCTCGAAGATCTCGCGCACGCCGAGCTGGGTGTCCAGCGCGACCGACAGGCGCGCCGCCAACTGGGTGGCGCTGAGTGAGTTGCCGCCGAGGGCGAAGAAGTCGTCGTCGAGGCCGACCCGCTCCAGACCGAGGACCTCGGCGAAGACACCCGCGACGATCTGCTCGACCGGCGTGACCGGGGCGCGGAAGACCGCCGCCTCGAACACCGGCGCGGGCAGCGCCTTGCGATCCAGCTTGCCGGAGGCGTTGAGCGGGAATTCGTCGAGCACCATGAGCACCGACGGCACCATGTAGGACGGCAGGTGGTCGCCGAGTTCGGCGCGCACGGCGTCGATATCGACGGTGCGGCCCGGTGCGGCGACGACATACGCGACCAGCTGGTCGCCGGTGTGCGCGTCACCGCGCACCACGACCACCGACTGCGCGATGGAATCCAGTGCGGTGAGCGCGGATTCGATCTCGCCGAGCTCGATGCGCAGACCGCGCAGCTTGACCTGGAAGTCGGTGCGGCCGATGTACTCCAGTTCGCCGTCGGCGGTCCACACCACCAGGTCGCCGGTGCGGTACATGCGCTCGCCCGCGGCGAACGGGTTGGCCACGAAGCGATCCGAGGTCAGATCGGGACGCGCCACGTACCCGGTGGCGAGCTGATCGCCCGCCAGGTACAGCTCACCCGCGACACCCACCGGAACGGGCCGCAGCCGCGAATCCAGCACGTAGGTCCGGGTATTGAAGACCGGGCGGCCGATCGGCACGGTATCGACGTCGGCCGCGACGACCTCGTGATAGGTGACGTCGACCGCGGCCTCGGTCGGGCCGTACAGGTTGTGCAGCTGAGCGCCGGTCAGCTCGCGCAGGCGGTGCGCGGGCTTGGGCGACAGGGCCTCACCGGAGGCGAAGACCTGACGCAGGCTGGTGGCCTGCGCGGCGGCGGCCTCGGCCACGAACACCGCGAGCATGGACGGCACGAAGTGCGTCACCGTGACGCCTTCGCGGGCAATGAGTTCCGCGAGATAGGCCGGATCGCGGTGGCCGTCCGGCTTGGCCACGACCAAGCGCGCACCGACCTGCAAGGGCCAGAAGAACTCCCACACCGACACGTCGAAGGTCGCCGGAGTCTTCTGCAGCACAACGTCTTTGCCGGTGAGGTTGTAGGCGTCCTGCATCCACACCAGACGATTGACGATCGCGCCGTGCGAGACCGCGACACCCTTGGGGCGGCCGGTCGAGCCGGAGGTGAAGATGACGTAGGCGGTGTTCGACGAGCGCAGCGGCGCGACGCGTTCGGCGTCGGTGAGCGGATCACCCGAGTAGCTGGACAGGTCGAGCAGATCGATTCGCACCTGCGCGGTGTCGATATCGAGGTCCTCGCCGGAGGTCAGCACGGTCACCGGGTCGGCGGTGTCGAGAATGTACTCGGTGCGCTCGGCCGGGTGATCCGGGTCCAGCGGCACGTACGCGCCACCGGCGGCGACCACGGCGTACATGCCGACCACCAGGTCGATGGAGCGGCGCATACCCAGGGCCACAAAGGTTTCCGCGCCGACGCCGCGTTCGATGAGCCAACGCGACAGGCGGTGCACCCGGTCGGCGAACTCGGAATATGTCAGCGTCTCGGAGAGACTCGATGAGGGGTGGTGGTCGGGCGACGGGTGGGCGAGGGTTGTCCCCTCGTAGGAGACGGCCACCGCGTTCGGGGTGCGTGCGGCCTGTCCCTCGAAGAGCGCGACCAGCGTCGCGGCGGCATCACCGGACTTGGTGCGGACGATATCGCCGGAGATGGCGGCCACATCGGCCCCGCCCGGATTCGACGCCATGATCGAGATGTCGAAGTCCAGATCGATGGTGGTGTCGTTCCACTCGTCCACCACCAGCGCGCGCTCGGCGGCGTCGAGGAGTTCGATATCGCCCACGGTCGCACCGGGATCGGCGGTGATGGCGGTGAGCACGCGCACCAGGCGATCCGCGATCCGGCGGACGGTGCCCTCGTCGAACAGGTCGCGCAGGTAACCCGCGCGAATGCGCAGGCGGCTGTCGAGCTGGGCGATGAGCGTCAGCGGGTAATGCGTGGCATCGGCGGCGTCCAGGCCGGTGACGGCCATACCGTCGATATCGGCGGCCTGGGCCTGAATGCCTTCGGCGTCAACGGGATAGGACTCGAACACCACGAGGGTGTCGAAGAGTCCGCCGATGCCCGCCGCCGACTGGATATCGGCGAGGCCGACGTAGTGGTGGTCGAGCAGATCGGCCTGCTCGCCCTGGGTGCGGGTGAGCAGCGCGCGCACGGTCTCGGCGGGATCGAAGGCGACCCGCACCGGCACGGTGTTGATGAACAGGCCGACCATGTTCTCGACGCCCGCGAGCTGGGCCGGGCGGCCCGACACGGTGGTGCCGAAGAGTACGTCGTCGCGGCCGGTGAGGCGGCCGAGCAGAATGCCCCACGCGGTCTGGAGCACGGTGTTCGGCGTGACGCCGAGCTGTGCGGCCAGGTTGGTGAGGCGCTGGGTCGCGGCCTCGTCCAGATCGAAGAAGTACTCGCCGGACAGCGCGGTGATCTCCCGGCTGCTGTCCGGTCGGGTCAGCAGCGTCGGTTCGGAGACCCCGCGCAGCGCCCGCTGCCAGGCGCTCAGCGAGGCCGAACGGTCCTGCTGCGCAACCCATTCCAGGAAGTGGCGGTAGGAGCGCACCGGCGGCAGCGCACTGCTGTCGGCCCGGGTCGCGTACAGCACCAGCAGGTCCTGCATGAGCAGCGGCATGGACCAGCCGTCGAGCAGGATGTGGTGGTTGGCCACAGCCAGCTGCCAGGCGTCGGCCGCGGTCTGCACCAGCGTGAAGCGAATGAGCGGCGGCTGCGTCAGGTCGAAGCGCTGTACGCGGTCGGCGTCGATGATGTCCTGGGCGTACCCGGTCTCGGTGCGGTCGTGGTTGGTCCACGCCACCCGCACGCTGTCGAGCACCAGCTGCACCGGATTACCGGCGGCATCGGAAAGGTATGCCGTGCGCAGGATTTCGTGCCGGTCGATGAGCGCCTGAGCGGCGGCGCGCAGCCGGTCGGCGTCCACGCGGCCGGTGAGCGTGAGAACGGCCTGCGCGGTGTAGACGTCCACCGAGGACACGGCCAGCTGCGCGTGGAAGAGCAGACCCGATTGCAGCGCGGAGAGCGGCCACACCTGGTCCAGACCCGGGAAGCGCTGCTCCCAGCCGTCGATATCGCGCTGGGTGACCCGCACCAGACCGAAGTCCGACGGCGTGTGTCCGCCCGAATCGGCGGTATCGGCATGGCGCGCGACCGCTTCCAGGGCGGCGGTCCACAGTTCGCCGAAGGCGGCGACCTCGGCGGCCTCGAGCAGGGTGCTCGGGTAGCCGATATTGGCGGTGAGCTTGTCGCCCACCACGATCGCGTTGATATCGATCGGGGCCATGGCGGGCATATCGGCGTCGTACGCGCCGCCCAGATCGCCCAGTTCCGCAGCCGGAATCCAGCCGAAGCCCTGGAGCGCCTCGGGCACATCGCCCGCATTGACCCGGCCCAGGTAGTTGAAGCTGACCTGGCCGGGCAGTGCGGCGGGCAGCTCGCGGGCGGTATCGGCGTTCAGGTACCGCAGCAGGCCGTAGCCGAGGCCCTTGTCCGGCACCGCGAGCAGCTGCTCCTTGATGGACTTGATGGCGCGACCCATGGCGGGTCCACCGGCCAGCGCGGCATCCACATCGATCTCGGAGAGGTCGAAGCGCACCGGGAAGATGGCGGTGAACCAGCCGACCGTGCGGGACAGGTCGGCGCCCGGCACGACCTCTTCCTCGCGACCGTGGCCCTCCAGGCGCACCAGGGCAGACCTCTCCCCCGCGTCGATGCCCTTGTCGGAGCGCCACTTCGCGACGGCGAGGGCCAGCGCGGTCAGCAGACCGTCGTTGACGCCGCCGTGGAACAGGGCGGGCACGGTGGTGAGCAGCGATTTGGTGACCTCGGCGGAGAGCTCCACACGGTGCTTGTCGATCACACCGGAGACATCCACCGCCGGATCCATCGGCCGCGCGGTGAGCAGCGGATCCGCACCCTCGACCACCTCGCGCCAGTACGCGAGCTCGGCAACGCGCTTGTCGCTGGCGGCTTCGCGCGCCAAGGCGTCGGCCCAGGTGCGCATGCTGGTGGCGGGCGCGGTGAGCTCGGGGGTCTGACCGGAGGACAGCTGTCCCCAGGCGGTGACGAAGTCCGGCACCAGGATTCGCCACGACACACCGTCGACGACGAGGTGGTGTGCGGCCACGATGAGTCGTCCGGCGCGCGTCGGCTCGGAATCGGACGCATGGCCCGCCGTGGACGGCTCCAGCCACACGAACCGAATCACCACGCCCGCTTCGGGATCGAGGCGGTCGAGGGTGGCATCCAGTGCGGCGGAAGCGATCTCGATCAGCGCGTCGTCATCGATCGAGGCATCGAACTCGGTGCGGTCGATGAGGGCGTCCACATCGACGGTGCCGGGAGCGGCGGTCTCCACGACCCAGTCCGGGTTGCGGTACAGCCGCGCCCGCAGCATGTCGTGGCGGTCGATGACGGCCCCGACCGTGGCCGCGATACCCGCGCGGTCGATGCCGACCGGCAGCTCCAGAGCCATGGTCTGG
Source organism: Nocardia sp. NPDC050406 (assembly GCF_044459025.1). Taxonomy (NCBI): domain Bacteria; kingdom Bacillati; phylum Actinomycetota; class Actinomycetes; order Mycobacteriales; family Nocardiaceae; genus Nocardia; species Nocardia sp. NPDC050406. The sequence goes on along the minus strand of NZ_JBITIM010000002.1, from coordinate 375,031 downwards.
TTGAACCGACCGAACGAGCCCGTCCGCTCGGCCATGAACCGCACCACCGGGGTGAGCGGCATCTCGCCGACGCCGCCGCCCGGCAGCTCGGCCAGTCGCGGCGTCGTATCGCCCACGGCCGCAGCGGTTTCGGCGACGGCGGCCAGTCCGGCCACGGTGCGCTGTTCGAACACGTCGCGCGGGCTGAACACCACGCCGCGCGCCTTGGCCCGCGACACCAGCTGGATGGAGACGATGGAGTCGCCGCCGAGGGCGAAGAACGAATCGTCGATACCGACCCGCTCCAAGCCCAACACCTCGGCGAAGACCTCGGCGACGGTGTGCTCCACCGGGTTTCGCGGTGCGCGGAAGGCGGCCTCGGTGGTGAACACCGGCTCCGGCAGCGCCTTGCGGTCCAGCTTGCCCACCGGGGTCAGCGGCACCCGGTCGATGGTCATGATCGAGGACGGCACCATGTAGGCGGGCAGGCGCTGTTCCACGTGCGCGGTCAGCGACGGCACATCGATGACATGGCCTTGGGCCGCGACCACATACGACACCAGCGATACCGCTCCGGCGGCGTTCTTGTGGCCGATGGTGACGGCGAAGTCGACGGTGTCGTGCGAGGCCAGCGCGGCGTCGATCTCACCGAGTTCGATGCGGAAACCGCGCACCTTGACCTGGAAGTCGGAACGGCCGACGTACTCGACCTCGCCGGTGCGGGTCCAGCGGACCACGTCACCGGTGCGGTACATGCGCGCCCCGGGCACATAGGGATTCGCGACGAACCGATCCGCGGTCAGGCCCGCGCGGGCGTGGTAGCCGCGCGCCAGCTGAATACCCGACAGGTACAACTCACCCGCGACACCCTCGGGCACCGGCCGCAGCCGGTCGTCGAGGATCAGCGACTGCATGCCCCGCACGGGGCCGCCGATGGTGACGAGATCGCCCGGCACCAGCGGATCGCTGATATTGGTCATGATGGTGGTCTCGGTCGGACCGTAGCCGTTGTGGAAGGCGCGAGTCGTGCCGTCCGCCAAGCGAACCGCCCACTTGCCCACCAGCTCCGGCGGCACCGCCTCGCCACCGGCGCAGAGCATGCGCAGGCTGTCCAGGCCGGTCGGATCGAAGGTGGCCAGCGCGGCCGGGGTGATGAAGGCGTGCGTGGCCCCTTCGGCGCGGATCAGCTCGGAGAGCTCCTCGCCGCCGTAGACGCCGGTCGGCACGACGACCAGGGTGCCCGCCGGTCCGACGGCGAGCAGAAATTCCAGCATCGACGCGTCGAACGACGGCGAGGCGAAATGCAGTGCCCGCGAATCGGTGTCGAGGTGGTAGCGCTCGATCTGCTCGGCACTGAAGTTGGCCAGACCGGCGTGGGTGACCACGACGCCCTTGGGCAGACCGGTGGAGCCGGAGGTGTAGATGACGTAGGCCGGATGCTCCGGGCGCAGCGGTCGCACCCGCTCCTCGGCGGTGACCGGCGCGGCGTCGACGCCGTCCAGGTCGAGTTCCTCCAGCACCAGCCATTCGGCCGATTCGGGCAGGTCGGCGCGGACCGAGGCGACGGTCAGGCCGACCGGCGACCCGGAGTCGTTCACCATGTGGGCGATGCGGTCGGCCGGGTAGGTCGGGTCGACCGGCACGAAGGCGGCGCCGGTCTTGGACACGGCCCATTCGGCGAGGTAGGAGTCGGCCGAGCGCGGCACCGCGATGGCGACCAGATCCTCGGTGCCGATACCGCGCTGAATCAGCAAGCGCGCCAGGCGGTTCGAACGCTCGTCGAGTTCGGCGTAGGTCAACTCGACGCGGCCCTCGCGGCCCGGGTAGACGACCGCGAGGCCCTGCGGGTTGCGGGCCACGGCGTCGGCCAGCAGCTCCGGCAGGGTGCGCGGCGCGATGGCGGGCGCGCCGGTGCGGGCGATGAGGTCGGCCCGCTCGGCGGTGTCGAGAATGTCGATACCGCCGACGGTGACCTCGGGATCACCGGCGATGGCCTCGAGCACCCGCTGCCAGCGCCGCGCGAATTCGGCTGCGGTGGCCTCGTCGAAGAGGTCGGTGGCGTAGGTGAGCGCCAGCGCCATCCCGGAATCGCCGTGCTCGGACAGCGTGAACTGCAGGTCGAAGCGGGCGACATCCTCTTCGAGGTCGAGCGCCGAGACCGTCAGGCCGGGCAGCTCCAGGCTGGTGCGATCCAGGTTCTGGAAGGCCAGCACCACCTGGAACAGCGGGTTGCGGGCCTGCGACCGTTCGGGGGCGAGCAGTTCGACGAGCCGCTCGAACGGCACATCGGCATTGCCGAAGGCGTCGAGGTCGGTGCGGCGCACCCGCTCCAGCAGATCGGTGAAGGTCTCGGCCGGGTCGATGGCGGTCCGCAGCACCAGGGTGTTGACGAACATGCCGACCAGATCGTCCAGGGCCTGTTCACCACGGCCCGCGACCGGCGTGCCCACGGCGATGTCGGCGGTGCCCGACAGTCGCGCCAGCAGCACCGACAGGGCGCTGTGCATGACCATGAACAGCGACGAACCGCGTTGCCGCGCAACCTCTTCCAGGGTGGCGATCAGCTCGGGCGAGAGCGTCCGGTGCAGGGTCGCGCCATTGTGCGAGGCCACGGCCGGGCGGGGCCGGTCCGAGGGCAGCGTCAGCTCGTCCGGAATGCCGTCGAGGGTGCGCTGCCAGTAGCCGACCTGGCGGGCGAGCAGCGATCCGGCGTCCTCCTCGGAGCCGAGCACCTCGCGCTGCCAGATGGCGAAGTCCGCGTACTGCACCGGCAGCGGGGCCCAGCCGGGGGCCGAACCCTGGGTGCGGGCGGTGTAGGCGGTCATGACGTCGCGGGTGAGCGGGCCCATGGAGAAGCCGTCACCGGCGATGTGGTGGACGACCACGACGAGCACGTGCTCATCGGCGTCGTCGACCCGGTAGAGCCGGGCCCGCAGCGGAACCTGTTCGGCCACATTGAATCCGGCGGTGGCGAATTCGGTGACGCGCGCGGTCAGGTCCGCGGCGGCGACGGTGACCGGGCGCAGGTCCAGGCGGACCTCGTCGGCCGGGACCACGACCTGCATCGGGGTGCCGCCGTGCTCGGGGTAGCGGGTGCGCAGCGACTCGTGGCGGCGCACCACATCGGCGACCGCGAGTTCCAGTGCGGCGGTGTCGAGTTCGCCGGTGAGGCGAATCGCCAGCGGCAGATTGTAGGCGGCGGAATTGGTGTCGTACTGGTTGAGGAACCACATGCGCTGCTGCGCGAACGACAGCGGCACCAGTTCCGACGCGGCGCGCTGACGCGCCACCAATTTCGCGCGCGAGGCACCGTCGGCATGCGATTCGATACGGGCCGCGAGGGCCTCCACGCTGGACGCCTCGAACAGGGTGCGCACCGCGACGGTGGTGTCGAGGGCGGAGCCGATGCGCGAGACCACGCGGGTGGCGATGAGCGAGTTGCCGCCCAGATCGAAGAAGTCGTCGTCCAGGCCGACGCGCGGCAGTTCGAGAACCTCCGCGAAGACCGCGGCGACGGTCTCCTGCACCGGGGTCTCCGGAGCCCGGAAGGCCCGCGCCTGCACGGCCGGGGCGGGCAGGGCGCGGCGGTCGAGTTTGCCGTTGACGGTCAACGGGATTCGGTCGAGCACCACCAGCGCCGACGGCACCATGTAGGACGGCAGGCGCTCACCGGCGCCGTCGCGGACGGTGTCGAGATTGGGCGCATTGCCTTCCTCGGCGACGACGTAGGCGACGATGCGCTGATCGCCCGGCTGGTCCTCGCGCACGATGACGGCGGCCTGCGCGATACCCGGCTGCGCGAGCACGGCGGATTCGATCTCGCCGAGCTCGATGCGGAAGCCGCGCACCTTGACCTGATCGTCGGCGCGGCCCAGGTATTCGAGTTCGCCGAAGCGGTTCCAGCGCGCGACGTCACCGGAGCGGTAGAGCCGCTCGCCGGGAACACCGAACGGGCTGGCCACGAACCGGGCGGTGGTGAGGTCGGCGCGGCCCAGGTAACCGCGCGCCAATTGCGGTCCGGCCACGTACATTTCGCCCGCGACGCCCACCGGCACCGGGTGCAGGCGGTCGTCGAGCACGTAGACGCGCAGTCCGGCGATGGCCCGGCCGACAATGCTGCCGGTCGCGGCGGCGATGGTCGCGGCATCGAGCACGCGGTGCGAGACGTGCACCGTGGTCTCGGTGATGCCGTACATGTTCACCAGCCGCGGAGCCGAATCCCCGTGGCGGGCGATCCAATCGGTCAGCCGACGCAGTTCCAGCGCCTCACCGCCGAAGACCACGTAGCGCAGCGACAGCGGCGCCACCGCGGTCCCGGATTCGCGGCTGGCGACCGAGGCGATGCGGTCGGCCTCGGCCAGCTGGTAGAAGGCCGACGGGGTCTGGTTGAGCACCGTGACCCGTTCGCGGCGCAGCACTTCCAGGAACTGTTCGGGCGAGCGCGAGGTGTAGTAGTCGACCACCACGAGCTTGCCGCCGTAGAGCAGCGGACCCCACAGCTCCCACACCGAGAAGTCGAAGGCGTAGGAGTGGAACAGCGTCCACACATCCTGTGCGCCGAAACCGAATTCGCGATCGGTATTGGCGAACAGCCGCACGACGTTGCGGTGCGCCACGGCCACACCCTTGGGGCGGCCGGTGGAGCCGGAGGTGTAGATGACGTAGGCGACGTGCTCGGGCCGCAGCGGGCGCAGCCGGTCCGCGTCGGTGATCGGCGCGTCGTCGGCGTCCTCCACATCGCCCGCCTCGACCGTGTAGCCGTCGAGCATGACGGTCGGCAGGGTCGCGGGCAGCGCGACCTGCACGGTGGAGTCGACGATGATGCTGGTCGGCGAGGAGTCGTCGAGCAGGAAGGCGATGCGGTCGGCCGGGGCGGTCGGGTCGATCGGCACGTAGCCCGCGCCGGTCTTGACCACCGCGAGCAGGGCCACCACCAGATCCAGCGAGCGCGGAAGGATCACCGCGACAAGCGATTCCGGTCCCGCGCCCTTGGCGATGAGGCGGCGCGCCACCACATTGGCGCGGCGGTCCAGATCGGCGTAGGTGAGTTCCTCGTCGCCGAAGCGCACCGCGACGCGCTTGGGGTGCGCGCTCACCGCGGCGTCGAACAGGCCCGACAGCGTGGCCTGCGGGTCGGCGAACAGACCGGTGCCGCCGTCCGCGCCCGCGCTGACCCAGCGCTGCGCCACATCGCGGCGCTCGTCCTCGCCGAGCAGGTCGATATCGCCGATGACGGCGGCCGGATCCTCGGCCACGGCACGCAGAATGCGCACCAGGCGGTCCGCGAAGGAGGCCACCGTCTCGGGGTCGAACAGCTCGGTGGCGTAGTTCCAGGACAGGCCCAGCGCGCCGTCGGCACGCTCGCCCACGGTCAGCTGCACATCGAATTTGGCGGTGCCCGGGTCGAATTCGACCACATCGACATCGAGGCCGGGTAGCGAGACCGAGCCCGCGTCCTTGGCGGAGGCGGCCTCGAAGGTCAGCGCCACCTGGAACAGCGGGTGGTGCGCCTGCGAGCGCACCGGGCTGAGTACGTCCACGAGCCGTTCGAACGGCACGTCGGCGTGGGCGAAAGCGGCCAGGTCGGTGCGGCGCACCTCGGCGAGCAGATCGCGGAAGGCGGCGTCCGGGCGCACCGGGGTGCGCAGCACCAGGGTGTTGACGAACATGCCGACCAGATCGTCCAGGGCGCGTTCGCCGCGTCCGGCGATCGGGGTGCCGATGGCGATATCGGTGCCCCGCGAGAGCCGCGCGGCCCAGGCGGCCAGTGCGGCGTGCACGACCATGAACAGCGTCACGTCGTGTTCGCGGGCGACGGCGACCAGCGCGCGGTGCAGCTCGGCGTCGACGGCGAAATCGTGAGTGCCACCGGCATTGCTGGCCACCTCGGGCCGGGGCCGGTCGGTGGGCAGTTCGATCTGATCGGGCAGATCGCGCAATTGCTCGGTCCAGTAGGCGATCTGGGCGGCGGCGGCCGATTCCGGATCGTCCTCGGAGCCCAGCACCTCGCGCTCCCAGAGCGCGTAGTCGGCGTACTGCACCGGCAGCGGAGCCCAGCTCGGGGCCTCGCCGCGGCTGCGGTCCAGGTAGGCGGCGACCACATCGCGCAGCAGCGGGCGCAGCGAGAAACCGTCACCGCTGATGTGGTGCAGCACCAGGACGAGCACGTGCTCGCGCTCGTTCAGGGTGAGCAGCGTCGCGCGGAACGGCAATTCGCTGGTGACGTCGAAGTGCACGCTCGCCAGTTCGGTCACCCGGGTGACCAGGTCCTCGGCGGCGATCTCCTCGGCGGCGAGACCGAAGACGACCTCGTCGAGCGGCAGGATGCGCTGGTAGCCGGTGCCTTCCACCTCGGGGTAGACGGTGCGCAGCGCCTCGTGGCGGATCAGCACATCGTCGATGGCGGCGGCGAGCGCGGCGGCATCGACCGCGCCGGTCAGGCGCAGCGCCACCGGAATGTTGTTGACGGCGGTGCGGCTGTCGAAGCGGTTGAGGAACCACATGCGCTGCTGCGCGGGCGAGAGCGGCACGAGGGCGGGACGCTCCCGCGCTTCGAGCGGCACGCGCGTACCGGTGCCGACGCGCGATTCCAGCTGTGCCGCGAGGGCGGCCACCGTGGACGCCTCGAAGAGCGTCCGCACCGGGATATCGGCATCGAGGGCGGTCGACAGGCGCGCGGCCACCTGGGTGGCGATGAGCGAGTTGCCGCCGAGGTCGAAGAAGTCGTCGTCGAGCCCGACGCGGTCGACGCCGAGCACATCGGCGATGGTTCCGGCGACGGTCTGCTGCACGGGCGTGGCCGGGGCGCGGTAGACCTTGGCCGCGAAGGTGGGCGCGGGCAGCGCCTTGCGGTCCAGCTTGCCGGAGGCGTTGAGCGGGAAGGCGTCCAGCACCATGAAGGCCGCGGGGACCATGTAGGCCGGAAGCTGCTGGGACAGCGTGGCTTTCACCGACTCCAGGTCGATGTCACCGGCCGGTACCAGGTAGGCCACCAACTGGTCGCCGGTGCGCTCGTCGTGGCGCACCACGACCACCGACTGCGCCACCGCGTCCAGGGCGTTGAGTTCGGATTCGATCTCGCCGAGTTCGATGCGCAGACCGCGCAGCTTCACCTGGAAGTCGGTGCGGCCCAGGTACTCCAGCTCACCGTCCGGGGTCCACACCACGAGGTCGCCGGTGCGGTACATCCGGGCGCCGTCGCCGAAGGGGTTGGCCACGAAGCGATCCGAGGTCAGGTCCGGTCGCGCTACATAGGCGGTGGCGAGCTGGTCGCCCGCGAGGTAGAGCTCACCCGCGACACCGACCGGAACCGGCAGCAGCCGCGAATCCAGCACGTAGACCTGGGTGTTGAAGACGGGCGCGCCGATCGGCACCGTCGTGGTGTCGGCGTCGGTGACCTCGTGGAAGGTCACGTCGACCGCGGCCTCGGTGGGGCCGTAGAGGTTGTGCAGGCGAGCGCCGGTCAGCTGGCGCAGCTTCTGCGCGGTCGGGCCGGGCAGCGCCTCGCCGGAGGCGAAGACCTGGGTCAGGCTGGTGCAGCGCGCGGCGCTCGGCTCGGCGACGAAGACCGCGAGCATCGACGGAACGAAGTGCGTGACCGTGACGCCTTCGCGGGCAATGAGTTCCGCGAGATAGGCCGGATCGCGGTGGCCGTCCGGCTTGGCCACGACCAGGCGCGCGCCGACCTGCAAGGGCCAGAAGAACTCCCACACCGACACGTCGAAGGTGGCCGGAGTCTTCTGCAAAACCACGTCGTAGGCGGCCAGCCCGTACTGGGCGTGCATCCAGACCAGGCGATTCACGATGGCGGCGTGCGAGACGGCGACGCCCTTGGGGCGGCCGGTCGAGCCGGAGGTGAAGATGACGTAAGCGGTATTGCCCGGGCGCAGCGGCGCGCGCCGGTCGGCATCGGTGACCTGGGTGTCGGCGTAGGCCGACAGATCCAGCTCGTCGATCCGAACCTGATGCGCCGCAACGCCTTCCAGGTCACTGCCGGAGGTGAGGACGCAGACCGGTCGCGCGGTCTCCAGGATGTACTGGGTGCGCTCGGCCGGGTGGTCCGGGTCGAGGGGCACGTACGCGCCACCGGCGACGGTGACGGCGTACATGCCGACCACCAGATCGATGGAGCGGCGCATGCCCAGGGCCACATAGGATTCCGGGCCGACGCCCTCGGCGATGAGGAAGCGCGCGAGTTGCCTGACGCGGGCGGCGAACTCGGCATAGGACAGACCTGTCCCCTCGTAGCTCACCGCCGGTGCGTCCGGGGTGCGCTCGACCTGGGCTTCGAACAGCGAGATCAGGGTCGCGGCAGCCGCTTCGGAGACATCCGGCAGCGCGGCCTCCAGCGCGAAGCCGGTGGCATTCCAGGATTCGATGACCTGGGTGCGCTCGGCGGCGCTCAGCAGCTCCAGCTCACCGACGCGGACGGTCGGATCGGCGGCCACCGAGGAGAGCACGCGCACGAAGCGCTCGGCGAAGGTGTCGGCGTAGTCGCCGTCGAAAAGGTCGGTGGCGTAGACGAGTTCGGCATCCATCGCCGAGATGTCGCCGCCGCCGTCCACGACCTCGCTCAGGGTGAGCTGCAGGTCGAACTTGGCCGTCTGCTGGTCGATGCCCAGCTCGGCCACGCTCAGGCCGGGCAGCTCCAGCGCGGCGCGGCCCAGGTTCTGGAACGACAGCATGACCTGGAACAGCGGATGCCGCGCCTGCGAGCGGGCCGGGTTCAACACCTCGACCAGCCGCTCGAACGGCACATCGGCGTGCGCGAAGGCTTGCAGGTCGCGTTCGCGGACCTTGGTCAGCAGCTCGGCGAAGCTCTCGCCGTTGTCGATCGGCGAGCGCAGCACCAGGGTGTTGACGAACATGCCGACCAGGTCGTCGAGGGCCTGTTCACCACGACCGGCCACCGGAATGCCAACGGCCACATCGTCACTGCCGCTCAGGCGCGAGAGCAGGGCGGCGAAGGCGCTGTGCACCACCATGAACAGGGTGGTGCCGTGGGTCCGGGCGACGCGGTTGAGGGCGGTCACCAGCTCACCCGGAAGCTGGAAGCGGTGCGTACCCGCCCGGTAGGTGGCGACGGCGGGCCGCGCCTTGGTGGACAGCCGCAGCTCGTCCGGCAGCCCGGCCAAGGTGGTGCGCCAGTAGTCCAGCTGCTCGGAGATGAGCGAGCGGGCGTCGTCCTCGGAGCCGAGGGTTTCGCGCTGCCACAGCGCGTAATCCGCGTACTGGACCGGCAATTCGGCCCAGCCCGGGGTCTCGTCGTTGCTGCGCGCCACGTAGGCCGTGATGAGGTCGCGGACGAGCGGATTCATCGAGAAGCCGTCGGCGGCGATGTGGTGCGCGACCAGGACCAGGACGTGATCGTCGGCGGCCAGGCGGTACACGCGCAGGCGCAGCGGCGGTTCGGCGGTGACGTCGAAGCCGAGCGTCACGAATTCGTAGAGCGCGCCGAGCAGTTCGGCCTCGGGGACGTCCACCAGGTCGATCGCCGGAATGGCGCGGGCCGTGGGCAGCACCTTCTGGTAGGCCACGCCGTCGGCCGACGGGTACACGGTGCGCAGCGATTCGTGGCGGGCGATGACATCGGCGACCGCGGCGCGCAGCGCCTCGAGATCCACCGCGCCGGTGAGCCGCACCGCCGCCGGGATGTTGTTGGCGGCCGAATCGGTGTCGAAGCGGTTGAGGAACCACATGCGCTGCTGTGCCAGCGACAGCGGCGGATGCTCGGGCCGGGTACGGGCCGTAAGGGCTTGGCGCACACCGGTTCCGGCATGCGACTCCACCCGCGCGGCCAGTGCCGCCACGGTCGGCGCCTCGAAGAGCGCGCGCACCCCGATCTCGGCGTCGAGCGCGGTGCTCAGCCGGGCCACCACCTGGGTGGCGACCAGCGAGTTGCCGCCCAGTTCGAAGAAGTCGTCGTCCACGCCGACGCGCGCCACGCCGAGCAGATCGGCGAAGATCTGCGCGATGATCTCCTCGATGGGGGTCGAGGGCGCGCGGAAGCGCTTGGTCTCGAAGACCGGGGCGGGCAGCGCCTTGCGGTCGAGCTTGCCGGAGGCGTTGAGCGGGAAGGCATCCAGCACCACCAGCGCGGAGGGCACCATATAGCCCGGCAGCGACTGGCCGAGGGCGGCCTTCACCGCATCGGGATCCACCGCGGCCTCGGGCTCGCGCACCACATAGCCGACGAGTTGGTCACCGGCATGGGCGTCCGCCCGCACCACCACCACGGACTGGGCGACACCGGGCTGCGCCAACAGCGCGGCCTCGATCTCGCCGAGTTCGATGCGCAGACCGCGCAGCTTGACCTGGAAGTCGGTGCGGCCCAAGTAGTTCAGCTCACCGTCGCGGGTCCAGCTGACCAGGTCGCCGGTGCGGTACATCCGCGAGCCGGGCGCGCCGAGCGGGTTGGCGACGAAGCGATCCGCGGACAGGTCCGGGCGGGCGAGGTAGCCGCGCGCGAGCTGATCGCCCGCGAGGTAGAGCTCACCCGCGACACCGGGAGCGACGGGGTGCAGGCGCGCGTCGAGCACGTACACCTGGGTGTTCCACACCGGGCGGCCGATGGGCACCGAGTACTCGTCGAAGTTGGAGACCTCGTGATAGGTCACGTCGACGGCGGCCTCGGTGGGGCCGTACAGGTTGTGCAGGCGCGCGCCGGTCAGCTCGCGCAGCTTCTGCGCGGTCGGCGCGGGCAGCGCCTCGCCGGAGGCGAAGACCTGCCGCAAACGCGGTGCGGAGACGGCGGAATCGCCGTTCTCGTTGCCGAGGGTGGAGACGAACACCGACAGCATGGACGGCACGAAGTGCGCCGTCGTGATGCCCTCGTCGGCGATGATCTGCGCGAGGTACACCGGGTCGCGGTGCCCATCCGGCTTGGCGACCACGAGGCGCGCACCGGTCTGCAAGGGCCAGAAGAACTCCCACACCGAGACGTCGAAGGTGGCCGGAGTCTTCTGCAGGACAGCGTCGTTCGCGTCGATCGGGTACTCGTGCTGCATCCACAGCAGGCGGTTCACAATGGCCGCGTGCTCGACGGCGACACCCTTGGGGCGGCCGGTCGAACCCGAGGTGAAGATGACGTAGGCGGTGTTCTCCGGCCGAATCGGCTGGGCCAGTTCGGATTCCGCGATCGGGGTGGCGGCGTAGCCGTCCAGGCGCAGCGTGTCGATCTCCAGCACCGGCACATTGCGGCCGGTGACGAAGTCGTCGCGACCGGTGGTCAGGATGGCCACCGGGCGGGCGGTGTCGAGCACGTGGTCGATGCGCTCGGCGGGCTGGTCCGGATCCAGCGGCACGTACGCGCCACCGGCCTCCAGCACGGCGTACATGGCGACCACGAGGTCGGTGGAGCGGCGAATGGCCAAGGCCACCAACGACTCCGCTCCGACACCGTCGGCGATGAGCTTGCGCGCCAGGCGGTGCACCCGCGCCGCGAACTCGCCGTAGGACAGACTTGTCCCCTCGAACTCGACCGCGGGCGCATCGGGGCTGGTCAGAGCCTGGGCCTCGAAGAGCGACACCAGCGTCGGCGCAGCGCCTTCCGGCAGTGCGGGCAGTACGGTCGCGAGGTCGAAGCCGGTGGCGTTCCACTCGGTCAGCGACCGCTGCTTCTCCTCGGCGTCGAGCAGGTCGATATCGCCGACCGGCCGCGTCGGATCGGCGGTGACCGCGTCCAACACCGTGTGCAGTCGCCGCGCGAAGGCCGCGACCGTGCTCTCGTCGAAAAGGTCCAGGGCATAGGAGAATTCGGCCGACATACCGGCGTTCTCCCCGCGCGCGTCCTGCGCCTCCTGCAAGGTGAGCTGCAGGTCGAACTTGGCCAGTCCGGCGTCGTAGTCGATGCCGTTGACGCGCAGGCCGGGCAGCTCCAGGCTGGTCTGGCGGGTGTTCTGGAAGGTCAGCATGACCTGGAACAGCGGATGCCGCGACTGCGAGCGCGCCGGGTTGATGACCTCGACCAGCCGCTCGAACGGCACATCGGCGTGCGCGAAGGCGTGCAGGTCGGTATCGCGCGCCTCGGCGAGCAGATCGGTGAAGCTGGCCTCGCCGTCCACCTCGGTACGCAGCACCAGGGTGTTGACGAACATGCCGATGAGGTCGTCGAGCGCGGCCTCACCGCGACCGGCGACCGGGGTGCCGATGGCGATATCGCTGGTGCCCGACAGGCGGGCCAGCAGCACCGCGAGGGCGCTGTGCATGACCATGAACAGCGAGGCGTTGTGGCGGCGGCCCAGATCCGTCAGGCGCTGTTGGGTCTCGGCGGAGATGACGAACGGATAGGTGCCGCCTCGGTAGGAGGCCACGGCGGGCCGCTGCCGGTCGGCGGGCAGCACCAGTTCGTCGGGCAGATCGGCCAGCGCGCGGGTCCAGTACTGGATCTGCTTGGCGATCAACGATTCCGGATCGTCCTCGGAGCCGAGCACCTCGCGCTGCCACAGCGCGTAATCGGCGTACTGCACGGGCAGTTCGGCCCAGGCCGGGGCCTCCCACGAGGTGCGGGCGGCGTAGGCGACCATGACGTCGCGGGCCAGCGGGCCCATGGACCAGCCGTCGGCGGAGATGTGGTGCACCACCATGCCGAGTACGTACTCGGTCTCGCTGATCTCGAAAAGCCGTGCGTGCAACGGCACTTCGTTGGTGACGTCGAAGGCCATCGACGCCAGCTCGATGAGGTGGTCGATGAGATTGGCGTCGGTGACCGGCACCGGCGTCAGGTCGGGCACGATCTGCGCGGCGTCGAGCACCCGCTGCACCGGGCCGTTGCCGGTCTCCGGGAAGACGGTGCGCAGCGACTCGTGGCGGTCGATGACATCGATGACGGCGACCTGGAGGGCGGCGACATCGAGTTCGCCCGAGAGCCGGATGGCGACCGGGATGTTGTTGACCGCCGACGCGGTGTCGAAGCGGTTGAGGAACCACATGCGCTGCTGTGCCAGCGACAGCGGGATATCGGTGGGCCGCTCGCGGGCTACCAGTGCCTTGCGCGCGCCGTCACCGGCATGGGACTCCACCCGCGCGGCCAGCGCCGCGACCGTGCTGGCCTCGAAGAGCATGCGCACCGGCACCCGGGTGTCCAGGGCGATGCCCAGGCGCGAGGCGACCTGGGTGGCGATGAGCGAGTTGCCGCCGAGTTCGAAGAAGTCGTCGTCCACGCCGACGCGCGCGATGCCGAGCACCTCGCCGAAGACCTGGGCGACGATCTCCTCGATGGGCGTGGTGGGAGCGCGGAATTCGCGCACCTCGAAGACCGGTGCGGGCAGCGCCTTGCGGTCCAGCTTGCCGGAGGCGTTGAGCGGGAAGGCATCCAGCACCACGATCGCGCCCGGCACCATGTAGGCGGGCAGGGTGCGGTGCAGCGACGCCTTGACGCTGTCGAGGTCGACCGGGCCCTTGGTGACGATGTAGGCCACCAGCTGGTCACCGGCGACGGTGTCGATGACCAGCACCACGGCCTGGTTGACCGCCGGGTGGTCGAGCAGCGCGGCCTCGATCTCGCCGAGTTCGATGCGCTGGCCGCGGAACTTCACCTGGAAGTCGGTGCGGCCGATGTAGTCGATGACGCCCGGGTCGTTCTGGTTCCAGCGCACCAGGTCACCGGTGCGGTAGAGCCGCGAGCCGGGTGCGCCGAAGGGGTTGGCCACGAAGCGTTCCGCGCTCAAGTCCGGGCGGCCGTAGTAGCCGCGCGCCACCTGGAGGCCGCCGAGGTAGAGCTCACCCGGGACACCGGCCGGGACGGGGCGCAGGCCCTCGTCGAGCACATAGGTCTGGGCATTCCACACCGGACGGCCGATCGGCACCGACGTCGGGGTCGCGGCCGTGATGGGCGCGTAGGTGGCGTGCACGGTGAACTCGGTGGGGCCGTACAGGTTGTGCACGGCGGCCGTCGAGAAGCGGCGGAAGGCGGTGACCGTGGCGGGCGGCAGCGCCTCACCGGCGACGAGAACCGCACGCAGCGACAGACATTCGGCCGACGAGGCGCTACCGGCGAACACCGACAGCATGGACGGCACGAACGAGGTCATGGTGACGCGGTGGCGTCCGATGATCTCGGACAGGTACATGGGGTCGCGGTGCCCGTCGGGCGCGGCGATGACCATCTGCGCGCCGACGGCCATGGTGCCGAACAGCTCCCACACCGACACGTCGAAGGTGACCGGCGTCTTCTGGAGCACCACATCGGTGTCGTCCATGCCGTATTCGTCGGTGATCCAGGCGATCTGGTTCAGCACCGAGGCATGCGAGACGGCCACGCCCTTGGGGCGGCCGGTGGAGCCGGAGGTGTAGAGCACGTAGGCGGTGTTCGAACCACGCAGCGGCGCACGGCGATCCGCGTCGGTGATGGGCGCGTCGTCGTACTCGGCGAGGTCGAGGGTGTCCAGGTGCAGGACCGGGCAGTCCTGGCTGTCCACCTCGTCGTGGGTGGTGGTCAGCAGCACCACCGGCCGCGAGCTGGCGAGCACGTAGTCGGTGCGCTCGGCCGGATGGTCCGGGTCGATCGGCACGTAGCCGCCGCCCGCCGCGTGCGTGGCGTAGATGGCCACCAGCATGTCGATGGAGCGGCGAATACCCACCGCCACCAAGGATTCCGGGCCGACGCCCTCGGTGATGAGCTTGCGCGCCAGGCGGTTCACCCGCGCGGAGAACTCCGCGTAGCCGAGTTCGGCGGCGGGGCCGAACATGCCGCCGCTGCGCTCGCCCGGATCGAAGATGAGGGCGGTGGCGTGCGGGCGCAGGCGCACCTGACGCTCGAACAGGTCCACCACGGTGACCGCGTCGGGCAGGTCGTGCTTGGTGCGGTTCCACTCGTCGAGCACGGTGAGGCGCTCGTGCGGCTCCAGCACATCGATATCGCGCACCACGGTTTCCGGTGCGGCGACGGCCGTTTCGAGGACGTGCAGGTAGCGGCGGCCGAAGGCGGCGACGGTATCGGCGTCGAAGAGATCGGTGGCATACGACAGCACCACCGACAGCCCGGACGGCTCACCGTTGAAGCCGCGGTTCTCCGTCATGGTCCACTGCAGGTCGAACTTCGCGATATCGACCTCGAGCTCGTCCGCGGCGACGGTGAGGTTCGGCAGTTCCATGGTGCCGTGCGACATTTCCTGGAACGACAGCATCACCTGGAACAGCGGATGCCGCGCCTGCGAACGCGTCGGATTGAGCACCTCGACCAGGCGCTCGAACGGCACATCGGTATTGGCGAAGGCCGCCAGATCGGTTTCCCTGGTGCGCGACAGGAAGTCGGTGAAGCGCTGGGAGCCGTCCACCTCGGAGCGCAGCACCAAGGTGTTGACGAACATGCCGATGAGGTCGTCGAGGGCCTGCTCGCCACGACCGGCGACCGGGGTGCCGATGGCGATATCGGTGGTGCCCGACAGGCGGGCCAGCAGCACCGCCAGCGCGCTGTGCATCACCATGAACAGCGAAACGCCCTGAGAGCGGGCGAGGTTCGTGAGCGAGGCGTGCAGCTGGGCGTCGATGTCGAAGGTGACGCGGTTGCCTCGGAAGGACTGCACCACCGGGCGAGGGCGGTCGGCGGGCAGATCCAGCTGATCGGGCAGGCCCGCCAAACTGTCTCGCCAGTAGGCGATCTGGCGCGCGGCCATGGAATCCGGGTCGGCCTCGGAGCCGAGCACCTCGCGCTGCCAGATGCTGAAGTCCTGGTACTGCACCGGCAGTGGGGCCCAGGCGGGCTGCTCTCCGGCGACGCGGGCCAGGTAGGCGGCGGTCATATCGCGCGAGAGCGGTCCGAACGAGAAACCGTCGGCGGCGATGTGGTGCACGACGAAGGCGACCGCGAGATCGGTGCCCTCCGTGGTGTCTTCGCCGACCTTGAACACGCGCACCCGAATGGGTAGTTCACGCGAGACGTCGAAGCCGGTGGAGGCGAATTCCGCCAGCGCCGACTGCAATCGGGACTCTTCGATGGGGTGCACCTCGATACCGAGGTCCACCTCCGCCATCGGCAGCACCTGCTGGTAACCGCCGTCCCCGGACTCCGGGAAAATGGTGCGCAGCGACTCCTGCCGCGCCACCACATCGGCGAGCGCCAATTGCAGCGCGTCGATATCGACCTGGCCCTGCAACCGCACCACGAAGGGCAGGTTGTAGGTGGGCACGGTCGGATCGAACTGGTTGAGGAACCACATGCGCTGCTGGGCCAGCGACAGCGGCACCCGGTCGGGGCGCTGCTGGGCGACCAGCGGCGGACGCGAGACATCCTCGGGCGCGGACGATTCCACCCGCGCCGCCAGACCGGCCACGGTGGGTGTCTCGAACAGCGCGCGCACGCCCAGGCGGGTGCCGAAGGCGGCGGAGATACGCGAAACCACCTGCGTGGCAACGAGGGAGTTGCCGCCGAGGTCGAAGAAGTTGTCGTCGATGCCGACGCGCCCGTGGCCGAGCACATCGGCGAAGATGCCCGCCACGATGTCCTCGGCGGCGGTGCGCGGCGCGCGGAAGCCCGCGGCGTCGGCGGTGAAGACCGGCTCCGGCAGGGCCTTGCGGTCCAGCTTGCCGGAGGTGTTGAGCGGGAAGGCGTCCAGCACCATGATCGAGGCCGGAACCATGTAGGACGGCAGCTTCTCGGCCACGAAGCGGGTCAGCTCGGCCGGTTCGACCGACTGGCCCGGACCGGGCACCACGTAGGCGACCAGTTGTTGGCCGGTGGCGGTGTCCATGACCAGTACGGCGGCCTGGCTGACGGCCGGGTGCGCGAGCAGATCGGTCTCGATCTCGCCGAGTTCGATGCGCTGGCCGCGGAACTTGACCTGGAAGTCGGTGCGGCCGATGTACTCCAGCGCGCCGGAGTCGTTCCAGCGCACCAGGTCACCGGTGCGGTACATGCGCTCGCCGGTGGTCGAGAACGGGTTGGCGACGAAGCGGTCCGAGGTCAGGTCCGGGCGGCCCTTGTAGCCGCGCGCCAGCTGGCGGCCCGCGAGATAGAGCTCTCCCGAGGCGCCGATGGCGGCGGGTCGCAGCCGCGAATCCAGTACGTAGACTTCGACATTCCACTCGGGCACGCCGATCGGCACCGTGGTGGTGTCGGCGGCGGTGTTCTCCCAGTAGGTGACCGAGACCGCGGCCTCGGTGGGGCCGTACAGGTTGTGCAGGCCCGCGTCGGTGATCTGGCGGAAGCCCGCACCGGTCTCCGGCGGCAGGGCCTCGCCGATGACGAAGACGTACTTCAGGGAGGCGCACTGCGCAGCGGAAGCGTGCGCCACGAAGACCGTCAGCATGGAGGGCACGAAGTCGGTGACGGTGACCTGGTGCCGTTCGATCATCTCCGCCACGTACAGCGGATCGCGGTGCCCGTCGGGGGTCGCGATGACCAGCTTCGCGCCCACCAGCAGGGGCATGAAGTAGCCCCACAGCGAAACGTCGAAGGTGGTGGCCGTCTTCTGCAGATACACATCGTCGGCCGTCATCGGATACTCGTGCAGCATCCACAGCTCTTGGTTGACGATGGCGTGGTGGGTCACCGCCACACCCTTCGGGCGGCCGGTGGAGCCCGAGGTGTAGATGACGTAGGCGGTGTTCGACGACCGCAGCGGCGCGAGCCGGTCCGCGTCGGTGACCGGGGCGTCGGAGAAGGCCGAGGTGTCGAGGGTGTCGATCTCGACGCGGCGCACCGAGTCGGGCAGGTCGAGATCGTCACGCGCGGTGGTCAATACGCAGACCGGTGCCGCGGACTCGAGGATGTAGGCGGTGCGATCGGCCGGATGATCCGGGTCGATGGGCACGTACGCGCCACCCGCGCGCAGTACGGCGTGCATACCGATGACGAGGTCCAGCGAGCGCCGCATACCAAGCGCCACCAGCGATTCCGGGCCGACGCCATCGGCGATGAGCTGGCGGGCCAGGCGGTTCACGCGCGCGCCGAATTCGGCGTAGGTGAGCGTGTCGCCCTCGAAGTCGAGGGCGATATTGTCCGGCGTGCGCGGGATCTGCGCGTCGAGCAGGTCGGGCAGCGTGGTCTCGGGGACCTCGTGGCCGGATTCGTTCCACTCCACGAGCGTCTTGGTGCGCTCGGCGGCGGTGGTGATGGGCAGCCCCCACACGGGCTGCTGTTCACCGGCCGCGAGGAACCGGTCGAAGAATTCCAGGAAGCGCGAATGATGCTGGCGCGCTTCGGTTTCGGAGTAGAGGTTCGGGTTGGTCTCGAAATCGATGTGATTCCGGGTGCCCTTGACCGACTGGTAGAAGTTGATGCCCAGGTCCTCGATGGAACCGGTGGACAGCACGCTGTACTCGCCGACGATATCGCCGAGCACGACCTCGTTGTGGAACAGCATGATGTTGACCCACGGGCCGAAGAACTCCCGGGTCACCACGCCGTCGCCCGCGGCATCGCGGCGAATGTCCTCGTGGCGGTAGCGCTGGGCGCGCAGCGCACCGGCGACCGCCACGGTGACCTGGCCGAGCAGGTCGGTCACGGTGGTGTCGTGGCCGACATGCAGGCGCAGCGGCACGATATTGGAGGTCGCGCCGCCGGAGCGACGCATGGCGGCGGTGGTGCGGGCGGTCACCGGCAGCGAGAGGATGACGTCCTCGGAGCCGGTCCACTGGGCGAGGTAGGCCGCGAAACCGGCGATCAGCAGACCGGCCGGGGAGGAGTCGTAGCGCTGGCCCGCGGCATCGAGCAGACTGCTCTGCTCATCGGAGAGCGCGGCGCTGGAGACGCCGTTGAGCGGGGCGGGCGGGGCGGAGCGACCGGCGAGGCTGGTGCCCTCCTCCAGTCCGGCCACGCGCTGGGCCCAGTACTCCTTGTCGGACTGGAAGCGCTTGGAGTCGCGGTAGGCGAATTCCTGCTCGACCAGCGTCTTCAGGTCGGTGACCTTATTGGGCTTGGGCTCCTCGCCGCGTACGTACGCGGTGTACATCTCGGCGACGCGAGTCATGTAGGTCACCGCGCCGAAGCCGTCCAGCGCGATGTGATGAATTCGGGCGTACCAGAAGTAATGGTCGTCGCCGAGGCGCAGCATGGCCGAGCGGATGAGGCGGTCCTCGACCAGGTTCAGCGGGCGGCTGTAGTCGGCGCGCATCCAGTCGCGCGCCGCGGCCACCGGATCGGCCTCGTCACGCAGGTCGATCTGGTAGATGGTGCGGTCCAGCGTGGGGTCGACCATCTGCATGGGCTCGCCGTCGCGCTCCACGATGCGCAGGAAGCCGGAGCCGACCTCCAGGGACGCGTCGACCATGGCCTGCTCGAGCAGCGGCATGTCCAGCGCGCCGCGCAACTCGATGTACTGGGCGATATTGATCGGCACCTGCGGGTCCAGATGCTGGGCGTACCAGATGCCGAGCTGCGCCGGAGACAGCGGAAAAAGTTCCCCCACCGCGGGTGTCACTTCGCCGCCAGCTTCGCCGTTGCCGCCGAAATCCAGCCGGTCCAACCCAAACCTCGCTTCCGGAACACCACAGCGCTCCCCGCCGACACCCGAACGGGACGCACACCTCTACCAGCGTGGCGTCCACGTTCGGGGTTCACTTCGAATAACAATCAGTCACAAATGTTCAATGGGTATCCGTCCCGAGCGGCGATCTTGTTACATGGGCGCGACCACACCCGGCGACGCCAAGACCGCCATATCCAGAACCTTGCTGCACACCACCGAACCAATCTACCGCCCGCTGCGGGTGTGCATACAAAAAGGACCATAGCCCTTAGCTATCATCGCATTTCAGGATTGTTCGGGCCGAAAAATCCGAACTAGCCGCTAATGTGCGAGCGGTCCCGACCGGGGTCGTAGAGGTGCGACTGCGCACACGAAACCCCCTCCGCCAGCGCCCTTCCCACCAAGATCACCGCCGCCTGCCGCAACCCCGCGGCCTCCACCTTGTCGGCGATATCGACCAGGGTCCCGCGCAGCACGACCTGCTCGGGCTGGCTGGCCCGATAGACCACGGCCACCGGACAGTCGCCCCCGTACTCCGCGACCAACTCCCCCGCCAGCGCGCGGATGCGAGTAATAGCCAAATGCAATACCAACGTGGCCTTGGTCCGAGCGAACTCCCCCAGCGCCTCCGACTCCGGCATAGCGGTCGACCGCGCCCGAGTCCGGGTCAACACCACCGACTGCACCAGCTCGGGCACGGTCAGCTCGGCCCCCAACACCGCCGCCGCGGCCGCGTACGCGGGCACCCCCGGCGTCACATCCCAAGCCACCCCCGCCGCATCCAACCGCCGAGTCTGCTCGGTCAACGCCGAATACACCGACGGATCCCCCGAACACAACCGCGCGACCTCCTTCCCCTCCCCCACGGCCCGCACACACCGCTCCACGATCCGATCCAGATCCATCCCCTGCGTATCCACCAACTCGGCCCCCGGCGCACAGTGCCCCAACACCTCGGGATCGAGATACGTCCCCGCGTAGAGCACCACCCCCGCCCGCCGCAACAACTCCACCGCCCGCACCGTCAGCAAATCCGCCGCCCCCGGCCCAGCCCCGATGAAGTGCACACTCATCCCGCGAGTCTAAGCAGCCTCGCCCGCGCCGCGTTCGCGGAAGTGGACCAACGATCAGGGGGCACTGGTGGCGGCAACGTCCGAGTGGCCGCCGCCACCAGTTCCCCCTCGTGGCTCACTCGGTGACGTTGAGGGCGGCGGTGACTTTGGTGGGGTGGAGGCGGACCACTAGTTCGCCGGGGACGCCGTTGCGTTTGCCGAATTCTTCGGCTCGGGTGGGGCCCATGTAGCGGGCGGCTATGTCGGTGGCGGTGCGGAGGAGGTCGGCGGGGTCTTCGGAGGTGGTGGCGGTGCCTTGGATCTGGACGAAGCCGTAGGGGGGTTCCTCGAGGTCTACGACCAGGGCTAGGCGGCCGTCTCGGAGGATGGATTTGCCCTTGGCGGTGGCTTTTCCGGTGTTGAAGACGATGTCCTCGCCTTCCACGATGAACCAGATGGGGGCGACTAGGGGGCGTCCGTCGGCGGTGGTGAAGGCGAGTTTGCCGGTTCGGGTTCCGGCGGTGAGGAAATCGCGCACCTGGGGGTCGGAGAGGGAAGCCATGCCGATCACCGTAAGGGCTGGACGCGGCGAAACGCCGGAACCAGGCACTTCGGACCCGGCGACTTCTATCGTGGCGATCGGTTGTTCTTAGAATGGCCAGGTGAGGGATATCGACGCGATCGCCGCATTGCAGGATCCGGTGCGGCGGCGGCTCTACGACTACGTGGCCGGTCGGGGCGAGGAAGTGAGCCGCAACGACGCCGCGGAAGCGACGGGTATCCAGCGCACGCTCGCGGCGCATCATCTCGACAAGCTGGTCGAGGCGGGGTTGCTGGAGACCGAGAGTAGGCGGCTGTCGGGGCGGACCGGGCCCGGCGCGGGTCGCCCCGCCAAGCTGTATCGGAGATCGACTGCGGAGCACCAGGTTTCATTGCCGTCGCGCGACTACCTCACCGCCGCCGACCTTTTGGCGGAGGTCGCCGAGGAGGCGCGAGTCGATGTCGAATTGCAGGCCGCCGCTCGCAAGCGTGGCCGCACGCTAAGCGACGGCGAGCCGGTGCGCGAGCTCTCCGCCGCCGCCGAACTGCTGAGATCGCGGGGCTACGAGCCCTTCGACGACGAGGGCGTGCTGCGGCTGCGCAACTGCCCGTTCCACGCCCTGGCCGAGGCGTACCCGCCGCTGGTCTGCGGCATGAACCTCGCCCTGCTCGAGGGCCTGCTCGGGGATTCCGACGAGCTGCGAATCCGTATGGACGCGCGCCCCGGCCTGTGTTGTGTCGCCATCGAGAATTCTAAAAACAATGAGAGTTGACATAGAAACTCGCGACGTGGTGAGCTGAATCCATGAACGGTCATCACCTCGCCGAGTTGAATCTGGCGATGCTGCGGTACCCCCTGGACGACCCGCGCATGGCGGGCTTCACGTCCATGCTCGAACCGATCAACGCCCTGGCCGACGCTTCCCCGGGCTTCGTCTGGCGTCTGGTCGACGAGGACGGCGCGGATGCCACCTCCATGCGGCCACTCGGCGAGGACGTGATCATCAACCTGTCGGTCTGGGAGAGTCGAGAGGCCCTGTGGGACTACGTGTATCGCAGCCAGCACTTGGACTTCCTGAGCAGGCGCAGCGACTGGTTCGCGCGCCCACGCGAGCCCATGACCGTGCTGTGGTGGGTTCCGGCCGGACATATCCCGACTCTCGAGGAAGCGTTGGACCGCCTGCGGATGCTCCGCGAAAACGGCTCCACGCCAGCGGCTTTCGGCCTTCGTGAAAACTACTCAGCCGAGGACGCGCACGCCGCCTAGAGCGCTGGCCGAACCCAGCGGCGCAGCGCGTCGATGGTCGTCTCCGGAGAAGTGTTGAAGCAGAACCGAATTCCGGGTGCGAGTTCGGGGACCACATTCGTCAGCCGCTCGAACAACAGTGTGTGCTCGGGAGCCATGCGCACCCCCGCCCCGATCATGGCCACCCGGAACCGCTGTCCGGCAAAGCATTCGCGCACCTTCGCCTCGGCTTCGTCAGGCCCGCCCGGTATCTTTCGGGCAGTGCGCGGTTCGACGAGCTCTGGCAGGCGAGTCGCTCGGGCCAGATTCGTTCGGATACCAAGGTCATTCGACATCCGGAGCTGGGGCGGCTGACCCTCGACTGCGACGCGCTCCAGGTTCCGGATTCCGATCAGATCGTTATCGTCTACTCGGCCGCACCGGGGACCGCCGAAGCGACAGCTCTGGAGCTGTTGCGTGTCACCGGATCTCAGCAGTTCAGCGCGTGATCAGATAGCGCCGTACTCGCGGGCTCGGGCCACCGCCGACGTACGGGATTTCACGCCGAGTTTGGCGTAGATGTGCACCAGGTGGGATTTCACGGTGGTCTCGCTGAGGAAGAGGCGGCGGCCGATGTCGCGGTTGGAGAGGCCGTCGGCGACCAGGCGGAGGACCTCGATCTCTCTGGCGCTCAAGGTCGTATCCGGTTTGCGGACGCGGGTCATGAGTTTCGAGGCGACGGAGGGCGACAGCACGCTCTCTCCGGCGGCGGCGGACTGTACGGCGGCGAGCAGTTCGGACGGTGGTGTGTCCTTGAGGATGTAGCCGACGGCTCCGGCCTCGATCGCGCCGAGAATGTCGGCGTCGGTGTCGTAGTTGGTCACCACCAACACATTCGGTGGGTTCGGCAGGGCGCGCACCGCCGCGGTGGCCTCGGCACCGGATTTGCCGGGTCCGAAGCGCAGGTCCATGAGAACCAGGTCGACCGGCGTGGTGGCGCAGAAGGCGACGGCCTCGTCGGCGGTCGCCACCTCACCGACCACCTCGATATCACTATGGGCCGCACCGGAATCCAACAGCGCCCGCAGTCCCGCGCGGACGATGGCGTGGTCGTCGGCGAGCAGGATCCTGATCATTCCTGATCCTCCAAGGGAAACGAGACGGTGACGGCGGTGTGGCCCGGTTCGGATTCCACATCCATACTGCCGCCCTGCTGCTCGACGCGGCTGCGCATGGCGGTTAGACCGAAACTGCCCGAAGGAGGTTGGGCCAGGACCTCCGGATCTATGCCGACGCCGTCGTCCACAACATCCAGATGGATGGCGTCGTCGGCGTAGGTGAGCGTGATGCGCATGCGCTCGGCATTGGCGTGGCGCACCACATTCGACACCGCGCCCTGGGCGATGCGCACCAGGGCGGCCTCCATCGGCATGGGCAGGCGGTGCGGTGTGCCCTCCACCATCATCTGGGTGTCCAGCCCGGGGGCTTCGGCGCGTTGGGCGATGCGGTGCAGGGCTTGGGTGAGGGACTGGCCCTCGAGTGCGGCGGGGGTGAGTTCGGCTATGAGCTGGCGGGTTTCGACGAGACTGTCGGCGGCGGTTTCGCGGGCGAGCCGAATCTGTTGCAGCGCTGGATGATCCGGTGCGGCGCGTTCGGCGGCATGCAACAGCAGCTGAATACTGCTGAGCCCCTGGGCGACCGTGTCGTGGATCTCCTGGGCCAGACGCTCGCGCTCGGCCAGCTTGCCCGCGGTGCGCTCCTGTTCGGCGAGAGTCTCACGGGTGGCGAGCAATTCGTCGATGAGGCGTTGGCGCTCGCTGGCCTCGCGGTACAGCGCGGAGTAACCGAGGCCGATGGCGACCGCGACCACCGCGCCCAGGGTGGGACCGATCACGGCGGCCATCGAGAAGCCGCGATGCACCGCGAAACCCACGATCGACACCACCGTGGCGGCCACCACGGCGACCAGCCCCCAATAGCGCGGCAACAGGTGCAGATAGAGGAAGAACAGGCCGAACACCAGGTAGACCGAGTCCGGCACGAGCAGGACGAGACCGAGCCACAGCAGCGTCAACACCAGCAGCCACAGCCGTGCGGCGGCGGGTCTGCTCTTGAACAGCGCGCCCGCGAAGTACACGCCGAGGAAGGCCCCGGCGAGCACGATCACCCCGATCGGATTCGACTGGGTGAGCACGCTGCGCCCGGCGATCACCACCGTCAGCGCCACCACCAGGGCGTGCAGTCCCACCTGGAGGGCGGAGAAGACCGGGGTCAGCGGGGATCGGTGCACGCCAGACAGCTTATGCCCGGCTACCTGGGCGGCATCCATCGAAAGTAGGAAAGGCCGCCCCACCGTTCGCATACGCGCGTTTCGTTCCGCGGCGCGATGGCGCGACGGCGTTTCGACACGAGAGTAGAGCCATGTTCGTCGCCCTCCGAGATCTGCGCGCCGCCCGCGGCCGCTTTCTGCTCATCACGCTCGTCGTCACCATGGTGGCGCTGCTGGTGAGCTTCCTCAGCGGCCTCACCGCCGGTCTGGCGCATCAGAATATCTCCGCGATCCAGGCCCTGCGCGCCGATACCGTCGTCTTCGCCGATACCGGGGGCGCGGCGTCGTTCGACGCCTCCAGCTTGAGCGATGAGCAGGTGCGGGCGTGGCAGCGCACCGGTGGCACGGTGGACCCGATCGGCATCAGCCGCACGCGGGCCACGAACGCCGGAGCGGCACCGACGCAGGTCGCCTTGTTCGGCGTGGGCGGAACACCTTTCGGCAATCGCGTGGCTACCGATCCCGCGCAGGTGGTGCTGAGCAGTGCGGCGGCCAAGGATCTGCATGCGGCGGCCGGTGACACGGTCGAACTCGGCGCGGGGACCTTCATGGTGAGGTCGGTGACCGGCGACGACTGGTACGCCCACACGCCGGTGGTGTGGATGACGCTGTCCGATTGGCAGGGTTTGAATCCGCGCGCCGGAGCGGCCACCATTCTCGCGGTCTCCGGTGTCTCGGATGTCGCCGCCGCGAACGCGACCGCGCACACCACCACGACCAGCGCGCGGGATTCGGTGTCGGCCATGAGTTCCTATCAGGCCGAGAACGGTTCGCTCACGCTCATGACGATCATGCTCTTCGCCATCTCCGCCTTGGTGATCGGAGCCTTCTTCACCGTGTGGACGATTCAGCGCACCGGCGATATCGCCACGCTGAAAGCCCTTGGCGCGACCACGGGTTCGCTGGTGCGCGATGCCCTCGGGCAGGCGCTGGTGGTACTACTGCTCGGCGTGGGAATCGGCGTCGGCGGCACCGCGATCGCGAGCGTATTCCTCGGCGACGCACTACCTTTCGTGCTCACCCTCGGCACCACCCTGCTCCCCGCCCTCGCCCTGGTGGGCCTCGGCCTCCTCGGCGCCGCCTTCGCCCTGCGCTTCCTCGTCACCGCGGATCCGCTCACCGCCCTCAACCAGGCCCGCTGACCCTTTGCCGTCCAGGAGAATTCGATGACCACCGCATTGACCGTCGCCGACCTCACCCTCACCTACCCCGACGGCGCGGACCGCATCACCGCCCTCGACCACGTCAACCTGACCGTGCGCGGCGGCGAGATCGCCGCCATCACCGGCCCCTCCGGTTCCGGCAAATCCAGCCTCCTCGCCGTGTCCTCCACCCTCATCCGCCCCGACTCCGGCCGCGTCACCCTCGAAACCCCCAGCGGCGCCACCGATCTCGCCACCCTCACCCGCCGCGACGCCGCCGCCCTGCGCCGCGACCACATCGGCATCGTCTTCCAACAGCCCAACCTCATCCCCGCCCTCACCGCCCTGGAACAACTCGAAGCCATGGCCCACCTCGGCCAAACCTTCCTCGTCTCTCCCCGCACACGCCGCGCAACCCGCACCCACGCCCAAGACCTACTGGCCGCCGTAGGTCTCGCCGCCCACGCCCACAAACGCCCCCACCAACTCTCCGGCGGCCAACGCCAACGCGTGAACATAGCCCGCGCCCTGATGAACAACCCCTCCCTTCTGGTCATAGACGAGCCCACCAGCGCCCTGGACCAGGAACGAGGAGCCGAGGTAATCGCCCTCATCCTCGACATGGCCCACACCCACCAAGCCGCCACCCTCCTCGTAACCCACGACCACTCCCACCTCCACCACATGACCACCATCCACACCATGGTCGACGGCCACCTCACCCCCACAACCCCCGCCCGCGCCGCGGCCTGACCCACGAGGGGGAACTCATGGCGCGGTTCACTCGCACAACGCCGCCACCAGTTCCCCCTGATCAACGGTCCATCAGGACGCCCTGGGAGTGGAGGGCGGCGTGGACGCGGTCGAGGACGGTGTGGGGGCGGCGGTACAGGAGGGTGGCGTCGACTCGGACTATGCGCCACCCGAGCGATTCCAGGGCGGCGAGGCGGTCGATGTCCCTGGTGCGCTGGGTCGGGTCGGTCCAGTGCTGCGCGCCGTCGTACTCCACCCCTACCCGCCAGTGCTCCCAGCCCATGTCGAGACGGGCGACGAAGACGCCATAGCGATCCCGGACGACCAATTGAGTTGTGGGAGCCGGTAGCCCGCCATCGACGAGCAGCAGGCGGGTGAGCGATTCGGGCGGCGATTCGGCTCCGCCGTCCACCAGCGGGACCAGGGCCGCGAGTTGCCGAGCGCCCCGTGCACGCGGGTGATGCTGGGCCACCTCAGCGATATCTCGGGCTTGGATGCCCGTGGCCGCACAAAGGGCGTCCAGGATCGGCAACGCCTCGTCGCGTGGCAAGCGGCGGCCGATGTCGAACGCCGTCCGCGCCGGAGTGGTCACCCGAAACCCATCCACCTCACAACACTCGGACCGGTCGATCTCCGATTTGACCATCCGAATCCCACAGGGCGGCCGACTGTGCCCCCGCCGCGCGAGTTCCGCCGGTAACCCCGGATCCAGCCACCGCGTCCCATGCAATGCCGCGGCGGACCGCCCCACCAACACCCCGGTCCCCTTGGCCCAGTGCGCCGCGGCCCGAGCCACCCCGCCCGCATCCAACACCACCCCCCGCCGCACATACACATCCGGAAACACCCGCACGAAGTCGTGCCGCAACTCCCACCGCGTCACCACCCCCGCCGCAACAGCCCAAGACCCCGGAAACGGCTCCTCCAACTCCCCCATACCCCCACACCCTCCCCCCACATCCCGCCCCACGCCACCCGCCCCTGTGGATAAACCCACGAGGGGGAACTGGTGGCGCGGTTTTCCCGCGAAACGCCGCCACCAATTCCCCCTGATCGAACGTCCAGACTGGGGACTAGAGCTGGCCGCAGTCGGCGATGACCACTGGGAGGGTGGTGGTGCCGGAGTCGGTGCCTGCTTGGGCGATCTGTTCCAGGATGGGGAGGCCTTCGACTACCTGGCCGAAGACTACGTGTTTGCCGTCGAGCCAAGGGGTTTGGGCGAAGGTGAGGAAGAATTGGGAGCTGTTGGTGGCGGGGCCCGCGTTGGCCATGGAGAGGGTGCCGGGGGCGGCGTGGGTTTTGGTGAAGTTCTCGTCTTCGAATTTGCCGCCGTAGATGCTCTCGCCGCCGGTGCCGTCGCCTCGGGTGAAGTCGCCGCCCTGGGCCATGAAGCCGGGGATGACGCGGTGGAAGGTGCAGCCCTTGTAGTGCAGGGGGACGCGGCTGTTGCCGGTGCCGCGCTCGCCGGTGCACAGGGCGCGGAAGTTCTCGGCGGTTTTGGGGACCGTGTCGGCGAACAGCTCCATGACGATGCGGCCCGCGGGGCGGTCGCCGATCGTGATGTCGAAGAACACCTGTGGGTTGGGGTCCTGTGCGGCGGCGGTTCGGAAACCGAGGGCGACGGTTCCGGCAGCGAGGGCGGAGACAAGGGCGGTTCGGCGAGTCAACGGACGAGTCATGGACCTTCTTCCTCTATCGGATCGCTGGGCACCTTGCCACATTCGCTCGACCGCCGCGCGCGAACGCGGAACTATGCGGATTGCCCCAATTCCGCGTTCCGACAGGCGACCACGCTCATCGCAGGGCACGGTCGATGCGGGAGCGCAGGGATCGCAGGGCCGAGATCACCTCCGGCGGTCCCTCGATCTCGAAGTCGGCGTCGAGGTCCAACAGGCGCAGCGCCAACCATTCCGGGGCATCGTCGCGGCGGGCGTCGAGGCGGCAGGACGCGTCGTCGATGGATGTGATGTCGCCCGGCGAATCGCCGAGGCGGCCGATCACTCGGTGGGCGGGCGCGTGGATGGTGGCCACCACATGGAACTCCGGTGTGCCCCAATCGGTTCGCTCGCCCGCGACGTAGGCGGCCGGTGAGTCCGCGGGCAACGCGCGCGGAACGAAGCGGGCTGCGGTGAGTTGCGGGTGGCCGAGGCGGTCGACGCGGAAGGAACGCCAGTCGCCGCGATCGAGGTCGTAGCAGACGAGATACCAGCGGCGATGGTGCGAGACGAGGCCGACGGGCTCGACATTGCGGCGAGATTCGGCACCGGAGGCGGCGGTGTAGGTGAACCGCACGCGTTCGGTATTGGTGATGGCGGCCGCCAGGGTGGTGAGCACCTCGGGGTCGACGGTGGCGGTGCTGGGTGCGAGAGTCGCCGTGGCGGTGGCCAAGACGCGGACGCGGCGGCGCAGTTTCGCGGGAAGCACCTGTTCGAGCTTGGTGAGCGCGCGCACCGACGCCTCCTCGATACCGGCCACGGCGGAGCCAGCGGCCGCGCGCAGGCCGACGGCGATGGCGACGGCCTCCTCGTCGTCGAGCAGCAGCGGCGGCAGGGCGGCACCGGCGACGAGGCGGTAGCCGCCCGCCGCGCCGAGGGTCGCCTCCACGGGATAGCCGAGCTCGCGC
This sequence comes from Nocardia sp. NPDC050406, assembly GCF_044459025.1. Classification (NCBI taxonomy): domain Bacteria; kingdom Bacillati; phylum Actinomycetota; class Actinomycetes; order Mycobacteriales; family Nocardiaceae; genus Nocardia; species Nocardia sp. NPDC050406. The sequence continues at coordinate 345,982 of NZ_JBITIM010000002.1, read as the reverse complement.
AGGCGGTCGATATCGCGGCGGACGGTGCGGTCGGTGACGCCGAGTTTTTCGGCGAGTTCGCTGCCGGGCCATTCGCGCGGGGTCTGGAGGAGCGAGAGCAGGCGCAGGAGCCGAGCGGGAGTGTCCGTCATGAATTCAGCCTCCTCGTCAATTAGGACCAGAATAGTCCTAGATGCCTCCTAACGTGGTCCGCAGATCGAACGACCGAGCACAGGAGCACGCGATGACCTTCCAGATCCGCCCCTTCCGCATCGAGATTCCGCAGGCCGATATCGACGATTTGAACGATCGGCTGGCCCGCACCCGCTGGACCCGCCAACTCCCCGGGCAGGGCCGGGAGCGTGGGGTCCCGGTCGCGTACCTGAAGGATCTGGTCGAGTACTGGCGCACCGAATTCGATTGGCGCGCACAGGAAGCCAAGCTCAATGAATTCCCGCAGTTCCTGACCGAGATCGACGGTCTGGATGTGCACTTCCTGCACGTGCGCTCCTCCGAGCCGGACGCCTTGCCGTTGCTTCTCACCCACGGCTGGCCGAACACCTTCGTGGAGTTCACCGAATCCATTGCGCTGCTGACCGATCCGCGCAACCACGGCGGCGATCCGGGCCAGGCGTTCCACGTGGTCATCCCGTCCGTCCCGGGCTTCGCCTTCTCCGCACCGCCCGCCGACGTGGGTATGAAGCCGCGCACGGTCGCCCGGATGTGGGTGGAGCTCATGGCGCGGCTCGGCTACGAGCGCTACGGCGTGCAAGGCGGCGACCTGGGCGCGTACGTGGTCCAGGAAATGGCCATCGCCGCACCGGATCACGTGGTCGGCGTGCATATCGACGGCGGCATCGGTATGCCCACCATCGACGATGTCCCGACCATGACCCCGGATGAGCGCGCCGAGTGGGACATGATGCAGAAGTGGATGACGGGCGTGAACCACCATGTCCTCCTGCACGCCGCGCCACAGACTTTCGCGGCCGCGTGGACCGATTCCCCGGCGGGGCTGCTGGCCTGGCTGGTCCACAAGTTCACCGAGTTCTCGCCGCTGGTCGACCGCGTGGAGGAGGCCATCGACCTGGACCATCTGCTGACGAATATCAGCCTCTACTGGTTCACCGATACCGCCGCGACCTCGTCGTGGCCCATGTACAACGGCCTGGGCGACAACGGGTTCGAGTGGCCAGCGGGCCAAAAGCTGGTCCCTGTGGGCACATACGGCGGCGGCTCGGCGCTCATGCGGCGACTGGCCGAGCGCGACAACACGATCGCGCACTGGCCCGAAGACAACCCGCCCGCCAACCACTTCATCGCCATGGAGGTTCCGCGGGCGCATACCGCCGATATCCGCGCCTTCTTCGCCAAGGTGCGCTGACCGCGGCGTGGTACGCCGTTCAGCGCAGGGCGGCGTACCACTCCAGCAGCGCCGGATCGTCGACGGCCGTGGGAGCCACCACACGCTCCGCCTCGGCCCCCTGGAACAGCTTCTTGATCGGCACTTCGAGCTTCTTCCCGGTGCGCGTATGCGGAATACCGGGCGCGAGAATGATCTCGTCGGGCACATGGCGCGGCGAAACCTCGGTCCGGATGGCCGTATTGATGCGCTGCTTCAACGCCTCGTCGAGCTCGGCCCCGGCCGCGAGCACCACGAACAGCGGCATCCAATATCCGCCGTCGGCCTCCTCCACACCGATCACCAGGGCCTCGGCGATCTCCGGCAGCGCCTCCACGGCCTGGTAGATATCGGCCGACCCCATGCGAATGCCATTGCGGTTCAAGGTGGAATCGGAGCGGCCGTGCACGACGATACTGCCTCGCTCGGTGAGGGTGATCCAGTCACCGTGCCGCCAGACGCCGGGGAACATGTCGAAATAGGCGTCGTGGTAGCGCGAGCCATCGGGATCGTTCCAGAAGCACACCGGCATGGACGGCATGGGTTTGGTGATGACGAGTTCCCCCACCTCGCCGCGCACCGGACGACCGTTCTCGTCCCAAGCCTCCAGTGCCGTACCGAGATACGGAACCGACAGCTCGCCCGGCCACACCGGAACAGTGCGCACACCCCCGATGAACGCCGACACCACATCCGTGCCGCCGCTGATGGAGGCGACGGGCACCCGCTCACCGACATTGGCGCGCAACCACAGCGACGAGGAGGGCGGCAGCGCCGAGCCGGTGATGCCGACCATGCGCAGCGCGGACAGGTCGTGGTCGCGGCGGGGCACCACCCCGGCCTTGGCACAGGCGAGCACGTAACCGGGGCTGGTGCCGAGCACGGTGGTACGGGTCCGAGCGGCCAACTCCCACAGTGAATCCGGCTCCGGATACCCGGGGCTGCCGTCGTAGCAGACGATGGTGGCCCCGACCAGCAGTCCGGCGACCTGGAAATTCCACATCATCCAGCTGGGGCTGGTGTACCAGAAGAAGGTGTCGTCCGGCCCGATATCGGATTGCAGCGCAACGGCTTTCAGATGCTCCAGCAAGACGCCGCCGTGTCCGTGCACGATGCCCTTGGGCTTGCCGGTGGTGCCGGAGGAGTACAGCACCCACAGCGGATGGCCGAAATCGACCGGCTCCGTGACGAATTCGTCACTACCGTCGGCCTCGGCATCGGCGAGCCCCAATTCCACGGCATCCCACGGCAGCGCCCCGGGCACGGTGCCGCCCAGCCGCGACACCACCACGGTCGCCCGCAGCGACGGCAAACCGCTGCGCAGCCCCTCGATCTCCTCGCACCGGCCGTGCGTCTTGCCGCCGAAGCGGTAGCCGTCGGCCGTCACCAGCACGACCGGCTCCAACTGGCCGAGCCGATCCAGCGCCGCCTGCGCGGAGTAGTCCTGTCCGCAGGCGCTCCAGATGGCCCCGAGGCTCGCGGTGGCCAGGAAGGCGATGACCGCTTCGGGGATATTCGGCAGATACCCGGCCACCCGATCCCCCGGCCGCACACCGAGTTCCCGCAGCGTGCGCGCGAATCCAGCGGCCTGGGCGAGCATCTCGGCCCAGGAGATCTCGCGGATCTCCTCGCCCTCGCTCACCGCGAGAATCGCGGGCCGATCCACCCGGGCCTGCCGCACCACCTGATCCACATAGTTCAGCCGCGCACCCGGAAACCACCGCGCCCCGGGCATGGTCGCATCGGCCAGCACCTCTCCCGGCACCTCACCGAGGTCGAAGTACTCCCAGACCGCCCGCCAGAATCCGGGCAGGTCATCGACGGACCACTGCCACAGCGTCCGGTAGTCCGGCGCGGATACGCCCGTCCGCCGCTCCACGAAGCGCGCGAAATCGGTGACTCTGGCCGCCGCGACATCCGCCTCGCTCGGCACCCACTGCGGTTCCACCACTACCTCCTACGACGCCGCGCTGTCCGCGCCCTGCGCCCGCTTCACGATCTGCTCCGCGTGCCGCAGGACCGGAGCGTCCACCATGCGGCCCTCGAAGGTGAAGACGCCACGATGGTTCGGCACCTCGTCGAGAAGCCTGCGCGCCCAGTCGATCTCGTCGGAGCTGGGCGCGTACGCGCGCCGGATGACGGGCACCTGGCTGGGATGGATGGCGACCTTGGCGTCGAACCCGACCGCCACCGCGTCGAGGGTCTCGGTCGCCAGCCCGTCCAGGTCGGCGATATCGAGATAGACCGAGTCCAGGGCGAATTTGCCGTAGGCCTTGGCGGCCAACAGAGTTTGGGAGCGCACGTGTCGGCACACATCGCGGTAGCCGCCGTCGGCGTGGCGGCTGGAGTTCCCGCCCAGTCCGGCGACGAGATCCTCCGCGCCCCACATGACGCCGATGGCATTGCGCGCCATGACGGCCCGTCCCACCGCCAGCGCGCCCAGCGGCGATTCCACGAGCGCGATCACCTCGTAGTCGGCCAGCCGCGTGATCTGCTCGGCCGATTCGCATTTGGGCAACATGACGCGCCGGTACTCGGTGCGGGTCAAGGCATCCAGATCGAGCATGTGCTCGACGGTTCCGGCGGCGTTCACCCGAATCACCGTGTGCTCCGGATCCAGTGGCGTGGCGATGAGCGCCGCGCGGGCGGCGGCCTTGTCGGCCTCGGCCACACCGTCTTCCAGATCGATGATCACCACATCGGCCGCCGCGGCGGCCTTGCCGTAGCGCTCGGGGCGGTCGGCGGGGCAGAACAGCCAGGCGGGTCCGGGCAACTCCCAGTTCATGATTGCCCCGGACCCTGCCGAACCAGGGTTTTGCGGACCGCGGTGGCGACGATATCGCCGTGCTGATTGCGTCCGGTATGCGCGAATGTCACGATGCCCTCCCCTGGACGGCTCTTGGATTCCCGTTTGTCGGTGACCACGGTTTCCGCGTAGAGCGTATCCCCGTGGAAAAGCGGTTTCGGAAAAGCGATTTCGGAGAAGCCGAGGTTGGCGACAATGGTGCCCTGGGTCAACTGCGCCACCGACAAACCAACCAGTGTGGACAATGTGAACATGGAATTCACCAGCCGCTGATGGAACGGCGGCAGCGCATCGGCGAAAGCGGCATCCAGATGCAGCGCCTGGGTGTTCATGGTCAGCGTCGTGAACAGCACATTGTCGGCCTCGGTAATGGTGCGGCCGGGCCGGTGCTCGTACACCACACCGGTCTCGAACTCCTCGAACCACAGGCCGCGCTGCACCACCCGGCGGACCTCGTGCGATGACGCCTCGTTGTTCACAGTCCCAACTCTCGCCCGATCAGCATCAACTGCACCTCCGTGGTGCCCTCACCGATTTCCAGGATCTTGCTGTCGCGATAGTGCCGCGCCACAGCATATTCGTTCATGAAGCCGTAGCCGCCGAAAATCTGGGTGGCGTCGCGAGCATTGTCCATCGCGGCCTCACTGGCGACGAGTTTGGCGATGGAAGCCTGTTTCTTGAACGGTTTTCCGGCGAGCATGAGCGCGGCGGCGTCGTAGTAGGCGGTGCGGGCGGCGTGCGCGCGAGCCTCCATGCGCGCGATCTTGAAGGCAATGGCCTGATTTCGCCCGATCTGCTGGCCGAAGGCCTCGCGCTCCTTGGCGTAGCGCACGCTCTCGTCCACACAGCCCTGCGCCGCGCCGACCGAGAGCGCCGCGATGGCGATCCGGCCCTCGTCGAGAATGCGCAGGAAGTTGGCGTAGCCGCGCCCCTCCTCGCCGAGCAGGTTCTCGGCGGGCACCCGCACATCGGTGAAGCTGAGCGGGTGGGTGTCGGAGGCGTTCCAGCCGACCTTGTTGTACGCGGGCTCGGCGACGAAGCCGGGGGTGTCGGTCGGCACCAGAATGGTGGAGATCCGCTTCTTGCCCTCGGCCTGTCCGGTCACCGCGGTCACCGTCACCAGTCGGGTGATATCGGTACCGGAATTGGTGATGAACTGCTTGGAGCCGTTGATGACCCAGGTGTCGCCGTCGCGCACGGCGGTGGTGCGGGTGCCGCCCGCGTCGCTGCCCGCGCCGGGTTCGGTGAGCCCGAAGGCGGCCAGGGCGCGCCCGCTGGTGAGCTGGGGCAGCCACTCCTGCTTCTGCTTGTCGTTGCCGAAGCGGTAGATGGGCATGGCGCCCAACGAGACTCCGGCCTCGAGGGTGATGGCCACGCTCTGATCGACCTTGCCGAGCTCCTCGAGGGCCAGGCAGAGGGCGAAGTAGTCGCCGCCCATACCGCCGAACTCCTCCGGGAACGGCAGGCCGAACAGGCCCATCTCCGCCATACCCGCCACCACTTCGTACGGGAAGGTGTGGTCGGCATCGTGCTGGGCGGCCACCGGAGCCACCACGCGCTGCGCGAAATCCCGCACGGTGAGCGCGAGTTCGCGGTACTCGTCCGGCAGCGAGCCGGTGGACAGGAAGTCGGTCATGGGGTGGTTCCTTCCGCAACTGTCTCGCTCGCGGGCACGACGCGTGCGAGCGGCTGATCTACCTTCACCTGGTCGCCGGGGCGCACCAGGATTTCGACAATGCCGTCGATGGGGGCGGTGAGCGAATGCTCCATCTTCATGGCCTCGACCACCACCACGGGGGTGCCCGCGGTGACTCGTGCACCGTGCTGGGCGGGCACCGCGATGACGGAACCCGGCATGGGGCTGACGATTTCGGCGTCGCCGATATGTTCGGCGACACCTCGGATATCGGCCTCGGCGACTTCCCGCAGTTGGACGACGCCGGTGTGGTCGGTGAGCCAGAGGTGGCCGTCGCCCTCGGCGACGCGGTGGCGGGTGCGCAGGCCGTCCAGCGTCAGAACGAGCCACTGCTCATCGAGTTCCGCTGTGAGCGTGTACTTCTCGCCCTCGTCCACCCACGCCTCGGCCTGCTGGGGAGAGCCGGTGAGGTAGACGTGCGTGGTGCGGTCACCGCCGCTGAGGCGCAGCACCGTGGGCGCGGATTCACCCAAACGCCACCCCGTCGGCACCGCCCAGGGGTCGTCGACCGCTCGCGGCCACCTGCGCAGCCACAGATACGCTGCCGCGGCGAGGAATTGGGCATCGACCACGGGGGCTGGGACGAAGTCGGCGACCCGGCGGTCCAGGAGCGCGGTATCGAGCCGCCCGGCCACCACGTCGGTGTCGGCGAGCAGGAACCGCAGGAAGTCGATATTGGTGCGTACCCCGAGGACCTGTGTTTCCGCCAGTGCCGCATCGAGTTTCGTGAGAGCGGTGGCGCGATCGGGGCCGTGCGCGATGACCTTCGACAGCATCGGGTCGTAGTCGCTGCCCACCACCGTTCCGGCACGCAGACCCGAATCCACGCGTACGCCTTGGCCTTCCGGTTCGGACAGGGCCAGCACGGTGCCGCCCGTGGGCAGGAAGTCGCGCCCCGGGTCCTCGGCGTAGACGCGCGCCTCCATGGCCCAGCCGGTGAGGCGGATATCGTCCTGGTCGGCCGCGAGCTTCTGTCCGGCGGCGATGCGCACCTGGGTCTCCACCAGGTCCACGCCGGTCACCAGCTCGGTCACCGGATGCTCCACCTGGAGCCGGGTGTTCATCTCCATGAAGAAGAACTCGTCCGGTTTGTCCGCCGAGACGATGAACTCCACGGTGCCCGCGCCCACGTAGTCCACGCTGCGCGCGGTGGCGACCGCGGCCGCGCCGATGCGGGCGCGAGTCTTGGCGTCCAGCAGGGGCGAGGGCGCTTCCTCGATGACCTTCTGATGCCGCCGCTGGAGGCTGCATTCGCGTTCGCCGAGATGCAGGATGTGGCCGTACTGGTCGGCGAGCACCTGCACCTCGATATGGCGGGGGCGGGTGACGAAGCGTTCCAGGAACAGCGTGTCGTCACCGAAGGCCGCCCCGGCCTCACGGCGCGCGGAGACCAGGGCGGCCGGGAGCGCCGCCGGGTCCTCCACCAGGCGCATACCCTTGCCGCCGCCACCGGCGGAGGGCTTCACCAGCACCGGGTAGCCGACTTCGCCTGCGGCGTCGATCAATTCGGCGTCGGTGAGTCCGGGCCGGGCGATACCGGGGACCACCGGCACCCCGAAGGCCGAGACCGCGTTCTTGGCGGCGATCTTGTCGCCCATGATCTCGATGGCTCGGGTCGGCGGTCCGAGGAAGGCGATATCGGCCGCGTCGAGCGCCGCCGCGAAGGCCGGATTCTCCGACAGGAAGCCGTATCCCGGGTGCACCGCCTGCGCGCCCGAGCGCACCGCCGCGGCCACGACCTTGTCGATATCGAGGTAGGACTCGCGCGCCGGGGCGGGGCCGAGCCGCACCGCCACATCCGCCTCGTGCACATGGCGGGCGTCGGCGTCGGCATCGCTGTACACCGCGACCGAGCGAATTCCCATGGCCCGCAGCGTGCGCATGACCCGGACCGCGATCTCACCGCGATTGGCCACCAGCACGGTGTCGAAGGCGACGGGGTGGGCTTTGTTCATCATGGTCGTCACATCCGGAAGACGCCGTAGGAAACGGGCTCGACGGGCGCTTGCCCGCAGACCGAAAGGGCAAGGCCGAGAACGGTTCTGGTATCGGCGGGGTCGATCACGCCGTCGTCCCAGAGCCGGGCCGTGGAGTAGTAGGGGTGGCCTTGGCGCTCGTACTGGTCGCGAATCGGGGCCTTGAACGCCTCCTGGTCCTCGGTCGACCAGGGCTGGCCGTTGCCGTCGAGTTGATCGCCGCGCACGGTGGCCAGGACCGAGGCGGCCTGTTCGCCGCCCATGACGGAGATGCGGGCATTCGGCCACATCCACAGGAAGCGCGGCGAATACGCGCGGCCACACATGGAGTAGTTGCCCGCGCCGTACGAGCCGCCGATCACCACGGTCAGCTTGGGCACCCGCGCGCAGGCCACGGCGGTGACCATTTTCGCGCCGTGCTTGGCGATACCGCCCGCCTCGTAGTCGCGCCCGACCATGAACCCGGTGATGTTCTGGAGGAAGACCAGCGGGATCATGCGCTTGTCGCACAGTTCGATGAAATGCGCTCCCTTGAGGGCGGATTCGGCGAACAGCACGCCATTGTTGGCCACGATGCCGACCGGATGGCCGTGGATGTGGGCGAAGCCGGTGACCAGGGTCTTGCCGTATTCGGCCTTGAACTCCTGGAATTCGCCGCCGTCCACGACGCGGGTGATGACTTCCCGGACATCGTAGGGGGTGCGCAGGTCGGTAGGTACGACGTCGTAGAGCTCTTCTTGCGGCGCAATGGGATCCACCGTGGACTTGACTTCCCACGGCGTGGCCCGCTTCGGCCCCAGGGTGGCCACGATATTGCGCACGATGCGCAGCGCGTCCTGGTCACTGTCGGCCAAATGGTCTGTGACGCCGGAGATTCGGGAGTGCAGGTCGCCGCCGCCCAGCTCCTCGGCCGTCACCACTTCGCCGGTGGCCGCCTTCACCAGCGGCGGACCGCCCAGGAAGATGGTGCCCTGATCGCGCACGATGACGGTCTCGTCGCTCATGGCGGGCACGTACGCGCCACCGGCCGTGCACGAGCCCATGACCGCCGAGATCTGCGCGATGCCCTTGGCGCTCATATTCGCCTGATTGAAGAAGATGCGCCCGAAGTGCTCGCGGTCGGGGAACACCTCGTCCTGATGCGGCAGGAACGCGCCGCCGGAGTCCACCAGGTAGACGCACGGCAGATGGTTCTGTGCCGCCACCTCCTGGGCCCGCAGATGCTTCTTCACCGACAGCGGGTAATAGGTGCCGCCCTTGACCGTGGCGTCATTGGCGACGATCACGCATTCGCGCCCCGACACCCGCCCGATACCGCTGATCACGCCCGCGCCCGGGCACTCGTCGCCGTACATGCCGGTGGCGGCCAGCGGGGAGAGCTCCAGGAACGGCGAGCCCGGGTCCAACAGCTGATCCACCCGCTGCCTCGGCAGCAGCTTGCCGCGCGCGAGATGCCGTTCGCGCGCCTTCTCCGGACCGCCCAGCGCATTCGCCGCCAGCCGCGCCCGCAGGTCCTCGACCAGCGCCAGGTGCGCGGACCGGTTGCCCGTCTCCTCGGTCACCGTCATTCCGTCGTCCGTTCGATCAGTTAATCGCCGATAACTGAGAAATAAGATAATCTCTATTAACTGAGTTGTCCATGTCCGGCGAAGGGAGTCCGCGGTGAGCAGCACCGAGCCCGCCGTTCTCACGCGCCGCGAACAGCTCAAGGCGCAGCGCAGACAGCAGCTGTTGGAGGCCGGGGCCCGGCTCATCGCCGACCGGGGATTCCTGGGCATGCGGCTCGACGACCTCGGGGCGGCGGCCGGAATCAGCGGCCCGGCGGTGTACCGGCACTTCCCCAACAAGGAAGCGCTACTGGTGGAACTGCTCGTCGGCATCAGCCAGCGCCTGCTCGACGGCGGCCGCGCGGTGGTGGCCGGGGCCAGCTCCCCCCGCGCAGCGCTCACCAACCTCGTCGACTTCCACCTCGACTTCGCCTTCGGCGACCCCGAGCTGATCCGCATTCAGGACCGCGACCTCGAGAACCTCCCCGACGCCGCCCGCCGCCAGGTCCGCCGCACTCAGCGCCAGTACGTCGAGATCTGGGTCGCAGTCCTCCGCGACGTCCACCCCGACCTCCCCGAACCCGCCGCCCGAGTCCAGGCCCACGCCACCTTCGGCCTCATCAACTCCACCCCCCACAGCGCCCCCGCCACCATCGCCACCCGCGCCCGCCCCATCCTCCGCCGCATGGCCCTGGCAGCCCTGGAATAGCCCCTCCCCCACCAACCTTGGCGCAGTGGCAAACTTCTAGCAGACTGAGAATTTCCCGCACAGGCCCGCGCAACCAGAACGCACACCGCGGGCATCCATGTGCCCGCGACTACGGTTGTGATCCGAACCTCATCCTTCGCAACCGGTTTGACATGCGAAGACACTCCCGGCTGTACTTCGGACGAATTGCGCACCCGGAACAGGCCATCCGCGATCCGGACCACCAGTCCCGGGATGCGGCAATGAACGTGGCGCGCGTACGCGAGGGGGGCTACCGCCCGGCATTGCTGTGCTCAGTGCACCTGAGCGCCCGTTCGGTCGGGAATCAGCAAGAAAGGTCGGGGGATTCGCATGGCGAAACACCGAAAACAAACATCGACGCAGCGACTGGCGGCCCGCGCCGCCGTCACCGTGCTCCCCATGGCGGCCGTCGTCACCGGCGCCGCCGTCACCCAGGCGGCACCGCCGCAATTCATCGCCCCGCAGCCGGGGGTCACCACGCCGCCCAATCCGGGCACGCAGGCTCCTGCCCCGGGTGACTCGCCGACGCGGCAGCCGGGGGTCACCACGGCGAACACGCCGCCACCCATGTCCTATGTCGCCCCCGAGGACGACCTGCGCGGTATCGCCCCGGAGACCGACTACCTGCCCGCGCGCCAGATTCCGCAGCGGGAGTACGTGGCTCCGCTGCGACCCGAGGCCCTGCACGCACCCGAGCCGGAGCCCGCGGTGGCACCCATCGTCGTCGAGCCCGTGACCATTCGTATCGGCGATATGGTCACGGCCGCACCGGATTTCCTGGCCGCCGATCAGGTGGACCAGTTCAACGCGGTCTTCGCACGACCCGAGGCCGATATCTCGCAATTCGCGCGCTCGGTCGGCGTCGCGCCCAGTCGCGCCGACAGTGTCGCGTCGGCGGCGATCGCCGGTGCGGTGGGCGGCGCGGCCCTCGGTTGCGGCGTGGTGGGCGGCATCGCCCTCGCCACCGTGATCGGCGCACCGCTCGCGCCGATCGGCTGTGTCAGTTGGGGAGTGCTCGGCGGCATCACCGGTGCCGCCATCGGCGCCGGAATCGGAGGGTTGCGCTGAGATGAGAATCAGGAAGTTCGATATGCGAGTCGAGAAGTTCGCCGCCACCGCGCTGCTGGCCATCGCGGCCACCACCATCGCGTCCGGGACGGTCCACGCCGCCCCCGCCGCACAGCCGACCGAATCCATCCACCAACCGGTGCTGTTGCGCGGCGACGACCACGGCGTCACGTTCACGAGCCAGCTCACCGCCGACAGCGGTGCTGTCACAACGGTTCTGGACACGGGCACGTTCGCGCTCTCCGCCACGGGCGACGCCATCGCGGTATCCGACGCGCAGGGGCGCGGCATTGCCACGGTGCCGCTCACCTACCGCGCCCACGGCCTGGACATCGCGCTGCGGCCCACCATCGAGAAGGCGGGCAAGGAGCTGACCTTGCGCCCGGCCTCCGTCGCGCCGGAGGCCGTTCGCGAGGTCGCGTTGCGCGATATCGGCACCGCCGAGGAGCGGTGGAACGCCGAGTTGCAGCGCGCGTCGTTCGGCGCTCTCATCGGTGGGGCCATCGGCCTGCTCATCAGCCTGCCGATCTTCGGCCTGCTGTTCTTCCCGGTCGTGCTGGCCGCGATCGCCGTCGGCGCGGGAATCGGCCTGCTCGCCGCCGGTGGGCAGCCGCTCATCGACGCCGGAATCGCGCATTTCGGCGGCCAACCCGAGCCGCCGACGCAACCGGCTCCGTAAGGTAGCCACGACTGCGGCGCAGGTGAACTTCGGTTCTCCTGCGCCGCAGTCGTTTTCGTGCCCCGCGAAGCGAACTCAGATGAGTGGCTTGTTCTTTCGGATTCGGCGGCGGACATCCCAGAGGACGGCGTGGGTGGGGGCGGCGCGGAGGAATTTGGGGAGGAAGCGGTTGACGAAGCCCACGAAGAGGAAGAGGTGTTCGAAGCGGCGTTGGTCGGCGGGGGTCCAGGCAACGCCCAACTGAGCGCGGAAGTGGGGGGCGAGGAAGCCCGTGGTGAGGAATTTCAGGAGGCCGCCGAAGGTGATTCGGAGGTACCAGGGGATCATGCGCAGGTTCAGCAGGTCGTCTATGTAGGCGCGGATCTTGGCGTCGGCGGCGACCTGTTCGCACGCGCGGTTCCAGTAGGTGTCGAAATCGGCGCGGGTGGGCGGCCACATATCCTCGGTGACCTGCAAGGTCGTGCCCAGCGTCGCCGATGAACCGTAGAACGATTCGGCCTGTTCCGGACTCATCCTGCCGTGCAGCAGTTGATAGGAGTCCTCGAAGCCGACGTAGAGACAGGCCGCGATCCACAGCTGTAGCCCGCGGTCGAAGGCGTTGTATTTGACCTTCGCGTCGGGGGCCGAACGCACTTGGCGGTGCGCGACATTCACGGCCTCGCGATAGGCGACCTTGTCCTCGGGACTGCCGAGAATCGCGACCGCGAGATAGGAAGCCGTGGTGCGCAGGCGTTTCCACGGATGCACCATGAGCGCACCGGATTCCACCGTGCTGTCGGCGACCCCGTAGCCGACCGCCGGACGCGACATCTGCATGGCCACATTGGCGGCCGCACCGGCGAACTGCCAGAAGTCCAGGGCGTCGGGCAGCACCGGCGGCCGCTTGGTCTCCGACCGGTGCGCGGCGGGAATGCGAATGCGGGTCTGCTCGGTGGTGAGCGGGGTCGAGTACGGCTCCAGCGGCTGCGCGGCGGTCATCGTCGTCCTTCCTGCACGCGTCTCGTTGGCGTGAATGAACCATAACTTCTGACGAAGCTTTGTCGACCATATTCGGTGCTACACCCACGAAGTTGGCGCGTTCTGCCTACCCGCAAGGGGTTCCATTCCTAGGAATGATCAGTAACATAACCGAGCGTGGCGGCGATCACATCGCGGGTCGCCAACCGCCTTCGGGCAGGTGAAAGGACTGTTTCAATGCTGAAGCGGCTGGACCGGATACTCAGCTACGAGATGAAGGTGTCCGAGTTCCTCGGGACGCTCATCATCGTCGGGATTCCGTACGGGTTGATCGGCGTGGTGTGGACGCTCACCCACACCGATCATCTGAAAGATATGCACGGCCTCGATGTCGTCGTCTCGTTCCTCGGATCCATCGTGTGCTGGCCGGTGCTCACCTTCGCGAATGTGTGCATGACGTAATGATGGCGCTGGTCTGGCTCATCGACATCGTGGTGATCGGCGTCAAGATCCTCGGTGGGCGAACGAAAGTCAATCCGGTCCTGCGCGTGGGCCTGTGGGTCGCCGTACTCGGCGTGCTCGCCGCGGGCGTCGCGACGCTCGGCTTCGGGCTCGTAGTGCTGCAACGGCAGCTCGAGGACCTCGCGTGAAGGAGCATCCGTGACAATCACCGAACCGATCGTCGAAAAACCCACCGAGACAGGTGAAGTCGAGAAGATCGCCGACAGCCTCACGGGCTTGTGGCGACGACATCCGCAACGCTCCCTCGAAACCCTGGGCCGCCAGGTCGATTTGGGGCGCGACGCACTGAAACAGCTGTTCCTGGCCCTGTTTCAGCGCCGCTTCCCCTACCAGGAATTCATCAAGCAGTGCGCGTTCATGACGAGTGTCTCGGCCGCGCCCACGGTCCTGGTGGCGATACCCATCGCGGTGGTGGTCTCCATCCAGGTGGGCGCACTGGTGAACCAGGTCGGCGCGACGACCTTCATCGGGGCGGTGGCCGGTCTCGGCATCATCCGCCAGGGCGCGCCGCTGGTCACCTCGCTCATGATCGCGGGCGCGGTCGGCTCGGCCATCTGCGCGGATCTGGGCTCGCGCACCATTCGCGAGGAGATCGACGCCATGATGGTCATGGGCGTGGACCCGGTCCGGCGTCTGGTGGCACCGCGGGTGGCGGCCGCGGTTCTGGTGAGCATGCTGCTGTGCGGCTTCATCGTCTTCGTCGGCTTCGCGACGGCCTACATGTTCAACGTCTACGCCCAGGCCGGAACGCCGGGCTCGTTCATGGGATCGTTCGCCTCCTTCGCGGTCGCCAACGACCTGGTGGTCGCGCTCATCAAGGCGGCCGTGTTCGGGATGCTGACCGCGATCATCGCCTGCGATATCGGCCTGCACGCGCACGGCGGCCCCGGCGGCGTCGCCAATGCGGTGAATTCGGCGGTGGTGAGTTCGGCGCTCATGCTCTTCGCCACCAACATCATTCTCACCCAGCTCTACAACACCCTCTTCCCGACCAAGGTGATCTGACGTGGGAAGCACATACACCCCGCCCGCGTTCAAGCCGGTGCGCGCCGTCGGCAACGCGATATCGGTTCCGGTACAGGCGAATCAGCGGCTCGGCCATCAGGTCATCACCTTCTTCCAGGCGCTGGCCGCGATCCCCTTCGTCATGAAGCACTACCGCAAGGAGGTGCTGCGGCTCACCGCCGACGTCGGCTGGGGCAACGGCTCCCTGGTGGTCGGCGGCGGCACGGTCGGCGTGGTGGTGCTGCTGTGCGGCTTCGGCGGCATCACCGTGGGCATGGAATCGTTCACGGCGCTGAACCTGCTCACCATGAGCCCGCTCACCGGCGCGATCTCCGGCTTCGCCACCACCCGTGAACTGGCCCCGATCATCGCCACGCTGGCCTTCGCCATTCAGGCGGGCTGCCGCTTCACCGCGCAGCTGGGCTCCATGCGCATCGCCGAGGAGATCGACGCGCTGGAATCCATTGCCATTCGCCCGCTTCCGTATCTGATCAGCACCCGCATGATCGCCTCCACCCTCACCATCATCCCGCTCTACAGCGTGGGTCTGGCGACGGCGTACCTGGCGACGAAGCTGTCGGTGCTCATTCTCGGCGGTACCACCGCGGGCACCTACGACCACTACTTCTTCCAGTTCCTCCTGGGACCGGACGTCTTCTGGTCGCTGCTCAAAGTCATTGTGTTCGTGATGATCTCGACGTTCATCCAGTGCTACTACGGCTATGTCGCCACCGGCGGCCCCGAGGGTGTCGGGGTGGCGGCCGGACGCGCCATCAAGATGGTCATCGTCGTCATGGTCTTCGCGAATCTGTGTCTCACCCTTGCCATCTGGGGTATCGACCCCGGCTTTCGGATTTCGGGATAGGGGTTTCATGCTGCTCGATCCCAGCGGCCGGGGACCTACGGCGCGCCAACTCTCCCTGGCCGGATTGGCCATGATCACCGCGGTCGCGGTGCTGCTGTATCTGCTCGCCCTGCGCTACAACGGGCGCTTCGAGGACAAGGTGCCGGTGACCGCCGTGCTCACCAGCACCGGTGACGGCCTGCCCGCCCATGCCGATGTGAAGTTCCGCGGCATGATCGTCGGCAGTGTCAGCGCCGTCGAGGTGGTGGCGCGCGGCGAACGCCAAGAGGCCGAGATCGCGCTGAAACCCCGGGTGGCGGCGATGATTCCGGCCACCGTGGCGGCGCGCGTCATTCCCAACAATATCTTCGGCGTGACCGCGGTCGAATTGGTCGACACCACCCCGACCGAGCGCACGCTGAGCGCCGGAGCCACCATTGCGGAGGACACCAGCGCGGGCACGGTCCAACTCCAGACCACCCTCAATGTGCTGCGCGATGTGCTCGACAATATTCAGCCCGAGAAGCTCGGCCGGGTCCTCGCCACCCTGGCCACGGCGCTCGATCCCGGTGCGCGCGTGCCCGGTTCCACCGTCGAACGCTTGGACAACTGGCTCACCGAGGTGCGCGCCACCCCGGGCATCGGCGATCTGCTCGGCGATCTGGGCCGCGCGTCCACCGCGCTGAGCCAGTCCGCTCCCGATCTGGTCGAGGTGCTCTCGCGCTCGGTCACCACCGCGCGCACCCTCACCGAACAGCGCGCGAATCTCATTGCCCTGCTGACCACTGGCGGCACGGCGGTGGACGCGGTGAACAGCCTCTTCGCCGCCAATCCCGACTCCGGCAAGTTCCTGGTCTCGGGCCTGGACGACCTGTTCGGCAGCCTCGCCCAGGACCCGCAGGCCATCCCCTACTCCGTGGCCAATCTCAATACCGCGCTGCAACGGCTGCAGTCGGTGTTCAGCTTCGGCCCCAAGCGCCAGATGGTGTGGAAGATGGATGTCAGCTTCACGCCGTTCCAGCAGTACACGGCGGCGGACTGCCCGCGCTACGGCGAGCTCGCCGGACCGCGCTGCGGCGGCGCCACGGTGCCGGAAGTGGCTCCGGCACAAGAGTATCCGGCGTCGCTGCTGCCGAAGCACCTGGACGCGGCCGGTCCCGCGCCGGTCACGCAGCCGAGCCTGCCGACCATTCCGGGACTGCCCACCCTGCCCGCGATTCCTGGCCTTCCAGCTATTCCGGGACTCACCGCACCCGCCGCGCAGACCGAGCAGACACCCGATGGCGCGCAACCCGCGGGCCTGCGCGGTCAGGACGCGGTGGCCGCCATCGTGGGCGGCAAACCCAATATGGCGCAGTACCTGCTCATGTCGTCGGTGCTGGCCGGTGGCTCCCTGGTACCCGCCGACTCCGCGACCGGAGGTGCGGTATGAAATCCGGAAAAGCCTTGGCGGGCTTCAGTGTTTTCGCCGTCATCGCGGTGGTGCTGACCTACACCATCTGGTCCACCCTGCAACGGTCGGTCGCCGGACCCACGCACAGCTACTCCGCCGTCTTCTCCGATGTGCTGGGCCTGCGCGTGGGCGACGACATTCGCATGGCGGGGGTGCGAGTCGGCCGCGTGGACCGCATCGACTTCACCGACGGCTACCGCGCCCAGGTCGACTTCCGCATCGAGGACGACCAACACCTCACCACCGCCACCAAAGCCCTTGTGCGCTACCAGAATCTGATCGGTCAGCGCTATATCGCGCTCATGCCGGGCAAGGAAGCGGGACAGCCGCTGGCGCCGGGCGGGCGGATTCCGATCGAGCGCACCGAACCGTCCTTCGATGTCTCCTCGCTGCTGTCGGGCTTCGAGCCGCTGTTCAGCGTATTGCAACCGGATCAGGTGAATTCGCTGTCGGAGACGCTGATTCAGGCCTTGCAGGGCAATGGCGTCTCGCTCAGCGCCCTGGTCACCCAGGCCGCCGAGCTGGCGGGCACCTTCGGGCAGCGCGACAAGATCCTCGGCGATGTGATCGCCAACCTCAGCAGTGTGGTGGCGGGCCTGGCCAATCGCAGCGGTGAGCTGGAAACGCTCATCACCCAGACCCGTTCGCTCACCGAGGCGCTCTACAGCCAGGGCGAGGTGTTGAAGACCTCGGTGGACCGCGTGGCCACCGCCACCGATTCACTGGTCGGCATCATCTCGACCGTCAAACCCAATGTCGTTGCCGCACAGAACGACGCGACCACCGGTGTCGCGCTGCTGTTGCTCAATGGCGCGGCACTGGACCAGGCCGCGGTGCAATTGCCCGACGTCCTCAACGCGCTGGCGCGGTTCACCAGCTACGGCACCTACGGCAACGCCTATATCTGCCGTCTGGACGTATCGCTCTACGGGATCTTGTTCCCGCCCGGCCTGTTCTCGCAGGTCGGCGGAGAGTCCCAATCGGAGGTGTGCCGATGATCGAGAAACTGCGCGGGCGTCCGCGGCTGCCGAGTTTTCTCGGGAACCGGTATCTACGGCTCGGCCTCCTCGCGGCCGGATTCGTGGTGCTGTTGCTGGTCGGATCGACCGTATTCGAACAGGCGCGGTTGGGCGACAGGACAATTCACGCCGAATTCGCCCAGGCCGCCGGATTACGCGCCGGTGCGACCGTGGATGTCTCGGGTATCGAGGTCGGCCAGGTGCAGGCGGTGCGGCTCGAGGGCGACAAGGTCGTGCTGGATATGAAGATCCGCCGCGACGTGAAACTCGGGTCGGATGCCAGGGCCGCCATCAAGATGTCCACCATTCTGGGGCGGCTGCACATCGAGCTGGTGCCCGGCGACGGAAAAGGCCTGCCGGGCAATCGCATCAAGCTCGACAACACCACGGTCCCCTACAACCTCGGCAAGGTCATCCAGGATCCGAAGTACAAATCCTCCTTCGAGCACATCGAGCGCATCGACCCGCAGAAGCTGCGCCAAGCCCTGGATCTGGTGACCCAGCAAATGGGAACCTCTCCGGAATTGGCCGTGCAGGCGCTCGACAGTGTCGGCGCGCTCGCCAAGGTGATCAGCGACCGCGGCGCCGAGGTGGACCTGCTGCTCAAATCCCTGGATACGGTCTCGACATTGGTGTCGGACAATCAGAACGGCGTGCTGCTCCTGCTCACCCAGGGCGCGGCCATCGGCACGGCGGTCCAACAGCGACAAACCCTGTTGCAGTCCCTGCTCGACAATGTGGCCTCGCTGTCGCGGCTGCTCCAGGAAATGGGGCTGGAGAACAATGGCCAACTCGGCCCGCTGATCACCGATCTCAACACCATGTCCGAGGGCCTGGAGAAGAACAAGGACAACCTCGACCGGCTCTACGAGATCATGCCGGTGGCTCTGCGGCAGTTCAACAATGTGCTCGGCAACGGCCCCTACGGCGAGGTGTACGCGCCGTGGCTGTTCCCGGACAACTGGCTGTGCCTGGTCCAGGCGGTACAGGGGTGCAAGTAATGCTGAAATCGATTCGCGCATGGACCAAACTGGCGGTGCTGTGCTGTGTCGCGGGGATGGCGTCCGGCTGTTCGCTGCTCCCCGATGCCCTGAGTTCACTACCGGGTCAATACCTCGGTGACCGTATGCGCATCAGCGCGGATTTCGAGAATGTGGCCGGACTCTATGCCGGAAACGAGGTCGCTGTCCTGGGCGTCCCGGTCGGCACCGTGGATTCGGTGACGCCGCGGGGCAGCTATGTCGAGGTCATCATGTCCATCGATCGAGGCGTCGCCATACCCGCCGACGCCATGGCGGCGCTGGTGAATCCGCAGCTCATTACCAATCGGCACGTGGAACTCGCGCCCGCCTACACCGGCGACGGACCGACGCTGAAAGACGGTGAACACATTCCCTTGCAGCGCACCAGGGTTCCGGTCGAACTGGATCGCATTCTGCAAAACTTCGACCAGCTCGGCGCGGCGTTGAAGGGCGACAACGAGACCGGGCCGATGGCCAGCCGGGTGCTGTTCCCGCTGCTCGACGGCAATGGCGACCGACTACGGGAAACCCTCGACGCCTTGTCCTCGGCCTTCGAGGTGACCTTCGCCAACAAGGACCAGATCTCCAACACCATCATCAAGCTCAACGAGATCACCCAGATCATCGCCCAGAACGATCAGACCGTACGCGAATTCAGCGGCAGGCTCACCGAATTGGTGACGCTCATGGGGCAGCAGGCCCCCGGTATCCAGGCGGTGCTGGCGCAGCTCGACGATTTCGTCACCAATACCGCGAGCCTGGTCGGCGAGAACCGCGAACAATTGGCCGGAGCGCTGAACCGGTTCGTCACCATTACCGAACAGATGCGCACCAATGCCCGCGGTCTCACCGAGATCGTGGATGTCGGTCCGCTCATGTTCCAGAACCTCGCCAATGCCACCAGCCACGAACACGGCGCGCTGCGCATGCACGGGCTTCTGGACAAGGTCGTGCTCGACAGCGAAGCGCTGGCGGTGTTCTGCGACCGCGTCATGCTGCGCTCGGACGGCTGCCGCACCGGCAAGGTCCAGGACTTCGGCCCCGATTTCGGGCTCGCGGCGGCACTACTCGGGATTGCGACCATCGAATGAGAATCCGCACAACGACTTTCGCGGCCGCCCTCACCGCCGCGGCGCTCACCGGGGCCAGCGGCTGCGCGGTGACGGTGAATACCGTCCCCATGCCCGAACCGGGTATCGGCGCACCCGGCTACACCATTCGCGCGGCCTTCACCGACGCGCTGAATCTGCCCGACCGCGCGCACGTGAAGATCGGCGGCACCGATATCGGCGTCGTCACCGATATCTCGACCACGAATTACATCGCCGAGGTCGAAATGCTCATTCGCGAGGACATTCGACTTCCCAAGGGCACCACCGCCCAACTGCGGCAGGGCACGCCGCTCGGCGACATCTTCGTGGCCATGACGCTGCCGTCGGCCCAGGAGGCGGGCGAGCCCATGCGCGACGGGGACGCCATCGGCACCGATGCCACCTCGGCGGGCGCGTCGGTGGAACAGCTCATGATGTCGATCTCCCTGCTGCTCAATGGCGGCGGCCTCAATCAGGCCGCGCGCATCACCAGCGAAATGGACTCCATGTTCGCCGGACGCGCACCGCAGCTACAGCACCTCATCACCGAAATGACCAGTGTCATCGCGGCTTTGAACCAGCGCACCGGCGATATCGACGCCACCCTCGTCGGGCTGAACGTGCTCGCGGGCGAATTGGCCCGGCGCAAAACGGAACTGGGCGCGGCTGCCGACACCTTCCCCGCGCTGATCGGGCTCGTCAACGAGAACAATCAACAGATCGTCGACCTGCTCACCAAGGTCTCCACCACCATGAGCGCGCTGGGCGACTTCAGCACCACCACCGGCGACGACTTCGTCGGACTGTTCGAGAGCATTCAGGCGCTCATGTCCGGATTCACGCAGATGGGCGACAATCTCACCGGCACCCTGGACGGGTTGAACACGCTCTACCCCTCGCTCATGTCGAGCTTCCGAGGACCGACGCTGGCCATCGGCGCGACGGTGTCGTATCTCAGCCTCGGCGCGCTCACCGACCCCACCGGCAGCCGGTGGCCGGAACTGGGCGACGCGGGGCAGTTCGTGGGCAGTCTGGTACAGGTGTTGGAGAAGGTCTTCGGACGCGTGACGAGTCCGCCGCGCGCACCGGAAACCACCGCGCCGCAGCCGGATTCGGACCAGCCGCAGGAGGGTGAGCGATGAACTCACCCCTGTGGCAGTGGGTGGTCCGCCGCCGGATCGGCATCGCCAACCTCGGCCTGGTGGCGGTGTTGCTCCTCGGCGTCGGCTATATCGGCGGCTATGTGCTGCGGTTCAACCCGATTCCGCACACCTTCGTGGTGACCGTCGAACTCGCCTCCTCCGGCGGCCTGATGCCCGGCAACGACGTGACCTTCCGGGGAAGCCGGGTCGGCAGGGTCATCGATGTCCGCGTCTCCGGCGACGGGATCGCCGCCGAGGCCGAAATCGAGGACACCACCAGGATTCCGGTGGGCGGCACCGTGGCCGTGGGACGGCTCTCCGCCGCCGGTGAACAGTATCTGGACTTTCGGCCCGATACCGATACCGGGCCGTACCTGCACGACGGTTCGGTGGTCGAACGCGCCCGCACCAGCGTGCCGGTGCCGATTCAATCGGTCTTCGCCAATCTCAGCGACTTCATCGGCGGATTGAATCCGGACCGGCTGACGGTGATCGTGGACGAACTCGACAAGGCACTCGCCGGGGGCCCGGATCGGCTGCGCAATATGATCTCCGGCATCAGCCGGGCCATGGCCGGACTCACCGATCTGCTGCCGCAGACCCGCCAGCTCATCGAGAATCTCGAGATCATCGCCGACACCACGTCCTTGGCACAGCCCGATCTGGGCACGCTGACGGCGGCGGGCAGCACCCTGTTCGACCAGTTCGCCGCCGCCGACCGGGAATTGCGAAATCTGTTGCGGCAGGGGCCCGATCAGCTCGCCGTACTGGGCGGGTTCCTGAGCGAGAACCAGGATCCCATGACGAATCTGGTGACCAATTTCGTGGCCATCACCAAGGCCGCCAAACTGCGCCAGCCCGCCATCGAGGCGCTGTTCCCGGCGCTGCGGGTGGGTTCGGAGGCCATCGGCATTCCCGCCCACGACGGGGCCTATCACACCCTGGTCGATCCCTGGCCCCGCCCGACCTGCGAATACGACACCATCCCGGTGGTGCCCACCGAGGCGACCGTCGACACCCGGGTGCGCCTCTACAACTACTGCGTCACGGACAATCCCGCACTCCAGGTGCGCGGTTCGGCCAATGCCCCGCGACCCGATGTGCCCGACAACGGAGCCAGCGCGCCGCCGGGGGTCACCGGCAACGAGCTCTCCCAGCCGGTCCCGGCCCGATAGGAATGAGATCTCTTGAGTGACAACGAGTCCAGCGAGCCGACCGAAGCCGTGAGCCTCGACAAGGAGGTACCGGCTGAGCCGAAGCGCCGAGTGTCGCTGCCCAGACCGGGCCGTCGCACCGTGACGACCATCGCCGCGACGGCCGTCGTATCGCTCTGCGCCACAATAGGTTCCACGGTGTACTTCTACGACCAGCACCGAGACAGTCAGGAAATCCTCGATGCCCGCGAGGAGGCCCGCCTCGCCGCCTGCGCCTACGCACCCACCCTCGCCACCTACGACGCCAAGAACCTCGATGCCTGGATCACCGGCGTCATGGCTGGCGCGACCGGCGACTGGCGCACCCAATTCGATTCCACCAGCAAGGACTTGAAGGAGGTGCTGGCCAAAGGCGAGGTGGTGTCGAAGGCGACGGATGTACAGTGCGCCATTCGCACCGGCGACGCCACCTCGGCGGAGGCGATCGTGATCATCGGCCAGACCATCACCAGCCTGGGCACCCAGGGCAAGGCGTCGCCCGGCCAGCTCTCCACGGTCTTGCACCTGGAAAAGAGCGGCGATCGCTGGCTGGTGAACAAGGTGGATTCGCCACTAGGGGTGCCGCAGCGGTGAGTATCGCTGCCGCCGGGGGGAATTCGGGGGAACCGGCCGCCGACTCGGGTATCGGGGGTACGCGCGGACCGGCCGGAGCACGGCCGGTGCGGCGGCGGCCGCGCGACCGCCGTGCCCAGATAGCCGTCGCGGCGGCGGAGGCGTTCAGCGCGCTCGGCTATCACGGCGTGAGCATGGAGGAGATCGCGGCGCGGCTCAGCCTCAGCTCCACCGCCCTGTACCGGCACTACCCCAGCAAGTACGCGCTGTTCCGCACCGAGGCGCTGCGCCTGGGCGCGGTCTGCGCCGCCGCCACGCGCTTCCCGCCCGAGGCCGCGGGGTGGAGCGTCGAACAGCGACGGCGGCATCTGTTCGACGCGGTCATCGGGGCGGGTATCGCCAACCGGCGCAGTACCGCCCTGCTGCGCTGGCAGGGCCGCTATCTCGAACCCGAGGACCGCGCGGTGGTCGCCGCCGACCTGGCCGCCGTCGCCGCCGCCGGACGGGCACTGCTCGGCGAGAGCCGCCCCGAGCTCGACGAGCCTACGAAAACCGTACTGGCACAATCCATTCAGAGCATCGTCAGCAGTATCGGCGACCATCACGTGGCCTTGCCCGCCAGGGTGCTCGCCGATCGGCTGCGCGCCGCCTGCCTGGCGGTGTGGCGCTGCGAACTCCCGCCGCCCGGCGGTCCGCATGGCCGACCCGCGCCCGCGGTCCCGCCCACCTTCACCCATGAGCTGGTGCTGAAGCATGCCGTGGCACTGTTCCACGAATACGGCTACCCCCATGTCAGCGTCGAGGACATAGCGGTTGCCGCAGGTTTGCCGACCCCTTCGGCGATCTACCGCTTCTACCACTCCAAAGGCGATCTGCTGGCCGCCGCGTTCCGCCGGGCGGCCGACCAGGTGTCGGCGGCCATCGGCCCCGCCGTGGCCGCCGCGCCCTCCCCCGCCGCCGCCCTCACGACCCTCGTCGACCTCTTCGTCGCGGGATCCTTCGCCGAGCGCGAGCTGACCTTCGTCTACTACGCCGAGATCTCGAACGTGCCCTCCGACCAGCGCAAGCGACTGCGCGCCATCCAACGGCTCAATGTGGAGGAGTGGGCCAAACTGCTCGCCGCGACCCGCTCGGACCTGACACCCGCCGAAGCCCGACTCCTGGTCCACACTGCCCAGGCTCTGGTCATCGACCTGGGCCGCCGCTTCGGCTCCGACGACCCGACCTGCTCCCGACAACGGGTCGCGCACCTGATGCGGATCATTCTCTTCGGCGACGCCACGGCCGATGCCGTGCCGTAACCATCACCGCGATGCCGCCGGTCGGCGGGGAGCTATTCGCCGCGCAGTTCCCGGGCCGCGGTGCTCAGCACCATATGGAAGCCGCCGCGGATCATGGGCAGGAACACGTGGGTCGACAGGGCCGAACCGCGGCTGACCTCGAAAGTGGAGTGCCAGCGCACGTGGGTGCCTTCGGGCACCTCGGTGAAATCGACGGTGCCGTCCTGATGTCGTAGGCGCGGAATGGCATTCAGTATTCGATAGCGCACCTGGGTCGGCGGGGTGTATTCGGTGATCTCCTCGGTCAGCCGCATGAGCGGGGTGACGATGAGGCGGACCGCGCCCACGCCATTGCCATTGGTATTTCCGGGTCGGACCAGCGTGACCCGCCGGACCATCGGCACCCGTTGGAAGTTGGTGACATCGGTGAGCCAGTCGAAAACATCGGTGATGGGCGCGGCAATCGTGCGCTCCACCTCCACCGCGCGCATAGCGGCTCCATTCCCTCGCGGACGTGCCCATGCAGCCTACGGCGCACAACCGGGGCAACGACGAACAACGCTGGCGGCGAAAGGATTACAATTCGGACCGCCAACCCTGCACGGCCGCAAAGGCGCTGGTCGCTACGATTGCGACATGAAAGCCGCCGAGCCCGAACGCGTGATCCGCCGCCGCCCCAAGAACCGGCGCGCACAGATCGCCGCCACCTCGGCGGCCGCCTTCGGATCACTGGGCTACCACGGCGTCAGCATGGAGGATATCGCCGCGCGGCTCGGGATCAGCTCCGCCGCGCTGTACCGGCACTACCCGAGCAAGTACGCGCTGTTCCGGGAGGAGTTGCTGCGCCTGGGCCAGGTGACGGTGAACGCCGCCACCCTGCCCGAGGAGGCCGCCGACTGGACCCCGCGCGAGCGGCTGTCGCACCTGCTCGACGCGCTCATCGCCGAGACCATCGCCAATCGCTCCACCGTGGCGCTGACCCGGTGGGAGGGCCGCTATCTCGACGACGACGACCGGGCCGTGCTGAACGGCCAGTTCGCCCAGGCCGTGCGCACGCTGCGCAGGCTCATCGGCGCGGTGCGCCCGGAGCTGGACGGCCACGATCGCGCCGTGCGCGCGGCCACGGTGCTCTCGATCATCACCAGCATCGGCGACCACCATGCCGCCATGCCCGCGAAACCCCTTACCGCCCTGCTGCATTCGGCCTGCGACCGGGTGATCGACTGTGAGCTGCCGCCCGCCGCCGAGGCCCTCGCGCCGGTGCGCACGGTGGAGATTCCGCAGTCGTTCAAACACGAGCTGCTGTTGAAGAAGGCCGTCGAGCTGTTCCACGAGCGCGGCTATCCGAATGTGAGCATGGAGGACATCGCCGCGGCCGCGGATCTGTCGGCGGCCTCGGCGGTGTACCGGTACTACCGTTCCAAGAGCGATCTGCTCGCGGCCGCCTTCCGGCGCGCGGCGGATCGGGTGTCCGGGGCGATCGGCCCGGCGACGGCCTCCTCGTCGAGCGCCGCCGAAGCCTTGACCAAGCTCATCGACCTCTATGTCTCCGGCTCGTTCGCCGAACGCGAGCTGACTTTCGTGTACTACGCGGAGTTCGGGCACGTCTCGCCCGAGGAGCGCACCGTACTGCGCAATATCCAGCGGCTCATCGTCGCCGAATGGGTGCGCCTGCTGGTGGCGGTGCGCCCCGAGCTCTCCGAGGGCGAGGCGCGGATTCTGGTGCACGCCGCCTTCGGACTGGTGGTGGATCTGGGCCGGGTCTTCGGCGACGATCCGCGCATCTGCCCGCCAGCGCGGGTGATCCGCCTGATGGAGGTCACCTTGTTCGGACTGGAAGCGACGGCCCCGGCCTCCTGATCGGGCTCACACGATGGAGGGGCCGGGTGCCGCCGCGGCCGGAGTTGCCGCTCCGGCCACCGCTACCGATTCGGGCAGTGGGCACTGCTACCCATCGGCGGCGGCGAAAGCCGACACGGGGGTGAAGGGGGCGTAGTCACGGACGCACCCGGCCTCCCACTCCCACAGCGAGATCGGGTCGACCGAGACCCCACCCTGCAGGATGAGCCGCCAGCCGTCCTCCTCTCGCTGCCAGATATCGCCGTCACGGTCCCAATACAGACCGACCGCTTGGGGTTCGATATGGCTATTCGCCAGCATCTCGACGGGAACTGCCGGGCGCGCATTCATGCGGCCGATTGCCCGCAGCGCGAAACCCTGATGCTCAACGGATGCCACGTCCGTAACCATTGGCTTTCCCTTCGTCGTGTCGATGTCTATAAGTATTCGCTACTCCACTTCCGGGGAACTTTCGCGCAAGTTAAGGCGTGTCTTCCGAGCCAATTTATTTGCCGAATATTTGCCAGCTAACTTCAGCGGCGAAAAGTGGCCGTACAGTGGCACTTCCGGGCTAACGCCGGGGCAATCGGTGGAATAATTCATTTTCTTCAGCGCGCTCGATTCCACCCCGGTATGGAGGTTGTCGCGGAACATGGCGGAACCGCAAGTGAATGTGCTCGGGCCGCTACAGCTGTCCGTGAACGACCTACCGGTCGCTCTGGGCGCGACCATGTTGCGGGCGGTGCTCGCGCGGCTGGTGATCGCCGGTGGACGGGCGGTGAGCACCGACCGGTTGGTCGACGATCTCTGGGAGGGGCAGCCACCGCCCTCGGCCGCCTCGGTCCTGCAGGTGCACATTCACAATCTGCGCCGCACCCTGGAACCCGATCGGGCCCGCCGCGCGCCCTGCCGCTACCTGGTCAGCGAATCCTCCGGCTACGCACTGAAACTCGACACCGAGTCGGTGGACGCCTGGTGCTTCGAACAGCGGCTACGGGCCTACGAGGAGTGCCTGCGCGATCCGGCGCGCCTGCCCGATCCCCGGGAGCGCCGCCGCATGCTCGATGCCGCGCTGGCGTGTTGGAACGGCGCGCCGTTCGAGGGCCTGACCGGATTCGCCTGGGCCGCCCGAGAAGTCTCGCGGCTCACCGATTTACGGCTCACCGCGGCCGAACTTCGCGCTCAGATCGAACTCGACCTCAATCGCCCCACCGAGGTGGCCATCGAACTGCGGCCGCTGTTCGACGACCATCCCGAACGCGAGGAATGCGCGCGGCTGCTCGCCACCGCGCAATACCGACTCGGCCAACAGGCCCAGGCCCTGGCCACGATTCGACGTGCCCGCGAATATCTGCTCGAGGAATTCGGTATCGATCCCGGGCCCGCGCTGTGTGAACTCGAAACCGCGATTCTGAGCCATTCGGTGGCGCTCACGGCGGCGGACCCCACCGCGACTCCGGCCGCACGCGCAGCCGAAGTCCGCGATACGCGAACGTATTGCGGATATGGAACCGAACGCGCGGCACTTTTACGAGTGGCGGCGGAGACGCGCGGCGGGCAGTTGAGTTTGGCGTGGATTTCGGGAGAGGCCGGGGCGGGCAAAACCACGCTCGCCGATGCGGTATTGGGCCAATTGGCCGGGCAGCAGGGACAATTCGCCGATTCCGGACAGGTCGCCGGGCCGGAGTGGACCGTGGTGCGCGGCGGCTGCCCCGAGGTCGACGGCGCCCCGGTGGCGTGGGCCTGGGCGGAGATCATCGCCGAACTCGATCCGTCCGCACCCGATGTGCTGGCCGCCGGGGACGCGTTCACCGTGGCGCGGACGGTGGTCAAGCTGTGTCGGCAGGCGAGCGCCGCGCGGCCGGTGGCGATCCTGCTGGAAGACGCGCACCGCGCCGACGACGCCACCACACAGGTGCTGCGACAGGTGGTGAGCTGGCTGCGCAACGAGCCGGTGCTGATCGCCGTCACGCTGCGCGGTTCGGAGGCGGGGCCCGAATTGCGGGCCACCGCCGCGGCTTTGGCGCACTCCACCGCCGAGTGGGTGGAATTGAGCGGCGTCGATCTGGAGGCCACCCGGCAGGTCGCCCTGGACGCCGGGCTCGACGATCTGTCGCGCGACACCGTGGAGCTGCTGCACCGGCGGACCGGCGGAAATCCGCTCTTCATTCGCGAGATGGCGAAAACCCTTGCCGCGCAACAGGCGAGCGGCGACACCGCCGGGTACGCGGCGGAGCTGCCGGATTCGATTCGGGAGTTGATCAATCACCGGCTGACGGGGCTGCCCGATGGTGTCGCCGAGGCCCTGGCCCACCTGTCCATCTGGGGCGACGGCGTGGATCTGCGGATTCTGAGCCTGGCCATGGAGACCGGTGAGGACGAACTCATCGATGTGATCGCGGCGGCCGAGGCGGCGGGGCTGGTGCGCACCGACCGCACCGGGCGCATCACCTTCGACCACGCCCTCATCCACGACACTGTGTACCTGCGCATTCCGACCCTGCGGCGTATTCGAATGCATTGGGCGGCACTGGAATTGCTGGAGACGCACGCCGACGAATATCCGGGCCTGGCCCGCGACCCCGAGATCCTGGCCAGGCACGCGATTCTCGGGGCGCGACCGGATACCGCCGCGCACGCCCTGACCTACGTGGCGGCGGCGGTGCGGCGGTGCACCGAGCGACATATGCGCTCCGATTCGGCGAAGCTGTGGCGCGCCGCGGTCGATCTGCACGCGCTGGCCGGACACGATGGCGAGCAGGCCGACCGCGCCGATCGCACCGCGCTGTTCCGAGCCCGGTGTCAGTTGGTGAATGCCCTTGGCTACCAAGGGCATTTGCTGGAGGCGCGGGCGGAGCGGGATCGCGCCATCGCGCTGGCGAGACAGTTGGACGACCACGAACTGCTGGTGTGCGCGCTCACCTGTTGGCGGGCGCCCGTGGTGTGGGCGGTGCAGGACTATCTGGCGACCGACAACACCGTCCAGGACCTCATCACCGAATGTCTGGCGCGCGAACAGTCCACCGAGAACAAGATCCGGCTGCTCATCGCGGCGGTGTACGCGTTCACGCTGACACCCGAGGGGTTGGCCCTGGGGCATCAGCGCGGAACGCAGGCGGTGGCGTTGGCCCGCTGTCTGGGTGACCCTGAATTGCTGTGCGCCGCATTGAATGCCGCCATGTACATCCGTTTCGACGGCAGTGTCTATCCGCCGCAGCTGGCGCAGGAGATGCTGGCGGTGGCCAAGCGCGCGGGGCTCTCGGAGTATCGGACGCTGGCGCACTACGCGCTCTACCGGCGGGCGCTCTACGATGCCGAATTGGCCGAGGCGGCCCGGCAGGCGGCGACGGCCATCGAGGGCGCGACCGATGGGCAATTGCCGCAGCTGATGGAGATACTCCAGGTGTTCACCGCCATCTCGGCGCTGCTGTGCGGTGATATCCCCACCGCGCGCAAGGTCTACTACGAGCTCGGTGCGCGCATGGCCCAGCACGGCAATGCGAACGCCACCGTCCTGCGCGTCTGCGCCGATCTCGGATTGGCGTGGGCGCAGGGTGATCTCGCGCCGCTGGCCAAACCACTCAGCAAGATGTACTCCCAGCTCCCGAATTCCGCCGCACAGCCCTATATCGTGGCGCTCCTGCACGCCGGTGAACCCTCGCGCGCCCGCGCGCTCTACGACCGCTATTCACCGGAGTGGCCGTACTACTACCCGTTCGTCCTGGCCACCTTCCGCGCCCACGCCGCACTGCGATTCGGCGATGTGCGCGAAATTCGCCGCCTCTACGACAAACTCGTCACCCGCAGCGGCCGCATCTCCGGCATGGAGACCCTGCTCACCAGTTTCGGCCCGGTCGACGCGATCCTCGCCGAACTAGCTGCCGCACTGGGCGATTCGGAGTCCGCAACCATACACCGCAACCGCGCCGACCAATTGCTCCGCCGTATCCGCGCCGACCTGTCCGGCCTCGAAGCCCGCCAACGCCACCCCGCCGGAGCCCCGCACCTCCCCGCCTTCCGTAGCCCGATACACGCGAGCAAATCGACCGCGCGACCCACCGTTTCCCAGGTCGCGCGCATTGTCGACCACGCCCCCGGCGAGTAACGCGATCCTCGACGCCTTCGCGAGAAGCTGTACGCAACACGCCGCGTCCGCCCGAACAGGGAGAGCAGGGCGGGCGCGGCGTGTGCCTGTCCTCTAGGGGCTCGGCGGATACGTGATCGTGGAGCCGGTGAGGATCATCTGGGCCAGCATCTTGAACAGATTGTCCACGGCGCTACCGGTTTCCATGGTCGATCTCCTAGGGAGTCGCTGGAGCCGGGGCAGGGGTGACGGCTATGGCCGACCCCGAGGTGATGAGATGGGCTATGGCCTCTAGCAGGGTGGTGAATCCGCTACCGCTGTCCATGGGTATTCCTTTCGAAGGGGTTGTGGCGCGTTACGGCTATTTGGGGTTGTAGCTGGTGCTGGAGCCGCCGCTGATCAGGGTGAGCAGGGCGGTGATCAGGGCGTTGACGTCTACGCCTTCCATATGTGTTCCTTTCTTCACTGTTCGGAAAAGCTCTTTCCGACAGGTCTATTGGTGGCCGAGGATTCGGCAGATGTGGGGCGCGGCCTCTGGTGCGGTCATGCGCCAGTGCGTCGCCGGTACGGGGTGGTTGTGCGGGACACCGTCGATGAAGTCGGTCCAGCTGCCGATGCCTCGGCTGTGGGTCGGATCATCGTGGGCGGCGGTGAAATACAGCAGGTCGCCCTTGAAGCGGCGGGGGCGGTAGTGGCCGATGAGGGCGAGGGATCGTAGGCCACTGTCGATGATGCGGGAGATGCGGTCCGGGCCGAGGGAGGCGAAGGGCTCGCCATGGGTAGCGAGTAGGGCGGCGAGGGCTTCGGGAGATATTGCGGCGTCATCGAAACCCGTTGTATTGCCGAGCAATCCGCCCAAGATCTCGGCGATCGGGATGCGTACCCGATCGTCGGCCGCGTCCACATCCAGCGAGCTGTCCAACATCGCGAGGGTTGCCACCTGATGGCCCTGTTCCTGGAGCTGGACGGCCATGGCGTGGGCGAGCACGCCACCCAGTGACCAGCCGAGCAGGTGGTAGGGGCCTTCGGGTTGGACGGCGCGCATCTCACGGACGTACAGGGCCGCCCAGTCCTCGATGGAATCCGGCAGTGGCGCATCGGATCCCAGCGCCGGGGATTGCAGGCCGTAGAGGGGACGGTCGGCATCCAGGTGGGCGGCGAGTCCGGCGAAGGACCAGGCGATGCCGCCGACGGGGTGGATACAGAACAGCGGTGCGCCCTTGCCGTGCGGTCGCAGCGGCAGCAGCACGTCGAAGGCGCGGTCCGTACCCAGATCTCCAGCCGCCCTGTGTACCTGGGCGACGACTCCGACCGGTGTGGGTGCGGTGAACAGCGCGGCCACTGGAATGCGTTCGCCCAGAGCCACGCTCAGCCGCGCGGCGAGTTGGACGGCGACCAAGGACGTGCCGCCCAGCTCGAAGAAGCTGTCGTCCAGGCCGACCCGATCGACGCCGAGCACGTCGGCGAAGACGGCACAGACGGTGGCCTCCAGCTCCGTTTCGGGAGCACGGAATTCGCGGGCGGTGAAGGTCGGTTTCGGGAGGGCTGTGCGGTCGAGTTTGCCGCTCGAGTTCAGCGGGAACGCCTCCAGCGCCACAATGGCGGTCGGAATCATGTACGCGGGCAGTACCCGCGCGAGGGCGTCGGTCAGCTCCTGTCGGTCGATGCGATGCCCGGGCGCGGGCACCGCGTAGGCGACCAGCTGATCGCCGAGCGCGGTCGGAACCACCAGCGCCACGGCCTGACTCACGGATGGCCGGGTCAACAGCGCGGTCTCGATTTCACCGAGTTCGATGCGCTGGCCACGGAACTTCACCTGGAAGTCGGTGCGGCCCAGGTACTCCAGGCGGTGCGGACGATCGGCGTCACCCTCGCGCCACACCACCAGGTCGCCGGTGCGGTACAGGCGCTCACCCTCGCCGAGGGGATTGGCGACGAAACGGTCGGCGGTCAGATCCGGGCGGCGCACGTAGCCGCGCGCCAGCTGGTCACCGGCGAGGTACAGCTCACCGGGCACACCCGGCGGCACCGGCCGCAGACGCGCATCCAGTACGTAGACCCGACTGTTCCACTGCGGCACCCCGATCGGCACGGTGCGGGTGTCGCGGGAGTCGGCCTGCCAGTAGGTGATGGAGACCGCCGCCTCGGTGGGGCCGTACAGGTTGTGCACACGGATATCGCCGAGTGCGCGGACCGCGGCCGCGGTCTCCGGCGGGAGCGCCTCACCGATGACGAAGACGTCGCGCAGGGTCGGGCACGCTCCCACCGGCGTGTGCGCCGCGAAGACGGCGAGCATGGAGGGCACGAAGTCCGTGACCGTGACGCCGTGTGCGGCAATCGTTTCCGCGATGTAGTCGGTGTCGCGGTGACCGTCGTGGGTGGCGACCACCAGTGTCGCGCCCGACCGCAAGGGCATGAAGTAGCCCCACAGTGAGACGTCGAAGGTGGTGGCGGTCTTCTGGAGGTAGACGTCGTCCGGGCCCATGGGGTACTGGGCGAGCATCCACGCGATCTGGTTGTCGATGGCGCGGTGGGAGACGGCCACGCCCTTGGGGCGGCCGGTGGAGCCCGAGGTGAAGATGACGTAGGCCGGGTTGTCGGGGGTGACGGGGCGTAGCAGTTCGTCGGGGCGCACCGGGTCTGCCGAGTAATGGTCCAGCGCAAGGCTGTCCAGGAGCAATACCGGGGTGTCCCCGGGGCACTCGACCGCATCGGAGGTGGTGGTGAGCATCGCGACGGGTTGCGCGGTATCGAGTATGTGCGCGATGCGTTCGCCGGGGTGGTCCGGATCCAGGGGTACGTACGCGCCGCCCGCCGTGAGGATGGCGTACATGCCGACGACCAGGTCGAGGGAGCGGCGAACAGCGAGGCCGACAAGTGATTCCGCGCCGACGCCATGCTCGATCAGGAGCCGCGCCAGCCTGTTGACCCGTCGGTCGAATTCGCGGTAGGTCAGTGCGGTGCCCTCGAAGACGACGGCCACCGCGTCGGGATGGGCGTCGACCGTTCGCCGGTAGCCGTCGAGCAGGAGTCCGCGCGCGACTGGATGCCGAGTTGCGTTCCAGTCCAGCAGGATTCGCGTGGACTCGTCCGGGTCGAGGAGGTCGATGTCGCCCACGGGGCGGTCGGGATCGGATGCTATCGCCGACAGGAGCCGGTTCAGGCGTTCGGCGAAGCCCACCACCGTCGATTCGTCGAACAGATCGGTGGCGTAGACGAGCTCGCCGGTTATTCCGGCGGGTGCGCCGTGCGCGTCGTAGTTGTCCGACGCAATCCAGTGCAGATCGAATTGCGCCGTGGCGGCATCGAATTCGAGGTCGGTGACGGCCAGGCCCGGCAGATCCAGGCTGGTGCGGGACAGGTTCTGGAAGGACAGGCCGACCTGGAACAGGGGGTGGCGGGCGGTGGAGCGCACCGGGTCGATCACCTCGACGAGGCGCTCGAAGGGGACCTCCGCGTGCGCGAAGGCT
Source organism: Nocardia sp. NPDC050406 (assembly GCF_044459025.1). Taxonomy (NCBI): domain Bacteria; kingdom Bacillati; phylum Actinomycetota; class Actinomycetes; order Mycobacteriales; family Nocardiaceae; genus Nocardia; species Nocardia sp. NPDC050406. The sequence continues at coordinate 312,605 of NZ_JBITIM010000002.1, read as the reverse complement.
CGCAGGTCGATATCGCGCTGGCGGGTGAGCAGATCGGTGAACCCGGTGGTGGCGGTGACCTCGGTGCGGAAGACCAAGGTGTTGACGAACATGCCGATCAGATCGTTCAGGGCCGCCTCGCCGCGACCCGCCATCGGGGTGCCGATGGCGATATCGGCGGTGCCGGACAGGCGCGACAGCAGGACCGCGAAGGCGGTGTGCACGGCCATGAACAGGGTCGCGCCGTGGGCGCGGGCCAGATTCGCCAGCGCGGCATGGGTTTCGGGGGCGATGCGGATATCGACCCTTCCGCCTCGGAAGGATTGGACGGCCGGGCGTGGGCGGTCGGCGGGGAGGTCGAGTTGGTCGGGGAGGTTGTGCAGGGCTTGCCGCCAGTAGGCGAGCTGTTGTGCCGCAAGGGATTCCGGGTCGTTCTCGTCGCCCAGGATTTCGCGCTGCCAGAGGCTGTAGTCCGCGTACTGCACGGGCAGGGGCGCCCAGCTCGGCGGTTGGCCCTGGGTGCGGGCGGCGTAGGCAGTCATGAGGTCGCGGGTGAGGGGTGCGAGGGAGGAGCCGTCGCCGCAGATGTGGTGGATGACCAGGGCGAGGATGTACTCGCCGGTCTCCGGGACGCGCAGCAGGGTTACGCGGAGGGGGACCTCGGTGGTGACATCGAATCCGGTGGAGGTCAGGTCGGTCAGGGCCGGGACGACCTCGTCGGGGGTGATGGTGCGGACATCCAGTTCCGTGGCGGATTGGGTGAGGGGCAGGATCACCTGTACGGGGCCGTCGGCGGTCTGGGGGTAGACGGTGCGCAGGATTTCGTGTCGCGCGAGGATGTCGCCGACCGCGCGGCGTAGGGCGTGCTCGTTCAGCTCGCCGGTGAGGCGGATGGCGAAGGGGATGTTGTAGGCGGTTGCGGTGGGGTCGAATTGGTTGAGGAACCACATGCGCTGCTGCGCGGGTGAGAGGGGGATGGTGTCGGGGCGTTGGCGGGGGGTGAGGGGGACGCGGGGGCGGGTGGTCGTGTGCGTGGACGCCTTGGTGGCGAGGGCTGCGACGGTGGGGGCCTCGAAGAGGGTTCGGACGGGGATGGTGGTGTTGAGGGCTGCGCTCAGGCGGGAGGTGACTTGGGTTGCCAGCAGGGAGTTGCCGCCGAGGGTGAAGAAGTCGTCGTCCGCGCCTACGCGGTCGACGCCGAGGACCTCGGTGAAGACGCCTGCCACGATCTCCTCGATGGGGGTCGAGGGGGCGAAGGGGGTGGACTCGAACTCCGGTTCCGGGAGGGCCTTGCGGTCCAGCTTGCCGTTGACGTTCAACGGGAGAGCCTCGAGGACCACGAAGGCGGACGGGACCATGTACGACGGGAGTGTCGTCGAGAGCGCGGACTTCACGGTTGCCACATCGATCTGCGACGCAGCAGGGTTCGGTGCCGCGGGCTCTTGCTGCGCTTGCCCACCCTGCGCCCCTGGCGCAGACTGCCCAAGCGCCCCGACGAGGTACGCCACCAAGCGGTCACCTGTGCGCTGGTCGGACTTCGCGATGACCGCCGCCTGGGCGATCTCGGGCAAGGCGAGGAGCGCCGCTTCGATTTCGCCGAGTTCGATGCGGAAGCCGCGGATCTTGACCTGGAAGTCGGAGCGGCCTCGGTAATCCAACTCGCCATTGGCGTTCCAGGCTACGAGGTCACCAGTGCGGTACATGCGGGAACCGGCGGGGCCGTAAGGGTTGGCTACGAAGCGGTCGGCGGTGAGATCGGGGCGGCCGAAGTAGCCTCGGGCCAGTTGCGCGCCCGCGAGGTAGAGCTCGCCGGAGACTCCGGCCGGGACCGGGCACAGGCGCGCATCCAGGACGTAGACCTGGCTGTTCCATTCGGGGGTGCCGATCGGGACCGATACCTCGTCGGTGTCGGTTACGCGGTGGCTGGTTATGGAGACTGCTGCTTCGGTGGGGCCGTAGAGGTTGTAGAGGTCGACGTGGGGGTGGGCTGTGCGGAATCGGTGGGCCAGGGGGGCGGGTAGGGCCTCGCCGATGGTGAGGACGCGGCGGAGGCCGCTGAGGGCGGAGGCGGGCGAGGGGGCGGTCAGGAGGGCGTCGAGCATGGAGGGCACCGCGTGCAGGGTGGTGACTCGCTCGCTGGCGATTAGGGCGTTGAGGTAGGTCGGTTCGCGGTGGCCGTCGACGGTGGCGATGACCAGACGGCCACCGCAGACGGCGGCCGACCAGAATTCCCAGACCGACAGGTCGAAGGTGGCGGCGGTCTTCAGGAGCACGGCGTCATCGGCGCACAGGCCGAATTCCGCTGTCTTCCAGTGCAATTGATTGGTGATGGCCGCGTGTGAGACCGCTACGCCCTTCGGACGACCGGTGGATCCGGAGGTGAAGATGACGTAGGCGGTGTTGGCCGGACGCAGCGGGGCGAGGCGTTCGGCGTCGGAGATCGCCTGGGCGGCACCGTCGTAGGGGACGGCGTCCATCCGCACCACCGGTGCGATATCGGTCGCGAAATCCGCGTCGGCATTGGTGAGTACGCAGATCGGCGCGGCCGTCTCGAGGATGTACGCCGTGCGGTCGGCCGGTTGGTCCGGATCGACCGGCACATAGGCTCCACCGGCGGTGGAGACCGCGTACATCGCCACCACGAGGTCCACGCAACGCCGCAGCGCCAGCGCGACTCGCACCTCCGGGCCGACGCCCAGCGAAATCAGGTGCCGGGCAAGGTGGTTCACTCGCGATGAGAGCTCGCCGTAGGACATCTCGGCCCCATCGGCCACGAGCGCGACACGGTCGGGGTCCGCCGCCGCCGTGCGCTCGAAGAGGGACGGCAGCGTCGCTTCCGGTATCGAATGCCGAGTCTCGTTCCAGCTCACCAGGATTCGATGGCTCTCCGCCGCGTCGAGCAGGTCCACCGAACCCACCGGCTGGGTCGGAGTCTCCACCACCGAGGCGAGGACGCGCTCGAGCCGACGCACGAAACTCGCGACGGTCGACTCGTCGAACAGCGCCGTCGCGTAGGTGAGCGAGGCCGACAGTCCGGCTGCTGCGCCGCTCGCCTTGTACCGGTCCACCACCACCAGGTGCAGATCGAACTGCGAGATCGCGGAGTCGAATTCCACCGCGGCGACCCGCAATCCCGCGAGCCCGAAGTCGGCGGTCTCGGTGTTGTTGAACGAGAACCCGACCTGGAACAGCGGATGCCGCGCCGTGGAGCGCACCGGATCGAGCACCTCGACGAGCCGCTCGAAGGGCACGTCGGCGTGGGAGAAGGCTGCGAGGTCGGCCTCGCGCACCCGGTCGAGCAGGGCGGTGAAATCGGCGGCGGCGTCGATCTCGGTGCGCAGCACCAGGGTATTGACGAACATGCCGACCAGGTCGTCCAGCGCGTCCACGCCGCGACCGGCGACGGGGGTGCCGACGGCGATATCGTCGCTTCCGGAAAGGCGCGCGAGGACCAGCGCAAAGGCCGCGTGCACCACCATGAACAGGGTCGCGCCGCGCTCGCGTCCGAGTTCGGCGAGGCGGGCGTGCGTGTCGGCGTCGATGGTGAAGGTGATTTCCCGCCCCGCCGTGGCGGCCACCGGCGGCCGGGGCCGATCGGTGGGCAGTTCCAACTGTTCCGGCAGCCCCGCGAGGGCGTTGCGCCAGAAGTCGAGTTGACGCGAGATCAGCGATCGCGCATCGTCTTCCGCCCCGAGCCGGGCCCGCTGCCAGAGCGCGTAGTCGGCGTACTGCACCGGCAGTGGAGCCCATTGCGGCGCGTGGCCCGCGCGCCGGGCGGCGTACGCGCTCATCACATCTCGGGCCAGTGGAGCCATGGAGGCACCGTCGGCGGCAATGTGATGCGCCACGACGACGAGGACGTACTCGGGTGAATCCGCCTGGGCGGCAACCTCGAACAGTACGGCCCGCACCGGCACCGAGGCGGTGACGTCGAATCCCGCGCTCACGAATTCGGTGACAGCACCGACCACCTCGGCGGCCGCGATCGAAACGTGTTGGAGCTCAGGCGCATCGCCCACCGGCAGCACGACCTGCACCGGCCCGGACGCGGTCTGCGGATACACGGTTCGCAGCACCTCGTGCCGCACCACCACATCCGCGATGGCGGCCTCGAGCGCGGCGATGTCCAGGTCACCGGTCAACCGCAGCGCCAGGGGCATGTTGTAGGCCGCCGAGTCACCGTCGAATCGATTGAGGAACCACATGCGCTGCTGCGCCAGCGACAGCGGCACCGGCCCGGACTCCGTGCGCGGAGCCAGCACCGGCCCCCGCACCGCCACTCCCCCTCCGGCGTCCACGGCGGCGGCCAAGGCGGCGACGGTGGTGTGCGTGAACACGCTCCGCATGGCCACCTCGACCCCCAGCCGCTGCGACAGTCGCGCCGCGAATCGCACGGCGCTCAGCGAATTGCCGCCGAGGGCGAAGAAGTCGTCGTCCAGTCCGACCCGCTCGACCGCGAGCAGCTCCGCCAGGGTCCGCGCGACCAGACCTTCGGTCGCCGTGCGTGGGGCGCGAAACTCGGCCGTCCGGAACACTGGTTCCGGCAAGGCTTTTCGATCCAGTTTGGCCGTCGGCGTCAAAGGTACGGCGTCGATGACCATGATCGTCGCCGGAACCATGTAGGAGATCAGCGAGGCACCCGCGAAGGCGCGCAGTTCGTCGATGTCGATCTCGCATCCGGCGGCGGGCACCACATACGACACCAGCGACACATCCCCGGATCGTCCGGTGTGTCCGATGGTGACCGCGTAGTCGACGGTGTGATGGCCGCGCAGTACCGCGTCGATCTCACCGAGTTCGATGCGCAACCCGCGCACCTTCACCTGATCGTCGGAGCGGCCGAGGTATTCGAGCACCGGGCCACCCGCGCCGCGCCGCACCCATCGCACCAGATCGCCGGTGCGGTACATGCGCGCGCCCGGCACGAACGGGTGCGCCACGAAACGCTCCGCGGTGAGACCGACGCGGCCGTGATAGCCGCGCGCCACACCCGGTCCGCTCACATACATTTCGCCCGTCGCGCCGTCCGGCACCGGCCGCAGTCGGGCGTCGAGAACCAGCGCGGACAATCCGGGAGCCAGCTCACCCAGCACCACGGCGTCGCCGGGTCGCAGCGCCGCACTCATATGGGTGGTGATGGTGGCCTCGGTCGGGCCGTAGGAGTTGTACAGCTCCCGCCCCGCGCCCCAGCGCTCCACCAGCCCGGGACCGAAACCCTCACCGCCGACCGAGAGGTACCGCAGCCCACTCAGTCGCTCCGGTTCCAGGGTTTGCAGTACCGACGGCGTGATCAGTGCGTGCGTCACCGCTTCGGTCTCGATCAGTTCGCTCATCTCGGTGCCGCCGTACACGTCGGCGGGGCAGATCACGAGTGCCGCGCCGACCGGCAGCGCCATGAGCAGTTCCATGAGCGAGGCATCGAAGCTCGGCGAGGCGCGGTGCAGCACGCGATCGGAAGCCCGTGTGGGGCAATGGTCCCGGTGGATGGCGGCGACCGCGCTGATTCCGGCATGGCTGACCACGACGCCCTTGGGGCGGCCGGTGGATCCGGAGGTGTACATCATCCAGGCGGCGTTCTCGATGCGTACGGGCCGGACCAGCTCATCCGGTTCGATGGGCGCGTCGTCGATATGGCGCAGCCGCGCGGTGGTGAGATCGTCGTCGAGCACCAGCCAATCGGCATGTCCCGCAACGCTCTTCAGATGGTCAACGAGGGTAATGCCCATGACCGCACCGGAATCCGACAGCATGTACGCGATGCGCTCGGCCGGATAGGTCGGATCGACCGGCAGGAACACCGCACCCGCCTTCGCGACGGCCCACAGCGCCACCATGGAGTCCATGGAGCGCGGAACCGCCACGGCGACAACATCTTCAGCTCCGACACCGCGCCCGATCAGCAAGCGCGCCAGCCGGTTGGACCGTTCGTCGAGCTCGCGATAGTCCATCGCACGGCCCCGGTACACGAGCGCCGTCGCCTGGGGATCGAGTTCGACCGCCATCTCCATGATTTCGGCGAGGGTGACCGGCGGCAGTGCCTTCGGCCCGCGCCGGGCCAGCAGTTCGGCCCGCTCCACGGGCGCGAGCAGGTCGAGGTCACCGATGGCGATACTCGGGTCGGCGGTGACCGCGCCGAGTATCCGGCCGAACCGCCGCAGGATCTGCGCCGCCGTGGCCTCGTCGTAGAGATCGGTGGCGTAGGTGAGCTCCACGACCAGGTGCCCGTCGGCGTCGAGATCGTCGCCGACACTGAAGGTGAGGTCGAATTTGGCGACGGTGTCGTCGAAGTCGACATTCTCGAGCACCAGGCCGGGTACGGCGTGGGTGTCGGAGCCCAGGTTCACGTAGTTGAGGGTGACGGTGAACAGCGGATGCCGGGACTGGTCGGACACCACGCCCAGGGCGTTCACCACCTGCTCGAACGGCACCGTGGCATGGGCGAACGCCGCCAGATCGGCGGTCCTGGTCTCGGCCAGCAGATCCGCGAAGCGGCGGTCGGGTGCGGGCCGGGTGCGCAGCGCGAGGGTATTGACGAACATGCCCACCAGGTCGTCGAGGGACTGTTCGCCGCGCCCCGCCACCGGGGTGCCGATGGCGATATCGTCGCCGCCGCAGAGTCGGCCCACCAGCACCGCCAGCGCGGCGTGCAACACCATGAACGGTGTCGCGTTGTGCTGCTTGGCCACCACGCGCAGCCGCTCGCCGACGCCATTGCCGACCCGGGCGCGGACCACCGCACCCCGGTAGGAGGAGACGGCCGGACGCGGTCGGTCGGTCGGCACCGTCGCCTGGTCCGGCAGTCCGGCGAGAGTCGCACGCCAGTAATCCAATTCGGCCTCGGCCACCGCGGCCATGACCTGTCGCTGCCACAGCGCGTAATCGGCGTACTGCACCGGCAGCGGCGTCCACGCGGGCACGGCACCGGCGCTGCGGGACAGGTAGGCGAGGATCAGATCGCGCAGCAGCGGGTCCGTGGACGCGCCGTCACCGGCGATATGGTGCAGCACCGCCACCAGGACGTGGCTGGTGTCGGATTCCCGCAACAGCACCGCACGCAGCGGCAGTTCGGCGGTGACATCGAATCCACGCGCCACGAATTCGTGTACGCGCGGGACCACCGGCCCGGCGACATGCTCCACCCGTAGCTCGATGGCGGTCTCCGGCGGCAGGATTTCCTGGTACCCCGCCCCGTCGGAGTCCATCGGATACCGGGTGCGCAGCACCTCGTGCCGGGCCATGACGTCGGCGACGGCCGCCCGCAGGGCCGGGATGTCGGGTTCGCCGATGAGCCGCACGGCGGCCGGAATGTTGTAGGCCCCCGAGTCCGGGTCGAGGCGGTTGAGCAGCCAGATGCGAGTCTGCGCCTGCGACAGCGGAATTCGATCCGGGCGTGGCTGGGCGGTGAGCGCGGGGAGTCGGCGGCCGCCGGTACCGGTGGCGCGGACGGCCAGTTCGGCGACGGTCGGCGCTTCGAACACCTCGCGGACGCTCAGATCCGCGCCGAAGGCGGCATTGGCACGGGCCACCAGCCGCATGGCCAGCAGGGAATTGCCGCCGCGATCGAAGAAGTCGTCGTCCACACCGATGGGCGCGCCGCCGAGCAGGTCGCCGACGATAGCGGCGAGCACGGCTTCGGCCCCTTCCCTCGGCGCGCGGTAAGCGGTTGCGGCGGCATCGAATTCGACGCTCGGCAGCGCCTTGCGGTCGAGCTTTCCGACGCTGGTGCGCGGCATGTCCTCCAGGACCACCAGATGCGCGGGCACCATGTACGCGGGCAGTTGGGTGCGCGCCTGCGCGAGCACCGCCTCGGCCGACAGCCCCGCGCCCGCGACATAGCCGACGAGGCACTCGGTTCCGGCGCGGTCCTTCGCCAGCAGCACGGCCGCGTTGGCGACGCCCTCGGCCCCGAGCAGCGCCGCCTCGATCTCACCGAGTTCGATGCGCTGGCCGCGCAGCTTCACCTGGAAGTCGTTGCGGCCCAGGTACACCAGGTTGGCGTCGCGGTTCCAGCGCACCAGGTCACCGGTGCGGTACATGCGGCTGCCGGGCACCCCGAACGGGTCGGCCACGAAGCGCTCCGCGGTGAGTTCGGTCCGCCCCTGGTAGCCGCGCGCCAGCTGGTCACCGGCGAGGTAGAGCTCGCCGACGACCCCGGTCGGCACCGGCCGCAGGCGGCCGTCGAGGACGTAGGCGCGGGTGTTCCAGTTGGGTCGGCCGATGGCGACCTCGTACTCCGGGTCGGCGTCGGTGAATTCGTGGTAGATGGCGGAAATCGCGGCCTCGGTGGGACCGTAGGCATTGTGCACCGCACCACCCACGTGGTCGCGCAGCGCGGCCAGCAGGTCGGCGGAGAGCGCTTCGCCGCCGGTGTGCAGATGCCGGAAGGAGCGCAGCGCGTCGCCATGGCCCTCGGCGAGCAGCGCCGCCAGCACCGAGGGCACATGTTCGGCGATGGTGACGCCGTATTCGCGCATCGTGCGCGCCAGGTAGTCGAGGTCCTGGTGGCCGCCCGGCCGCAGCAGCACCAGCGGTGCGCCGACCAGGGCGGGCAGGAAGCATTCCCATACCGAGACGTCGAAGGAGAGCGGCGCGCGCTGCATGATGACGTCGGAAGCGGTGACGGCGTAACGGTTCTGGAGCCAGCGCAGCTGATTCATGATGGCGCGGTGATCGGTCGCGACACCCTTGGGCAGGCCGGTGGAGCCCGAGGTGAACAGCACGTAGGCGAGATTGCGCGGACGCAGCGCGGCAATGCGTTCGGCATCGGTGACCGGGCCCGCGGGCAGGCCCGCGAGATCGAGATCGCCGACGGCCAGACAGCGCACACCCGAGATCTCCGGCAGTGTCACGCCATCGACGGTGAGCACCACGGTCGCCGCGGCCGTGCGCAGTACGTGCGCGATACGGTCCTCGGGATGTGACGGGTCCACGGGCAGGTACGCCCCGCCCGCCTGCACGACGGCGTAGAGCGCGACCATCATGTCCAGGCAGCGCTGCGCGGTGACGCCGACCACCACATCGGGGCCGACGCCTTCGGCGATGAGCCTGCGGGCCAGGCGATTCGCGCGCTCGGCCAGTGCCCGCCAGGTGAGCGATTCGCCGTCGAACCGCACCGCCACGGCCTCCGGATCGGCGGCGGCGCGACGGTCCAGCAGATCGGCGAGGGTCTCCCGGGGCAGCATGGCGGCGGTGGCATTGCGATCCGAGAGCAGTTGTCCGCGTTCGGCTACCGACATGAACTCGACGTCACCGGCGGCGGCGCGCGGATCGGCGATCATGGCGCGCAACAGCCGTTCGTAGCAGACGCGGAAGCCGGTGACGGTCGCGCTGTCGAACAGGTCGGCCGCGTAGTGAATGTGCACGTCTATTCCGGCCGGAGCACCGTCGTGGTGGCGGTCGCGCAGCGTCCAGTCCATATCGAACTGGATCGGCGGCACGCCGGGGTCTACTCCGGCAATGGCCAAGCGCTGCAATCGGAATTCCGGCTGCGCGTGATTCTGGAGTGTGAACGCCACCTGGTAAATCGGCGAATACGACTGGGAGCGCGCCGGATTCAGGGCGTCGACCAGGGTTTCGAACGGCACCGCCGCGTGGTCGAAGGCACCGAGGTCGGTATCGCGTACCTGCGCGAGCACTTCGGCTATCGGCGCCTCGGGCCGAACCTCGGTGCGCAACACCAGGGTGTTGACGAACATGCCGACGAGGTCGTCCAATGCCTGGTCGCCGCGACCGGCGACCGGGGTGCCCACGACGATGTCGCTGGTCCCGGTGAGTCGTGCCAGCAGCACCGCCAGCGCGGTGTGCAGCACCATGAACGGCGTCACCCGATGCGCGGCGGCGAATTCGACTATGGCGGCGTGCAATTCGGCGTCCAGCTCACCGGTGACCGCACCGCCTCGGGTGCTGGCCACCGCCGGGCGGGGACGATCGGTGGGCAGCGCCAGGACATCGGGTACGCCGTCGAGACGGCGCTTCCAGTAGCGCAGCTGTCGTGCCAGCACCGAGTTCTCGTCGGTCACCTCGCCCAGGGCGGTGCGCTGCCAGAGGGCGTAGTCGGCGTACTGCACCGGCAGCGTGCCGAATCGTGGTGCGACATTGGCGCATCGGGCCACATAGGCCTTGGCGAGATCGCGGGTGAGCGGTGCGAAGGACCAGCCGTCGGCGGCGATGTGGTGCACGACGAACAGCAGGATGTGGGTCTGCGGGGTATCGGCCACGCGCAGCAGCCGGACCCGCAGGGGCACCTCCACGGTGACGTCGAAGACGGTGCGCGCCACGGCGTCCACCACGGCGGGCAACTCGGCGGCGGTGACAGTCTCGGGCACCAGGTCCACCAGTTGGGTGCCGGTCGGCAGGATGAGCTGGCGGGCCTCGCCGTCGTGTTCCGGGTAGAGGGTGCGCAGGGTTTCGTGCCGGTCCAGCACATCGGCGATGGCGGCCCGCAGCGCGGACACCTCCAGCGCTCCGGTGAGGCGCAACGCGAAGGGGATGTTGTAGCCGCCGCTCTTGGCGTCGAAGCGGTTGAGGAACCACATGCGCTGCTGGGCGATGGAGAGCGGAATGATGTCGCCGCGCTCGCGGGCCACCAGCGGCGGCAGTTCGGCGCCGGTCTCGAGGGCGCTGACGCGTGCGGCGAGTTCCCGCACCGTCGGCGCGTCGAAGACGGTGCGCACCGGGACCGCTGTGCCGACGGCCTTGGTGAGCCGGGCGCACAGCTGTGTCGCGATGAGCGAGTTACCGCCGAGCGCGAAGAAGTCGTCGCCCGCGCCGACCTGGCCGACGCCGAGCAGATCCGCGAACACCTCGGCGACGAGATGTTCGATTTCACCTGCGGGGGCGAGGAATTCGGCGGTGTCGAAGACCGGGTCGGGAAGTGCTCGGCGGTCGACCTTCCCATTGGCATTGAGCGGGAGGGCATCCAGCACGACGAAGGCCGACGGAACCATGTACGAGGGCAACCGCGCCGCCAAGTGGGTACGCAGCTGCTCGGCGTCCGCGGTGCCCACCACGTAGCCGACGAGTCGATCGCCGACCCGCTCGTCGGCGCGCAACACCACCACCGCCTGAGTGACGGATTCGTGTGCGGTGAGGGCGGATTCGATCTCGCCGAGTTCGATGCGCAGTCCGCGCAGCTTCACCTGGAAGTCGGTGCGGCCCAGGTACTCCAGCTCACCGTCCGGGGTCCAGATCATCAGATCGCCGGTGCGGTACATGCGCTGGGCATGCTCGAAGGGATTGGCCACGAAGCGATCCGCGGTGAGGTCGCATCGTCCGACATAGCCGCGCGCCAGCTGGTCGCCCGCGAGGTACAGCTCACCGGCGACGCCGACGGGCACCGGCCGCAGACGTGAATCCAACACGTACAGACGAGTATTGAGCACCGGACGGCCGATGGGCACCGTGTCGATGTCGCCCTCGCCCACCTCGTGCGAGGTGACATCGACGGCGGCCTCGGTCGGCCCGTACAGGTTGTGCACGCGCGCACCGGTCAGCTCGCGCATCCGGTGCGCGGGCTTCGGTGACAGCGCCTCCCCGGAGGCGAAGACGTGCCGCAGCGTGGTGGCCGCGGCGGCGGCCTGCTCCGCCACGAACACCGCCAGCATGGACGGTACGAAGTGCGCGACCGTAATGGCCTCGCGCGCGATGAGCTCGGCCAGGTACACCGGGTCGCGGTGTCCGTCCGGCGCGGCGATCACCAGCCGCGCCCCGACCTGCAACGGCCAGAAGAACTCCCACACCGAGACGTCGAAGGTGGCCGGAGTCTTCTGCAACACCACATCGTCGGCGGTCAGTCGATACTCCGACTGCATCCACACCAGGCGATTGACGATCGCGCGGTGACTGACGGCCACGCCCTTGGGCCGACCCGTCGAGCCGGAGGTGAAGATGACGTAGGCGGTGTGCTCGGCGCGCAGTGGCCGAGCCCGCTGCGCGTCGACGATCGGCGCATCGGAGTAGCCGGACAGATCCAACAGGTCGATCCGCACCTGCGCGGTGTCGACGGCCAGGTCCTCGCCCGAGGTCAGCACGGCCACCGGATCGGCGGTGGCGAGGACGTGGTCGACGCGGTCGGCGGGCTGATCCGGGTCGAGGGGTACGTACGCGCCGCCAGCCGCCAGTACCGCGTACATACCGACCAGCAGATCGACCGAACGCCGCATGCCCAGCGCGACAAGGGAATCCGGGCCAACGCCCTGGGTGATGAGGTGGCGGGCCAGCCGATGCACGCGGGCGGCGAACTCACCATAGGAGAGACTGCTCCCCTCGAAGGTCAGCGCGGCGGCGTGGGGCGTACTCACCAACTGCGCTTCGAACAGCGAGATGAGGGTGGGGGCCGGTCCGTCGACGCGCATATCGGCGGCGGTGTCGTTCCAGTCGTAGAGGACCAGTGCGCGCTCCTCGGCGTCGAGGAGGTCCACATCGCCCACCGGCATGGACGGGTCGGCGGCCACCGCGGTGAGCACACGCAGGAACCGGGCGGCGAAGTCCTCGGCGAAAGCGGCGTCGAAAAGGTCGGTGGCATAGACGAGTTCGGCCCCGGCGACCGCGCCCTCGCCCGGCTCGCCCAGGGCGAGTTGCAGATCGACCTTGGCCGTCGACTGCTCCAGGCCGAGTTCGGAGACCGCCAGCCCCGGCAGTTCCAGGCTGGCGGCGGACTGGTTCTGGAACGACAGCATGACCTGGAACAGCGGATGCCGGGCCGGGGTACGCGGCGGATCGAGCACCTCGACGAGGCGTTCGAACGGCACGTCGGCGTGGGCGAGCGCGGCGAGATCGCGGTCGCGCACGCCGCGCAGCAGGTCGGTGAAGCCGCGGCCGCCGTCGACCCGGGTGCGCAGCACGAGGGTGTTCACGAACATGCCGACGAGATCGTCGAGGGCGCGGTCGCCGCGTCCGGCCACCGGAATGCCGACGGCGATGTCGTCGCTGCCGGACAGGCGCGCCAGCAGGACGGCGAAGGCGCTGTGCACCGCCATGAACAGGGTCGCGCCGTGGGTGCGGGCCATTCGCTCCAGGTCGGCGAGGAGTACGGCGGGCACCTCGAAGCGGTGGGTCGCGGCACGGTGCGTGGCCACGGCGGGGCGCGGGCGGGTCGACAGGCGCAGTTCGTCCGGCAGCCCGGCGAGGGCATCGCGCCAGTAGCCGAGTTGACGGGCCGCGATCGAATCGGCGTCGTCCTCGGAGCCCAGGGCGGCGCGCTGCCAGAGCGCGAAGTCGGCGTACTGCACGGGCAGCGGGGTCCAGTGCGGGGCGGCACCGGCGAGCCGGGCCGCGTAGGCGGCCATGAGATCGCGGGCGAGCGGACGCAGCGACCAGCCGTCACCGCCGATGTGGTGCAGCACCAGCACCAGCACGTGGTCGTCGTCGTCGATCGCGAAAAGCGCTGCGCGGACCGGGATTTCCGCCGTCACATCGAAACCGACGCCGACCGTCGTCGCGATCCGTTCGCGCAGTCGCGCCTCGGTCACCGCGATCGGCTCCAGGTTCGGCAGCCCTCCGGTCGGCAGCACCACCTGGATGCCGCTGCCGTCGTCGGTTTCCGGGTAGACGGTGCGCAGCACCTCGTGGCGGTCGGTCACATCGCCGATGGCCCGGCGCAGGGCCTCGATGTCGAGCGCACCGGTGAGCCGTACCGCCAGCGGAATATTGTCGACGGCCGATTCCGGATCGAAGCGGTTGCGGAACCACATGCGCTGTTGGGCCAGCGACAGCGGCAGCCGGTCGGGCCGGGGGCCAGCGGTGAGAGCCGGTCGACCGGTACCGGTCCCGGCGAGGTCCGCCACCCGCGTGGCCAAGGCCGTCACCGTGCTGGCCTCGAAGAGATCGCGCACCGCCAATCGCGCGTCGAGCGTCGCGCCCAGACGGGCGATGACCTGGGTGGCGACGAGGGAATTGCCGCCCAATTCGAAGAAGTCGTCGTCGCGTCCGACCCGCTCGCGTCCGAGGACATCGGCGAAGGTGCCCGCCACGATCTCCTCGAAAGCGGTAGCGGGGGCGCGGAATCGCTTGGCCTCGAAGACCGGGGCGGGCAGGGCGGTGCGATCGAGCTTGCCGGAGGCATTGAGCGGGAAGGCGTCCAGCACCATGAAGCACGCGGGCACCATGTAGCTCGGGAGCCGCCGCGCCAGCGCGGCCTTCACTTCGTCGATCACGACGGGCTCGGTCGGCACCAGGTAGGCGACGAGTTGATCGCCGGTGTGCTCCTCGCGCGCGACGACCACCACCGCCTGGGCGACGGAATCCAGTGCGGTGAGCGCGGATTCGATCTCGCCGAGTTCGATGCGCAGTCCGCGCAGCTTCACCTGGAAATCGGTGCGGCCCAGGTACTCCAGTTCGCCGTGCCGGTTCCACTTCACCAGATCGCCGGTGCTGTACATACGTTCACCGGGTTCGAAGGGGTTGGCCACGAAGCGGTCGGCGGACAGCTCGGGCCGGGCGATATAGCCGCGCGCGAGCTGCGCACCGGCGAGGTAGAGCTCCCCCGGAACGCCGACCGGTACCGGCTCGAGGCGCGAATCGAGCACGTAGACACGGGTGTTGAACACCGGGGACCCGATCGGGACGGTCACGCTGTCGGCATCGGTCACCTCGTGGAAGGTGACGTCGACGGCGGCCTCGGTCGGTCCGTACAGGTTGTGCAGGCGTGCGCCGGTGCGCTCGCGGAATGCGCGTGCCGTGGCCGCGGGCAGCGCCTCGCCCGAGGCGAATACCTCACGCAGCGTGGTGGTTTCACTGGCCGCGCCGAGGAATACGGCGAGCATGGACGGCACGAAGTGCGCGACCGTCACCCGTTCGCGGGTGATGAGCTCCGCCAGATACGCCGGATCTCCGTGTCCGTCGGGCGCGGCGAGCACGAGCGTCGCACCGTGTCGCAGCGGCCAGAAGAATTCCCACACCGAGACGTCGAAGGTGGCCGGGGTCTTCTGCAACACCACATCGTCGGCGGTGAGGCGGTAGCGCGACTGCATCCACACCAGGCGATTCGTGATGGCCGCGTGGCTGACGGCGACGCCCTTGGGCCGACCGGTCGACCCCGAGGTGAAGATGACGTAGGCGGTGTTCGACGGCCGCAGCGGTGCGCGGCGCTCCGCGTCGCGGACCGGGGTGCCGTCGTGGCCGTCCACGTCGAGGAGGTCGACGGGTAGCACTTTCACCAGGCGGCTGGTGGTGAAACCGGTACGGCTCGTGGTCAATACGGCCAGCGGGGCGGCGGTGTCGAGCACATGGTCGACGCGTTCGAGCGGCTGCTCCGGATCGACGGGTACGTACGCGCCACCGGCCGCCACCACCGCGTACATGGCGACGACGAGATCCAGCGACCGGCGCATCGCCAGGGCCACCCGGGCCTCCGGTCCGACGCCGTGCGCGATGAGGTAGCGGGCCAGGCGGTGTACCCGGGTCGCGAACTCGGCATAGGACAGAGCTGTCCCCTCGAAGCGCACCGCCGGTCTGTCGGGGCTCACCGCGACCTGCGCGTCGAACAGCGAAGGCAGTGTCGCCGCGGCGCTTTCCGGCAGCTTGTCGCCGATATCGACGCGGGTGGCGTTCCATGCGGTCAGCACCTGCCGCCGTTCCTCGGCGGCCAGGAGATCGATATCGCCGACGATGCGCCGCGGCGCGGTGACCACGGCCGACAGCACGCGGACCAGCCGATCCGCGAAAGCCGCGACGGTCTCGGCATCGAACATGTCGGCGGCGTAGGCGAATTCGGCGCTCAGGCCGTCTTCGGCGTCGTCTTCGGACACGGTGAGGTGCAGATCGACCTTGGCGGTGGCCGCCTCGACGGGCAGACCGGTGACCTCGAGACCGGGTAGCTCGAACGTCGTCCGTGCCAGGTTCTGGAAGGTCAGCATGACCTGGAACAGCGGGTGCCGCGCTTGGGAGCGGGGCGGATTCAGGATTTCGACGAGCCGTTCGAAGGGCAGGTCGGCCTGTCCGAAGGCGGCGAGATCGGTGTCCCTGGTGCGGGTGAGCAGATCGCCGAAGCTCTCCCCCGCCACCACCTCGGTGCGCAGGACGAGGGTGTTGACGAACATGCCGATGGCGTCGTCGAGGGCCGCTTCGCCGCGGCCCGCCACCGCGGTACCGATGGCGATATCGGCGTGTCCTGATAGTCGGTACAGCAGCAGGGCGTAGGCCGCGTGGGCCACCATGAACAGGCTCGTGCCGTGTGCGCGCGCCAGCTCGTGCATTCCGGCGCGGAGTTCGGCGTCGATGGTGAACCGGTGCACGCCACCGCGATACGAGGCGACGGGGGGGCGCGGTCGGTCGGACGGCAGGTCCAATTGGTCGGGCAGTCCGGCCAGGGTTTCGGTCCAGTAGGAGATCTGCTGGGCGATGAGCGAGTCCGAGTCCGCTTCCGAGCCGAGCACCTCGCGCTGCCACATCGCGTAGTCGGCGTACTGCACCGGCAGCGGAGCCCATTGCGGGGCGACACCGTTGGCGTGGGCCGCGTAGGCGACCATGATGTCGCGGGCCAGCGGGCGCACCGACCAGCCGTCCGCGCTGATGTGGTGCACCACGAAAACCAGTACGTGCGTGGGCTCTTCGGCATCGATGACGCGGAACAGTTTCGCCCGTACCGGAACCTCGGCGGTGACATCGAAGCCGGTGCCGACGAGTTCGGCGATGCGCTCGGCGATGCGGGCTTGCGAGACCAGTACCGGTCCCAGGTCCGGAATGCGGTGTCCCACGGGCAGAATGCGTTGTACGCCCTGTCCGGCCGAGGTCGCCGGGTAGACGGTGCGCAGCACCTCGTGTCGGTCGAGCACCTCGCCGAGGGCGGTCAGCAGGGCGGTTACGTCGAGATCGCCGGTGAGCCGGACCGCGAGCGGAATGTTCTCCACCGCGGAGCTCGGGTCGAAGCGATTGAGGAACCACATGCGCTGTTGCGCCAGCGACAGCGGGACCGGCTGCGGTCGCGGCCGCGCCACCAGCGCCGGACGCGCGCCGATACCGGCCCGCTCGGCCACCCGAGCGGCCAGCGCCGCCACCGTGGACGCCTCGAACACCGTGCGTACCGGCACCCGGGTGTCGAGGGCCGCGCCGAGGCGTGCCGCCACCCGGGTGGCGATGAGCGAGTTGCCGCCGAGTTCGAAGAAGTCGTCGTCACCGCCAACGGGCCGGTCGAGACCCAGGACGTCGGCGAAGGTCTCGGCTACCAGGCGTTCGGCGCGGCCCGCGGGCAGGCGGAATTCCCGGGTCGCGAACGCGGGCGCCGGGAGCGCCTTGCGGTCGAGTTTGCCGGAGGAGTTGAGCGGCAGGTCGGCCAGCACCACGAAGGCGGACGGCACCATGTACGACGGCAAGCGCTGGGCGAGAGCCGCTTTCACGCTCGCGATATCGACCGTGCGGTCGGCGGCGGGCACCAGGTAGGCGACGAGTTGGCCGCCGCCGGACTGTTCGTCGCGGACGAGTACGGCGGCGCGCGCCACCGCGTCGAGTGCGGTGAGGGCGGCCTCGATCTCGCCGAGTTCGATGCGCAGACCACGCAACTTCACCTGGAAATCGCTGCGGCCCAAGTAGACCAGTTGTCCGTCGGTCGTCCACTTCACGAGATCGCCGGTGCGGTACATGCGCTCGCCGGTACCGAACGGGTTGGCCACGAACCGGTCCGCGGTGAGGTCGGCGCGGCCGAGATAGCCGCGCGCCATTTGCGTACCCGCGAGGTAGAGCTCCCCCACCAAGCCGGGAGCCACCGCCCGCAGCCGCGAATCCAGCACGTAGACATGGGTGTTCCACACCGGTCCGCCAATGGGTACCGGGCCGGAGACGTCGGCGGGAACAGGTGCGGCGGTGGCGTGCACGGTGAATTCGGTTGGCCCGTAGAGATTGTGCAGTTCGGCGGTACCGAGGCGACGGAAGGCCGCGACGGTTTCGGCGGTGAGCGCCTCACCCGCGATGAGCAGGGCGCGCAGCGAGCGCACGGCCTCGGCGTCGGCCTCGGCCGCGAATACCGTCAGCATGGACGGGACGAACGAGGTGATGGTCACCCGCTCGGCGGCGATCACCTCGGCGAGATAGCGCGGATCGCGGTGGCCGTCGGGCGCGGCGACCACCATGCGCGCGCCGGTGGCCAAGGGGGCGAACAGCTCCCACACCGAGACGTCGAAGGTCGCGGGGGTCTTGAACAGGACGACATCGTCGATATTCAGGCCGTATTCGGTGGCTAGCCAACGCACCTGGTTGGCGGCGGCGGCATGCGGTACGGCCACGCCCTTGGGTCGCCCGGTGGAACCGGAGGTGAAGATGACGTAGGCCGTGGTGGTCGGCCGCAGCGGCGCGAGGCGATCCGCGTCGGTCAGCGGTGCGTCGTCGTAGCCGGACACATCGAGGGAGTCGATACGAATCTGTCTGGCCCCCAGGCCTTCCAGGTCTTCGCCTGAGGTGAGCACACGCACTGGCCGGGCGGTGTCGAGGACGTACGCGGTGCGTTCGGCCGGGTGCTCCGGGTCGAGGGGTACGTACGCGCCGCCCGCCGCCAGTACGGCGTACACGCCGACCACCATGTCGATGGAGCGCCGCATACCCAGTGCGACAAGCGTTTCCGGCCCGACGCCCTGCGCCACCAGGTACCGGGCTAGGCGGTGGACTCGTGCCGCGAAGTCGGCGTAGGTGAGGCTGGTGCCCGCCGAGACCACGGCGGTGGCGAAGGGGCTGCGTGCCGCCCGCGCCTCGAAGGCCGAGAGCAGGGTGGCCTCGACCGGCATGGGCCGCGCGGTGTCGTTCCACTGCTCCAGGACCAGCGCGCGTTCCGCCGCGCCGAACAGGTCGATATCTCCTACCCGAATCCGAGGTTCGGCGACCACCGCCCGCAGTACGCGAACGAAACGGGCGGCGAAGGCGTCCACGGTGGCGGCGTCGAACAGCTCCGACGCGTAGCGCAGACTGCCGCCCAACCTGCCGTCGGGCCGCTCGGCGACGATCAGATGCAGGTCGAATTTCGCTGTGGTGTCCGGGATTTCGACGGGCGCGATGGTCAGCCACGGCAGTTTCAGCTCCGCCGCGGACTCGTCGCCGAAGCTGAGCAGCACCTGGAACAGCGGGTGCGCGCCGGTGGAGCGGTCGGTGACGAGTTCCTCGACGAGCCGTTCGAACGGCAGGTCGGCATTGGCGAAGGCGGCCAGGTCGGCGTCGCGGACCTGGGTCAGGAATTCGGTGAACGGCGCCTCGGCGTCGACCCGCGTGCGCAGTACCAAGGTGTTGACGAACATGCCGATGAGGTCGTCGAGTTCCCGGTCGCCGCGGCCACCGACCGGGGAGCCGACGGCCACGTCCTCGACGCCCGCCAGCCGCGCCAAGGTGGCCGCGAAGGCGGCGTGCACCACCATGAACAGGGTCGCGCCCTGCGCGCGGGCGATCTCGCGCAGACCCGACAGCAGCTCGGCGTTCACCTCGAAATCGACCGCGCCGCCGGTGTTTCGCGGCCGCGCGGGGCGTGGGCGATCGGTCGGGAGCGGCAGCTGTGCGGGCAGTTCGGCGAGGGTGTCGCGCCAGAACGCCAATTGCTGGTGCGCGAGATCGCCCGGGGCCGTGTCGGATCCGAGCAGCTCCCGCTGCCACAGTGTGTAGTCGGCGTACTGCACGGCGAGCGGTTCCCAGTCGGGAGCCCCTCCGGTGAGCCGAGCAGCGTAGGCGCGCATGAGGTCTCGTACCAGTGGCGACAGCGACAGCGCGTCACCGGCGATGTGGTGCAGCACCACCACGAGGACGTACTCGTCGGCGTCGAGGGCAGCGTGCTCGCCGTGGTCGACCACGAGCAGGGCGATCCGCGACGGCAGATCCCGGGTCACATCGAACGGGGCCTGCGCGATGGCGGCCACCGCCGCGCTCACTTCGCCGACCTGTACCGGTACGGGGGCCAGGCTCAGTCCGACTTCGTCGGCGTCCAGAACACGCTGGTACGGGCCGAATTCGGTATCCGGGAAATACGTGCGCAGGGATTCGTGACGGGCCAGTACATCCAGTACGGCCTGTTCGAGCGAGGTCACATCGAGGCGACCGGTGAGCCGCAGCACCAGCGGCAGGTTGTAGAGGCTGGAGCCGCCCTGCTCGCTCTCCATGCGATTGAGGAACCACAGGCGCTGCTGGGCGAGCGAGAGCGGGACGCGGTCGGGGCGTTCGCGCCGCGCCAGTACGGGACGCGGTGTGGTTTCCCGTGATTCGGCGACGGCCGCGGCGAGATCCATGACGGTGGGCGATTCGAAGATGAGGCGCACGGGGACGCGGGCACGCAGCTCCGCGCTCAGGCGCGCGGTCACCTGGGTGGCGTGCAGCGAACTGCCGCCGAGGGCGAAGAAGTCGTCGTCCAGGCCGACGCGGTCCAGGTGCAGCACCTCGGCGAACACCCGGGCGACCAGTCGTTGTGCGGCGTCGACGGGTGCGCGAAATCGCTTGGCGGCCAGTACCGGCACGGGCAGTGCGGTGCGGTCGAGTTTGCCGCTGGTGCCGAGCGGGAAGGCGTCGAGTTCGACGACGGTCGTCGGGACCATGTAGGCGGGCAGCAGGCGGGTGAGCTCGGCCCGCAGCCGCTCGGTGTCGAGTTGGCTGCCAGGCGTGCGGATTACGTATCCGGCCAAGTAGTCGCCGGTGTCGGCGGCAATGAGACGGACGGCGGCCTGGGCGACCTCCGGCGCACCGGCGAGCGCGGCTTCGATATCGGCCAGCTCGATGCGCTGGCCCCGGAATTTGATCTGGAAGTCGATGCGGCCCAGATAGACCAGTTCGCCCTCCGCGCTCCACTTCACGAGATCGCCGGTGCGGTACATCCGCTCGCCCGCGCCGAACGGATTGGCGACGAACCGGTCTGCGGTGAGGTCGGTGCGGCCGTGGTAGCCGCGCGCCAATTGCGCCCCGGCCAGATACAGTTCGCCGGGCACCCCGATGGGTGCGGGCCGCAGCCGCGAATCCAGCACGTACACCTGGGTGTTCCACTCCGGCTCCCCCATGGGCACCGGCTGTGCGCAGACCTCGTCCACCTCTCGGTAGGTGACCGTCACGGCGGCCTCGGTGGGTCCGTAGAGGTTGTGCAGGTCGGCGTCGCTCACCGCGCGGAACGCGGCTACCGTCTCCGGCGGGAACGCCTCACCGGCGACGAAAACCGCACGCAGCGAATCGAGTTCACCGGGCTGGGCGTGCGTGGCGAAGACCGCCAGCATGGACGGCACGAAATCGGTGAGCGTGACCGCGTGGCGGGCGATGGTCTCCGCCAGATAGCGCGCGTCGCGATGGCCGTCGGGGGCGGCGAGCACCATGGTCGCCCCCACGCGCAGCGGCAGGAAGTACCCCCACAGCGACACGTCGAAGGTGGTGGCGGTCTTCTGCAAGTAGACGTCGGTGCCGCGAAGGCGGTACTCGGCCCGCATCCACGCCATCTGATTGGCGATGGCGCGGTGGCTCACGGCCACACCCTTGGGTTTGCCGGTGGAGCCGGAGGTGAACAGCACGTAGGCCGGGTGCTCCGGGCGCAGTACGGCGCGGCGATGCGCGTCGGTGATCTGGTCGGCGGCGTGCTCCGCGAGGTCGAGCGCGTCGATCGCGACGAGCGGCGCGGTCTGGCCGTCGGGCAGCGCGAAATCGTCGGCAAGCGTGGTCAGCACCAGCTGTGGCCGGGCGGTGTCGAGAATATGGGCGATGCGCTCGGCCGGATGTCCGGGGTCGACGGGCACGTACGCGCCACCCGCGCGCAGCACCGCGTACAGGGCGACCACGAGTTCCACCGAGCGGGCCATGGCCAGCACGACCAGGGATTCCGGGCCGACACCCGCCGCGATGAGCCATCGGGCGAGGCGATTGGCGCGGTCGGAGAGTTCGGCGTAGGTGAGTGTCCGGTCGTCGAAGACCAGAGCGGTGGCGTTCGGGGAACGCCGGGCCTGCGCGTCGAAGCCTTCGTGCAGGAACAGGTCGGCGACCTTGTGGCCGGTGGCATTCCAGCTGGCGGTGACGTAGTCGAGCTCTCCGGCGTCGAGGAGTTCGATATCGCCGACGGGCCGGTCCGGATGGGCGGTGGCGGCGGTCAGGAGCCGGGTGAACTTGGCCGCGAACTCCCGCACCGTCGACTCGTCGAAGAGGTCGGTGGCGTAGGTGAATTCGGCACGGTAGGCGCTATCGCGCTCGGAGACGGTGAGATTGAGATCGAATTTGGCGAAATCGCCGTCGAATTCCACCAGTTCGGTGTCCAGGCCGGGCAGGGCCGGGGTGGTCGCGCCTATGTTCTGCATGAACAGCGCCACTTGGAACAGCGGGTGGCGATTGCGGGCGCGCACCGGATTGAGGACCTCGACCAGGCGCTCGAAGGGCACCTCGCGATGCGCGAAGGCCCGCAGATCCTGGTCGCGGGCGTGTGCCACCAGATCCGCGAAGCTCTCCCCGCCCCGCACTCGGGTGCGCAGGACCAGAGTGTTGACGAACATGCCGACCAGATCGTCCAAGGCGCGGTCGCCGCGTCCGGCGACCGGTGTGCCGATGGCGATATCGGTGGTGCCCGACAGTCGGGCGAGCAGGGCCGCCAGTGCGGCGTGCAGGACCATGAAGGGGGTGGCCTTGCACCGCGCGGCCACGCGGTCGATGGCCGCGCGCAGGTCGGCGTCCAGGGTGAAATCGACTGTGGCACCGCGATAGCTGGCGACCGGCGGTCGCGGGCGATCCGTCGGCAGGTCCAGCTGGGCGGGCAGTTCATCGAGTTCGGCTGTCCAGAAGGCGATCTGCTGGGCGGCGGTGGATTCGGGGTCGTTCTCGTCTCCGAGCAGTTCGCGCTGCCACAGCGCGTAATCGGCGTACTGGACGGCGAGCGGCCGCCATCCCGGCGCGCCGCCGGTCCGGCGCGCGCCGTAGGCGACCACCAGATCGCGCACCAGCGGGCCGAGCGAAACACCGTCCGCGGCAATGTGGTGCACGACCAGAACCAGCGCATGGTCCGTGGAATCCGCGCGCAACAGCAGAATTCGCAGCGGTACATCCTTCGCCACATCGAATCCGCGCCCGGCGGCGGCGCGTACCGCCGCGGGGATATCGGCGGCGGCGATATCGACCGGCGCGAGGTCGATGTCGACGGTGGAGCGAATCACCTGGACCGGGCCGGTGGCGGTCTGCGGATAGTAGGTCCGCAGGATGTCGTGCCGTGCGACCAGGTCCGTGATGGCCGCGTCGAGCGCCGCGGTGTCGAGTTCGCCGCGCAGGCGCAGCGCCACGACGATATTGTCGACCGCCGCGGCGTCGAATCCCTCGGTCGCGGACGGTGTTTCGGTGTGCGCGAGCCGGTTCAGGAACCACATGCGCTGCTGTGCGGGCGAGAGCGGAATGCGATCCGGGCGCGGGCGGGCGGTGAGTACGGCACGCTCGGCGGCTGCGGAGTCCGCCGAGACCGTATCCGCCAGTGCGGCCACGGCCGCGACGGTGGGGCGATCGAAGAAGTCACGCACATCGAGAGCGCGGCCCAAGACCTCGGTGGTGCGGGCGAGCACGCGGGTGGCGATGAGCGAATTGCCGCCCAGCGCGAAGAAGTCGTCGTCCGCGCCGACCCGCTCGACGCCGAGCACCTCGGCGAAAATCCGGGCCACCGCCCGCTCCGCTGGCGTCTCCGGTTCCCGGAATTCCGTTGTGGTATCGGCGAATTCGGGCTCCGGCAACGCGCGCCGGTCGAGCTTGCCATTGGCGTTCACCGGCATGGCGGGCAGGACCACGAGCAGCGACGGCACCATGTACTCGGGCAGCTGCGCGCGGGCGAGGGCCAGCACGGCGGCGGTGTCGAGTTCGGTTTCGGCGGCCACCACGTAGCCGACGAGGTGATCGCCGCCGCTGCGCCGGTGCAGCACCACGGCCGCCTGCGCCACCGCCGGGTGCCGCGACAGGGCGGCCTCGACCTCACCGAGCTCGATGCGCAATCCGCGCAGCTTCACCTGGAAATCGCTGCGGCCCAGATATTCCAGCTCGTCCGGGCCGCCGTCCACCGATCGCACCCAGCGCACCAGATCGCCGGTGCGATACATGCGATCACCGGGCGCGCCTTCGGGATTGGCGACGAACCGGTCCGCGGTGAGACCGGGTCGCCCGACGTAGCCGCGCGCCAACTGCACGCCCGCCAGGTACAGCTCACCGACGACACCCTCGGGGACCGGGCGCAGGTCGTCGTCGAGCACCAGCAGTTCGGTGTCGTCGGCGGCCGCGCCGATGGGCACCGTCTCGGTATCGGCCCCGGTGACCTCGTGGGCGGTGACGTCCACGGCCGCCTCGGTGGGCCCGTACAGATTGTGCAGGCACGCGCCGCTGACATCCCGGAAGGCGGCGGCGGTGGCGGCGGGCAGCGCCTCGCCGGAGGCGAACACCGCCCGCAGCGCATCGGCGACGCCCGGCCCGCTCGCGGCCTCGGCGACGAACACCGACAGCATGGACGGCACGAAATGCGCGATGGTGACGCCGCACTCGGCAATGGTGCGCAACAGATAACGCGGATCGCGGTGGCCCTCGGGCTCGGCGATCACCAGGCGCGCGCCGACCTGGAGCGGCCAGAAGAACTCCCACACCGACACATCGAAGGTGCAGGGCGTCTTCTGGAGGACGACATCGGAGGTGTCGAGCCGGTAGAGGCGTTGCCGCCAGCGCAGATTCGCGACGATCGACCGGTGCGATACCGCCACGCCCTTGGGGCGTCCGGTCGATCCGGAGGTGAAGATGACGTAGGCGAGATTGCAGCCGACGGCCTGGGGCAGGTACGGGTCGGCGCTGAGGACGGTGGCGTCGACTTCCTTGGCGTCGGCGGCGTTTTCGAACTCGTCGACGTGCAGCACCGGCAGGTCGGTCTCGCAGGAGGGGCGATCGTCGGTCGTGGTCAGAAGCAGTGCGGGCGCGGCGGTTTCGAGAACATAGGCGACGCGGTCCGCCGGATGGTCCGGATCGATCGGGACGTACGCGCCACCGGCCTTGAGAATGGCGTACATGCCGATGAGCAGTTCGAAGGAGCGCCGCACCGACAGGGCAACCAGCACATCGGGGCCGACGCCGTAGTCGAGCAGCCGCCGCGCCACAGCATTGGCGCGACTGTCGAATTCGGCGTAGGTGAGGGTGCGGTCGCCGAATTGCAGCGCCACCGCGTCGGGGGTGCGGCCCACCTGTTCCTCGAACAGCGTCACGAGGGTTTCCACCGGCGCGAGATTCGGGGTGAGCACCCCGGCCGCCGCGTCGACGGCGTCGTCGAGCAGTTCCGTCAGCACCGCGGCCAACGCGCCCGCCGTGCCCTCCATGAGGCCGGGTAGCTGGCCGGAGACGACCACCTGGACCAGCGCGTCGGGTTCGAGCGCGCCGCCCATGGCCTCGGCCAGCGCGCCGACCTCGGTGGCGAGCGCGGCGTAGCTGACGGCGGTGTCCTCGTACCGCAGTGCGGTGCGCTCCGGCTCCAGCGCCGCCACCGTCTCGATGAGCGCCGGTAGGTCCGCGATGCCGTAGGCGCGGCGTAGCGCCGCGTGATTGCCGACTCGGGTGAGTGCGACCGATTCCGCTCGTGACATCAGTGGTTTCCTTCCGACGTGCTTTCCTGAAGGAGGCCCCGCGCATCCCCCGCGAGGGTGCGCAGCGCCAGGGTGAGTCCGCCCGCGCCGAGGGCGGCCACCAGGCCCGGGGCCAGACCGGCCAGGGCGACATTCACCAGCGCCTCGGGTTTCGCCGCCGCGCCCATGGCGCGGACCACGGCGGCGATCTTGGTATCGAGGGCGCGGTAGGTGACGGTGTGCTCGCCGTGGGCGAGGGCCACGCCGTCGGGTGCGATCGCGGCGGCGGCCGCGATGAGGGCCGGAAGCTCCGCCAGTGCGGGCGCTCGCGGTGCCGAATCCGGCTGGGCTGCGGCCGTATTCGAACCGCGGTTACGCTCCGCCTCGGTGCGGATGTCGATGGCGCGGACCGGGATCGCCGCATTGTCGGCAATAGTGTGGAGCACGCGCAGCAGGCGGTCGCCGAGCAGCCGCACCGTGGCCGCGTCGAAAATGTCTGTGGCGTAGGTGAATTGCAGGCGTAGGCCCGTGGGTCGACCGTGGATGTCGTGGTGCTCCATGCCGGTGAGCTGGAGGTCGAACTTGGCTTCGCCGAGGCCGGGTTCGAGGGCCTCGACCTCGAGGTCGGGCAGTGCGACCTTGCCGGTGGGCACGTTCTGGAAGGTGAACATGACCTGGAACAGCGGGGTGTAGGAGCTGGACCGGGTGCGGCCCATGGCCTCCACCACCCGTTCGAACGGGACATCGGCGTGTTGCAGGGCCGCGAGATCGCGGTCGCGTACCTGGCGGAGCAGGTCGTGGAAGGGCAGTTTCGGATTCACCTCGGTGCGCAGCACGACGGTGTTGACGAACATGCCGATGAGGTCGTCCAGGGCGCGCTCGCCGCGACCGGCGACGGGGACACCGATGGCGATATCGCGCAGGCCGGAGAGTTTTGACAGCAGTACCGCGAAGGCGGTGTGGACCACGCCGAAGAGGGTGGTGTGGTGGGTGCGGGCCAGCATGGACAGGCGGGCGGTGAGGTCGGTGCCCGCCTCGAAATCCATGGTGTCGCCGCGCATATCGCGTCGGGCAGGGCGTGGGCGGTCGGTCGGCAGCGGCAATTGCTCTGGGACGCCGGACAATTCGGTGGTCCAGAAGGACAGCTGCCGGGACAGCAAGCTGTCGGGGTCGGCGTCGGAGCCGAGAAGTTCGCGCTGCCACGCGCTGAAATCGCCGTACTGGATGGTCAGGGGCGGCCAGGCCGGGGGCTCGTCGGCGAGGCGGCTGGAGTAGGCCAGCACCAAGTCACGGGTCATGGGTGCGACCGAGTAGCCGTCGGCGGTGATGTGGTGCAGCGATACCGCGAGGATGTGCTCGGTCGGGGTGGTGCGCCACAGACGTGCCCGGACGGGTGGGGCGGTGGTGACGTCGAAGCCAGTGGCGACGAATTCGGCCATGGCGGAGTCGAGTTGGTCGGGTGCCACGGTGATCGGTGTGAGGTCCAGTTCCACATCGTCGACCGCGAGCACCTGTTGCACGGGTTCGCCGTCCAGCTCGGGGTAGCGGGTGCGCAGAATCTCGTGACGGTTCAGCACATCTCGCACCGCCGCGGTGAGGGCCCGGCGGTTCAGTGTGCCGGTCAGACGGATGGCGATCGGGATGTTGTAGGCGGCCGAATTCGGGTGCAGGCGGTTGAGGACCCACATGCGCTGCTGCGACAGCGAGAGGGGGGCGGGGTTCGTGTCTTCGCGGGGCAGGAGCACGGGACGCGGGTCGACTGTGTCGGCGGTGGGGAGCGTTGCGGCGAGTGCGCTGACGGTCGGGGACTCGAAAACCGCTGATACCGCGACGTGTGTGCCCAGGTCCGCGCCGAGGCGGGCGGCCAGGCGGGTGGCCATGAGCGAATTGCCGCCCAGGGCGAAGAAGTCGTCGTCCGCGCCGATGGGGGTTACGCCGAGGATCTCGGTGAAGACTGACGCCACGGCCTGTTCCGCCGGGGTCTCGGGGGCGCGGAAGGCGGTGGGCTCGAATACCGGGTCCGGGAGGGCCTTTCGGTCCAGTTTGCCGTTGGCGTTCAACGGCAGGGCGTCGAGGATCACGAACGCTGACGGGATCATGTAGGACGGCAGGGAAGTCGACAGGGCTGACTTGATCTGTGCGGGGTCGAGTACCTGCTGCGCGGGCTCTTGCTGCGCTTGCCCACCCTGCGCCCCTGGCGCAGACTGCCCAAGCGCCCCCGGGGTTACCGCTGCGGGTTCGGCACCCGGGACTCCCTGGGCGGGCTTGGGTGGCGCACTTGAAAGTTCCTGCGCGGATCGGCTTTGCGCGCCGACCACGTAGGCCACTAGGAGGTCACCCGTGCGTTCGTCGGACTTCGCGATGACCGCTGCCTGGGCGATGTTCGGCAATGCCGAAAGGGCGGTTTCGATTTCGCCGAGTTCTATGCGGAAGCCGCGGATCTTGACTTGGAAGTCGGCGCGGGCGAGGTAGTCGAGGGTGCCGTCGGGGTGCCAGCGGACTATGTCGCCGGTGCGGTACATGCGGCCGGGGGCGAAGGGGTTGGCTACGAAGCGGTCGGCGGTGTGGGTGGGGTGGTTGTGGTAGCCGCGGGCGAGTTGGGTTCCGGCCAGGTAGAGGTCACCGGGCACGCCGGGCGGGACGGGCTGTAGGCGGTGGTCCAGGACGTAGGCGGCGCTGTTCCAGGCCGGGGTGCCGATGGGGACGGTATGGGTGGGGTGGTGGCGCACCTCGTGGGCGGTGATGGAGACCGCCGCTTCGGTGGGGCCGTAGAGGTTGAACAGCCGTGCGCTGCCGCCGGTTTCCAGGAAGGTGGTGGCGGTGGCTACGGGGAGGGCCTCGCCGATGGTCAGGACGACGCGCACGGTGGCGGGCAGCGGTCCGGTGGTGAGAAGCATGCCCAACAGGGACGGCACCGGGTGCAGGACGGTGACCGCGAAACGCTCCAGGACCGAGCGCAGTCGCTCCGGATCGCGTTCGGTGCCGGGCTCGGTCACCACCAGGCTGCCGCCGGTGACCAGCGGCGACCAGAACTCCCACACCGAAAGGTCGAAGGTGGCCGGGGTTTTGAGCACCGCGCGGTCCGCGGCGCCGAGTGCGAATGTCTCTCGCAGCCACTGCAATTGGTTGGCGATGGCCGCGTGGGAGATGGACACGCCCTTGGGCTTGCCGGTGGATCCGGAGGTGAAGAGCACGTAGGCCGGGTTGTCGTCGCGCAGTGGGCGGATCCGATCGCCATTGCCGAGGGGCGCGGCGGAGAATTCGGTGACGTCGAGCGAATCCAACTCGTAGACAGGCGCTTCGACCGCGAAGGGCACGCCGTCGACAGCGGTGGTGAGTACGCAGACCGGTGCGGCCGTCTCGACGATGTGGGCGATGCGGTCGGCGGGATGGTCCGGATCGATGGGCACATACGCCCCGCCCGCCTTGACCACCGCGTACATGGCGACGACCAGATCGATGGAGCGGCGCATGGCGAGGACCACGGTCGACTCGGTGCCGACGCCATCGGCGACGAGCCGCCGGGCCAGACGATTCACCCGGGCATCGAATTCGGCGTAGGTGAGCGAGGTTTCGCCACCGGCGTCGAGGAGTGCGACGGCATGGGGCGTTGCCGCCACCTGCCTGTCCACCAGGTCGGCGAGGGTCACCCGCTCGACCGCGTGCGCGGTGTCGTTCCACTCGCACAGCATCCGATACCGCAGCTCGGAACCCAGCAGATCGATCGAGCCGACGACCGTGTCCGCTTCGGCCGCAACGGCTTCCAGCACCCGCCTCAACCCGTCGGCCATGTGACGGGCGGTGTCCTCGGTGAACAGATCGGTGGCGTAGCCGAGCATCAGATCGATACCCGCGGGCGCTCCGCCCTCCCCGTAGTGATCCACCGCGAACAGATGCAGATCGAATTGCGCTGTCTCGTCCTCGAATTCGATATCCGAGACCGTCAGCCCCGGCAGACGCAGGGTGGCCCGCTCATGGTTCTGGAACGACAGTCCGACCTGGAACAGCGGGTGCCGAGCGGTGGAGCGCTGCGGTCGCAGGACCTCGACGAGGCGTTCGAACGGCACATCGGCATGCGCGAAGGCCGCGATATCCGCCGCGCGTACCCGCGCCAGCAGCGCCGAGAACGGTTCGGCGGCATCGATTTCGGTGCGCAGGACCAGGGTGTTGACGAACATGCCGATGACGTCGTCGAGCGCGCTGTCGCCACGTCCGGCGATGGGCGTGCCGACGGCGATATCGGAGGTGCCGGACCATCGGGCGAGCAGGGCCGAGAAGGCGGCGTGCACCACCATGAACAGCGTGGCCCCCTGCCCGCGCCCCACCGAGGTCAGGCGGGCGTGCAGGTCGGCGTCCACGGCGAAGCGCACGCGCTGCCCACGCAGGCTCTGCCGGGCGGGCCGGGGGTGGTCGGTCGGCAGGTCGAGCTGGTCGGGCAGCCCCGCCAACGCCGTGCGCCAGAAGTCGAGCTGTCGGGCCGCGAGCGACTCGGCGTCCTGCTCGGACCCGAGCAGCGCGTGCTGCCACAGCGCGTAGTCGGCGTAGTGGACGCTCAGCGGCGTCCAGGACGGTGCGCGATCCGCCAATCGCGCCTCATAGGCCACCATGAGATCGCGGACGAACGGGACGAGGGAGGACCCGTCGGCCGAAATATGGTGCAGCACACCGGCGAAGACGTAATCGTCCGCGCCGTCGAGGCGGAACAGCCGGACCCGCACCGGGATATCGGTGGTGACGTCGAAGGTGGTCCGCGCCAGCTCACGAATGCGGTCGGCCACCTCGGCGGCGGCGATCTCGACCGTCTCCAGCGTCGGAACAGCCTGTGCCGCGGGCAGAATCACTTGCGCGGCACCGTCCACCGTCTCCGGGTAGACCGTGCGCAGCGTCTCGTGCCGCTCGATCACATCGGCGATCGCCGCGCGCAGGGCGGCCACCCGCAGATCACCCGAAAGGCGCAGCGCCAGTGGAATGTTGTAGGCCGTGGACTCACCGTCGAACCGGTTGAGGAACCACATGCGCTGCTGCGCGGGCGAGAGCGGCAGACGCTCCGGTCGCGCACTCGCGACCAGGGCCGGGCGTGCCGCACCGGTCGCCTCGCTGCCCACCCGGGCGGCCAGGTCGGCCACGCGCGGAGCCTCGAACAGCGTCCGCACCCCGAGGGGGGCATTCAGCGCGCCGCCGATGCGCGCCACCGCCTTGGCGGCGAGCAGCGAGCTGCCGCCGAGGGCGAAGAAGTCGTCGTCCGCGCCGACCAGGTCGAGACCCAGCAGCTCGGCGAACACCCCCGCCACGATCTCCTCGGCGAAGGTCGACGGCTTGCGATACGAGGTGGTCTCGAACACCGGCGCGGGCAGCGCGTCCTTGTCGAGTTTCCCGTTGACGGTCAACGGGATTCGATCGATCACCACGATGGCGGCCGGAACCATGTGCTCGGGCAGCCGCCGCGCGATCGCCTGCTTCAGCGCGGCCACATCGACGGCCTCGGCGGCCACCACGTAACCGACAATGCGGATCTCGTCCACGGCCTCGTCACGCCGCACCGCGACCGCCGCCTCCCGCACCCTCGGCTCGGCCAGCAGCGCGGCTTCGATCTCACCGAGCTCCACCCGGAATCCGCGCAGATTGACCTGCTGATCGGCACGGCCGAGATACTCGAGTTCACCGTCCGAGGTCCAGCGGGCGAGGTCGCCGGACCGGTAGGCGAGGCTGCCCGCCGGACCGTAGGGATCGGCCACGAACCGGGCGGCGGTGAGGCTCGGACGATTCAGGTAGCCACGCGCGAGTTGTCCACCGGAGACATAGATTTCGCCGGGCACGCCGACCGCCACCGGCAGCAGCCGCGAATCCAACAGACGCATGGACAATCCCGGCAGGCCGGTGCCGATCACGCTGGCCGCGCCGGTGCGTGCGGTAATGGGCCGGTAGGAGGTGTGCACCGTGGTCTCGGTGATGCCGTACATGTTCACCAGCACCGGACCGTGCGGATGCCGGTCGAACCAGTCGCGCAGCCGCTGCGGTTCGAGGGCCTCGCCACCGAAGATGACGTAGCGCAGCGCCAGTTCGTCATCGGCCTCGGCATCGGCGCTGATCAGCTGATAGAACGCGGACGGGGTCTGGTTGAGCACCGTCACGCGTTCGCCGACGAGCAGCTCCCGGAACTGC
Source organism: Nocardia sp. NPDC050406 (assembly GCF_044459025.1). Lineage (NCBI taxonomy): Bacteria > Bacillati > Actinomycetota > Actinomycetes > Mycobacteriales > Nocardiaceae > Nocardia > Nocardia sp. NPDC050406. The sequence goes on along the minus strand of NZ_JBITIM010000002.1, from coordinate 280,983 downwards.
TGTGGGGACCGCGAGGTGAAGTAGTCGACCACCACCAGCGTCGCGCCGGTGAGCAGTGCGCCCCACAGCTCCCACACCGAGAAGTCGAAGGCGTAGGAGTGGAACATGGTCCACACATCCGAGGGCCCGAACTCGTAGTCGCGCCGCGAATTGTCCAGCAGCCGCAGCACATTGCCATGCGGCATGCACACGCCCTTGGGGCGGCCGGTGGACCCGGAGGTGTAGATGACATAGGCCGCGTGCGCGGGATCCAGCGGTGCGCGCCGATCCTCGTCGGTGACTGGGGTGTCGGCGTAGGCGGCCAGGTCGACGGTGTCCAGATCGATGACCGGACCGCCGAACCAGCCCGCGGGCAGCCGCGCCGCGCCATTGGTGAGGGCGCAGACCGGTCGCGCGTCGTCGATCACGTACTCGATGCGATCGGCCGGGTAGTTCGGGTCGATGGGCAGGTAGCCGCCTCCGGCCTTGACCACCGCCAGCAGCGCCACCACGACCTCGGCGGCGCGCGGAAGCGCCACGGCCACCAGGGTTTCCGGCCCGACCCCGGCGGCGATGAGGCGGCGGGCGAGGCGGTTGGCGCGGGCGTCGAGTTCGGCGTAGGTGAGCGTCACCGCCCCGGCGCGCACCGCGACGGCACCCGGATCGAGCACGGCGGCCGCGTCGAAACGCGCGGTGATGGTATCGGTTTCGGCGAGGTCCGCACCGAGTGTGGACCACTCGTACAGAGCCCGCCGCTGCTCCTCGGCGCTGAGCAGCTGGATATCGCCGACCACCACGGTCCGGTCGGCCGCCACCGCCGCGAGGACCTGCTCGAAGCGTCGGGCCAGTACCGCGATGCTGTCGGCCTCGAAAAGGTCGCGCGCGTAGGTGACCTCGATATCCATGCCACCGGCGCGACCGTCGGTGGCGATGGATTCGGTGATGGTGAACTGCAGGTCGAATTTGGCGGTGCCGGTGTCGGTGGCTTCGGGCCGCACCCGCAGCCCCGGCAGTTCGAGGGTCGGCAGCGCGAAATTCTGGAAGGTGAGCGCGACCTGGAACAGCGGGTGCCGATTCTGGGCGCGAGCCGGGGCCAGCACCTCGACGAGCCGCTCGAAGGGCAGGTCCGCGTGTGACAGGGCGGAGATATCGGTTTCGCGCACCTGCCCGAGCAGGGTGTCGAAGCCCATGCGCGGGTCGATCTCGGTGCGCAGCACCAGGGTGTTCACGAACATGCCGACCAGACCGTCGAGGGCCTGGTCACCACGCCCCGCGACGGGGGTGCCGATGGCGATGTCCGATGCGCCGGACAGTCGGGCCAACAGCACCGCCAGAGCCGCGTGCACGGTGCTGAACAGGGTGGCGTCGTGCTTGCGCGCCAGCTCCGACAGACCGCTGTGCAGATCGGAGTCGATACGCACCCGATGCGTGCCGCCGCGCTGCGTGGCGACGGCGGGTCGGGACCGGTCGGTGGGCAGCGCGAGGTTCTCGGGCAGTCCGGCCAACCGGGTGCGCCAGTAGTCCAGCTGTCGGGCGAGCACCGATTCCGGATCGGCCTCGGTACCGAGCGATTCCGCTTGCCACAGTGTGTAATCCGCGTACTGGACCGGCAGTGGCCGCCAGTCCGGGGCCGCGCCGCGGTGGCGGGCGGTGTAGGCGGACATGAGATCCGCGGCCAGAGGGCCGAGGGAGAAGCCGTCGGCACCGATATGGTGCAGGACCACGGCGAGCACATGCTCTCGGGTGGATTCCGTCGGTGGGTTCTCGACGCGGTAGAGCCGTGCGCGCAAAGCTGTTTCGCGAGTCAGGTCGAAGCCGCCGGTCACGAATTCGGCCACGCGGGCAGGCACCGCCGCCGCATCGACCGGCTCGGCGGCGAGGCTCGACATACTCTCCGTCGCAGGGAGAATGACCTGTTCCGGCCCGTTCGGACCGTCCGGGTAGACGGTGCGCAGCGATTCGTGGCGGCGCACCACATCACCGAGAGCGGTCGCCAGCGCTTCGGTGTCGAGATCACCGGTGAGCCGGATGACCAGGGGGATATTGTCCACCGCCGCAGCGCCTTCGGCGGTGTTCCAGTAGCGGTTGAGGAACCACATGCGCTGCTGGGCGTAGGACAGTGGGAGACGTTCCGGGCGCGGCCGGGCCGACAGCGGAATCCGGTGTCCGACACCGACGTTCGCCTCGGCGCAGGCGGCCAGCGCGGCCACGGTCGGGTGCTCGAACAGCGCCCGCACCGAGAGTTCGGCGTCGAGAGCCGTGCCGACCCGAGCGACCGCCTGCGCGGCGAGCAGTGAACTGCCGCCCAGTGCGAAGAAGTCGTCGCAGGCCCCGACCCGGTCCAGGCCGAGCAGTTCGGCGAAGATTCCGGCGACGATCTCCTCGGCGTAACCGGCCGGACGACGGTAGGCGGCGGTCTCGAACACCGGCGCGGGCAGCGCGGCCCGATCGAGTTTTCCATTGACCGTCAAGGGGATTCGCTCCACCTCGACAATGGCGGCGGGAATCATGTACTCCGGCAGTCGCCGCCCGAGGCCTTGGCGCAATGCGGCGACATCGACCGGCTCCGTCGTCACGATGTAGCCGACAATGCGCGCCTCGTCCACGGTGTCGTCGCGGCGCACCACGACGGCGGCCGCGCGCACGCGCGGCTCGGTCAGCAGCGCCGCCTCGATCTCCCCGAGCTCGATACGGAAACCGCGCAGATTCACCTGCTGGTCGGCGCGACCGAGGTACTCGAGTTCCCCGGCGGTGGTCCAGCGGGCGAGGTCGCCCGAACGGTAGGTGAGCGCACCGGGCTGGCCGTAGGGGTCTGCCACGAACCGCGCGGCGGTCAACGCGGCGCGACCCAGGTAGCCACGGGCCAATTGGCCTCCGGAGACATGGATTTCGCCCGGAACGCCCACCGGGACGGGCCGCATGCGCGCATCCAGCAGCCGCACCGTCAGACCGGGCAGCGCGCCACCGATGACACTCGCGGCCGCGGACTCCGGGGTGATGGGCCGATACGACACGTGCACCGTGGTCTCGGTGATGCCGTACATGTTCACCAGCGCCGGACCGTGCGGATGCCGGTCGAACCAGTCGCGCAGCCGCTGCGGTTCGAGGGCCTCACCGCCGAAGATCACATAGCGCAGTGCGAGGTCATCGGGGCACTCCGCGTCGGCGGCATCGAGCTGGTAGAACGCCGATGGCGTCTGGTTGAGGACCGTAACCCGCTGTGCCGCGAGCAGTTCCCGGAACTCGCGGGGTGAGCGCGAGGTGAAGTAGTCCACCACCACGACCGAACCGCCGTACAGCAGCGCGCCCCACAGCTCCCACACCGAGAAGTCGAAGGCGTAGGAGTGGAACATGGTCCACACATCCGAGGGCCCGAACCCATAGGAGCGCTCCGTATTGTCGAAGAGCCGCACCACATTTCGATGCGGGATCAGCACGCCCTTGGGTCGCCCGGTGGAGCCGGAGGTGTAGATGACGTACGCCGTATTGGCCGGATCCAGCGTGGCGTGCCGGTCCCGGTCGGTGACGGGCGTCGCGGCGTAACCGCCGAGCTCCACGGTGTCCAGGTCGATGACCGGACCCCCGAACCAGCCCGCGGGCAGACCCGCGGCGCGGCTGGTGAGCGCGCAGACCGGTCGCGCGTCGCTGATCACGTACTCGATGCGATCGGCCGGGTAGGCCGGATCGATGGGCAGGTACCCGCCGCCCGCTTTCACCACGGCGAGCAGCGCCACCACGAGTTCCGCGGTGCGCGGCAGCGCCACCGCGACCAGGGTTTCCGGGCCCACGCCCGCCGCGATCAGCCGCCGAGCCAGGCGATTGGCCCGTGCGTCCAGGTCCGCGTAGGTGAGGGTGGTGTCGCCCGCCCGCACCGCCACGGCGGCCGGATCGAGGAGCGCGGCGGCGGCGAACCGATCGGCCAGCGTGGCCACCTCGGTCACTCCGGCGGCGGTGGTCGACCATTCGCGCAGGACGCATTCCTCTTCGCCCGCGCCGAGCAATCGGATATCGGCGATGGGCAGGGCCGGGTCGGCGGCGACGGTCTCGAGCATGAGTTCGAGGCGGCCGGTCAGCAGCTCGATGCTGGCGGCATCGAAAATGTCCGTGGCGTAGGTGATGTCGAGTTCGAGCTCACCCGATTCGGGCTGGGCGACGGTGAGTTGCAGATCGAATTTCGCGACGCCGGTCTCGACCGGAAGGGCCGCCACCCGCAGACCGGCGACCTCGCCGCCGGGCAGGACGTGGTTCTGGAAGGTCAGGGCCACCTGGAACAGCGGGTGGCGGTTGGCGACGCGCGCGGGGGCCAGCGCCTCCACGAGTCGTTCGAACGGGACCTCGGCGTGCGCGAAGGCCCGCAGGTCGGTATCGCGCACCGCCGTGAGGAATTCGGCGAAGCTCCGCTCCGGCCGTACCTCGGTGCGCAGCACCAGGGTGTTGACGAACATGCCCACCAAGTCGTCGAGGGCGCGCTCGCCGCGTCCGGCCACCGGCGTCCCGATCGAGATGTCGCGCTGGCCCGAGAGGGTGGACAACACGGCCGCGAAGGCGGCGTGCACCACCATGAACAGCGAGGCCCGGTGGGTGTCGGCGAGATGGCGCAGCCGAGCGTGCAGCGCGGCCGAGACGGTGTGCCGGTGGGTGGATCCACGCCCGCTGGGAGTCGTGGGGCGCGGCCGATCGGTGGGCAGCTCGAGGAGCTCCGGCTGGCCGTGGAGTTCGGTGCGCCAGAACCGAATCTGCTCGGACAGCGGCGATTCCGGATCGTCGGCCGCACCGAGCACCGCGCGCTGCCACAGGGTGTAGTCGGCGTACTGCACCGGCAGCGGCGACCACCGCGGTGCGCTACCCGCGCGGCGAGCGGCGTAGGCCGTCAACAGATCTCGCGTGAGCGGCGCGATGGACCAGCCGTCGGCGGCGATGTGATGGACGGCGACGACCAGGACATGCCGGTCCAGGTCGGTGAGGCGCAGCAGGGTCAACCGCAGCGGCACCTGCTCGCTGATCGTGAATGGCACTGCCGCCAAGGCGCGTGCGCGACCGTCGAGAGCGGCGGCGCTGACCTCCTCGACCGCGATATCCACCGCGGCGTCGGCGACCGCCAGCACCCGCTGCTGCCCGATACCCGCCACCGCCGGATACACCGTGCGGAGCGTTTCGTGGCGGGCGACCACATCGGTGACCGCGGCGGACAACGCGGGTTGATCGAGGGTGCCGTCGAGGCTCAGCGCCGCCACGAGATTGTCCGCGGCGGAGCCGGAATCGAAGCGATCGAGGAACCAGATGCGCTGCTGCGCGTAGGACAGCGGCACCAGCTCGGGCCGCTCCCCCGCCACCAGCGGCGGCCGGGTGCGCGCCGCACCGGTGCCGAGGCTGCCCGCGAGCCCCGCCACCGTCGGGTGCTCGAAGAGCAGCCGCACCGGGACATCGGTATCGAGCGACTCCGCCAGCCGGGCCGAAATCCGCGTCGCCACCAGCGAATTGCCGCCGAGGCCGAAGAAGTCGTCATCCAGGCCGACGCGTTCGACGCCCAGCACCTGCGCGAACACCTCGGCGATGGCGCGTTCGACGGTCGTCACCGGCGCACGGAATTCCGTGGCGCGCAGCTCCGGTTCCGGCAGCGCCTTGCGATCCAGCTTCCCGGAGGGCGTGAGCGGCATATCCGCCAGCCGTACGTAGGCGGTCGGCACCATGTAGGAGGGCAGCGCGCCCCGCAGCCGTTCGGCGAGAATCGCGGAGATTTCGGCGTCGTCGAGATCGGTCACCACATAGGCGACCAGCAGTTCACCGGCGGCGTGGCGGCGGACGAGCACGGCGGCCGCGCGCACATCCGGCGCGGCCACGAGCGCGGCCTCGATCTCACCGAGTTCGATGCGCTGCCCACGCAGCTTGACCTGGAAATCGCCGCGACCCAGGTACTCCAACGCGCCGTCGCGATTCCAGCGCACCAGATCGCCGGTGCGATACATGCGGGAGCCGCTCGGGCCGTACGGGTTCGGCACGAAACGCTCGGCCGTGAGATCGCCGCGACCGTAGTAGCCGCGCGCCAGCTGAGCACCGGACAAGTACAGCTCGCCCACCACGGAGACCGGCACCGGCCGGAGCCGGTCGTCGAGAACGGAGACCTGCCCGCCCGACACCGCTCGACCGATGGGCACCGGTCCCACACCCGCCGGATCGGCCGGGCCGTGCGTGGCGTGGACGGTGAATTCGGTGGGGCCGTACAGATTGTGCAGGGCCGCGGCACTCACCGTCGCGAACGCCGCGGCGACCTCACTCGCGAAAGCTTCGCCCGCCACGAGAACGACTCGCAGCGAGGCGATGTCGGCGGCGCGCACGGCATCGGCGAAGACCGCCAACATGGACGGTACGAACGAGGTCATGGTGACCCCGTAGACCGCGATGGTCTCCGCCAGGTACGCGGTATCGCGATGGCCGTCGTGCGCGGCCACCACCAGGGTCGCGCCGCGCACCAGGGGCGCGAAGAGCTCCCAGACCGAGACGTCGAAGGTGGCGGGCGTCTTGAACAGCACCACGTCCGAGGCGGTGATGTCGTATTCGGCGGCGATCCAGGCGATCTGATTCACGACCGAGCGATGCTGTACCGCAACGCCTTTGGGTCGTCCGGTGGAGCCCGAGGTGAAGATGACGTAGGCCAGGTGATCCGGGCGCAACGGCGCGCGGCGGTGTTCGTCGGTGACCGGGGCCGCCGAGAAACCGGACAGCCCAGCGGTATCCACGGCCACGACGGCGACGTCGGTCTCGACCTCCCAGCCGTCGTCGGAGGTGGTCAGCACGCAGACCGGCCGCGCCGTCCGCACCACCTCGCGCAGGCGGGCGGCGGGTTGATCGGGGTCCACCGGCACATACGCGCCGCCCGCGGTGAGCACCGCGTAGGCGGCGAGGACGAATTCGGCGGATCGGCGCATCCCCAGCACCACGGGGGTATCGGGGCCGACGCCGAGCGAAACGAGCAGGCGGGCAAGGCGGTTGACCTGCGCGGACATCTCGGCGTAGGTGAGGGTCCACGGACCGTCGATGAGCGCGGTGGCGGTCGGGGTACGCCGAGCTCGGCGCTCGAAAGCGGCGATGACGGTTTCGTCCAAATCGGCAGGGGCCGAGGCCATACCGAGTTCGAGAACGCGCGCGCTCTCCTCGGCGGCGAGCAAGGGCAGATCGGCGAGGAGCGCATCGGGGGTTCGCGTCACCGCATCGAGCAGGCGCAGCAGCCGCTGCGCGCAGTCGGAAATGGTAGCGGGGTCGAACAGGTCCGTAGCGAAGGTGAACTCCGCCTGAATCCCCGCCGGTGCCGGACCTTCCCCGGGACCGGCACCGGCGAAGCTTTCGGTGACCGCGATCGAAAGATCGAACTTGGTCACTCCGGTGTCCAGCGTACCCGCCGTGGCAAGCAATCCGGGCAGTTCGACACCGATATTCCCAGCCGCCGTGAACGACAGCATGACCTGGAACAACGGATGCCGCGCCGGTGAGCGGGTCGGGTTCACGACCTCGACTAACTGTTCGAACGGCACATCGGCGTGCGCGAAGGCCGCAAGATCGATCTCGCGCACCCGAGCGAGGTGTTGCGCGAAGGAGATTCGCCTGTCGATGGGGGTACGCAGCGGCAGCGTATTGACGAACATGCCGATGAGTTCGTCGAGTTCGCGCGCGCCGCGGCCGCCGACGGGGGTGCCGATCACGATGTCGTCGCCGCCGCAGAGTCGGGCCAGCAGGACGGCGAGCGTGGCGTGCACCATCATGAATGTCGAAACACCATGATTCTGAGCGGTTTCCACCATCCGAGCGTGGAGACCGGTAGGTATCTCGAGTAGGTGGGTAGCGCCGCGCCCACTCGCCACCGCCGGGCGCGGACGATCCGCGGGCAGGTCCAGCTGTTCCGGCGCACCGGCCAGCGTCGCCGTCCAGAAGTTCAGCTGCTGTGCCGCCAGCGACGCCGAATCGGACATATCGCCGAGCCGATCCCGCTGCCAGAGTGTGTAATCCGCGTACTGCACCGGCAGCGGAGCCCACCCGGGCGCACGCCCCGTCCGCCGCGCCGTGTACGCGGTCATCATGTCGCTGGCGAGCACCGGGAGGGACAGGCCGTCCGCGGCGATATGGTGCACCACCATGGCCAGCGCGAAATCTTCGTTGTTGATCTTGAATAGCCGTGCCCGAAACGGGATCTCGTGCTCCAGGTCGAATCCGGCAGCGGCGAACCACCGCAATTCGGTCTCGAGATCCGCCGCGGCGATCGCCTCGACCCACCCGTTCGAGGTGGACGGCCCGCCGCCGAACAGCCCACAGTCAGCGAAGGACTCGCCATTCCCGTGCCCGCTCGTCATCTCTCGGCTGGAATCCACACTGTGGGGGAAAGCCGCCTCGGCGGCCAGCACGCGCTGGCAAGGCCCGTCGGCCGTCTGCGGGAAGATCGTCCGCAGCACCTCGTGCCGGGCGACCACATCCGCGACCGCCGCCCGCAGCGCCGCCACATCCGCCGCACCGCGCAGCCGGACCACGAACGGCATGTTGTAGCTGGCACTGCCGGTTTCGAAGCGGTTCAGGAACCAGATGCGCTGCTGAGCCGGGGACAGCGGCACCACGGCGGGGCGCTCGCGCACGGCGAGTACCTGGCTCGCGGCGGCGTCCTCATCGACGCAGCGCTGCTCCACCAGCGCGGCCAGTGCGGCAACCGTGGTGGCGCTGAACAGTTCGCGCAGGCCCAGGCGGCAGCCGAGGGCGGCGCCGAGCCGCGCGGCCACCTGGGTGGCGATCAGACTGTTGCCGCCCAGGGCGAAGAAGTCGTCGTCGCGGCCGACCTGGTGACGGCCGAGCAGTTCGGCGAAGATATCGGCCACGGTCTGTTCGACCACGGAGGTCGGCGCGGCGTATTCGACGCCGACGCGCTCCGGATCGGGCAGGGCATTGCGGTCCACTTTGCCGGAACTGTTGAGCGGCAGCTCATCCAGCAGCACGAACACCGACGGCACCATGTACGCGGGCAGCGCGCGCGTGGCGGCGGCGCGCAACCGTGTCTCGGTGACCGCGCCCGACGCCACCACATAGGCGACGAGTTGGTCGTCGCGCACCAGCACCACCGCGTGCACGACATTCGCGACGGCCGCGAGCACCGTCTCGATCTCGCCGGGCTCGATGCGCAGGCCGCGCAGCTTCACCTGGAAATCGGTGCGGCCCAGGTACTCCACCTCGCCGCGGGTGTTCCAGCACACCAGATCCCCGGTGCGGTACATGCGTTCGCCCGGCCCGGCGAACGGGTCGGCGACGAATCGATCCGCCGTCAGACCGGCCCGCGCCACGTAGCCCCGGGCGAGCTGTACCCCCGACAGATACAGCTCACCCGGGGTCCCTACGGGAACCGGCCGCAGACGTGAATCCAGCACGTACAGCCGGGTGTTGAACACCGGCGCGCCGATCGGCGCGTAGTCGGCGTCCCCGCCGGTCACCTCGTGCACGGTGACCTCGACGGCGGCTTCGGTGGGGCCGTACAGGTTGTGTACGCGGGCCCCGGTCAGGTCGGCGACGCGCAGCGCCGGGGGTATCGGCAGCGCCTCGCCCGAGCACCATACGTGGCGCAGTGTGGCGCAGTTCGCCGCGGTGGGCTCGGTGACGAAGACCGACAACATGGATGGGACGAAATGGACAGAGGTGATTCCCTCGCGCCGAATCACCTCCGCGATGTAGGCCGGATCGGTGTGGCCGTCGGGCCGGGCGAGCACCAGCCGCGCACCCACCTGCAAGGGCCAGAAGAATTCGGGAACCGAGACATCGAAGGTGAACGGCGTCTTCTGGAGAACCCGGTCGGTGGCGTTCAGGGCCACGTATCCGTCCTGCATCCACGCCAGGCGATTCATGATCGACCGATGGCTGACCGCCACGCCCTTGGGGCGGCCGGTGGAGCCCGAGGTGAAGATGACGTACGCGGTGTTGGCGGGTCGCAGTGGTGTGCCGCGTTCGCCGTCGGTGACCGTTTCGGCGGGGTAGCAGTCGAGTTCGAGCTCGTCGACGCACACCACCGGGGCGCTCAGCTCCCCCGCGGGTCGATCCGCCGTGCGGGTGAGCACACAGACCGGGCGCGCGGTGTCGAGAATGTGGGTGCGGCGGTCGACCGGATGATCAGGATCCAGCGGCACGTACGCGCCGCCCGCCGCTACGACGGCGTACATGGCTACCACCAGCTCCGGCGAACGCCGCAGGTGTAGACCGACCAGGGTCTCGGGTCCCACGCCCAGCGAAATCAGGTGCCGGGCAAGACGATTGACTCGCTCGTCGAGCTCGCGATAGGTGAGCTGGCACACGGGCGTATCGGCGTAGCGCAGCGCCACGGCGTCCGGCGTCCGCGCCACCTGCGCGCCGAACGCCGACACCAGGGTCGCGTCCGGATCCATCGGATGGTCGGTGGCGTTCCAGGTGCGCAGGCTCACCGCCCGCTCCAGATCGGTGGTCACCGGCACCGAGGCCACGGGCAGCGCCGGATCCAGGTTCAGCAGGCGCTCCAGGAAGGCGACGAAACGTCCGTGGTGCCTGGCGATTTCGTCGGCGGTGTAGAGATGCGGATTGGCCTCGAACTCCAGGTGCACCCGGTCGCTCTCGCCGTAGTAGACCTGCAGGCTCAGGTCCTCCACCGGCCCGCTGGTCACCACGCGGTAGCGGCCCGCCGCGTCGCCGAGGCTCAAATCCGCTTGGAACAGCATGATATTGGCCATCGGCCCGTACAGCGCCCGCCCGCCGGGACCGCCGTCGCGCTCGGTATCGCGATGCATGTCCTCGAGCCGGTACCGCTGATGCCGCAGTGCCCCGGACACTTCCATGCGCGTACCGTGCAGCAACTCCGACCAGGTGACCTCCGCACCGACCGCCAAGCGCAGCGGCACGATATTCGACACCATGCCCGCCGACCGCCGCATGGCCGCGGTGGTGCGGGCCGTCACCGGCATGCTCAGCACCGCCTCCGGCCTGTCGGTGAGCCGACCCAGATAGGCCGCGAAAGCCGCCAGCAACACCACCGCCGTCGACGAATCATGGGTGGCCACAAGCGAATTCAGCGCCGACAACACACGCTGCGGCAGCGCCCGCCCATAGCGCAGATTCCCGGCGGCGGATGCGGCGGCACGTCGCGACAGCGTGGTCGGCTCCACCCCGCGCACCCGCTGCGCCCAGTACGCGCGATCGGTCTCGAAGCGGCCGCTGTCGCGATAGGCGAGCTCGCCCTCGACCAGCGCTTCGAGCGTGCCCGCCCGCACCGGCGCGGGCTGTGTGCCGCGCACCAGGGCCGTGTAGCGCTCGGCCACCCGCATGGTGTTGGTGAGCGCGCCGAAACCGTCCAGCACGATGTGATGCGCGCGCAGGTACCAGAACCAGCGCCGGTCACCGACGCGCAGGGCCGCGCCCGCGAAGAGCCGATCGGTGAGCAGATCCACCCGCGCGCTGGCATCGGCGCGCATCCACGCCAACGCGGCGGCCACCGGATCGGATTCGCCCCGCAGGTCGAGCACGGTGTGCCGCACCGACTGCGTGGGATCGAGCACCTGGAACGGCTGGCCGTCGACCTCGACGAATCGCACCAGGGTGGAACCGAATTCGCGCGCCGCGACCGCCGCCGCCTCGTTCAACACCTCCGGATCGAGCTCACCCTGAACGTCCACGTACTGCGCCACATTGATCGGCACGTCCGGATCGAGGAGCTGCGCGTACCAGACGCCCAACTGGGCGGGAGCGAGTGGGAAGGGCACCGGTTTCGCGAGTGCCGCCACCGGTTCGTCGCGCCGGACCACGCCGACACCATCCAACTCCGTACCCTGCACCAGAGCCTCCTCGAAATGACGAATAGTCAAGCGGCCGAACGTTTTTCGGGCAGCACAAATCAGGCTCCAGCACCGGCGTACCGATACCCGAGCCGCGAAACCACCACGGAATGCGACAGAAGCGCGACGCCCGACCGGCGTCCACGCGTGACATCGACTGCGGATTTCCCGACCGTGCCCTTGATCTGGTTCAGATCACCGGCCGGGCTGCGGATCCCACTGCTCTAGCTGTTCCTCCAACTCACGCGGCCACGTCTGGACGCTGTCCAAAAACCGGCCGCACTGTTCCCTACGTCACATGGATGCGGTCCATGTATGGCGAAGACTAGGCGGTGGTCGAATAAAACGGAACTTTTTCCTGAAAAAAAGTTGGACGAGCGTCTAGTTGGCCCATGCGGGACCGTGGCGGCCACTGCGAATGTGGGAACCGCCACACTGCGGTCGTCAGATGTGACTAACCGTGCTTTCGGATGTGGAGATTAGGAGCCGAAACGTTGCATCTGCGTTGCATCCGCGCCCATGCGCCGATCCAAGACGCGAATCTTGGCCTCTATCTGCGCATACAGCGGGGAATCGCGATCAACCGTGGCGCGATACGCGATCCAGGCGGCGGCATCGTCACGCCCTTCCGCGCCCGCGGTCCAGCGGCTCAATACCGTTGTCTCGCCGGAACGCAGCACCGCGGTGCGCAATCGAACGCGCAATTCATCGCGAATGTCTATAACTCCCGGAGCCGTCGAACGCGGCAGAACCGGACCCGAATAAAGCCGGACGGCGGTTTCCACATCCCCGGAATCCAAGGCATTGCGCAATGCCTCCACATCCGTGGCGATAGGCACCAGCAATCGGTAAGGACGCGAACCGAAGACCTTGGAGCCCACCACCGACCGCAGCCGCGAGACCGCCGCGCGAATGGTGGCATTGTCGAGATCGGCATCGTCGAGCAGCAGCGCCAGATGGTCGGCGCTGAGGCCCTCGACATGTTCGGCGAGCAACAGCAGAATCTCGGCGTGCCGCTGCGACAACGGAACTCGCTCACCAGCGACGGTCAACTGCGGCTGCCCCAGGCCCAGCACCTCGAGCCCGAGACGTTCCGGGGCGGGCGCGTTCGCGCCGCTGCCGCCGCGCCGATCCTGGCCCGAGCGCACCGCGGCGAGCAGCAGATCCATTTCCGAGGCGGTGGCGGCGGCCTTCACCAGGGCCAGAATCTCGGGCCGGGCCACCCGCACGCCACCGGCGATCATGAGCACGCCGACCAAGCGGCCATCCGGATCATGAACGGGCGCAGCGGCTCCCGTGATCTGATGCATGCGGTGCAGGAAATGCTCCGGGCCGTGAATCCAGGCAGCGCGGCCGGTGCGCACCACCAGGCCGACGGCATTGGTGCCGACCCGGCGCTCGGACAGATCGTTGCCCTCGCGCAATCCGGCCTCGGCCGCGGCGGCCACGCGATCGGGATTGCCGTGCACCGAGAGCACCCGGCCGAACTGATCGGCCACCACCACGATGAGCCCCGAGCCGGTGGCATCGCCCAACAGCAGTTTGTCCACCAGCGGCATGACGGCGGCAATCGGATGGTTGTCCCGATACCGTTGCAGGTCAGCGCCTCTCAGACCACGACCGTCACCGTCGTCCATCGGATCGACGCCGCCGCGCAGACTGCGCAACCAGGACTCCAGGACCATGGGACGCAGCAAACCCGCCAGCTGACCCAGCTGTTCGGTGCCCACACTCAGATACCCGTGGGCCTGAGTGGCATAGGCCTCCAGCGCACCGAGCTGCGAGCCCGATTCGGCGCCATGCTGGGAGGGGCTCCCACCTGCGAGATTGCTGACCATTTGCCTTTCCCTTCGGGCACAAACTGTACCGACGAAGGTGCTGCTACAACCCCGAAGCGGATTCATTGTCCGACAGGTCACACCGCGACGGGCCACCCGCAAAATGTGAGCTGGGCTGCATTACGGGGGCCTCGGGTTTCGCCACCACGCCGCGGCGGGCGGCCAATCCCGCGCCGTCCGCGCCGGAATCGGTGTAAATGGGGGTTGCCGAATAGACGCGGGATCAGGTGGGCGGCAGCGACGGCCGTAGCGCGACGGTACTTCGCGCGCTGAGCGCGCCCCGCCACAGACCGGTGCCGTAGGCCAGATCGTCCAGGCGTTTGCAGACCAGGTAGCGGGCGGGATCGAGACCGCCGGACTCGCGGTGGGTGAACCAGTCGGCCAGGCCGTCGGCCAGCGCCATGGTGAACGCGATCCGGCGGATACGGCGCGAGCACAGCATGCCCAGCAGCGTGACCGGCCAGTAGTGACGGCACATCGAGGACGCCAAACGCCATAGGCCACCGGAGAATCCGCGCGCCATGTAGATGGCCGAGACGCGGGTGGGATTGTCGAGTTCGACGAATACCCGACGCAGCCGGGTCAGGGTGGCCGACAGGGTGAGCAGGCCGCAGATCAGGCCGCTGCGCGTGAGCGTCGCGAACAGCAGCGCGGTCGCGGCCGTCCAGATCGGCACCGCCAGCGGGGCGGCCATACCGGCGTGGCGCTGTCCCAGCGGAGCCACGCCCGCGCCCTCGGACATCTTGTGCGCGAACCACTTTCGCAGCGTGGTCGGGCAATCGTGAGCGACCCGGGCGGCGGGTTCGTAGCGCAGCCGCCAGCCCGCGCGCTCGAGTCGCCAGCACAGGTCGACATCCGCCCCGGCGGTCATGGTCTCGTCGAAACCGCCCTCGGCCACGAGCACCTGCCGCCGGACCAGCAGCGCGGTGCTCGGCACATGCGGGACCGGGCCGCGCGAGCGCACCGCCGATTCGCGGCGGCCGCGGTCGAGCGAGGCGCGGGTGTGCTCGTAGCGCGCGAGCATTGTCGAATCGGGGTCCATGGCCAGCAGGCGCGGGGCCACCAGCGCCACCTTCGGATCGCTGAAATGGCCGAGCATGACCTCCAGCCAGCCACTGCGCGGCACCACGGAGGGATCCAGGAAGGCCACGAATTCGGTTGTGGCGGCGCGCAATCCGAGATTGCGAGCGGCCACCGCGCCGCGGCGGCGGTCCGAGCGCAGCACCGTCACGCGCCGCCGCGTGCCCGGTGCGGCGGGGATGCGCACCGGACGGTCGGAGCCGTCGTCCACCACGATCACGGTGTGGCCGCGCAGGGCCGAGAGCAGCCGTTCCACTCCGGCGGCGTCATTGTGCAGCGGCACGATCACCGTCACGTCCTGCACCGAGGGCAGCAGGCGCGGGCGCGGATTGGCCACACCGGAGTCGAGCAGCCGTCTGGCGACGCGGGCCGACAGCTGATCGGTCACCTCGAGGTAGCCGTCACCGATCCGGGCCGCAGCCTCCGGCGCGAGCCGTAACAATCCGGTCGGCGAGCCGCCGACCAGGAAACGTCCACCGGAGTAAGTGCGCACCCTGGGATCGATTCGCACCCCGAAACCATCGGGAAGGCGATCATGGCGCATTCCTGGAATGCTAGGTCAGCACACAGCCAGCAACCATGATCGGCGCGCCGCCCCGCGCGCCGCCCGCCCCTATCGATGCCCCTACCTCCACGTGGCGGGACCGCCGCCGCGCCCGGCGCTCTAGACTGCGGATGGAAAACAGCAGCTGAACAGCCAGGGACGGACAGCCGTACCCGCAATGGTCGAGGTGGTATGGGAGTCGGACGCATGCAGTCGAGCGGGGGCGGCAACACTCTTTCGGAGTCCGAGATCGTGGAGGCGGCCCTGCGGGTGGTCCGTCAGGACGGCGTGGAGAAGCTATCCATGCGTCGGCTCTCCCGGGAACTCGGCGTCTCACCGATGGCCCCGTACTACTACGTGGCCGACAAGCGCGAGCTGCTCGATCTGGTCGCCACCGCCGCGCTGACGGGTGTGCGCAAGCCCGCGCCGGACTCGGGTCCGTGGCAGCACCGGCTGCGCGATCTCATCGACCAGATCGACGAGAAATTGCGCAAGCATCCCGGACTCGGCGACGTGCTCATCGAGCAGATGCTGGGCAAACAGCTCGATCTCATTGCCGCGCTGATGGAGATCCTGTTCGAGGCCGGATTCGACGACCGCAATGTGCTCTCGGCGTACGCGACCATCCACACCTACCTGTTCGGGCGCGGCCGGGTGAATCCGCGTGATCGCTCGGTGCTGCACGATGAACGGGCGCTGCCGGAGGCGGTGGAACGGGCCACCAAGCATCTGTCGGACCTGCGTGGGAAATACTCCTATGACTTCGCCATGGACGTATTGATCGCCGGGCTCGAGGCTCAGCTTGTCCGACAGCGCGACAGCCACGTACTATGAAACTAGAACACGTTCTAGTTTGGGCACACAGCGCCGGGTTCGAGAGGACATTATGACCACCGTCGACGTACCGCACAGCTCGCGATCGGCCGTGCTGCGGGTCTCCGCGGTCATCGAGGAGACGGCCGATTCCTGCTCACTGGTATTCGACGTTCCCGAGGAACTGCGCGAACGTTTCCACTACCAGCCGGGCCAATTCCTGACGCTGCGCATTCCCAGCGAGCTGACCGGATCGGTGGCGCGCTGCTACTCGCTGGCCAGCTCGCCCTACACCGACGACGCGCCCAAGGTGACGATCAAGCGCACCGCCGACGGGTACGCCTCGAACTGGGTGTGCGACAACGTGAAACCGGGCGACAGCCTCGAAGTACTGCCGCCCTCAGGGGTTTTCACACCCAAGGATCTCGATCAGGATCTACTGCTCTTCGCGGCCGGATCGGGTATCACCCCGGTCATGTCGATCCTGAAATCGGCGCTGGCGCGCGGGAATTCGCGCGTCGTACTGGTGTACGCCAATCGCGACCACGACAATGTGATCTTCGTGAACGAGCTACGCGAGCTGGCCGACAAGCATCCGCAGCGGCTGGCCGTCATCCACTGGCTCGAGCATCTACAGGGCCTGCCCACCGCGGATGCCCTGGCCACGCTCACCCGCCCCTACACCGACTTCCACGCCTTCATGTGCGGCCCCAAACCGTTCATGGACCGGGTGCACGACGCCCTCGCCCAACTCGGCGTCCCCCGCAACCGCACCCACGCCGAGGTCTTCAACTCCCTCTCCGGCGACCCCTTCGCGGATGTCGCCCCCGCCGAGATCTCCGAGGAGGAGGCCGCCGACGCCGCCACCGTCGAGGTCGAACTCGACGGCGAAACCCACGAAATGACCTGGCCCCGCAGCCAAACCCTGGTCGACATCATGCTCTCCAAGGGCCTCGACGTCCCCTACTCCTGCCTGGAAGGCGAATGCGGCTCCTGCGCCTGCACCGTCCTCGAGGGCACCGTCGAAATGGAGAACGCCGAAATCCTCGACCCCGAGGACATAGCCAACGGCTACATCCTCGGCTGCCAGGCCCGCCCGGTCACCGACCACCTCAAGATCCAGTTCTGATACTGGGAGACAACAGAATCGGGCCGCCGTGTCGGTGACACGGCGGCCCGATTCGTTCGGGGAGACTCAGTACGCCGAGAAGACGTTGTCGATGCTGCCGTAGCGGTGCGCGGCGTAGTTGCACGCGGCGGCGATATTGGCGACCGGGTCGTAGATGTCCCAGGAGGTGCCTTCCACGTGGTACGCCTGGAAGGTGGGGTCGATTACCTGGAGGAGGCCTTTGGAGGGGGTTCCGGCCGCGGCGTTGGAGTCGTAGAGGTTGATGGCGTGCACATTGCCGCCCGACTCGCGCATGATGTTGCGGAAGATGCCCTCGTAGCTGCCCGGGATGTTGTACTTCGTCATCACCCAGAGGGCGTTGCGGATCCAGCCGTCGAGGTTGTCGGGGAAGGCCGGGGGGAGCAGCTGGGAGTAGGGGGCGGGGAGGGTTTGGACGAAGTTCTGGACCTGCTCCTGTTGGGGCTGCGGGAGGGTCTGGAGCTGTTGGGTGGCGGATTGCTGGAGTTGCTGGGCGGGCTGCTGTAGCTCCGGGGGGACACCGGCGATGGGGGCCTCGGCGGCGGCGGTGGCGGTGGGGACGGCGATCAGCGCGGCTAGGACCGTCAGGGGGAGCAGTGTGCGAAAAGGCATGGTGTGGTTGGGTTTTCCGACAGCGGGGCTGTCTGGGGTCGTGACGTGGCGTGGACTCGCGGCGGGTGTGGACCGAAACTGATGTCGGGTACCGCTCGCGTATACAGACTTGCGGTCTGTTTTCGGCAAGTCACAGAATGATTGCGCTAGGTTAACGGAGACCGAACTGGAGATGAACAGCGGGGGACTTCACGCTGAGAGAAGTCCGGCGGAGGCCGGAGGCTGCGTCGCGGATCACAAGAACTGGCTGATCAGGGGCTCTCGGCCAAGGCTCAGCGGAGGGCGCGGTAGTGGGCGCGCTGCTCGGGTGTGAGGTGTTCTGTGGAGTAGCTGAGGGCGGTGCGGCCCATCTCGGCGGCGTGGGCGTCGAGGAAATCGGTGAGGATCTTCTGGTCCACTCGCTTGCCGACCTCGCGCAGCATCCATCCGACCGCTTTCTGGATGAGATCGCGGCGGTCCACGAGCAGGCGCTCGCACAGGTCCAGGGTGGTGCCGGTATCCCCGGCCTTGATGAAGGCGAAGGTGGTCAGCAGGGCGACCCGCCGCTCCCACAGCGAATCCGACTGTGCCAGTTGGTAAAGCAGCTCGCGCGGGCGCTCCTGGAGCCAGACCCCGAGAATGAATTCGGCCGAGGTGTCGACCAGATCCCAATTGTTCACCCGCCCCCGGTACACGGCGGCGAGGTACAGCTCCACGATCGTTTCCTGTTGCGCCACATCGACCTTGCGCTTGCGCGAGGCCGTGGCCATACGGCCGTTGAGAATGACCAGCCCGGCCAGCCTGTGCTCGTGCACCTCGCTGTCGAGCAGCCGGTCGATCTCCGAAAGCGGCAGCCCGGCAAAGTGTTTGGCGACCTTGCGGGTCTGCGGCACCCGCACGCCGATGAAGACGTCGCCCTCGCCGTACTCCCCCGGCCCGGTCTTGAAGAACCGCTGCAGATGAATCGCATCGGCGGGGTCCGCGACCTCGGCCAGCGCCGCGCGCACGGCCGCGGCCGTCAGCATGGCCGTTCCGCTGGTTCCACTCACCGCCGCCTCCTGCTCCGCTCGGGTTCCCGGCTGGTCGGATCGTACGGTGGTCCACAGACAGCGCGTCCGGACGCCACGCCGATACGGTGACTCGTCGCCGCGCCGTTGCGGCTCGAATCGACTATCCCCGGCGCGGCTCAGGCGGATTCAGCGGCAGCCTGTAGCAGCGCCTCGGCGAAATTTCGCATATGGTCCGCTCCCCCGTACCAGGCGGCGATCAGGTCGACCGCGGCGGACCGAGTGCTGTGCGCGGCCCGCGCCAATTCGGCCACCGAACCCTCCCCGGCCTCGGCCCTGGTGGCGGCGGTATCGAGTTCGTGACTGGCCAGCAGCAGCCGCATGACGTGCTGCGGTTCGACGGTGGCGGAGGAGGCGGCGGGGCGGACGGCGGGTTGAGCCGGGGCGCTGGGCGCGGCCGGACTCGCGTGCGCGCCAACGGAACCGGCGGCGTGCGAGGGCGAGCTCGGCTCCGATGGAGCGGGCGGCGCGCTGAACGACGCGGGCGGTGCGCCGAACGAGGAAGCCGTGCTGGTGGACGGACTGCCGAACGAGGAATCCGCAGTGGTCGACGGGTTGCCGAAGGAGGAGCCCGCAGTGCCGGACGGCGCTGCGAACGACGCGGCGCTGCCGTTCGTGGCCGCGGTGCCGAACGGGGCGGAGCCGGTATCGGCGGAGCCGTACCCGGTGTTCGGCGCGGCCGGGGTGGCGCCGAACGGCGAGGTGCTCGGATTGGACCCGTACTCGCCGGACCCGAAATCGCTGCCGCGGTACTCGGTCCGCGAATTCTGCTGGGCAGGTTCGGCTTCGGTGACGGTGCGATGACTCCCGGACGAACTCCACCGCTCCTGGACTTCCTGCTGACTCGCGGGCGAGCGGCTCAGCGTCGCGTGCGCCCCACTGTCGAAGCCGGTCAGCGCCGGGTTCGAGGTACTGCCCGAATCGTGGTTGTCCGGATTGGTCAGTCGGTAGCTCTCCGGCCGCGAGTTCATCGAGCGCCCAAGATCGGCGGTGTAATCGGCATCCATGGCCGCCATTCTTACCGGCTCACCGCGCCCACCGCGCCCCGGGTGTGAACGAATCCGTTTTGCGAACAACGGGATTGGACAAAAGGGCTGGTCCTCAGCCCAACTGCGTCATTCCCGCCGCCACCACCTGCGCCACATTGAGCAGTTCATCGGCGGTCGGCAGCGTCATACCGTCCAGTGCGTGCAGGCGGTCGGTACTGGCGATGGCGAACATGGCCGACACCCAAGCCGCGGCACAGGCGCGCAGGGTTCCGGGTTTCACCGGCGCGGGCGCACTCGCCTGCAATACCTTGGCCGTCACGTCGAGCAGCTGGTCTCGCATGCGGCGCAACTGCTTTCGGACATCGGGATGGGTGTCGGCCTCGCGCCACATGATGACGCGCAGCACCGAGGAGTGGTGATCGCGCAGATTCAGCGCGGCATCGAGATTCACCAGGCTGGCGGCCGGATCACCGGGAGCCACCACGGCATCGATATCGTCCAGCGGCGCGGCGGGCACCCGCTCGGCCATGAGGGCGGAGAGTATCGAATCCTTGGTGGGAAAGTAATAGAACACGAGCCCCTTGGGGACTCCGGCGGCCTTGGCGATGGCCGCGGTCGGTGTCGCATCGAATCCCTGTGCCGCGAAAAGGTTCTCGGCGGCATCCAGGATGAGCTGACGGGCGTCGCCGTCGATCTTCTTACTCCGGCGACGCCCCGCTCGATGCGGCTTCGGCATCTGCATCAGTGGTGGGTAGCCGTGTGCAGACGGGTCGAAACCTGTGGCAGCGCGGCGACCGCGACGACCACGGTCAGCGCACCCACGATCCACGCGGTCCAGGAGGCCCCGCTGAAGGTGTCGAAGTTCATCACCCACGGGGAGAGGAACATCAGCACGCCGAGCACGCCCATGGCGTAATCGGCCGTGGCCCCGGCCGCCCGGGCCATCTGGGCCAGGCCGGTGAGGGCGATGAGCACGCCGAGGACGATCAGCGACCACATGGCGTTGTTGTTGGTGTCCACCCACAGGGGTGACAGGGCGGCGACTACGCCGAGGACGACGGCCACCGCGTCTTGGGCGCGGCTCTCGGTGAACATGGTGTGCCTCCTCAGGGCTTTGCGGAATGTTCTTCCTTCGTTGTATTCCTGATTGACCGCCCGATCAATAAATACCCGGATACGATTCGGGAGCGATATGGGTGTGGTGCGCGCCACAGCGCTGCGGTGCGCGGCGGGCGGAACGGTTAGGGTTGCCTCTATGTCACACGCGGTGGAACACGTTCTAGTTGTCGGTGCCGGGCTGGCGGGGCTCCGCACGGCCGAAGAACTGCGCCGCGCAGGTTACGAGGGTGAACTCGTCCTCGTCGGCGACGAGGATCGCGCCCCCTACGACCGGCCGCCACTGTCCAAACAGTTCGTGCGCGGGGATATCGAGGACACCGCGCTTCGTGCCGCCGAGTTCTACGCCGAGCAGCGCATCGACTTGCGGTTGGGGACCGCGGTCACCGGGGTGGACACCGCCGCCCGGCAGGTGACCCTCGCGGACGGCAGCCTGCTCGGCTACGACCACCTGGTGATCGCCACGGGTCTGCGCCCACGCCGGATTCCCGGGTTGCCCGAGGTGTCCGGGGTGCATGTGCTGCGCTCGCACGACGATGCGACCCGGCTGCGCGAGCACCTCGAGACCGCGCGGCGCGCCGTCGTGGTGGGCGGCGGGTTCATCGGCTGTGAACTCGCGGCCAGCTTCCGCGCGCGGGGCCTGGACGTGGTCTTGGTCGAGCCGCAGCCCACTCCCCTGGCGGCGGCGCTGGGTGAGCAGGTCGGTGCGCTCGTGGCGCGCGTGCACGTGGCCGAGGGAGTCGACCTGCGGTGCGGCGTGGGCATGGAAACGCTGGTGACCGAGGACGATTCGGTGCGCGGGGTGCGATTGACCGACGGCGGTGTGGTCGAGGCCGACCTCGTGGTGATCGGCATCGGCTCGATTCCGACCACCGACTGGCTGGCCGATTCGGATATCCCCCTGGCCTCCCCCGCCGAGGGCGGCGGCGTCCTCACCGACGAGACCGGGCGCACCTCGGTGGACGGCGTGTGGGCCGTCGGCGATGTGGCCGCGTGGCCGCATCAGTCGGGCCGCAACAAGCGCGTCGAGCATTGGACCAATGCGGGCGAACAGGCCAAGACCCTCGCCTGCGCGCTCCTGGGCACCGAGGTCCCCGCCCCGCAGGTTCCCTATGTGTGGAGCGACCAGTACGACATGAAGATCCAGGTGCTCGGGCTGCCCGGCTTGGCCGATGAGATCCGGATCGTGGACGACCAGGGCCGCAAGTTCCTGGCCCACTACTTCCGCAACGGCACCCTGGTGGCGGTCGTCGGCGCTGGCATGACCGGCAAGGTCATGAAGATGCGCGGACTCCTCCGCCTCCCCGCGACTTTGGCGCACAGCTAAGAGCCGTCGACCGTCGTGCACGCGTGCCGACGGCTGAGAGCCGAACCGATTGTGGGCGTACCCGACGAGTTACCCCGATCCTCACGAAATCAGCTGTCGCGTTCCTTCGCCCTCGGGCCGTGCCACCGTTATGGGACACGGTTCGCGTTACCGGTGTGGCGTTAACTACCGTGGCAGAGGTGATCGTCGCGCTCATTGATTCCGGACTGGGGATGCTGCCCACCGGTGCGTGGTTGCGGAAGCTCCGCCCTGATCTCGACCTGCTGCTGCAGATGGACCCCGACGGCGCGCCTTGGGGCCCCAAACCGGAGCAGTGGGTCATCGACCGGGTGCTGGACACCGCGCGCACATCGCTGCGCGAGGGCGCGGAAGTCATTGTGATTCCGTGCAATACGGCCAGCGTCACGGCGCTCGAGCACGTCCGCGCCGAGGTGGGTCCGGGAGTGCCGGTGATCGGCACCGTGCCCGCCATCAAGCCCGCCGCCGCGGCCTGCGCCAAGGTCGCGGTCTGGGCCACCGCCGCCACCACGGCCAGCGCCTATCAGGCCGATCTCATCGCGCGATTCGGCGGCGACGCCGAGGTGACCGGGGTGGCCTGCCACGGCCTGGCCGATGCCATCGACCGCGGCGATCTCCCGGCCATCGAGGCCGCCATCGCCAGCGCCGCCGAACGCACCCCGGCCGGAACCGAGGGCATTGTGCTGGGCTGCACCCACTACCCGCTCGTCATCGAATCCATTCTCGCCGCCCTGCCCGCGGGCGTGCGCCTGTTCGACAGCGCCGAAGCCGTCGCGGGCCAAACCCTGCGCCGCATGGACGCGCTGGGCCGCCCCACCGAGGGCACGGGCACGATCCGGGTTCTGCACAGTGGACGACCGGGCGAAATCCCTTCCGCCGCAGCAGCTTTCGACTCCGGACGGTTCCTGGGCGCGGTGCCCGCCACGACCGGCGAGGTGCGCACTCCGGTTTGATCGGCCCCGGTTCGGGCAGGTCTGCCACATGAGTGAAAAGGAACAGCAGATCCACGAGGAGTCCGCGAAACAGGATGCCCGCGAGATCATTCCGGAACCCGAGGTCGAGGATCGGCACCGCGAGACCGCGCACCGCATGTCCGAGGCCTACCAGGACGAACGGCCCTCCACCGTGCTGCCCGGCAGCGACGGCATGATCTCCGGCACCGCGGTCGCCGACTGGCTCGACGAGGACGCCGACAAAGAGAAGGTCGATCCCGCCTTCGACGGGAAGGAATAACGAAAAGGGCCGCCCCCCTAAGGGAACGGCCCTCTTCAGCGATTCAGTGAATCACTTGATGATCTTGGTGACGCGACCGGCACCGACGGTGCGGCCACCCTCACGGATCGCGAAACGCAGGCCCTCTTCCATGGCGACCGGCTGGATGAGCTTGACGCTCATCTCGGTGTTGTCGCCCGGCATGACCATCTCGGTGCCCTCGGGGAGGGTAACGACGCCGGTCACGTCGGTGGTGCGGAAGTAGAACTGCGGGCGGTAGTTGTTGAAGAACGGGGTGTGGCGGCCGCCCTCGTCCTTCGACAGGATGTACGCCTGGCCCTCGAACTCCGTGTGCGGGGTGGTGGTGCCCGGCTTCACGACGACCTGACCACGCTCGACATCGTCGCGCTTCAGACCGCGAACCAGCAGACCGACGTTGTCACCGGCCTGACCCTGATCCAGCAGCTTGCGGAACATCTCGATGCCGGTGATGGTGGTCTTCTGGGTCTTCTCGCGGATGCCGACGATCTCGACTTCCTCGTTCACGTTCACGATGCCGCGCTCGACGCGACCGGTGACGACGGTGCCACGACCGGTGATGGTGAAGACGTCCTCGATGGGCATGAGGAACGGCTTCTCGGTCTCACGGACCGGGTCCGGGATCGACTCGTCGACGGCGTTCATCAGCTCGACGATGGACTCGACCCACTTCTCGTCACCCTCGAGGGCCTTCAGGCCGGAGACGCGCACGACGGGGGCTTCCTCGTCGAACTCCTGGGCGGCCAGCAGTTCGCGGACCTCCATCTCGACGAGCTCGAGGATCTCCTCGTCGTCGACCATGTCCGACTTGTTCAGCGCGACCAGGATGTAGGGCACGCCGACCTGACGGGCGAGCAGCACGTGCTCACGGGTCTGCGGCATCGGGCCGTCGGTGGCGGCCACGACCAGGATCGCGCCGTCCATCTGGGCGGCACCGGTGATCATGTTCTTGATGTAGTCGGCGTGGCCGGGGGCGTCGACGTGGGCGTAGTGACGCTTCTCGGTCTGGTACTCGACGTGGGAGATGTTGATCGTGATACCACGAGCCTTCTCCTCCGGAGCCTTGTCGATCTGGTCGAACGCGAAGGCCGCGTTCAGGTCCGGGTACTTGTCAGCCAGCACCTTGGTGATCGCCGCGGTCAGCGTGGTCTTGCCGTGGTCGACGTGACCAATGGTGCCGATGTTGACGTGGGGCTTCGTCCGCTCGAACTTCGCCTTCGCCACTGTTGTCCTCCTGGACTAGTTAGTGCGTGCTTTTTTGCAGCAGTGCGGTTTGTATTACAGGGGGTCGTTCGACGACCACTCGGGGCGGATTCTCGCAAACCCGCCCCGACAGCGAATTACTCGCCGGTCGCCTTGGCGATGATCTCCTTCGACACGTTGGCCGGAACCTCCGCGTACGAATCGAACACCATGGAGAAGTTCGCCCGGCCCTGGGTCTTGGACCGCAGGTCACCGATGTAGCCGAACATCTCCGAGAGCGGAACCAGCGCCTTGACGACACGGGCACCACTGCGCTCCTCCATGGCCTGGATCTGGCCACGGCGAGAGTTCAGGTCGCCGATCACTTCGCCCATGTAATCCTCGGGCGTGGTGACCTCGACGGCCATGAGCGGCTCGAGGATCACCGGACCGGCCTTGCGGGCCGCTTCCTTGAGGGCCATCGCACCCGCGATCTTGAACGCCATTTCCGAGGAGTCGACCTCGTGGTAGGCGCCGTCGAGCAGGGATGCCTTCACATTGACCAGCGGGAAGCCAGCGAGCACGCCGTACTGCATGGCGTCCTGGATACCGGCGTCCACCGAGGGGATGTACTCGCGCGGAACGCGGCCACCGGTGACCTTGTTCTCGAACTCGTACGTCGCGCCGTCCTCGGCGTCGGTCAGCGGAGCCAGAGCGACGATCACGCGGGCGAACTGGCCCGAGCCACCGGTCTGCTTCTTGTGGGTGTACTCGTACTTCTCGACCGTCTTGGTGATGGTCTCGCGGTACGCCACCTGCGGCTTACCGATATTCGCCTCGACCTTGAACTCGCGCTTCATGCGGTCGACGTAGATATCGAGCTGGAGCTCGCCCATACCGCCGATGACGGTCTGGCCGGTCTCCTGATCCAGCTTCACGTTGAAGGTGGGGTCCTCCTCCGCGAACTTCTGGATGGCGGTGCCCAGCTTCTCCTGGTCGGCCTTGGTCTTCGGCTCGATGGCCACCTCGATGACCGGGTCCGGGAAGGTCATGGACTCCAGCACGATCTGGTTCTGCGGATCGCACAGGGTGTCACCCGTGGTGGTGTCCTTCAGGCCGATGACCGCGTAGATGTGGCCAGCGACGGCTTCGGGAACCGGGTTCTCCTTGTTGGAGTGCATCTGGAACAGCTTGCCCAGACGCTCCTTCTTGCCCTTGGTCG
The DNA here is from genome assembly GCF_044459025.1 of Nocardia sp. NPDC050406. NCBI lineage: Bacteria > Bacillati > Actinomycetota > Actinomycetes > Mycobacteriales > Nocardiaceae > Nocardia > Nocardia sp. NPDC050406. The sequence continues at coordinate 255,000 of NZ_JBITIM010000002.1, read as the reverse complement.
CGTTGATGACCTGAGCGCCGGAGTCGACCTTGCCGGAGTACACACGGACGTAGGTCAGCTTGCCGAAGAAGGGGTGGGTCGCGATCTTGAACGCCAGGGCCGCGAAGGGCTCCTCCGAAGACGGACGGCGAACCAGGACCTCGTCCTCCTTGCCGGGCACGTGGCCCTGCACGGACTCGACATCCAGCGGCGAGGGCAGGTAGTCGATGACGGCGTCGAGCATGGGCTGCACGCCCTTGTTCTTGAACGCCGAACCGCAGAGCACCGGGTAGAGCTCCGAGTTCACGGTCATCTTGCGGATGGCGCCCTTGATCTCCTCGATCGAGAGCTCCTCACCGCCGAAGAACTTCTCCAGCAGCGCCTCGTCCGACTCGGCGACGGTCTCGAGCAGCTCCTGACGGTACTGCTCGGCCTTCTCCTGCAGATCGGCCGGGATCTCGACGACCTCGTACTGCTCGCCGAGCTTGGTCTCGCCACGCCACACCTTGGCGTTGTTCTCGACCAGGTCGACGATGCCCTCGAAGGTGTCCTCCGCGCCGATGGGGAGCTGGAGCACCAGCGGACGCGCGCCCAGGCGGTCCTTGATGGTCTGCACGGTGAAGTAGAAGTCCGCGCCGAGCTTGTCCATCTTGTTGACGAAGCAGATGCGCGGCACGTCGTACTTGTCGGCCTGACGCCACACCTGCTCGGACTGGGGCTCGACACCCTCCTTGCCGTCGAAGACGGCAACGGCACCATCGAGCACGCGCAGCGACCGCTCCACCTCTACGGTGAAGTCGACGTGCCCGGGGGTGTCGATGATGTTGATCTGGTTGTCTTTCCAGTAACAGGTCGTCGCGGCCGACGTGATCGTGATACCGCGTTCCTGCTCCTGCGCCATCCAGTCCATGGTGGCGGCACCATCGTGCACCTCACCGATCTTGTACGTGATGCCGGTGTAGAAGAGGATGCGTTCGGTGGTCGTCGTCTTACCGGCATCGATGTGCGCCATGATGCCGATGTTGCGGACCCTGTTCAGGTCGGTGAGCACTTCCTGTGCCACGGAAATCTTCCCGTCTCGTTAGCTAGGTGGGATCTTCGGGAACGACCCTGGCTTCCCCAGCGGTCATCACTGTGTCTACGCCCGGCGCGGTGATTCGGTGCCGTGGACGACACCGCCGTCGCGCCGGACTGCGACTCGATTCCCGGCACATCCGAAACGGGGTGCCGGGTGTCGAATCACCAGCGGTAGTGCGCGAACGCCCGGTTGGACTCGGCCATCTTGTGGGTGTCCTCGCGACGCTTCACCGAAGCGCCCAGGCCGTTGCTGGCATCGAGGAGCTCGTTGGCCAGACGCTCGACCATGGTCTTCTCACGACGCGCGCGGGAGAAGTTGACCAGCCAGCGCAGCGCCAGGGTGTTGGCGCGGCCCGGACGGACCTCGACCGGCACCTGGTAGGTGGCGCCACCGACGCGGCGGGGCTTCACCTCGAGCGACGGCTTGACGTTGTCCAGCGCGCGCTTGAGGGTCACGACCGGATCGGTGCCGGTCTTCTCGCGAGCCTGCTCGAGGGCACCGTAGACGATGCGCTCGGCGGTCGACTTCTTGCCGTCCAGCAGGATCTTGTTGACCAACTGGGTCACCAGGGGCGAACCGTAGACCGGGTCGTTGATCAGCGGACGCTTGGGAGCGGGGCCCTTGCGCGGCATATCAGCTCTTCTCCTTCTTGGCGCCGTAGCGGCTGCGAGCCTGCTTGCGGTTCTTCACACCCTGGGTGTCGAGCGAGCCGCGGATGATCTTGTAACGCACACCCGGGAGGTCCTTCACACGACCGCCGCGGACGAGCACCATCGAGTGCTCCTGCAGGTTGTGGCCCTCACCGGGGATGTAAGCCGTGACCTCGACCGCGCTGGTCAGGCGAACACGCGCGACCTTGCGGAGCGCGGAGTTCGGCTTCTTCGGGGTCGTGGTGTACACGCGAGTGCACACGCCACGACGCTGCGGGCTCCCCTTCAGGGCCGCAGTCTTGGTCTTGGCGACCTTGTCGCGGCGACCCTTGCGGACCAGCTGGTTGATGGTTGGCATAGACCGGCTTTCCTTTTAGTAACCAGGTGACTGGAACTTCATGTCTTTGTCATTCGAGCTTTACCGCCCAGTTCCCGCGGCATTTCATTGCCACGAGGTCGGGCGTGTCGCGCGCAGCGAACGGTCCGTTTTCAGGACACGCTGGAACGGTCAGCCGCTCTCGCTGGCCTACGTACTGCGCACAAACTTGCCCGCATGCTTCCGGGCACAGCGATCCACGATACCCGTGCGCGTTTCCGGGAGCAAAAAGGGGTCCCGGCAACCGTAGCGCAGCACGGCAGGTAGAGGGCGTGCAGGGCGTCTCACGGGGCGAGACGGACAGGGCGGACGACGCCGCGGGGGCGGTGGCGGACGGCGGGTGCACTCACCGAGCCAGGTTGAGGGTGAGCTCGACGAGTTTGCGCGCCGCCTCGCAGGGATCCGTATGTGCCCCTCCCGCACGGTAGTTCACCCACCAGCCGACGATTCCGGCGTCGGCGGCGGGCGCGTGCACCCCGCAGGAGTCCGGGTCGTTGGGGCGTCGGGTCTCGAGTGATCGACGGCCCTGCACCGTGATGTCGTTGGTCACATAGCCGAGGCGGTCGTTGTTCTTCTTCTCGTTGGCGAGCGAGCCGAGCTCGTACCAACTCAGCGTCACCATGCCGCTGCCGCTGGCGCCGCCGTCGAGATCCCACATGCAGACCGCGCCGTTGAAGGACGGGCTCACGTAGATGCCCTCGCCGACGGTCTTGCCGATGTCGTCGAGCGAGACCACCTCGCATTCGCGCAGCAGTTTGTCGAAATTGGTGTTGAGGCGGCCGCCGCCGTCGCCGGTGGTGCCGCCCGCCGGGAGGGCGGTGCCCTCGATGGTCTTGCCGCAGCCGCCCACGACGGCGGTCAGCGCGAGCGCCGCCAGCAGCGCGCCGGTGATCCTGGTGCCACGCGTCATGCCGGTGCCCCTCATCCGAGTCGCGCCACGGTCAGCTCGGCCAACTTGCGGGTGCGGTCGCACGGGTTGCCGAGGTTGTCCCCGCTGAACAGGCCGTAGGACATGGACCATTCGAAGAAGTCGTCGTCGAGCTGGACGGCCAGATCGCAGACCCGATTGCTGGGGTCGAGGGCCTGGAAGCCCGGTTTGCCGCCCACCTCGATGGTCTCCGGATCGCGACCGACACTGGCCACCCACGCCTTCTCGCGGTCGATGGGGCTGCCACGATAGGACGCGAAAGTGACGCTGGAGGAACTGGATCCGGCGGCCTGATAGTTGCAGCCGACGGAGTTCTTGAAGACCCGAGACAGCGAGCCGAGACCGCCGATATCGCGGACCTCGTCATCGGTGACGTGCCCGCACTCGCCGACGAAGGGTCCCAGGGTCGCGACTTTCGGGGGTGTCCGCAGCACGGTCGGGGTGTCGTTCTCACTCTTCCCCCCGCATGCCGACAGCAGCAATGCGAAGGTCATCCCCGTGACGATCGCCGATGTCATCCGCATGCCGTGAACTCTACCGAGTCTTGGGGTTCCGGCTCGCGCTCAGAGGTTTCCGCGCGACTCCTGTTCACGCTCGATGGCCTGGAACAGCGCCTTGAAATTGCCCTTGCCGAAGCCGAGGGAGCCGTGCCGCTCGATGAGCTCGAAGAATACGGTCGGCCGGTCGGTGATCGGTTTGCAGAAGATCTGGAGCAGATAGCCGTCCTCGTCGCGGTCGACCAGGATGCCGCGGCGCTGCAACTCCTCCACGGGCGCCCGGACGTGGCCGATGCGGGCGCGCAATTCCGGGTCCTCGTAGTAGGAGTCGGGGGTCTCGAGGAATTCGATGCCCTCGCGGCGCAGGCAGTCGACGGCGCGCAGGATGTCGCCGGTGGCCAGGGCGATGTGCTGGACGCCCGGTCCCCGATAGAACTCCAGGTACTCGTCGATCTGAGAACGCTTGGGGCCGTTGGCCGGTTCGTTGAGCGGGAACTTGACCCGGTGGTTGCCGTTGGCGACGACCTTGGACATGAGGGCCGAGTATTCGGTCGCGATATCGTCGCCGACGAATTCGGCCATGTTCTCGAAACCCATGACGCGGCGGTAGAACTCGACCCACTCGTCCATGCGGCCGAGTTCGACATTGCCGACGACGTGGTCGATGGCCTGGAAGAGGCGGCGCGGGTCGTCGGGGCGCGGACGGTAGTGCGAGGTGCGCGCGATATATCCGGGCAGGTACGGCCCGTGGTAGCGGGAGCGGTCGACGAGGGTGTGCCGGGTCTCGCCGTAGGTGGCGATGGCGGCGGAGCGCACGGTGCCGAATTCGTCTGTGTCGTCGTGGGGTTCGACGAGGACGGTCGCGCCCTGCGCGCGGGCCCGGGCGATGCAGCGGTCCACGTCGGGCACCTCCAGCGCGATGTCGACGACGCCGTCCCCGTGCCGATCGTGGTGCGCCACAAGCGGACTCGCCGGATCCACCGCACCCTTGACGACGAATCGGACGCCTCCGCTGCGCAGCACGAACGCCTTGTGATCGCGATTGCCGGTCTCGGGACCCGAGTAGGCCTCCAACCGCAGACCGAAGGCGGACTCCAGATAGTGCGCGGTCTGGGTGGCATTGCCCACCACCCACACCAGCGCGTCCCAGCCCAGCACGGGGAACGGGTCGGCGGCGGCATCGTGGTCGACCAGGCCGACGAGGCGGCGCAGATCGTCGTCGGGTACGGCGTCCGAATGCGGTCGCTGCGGCGGTTGAACAGGTGCGGCGGTGGCCTCGATGCTCATGAACCAAGGAAAAGCCCAGGATCGACAGTAGGCAATATCGCCGAATTCGAGTAGACACCCTGGTGAATTGCGTCACCAAGTTCACGTTCGTGCTGGACAATTTGAATAGAACACCTGCTGTGTTGTTGCAGAAACGGAGACCCGTCATGGCACGCACTCCCGCCAAGCTCGACGAGCTGGACCTGGCCATTCTCACGGCCATGCACGAGCATCAGAAGGCGGGGATTCTGGAGCTGTCCCGGCGCACCCGGGTGGCGCGGGCGACCGTGCAGTCGCGCATCGCGCGCATGGAGGAGGCCGGGGTGATCGCCTCCTACGATCCGCAGATCGATGTCACCGCAGCGGGTTTCGATGTGGAGGCCTTCGTCACGCTGGAGATCGCCCAGGGTGCGCTGGACGCGGTGGCGGCGGATCTGGCCGCGATTCCCGGGGTGCTCGAGGCCTATGCCACCACCGGGTCCAGCGACGTGTTGTGCCGGATCGGCGCGGATTCGCATGCCGGTTTGCAGAGTGTGCTGCTCAGCATCGACCGCACCTCGTCGGTGGTGCGCTCGCACAGTGTGATCGTGCTGTCCACGGTGGTCCCCCGCCGCACCCTGCCGCTGCTGCGCACCCTCACCCCGACCGCGACGAGCAAGGCGCCCGCCTACCGCAATACGCAGTGAGGTCAGCGGCGGTCGAGCCGGGTGAGCAGGCCGTGCACATGGGCCTGTGCCGCGGCGCGGGCGTCCTCGGCATGGCCGGATTCGAGCGCCTCGACTATGCGCCGGTGTTCGCGCACCGCGATGCGGCGGTTGCGTTCCCGGGTCCACAGGTCGCCTCGGTAGAGGTGGGCCTGGGACTCCAGGCGGGCGAGTTCGTCCGCGAGCGTGGCGTTTCCGCTGCTGTCGCGGATGAAGGTGTGGAATTCCAGGTCGAGTTCGGCGTCGCGGGCACTGTCGGCGCCGTCGCGCAGATTCTCCTCCTGGGCCGCGAGCATCGCCGTGAGCTTCGCCAGATCGGCTTCGGTGAGGCGGGTGGCGGCCTCGGCGGCAGCGAGGCCGTCCAGGACCGCCCGAACCGCCAGGACCTCGCGAATCCGGGCATCGTCGACGACGGCCACGCGGGCACCGGCGTGCGGCACGGTGACCGCCAAGCCCTCGTAGATGAGCTGCTGGACGGCCTCGCGGACCGGGCTGCGGCTGACGCCGAGGCGGGCGGCCAGGGCCAGGACGCTGAGCGGTGCGCCGGGCTCGAGCTCCCCCGACAGCACCAGCTGTCGCAGCTGCCGGTGCACGGAGGGGCCGAGCAGGGCGGCGCTGGTGTCGTCGGGCATGAGGGTCCTTTCGCGGGTCGGTTCGAAGTTACCGCTGGGGGCTGTAGTTGGCCCGCACGCGCTGGGTGAGGAAGTCGGCGGCGGTGACGGGCGGGTAGGTGCCGCGCGGGCCCTGGATGATGGCGTCGCGGTCGGCCTGGGCGAAGTAGGCGATGCTGTAGCGGTCGCCCTGGTACTCGTCGCGGCCCGGGCCGCGCACGCGGTGGAAGTTGGAGGGCAGCAGATCGTCGCTCCAGCGGGTGAGCATGTCACCGATATTGCAGGTGATGAGGTCCGAGGACGGGGTGATGGAGGTCCACCGCTGTTCTTCCATCTCCTTGCCCGGGCAGACCTGCAGGCCGCCTTGCCCGTCGCGTTGGAAAAGCAGTGTGAGGCAGTCGAAGTCGGTGTGCGCACCGGCGCGCCAGCGGCCGGGGACATCGCGCAGCTCCTCGGGGACGGCGAAGTAGTGCAGCAGCCGCAGGGTGCTCTGGTAGTGCGGTGACGCCGGATCGTGTGCGGCGGTGAAGTGTTCGCGCGGCAGGCCGAGGCGGTCGGCGAAGCAGGAGAGCACGCGCATGGCGACCGTCCAGCACTCGTGTTCGAAAGCGAGGATGGCGGCGGCGAATCCGGGCAGCTCCGCCTCGCTGGGCCACAGTTCGGCCATATGCGGGCGGGTGATCTGGTAGGACTCCTTCTGGTCGGGTACGCCGATGGAGGGGCGTACCTGACTCAGACTCTCCCATCCGGCATTGTTCGCCTTGACCAGTGGATACTGGCCCTTCACCGCGTCGGGGAGCGCGAAAAAGCTTTCGGTGCGGGCGAATACGGCGTCCATGTGTTCGCGCGCTATGCCGTGGCCGGAGAGTTGGAAGAAGCCGATCTCGGTGGCGGCGGTCCAGAGCTGATCGGTGATCTCGGCGCGGCGGGCCTCGAAATCGGTGAGGTCGATGACGCGGATCTCCCGGGCGGCTTCGGCCCCGAGACCGCCCATGCGCTTCTCGCGATCGACTTCGGACAGGTCGTAACCGGTTGTCATGGTGGTCCTTTCAGTTCGCGACCGCGATGGTCGGGTCGAGGAATTCCTTGGTGACCAGGTCCCGGGCGGTGAGGGTGGCGGGGACCTGCGCGCCGCCGCGGCGCAGAATGGGCGCGAATTCGTCGATGACGCGCTGGACGCGGGCCTCGTCGAAACTGCCTACAACGCCGTCGGTCTCATTGCCGATCAGGCCCTTGTCGATGAGCAGGCGGGAGCCGAACGCGGCGAGTTCGGCGCTGTAGGGGCTGAAGTTCGCGCTCTTGGCGACGACATCGACGATGATCTCGTCGACGGGGGTCGGGTCGGCGTGGAAGCGCGCCGTGGCCCGCTGGATCATGGGGACCAGGCGTTGCAGGCAGGGGCGCAGTTCGTTCACTTTGTCGGCCCGCACATTCACCGTGCGGGCATAGCCCTCGTAGCCGACATCGCGCAGCAATTGGTAGGCGACCGGCTTGTTCCAGGCGCGGACCTCGTGCTCGTAGACGTAGGGCTCGGAATTGGCGAAGCCCTGCTGGGCGAAGGAGGGGTCGGAGACGAAGCGGGACGGGGAGTTGTCGTAGGAGGTGTCGAGCTGCTTCGCGTCCACGAGTCCGCGCCCGGCCAGCCAGTCCGGGTACAGCTGGCCCTGCGAAACCACAATGGGCGCACCGGATTTGCCGATATCGGCGATGCCCTTCCAGTCCGGATGGGTGTCGGGATCCCACATGAGCATCTGCGGGCTGTAGCGCAGCAGCGTCGTCACAGCGACGAGCGGTTGCCCTCCGGCCGCGGCGATGGCGTGCTCGGAGTGGGTGAGCCCGAGGGTGATCGAATCGTCGACGTACATCTGCGAGGGCACGGTCTGGAAGCCGATGGCCGGGCCGCCCGCGCGAATCTCCAGGTCGACGCCGGTGTCCTTACCGTCCACCGCGAGTGGGCCGGTGACCTTGTTGTTGTCGGAGTCGACGCGGTAGCCCGGACCGAGGAGTCCGAAGATCGGGCCGGAATCGGTCTCCGGCTCCCATTGGAGCTGGACGGCGACGGTGGCGGGGCAGACCCCGGCCAGTTGCTGTTCGGCCGGGGCGGGCGGCAACGGGACCGCCTCGGTCTCGGCGTCGGAGCTGGAACAGGCCGCGCCGCTGGCGATGACGAGCGCCGCGAGCGCCGCGATTCCGGCACGACGAACACAGGTGTGCATGAGTTCTCCACAGGGTGAGGATGAGAGTCAGCGACCGGAGGCGTGCCAGCGGCCGACGGTGAGGCGCTGGGCAACGGTGAAGATCGCGAAGACGGTGACGCCGAACAGGGCGGCGAGTGCGAGCGCGGCGAGCAGATCCTCGGATTGCAGTCGGGCGCGGTAATTGTCGAGCAGCGTGCCGATACCGGGCTGGCCCTTGGCGAAGAACATATCGCCGATGATCGCGCCGGTCACCGAGAGTCCGGCGGCGGTGCGCAGGCTGGTCATGATGGAGGGCAGCGCGGCGGGGAGTTCGAGGGATATCAAGCGGCGCAGGCGATTCGCGCGGCCGAGGGTGAACAGTTCGCGCAGGTTGGCGTCCACGGACTGAATGCCGAACAGCGTCATGGCGATGATCGGGTGCATGGCGATGAGGACGCACACGATGGTGCGGGCGGCGGTGCCGTAACCGAACCACAGGCCGATGAGCGGGACCACGGCGAGCACCGGAATCGCTTGCAGCACCACCGCACAGGGGTAGACCACGCGCTCGATGACCTTCGCCTGGCTCATCAGGACGCCGATGGCGATACCGAGGACCGCCGCGCAGAACAGGCCGGTGACCGCGACTCGCGCGGTGACGGCGAGGGCGCGCAGCATGACCTCCAATTTCGCTGGGTCCATGAGTGATTCGGTGAGTACGGCGTGTGGTGGCGGTAGCAGGAAGCGGCGATCGGGGGCGAGCAGGAGCAGGGAGACCGTGTACCAGGCACCGAGCGCGAGGCCGATACAGACAAGGGGCACAGCGGCTTTGCGCGCCAGGGGGGCCAAGCGCAGCACGGGCCGGGTGCGGGCGGGGACCGCAGGGAGGGCGATGCCGACCATCAGGCGGCCTCCTTCAGGGAGCGGGAGACCCGCGACACCAGATCGGTGAAGTCCCGGTCGAAGCGCAGCTCCCGACCGCGCGGATAGGGCAGGTCGATGTCGACGACCTCGTGGATGCGGCCGGGTCGGGCGGACATGACCACCACGCGATTGGCAAGGAACACCGCCTCCGAGACAGAGTGGGTGATGAACAGGGCGGTGAAGGCGTTGTCGCGGTAGAGCCGCAGCAATTCCTCCTGCATGCCCAGCCGGGTGATCTCGTCGAGTGCGCCGAAGGGCTCGTCGAGGAGCATGAGGCGCGGCTCCAAAGCCAGTGCGCGAGCGAGGGATACGCGCATGCGCATACCGCCGGAGAGCTGGCCCGGGAGTTTGCTGGCGAACTCGGCCAGGCCGACCGCGCGCAATGCTCGCGTGGCGCGGGCACGGCGGGTGGCGCGGTCGATCCCGCGCAGTTCGGCTGAGTTCCACATTGCGCGACACCTTGCGCCAGGGCAGCAGGGTGGCCTCCTGGAAGATGAAGCCGACCGAATCCGTCTCCACCGCAGCGGTTCCCGAGGTCGGGCGCTCCAACCCCGCCGCCAGGCGCAGCAGCGTGGACTTGCCGCAGCCGGAAGGCCCGACCACGGCGACGAATTCGCCGCCGCGCACCGTCAGGTCGATATCGGTGAGGGCCACGACATCGCCGGAACCCTTGCCGTCGTAGCGCTTTCCCAGGCCGGTGAAGGAGATCTCCCGGTCCCCGGTGACCGTCTCGGCTCTTCGCCCGGTCTCGGTGTCGCGCACCGTGTCGTAGAGCACCACCGCGCTCACCTTCTCTCGATCTTGTGTGCAATTACTGCGTGACTTCAGTGTTGCGGCAGTGGATTACATGCAATCGATAGGGTGTTTCCGGCGGATTAACTGTTATTGCATGCCGAGCAGTGACTTGGTCAGCGCCTGCTCGTCGGTGCGCGTGCTGCGGCCGTCGCGCACGACGGCCTCACCGTCCACCCACACCGTGTCCACCACGCGCGGTGAGGCGGTGGTCAGCAGCGTCGCTCCGGCATCACGCACCGGCAGACAGGCGAAATCGCGATCGAAGCGCAGCAGGGCCAGATCGGCGCGGTCGCCGACGGCAAGGCCGACGTGGTCGGCCGGGTCGCCCAGCGCCCGCCCGGCGCCGCGCGTCGCCAGCCGCATCATCTCGTCGAAACCGAGCAGATCGGCGCGCTGGTGGGTGACGCGCTGCAGATACGCACCCATACGCAGGGCCAGCAGCATGTCCTGGGTGTCATTGCTGGCCGCGCCGTCCACGCCGAGGCCGACTCCGATTCCGGCGGCCAGCATGTCGATCACCGGGGCAGCGCCGCTGCCGAGGCGCATATTGCTCAATGGGTTGTAGGACACCGCGACTCCGCGTTCGGCGAAGAGGCGTCGCCCGTACTCGTCGAGGTGGACGCAGTGCACGGCGAGGGTGCGCTCCCCCAGCAGGCCGCCGCGGTCCAGGTAGTCCACGGCCGAGCAGTCCGCGTGCTGTCGGCACATGTCCTCGTCGGTGGTGGTCTCCAGGAGATGGATGGAGATGGTCTTGCCGGTCCGGTCGGCGTAGTCGCGGACCGCGGCCATGCCCTCGGGGGTGAGGCAGCGCGGATTCGGAATGGCGAGGGCCGTGTCGACGCGTGATCCGGCCCATGCGGCGTCGAGGTCGTCGATATGGTCGAAGGCCTCCGAAAGCGGTTGCACCAGACGGGGATCCATCCCCCAGCGCCGCGACGCGTCGGCGCGGTCGGCCAGACCGCGGCCGAAGACCACCCGAATGCCCAGCTCGTCGAGGGCCCGCAGCGCCGCGTCGTGCACCGCCCCCGAGGGATTCGGCCACATGTGCTCGACCACCGTCGTGACACCGCCGCGCAACAGTTCGAGTCCACCGGCCAGGGCGGCCAGATAGGTCTGCTCGGGAGTGGCCGCGACGGTGAATTCGCCGACGCAGCGCAGCCATTCGAGCAGCGGCAGGCCCTCGCCCGCGCCGCGCAGCACGGACTGCTGGAGATGGGTGTGGGTATTGACGAAACCGGGGATCAGATGTCCGCCAGCGGCGTCGACATACGGAAGATCAAGGCCCGCACCGGCATTCGGGGCGATGGCGGTGATTCGGCCGTCCACGACCACGACATCGCGCCCGGTGAGCCAGCGCGGCCCCGCGGCGGTAGCGGCGTAGACGGTGACATCACCGATGACAGTGGACGATGGCAGAGCGCGCACCATGCGGCATTCCTCCTGGAAATGCGGCTGGTTCGCCCGCCCGGTGGTGGCCGGTGCCCCGCATCCGTTGCAGCCATGAACGCGGTGCCGCAAGCCTAGCGACCGGGTGTTTCCGCGCGGTAAAACCCACGGCCTCGAGGCAGGCGTCGTCAGGGGCGCAGATCGGCTCCCGGCGCGACGAATTCGACGCTGGGCCGCAGGTCGGGTTCCAGGAAGCCCAGCAGCGCCGCGGCCTCCGCCGCCACCTCGGCGCGGGTGGCGGGCGACCACTCGCCGCTCGGGCTGATGCGCAGTCGGGCGGTCTCGCGGTCGGTGAAGACCTTGTAGACGCCGCAGAGGTAGCCGTCGACGAGGATCGGCGAGACCTGGTTGGCGAAGGCGCGCAAGGGCGGTGCGCTGCCGTCGGGGACGATGCGGGTGCGGTCCTGATGGGAGAGGATGGCGTTGTCGTACCAGCCGAGCAGGCGCACGGGGGCCGGGATGTCCGGATCGGCGAGTTCGGCGTCGGCGGCGTCGTAGAGGGTGCGACCGCGCTCGTCGGTGTAGGTGCGCACGCGGTCGCCGAGCCGGGTGACGGCCGCTTTGATGCCGGTGAGTTTGGACCAGGTCTGCATGTCCATGGTGGTGGCGGGGCCGAAGGCGCGCAGGTAGCGCAGCAGCAGCTCCTCCAGCGGGTAGTTCGGGTCGAGGGGTGCGCCGAGCCAGGGCTGTACGCGGGACCAGACCGGGCGGCTGTTGTCCTTCCAGCGGCCCCGGGGCGGGGTTTGCAGCACCGGCAGCTGGTAGAGCCAGGTTTGCAGGACCGCGCCGGGATCGCGGTCGGGGTAGAGCTCGGCGGCGCGTTCGCGCAGGGCGGCGGCGCTCATGGGCTCCTCCCCCAGCACCTCCTCACCGCGTGCGCGCACCTGCTCGGGATCCAGTCCGACCATGGCCCCGTAGTTGAAACCCTTACGGAAGGGCACCTTTTCGAGCTCCGGTTGGATATGCGGGGCGATGCGCAGCGCATCGGTCGGGGTGACCAGGTGAATGGTGCCGCGCATCAAGGTGATTCGGACCAGGGAGCGGTCCTCCAATCCGGCCGAGAGCGGCTTGGGATCGAAATCGGTGATGCGGCTCCAACATCCGATGAACGGCGGCGGCACATCCTGGGCCTGCAATCCGACGAGGTGATCGCAGAGCTCCGGCACGGTCAGCGTGGACCGCTCCAGCAGATGCTGGCGCGCCAACAAGGTGCGATTCAGGACTCGGTTGGACAGCTGCATGGTTCACCTTTTCGGAGGCCGCCGGACGGGCGGTGCGCCCGCCCGCCACCACTAGCATGCAGTTCATGATCACCGAAAGCGACCTGGCACACCTGCGGCACTGTGTGGAGTTGGCGGCCGAGGCCTTGGCGGACGGCGACAATCCGTTCGGCTCGGTGCTGGTCGCCGCGGACGGGACGGTGCTCGCCGCGGACCGCAATCGCGAGACCAGCGCCGACGACCCCATGGCGCATCCGGAGATCGCGCTCGCCCGCTGGGCCGCGGCCCACCTCTCGCCCGCCGAGCGGGTGCGCGCCACCGTGTACACCTCCGGTGAGCATTGCCCGATGTGCGCGGCCGCGCACGCCTGGGCGGGGCTGGGCCGCATCGTCTACGTCGCGTCCTCGGCCCAGTTCACCGAGTGGTCGACCGCGTTCGGCGGCCCGGCCTCGCCGGTGGCGGCGCTGCCCATTCAGCAGGTGGCCCCCGGCATTCCGGTCGAGGGCCCGGCTCCCGAGCTCACCGAGGCGATTCGGGAACTGCATCGCCGCCGCTTCGCCGCCTGAGCGTCACCGGACGGCGACGACCACCTTGCCCTTGGCGGTGCGATTGTCCAGCGCCGCAACGGCTTCCGAAGCCCGCTCCAGCGGGTACACGACCGGGATAGGCGCGGTGATCTCGCCCTTGGCCAGCAGCGGCTCCACCTCGGCCCACTGTTCCTGCAGGTAGCCCGGGTTCTTCATGGCCCATTCGCCCCAGGCCGCGCCGACCACCTCGACATTGTTGAGCAGCAGGCGGTTCACCTTGACGGTGGGGATCTCACCGGCGGTGAAACCGACGACGAGCAGGCGGCCGCCGGGGGCCAGCGAGCGCAGCGAATCGGTGAAGCGGTCACCGCCGACGGGATCGAGGACGATATCGACGCCGCGGCCGCCGGTGAGCTCCTTGACCGCGGCCAGCCAGCCCTCGGTGAGCACCACATCGGTGGCACCGTTGGCGCGCGCGACCTCGGCCTTCTCCTCGGTGCTCACCACCGCGATCACGCGACTCGCACCCAACGCGACGGCCATGCGCAGGGTGGAGGTGCCGATGCCACCGGCCGCGCCGTGCACCAGGACGGTCTCGCCCTCGGCCAGGCGACCGCGCTTGCGCAGGCAGAAGTGCACGGTCAGGTCGTTGAAGAGCACGCCCGCGCCCGCCTCGAGCGAGACATTGTCGGGGAGCTTGAACACGTAGTCGACGGGCGAGACGGCGACCTCGGCCATGGCATTGCCCAGCAGGGTCAGCGCGATCACCCGGTCACCGGAGCGCACGTGCGCGCCCTCCGGCGCTTCGCGCACCACACCGGCGATCTCGCAGCCCACGACGTAGGGCAGCTGCGGCTTCATCTGGTAGAGCCCCCGGGTCATGAGCACATCCGGGAACGCCACCCCGGCCGCGTGCACGTCGATCACCACGCCCCCGGGATAGCCCGCGGGCTCCGGAATCTCGACGACCTCGATCGCCTCGGGGCCCTCCAGCTTGCTCACCACGGCTGCACGCATGCGACTACTCCGATCTACCCACCGTTGGATACGCCTCGAACCTAACCGATTCCCCCGCCCGCCGTCCGCCGCGGGCACCGGCCGATCGAACCCGACTCAGCGGTGAAGGCGGTCCCGTCGGTGTCGGGCGGCGGAACCGACTGGCCCGCAGGCGGATACACGACGGCCGTCTGGGCGTCGGAGAGCTGGAGGGCCGCCCGCGAACCTGGTACCGCCCGAACCGTGAGCAGCCCTGGAGCCCGCCACCATGCGCGCCTCCCCTGCATGGACTACTACAGGAAGGCTACGACGCTGGCCGCACCGTGTCAGGCCCTTGGAAAATGAGTAGGTGACTCGACGTGAGGGGGTCGCGCACGCCCCGTAAAGTCGTGTCCAGCAAGCACCGCACGAGAACGCGGCACACCGGATCCGCCACAGCGGATCAGTGCAGCGCGAGGAGCACCAGTGTCACTCGATCAGCCACTCGCCCCGCTGAGTCAGGAGGGCTTGGGCTTCGCCTCGGCGTGGCCCGTCCGGGCTGGCGATGTGGATCCGTACAACCGGCTGCGTCTGGACGGCGTGGCCCGTTATCTACAGGACATCGCCTGGGAAGACTTGCATTCCAGCGTCTTCCACCGCACCGACCCCGCCTGGATCGTCCGCCGCACCGTCATCGACGTGGTGCGCCCGGTCTACTGGCCCGATCGCGTCGAACTGCGGCGGTGGTGCTCGGCCATGTCCACGCGGTGGACCAATATGCGGGTCAAGATCACCAGCGAGAACGGCGGTCTGATCGAGACCGAGGGCTTCTGGATCAATATCAACGAATCCACCAATATGCCCACCCGCATCAGCGACGAGGGTTTGGCGCAGCTGGCCCGCACCACCGACGAGCACCGGCTGCGGTGGCGACCCTGGCTCACCGATCAGACGCCGCCGGAATCCGACACCGATCTGCCGTTCTCGCTGCGCGCCACCGATATCGACCAGTACAACCACGTCAACAACGCCATGTACTGGCAGGCGGTGGAGCAGTACCTGGTGGACTATCCGAAGCTGGTGGCCGCACCGCATCGCGCGGTGGTCGAGTACATCGCCCCGGTCTACGCACGCGAGCACATCACGGTGCGCAGCCGCTACGAGCCGGGCGACCGCACCGGACACCCGGTGCTGCGGCTGTGGTTCGTGGTCGGCGGCATCACCACCACCACGGTGCGCGTGGGGCCGCTGCCCGTCTGAACGTCCCTCGGCCGCGCCTACCGAAGCGCAGCAAATGCTGCGCAACGATATTGGGTATGAGACTCGCTTCCCTGACGATGCTCGCGATGGTCGTCGCCCTGACCGCCTGTGGCAATTCCTCGGATTCATCCAAGGCCACCACCAGCACCGCGGCCTCGTCCACCACGGTCACCTCCACCAGCACGCAACCGACCGGGACGTCGGCGGTCCCGCCGCCCGCGCCCCGGCCCACTCCGCACCCGACCGGCGACGTCAATTGCGGGCCGGTTACCGGAGCCAATGGCCAAAGCGCCGATGTGATCGCCTACTCCAGCCAGGCGGGCATACCCGGCTGCACCGAGGCGATCACCGTCGCCAGCCATTACGTGCAGGCCACCCGCACCGGTGACGCGACCGCGGTGGACGGCTGGACCTGTGAACCGCAGCCGGACAACGCCGTCGCGCACATCTGCTTCAAGGACGGCCTCCTTATCGGCCTGCGCGGCGCGGCCGCGCCCGTCCCGCCGCCGCCTCCCCCGCCGCCGACCACGACCCCCGTTCCGGAGCCGATCGAGAACGTCGACTGCGGCACGGTCACCGACGCGGGCGGTGGTACCCGCGGCGTCACCGCGGTCGGCACACCCGCGGGGCGGGTGGGCTGCACCGAGGCCATCGATGTGGCGACGGAGTACGTCCAGACCATCAGCGACTCCGACACCATGGACGTCTCCGGGTGGCACTGCATGCCCTCGGCGTGCACGAAGGACGGGCTCACCATCGCGCTGGGCGGCTGAAACGCGAATGGCCCCACCGGAATACCGGTGGGGCCATTCGATACGACAATGTTCAGCCCTTGGCGGCCTTGAGCAGGTTCTCCAGGCTGGTGAACTTCACGCGCGGCCGCCCGCCCACCTTGCCCGCCGTCTTCTCGGCGGCGTCGATGGCCTTCCAGCCCTCGCGGTCCACCAGATCGGGCTGCCGCTCGGTGAGCAGCGTCTTGAGGGCGGCCCGATCCGCCTGCGGCGCGGCGAGTTTGCCTTGGATGAAGTCGTCGATGAGCTGGTCGACGGTCTCCTGCGAATCGACGCGGTTGGAGCCGATCACGCCGCGCGGTCCGCGCTTGATCCAGCCGGAGACGTACACGCCCCGCAGCGGGTCGCCCGCCGAGGTCAGCACCCGGCCCTTCTCGTTCGGGATGACACCGTTGCCCTCGTCGAACGGCAGATCCGCCACGGGCTCACCGCGATAGCCGATGGAGCGCAGCACCAGCGAGGCGTCCATCGCGTCGGTGCGGTCCGAGGCCCGCGCCACGGTGCGGCCGTTCTCGGAGACGAGTTCGTTGTGCACGTACTCGACCGTCTCGGCCTTCCCGTCGCCGGTGATCGCGGTGGGAGAGACCAGGTAGCGGAACACGATTCGCTTGTTGCCCGGTGTCGGGGACTTGGCCGCGTACTCCTGGGCCAGGGTGTACTTGAGCTTCAGATGCGGTTCGACCTCCGGATCGTCCAGCAGCGCCTGGCTCTCCGGATCCAGCTGGAGATCATCCGGATCGACCACCACGTCCACACCCTTCAGATGGGTGAGCGCCATGAACTCCGGTGTGCTGTAGGCGGCCTGGAGCGGACCGCGGCGGCCCATCACCACGACCTCCTGGATATTGCTGCGGCGCAACGCGTCGATGGCGTAGTCGGCGGCATCGGTCTTGGCCAGGTCGTCCGGATTCATGGTCAGCACGCGCGCCACATCCAGTGCCACATTGCCGTTGCCGACGATCACCGCGCGCTCACCGGAGAGGTCGAACTCGCGATCGGCGAAATCCGGGTGCCCGTTGTACCAGGCCACGAATTCGGTGGCCGAGTGGCTGCCGGGCAGCTCCTCGCCGGGCACGCCCAGGTGCCGGTCGGTGGAGGCGCCGACGGCGTAGACCACCGCGTGATGGTGGGCCATCAGCTCGTCGTGGCTGATGTGCTTGCCGATCTCGACATTGAGGTAGTACTGCAGCGTGTCGCGCCGGAAGGCGGTCTCGAACATATTGGAGACCAGTTTGGTTCCGGCGTGGTCGGGGGCGACGCCCGCGCGCACCAGGCCGTAGGGCGTGGGCAGCCGGTCGAACAGCTCCACCTCCACGTCGGCGCGGCGCAGCAGCTCCTCGGCGGCGTAGCAGGCGGCCGGGCCCGCGCCGACGATCGCCACGCGCAGGGTGCCGAGCTCCTTGGGCGCGCGGGTCGGGGCGACCAGCGGCTCGAAGTTCGACTCCAGCGGATGGCGCTCGAAGTAGGCGGCGTTGACATCGCGGAACCGCGCCAGCGAGGCGGTCAGGTCGTCCTCGGAGAAGATGGCCTCCACCGGGCAGGCGTCCACACACGCGCCGCAGTCGATGCAGGTGTCGGGGTCGATGTAGAGCTGCTCGGCCGTCGCGAATTCAGGCGATTCGGGCGTGGGACGAATGCAGTCGACCGGACACTCGGGTACGCAGCTGGCGTCGTTGCAACAACGCTGCGTGATCACATAGGCCATATCTCGCAGATCCTCGAAACAGTCGCGGTGCTACCGGCTCGGGTTCGAGCAGGGGCGGTAGAACACGTTCTAATATATGCGTGGTTCCGGCGCTAGTCGGCACTCCGATGTGACGCCGTACTTCAGTGTGCCTCGAGAGTGACGGACATCTCTTGTCGGGCACCGCCATGCCACATTGTGAGACGGCTCTCGGGGGGCCGCTACGGTATTGGCCATGGTGCGGACCCTGATCCTCATGCGGCACGGCAAATCCGGCTATCCCGAGGGCGTCGCCGACCACGACCGGCCGTTGGCACCGCGCGGCCGCCGCGAGGCGGGTCTGGCCGGGGACTGGTTGCGCGAGACGCAGCCGGAGATCGACGCCGTGCTGTGTTCGACCGCGACGCGCACGCGCGAGACGCTCACGGCGACCGGCATCACCGCGCCGGTGTCGTTCGAGAAATCCATCTACGAGGCATCGCCACGCGCGCTGATCGAATTGATCCAACTCGCCGACGATGCGGCGCAGACGCTGCTGGTGATCGGGCACGCGCCCGGAATGCCATGGACGGCATGGGAATTGGCGGGCAATCGGGACTGCCTCGCGGCCGCGGAGATGAGCGCGAAGTTCCCGACCTCGGCGCTGGCCGTCCTGGAGTTCGACCGGGCATGGCGCGACGCCGATCCGGGCACGGGCGAACTGGTGCGTTTCCACGTGCCGCGCTGAGCTTTTCGGCTTTCGCGCTCGGCGATTCTCGCCCTCAGCCGAGCAGTTTGCCCTTCCACACCACCACGCCGCCGAAGACGAGCAGCAACAGCAGCGCCGGGAAGAAGCCCAGCAGCCACCACACCACCGCGAAGGCCGCCGCCACGGGCAGCGCCGCGATGACGGCGATGACCGGATTCTCCTTGACCGTCTCCAGTGCGGAACGCGCCCGGATGCGATCGATATCTTTTGCCATGAGCACCAGAGTAGGCGGGAAATCGCGGTCGAAGCGGGTATCGGTGTCGGTGGTCGGTGGGACCCTCGAACAATGGATTGGAAAATCGAACTCGTCGCTATCCCGGTCTCCGATGTCGATCGCGCCAAGGACTTCTACACCAAGATCGGTTTCAATGCCGATCACGACGCCAGCCCCTCACCAGGCGTGCGCTTCGTCCAGCTGACGCCGCCCGGTTCCGGCTGCTCGATCTGTATCGGCACGGGTCTCACCGAGGCCGCCCCCGGCAGCGTCGAGGGCATGCAGATGGTGGTGGAGAGCGCCGAGCGGGCCTACGAGCAGCTCGTCGCCGCCGGGGTGGAGGCCACCCCGGTCAAGGACGAGGGCTGGGGCCTGTTCACCTACTTCGCCGATCCGGACGGCAACAAGTGGGCCGTGCAGGAGATGCCGAAGCAGTGGTGACGCGAGGGGGCGGCGGCCCGATGCGCGGGCGGCCGTCCCACCGCCGGTGATCCGACCCGAAGACGCCGGGCCGCACACCGTGGCCGGGTGCCGCATGCTCACGCGGTGACCGGCTGGGCCGCCTCGGTCACCACGACGTGACGGCGGCGGGTAGGCATCATCATGGTCGGGTTGGCGATGCTCCAGACCGTGGCCGAGCAGATGAGTTCCTTGATCCGCGCGCCGAGGCCGCCGGTGAGCACCGTGGAGGTGGGCTCGTCCGCGGAGGTCACCTTCTGGAAGATGGCGTCGCGGCGACCGAGGCTGATGCACTGCGCGTTGTAGCCGATCGGGGCCTCGGGCACCTTACGGCCGGTCAGGCGCGCGGCGAGCGCGTCGGCGGCCTGCATGGCCATCGGGGTGGCGGTGGCGCAGCCCATTCGCAGCGCCTTGCCGCCCACGCCCTCGGCATGCGCGGCGTCGCCCACGGCGTACACGTCGGGGTGCGATACCGAGCGCATGGTGCCGTCCACGCGGATCTGTCCGCGCTCCGATACCGCCAGGGTGCTGGCGGCCGCGATCGGGTGCGTGGCGAAACCCGCTGTCCACACGGTCGCTTGAGCGTCGATCCGCCCGCCGTCCGCGGTGACCACGCCGTCCGCCTCGACGCGCGCGATATCGGTGTTCGGGTGGACGGTGATGCCCAACCGTTCGAAGGTGGCGCGCAGGTGACGCTGCGCCTTGTCGCTGAGCCAGTCGCCGACGCCGCCGCGCGCCGCGATGGTGACCGCGAGATCCGGTCGGGCCTCGGCGATTTCGGTGGCCGCCTCGATTCCGGTGAGCCCGCCGCCGACGACCAGAACGGTCGCGCCCACCGCCAATTCGCTCAGCCGCGCCCGCAGCCGCAGTGCGGCCCGCTTTCCGGCGACGTTGTAGGCGTGGTCGGCGACACCGGGGACGCCGTAGTCGGCAATGGCGCTGCCGAGCGCGTAAACGAGTGTGTCGTAAGCGATTTCGGACGCACCGCGCTCATCGGCGAGAGCGACGGTCTTGCGGTCGGCGTCGACGGCGGTGACCCACGCCCGCCGCACCGTCACGCCGGTGCCCGCGAACACATCGGTCAGCTGGCGCGCCTTCAGATCCTGTCCCGAGGCGAGCTGGTGCAGGCGAATGCGCTCGACGAATTCGGAATCCGCGTTGACGAGGGTGATCTCGGTGTCGTCACGATGCAGCCGCTTGGCGAGGCGACCGGCGGTGATGGCTCCGGCGTATCCGGCTCCGAGGACGACGATGCGGTGCTTCATGATTCGACTCCTGTCGTGGTTGGTTCGCTACCTGAACCGGACAGCGGGCCGAAACCTGACAGGGCCATGATGTGATGTGGGTCACCACATCTCGAGCAGGGGTTCGCCGTGCTCGGCGGCGGCCCACTGCCGCGTGGCGCGGTCGAGCTTGGCGGGGTTGCCCTGGCCGAGCACGCTCACGATGCCGTCGCCGGTGATCTCGAGGACGGCGACGGCGACGACGCGCTCCCCGACCGCCAGCACGATCGCCGGGTGGCCGTTGGCGACCGCGGCGTAGGCGAGCGGCCTGCCGCCGAAGCGGTCGAGGTCGTGCGTGCCGGGCCGGAAGCGGTTGCGCACGAACCGGGCCACCTTGAGCGCACCGACGACCGGGCTGGGCACGGTCATGATCCAGCCGCCGCCGTCGCCGAGCACGAACGCGTCGTCGGCCAGGAGCTTGACCAGCGGTTCGGTCTCGCCGCTGGCGGCCGCGGCGAGGAACTCCTCGACGATCCGGTGCGCGGCGGCGGTGTCGATCTCCTGGCGGGCCCGGCCGGTGACCAGGTGCTGTTTGGCGCGCCGGTAGATCTGCTGGCAGTTCGATTCGGTGAGGTCGAGCAGCTCGGCGACCTCGGCGTGCGAGTAACCGAAGGCCTCGCGCAGCACGTACACCACGCGCTCGTTGGGCGAGAGCCGCTCCATGAGGGTGAGCATGGCGAAGGAGACCGATTCGCGCTGCTCGACGGTGTCGGCCGGACCGAGCATGCGGTCTCCGGCCAGGACCGGCTCCGGAAGCCATTGCCCCACATAGGTTTCCCGCCGCGCCCGCGCCGAGGTGAGCTGGTTGAGGCAGAGGTTGGTGAGCACCTTCGTCAACCACGCTTCGGGGACGTCGATGTGCTCGCGGTCCGCGGCGTGCCAGCGCAGGAAGACCTCCTGCACAGCGTCCTCGGCGTCACCGGCCGAACCCAGCAGGCGGTAGGCGATCGCTTCCAACCGGCCCCGGTAGCTCTCGAAGAGATCGGCCTCGCGCGTACTGAGCAGCATTCCGTAATGGTCGGCCATCCGCGCGGGCCGCGTCCACCCACGGGTGCGCGATGACACAGGGAGCAGAATGGTGCTTGCTTGGAGTGCACTCCAGGTGGCTAGCGTCGGTGATGTTCGACGGAAGGGATGAGCGATGAGCGCACCAGCGGTGCACAACGGCGTCGACTACGAACGGCCCCGGTACTCCATCGGGGAGGTCTCCGAGCGGTCCGGGCTCAGTCGCGACACGTTGCGCTGGTACGAGCGCATCGGGCTGATGGATTACGTGGGCCGCAACCACACCGGGCAGCGCCGGTTCAGCGACCGGGACCTGGATTGGCTGCGGCTGATCGGCAAGCTGCGCACCACCGGCATGTCGGTGGCCGACATGGTCCGGTACGCGGAGCTGGTGCGGGCGGGCGACTCCACCTTCCCGCAGCGCCTCGAGATGTTCCGCCAGACCCGCGCGGAGGTGCTCGCCCGCATCGCCGAACTACAGCAGACCATGGCCGTACTCGACTCCAAGATCGCCTTCTACGAGGGCAATCCGACGGTCGACTGGCGGACCGTGGCGACACCGAACGCAAGCGAAGGGACATACGCATGACCACCACGCGGGTACTTCCCACCGCCACCTTGGGCACCGTCGAGGTGGGGCGGCAGGGTCTGGGCTGCATGGGGATGAGCGCCTTCTACGGACCCTCCGACCTGGCCGAATCGCGGGCCACCCTGGAGCGGGCCTTGGAGCTGGGCGTGACGCTGTTCGATACGGCGGACATGTACGGCAGTGGCCACAACGAGGAGTTCGTCGGCGAATTCGTGCGCGCCCACCGCGACCAGGTGGTGCTGGCCACCAAATTCGCCATCGAGCTGCGGGCCGACGATCCGAGCTATCGGGGCGTCAACAATTCACCGGACTACATCCGCCGGGCGGTGGACGCGAGCCTGACCCGGCTCGGGATCGATGTCATCGACCTGTACTACATGCACCGTCGCGATCCGCAGGTGCCGATCGAGGATTCGGTCGGCACGATGGCGGAGCTGGTCGCCCAGGGCAAGGTGCGGCAGCTGGGGCTGTCGGAGGTGACCGGTGACGAGTTGCGGGCGGCGCACGCGGTGCATCCCATCGCGGCGGTGCAGTCGGAGTGGTCGCTGTTCTCGCGCGATGTGGAGCGCACGGCGGTTCCGGCGGCGGCCGAGCTCGGGGTGACCTTCGTGCCGTACTCGCCGCTGGGGCGCGGCTTCCTGACGGGCGCGTTCGCCTCGGGAGAACAGTTGTCCGACAGCGATTTCCGGCGCACCATGCCGCGCTTCAGCGGAGCCAACGCCGAGCACAACGCGGAGCTGCTGGCGCCGCTGCGGGCCATCGCGCGGGCGCGCGGGATCAGCCCGGCGCAGGTGGCGCTGGCCTGGGTGCAGGGGCGAGCCGCGGCCGACGGCCTCTCGGTGGTGCCGATTCCGGGCACGCGCAGCCGGACTCGACTCGAGGAGAACGTGGCGGCGGCGACCATCGAGCTGAGCGCCGAGGAATTGGCGACGCTGGAGCCGATCGCCGCGCAGGTGGCGGGCCCGCGCTACGCCGATATGTCGTTCACCTCGGCCGGTCGGGAGTGACGACACGCTGCCCCGCACCCTCGAATTACGGTGCGGGGCAGCGCCTTCAGGCGATCTGAATGGTGTGGCCGGTGTGGTCGACCTTGGCGCGCAGGTAGCGCAGATTGTTCGGGGTGGCGTGCACGCCGGTCGGCACCGTACTGCGCACCGCGATACCGAGGTCGATCAGCTGCCGGGACTTGTCCGGGTTGTTGGTGAGCAGGTCCAGTTCGGAAATACCCAGGGCGGAGAGCATTTGGGCCGCGGCGGTGTAGTCGCGCGCGTCCTCGGGGAAGCCGAGATCGGTATTGGCCTGGTAGGTGTCGCGGCCCTGGTCCTGGAGGGCGTACGCGTCGAGCTTGTTGTACAGGCCGATATCTCGGCCTTCCTGACGTAGATAGAGCAGGACGCCACCGGTTTCGGCGATGCGCTGCACCGACTCGCGCAGCTGCGGACCGCAGTCGCAGCGGGCGGAGCCGAAGACATCGCCGGTGAGGCACTCCGAATGCAACCGCACCAACGGTGTTTCCCCTGGCTCGCCGAGGACGAAGGCCACGTGCTCGCGCCCGTCCCCCAGCCCGGTGAAGGTCACCGCCTCGGCGGTGGTCGAGTAGCCGTCGGCGAAGGTCAGCGGGATGCGAACGCGCGTGCGCACACTCGCGCCGACGGTACTCAGGGTCATGGCGGGCTCCGAGATCTGAGGGGATCGGTTCAGCGGGATGAACTGGATCTTGGTTGGGTTTATTCCTGGTGAGCGATTGGCCTCACCGGTCGGAAATCGGCGTCCGAAGGCGAGAATCGCCGTCCGAGCGCGGGAATCGACCGCTCAGGCCAAAACCCCCCGAAACGCCCGCCTATAGGCATGCGGCGACGTCCCCAACACCGCCCGCATATGCTGGCGCAGCGAATTCGCGGTATTGAACCCCGCCCGATCGGCAACCAGGTCGATGGGGTGATCGGTGTTCTCGAGCAATTCCCGCGCCCGGTCCAACCGCTGTGTGGTGAGCCAGCGCCCCGGGGTGGTCCCCACCTCGTCGCGGAACCGGCGGGTGAAGGTCCGCACGCTCATCCGGGCGTGGGTTGCCATGTCCTCCAGGGTGATCGGCTGATCGAGGCGGTCGAGCACCCACGCCCGGGTCGGCGCGGTCGAGGCCGTGGTGGGTGCCGGGACGGGGCGTTCGATGAACTGGGCTTGCCCGCCGTCACGCCAGGGCGGCACCACGAGGCGGCGGGCGGCATGGTTGGCGACGGCGGTGCCGTGGTCGCGGCGGACCAGGTAGAGGCACAGGTCGATTCCGGCGGCGGCCCCGGCGGCGGTGAGTACGTCGCCGTTGTCGACGAAGAGCACGTCCTCGTCGACCTGGACCTTGGGGTAGGCCCGACGGAACTCCTCCGAGCGCTGCCAATGCGTGGTGGCGGGCTGGCCGTCGAGCAGACCGGCCGCCGCCAGCACATAGCTGCCCGTACAGATGGACACCATGCGCGCGCCGGTGCGCACCCGGCCCAGGGCCTCGGCGAGCGCGGGCGGCAGCGCCCCGCCGACATGCAGGTCGCCGAGATCCTCCGACGGCGGCACGATCACCGTGTCGGCGGTGGCCAGGATCTCCGGACCGTACTCGACGGCGACGCGCACACCTTCGGCCGTGATGACCGGTCGCCCGTCCACGCTGCACACCAGCACTTCGTAGAGCGGCGCTCCCCCATCGCCCGCGGTATGGAACACCCGCGCCGGAATCCCGAGTTCGAAGACGTGCACGTGATCGAGGGCGAGCACCACCACGCGATGCGGTGCCGCCGGGTGGATTCGCGACTTCTCGAGCATGGCCAGATCCTGTCACATGTTGTCCATCCGGCCACTACTGCGGTGGTTGGATTCGGGGCACGCTGATTCCGCTCATCTCCCCGACGAAAGGAACAGCGATCATGAACAGCGGAAACACTATGCGTGCCATGGTGATTCGAGAGTGGGGCGGCCCGGACGTGCTGACCCCCACCGAGATCGAACGACCCGAGCCGGGTATGGGCCAGATCCTGGTGCGCGTGCACGCGGCTGGCGTGAATCCGGTGGACTGGAAGACCCGAGCATCCGGCGAGCTCATCGGCTGGGGCGAGACGCCCATTCCCGGCTGGGACGTCTCCGGCACGGTGGCCGCCGTGGGCCCTGGCGTCACCCTGTTCCAGCCCGGGGACGAGGTGTTCGGCATGCCCGGCTTCCCCACGCAGGCCGGGGCCTACGCCGAATACGTGGTGGGCGCGACCCGGCACTTCGTGCGCAAACCCGCCGAGCTCGACCACGTGCACGCCGCAGCGCTGCCGCTGGCGGCGCTCACCGCGTGGCAGAGCCTGGTCGACAACGCCGGAATCCGCGCCGGGCAGCGGGTCCTGGTGCACGCGGCCGCGGGCGGTGTCGGACATCTCGCCGTCCAGATCGCCAAGGCGCACGGCGCGTACGTGATCGGCACCGCGCGCACCGACAATCACGACTTCCTGCGCGGACTCGGCGCGGACGAGGTAATCGATTACACGACAGTCGATTTCGCCGAGAGCGTCCGCGATATCGATATCGTGCTCGACGGTATCGGCGGCGAGTACGTCGCGCGCTCGCTGCGTGTGCTGCGCCCTGGCGGGCACCTGGTGACGCTGCCCGGCCCGACCACCGTCGACGCCCCCGATCTGCACGTGGGCTGGACCGTGGTGGAACCCGACGCGGCGGGCCTGACCCATATCGTCCGGCTCGTGACCGAGGGCCGTCTGCGTGCCGAGATCGATACCGTGTTCCCGCTCGCGGACGCGGCGAAGGCGCATGCCCACGGCGAGACCGGACGTACCCGGGGCAAGATCGTGCTGACCGTCGACTGAGCGCTCGGCCAACCTTCCGCATACGATGAACCGACTATGCAGTCCCACGCTGTTCACGCCCGTGTCTGGATCGACAAGCAGGCACCGGCCATCTATCACGCGCTCACCGGTGTGGCGCTGTCCGTCCGAAACGCCGCCGCGGCCGTCGATTTGAGTCGAGCGGTCATGGAGTTGGTGAATGTTCGTGTCTCCCAACTCAACCGGTGCCCGTACTGCCTCGATCTGCACGAGCGGGCCGCGGTCGAGGCGGGGGTCACGCACCAGCAACTGGCCGTTCTGGCGGCGTGGCGGCGCAGTCCGGAGCTGTACTCCGACCAGGAACAGGCCGCGCTGCGGCTCGCCGAAGTGGTCACCTCGTTACCGGATGAGGAGATCACCGAGCGTGAGTATGCTGCTGCGCGGCAATATTTGTCGGATGACCAGATATCCGTGCTGATCTGGGCAGCGACCACGATCGGCGCGTTCAATCGCGTGTCGATCATGAGCAAACATCCGGTGCGGGTGCGGAAGGAGCACTGAATATGAGTGAACAGGCTGTCGCGACCACGGTCGTACGCAATGACTCGCAGCATCGGTACGAGGTCTGGTACGGCACCGCACTCGCCGGTTTCGCCGAGATTCGGGAGAACGACAACGACACCACCTTCATTCACACCGAGGTGGACAGCGAATTCGGCGGTAAGGGTCTGGGCAGCGTGCTGGCGCGCGAGGCCGTCGAGGATGTGATCAAGCGCGGCCGGGCCATCGTCCCGCGCTGCCCGTTCATCAAGAGCTGGCTCGACAAGCACCCGGAATTCGACGAGCACGTGGTGGGCAAAGGCATCAAGCGTTGAGCGACCTGGAGACTCGGCCGGAGGAGGCGCTGTGCGAATCCTCCGGTCGGCCCGGGCCGCGCGCGGACTTCTTCCCCGCGCGTGAGGTGCCGCTCGGCGGCGTCCGCGGTGTCACCGTGCACCGGTCGCTGCCGCAGCGCGATCTGCCCACCGTGGGCGCGTGGTGCTTTCTCGACCATTTCGGGTCGGGTTCGCCCGCCAATCCTGAAGGCCACGACATAGAGCCGCATCCGCATATCGGATTGCAAACCGTCACTTGGCCTTTGGACGGCCGCATTCGCCACCGCGACAGTGTCGGCTCGGATGTGGAGATCTGGCCGGGACAGCTCAACCTCATGACCTCCGGCCGCGGTATCGCGCATTCGGAGTACCGGGTGCCGGGCCACACCTCCGGGCACGGACTCCAGCTGTGGATCGCGCTGCCGGGCGACAAGGTCGCTGTCGCACCGCATTTCGAGCAGCACCGGGATCTGCCGGAGTTCGAACTGCCGGGTGTGCGCGGCACCGTCCTGATCGGCGCACTGGGCGGCGTCACATCACCGGCCATGGCCTACACCCCGATCGTCGGGGCGGATCTGCGCGTCGACGCGGGGACCGATACCGCCCTGCCCGTGGACCCCGCCTTCGAGCACGCGGTCCTGGTCATCGAGGGCGCGCTGCGCGTCGAGGACACCGAGGTAGCCCCCGGCAGCCTGTTCTACCTGGGCAGTGACCGCACCGAGATTCGCCTGCACGACACCGCTGGCGCGCATGTGCTGCTCATCGGCGGTGAACCGTTCGGCGAAGACCTGGTCATGTGGTGGAACTTCGTGGCGCGCAGCCACGACGAGATCGAGGCGGCCCGAAACGATTGGGAGTCCCGCGATCTCGACCGCTTTCCCGATATCGCGGGACATCCTCCGGAGCAACGGATTCCGGCTCCCCCGCTGCCGGGGCTGCACCTGAAACCGCGCAAGCGCCGAATTCCTCAGCCCTGAGCGCGGATTCGAATCTCGTTGAGGATCTTCTGCATGGTCTCCCGGTCGGACGGCGCACCGGTCATCTGAGCGAAAGCGATGGTGTCGAGTGGGCCGCCCGCGCGGGAGGCGAAGGTGTAGGTCATCGCCACGCGCAGCGCCTGTTTGCCATTGAGCTCACCGGAGAGTTCGGCGTACTGGGTATTGGCGTCGACGACCCGCCAGTTGGGTGCGTCGATCGGGAGTTTGTCGCGGAACACCAGGTAATCGGCCTCGGCACACCCGTTCGCGCAGCCGTCGATACCGATCCAGCCGCCCGCGTCGGTGCCGCCGGTCTCGTCGCGGCACACCTTCACCGCCATGACCGTGATCTTGGTACTGCCCACCACGCAACCCCAGGTCCCGGGCAGGTCGTAGTCGAAGGGCACATTGCCGGAGACCTTGAAGTGGTAGAGGTCCTCGCCCGGACCGTAGGTGGGTCCGGCGACGGGTCCGGCGCGACCGTCGCGCGGCGGGTTGACGCTCGGACGGGTCGGCACGATCCCGGCCTCGCCCGTGCTCGTCGGACTGGTCGTCGACGTGGTCGTGGTCGGCTTGGCCGAGGTGGTGGTCGCCGCGGCGGTGCTGGTCGCGCTCGCCACGGGACCGGACGGGCCGGTATCGCGATTGAGCGCCCACACCGCCACCCCGGTCACCACCGCCACCGCGAGCACCGACACCACGGCGAGCGCGATGAGCGGGCCGCGATTGCCCGATGGCGGATTCGATTGGGGCGCGGACCAATTCGGCTGACCGTAGTTCGGCTGCTGACCGGGGACCGTCGGATACGCACCGCCGTAGGGCAATGAGTATCCGGCGGACGGCTCGGTATTGCCATGGGGCTGCCCCCAGCCCTGATACCCCGGGTCGCCCGGACCATTGCCGTACGTCATTACCCTCCCCCTCCGTCGAATCGGGCACGCGAACTCAGCGTACCGAGCGTCCGCTACCGAATTCGGTGGGAGGGGCCGGGCCCGAAACAGGGGTCAGCCGCTCAGAACCTGGGTACCGATGACCCGCAGCAGGTCCAGTTTCTCCTGGGCGTCGGTGCCGGGTTTCGGGTAGTAGACCAGCAGATGGCGGGCGGCACTCGGCGTGAGCAGCGGCTCGCACACCAGCTCGAGCAGGCCGACCTCCGGGTGGATCATGCGCTTCGCGTACCCGGTGCCCGCGCCGACCTCGTGCTCGTTCCAGAGCCGCTCGAACTCCGGACTCCGCTCGCGCAGCCGTCGCACCAGATCGGTGACATCGGCATCGCCGCAGCGGCGCGCCGCCGTCGCCCGGAGACTGACGACATGGTGGTGGGAGAGTTCGTCCCAATTGTCGGCCGGGAAACGGTGCCGCTCCTCGACGGCGGTGAACCACAGCCACGGAACGCAGCGGTCCAGCCCGCGCCGGGCGCTGAAATCCCCGGCGAGCAGGATGTGCATGCGGTTCTGCACCAGCACCTCGCCCAGGTCGGAGATGACGCAGGCCGGGGTGTCGTCGAGTTTGGCGAGCACGTGCAGCAGGCCGGGACCGACATGCGGATCCCCATTGCGCGGCGGCTCGTGGCCGCACAGGTGGTAGAGGTGGTCGCGCTCACCGTCGGTGAGCCGCAGCGCCCGCGCCAAGGCCGCGAGCACCTGGGTCGACGGGCGCGGACCGCGGGCTTGTTCCATGCGGGTGTAGTAGTCGGTGGAGACGCCAGCCAGCAAGGCCACCTCGTCGCGGCGCAGCCCCGGGGTGCGCCGCCGGGCGCCGGGCGGCAACCCCACCTCCGAGGGTTGCAGCACCGACCGGCGGCGACGCAGGAAATCGGCTAGTTCGTCACGGTCCACCCCTCCACTCTCCCCCGAATCCGGAAAGTAACCAGGGATTGCCGAACCCTGGATAAACGGGTCCTGCCGCCGCGTTCCGCACCGACGCAGGATCGAGCCATGACCACACTCGACACCACCCGCCTCGGCGACACCGGCCCCCGCGTCTCCCGCCTCGGACTCGGAGCCATGGGCATGTCCGGAATGTACGGGGCCACCGACGACGCCACCTCCATCGCCGCCATCCACGCCGCGCTCGACTCCGGGGCGAACCTCATCGACACCGGCGACTTCTACGGTATGGGCCACAATGAAAGCCTCGTTCGCACAGCGCTTTCCGAGCGCGATCGCGACGAGGTGGTGCTGAGCGTCAAATTCGGCGCGCTACGCGGACCCGACAACAGCTGGGGCGGTGTCGATTCCCGTCCCGAGGCGATCCGCAATTTCCTCGCCTACTCGTTGCAGCGGCTCGGCACCGATCACATCGATATCTACCGGCCCGCCCGGCTGGATCCGACCGTGCCCATCGAGGACACCGTCGGGGCCATCGCGGAGATGGTCGAGGCCGGGTTCGTGCGCCATATCGGCCTCTCCGAGGTGGGCGCGGACACCCTGAAGCGCGCCGCGGCCGTACACCCGATCGCCGATCTACAGATCGAATACTCGCTCGTCTCGCGCGGTATCGAAGCCGAAATCCTGCCCACCGCACGCGAACTCGGCATCGCCATCACCGCCTACGGCGTGCTGTCCCGGGGCCTGCTCAGCGATTCGCTGCGCGGCGGCGTCGCCCTGAGCGCCACCGACTTCCGTGCCCACAGCCCCCGCTTCCAGGGTGAGAACCTCACGGCCAACCTGCGTTTGGTGGACGCGCTCGCCGCCATCGCCGCACGGCGCGGCGTGACCGTCGCCCAGCTGGCCATCGCCTGGGTACTGTCTCAGGGCACGGATATCGTCCCGATCATCGGCGCGCGTCGGCCGGACCGCTGGGCGGAAGCCGTTGCCGCCCTGGAGATCCGCCTCACGGCCGAGGAACTGTCCGCCATCGCGGCCGCCGTACCAGCCGAGGCGGTGGCGGGAGATCGCTATGCCGCGGAACAGATGGCGATACTCGACAGCGAACGCTAATCCGGATCGAAGGTGAGCTCCTCGATCACGCTGACGGTGCGGGCCACCGCATCGATGACATAGGTGAGATGGCCGGTGGTCCATCCGAGGTGGTGGCCGTAGAAATAGTCGTAGCGCACGGCCTCGCCGCCACCCGGATGTGGCCGCGTCCGCTCGGGAAGCCGCTCGCCGCGGGCGAATTCGCTGTCCACGGCGAGCAGCGCGGACCCCGTCGCCACGCGGAGGGGCTCACCGTCGAGCAGGAGCGTCCACCGGGTCTCCTCATCCTTGGTGTAGTAACCCGCGACGCACAAGGTGCGAAAACGGGCCCGCACCAGTCGGCCGTCACCGAGAATCGCGAAGGGGACCTCACCCTCGGCCAGCACATCGCCCACCCCGTACTCGAGCATGGTGTCGCGATGGTTCACGATCGTCGGTGCCGCCCAGCCGGATTCGGCAGCGAGCTCGCGCAGCCGCTGCTTCCGACGCGCCTGGGCCGGATCGGGTTGGAAGCCGAGCAGACCTGATTCGCAATACATTTCGGTGCGCTCGAGGGTGTCGGGCGTGGTCTCGGCTTTGCCGCCCCATTCGACGTGCTCACAGCCCCGCGCCGTGGCACGTTCCCGCACCTCGGCCAGCAACGCCCGCCCGATGCCCTGTCCGCGAAAGCGCTCGGCGACACAGAATTCCCGCACGAACGCGTAGCTCGGTCTATCGGCGTACGCGGCCGCGACACCGAAGGTGACCAGCCCGACGGGCAGCCCGTCCAGCACCGCCAGAATCGGCGCATCGCTACTCACCTCGCCGTCCGGGAAATAGGCGAACCGGGTGCGGCGCTGGATCGACACCGTCTTCGCCCGCCCGTAGTGCGCGTGCAGTTCGGACAGCAGATCCTCGATCGCCTCGGCATCGCGCACCGTCGCCGTCCGCACCTGCACGCTCACCACCACCTCCCGATTGTCACACTCGACGCGGCCGGATGACCGCGGTGAAAGTCGCCGTGGCGACGGCCTTTCCGGTGCTGTCGGCAATGGTGACGGGCACCGCGAGTTCGTTCTCCTCGCGTGCGGCGATATTCGCGCGCATGCGGGCGACGAGGTCGTCGGGGAGTTCGGAGGTGGCGAAGAACGGGCCCAGCTCCCCCTTGGCCCGGGCCAGGTATTCGATCCGGCCGTCGCGGGCGACGATGAAGGTGTCGGCCATCAGATCGACGATGCCGGAGACGGCCGCGCCCATGGCCGCGGTCTCCGCGAGCCCGAAGAGCATGGCCGCGTGCACGTCGCCATTGTGATTGAGATGCTCGGGCCGGGCCGCCATCCGCACGACGCTGCGGCCGCTGGCGTAATCCTCCGACTCGATTCCGGCGAACTGGATGAAGCCGAGCTTCTTGAAGCCGTCCATCACCAGTGCGCCCATGGTCGCGCTGTCCATCGCATCTCCCTCAGAATTGAAACGTGTTCCATTTTCATACCGGCTGCGGCGAGGGATGTCCACGGCCGGACCTAGCGCGGCATGGTCAGCCAGCGCCCAGCGCGGTCAGGCCGAGGATTTCCGCCGTCCGAATCATGGTGCGGCGGGCCAGGACCTCGTCGTCGGCGAGATCGCGGCCCAGCGTGGGCATGAGCTCGCGCAACCGCGGCGCCCAGAGCGCGCGGTAGTGCGGGAAGCAGCGATTCAACACCTCCAACAGGATGGCGGGGGCGGTGGACGCGCCGGGCGACGCACCCAGGACCGCCGCGATGGACCCGTCACCGGACGCGACGACCTCGGTGCCGAATTCGAGAATGCCACCCTTCCTCGGATCGGCCTTCACGATCTGGGCGCGCTGGCCCGCGGTGATCCAGGTCCACTCGTCGGCCACGGCGGCCGGGAAGAATTCGCGCAGCGCGCTCAGTTTCTTGCGCCGGGTGGCGGCCAATTGCGTGACCAGCAGCCAGATCAGCGGCAGATTGCCCATGGCCATGCGCGCCAAGGGAATCAGATTGTGCGGCCGCAACGAGGCGAGCGCATCGAAACGGGAACCGTTCTTCAGAAACCTCGGACTGGTGCCCGCATAGGGCCCGAACAGAATGGTGCGCCGACCATCCACGACGCGAGTATCCAAGTGCGGCATGGACATCGGCGGCGCGCCGACCGGAGCCTTGCCGTACACCTTGGCCTCGTGGCGTTCGATGACGGCCGGATTGTCACAGCGTAGGAACCGGCCGCTGACGGGGAGCAGGCCATAACCGCGCGCCTCGGGAATTCCCGCCTTCTGCAAGAGTTTCAGCGCCCAGCCGCCCGCTCCCGCGAAGACGAATTTCGCGTCGACCTTGGAGCTGATGCGGTCGTCGGTGTCATCGGTGGCGACAATGCGCAATTTCCAGGAGCCGTCGTTGTTGCGACGCAGCCCGCGCACCTCGTGGCGGGTGTACACATCGACGCCGACGGTTCGCAAGTGCGCGAACAACTGTCGCGTCAGCGCCCCGAAATCCACATCACTGCCGGTGATATCGCGGGTGGCGGCGATCGGCTCGTCCTTCGCGCGCCCGCGCAGCAACAGCGGAGCCCACTCCTCGATCACCTCGGGGTCCTCGCTGAACTGCATGGCCCCGAACAACACATTGTCGGACATGGCGCGGTGGCGTCGACGTAGATACTCCACGTCCCGCGCGCCGCGCACGAAGGTCATATGCGGTACCGGATTGATGAATTCCTGTGGCTTGCCGAGAATTTCGGCATCCACCAGGGAGGCCCACAACTGTCTGCTGAGCTGAAACTGCTCGTTGACGCGCAGCGCTTTCGCGATATCGACTGTGCCATCGGGACTTTCCGAGGTGTAGTTGAGTTCGCACAGGCCCGCATGTCCGGTTCCGGCATTGTGCCAGGCCGCCGAGGCCTCCCCCGCCAGTTCCGGCAGGCGCTCGTACACCGCGATCGACCAGGTCGGCTCCACCTGCTTGAGCAGAATTCCCAGGGTGGCGCTCATGATGCCGCCGCCGATCAGAACCACATCGTAAGTACCTTGCGGCCCCTGCCGTCTCGTCATCATTGTCGAACAGACTCCCAACCAGTCCCCGAATCGAGCAGGGGCACGCTAACACCGGATTCGTACGCCCGTACAGCCGAGCGGTGAATGCCACAGCGTCATCGACTCACGAAAGGGCCAGGACGACAAGGCCCGCGATGGTGCCACCGAACACGAGCGTGTTGCGAATGGTCTGCAGCGTCCACGTCCATGCCGGAAAGCCGTCCTCGGCCGCTTTCAACAGCGCGGGCACATCGATGCGGGCCAATTCCGGATCGTTCTTGCGCCCGAAGGCCGCGCGAACCGAACGCTCGGCGGTGAGATTGCTGTAGACGATGACGCAATTGGCCAGCAGCACCAGCGTCAGCACGATCCAGTTCAGGGGCCGCGCCCAGGACAGATCGGCGAGATTGATTCCGGCCAGCGCGATCATGAGCGTGGCGAAAGCCGAAGGGGCCCACCATTCGTGACCGCTGGCGTCGAAGCGCATGCCGTTCTCGTGCAGCGCGGTGGTGCGCACGCCTTGGCGCGCCAGCTCGGCCTGCGCACTCGCCATCGCCGTGCCGCCGTAGCGATTTCGCACGAACGGCATGCTCAGGAAGGCGGCGGCGATGGTGACGTCGATGGCGGCGAAAAGGGCGTTCATGGTGGTTCTCCCTACTGCTGGCCACCGCTGCGGCGGACACTTGAACTAAGTACAAGTAGAACGTACAGCGTGCCTTGAACTTAGTGCAAGTACTTTCTTGAACTTTGTGCAAGACCGTCGTCGGCACCTAGGGTGTGGGCATGGCACGCGATACCCTCACCCGCGAACAGATCGTCTCGACGGCGATCGAACTCCTCGACGAGGAGGGCCTCGACGGGCTGAACATGCGCAGCCTCGGCAAACGGCTGGACTCCGCGGCGACGGCCATGTATTGGCATGTCAAGAACAAGGACAACCTGGTGCGGTTGGCCACCGACGAGGTCTGGGGCGAGATCGACCTGCCCGATATCGACGCTCTCGACTGGCGCACCGCGGCCGAGCGGATGGCCACCGGAATGTACGGGATGATCTCCCGGCACCCCTGGCTGGTGCAGGTGCTGTCCGGGTATCTCGTCTACGGCCCCAACAAGTCTCGCTACGACGACCGCATTCTCACCGTCTTCGAACGCGCCGGATTCGAGGCCGCCGAGGCCGACCGGGCCGCCGCCACGGTCTTCATGTTCGTACTCGGCAATGCCGTCGGAGCCGCCGCGACCATCTCCCTCAAGCGCAAACTCAGCCTGGGCAAGGGTGACCCGGAAGCCGAGGTCGCCGCGGCCATGGCCCAGGCCGCCGAGGTCGCCATGCGCTTCCCCGCGCTCCGCGCCCGTCTCGAGAACGCCTCGGCCGGAACCGATTACAACGCCGCACCGGACAATGGCTTCGACTACGGACTCACCGCGCTGCTCGACGGGCTGGGTGGGCGGCTCGCGCGCTGACGGTTGCGGCCCGCCAAAGAGTGAGTGTACAGTCACTCACATGACGAAGCGCGGGGCGACCCTCTCCACCTCCGACCTTCGACGGGAAGCCGTCGTCGATGCGGCGATCACCGAGTTCGCCCGGACGGGTTACCACGGCACTCCGATCAATACCGTGGCGGCGAAGGCGGGCATTTCGCCCGCTTATGTCTTCAAGCTCTTCCCCAGCAAGGTGGAGTTGTTCGTCGCGGCATTGGACCGCTGCTTCGAACTCGTCGAAGGTGCGCTCGCCAAGGGCGCGGCCCGTGCGGCGGCGAACGATCCGGAGGCCGTACTGCACGAAATGGGCGGAGCCTATGCGGAACTCATCGCCGACAACCGCCTGCTCATGGTGCAGGTGCATGCTCAGTCGGCGACCGCCGTTCCCGATATCGCCGAAGCCCTCCGGCGCGGGCTGGCCCGCGTCACCGACTACGCCAAGACCCGCTCGGGCGCGGCCGATGAGCAGGTGCAGCGGTTCATCGCCTACGGCCAGCTCTGTCACCTCATCACCACCCTCGAACTCGACGGCCACGCTGGCGGTTGGGCCGGAATTCTCACCGCCGGTATCCGCCATCCGGATGGCAGCGTCGGATAGTCCGCGGCCTTTCCACCGCCCCGTCCTCGGGGCATTTTTCTTCACCATTGAGTGACTGACCAATCACTCACCATCACCGAAAGCGAGAACGCCATGTCGCATAACACGATCACCGCCCTCGAAGTCGTCCTTCCCGGGCGGGTCGAACCGCACGAACTCCGCGTCGAGCAGCGCGAACTGCCGCCGCCCGCACCCGGGCAGGCCGTGGTGCGGGTGGAGGCCACCGGGGTCTCCTTCGCCGAACAGCAGATGCGGCGCGGCAAGTACTACGATCAGCCGCCCTTCCCGTTCGTGCCCGGATACGACCTGGTCGGTACGGTCGCGGCCGTCGGAGACGCGGTGGATCCTCGGCTCGTGGGGCGGCGGGTCGCGGCGCTGACCAAGACCGGCGGGTGGAGCACTCACGTACTGCTCGACGCCGCCGATCTGGTGGCGGTACCGGAGGGGCTGGACGCGGCCGCGGCGGAGACCTTCGTGGTCAATGGAATCACCGCCTGGCAGATGCTGCACCGGGTCGCGAAAGTCACGGCGGGGCAGACGATTCTGGTACACGGGGCCAATGGCGGAGTGGGCTCCACGCTGGTGCAGCTGGCCCGGATCGCCGGGGTGCGGGTCATCGGCACCGCCTCGGCGCGCAATGCGGAGAAGGTCGCCGCACTCGGGGCGATTCCGGTCGACTATCGCGACGACGTGGCGCGGCGGGTCCGCGATATCGCACCCGATGGCGTGGCCGCGGTCTTCGACCACATCGGCGGGCCCGGCATCGTCGACTCGTTCCGACTGCTCGCACCTGGCGGCACCCTGGTCGCCTACGGGACCGCGTCGACCAAGGACGACGACGGCAATTCCCGGCTGCCGGTCCTGAAGCTCCTCGCCCGACTGGCGCTGTGGAACATGGTGCCCAACAAGCGCAATGCGCATTTCTACAACATCTGGCAGGGCAGCCGGAACCGGACGCGTTTCCACAATCGGCTGGCCGAGGACCTGCGTGCCGTCTTCGACCTCGCGGCCAACGGCGAACTACACCCCCAGATCGCCGCCCGCATTCCCCTCACCGAGGCCGGACGCGCCCTCACCCTGGCCGAATCACGCACGGTCACCGGGAAAGTCGTCCTGATTCCCGAAACGCTCTGATCACCCCGCGATTCACCAGGAGAACCGCCATGCTCGCCAAGCCCTACCTCACCGGCCACTACGAACCCGTCCCCGACGAGGCGACGGCGCACGGTCTCACCGTGCGCGGCGCGCTACCCGCCGAGTTGAACGGCAGGTACTTCCGCAACGGCCACAATCCGAAACCCGGTGATACACCGACTCATTGGTTCAAGGGCGCGGGCATGATCCACGGCCTGCGACTGCGTGACGGCACGGCCGAGTGGTACCGCAACCGCTGGGTGCGCACACCGGCCCTGGACGGTGCGCCGTACACCCGCGCGGACGGCAGTGTCGATCTCACCGCCAGCGTGGCCGGGACACACGTCATCGAGCACGCGGGACGCATTCTCGCGCTCCAGGAGGCCAACCTGCCGTTCGAGCTCTCACCCGAGCTGGAAACCCTGGGGGCCTACGACTTCGGCGGAAAGCTCACCACCGCCATGACGGCCCACCCCAAACAGGATCCGGTCACCGGTGAGCTGCACTTCTTCGCCTATTCACCGATCGCACCACATCTGATCTACTACGTCGCCTCCGCGGCGGGGGTCATCACGCGGCAGCAGCCGGTCGAGGGGGCGGGGCCCTCGCTCATGCACGACTTCGGGATCACCGCGAATTATGTGGTGTGGCTCGATATGTCGGTGGTCTTCGATCCCAGTGAGGCCTCGGGGATCCCCTATCGATGGAGCGATTCGTACCGGCCGCGCATCGGCGTGATGTCGCGCTCCGGCGGGCCGGTCACCTGGTACGACGTGGAACCTGGTGCACTGCTGCATATTTCGAACTCCTACGAGGACGACGCCGGGCGTGTGGTGGTCGAGGGGCCGCGTTTCGACCGATCCGCGTGGGAGATCTCGTGGAAGTGGTGGATCGGCGCGCCCGGATATCCGACGAGCCCGAATGGCGGTGCGCTGCAACACCGGTACACGCTCGATCCGGTGAGCGGGCGCGCGAGCGAGGAGGTGCTCGACAGTCTGATCACCGACTTCCCCACCATCAACGACGCCTATATCGGCCAGCGCAATCGATACAGCTATGCGGTGGCCTTCCCCGGTTCGGGGTTCGCGGGCACGGGAATCGTCAAGTACGACAACGACACCGGCGCACGCGCCCTCGCCGCGACCGGAGCGGGGCGCATTCCCGGCGAGGCGGTCTTCGTCCCCGCCGCGGACGGCGCGGGCGAGGACGACGGCTATCTGCTCACCCTCGTCGGCGACCATGCCACGGGCCGCTCGGAACTGTTGATTCTCGATGCCCACGATTTCACCGCCCCACCCATTGCCGCGGTGGAGCTACCCCGACGGGTGCCCGGCGGCATCCACGGTTCCTGGATCGAGGACTGACTCACCTGCGCCGAGCGCGGTAGGCCGCCACCGCATTGCGATTGCCGCAGGCGGTGCTGCAGTAGCGGCGCGAACGGTTGCGGGACAGGTCGAGAACGATGCCCTCGCAATTGTCGTCAGCGCAGACGGCGAGGCGGGAGAGTTCGTCGGCGCGAATGAGGTCGATCATGGCCATGGCGGTTTCGACGGCGATGCGCACCGGCAGCGGGGCCTCGGGCGGGACCGCGTGGATGTGGTAGTCGAGATCGTCGTGGCGGACCAGGCGCGGGACCGCCCGGTGCTCGGCCAGGATGTCGTTGACCAGTGCGACCGCGGTGTCGCGGTCGCTGGTGAGCAGTCGCCGCAGCGCCGGACGCAGTGCGCGGACAGCCGCCAACTCCTCGGCGTCGCCGGTGCGCGCGCCGGTGTAGCCGTGCCTGACGAAAAACTCCGCGAGCTGGCCGGTTTCGGTCAGCGTATCCGGCTTGTCCGGTTCCTCGGCCGAGTTCACCAGCTCCACCGCCGCGGCCATCGCGCCAATGGTGTCATGAGCAAAAGGCATGTTGACATATTACCAAGCCGACCTTAGCGTCATTAGTCATGACGACTTTGACTCATGACACAGCAGTACGGAGCCGCCTGCGGTCGGGTCTGCTCTTCGCCCTGCTGTCCGCGTCGTCGTTCGGACTGTCCGGGCCGCTGGCCCGAGGATTGATGAACGCGGGATGGACCTCGGCCGCCGCCGTCGCGGTGCGTGTACTGCTGGCCGCCGCGGTGCTCGCCCCGTTCGCCGCGATACAGCTGCGCGGAGACTGGAAGCCGGTGCGCGAGAACATGAAATTGCTCGTCGCCTACGGCCTGCTCGCGGTCGCCGGTACCCAGTTGACGTTCTTCAACGCCGTCGCCCACATGGAGGTCGGGGTCGCCCTGCTGGTCGAATTCACCGCACCGATCGCGGTGGTGGGATGGTTGTGGCTGAACAAGGGCGAAAAGCCCGGAGCCCTGACCGTTTTCGGAGCGGTCCTCGGCCTGCTGGGCCTGGTTCTGGTCCTGGATCTGGTCTCCGGACTCAGCGCCACGGGCGTCGGCCTGCTCTGGGCGCTGGGCTCCATGGTGGGCGCGGCTTTCTACTTCGTCCTCTCCGCCCACGGCGGGGAAGCGGTGCCGGGCACGGTGCTCGCCGCGGGCGGCCTGCTCATCGGCGGACTGGCCCTGCTGGCCGTCGGCGCGATCGGCATCCTGCCGCTGCGAATGACGACGAATCCCGTTGTGTTCCAAGACTTCACCGTCGCGTGGTGGATACCGCTGCTGGTCCTCGGCGTGGTGACCGGTGCGCTGTCCTACGTCAGCGGTATCGCCGCCACCCGCCGCCTCGGCTCCCGCCTGGCCAGCTTCGTCGCGCTCTCCGAGGTGCTGGCCGCCTTGATCTTCGCCTGGCTGCTGCTCGGCGAAGCCCCCGGGCTCATCCAATTGTTCGGCGGCGCACTGATTCTCGCCGGTGTCATCATCGTGCGCCTGGGCGAACCCGCGCTGACCGAAGCCGGGTAACCACCCGGCCGTCCCATGCGGGCCACGCGGTACCATTCGGCATTCCTATATGTGCCGCAAGGGTTCCGATCTCCGGTCGACCCGGGTACGTTTTCCGCAGACGTCGGGGCCGCGCGGCCCGCAACCGTAGGGACACCATATGCGCTTCGCCAAACCCATTGCGCCGCTACTACTTTGCCTGGCGGCCTCGCTGGTGCCCGCGGGCACGGCAACCGCCGACTCCACCCCGGTCGCCCCCGCCCTCCAGGTCGCGGGCACCGAGGACGGCATCCCCTACGAAGTGACCCTCACCGAGGACAAGCGCGCGGTGGCCAGCACCATCGCGGCGGGCCAGTTCCTGCCCACCTGGGACGGCGAAGCCATTATCGTCACCGACGACCAGGGCATGCTGGCCGCGACCGTCCCGCTGCGCTACGACGTCGCCGGAAAGATCCTCACCCTCACCCCCCAGATCGCCGACGGCGGCCGCCATCTGACCCTCACCCCCGCGGCCCAGTCCCCCGCCCCGCTGCGCGACGTCAACGCCCAGCAGCACTTCTTCGATGTCGTCCAGGCCAATCTCCCCGGCGTCGCCACCGGCGCGGCGATCGGCGGAGCCATCGGCTTCCTGATCGGCTTCCCCGCGGGACTTTTCATCCTCGACTTCATCACCATCCCGATCACCACCGTGGTCGGAACCCTCATCGGCGCGGCCATCGGCCTGCAGCAGTCCGGCGGCCAGCCCGCCGTGGAAGCCGCCCTCACCTACGCCGAATCACTGGTTCCCGGCGCGTCCAACGCCATCCGCCCCGCCTTCGACGCCCTCCCGGAACCCCAGCCCCGCTGAGGAATTCGCCGACTACCGCACCACCGTCAGGGATTCGATCGCCATGGCGTTGTCGGTGTAGTACCAGTCCCCGTTCATCTCCATATCGAGGTCGAATCGGACGGTGTGGCCGCGGCCCGGGCCGTCCGTAATGCTCCACAGCGTATTGGGAAGTCCCGCAACGGTACTGACGCTGCCATCCGACCATGCGAACGTTCCGGTGGTCGGCGTGCCGAAACCGCGCCACGGCAGTTCGGCACGGAAGGTACCGGAGACGATGCCGGGCAGCACGGGGCTGGCGCAGTCCCACACCTCGCCCTGGCGGCGCACGCCCTGGCCCGCGCTGCCGGTTCCGGCGATGCGGTCACCGATGAGGACGCCACCCCGATAGCACCCGCCCAGACCGTCGGGCTCCGGCGCGGCCGCGCCCGGCGCGACCACCGGCAGCGACAGCGCCGCACCACCCAGCACGGCCACCAGAATTCTGCGGCACGAGGACATCCGAACCCTCCCTACAGCGGCGGTCGAGGTTCTGGCCAGCATAAACCCGACAGACCGCCAGGTGTCGAAAACGCGAAACGGCCCCCGCTCCGAACGGAGCGGGGGCCGAATGCCGTTGAGACCCTGAGCCTTAGCGGTAGTCGCTGAAGCCGTAGTCGTCCAGCGGAACCGCGGCACCGGTGGTGGTGCCGAAGCCGTCCGGGGTGTAGTAGGTGTCGTCGTAGGACGGCACCGCGTACGCGGCCTGACGGGCCTCCTCGGTGGGCTGGACCTGGATGTTGCGGTAGCGGTTGATACCGGTACCGGCCGGGATCAGCTTGCCGATGATCACGTTCTCCTTCAAGCCGATCAGCTTGTCGGAGCGGCAGTTGATCGCGGCATCGGTGAGCACGCGGGTGGTCTCCTGGAAGGAGGCCGCCGACAGCCACGAATCGGTCGCCAGCGACGCCTTGGTGATACCCATCAGGACCGGGCGACCCGAGGCGGGCTCGCCGCCCTCGGCGACGACGCGACGGTTCGAGGCCTCGAACTCGGCGCGCTCCACCAGAGAACCGGGGAGGAACTCGGTGGCACCCGAATCGATGATGGTCACGCGACGCAGCATCTGGCGGACGATCACCTCGATGTGCTTGTCGTGGATGGACACACCCTGCGAGCGGTACACCTCCTGGACCTCCTGGACCAGGTGGATCTGCACCTGACGCGGACCCATGACGCGCAGCACCTCGTGCGGATCGGCGGAGCCCTCCAGCAGCTGCTGGCCGACATCCACGTGATCGCCGTCGGCGAGCAGACGCTCGGTGCCGTCGTCGTGCTTGAACACCCGCAGACGCTGACGCTTCGACAGCTTGTCGTAGAGCACCTCGTCCGAACCGTCGTCCGGAATGATGGTGATCTTGTAGAAGCGGTCGTCGTCCTCGAGCCGGATCCGACCCGCGACCTCCGCGATGGGGGCCTTGCCCTTGGGCACACGAGCCTCGAAGAGCTCCTGCACGCGAGGCAGACCGCCGGTGATGTCGTCACCCGCGACACCACCCTGGTGGAAGGTACGCATGGTCAGCTGGGTACCGGGCTCACCGATGGACTGCGCGGCGACGATACCGACGGCCTCGCCGATATCGACCAGCTTGCCGGTCGCCATGGAGCGGCCGTAGCAGGTGGCGCACACGCCGGTGCCGGTGGTGCAGGTCAGCACGGAGCGGACCTTCACCTCGGTGATACCGGCCTCGAGCAGCGCGTCGAGCGCCGGGTCACCGAGATCGTGACCCTTCTCGATGATGACGTTGCCCTTGGCGTCGAGCGCGTCGGTGGCCAGCGTACGAGCGTAGGTGCTGGTCTCCACGTGGGCGTCACGGATGAGCGAGCCGTCGGCCTGCCGCTCCGCGATCGGCACCACGATGCCGCGCTCGGTGCCACAGTCGGTCTCGCGCACGATGACGTCCTGCGACACGTCCACCAGACGACGGGTCAGGTAACCCGAGTCGGCGGTGCGAAGCGCGGTGTCGGCCAGACCCTTTCGCGCACCGTGGGTGTTGATGAAGTACTCGAGAACGGTCAGGCCCTCACGGAAGGAGGACTTGATCGGCCGCGGGATGAACTCACCCTTCGGGTTGGTAACCAGGCCCTTCATACCGGCGAGGGTACGAGTCTGGGTGAAGTTACCGGTCGCGCCCGAGTCGACGATCGTGATGATCGGGTTGTCGGCCGGGTAGTGCGCGCGCAGCGCCTTACCGACCTCTTCGGTCGCTTCCTGCCAGATCTTGACCAGGGCGTTGTTGCGCTCCTGGTGATCGAGCGCACCACGCTGGTACTTCTTCTCGATCTGATCCGACTGCGCCTCGTAGCGCTCCATGATCTCCGCCTTCTCCGGCGGAACGAGCACGTCCGACATGGAGACGGTGACACCGGAACGGGTGGCCCAGTAGAAGCCCGCGTCCTTGAGCTTGTCGACGGTCTGCGCGACCACGATCATCGGGTACCGCTCGGCGAGATCGTTGATGATCGCCGCCTGACGCTTCTTCGGCATCGGCTCGTCGATGAACGCGTAGTCCGCCGGGAGCAGATCGTTGAAGATGACGCGGCCCAGGGTGGTGGTCGCGGTCCACGCGTCGCCACGCTGCCAGCCGTTCGGGAACAGCTCGGCCTCGACGGCCTTCGGCGGACGCTGCTCGGTCAGGCGGACCTTGATCAGCGAACGCACGGTGAGGTCACCGCGGTCGACGGCCATCTGCGCCTCGGCGGGCGAGGAGTAGACGCCGTACTCGGGCTCGTCCTTGGTGGCCGGGCGGTACTCGCCGACCGCGCCCTCGTTCAGGCGGGTCAGGTAGTACAGACCGGTGACCATGTCCAGACGCGGCATGGCGAGCGGACGACCCGACGCGGGCGACAGGATGTTGTTCGAGGACAGCATCAGAATGCGGGCCTCGGCCTGCGCCTCCGCCGACAGCGGCAGGTGCACGGCCATCTGGTCACCGTCGAAGTCGGCGTTGAACGCCTCACACACGAGCGGGTGCAACTGGATGGCCTTACCTTCGACCAGCAGCGGCTCGAAGGCCTGGATACCCAGGCGGTGCAGGGTGGGCGCGCGGTTCAGCATGACCGGGTGCTCGGAGATGACCTCTTCGAGGACATCCCACACCTGGGGACGCTGACG
Source organism: Nocardia sp. NPDC050406 (assembly GCF_044459025.1). Taxonomy (NCBI): domain Bacteria; kingdom Bacillati; phylum Actinomycetota; class Actinomycetes; order Mycobacteriales; family Nocardiaceae; genus Nocardia; species Nocardia sp. NPDC050406. The sequence goes on along the minus strand of NZ_JBITIM010000002.1, from coordinate 211,167 downwards.
CTCGACCATCCGCTTGGCGGACTTGATGTTCTGCGCGTGGTTCAGGTCGACCAGACGCTTCATGACGAACGGCTTGAACAGCTCGAGCGCCATCAGCTTGGGCAGACCGCACTGGTGCAGCTTCAGCTGCGGACCGACCACGATGACCGAACGGCCGGAGTAGTCGACGCGCTTGCCGAGCAGGTTCTGACGGAAACGACCCTGCTTGCCCTTGAGCAGATCGCTCAGCGACTTCAGCGGGCGGTTACCCGGACCGGTGACCGGACGGCCGCGGCGGCCGTTGTCGAACAGCGCGTCCACCGACTCCTGCAGCATCCGCTTCTCGTTGTTCACGATGATCTCGGGCGCACCCAGATCGATCAGTCGCTTCAAACGGTTGTTGCGGTTGATGACGCGGCGGTACAGGTCGTTGAGGTCGGAGGTCGCGAAGCGGCCACCGTCCAGCTGCACCATCGGGCGCAGCTCCGGCGGGATCACCGGCACGGCGTCGAGGACCATGCCCATCGGTGAATTGCCGTTGGACTGGAACGCGGCGACGACCTTCAGGCGCTTCAGCGCGCGAAGCTTCTTCTGGCCCTTGCCCGTACGAATGATCTCGCGCAGGTTCTCGGCCTCGGCCGCGATATCGAAGCTCTCCATGAGCTTCTGGATGGCCTCGGCACCCATGGCGCCGGTGAAGTACTCGCCGTAGCGGTCCTGCAGCTCGCGGTAGAGCACCTCGTCCACGATCAGCTGCTTCACCGAGAGCTTGGTGAAGGTGCTCCAGATCTCGTCGAGACGATCCAGCTCGCGCTGGGCGCGGTCGCGCAGCTGACGCATTTCGCGCTCGCCGCCGTCCTTGACCTTGCGGCGCACATCGGACTTGGCGCCCTCGGCCTCGAGCTCGGCCAGATCGGCCTCGAGCTTCTGGGCGCGGGCCTCCAGGTCGGCGTCGCGCTGGTCGGCGACGTTCTTCTTCTCGACCTCCATCTCCGCCTCGAGGGTGGAGAGTTCGTTGTGGCGCAGCTCGTCGTCGACGGCCACGATCACGTAGGCGGCGAAGTAGATGATCTTCTCGAGATCCTTCGGCGCGAGGTCGAGCAGGTAGCCCAGGCGCGAGGGCACACCCTTGAAGTACCAGATGTGGGTGACCGGGGCGGCCAGCTCGATGTGGCCCATCCGCTCACGGCGCACCTTGGCGCGGGTGACCTCGACGCCACAGCGCTCACAGATGATGCCCTTGAAGCGGACGCGCTTGTACTTGCCGCAGTAGCACTCCCAGTCCCGGGTGGGACCGAAGATCTTCTCGCAGAAGAGGCCGTCCTTCTCCGGCTTCAGCGTGCGGTAGTTGATGGTCTCCGGCTTCTTGACCTCACCGAAGGACCAGTTTCGGATGTCTTCAGCGGTGGCCAGGCCGATCCGGAGTTCATCGAAGAAGTTGACGTCTAGCACGTAACTTCCTTTCCCCTGTTCGGGTTGAGTATGAGCAAAAGTTCGCTAAATCCGTTGCCCGGGAAGGCTTTTCAAAAGGTGAGCGACCTTCCCGGACCGATCGCTCTTACTGCGCCAGGTCGTCGACCGTCGCAGCCTCGTTGCGGGACAGGTTGATACCCAGGTTCGCCGCGGCGCGCTCGAGATCCTCGTCGTCGCCGTCGCGCATCTCGATGGCCGCGCCGTCCGAGGACAGCACCTCCACATTGAGGCACAGCGACTGGAGCTCCTTGAGCAGAACCTTGAACGACTCCGGAATACCCGGCTCCGGGATGTTCTCGCCCTTGACGATCGCCTCGTACACCTTCACGCGACCGACCACGTCATCGGACTTGATGGTGAGCAGTTCCTGCAGGGTGTAGGCGGCGCCGTAGGCCTGCATGGCCCAACATTCCATTTCACCGAAGCGCTGACCACCGAACTGCGCCTTACCACCCAGCGGCTGCTGCGTGATCATCGAGTACGGACCGGTCGAACGCGCGTGGATCTTGTCGTCGACCAGGTGGTGCAGCTTCAGGATGTACATGTAGCCGACGGCCACCGGGTACGGGAACGGCTCGCCGGAACGGCCGTCGAGCAGCACCGCCTTGCCGTCGTCGTTGATCATCTTCTCGCCGTCGCGGTTCGGCAGCGTCGAACCGAGCAGACCGGTCAGCTCCTCCTCGCGGGCGCCGTCGAACACCGGGGTGGCGATATTCGTGTCGGCGGGCTGACCGAACATCTCCTCCGGCAGGTTCTTGGACCAGTCGGGCGAACCGTCGACCTGCCAGCCGGTCTTGGCGATGTAGCCCAGATGGGTCTCCAGCACCTGGCCGATGTTCATACGACGCGGCACACCGTGGGTGTTCAGGATGATGTCGACCGGGGTGCCGTCGGGCAGGAACGGCATGTCCTCCTGCGGGAGGATCTTGCCGATGACGCCCTTGTTGCCGTGGCGACCGGCGAGCTTGTCGCCGTCCTGGATCTTGCGCTTCTGCGCGACGTACACGCGCACCAGCTCGTTGACGCCCGGGGGCAGATCGTCGTCGTCCTCGCGCGAGAACACGCGTACGCCGATGACCTTGCCGGACTCACCGTGCGGCACCTTCAGGGAGGTGTCGCGGACCTCGCGGGCCTTCTCACCGAAGATGGCGCGCAGCAGGCGCTCCTCGGGGGTCAGCTCGGTCTCACCCTTCGGGGTGACCTTGCCGACCAGGATGTCGCCGTCGCGGACCTCGGCGCCGATGCGCACGATGCCGCGTTCGTCCAGATCAGCCAGCACCTCGTCGGAGACGTTCGGGATGTCCCGGGTGATCTCCTCCGCGCCCAGCTTGGTGTCGCGCGCGTCGATCTCGTGCTCCTCGATGTGAATCGAGGTGAGGACGTCGTCCTCGACGAGACGCTGCGACAGGATGATCGCGTCCTCGTAGTTGTGGCCCTCCCACGGCATGATCGCCACGAGCAGGTTCTTGCCCAGCGCCATCTCACCGTTCTCGGTGCAGGGACCGTCGGCGAGCACATGGCCCGCCTCGACGCGCTGGCCCTCGTCCACGATCGGACGCTGGTTGGCGCAGGTGCCCTGGTTGGAGCGCTCGAACTTGCGCAGGCGGTAGCTGCGGCGGGTGCCGTCGTCGTGCATGACGGTGATGAAGTCGGCCGAAACCTCTTCCACCACACCGGCCTTGGCGTTCACGACCACGTCACCGGCGTCGACCGCGGCGCGCAGCTCCATACCGGTGCCCACCAGCGGGGCCTCGGAACGGATCAGCGGCACGGCCTGACGCTGCATGTTCGCGCCCATGAGGGCACGGTTGGCGTCGTCGTGCTCGAGGAACGGGATCATGGCGGTCGCGACCGACACCATCTGGCGCGGCGAGACGTCCATGTAGGTCACCTCGGCCGGGGAGACGTATTCCATCTCCTCATTGCCGCGGCGCGCGAGCACCTTCTCCTCGAGGAAGTTGCCGTCGCGGTCGACCGGCGAGTTCGCCTGGGCGCGGACCTCGCGGTCCTCCTCGTCGGCGGTGAGGTACTTGACCTCATCGGTGACGCGGCCGTCCACGACCTTGCGGTACGGGGTCTCGATGAAACCGAACGGGTTCACGCGGGCGTAGACCGACAGCGAACCGATCAGGCCGATGTTCGGGCCTTCCGGGGTCTCGATCGGGCACATGCGGCCGTAGTGCGACGGGTGGACGTCACGAACTTCCAGACCGGCGCGCTCACGCGACAGACCACCCGGGCCCAGCGCCGACAGGCGACGCTTGTGGGTCAGGCCCGAGAGCGGGTTGTTCTGGTCCATGAACTGCGACAGCTGCGAGGTTCCGAAGAACTCCTTGATGGCTGCCACGACCGGGCGGATGTTGATCAGGGTCTGCGGCGTGATGGCCTCGACGTCCTGAGTCGTCATGCGCTCGCGGACGACGCGCTCCATACGCGACAGGCCGACCCGGATCTGGTTCTGGATGAGCTCGCCCACGGTACGCAGACGACGGTTGCCGAAGTGGTCGATATCGTCGACGTCGACCGGCACCTCGTGGCCGCCGGGGGCGGTCATGGTGCGGTCGCCCTGGTGCAGACGGACCAGGTACTCGATCGTCGAGACGATGTCTTCCTTGGTCAGCACCGAACCGGTGACCGGCTTGTCCAGGTTCAGGCCGAGCTTCTTGTTGACCTTGTAGCGGCCGACGCGAGCCAGGTCGTAGCGCTTCTCCTTGAAGAACAGATTCTCCAGCAGGGTCTGCGCGGACTCCTTGGTCGGCGGCTCGCCCGGACGCAGCTTGCGGTAGATGTCGAGCAGCGCCTCGTCCTGTCCGGGGGTGCTGTCCTTCTCGAGGGTCGACATCATGATCTCGGAGAAGCCGAAGCGCTCGGTGATCTCCTCGGTGGTGAGCCCCAGCGCCTTCAGCAGCACGGTGACCGGCTGACGACGCTTGCGGTCGATGCGCACACCGACGGTGTCGCGCTTGTCGACGTCGAATTCGAGCCACGCGCCGCGCGACGGGATGACGCGCACGGAGTGCAGCGTCTTCTCGGTGCTCTTGTCGATGGACTCGTCGAAGTACACGCCCGGCGAACGAACCAGCTGCGAGACGACGACGCGCTCGGTGCCGTTGATGATGAAGGTGCCCTTGTCGGTCATCATCGGGAAATCGCCCATGAAGACCGTCTGAGACTTGATCTCACCGGTGTTGTTGTTGATGAACTCCGCGGTCACGAACAAGGGCGCCGCGTAGGTCATGTCCTTGTCCTTGCACTCCTCGATGGAGGCCTTGTGCTCCTCGAATCGCGGGTCGGAGAAGGACAGGGACATGGACCCGGAGAAGTCCTCGATGGGCGACAGCTCCTCGAGCACCTCCTCGAGGCCACCAACGGGATTGACGTCGCCGCGCGCCGTAGCGCGCTCCCGCCAATCCGGTGAACCGATCAGCCAGTTGAACGACTCGGTTTGTAGATCGAGAAGTCCGGGAACCTCCAGAGGTTCACGAATCTTCGCGAAAGACACCCGCTTCGGGGCTCCGGGGATACCGGCCTTGGTCTGGGTGGAGACTGCCAAGATGCGTCCTTCCAGCACCTCACGCGCGTCGCGTGGTGGTCCGCGACCGTCGCTTGTCTGCTACGAATTCCGCTGGTCCCCACCCGAACGAAACCCGAACAGCAAACAGCGGAAGTAACACCGGAAGGTGGAACTTTCGTCGATGCGAACAAGGTATGGACAGGAGGCAGCCAGCGCAACGTCCAAAACTACACCCAAACCTACGGGGGTGTCAAAGTACCACCCGTACCTCGATGCGGGTCGCTAACGCGCCGTATCGGTTCACTGTGGCGCAGTGCACATATTCGGTACCACCGAATGCACTGACCTGCCAACCAGGAGCCCCGTCGTCCGCTGGCTGCGATTGCCGGGTCACCTCGTGGGGCTTGCCCCTGTGACAGCTGCCGCTGTTGTGAATAGCGTGACGGCTCGGACGAAACTCGTCAAGTGCGGCAGGGGCCGCGCGCGGCGCGAGATCGTTTGTCGCGCTGGCGGATCACTCGAAAACCGGGTCCGACCAGGGGCGCAAAAGTCCTTGACCGATCAGCGATCGGCGATCTCGGCGGCCAGCCAGCGATCGCCGACCTTCTGCATCCGCAGCACCACCGGACCCGAGGCGCTCTGCTGCGGGACGCCGTCCTTGACGGCGCTGACGCTGAGGTCGACCAGCAGCTCGGCCCGATCTTCGGTGAGCAAAGTCACACCCATCGGCTCGGTTTTGACCTCGGCGTCGGTCTGTGTCTGCTTGATGGCGTCGATGCCGGTTTCGACCAGTTTGTCCTGATCGAATTCGGTCAGCATCTTGCCGGTGAGCACGGCGCGGGCCCGGTCCTTGTAGCCGTCGATGTCCTTGGCGTTGTAGGCGAAGACCGTCGAGAGGGCATTCGCGGCGGCGGCCTTCACCTCGTCGGTGGCCTTGTTGTCGACGTAGGCGAGATTGCTGTCGTCGACGCCGGGACGAAAGGCGGCCACGACCGCGAAGGCGGCCAGCAGCAGCGCCGCGGCGCCACAGACGATGGCGGTGCGCCAGGTCTGCCAGACCGAGCCGGAGTCCGCGGCACGCGAATCTCCGCGCGGCGCGGCGGTATCGGACTTCGAGAACCGGACCTTGCCGCGCGGGGCGGAGCTCGCGCGGGTGGCGGTGGACGCCTTGGCGCGGGTGTTCTCGCCCTGGCGCAGATCGGCGGCGGTGGTGCGCGCGCCGGAACTGCGCTGGGCCGCCGGGCGGCGCTTGGGGGTGACGCGATTGACGGGCGGTCGCTTGTTGGCCATATCCCTGCCTCCTATCGGCCCGGCTCTTGCGGCGCGGTGGTGGGGGCGGCGCCCGGCTGGGCCGCCGCGCCCGCGTCGAGCGAGACCGGTTCGCCGAGGTTCTGTGCCCCCTCGGCCTTCCAGGTGTCGCCCTCCTTCACCATGTCGAGGCTCCACAGTTGCCGGAAGGTGGCGGGCTGACTGCCCGGCCAGGCGCGGGTGATCCGCAGGACCACGAAGGCCGACGCGTGCTCGCGCTCGCTGTCGAGCGAGACGATGGTCGCGCCCTCCACCTCGGACTTCATCGTCGTCTTGGCCTCGGCGACCTGCGCTTTGAGCGAGTCCAGGTCCTTGGTCTGCTCCTTGCGCAGTTCGCCCGCGGTGGAGGAGAGCATGTTCTCGATGGAGCCGTCGACATCGTTCGGGTCGAAGGTCATGAGATTCACGGCGGCCTGCTGCGCATCGGAGAGCGCGGCGTCGCGGGCCTCGGCGCGGGGGCGGTCCTGCATGAGGCCGCCGACGATCCAGGTGCTGCCGAAGAACACCGCGGCGACGGCGGCGACCACCAGCGCGGCGACCGAGGCCAGCGTCACGACCTTGCGGGCGTCCGGGCCGCCCGCCTCCTCGGCGGCCGCGGCCTGTGCCCGGTCCCGCTCCGCGCGGCGCTGGGCGGATTTGCTCAGCCGCGCCGGGGTCTCGGTGTCGGGCTCGGGCGACGACTCATCGACCGAGGTGTCGGCCGGGGACGCCGAGCCAGCCTCCGGCGAAGTCGCGGTGGTCGCCTCGGCGGTCGGCTCTTCGGCCGACTTGTCGGGGCCCACCTCGGGTTCGCTGTCGTTTTGCTGGCTCACGCCGCCACCATACTTTCCTCTCTATTCCGCGCCTCGTCGGCTGCGCGCTCAGTGCTTGGGGGTCACACCCATGAGCGTGGCCAGCTGCGTGGCGACCGGATTCAGATTGAGCTTGTCGGGATCGACCTTGGGGTTGTCGTCCCACGGTTGGGGCACACTGGGATCGGCGAACTCGGCCCGCTCACCGCCGCGCACGGCGGTCGGATTCCCTTGCGGCACCGTGCATTTGGCCTCGGTATTGAAGGGGAAGTCGTCGCGGGTGTCGTCGAAGTCCGGATTCTGCGCCTTCATCTCGTCGAGAATGCGCTGGGTGCCCTCGTAGCCCACCGTGCAGGCCGGGGGGTTGTTGGTCTCGAGCACCAGACCGAAGTGCGTGGTGCCGTCGCCGGGCGCGGTGGCCGAGGCGCCGATGGACAGCAGCGGCAGCATCTGCAGCACCGGACCCAGCGCGTAGAACTTCGGCGACACCGCCTTGAGCAGCGTGCGCAGATTCGCCAGATCCGTGGTGAGCGGTTCACCGCTCTCCTCGAGCAGTTTGGCGATCTGGTCACCCGCGTCGGTGCCGGTGCCGATGAGGCGGCGCACATCGGGATCGTTGGAGCGCAGCTGCGCCGTCAGCTGATCGAGGCCGTCGCTGAACTGCCGGATGGCCGGGGACTGTTCGGCCTGGGTGGTCAGTACGGTCTGGGCGTCGCGAATCAGCCGCAGGGTCTCCGGCAGCGCCTCGACGCCGGTCTCGGTGAACTTCTGCAGCGAGTCCACCAGGATCTGGAGGTCGTCGCCCTTGCCGTCGAAGGCCTTGCCCAGTTCGGTGATGGTCGTCGAGAGCGCCACCAGATCGGTGGTGCTGGCGAAGTGGTTCACGCTGGCGAGCAGCTCCTCGACCGGGATCGGGAGCTGCGCGCCGTCGATGACCGAACCGTCCTTCAGGTACGGCCCGCCCGCGCTGGTCGGCATGAGATCCACGTACTGCTCACCGATGGCGGAGCGGTTGGCCACCGCCGCCTTCGCGTTCGCGGGCACCTTGGGGGCGCCGGAATCCATGTCGAGGGTGACGAGCACGCCGTCGGGTGTGATCTCCTGCGCGCCCACGCGGCCGACCGGAACGCCCCGGTAGGTCACCTCCGCGCCCTTGGAGATATTGCCGGTCCGGTCCATCCGCACCTGTACGTGGTACTGGCCGAAGCCCAACATATTGTCCAGGCGAACGTATTTCGCGCCGACGAACACCACGCCGAGCACGGCGATCAGGCCGAAGGCGATGAGCTGGTAGCGCACCAGACGGGTCATCGCGGACCACCCACTCCCAGCTGATCGAGCAGCGAACCCAGCGGATCGGTCGGAACCTGGAGTCCGGCGGGCAGTTGCGGGCGCACCACGGTGGGCGGCAACGGCACCAGCGAGACGGTAGGCCAGCCCGGCCGGGGGCCGTTGCCGTTGTAGTACGGATTGGAGCCGTCGACGGGTACCGGACGGCCCGCGGGCGGCAGGTACACCGGATCCGGTTTGCCCACACCGAGATTCGACAGCAGCGTGCCGATCTCCAGGTCGACCGAGAGCCAGGTGTTCACCTGTCCGCCGAACGCCGACTTGATGGACTCGTCGGGGAACGGGTAGGTCGGGATGAGCGGGAAGGCGGTGACCAGGTCACCGGCCGAGCGGCCCAGCTCCTGCAGGGTGGGCCGCAGCGAGTTGAGATCGGTGATGAGGTCGTCCTTGGAGTGGTCGAGCACATCGAATCCGGCCTGGCCGACGCGGTCGAGCTGGGTCAGCAGCTGAATCAGCTGCGGCCGCTGCTCCTCCAGAATCTGGATGCCCCGTGGCAATTCGTCGAGGACCTTGGAGATCTGGTCGGTCTGCTGGCTCAGGCGGCTGCTCAGCGTATTGAGCCCGTCGAGCGCGCGGGTGATGTCGTCCACCTGCTGATTCAGGCCGGAGATCAGGGTGTTGGCCTGCTCCAGCAGATCGCGCACCTTGCCCTCGCGACCCTCGAGGGCCTTGTTGAGCTCCACCACGATGGGTTGCAGCTGCGCCACGCCACCGCCGTTGAGCAGCAACGACAGTGCGCCGAGCACCTGCTCCACCTCGGTGGCGGTGCGGGTGTTCTCGACCGGAATGACCGCGTTGTCCTGCAATTTCGCGGTAGCGGGGTCGTGGGTCGGCACGGAGAGTTCGACGAACTTCTCGCCCAGCAGATTGGATTGACGCACCTCGGCGCGGGCATTGGCGGGCAGGTTCACCGAATTCTGCACGGTGGCCTTCACACTGGCGGTCCAGCCGTCGGGCGCGAGTTCGATCTTGTCGATGCGCCCGACCGCGACGCCGTCCACCTTGACCGTGGACTGCGGCACCAGGTCCAGCACATCGGAGAAGCGGATATCGAGGTGCAGCGGGTTGTCGCCGACACCCGGACCGCCGGGCAGCGGAATGCTGGACACGCCGCCGCAGCCGGTGAGCAGTGTGGCCGCGCCGATCGCGGTGGCCGCGAGGGCAATTCGCTTGGCGCTCATCGCTGTCCACCTTCCGACGGCGGGGCCTGGTCCGAGGGCGTACCCGGGACGGTGCCCGGCACCGGCGCGCGCTGCTGGTTCTCGCCGCTGAGAATGCCGAAGGGCAGAATCAGCGAGGGCGTCTGCACGCCCGAGGTGATCTGCGAGGTGATGGCCTCGCAATTGTCGAGAATCGGGCGCAGCTGCCGGGAGATGGCGTCGAATTTGGGATCGCCGGGCCGCAGCTTGCCCAGATCGAGCATCTTGCAGACCACGCCGAAGGGATCCTGCAGATCGGTGAAGTTCGGGCGCATATCGAGCGTGCCGGTCTCACCGTTGTGCACATTGATGAGATTGCTCAGCGCGGTCGGGATGAGCGGCAGCGCCTCGGCCAGATCGTCGCGCTGATCGGCGAGGGTCTGGGTGAGCTGGGTGAGCGCCTCGGCGTTGGACTGCACCAGTTCCCGGTTGTCGTCGATGAACCGGGCGACATCGCCGAGGGCGACCGAGAGCAGGTTCAGCGCGTCGCCCAGGGTGCGGCGCTCACCGGCGAGGAATCCGGACAGGTCGGCCAGCTGCGTATTGAACTGGCGCACCTGGGCGTCGTTCTCGGCGAGCATGGTGACGAACTGCTGCAGGTTCTTCACGGTGTCGAAGATGTCGGTGCGCGAATCCCCCAGCACCGCAGCGGCTTTGGAGAGCTGCGTGAAGCTGTTGGCCAGCGCCTCGCCGTTTCCGGCGAGGTTGGCCGAGGTGGTGCGGACGAGCTCGTTGACCGCGCCGTCCTTGTTCGCGCCATTGGGGCCCAGGGCATCCGAGAGTTCGGTGATGCTCTTGTAGAGGCGATCCACCTCGACCGGGGTGGCGGTGCGGTCCTTGGGGATGGTGGCATTGCGCCCCATCTTGGGTCCGCCCTGGTATACCGGCGCGAGCTGGATGTAGCGGTCGGAGACCACCGAGGGCGTGATCTGCGCGGCCTTGGCATCGGCCGGAATATCGTATTCGCGATCGACATTCATGACGACCTTGACCTGATCGCCCATCGGCTCGATGGCGTCGACCTTGCCCACCGGCACGCCGAGAATGCGGACGTCGGAGCCCTCGTAGATGCCGATGGACTTGTCGAAGTACGCGGTGATGCGGGTGGTGTTGAACTTGTCGATCCCCCACCACGCGACGGCGGCGAGCACCACGGCGGCCGCCACGCCCGCGGCGATCCAGCCCTTGGACCCGGAGGAGCGCACCGAACTCATGAAATCGCGTGCCACCGCTAGCCTCCCATCTTCCGGATCGGTTCGCGGTAGCCGGGCACATCCGGCAGCGCGGGCGGAATCAGGTTGGTGATCACCGCGTCGAACCAGCGGCCGGTACCCAGGACGTTCGCGTACAGGCCGTAGAACGGCGCGGCGAGGGTGAGCGTCTTGGAGATATCGGCCTGGTGGGCATTGAGAATGTCGATGGTCTTGTTGAGGTTGGTGAGGGCGTCGCCCATCTGCGCCTCGTTGTCGTGCACCAGTGCGCTCAGTTCCGCGCCAATGGTTTTCGCGCCGCTGAGCAGCTGGGAGATGGCCTGCTGGCGGACATTGAGCTCGGCGAGGAGCTGACCGCCATTGGCGAGCAGCCGCTCGAATTCGGCATTGCGGTCGGCCAGCACCTGGGTGGTCTGCTTGGTCGCGGCGAAGAGCTGACGCAGCTGGTCGTCGCGCTTGGCCAGCGATTCGGAGAGCCGCGCGACGCCGTCGATGGAGCCGCGGATCTCCGGCGGGGTGGCCGAGAACGCCTCGGACAGCACCTTCATGGAGGTGGCCAGCTGATTGGTGTCGGTCTCCTCGATGTCCTTGGCGGCATCACTGAAGGCGTCCACCACATCGTAGGGAGATACCGTGCGCGCCAAGGGAATCGGCGTGCTCGGATCGGCGGCGTCGGAGCCCTTGGGGTCCAGCGCCAGGAACTTCTGGCCCAGCAGCGTCTTGATCTGGATGGAGGCGGTGGTCTCGTCGCCGACCCAGGCGTCCTGGGTGCGGAAGTCCACCAGCACCTTGTCGCCGTCGAGCCGGACATCCTGGACGGAGCCGACCTTGACGCCCGCGATACGAACCTCGTTGCCCTTCTTCAGCCCGGCGGCCTCGGAGAACTCGGCGGTGTACTTGGTGCCCGCGCCGATGATCGGCAGCCGGTCCAGGCTGAACGCCGTCATGGTCACCAACAGCACCATGGCCAGGCCGAGCCCGCCCATGAATGCCGGGCTGCGCTGGCCGAGTACGGTCCGGTCGTCCATCAGCGGCCTCCCTTCCCATGGCAGCGCGGAGCCGGATTCGTGTAGATCGGCTGATTGATGGTGGGGATATCTGCCGGAATGTTGAGCTGCGGCGCGTCGGCCGCGCCCGGTCCGGCGACGATATCGATGCCGCACAGATAGAACTGGAACCAGGAGCCGTAACTCGCTGCCCGGCCGAGCTTCTCCATCTTGATGGGCAGATTGGTCAGCCCCTCGTCGACCTCGGGCTGCCGGTCGTTGAGCGTGCCGGTGAGGTCGTTGAGGCCCGCGATCGCGCCCTGGAGATTCGGGCGAGTCGGGACCAGCAGATCCGCGGTGGCCGAGGCCAGATTGCCCAGCGAGGTGACCGCTTGGCCGATGGTGCCGCGTTCGGCATTGAGCCCGGTGATCAGCGCCTCGGTGTTCACGATCAACTGGTCGAGCTGGCCGTCGCGCGAATTGACGGCGTCGAGAACGGCATTCAGGTTCTTGACCACCTCACCGATGACCGCGTCCTTGTCGGCGATCTTGTTGGTGAGGCTGGCGGTGCTGGAGACCAGATCCCGAATGGTGCCGGATTCACCCTGGAAGACCTGGATGATCTCGTAGGACAGCTTGTTCACGTCATCGGGCGTGAGCGTCTGGAACAGCGGCCGGAAGCCGTTGAACAGCTCGGTGAGATTCAGCGCGGGCTTGGTGTGCTCGAGCGGGATGGTCGCGCCCTTGGTGATCTTGCGCCCCTGCTGGCCCGCACCCTGCTCCAGTGCGATGTAGCGCTGCCCCACCAGATTTCGGTACTTGATGGTCGCCGTGGTGGAGGCGGGCAGCCAGTCGCGGTCGTTGAGTTCGAACTGCACCTCGGCCAGCCGCTTGTCCACGATGGCCACCTTGGTGACCTTGCCGACGCGCACACCCGCGATTCGCACCTCGTCACCCGGATTGACCGAGGTGACATCGGTGAAGCGCGCCTTGAACTTGGTGCCGCCGCCGGTGTAGTTGGCGATGGTCAGGCCCAACACGCCGGTGGCGAGCACGGTGACGATGATGAAGGCGATGAGCTTGGTCAGCGTGCCGCCCAGGCCACGCAACAGGTCTTTCATCGCACGCTCACCTCACTTCCGCGAAACGCCGGGGCCGCGATACGGGTCACCCAGCTGGGCACCTGCTCCGGCGAAACACCGTGCGCCGCACCGTAGATCGCGCCGAGGGTCTTCTCCTCGCTCGGCGATCCGACGGTGGTCGGGGCGTACGGGCCGTACACGCGGTACTGCGGCTCCGGCATCCTGCCGATGTTCTGGTCGCCCGGATTGCGCGTGGGCGGCTGGTAGGAGCCGTCATTGGCGGAGCCGTTGGTGTACTGGCCCGGGTCGACGCCGAGCGGATACTCCGGAATGCACATCGCGCCGCGCGGATCGAACCAGCGCGGTTCGTCCTGGTTGGGCAGGTACTTGCCGCGGGTGTTCACGATCTCGACGGTCACGCGCGAGCCCGGCAGATCCGTTCCCTTGCCGAAGATCTCGTCGATGCGCGGCTTCATCTGCGCGAAATTGGCCAGGGCGCAGGAGTAGCCGGGCGAGTACTTGGCCAGCGCCTCCAGGGCGGGCCGCGAGTCGGCGGCGACATCGATGATGTTGTCGCGGTTGGCGAGCAGGAAGTCCGCGGTGGCCGAGGCGCTCGGGGTGAGCGTGGCCAGCAGGGTGTCGATCTGCGAACGCTGCTGCACGATGGTGGCATTGGTGGTGCGCAGATTGTCCAGTGCGGAGACCAGTTGCGGCGCGGCGTCGGCGTAGGTGTCGGCCACCGTGGCGAACTGGCGCAGATCCTCTTGCAGCGTGGGCAGTTCGACATTCACCTCGGCGAAGATCTGATCCAGCCGGTCGATGGTCTTGCCCAGCTCCTCGCCGCGGCCCTGCAGCGCCTGCGACAGCGCGCCGAGAGTGGAGGCCAGGTACTGCGGCGGAATCGCCTGCAACAGCGGCAGCAGGTTGTCGAGCAGTTTGCTCACCTCGACGGCGCTGCCCGCCTTGTCCTGTTCCAGGGTCAGGTCGTCGGTCAGGTGGCCGCTGGGGTTCTCCGGCCAGATCAGATCCACGTAGCGTTCGCCGAAGAGGGTCTTGGGCAGCAGCCGCGCGGTGACATTGGCCGGAATCTGTTCGGCCCTGGCCGGATCGATGGCCAGGTGCAAAGTCACCTTGCCGTCCTCGAAATCGCTCGAGCGCACCTCGCCGACCGTCACGCCGCGGACCTTCACATCCGCATTGCGGGTCAGCGCGTTGCCGACCGTATCGGTGATCAGATCGACCTTCACCACCTTCGTGAACGCCTTGTTGTAGATGGCGACGGTGGTGGTCAGGAACAGCGCCATCACCACGAAGAACAGCACGCCGAGGGTACGGGTGCGCAATTTCTCCGTGGAGCGCCAGAACTGCACGCGCTTCGGATTGCTCATCCGGCCACCCGCACCGTCGTGGTCGTGCCCCAAATAGCCAGGGACAGGAAGAAATCGAGGATATTCACCAACACGATGGCGGCACGCACGGCGCGACCCACGGCCACGCCGACACCGGCCGGACCGCCGGAGGCGTTGAAGCCGTAATAGCAGTGCACCAGGATGATGACGAAAGCGAATACCAGCACCTTGACGAACGAATAGAGCACGTCTTCGGGTGGTAGGAAAAGACTGAAATAGTGGTCGTAGGAGCCGCTGCTCTGGCCGTTGAAATAGATACTGATCGATCTCGACGCCAGATAGGTGCCCAGCAGGCCGACGATGTAGAGCGGAATGACGGCCAGGAATCCGGCGATGACGCGGGTGGTCACCAGGAACGGCACACCGGGCACCGCCATGACCTCGAGCGCGTCGATCTCCTCGGAGATGCGCATGGCCCCGAGCTGAGCGGTGAAGCCACAGCCGACCGTCGCCGAAAGTGCCAGTGCCGCAACGAGAGGCGCGAGTTCACGGGTGTTGATGTAGCCGGTCAGGAAGCCGGTGAGCACACCCGAGCCGAGGGCGTCGAGGGCCTTGAAGCCCTGTAGGCCGACCACGACGCCGACCGAGGCCGACATGAAGACGATGACGCCGATGGTGCCGCCGATCACCGCCAGCGCGCCGGAGCCGAAGGTCACCTCGGCCAGCAGCCGCATGACCTCCTTGCGGTAATGCACGGCGGTGCGCGGAATCCAGGCGATGGCCCGGGTGTAGAACGACATCTGATCGCCCGCGCGATCGATGATGTTCACGGGGGCTTTGAGCGCACCGGTGACCCGGCGCGCCGACTTGCTGAAAGCAGTGGGGCGCTGCGAGACGACCATGGATCACGCGCCCTTGGCCGGGACGACCTGAAGATAAATCAGGGTGAGGATCAAATTCAGGAAGAAGAGGACCAGGAATGTGATCACCACGGACTGATTCACGGCGTCACCGACTCCTTTCGGACCCCCTTTTGGATGCAACCCCTTGTACGAGGCGATAACCGCCGCGACCAATCCGAAAATGGCCGCCTTGATCTCGCCGATCCACAGATCGGGCAGCTGGGCCAGGGCCGAGAACGAGGCCAGATAGGCGCCGGGCGTGCCGCCCTGCAGGCCCACATTGAAGAAGTAGCCGCCGCAGATGCCGACGACCGAGACCAGGCCGTTGAGCAGCAGCGCGACCAGCATCATGCCCAGTACGCGCGGAACCACAAGGCGCTGAACAGGATCGATACCCAGCACCTCCATCGCGTCGATCTCCTCGCGAATGGTGCGCGAGCCCAGATCGGCGGCGACGGCGGAACCGGCGGCACCGGCGATGATGAGCGCGGTGACGACCGGGGCCGCCTGCTGAACGGTGGCCAGCACACTCGTCGCGCCGGTGAACGCCTCCGCGCCCAACTGCTTGATGAGCGAACCGGTCTGCAATGCGACGACCGCGCCGAACGGGATTGCTACCAGTGCGGCGGGGAGGATCGAAACCGACGCGATGAACCACGACTGTTCGATGAACTCCCGCCACTGGAACGGCCTGCGAAAAGTCTTGCGCGCCACATCGAGTAATAGCGCGAAGATATTTCCGGCCTGGGCAAGACCCGACTCGACCGGGGTGCGCAGCCGTGTCAGGGATCGATTCACGGGCCGTATGTTACCCGTTAGTCAGGTTGTGTCTAACCGTGGTGTCGTGCGTGCCCTGATATGCGGGAAGAACCTGCGTGTCGTCATTGCCCTCGTTGAGGGATTCCTGAATCGCGACCTGCGCGGCGTGCGGCAGCGTGTGCATGATCTGACGCACCCGCTCGCGGCGGCGATTGACCGCCTGGCGCACCGGCGTGCCGGGGGTGGCCTGCATCTGCGGAATGATGCCCTCGACCTCTTCGGCGCCGCCGTGGTGGTGTCCGGCCTCGAACATGGCCTGCTCGCGGGCCATCTGGGCTTCGTCCTTCTCCTCGGACATGCCGATGGGGCCCTGCATGCGACCGTTGAGGAACTGCTTGACCACCGGCTCGTCGGAGGTGAGCAGCACCTCGCGGGGGCCGAACATGACCAGGTTGCGGCGGAACAGCATGCCGATGTTGTCGGGCACGGTGCGGGCCAGGTTGATGTTGTGGGTCACGATCAGGATCGTGGCGTCGATCTGGGCGTTGATATCGATCAACAGCTGCGACAGATACGACGTGCGCACGGGATCCAGACCGGAGTCGGGCTCGTCGACGAGGATGATCTGCGGGTCGAGCACCAGGGCGCGGGCCAGACCGGCGCGCTTGCGCATACCGCCGGAGATCTCGCCCGGGAGCTTGCCCTCCGCGCCGAGCAGACCGGTCAGCTCGAGCTTCTCCATGACGATGTTCTTGATCTCGGCCTCGGACTTCTTCGTGTGCTCCCGCAGCGGGAAGGCCACATTGTCGAAGAGGTTCATCGAGCCGAACAGCGCGCCGTCCTGGAAGAGCACGCCGAAGAGCTTGCGGATCTCGTAGAGCTCCTTGTTGGAGCAGGTGGTGATATCGGTTCCGTCGATGTAGATCGAGCCGCGCTCCGGGCGCAGCAGTCCGATCAGCGACTTCAGGAAGACGGATTTACCAGTACCCGAGGGGCCGAGCAGAGCGCTGACTTCCCCCGACGGCAGGGTCAAGGAGACATCCTGCCAAATTCGCTGCGAACCGAACGACTTGGTAATGCCTTCGGTCCTGACCTCGACGCCCACGCCAACCTCCACAATTCTCCGACGAGCGCACTACTGCGGCTGACACGGAACAATGCGCGGTGTGCCGCATCACAGTAGGTTCGGCCACTGTATCGCATGAGCACCGTCTCGGACACCGGGACCTGACTCCCGAGTAGAAACATTCGTTCACGTCCGACGATCACAACGCAATCACAACCGTCGAATACACGAAAAGAGCGGTCCCACATGGGAACCGCTCTTTTCGTAGCTTCAGACTCTGCTGAGCAAGGGATGACCCTTACTTGACGGAGATCTTCGCGCCAGCCTCTTCCAGCTTGGCCTTGGCGGCGTCGGCCGCGTCCTTGGCGACCTTCTCCAGGATCGGCTTCGGGGCGCCCTCGACCAGGTCCTTGGCTTCCTTCAGGCCCAGGCCGGAGACGATCTCGCGCACGACCTTGATGACCTGGATCTTCTTGTCGCCAGCCGACTCCAGGATGACGTCGAACTCGTCCTGCTCCTCGGCGGCGTCGGCACCGGCGGCGGCCGGGCCAGCGGCAGCGGCGACGGCGACCGGCGCGGCGGCGGTGACCTCGAACTTGTCCTCGAACGCCTTCAGGAACTCCGAGAGCTCCAGCAGGGTCATGTTGCCGATTTCCTCGAGCAGCTGCTCAACGTTGGCCATTGTGTTTCCTTTCGGGTGGGGTCATCTCCGCGCGAGCGTCGATGAAATGCTTTGTGGGGGTGACTTATTCGGCAGCCGGAGCTTCGGCGGCGCCACCTTCGGCGCGCTTCTTCTCCTCGAGGGCGACGAGCAGGCGGGCGGCCTTGGTGGCCGGGGCGGCGAACAGCCCGGCGGCCTTGTAGAGGTTGCCCTTCATCGCACCGGCCAGCTTGGCCAGCAGGACCTCGCGGGTCTCGAGGTCGGCGATGCGCTCGACTTCGGCGACGGACAGCGCGACGCCGTCCATGTAGCCGCCCTTGATGATCAGCGCCTTGTTGTCCTTGGCGAAGGCCTTGAGCGCCTTCGCGGCCTCGACCGGCTCACCCTTGATGAAGGTGATCGCGGTCGGACCGACGAACAAGTCATCCAGGCCAGCCACGCCCGCCTCAGCGGCCGCCAGCTTGACCAGGGTGTTCTTGGCGACGGAGTAGGTGGCGTCCGCACCCAGCGCGCGACGCAGCTCGGTGATCTTGCCGACCGACAGGCCACGGTACTCCGTGACAACGGTGGCCGTGGACTCCTTGAACTGCTCCGCGATCTCCGCAACTGCGGTGACCTTCTCGGGTTTTGCCATACTTCGCCTCCTCTCTGGATGATCGGTTCCGTGTGATCCACCGATTTCCGCCAGGGGCCAGCGATAAAGCAAACGCCCCGCGGACGCAGAGTGGTCCCGGGGCGTACAAGAAACTCAGCGCGAGCGTGAGCCCGCAAGGGTTTCCCAACCTCGGCTCTCCCTGCGTGGGCCGCCAGCGATAACGCTGGACCTTCGACTGCCCGAGGGCAGCAACCAACGGTCTTCGGTAGAACGATGTGGGGTGATCACCGAACGAGTCGATGACCGTTGTCCACTATAGCGGGCACGTATCCATACACCAAAACGGGGGCGGCACCCGTTCGGCAAGACTCTGAAATGGCCCGCTCCGGCCAGCGCCAGGGTCGACGAAAAGCGAAGGGCCGGTACGGAATCCGTACCGGCCCTTCGGGCTTTGCGTCGCTACGCGAGCTCAGCGAGGGAGACTCAGTTGGCGTCTTCCTCGGTGAGGTTGCGGGTGCGGTTCGGGTCCACCGGGATGCCCGGTCCGGTGTTCGTCGAGATCGTCACCTTCTTGACGTAGCGGCCCTTCGCGGTGGAGGGCTTCACGCGGAGGATCTCCTCGAGGGCAGCGCCGTAGTTCTCGACCAGCTTCTTCTCGTCGAAGGAAGCCTTGCCGATCACGAAGTGCAGGTTGGCCTGCTTGTCGACGCGGAAGTTGATCTTGCCGCCCTTGATGTCGTTGACGGCCTTGGTCACATCGGGGGTGACGGTGCCGGTCTTCGGGTTCGGCATCAGGCCACGCGGGCCCAGCACGCGAGCGATACGACCGACCTTGGCCATCTGGTCCGGGGTGGCGATGGCGGCGTCGAAGTCCAGCCAGCCGCCCTGGATGCGCTCGATCAGGTCCTCGGCGCCCACGGCGTCCGCACCGGCGGCCTCGGCCTCGGCGGCCTTGTCGCCGACCGCGAACACGATGACGCGGGCGGTCTTACCGGTGCCGTGCGGCAGGTTGACGGTGCCGCGGACCATCTGGTCGGCCTTGCGCGGGTCCACGCCGAGCCGAACGGCGACCTCGACGGTCGCGTCGGTCTTGGTGGTCGCGGTCTCCTTGGCCAGGCGCGTGGCGCTCAGCGGGGAGTACAGCTGCGAGCGGTCGACCTTGGCGGCCGCCTCGAGATAAGCCTTGCTTCGTTTTGCCATGATTGTCTGTCCTTGTCTAAGTCAGAAGTGGTGCGGGACAGGCGGTCCCTCCCACGGAAGCTCGAAAGCCCTACTCCGCGATGGTGATACCCATCGAGCGGGCGGTGCCAGCGATGATCTTCGCCGCAGCGTCGATGTCGTTGGCGTTCAGGTCTTCCTGCTTGGTCTTGGCGATCTCACGGATCTGATCCATGGTGACCTGCGCGACCTTGTTGCGGTGCGGCTCGGCGGAACCCTTCTGCACACCGGCGGCCTTCAGCAGCAGACGCGCGGCGGGCGGCGTCTTCAGCTTGAAGTCGAACGAGCGGTCTTCGTAGACCGTGATCTCGACCGGAATGACGTTGCCACGCTGCGACTCGGTCGCCGCGTTGTACGCCTTGCAGAACTCCATGATGTTCACGCCGTGCTGGCCCAGCGCCGGACCGACGGGCGGCGCGGGGTTGGCCTGGCCAGCCTGGATCTGGAGCTTGATAAGCCCAGAGACCTTCTTCTTCTTCGGGGGCATCTTTCTTCCTTGGTTAGGTTTCTTACGGATTCCCGTAAGCCTTATCCGGGACGTGCGCGTGCCTGCCAAAGGCGCACGCGCAACCCGGCAAGTCTACGCGGACGCGAAAAAGGCGGTGACACCGGCCCAATGGCCGGGCCACCGCCCCTGCGCGACTAAATCTTGGCGACCTGGGTGAAGCCCAGCTCCACCGGAGTCTCGCGGCCGAAGATCGAGACCAGCACCTTGAGCTTCTGCTGCTCGGCATTGACCTCGGAGATGCTGGCCGGGAGGGTGGCGAACGGGCCGTCCATGACGGTGACCGACTCGCCGACCTCGAAGTCGACCTCGATGGTCGGCTTGGCGGCGACCGACTCGCCGGTGGCGGTGGCGCCCGAGGTGGCGGCGGCAGCGGCGGCGGGCTTCTTCTGCTGCGCGGCCGGAACCAGGAACTTCACCACGTCGTTGATGGTCAGCGGCGAGGGCCGGGAGGTCGCGCCGACGAAACCGGTGACGCCGGGGGTGTTGCGCACCGCGCCCCAGGACTCGTCGTTCAGTTCCATGCGGACCAGGATGTAGCCCGGCAGCACCTTGCGGTTGACGTTCTTCTTCTGGCCGTTCTTGATCTCGGTGACCTCTTCGGTCGGCACCTCGACCTGGAAGATGTAGTCCTCGAGACCGAGGTTCTGCACGCGGGTCTCGAGATTGGCCTTCACCTTGTTCTCGTACCCGGCGTAGGAGTGGATCACGTACCAGTCGCCGGGGGCGCGCCGCAGCGCTGCCTTCATCTCCGCGACGGGATCGGCGGGTTCGGCGTCGACGGGTGCGGCCGTGTCGATGGGTGCTTCGGCGTCGATGGGCTCAGCTTCCGCGGTCGGCTCGTCGACCACGGATTCCTCGACGAGATCGGTGGCCTCCACCGCGTCGTCGACCTGGAATTCGTCGGTTGTGCCGTTCTCCGGGGTGCTCACTGGGCACTCGCTTCCTATGTCGTCACGTACATCGATTGCGTACCGCTAGCCGAACAGCCAGTTGACACCCTTGATGAACGCCAGATCGATTCCGCTGATGAACGCGACCATGACGACCACGAACACCAGGACAACGCTCGTATAGGTGACCATCTGTTTGCGGTTGGGCCAGATGACCTTGCGAAGTTCCGAGATGACCTCTTTGAAGAACTTCACCAGGCGCTTGAACGGATTTCCCGTACCGCCGCGGCCTTTGTCGGCCTTGCTTTCCTTCTTCGACGAGGGCCGGTCGATGGTCGCGACCGAACCCGTCGTCTCCGCCTGCGACGCGGAGCGAGACCGCCGCGCGGATCGCTTGCCGCTCGGACGAGCCACCGCACCGGTGTCTTCGCCGTCGTCGTGGCGAGATTCCCGCTCGTCGCTCACGTCGATCCTCTCTCGTCGCTGGCATTCAGGGCAGGGGCGACAGGACTTGAACCTGCAACCTGCGGTTTTGGAGACCGCTGCTCTGCCAATTGAGCTACGCCCCTTCGGCTGGACGATCAGAAATCGGTTGTCCAGCCACCGTTCCAATTCATTTGTACCTGGTTCTCACACACAATCGCGCCGCTCCTCGGAGCAGCGCGCATCGGCTGGTGACCCCAGATTCCCGAGTCTACGTTACGGCGCTCGAGAATCGCCAATCGGGGTAAACCAGCCGCAGCGCGTCGAGTTTTCTCAGGCGACCCGCACTGTGTTCGTCAGGCCAACTGCACGGTGGCGGTGGCGCGGCCGAAGATCTTGCGCCCCTCGGACTTCGCCACAATGGCGACCACGGCGGTGCGGGTCTCCGGATCGACGGATTTCACCTTGCCGGTGTACTCGATCTCGGCGGCGCGGTCGACGGGCACGTAGACCGGGCTGGTGAAGCGGACGTTGTACTCCTTGACCGCACCCGGATCGCCCAGCCACGAGGTGACGAAGCCGCCGCCCAGGCCCATGGTCAACATGCCGTGTGCGACAACGTTTTCCAGGCCGACGAGCTTGCAGACGTCATCGCTCCAGTGAATCGGGTTGGCATCGCCGGAGACGCCCGCGTAGTTCACCAGATCGCCGCGGGTGAGGCGGACGATGCGCTCGGGCAGGATGTCGCCGACGGCGATGTCCTCGAAGCGCAGGCCGTGCTTGGTCCGGACGGCCTGCTCGGTGCGGTCGGCCGGAACCGGGCGCGGCGTCTTCGGCACCTCGGGCACGTCGATGCGGGCGCGGTGCGCGGGCCGCTCGTCCGGGCCGAGGCCGTGCATGAGGACATTGCCCACGGCGCTGGAGAGATTGGGATCGATATCACCGCCGCTGCGGCCGATGAGGGTGGTGTAGGTGGTGAGCACCAACTCGTCGTTCTGCGCGACCACGTCGTTCTTGGTGACGATGATGTCGCCGCCGAAGGCCTGGCGGAACGAGTGCAGGTAGACGATGCAGGAGAGCTGGTCACCGGCCTTGATCGGGCGGTGGAATTCCAGAATCTGATCGGTCTGCATGATCTGGCTCAGGTCGTAACCCGTGACGACCTGCTCGAAGAGGGTGCGCTGGGCCAGAATTCCGACCAGGGAGATGAACGACAGCGGCGCCACCAGACCGTCGTAGCCGTACTCGCGGGCGACGTCCTCGTCCCAGTGCACCGGGTGGTAGTCCTGCACGGCGCGGGCGTATTCACGCACCTTCTCGCGGCCGACCTCGTAGTAATCGTCCACCCGGTAGTGGTGTCCGACCATCGCGGCGGCATGTGCGGCGGGATCGAAAGCCTCGCCCGTTTCGACCATTTCGGCCTCGAGTTCTGTGTCGGCCTCGGTGTGGAGAGTCACGGCAGGAAGTCCCTATCTGATCCCGAGGGATCGGCGGAGCGCTGAACCACCGCTATATACACCAAGTGCCGGACCGGGGCCACTGTCCCTCTGTTTGGAGAGACGAAGCAGCTTTCCGATCCGGCACTTCTTCCACGCGGTAGAGCGCGCGGGGGTAAGTTAGCGGGATTCGCGATGCGCCCGGTGAGTACCGCAGTTCGGGCAGAACTTCTTCAGTTCCAGCCGATCCGGGTCGTTACGCCGGTTCTTCTTGGTGATGTAGTTACGGTGCTTGCACTGCTCGCAGGCCAAGGTGATCTTTGGCCGGATATCAGTGGACTTCGCGGCCACGATTTGCCTTCTTTCCGGTCAACCGACTGGGGTCAATCAGTATGGGGTAGCGATGGCCGGACTTGAACCGGCGACACAACGATTATGAGTCGTTTGCTCTACCGACTGAGCTACACCGCCATGTGCGGGGTTGCAGCGGTTTACGGCCCGGTCAATCCTGGGATGCCGAGTCGGTCACCACCGGCAATCCGGCGAGCCCCCTAACGGAATCGAACCGTTGACCTTTTCCTTACCATGGAAACGCTCTGCCGACTGAGCTAAGGGGGCATGTCTGCTTGGCTCCGACCATGCGGGCGGGGCGCTGAAGACTTGAACGAGGTTACACAACATCTCGACCCATCTCCAAACCGGGTGGTCAGAGGCGGTTTTACGCAATGAATTGACTCAACTCAACGGGTGTCAACTCAACGGCCTCGGCTCCGGTCGAGACGAGACCCGGGACGACTCGCACGGCAGCCCTGCTGCCCCTCACCTCGGCCCGCGCCGCGCCGGGGCCTGGCGCGGATACACGAAACCCCCCGGAACCGGTTGGTTCCAGGGGGTTTCGGTGTGGCAGATGTAGGATTCGAACCTACGTAGGCTCTCGCCGACAGATTTACAGTCTGCTCCCATTGGCCGCTCGGGCAATCTGCCTGGGTTGCGCATCAGCGCGGTGACGAGAATACATCGAACCCCCGGCCGGAATGCAAACCGGCTGGAAAACGCGGTGCCGGACGGACTACCTTCGGCGGTGAACACCCGGAAACTTCCGATCTCGGACAGGAGCAACAAGCGTGGCCGATTCGTCGTTCGATGTCGTCAGCAAGGTCGACCGTCAGGAGGTGGACAATGCCCTCAACCAGGCGGCCAAGGAGCTGAGCACCCGCTACGACTTCCGCGGCACCGGCGCGAGCATCGAGTGGTCGGGCGAGGAGAAGATCGTGCTCCAGGCCGAGGCCGAGGAGCGCGTGAAGGCGGCGCTGGAGGTGTTCAAGGAGAAGCTCATTCGCCGCGACATCTCGCTGAAGTCGTTCGACGCGGGCGACCCGCAGGCCTCCGGCAAGGTGTACAAGATCACAGGCACGATCGTGCAGGGGATCTCGCAGGAGAACGCCAAGAAGATCTCCAAGAAGATTCGCGACGAGGGCCCCAAGGGCGTCAAGGCCCAGATCCAGGGCGAGGAGCTGCGCGTCAGCTCCAAGAGCCGCGACGACCTCCAGGCCGTCATCTCGCTGCTGAAGAACAGCGATTTCGACTGCGCCTTGCAGTTCGTGAACTACCGCTAGCGACGATTCGAAGGGTGCCTCCCACGGGAGGCACCCTTCGTCGTCTCGTTCAGGAGAACGGCCGCAACTCGTCGAAGCGCAGGGAGGCTCGGCCCGCGCCGCGCCAGAGTTTGGCGGTGAGGTCGAGGTCCTCGTCGGTGACGAGATTGCCCATGACGCGAACGGCGGTGCGCTGCAACAGTTTCGAGCGCATGACCGGCGGGCCGCCCAGGGGGACGCTGCGCGGGTGGGTGGCGATGCCCGCCAGGCGGCGCGCCACCGAGAAGGTGCGGCCGTAGCGGGCGCGCAGCATATCGGGCCAGAGCGTGGACAGATCGGGTTCGTCGAGGATCTCGGAGAGCATGTGCCCACCCTCGAGGCCGTAGTCGATGCCCTCGCCGTTGAGCGGGTTCACGCAGCCCGCGGCATCGCCGACGAGCGCCCAGTTGCGGCCCGCCACATGCGAGACCGCGCCGCCCATCGGCAGTAGCGCCGAGGCCACCGCGCGCGCCTCGCCCTCGAAACCCCATTCGTCGCGGCGTTGCGAAACATAATGCTGCAGAAGCGGTTTCAGCGAGATATTGGAGGGCCGCCGCTCCGTGGCGAGCGAGCCGACACCGATATTGACCTCACCGTTGCCCAGCGGGAACACCCAGCCGTAACCGGGCAGCAGGGTGCCCTCGGCATCGCGCAATTCCAGATGCGAGGTGATCCACGGATCGTCGCTGCGCGCCGACTTGATGTAGGCCCGCGCCGCGACACCGTAGGCGTACTGCCGATGCCAGGTGCGCCCGAGCAGTTTGCCCACCGGCGAGCGCACCCCGTCGGCCACGATCAGCGTCTTACAGCTGATGGCGTGCAGGCCGCGATCGGTTTTGACGGTCACCCCGGTGACCCGGTCGCCGTCGCGGGCGACCTCCACCACGCGCGCCCCGTCCACCATGCGCGCGCCCGATTTCACGGCGGTCTCGCGTAGTTTGTCGTCGAGTTCGGTTCGCGGAACGGCACTTCCGTAGGCGGGGAACGACCCGCCCGGCCAGGGCAGCAGCGCCTCGCGCCCGAAACCGGCCATCCGCAGCCCGCGATTGACGGTGTGCGCGCGCAGCCACTCCCCCAGCCCGAGATGTTCGAGTTCGGCGGTCGCGCGCGGCGTCAGCCCGTCACCGCAGGTCTTGTCTCGGGGGAACACCGCCGAATCGGTGAGCAGCACATCGCGCCCGGCCCGCGCCGCCCACGCGGCCGCCGCCGATCCGGCCGGTCCGGCCCCCACCACCAGAACATCCGCGTGCGCGGGCAATACGTCCGACGTCTGCCCCTGCACGGGCGTCGTATCCGGTGAACCCATGCGCCCAATACTTGCAGCACCCGTGATCGGTGTCGACGCGCACCACCTCACACCGAGGAAAGGCACTCCACGCCACAACAACTCGCATGGTTCGCGGCGCGTCTCGGTTCTGGACTGAGTGGAGCGGGGGAGCGAAGCGGAGGAGCGGAGGGAGGGAAGAACCGAGACCTCCAGCGCCGCGAACCTCGCCCGGAGCGAAGCGGAGGGCAAATCCAACACTGTCTATTGCGTCGCACTACGGCGGTGTCCATGGGAGGAAAAGTCGGGACAGGCTAGGTTCTTTGGCGTGGGGTCGAACGCGGCACTGGGAGATGAAATGAGCGCATCGGCTGTGAGCGATGAGAGCACCGTGGTGGCGGGGGTGGATCTTGGCGATCCGGAGCTCGCGGCGACTGTGCGAAACGGCCTGGTCGAGGTCGAGGACCTGCTGATCAAGGAGCTGTCGGACGGGGAGGAGTTCCTCCAGGAGGCGGCGCTGCATCTGGCGAAGGCGGGCGGGAAGCGGTTCCGGCCGCTGTTCACCATCCTGACCGGACAGCTGGGGCCCAAGCCCGACAGCCCGGATCTGATCACCGCGGGCACGGTGGTCGAACTGGTGCACCTGGCCACGCTCTACCACGACGACGTCATGGACGAGGCTCCGCTGCGCCGCGGTGCGCCGAGTGTGAATTCGCGCTGGAGCAACAGCATCGCGATCCTCTCCGGCGACTACCTGTTCGCGCACGCCTCGCGGCTGGTGTCGACCCTGGGTCCGGACGCGGTGCGCATCATCGCCGAGACCTTCGCCGAGCTGGTCACCGGGCAGATGCGGGAAACCTTGGGCGCCAAGGAGTCTCAGGATCCGGTGGAGCACTACCTGCGGGTGGTGTGGGAGAAGACCGGTTCGCTGATCGCGGCCGCGGGCCGATTCGGCGGCACCTTCTCCGGTGCGGATATCGAGCATGTGGAGCGGCTGGCGCGCCTGGGCGACGCGGTGGGCACGGCCTTCCAGATCTCCGACGACATCATCGACATCTCCTCGGTCTCCGAGCAGTCCGGGAAGACGCCGGGCACCGATCTGCGCGAGGGCGTGCACACCCTGCCGGTGCTGTACGCGCTGCGTGAGGAGGGCGCGGAGGGCGATCGGCTGCGCAAGCTGCTGGCCAAGCCGCTCGAGACCGACGACGAGGTCGCCGAGGCGCTGGAGCTGCTGTCGCGCTCGCGCGGCATGGTGCTGGCCAAGGAGAAGTTGCAGGGCTACGCCGATATCGCGCACGCGGAGTTGGCGGCGCTGCCGTCGGGCCCGGCGAACGAGGCGTTGGAGCGGCTGACCCGGTACACCATCGAGCGCGTCGGCTGACCTGCTCGAAGCCCGGCCGGGTCGTAACCGGGGAACCCGTTCCCGCCTGCTTATCGTTGACCTGGTGTAGCGCACATCAGGAGGGGGCGTGGCAGAAGGAGACCGATGCACGGGCATGGTTACGCAAACGGGTTGAAGACCTTCGGGCTCTTGGTGGGCATGTCGGCGTTGATCGTCTTCGCCGGGGCGATGTTCCGCAGCCCGACGATTCTGATCGGCTCGATCGTGCTGGCCGTGGGCATGAACGCCTGGGCGTACTTCAACAGCGACAAGCTGGCTTTGAAGTCGATGCACGCGCAGCCGGTGTCCGAGCTCGAAGCGCCGGTCATGTACCGCATCGTGCGGGAGCTGGCCACCACCGCCCGTCAACCCATGCCGAGGCTCTACATCAGCCCCACCAATGCCCCCAATGCCTTCGCCACGGGTCGCAGTCCCCGCCACGCCGCGGTCTGCTGTACCACCGGCATCCTGCAGATTCTGGACGAGCGTGAGCTACGCGCGGTGCTCGGCCACGAACTCTCGCACGTCTACAACCGCGACATCCTCATCTCCTCGGTGGCGGGCGCGCTCGCCTCGGTGATCTCCGGCCTGGCCAACCTGGCCTTCTTCGCCAGCGCCTTCGGCGGCCGCGGCAACGGCGGCTCGAATTTCCTCGGCATCCTGCTGGTGTCCCTGCTCGGCCCGATCGCCGCCACCGTCATCAAACTGGCCGTCTCCCGCTCCCGCGAATACCAGGCCGACCAGGACGGCGCGGAACTCACCGGCGACCCCTTGGCCCTCGCTTCGGCCCTGCGCAAAATCGAACGCGGCGTCCAAGCCGCCCCCTTGGCCCCCGAACCCCGCATAGCCGCCGAATCCCACATGATGATCGCCAACCCCTTCCGCGCAGGCGAGAAAATGTCCCGCCTCTTCTCCACCCACCCCCCAATGGCCGACCGCATAGCCCGCCTCGAGGAAATGGCAGGCGGCCCCCGCAACTACTAACCCAACTCTCGGGCAGACTCTCAGGGGCTCCGCCCCTGAAACCCCTGGGCGACTTCGCCGCGCCAACGCCCAGCTCGAGCGCCTTCACCGTGCGCTACTCGCCCCGCGCGGCATCAGCCACTCCCCCTGCACGGTCGTGCCCGCCTGCCGCAGGCAGGCGGGCACGAGAATCCCAAGAGTCGGGTTATGCCTTCTGGGTGGCGTACCAGGATTCGATGTGCTTGCGTTCGCTGTCGAGGACCTTGTGGAGGAGGTTTTCGACGAGGGGTTCGATGGCTCCGCCGACTATGGCTACCTTGACGGCTACGGTGCCAACTACCTCGATTTCGGAGCCTGCTGCGGTGGGGCGGAGGGTGTAGGTGCCTTCCATTTCGGTGGTGATGCCCTTGGAGGCGCCCTTGAAGTCGCCCTTGGCGGTTTCGGCTTCGAGGGGGCCCCAGTTGTCGGTGCGCTCGAGGACGAGGTCGCTCTTGAGGACCTTGGTGACGAGGCTGGGGATCTTGTCCTCGGGGGCCTTTTCGGTCATATGGATGCGGATGGTGCCGGGGCCATCCGGGTGCGAGAGGTCGAGGGTGGCGGTGGCGGCTTCGGCGAAGCGCGCCTGCCAGACCTCGTCGTTGGTGAGTGCCCGGTGAAGATCTTCGACCGGAACGTTGTACTGCACGGTGAAGCTGATTTTTCGGGACATGGGCGCACACGGTAGTCCAGCCATTGAATAAGCTGGTGAAGTGTCGGAAACCAGCCAGTCTGCTACCGCGGTGCCGCAGCAGGCCACCCCAGCGCAGCGGCCAATCGACCCAGCGCAGCGGCCCATCAACCAAGCGCAGCGGCAGATCGATCCAGCGCAGCGGCGGGCGAATCGCTTGCGGCGGATCCGAATCGGCATTCTGATCGCCGCCACCGCCATCAGCGCCCTCGCCGTGCTCCTGGTGCTGGCGGCCTGGCGCGACGACCACCTGATCAGCTCCGACAAGGGCGTCGCCACCGGCGAGGTGCTCTCGGCGGGACGGCTGCGCTCGGCGGTCATCTTCGTGACCCCGGACGGCCAGACGCACAACCCCAAGGTCGGTGTGCTCTATCCCACGAAACTGACTGTCGGCGAACGCATCAACGTCGAGTACCGCCGCGACGACCCGGATCTGGTGCGGGTGGCGGGCCGCGACGCCCGGGTGGCCATCATCCCGGCGCTGTCGGTGATCGTGGTGGCGTGGGGTTTGGCACTACCCGCGCTGTGGCTGCTCGCGCGTCTGGGACGCTAGGGTTCGGTTGTGGCGAAAACAGAGCGGCGGGAATCGTTTCGGGCCTCGTTGGAGAAGCAGCCGCACGAGGTCGCGTCGATGTTCGACGGGGTCGCGAAGCGGTACGACCTGACCAATACGGTGATTTCCGGTGGGCAGGACCGGTATTGGCGCTGGGCGACCCGCCAGGCGCTGGCCCTGCGCCCCGGTGAGCGGGTGCTCGACCTGGCCGCCGGAACCGGCGTGTCCACGGTCGACCTGGCCAAGTCGGGCGCGTGGGTGGTGGCCGCGGACTTCTCCCAGGGCATGCTGGCGGCCGGACGCCACCGCGAGGTCCCGATGGTGGCCGCCGACGCCATGGCGCTGCCCTTCGCCGACGACTCCTTCGACGCGGTGACCATCGCCTACGGCCTGCGCAATGTGGCCGATCCGGATCTGGCGCTGCGCGAGATGCTGCGCGTCACCAAGCCGGGCGGTCGCCTGGTGGTGGCGGAGTTCTCCACCCCGACCTTCGGGCCGTTCCGGACCCTGTACATGGAGTACCTGATGAAGGCGCTGCCCAAGGTGGCGCGCGCGGTCTCCAGTAATCCGGACGCGTATGTGTATCTGGCGGAATCGATTCGGGCCTGGCCGACCCAATCGCAGCTGGCCCTGCGCATTGCCGACGCGGGTTGGTCGCGGGTGAAGTGGCGCAATCTCTCGGGCGGCGCGGTGGCGCTGCACCGCGGTTTCAAACTGGGCTGATCGCGATCCGGCTCGCTCCGACCACGGGTTTATGACATACATCACCCCTGGTCACGACCCTCACCGCCGGGAATCCGCGCGGTGAGGAAATTTGTCATCTGCCGATAACGTCCGGTAAATCCCCCGCAATCGGGGATCGGAATGATCGGTCCTATGTCGGATGCAGCCACGCCCCCCACGAGCACCCGCACGGCGTGCTCGTACTGCGGGGTGGGCTGTGGCATCACCGTCGACACCGCGACCGACGAGCGCGGCGCGACGGTGATCGCCAAGGTGAGCGGCGACAAGCTGCACCCCGTGAACGAGGGTCG
The DNA here is from genome assembly GCF_044459025.1 of Nocardia sp. NPDC050406. Classification (NCBI taxonomy): domain Bacteria; kingdom Bacillati; phylum Actinomycetota; class Actinomycetes; order Mycobacteriales; family Nocardiaceae; genus Nocardia; species Nocardia sp. NPDC050406. Next base: position 180,911 of record NZ_JBITIM010000002.1, on the reverse strand, counting down.
GCTGTGCACGAAGGGAGCCACCCATCTCGAGCTCATGCGCACCCCGGGCCGGATGGACATCGCGTACCGGCGGCCCGAGCGTGGGCAGGCTCCGGTGGCGGTGCCGGTCGACGCGGCCGTTCAGGAGGCCGCCGCGCGCCTGCGGGTAATCCTCGACACGCACGGCCCGGACGCCATCGCCCTGTACGTGTCGGGGCAGATGTCGATGGAAGCGCAGTATCTGGCGACGAAACTCGCCAAGGGCTATCTGCGCACCGTCCATATCGAGGCCAATTCGCGGCTGTGTATGGCAAGCGCCGCAACGGGTTACAAGCAGTCCCTCGGCGCGGACGGCCCGCCCGGCTCCTACGACGATATCGACCACGCCGACCTGTTCTTCGTCATCGGCGCGAATATGGCCGACTGCCACCCGATTCTGTACCTGCGCATGGCCGACCGCCTGAAGGCGGGCGCGAAACTCATCGTGGTGGACCCGCGCCGCACCGATACGGCCGCACGCGCGGACCTGTTCCTCCAGATCAAGCCCGGCACCGATCTCGCACTGCTGAACGGTCTGCTGCACCTGCTGGTCGAAAACGGCGATATAGACACCGATTTCATCGCCGAGCACACCGAGGGCTGGGAGGCGATGCCGGAGTTCCTGGCCGACTATCCACCCGCCCGCGTCGCCGAGCTCACCGGTCTCGACGAGACGGATCTACGCACCGCCGCCCAGTGGATCGGCGCGGCGGGCGAGTGGATGTCGTTGTGGACCATGGGTTTGAACCAGTCCACGCACGGCACCTGGAACACCAATGCGGTGTGCAATCTGCACTTGGCGACCGGGGCCATATCGCGCCGGGGCAGCGGCCCGTTCTCGCTGACGGGTCAGCCGAATGCCATGGGCGGGCGCGAGATGGGCTATATGGGACCGGGTTTGCCGGGCCAGCGCAGTGTGCTGTCGGCTACCGACCGCAGCTTCGTGGAGACCGCCTGGGGCCTGGCACCGGGCACCATTCGCGATACCGGCGGCCCGGGCACCATCGAGATGTTCCGTGGCCTGGCCGACGGCCGCATCAAGGCGTGCTGGGTCATCTGCTCCAATCCGGTTGCCTCCATGGCGAATCGCAAGACCGTCATCGCCGGTCTGGAGGCCGCGGACCTGGTGATCGCACAGGACGTGTACACCGAGACCGCGACGAACGCTTACGCCGACGTACTGCTCCCCGCCACGCTCTGGGCGGAAGCCGATGCGGTGCAGGTGAATTCGGAGCGCACCATGACGCTGCTGCGACGCTCCGTCGACCCGGTGGGCGAGGCGCGGCCGGATTGGTTGCTCATCGCCCAGGTGGCCACCGCCATGGGCTTCGACGGCTTCGACTTCACCTCCAGCGCGGAGGTTTTCGAGGAGATCCGGCGGTTCTCCAACCCCGCCACCGGATACGACCTGCGCGGTATCAGCTACGAGACACTGCGTGAAGGCCCCATACAGTGGCCGTGCCCCGACCCCGCCCAGCGGCGCAATCCGGTGCGCTACCTGAACGACGGTGTCAGCCAAGACCTTTTCACCGACGCCGACGGCCGCACACCACGGCTGGCCTTCGCCACCCCCAGCCGCCACGCCGTGTTCTGGCCGCGCCCACACCTGCCGCCCGAGGAGATGCCGGACGACGATTACCCGTTCGTCCTCAATACCGGTCGGCTGCAACACCAGTGGCACACCATGACCAAGACCGGAAAGATCGCCAAGCTCACCAAGCTCAATGGCAAGCCGTTCGTGGAAGTGCATCCGGAGGACGCCGAGCGGCTGGGGGCGCGCGATGGGGATCAGCTCGAAATCGCCTCACGCCGTGGCCGTGCCGTCCTGCCCGCCCGGATCAGCGACCGCACCCGCCCGGGCAGCTGCTTCGCACCCTTCCACTGGAACGACGAGCAGGGCGAATACCTGACGATCAACGCCGTCACCAGCGACGCGGTGGATCCGGCCTCGCTGCAACCGGAGTTCAAGGCGTGCGCGGTGCGCCTGCGCAAGGTCGCGACATTCACCGAAACCCGGGAGCGCCCGGCGACTCCCGAACCGGCGGCGACCGCGCCTGCTCCGGGACCACATCCCCTCGCCGCCATGCTGGGCCTGGACAATGCCACCGCGCCCACCCTCAGCGAAACCGAACGCATCTACCTCGGCGGGTATCTGGCCGCGCTGCAATCACTTCCGGTGACCGGGCAGCCGGTACTCCCGGAATCCGCGCCGATGTCCCCCGGCGCGCGAGTCTGGATCGACGGCCTGCTGGCCGGAATGTATTCGCGGACAACCCCGATACCCGCGAATTCCGGCGATACCAGCGCGCCCGCCGAGACGGCGTCACGCACCGTCACGGTGCTGTGGGCCTCGCAGACCGGTACGGCGGAGGAGTTCGCGGCGAGCGTCGCCACCCGCCTCACCGACTCGGGTTTCACCCCCCGCCTGCTCGATATGGACTCGGCGGACCTCGGCGACCTCTCCGGCGATGTGCTGATCATCAGCAGCACCTTCGGCGACGGCGGCCCGCCGGACAATGGCGTGGACTTCTGGGAACGCCTGTCCGACAGCGTGACCCGCTTCCACGGCGTCCGCTACGCGGTCTTCGCGCTGGGCGATTCCTCCTACGACGATTTCTGCGGGCACGGCCGCAAACTCGACGAACTGCTCGCCAAGCGCGGCGCGACCCGGCTGCTGGCACGCGTGGACAGCGAACCCGATTACGAGGACCTGGCACAGCGGTGGCTCGAGGAGGTGCTCGCGCACCTGTCCGAAGCGCCGGGCGATAACCCGAATACCGTTGCGGCCGTCGATGGTTCCGCGTTGCCGGACGCGCCCCTCGGCCCGGTGCCACCGCCCGGAGCCGGGCGTGGCCGCACGGAGCTGCCCCAGCCGCGCGGACGGTCGGCCACCGTCGTCCTCCCGAAGCAGAGTCGCCCGCACCGCGCCGCGCCCGCCCCGTTCACCCGCAACGCGCCGGTCGCCGCACCCCTGGTGCGCAATGAGCTGCTGTCGCATCCGCGTTCGCTCAAGGAGGTGCGACAGTTCGGCTTCGACCTGCGTGGCCTGGACGCGCGCTACGAGGTCGGCGATTCGCTCGGCGTCCGACCCGCCAACTGCGACAAGCTGGTCGCCGAATGGCTCGATGCCACCGGCCTGGACGGGCGGCGCATTGTCGAGATCGACGACCGCGAACTGTTCCTCGGCGAGGCGCTGCGCACCCACTACGACATCACCAAGGTCACCCAGGACCTGCTCACCTTCGTGGCCGACCACAATCCGAGTCCGCGCCTGGCGAAACTGCTGCGCCGCGACAACCGCAACGAACTCGACAGCTACCTGTGGGATCGGCAGGTGGTGGATGTGCTGCGCGATTTCCCGGTGCGCGCCGATCTGGTGGAGTGGCTCGCGACGCTGAAGAAGCTGCAGCCGCGCCAGTATTCGATCTCCTCCAGCCCGCTGGTCAGCCCGCACGAGGTACAGCTCACGGTGGGTGTGGTGCGCTACGGCGATCCCACGGCCATCGGCTCGGCCGCGCGGCGCGGCGGCGTGTCCTCGACGTTTCTGGCCGATCGCGCGGATGCCCCGGTGCCGATCTTCCTGCAGCGCGCACCGCATTTCCGGCCGCCGCTGGATCCCAACGCGCCCATGATCATGGTCGGTCCGGGCACCGGTATCGCGCCGTTCCGCGGCTTCCTCCAGGAGCGGCGGGCCCTGGGCGCGCGGGGCCGCAACTGGCTGTTCTTCGGCGATCAGCACGCCAAGGACAATTTCTACTACCGCGCCGAACTCGAGGACATGTTCCGCTCGGGTTTCCTGACCCGCCTGGACCTGGCCTTCTCCCGGGATCAGCGCGAGCGAATCTACGTGCAGCACCGCATGATCGAGCACGGTGCGGAGCTGTGGGCGTGGCTGCGCGACGGCGGCTACTTCTACGTGTGCGGCGATGCCGCGCGCATGGCCAAGGATGTCGACGACACGCTGCTCAAGATCGCGGGGATTCACGGCAAACTCGATGAAGATGAGGCGCTGGCTTTCAAGAAGCAGCTGATCGCCGAGAAACGGTACGTGCGCGACGTGTACTGACAGAAAGGCGGGACCTTGCGCCGTCGGACCATGGCACGAATGACCTTGGCGGCCTTGGTGACCGCCGCGGGATTGGGAGCCGGTGGCCCGGTGGCCGCGCGGGAACCCGCCCCCGGCGTCACCCTGCCCGCGCTGCGCTCCCCGGACGGCTCCTACATCGAGCGCATCGAGGTGCGCGACAGCCGCAATATCCGGCTACAGGTGCACTCCGCCGCCATGAACATGACGATCCCGGTGGATGTCCTCCGTCCGGCCGACACCTCCGTTCCCCGGCCGACGCTGTACCTGCTCAATGGCGCTGGCGGCGGAATCGACGAGGCCACCTGGCAATTGCGCACCGACGCCTTGGAATTCCTGGGCGAGAAGAACATCAATGTCGTGCAGATCATGGCCAATGGCTTCGCGTTCTACACCGATTGGCTCGAGCCCGACCCGAAGCTCGGCGTGAACAAATGGCATACCTACCTGAGTAGCGAACTGCCGCCGCTCGTCGATGCCGCACTGGGCGCCAATGGCGTGAATGCCATTGCGGGACTGTCCATGGCGGGCGTGGCGGTGTTGAACCTCGTCATCGCGAATCAGGGCATGTTCCGCAGCGCGGCCGTGTTCAGCGGCATCACCCAGACCAGCGATCCACTGGCCCGGGAGGCCGTCCGCCAGATCGTCGAGGAGACCGGCGGCGGCGATGTGGAGAACATGTGGGGCGCACCGGACAATCCGCTGTGGGTGGCCAACGATCCGACCGTGCATGCCGAAAAGCTGCGAGGCACACACTTGTTCGTCTCGACCGGTAATGGCATTCCGGGCATTTACGATCTGCCCGGTAGCCGCTTCCGCACCGAATCACCCGCCGAGACGCCCGAGGTCGTCGCCACCACGGCGTTCATCGAGGCCAATGTCCATCTGTTCAACCGGAATTTGCAGCACCGACTGAATCAACTGGGCATTCCCGCGACATTCGTCTACCGCGACAGCGGCACGCACTCCTGGGGATATTGGCAGGACGATCTGCGCACGGCCTGGCCGATTCTGGCGCAAGGACTGTATTCGACGCCCTGACAGGAACTTTCGGCGCTCGCCACCGCGGACGAGCGCCGGTTCACCTCAGACCAGCGGCGGATTGAGCCGGGCGAAATCCGCCAGCCGGTAGTACGGGTAGTAGGGGTACGGCGGGGTGGTCGCGCTGGCCTTGTCGAGGCGGGCTATCTGCTCGGCCTCGAGCCGCCAGCCGATCGCGCCGAGATTCTGGCGCAGCTGCTCCTCGTTGCGCGCGCCGACGATGACCGTGGCCACGGTGGGCCGGGTCAGCAGCCAGTTCAGCGCGATCTGCGGCACGGTGCGGCCGGTCTCGGCGGCGATCTCCTCGAGCACGTCGACCACGTCGTAGAGCACCTCGTCGTCCACCGGCGGTCCGGCCTCGGCGGTCTGGTGCAGACGGCTGCCCTCCGGAAGCGGTTGTCCACGACGGATTTTGCCGGTGAGCCGACCCCAGCCCAGCGGGCTCCACACCACCGCGCCGACGCCCTGGTCCTGACCCAGCGGCATGAGCTCGTACTCGTAGTCACGACCGACCAGCGAGTAGTACACCTGGTGTGCCACATACCGCGGGAACCCGTGCTCGTCCGCCGCCGCAAGGGATTTCATGAGCTGCCAGCCCGCGAAGTTCGACGCCCCGACATAGCGGATCTTGCCCGCCCGCACCAGATCGTGCAGCGCGCCCAGGGTCTCCTCCACCGGCGTCGCGGCATCGAAGGCATGCAGCTGGAACAGGTCGATGTGATCGACGCCCAGCCGCCGCAGCGAACCCTCGACCGCGCCGATGAGCCGCGACCGTCCGGATCCGGCGTCGTACGGACCGGGGCCGGTGGGCAGGGCGGCCTTGGTGGACAACAGCACCTGGTCGCGCCGCCCCCGAATCGCCTCGCCCAGCACCTCTTCCGACGCACCGTCCGAATAGACATCGGCGGTGTCGAACATGGTGACACCGGCCTCCAGGCTGATGTCCACCATGGTCCGCGCCTGCTTGGCATCGGTGTCGCCCCAGGCGGAGAACAGTGCGCCGCGTCCGCCGAAGGTCCCCGCACCGAAGCTCAATGCCGGAACCAACAACCCCGATGCGCCTAGCCGACGGTACTCCATTGCCTTCTCCTAACGGGAATGCTGTTCCATTAACAAGACCGACGCTACACTCGACTCGTCGCAAATGGAACTGGAGACCCGTTATGACCCTCGACACACCGCAGCCCGGCTCACTGCGCCCCGGCGGTCGCACCGCCCGCGTTCGCGAAGCCGTCCTGCGCGCCGCCGGTGACCTCCTCGCCGAACGCGGGTTCGCCAGCCTCGACCTCGCCGAGGTGGCCGCCCGCGCCGATGTCGGCAAGACCACGGTCTACCGCCGCTGGCGCACCCCCACCGGGCTCATTGCCGACCTACTCGTCGATATGGCCGAAACCTCGCTCCCGCACGCGAATACCGGCAGCCTCGACGGCGACCTGCTGGCCAATGCCCGCCTGGTCGCCAAGACCCTCACCGACCCCCGGCAAGCGCCGCTGTTCAAGGCGGTCATCGCCGCGGCGACCTGCGACGAGGCCACCACCGAGGCCCTGCGCCGCTTCTACGACACCCGCCTGACCGCATGGCTGCCCTGCGTCACGGCCGCGATCTCGCGCGGTGAGCTCCCACCCGAAACCGACGGCCGCGCAGTGCTTTCCGCCGTCTCGGCCCCGCTCTACTACCGGCTCCTCGCCAGCGGCGACCCCCTGGACGACGAGGTGGCCACCGCCGCCGCCGAGGCCGCCGCGCTCGCCGCCCGAGCGGGCCTGTTCACCTCGAAGAAGTCCTAGCGGCTCCAGTTCGGGTCACGGCCGGTGAGGGCGAGAACACGGTCGAAAGTGGAGGAATTGTCGGGCACCGGAACCACCGGGCCGAAGAGGCCGGGAGTGCCTTCGGGCCGGGTGGTGCGGAGCATGTCGAGCAGAACGTCGAGGTCGGCGGCGTCGGGGTTGTAGGGCTGATGGGTGGCGCGCGCCAGATCCCACCCGTGGATGACCAGTTCGTTGAGGGCCACCGTGGCCATCTCGGCGGCGGGCAGGGTGACCCCGCCCGCTTCGGTCTCGCCGGACCAGGCCTCGGGGGCGCGCCAGGCGGCGACCAGGGTCTTGAGTTGGGTGGGAATGCGGTCGCGCCAATCCGCGGGCAGTTCGGGTTCGTCGTCGGTCGGTGAGATGGATTGGCCCACAGCCTCTTTGGTGGCCGCTTGCCGGAACGCCTCGGTGAGCCCCGCCATATGGGCAAGCAGATCTCGAACGGTGGTCGCGTCGCAGGGGGTCGGATCGTCCAACTGCTCCTCGGCGATTCCGGTGATCACCGCCTCCACGCCGGTCGCGGCCGATTCCAGATCGAATGCCGGAGTGTTCATGGGTCCTCCCGAGTGAAGCGGCCGCCCTGGCGGTGGCCCTTGCCCTTGAGGACTACCCCAACCCGCGAAATTCATCGGCCGGACCGATACCGGATCGCGACTCGAACATATGGCCGAATGCGCTGGTGGAGAGGAGAATTGGAAGATGAAGGGTGATCGAGTGGAGATCGTCGTCGATACCGGCGACGGCTACCGGAACTACGAAGTCAGCGCGACCCGCGCCGGGCGACGCGTCGAGGTGCGCATCGCCCGCGGTGTCGCGGAGGTCAGCGAGGTGACCCGAACGGGCACGGCGGTACGGACCGCGCGGTTCATGTCGGCCCGGGTGGTGGCGTTGGTGGAGCATCCCGCCGAGAACGCGCTGCTCCCCGGCGAATGAGAGCGGCCCGCGTAGGACACGTTCGAGCGGGTATTCGCATGATGGTTGCCAGCCCGGTGAATCGGGCGCATCCTCGACACTGTCGTCTCACACGGAGAGGAGCACCTGATGACCGATCGCATCACCGACGCCGTCCCGGAAGCCGATCTGATCGAACAAACGGTCCCGGCCTACCCGGAGGGTGTGGACGATCCCGAGGCCGAGGCCGACGAGGCCGTTCTCCCGGGCACCGCGCAGAGCTGGGGCGCCGACGAGGCCGACGTGATCGAACAGTCCATTCCGGTGCCCCTGGACGACGAATACGACGAAGATCCGGGCAGCGAGTACTGACCCGGCGCAAGCGCGGCGGCGAACCACCCCGATGGGTTCGCCGCCGCTTCGCGTCTACGGGCCTCGTGAATGCGGACTAGCCCGCGATCCCCGCCCGCACGATGGCGTGCAGCTCGCGCAGGCTGGACCGTTCGGTGGCCACCTCGAGCACTCGCGTGCCGTGCGCGTTGCGCTGCAACTCCACCGCGAGCTCCGAGGAGTCCACCTGCCGGTGCGGAATCCGGTAGGCGGCGCACAGCGCGGCCAGGTCCATACCGTGCGGCGTGCCGAAGACCCGCTCGAAAACGCCCGCGTACTGCGGATCGCCCTGTTCGAGCAGTTCGAAGATGCCACCGCCGTCGTCATTGGCGACCACGATGGTGAGGTCCTTGGGCCGCGGCTCCCCCGGCCCGATCAGCAGGCCGGAGGCGTCGTGCAGGAAGGTCAGATCGCCCATGAGGGCGAGGGTGCGGCCCTCGTGCGAGAGCGCCGCGCCGACCGCCGCCGACACCGTGCCGTCGATACCGGCCACACCGCGGTTGGAGAGCACCTTGATACCGGGGCGCGGATGCGAGACCAGCGCCGCGTCGCGCACGGGATTCGAGGCGCCCAAGAGCAATTGGTCGCCGTCGCGCAGCGCGTCCATCACCACGGCGGCCACGTGCAGACCCGTCGGCTTGGGGTGCGAGGCCAGTTCCGCGCGCACCACCGTGCGCGCCCGCTCGTCCAATTCCCGGCAGCGGTCCAGCCATTCGGCGGTCGGCGCGCCGTAGGTCACCGCCCGCGTACCGGTCCCGACCACATTGCCGGACACATCGGGCCAGCGCGGCCCGGTGGTCAGCGCGTACACGGTGACCTCGGGATCGGCCAGCACCCGTGACACCTGCCGGTGCAGCGTCGGCCGCCCGGTGATGATGGCCTGTTTGGGCTGCAACAGCCCCAGCGCGAGCGGATGCAGCGGCGGGCCGTGCATGGGCGCGGTGGGTTCGGCGACGGTCGGCAGCGCGGCCAGCTCCGGCCGATGTCCGGCCCCGTGGCCCGAGATCACCACCGTGTCCAGGGAGAGATCGATATCGAGCGGCACATCCAGGGTCGCGTATTGCGTTGCGGTCCACGGCCTTCCGCTCTCGCGGCCCTCCGGCAGCGGATCACCCACCTGGGCGTCGGGCACCAGCGGCTCGCGCAGCGGGATATCGAAGTGCACCGGCCCGGCATTGCCGGAGCGGGTGCCGCGCGCGGCGGCCAGCACCCGGCACACCGCCGAGCGCCACACGCTGTTCTGTCGGTCGTAGCGCGCGTCCTCCTCGAGTTCGGCGAGCCCGAGGCTGATGGTCGCGCGCACCTGGCTGCCGAACAGTCCGAGCTGCTCCACGGTCTGGTTGGCCCCGGTGCCCAGCATCTCGTAGGGCCGGTTGGCGCTGAGCACGATGAGCGGCACCCGCGCGTAGTTGGCCTCGAGCACCGCCGGACCGAGATTGGCGACCGCGGTGCCGGAGGTCATGACGACGGGCACCGGGCGGCCGCTGGCAATGGCGAGGCCCACGGCGAGGAAACCCGCGCTGCGCTCGTCGATGCGCATGTGCAGCCGCAGTCGCCCCGCGGCGTCCGCGGCCTGTAACGCGAAGGCCAGCGGCGCGTTTCGCGAGCCGGGACACAGAACGACGTCCCGCACACCCCCGCGCGCCAGTTCGTCGACGACGACCTGCGCCTGTGCTGTCGAAGGGTTCACGCCTCCCAGCCTCTCAGACAGTGGCTCCGCGCGCTGCGTCGGCCCGCTCACACTCCCCTGATATAGTTAGGGTTTGCTAACCTAAGCGCATGGCGAAGCGCACCAAGTACCTCAAGCCCGAACACCGCGATTTCATCACCGCGGAAGTGGTGGCGAGCAAGCGAATCAGTCCCAATTTCGTGCGAGTCACGCTGGGCGGCGAGGGACTTGCCGGATTCACCCCCATGGGATTCGACCAGTGGTTCCGATTCTTCATGCCGGGCAAGGACGGTTCGCTGCGCCTACCCACCTCCACCAGCAATCTCGGCTGGTACGCCCAGTACCTCATGATGGGCAAGGAACACCGCCCGACCGCGCGCAACTACACGGTGCGCGACTTCCGCCCCGCCGGTTCGGGCGAATTCGGCTCCACCGCCGAACTCGACATCGACTTCGTCGCACACGGCGACGACAGCCCCGCCTCGGCGTGGGCCAACAACGCCACCCCGGGCAACAAGGTCGGACTGCTCGACGAGGGCATCATGTTCCAGGCCCCCGAGCACACCGAATTCGCGCTGCTGGTCGGCGACGAGAGCGCGCTGCCCGCCATTGCCGGGGTGCTGCGCTCCGCGCCGCGTGAGCTGAAGGGCGCGGCCTTCATCGAGATCCCGCACGCGGACGACGCACAGCGATTGGGCGAACCCGAAGGGGTGCAGGTGAACTGGATCGTGCGCACCGACGCGCACGGTGAGGTGGGCGCGCAGGCCGCCGAGGCGGTGCGCGCGGCGACGCTGCCGAAGCAGGGCGTCTACGCGTTCCTGGCCGGTGAGCAGAAGTTGGTGTCCGGCGTGCGCCGCCATCTGGTGGAGCACGGAATCCCCAAAGCGGACATCACTTTCACCGGCTACTGGCGAGTAGGCAAGGCGCAGGGCTGATTTCGACTGTCGAATAGGCTGTTCGCGGCCCTCCCGAGGGGCCGCGAACCGGCCGGTTTGTATTAGCCAGCGTGACGCTGGACCAGGTCACCGACTCGCGGAAGCGCCTCGGCGACATGCTTCTTCGCCGACGAACGCATCGAGCCGTAGACCTTGGTCAGGGCCGGACGCGAGGACGCGGCCGCCCGCTCGTCGGTCACCGACAGCAGCGCCTCGGCAACCTCGTCCTGCTTGGCGACCAGCAGATCGGCGAAAGAGCCGGTGCCGCTTGCCTTGTACTCGGCCCAGTACGGCTCGAGCTTGTCGACGAACTTCGGCGCGAAGGAATTCAGAGCGTCACCGACGATGGTCGGGCTGACCTTCTTGACCGCGGCGTAGCCGCCCTTCACGGCCAGACCGGACGCGCCGCCCTTATCCGACACCTCCGCATCCAGAACCGCTTGGGCATCGGCCAGGAAGGCCGCGCGCTTGGTGTCGTCGAGCAGGGATTCAGACAGTGCTGCAACCACTTTCAGGTTCCTCCGGATAGTTTTTCGATGAACGAGCGCACGCAACTATACGCACCGTGGTCCCCGCACACACGGTGCCGACGCGCTACGGCTGCCAAGGCAGCAACTGCACCATAAGCCCTTCACAATCGGCCAGCAGCGTTTCACTTTCATCCAACAGTCGTGCGCTGACGAAGGTTTTGCGGCCCTCGACCCGATCCACGGTTCCTACCACCGTCAATGGCGTCTCCAAGGGCGTGACTTTGCGGTAGTTCACATGAAGATAGGCGGTGCGACTGATCGGTCGTCCGGCATAGTGCACCAGCGCGCCGAACAAGTCATCGAACAGCAACGGCAGCACGCCACCGTGCGCGGCGCCGTTGCCGCCCAAGTGATATCGGCGGAAGACCCCTTGACTGCGGATGCCGTTCGGCCCCGCCTCGACGATCTGCCAGGGCAGCATCAGCAAACTTCCGCGCCCCGGCAGCTTGGTGGAGCGCCCGGCCGGGCTGGCCAGTTCCGGCGCGCGATGGGGCTCGAGCAGATCGATGAGATCCCGCGCTCGCGCCAGCGCCTGCCCGAACACCTCGTCGGGGGCGTCGACGGAGACCGCGAGGTCCTGCAGGGTCCGCATGGCATCCACGAAGGGCCCGAAATTCGGTCCGGGATCGGCCTCGGCGATCTTGGGGAATCCGCCGTGCTTCTCGTACTTGTCCGGATCGACCGCGCTGGCGTCGATAACAGGTTCTACTCGTTCGCTCATACCAGCACGGTAGCGGGCGTTTTTACACCGTCAAGTCGTACGGTGTGCCACACCACACTTGCTGGGACCGCACAGTTGGATAGCGCCTGGGCGCTAAGTTCGAGCCCGTGACCTTCAACGCGAAGCTGTGGCGGCCCGTCCCCGGGTTCGAGGACCTCACCGACATCACGTACCACCGGCATATCGACCAGGGCACCGTGCGCATCGCGTTCGACCGTCCCGAGGTGCGCAACGCCTTCCGGCCGCATACCGTCGACGAGCTCTACCGCACCCTCGACCACGCCCGGATGACCTCCGACGTGGGCGCGGTCCTGCTCACCGGAAACGGACCCAGCGCCAAGGACGGCGGCTGGGCGTTCTGCTCCGGCGGCGATCAGCGCATCCGAGGGCGCAGCGGCTACCAGTACGCCGAGGGCGAGACCGCCGAGACCGTGGACCCCGCCCGCGCCGGACGCCTGCACATCCTCGAGGTGCAGCGCCTCATCCGCTTCATGCCGAAGGTCGTCATCGCGCTGGTGAACGGCTGGGCGGCGGGCGGCGGCCATTCGCTGCACGTCACCTGCGACCTCACCCTGGCCTCGCGCGAGCACGCCCGCTTCAAGCAGACCGACGCCGATGTGGGCAGCTTCGACGGCGGCTACGGCAGCGCCTATCTCGCGAAGATGGTGGGGCAGAAGCGCGCCCGCGAGATCTTCTTCCTCGGACGGCCCTACACGGCCGAGGAGATGAAGGCCATGGGCGCGGTGAACGAGGTGGTCGACCACGACGAACTCGAGAACGTCGCCCTGGAGTGGACCGGCGAGATCCTCGGCAAGTCCCCCCAGGCCATCCGCATGCTCAAGTACGCCTTCAACCTCGCCGACGACGGCCTGGTCGGCCAACAGCTCTTCGCCGGTGAGGCGACGCGCCTGGCGTACATGACCGACGAGGCCGTCGAGGGACGCGACTCGTTCCTGGAGAAGCGGAAACCGGACTGGAAGCCGTATCCCTGGTACTTCTGAGGGATGGACATTCTCGGCAGCCGGATCATTCTGCGTCCCGCCGACTACGCGACCACGCTCGCGTTCTATCGGGACGGTTTGGGGTTGGCCATCGCGCGGGAGTATCCGGGCGGGACGGTGTTCTTCGCGGGGCAGTCGCTGGTCGAGGTGGCCGGGCACGGGCGGGCGGAGGATGCTCCGGAGGGGTTCTCCGGCGCGATCTGGTTGCAGGTGCGCGATGTGGCGGACGCGGCGACCGAACTCGCGCTGCGGGGTGTGGCCATCGACCGCGCGCCGCGGCGGGAGCCGTGGGGGTTGATCGAGATGTGGGTGCGCGATCCGGACGGGGTGCCGATCGTGCTGGTGGAGATTCCGCCGGAGCACCCCATTCGGCGCGACTCCCGGCCCGCGCCGAAATAGCCGAAGTTCCTGTGCGACAGCGCTGACCACGGCCGACCGCCGGGCCGCGGACCGCCATAGCAGACCGATGAGTGTGATTCCGCTCGGGGTGGCGGTTGGCGAGACGTCAGCGCCGTAACGCAAACTGGTTCGCGTGTCTGCCGAACTGCTTGTTCTGCTGATCGTTGTTCTCACGGCGCTGGTATTCGACTTCACCAACGGATTCCACGACACCGCGAACGCGATGGCCACTTCGATCGCGACCGGTGCGCTGCCGCCGCGTACCGCCGTGCTCCTGTCGGGAGCTCTCAACCTGATCGGTGCTTTCCTCTCCGTCGCGGTCGCCGCGACGGTGGCCGAGGGCATCGTCCGACTCGACGAGGTGAGCGGACGGGCGCTGCTCGACATCGTCTTCGCCGGACTCGTCGGCGGCATTCTCTGGAATCTGTTCACCTGGCTGCTCGGCCTGCCGTCGAGCTCCTCGCACGCGCTGTTCGGAGGGCTCATCGGCGCGACCATCGCGGCACTGGGCTGGGACGGCGTCATCTGGGCGGCGGGCAGCAAGGGCGTGCTCGTCAAGATCATCATTCCGGCGCTGCTCGCCCCGGTGGTGGCCGCACTCGTCGCCAGCATCGCCTCGTGGCTGGTCTACCGGATCACCCGGGGCAGTGCGGAGAAGACCGTCGAGAGCGGATTCCGGTGGGGCCAGATCGGTTCCGCCTCCCTGGTCTCGCTGGCGCACGGCACCAACGACGCGCAGAAGACCATGGGCATCATCTTCCTGGCCCTCATCGCGCACGGCTCGGTGAACTCCACCGATCCGCTGCCGCTGTGGGTGATCGTGTCCTGCGCCATCGCCATCGCGGCGGGCACCTGCCTGGGCGGCTGGCGCATCATCCGCACCCTGGGCAAGGGCCTGGTGGACATCGCTCCGCCGCAGGGCTTCGCGGCCGAATCCACCAGTGCCGCGATCATTCTCACCTCGGCGCACTTCGGCCTGCCGCTGTCCACCACGCAGACCGTCACCGGCTCCATCCTCGGCTCGGGTCTGGGCCGTCCGGGCGCGGAGGTGCGCTGGGCGGTGCTGGGGCGCATGGTGGTGGCCTGGGTGCTGACGCTGCCCATGGCGGGCATCGTCGGCGCGATCTGCTGGGCCATCCTGCACGTCATCGGCGATACGGCGGGTGTGCTGGTGGTCTTCGGACTGCTCGTCGCCATGGCCGGGCTGATCTGGCTGCAATCGCGGCGCACCGCCGTCGACCATCGCAATGTCAACGACGAGTGGAAGCCGTCGATCGGCAACGGAAGCCGTTAGGAGTCACCCGATGCGCACTCTGCTGTCGAATCTGACCGACCTGGGACAGGTCACCATCGCCGCCGTGATCTTCGGCGCGGGCCTGCCCGCCATCTTCGCCTTCGGCATCCGCTTTCGGGCCGAGGCCGAGACCGCCGACGGCGGCACGCCTCGACAGGTCGCCCTCGCCGTGTCCACACTGTGCTTCTCGATTGTGATGGCCGCGGTGGTGATCGGTGTGCTGTTCATCGCGAAGGGCTTCCTCGCCACCCGGCTCGGTATCCATCTGTTCGGCGCGTGAGACCGCCGGAAAGGAAAGGCACGCCGTGAGCACTCCGGAACACCCCGACCTGGTGGAGGCCGCGCGCACCTCGATGCGCCAGACCGGCTCGATGTTGCAGAAGGTCCTCAATTGGCTCAAAGCCGGATACCCGCAGGGCATCCCGCAGTCGGACTATGTGGCGCTGCTGGCCGTGCTGCACCGGCGACTGACCGATTACGAGGTCCGCATCGTGGTCGAGGAGCTGGTGCGCGAGCGGGTGGCCGACGACGAGATCGCCCACGAGGAGATCGCGGATGCCATTGCCCGAGTTGCCAAGGAACAACCGGGCGAGGACGATATCGCTCGGGTGGCCTCCCGGCTCGCAGCGGGCGGATGGCCGCTGGCGACACCGACGTCCGATTGACCGACCGACCACTATCGACCACGGACGCGGACCCACAGTCGCGCGCCCACCCTCGAACATGACACGATCGCGAACGTGAGCAGCACCCTGCGGACCCTCCCCATGCCCACCGGCGCCGCCGTGGGCGAGGTCCTTCCGCACCTGCGGGAAGCCCTCGACGGCAATGGACCCGCGTGGCTTCCCATACCGACCGCCGACCGCCGCGAGGCGCACCGCCTCAGCAGTGCGCTGCGGCCCGGCGAGGCCATCGACGACGATGTGGCCCTGGTGGTCACGACCTCGGGCACGACCGGAGTTCCCAAGGGGGCCATGCTCTCCTCGGCCGCGCTGCGCGCCAGCGGCGATGCCACGCACGAGCGGCTCGGCGGGCCCGGACAGTGGTTGCTGGCACTGCCGACCTATCACATCGCGGGAATCCAGGTGCTGCTGCGCAGCATTCTGGCGGGGACCGAACCGGCCATTCTGGATGTGTCGGGCGGCTTCCTGCCCGAGGGGCTGGCGAGCGCGGTGGCCGGTATGCGCGGGCCGCGCCGCTACACCTCGCTGGTGCCGACGCAGCTCATCAAGGCCCTGGACGAACCGGTCGGCCGCGAGGCGCTGGCCCAGTTCGACGCCGTCCTGGTCGGTGGGGCGGCAACTCCCGCACCGGTTTTGGCGCGGGCGCGGGCGGCGGGCATCAATGTCGTGCGTACCTATGGCATGAGCGAGACCTGCGGCGGCTGCGTCTACGAGGGCGTACCGCTCACCGGCACCGAGATCCGTATCGAGGACGGTCGCGTCATGCTCGGCGGGGCGACCCTCGCCAAGGGCTATCGCGGGCTGCCCGATCATCCCGCGTTCGCCGAACCCGGCTGGTTCCGCACCGAGGACGCGGGCACTTACGAGGATGGCGTGCTCACCATCTCCGGCCGCCTGGACGAGGCCATCATGACCGGTGGGCTGCTGGTCATTCCGCAGGTCGTGGAGGCCGTGCTCGCCACCCATCCGGCGGTGGGCGAAGTGGTGGTGCTCGGCGTTCCCGACGAGCGGCTGGGCCAGCGGGTGGCCGTCGCGGTGGTGCCGCCGCCGGGCGTCACGCCGCCGACGCTGGACGAATTGCGCGCGCACGTCCTCGACGAACTCGACGCCATCGCCGCGCCGCGCGAACTCGCGGTGCTCGACGAGCTTCCGCTGCGCGGTCCCGGCAAACCCGATCGCGTGAAACTGCGGCAGTATCTCCTCTCCGAGTCCACACATTGACCACATCTCCCGCATAACGTTCGACGCGTGCGAGCGGTGTGGGATGCGTGGGGAAATGTGTTGGTGGCGTGGGCGATCGGCGCTCCGCTGGTCGTGCTCGGGGCATGGGCGCTGTACCGCCTACGACTACGCCGGGGAGTGCCCCCGCCGACCGCGCGGCGCTACTCGATCGCCGAGGCCGGAATTCTCGTGGGCACCCTGCCCTGGGTCTGGATGATCCTCACGCCGATCGACGGTGAGCGCGCGGTGCTCCTCGTACCGCTGCGCGATCTCCTGGAGACGCTCGCCGATACGCCGTGGCGCGCCCTCGTGCAGATCCTCCCGAACATGATCGTGTTCCTGCCGCTGGGGTTCTTCCTGCCGATGCGGTTCCCCCGCTGCGCCGGGGTGTGGCGTATGACGCTGATCGGCGCGCTGTGCTCGACCGCGCTGGAGTCCGCGCAGTACGTGCTGGATCTGGGCCGGTTCTCCTCGGTCGACGATGTGCTCATGAACGCGGCGGGAGCGGGCATCGGCGCGGCCATCGCCCGGCTGCGCCCGCTCGCGCCCCGCGCGCAAGAGCCGTGCCAGGGGCATGCAAGCGGCGGGCCGCACAGTTGCCCTCATGACTTCTTACACACCTGCTGAGGCACTCGCCGTCGAGGCGAACGACTTGGTCAAGGTCTTCGGGGAGCAGCGCGCCGTGGACGGCGTCAGCCTGACCGTGCCGCGCGGTGCCGTGTACGGCGTGCTCGGGCCCAACGGGGCCGGGAAGACCACCACCATTCGCATGCTCGCGACCCTGCTGCGCCCGGACGGGGGCAGCGCCCGCATCTTCGGACGCGACGTGGTGGCCGAACCCACCGCGGTGCGCTCGCTCATCGGCGTGACCGGGCAGTACGCCTCGGTCGACGAAAAGCTCTCGGCCACCGAGAATCTCGTCATCTTCTCACGACTGCTCGGACTGTCCCGCGCGGACGCCCGGCGCAAGTCGGTGGAGCTGCTGGAGGAATTCGGGCTCACCGAGGCCGCCGACAAACCGTTGGAGAACTTCTCCGGCGGTATGCGCCGCCGCCTCGATCTGGCCGCCAGCCTGATCGCCGCGCCGCCGCTGCTGTTCCTCGACGAGCCGACCACCGGACTCGATCCGCGCACCCGCGCCCAGATGTGGGAGACCATTCGACGGCTGGTGCGGGAGGGCTCCACGGTCCTGCTCACCACGCAGTATCTGGACGAGGCCGATCAGCTGGCCGACCGGATCGCGGTCATCGACCGCGGCCAGGTGATCGCCGACGGCACCTCCGACGAGCTCAAATCCTCGGTGGGCATTTCGGCGCTACAGCTCACGCTGGCCGACCGCGCCCGCCTGGAGCAGGCGCGAACCCTGGTGGGCGAGTTGCTCTCTCGCGCGGCGGGCAAGGTCGTCGAGGCCACCCTGTCGCCCGAGGCGGGCCGTATCACCGCTCCCCTGCCGGATCCGTCGGTCACCACCGACATTCTGATCCGACTGCGCGAGCACGACATTCACGTCGACGAGATCAATGTCGCCAAGCCGAGCCTGGACGAGGTGTTCTTCGCCCTCACCGGCCACGGCGCGGACGACGAGAACGACACCACCGAAAGGAGCGCGGCATGACGACGATCACCGCCCCCGCGACCGGTCGCCACGCGGCCGCCGCACCGATTCCCCAGGTCTCCAACCACATTCCGCTGAAGCAGACCATCGCGAACTCGCTCACCATGGCGTATCGCGGTGTGCTGAAGATGAAGCACAATCCCGAGCAGCTGTTCGATGTGACGGTGCAGCCGATCCTGTTCACCGCGCTGTTCGCCTTCATCTTCGGCGGCGCGATCGGCGGCAGCGTGCAGGACTACCTGCCCGTCCTGATCCCCGGCATCATGGTGCAGACCGTGGTGCTCACCTCCATCGTCACCGGCACCCAGCTGCGTGAGGATATGGACAAGGGCGTGTTCGACCGCTTCAAATCCCTTCCCATCGCCCGCATTTCGGCCCTGGCCGGGGCGCTGATCGCCGATATGGTGCGCTACGCCCTGGCCACCGTCCTCACCGTGGTGGTCGGCATCGCCATCGGCTACCGGCCCGAGGGCGGCGTGATCGGGGTGGTGGCCGCCGGACTGGTGGTCGTGGTCTGCTCCTTCGCGATCAGCTGGATCTGGGCGCTGGTCGGCGTCACCGGTAGGAGCGTCGGCTCGGTGCAGGGCATCTCCATGATGGTGATGTTCCCGCTGACCTTCATGTCCGGCGCGTTCGCACTGGTCTCCACCATGCCGGGCTGGCTACAGGGCATCAACAAGGTCAATCCGGTCTACTACATGGTCAATACCGCGCGGGCGCTGATGAACGGCCAGGGCTACACCGCCGATCTGGCGTGGTCGCTCATCGGATCGGTCGTGGTGGTGGCGATCTTCGCACCGCTGGCCGTCCGGGCGTACATGCGCCGGGCCTGAGGCCGATCGAATGCGAGCGCACCCGCCAACCGAGAATGGTTGGCGGGTGCGCTTTTTCGTAGGCGAGAGGCGGACCGGTCACGCCTCCGACAGGAACTCGCGCAGCAGCCGCAGCACCCGCTCCGCCGAAGCCCGACGTCCCCGCCGCGCCGCGCGGGCCAGCGCGGCGTCCATGCGCTCGGCGCCGACCGAGGGGCGGTGCAGAGCCAAGTGACGGTCCCAGCCCATGGACGGGCAGTCCTGTCGCGCGGCCACTTTCGGCACCATCGCCAGCAGTTCCAGACCCATGTCGACGCGGTCGCCGATGGCCAGCAGATAGGTGCCGACCGCGTTCGCGACCGATCCGATCTGGGGCACGTCCCACAGCTGCCCGAGTTGCTCCTCGGCGACCCACGCCAACTGTCGGACCGTCTCGCCGAGTTCGTCGGCGCGCCCGTACAGCACATGGGCGTCGACCATCGCGGCGACCAGGATGAGGGAGCCGGGGCCGGGCGCGATGACGCTGTCGGGCCAGCCCAGCAGCAGCGGGATCCGGCGATACCAGCGCAGGCCGGACTCGATATCCCCTTCCGCCAGCGCCACTTCCGCCAGACCGGAGGCGACGGCCGCGCGCCGGTGGTTGGGCTGTGGCAGCGGCGCGGTCGGGTAATCGGTGCCGAGCAATCCGAGCGCGGGCTCCAATTCGCGCCGAGCCTGTTCGGGCTGGCCGATACCGGCCAGCGCCACCGCCAGATAGGAGCGCATCTCGACGCTCTCCTCGTGCGCGCCCAGGCGTGAGGTGCGCTCGGCCGCCCGGCGGTAGTACTCGACGGATTCGGCGTAGCGCGCGGACTGCCCGTACAGGCTGCCGAGGTGCTGGCACAGTACCGCCGTACCCCAGACGTCACCGGGCGTCAGAATGCGCAGCGCCGCCTCCGCGTCCCGGATCGAGCCGTACCGGTCACCCGCGTTCTCGTAGGCGTTGGCCCGCGCGATGAGCGCCGTCGAGCGGGTGACCGGATCGGGGCTGCGCACCCCTTCGGCGAGCTTGCGGGCCAGCGCGGTCACCTCGGGGCGGACGATGCCGAGTTCGCCGAGGTACCGCAGTACCGGGCTCAGCGGCGCACCACTGCGCACCAGTCGTCGGACCCGGCCTCGGATCACCGCCTCACCGCGCAGGCCGTCGACGAGGTACATCAGATGCAGGCCCGTGGTCACGTGGCCGAGCATCTGCAGATCGGCCGCCTCGAGGGTCGTGGGAACGGGCGGGCGCAGCGCGAGCAGCCTCGGCAGCCAGCCCACCACGTCCATATGCGCGCCGCGGATCACCCACAGAAACGACAGCACCGGGAAGACGGCGTAGACGATATCGGCGCGGTCGCGTTCGAACGCGTACCGCAGGAGGGCGACGAGATTGTCGGCCTCGGCGGTGGTGGACAGGACCGCCGCGACCTGTTCGTCGTCGTGGTAGCGACGCACCGTGGCGAAGGCGAATTCCCGCCCCCAGCACAGCATTCGGTCCACCACGAGATCGATCTCGCCGGACCGGGCGAGCTGTTCCTCACCGAATTCGCGGACCGTCTCCAGCATGCGATAGCGGATATCGTGGCCCGGCGACTCGTCCTCGATCACGGTGAGCAGCGATTGGCTGACCAGTCCGTCCACCGCGGTCGCGAGATCGGCGATGTCGTCGGCGAGCAGCGCGGCGGCGGCGGAGAGGGTGAATCCGGCGGGGAAGCGACACAGTCGCCGCAGCACCGTGCGCTGCTCGTCGTCGAGCAGATTCCAGCTCCAGTCGATGACCGCGTACAGGGTGCGATGGCGCTGCGGGGAACCGCGATCACCGCTGCGCAGCAACGAGAATCGCTGATCGAGACGGGATTCGATCTCCTCCACGCTCATGGTGCGCACCCGCGCGGCCGCCAGCTCGATGGCCAGCGGCAGACCGTCGAGGGTTTCGCAGAGCCGCGCCACCACCGTCTGGTCCAGCCGGGCCGAGGGCCGGACGGCGCGGGCGCGGGCGGTGAACAGCTCGGTGGCCGGGGAGCCCGCCGCGTCGATGGTCAACGGCGGCAAGGGATATACGGCCTCCGCGGTGATCTGGAGCGGCGAGCGGCTGGTGGTGAGCACGGTGAGCTGATCGCTGACGCCCACCAGATCGGCCACCACCTCGGCGACGGGGTCGATGACGTGCTCGCAATTGTCGAGTACGAGCAGGATGGGGCGCGAGGCCAGTGTCTCCCGCAGCAGTCGTCGGGTGTCGGGAAAGGCGTTGGGTCGCAGCACATTGGTATCGCGGCCGAGCTCGCCGATACCGAGGGTGGCGGCGATGGCGGCCTCGATCTCGGCACGGTTCTCGGCGGCATCGCTGGGATCGGGGCGCAGCGAGGCCAATTCGACCAGGACCACCGACCGCTCCCGCGCGAAGCGCGCACCCAATTCGTTGGCGACACGGGTCTTTCCGGTGCCGCCGGGGCCGAGAATGGTGGTGACCCGAGACGCGCGCACGAGGTGTTCGAGCGCGTCCAGGTCGGCGTCGCGGCCGAGCAGGGGGTTCGGCGCGGCGCGCAGACCGATGGCCGAAAACACCTCGGCCGCAGCGGTTTCGTGCTCGCTGCTCGGGATGGCGTCGCGACGGGCCGCGTTCCCGTTCACCTCCGGCGCGAAAGCTGTTGTCCCGCTTGCCTGATCGGCGTGATCCGCCCCTGAGCTGGCTACGGGATCAGGCGCGGTTCGGGATGCTCCGGGTAGCGGTTCGCCGCGCAGAATGGCCGTGTTCAGGGCCGCCACGGTCGGGCCCGGGTCCGCGCCGAGTTCGTCGATGAGACGGGTTCGCAAGGAGGCGAAGACATTCAGCGCCTCGTTGGCGCGCCCGGCGGTGGCGAGCAGGCGCATGAGGGTGGCGTGGGTGGATTCGTCGAAGGGGTGCGCGGTGGCGGCGCGGTGGGCCAGGTCGATGGCCCCGGGGAGATCGCCGACCGCCTCGCGGGCCGACAGCTCCAGGGTGTCGAGCGCCGCCGAGCGGGTGGCCGCGAGACCGGCCAGCTCCTCGGCGACCGGGCCGGGCGGCAGATCCGCACCCGGTTCGCCGCGCCACAGCGACCGAGCCTGGAGCACCAGGTCCAGACAGGTGCGATCGTCCCCGGCGGCCCGCGCCTCCCGGGCCCGCCGCTCCAGCCGGGCGGCGAGGGTCAGGTCCACGTGGTCGGCGGATACGGCGAGTCGATATCCGGCGGGGCCGATTTCGAGGGCGCCCTCGGGCAGCGCCGACCGCAGGCGCGAGACCTGGGTGTGCAGCGCGTTCATGGGCGCGCGCGGGGGTTCGTCGCCCCAGACGTCGTCGATGAGGGCCTGGGCGCTGCGGCTGCGGCCGGGATGGCTGGCCAGGGCGGCCACCAACAGTCGCGAGCGGGTCCCCGGTACGGGAGCGAGCACCTCGTCGCGGCGCAGGGCGATTTCGCCGAGCAGCGCCACCAGTACGGTGTCGCTCGCGGTCGCCGTCCGGGTGCGCTCGGCGCTGTCGGTACTGCCCGATTGTGAATACATTCCTCGCCAATCGTAGGTGAGCTGCGGCGACGCAGTCGTATTCGTCGTGTTCGGCACGCTGCACCGCCTACCCTGATCTCCATGGCCGAATTCGATATCGAGCGACAGACCGTGATCGCGGCCGACCCGACACGGATACTCGCCCTCATCGACGATTTCCACCAGTGGAAAAAGTGGTCGCCCTGGGAGGAGCTCGACCCCAACCTCGAGCGCGTCTACTCCGGAGCCGACCGGGGCTTGGGCGCGAAGTACAGCTGGAAGGGCAATCGCAAGGCCGGGCAGGGCTCCATGGAGATCACCTCGGTCAGCCACCGCGGCGTCGGCGTGCGCCTCGCCTTCGAGAAACCGTACAAGGCCACCAACCAGGCCACCTTCGAACTCCGCCCGGTCGCGGGCGGCACCGAGGTCACTTGGCGGATGACCGGCCAGCGCACCGGCATCATGACCATGTTGGGCAAGCTCATGGACAAACTGGTGGGCCGGGATTTCGAGAAGGGCCTGGCGAAGCTTCGCGCTGAAGCCGAAGCCGAAGGCTGAGCCTGAGCCGAAGCCTGAGCCTGAGCCGCCCCCGCGCGAACCGGACACACCGCCCACGCCCGCCGGGCCGCGGCCGTCCCGCGCGGGGTGACCCGGGCAACGAATCCTGACCGCGCGCAGCCCAACCCGCGCGCATTAGGCTGCCGAGTATGGCAACAGCTGGACAGTGGCTCGAGGGTGCGCGACCGCGGACGCTTCCGAACGCGATCGCCCCGGTGCTGGTGGGAACGGGTGCGGCGGCCTCGATCGACGGGTTGGTGTGGTGGAAAGCGGTGCTGTGCCTGCTGCTTTCGCTCGCGCTCATCGTGGGCG
The DNA here is from genome assembly GCF_044459025.1 of Nocardia sp. NPDC050406. Lineage (NCBI taxonomy): Bacteria > Bacillati > Actinomycetota > Actinomycetes > Mycobacteriales > Nocardiaceae > Nocardia > Nocardia sp. NPDC050406. The sequence continues at coordinate 157,407 of NZ_JBITIM010000002.1, read as the reverse complement.
TGAACTACGCCAACGACTACTCCGACGGTATTCGCGGCACCGACGACGAGCGGGTCGGGCCGCTGCGCCTGGTCGGGTCGAAGGTGGCCAGCGCGGCGGCGGTGCGCAATGCCGCCATCGGCTGCCTGGCCGTCGGCGCGGTGATCGGACTGGTGCTGGTGGCCACCACCGCGTGGTGGCTGATTCTGGTCGGCGCGGGCTGCCTGGCCGGAGCCTGGTTCTACACCGGCGGCCGGAATCCCTACGGCTACAGCGGTTTCGGTGAGATCGCGGTCTTCGTGTTCTTCGGCCTGATCGCGGTGCTCGGCACCCAGTTCGTCCAGGCCGAGCGGGTCGACTGGGCGGGCCTGCTCGGCGCGGTAGCGGTCGGCTCGTTCTCCAGCGCCGTCCTGGTCACCAACAATCTGCGCGATATCCCGACCGATTCGGTCTCCGGCAAGCACACGCTGGCGGTCCGCCTCGGCGACACCCGCACGCGCACACTGCATATCGTGCTGCTGGCGGTGCCGTTCGTGGTGAGCCTGGCGCTGGTGGCGCGCACCCCGTTGGCGCTGGTCGGCCTGTTGGCCCTGCCCTTGGCCGTGCGCGCGAACGCTCCCGTACGCTCCGGCCAGGGCGGCCCGGGACTGATTCCCGCTCTGCGCGATACCGGTCTGGCCCTGCTCGTCTGGTCCATTCTCACGGCGGTCGCGCTCGGCTTCGCCTGAGCCGCGCCCGCTCCCGCACACGACATCGCCCCGGCCGCTACACGGTCGGGGCGATCGCCTTGTCGCTCAGTCGTTGTCGGGCACCAGCACGCCGAGAATCCAGTTCACCAGCGAGATGATGATCGCGCCGATCACCGCTGCCCAGAAACCGTCGACGTTCAGCTGGAAGTCCTCGCCGATGGCATTGGTGATCGCCGAGGTCAGCCACAGCATGAGCGCGTTGACCACCAGCAGGAACAGACCCAGCGTCAGTACCACCAGGGGCAGTGACAGCAGTTTCACCACCGGCTTCACCAGGGCGTTCACAATGGTGAAGATCACCGCGATCACGGCGACGACGAGCAGCTTGCTGGCGGTGGTGTCTTCGGGACTTTTGATCTCGATGCCGCTCACCCACGCGGCGGCCAACCAAATGGCCACCCCGTTGATGAGCAGGCGGAGCAGGAGCGTCATGCTGCGATGGTAGGCCCGAAATGCCCGGTCGTCGTGTCACGCGGCCCGGTCGAGCAGGGCGTGTGTCGCGCCGCGCAACCGCGTCGCGCCCTCGTCACCCCCGATCAGCGTGCCGACCGTCGGGGTGGGGTCGCGCAGGATGCCGAGCAGGATGTGCGCGGCCAGTATGCGATCGTCCTTGCGGGCCAACGCTTCCCGCAGCGAGAGCTCGAGTGCCTTCTTGCTCTCCCGGGTGAACGGGATGTGCCCGAAGTTCCCCTTGCCGCGGCCGAACAGTCCGCGGCGCTGCGGCTCGGTGGGTACGGCTCGGTCCAGGGCGTCCTCGCCGAAGGTCGCCTCCAGGCTGTCGCGGACCGCGTCCAGGTCGATGCCGATGGATTTCAGCGCGGCGGCGTCTTCCTCCCCGAGCGGTTCGCCACCGCGCTTGCGCGCCAGCGCTTCCCGCACGCCCTCGGCGGTGAGGCCGTTCTCGGCCAATACCGCTGTCAACGCGGGATCGGGGCAGGCGAGCACGCCGAGCAGCAGGTGCTCGAGCCCGATGGCGGGTGAGCGCAGTTCGCGCGCTTCCTCCTGGGCGCCCACCACCGCGTATTTCGCGGCCTTGTCGAATCGTTCGAACATCAGCGGATTCCGCCTCTCCGGTTGTACTTCTGATGGACCGCCTGCCGACTCACCTCGAGCGCGTCCGCGATGGCCTGCCAGGACCAGCCCTGGTCGCGGGCATTGGCCACCTGGATGGCTTCGAGGCGCTCGAGCAGCCGACGCAGTGCGAGGACCGCGCGGAGCCCGACCTGTGGATCGGGGCTACCGGCGGCGGCCGCCAGAGTCGTTGCTTCGCTCATGTACGTCAATTTACGTTGACACTCGGAGCGCGTCAACAAAAATTGACATCGACCGGAGAGGGTTCGCTATCGGCGAAAAGACGCCGGTCAGTACCAGCGAGTGAACGGCGCGTACTCGCGCACCGGGCCCTCGGCCCACTTCCATACCGTGTCGGGATCGACCTCGACACCGTCCTGCAGACGCAGCCGCCAGCCGCGCGCTTCCTTCTCCCAGATATCTCCGTCGCGATCGCGATAGAGGCCGAACGCTCCGGGCTCCCAGTCGCTTCCGGGGGCGGCGACCGCCCAGGGACCGAGGGTGACATTGCCGCCGTTGCGCGTGGCGACAACACCGTTATCGGCCTTGATCGTTTCATCACACTCAGATAAAGCGACGTATTGGTCTGTTTCCCACCAACGCATACCCTGCCAGGCACCACGGCGTCCTGGTTGCTGACCCAACTCAACTCCTACTTGTTGTTGTTTCAAACCATTGGAGCAGAATGAAATGCCAGCAGGGCTCCACTCGGGGCACCGCATGGGTATCAGCGAGTGCCCACGTGAGTATCGGTCGGTAATACAAGTTAGGTCACCCTCAGTGATGGATGGAGTTCCAACGTTCGGCGAGTACATCCGCGAACGCCGCACCGCCGCACGGCTGACGCGACAGCAACTTGCCTGGTTGGCAAACCTTTCCGTCCCCTACCTCACCAAGATCGAGGGTGGGTCCGTGCCCTCCCGCCGGGTCGTCGAGTCGCTCGGGGCCGCCCTGGAGCTGCAATTGGCCGAGCGGGAGTACGCCCTCGCCCTGGCCGAGGGGCCCATTCCGGAGTTCGAGGACAATCAGCCCACGGCGATCGATATCGAGTACCTGCACCTGCTCGAACCGCATCTCGCGGCCTACGTCACCCCTACTCTCGACGTGCTCGCCGCCAATGCCGCCTTCACCGAGACGTTCTCCGAGCTGCGCACCGGGGACAACGCGCTGGAGTGGCTCATGCTCAATCCGGTCGCGCGCACGGTCATCCTGGACTGGGAGCGGCTGGCCAACGACGCCGTCGGCAGCCTGCGACTCATGGTGGCCCGGTTCGGACTCGGGGCGCGCAGTCGGGAAATCATCGAGCACTGCATGGCCAGCCCGGAATTCGAGGCGCTGTGGCAGGGCGACGGCGTGGCCGCCATACCGAACAGCCGCCCGATGCTGGTGCGGAATCCGAAAACTCTCGCAATTCGGGAATTTCGCGAGAATTCCTGGCGCACCCAATCGGGTATGCATTCTTGGTCGCTCTATCTTGCGATGGTCGCGGATCGACCCCATGCGGTCACTCGTCCAGTTGTGCGCGAACGGCCCGGATCGTCAACGGGTATTAACGAGAGAAGTGGGGACGGCGCATGGGTTCGACCACCCTCGGATGCCCCGCGAAGCCCCGGAAACCCCGTCACCCAACCAATTCCGCAAATATCCAGCAATCAGAAACGCGAGTGAACATGGGCCACAACAGACCCAACTGTTGAGGTGTAAACCTGTGCTGCGGTGCGGAATCTAGCCCGACCACTGCCCGGTGGCCAGGAACTTCGTGATCACCGACTCCGGTTCGGCCAGACTCAGCCCCTGTTCGGCAACCCAATCGTCGTTGAAATAGGTTCCGGCATAACGGTCCCCGCCGTCGCAGAGCAGCGTCACGACACTGCCGGTTCGGCCCGCTGCCAGCATTTCCGCAATGAGTGCGAACGCACCCCAGAGGTTCGTTCCCGTGGATCCGCCCACCCGGCGTCCCAGCGCCGCGCTGGCATGCCGCGTCGCCGCGATCGAGGCCGCGTCGGGCACTTCGATCATGGTGTCGACGACCTGGCCGACGAAGGACGGCTCCACCCGCGGCCGCCCGATTCCCTCGATCCGCGAAGGCATTCCGGTCTGGTAGCCCGCGTCGGCCAGCTCGTAGCCGCCGTAGAACGCCGAGTTCTCCGGATCGACCACGGCCAGCCGGGTGGCATGGCGGCGGTAACGGATGTAGCGGCCGATGGTGGCGCTGGTACCGCCCGTACCCGCGCCGACGACGATCCACTCCGGAATCGGATGGGTCTCCAACTCCATCTGCTGGAAGATGGATTCCGCGATGTTGTTGTTGCCGCGCCAGTCCGTGGCGCGCTCGGCATGGGTGAACTGGTCCATGTAGTGGCCGCCGGTCTCGGCCGCCAAACGCGCTGCCTCCGTATAGATGTCGGGCGCGCGGTCGACCAGGTGACAGCGCCCGCCCTGCGCCTCGATGAGCGCCAGCTTCTCCGGGGAGGTCTTGGCCGGGACCACGGCCACGAAGTCCAGGCCCAGCAGCTGCGCGAAGTAGGCCTCACTGATGGCGGTGGAGCCGGAGGACGCCTCCACCACCGTGGTGCCCTCGGTGACCCAGCCGTTGCAGATCGCGTACAGGAACAGCGATCTCGCCAGCCGGTGCTTGAGACTGCCGGTGATATGGGTGGATTCGTCCTTGAGGTACAGCTGCACGCCCCACTCGGCGGGCAGTGGATAGCGCAGCAGGTGGGTGTCGGCGCTGCGCTGGGTGTCGGCGTCGATCAGCCGGACGGCATTGTCGACCCACTCGCGTGGCGTACTGCGATCGCAGCGCTTCACGCGTCATCACCACGCAGGCGCGAGCGCAGCCGCTCTTTGTCCTTGCGGCGCTTGGCATCGACGGCCGCGATGTCCTGATTCACCTTGGCGCGCAGGCCTTTGAGCAGGGTCATGGACAGCGGCATGGCGATGAGCAGAGCGAACAGCGCGGCTACGATCAGCGGTACATCGACCGATACCAGTTTGGCCGCGCCGATGATGATGGCGGTGAGCGCCACGACCATGGCGAGCCGGGCCAGCGTATACAGGGCAAGGTTGCGTGCCAGGCGGCCGCCCGCGCCGTCGGTTCGAGGTGCGTCACTCACGGCTATCAGACTAAGCGACGGCGATTCGGGCATTCGTCGCGCCCTCACAGAAATGTCGCTGGATATTCGCTACAAACCGGTAATTCGTGACAGCGAACACAGTACGGATATCCGTTTTGTCTATTACTTCCCCTTTACCAAACTGAGACTGTTCGAACACCCGGGGGTTCCAGTGCAACGATGTCGCTACTGATGAGGGATCTGTCGATACGGAAAGGTTTGCGAATGACTGCGTTCACCGCGGCGAGCCGCGTATTGGGTTCCGTCAACGGCCAGGACACTCTGCTCACCCCTGGCCAGGTGGCTGCCCTGTTCCACGTAGATCCGAAGACCGTTACCCGCTGGGCCCACGCTGGTCGGCTCGGCTCGCTGCGGACTCCGGGCGGACACCGCCGGTTCCGCGAATCGGAAGTCATGCATCTGTTGAGGTCTCTTACCACCGAGGCTCGAAGCTAGGCCTATTTTCCGTTCCACGGTGCCGCGGGTACGGACACGGATTACCCTCGTTGGCAGGAGGTGAGCTCTCGTGACGTACCTGTTGGCACTCATCGCGGTGGTGGCTGTCGCGGTGCTGTGCTGGAAGGCTTTCGGCCCTCAGCGACCGACCGGCACCGGCCCGACACACCCGCCCCGCAACCGTGTGATCGGTCCCGACGACGATCCAGAGTTTCTTTGGCGCCTGTCTCGACAGCATCGAGACGGCGAACCCGGTTCCCCCGAACGCTGATCACGGCCCGCCTCCCTCCGACGCCGCAGAAGCAACGGAACCGATAGCGCCAGCAGTGGCGCGCCTCTAGACAACGATCCCCGCGAACCGCGACCCGGCTCGCGGGGTTTCGTCCGTCCGGGATCCCATTCTGAAACATTCTCGCTTCACAGTGCTGCGGTTCGGGTTACCCTGCTGCCGAGCGCCGTCTCCGGCGCGCAGGGGAAGGAAGACCCATGACCTCGTTCGTCACGAAAACCATTGCGGCCACCGCACTCTCACTAGGCGTCGTCGCCGCACCCGCCTACGCGACTCCCGTGGAACTCCAGCCTATGACCGATCCGCACCCCGTCTCCAGCACCGGCTCGGCCCTCACCGACTACACCGGCTCGGCCGTCGGCACCGACTTCTCCGGCTCGGCCGAGAGCATGATCGACGCTCTTCCGACCCTCCCCTGCCTCCTGCTCTCCCTCTCCGGCATCCAGACCTGCGACCTCACGGGCCCGCGGGTTCCGCAGTAGCGCTCGGCAACCAGCGCACGGGCGTCGCGTCGAGCTATCCGTCGGCCGGTTGGGGCCACGGCGATGCCGAGGGGGCCGTAGTCGGATTGCCCCGCCCCTGAACAGGTCTACACCTTCCAGGCGCGGGGCTCAGCCGCCAATACTGTTGGCGCTCAGCGGATTCGACCGTCAGCGGGTGGCGTCGGGAACCCACTTCGCGCCGGTGGCACCGGTCGAGACGCAGATCAGCGGCTGGCCGGTATTGACGTCCGCGGCCTTGTGCATGGCCTCGCTCCGATCGCACGGCTGATGCGCCACCGGCACCGAAGCCGAAGCCGCACCGGCGAATCCGACAAGCGCCGTCGCGACGATTCCGCCGACCACGGCAGCAGCCCTGAGAACCTTCATTGTCATGCCTCCTTCGTTGAACACACGGGGAGACCCACCCCCCGTTCGACAGTCTGCCGTGTCGATCTCGCGATGGCCAACGACCAGGACTGGGGCACAAGCCTTTCCACCACAACCCTCAACCAGGTGCACCGACGAAGTCACTGGACAGCCGCCGTATTCGCGACAATGATCATCCGCGTACATCTTTGGATTCGGGGGTTTGTCGCATGTCGCTGTTGAGGAAGTCCGCGCTGGCCATGGTGGTTCCGGCAGCCGGAGTTCTGGTGGCCAGCGGCGCGGGAACCGCGCACGCTGCCGGAGACCTGTACGGCGCCATCGCCGTCTCGGGCGGCCGAACCATCGGCGAAGCCTGGGACTTCCCGACCCAGGCCGCAGCCGACGACTACGCCATCGCCCAATGCGGCAACGCCAACGTCTGCACCGTCAAGGTCCGCTTCCACAACGAATGCGGCTCGGTAGCAGGCGTCAACTTCACCGCAGGCCGCAACGCCCCGGTCCCCGTGTACTACGGCGGCACCGGCCCCACCCGAGAAGCCGCCGAACAGGCAGCAAGAGCCGCCGCAGGCCCCACCTACGAAAACCCTTGGCTGCCAATGGTCTGGCTCGGCAGCACCGCCCCCGCCCAGGTACAGATCGTCGACACCCTCTGCACAGCCAACGCAGGCTGACGCCACGCCCCTCCAGCGCGAAACAACCTGAGAGGCAACAGGTCCGACAAACCCGTGCCACTCATTCGGGGTTGACTTAGTTCAGCCCCGCGTAGCTGTGCAATCCGCTCACCACGATGTTGATGATGAACAGGTTGAACAGCATTGCTACGAAACCGGCGACGTTGATCCAGGCGGCTTTGGTGTCTCGCCAGCCGGAGGTGGCTCGGGCGTGGAGGTAGGCGGCGTAGACGACCCAGGTGATGAAGGAGACGGTTTCCTTGGGGTCCCAGCCCCAGAAGCGGCCCCAGGCGGCTTCGGCCCAGATGGCGCCGAGGATTACGCCGGTGCCGAAGAGGGGGAAGGCGACGATGGTGGTTTTGTAGGCGAGGCGGTCCAGGGATTGGGCGTCGGGGAGGCGGCGGGCCAGGGCTCCGAGGAGGTTGGTGGATTCCTGGCCTTCGGGCTGGCGGATGCGCAGCAGGAAGAGCAGGGAGGCGACGCCGGAGAGCAGGAAGATGCCGCTGCCCACGCTGACGATGGTGACGTGGATGGGGAGCCAGAAGGACTTCAGGGCCGGGACCACGGGGGCCGCTTCGGCATAGAGGACATTGCCCGCGAGGTACATGAGGATCAGTACGGGGGCGATGAGGAAGACCCACATGCCGCGGTACCGGCGGTCGTGCATGAAGACCAGGCCGGTGACCATGGCGGCGGCGGTCGCCATGGTGATGAACTCGTACATGTTGCCGAGCGGGAAACGGTGCACCGCGAAGCCGCGCAGGACGATCGAGGCCAGATGCAGGCCGATCGCCACGAACAGCACCGAGAAGGCCATATTGCCGACGCGTTCGGTGAGCGGGCGGGCGGGCCGGTCGGCGACCTTGCCGGGCGCGTCCGCGGGACCGCCGCCCACCGTCACGAGTTCGCGTGCGGCCGTGACCTTCTTGCGCGCGGACGCGTACTGGACGATGAACATCGCCAACACCAGCACGTAGACCACGAACGCCGATTTGAAGGCGAGATTGCTGTATCCGGCGAGGGTTTCGTCGATCGGCATATTCATTCTCCCGTGCTGTGGTCCAGCAGCCGTGTGCGCAGTCGGTCGAATTCGCCGCCCCAACCGGCCTGGTCGGTGCGGGCCAATCCGCCCATTTCTACTACGGTACGTCGTTGGTCTGTGGGCTCGGCGGCGGGGTAGACGCGCAGCCAGATTCGACGGCGCTTCACCAACAGCGACACCAGCAGCCCGGCCATCATGGTGATGGCGCTGCCCAGCACCCAGCCCTGGGCGGGATCGTGCGAGACCTGCAGGTTCACGAACTCCTCGGCCCCGTCGAAGGTCACCTTGGTGCCGTCGGAGAGCGAAACCGATTCGCCCGGAGCGAGATTCACCCGCTGCTCCTTGGTCAACCGCCCCTGCTTGATCATCTCCTGATCGAGGGTGAACAGCGACTGCGCGCGGCCGGTGTCCAGACCGGTCTCACCTCGGTAGATGTCCACCGCCACCATGGGATCGTTCATGGCCGGATAGACCGAGGTGAGCAAGGTGCCGTGCAGCATGGCGGTCGGCGCGAACAGGCCCTGGATGGCGATCTGGTTCTTGCGCCGCTCAGCATCATTGGCGTACATGCCGCCGGGTGGGTCGATCCGCAGCACACCGCTGGAGAGGAAGGTGGTCGCATCGTCGGGCCGCCACTGCACGGCCTCGGTACGGGTCTGGCCGTCCGGGAAGGTGACGGTGAACTTCGGCGCGAACCCGTGGCCTTGCAGGTAGATGCGGTCGCCCTCGACGCGCAGCGGATGATTCACCTGAATCGTGGTGTCCCGCCAGGTATCGCTCTCCAGATCCTTGCCCGCCTGATACGAGATATCGGCGGTGAACATCTCCGCCTGCCCGTTCGACAGGTAGTCGGCCTTGAAGTTCTCGACCCGCACGCACAGTGGCGTCAGCCCGGTGCCGTCGTTGACATTGCCCGCGCGGAAGGAATCGAACACCGCCGGGGAGGTGGTGCAGAACCCCGGCCCGTCATTGGCGATGACGATGACATTGCCCTCGTAGCCGAAGAGCTTGCCGATGGCGATGGCCGCGAGCAGACACACCAGCGCGAGATGGAAGACCAGATTGCCGAGTTCACGCGTGTATCCCTTCTCGGCCGACAGCGTGATCTCGCCGTCGCGACCGCCGGGTCGAACCACCGTGCGCCACCCGCGCAATTCGCGCCGCGTCCGTTCGACGACCTCCTCGGGCGTGGCGCTGTCGCCACCCTCGAAGTGGTACGGCAGCCGTCCGAGATTGCGCGGAGCCTTCACCGGTTCGGTGCGCAGCGCCCGATAGTGGTCGAGGCAGCGCGGCAGAATGCAGCCCACCAGCGAAACGAACAGCAGCACATAGACGGCCGTGAACCAGAAGCTGGAGAACACGTCGAACAGTTCGAGGCGATCCATCCACGGACCCAGCGTCGGACGATTCGCGATGTACTCGTCGACCTTCTGCGCGTTCAGACTCCGCTGCGGCAGCAGCGCGCCGGGAATCGCGGCGAGCGCCAGCAGGAACAGCAGGATGAGCGCGGTGCGCATACTGGTCAGCCCGCGCCAGGTATTGCGCGCGACGGCGAGGACGCGGCGCGGCAGCGACTGGCGCGGCGGGCCGACGGGAGCGGGGGCGGTTTCGGTCACGGTCATCAGATCGGCAGGGTCACATTCGAGACGAAGGCGTCGCGGACCCAGGAGACGAACTGGTCCCACGCTCCGGTCACCAGGGCGATGCCGACGGCCACCAGGAGAATGCCGCCGATCACCTGAATGGTGCGGGAATTGCGGCGCAGCCAGCCGACACCGCGCAGCGCGGTGGCCGACCCGAACGCCAGGATGACGAACGGCAGCCCCAACCCGAGGCAGTAGGCCACGATCAGGGCGACGCCGCGCGCCGCGGTGGTGCCGTCGGTCCCCGCGGACACGGCCATCACGCCGGAGAGCGTGGGGCCGAGGCACGGGGTCCAGCCCAGCGCGAAGACGCCGCCGAGCAGGGGCGCGCCGAGAATGCCGCTGAGGCGGCGCGGCTCCATGCGGGTGTCCTTCTGCAGCGCCGGGATGAGGCCGATGAACGCCAGGCCCATGACGATCGTGACCACGCCGCCAATGCGTTGCAGCAGTTCACGATTGACATTCAGCGCCTGAATCGTGCCGAACACCGTCACCGAGGCGAGGACGAACACCACGGTGAATCCGGCGACGAAGAGCCCCGCCGCACCGGCGACCCGCATGCGCCCACCGTTTTTCGCGTCCCGATCGGCCAGCACCGTCGAACCGCCCTGCGCACCGCGCTTGGCCGATTCCACGGTGACCGGAGGCGCTTGCGCCCCAACCAATCCCGCGAGATACGACAGGTAGCCCGGCACCAGCGGCACCACACACGGCGAGGCGAACGACACCAGCCCCGCCAGCACACACGCGCCCAGCGCGAGCAGCAGCGGCCCGGAAGACGCTGTCTGCTGGAAGGATTCGCCGACGCTGGCGAGGACGGTCACGCTCACGACTGGTCCTCGCTGGCGATCTTCTCCACCATCGGCTGGAGATCCTCGGCGAGCAACGACCGCAGGTAGACGGCGGCCACGCGATGCTGGCGATCGAGAATCAGCGTGGTGGGAATGACGCTGGTGGGGAATTTGCCGCCGAGGGCGAGCAGCGTGCGCATGGACGGGTCGTAGATGGACGGATAGCCGACGTGATTGTCGGTGACGAAATCCTGGGCCTTGTCCTTCTGGTTGTCGCGCACATTGATGCCGAGGAAGGCGACGCCCTTGTCCTTGGTGGCCTCGTAGACCTGTTCCAGCGCAGGGGCTTCCGCGCGACACGGCCCGCACCACTGACCCCAGATATTGATGACCACGACCTTGCCGGGGAAATCCTCGACCGAGGTGGTCTTGCCCTCGGTCATGAGATCCGGCCCGGCGAGACGGCCGATGGTCCCTCGGCTGGACGGCGGATCGTAGAAGATATCGGTCTTACCGCCGGGCGAGACGAAATCGAAGGTGCCGCCCTGGGCCACCGCGTCCTTGCCCGCCGTCGAGCAGCCCGCCAGCGCCGCCATCAGGCAGACGCTCGCCAGCAGAATCGACGCCATACGCCGGACCGGCCGGGGCGGCGACGCGGTGAACCGGCTCATGCCCCGGTCACCCTCGGATCCGTCGCCCCGGCGGGCTCGGAGTAGACGATGTCGATGAGCGTGTCGCCCTGATAGACCAGCGAGGTCAGCGAGGCGAGCGAGCACTGGCGCTTGCGCGGGTCGTGCCACAGGCGCTGGCCCTGCAGGAAGCGGCGCAGCGTCCACACCGGCAGCTGATGCGAGACCAGCACGGCCTCGCGCCCGGCGGCCTCGACGCGAGCCTTGTTGACGGCGGCCAACATTCGGTGCGCGATCTGCAGGTACGGCTCACCCCAGGACGGGGTGAACGGGTCGCGCAGCTTGAGCCAGTGCCGGGGCTTGCGCAGCGCGCCGTCGCGGGCGGCGACGCGCAGACCCTCGAAAGTATTGCCCGCCTCGATGAGGTTGTCGTCGGTCCGAATGATCACGCCGTGCTGGGACGCGATGGGATCCGCGGTCTCCTGCGCGCGCTGCAGCGGTGAGGCGACCACCAGCGCGATATCGTGATCGGCCAGCGAGCGCGCGACCGCGCCCGCCTGCGCGCGGCCCGCGACGGAGAGGCCGAAGCCCTCCAGGCGGCCGTACAGGATCCCCTTGGGGTTGTGCACCTCACCGTGGCGCATGACGTGCACGATGGTCTCGACATCGTCGGCGACATCGCCGGGCAGCACGAGATCACTTGTGCCGGTTGTCGATTCAGCGACGGCACCGGCGACGTCGTCGGCCACTTCGGCTTCCACGGCATCGGCGGCTGCTGTGGCATCGACGGCATCGGCGGCGGTGACGGCTGGGGAACTCTCGGCCGGTAGACCGGTGTCGGGCTGTTCGGAACTCACGCGACGGATCCTTCGGGGGTGGCGGCCGCCGCGGCGGAGGCGGCGGCGGGCAGGGCGGCGGCGATACGGTCGAATGCGTTCTCGTCGAGCGCCGCGGAGACGAACCAGGCCTCGAACGCGCTCGGCGGCGCGTACACGCCGCGTTCCAGCAGCGCGTGGAAGAAGGCCGGGAAGCGCCACGTCTCGCTGGCCTTGGCGGCCGCGTAGTCGTACACCGGGGTGTCGGAGAAGAACACGCTGACCATATTGCCCGCGAATTGCACTTGGTGACCGACACCGGCGGCCGACAGCGCCTCGGTGAACAGCCCGCCCAGTCGCTTGGCGTTCTGATCGAGGGTGGCGTAGACGGATTCGTCGGCGGCGCGCAGCGTGGCCAGACCCGCGGCGACCGCGACCGGATTCCCGGACAGCGTGCCCGCCTGATACACCGGCCCGATCGGCGCGAGGTGGTTCATGATGTCGGCGCGGCCGCCGAAGGCCGCGGCGGGGAGACCGCCGCTCATCACCTTGCCGAAGGTGTAGAGGTCACCGGCCACGCCCTCGAGTCCGAACCAGCCCGCGTGGCTCACCCGGAATCCGGTCATGACCTCGTCCATGATGAGCAGCGCACCGTTCTCGCTGGTCAGCTGGCGCAGTCCGGCATTGAATCCGGGGCGCGGCGCGACCGCGCCCATATTGCCCGCCGCCGCTTCGGTGATCACGCAGGCGATCTGTCCGGGGTGGGCGGCGAAGGCGGCGCGCACGGCGTCGAGATCGTTGTAGGGCAGTACGAGGGTGTCGGCCGCCTGCGCGCCGGTCACGCCCGGCGAGGTCGGCAGTCCGAGCGTGGCGACGCCCGAACCGGCGTCGGCCAGCAGCGCGTCCACGTGCCCGTGGTAGCAACCGGAGAATTTGATGATCTTGGAGCGCCCGGTGAAACCGCGGGCCAGGCGCACCGCGCTCATGGTCGCCTCGGTACCGGAGTTCACCAGCCGCACCCGCTCGACCGGCGCGACCCGCGCGGCGATGGCCTCGGCCAGTTCGATCTCCGCCTCGGTCGGCGCGCCGAAGGACAGTCCGCCGGTGGCGGCGCGCTGCACGGCCTCGACGACCGCCGGGTGCGCGTGCCCCAGAATCATCGGACCCCAGGAGCACACCAGATCGACGTACTCGTTGCCGTCGGCATCGGTGAGTGTGCAGCCGCGCGCGGAGGCCATGAACCGCGGCGTCCCGCCGACGGAATTGAACGCCCGGACCGGCGAGTTCACACCGCCCGGAATCACCTGGGCGGCGCGTTCGAAGAGGTGGGCGGAGACCGGCACCGAAACCTGGCTCACACGCGGAGAAGAACTCACGCCACCCAGTGTCGCAGCCGCCTCATCGCCCGTCGACGACAGGGTGTAGTGGGGTGGCCCACCGCACAGCCGACCTGCCGCGCTGCCGTCGCCATTTCCCCTTCTGCTATTTGCCAAACATTCGCTATTTCTTGGACATTCGAGCAACACGCAAGCGCATATTCATTCGCCAAACGATTGCCAGTGCGTAATCTCTGCCACAGACCCACTATTCGGACTACGGGAGGTACCGCATATGCGGCTCGCAACCTTCGGCGCTGGACTGCTCGCGGCCGTGGCTGGGGCGGTGACTATCGGCGCGGGAGGCGCGGCGGCGGGAGTGCCCATCGCGCAATTCGACCAGGGCCGCATCGGTGTGCACCTGTCGCACGAGGAGACCGCGGCCATGGCGAGCGGGCCGATGCCCGCGGTGGTCAGCATGTTCGTGCCCGCCAACCGCATGGGCGCGGGCCTGCACCCGGAGACCGAGATCTATCGGGACGACAACGGTGGTGTGCACGCCTCGCTGCGACAGGTGGTGATGGAGGCCGCGCAGCATCCCGACGGGGCGGTCGTGGTGTTCCTGAACGCGCCCGGCACCCGCGGCGGCCGCGTGCTCGACGTCTATCAGACCTGGACGCAGTAGCGCTTGGACCTCAGTAGTGCCCGGGCCCGGTAGCGCGGGCCTAGGACAGTGGCACGCCTAGACAGAAGGCTGCCCATCCGGTGCTGAGCAGGCAGTTCAACGGCAACGGCAGGAAATCCAGCCACGACGTGGCAACGGGGATGCTCGTCATAGCCATTGATTGTCCGCCACACGCGGATTCAATCTCGACGGCGGCGGATCAATGTCCGGCGGTTGTCCGCCGCGCTCGAGCGAGCAGATCGATGAGCAGCAGGCCGCCCACGGCGGCGGCCAGCGCGGCCAGCGACAGCCACGGGCCGGAGTAGCGAATCGCGTCGAATCCCGGCATATCCCCATTGGGCGAGTACCAGCTGGTCCGCACGCCATTGCGCCAGGACCACACCGCCGCCACCCCACACAGTGCGGCCACGACGAGTTCACCGAATACGGCGAGCCAGCGCATCAGCGCGCCTCCTTCTCCTCGTCGGGTCCCGTGCCGTCCGACAGCCGCGCCAGCGCCTCGGTGAGTTCGGCGCGCAGCGTGCGATGGTCGCGCGCCCACGCCTGAACCAGTTCGCCGCCACGCAGTTTCAGACCGATGCCGCGCCGCCGCCGCGGCACCCCGGTGAGTTCACCGAGCGCCCGTGCCGACTGCCAGTCCTCATCCTCCCAGGACTCCTCGTCGTCCTCGGGAAGCACGGCCGCGATATCGCGCAATGGCAGTAATTCGGTGCCGTCGCGCAGATGGGTGTCGGTGAGTTCGACGCTGATGTGCCGCCGCCCGGCGACCACCTGCAACCACACGAAACCGCCCAGCAGGGCGGCGCAGAAGACGAGCCCGAACCAGTGAATACTGCCGCCGCGCACCACTTCCAGCGCCAGGATCAGGGCGCACAGCGCGGGGCCGTAGGCGATGGTGCGCCAGCGCGCACCGGGTTCGGCGAACAGCACGCGCGTGCCCGGAGTTCGCTCGGAAGCAACCGCCCCGTCGACTTCCGGCCCGGACTTCGCCTCGGGCACCGTCGCGTCGGGTACGGCGACCGCGTCGTCGGGCTCGGTGGGCTTGTCACTCATAGGCCCGACGTTACGGTCATGGGGTTCAGCCGACGAGCCCCGGAATCAACAGCACGGCGAGGGTGAGCAGTCCGAACAGAATCAGCAGACTCAGAACCAGCACATCCCGCCGAAGGCTGTGCGGCTGCTGGATCACCACTCGCATCGTTGCCTCCGTCGTCCTTCCGGAGCCGAATCGACCATGGCACAACGCATGACGACCGACTTCCGGTTCCCGAATTCCCTGTGACTGTCCTCACCATACCTCGGTTACCGCCGGGTACAAACTCGGCGGTCCTCACCGCGGTCCGGGCCGGAAGTGAGCATCGGATTCCTTGCGGTAGCACAGGAATACGGCTCCGCCCACCAGAACGGCCTGCACGATGGAGGCCCCACCGGCGACCAGGGCAACCGGTCCGCTCATGCTGCCGGGACGGAACAGCGCACCCACCGCACCGACAATCAGGAAGGCCGCCAATACGGTGAGAAGCATTCGCGCCCAAGACTTTCCGCGTCCCAGCTGATAGACCACCGCCGCCGCGCCGCCCAACAGCAACAGCCACAGCACCGCCATGACGACGAGCATGAGCCCCACCGCCAATTCGACCTGCGCCATGGTGGCCGTGGGCTGGTCGGCCTTCACCTGGTCGTAGAAGTCCGCCGCCAACTGCTTCCGGTCACCGAACTGGGCGAATATGGTGGCGACCACCTGCACCACGCCGACGGCCAGGGCGGCCCACCAGAGCTGGCAGGCGGTGCGCACATCCTCGGGGACGGGCCGCGGGCCCGTGGGTGAAACCGGCTGATTCACGACAACCAGTGCGCTGCCTCGGTCGCCCAGTAGGTGAGCACGATATCCGCACCCGCCCGGCGAATTCCGGTGAGCGACTCCAGGATCGCGCCGCGCCGATCGATCCAGCCGTTCTGCGCGGCGGCGGTGATCATGGCGTACTCACCGGAGATCTGATAGGCCGCCACCGGCACCGTGGAGCGGTCGGCCACATCGCGCAGGATGTCGAGGTAGGACATGGCGGGCTTCACCATGACGATATCCGCGCCCTCGGCCAGATCCAGATCGAGTTCGCGAATGGCCTCGCGGCGATTGGCCGGATCCTGTTGGTAGGTGCGGCGATCACCCTGCAACGACGAACCCACCGCCTCGCGGAACGGGCCGTAGAAGGCCGAGGCGTACTTGGCGGCGTAGGCGAGAATGCCCGCGTCGATGTACCCGGCCTTGTCGAGGCCCGCGCGAATGGCGGCGACCTGGCCGTCCATCATGCCGCTGGTGCCGAGCAGATCAGCGCCGGTCTCGGCCTGCGCCAAGGCCATATCGATGTAGCGGTCCAGGGTGGCGTCGTTGTCGACCGTGCCATCGGGGTCGAGCACCCCGCAGTGACCGTGATCGGTGAACTCGTCCAGGCAGGTGTCGGCCATGACGACCGTCGAGCCGCCGACCTCCTGCACCAGGGCGCGTAGTCCGCGATTCAGGATGCCGTCGGGATCGCTGGCCTGACTGCCGCTGGCGTCCTTGTCCTCGGGCCTCGGCACGCCGAAGAGCATGAGGCCGCCGACACCCGCGGTGACCGCCTCCACCGCCGCCTTGCGCAGCGAATCCATCGAATGCTGATGGACACCGGGCATGGAGCTGATCTCGCGCGGCTCGTCGAGGCCGTCGGCCACGAACATGGGCAGTACCAAATGCCTGGGCTCGAGGGTGGTTTCGGCGACGAGGCGGCGCAGAGCGGGAGTACGACGCAACCGCCGTGGGCGGTCCAATCCGGTCATGTTCGCATGATATGCCCCCGCCTCGACACGGTCGCAGGACGGTCTGGCCCGAGCCCGTTCACCCGGTGGAAAGCCCGACCGCACGGTGGGGGTGCGGTCGGCGATCCGGGCGGGAGTCGAATCAGCTCGTCGCGGCGATCGGGGCGACCGCCGCGCGGCGCGCGAGGCCGATCGCGGCGGCGACGCGGGGGCGGCGCACGAGGGTCGCCGCGCGCGGACCGCGGTCGCTCGCGGCCTCCTCGGCCGGGAGTTCGATGCCCAGCAGTGCCGCGCCGAGCGGAGTGAGCCGGTGGCGCACCTGGTTTCGGCTGCGCATGCTGACCGTCAGACCCGCGTCGCGCAGGATCGCCGCGTGCTCACTCGCGGAGGAGGGCGAAATCCCCAGCCGCAGGGCCAGATCGGTGGTGCTGCCGCCATCGGCGATGGCCTCCAGGACCGCCGCCCTCGTCGCACCGAGCAGTGCCGACAGGTCCCTGCTGAGCAGCTTGCGCATCATGCCTCCTGATTTCGGGGCGCGGGCGCGCGGCGTACCCCTCGCACGCCGCGTCTTCCGCGCTCTGCGTCCGCCAGGCAAAGACGGACATAACGGACAGCTTTTCAGGCGGCGGGCGAATCCGCGAATGGAATCCGGCCGTTCCGTCTAAAAGCCTTGCCACCAGCGGATTTTGTCGGTGCCGCCGCGTATAATCGAAACTATGTTCGAGGGGTTCGCACCGGGCCCTGAACGCGACAGGAGGGATTCGTCGTGCTCACTGCCATCGCTTCCGTGCCCACCGAGGTGCCGAAGAAGGGGGATGTCATCGACCACGCCTGGAAGCCGCTGATCAAGCAGCCGCTCCCGGCGGGCCGCCCGCGCTCCTGGTACATCGCCCACAACCGCCGCCTGAAGGCCATGCGGCTGGCCATCGCCCTGCTCGACGCCGGAACCTTCGGCCCGACCCAGGCGACCGACGAGAAGATCCATCGCACCGCGGAGATCATCGGCGTCCACCCGCCGTCGGGCGCCACCTGCCGCATGGTGCGCCGAATGATGCAGGCGCAGCGCTGATCTCGCCACGCGCCGATAACGTGGGAGTGTGACGGGGGCGGCTCTCCAGCCCGAGCTGGAGAGCCGTTGCCCCTGAACCCCACCCACCGCGCACCGCATCCCGCGAGTCTCGATGCCACCGCGCACCGCGCACCGCGGACCGCGGAGACGCGGAGACCCGAAGAGCAGAAGCGCAGAGGCGCGGAGGCGCAGAGCCCCAGAAGCCCGGAGCCGCGGGGGGCCACCCTTCGAACGCGTGAGTTCAACCGGCGCAAGACGCCCGCGTATCTCCCACCGCTTCATCGGACCTGGTGGCCACGCAGGCGTCACGCGCCGCCGACCCCCGAAATGCCAACGGGCCCCGCACGTTTCGCGTGCGGGGCCCGTTGGCTGTTCGACTACCGGCTGCTGCGGCGGCTCTTCTTGCGCGGCGGGGGCAGCAGGCCCTCGGCGCGCAGGTGGGCGGCGTGCTCGGCGAGCGCCTCGACGAGCGGGCCGACCTGGGCCACCTCGGGCTGCACGTCCACGCGCAGGCCGAATTCGATGGCCGTCTCGGCGGTCTTGGGGCCGATGCAGGCGACGATGGTGCGGGCGTGCGGCTTTCCGGCGATGCCGACCAGATTGCGGACGGTCGAGGACGAGGTGAACAGCACCGCGTCGAAACCGCCGGTCTTGATCATCTCGCGGGTCTCCGCGGGCGGCGGAGAGGCGCGCACGGTGCGGTACGCGGTGACATCGTCGATTTCCCAGCCGCGGTCGCGCAGACCCTCGGCGAGGGTCTCGGTCGCGATGTCCGCACGCGGCAACAGGACTCGGTTGACCGGGTCGAAAACGTCGTCGTAGGGCGGGAAGTCGGCCAGCAGACCCTCGGAGGACTGCTCACCCGAGGGCACCAGCTCCGGATTGATACCGAAGGAACGCACCTTCTCGGCCGTGGCCTCGCCCACGCAGGCGATCTTCACACCGCTGAAAGCGCGCGCGTCCAAACCGAATTCGGCGAACTTCTCCCAGACGGCGCGCACCGCGTTGGTGGAGGTGAACACCACCCACTGGTAGCGCCCGTCCACCAGACCCTTGACCGCGCGCTCCATCTGCGCGGGACTGCGCGGCGGCTCGACGGCGATGGTCGGCACCTCCATCGGAATGGCGCCGTGCATGACGAGCTTCTCGCTCATCTCACCGGCCTGCTCCTTGGTGCGCGGCACCAGCACGGTCCAGCCGTACAGCGCCCGCGACTCCCACCACGACATCTTGGCGCGCTTCTCGACCTCCTTGCCGACCGTGACCACCAGCGGGCCGACCAGTTCGGAAGCGGCGTTGTTCAGGGTCGCCAGCGTGGCCTCGATGGTGCGCTGCTGCCGGGTGGTACCGCGCACGGTCACCGCCACCGGCGTCTGCGGAGCCAGCCCGTGCTCCACCAACGCGCTCGCCGTCTCGGCCAGATGCCCGGAGGTGGCGTGCAGCACCAGCGGACCCGGCGCCGCCGCGACCGCCGCCCAGTCCACCTCGCCGCGCACATCCACCTCGGTGTGGCTCGAGCCCAGGGCGATGCCCGCGTAGGCGGGCACGGTCGACCCCGACGGCAGTCCGGGCAGCACCTCGAACATCATGTGCGAGCGGGTGACCGCGTTGACCTCCTGGATCACCGAATCGGTGGTGAGCGGGTCACCGGAGACCAGCCGCACCACATCGGAGCCGTTGCGGGCCTCGGCGATGAGCGTCTTGGCCACCTCGCTCGGGTCGCCGAGCGCGGGGCGCACGTCCACCACGCTCTCCCCGTCGGGGCCCGGCTCCACCGCGGTCCCGATCAGGGCGAGCACACCCTTGTCCACATCGGGATCGGTGAAGGCCAGGGTGGCTCGACCGATGACCTCGCGGGCCCGCACGGTGAGCAACGCCGGATCACCCGGACCGGATCCGACGAAAAGGATCCGTCCGGGGTGCTTCTTCGTGACTCGACTCATCGGTTGTTCTCCATCGGGCTGGGATTGCTGTTAGTGGCAGCGCCTTCCGCTTGGGCACTGAGCAAGTCGCGCGCCCCCAGCTCCAAGAGCTCACGCGCCAAGGAACGGCCCAGCTCTTCGGCATTCGAGAGCGGGCCGACCGCGGACGCCCGGATCACATCCGAGCCATCGATAGCCGCCGCGCCGCCGCGCAGCGACAACTCCTCCACCACCCGGCCGTCGTCGTCGAGCGATTCGACGACCTCGGCCAGCGCACCGACGGGGGCGGTGCATCCGGCCTCCAGTTCGGCCAGCAGCGCCCGCTCCGCGACGATCGCGGCACGGGTGCCGTAATCGTCGAGGGCGGACAGGATGGTCACGAGATCGGTGTCCTCGGTGCGACATTCGACCGCCAGCGCACCCTGTGCGGGCGCGGGCAGCATCTGCACCGGTTCCAGGCTTTCGGTGACGGCGTCGGTGCGGCCGATGCGGACCAGTCCGGCCCGGGCCACCACCACGGCGTCGAGTTCACCCTCGGCCACCTTGCGCAGCCGGGTGTCGAGATTGCCGCGCAGCGGCACGATCTCCAGGCCCAGGCCGAGCGCGCGCAGCTGGGCGGCGCGGCGCGGGGCGGAGGTGCCGACCACCGATCCGGCGGGCAGCTCGCCCAGCACCAGACCGTCGCGCGCCACCAGCGCGTCGCGCGGATCCTCCCGCGGCGGAATGGCCGCGATGGTGAACTGCGGTTCGGGCGCGGTGGGCAGGTCCTTGTAGGAGTGCACCGCGATATCCACGGTGCCCGCGGCCAATTCCTCGCGCAGCGCGGCGGTGAAGACGCCGACGCCGATCTTCTCGACCGGATCCGACGACTGGTCGCCCGCGGTCTTCACGATCACGAGTTCGGCGTGCTGTCCGGCGGCGATCAGCGTGTCACGCACGGTGCCCGCCTGGGTCAGCGCCAGCAGGCTGCCGCGGGTGCCGATGCGCCACGGTGATTCGATCGTTCCGCGCATAGCTGTGTCCTGCTCTCCGTGCACCATCGCTCCGGTCATGCGGTCTGCCCCTGTTCGTCCCCAAGATGTGCGGCGGTGAAATCGTCGGCCAGTTCCCCCCGGGCGGCGATCTCCATCGGGGCGGCGACCGCTTGTGCCGCACCGGGTTTCAGCTCGAACAGCTCGCGCAGCGCTTCCGCGTAGCTGTCACCGCCCGGAGTGGAGGCCAATTGCTTGACCCGCACCGTCGGCGCGTGCAGCAGTTTGTCGACCACGCGGCGCACGGTGCGCGCCACTTCCTCGCGGTCGGTGGGGTCCAGCTCGGGTAGTCGCGAATCCAGGCGTAGCAGTTCGGCCTCGACCACATCGGCGGCGCGCTGGCGCAGCGCCGCCACGGTCGGCGTCACCTCGGCCATGCGCTGTCCCGCAAGGTATTTCGCGAGTTCCTCGGCCACGATGGCGCGCGCGGCGGCGGTATCGTCGGCGGCGGCACCGGCCGAGGGATCGCGCTGCAGCGTCTCCATGTCGATGACGGTCACGCCCGGCAGTCCGGCGACGGCGGTCTCCACATCGCGGGGCAGGCCGAGGTCGCAGAAGACCAGATGCTTGTCGGGCCGCCCGGCCAGGGCGCGGTGCACATCGGCCAGCGTCACCACCGCGCCGACCGCGCCGGTACAGGTGACCACCACATCGGCCGCGGCCATGGCCTCGACCATGCGCGAGATCTCCATGGATTCCGCTGCGACACCGTGCATTTCGGTGGCGGTGCGAGCCAGCCGCTGCGCGCGCTCCAGGGTCCGGTTCACCACGATGATGCGCCCCGCCCCGGCGCGGGCGAGCTGTGCGACGGCCAGACCGCCCATGGCTCCCGCACCGAGCACCAATGCGGTGCGTCCGGTCAACGCGGTCTCGAAGGGGCTCTCGCCGAGTTCGGTGCGGCTGGCCGCGGCCTCCAGGCTCAGCGACGAGGTGCCGAGCACCGTGCGCGCCCGGTCCAGCGCCACCGACA
This sequence comes from Nocardia sp. NPDC050406, assembly GCF_044459025.1. Lineage (NCBI taxonomy): Bacteria > Bacillati > Actinomycetota > Actinomycetes > Mycobacteriales > Nocardiaceae > Nocardia > Nocardia sp. NPDC050406. The sequence continues at coordinate 135,498 of NZ_JBITIM010000002.1, read as the reverse complement.
CCACCGACGCGCCCGCGCGGTCGATGCCGGTCTCGGAGTGCACCCGCTTGCCCACTCGCAGCGCGTGTTGGGCCAGCTCGTGCAGGGTGCGTCCGGCGGCCTGCTGGGCGTCGGAGGCGGCGTAGGCGGCGCGGATCTGCGCCAGCACCTGCTGTTCGCCGACGACCATGGAGTCCAGGCCGGAGGCGACGGCGAACAGGTGCTCGGCGGCGGCCTCGGCGTAGCGCACGTAGGCGTGCTTGGTCAGCTCCGGCAGCGGCAGTCCGGAGTGCTTGGTCAGCATCTCGCTGATCTCACCGAGTCCGCCGTGGAAGGCGTCGACCACCGCGTAGATCTCCACCCGGTTGCAGGTGGACACGATCATGGCTTCCGAGACATGGCTGGAGACGAGCATGCGGTCGGTCAGTTTGGGCCGATCGTCCTCGGTGACAGCTACCTTCTCGAGCACCGAAACAGGCGCGCTCCGATGCGAAATCCCCACGAGAAGCACACTCATGGCGTGACCACCGATCCCTTTGTTGGCTCCATTGCCGCATGAGAAGTCTGAATCGGCGTCACCGGACGCACGGCCCGCGCCGCCTCGGCCGCCGCGCGCACGGGATCCGCGCCCACGGTCTCTCCGGCCGCGACTTCGCGGTCGGCGGCCTCGAGTTCGGCACTGCGGGCGAGTTCGAAGGAGAGCAGCTGCATCTCCACCGCGAGGTCCACGCGCCGGACCTCCACCGTGGCGGGCGCGTCCAACGCGAGCGGGGAGAAGCTGAGAATGGACTGCATTCCGGCGGCGACCAGCAGATCGCAGACGCCTTGGGCGGCCGCGTCCGGAACGGTGATGACCGCGATGGTCGGTTCCAGGGTGCGCACGGCATCGGTCAGCTCGGCCACATCGCGTACGCGCAGATCGCCGACCGAGGTGCCGATCACCTGCGGGTCGCTGTCGAAAAGCCCGACCATGCAGAAGCCGCGGCGACGGAATCCGCCGTAGCCGACCAGCGCCCGGCCCAGATTGCCCGCGCCGACCAGCACCACGCGGTGTCCCTCGGAGAGGCCGAGCACATCCTCGATGCGGTCGCGCAGCTTGATCACGTCGTAGCCGACGCCGCGGACACCGTTGGGTCCCAGGAACGAAAGATCCTTGCGCAGTTTGGCCGAACCGACACCCGCCGCGACAGCGAGTTCCTCACTCGATACGATGGCAGTGCCTTCGTCGGCGAGTACGGCGAGTACCCGGAGATACGTAGCGAGCCGCGCCACCGTGGCCTGCGGGATGTCCTTCTGCAGAGCCCTGCCGGAGACGCCACCGGGCGTCTCATGCTGCTCTGTCACGTCGCTTGCGCTCCTCGTCCGGCCGGGGGTAGGGGTCCGGGGTTCGTTTGTCGACCCGACGCCGGGGCGACCGTCAGGGCGGTCGAGTCGGGTATTTGGGCTCGCTACCACTGCCCTCGGGATGCCCCCGAGGCGGGTTGCGTGCCACCACCGTAACCGCTTGTGCAGCCCTTCACAAAGTCGGTGAATTCAGTCACTTTGCCGAGGCACCAGCCCCGTGCGTCATTCAACCCCTATCGGGCGGACACCGCTACGCAACGCGCCGTGCGATCGCGGCCCCCGTCCGCCCAGCGTTTCGCGGAAAACTTTCAGCGTGCGAGATCGGCTCGCAGACGCGCCTCGTCCACGTCGAAATAGCTGTGTTCGCTGCCGTCGAGCAGCACCACCGGCAACCGGTCCCCGTATTCGGCGCGCAATCCCGGATCGGTGGCCGCGGCCTCGTCCACATCCACCGTCGCGGGCTCGATCCCGAATTCCGCGCAGACGACGCGCAATTGTTCGAGAGCGACAGCGCAGAGATGGCAGCCGGAACGGGTCAGGAGGGTCACCTGATGCGTGGGATCACTCATAGCGTCATTCAACACTTGTCGATCGCCGTCTACGTTCCGGCCACCGGCCCGGGATACTGTGGACGTGTTCACGTGAACAGGCGGAGGTACTGGTGCCGGAACGTTCGAAAGAGGCGAGAACGAGTTTCATCGCGGGCCGATTCGGTGAATTCCCCACCCGCTGGGGCGGGTTGAGCGACCAGTTCACCAGGATCGCCCGCAGCCCGTTCGGACCGAGCGAGGAAGAGGTTCGCGCCAATCTGGCCGGTGAGGCCAGCGCCGAGGCGGCCCTCGCACTGCACGAAGCCGAAGAGCCACCGGTCAGCGAGGTGCCGCGGGATCTCACCGCCGCCGCGTTCTTCGATGTGGACAACACCATGGTGCAGGGCGCGTCCATCGTGCATTTCGCGCGCGGCCTGGCCGCCCGCAAATACTTCAAGACCTCCGACCTGATGGATATCGCCTGGAAACAGGTGAAATTCCGGGTCACGGGCAAAGAGAACAGCTCGGATATGACCAGCGGCAAGGAGAAGGCCCTGGAGTTCATCGCGGGCCGTTCCACCGCGGAGTTGGCCGCGCTCGGCGAGGAGATCTACGACGAGATCATCGCCGACAAGATCTGGCCGGGCACCCGCGCGCTGGCGCAGATGCATCTCGATGCCGGACAGCAGGTCTGGCTGGTCACCGCGACGCCGGTGGAGTTGGCGCAGGTCATCGCCAAACGACTAGGACTGACCGGCGCGCTCGGCACGGTCGCGGAGAGCCACGACGGCGTCTTCACCGGTCGCCTGGTCGGCGATATCCTGCACGGCCTGGGCAAGGCACACGCGGTGCGCACCTTGGCGATTCGCGAAGGGTTGAACCTGCGCCGGTGTACGGCCTACTCCGACAGCCACAACGACGTGCCGATGCTCTCGCTGGTGGGCACGGCGGTGGCCATCAATCCGGATTCGGATCTGCGCGAGGTGGCCAAGAATCGCGGCTGGGAGATCCGTGATTTCCGCACCGGGCGCAAGGCCGCGAAGGTGGGTGTGCCGACCGCCTTGGCGCTGGGCGCGGCGGGCGGTGCGGCGGCGGCGGTACTGACCCGCAAGCGCGAGGCGAAAGCGGGCTAGTCCGTCAATGTTTCAGTGATCGTCCCTCAGTGGTCGTCCTTCGGAAAACCGGCGACGAAGAGCACGGCGATGAGAAGGGAACTGACAACGGCGATGATCGGGATGATCCACATAGGCATGCCCGAAGACTACAGTGTGTAGTAGATCACACTACAGTCTGTCGTAGACAAAGTGACGAAAACGACAATCGGCCCGGGTCCCCATGGACCCGGGCCGATCATGTTGTCGCCGAACGCGATAGCTATCCGGTGAACGGATTGCGGCGTTTGGTCAGCAGCTTGTACAGCGTCTGCTGAATGGTCTCGCGCACCTGATCGGTGATCTCGAACATGGTCATCGGATCATCGGCATCGGCCGGTTCGTATCCGCTCGTGGAGACCGGCTCACCGAATTCGATATGCCACTTCGACGGCAGCGGCAGCGCGCCGAGCGGACCCAGATGCGGAAACAGCGGCGTCACAGGGAAATACGGAATACCGAGCAGTCGAGCCAGCGGTTTGAGATCGGCCAACTTCGGATAGATCTCCTCCGAGCCGACAATCGAGCACGGAATGATCGGCACCCCGGTCTTCACCGCCGCGGAGACGAAACCCCCACGCCCGAAACGCTGCAACTTGTACCGGTCCGCGAACGGCTTGCCGATGCCCTTGTAGCCCTCCGGGAACACACCCGCCACTTCGCCCGCGCGCAACAGCCTTTCGGCATCGGCGGGGCAGGCCAGCGTATGCCCGGCCTTGCGCGCCAAGCCACCGATCAGCGGCATCTCGAAGACGAGATCCGCGGCCAGCAGGCGCAGCGCGCGCTGTTTGGCGTGGTGGTCGTGCACGGCGAGCTGGAGCATGAGCCCGTCGAGCGGCACGGTGCCCGCGTGATTGGCGACGATCAGCGCGCCACCCACCTCCGGGATGTTCTCGATGCCGCTGACCTCCACCCGGAACCACAGCTCCGACAGCGGCCGCAGCGCCGGGAGGATCACCGACTCCAGCAGATGCTCGTCCAAACCGAATTCGTCGACCTGGTAGTCGCCGGTGAGGCGGCGGCGCGCGAAATCGGCGGTGTGGCGCACCGTATTCGCGACGCCGCCGCGAATCAGCTCACCCAGCGATTTCGGCTGCCGCGCTTCGGCTTCGGCGAGCCGTTCGGTCAACGAGGTGACCGGGGTCAGCGTGCGCTCGCCCGGCCACTGGCGCGTCGAACGTTGCCGCGCCTCGAAATCCACGTCGTGAAGTCGAATCACCTTCGCTACGTCGTTCATTGGTGTGCTCCCGCCCCGGCCCCGAGCAGGCCGAGAAGTTTGTTCTCTGCGGCATCGATCCAGCGGGGATCGATCACGGGCCGCAACGCTGCGCCCCCTATGTAGTCGTCGAAAGCCTGCACCGTGGTCCAGCGCGGCTCGAAACCGAGTTCGGTGCGCATCCGGGTGGTGTCCAGACCGCAGCCGAAGTGGAAGTAGTCGATTTGTTCGGCGGTGAACTCCCGCATGACCGGCCCCATGATGCTGCGGCCGCAGGTGCGGAAAGCCAGGAAGGGAACCGGCAGTTCGATCCGGCCCGCGCGACGGATGGCCTGCGACAGCGCCATCGCACCGTCACCCGCCACATTGAAGGTACCGCCCGGTGCGCCCACGGCGGCGTGGGCGAGCGCCGCGATGGCGTCCTCCTCGTGCAGCAGTTGCAGTCGCGGATCGCGGCCCAGGATGGTGGGCGTGATCGGCGAACGGAAATACTGCACACCGCGACTGGCCAACTGCGGACCCACGATCGGTGAGAAACGCAGAATTGCCGCCGAGATATCGGGACGCCGTCGCGCGAGTCCGCGCACGAATCCCTCCACCTCGATCATGTCGCGGGCGAACCAACCGCGCGGTGGCGTACGCGCGCTCATTTCCTCGGTGAATTTCACCGGATCCTTGGCGCTGCAGCCATATACGGCCGAGGACGAGCGAACGACCACGCGCCGCACCCGATCGGACTTCTGGCACACCGCGAAAAGCTGCATCGCGCCGAGCACATTGATGTCCTTCATGGCGGCGCGGCCACCGCCCGACGGCGGTCGCGAGAGCGCTGCGGGGTGGATCACCGTATCCACCTGATTTCCTTCGATCACCTTGCGTATCAAAGGATTTCGAATATCGGCCCGAACGAACTCGGCGCGGCCCATGCGGCGCAGCAGTTCCCGGCTCGGCTGTTTCGCGTCGACGGCGACGATGCGCTCGATGGACTCGTCGGCGGCCAAGCGCGACACCACATTACCGCCGAAGAACCGGCTCGCACCGGTAACCATCACAACCTTGGGCGCATGCCCGTCTCGGATGCTCGGCCCACCGGATCCCACTCGCAAGCCCCCATTTCTGTTTTCCCGCCGTTCTCAGAGTAACGGCCGAACAGGGGGTCATCGAAGAGTATTAACCAGGATCTAACGATGACTTCAGTCACCTGACGAAATGACTGAAGCCCGCCACCGACGGTGACGGGCTTCAGTTACGACTCAGCGCTTACTTGCCGAGTTTGCGACGCTGCACGCGAGTGCGACGAAGCAGCTTGCGGTGCTTCTTCTTCGACATGCGCTTACGGCGCTTCTTGATCACAGAACCCATAGGGGTTGCTCCTCGCGTTCTACTCGGGTCACCCCCGCGTGAGCGGGGAGCACATTCCTGACCCTGCACAGTCTCCTACCCGGATCCGAGCCGACGGAGACCCGACGGCACCACCGGCACGTACAGGGTGCCGGTCCATGCTACCGGGCCACCGTTCGGCGAACGAAACCGGTCGGGGGCTGTACCTCTTACCCAGCGTCGAAGTAGGACGTCTCCAAGTAGTCGTGCACCGCCTTCGCGTGCACTCGGAACGAGCGACCCACCCGAACCGCGGGCAGTTCACCCGAGTGCACGAGCCGATACACCGTCATCTTGGAAACACGCATCAGATTCGCCACTTCCGCGACGGTGAGGAACTGGGTTCCACCGCCGATGACGTTCCCTGCGTTTACTGGGCTGTTTCCGGACCTCGCTTGGCTATTTCCCATCATTGCGCCACTGACCTCCGGCACGTCCGCGCCGCCAGCTTCCCCACCGGCGGAACAGACACGCACGTGCTCCTTGCAGCTTATCGTGACCAGTGGTGTTGCTGCGACGGGTGTGAGAAATCAGCCTTTGCCGTGGGCGAGTCGGGGTGTTGCTGAAGCTCCGGACGGTTGCCGCAGCAAATCGACCGGCGAAAAAGGGCGCGACCAGAGGCGCGCGGCCCTAGTCGGCGGTGCCGCCCACTTCGGCGGAGCGGCTCTTCGCGGCGTGCAGCGCCTCGTGGAAAGCCGAGCGCAGCGCGCCGCGCTCGAGCTCGCGCAGGGCCGCGGCGGTGGTGCCGCCCGGGGAGGTGACCGCGGCCCGCAACTCGACGGCACTCTGGCCGGACTCGTCCAGCAGGGCTGCCGAGCCGAGCATGGTCTGGGTGACGAGTCGGGTGGCCACGTCGCGGGTCAGGCCGAGGCTGACGCTGGCGTCGATCATGGCCTCGACGACCAGGAAGAAGTAGGCCGGGCCGGAGCCCGAGACGGCGGTGACGGCGTCCATCTGGGACTCGGCGACGGTGACGACCTGGCCCACGGACTCCAGCATCTCGGTCACCAGCTGGAGCTGCTCCGGGCGGGCGTAGCGGCCCGGGGCGATGGCGCTCATGCCCTGCCCGACCAGCATCGGGGTATTCGGCATGACGCGCACGACCGGGAATCCGGCGGGCAGTTTGGCCTCGAAGCGGGCGATCGGGATACCGGCCGCCAGCGACACCACCACCTGATCGAGGGCGTCACCGAGCTCCGCCTTGGCGAGATCGGTGAGCACACCGTCCACATGCTGCGGTTTGACCGCGATCACCACGACATCCGCGCCCATCGCGGCATCGGCGACCGAATCGGTAACCCGCACCCCGAACCGCTCCCCCAGCAACTCCGAACGCACGGCCGTCGGCTCGGCGACCACCAAATCCTTGCTCGCCCGCCCGGATTCGAGCAACCCGGCGACCAGCGCCTCCCCGATCCGGCCTCCACCGATCACCGCAATCCTCGTCATGAGTTTCAAGGCTAGCGGGGACGAATGTCCCCGCGACGCCCGCCCGCGCGCTCGGGGTTCAGCGGGCCTGTGGGATGAGGGCGAGTTGGCGGCTTTGGGCGACTATGGCTCCGGTGGCGTCGAGGACGAGTTGGTCCTCGTCGAACATGCGGCCGCCGATCTCCTTGGCGGTGGCGATGATTCGGAGCCAGCCGGGGGTGGGGCGGCGGCGCAGGTATGTCGTCATCTGGACGGTGGGGGCCCAGCCGAAGTGGCCGCGGTTCATGGGGACCGGGGGGCTCATGTCGGCGGCCATCATGGCGAAGTAGGCGAAGACGTCGGCGTCGGCCTCGTCGGCGGCGCGGGGGCGGATCCACAGGCGTAGTTCCGGCTCGCCCTTGCCGCCGGTGAGGAAGGGCGCGCGGGTGCCGTCGAGGGCCACCGACGCGCCCTGGGCGACGTGCACGACCTTGCCCATGGGGTTGTTCTCGTCGTAGGGCAGGGCGTCGGCGGAGGGTTCGGCGGGCATGCCCTCGGCGCGGTCGGGGGCGTAGACCGGCTCGATGTCGTCGAGGTGGCTGAAGGTGAAGGCGGTGTGCACGAGGGTGCGGCCGCCCTGCACGAGACCGACGTCGACGAGACAGATCTGACGGCCCAGCTTGCGGGTGCGGACCTCGTACTCGACCGCGCCCGGATCGGGTGCGCCGAGGAAATCGGTGCTGGCGGCGATGGGGAACATGGCGGCCTGTTCCGGCGCGGTCTCGCGCAGCCACGCCACGGCCGCCGCGGCGCTCCCGGCGACCATGGTGCCGCCGTGCAGCTTGGGCCCGATGGTCCAGATCGGCTCGATGACACCGCTGTACCGACCGGTGTCCTCGGAACCCGAATCGATCGCGGTCACCGCGCACACGCGGCTGAAGGGCGCCTCGCCCGCACCGCTGTCCGTCCGCTCCAGTTCGACGGCCGACTCCACAGACATCCGCTGCTCCTCCTCGCTGCCCACTCGGTTTGTACAGCGTACAAGCCAATGTGGACCGATCGGTCCTCCCGTGGGGTGAATCACTCGGAACCGGCGACCGGATCAGCCGCGGCGCGCGCCGGAGGGTTCGGGTTCTGGGGCGTCGGAGTCGAGGCCGTTGAGGTGCCTGCGGGCGAAGGTCAACGCGCGGTGCAGCATGGCGGCGCGGTCGAAGGTGGTGCGGGCGTTCTGGGTATTGATCTCGATCACCGCCTGGCCCGCGAAACCGTTGTCGGTCAAGGCGGCACACAGTTCCACCAGCGGCTGGGTGCCCTCGCCGGGGATGAGGTGTTCGTCATGGGCCGCACCGCGTCCGTCGGCCAGGTGCAGGTGCGTGAGACCGCTCCCCATGCGACCGGCCAGCGCCAGCGGGTCCACGCCCGCGGTGGCGGTGTGCGAGGTGTCGAGGGTGTAGTGCCGGAAGCCGGTGTCGGTGGGGTCGTAGGAGGGCGTGAAGGCCGTCACCGAGGGGCCGGGGCCGCCGCGGCGCTCCAGCCGCCGAATGGACGCCTCGCCGCGCGCGAACAGCGTGTCCGCCACGCGCATGGGGAACATGTTCTCCACGGCGACCGATACCGGGCTGGTGTCCTCGAGTTCGATGATCTGCTTCGCGAACCCCTCCGCGTAGCGCCGCTGCCACCGGAACGGCGGATGCACCACGACCGTCGCCGCCCCCAGCGCCGCCGCGGTGTGCACACTGCGGGTGAGTTTCGCGATCGGGTCCGACCCCCAAACCCGTTGCGAGATCAAAAGACACGGCGCGTGCACCGCGAGTACGGGCACCTGATATCTGTGCACGAACGATTGCACCGTGGAAATACTCTGACTGGCGGGTTCGGCCCACACCATCAGTTCCACACCGTCGTAACCGAGTTCGGCCGCGTACCGGAATGCGGCCTCGGTGTTCTCCGGATACACCGACGCCGTGGACAAGCCCACGCGGATATCCCTACGCCGCCCGCTGTTTTCGTGCTCAGCCCCCGCTGTGTGCCCGTTGTTCCCCACTGCCCGCTCCCTGCTCAGGTTGTACTGAGTAGAAAGGCTAGCGGTCCGAGCGTCACGAAGACGCCCACGACGACAGCAATCACAGTGCTGAAAATGTCATCGGTGCGGCGCAATACGCGAACGAGTGCGACCAAACCGAGAATCACGATCATCGCCAGGGCCAGGGCAACCCACGGGAGCATTTCCCACATGCGTTCGAATCCCTTGAACAGCAACATTCCCGCGATCGCCGCTCCGGCGCTCTGGCCGCCGAGAATCATCCATTGGCGACGATTTTCGTCCTCGTCGGATTCCTTGGCCGGGCGGGCGCGGCGGGTGCGCGTGGCGAGGGCCCCGAACCGTTCGGCCATGGAAGGCCGCTCGTCGTCGGCGAATTCGTCCTCGTCGAGCAGCGGCGAGTAGATATCGGTCGCGCCCTCGTAGATGTCGTCGGGTTCCGCCGGTCGCGATTTGCGCCCGAAGGCGCGTTTGCCGAGGGAGCGTTCGCCGGATCGTCGCGCACGGCGCGACCTCGGCTCGTCGTCATGATCGTGTGCGTCCCGCAGCAGATCACCGGCAACCGTTTCACCGGAGAGCAGCTGCTGATCCTGTTGTGCGAGAGGCCATCCCGCGTCGCGATCGTCGGATCGCGGCCCGGGCCCCCGGTCGGGTTCGGTCGGCTGGCGTCTTCGGGCGGACCAGGCGGGCAGCCCGCCCGCGGCCGCACCGGCGCGCTCGCCGCGCTGGGCATCGGCACCGCGCCGGGGATCGTCGGCCTGCGCCGGATCGCCCTGCACCGGCTCCGCACCGCGCCAGCCGCCACCCTTGCGGGGGAACTCGGCTCCGCGCTGCGGCTCGCCGTTGCGCGGAAACTCGGCACCGCCACCGAACTCGGCACCGCGCTGATCACCGTTGCGCGGGAAGTCGAAGCCACGCTGCGGCTCGCCATTGCGCGGGAAGTCGGCTCCGCGCTGGGCGGGGGATTCCGCGCCACCGCCGCGCGGCAGCTCGGCCACCCGCCGGGCTTCGTCGTCGAGGGGCGCTCCGTGCCAGGACTCGGCCTCGCGCGCGGATTCGGCCTGTCGCTCCGCATGCCGCCGCGCCGACCGGGACATGGGCGGGGCCGCGCTCGCTTCGGGCGAATTGTTCGGTAGCGGTTCGGCTTTCGGCGCACCCCAGGGCGGCAGGTCCAGACCGGCGCCCGCCTCGGCGCCGCGGAAGGGCCGGACGTCGGTGGTGGTGTCGTCATCGGGGTCGAAACGGCGACGGCGGCGGCCGCCGGTCTCGGCGGGCGGGGCGCTCGGCTCCGCGCCGATACCGCCGAATCCCACATCCCCCACCGGCGACAGCGGATCAGAGAGCGGATCGGGCTTGCGGCGTCGACCGCCCTGCGGCCGGTCGACACTCGGCGCGAGCCCATTGACCTGCGCGGCCCCGTTCACCGGTGCGGCATAACCGTTCGCGCCGTAGCCATTGCTCGGCGCGTCATACCCATTCGCACCGTTTCGTCCGTTTTGTTCGGATTCCGCTGGCGGCCAATCCATCTGGCCCGACGAATTCCAGTCGTACCCCGACCGCTCGGATAGCGAGCGCGCGGAGGGCGTCTCCACCTGCGACAGCGGATCGTAATAGGAGATGGGTCCGGAGAGCGGCGATTGTTCGTTCGCCGAATCCGGCGTCGAGTAGGAGTAACTCGTATCCTGCTGCGGCGTTTCGTAGGAAAAGTTCGAGTAGTCCGAATAATTCGAGTAGTTCGAATAGTCCGAATCACTCGCGGCGGGTTCGGACGCGGGCTCGGCCTCATCGGGTGCGGCGTGCGAAGAGGAGCCCGGCACGATCGGAACATCACCGGTCAGATCCGCCACCGAGAGCCCGCGGCCGCTGCGCCGCCGTCGCCCGCCGCCACCGGCGGAGCCTCCCTGCTGCCCGTTGCGGGCCAGCAGTTCTGCGACGGACAGCTGGGTCGAATCCTCGGTCATCGAGTTACCGTTTCGATCGGGGAGCCCGAGACGGGCGGACGAGCATCCGATTGTGCACGACCAGCTATCGGTTCGCTATCCAAGTCGGTATCCAGTTTTCGCAGGATCAATCCCTCCCGCAGTGCCCATGGACAAATTTCCAGCGTATCGAGTGACAGTGCTCGCATACTCGCCTCCGCGACCAATGCGCCAGCCACCAACTGCTGTGACCGATCCGAACTCACGCCTTCCAATTCTGCCCGGTCCGCGGCGGTCATTCTGGAAATGAATGCGATCAGCTGCCGCAGACCGGAACTCGTGAGCGTACGCCGGGTGCGGGGACCCGCGGTAGAGGGGGCCGCACCGGTCAAGCGGGCCAGCGAGCGGAAGGTCTTGGAGGTGCCGACCGCCAGATCCGGCCGACCCGGTTCGAGCAGCTGTTTCGACGGCGCCACCAGTTCGGCGTCGAGCCAGTCGCGCAGCACCGCCACCCGGCGCTTACCCGGCGGATCGTGGCGCAGCCAATCCCGGGTCAGCCGCCCCGCGCCAAGTTGCAGCGAGAGCGAGACGTCCGGATCCTCATCGGCCCCATTGCTCATTTCGAGCGATCCGCCGCCGATGTCCAGATTCAGAATCCGGCCCGCGCTCCAGCCGTACCACCGGCGCACCGCCAGGAAGGTGTTGCGCGCCTCGTCGACGCCCGACAGCACGCGCAGGTTCACCCCGGTCTCGGCCCGCACCTTGGCGAGCACCTGCTCGGAATTGGTGGCCTCGCGCACCGCGGAGGTGGCGAAGGCCATCAGCTCCACGCAGCCGGAAGTCTTTGCGATGCTGGAGAATTCGCCGACGGTACGGGTCAGCCGCGACGCGCCCTCGGGGGTGATCCGGCCCTTGTCGTCCATACTCTCCGCCAGCCGCAGGGTGGCCTTCGTCGAGCTCATCGGCAGTGGGTGGCCGCCACGATGCGCGTCCACCACCAGCAGGTGGACGGTATTGCTTCCCACATCGAGTACACCGAGCCGCACAAGAACACGGTAACGGGTGTGGCGGCCCTTCAGGCATGGCGACCGAACTGTTAGCGTTCGGCATTGTGACGGCAGGCGCATCCGCGAGCGGGCCCACTGGGCTCCGAGCAGCGGCGAAGATCGATCCAACTCCCGAGGTCGAGCTGGACTTCCCGCGGGAATGGATCGAGTTCGCCGATCCGGCAAATAGTGAGCATCTGATCGCCGCGGACCTGACCTGGCTGTTGTCGCGGTGGACGTGCGTATTCGGCACCCCGGCGTGTCAGGGCATCATCGAGGGCCGCGTCGACGATGGTTGCTGCTCGCACGGGGCCTTCCTCTCCGACGCCGACGACGGCAAGAAGCTGCACAAGGCTGTGAAAATGCTCACACCCGAGGATTGGCAGCTCATGCCCGAGGGCACCGACGAGAACGGCAAACCGCGCAAACGGCTCTACCTCGAGGAAGACGAGCTCGACGACGAACCCGCCATGCGCACCCGTCGCGTGGACGGCGCGTGCATCTTCCTCAATCGCCCCGGCTTCGAGGGCGGCATCGGGTGCTCACTGCACACGATGGCGCTGCGCAAGGGCCTGGAGCCGCTCACCGTGAAGCCGGAGGTGTGCTGGCAGCTGCCGATTCGGCGCGAGCAGGACTGGGTGGAGCGGCCGGACGGGGTGGAGATCCTCAAGACCGTGATCACCGAATACGACCGGCGCGGCTGGGGGCCGGGCGGTTTGGATCTGAACTGGTACTGCACCGGGTCGCCGGACGCCCATGTGGGGACGCGACCGGTGTGGCAGGCGTACGCGCCGGAGCTGATCGAGCTGATCGGGCAGCCCGCCTACGACGAGTTGGCGCGGCACTGCAAGCGACGCGAGGGGCTGGGGATCGTGGCGGTGCATCCGGCCACGGCCATCGCACAGGAGCAGGCGGAGCGCGGCTGACGGGCGGCGAGGCCCGGGCCCGGTCCGGCTTCCCGTCGATTTTCTGAAATCGCATATTTTCACTTCTGCTCTCACCTAATGTGCGGAATTCCCACGCCATGTGGGTTCAGCACAGGAGAGCACCCATGAGCAACACCCCGAGCTACCGACGCCGCCTCGGCATCGGTCTCGCCGGGCTCGCCGTCGCGGCCGGTAGCGCCGCGGTCCTCACGAGCCCCTCCCCCACCGCCCACGCGGCCGTGGAGGCCATCGCCATCACCGGTTCCGACTTCCGGGTCGGCAACACCTACACGCTGAAGGCCGACCTCGGCGGGGCGTCGGTCGGCCTGCTCGTCTACTGGAGCGACAACGGCGAGGACTTCAGCGGACCCAAGGTGCCGTGGCCGGTGGGCGAGGCCAGTATCGACTGGGTGCCGAAAACCCCTGGGCAGCACGTACTCACGGCATCGCAGGGCAGTAGCACGCAGTCCATCGTGGTGAATGTCGGCGCTGGGACGACCACGCCGCCGACCACCACGACCCCGCCCACCACGGCGCCCACGACTCCCCCGACGACGACGGAGCCGCCGCCGACCACCGAACCCGACGACACCGACGGTTCGGGCAGCGGCGGCACCGGGAGCGCGGGTAGTGGGAGCGGCACCGGCAGCGCGGGCAGGCTGCTGTCGGGGCTGTTCGGGAGCAGCTAGACATGGGAAGCGAGAGCGATATGAGCAGCACCCCGTTCCGGCGGACCGCGCGAGCGGGCCTGGGGCTCACCGGGTTCGCCGCGGTCGCGGCCGTCGCCGTGCTGGCGGCTCCTTCCGCCTACGCGGCGGTGGAGACGGTGACGGTGGAAGGATCCGGGTTCCGCGTGGGCTCGGAGTACACGATCTCCGCCACGCTCGGCGGGGCGTCGGTGGGCCTGCTCGTCTACTTCAGCGACAACGGCGAATTCATCGGCGGCCCCAAGGTGCCCTGGCCGCCGGGGCATTCCAGCATCACCTGGAAGCCGGAAACCGCTGGGCAGCACATCATTACGGTCGAACAGGGCGGCACCCACCAATCGGTGGTGGTGGACGTGAAGGAAGCGCCGCTCGGCTCGGGCAGTTCGAGTTCCGGCAGCGGATTCGGCCCCGGCGGACCGCTCGGCAGCGGCAGCAGCGGCACCACCAAGTGAGAACGGACTCCCCATGAATACTTTCTCCCGCCGGATAGGCACGGGCATAGCGGGTTTCGCGACGGCCGCGGTCGTCTCCGTCTTCGCCGCTCCGCAGGCCAGCGCGACGGTCGACGCCATCACCGTCTCCGGCAGCAATCACGTCATCGATACCGAATACGCCCTGACCGCAAAGCTTTCCGGCGCGGGCATCGGCCTGCTCGTCTACTGGAGCGACAACGGCGAGGACATCAGCGGACCGAAAGTCCCCTGGCCGGTCGGCGAGGCCCACCTGAACTGGACCCCGAAAACCCCCGGCCGCCACCTGATCACGTGTTCGCAGGGCGGCAGCACCAAGACCATCGAGGTGATGGTCACCGATCCGTCGAATCCCGATCCGGGCGACCCGACCGATCCGGGCGGCGGCACCGGCAGCGCGGGCAAGGCGCTGTCCGGACTCTTCGGGAGCAGTTAGGCCGACCTAAGAATGTGAGGAAAATCGAGGTTTCCGCGAGTTCGCAGGTGGTGACCTCGGGGTGAGGTGTTCGCAGCGTGGAGGTCATCGGCAAGCCATTGCGAATTCACCGGGATCTGCTAGACATTCGCTCCATGATCAAGAAGACGATCGTGGCCGTGGCTTTGGCCGCCGGAGCCGCGCTGGCCCTGGCTCCCAACGCGGGCGCGGATATCGATCCCACGCAGTGGAATGACCAGACCGCCAATTTCGTGCCGTACAACGATCCGGCCGCCCTCGATGCCGCCAAGAACGGCAAATTGCTGATCATCAGCCCGCACGGCACCTCGCGCACGATCGCGTGCAAGGGCGATATCGCCACCGGGCTCTACGAGTGCGCGCAGGACGACGATTTCGGCGGCATCTGGCTCAAGCCCATGGACACCCCGCTCGGCAAGGCCTGGAGCTCGCTCGGCTGACACCGACCCCACCGACCGCTCGCGCCCGCTTCGAGGAACCGAAGCGGGCGCGAATCGTTCTGGGGGACTTACGCTTCGAGCTTGTAGCCGAGTCCGCGCACGGTCACCAGGTGTTCCGGCTTGGCGGGATCGGCCTCGATCTTGGAGCGCAGGCGCTTGACGTGCACGTCGAGGGTCTTGGTGTCACCGACGTAGTCGGCCCCCCAGACGCGGTCGATGAGCTGTCCTCGGGTGAGCACGCGGCCGGAGTTGCGCAGCAGGTACTCGAGCAGGTCGAACTCCTTGAGCGGCAGGGTGACCGCCTTGCCGTTGACCTGGACGGTATGCCGGTCCACGTCCATCCGCACCGGACCGGCCTCCAGCACGCTGGTCTCGCCGCCGTTGTCGACCTCCTCGCCCACGCCGCGGCGCAGCACCGCGCGAATGCGGGCGATGAGCTCACGCGAGGAGTACGGCTTGGTGACATAGTCGTCCGCGCCGAGCTCGAGCCCGACCACCTTGTCGATCTCGCTGTCGCGCGCGGTCACCATGATGACGGGCACGCTGCCGCGCAGGCGCAGCTGCTTGCACACATCGGTGCCGCTCATACCGGGCAGCATGAGGTCGAGCAGGACGATATCCGCACCGGTGCGGTCGTATTCGGACAGCGCGGAGGGCCCGTCACCGACCACGGTGACCTCGAACCCTTCCTTGCGCAGTAGGAACGCGAGCGGATCAGCAAGCGACTCCTCGTCCTCGACGATCAGCACTCTCGTCATCGGGTTGCCTCCACACCGTTCGTTCTGGCCCGCCCTGCGGGGCGCGGGCCGGTTTCCTTCTTGCCCACCGGAGTCCCGGCGGGAATTCTCTTGTCGCCCACCGGGCCGCTGGCGGGGTGGGCCGGAATGCGCAGCGTGAACGTCGACCCGGTGCCCAGCTTGGACCACAGGGTGACTTCGCCGTTGTGGTTGGCGGCCACGTGCTTGACGATAGCCAGCCCGAGCCCGGTACCGCCGGTGGCGCGCGAGCGCGCCTTGTCGGCCCGGAAGAACCGCTCGAACACGCGTTCCTGATCTTCCTTGGCGATGCCGATGCCGCGGTCGGTGACGGCGATGTTCACGTACCCGCCGCGCAGCGAGCGGCTCACCGAGACGTGCGAGCCGCGCGGCGAGTAGGCGATGGCGTTCTCCACCAGGTTGGACAGGGCGGTGACCAACAGGGTGGTATCGCCGATCACCTCGAGGTCGCTGTCGCGATCGGTGCTCACGGTGATGCCCGCGGCCTCGGCGGCGGTCTTGGAGCGCTCGATGGCCTGGGCCACCACGGTGTCGACGGGCACGGCCTCGAGTTCGGGCAGCTTCTCGGCGCCTTGCAGGCGCGACAGCGCGATGAGTTCGGTGACCATCTTGCCCATGCGCCGGGCCTCGCCGTGCAGCCGTTCGCCGAAGTGCCGCACCGAATCCGGGTCGTCGGCCGATTCCAGCAGCGCCTCGGCCAACAAGCTCATGGCCCCGACGGGCGTCTTTAGTTCGTGCGACACGTTTGCCACGAAGTCGCGGCGGGTGGCCTCCATGCGCGCCTGCTCGGAATCGTCGTCGGCGAACAGCACCACGAAATTGGAGTTGTCGCGCGAGAGCGGGCGGGCCACGCCGCGCACCGCCAGCCGGGCGCGCCCGGGCATGGGGTGTTTGGCGGTGATATCGAAATCGACGTCCTCGCCGCTGGCGAGCACCTCCTGCACCGCCACCCAGGCCCGCTCGTCGAGCAAGCGGTCGCGGACCACGCCCAACTCCTCCGCACGCGGGTTGACCAGCACGACGTCCCGGTATTCGTCCACCACGGCGATACCGCTCTCGGAGGCCAGCACGATCAGATCGAGCACCTGCGACATGGTGAGACCCGATTCGTCGGCCGCTCGCCGCGCCTGCCGGGCATTCACATACGGGATGAGCAGTCCGCCCACCGCCAACCCGACGACGGCCGCGAGGACTGCCAACAGCACGGCCTGTGGAACGCTCACACTCTGAATCGTACGGTCGCCAACGGGTGGCCAAACCCCGGGTGCGGGAAGTTTCACGCAGGTCACGGCCACTTCGGCGCGCGTTAGCCATCCGTTCACGCAATGTTCGGAACGGATGGTTGCGGAAGAATCGCGGCCCTACCTGCCGGTCCTGTATCGGGCTATCAGTACAGGTCGGACATATCGGGCATGAGGAGTGGGTACGGGCTAGTCGTCCACATCACCTCCGAACATCGACGCGCGCACCGTGTCGCCGTGGCGATCCACCCACGCGCCGAGCGCCAGAATCGGCGGCACCAGATCCCGCCCCGCCGCGGTCAGCGAATACTCCACCCGCGGGGGCGCCTCGGCGAAGCGACGGCGTTCGACCAGCGCCATGCGCTCCATCCGCCGCAGTGTCTGGGTGAGCATCTTCTGACTGATGCCGCCGATGGCCTGTCGCAGTTCGACCGGACGCCTGGGCCCCTCGCGCAGCGTGTAGACGATCACCAGCAGCCAGGAGTTGTCCAGCAGGTCCAGGATCAGGCGGGCGGGACAGTCGGATTCGAAGTCGCCGTAGGGCGCGAACTCCACGGGCCGCACCGAATCCGGTGTGGCGACCCCGGATTCCCTCGGCGCGGCGTCGGTCTGGCTGGTCACGGTTCCAGGGTGCCAGCGGCCTCGGGCACCCGGGGGTGCCTATCGGAATTCCTACCGTCGATGCCGTCGAGACGACCAAGGAGTGGTTATGCGAATCGGAATCATCGGGGCCGGGCAGATGGCACGGGCGCTGGGGCGTGGCTGGGCGGCGGCCGGGCACGAGGTGTTCGTGGGCGCACGGACTTCGGAGCGCGCGGCCGAGGCGGCGCGGGCGATCGGCTCCGGCGCCGCGGCGGGCGGCATGCGGGCGGCGGCCGAGTTCGGCGAGGTGATCCTGCTGGCGCTGCCGGTCGCCGCGCTGAGCGAGGTACTGCGCGAGGTGGGCGGGCTGGAGGGCCGCACGCTCATCGACTGCACCAATGCCTTCCAACCCGACGACGGCGCGTTCGCGCTCGCCGAACCGGCTGTGGCGGAACGGATCGCGGCCGAGGCTCCGGGCGCGCACGTGGTGAAGGCCTTCAATGTCTGCGCGGCCGAGCTGTGGGAGTCCACACAGCGCACCTTCGACGGTCGATCGTTGGCCGTACCGCTGTGTGGGGACGACCCGACCGCGGTCGACCGGGTCGCCGTTCTGGTGACGGATCTGGGCCTGCGCCCGATCCGGGCGGGCGGCCTCGGGCAGGCGCGCTACCTCGAGGCCACGGCGGCCTTCGTCGTCGGACAATGGTTCGCGGGCAACGACTTCCGCGCCATGGTCCCGCCCCTCGACAGCGCCTTCGCCGTCGCGGACGCCGACTGACCCGTCACCAGCCCGGGTTCCCGCGCACGGGAATGTTCACGAAGCTGGGCGCGGACGGGTCCAGCAACAGATGTTGCGGCTTCAACCCGGTATCGACCGTGATCGCGGTGGGCGGCAGGCCCTTCGGGAAATTGCCCGCGTAGACATCCACGCGCAGCCGGTGCCCGGGCTGCAACACGGCTTCGATACCCGCCACCGAGATATCCAGCGTCACAGGCACTCCCGGCTGCGTCGGCTGCCGAGTGTCGAGCGAGAGGTCCGGCACCGGGTCGGTGTAGTCGCCGTTCGGAAGTCGGGTGCTGCGCGCGTCGTCGAGCTCGCGCAGGGAGGCGACGAGCTGGCCGGTCGACAGCGCTGTCGACCGGCCGTCCGGGGCGACATCGTTCACGGTCACCGTCCAGTAGCCGTCCTCGGCGTCGTGAACGGTGTTGAGCCGCACCGCTATCGGCCCGGAGATCGTGGTCGGCTCGGCGACCGGCGCACTGGTGAAGGTGAGGCCGTTGGATTCCCAGATCCGCGAGTCCTTGCCGCAGGCGTCGAAGACGGAGACGAGGCCGATCAACTGCTGCGCGGCGTCACGCGAGCACAATCCGGTGAGACCCGGTGCGACGGTGAGGGTGTCGAGCCCACCGCCCGGAGCCGGGAACAGCGAGCCGTCGTGCACGCTGTGCCCGCCGGTGCCGCTGGGGGCGGCGGACAGGTACATGCGCCGGTACTCGATACCCGGCTGCGGGAACGACGGCAGCGTCACCCAGCCGCCACCCTGCTGCTTCGCGGTGACCGGTCCGAAGGAGTCGATTCCGTTGTCGATTCCCTTGAGCCACTTGTCGAACCACGCGCGCTGGAGTACGTCCATGCGCGGCGGCAGGCCGGGCAGCCCGGACTCGTTGCCGTTGGAGATGTGGTAGCCGTCGCCGACCAGCAGCTGTTTCTGTCCGGGCGGCAAGGGAATACGCCGGTACACGTCGGCCTGCGAGGCGACGAACACATCGTGCCAGCCGCCGGTGATGAAGGTGGGCACCGTGATCGCCTCGGGATCGGTCTCCCACGCCTGCCGCATCGGGCTCTCGGCGTCGAGCAGCGCCTGGATCTTCGGGCTCAGCGCGTCGATCTCGGGTTGGGTGAACACTTCCAGCAGCGCGTCCACGAAGGTGAACGGGTCGGCCAAACGGTCCGCGAGCCATTTCATATCGAACCGGCCCTGGGCCAGCGACACCAGATCGGGGACCAGCTTGCCGCCGTTCACGGCGGCAAGCCACATGGGCATGAAGGCGACGCCGACCGCCCCGCCGGGCGCGACGAGATCACGAAAAGGGTTGCGGCTGGGCACAACCGGGAAGATCGCCTTGAGCGCGGGTGGACTCTTCGCCGCCGCCTGCAATTGGTTGAGCCCCGAGTAGGAGACACCGGTCATGCCGATATCCCCCGTGGACCACGGTTGCCGGGCCGCCCAGTCGATGGTCTCGACGGTGTCCTGCTGTTCCCGCTCCCCGAGCAGATTCCAGATCCCTTGGGAGAACCCGGTTCCACGTACATCCACAACGACCTGTGTATAACCGGAGCGAATCAGGTTGCGGTCCACCGTGAAGGTGCGCAACAGTCCCCCGCCGAGGGCCTTGGTGAGATCGGTGAGCCCCGAGAACGGCGTACCGGTGAGGTCGATATTCCGTGCCAACTGCACGATCAGGTCCGACAGCCCGGGGATCGAGAAGGCCGAATCCCCGATCATGGAACCGAGTTTCGTATAGGGCGTGAAGTTCACGATGGTCGGCGTCGGCTCCGCGACGGGTGCGCCGGAGGCATCGGCCGGGTGATACACATTGGCCTTCAGCACCGTGCCGTCACTCATGGTGATGGGCACATCCCATTCGATGTACACATTCGGGAACCGCTGTGGACCGTCCTCCGCGTAGGCCCACCCGGCACCGGCCGCACCGCCATCGGGTTGCGCACCGGCGGTGGGTGATACGAAGGGAGTCAACGCGACGGCGGCCAGCGCCGCGACCATGGATTTCAGCAGGAACCGCACCGGTTCACGCTAAGTCGTCCCAGACAGCTGCGGACCGATTCCCCGAAATTTCGTGAAACAGCACAAATCTCGGGCCCCGACCGGGGGCACCATGCGAAAAACCCCGGGGCGCACGCCATTGTGCGCACCCGGGGCTCCTTCGCACCCGATCTACGAACTCACCAGCCGGTGCGTCCGCGGACCGGAATATTCACGAAGCTCGGACGATTCGGGTCCAGCTGCACATGCTGCGGCTTGAAACCGGTATCGAGGAGCATCGGCATGATCGGCAGGCCCTTGGGGAAGTTGCCCGCGAAGACATCCACCCGCAGCCGGTGGCCGGGCTGCAGCACGGCCTCGGTGCCGGACAGGGCGATATCGAGGGTGGTCACCTCGCCCGGGACGGTCGGCTCGCGCATGTCCAGGTCGGTGAAGGCGCGCGGGTCGGTGTAGTCCCCATTGGCGGAGCGGCTGCTCAGCGATTCGTCGACCTGCCGCAGCGACGCCATGAGCTGGCCCGAGGTCAGCACGGTCGAGGTGCCGTCGGGGGCGACGTCGTTGACGGTGGCGGTCCAGTAGCCGTCGGCGGCGTCCTGCACCGTCTCGAGGTGCAACGCGATCGGACCGGAGATGGTGGTGGCCTCGGCGACCGGCTCGCTGGTGAAGGTCAGCGCATTGGTCTCCGCGATCCGGGAGTCCTTGGCGCAGGCGTCGATGATGGAGAGCACACCCGCCGTCGCCTGTGCCGCGTCATTGGAGCAGAGCGTGGTCAGACCGGGCGACACACTCAGTCGCGCGAAGTCACTGCCCTCGCTGGTGAGCGAGCCGTCGTACACGCTGTCGGCGGTGCCGCTGGGCCGCGACGACAGGTACATGCGGCGGTACTCCGACTGCTGCGACGCGGGCGCGGAGTCGCCGAAGCCGCCCTGGGTGATCCAGCCGCCACCCTGCTGCTTGAGGGTCACCGGACCGTAGGAGTCGATCTCGTTGTCGATTCCCTTGAGCCACTTGTCGAACCACGCGCGCTGCAACACATCCAGTCGCGGCGGAGCGCCCGGCCCGCCGACATCGGCACCGGAGCTCACGTGGTAGGTATTGCCCATCATGAGCTGCTTCTGGCCCGGCGGCAGCTGAATGTCGTTGTAGATCTGGGATTCCGAGTACGTGAACAGATCGTGCCAGCCGCCGTAGACGAAGGTGGCCGCCTGGATCTGGCTCGGATCACCCAGCCACGCACGGCGTTCCGGCGAATCGTCGCTCAGCATCTGGGTGACGCGCGGATCGAGATCGCCCATCTTCTGGCTGGTGTAGGCCGAGATCAGCACATCCAGGTAGGTGAACGGATTGTCGATCCGGTCCTGCAACCACTGGGTGTCGAACTTGCCATTGGCGATCGAGGCCAGATCCGGCACCCACTTGAGACCGTTGATGGCACTGAGCCACAACGGAATGAAGTTGAAGCCGAAGCCGCCGCCCGGTGCGAGCACATCGTCGACGAGGTCGCTGCCGGGCACCACCGGGAAGATGGCCTTCAGCGCGGGCGGTTGCTTCTCGGCAACCTGCACCTGGTTGATGGCCGAGTAGGAGATGCCGTTCATGCCGATGCGGCCGTTGGACCAGCCCTGCTTGGACGCCCAGTCGATGACCTCGTAGGTGTCCTGCTGCTCGCGGTCGCGCAGCATATCCCATTCGCCCTGGGAGAAG
Source organism: Nocardia sp. NPDC050406 (assembly GCF_044459025.1). Taxonomy (NCBI): domain Bacteria; kingdom Bacillati; phylum Actinomycetota; class Actinomycetes; order Mycobacteriales; family Nocardiaceae; genus Nocardia; species Nocardia sp. NPDC050406. Next base: position 113,399 of record NZ_JBITIM010000002.1, on the reverse strand, counting down.
CCGGTTCCGCGCACGTCCACGACGACCTGCGTGTAGCCGGACTTGATGAGCTGGCGGTCCACGGTGAAGTTGCGGAGTTGGCCGTTGCCCGCGCCGTTGATCAGCTCGCCCAGACCCGAGATCGGGGTGCCGGACAGATTGACCTGGCGGAAGAAGTTCAGCAGGGCATCGGACAGGCCCGGAATGGCCAGCGCGCTGTCACCGAGGTTCGAGACCAGCTTGGTGTAGGGCGTCATATTGACGACCGTCGGCGTCGGGGTGTCGATGGGTCGACCCGAGGCATCGGCGGGGCGGTAGACATTGCCCTTGAGAACGGTGCCGTCGCTCATGGTGATCGGCACGTCCCACTCGATGAAGACGTTCGGGTACTGCTGCGACCCGTCGTGCGCGGCGGTCCAGGCACTACCGGCCGCACCGCCGTCGGGTCCGATGGGTGTGGGAGCCGCCGCGGCGGTGATCCCGGTCAGGGGAACCAGGACCGCGGCGGCGACAACCGCCACCGTGGCCCGGAGCGCGTGCTTCATTGAACGTGATCTACCTCTCGAACAAAGCGAACGGTCTGGAGTTTATCTACTCGCAAGTAAGTTGCAAACTCCGGTTACTGTTACTCCAAAAAACGGGCAACAGTGCGGCAAATTGAATTCCGAGGTAGACCGCCAAATACCTTACGGCGACGTAACGTGATTTAAGTCACGTGCCCTCAGTTGGTCCTGACCACCGGTGATGGTTCGAAAAGCGAATCCACGCAAAGAAAAACGCGCTGTGATCGAGTGCCTCGATCACAGCGCGTTCGCACCGGGCATGAAATGCCCAGCGAATCGTCCTACTTACCACCCTGATTCGCCACGGCGGCGGCACCGGCGGCCGCGGCCTCCGGATCCAGGTACACGGCCGGGCCCACCGGGCGCAGATTCTCGTCGAGTTCGTACTTGAGCGGAATGCCGGTCGGGATGTTCAGCTCGGCGATGTCCTCGTCGGAGATGCCGTCCAGATGCTTCACCAGCGCGCGCAGCGAATTGCCGTGCGCGGCAACCAGAACCGTCTTGCCCGCGAGGAGATCCTTGGAGATGGTGTCCTCCCAGTACGGGACCATGCGCGCCACGACATCCTTGAGGCATTCGGTCAGCGGCACGTCGATACCGGCGTAGCGGGCGTCGCCGTCCTGGCTGTACTCGCTGCCCGACTCGATCGGCGGCGGCGGGGCGTCGTAGCTACGACGCCACAGCATGAACTGTTCGTTGCCGTACTGCTCCTTGGTCTGCGCCTTGTTCTTGCCCTGCAGCGCGCCGTAGTGGCGCTCGTTGAGCCGCCAATCACGCACCACCGGAATCCAATGGCGGTCGCAGGCGTCGAGGGCGTTGTTCGCGGTGGAGATGGCGCGACGCAGCAGCGAGGTGTAGACGATATCGGGCAGGATGCCCTGCTCGGCCAGCAATTGCCCGGCCCGCTTGCCCTCGGCGACACCCTTCTCGGTCAGGTGCACATCCACCCAGCCGGTGAACAGATTGAGGGCATTCCATTCGCTCTCGCCGTGGCGCAGCAGTACGAGGGTGTACGTCATGGGGCCATCTTCCCACGTGCGGTTTCCTCCGCGATCGAGACCCTGTGGCGGGTCTCAGGCCCACTCCACCTCGTCGAAATCGACCGTGAGGTCCTGCAGGCCGTCGCACTTGTAGCCCAGGGCAATGCGCAGCCGTAGCTGGGCGCGCTGGGCATCCACTTCGCGGACGACTCCGCACAGTCCGTGGAAGGGGCCCTCGGGGATGTAGACGACATCGCCCGGCGCGAATTCACCCGTGATCACGAACGCCACGGTAGCGCCGAATTCCGCGATTCGTCGTAAACGCTTGAGCGTCAGCGGGAAACCGCAGCTCCGCGCGGGTGTCAGCGGGTCGTCAGAAGGACAGGCAGTCGCCGGGTGCGTCCTCGGCGGCATCGAAGGCGAGCAGGGCCGCACCGGCGAGGGTGGCCTGATCGGTGAGTTCGGAGGGCAGCACGTGCAGGCCTCGAGTGAAGGTGAGCCGGGCGTGTGCCGCGACCGTATCGCGCAGGGGCCGCCAGAGGTGTTCGCCGGATTGGGCGAACCCGCCGCCGATGACCACCAGGTCGGTGTCGAGCAGTGCCGACGCGGACGAAACCGCCACGCCGAGTGCGGTTCCCGCGCGACGCAGCGCGGCGATCGCGGTCTCGTCTCCCGCGGTCGCGGCGGCGGCCAGTTCGATGCCGGTACCGCCGCGCCAGCCCTGGCGGCGGGCCCAGCGCACCGAGGACGGGCCGCTGGCCACGGCCTCCACGCAGCCGAAACCGCCGCAGGCGCAAGGCTCTTCGTTGCCGGGCACGATGATGTGGCCGATATGTCCGGCATTGCCGGTGCGGCCGATGACCACCCGGCCGCCGGTGATGATGCCGCCGCCGATACCCGAGGAGACGGTCAGCGCCAGGACATTCGGCTTGCCGCGCGCCGCGCCCCAGCGCTGTTCGGCCAGGGCCAGGCACACGCCGTCGATGGCGAAGCGAACTATGGCCTCCGGGAACAGCTTTCGGACGGCCTTCTCGATATCGAAGCCACCGGCCCACTCCGGAATATTGATCGGTCCGGTGGTGCCGGTGCGCACATCCACCGGTCCGGCCGAGCCGATGCCGACGGCGCTCACCGGCGCACCGGCGGCGACGGAAAGCAGCAGGTCGCGGCACGCTTCCCAGACACCGGACTCCGGTACCTGGATGCGCCGCACGTCCTGTGCCATCCCCTCCGAATCCACCGTCGCGGCAGCGAATTTCGTCGCCCCGATATCCAGCGCCAGCAGCACCATCGCAGCCTACCGAGTGGCTAGGGCTGGTCGGCGGAATCGACGAGATGTTCGAAGGCGCGCAGATTCTTCAGCGATTCCCCGCGCGAGACCCGCCACTTCCATTCCTTGCGAATGGATTCCGCGAAACCGAGTTCGAGCAGCACATTGAAGTCGGCGTCGACGGCCTCGAGGATCTGACCGAACCAGCGATCGAGTTCGTCGGGCGTGACCGACTCGATGGACATGCGCCCGACCAGGTAGATGTCGCCGAGATTGTCGAGGGTGTAGGCCACGCCGTAGAGGCGGCGATTGCGCCGCAGCATGAATTTGTAGACGCCCTCGAAGTTCTCGTCCGGCTTGCGGCAGACGAAGCTCTCCATGCGCACGCCGTGATGGCCCACGGTGACAATGACATTGGTCTTGAGTTTGCGCTCACCCGGCAGGATCGCGACGAACATGTCCTCGCGCTCGCGGGTGTACTCGATCTCGCGCTCGCGCAGGGTCTCGTCGACGAGTCGCGCGGTGGCGCGGGCGGTGTCGCTCATGGGCGAGCCGGGCAAGGTCGGGTCGGTCATCGACGAACTGCTCCCATCCGACGCCGCCACAGCGCCCGCGATCTGGCCTGATTGCTGTCGGTGACGACCGTACTCCTTCGAGTACGGGTGTCCCGGAATCCGGCCAGGGCCGCGGAGTAGCTGGCGAGCAGGCCTTCGGCGGTGTGCGCCCAGGAGAAGTTCGCGGCGTGATCTACCGCGGCGGCGCCCATATCGCGTAGGCGGGCGGGGGTGTCGATGAGCGAGCGCAGCGCGGCGGCCCAGTCGTCGGTGCGGTGACCGGGGACCAGCAGACCGGAGACGCCGTCGCGGACGGCGGTGCCGAGGCCGCCGACATCGGCCGCCAGTACCGGGGTGCCGCTGGCCTGGGCCTCGATGGCGACCAGTCCGAAGGATTCGTTGTAGCTCGGCACCGCGACCAGATCGGCGGCGCGGTAGACCTGCACGAGCCGGTGCGGGGGCTGCGGGGGCAGGAAGGTGACGCGATCGGCGATGCCGAGGTCGGCGGCCAAGTCGATGAGGGCGTCGGGGCGTTCCAGGCCGGTGCCCGAGGGTCCGCCGACAATCAGGACGCGCAGGGGTTTGTCCGGTTCGTCGGCGAGTACGCGAGCGGCGGCGCGGACCAGGACGTCGGGGGCCTTGAGGGGCTGAATTCGCCCGACGAAAGCGACAATTCGCTCATTCAGCGGGAGGCCGAGTTCGATGCGGGCGGCGGTGCGATCGCCCGGGCGGTAGCGGGTCAGATCCGCGCCGGGGAGCACCACGTCGATGCGGTCCGGGTCGGCGCCGTAGAGCTCGACGAGTTCGCGGGCCTCCTCGGCGGTATTGGCGACCAAGCGGTCGGCCTCCGCCACGATCTGCTTCTCGCCGATCTCCCGCGCGGCGGGCTCCGGACAGTCGCCCTCGGCGAGATGCAGATTCTTCACGGCCGCGAGCGTGTGCGCGGTGTGCACCATCGGCCGCCGCCAGCGGTCGCGGGCCAGCCAGCCGACCTGCCCCGACATCCAGTAGTGCGAGTGGATCAGGTCGTAGTGGCCGGGCAGCTGCCGCGCCTCGGTGCGCAGCACCTCGGCCGCGAACGGGCACAGCTGGGTGGGCAGGTCGCGCTTGTCGAGGCCCTCGAACGGTCCGGCCACCACGTGGCGCACCAGCACGCCGGGCGCGGCCTCGACGACGGGCTCGTCGTTGGAGGAGGTGGCGCGGGTGAAGATCTCCACCTCGGTGCCGCGTTTGGCCAGCTCGATGGCGGTTTGGAGAACGTAGACGTTCATACCGCCCGCGTCACCGGTACCGGGTTGGGCGAGTGGGGAGGTATGCACCGACAGGACGGCAATCCGCTCGGGCCGTAGGTCGCTACGTTGACTCACCACTCATCCAGTGTGCACGCGGCGGGAAACCCTCCGTACATGAGTTCCCCCACCAAGTGACCTGGTTCACAACGGAATTCGGGTAGGCGGATTGACGGAACCGGACGGTCGGCGTCGAGTTCGCGGTGGTCAGGCGAGGGTGTCGGCGAAGGTCGTGATCTCGGCCACGAAGCGCTCCGGATCCTCGATGAACAGACCGTGCTGGGCGTCCTCCCAGTAGGACGTGGTGGCCTTCGGCGCGGTGTCGGCGATGTAGCGGCCGCTCTCGATCGGGACCACCGGATCGGCCGTGCCGTGCTGTACGAAGACCGGGATATCCAAGTTTCGCAGGGTCTCGGTGTTGTCGGTGGTGCGGTAGAACAGCGCCTTGCGCACCCGGGGCCGGGTGGCGAGGCTGATGCCGAACAGGCGCTGGGCATCGCCGCCCTTGTCGCGGCCCGGGCCGGTATTGGCATTGCCGAAGGCGGCGAAGCCGCGCATGGCGCGTCCGGCGCTCTCCTCGAAGACATCCGGAATGGCCTTCTGCATGGCCGGGCCGGGTTCGGCGCCGGGCACGCCCTTGCCGATGCCCGCGAGCGAGCCGGTGTAGACGACGCCCGCGACGGCGGCGCTGCCGTGCACGGCGAGGTAGTCGGTGAGTGCGATACCGCCGTAGGACCAGCCGAGCAGGACCGCGCCGGAGTCGATGCCCTCGGCCGTGAGGACGGCGTGCAGGTCGGCGGCCCAGTTCGCGGGATCGTCGTAGCCGGTCTCCGGGGCCCCGGAGTAGCCGTGGCCGCGCAGGTCCACGGCGATGACGCGGAAGGTCTCGGCGAGCAGGTCGCCCGCGCGGCCCCAGCAGCGCAGATTTCCGGCCCATCCGTGCAGCAGCACCAGCGGCCGCCCGCTGTCCGGGCCCTCCACCCGGTAGACGATGTTTGTTCCGTCCGCGCTCAGCACCTCACGAATCGCCATACCAGCCAGGCTAACCGGCACGGATTCGGCGTTGTTACCGACCGGCACGTTCGCTTTCTGGCCGCTGCGGGCCGTCGAACCGCCGCCATTTAGGCTCGGGTTCATGAGCAGCACGCGCACCGCCGTCGTCACCGGAGCCAGCTCGGGCATCGGGGAGGCCACCGCCCGCGAACTCGCCCAGCAGGGGTATCACGTCTACGTGGGCGCCCGTCGGGTCGATCGACTGGAGAAGCTGGCCGCGGAGATCGGCGGGACGGCGCTGCCCCTCGATGTCACCGACGAGGAGTCGGTGCGCGCCTTCACCGATGCGATCGGCGAGGTGAATGTGCTGGTCAACAATGCCGGTGGCGCGAAGGGGCTGGCGACGGTCGCCGAGGCCGATCTCGACGACTGGCGCTGGATGTGGGAGACCAATGTGCTCGGCACCCTGCGCATTACCAAGGCGCTGCTGCCGAAACTGATCGCCTCGGGCGATGGGCTCATTGTCACCATCACCTCGGTGGCGGCTTTCCAGGCTTATGACAATGGCTCCGGATACACCACCGCCAAGCACGCTCAGGCGGTATTGCACCGGACCTTGCGCGGCGAACTCCTGGGCCAGCCGGTGCGACTCACCGAAATCGCTCCCGGGGCTGTCGAAACCGAATTCTCGCTGGTGCGGTTCAATGGCGACGAGGAGCGGGCCGCGAATGTGTACAAGGGTATCGATCCGCTTGTCGCCCAGGACATTGCCGAAATCATCGGATTCGTGGCCTCGCGGCCGCCGCATGTGAATCTCGATCAAATAATCGTGAAGCCGCGCGATCAGGCCGAAGCGGGGCGCTTCGCCCGGCGCGGCTGAAATCGCGAAAGAGCCCGGATCCGTACGGGACCCGGGCTCTTCTCGTCACGAGATCAGGGCAGGACCTGGGGCACGACCTGCGGGGCGAGCGCGCCGACCAGCAGTCCGAGCAGCGCACCGTTCAGCGCGCCGCCCACGGCGCAGGCCGGGGCCGCGACGCTTCCGGCGCCCGGAACCAGCATGCAGAGCACCGCGTGCACCACGGCTCCGGCGCCCGCGCCCGCGGCGACGCCATTCGCCAGCGGATCGTGATTCTGCGCATTGGGATCGGTGGCGATATTCGTCGCCGCCGGGGTAGCGATATCCACCGCGACCGGAGTGGCGATATCCGCCGGAGTGGAAACCACCTGCACCACCGCGGGCTGCTGCTGTACGGCCACGCCCGTTTCCGCCGAAGCCACACCGGCGCCCGCGCCGATACCGGCCACAATCGCGCCCATGGCGAGCACTCCGACGAGCGCCTTACGACCGGCATTCTTGAAAGTCCGACGACCCATGATCAATTCCTCGAATCTCCCCGACCCCCGCGCCGAACGGATTGTCGGCCGCGATGTGGAACAACATGTATCCCAGGGGACCGACAAGATCAAACCTGCTCTCGGACAACGAACAAAGCGACGACAGCCGAAATCCGGATTTCGAAACCCTTTCTGCTGCATAGCGATCCGGCGAGACCGCGACATCTAAACCTTATGTGACCAACGCCACAATCCTCGCGTAGCTCACATAGTTCTATGGGAGATCGAAAACGGCACCCGAGACCGTGCGGACGTGAAACGGTGTGCAGCAGGACATTACGAAGTCGTTCGAGGGAAGTCGTATGTGTGCACCGCGGATCGTCCAGGTCGCCCATGAGGCGGCCGATCGGCGGTTCAGCAGGCGGGCCTGGTTCGGGGCCGCCGGGCTGGGGGCGGTCGCCGCGGTGTCGGGGGCCGGGGTCGCGCGAGGAGGGCCCGGCGGTTTCGGGTCGGTGGTGGATCTGACGCATGTGCTGACGCCGGAACTTCCGGTGTGGCCGGGGAATCCACCGTTCGTGCGGACGCCGGTGGCTTGGCACGAGAACGGTGGATTCGGTCAGAACGCGCTGGTGCTGTGGGAGCACACCGGGACCCATGTCGACGCGCCGCTGCATCGGGTGCGTGGTGCGGCGTCCGTCGATCTGATCTCGGCGGCGGATCTCGTCGCGCCACTGGTGGTCGTCGACATCTCGGCGAAGGCGGCTGTCGACGCCGATGCGATGGTCACGGTGTCCGATGTCGAGCGGTGGGAGGACGAGCACGGCCCGATACCCGAACGCGCTTTCGTCGCAATGCATTCCGGATGGGAGGGACGGCTGGCCGTCCCGGGCGCGTTTCTCAACCTGGATATCGGCGGGCGGCCGCACGCACCGGGGTTCGCGGTGGAGGCGGCCGAATTCCTGGTGTCGCGGCGCGGGATCGTCGGCGCGGGCGTCGATACGTTGAGTCTGGACCAGGCGGCGAGTCGCGAGTTCGGTGCGCACACGGTATTTCTCGGGGCGGGGCGGTACGGGGTGGAGATGCTCGCGAACTTGGCGCAGGTGCCGCCGTCGGGTGCGACCGTCATTGTCGGTGCGCCCAAGCATGCGGGCGGGACGGGTGGACCGTGCCGCGTGCTCGCGCTGGTCTAGGGTCGGTCGAGCGAAAGGCTGTGTTGGAAACGGGTATTCGGGTCCCACTCGGACTTGATCCGGCGTAGTCGTTCGTAGTTCGCGCCGTAGTAGAAGGCGTGCCATGGCACGCCGGAGCCATTCCACCGCGGGTCCGCGAGATCCGGATCCGGGTAGTTGATGTACGCCCCACCGTTGGCGTCGTTCGGCACCGGGACACCGCCGGTCTCGGCGTACACGTCGCGGTACATCTCCCGTGCCCACGCCACGAACCGTTCGTCGTCACCGGGTAGTCGCCAGGCCGCGTGAATGAGCATCTTCATGAACGAATCGCGTGCGGGCATAGCCGTAGCGTCGGCGGCCACCGCATTGACGGCACCGCCGAAAGGCAGGAACTCCACCTGAGATTCGCCGAGGAAGCGCACATCGCTCAAGTAGCGGTGCAGGATTCGCAGCTGATCCGTCGAATACGCCTTGCGCAGATACGCGGATCGCGCCTTCACCCGGAACCCCGGCATGCCCTTGGCGTAGTAGACATTCGCCAAGGTGTCGCCGTAGGAGAATTCGTTGAGCGGCAACGACACTGGCGGCGGCAGCACACCGTCCGATATCGCGGCGACGAACTCCTCGAAGTGCGACCGCTCCCCGTCGAGCACCACCAGGACGTCGGACCCGACCAATCCCGGCCGTAGATGCAGCGGCGCGTAGAGCCCGGCGAACGGATCCCCCGGCGCGGAATGCCGCTCGAAGAACGCGAGGTAGTTCCCCACGAACCGAACGAATGCCTCCTCGGTCAGAAAGGGCAGTACGAGCCGCGTACTCAGCACGCGCCCAGGCGGTTTCGGCAACGCCGCCGCCGGATCGCCCCCGTCGGAATCCGGCGACCGCAACAGATACCGAGTCACCACCCCGAAATTCCCGCCCCCGCCCCCGGTGTGCGCCCACCACAGATCAGCATGCGGCCCATCCCTGGTAGCAACCACGATCGACGCTTTCCCGCTCGCGTCCACGGTCACAAGCTCCACGCCGTACAGATGATCCGACACCAGACCGAGCCGCCGCGACAACGGCCCGTACCCACCCCCGGCGAAATGCCCGCCAGCTCCCACGCCCTTGCAAATCCCCGCGGGCACGGTCACACCCCACTCCCCGAGCAGCCGCTCGTACACCGCTCCCAGATCAGCCCCCGCATCCACCGAGAACGCCCGATACTCCCCATCCCAACGAACGCCCCCCAACCGCCCCATATCGATGATGGCCCGCGTCCGATCGTTGTCCACCAGGTCCGCGAACCCATGCCCACCCGACCGCACCGCCATCCGCAGCCCCTCCCCCACGGCCCGCTCGACGGCGCCCCGCACCTCCTCCCCACTGGAAGGCACGAAAATCTTCTCCGCCCGAGCCACGAACCGCCGGTTGTACCCCCGCCCGCTCAACTCCGCGTACCCCACATCCCCCGGCCGCACCACCCCGGCCTCGACGGCCCCCGCCCCGGCCACCCGCAACACACTCGCCGCGGCACCAATCCCCGCGGCGGCGATGAATCTGCGGCGCGCCAACGACATACAGGCCCCTCGAGCGTCCTACAGCAACCAGCGACAACAACCACCCACTCGGCCATTGCCCGCGCCAAGCACTGTATGTCAAAAATGCCCGAATCCGTCGGACGCTTACCCGAGGCGGTTTCGCTACCCCTTGCCGATGGCGCGGTCCACGGCGGTGGCGACCAGGGCCTTGGCCTGCTCTTCGGTGAAAATACCTGGGAGGGTGAGGCGTTCGAGGATGAGCCAGTTGAGGGACAAGTAGAGGAGTAGGACTGTGTCCTCGTCGCCGGGGAGGGCGGAGTCGAGGTGGTTGCGGATGTTGAGGGTGAGGTCGGCTTGGACTCGTTCGGTGAGCAGGGATTGGAGTTCGGGGCGGCGGGTGGCTTCCAGGCGGAGTTCGAGTTGGGCCAGGTAGCCGGTGCGGAAGTTGGTTATGCGGTCGACTATGTCGGTCATGAGGGCGGTGATGGTTTCGGCGGTGCGGGGGCCCTCGGTGAGCATGGACATGGCCGCGTCGCTGGGTTGGAGGCGTTCGTAGTAGCGGTGGCCTACCTGGACGAGGAGGTCGTCGCGGTTGGCGAAGTAGTTGGAGGCGGTGCCCGGGGGGACGGCGGCCTCCTTGTCGACCGCGCGGAAGGTGAGGCCGCGGGCCCCGTCTCGGGCGAGAACTTCGATCGCGCCGTCGAGTAGGGCTTGCCGACGTTCGGGATTCGTGCGCACCACTTGACACCACTCCATTCGTAGTACTACGTTGGGACCACTTCAAGCAGAGTACAACGAACGGGACGGTAAACCAATGCGAAAGCTCAGCTACTTCGTCGGGATGTCGCTGGACGGGTACATTGCCGGGCCCGGCGACACCATCGACTTCATGCCACTGGGTGCGGACTTCACCGCGTGGCTGGGGCAGGAGTACCCGGAGACCCTGCCGACGGCGGCTCGGCCGCACTTCGGGATCCCCGACGATGCGCCGAATCGGCATTACGACACCATCGTGATGGGGCGCGGGACCTACGAGCCGGGGCTCGCGGCGGGGCTGCCCAACCCGTACGCGCATCTGAAGACCTATGTCGTGTCGAGCACGCTGGGGCAGGCCGATCCGGCGGTCGAGATCGTGCCGAGCGATCCGGTCGGGCTGGTGCGGCGGCTGAAAGCCGAAGAGGGCCTGGATATCTGGCTCGGCGGCGGCAAATTGGGGGCGCAGGTGCTCGACGAGATCGACGAGTTGGTGATCAAAAGCTATCCGGTGATCGCGGGCGATGGCGTGCGCGCGTTCACCGGCAACTTCAAGCCGACCGATTTCGAGGTGGTGCGGCGGCAGGAGTTCGAGAACGGCACCCAGGTCACCTGGTACAACCGGGCTTGACCGAAAACCATTGCGGCCCCGCGTATTCGCCTCGCATCACGCGAGGCGGATACGCAGGGTCTCATAGGTGGGGATGAAAACCTTTCGGCGGTAACGGCGTTCGACAATCTCGAAAGGGCGACCCGCAGCGGTCAACGCCTCCAGCAGGCTACCCAGTTCGGAGTGCACCAGCTGGGCTCCGAGGCAGAGGTGACGCCCGCCGCCGAACCACAGTTGGCGAGTCTCGGGCACGTAGTCGCGGTGAATCTTGAAGTCTCCCACCGCATTGTTGATCGACCAGGTGAGGATTTTGACGTGCTCACCGGCGCGCAGCTGGCGGCCCGCGATCTCCACATCGGCGGTGACGGAGCGGCCGACGAGATAGGCGGGGCTGGTGACGCGCAGCGTCTCGCGCACCGCGTCGGGCAGGCGATCGGGAGCCGCCAGGAGCGCGTGCTGCTCACCGCTGTCGTGCAGCAGCGCGATCATGCGCGTCATGGCGCTGGCCAGGGTGTCGGTGCCCGCGACCGCCATGAGAATGGCGAGCCCGGCGGCGTGCTGGACATCCAGGCCCAATTCCCGACAGCGGCCGAGCGTGGTGTTGCCGTCGGCGCGTTCGTAGGCGGCGGGGACCGCCGCCGAGAGCTTCGCCGCCAACGTGCGGGCGCGCTCCAGCGCCACCGGGTCGAGCGTCGTCGAGGCCATGGTGCCGATGCCGAGGTTCACCAACTCCTCGACATGGTCGAAGAGAATGCGGAACGGCTCGTCGTCGTCCGACATCGTCTCGTCGACCCCGTTCCCCTCGGCGGCCACGCGGCCGCCCTCCCCCTCCGCGAACAAGGCGCGAATATCGGCGGGCTCCATCCCCACCAGGTCGGAGACGCTGCGCCCCACCAGAACTCGCGCGCGCTCGGCGATATCGACCGTCCCGCCCGCCGCGAGATCGGCCGAGATCTGTTTCAGGGCCGGACCGATGACCCGGGCGACCAAGTCGTCGGTGTGCTTGGCGGCGAAGAGGTCGCGAACCTTGGTGCGCAGTTCGGTGTGGCCTTGACCTTCGAAGAGGTCTTCCACCCAGTCACCGATGACCTGCGCCCACCAGTGCCCGGCAGCCCCCTCGGAGACGATGCTGAAGTGCGCGTGGTCGTTGTAGATCTGGCGCGCGACCGCCGGATCGGCCACGAACCAGCCGAGTGTGGGGACCTTGCGGATGGGTCGGGCGAGGCGGCCCGCCACCAAGAGGGCGGGCAGCCAGGGCTGTCCGGCGGCGAGCAGGGCCAGTTCATGGCGTCTGGCGGTAGTGAGCATGGGATCTCCCCTGGTCTCGGGACGTATCCGCCACATCGAAGATCGTCACGTCGAAACGGCTCGGGGCCGTCGCCTCGATATATCTGCGTACGCCATTGCGACGTTGCGGTGCAATGTAGTTCACATCACATGAGTGAACCAGTGAATTTTCATAATCGAAATGCAGGCCCCACTACGCTCGCCCGCAACCGAGCGCTGTCTGGAGTTGAAGACATGGTGAGATCCCGAATCGAAGCGGTGGGCGCGATGCTGCCCGCCGCCGAGGTCACAACCGCGGAACTGATGAAGCAATTGGCCATCGAGAATCCGGTGGACCTGGAACGAGTGAGCGGGGTGCGAGCACGCCGCAAATGCGGTGCGGGCGAGGACTCGTTCACCTTGGCGGCCGCCGCCGCGCGGGAGGCCCTGCGCAATTCCCGGTACGAGGCGGCGGATCTGGATGTGATCATCTCCTGCTCCATCACCCGTATCCGCGACGAGGATTTCACCCTCGAACCCTCCTTCGCGCTCATCCTGCGCAACGAGTTGGGCGCGCACCGGGCCATCCACTTCGACGTCTCCAATGCCTGCGCGGGCATGATGACCGGAGTCCTGGTGCTGGACCGGATGATTCGCGCGGGCATGGTGCGCCGCGGCCTGGTGGTGTCCGGGGAGCGCATCACCCCCATCTCCGATACCGCGGTGCGGGAGATCTCGGAGAAGTACGACCCGCAGTTCGCCTCGCTCACCGTGGGCGACGCCGGTGCGGCGGTGATCCTGGACGCCGAGGGCGGCCCGGACGAGGGCATCGATTACGTCGAACTCAATACCAGCGCGGCTTTCGCGCAGCTGTGCCTCGGAATGCCGAGCGACAAGAGTTCCGGTATCGCGCTGTATACCGACAATCGCGCCATGCACAACGAAGCCAGATATTTGCTGTGGACCACCCGGCAGCAGGATTTCCTGCGCGCGCGGGGCAGCGGTTTCGGCGCGGAGAATTACGACTACGTGATTCATCATCAATTCAGCGGTCCCGCGGTGGAATTGATCAACAAGATCGCCGAACGCGAATTCGACGCCGCCGTACCCCCGGGGCTCGCGGTCCTCGACAAATACGGAAACACCGCCTCGACATCGCATTTCGTCGTCCTGCACGACGCCTTGCGACAGCAGCGCCTGCACGCTGGCGCGAAGGTACTGATGGTCCCCGCGGCGTCGGGTGTGGTGGCAGGGTTCCTTTCGGTAACCCTCGGAGAGCTTCGGGTGGGTTGAGCATGGGCATCGTCATTTCCTCGGCCGCCGCGGTCACCGGCGGCGGCAGCTCCATCGAGCAGGCCGCGCGGGCCGCACGGCAGGCCATCGCGGGCGCCGCGACCACCCCCGACCAGATCGACGCCCTCATCAACGTGGGCGTGTACCGAGACTCGAACATGGTGGAACCCGCCATGTCCGCGCTGATTCAGCAGCAGGTCGGCATCGGACTCGAATACGGCAGTGGGGATGTGCCGTGTCTGTCGTTCGATCTCATGAACGGGGCCTGCGGCGTGCTCAATGCCGTACAGGTCGGCCAGGCGCTGCTGGAATCGACCGCGCTGCACCGGGTTCTGATCGTGTCGGGCGACTCGCACCCGTCGAAATCCGCCGAACCCGTTGCGGGATTCCCGATTACACCGGTCGGTGCCGCCTGGTTGCTCGAAAGAGGCGACGGTCGAGCGGGTTTCGGCAGCCTGCACGTCGGCGCGACCGAAGACGTTCCCGCGGCCGTCGGCTATGTGCGCCTGCCGGACATGGGCACCACCGGGCGCTCCACGGTGGTGGTCGACCGCACCGAGACCACCGTGAACGCACTGCTCAAACATGCCGTGGAATCCGCGCTCGCCGCGGTGGAGGTCGACGATATCGACATCACCCGCACGGTGCTGGTGTGCGGGCGGCCGACCCCCGACTTCCCGGAACTGCTCGCCGAGCGGCTCGGGGTGCCCGCCGACGCGGTCTGCGCCGACCGCACCGAGGGCGACGCGCACACCTCCGCGCTGCCCGTCGCCTACCTGGCTGCCCGCGAGGAAGGCAAGCTCGACGGCCAGCAGGCGGTGCTGTTCGTGGCGGCCGGTGCGGGACCGGCAGCGGCGGCCACCACATACCGACTGGCTCCGTGAGATCGGCAACTGCGCCATCGACTCCGGCCGTGAGATCCGCGACGATGCCTGTGAACAGCGATAACACCGGCTCGCGGCGACACGATCCCGGTAGTGGGCGCATTCGGCGCCCGGGCCTTCGGGAGGGGACATGAGCAAGCTCTGGGTGATCGTGCCCGCTTACAACGAGGAACAGGGCATAGGCGCGACCTTGGCCGCGCTGGCGGCCCAGCGGGATCGGGATTTCACACTGGTCGTGGTGGACAACAACTCCACCGACGGCACGGCGGCCGTGGTGAAGGATTTCGCCTCGGCCCATCCGGAGCTGCGGATCGAGATCGTCGCGGAGACACAGAAGGGCACCGGCGCGGCCGCCGACACCGGCATTCGGTACGCCATCGCCGAGGGTGCGACCCGGATCGCCCGCACCGACGCCGACTGCCTGCCCTACCCGGACTGGACCGCGCGGGTGCACGCCGCCTTCGACTCCGGTCTGCGGCTGGTCAGCGGTCAGCTGATTCCGCGCACCGACGAGGGCGTGAAGTGGTTGGACCGCACCGTCATTCGCGTGGCGTTGGAGGTGGCCTCCACCTTCGGCAAGTTCCGTCCGGGCAACCAGGATCCGCGCTACCTGGGACCGTACGTGATGACGCCCGGGTGCAATATGGCGATCACCGCGGAGCTCTACGAGGCCGCGGGCGGTTTCCCGCGCACGGCCATCGAGGATCTGCACGAGGACCGGGCGCTGGTCAACGCGGTGCGCATGATCACCACCGACTACGGGCTGCGCCGCGACGTGCGGGTGCGGGCATCCAATCGACGGGTGCGCGCGTGGGGTATCAAGAACACCCTCGCCTGGTACGCCGATCACCGCTACAAGCCGGAACTGGTGGATATTCGGTGAGCGCCGATTTTCTGGACCTGCTGCGGGAACAGGCTCGGCGGCACCCGGACGCGCCCGCGCTGGGCATGATCGGTGAGCGGCCGCTCGGTTACGCCGAACTGGTCACGGTCATCGACACGGTATCGAACCGGCTGCACGCCAATGGTTTTCGCCAAGGCGATCGCATGTTGTTCTCGATTCGCCCGTGCGTGGACGCCGTCGCGCTGATCTTCGGCACCATTGCCGCCGGGGGCACCATCGTCTTCGTCGATCCCGGCGTCGGCCCGGAGCTGTTCGCCCGCCGCCTGGCGGTGGTCGAACCCACCTGGGCCGCAACGGAATCGCTGCTTCATCTGCTCAGCGGTCCGCTGCACCGGCTCGGCCGAGCGCGGGGTCTGGCGCTGCCCGCCTTCGGCAAACTTCCGGTCCGCCATATCCACAGCGGCCCGCGCCTACCGGGCACGCCGGGACGTTCGATACCGCTGCGGCGGCTGTTCGAGCCGACCACGGGCGATCCGGTCACCGTCGAACCCGATACCGACGCGCTGATCGTGTTCACCTCCGGCACCACCGACGACCCGAAAGCCGTTGTGCACACCCGAGGTTCGCTCGGTGCCGGTTTGGCCGCCATGGCCGGGCGCAGCACTCTCGGACCGGGTGCGCATCTGCACACCGAACAGCTCATGATGGGCCTGCCCGCGCTCATGGCGGGCGCGCGGTGGTCGATGCCGCGCTACCCCCGATTCGGCACGCATATCGACCCGATCGGCTTCACGCGCACCCTGGATGCGGCGACCCACGCCTTCTTCACCCCCGCCGATCTGGCGGTGGCTCTGAGCGCCATCGAAGCCGGGTCCCTCGCGGCCCCGACCGGCCTGCGCGAGGTGTCGCTGGGCGGCGCTCCCGTCACCACCGCACTCCTGCGGCGCGCGAAAGCCGCACTGCCGCACTGCGAATTCCTCGCGATCTACGGCATGACGGAGATCCTGCCCGTCGCCATCACCACCGGCACCGCCAAACTGGCCTTCGCGGAGGCGGGCGATCCGCTCGGCGCACCGGTGGACGGTGTCGACGCACGCCTCGCCGACGACGGTGAGCTGATTCTCTCGGGTCCCAACCTCTGCCGAGGCTATCTGGGCGGTGAGCCGCTGAAGGAGATCCACACCGGCGATCTCGCCCGAATCGACGGCGAGACAATCGTTTTGATCGGCCGCAAGAAGGACATGCTGATCCGCGGCAAGACCAATATCTACCCTGGGCTGTACGAACCGGTGATCGCGAGGGTGGATGGTGTCCGGCAAGCGATCATGATCGGCGTGCCCGACGAGATCGGCGACGAGCGCGTCCTGCTGGCCGTGGTCGCGGCAGGCGAACCGCAGGCGGTGCGCGCACGCCTCGAGCGCGAATTGCCGCGGCTGATAGACACTTCCGCGCTTCCGGACGAGATCGTCATGGTCGACGAGATCCCCGTGAGCGGCCGCACCAGCAAGCCGGACCGGGCCGCGTTGCGCACCCTGCTGACCCGGAATTCCTGAGGCTCACCCCGGCGCGTCAGACCCGCGCCGGGTCCGGCCGCTCGGCCAGGGTCGTGACCACGAGATCCGCGAAACGCTCCGCGCCATCGGCGGACAGCGCCCCCTCGACATAGCAGAACTCGATATGGGTTTCACCGTGCGCGGTGGTGATGGCGATGGTGACCGCGCTGACACAGGAGTTCCCGGCGGCGAAGGTCAGATCGGAGGTCCGCCACTCCCCCACCCGGTCCGGAAAGTCGATACGCCCGAGATTCGTCACCGAGACATTCCACGGCGCCCGCCGATCGATGAGTTCCACCAGCCGCCAACCGGATTCCAACGAACGCGGTGTCCCGTAGCGCATACCGGCCACCGTGGCCAGGTGCCGTCGCTGCCGAACTCCCCTGTGCACCTGCCGATTCACCGATCGCGCCGCGGACCACAGCGTCTCTCGTCCCCCGAAGCGCACGAAGTTCGTGATCACCGGCGCGTAGATACCCAGTTCGTCGACGGACGGCGCGGGCGTGAGCGAATGCCGGAAGTCGACCGGCGACCCGATACCGGTTACACCACTGCCGCTGGGGCGCACCATCTTTCCGATCGCCAGCGCCACCGCCCCGGCCAGCGCGCCGTGCACGGTGACCCCGGCGGTGCGGCAGTCGGCCACCAGCGCCGCCAGCTCCCGCGCATCCAGCTTCCGGTGCACCACCCGCGTGAGACGCTCCGGCAGCGGAACCTGCGTGGCCCCACTGAGCAGCCGCGGCCGCCGAACCAGCGCCACCACCTGGTCGTACAAGGTCGTGTACAGATACCGCCAAAAGCCGCGCGCCCCAGCGGGTATGAGGTCGTCCGCCGGAGGGACGGCCGCCCGCGAGACGGGTTCAACCTCCTCGGCCGCGTACTCGATCACCTTGCGCAGCAAGGACATCGCCGAACGGCCGTCCACGATGACATGTGAGACGGTCAGCACGACATCATGGAATTCGTCCGGGGTTCCCACCCCATGCGCGATATCCACCAACCGCGCCATTCCCGACGCCGTATCGAACGGCTCCCGAATCTCCGCGTCGACCTCCGGTCGCCACGCGTCACCCCCAGCGGCCACCACCCGCCGCACCGGAATGCGCGGTTCCCGCAGCCGCACGAATCGCGGATCGAACCCGTCCCCGTGCTCCACCCCCACCCGCAACAGCGGATACTCCGCGACCAGCGCCGCGCCCGCGCGGTCGAGCCGTTCGGGCGTCAGCCACCCGTGCACCCGTACCCGCGCCGTGCAGTTCGACGGCGAGATCCGGTCGATGATCCAGAACCACCGCTCCGAGGGGCTCAAGGGCCGCACGACATGCTGTGCCGCCGTTGTCGATACGCCCATCGGTCCTCCTAGCCAACCGACCATAACCGATTACCGCCGCACCGCCGTGGGTACGACGGTAAGCGGAGGTGGTTATGAGCGAGACCTAGGACGAATTCGCCGCGGGCAGCGCCTATTACACCGAGTCGAATCTGATCATCGTGCCCGAGGTGAGCACCGCCAGCATCGAGCACGCGATCGAGGGCCTGATCGCCAAGGACTATTTCCACGACGGCGGCGTCCGCCGATAGGCGGATTCAGTTGCCGCGCACCGGCCCCGGCGGCACCGGGGTGGCCGAGACGACCGACTTCGGCTCGCCCTGCAAGGCCGACATGGACTTCCAGGTGTCCCAGTCGATGGTCCAGTCGTAGATATCGCCATCGGCCGCCGACAGCTGGATCCGAGTGCCGGTCACCTCGACCGGGTCACCGTAGAGCGCGGTCGGGAAATAGGCCTGCGCATCGGCGGGGCTCAGATTGATACAGCCGTTGGTGACATTCGTATTGCCCTGCGCGCCCAGCGATTCCGGATTGGCGTGAATGAACTCGCCATTGTTGGAGATGCGCACCGCCCAGCGTTCCCGCACATTGGTGTAGTACGGCGGATTCGACATCATGAAGTCCTCGTACTTCTCGGTCACCATGTGGATGCCGGAGCGAGTGACATTGCGGTCCTCGTTGCCCTCGCCGTAGCTGACGGGGAAGTCGAAGATCACCTGGCCGTCGCGCACCACCTGCATGCGGTGGCTGGGGGCATTGGCCTTCACGATCTGCGAGCGGCCGATGGTGAAATCGGTGCTCATATCGGCCGCGCCGTAATTGCCGCCGCCGAAATCGACGCCGTAGAGCTTGGCCTGCATATCCACCTTGGTGCCGGGGGTCCAGTACTCCCTCGGCCGCCAGTGCGCGCGCGAACCGCCGTTGTCGTCGGGCAGCCAGGCCCACGAACCCTCGGTGTTCGGATTGCTGGTGACGACCATGGCCTTCTCGACCGCGGCCTTGTCGTCGATGTGCTTGTTGAACTGCACGATGATCGGCGCGGCGATGCCGACTTCCTGACCGTCGCCGATATTGATGGTCGCCGAGACCGTGGCCTTCGGCTCGACGGTGGAGAACTTGGCCTCGATGGGCACGGCCTTGCCGTCGGTGCCGGTGGCGGTGCCCGACCAGTTGTAGGTGACGCCGTAGCCGAGCGACTCGGTCACCGTGAACTTGGTGTGGTCGGCATTGAATTCGCCGGTCACCTGCTTGCCGTTCGGGTTGCTCAACGCCACCTGGTCGATGCGGCCACCCGAGACCGAGACCGAGACGGGCGCGGTGGGGTTGACGTCGTCGGTGCCGTCACCGGGCTCCAGCGTCACCTTCGCGACCGGTGCGTCCGGCGCATCCGGGGTGCCACCATTGTCGGACGAACATCCGGCCAGCAGCGCCACCGCGGCGAGAAACGCGGTCAGCACCGTGGCCATCCGTCTGGCGGATCCTCCTCGATTGCTCACTTTCTCGAGGTTACCCGCGTACGGCGAATGCCCTGACCAGGCCAGCAGTGGTGCCCGCCACGCCGCTACAGGGACAGGCCGACCGTCACAGGTTCGGGCTCGAGGCGGATACCGAAGCGCGCGGCCACGCCGTCGCGGACCGTGCGGGCCAACTCGGCCAGATCCGATGCCCGCGCCGCGCCCCGATTCGTCAAGGCCAGCGTGTGCTTCGTGGACAGTCGGGCGGGCGCCGACTCGCCCGGGAAGCCCTTCGAGAATCCGGCGCGTTCGATGAGCCAGCCCGCGGAGAATTTCACCCCGCCGGGGGCGGGCCAGGTGGGCACCGCCACATCCGGGCCGACATGTGCCGTTATCGCGGATCGGACTTCCTCGACCCGCGCCTGCGGCACCACCGGGTTGGTGAAGAACGAACCGGCGCTCCAGGTGTCGTGGTCGGCGGGGTCGAGGACCATGCCCTTGCCCGCGCGCAGCCGCAGCACCGCCTCGCGGACCTCACCGGCGTGACGGCACTCGCCCTCCTCGGCGCCGAGCGCGGCGGCCAGTTCCCGGTACCCGAGCGGTTCGCTCGAACCGTCCGCGCGCAGGGCGAATTCGACCGCCAGCACGACGGCGTGGTCGCTGTGCTTGAGCACCGAAGTGCGGTAACCGAATCCGAGTTCGGCGGGCTCCACCCACCGGACCTCGCCGGTCGCGCGCTCGAGCAGTTGGACGCGGGTCAGCAGCGAGGCCACCTCCACGCCGTACGCGCCGACGTTCTGCACGGGCGTGGCACCGGCGGAACCCGGGATGCCGGACAGACATTCGAGACCGCCGAAACCGGCGGCGACGGTGGCGGCGACCACCGAATCCCAATTCGCGCCCGCCTCGGCGATCACCCGGGCGGTGTCGATATAGATGCCGCGCGTCGCGGTGGCGGCCCGGCCATGGTCACACCCGTCGGCCGGAATCTGCGTCCCCGCCCCGACGATCTCCACCCCGTCGGTCGCGATGCGCACCACCACGCCCGCGAACCCCTCGTCGGCCACGAGCAGATTCGAGCCGCCCGCCACCAACAGCACCGGAATCCCCGCACTGTCGAGTTCGCGCACCGTCGCCACCAGCGCTTCGGTGGTGTCGCATTCCGCGACGGGCGCGGGACCACCGACCCGCAGGGTCGTCAGCTCGGCCAGCGGCACCGCATCGCGCAATCGCGCGCCGGTCGTCGCCAGCATGTCCCGCAGGTGCTCGAACGGCACCACCCGAGAAGTACGCACAGGCACAGACGGTAGCGTGTCCGACCATGGCGACACCTCTTGCCTTCACCGGGCGCTCCGCCCACTCCGCCGCCGCCGTGCGCGCCGCCTTCGCCAACGAGCAGTACTGGAAGGACCGCATCGAGCAGGTCGGTGGCGTCAATGCCCGTATCGAATCGCTGGCCATCGCCGGTGACCAGGTGCGCGTGGAGCTCGTGCAGACCATTCCCGCGGCGGATCTGCCCAAGCAGATCACGGCCATCAAGCCGGACGGTCTGATCATTCCGCGCACCGAGATCTGGACCGGTGACGCGGGCACCTTCACCGCTCGCGTCGAGGGCGCGCCCGCCGAGGTGCGCGGCACGCTGACCCTCACCGAGGACGGCACCGGCTCCAAGTACGTGGTGGACGGCACCATCGAGGTGAACATCCCGCTCTTCGGCAAGAAGATCGAGGCCGCCATCCAGGAGAACCTGAGCGATCTGCTCGTCCGCGAGGCCGAGTTCACCGACAATTGGCTGTCTTCGCACTGACCGCCGGATCGCGCCGGTAACCTCACCGCTCATGGCCCGCCGACTGGACTACTCCGCCCGCTATCAGCTGCACACCACCGAAGAGGTGTACGCAGCGCTGTCGAACCGCGAGTACTGGGATGCGCGGATCGAGGAGATGCGGAAGTACTCCGACAACGACGTGGTGAGTCTGGACGCGGGCGATCAGGGCATCGCGGTGACGCTGCGGCACGTGCTGCCCCGCGACATGCTGCCGGACCTGGCGCAGACCATGATTCGCAAGGACATGGTCATCACCCGCACCGAGACCTACGGACCCTACGAACCCGAGGTGCGTGGCACCTACACAGCGGAAATCCCGAACGGCCCCGGCACGCTCGGCGGCACGATGCACCTGTTTCCCACCGAGATCGGATGCACCCTGCGCACCTCCTCGCGGGCGCAGGTGACCATCCCGTTCTTCGGGACCAAGCTCGAACAGCTGCTGCTGGTGAATCTGGTGGACCTGTTCCGGGCGGAAGCCGAAATGACGCAGCGGTGGCTGGACGAGCACGAACCCGCCCGCTGACCAAGCCCATCGGAGCGATCACCCGCGGCACCACCGGCATCAACCGACTCCGCCGCAGTGATCGCTGGCTGGCGCACGACACCCTGGTGACCAGTCGTTTGCTGGAGGCCCCGAACCCGCTCGTCGTCGATCTCGGATACGGCGCGATGCCGGTCACCACACTGGAATTGGCGGCGCGGCTGCGCCGGGTGCGACCCGATCTGCGGGTGGTCGGACTCGAGATCGATCCGGAGCGGGTGGTGCCCGGCCGCGACGGGGTCGAATTCGCCCGGGGCGGTTTCGAATTGGCGGGTCTGCGGCCGAATCTGGTGCGGGCCTTCAACGTGCTGCGGCAGTACCCCGAATCGGCGGTGGGCGAGGCCTGGTCGACGATGCTCTCGGGACTGGCTCCCGATGGGCTCCTGGTGGACGGCACCTGCGACGAACTCGGACGGCGGTGCGCATGGGTGCTGTTGGACCGGTCGGGCCCGCTGTCGCTGACCCTGGCCTGGGATCCCTTCGATATCGAGAAGCCCTCGGATCTGGCGGAGCGGCTGCCGAAGGCGTTGATCCACCGCAATATTCCCGGCGAGCCCATTCACGCGCTGTTGAACGCCGCCGACCGAGCCTGGCTGCATGCCGCGCCGCTGGCGGTGTTCGGCCCCCGGGTGCGGTGGCGCTACACGGCGGAACTGTTGCGCCAGGACGGCTTTCCGCTGCGTCCGCAGCGGCGTCGCCTGCGCGATTGCGTGCTGTCGGTACCTTGGGGTGCGGTCGCGCCGCGCTCCGGGGATGATGGTTGATCGTTCTGCCCCTCAGCGAAGAGGTTCGTGCTCTTGAGAATTCGGCTCGCCACCACCGTCGCGACGCTCGGCGCCGCGCTGTTCACCCATCCGGGAACGGCGAGCGCGGCGACGGACGCCTTCGACCTCCAGGCCCATCGCGGCGGACGCGCGCTGGTGGTCGAGAACACCATCCCGGCCTTCGCCAACGCCCTGGAGCTCGGCGTGACCACCCTGGAGCTGGATATCCAGATCACCCGGGACGGGCGCGAGGTCGTGGGCCACGACGCGCGGGTGGACGAGGCGAAATGCACCGATACCGCGCCGGTTTCGGCCGGTGACAAGCAGTATCCCTATGTCGGCAAGCTCATCAAGGATCTGACCTTCGAGCAGGTGCGGACCCTGGACTGCGGTTCGAAGACGCAATCGGCCTACCCCGGGCAGCAGGCCGCGCCCGGCGCGAAGATGCCCACGCTGGCGGAGGTTTTCGCGCTGGCCGCCGACCGTGGCGCGGACACCGTGCGGTTCAGCATCGAACTGAAGAACGATCCGGTGGGCGAGACCACCGCCGGGCGAGGGCAATTCGTCCAGCAGGCGCTGCACGAGATCCGATCGGCGGGCGTCGAGGACCGTGCGGTCATCCAGAGCTTCGACTGGGGCACACTCGAACTCGTGCACCAGACCGATCCGACGGTCCCGCTGTACGCGCTCACCGACATCACCAAGGTGTATCCACTGTCGCCGTGGACGGGCGGGCTGAATCTGATCTGGGAGAGCGAGAGCCTGGTCCGGGGCGCGAAATCCATAGGGGCGACGGCCCTCTCGCCGATTCACGCCGTGCCGCCGGAGGGCAGGCTGCAAATGCCCGTCATCTCCCAGCGTCTGGTGGACACCGCCCACGAGCACGGCATCCTGCTGGTGCCCTGGACCGTCAACGAGCCCGAGGCCATGCGCAAGCTCATCGACAAGGGCGTGGACGGCATCATCACCGACTACCCGGACCGGCTGCGCGAGGTCATGCGCGAACAGGGCCTGCCGCTGCCGGGCGAGCGCGACTAGCCGAAGTAGCGGCGAATACCGCGCGCCCCGAAATCGCGGACGGCGTCCAATCCGCCCAGCAGGGTCGAGGGGGCGATGAGCGATTGTGGATGGAAGGGCTGACGCCACAGGCCGCCGTGCGCGGCGCCCTTCGTGAACAGGGCGTCGGGGTTCGGGTCCGGCTCGTCGGGCGCGAACAGGTCGGCGACGAGCTTCGCGGCCAGCAGCGGCCGGATGGTGGCGCGGTCGAAGACCTCGATGCCGTAATGATCCGCGCCGCGTAGCGCGGTCGGCCGCCACGGGCTCTCCCGAATATCGGTGGGCCAGGCCGGTGGGGTGACGGTGTAGGAGACGGTGTGACCGGCGGCGCGGGCGAGCACGGCGCGCCAGCGCGGGAGGCGTTGCGCCAGGGCGTAATCCGGCCCCAACAGCGTCGGGAGATTGTCGAACAGGTCCCATCGCGCGCCGTCGGCCTCCCGCACCGGGTGTTCGTAGTTGGGTCGATACAGCGAACCGGACACCGCCCGGTGCACCAGGTCCTGGGCCTTGCCCTGAAAGCCGCGGTGCGCCAAGCGGTCCCGCGCCTCCTCGACCACGGCGGGCGGAACGGCGTAGCAGTCGGTCGACGCGCCCAGGTAGGCGAGGGCGGTATCGGGGCGGTCGCGCAGCACCGCCTCGGCCAGCACATCCGAGGCGGCGGAGAGTCGAATACCGGCGGCCCCCGGGAGATTCGCGTACAGGCCCAGCACCGGGCGGATATCGGCGTGCTCGGTGATCCAGCGGGCCAGCGCCGGAAAGTGTCTGGTGAGGTCGACGCCCGGACCGGATTCGGTCACCGGGAAGCGCAGCGTGCCCGCTCCCGCCCGGGCGGCGGCGTACAGCCGGTCCCAGCGGGCCCGGCCCGGCCGGTCCACGGCCAGCACCTGCGCGCCCCAGGACAGCAGCGATCGCACCGGACCCAGATGCGCCGTCGCGCCCACCGCCGTCAGTCGAAAACCGGGCAGCGCCAACCACTCCGGATGGTCGATGACGCGTTCCACCGCCGCCGCGAACCCGGGTTCGACGATGCCGTGGTCCCGCCACTGCCCCAATTGCCGCCGCAGCGCGTCCCCTGCCAGGGTCTCGCCGCGATAGGGCACCTCCAGCCGCCGCACCGGCTCGGCCTCGCCGTCGACACGGCCGGTGGCGAGTTCGGCGTCGTCGGCCGCCTCCCGCACATCGACCGCCCGCAGCGAGGTGACGGTGCGCCCGGCCGCGAAACGCAGCATGGTGCGAGTGGACTCCAGCCCCTCCTGCGCGATGCCGAGGGAGACCGACGGTGCGGTCACGGCCAGCGCGGTCAGACCTCGAAACACGCGGCGGTAGTCACGCCGCCAATCCCGACACGTCTCCACCGACTGCGCCAGATCGGCGTCGAAGCGCCGCACGGCGTCGGCGACCACGGCGGCGGTGAACATATCCGCGACCCGATCGGGCGGTCCGGGGGGAAAGCTCAGATCCCACATGCCACACCCGACTAGCCCCATGATCGGTCACCATGCCACGAAAGCGCGCCGCGCAAAACTCGAAGCTCGCGGCGCGAATCACGCACGGGTCAGGGCCCGGTGCAGGCGGGTCGCGGTCGGCGGCGGCAGAGCGGCACTGGCGGAACGGATTTCGGCGCTGGCGCACCGGTCGATGGCCACGGCGTCGGCCACCACCTCGTCGAGCGCGGATTGACCGATTCCGGCTTCGGCCAGATCGAGCACGGTGCGCAGGGGCGTGGTCACCAGGAACGCGCCCGCCGACTGGACATCGGTGCGGGTCAGCGCCCGACGCAGCACGACCAGCCGCGGCGACAGCGGGAACCGGCCGACACCCGCCGAAATGTGCACGAAGCGGGGGCGCAGCCTGCCCAATCCGTGCAGTTCCGCCGCGCTGTGATGGGAGACCGCGGCCGCGCCGTCGAACCAGGCCGACCACATGGCGTACTCGTCGAGCGGACCCTCCGGCCAATCGCTCAGGCGCAGCAGACCCACGCCCGCGCGGGTGATCGAGCCGTCGCGCAGACCGTCGCGAATCCGCGTCTCACAGCCGGTGCGCAGCACCTGGCGCGTGGTGAAATATCCCGCGTGTCGACCGGCCAGCCGCCGTAAGGCCCGCCAGCCGCGCTCCGCATCCCGCTCCGCTGCGGCGTCCCCAGCCATGGAATCAGGCTACGCCGATCGCCTGTGCGTTATGTCACATTCCGTCCGGGTTCGGTCAACACCTCATCGGAAGCACAGAGCCCACACAGAAACCTCGGGAAGAATCGGCGGCATGAGCTCGAAACCCACCTCGGACGACGCGGCCAAGCGCACCGATGATGCGCCCCACGCCTCGGACCCGGATGCCACGCTCGTGGGCGGCGCCCCCGCCGACGAGAACGGTACCGCCGGAACCGAAGTGACGCACGAGCCGGGCCTGGCGAGACAGGCCGGGACGTCCGCCCCAGCAGCCCCCGACCCCACCGACGACACCGTCCGGGCCGAATCCGGCTCGGCCACCGCCGATCCCGACGCCACCATCAAGGCCGCGCCCGGCAGCGATCAGCCCACCGAGATCATCGGTCAGGGCGTGCGTGTCTCCGATTCGACCCCGACCGAGATCTTCGCGGCGCCCGACCACGCGGAGAATCCCGCGGCGACCGGATCGGGTGTCGACGAACATCCGACCGAGGTGTTCGCGGCGGGCACGCCGCTCTCCGACGCCGGGCCGTATGCCGCCTATCCCGTGGACGAAGAGCATGCCGGAGCGGCTGCGGCGCAAGGGGTTTCGGCCAGCGGCCACGACACCAAGGTGATGGGCGCGCACGGCACCGAGGTTTTCGACGCGGAGGGCGCGGCCATGGCCGCCGGTGCCGCCGCGCCGGGGGGCGGGCAACAGCCGCCGGTGCCGCCACCGCCGCCGGGAAACGAGGGAGCACAGGGAGGTTCGTCCTGGATGCGCGGTTCGCGGCGGACCCTGCTGATCGTCGGCATTGTCGTCGCGCTGCTCGCGGTCGCGGGGCTCGCCGGGGGCGAGGCGTACGCGCGGCGGACCGTGGAGCGGTGCATCAGCTCGCAGTTCGAGCAGCAGATGGGGTCCAAGATCGATGTGTCGTTCGGGGCCAAGCCCATGCTCATCACCATGTTCGACAACAAGGTCGGCTCGGTGACGGTGAACAGTGACGACACCAAGTTCGGGCCCGCCGTGGGCATGGTGGTGCACGCGAAGTTCAACGATATCGAGGTGGTCGACCAGGGTCGCGGCGGCGGCACCATCGGCAGCTCCTCGGCCGACGTCACCTGGAGCAACGACGGTATCGCCAAGACCCTGGGCGGCCTGGTGAGTGGTGTGGAGTCCAATCCCGCCGACGGCACCCTCACCTTCGCGGTGCTGGGCGGACTGGCCGGGCTTCAGGTGAAGCCGCATGTGGTCGGCGACAAGGTCGAGGTGACCACCGAATCCGCCTCGCTGCTCGGCTTCGGCCTGCCCACCGATCTCGTCGAGGGCATTGTCGACGTGATGGCCGAGAGCCTGCAGAGCTACCCGATGGGGCTGAAGCCGACCAAGGTCGAGGTCACCAACGACGGCCTGCACGTGACCCTCGCGGGCGGCCAGGCTCAGCTCGAACCCGCGCAGAGCGATACCGCGGTCACCTGCTGATCACGCGACCTCGCCAGAGGCGCGCTGCCCGAAAGCCGGGCGGCGCGCCTCTTTTCGTCGCGCCACTCGCTCGGCCGCATCCGGTGCGTTCGCGGGCACCGCCGAGCTGTCGCCGCCGCGCTCAGGCTGGGAAGCCCTCCAGCACTTCACGGGAACGGGACAGGCCGAGGCGGGTCGCGCCCGCGGCGATGAGGTCCGCCGCCGCCGCGGCGGTGCGGATTCCGCCGCTCGCCTTGACGCCGAGGCGGCCACCGACCGTCTCCGCCATCAGGCGCACGGCATGGGCGCTCGCGCCTCCGGCGGGATGAAAACCGGTGGAGGTCTTCACGAAATTCGCACCGGCGCGCTCGGCGGCCCGGCAGCACTCCACAATCGCCTCGTCGGTCAGCGCGGCCGATTCGATGATCACCTTCAGCAGCGCCCGGTCGCCCATGGCCTCGCGCACGGTGATGATGTCGGCGAGCACCGCGTTGTAGTCCCCGGCCACGGCCGCGCCCACGTCGATGACCATATCCACCTCGTCCGCGCCCTGATCCACCGCGAGCCGCGCCTCGCTGCCCTTGACCAGCGAATGATGTTTGCCGGACGGGAAACCCGCGACGGTCGCCACCGCCAGGCCGGGGGCGCGCAGCGGCAGCATGGACGGGGAGACGCAGACGGCGAACACGCCGAGTTCACGGGCTTCGTCCACCAGCGTGGCGACATCGGCGGGGGTGGCCTCCGGCGCGAGCAGGGTGTGATCGATCAGTGCCGCGACGTCCCGGCGGGATAGCTGTGCCATGGGATGCGAGTTTGGCATATCGGTGGCAATTTCATTGCGAGTGCGCACCGCCGTCCCGCACACTCGTAGATGTGCTGATCCGTCGCGAGCGTCCCAGCGACCTCGCCGCCATCGCCGCGGTGCATCGCAGCGCCTTCGCAGCCCAATACGCCAACGCTCACGGCGAGACCTGGCCCGAGGAGGCCGCACCCGCCCTCGCCGATCCCCCCGAAGTCGATCTCGTGCGGCGGCTGCGCGACAACTCGGGGTGGATTCCGACCCTGTCCATGGTGGCCGAGGGGCGCGACCGAATCCTCGGCCACGTCTGCCTCACCCGCGCGGCCGTCGGCCCCTTCCCGGTATTGGCGCTCGGACCGATCGGGGTGCGGCCCGACCATCAGGGCGGCGGTGTCGGTTCGGCGCTCATGCACGCGGCGCTGGGCGCGGCCGACGCGCTCGACGAGCCGCTGGTCGGCCTGCTCGGCAGCCTCGACTACTACCCGCGCTTCGGCTTCGTCCCGGGCGTACGGCTGAATATCGCCCCCGATCGCCCCGAGTGGACCTCGCATTTCCAGGTCCGACCGCTGAGCGCCTACGAGGACGAGATGACCGGCGACTTTCGCTACGCCGACCCGTTCTACGAGCTCTGAGCAGCGGCCCCGCTCAGGTCACAACCCGGGCACTGAGAGAATGCTCGGTATGAGTTCTGCCGCCGGAGACGATCGACGTTATGTGCTGACGCTGGGCTGTCCCGACCGTCCCGGCATCATTGCCCGCATCACCTCGTTCATGGCCGATTTCGGCGGATCCATCGTGGAGGCGGGCTACCACTCCGATCTCGAGACCGGGTGGTTCTTCACCCGGCAGGCGATCGAGGCGGCCACCGTACCCTTCGACCTCGACGAGTTGCGCGACCGCTTCACCGCGGTGGCCGCCGAGCTGGGACCGGAGACCGAATGGGAGGTCCTCGACTCCGAGGAGAAGCGCCGGGTGGTGCTGCTGGTCAGCAAGGACGGGCACTGTCTGCACGATCTGCTCGGGCGCGCCTTCAGCGGGGAGCTGCCCGCCACCATCGAGGCCGTCATCGGCAACCACCCTGATCTGGCCGGGATCACCGAGGCGCACGGGGTGAAATTCCACTACGTGCCGTTCCCGAAGGACCCTGCCGAGCGCGGACCCGCCTTCGACCAGGTCCGCCAACTCGTCGACGCCCACGACCCGCACGCCGTCGTCCTCGCCCGCTTCATGCAGGTGCTGCCGCCGGAGCTGTGCGCGCACTGGGCGGGCCGGGCCATCAATATCCATCACAGCTTCCTGCCGTCCTTCGTCGGCGCGCGGCCCTACCACCAGGCCTTCGCCCGAGGCGTGAAACTCATTGGGGCGACCTGTCATTACGTGACCGCCGAACTCGACGCGGGTCCGATCATCGAGCAGGACGTCAGCCGTATCGACCACGCCGACACCGTGCGCGACATGGTGCGTCAGGGCCGCGATATCGAGCGCGTGGTGCTCGCGCGCGGGCTGCGCTGGCATCTGGAGGGCCGCGTCCTGGTGCACGGCCGCCGCACCGTCGTCTTCAACTGATCCGATCGGCGTTCAGCGCGCCGCCGCCAGCGCCTCCGGCGTCCGCTCGCCGAGCGTACGCAGCCGCCGCAGGAAGGTGCGCCACACCAGCGCCGCCGTCGCCCCGAATCCGAGGCACAGGCCGAGCCACACCCCGGGCCCGTACCAGCCCAGCCCGTACCCGAAGAGCACCATGGCCGGTACCCCGAGAGCGAAGTAGCCGATGAGCGTATTGCTCAGGCCCGCTGCCGAATTGCCGATGCCGCGCAGCAATCCGATACAGAGGTTCTGCGCGCCCTTGCAGTACTGGTGCGCGATGGCGAACCAGAGCAGCACCGACGCGGCGGCCACCACCTCGGTGTCGTCGCGGCTGGCGCCCAGGAAGGGCGCGAGCACCGCGTCGGGGAAGAGCACGTAGAGCAGCCCGATGACGGTCATGAAGGCGAATCCGAGGGTGACGGTGCGCCGGGCGATACCGCCCACCCGATCCGCTCGCCCCTGGCCGATGGTGCGGCTGACCAGAATCGAAGAGCCTTGGGAGAGACCGATATTCACCTGGTAGACGATGTAGGCCAGATTGTTCACGATATTGCTGGCCGCCAGCGGCACCGCGCCGAAGGTGCCCATGAACACGGTCGCGATGGAGGTGATGGCGGCCTCGGCGCCGTAGGTGAGCGAGATCGGCGTACCCAGTCGGACAATGCGTTTCACGATCTCCGGGTCGGCCCGCCAGATGCGCAATGACAGCAACGGCCCGAGCACCGGGTCGCGGCGCACCGTCCACAGGTACGTGCCGAAGGTCCAGAGCTGAACCAGGGTGGTGGACAGGCCGATTCCGGCGAGGCCGAGTTTCGGCAGCCCGAGCCAACCGAAGATGAACAACGCGTTGAGCACGGCATTGACCCCGATGGACACCAGGGTCACCCGCAGCAGCGACCCCGCGCGCCGCAGGCCGACGGAGAACTGCCGCAACACATTCAGCCACAGCATCGGGATCAGTCCCGGCGCGAGCGTCCAGATGATGGGCCGGGCCAACTCCAGGACATCCGGGTCCTGACCGAGCCAGGCCAGGGCGAAGCCGAGTCCGACGAGCAGCGCCGCGCCCACCATGGCCGTCACGGTGGCCACGGCGAGGGCCGCGCGGACGTATCCTCGGATCTCCGCACCGGCATCCTCGTCGAGTTCGTCTGTGCCGGTGCGCTTCTCGCCACGCCCCGCGGCGGCCGCGATCATATTGCCGACACCGGTGACCATGCCGACGCACATGGTGCGCAGCTGGTTGTAGAGCAGCAGCGCCAGCCCGCCCGCCGCCACCGCGGCGATGCCGAGCAGGCCCATCATGGCGAGATCGACGGTGGTCAGCGCCACCTGGGCCAATTGCAGTCCGGCGATCGGCGCGGCCAGCGCCACAATGGCGCGGTAGTCGTTCCAGTGCGTTCTGTCGAGCATTCGTCCTTGTCCTCAGCTCCCGGTGCCGACCCGGCAGCCAGCCAGTCGCAGCGATTCGTCGTAGGCGGTGAACAGTCGGCGGATGCGTTGTTGGACAGCGTCGTTGCGCAGCCCTCGGGTGAGCAGCCACTCGTCGTCGTACACCGAGTCGAGGTACTTCTCGCCCGCATCGCACACCAGCACCACCACGGTGCTGTCGGCGGGCAACTGCACCAGCCGCCGCAGCGCCGCGTAGATGGCGGCTCCCCCGGTGCCGCCGACCAGCATGCCGGTGCGCCGCGCCACCACCCGCGCGGTGGCGAAGGCCTCCACGTCACCGATCTGACAGGCCTCGTCGACGAGGTCGTAGCGCACATTCGCGCCGACCGGGAAGCCGGACGGGCTGCCCGCCCCGGTCTGCCAGTACGGTGCGCCCGCACCGCCGAAGATGATGGAGCCCACCGGTTCCACGCCGATGGCGCGCACCGAGGAGCCGAGTGCGCGCAGCTCCGCCACGGTGCCGCAGAGCGATCCGCCGGTGCCCACCGCGCCCACCAGATAGTCGACATCGGTCTCCAGATCGGCGAGCAGTTCGCCCGCGAGCTCCCGGTATCCGGCGTTGTTGTGCGGATTGTTGTGCTGATCCGGGCGGAAAGCCCCGGTCCTACAGGCGATGTCGTCGGCGACGCGCCTGCGCTGCACGGTGCTGGGGCCGCCGCTGCCATCGCTGTCGACGTGAACCAGTTGTGCCCCCATGGCTTTCATGGCGCGCAGTTTGTCCTCGGCAGCGTGACCGTCGACCACGGCGGTGAAGGTGTAGCCCCGCTCCAGGGCCAACAGCGCCAGCCCGGTGCCGGTATTGCCGGAGGTCGGCTCGACGATATGGCCGCCGGGCCGCAGCCGCCCCTCCCGCTCCGCGGCCAACACCATCTCACGCGCCATGCGCACCTTGGCCGACCCGGTGGGATTGAACTGCTCCAGCTTCAACAGGATTCGACTGCCCGCGCCCGTGGTGACCAGCTCCAGCAGCGGTGTCGCGCCGATGAGTTCCGAGGCGTAGCGCACCACGTTCTCGCGCAGCCGGGGCAGTTGCGCGGTCATCGGTCCAACCGCCAGCGCCAGCGCCCCGACTCCTCGGTGACGACCACCTTCGGCGGCAGCGGCAGCTGGTGGAATTCGCTCTCGTTCTTGTCCATCTGGTATCCGGCGGTATTGGGGTAGATCAACAGGTCGCCGTGTCGAGGCGCTTGTGGCAGTGGGACTTTGCGCCAGGTGAGCACGTCGTACTCCATGCAGCTGGCCCCGCCGACGCAGGTCGCGACGGGCTCGGGCTCCGCATCGACGCTGTGCGGCACCAGGATCGGGTCCGGCAGGAATTCGCTGCCCTTCCACTGTTCGGAGACGCTCATACTCAAGCCCTGCACGGCAGTGATGCCGTGCTCGGCATTGCGTTTGAAGCCGAGCACCGGGAAGACGGTGAAACCGGCGTCGATGAGCAGTGCGCGGCCGGGCTCCAACATCAGCTCTATATCGTTGTCGCGCAATCGTTTCGCGAGGCTGTGTCCGCCGTGGACATAGGACAGGATGGCGTCGAGCATGTCCGCGCCGGTCGGGCCCTGCGCATAGGGGTAGAACTTGTCGAACCGCTTCCCCGCGTGGAACCACTCGTCGCTGTGGTTCTCGGTGAAGTAGGCCCAATCGCGTGGGTCGAGATAGTTGCACGCGAAGCCACCGCCGATGGACAGGCTGGTCACGGGTAGCCCGCGCGCCCTGGCGTCGAGGCACCAGTCGATCAGCTCGTGCGCCAGCTCCGCGCGCGGTGCGACCTGATACCCGTCGAGGTGGAAGGAGAAGCCGATCAGCTCGACCACCGAACTCAGCAGCGCGCACCGGGCGACGGCCGTCGCCAGATCGCGATCCGACAGGCCGAACCTGCTGTGCGGCGCTCCGGGTGGCAAGCGGCGCAGCAGAATTCGAGTGCGACCCGCACCGGCCGCCACCTCCGCGAGCCGGTCCAGTTCATCGAGCGCGTCGATGGCGACCACGCAGTCGTGCCGGGCCGCCAGCCGCAGCAGGGCGCTGTTCTTGGCGGCCCCGGTCACCTCGATATCGCGACCGCGCACACCGTGCGCGAGAGCGTGGACGAGTTCGGGTTCGCTGGCGACATCGACCGAGCCGCCGACATCGGCCGCCGCCGCGAGCCAGGCTCCCGCCTTGTTGGCCTTCTTGCCGAAGTAGACCCGGCCAGCCACCCCATGACCGGCGAGGGTGCCCTGAAACGCTCGCAGGTTGTGGGCGAACTGCTCGGGATGGA
The DNA here is from genome assembly GCF_044459025.1 of Nocardia sp. NPDC050406. NCBI lineage: Bacteria > Bacillati > Actinomycetota > Actinomycetes > Mycobacteriales > Nocardiaceae > Nocardia > Nocardia sp. NPDC050406. The sequence continues at coordinate 79,867 of NZ_JBITIM010000002.1, read as the reverse complement.
CGATATGGAACGGCCCGCCGATCGCGTGGTGAATATCGAACAGCAGCCGTGCGTCGGCGCGCACGCGCCGCTGCCAGTCCGGCTCCAGCGCGGGCAGCGACGGCGCCGCAAGGGTTTTCACGACCACAGTTCCACCCGCTGTCCGCGCCCGGCGGCCACCGCGCGGGTGGCCAGCGCGTGGGCCACGGGCATATCGGTGATGATCATCCCGCTGGAGAAGGCGAAGACCCGATCGTCGTCGCCGCGCCGCCCCGGAGCCCGGCCCGCCACGATATCGGGCAGTTCGGCATCGAGCGTCACCTCGCCGTCCGGTCCCGCCAGGCGAGTGCCGGTGACGCCCAATTGTCCAGCGCTGGTGGCGATCGCGTAATCGGCGTCGCGCAGCGCACCGCTCGCCACACCCTTGCTGGCCACCGAGACGAGCAGTCCGCCCGGTGGCAGCCAGTCGGTGCGCACCTGGGGATGAGCCGCGCGGCCCGAAGCGACCACGACGATATCGGAGTCGGCGACCGCGGCGGGGACATCCTCGACGAGTTCGATCTCCCGATCCGGGAACCAGCGGTGCAGGCTGGCGATGCTCTCGGCAATGCCGTCGGGGTGGGTGCCGAACAGCCGCAGCCGTTCCAGCCGCGGCAGCGCGGTCAGCAAGTACGGCAAGGTATTTCGCCCCTGCACACCGGTGCCGAGCATGAGCGCGCTGCGCGCGTCCGGCCGCGCGCAGTGCTTGGCGATGATGGCGGTGGTAGCGGGCGTGCGGGACGCGCCGATGCGCTGGCAGTCCATGAACGCGAACGGCAGCCCGGTCACGTCGTCGTACAAACTGATTGTGGTGTAGTACTTTTCGGCGCTCTCGCTCCCCTGCCGGTAGGAGGTCTTGAAGCCGACCTGCTCCAGTGAGCCGTCGTAGCCGAGCATCGAGTACGAGACGGCGTCGCGCTCGGCCTTCGGTATCGGCATCATGAGCTTGACCGGACACCGAGATTCGTTGTGCGCGTACGCCAGATAGCCCTCGGTCACGAGTTCGATGACTTCGGCGGGAGCGAGATGGATATCGGCGAGATCGGTGCGAGTGAGAATGTGCATGGCGTTGGGCAATGGAACTCCTCCTGCGTTCCGCCCAACCCTAAAGCAAAATGAAAACCGTTTTCACTAGATCGACGCGGTGATGCCACTCACACTCGTGGAACTGAAAGCACTCCCGGCGCGAGGACCTTGCCTGTCGCGCCGGGAGGCGCTCGGTGCCGGTTATCCGGCGGCGGCGACGAGACCGCGACGGCCCATGCGAATCACGCGCTCGACCTCCGCGTTGAACTCCTCGACGGCCTCGATGTTCGGGAGATGCCCGGTCGGGAGGATGACGTAGCGGTCCAGATAGCCCGCGGCCGCCAGGGTGTCGGCGATTTCGCGCGAATGCAGCTCCGGCAGCAGCCGGTCGTGCGAACCGGCCATCACGGTGGTCGGCACGCAGAGGTTCGCGGCCGCGCCGGTCAGGTCCAGGTTGATCAGCCCCCGGGCCACGGCCGCCCGCGATGCCGGACGGCAGGAGCGGACGATGGCGAGGCTGAAGGCGATCTGTTCCGCGGTGGCGGACGGATTGGTCAAGCGCGCCTTGGCGATAGCGTTCACCAGCGGCCCGCCCGGCAGCGGAACCGGCGTGCCGAACAGCGCCAGCGCCAGCCACTGCGGGCCCGGAATCACATCGTTGATGAACGGAATCACGGTGGCGCGGTTGGCGATCGAATGCGCGGCGGTGGTGGCCAGCAGCACCGACTTGGCGCGCTGCGACACCTGCTCGGGATACTTGCGCGCCCACGCCTGAATGGTCATGCCGCCCATGCTGTGGCCGACCAGGACGGCCCGCTGGCCGGGCCGCAGCACCGCGTCGAGCACGGCGGAGAAATCGTCGGCCAGCTGATCGGCGCTGAAAGGCAGTTTGCCGGGCTGGCTTTCGCCGTGGCCACGCTGATCGAAGGCGATGACGCGGTAATCACCGGCGAAGGCGTTGATCTGGGGGTACCAGTACTCGAGTGAGCAGGACCAGCCGTGCGCGAAGACGATGACATCGCGGTCGGCGGGGCCGTAGGCGTGCACCCGGAGCTTCGCCCCATCACGGGTTTTCACGTCGATGACGTCGGGCGCGATCTCGGGGGTGTTGAACGACGCGGTCGTATAGGTCCGAGCCCGCAATTTCGCTCGGAACGCGGCGGTCAGCGCGTCGGCCCGAAGATCGGTCACCGCTGCGGGCAGTTTCACCAGCATGAGCACTCCTTTGTGTCCTACGGCACACTACCGAGTTAGCACTAGTGCTAGCAATAGCAAGCACCCAATTGGCGGCACTCGGTCGTCCGCGGCTGCTCTTGATGAATACCCGTTCTCCCGCAAGGGCATTCGCCCGAGCTTGCCGGTACCGTGTTACCTACAACACAGTTTGGGCCGGAAATATGCCCACGACAGCGCCCCCAAGGGGTGATTTCACCCCACCTGTCGGCGCGGCACACGCGACGCCGTTGTCGCGTGGCCTCCGCGCCCGGGCGAGCCCGAGCGGTCGATCACGCGCGCAGCGCCGCCGGAATCTCGAAGGCGGCCTGGACGATTCGCGCCAGCTCGACGTTGAACTCCTCGTAGGCTTCGACATTGCCGAGATGCCCGGTGGGGAGAATGCGGTAGGAGTCGAAAGACCCTGCCTCGCGCAGCATTTCGACAATGCGCTCGGAGTGCACCGGTGGTGTCATGAAGTCGAACTCACCGGCGACAACCGTGGTCGGGACGGTGAGATTGCGCGCGCCCTCACCCACGTTCAGATACGACAGCAGCGTGCCGAAGCGCCCGCGCACCGACGCGGGGCAGGAGCGCACGATGTTGTGCGAGAACAGCGCGATATCGCCGGTCGCGGCCAGGCTCATGATCTGACGGCGCAGCACCCACGGAATCGGCCCGATGGCGGGCAGCGGCAGCGGCGCGCTGAGCCCGAGCAGGCCGATGAGGAAGGGCAGTCGGCGGGTGAACTCCGGGCCGAACGGGGGCACGACGGTGGTCTCGTTGATGAGGTTCGCCGAGGCGGTATTGGTCAACAGCACCGCGGCCGCGCGGGCCGGGACCTGCTCGGGATACCGGCCAGCCCACGCCTGCATGGTCATACCGCCGAGGCTGTGGCCCACCAGGACCGCGCGCTCCTCGGGGCGCAGGGTGGCCTCCAGGACCGCCTGGAGATCGTCGGCGAGCAGGTCGGTGGTGAGCTTGCTGGCGCCGCGTTCGCTCTCGCCGTGACCGCGCACGTCGTAGGCGACCACGCGGTACTCACCGGCGAAGGCGTTGATCTGCGGGTACCAGTACTCGAGCGAACAGGTCCAGCCGTGCACGAGCACGATGGTGTGCGCGTTCGCGGGACCGTAGACATGGGCGCGCAGTCGCACGCCGTCGCCCGCGGTGACGGTCACCACCTCATGAGGTCCGGAGGGTGCGTTGAACGCGGCGGTCTCGTATACCCGGGACCGCAGTCCGGCCCGGTGCCGCAGCAGGTGGTCACGGACCTTTCCGGCCAGGCCCGCCGGTGTGGACAGCATTGCCCGCATAGGACACTCCTTTGTGTTACTCCTGGATACAGTAACTCCGTCGGAGGCCCGCTTGCTAGTGCAAGCACCAAAAAAATCGGGCGTCGACAATCCCTCACGGATTGTCGACGCCCGATACGAATCGTGGCGATATCGCGCCTACCAGCGCGGACCGCGCTGCACCTCATCGACCTTGGGCCGCACATCGGCCAGATACACACCGGTCGCGACAATGGCCGCGATACCGAGAATCCCCACCGGCGTGCGCGCCAACAGCAGGCCCACCAGCGCGGCGCACAGAATCGCCACCCACGCGGGCTTGGTCAGCTTGTCCACCGCCGTGAAGGCATCCGGACGCTGGCGGATCGCATGCACCAGCGCGAACACCGTCATAGCGAGCGCGCCCAGTTGCAGCAGCCACAGAATGTTTCCGGCAATCCCGTTCACCCGACCCATCATACGAGTAACGGGCGGTTTTCGACGGCCCGTACGCCGCGGCGGCGGGTTCGGACCCGGCGAACGCACAACGGCCCCCGCACACCGTCGTGCGCGAGGGCCGCCGAATCAGGCTGCGGTACTTACTTCTTCGCGGCCGGAGTGGCCTTCTTGGCCGGAGCCTTCTTGGCGGGAGCCTTCTTCGCCGGAGCCTTCTTGGCCGGGCCGTTGGTGCCGGGCGCGGTCTCGGACTTCACCGCGACCACCTCACCCTCGAGGGTCTCCTCGGCCTCCTCGGCGGTCTTGGCGGCGCGGCCGATCAGCGGGCTAACCTGCTCCTGGACCTTGCCCACGACATCCTCGGTGCGCGCGATCAGATCGCTGTAGAGGCTCTCGACCTGCTCGAAGCGCTCGTCGAAGGTCGGGTTGGCGCGCAGCCGGTCGACCGTCTCCTCGCCGCGGGCGGCCAGATCGGTGTAGAGGTCGAGCAGCTGGTGGAAGTACTGGTCGGCGAGGCGACGCAGCTCCTCCGGGGTCAGCTTCTCGCGCAGCTCGGCCAGATCGTCCGGCAGTTCGGAGGGCAGCTCGGAGATGCGGGTGCGAATGGTCTCGAAGCGCTCCTGCGCATCCGCGGGGAGGTTGGCGAAACGCTCGCGGGCCTCTTCCACGCGGCCGGTGACATCGGCGGTGGCGGCGCGCTCACGCAGCTTGTCGACAACGTCCTTGAGCTGTGCGTACACGGCGTCGCCCGCGCCGACGCTCGCGTAGAGCGGCTTGGCTACGGCGGTGGGAAGTTTGGTGTCGGTCATAGTTCTTCGTTCTCCTGGCGTGGCGGAACTTCGGTCGTGCGTGGCGGAACCTCGTTGTCCCTGTTTCCCCCGGGAACGACCCCCTGCTGGTTCGTCGCATCCCCTTGGTCCTCGTTCGCCGCGTTTTCCCGGCGGAACGATTCGTAGATGTCCAGGAGCACCTGCTTCTGCCGTTCGGTGATACCGGTATCGGCCAGCAGAGCGTCCCGGACGGGACTGGATGCCCTCTGCTCGAGGTATCCCGCCCGCATGTACAAGACCTCCGAAGAGACCCGCAGACCTTTCGCGATCTGCGCGAGCACCTCGGCGGACGGGTTGCGCAGTCCGCGCTCGATCTGACTGAGGTACGGATTGCTCACCCCCGCCAGCGCGGCGAGCTGTCGCAGCGAGACCTGGGCGGCTTCACGTTGAGCCCGAATGAAGCCCCCGATGTCGTGAGCCGCGTTGGCTACGCGACCCTTGCCGTCTCCGGCGTCGGCGGACGTCTCCGTCGAGTTTCCGGTGTTCGGCTCGGAAACCTCGGGTTCCACTGCCATCACTCACCTTCCGGCGGTTGTGGGGTCAATTCTAAGACAGGGTGCTAGCTCTTGCAAGCACCCTGCTAGCACCTATTCGGCAAACGCCTGGCCGCCACACCTGGGCATTTGTTCAGTAATATCGTCAGACATTGAACAGCAAATGCGAAATGGTGTAGATCGCCAGGCCCGCCAGCGAACCCACCACCGTTCCGTTGATGCGGATGAATTGCAGATCCCGACCCGCCTGCAATTCGATCTTGCGACTGGCCTCCTCGGCATCCCAGCGAGCAACCGTATCGCTGACCAGGGTCGCGATCTCCTGGCCGTAGTTGGAGACCAGATAGCGGGTGCCCCGCTCGACCCAGCTGTCGACCTTGTCGCGCATGCCCGGCTCGTCCACCAGACGCTGGCCGAGCTGCTGGACGTTCTCGGCCACCTTGCGGCGCAGCGTGCTGTTCGGATCGTCGGCCGATTCCAGAATCATCCGCTTGGCGGCCCGCCACGTGGCGTGCGCCATACCGGTGATCTCCTCCCGGCCCATCAGTTCGGACTTCACCCGTTCGGCCTTCTTGATCATCGCGTCGTCGAATTGCAGATCGTGCGCGAATTCCTCGAGGAACCGATTCGCCGCCTGCCGCACCTCATGATCCGGCTGCGAGCGCACCTTCCAGGTGAATTCCACCAATTCCCGATAAATTCGCTCGGCCAGGAGGGTGTTCACGAATTTCGGGGCCCAGCCCGGAGCGTCGCGCTCGACGATCCGGTCGATGGTCTCCTGGCTGGCCAGCGCCCACTGGTGCGCGCGCTCGGCCAGCAGATCCAACAGCGGCTGCTGCCGGTTGTCGGAGAGCAGCTCGTCGAGCACCCGGCCGATGGGCGGACCCCAGAGCGGCTCGGCGATGCGCTTGACGATGGTGTGGTCGATGATCTGCTCGACATCCTCGTCGCGGATCGCGCCGATCACCGCCCGCAGAATGGTGGCCGACTCCTCCGCCACCCGCTCGGCGTGATCGGTGCTGGCCATCCAGCGGCCCAGGCGCAGCGAGATCTGCGCCGAATTCACCTTGGCCGCCACCACTTCCGGGGACAGGAAGTTGGTGCGCACGAAATCGCCGAGGCTCTCGCCCAGCTGATCCTTCTTCTTGCGGATGATGGCGGTGTGCGGAATCGGGAGGCCGAGGGGGTGACGGAACAGCGCCGTCACCGCGAACCAGTCGGCCAGCGCGCCGACCATGCCCGCCTCCGAGGCCGCCCGCACATAGCCGACCCAATCGCCGCCGCCCCCGCGCGATTCGGTCCAGCGGCAGAACAGATAGATGATGGTCGCCGCGACCAGGAAGGCGGTGGCAACCAGCTTCATCTTGCGAAGGTCGCGCGCCTTGCCCTCTTCGTCCATGAGGTCGGCGAAGGCGCTCGACGGCGCGCTCCGCTTACTCGTCTCGAGGACCCCGGTGCTGCCGGTGGGTTGCTCCATATCTTCCATTCTGCTGGTTGCGGGCGACTACTCCCGGCTACCGGGCCGGGCCCGATCGGCGACGATCGGCGGCATGCGAGGCTTAAGCTGAAGAAACCGCACACAGACCGTGTGTCCAGTACGCGAGCAAGGAGCCGACGCTGACCACGAAGGAGACCGTGAGCGCCGCCATGGATTCTGCCGCGCGCCCCGGCCGCGTGGACGGCCGGAAACGACGCTGGCAGCAGCACAAGATCGACCGTCGCGAGGAACTCGTGGACGGCACGCTGGCCGCCATCCGCAAACGCGGCGGAGATGTCGGCATGGACGAGATCGCCGCGGAGATAGGCGTCTCCAAAACCGTCCTGTACCGGTACTTCTCGGATAAGCAGGATCTGACGCGCGCCACCATGGAGCGGTTCATCGAGACCACGCTCATGCCGCGCATCTACGCGGCCATCAGCGACGATCTCGACGAGTACCAATTGGTGCGCAATACCCTCGCGGCCTACGTGCACACGGTGGACGCCGATACCGATGTCTACCGCTTCATCATGGGCAACGGGGCCTCGACCGACACCTCCACGCTGGCCGACTTCGAGAAGCTGTTCGCACAGGTCGTCGCGGCGGTCATCACCGACAAGGCCTTCGACCGCAATGTGCAGACCGACGGCGCCATGCTGTGGGCCTACGTACTGGTCGGCGGCGTGCAGCTGGCCACGGACTGGTGGATCACAAATCGCACCATGTCCAGCGAGGAGATGCTCGACTACCTGACCATGATGGCGTGGAGCGCCATCGAAGGAATGGTCCGCGCGGGTGGGTCGCGGGAGTGGTTCACCTCGCGGCCGCATGTGCTGCCGGATCCGGAGAACGACGTCTGATCGGCCGAGCGGTCGATCACGGGGCAGGTGGATAGCGCCTGTCGATGCGGCTTTCCGCCAGCGAGAAATCCGCGTCGCAACAATCCGCTCGACAGCCATCCCTACGGCAGGCATCGGCGGGATCCGTCGATGTGGACGGAATGGCCATTCACAAAAGCGCCAGTCTCGGGCTCGGTGCTAGGCCGGAGCCTCGGCCGTTGGCTAGGCTGATCTCCGGCGGGCACACGACGTGCGGACATATCCGCCGAGTCGGCACCAACGGGGGTCCCGACACCTTCTGGAGGGTCACTGATGGCGAAAGAGCTGCCCACATCCAGGCTCGCACGGGGGACGAAGCTCGGTATGGCGGTCGCCGGTAATGCCTTGCGCGCCCAGAAAACCCGGCGTTCCATGCGCGGACGTTCGGAGGCCGTCCGCGCTCGAATGGCCGAGGAATCCATGATCAGGGCCACCGAGCAGATGGTCATGGTGTTGGGCACCATGAAGGGCGTCGCCATGAAGCTCGGGCAGATGCTGTCGGTACTCGATCTGGATCTGGTGCCGCCGGAGCACCGCGAGCGCTTCCAGCGTCGCCTCGCCGTCCTGCGCGACAGCGCACCGTCGGTCTCCTTCGACACCATGCGCGCGGTCATCGAGGAGGACTTCGGCAAACCGCTCGACGAGGTCTTCGTCGATTTCGAGCCCGAACCCATCGCCGCCGCGTCCATCGGGCAGGTCTACCGGGCGAAACTGCACGACGGCCGGACCGTCGCGGTGAAGGTGCAGTACCCCGGGATCGACGCCGCGGTGCGCGCGGATCTGAAGAACCTGGCCATGTTTCGGCGCGTGCTGCAATCGGCCATGCCGTGGGTGACCCCGGCCGTGCTCGACGAATTGCGGCTGAATCTGGAGAGCGAACTCGACTACGTCGCCGAGGCGCGCACCCAGCGCCAGATCGCCGAGCTCTACACCGGGCACCCGTTCATCTTCGTGCCCGACACCATGCCGGAGCTGTCCACCACCCGGGTGCTGGTGAGCGAGTACTTCTCGGGCCGCGGGTTCGAGGAGATCCGGGCGCTGCCCGATACCGAACGCGATCGCATCGGCGAGATCATCTACCGCTTCTATGTGGGATCGCTGTTCACCTTCAACGAATTCTGCGGCGACCCGCATCCGGGAAACCTGCTGCTCGGCGACGACGGGCGGGTGGCCTTCCTGGATTTCGGGCTGTTCAACCGCATGAATCCGGAGCATGTGCGCTTCGAGATCACCTGTATCCGGGCAGCGGCCGAGGAGCGCGCGGAGGATCTGCGCGATCTCATGATCGAGCGCGGCGTCATCGAATCGCCGGAGGAGATCACCGCCGAGGAGTGCCTGGAGTACGTGCTCGCCGCCTGCGAATGGGCGCTGGTGGACCAGCCGCTGACCATCACCCCGGAGCTGGCCTCGGGTGCGTTCGTGCTGGCCGTGGACCCCCGCGCCACCGAATTCGCCGGGATGAAACAGCAGAATCTGCCGCCGGAGCACCTGTTCTCGCGGCGCGCGGACTTCCTCACCTTCGGCATGCTGGGGCAGCTCGAGGCCACCAACAACTGGCATCGCATCGCGCGCGAATGGCTCTACGGCGACGAGCCGGTGACCGAACTCGGCAAGGTCCACCACGAGTGGCTGCGCACCCGGCCCGCGCCGGAACCGACCACTCCGCCCAAGAAGAAGACCACCCGCAAACGCACCAAGGCGTGAACCGCTCGAAGGGAAAGTCCAATGGCTGACCGGGAATTCGACCTCGTACTGTTCGGGGCGACCGGATTCGTGGGCAAACTGACCGCGGAATATCTGATCGAGGCCGCGCCGGAGGGCGCGCGCATCGCGCTCGCGGGACGCTCGGAGTCCAAGCTCGCCGCGGTGCGCGCGGAACTCGGTGCGGGGGCGGCGAATTGGCCGCTGGTGGTCGCGGACTCCACGGACGAGGCGGCACTCGACGCCCTGGCCGCGCGGACCAAGGTCGTGGTCACCACGGTCGGACCGTACCTGCGCTACGGCTTGTCGCTGGTGCGCGCGTGCGCCGAGAACGGTACGCACTACGCCGATCTCACCGGTGAGCCGCTGTTCATTCGCGAATGCATCGACCGCTACGGCGAGCGGGCCGCGCAGACCGGCGCGAAGATCGTGAATTCCTGTGGCTACGACTCGATTCCGTCGGATCTGAGCGTGTACCAGCTCTACCGGCGCAGCGTCGCGGACAATACCGGGGAGCTCACCGACACCACGCTGGTCGCCTGGCTCAAGGGCGGCGTCAGCGGCGGCACCGTGGATTCCGGGCGGGCCATGATGGAGGCCATCGCCGCCGATCCGGCCAAGGGGTCGATCATGGCGCATCCGTATTCGCTGAGCCCGGACAAGTCCATGGATCCCGATGTGGGGCGGCAGACCGATCAGGCGCTGTCGAAGGCCTCGGCCATCGATCCGAGTCTGAGCGGCTGGGTGGCGACGTTCGTCATGGCCGCGCACAACACCAAGATCGTGCGCCGCAGCAATGGCCTGCTGGGCTGGCCGTACGGGAAGAATTTCCGCTACCGCGAGGTCATGAGCGTGGGCTCCTCGCCGGTCGCGCCGCTGGTGGCGGCCGGTATGGCGGGCGGCATCGTGGCGACCATGGCGGCGGGCGCGCTGCTGTCGCGGGTATCGGTGGGGCGCAAACTGCTCGATCGGGTGGTGCCCAAGCCGGGGACCGGGCCGAGCGAAAAGGCCCGGCGCAGTGGCTGGTTCACCATGCGGACCTTCGCCGACACCACCTCGGGCGCGAAGTACGTGTGCACCTTCGCGGGTCAGGGCGATCCGGGCTACCAGGCCACCTCGGTCATGCTCGGGCAGGCCGGGCTGGCGCTGGCCTTCGACACGCTGCCGGAGTTCGCCGGAATCCTCACTCCCGCTTCGGCGATGGGCGATGCGCTGACCGAGCGGCTGCGCGGCGCCGGAATGACCATCGAGGTCGAACCCGCCTGAACGCGGACCGTCCCCCTGGGCCTCGGCACTGACATCGAGTGCCAAAGGTCCCATTCGGGCTCTTTGTGAAGTACGCGCCGTCTCGGACACTCCGGTAGGGTCGCGAACGGGATCGGAGGGTGCTCGGAGAAAGGGGGGACGCCCGGAATGTCCGCCATGGACATCGGCCCCGTATCGGTACCTCTCGGAACCGAGGGGGAACGCGCGCCATGAACGCGAAGTGGGTGCTGACCCCCGATGAGTTCACGCTGGTCTGGACCCGCGAGACCCGACAACACCGCCGACCCTATCCGCTGCACACCATCGCGGTCGTTCCCGAGGAGCGCGACGACGCGCCACGGGTGCGGCACCGCTTCCTGCGCCGCATAGACCCGGAGCTGACCGCGGCCCTCGTGCTCTGCGCCCGCGCCGACGCCACCACGGTCACCCTGTTCGGGGAGCGCACCGACGGTCCGGCCGTGCGCGCCTTCGCGGCGGTGGCACAGCAGCGGGCCGGGGTGCTGGTCGCCACGCCCGATGCGGTGAGCGTGTCGGTGTGCCCGCCCGAACGGGTGGGCCGGGAACTCGTGGAAGCCGTGGGCTCGGCTCCGGCCGGTCGGCTCGCGCAGCTGCGGGAACCACAGGACGCGGTACTGCGCTCGGATGGCCCGAACCGCAGCGCGGAGGGCGAAAACCGTGGTGACGCAGCGCTTTTCCGACGCAAGCTCAATGCGCCGGTGGACGGCCGCGGCTTCATCACCATCACGGTGGATCCGGCCAATCCGCTCTCGCCGCCGACGCGGCACCGCACCTGGCTCGACTTCTCCGGCGACGGCCGCTATCTGCTCACCACCGCCGCGCATCTGACCCTCACGCCGGTCAGCGACGAGGAGTTCGCCGATCAGCTCATGCGGCTGGCGTGCCTGTGTTGAATTCGGCGAGTCCGACACGCGCGACCCCGGGGGCGTGCTAAAGCTGAAAGATGGCGAAGGCGACTTCCTGGTCTGATCCCCCGACCAAAACCCTGCGGGCACACGGCGTGAAGGTCCGCAAATTCGATACCTCGGCCACGCCGGGCTTCAAGGGCAACAAGCGCGCCGGGGAGGAGCTGCTCGCCGCGCGCGCCCTGGTGCTCTCGGATCTGCAGGAAAAGCTCTACGCCAACGGCCGTTCCGGCGATCAGCGCAGCGTGCTGCTGGTACTGCAGGGCATGGACACCGCGGGCAAGGGCGGCATCGTGCGGCACGTCATCGGATCGGTGGATCCGCAGGGCGTGGACCACGCCGCCTTCGGCGTGCCGACCGAGGTCGAGAAGAAGCACCACTACCTCTGGCGCATTCGCAAGGAGCTACCCCGAGCCGGACAGATCGGCGTCTTCGACCGCTCGCACTACGAGGACGTTCTCGTGGTGCGCGTGCACGAACTCGTCGCGCCCGAGGTGTGGGAGAAGCGCTACGCCGAGATCAACAAGTTCGAGCGCAAACTCGTCGACGAGGGCACCACGATCATCAAGGTCGCCATGTTCGTCTCGCTGGAGGAGCAGAAGAAGCGCCTCATGCAGCGACTGGAACGCGCCGACAAGTACTGGAAGTTCAACCCGGCCGATATCGACGAGCGCGCCTACTGGCCCGCCTATCAGGCGGCCTACCAGGACATGCTGGATCGCACCGATACCGAGTACGCGCCCTGGTACACACTGCCCTGCGACCACAAGTGGTACGCCCGGCTGGCCGTCACCGAACTGCTCATCGACGCCCTGCAGAGCCTGAAGCTGGATTGGCCACCAGCCAAATTCGATATCGACGAGCAGAAACGCCGCCTGCTCGAGTCCTAGAACAGGAATCTCTCAGGTTCACCCGCGATGATGGCTCCGACGTGTGCCCCGTCGGAGCCACACGGTCACGCATATCTCGAGGATCCGCCCGTACGATGCGGGGCGCAGGGACTCGAAGCGACAGGAAGGCGTGGTGAACGCACAGGTGAGCAACAAGCCCGAACCTCGGAAGAACCCGCTCGCGGCGGCGCAGAAATCCGATCGCAATCGCAAGATCGCCATTCAGGCGGCGGTGGTAGCCGTGATCGTGGGTCTGATCGCGGCGATCATCATCACCATCGTGATGCGCGATTCCGACGACAAGGACACTTCCTCGGGAGCCTTCGCCCCGACCGTGAACTTCGACGCGAGCCAGGGCGCGGTGCCGCCGAATGTCACCCCCGGCGGCGCGATCGTGGTCGGCAAGCCCGACGCCAAGGTTCGGGTCCAGGTCGTCGCCGACCCGCAGTGCCCCGCCTGCGCCATGTTCGAGAACGCCAATGCCAAGGTGCTCGAGGACGAGGTGGCCAACGGGACCGCAGTGGTCGAGTACAACATCATCTCGTTCCTGGACAAGGCCTCGACCAACCAGTACTCCTCGCGCGCGGCCAATGCGGCCTACGTGGTGGGCAGCACCGACGCGTCGAAGTTCCAGCAGTTCATGACCATTCTGTTCGCCAAGCAGACGCCCGAGGGCGGCGCCGGTCTCACCGACGACCAGCTGATCCAGATCGCCACCGAGGCCGGGTACACCGATCCCGCCGTGGCGCAGGCGATCAAGGACAACAAGTACGCCGATTACGTGAAGGCCGAGACCAAGGCCGTCTTCGACGCGAAGATCCAGTCCACGCCGTCGGTCTTCGTGAACGGCAAGCAGGTGCAGACCCAGCAGGAGCTCATGGGCAAGGACGGGCTGAAGCCGGTGATCGAGGCCGCGGCACAGTGATCATCTCGGCTCCACCCAAGTCCGCCTGGGCGCTGCTCCTGGGCGGACTGCTCGGCTGGATCGCGTCGGTGACGCTGACCGTCGACAAGTTCAAGCTCTTCACCGAGCCCGGGTTCAAACCGCTGTGCAGTATCGACCAGGTGGTCGCCTGCACCACGGTGATCGAGTCGGATCAGGCCGAGGCCTTCGGTTTTCCGAATCCGCTCATCGGCATCGTCGGCTTCTCCGTGGTGGTGACGCTGGCGGTGCTGGCCATCTCCGGTATCGGATTTCCGCGCTGGATCTGGGGTGGGCTGTGGGTGGGGCTGGTGCTCGGCATGGCCTTCATCGGCTGGCTGATCTTCCAGGCGGTCTTCCGGATTCACGCGCTGTGCCCGTGGTGCATGGTGGTGTGGGCGGCGACGCCCGCACTGCTGGCCATCGTCACCGGACAGCTCTGGGGCACGTCGCGGGGTTTGCTCCAGATCGTGGTGGAGTGGCGGTGGACGGTCGTGGCCGTGTACTACGCGGTGGTGACGCTGATCCTGTTCCTCCAGTTCCAGGACTACTGGCTGGAGAAGTTCTAGTTCGGCGGTCCGGCGCGCAGCGTGACCTGCACCGTGCGTTGACCATTCGGCCCGGTGACGTCCAATCGCACGACGTCATCGGGCTTTCGCACGTTCAGGGCGGCGCGCAGCGCCTGGGCGGTGCCGATGCTCTGGCCGTCGACGGCGATGATCACCTCGCCGTCGGTGAGCCCGGCGGCGTGGGCGGGCTGGCCGTAGACCGCGAGATCGATGCGCGCGCCGCCGTTTCGCTCATCGGAGGTCAGAATGCCGAGGGTGGCGGTGGGGCCGACGTGCACGGTGTCGGTCGGTGTGCCGGAACGGATTTGGCGCACCACGGTCATGGCGGTGTCGATGGGCACGGCATAACCGCTGGGCCCTTGTCCGAGCGCCTTGCGCACCTCGCCGGAGGCGGCGGTGACCACCCCGACCACCGCGCCGTAGCGGTCCACCAGCGCGCCCCCGGATTGGCCCGCGGCGACGGCGGCCTCGACTTCGATCATGCCGCGCAAGGACTTTCGGGACAGGTCGGCCGAATTGCGGGCCACGATGGTGCTGTCCAGCCCGGTGATGGGTCCGGCCACGGCGGTCGGTGAGCCGGTGCCGCCCGCATTGCCGATGGCCAAGACCTCGTCGCCCAGGCGCAGCGGGGCGGAGGTGCCGATGCGCGCCACCGGCAGCCGCGCCGCGCCGCCGAGCGCGATCAGGGCGATATCCAGGGTGGAGTCGTAGCCCAGCACCGTGGCCTCGTAGACCAATCCGGTATCCAGGTCGGTGACGTGCACGCTGTCCGCACCCTTGATGACGTGATGGCTGGTGAGCACCTCGCCCTCGGGGGTGAGGACGATGCCGGAACCGGCTGCGCCCAAGCCGTAGTCGCGGACATTCGCGGTGATGTTCACCAGGGCCGGTTCCACCACATGCGACACGACGGTGGCGTCGAGGGGCGGCAGCGGCGGGCCGATCAGACTGTGGCTGGGCGGTTCTGGGTCGAACCAGCGGGGCAGGTCGCCCTGGTAACCGAGCAGGGCCGCGATGGCGAGGGCCGCCGCGAACACCAGGGCGAGATAGCGTCCCGCGCCGAGTCTGCCCCGTTGCCGTTCGTCGTACATGCCACCCGCCTCCTGTGCGCCCGTGCGGGCTCGGCGTTTGTGCTTTATGTGTACCAGTACAAGTCGATCGCGTTCAATGACATCGCGGTCCATGACATCGCGTTCGGTGACATCGCGCTCAATGGCTCAGTGCCGCAACGCCCAACATGAAACCCACCCCCGCCAGCGTGCAGAACAGCGGAGCCTTGGACGGTTTCCCGGCGTGCGCCTCGGGCAGGATGTCGGCGGTCGCGAGATAGAGCAGGAATCCCGCGAAATAGCCGAGGTACAGCCCGACCAGTTCGGCGGGGACCCGCACCAGGGTGCCGATGATCGCGCCGACCACCGGTGCGAGGGCATCCAGTCCCAGCAGGATCAGCCCGCGCTTGCGGGCGTTGCCGTAGAGGGTGGTGATGGTGAAGGTGTTGAAGCCATCCGCGAAATCGTGGCAGATGACGGCGATCGCCACCGCCACGCCCACGCCCGCCCCGGCCTGGAAGCCGAAGCCGATACTGAGGCCGTCGAGCAGGCTGTGGAAGACCAGCCCCGAGGCGGCCAGCAGACCCACCGAGGCGAATCCGTGGTGGTGTGCGCCGAATTCGTCCTCGTAGCCGGTGTGCAGCGCGACGGTGCGCTCCATGATGTGCACGGTGAGGAAGCCGACCACCGCCGCCAGCAGCGGCACCGGGACGCCGAGCGCCTCCCCGGTCTCCTGTTCGAGCGCCTCCGGCATGAGGTCGAAGGCGACCACGCCCAGCATGACGCCCGCCGCGAGGCCGAGCACCAGGCGTTTGCGGTCGCCGATGCGCACGGCCACCAGGCCACCGACCAGCGTCATGCACATGGACAGCACCGAGAGCAGGATGGCCATGGTCCTCAGCATGCCGACCGGTATGCCCAGCGCGGGCGCGCCACACCGAGGGTGACAATTCAGACGAAACCCTTGGCCGTCGACCTATGCGACGGTAGGCATGTAGTTATGAGCACAGCCGCCGCCTATGCCGTATCCGCACCCGATGGCCACTTCGAGAAGGTCGCCATCGAACGCCGTGAGCTCGGCCCGCACGATGTGCTGATCGACATCAAGTACGCGGGCATCTGCCATTCCGATATCCACACCGCGCGCGACGAGTGGGGCGGGGCCAAGTACCCCTGTGTGCCCGGCCACGAGATCGCGGGCATTGTCGCCGCCGTCGGGTCGGCGGTGACCAAACACCAGGTCGGTGATCGCGTGGGCGTCGGCTGCATGGTCGACTCCTGTGGCGAGTGCGAACCGTGTCTGGCCGGTGAGGAGCAGTACTGCATCCCCGGGGCCACCATGACCTACGACAATCCGGTGCCCGAGGAGTTCCAGCCCGGCGGGTACACCCTCGGCGGCTACTCCACCCAGATCGTGGTGACCGAGAATTTCGTCGTCTCCATTCCGGAGGGCATCGGCCTGGATGTGGCCGCGCCGCTGCTGTGCGCCGGTGTCACGCTGTTCTCGCCGCTGCGGCACTGGAACGCCGGGCCGGGCAAGCGCGTCGCCATCATCGGCATGGGCGGGCTCGGGCATGTGGGCGTGAAGATCGCCGCGGCCATGGGCGCCGAGGTGACCGTGCTCAGCCATTCGCTGAGCAAGCAGGAGGACGGCAAGAAGTTCGGCGCGCACCACTACTACGCCACCAGCGACCGCGAGACCTTCCGGACGCTGCGCAATCACTTCGACCTGATTCTCAATACGGTCTCCGCCGATCTGCCCATCGACCACTACCTCAAGCTGCTGCGGCTGGACGGCACCCTGGTGATTCTGGGCCTGCCCGAAAACCCGCTGCAGGTCAAGCCTTTCACCGTCGCGGGCTACCGGCGCTCGCTGGCCGGATCCATGATCGGCGGGATCGCGCAGACCCAGGAGATGCTGAACTTCTGCGCCGAGCACGGAATCGGCGCGGAGATCGAGACCATCTCCGCCGACCGCATCGACGAGGCGTACGACCGGGTGGTGGCCAGCGATGTGCGATACCGCTTCGTCATAGACGCCGCCACCATGTGACACGCGGCGGGCGCGGCTGCGGGCCACCCTGATTCACGGCTACGTTGGCCGTTGTGTCCGAGTCAGAAGGCAGTGCGGGAGAACACGAGGGATCGACGGCCGGGCGCGGCGGCACCGGGAAGCCGGACGACGCGCCGCCACACACCCCGGAGCATCGCGCGGCGTCCGATCAGACGGACGACCGGGTGCCGGTCTCGGCCGTACTGCCGCGCTGGCTGCCGCGCGCCTACCTGCTGGCGGCGGTGACGGTCGCCGCGCTGATCCTGACCTTCTGGACGTTGACGCAGCTCAAAGGGCTGCTGACGATACTGGTGGTGTCGCTGTTCCTGGCGTTCTCCATCGAACCGGCGGTGAACTGGCTGGCCGCGCGCGGGTGGCGGCGCGGGCCCGCCACCGGTGTGGTGTTCCTCGGCGTGCTGGTGGCCCTGGGCAGTTTCGTGTGGACGCTGGGCGAATTGGTGGTGGAGCAGGTGTCGGCGCTGGTCGACAACGCTCCGCGCTATGCCGACGACGCGGTGAACTGGATCAACAGGACCTTCCACACCGACTATTCGGGCACCGATATCCAGAACAAGGCGACGGAGATGAGCTCCTCGCTGGAGAAGTACGTCGTCGGCTTGGCCGGGGACGTCTGGGGTATCGGCACCACGGCCCTCGGCGTGGTGTTCCAGGCGCTCGGGGTGCTGCTGTTCACCTACTACTTCGCCGCCGACGGGCCGCGCTTCCGCAATGCGGTGTGCTCGCTGCTGCCGCCGCACCGGCAGCGACATGTGTTGCGCGCCTGGGATATCGCGGTCGAGAAGACCGGCGGCTACCTGTATTCCCGTGCGCTGCTGGCACTGTGCTCGACCCTCGCGCACTACGTGGCCATGCGGTGGTTGGATCTGCCGTCGGCGTTCGCGCTGGCGCTGTGGGTCGGCGTTGTCTCGCAGTTCATTCCGACGGTCGGCACGTATCTGGCCGGTGCGCTGCCGGTGGTGGTGGCGCTGGGGCAGGCGCCGCGGACCGCGCTGTGGATACTGCTGTTCATCGTGCTCTACCAGCAGTTCGAGAACTACGTGCTGCAACCGCGCATCACCGCCTCGACGCTGGATATGCATCCGGCGGTGGCGTTCGGCGCGGTCCTGGCGGGCGCGGCGCTGTTCGGGGCGACAGGGGCGCTGCTGGCGATACCCGTCACCGCGACAGCGCAAGCTTTCATCGGGGCCTATGTCCGCCGATACGAGGTGAACGAGCCGACCGATTCGATGACTTCCAGTCTCTCCCAACGGAAATCGCTGCGCGAGTTCTGGCGGCACCGACGCTAGGGCAGCTACGGAAGTGTCGGCGCGAAGACATAACCAGCGTCGAGCGGGCGACAGACCCGAGCGCCGATTCCCCGCACCATTGTGTGCATCGACGGAGCCACTCCCGGCACCGTCACCGCAGAATCGGAGCACCAATGACCCTCGCCGCCAAGCGAATCGCCATCGCCTTCGCCACCGTCGCCGCCGCGCTCACCTCGACCGCGGGCATCGCCGCCGCCGACAACGGTTCCGACAAGTACCACTGGTACTGCGACCGCGACAGCCGTGGCTACGACTGGGACTACTGCTGGAAGCACTACAGCGACCGCTACCAGCGCGATCACAACACCGGCGGCCACGACAACCGTGGCGGTAACGACAACCACGGCGGCAGCGGTAACGGCAACCGCGGTTGGTGACCCCGACCAGGCCCGCCCCCATGCCCCCGAGACCGGTGCCGCTCTCCCCGGCGGCACCGCGAAAAGCGGAGCGGCAGTAGCGAAACCGGCGGCAGCGTAGCCACCGGTCGCCCATCGAAGTGCCTCGGCGCTACTGCTTGCCCGCCTGTTCGCGCAACGCCTTCTTGGCCGCGTCCTGCACCGAGTCGACCTGCCCGGCATACTTCCCGCCGGTCTTCGCGTCGATGGCGTCCCCGGCCTTGTCCACCATCGGCTCCAACTTGTCGGCATGCTTGGCCGCCAGATCCGCGGCCTTCTCCGCCGCACCCTTCAGATTGTCGAACAAACCCATGATCGCTCTCCTACCTCGAAAAATCTGCCCGAGCAGGCTAACCCGGCGAGGCCGCCGAACCGTGGAGGCGACCCTCCAACGCAACGGCGGCACGGGATTTCGTCCCGTGCCGCCGTGCCGTCAGGGTGTCAGGCGCTCTCCTCCGCCGCCTCCGCGCGGCGGCGGACGCGACGGGCGGCCGCGACCATATTGCGCAGTGAGGGGTCGAGCTGCCAGTGGTGGCGGGTCTTCAGGCCGCCGTCCGGGTTCGCCCACAGCCGCTGCGGGGTAACGGCTTTCGCGGCCGCGGTGAGCAGTTCGTCCAGCTCGTCGATATCGGGGATGCGGGCCGAGCGGCTCTCGTAGACGCCCGGGCCGACGCCGTGCGACAGGCCCACGCCCTCGGCGCAGTCCTCCGCGAGCGAGTTGAGCACCCATTCGATGGAGCGGGTGGCCACGATGGCGGTGACGTCGGCATCGAGTTCCTCGATGGCCTTCACCACGTCCTCACGGCTGGAATAGCCGATGTGCGTGTGGATCTGGGTGTCCGGGCGCACGCCGGAGGTGGCCAGCTTGAACGCGCCGACGGCCCAGCGCAGGTACTCCGCCCGGCCCTTGGGGCGCAGCGGCAGCAGCTCGCGGATGGACGGCTCGTCCACCTGGATGATGGCGATTCCGGCCTTCTCCAGATCCACCACCTCGTCCCGAATGGCAAGCGCCACTTGGTCGGCCGTCTCGTAGAGCGGCTGGTCCTGGCGCACGAACGAGCGCGCCAGCATGGTGACCGGACCGGTGACCATACCCTTGACCGGCTTGTCGGTCAGCGACTGCGCGTACTGGATCCACTCCACCGACATGGCCTTGGGGCGCTCCACGTCGCCGTACAGGATCGGCGGGCGCACACAGCGGCTGCCGTACACCTGCACCCAGCCGAAGTGCGTGGTGGCGAAGCCGTCCAGCAGTTCGGCGAAGTACTGGATCATGTCGTTGCGCTCGTGCTCGCCGTGCACCAGCACGTCCAGGCCGATGTCCTCCTGGAGCCGGATGGTGGACTCGATCTCGGCCTCGATGCGCTTGCGGTACTCGTCGTAGGACAACCGCCCTTGGCCGAGGTCGTAGCGGGCCTGGCGAATGGCATTGGTCTGCGGGAAGGAGCCCAGCGTGGTGGCGGGCACCAGCGGCAGGTTCAGCCGCGCCTGCTGGGCGACCCGACGCTCCTCGTACGGCGCGCGCTCGCGCATCTGCTCGGTGATGTTGTAGACCCGATGCCGCACCGCGTGCTTCTGCTTGAAGTGCACGGAGGTGGGTCGCTTGCGCCACTTCTCCGAAGGACCCTCGGTGAGCGCCTTGGCGAGCGAAACCACCTCGAGGACCTTCTGTTTCGCGAAGGCGAGACGGTCGGCGACATGCTCCTCGAGCTCGTATTCGACCAGCAGGTCGTAGGGCACGTGCAGCAGCGTGGTGCCGGTGGAGACGACCATGTCCGGGCAGACCTTGGACAGGGCGTTGAGGTAGTCGAGGGTGACGTAGCGGTCGGCGCGCCACACATTGGTGCCGCTGATGACGCCCGCGTACAGCCGCTTGCGGCCGATACCCGGAATCGCCGCCAGATCCTCCGGATGAATCCGGTGATTGGCCAGATCGAGACCGATGGCCTCGACCTTGGTGCGCGCCAAGATCTCGAGCGCCTCACCGAAATCGCCGTACTGGCCGGTGACCAGCAGGCGCGGGCGCAGCGCCGAGGTGGACAGGCGCTGATAGGTCTTCTCGAACAGCTCCAGCGTGGAGGGCGAGCGCTCGCTGGTGAAGCAGGGCTCGTCGAGCTGCACGCAGGTCGCCCCGCGCTTGGCGAGAATCTCGAACAGCTCCTCGTAGACCGGCAGCAGTCGGTCGAGCAGTTCCAGCTTGTCGAATTCGGTCTCGCCCGGGACGTGTCCGGTCTTGGACAGCAGCAGCAGCGACAGCGGTCCCAGCACCACCGGGCGCAGTTCGATGCCCTCGGCCTTGGCGCGGTCGAATTCGTCCAGGAGCGCCTCGGGGTGCAGCGAGAATTCGGTGTCGGCGTCGAGTTCGGGCTGACGGTAGTGATACGGCGTATTGAAGAACCGCACCAATTCCAGCGGCGGCAGATCGGGGCGGCCGCGCGCCATCAGGAAATAGAAGTCGAGCGGATGCAGTCCCTCGCGCTCGGCCTCGAAGCGCTTGGGCACCGCGCCGAAGAGCAGCGCGTTGTCGAGCACGTGGTCGTAATAGGAGAACGTATTGCCGGGGACCTGGGTCAACCCGGTGGCGGCCAGCTCGAGGAACTGGGTCTCCTGAATCTCGCGGCCTACGGCGAGCAGTTCATCGCGAGAGAGCGTGCCGTGCCAATAGGACTCCAAGGCGCGCTTGAGTTCCCGGTGCGGCCCGATCCGGGGGTAGCCGAGAATGCTCGACCCGAAGCCATCGGTGACGTTCACCATGAGCTGGACACTCCTTCCGAGCTGCGGTCGAAATGACCTCTTTGCAGCTTATGCCCGGTGACAAACGACGCCGCCACGAACCGTGACGGCGTTCTTGTTCGGAGAGATGCGCTCGCCGCTCACGCACCGGTTCGATGCGTGAGCGCGAGCGGCGGTCATCGTGATTACGCGCGGTTGTACTGGTAGAAGCCCGCACCGGTCTTCTTGCCCAGCAGGCCCGCCTCGACCATGCGCATGAGCAGCGGGGGCGCGCTGTAGAGCGGCTCCTTGAACTCGGCGTACATGGAGTCGGCGATGGACTTCACGGTGTCGAGGCCGACCAGGTCGGTGAGCGCCAGCGGGCCCATCGGGTGGGCACAGCCCAGCACCATGGCCTTGTCGACGTCTTCCTTGGTGGCGAAACCGGATTCGACCATGCGGATGGCCGAGAGCAGGTACGGCACCAGCAGCGCGTTCACCACGAAGCCGGAGCGGTCGGCGGAGCGCACGACCTGCTTGCCCAGCACGTCGGAGGCGAAGGCCTCGGCGCGCTGGGAGACCGACTCGCTGGTCTTGAGGGTGGTCACCAGCTCGACGAGCGGCAGCACCGGCACCGGGTTGAAGAAGTGCATGCCCACGACCCGCTCCGGATTGGCGGTGGCCACGGCGATCTTCATGATCGGGATGGAGGAGGTGTTGGAGGCCAGTACGGCGTTCGGGTCGGTGACGACCTTGTCGAGCTCGGCGAAGATGGAGGTCTTCACGTCCTCGTTCTCCAGCACGGCCTCGACGACCAGCTGACGGTCGGCGAAGTCGGCGAGGTCGGAGGTGAAGCGCAGCCGCCAGGCGGTCTGCTCCCGCTCCCGCTCGGTGATCTTGCCGCTGGACACGGCCCGGTCGAGCGAGCGCAGAATGCGCGCACGGCCCGCGGCGGCCAGTTCCCGGGTCTGCTCGAACACGAGCACGTCGACATGTGCCCGGGCGCAGACCTCTGCGATGCCCGCGCCCATCTGTCCCGCGCCGATGATTCCTACGCGCTGAATCTTTTCGCTGCTCACGTCCCGCTCCTGGGTTTGTTGGCCGTGGTGGCTATGGGTGAAGGCGTCGGACTACGGATAGGTGACCCTGCGCCTTCGTAAGGTCTTGTTTTTTCGAAGCTATATGAAACGGCCCTCCCCGTCGGGGCTGTCGACGGGAAGGGCAGGAACCACGTCGGGGGGATCGTGCGATCCCTCCGACGGGGTCCGAAGTCCCCGGGAGCAGTCGAAGGTGTGATGCGACTACCGCCCCCGGGGGCTGTCCTGGAATCAGTCATCAAAGGCGACAACTGATTTCGTGAGGACCGGGGTAACTCACCGGGTACGCCCAAAATTGGGTTGGCACCCAACCGTCGGCACGGATGCCCAACGCCGACGGCTCCCAGCTGCCCGCTGAATACGCGGAGAGGCGGGGGAGCGAGCCTCAACTCAGTGGAACTGGCCCTCTTCGGTGGAGCCCTTCAGCGCCGCGGTGGAGGTGTTGGGGTCCACGGTGGTGGCGATGTTGTCGAAGTAGCCCGCGCCGACCTCACGCTGGTGCTTGATGGCGGTGAAGCCACGCTCGGCGGCGGCCTTGAACTCGCGCTCCTGCAGGTCGACGAAGGCGGTCATGCCCTCGCGGGCGTAGCCGTAGGCCAGGT
Organism: Nocardia sp. NPDC050406; assembly: GCF_044459025.1. Classification (NCBI taxonomy): domain Bacteria; kingdom Bacillati; phylum Actinomycetota; class Actinomycetes; order Mycobacteriales; family Nocardiaceae; genus Nocardia; species Nocardia sp. NPDC050406. The sequence continues at coordinate 56,692 of NZ_JBITIM010000002.1, read as the reverse complement.
CGAACATGCCGTAGTTGAGCGAGTGGAAGCCCGCCAGGGTGATGAACTGGAACTTGAAGCCCATGGCACCCAGCTCGCGCTGGAACTTCGCGATGGTGGCGTCGTCCAGGTGCGCCTTCCAGTTGAACGACGGCGAGCAGTTGTAGGCCAGCAGCTGGTCCGGGAACTCGCCGCGGACGGCCTCGGCGAACTTGCGCGCGACCTCGAGGTCCGGCACGCCGGTCTCCATCCAGATGAGGTCGGCGTAGGGGGCGTAGGCCTTGGCACGCGCGATGCAGGGCTCGATGCCGTTCTTCACACCGAAGAAGCCCTCGGCGGTACGGGTGCCGTCCAGGAACTCACGGTCGCGCTCGTCCACATCGGAGGTGATGAGGGTGGCGGCCTCGGCGTCGGTACGGGCGATGATCACCGACGGCACGTCGGCGACGTCGGCGGCCAGACGCGCGGAGGTCAGGGTGCGGATGTGCTGCTGGGTGGGGATGAGCACCTTGCCACCGAGGTGGCCGCACTTCTTCTCGGAGGCCAGCTGGTCCTCCCAGTGCACACCGGCGGCACCGGCGGCGATCATGGCCTTCTGCAGCTCGTAGGCGTTCAGCGCGCCACCGAAACCGGCCTCGGCGTCGGCGACGATCGGGGCCAGCCAGTTGCTGACCGAGGTGTCGCCCTCGACCTTGGCGATCTCGTCGGCACGCAGCAGCGCGTTGTTGATGCGACGCACGACCGACGGCACCGAGTTGGCCGGGTACAGCGACTGGTCCGGGTAGGTGTGGCCGGACAGGTTGGCGTCACCGGCGACCTGCCAACCGGACAGGTAGATGGCCTTCAGGCCAGCGCGGACCTGCTGGACCGCCTGGTTACCGGTGAGGGCACCAAGGGAGTTGATGTAGTCCTCGTTGTTGACGAGATCCCACAGGATCTCGGCGCCACGGCGAGCAAGCGTGTGCTCCTCGACGACGGTGCCCGACAGCTTCACAACCTGCTCGGCGGTGTAGTTGCGGGTGATGCCCTTCCAGCGCGGGTTGGTGTCCCAGTCCTGCTGGATCTCCGCGGCGGTCTTCGGGGTGCCGACAGTCGACATCTGTGACTCCACTTCCTGATTCGGTCTCGGGGCAGTTCCCAGCCCAGAGTGCTTCTTCTGCCCTACCCAGAGTCACGAACCCTCGCGATGTCCGAACTCTGCTGGAGCGACAATTCGCAGACTTGCAAGGTCTGCTGTGGTTACTTCCACACGATGGCACAGGAAGAAATTGCCGTCTACCTGTTGCTAATGTGAATCTCAGCTAGCTTCCGATCATAGTTTGCTAAGCCTGCAAAATTTGCGTGTGAATTGCCCGCGCTGAACCTACTTGCCGGTAGCGCTGACCTCGGGTTTTGCATAACGCCCGTACTGTTTTGGTGATCGGGGCCACCGACAGTCGACACGCCAAGCCCGATTCGGATGTGAGGACCTTCACAGCGGAAAAGGGTTCCCGGCGGTGTGGGGGCGGCCACTTTCCCGCTCCCCCATAGCCGCGCTTAACCTGATCGCACGTTCGACCGCACGATGGAGGTTCCGATGGGAAGACGATGGACGACCACGGCCGCGGTGACCGCGAGCGTGGTGTCGTGCCTGGTGGGAGTGCCGATCGCCACGGCGGCACCGGATTCCGGCACCACCGTCACCGGCTCGGTCACCGAGGTCGCCCCGCTTTCCGCACAGGCCACCCCGCCGGGCTCGGAAAATTCCCAGCGGATCCTCTATCGCACCACCACGGCCCGCGACGAACCCACCATCGCCAGTGCTGCCGTGTACTTCCCGCCCGGCCCCGCGCCCGCGGGCGGCTGGCCGGTGATCGCGTGGGCGCACGGCACCATCGGCATGGGCGACGACTGCGCCTACAGCATCGCCGGACCGGGTGCGCGCGAACGCGACTGGGCCTATCTCGGAACCTGGCTGAACCAGGGGTACGCGATCGTGGCCGCCGATTACGCCGGGCTCGGGACGCCGGGTGATCACCCGTACCTCAACGGCCGGGTCGAGGCCCACAATGTGGTCGACGCCGTGAAGGCCGCGACCCGACAGTATTCGTCGCTGGCCAGGAAATGGGTGGTGGTCGGCCAATCGCAGGGCGGCGGCGCGGCCGTCACCACCGCGCGCTACGCCTCCGAATTCGGTGGGCCGGAACTGGATTACCGGGGTGCGGTCGGCACGGGTGTGCCCGCGTATATCGAGAACATTCTGCTGCCGCTCGGCCCGCATATGCCGCCGATAAAGCTGGGGGCGCACACCACGGCCTATGTGCTCTACATCCTCGATGGTCTGCGAACCACTTTTCCCGAGCTGAATATCGACTCCTACCTCAACGATTCGGGCCGGGCCTGGCTCGATCGCGCGAATACGTCCTGCTTGGAGACCTTCGGCAATGAATTGACCGCCGACGGTGTGGTGCTGGGCGATCTCTTCGCGCGCCCGCTGGCCCAGATCCCGAATCTGCCCGCGCTGTTGGCCGGATATATGGGCCTGCCCGAAACCGGTTACGACAAGCCGGTTTTCCTGGGCCAAGGGCTGACCGACACCGATGTGTTGACGCCGCTGACGCTCGCGTTCGCCGCGAAGCTGACGGCGAATGGCCAGCCGGTGACCCTGAAGACCTACCCCACCGATCACAGTGCGACGGTGAACGCCTCACTGGTGGATTCGGTCCCGTTCGTCCGTGGCCTCTTCGACTGAGACCTGTTCGACCGAGACCTGTTCGACCGTCGAGTGTTCGGTTCCCACCGCGCGCCGCGCAGCGCCAACAGGCACATGACATCGGTGAGGGTGAGTTCCAGGGTTTCGGCGTAGAGCGCCGCGGTCTCGCCGTCGAATTCGCCGTTGCCGCCGATCAATTCGTGCATGATCATCTCGGCCAGCACCACGCCCGCGACGGCCTGTTCCCGGGTCAGCCGCCGGTAGGTCGGCAGATAGGACAGCACCCAGCGGCCGCGGTGTGATTCGGGCACATCGATACGGAACGCGGCCTCCTGCGCCACATCGCTGGTGATCAGCCAATCCGAAGCGGTAATCGCCATGGGATTCATCCTTCGCTCGCGCTCGGACCTGGTCCCCGACTCGATCCGAGCTCTTTCGATGACTCCATGGTCGCGAGCCGGGCCGAGGCATTGAATCCCATTTGTTCGCGGGATTTCTTGGCATACCGCAGGTTCTTGGCCAGGCGAAACTTCGGCGGTACCAAGGAAATATTCAACACGGCCGGAGCGGTTTCCGCGTTCGCGGCCAGCTGGGGAGGCCCACCGTGTCACGAAACGGTGAAAGCGACGATTACGGCGCGGAAACGCGAAAGCGCCTGCGCGGCATCCTACTCCGCACCGGGCTGGCCGACCACGAACTCGTGGAGCCGCTCGCGGCCGAACTGCAACGTCTCGGCTGCCGCCCGCGCAAGGCGTGGCGGCTGGCCAATGGGTACACCCTCGAAGACGCCGCGCGCGAATACAACCGGGCCGCCGACAATGCTCGCGCCAGCATGACCGCCGCCCGCGTCTCGGAGTTCGAGGCGTGGCCGCGCCCGCGCGGCAATGGCCGGGACCGTCCGCGCCCCACCCTGGCGAGCCTCGAGATCCTCGCCGCCGTGTACCGCACCGGCTGGGAACAGCTGGTGGACACCGCGGATCTGGAGAAGATGCCCGAGCGCGAACTCGCCGCCTACCGCGCCGCGGTGGTGCGCCGCAGTATCGCGCCGCAGACCGTGGACGGGCGCGGATTGCCCGGGGAGACAATGCCTTTCGTCGGTCGTCACGCACAGAGGGCGGAGCTGCACCGCCGGGTGACGGAGCATCTGCGCGGCGGTCGGCCCGGGGTGCATGTGATCAGCGGGCTGGCCGGGGTCGGCAAGACCGCGCTGGCGCGATATCTGATCAAGGAGTACGAATCCAGCTACGAGGGATGCATCTGGGAGGATCTGCGCGGCCACTCCGACGGCCGGGCGCCGCGCACCACGGCGGGTGTGTTGGAGCAATTGCTGCTGCGTATCGGAGTGCCGCCGGAGACCATCGAGGATCATGCCGTACGCCGCGCCGAACGCTGGCGCGAGGAGATGCGCGAGCGCCGCATGCTCATCGTCTTCGACAATGTCCTCGACTCCAAGCAGGTGCGTGATCTGCTGCCGCACGCGCCCGGCTGCTTCGTGCTCATCACCAGCCGCCACAAGCTGACCGGGCTGTCAGGGGCCGCGCCCATGCAGCTCGACGCCATGAATACCGCCGAGGCGGAGGAGCTGCTGGTCCGGCTCAGCCATCTGCCGCCCGATTACGACGTGCGCGCGGTGCGCCGCATTCTCGAGACGGCGGGTCGGCTGCCCCTGGCCATTCGCCTGGTCGCCGGGCAGATCGCCCATCACGGGCCGGATATGCTCGCCGCCGCCGATCGGGATTTCCAGGAGCTGATCGAGCAGGTGCAGCACGCACCGGTCGGCTCGCCCTCGGCGGAGTCACCGGCCGCGCCCATTCTCGATTTCTTCGCCGCCGAGGGCGAATCGCTGAGCGCGGCCTTCGAGCTGTCCTATCAACGACTGTGGGAACCCGAATTGCGCCGTGCGGTACGGCTGCTCGGCCTGTTTCCGGGTTCGGAGATCACGGCCGAAACGCTCGCGCCCATGGCCGATGTCTCTCCGCAGGCGGCGAATACGTTGATACGCCGCATATTCGAGGTCGGGCTGCTGGATCCGGCGGTGAACGGTCCGGCCGCGCAGCGGTATCGCATTCACGATGTGACGCGGTTGTTCGCGCGCAAGCAGGCCGATCACGAGGATCTGCCGAGCGAGCGGGCCGCCGCCATCGGGCGGCTGGTGCGCTACTGCCTGGCGATAGCCCGAAAAGTGGGCGCGCCAAGGCCTTTCGATCTGGCGGGCAGTTTCCCGAATGTGCCGGAGCCGGACCCGACCGGGGCCACCGACCAGGCGCGGGAGTGGTTGACGCGGGAGCGGGAACTGCTGCTCGGCTGCATCCGGGTGGCCGGGTCCGGCGCGGAGACCGGTGAGCTGGCCCGGCTGCTGGCCTCGCACCTCTCGGGTCTAGGACATTGGTCGGACGCGCGGTGGTTGTTCGTGCGCGGGCTCGATATCGCGCGCGGGGTGGGCGATACGACCGCGGAGTGCGATGTGCTCTACGGGCTCGGCACCGTGCACCGCCTGGCCTGCGATTACGACACGGCGTCCAAGTGCTTCGAGGAGGCGCACGGTATCGCCGCGCGCACCGACGATCCGCTGCGCATGGCCTCGGCGCTGTGGGGTTATGCCGAAGTCAACAGGCACATAGGCGATTACGACCGCGCCCGGCACGCCTACGCCGATGTGCTCGGTATCGCCCGACAGCTACAGAATCTGAAATTCGAGGGCGATGCGCTGCGTGGGCTCGGCCATATCGAGCGCATGCGCGACGAGACCGCGACGGCGCGGCACTACTACCTGGCGGCGCTCGATATCGCCGACCAGATCGGTGACCGCTACAGCCGCGGCTGGTCGCTGTGGGGGCTCGGGAGCATCGTGCGGGATGCGGGCGACTTCACCACCGCCGGTGCGCGATTCGAGGAAGCTCGGATGCTCGGCATGGAGATGAACGATTCACTGCTTCAGGTGGACGCCCTGCGCGGCATCGGCCATATCGAACGCGATCTGGGCAATATCGATGCGGCACAAGGGTATTACTCCGACTCCCTGGACCTCGCCCGGCGCAGTGGTGATCCGCACGGCGAGGCGGATGCCTGGCGCGCGCTGGCGGGCGTCGCCGCCGTATCCGGTAAACGCCACCGGCCCCGGGCGTGCGAGTTCCTGCGAAAGTCCATGGCGCTCTACGAGAGTATGGGCGTGAAGACCCTGACCGAACAGGTGCGCGCGGATATGCGACGGCTCGGCTGTGACAGCGATGAGCGTCCGGCTCAGCTGCCGCGATAGGTGGAGTACGCGAACGGGGAGAGCAGGATCGGCACATGGTAGTGGCGTGGCTCGGCAATGGTGAAGGCCACCGTGACTTCGGGGTAGAAGGTCTCCATGCCCTGGCCCGCGAAGTAGGGACCGGTGTCGAAGCGCAGCCGGTACAGCCCGGCCGCCAGCTCCCCGCCGAGCCCGGCGATCCGCCCGTCCGCATCGGTGACGGCCGACGCGAGTTCGGTTCCGGCGGCGTCGAACAGCAGCACCCGCACCTCTGTCGCCGGTGCTCCGCGCGTCGCGTCCAGCACATGTGTACTCAATGAGCTCACAGAACCTCCAGGGTAGACAGGGCGACCGGTCGTCGCGGTACACAGTGTGAGTGCGGCGCGAACCCGCGCCATGCGATGTCACGCCCCGACAAGACCGGCGCGATCACGCGTCGATCACCATGGCGCGCAGTCGGATTCGATTGATCTCGGCGAGCTGTTCGCGCACGATGCGGCGTTCGGTGGCGGCGTCGTTGCCGAGCCGCCCGGTGAGGATCTCGAGCAGTTCGGCGGGGCTGCGGCCACTGGCACGAACCAGGTACACATGGCCGAACTTCGCCTCGTAGGCGCGATTGCCCTCGGCGATGGCGGCGCGCACTCGATCATCCGCCTCGGCCATACCCGCCTGCTCCCGGGCGGAGGCGGCATTGTCGGGCCGGTCGCCGATGCGCGGGTGCCCGTCGAGGGCCCGGTCGATCTCACTGTCCGGCAGTGCCGCGAGCTCCTCGTCGGCCGCGGCCAAGAGGGCCTCGGCATTCGGATACGGCCGTCGCGCCGCCACCCGGCGCGCCCACTGCGGTGACGAGCAGCAGGTCAGCAACAGCTCGACGGCCGCCGCGTCGTCGAGTGCCGCGAATGTGTCGAGTCCGATCCCGTTCTCCGTCATCACCACCAGCATCGACCATGATCAACTACTACGCCAGTCGTACGGCGCGCGTCCGCGTGCCGGGTTACCGTCGGCGGCATGACCCTCGGACGCTGCGTCGGCATCCTGCTGGCGGCAGGTGCCGGTACCCGCTACGGCCACCCCAAAGTCCTCGCCGAACAGGGCGCATGGCTACGCGGCGCGGTCGCCGCACTCCGCGACGGCGGCTGCGAACAGGTCTACGTCGTCCTCGGCGCGACGGGCCCGGCCCACCGGCTACCCCCGACCGCCAGCCCCACGACACCGTCGCCGGTCTGGCAGGTCTCGCGAACCCACAGCATCCCGGTTCCACCTGGCGCACAACCGGTCTGGGCCTCGGACTGGGAATCCGGAATGGGCGCCTCACTCCGCGCTGGCCTCGCCGCCGTCATCGGCAATGCCGCGCACCCGCCCGCGTCGAATCGGCTGGACGCGGACGCCAGCGCGACGGCGGACCGCACCGCGTCGAACCAGCAGCAGGCGGAGATCAGCTCGGCCGTGCACCCGACCGCAGCACCCCCGCGAGAGGCCGACACTCGTGCCGCCGCAGGCCCGACGGCGATCTATCCGGAGGTGGACGCCAGCTCAGGTGCACGCCCGACCGCGTCCAACCCTCAGGAGGCGGACGCCAGCTTCCGCGCGCACCCATCCGCGGCGAGCCCCCAGGGGACCGACAGTCGTGCCGCCGCGGACGGCCAGGGCTGGTCGAACTCGCCGCGCTACGAGGGCGACCCCGACCGCGCGGCGGAAAGTTCCACTGCGCCATGCGCATCCGCTATGACCGCCGGACTGCCGGAGTTCGTCGCGATCATGCCGGTGGATACGCCCGACGTCGGCGCGGCGGTCGTCGCGCGGGTGGTGGCGGCGGCGCGGGGGGCCGAGAGCGGGTTGGCACGGGCGGTTTTCGAGGGGCGGCCGGGGCATCCGGTGGTGGTGGGGCGGGCGCATTGGGCCGGGGTTTACGCGTCGTTGACGGGAAAGTCGGGTGCGATCTCTTATTTACGCGAACGAGCGGATATGGTGTGCGTCACGTGTGACGATGTGGCGACGGGGCGGGACCACGACTATCCCCGACACGCGCACACGCCGAGTGGGAGCTAGTGATGCGCGATATCGTCGACGACCTGTTGCGGGTGTGGCACAGCGGCCGCACCGGCGGATTGGCCACCCTGGTGCGCACCATGGGATCGACCGCCCTGCCGATAGGTTCGGCCATGCTGGTGGATGCCGAGGGCCGCGCGTTCGGGTCGATATCGGCCGGATGCGCCGAGGCCGCCGCCTACGACGCGGCCGTGGCGGCGGCGCGGACCGGACAGCGGGCCATGCACCGGTTCGGGCCGGGCAGTCCGCTCGGGGTGGGCATGGACTGCGGCGGCACCATGGACGTGTTCGCCGAACCCTTCTCGCGCGCCACCTTTCCGGAGTTCCCGGCGGTCGCCGCCGATATCAAGGCCCAACGCCAGGTCACCGTGTTCACCGTGGTGTGGAACGCCGATCCGGATGTCATCGGCCAGCACCTGGTCACCGACCGCAAGCACGGCACCGAACTGGTCTCGCTGCCGGATTCCGATATCTTCGTCTCCTCCTTCACCCGGCCGCCGCGCCTGATCATCGTGGGGGCCAATGCCTTTGCCGCGGCACTGGCGATCCAAGCCCGCCTCATCGGCTATCGCGTCACCATCTGCGACGCCCGCCCCACCTTCGCCACCCCGGACGCCTACCCGGAGTGCGAGGTGGTGGTCGACTGGCCGCACCGCTACCTCAACGCCCAATCCGCAGCGGGCGAAATCGACTCCAGCACAGCCATTGTGGTGCTGTCGCACGACGCGAAATTCGAAATCCCGCTGCTCACCGTGGCCCTGCGACTACCCGAGCTCGGCTACCTGGCGGCCCTGGGTTCGCGGGTCGCGCACGGCCGCCGCCTCGAGGCCCTGCAAGCGGGCGGCTTCGACCACAACACCCTCGCCCGCCTGCACGCCCCCGCCGGTCTCGACCTGGGCGGCCGCACGCCCGCCGAGACCGCCCTGGCCATCACCGCCGAACTGCTGGCGGCCCGCAACAGCGCCTCCGCGGAGCCGTTGTCGGCGCGCACCGGGCCGATCCATCCGATGGCGGCGGCGGTGGCCCGCTGAGCGCTACTTGAGATCCGGCTGCTCGGTGTAGAGCTCGCGCAGCACCGAGAGGTCGAAGAGCTGGTCGGCCTTGATATCGATCTTGGCCTTGGCGAGGGCCTCGATATTCTTCGCGATCAGGTCGTCGGTCATGGAGAACAGCCCGTTGACGCGGGTGTCGTGCGAGACGATCAGATCGTTCTGGGCGATGGCGCTCTTGGTCTGTTCCTCCAGATCGAGGCGCTGATCCTTGCCGTAGACCTCCACCGCCAGCCGGGCACCCTCACCCGGGTGGGCGACCTGATCGCGCCAGCCCTTGATCTCGGCGGCGAGGAAGGCCTTCAGCTTGTCGCGCTCGGAATCGATGGTCTCCTGTTTCACGGTCAGGGTTTCCGCCACCAACGGCAGACCGTAATCGGCGAAGAGGAAATTGGTATTGGCGAAACCCTTGGCGGCCAGAATGATCGGTTCATTGGTCACATAGCTGACCCACCCGTCCACCTCGCCGTTGGCCAGCGGGGTGGGGTCGAATTGCGCGGGCACGATGGTGACATCGGCGGGCTTCATATCATTGGCGCTCAGCAGCGCGTTGAAAATGAGCTGGTTGGTGTCCTGCACCCCGATCTTGCGGCCCTTCATATCCTGCGGTGTGGCAATGGGTTCGGCCGCCGAGCTGACAATGCAGAACGGATTCTTCTGGAAGGTGGTGCCGACGATCTTGGCGGGCAGGCCCTCCAGCACCGCGGGCGCGGTGGTCTGCGGCGCGGACATGCCGAGCCAGATCTTGCCGGTCCCGAGCCCGGCCTCCACCGAGGTGCTGGCCGCGCCGCCCGCGACGAGATTCACCGACCCGAATCCGGCGTCGCGGTAGTAGCCCTTGGCGTCGGCGAAATACTCACCGGCGAATTCGATGTTCTTCAGCCAGGACAGCTGAATGGCGACGGTCCCGTATTTCGAGCCGTCGGGTGTGGTGCCATTGCTCGGCCCGGCGGAGTCGTCACCGCACGCGGCGAGCAGTCCGGCGCCGCCGAGCGCGGCCCCCGCGAGGGCGCTGTAGCGCAGGAAGTCACGGCGATTCACAGGGTTGGCCGGGACCGGCCGGATAACGCGAGTCATGCGGGAAATCTAGGTCGTTTCGATTTCGAATATTTTGCTTTCGCGCCGATATTTGTGTGCGCTGGGTTAACTCGTGCCCTCAGTCCTGTCCCGCCTTCGGTGCGAACCGCGCCAGCACCAGGTTCTCCAGCACGCCCACCACGGCGTAGACGAAGACCGAAACCAGGGTGACCACGACGATCGAGGCCCACAGCCGGTTGTACTGGAAGGTGGGTATGGCGCGAATCAGGCTCGCGCCCAATCCCGTTCCGCTGCCCAGCCATTCGCCGAGCAGCGCGCCGATCAGAGCGCCGGGCACCGAGATTCGGGCGGCCGCGAAGACCGAGGGCAGCGCGGCGGGTACGGCGACCATGCGCAGCGCCGTCCAGCGCGAACCGCCGTAGGCCGCAACCAGTTCCATGGCCTGGCGCGGCGCGGAGCGCAGGCCGGTCATGATCATGACGAGCGCCGGGAAGAACACCACGATGGCCGTCATGACGGTGACGCCGGTCAGCCCACGCCCGAAGATCAGCACGATGATCGGCGTCAGCGCCACCAGCGGCACCGAGCGCAGCAGCATGGCCACCGGCATGAACGTCTGCGCGGCGGCGGGGACGCTGACGAACAGCGCCGCCACGAGCAGTGCGGCGCACATTCCGGCACCGAATCCAATGGCGGCGTCGCGCAGGGTGATTCGCAGATCCGCCAGAATCGCTTCCCGGGCGGTCTCCGCCGTCGGCCCGGTGACCAGATAGCCCCACACCTGCCCCGGCGATTTGCCGACCAGGCTGACCTCGGGGAACACCGCCAGGAAGGCGTACCAGAGCGCCGCCAGCAGCAGCATCGACACCAGCAGCGGCGCCAGGAATCCCGCGACCTGCCGCACGACGTTCTTCGTTTTCACTGGGCCTCCGTCCGGGTCCACGGCGCTGCCAGCCGCGCGATCACCGCCACCACCGCGTACCCGGCCCCCGCGAGCAGGGCGGCGGCCAGGGCCATGCCCCAGGTGCGCGGCACGTTGTAGGCGTTCTGCGCGGCGGTCAACGCCACGCCGATACCGCTGTCGACGCCGCCGAGGTATTCGCCGATGATCGCGCCGAGTACCGCCGACGGCGCGGCGATCTTCAAGGCCGCCAAGGTGTTCGGCAGCGCCGCGATCAGGCGCACGCGGCGCAGCTGCTCCCACCGCCCGCCGCCGTAGGCGCGCACCAGGTCCAGGCTGGTCGGATCGGCCGCGCGCAATCCGGAGACGGTGCCCACCATGGTGGTGAAGAAGCAATACATGGCGGCGAGGAAGACCGTCGGGGTGCGATCGCCGAAGACCACCACGATGATCGGGCCCAGCGCCAGCAGCGGGGTGCAGTAGCTGAGGATGGCGAGTTGGGTGGCGAGCATTTCGATGGGCGGGACGAGGATCACCAGCACCGCCAGGGCGATGGCGAGGGCATTGCCCCACAGAAACCCTTGCAGCGCACCCTGAGCCGTGATCCGGAAGTTGGGTCCGTACAGCTCCCAGCCGTCGGTGTACATGGCGTGGACGACTTCCCCTGGGCTGGGGATGGTGCCCCCGGCGACGTTCAGGGCGGCGGCCAACCACCAAAGCCCCAGTAGCGCCGCGATTCCCGCGACGCCGCCCAGCTTTCCGCCTGCGCCCCGGTTCATTCCGCCGTCACCCCGCCATGGCCGGAGCGGCCGAACAGGAGCTCGGACAGATAGTCGCAGAGTTTGTGGAATTCGGTGCTGCGCATCATGTCCGGGGTGCGCGGACGGGGCAGGTCGATCTCCACGACCTCGACGACGCGGCCGGGGCGCGGGCTCATGACCGCCACGTGGTCGGAGAGGAAGACCGCCTCGGAGATGCCGTGCGTGACCATCAGCGTGGTGGCGGGCTTCTCGGTCCAGATGCGCAGCAGCTCCAGATTCAAGCGCTGTCTGGTCATATCGTCGAGCGCGCCGAAGGGTTCGTCGAGCAGCAGGACGGTGGGCTTCACCACCAGCGCCCGGGCGATCGAAACCCGTTGGCGCATACCGCCGGAGAGCTGCGCGGGTTTGGCCTTCTCGAACCCTTGCAGGCCCACCAACTCGATCAGGTCGGTGATGAGTGCCGGATCCGGGGTGATACCGGCGACCTGCAAGGGCAGTTTGATATTGGATTCCACACTGCGCCACGGCAATAGCGCCGAATCCTGGAAGGCGATTCCCAGCTCGTGCTGTCCGCGCAGCTGGGCCGGGGTCAGACCGTTGATCTTCGCGGTGCCCGCGCTCGGCTCCTCCAAGCCCGCGAGAATCCGCAGGATAGTGGACTTTCCGCAACCGGAGGGGCCGAGCAGCGACAGGAATACGCCCTGCTCGGTGTGCAGATCGACGGAGTCCAGGGCCGCGACGGTGCGTCGCCCCGCCTTGAAGGTCTTGCTCAATCCACTCAGATGGATGCCGGTCCCCCCGGTACCGCTCACTGCCGAACTCATGTGCTCACGGTAGGAGGCCCGGGTTGCGCGGATATTGCGAATGGCGAAGCGAAATTTCGCGGGAGTTACGGAAACTCGTTCACCAGGACGGCTCGAACCAGTCGCGGGCGTCGCGGCGGAACAGCAACATGAGCACCGCGAGCGAGGCGAGCGTGCCCAAGGGGCCGGGCGGGCGGCCCTCGGTGATCGACGGCACCGTCCACAGCATGTTCAGCGCGGCCAACAGAATCGCGGTGATCCGCACCGACTGCCCTTCGGCATTGAAGGTGAGGGCGACCAGTCCCAACAGCCAGCCGGGCACGAAGGGCAGCGCCGTGGTGAGCGCCGACCTGGTCCCGAGTAGCCACCCCGCCGAGGCCGTGCACACGATCCCGATCACCGCGAGCCCGAACACGATCCACTGTGCCGCGCGTACCGAGCGCGGCATCCGGTAACCGTCGTCGGTCGTCTCCGCCCGTTCCGGCGGAAACCACTCGGACATCAAGCTCTCCCATCCACAGGTGCCACTGCCGTGCCGATGGACCGCGAGCCGAACCGTCCGCGGGCCCGGCGGTTCCGGGAGACAGGCTATCGCTCCGACCGGCCGGTTCGGTGGCACCGCGCCGGGGGTGGTCAGGCCGTGCGCGCCCGCACCACCTCGAGCTCCGTGACGCGGACGGTGGGGGTGAGGGTGTCGCGCAGTCCGCGGTCGATCTCACCGGCCACCGGTATCACCACGGCGGCGGCCGAAATGGCGACCGCGTCCACCAGCAACGCGGGCCAATCGGGTTCGCGGGACATGGCCAGGCCCGCGATGATGGCGGCTGCGGCGGCATCGCCCGCACCGGTGGGATTGCCCGCCAGCGGTGTCGGGAGGGCGGCCGACCAGGCTCGATCGGCGGTGAGGGCGAGCATGCCCGCGCCGCCCCGCGTGACGACGACGGCGGCGACGCCGGAGGCCACGAGGGGGTCGGCGGCGGCCAGGATCTCGGGGATGGTGGTGGCGGGACGACCGGTGAGGCGTTCCAGCTCCTCGACATTGGGCATGAGCACGACGCCCGGCACGCCCGCGGCGAGTTCCAGGGCGGGGCCGTCGACATCGCAGACCACCGGCACTCCGGCGGCCACGGCGAGGCGGGCGAGTTCGGCGGGCACGCTCACATCCACGCCGCCGGGCAGCGATCCGGCGATCACCATGCCGCTGGTGTCGGCCAGCAGCCCGCGCACCCGCACCCGCAACTGGTCGACGGCGTGCGGATCGGAGACGCGGGCGCCGGGCTCCCACAGCGCGGTGGCGGTGCCGTCATCGGATTCGCTGATCACCACCGTGCGCCGCACCCAGGGCAGGGCGTGCACGAAATCCACCGGCATTTCGAGCTCCGCGGCCGCCGCGAAGGAGTGATCGGAGAATCCGGTGGCGCGGGCGTACCGGCCGAGCTGATTGAGCACCCGCGTGACATTGATTCCGCGCCCGCCGATGCGCTGATCGACCGAGCGCACCCGATGCGGCCGTCCGCGCTCGAAATGCTCCACCCGATAGGTCATGTCGTAGGCCGGATTCATGGTCACGGTGAGGATCACCATGACCACTTTGCCCGTCTCGTCCCAAGAAGCAACCCCCAAATCAGCAGGCCAGCACCCGAAGGTGGTGCTCCACGTCGCCGCGCACGCCGTCACGCCCCGGCCCGAGGTACTTTCGCGGATCCGAGACGGCGGGATCGTCGGCCAGCGCCGCCCGCACCGCGTCGGTGAGCGCGATATTCAACCGGGTACCGATATTGATCTTGACCATGCCGTGCCGCACGGCCGATCGGAGGCCCGCGTCGGGGACGCCGGAGGAGCCGTGCAGGACGAGCGGGACGGGCAGTGCGGCCGCCAGGCGGGCAATGAGGTCGTCGTCGAGCACGGCGGCGCGAGTGGCCATGGCGTGTACGGAGCCGACGGCTACCGCCAGCGCGTCCACGCCCGTGGCGGCGACGAAATCGGCCGCCTCGCGCGGGTCGGTGCGGACACCGGGCGCGTGCGCACCGTCCTTGCCGCCCACCGCACCGAGCTCGGCCTCGACGAAGACACCGCGTTCGTGGCACCAGCCGATGATGTCGGCGGTAGCGGCCACATTCGCGGCGTAGTCGAGTGTGGAGCCGTCGTACATGACCGAGTCGATGCCGAAGTCGACCGCGGCCCTGATCAATTCGATGTCGGTGGCGTGATCGAGGTGGACGGCGAGTGCCGCCGAACTGTCCTCGGCGACGGCCAGGCAGGCGCGGGCCAGGGGCTTCAGGCCGCCGTGATAGCGGACGGTGTTCTCCGAAATCTGAAGGATGGCCGGTCTTTTCGCGGATTCCGCGGCGGCGGCGATGGCCTCGGCATGCTCCAGGGTGATCACATTGAACGCTCCCAGCCCACCGGATCCCGCGGCGGCGATGAGCTTCGGTACGGGAACCAGGGTCACGTTCTCTCCTCGCGGTCCGCCTCGTCGACGCGCTCCACGACGACGGTCGGCAACAGGCGCAGGCGCAGTTCGAGGTCGATCTCGCCCGCCACCGGCGTGGCCACGGCGGCGGCCGAGGTGGCCACGACGTCGGCCAAGAGGCCGGGCATATCCGGAAGTCGTAGCGAACTCAGCCGCCGATCGGAGCCGGTCGGCGCGGAACCTTCTGCCGGTCCGACCTTCGCGGCGGGGTCGGAAGGTACTGCCGGTCCGACAATCGCGGCCGGGCCGGAAGGTTCTGCCAGGCGGGCGATCACGGCGGCCGCGGCGGCGTCGCCCGCGCCCGTGGCGTTGCCGATGATCGGTGTGGTGAGCCTGGCCGACCAGGCCCCTTGTTCGGTGACGGCGATGACGCCCTCGGGTCCACGCGTGGCGACGACCGCACCGACCCCGGCGTCGAGCAGGGCTCGGGCGGCGGCGGTCACTTCGCGCGGTGTGGTGGGAGCTCGGCCGGTCAGTTCCGCCAGCTCGTCGGTATTCGGCATGAGGACCACGCCCGGCACCCGCGCCGCGTGCCGGAGGGCGGGACCGCTGACATCGCAGATCGCCGGGATCCCGGCCGCGACGGCCAGGCGCGCCAGATCGGCCGGGAGCCTCGAATCCACCTGCGGGGGTAGTGAACCCGAGACGACCAGGCCGCGGGCGCGGTACAGGAGACCGGCCACCCGGGTGACGAGTTTGTCGGCGGCGGTCCCCGCCGGTATCGCGCCGGGCTCCCACAGGCCGGTGGTGGCCTGGCGGCCCTCGGTTTCCTGGATGGCGATCGTCCGTCGCACCCAGGGCAAGCCGAGCACGAAGTCGGCGGGCAGTTCGCGTTCGGCCTCGTCGGCGAATTCGGTGGAGGCCAGACCCGTTGCGAGGCAATCCTTGCCGAGGCCGATCAGGATGCGGGTGACATTCAGTCCTTTACCGCCCACGCGCTGGCGCACCGAGCCGACCCGGTGCACCGTGCCCGGCTCCAGGCAGCCGAGGTGGTAGGTGATGTCGTAGGCGGGATTCATTGTCACCGTGAGGATCACGAGAGCCACCGCCCCCGGTGCAGCACCCGGCGCAGCCGCAGGTCGGCATCCACCACGATGAGGTCCGCGTGGTATCCGGCCGCGAGGTCACCGACCTCCTCGAGACCCGCCGTGCGCGCGGGTGTGAGCGTGGCCGCCCGCACCGCCTCCGTTAGCGGCACCCCGCACTCGCGCACGGCCCAGGCCACGCACCGCAACAGATGCGCGGTGCCCCCGGCAATGGATCCGCTCGCCACCCGCGCCACCCCGCCGTCGACCCGCACCTCCTGCGGACCCAGGTGGTAGCTCCCGTCGGGCATTCCGGCCGCCTGCATGGCATCGGTGATCAGCGCAACCCGCTCCGGCGCGCTCGCGAAAACCAGTGCTCCGAAACCGGAGTCGACGTGTACACCGTCCCCTATCAGCTCGACGGTTACTCGGCCGCGCGCAGCGGCGGTGAGCGCCGCCGCCACCGGCCCGGACTCGCGATGGTGCAGCGGCGGCATACCGTTCGCCAGATGCGTCACCGAACCGGCGAATCCGTGCGGCCGCAGCGCATTCAGAAATGTCGCGAAGTCGGCATCGCTGTGCCCGAGCGACACCGTGACGCCGTACTCGGCCAAAAGCCTTGCGACGGTGCCGAATCCGGGCAGCTCCGGCGCGAGTGTCATGATCCGCAGCTGCCCGTCGGCCGCCTCGACCAGCCGTCGCGCAAGCACCGGATCCGGCTTCATCAGATAGCGCGGATCCTGTGCCCCGCAGCGCACTCCCGACAGAAACGGCCCCTCGGCGTGAATGCCCCCGATCACCCCCGCTTCGGCAAGCTCCCGCAAGGTCTCGACCTGCGCGACCATATCCTCCGGCGCGGCGGTGACAATGCTCGCGAGAACCGTTGTGGTCCCCTGCGACCGGTGATACTCCACCGCCGCCACCGCCTCGTCAGGATCGGTGGTGTCCAAGCGATGCCCCGCTCCACCGTGATTGTGAATATCCACCAGCCCGGGCAGCACCGTCCCCACCGGCAAGGGCGTGGGCGAATCCGGGTGCGCCGCTTTCCATTCGTCGAATCCCCGCACCGCGGCGATCCGCTGCCCGGCGATGGACACCACACCGTCGTCGAAGCTGTGTGCGGCCGAAACGATCCGCCCGCGGATATGCGATTCCGTCCTCACGCAGCTACTCCGAACCCGCCCGCCGCCCGGACGAACGGTCCGCCGAAAGACCACTTCCGTTGCTGAAGCGCCGCGTAAGCCGGGCGGGCACCTCGACGGCCGGGCTTCGATTTGTCGACAACAGGTGCTGGAGACCCACCGAGCCTGCCCCTGCCAGGTGCGGCGCGGCAGGGCGGCGGCGCGTCCTCGGGCCGTCCGAACGCGGCGAGGTCGAACGCGGCGAGGTCGAACGCGGCGAGGTCATAGGAGCTCTCCGTATCCAGCGAAGAGCGCGGCCCCGGCCAGGCCCGCCCGCGCGCCGAAGCGGCCGATACGCACCTCGGGCACGGGCACAACGCGGACTCGGGCGGCGAGCGCCTCGTGTAGTGGCTTCGCCAGGGCGTCACCGGCACCCGCGAGCCCGCCGCCGAGCACGATCACTTCGGGGCACACCGCGTGGACCACGCCGAGCAGACCGTCGGCCAGGGCCTCGACCGCGTCCGCTACCACCGCGCGCGCATCGGCGTCGTCGCCGAGGCTGGCGAAAACCTGTGCCGCGCCGACATTGCCACGCCCGGTCCGACGCTGGTACGCACGGGCGATGGCGCTGGCCGACGCGACCGTCTCGACGCAGCCGGTATTGCCACAGGGACAGGGCATCCCGTGATCGCGCCGCACCGGAATATGCCCGTACTCCCCCGCCTGCCCGATCCCACCGCGCACCAATCGCCCACCGACGGACAGGGTCCCGCTGATCCCGGTGCCGATGATCACCACGCATACGGTGTCGCGGTCACCTCCGGCCCCGAAGCGCCATTCCGCCCATCCGGCGACGGCCACATCGTGTTCGATCAGCACCGGCATCGACCACCGATCGCGAAACCGTGCCCCGACCTCGACATCGCGCCACCCGATATTGGCGCTGAACACCGCGATCGAGCGCACCGGATCGACCAGGCCCGGCAACAGCACCGCGGCCCGGCCGACTCGCGCCCGGTCCACGTCCGACAGCCCGGCGAGCAGGCCGTCGCCCACCTCCGCCAGTGCGTCGAAGGCCGCCTCGCCGCGCGGCGTGGGCACCGCGGCCGCGGCGAGCACCTCGCCGGAGGTCTCCACGATCTCACCTTTGATGGTGGTGCCACCGACATCGACGGCCAGCACCAGAGCGTCCTCCCCCAAGGCTTCCGGTGAACGCGCGGACGGCGAACTCATCATTCCCCCTTACGAATCCAGCACCACGGATCGACTGAGGCTACGCGGATGATCGGGATCCAACCCGAGATCCGCGGCCCGCCGCAGGCAGAGCCGGTGTACGCGAACGAGATCCGCCATCGGGTCGATGGGGCGGTGCTCGAGGTGCGCGCCGGTGCGCGCCACCTCCTCGGCGAATCCGGGTAGCAGCGGACCGAAGGCCCAGACAGCGCGGCCCGGGGCGGCAATGCTGATCGGACCGTGCCGATACTCGGTGGCCAGATACGCTTCGGTCCACGATTGGCACGCCTCGCGCAGCTTCAATCCGGCCTCGTCTGCCACCGCAGCCGCGAAACCCATGCCGACGAAGGTGATCTGGTCGGCGTCGCGTACCGCGCCCAACGCGGTTGCCGGATCCTCGGCCAGCACCTCGCGCGCCTGCGCGACCACCGGGGCGAGGTCCTCGCCGAGATGCCACCGCAGCAGCGCCAGAGCCGTTGTGGCGAAACGGGTCTGCACCACCGACCGCTCGTCCACCCGATCGATCAGGATGGCGTCGCCCAGGTCGAGCACCGGCGTGCCGGGGCTCGAACTGATGACCACCCGGGGTACGCGCGGCGGTAGCGCGCGCAGGGCCTCGAGCACTTCGGTGGTGGTGCCGGACCGGCAGATCACCAGGTAGCGGTCGTACGTGCGCCCCACCGGCGGCTGCCCGGCGGGCCAGGCGTCGGTCAACCCCTGTCCGGCGGCCTCGCGCAGCGCCGCGTAGGCCCGCGCCATGAACAGTGAAGTGCCGCAGCCGATCGCGGCGACGCGTTCGCCGGGTCGCGGCAGCACATCGCGGTGGGCGGCGGCGATCGCGGCGGCGGCCGCCCAGTCGTCGGGCTGGGTGGCGACCTCGGCGGCCAGATGCGGAACGGGGAGTCGATCGACGGATTTCGTCACCAGATCAGCGTGCGCCGCGTGATCGTTCATGTCAAATTTACGCTCAAACTCGTCACAAACGATCACGTCTGGTCTAGATTCGTCAGCACCAACCCGGGATCGGTCTCATCATCCCCCGGTCGGGCCGGGTGTGCGCAGCGAAAGGTTCGACAAGTGAAAAATCCACTCCATCGCGTGCTGACGGGAGTCGCCGTACTCACCGCCGCGGTGCTGGCCACCGCCTCCTGCGGTTTCGGCGGCGACGACAAATCCGACGACGACCCGAATGTCCTCAACCTGCTCGTCCCCAGCTACAGCGACGGCGCGAACGGCACGAAAGCGTTGTGGGACAGCCTGATCGCCGATTTCGAGAAGGCCAATGCCGATATCACCGTGAAGTTGCAGGTCGAATCCTGGGACACCATCAACGATGTGGTGCGCACCAAGCTGCAATCCCCCTCCACCACCCCCGACATTCTGAATATCGACGCCTACGCCGGTTTCGCCGGTGACGGCCAGCTGTACCCGGCCAAGGACATCGTCTCCGCGGCGGTGCTCGCCGATATCCTGCCCGGCTTCGCCCAGAACGCCTCCATCGACGGAACCCAGTGGGCGCTACCGCTGTTCGCCTCGACCCGCACGCTGTTCTACAACACCGAACTCTTCGAGCGCGCGGGCGTCACCGCCCCGCCCAAGACCTGGACCGAACTCACCGACGCGGCCAAGAAGATTCAGGCTCTCGGCGGCGGCATCTCCGGTTACGGCCTGCCGCTGGGCAGTGAGGAGGCCCAGGCCGAGACCTCCATCTGGACCTTCGGCGCGGGCGGCTCGTGGACCGACGGCACCACTGTCACCGTCGACACCCCCGCCAATCTCGAAGGTGTGCGGGCCATGCGCGCGCTCGCCGATGCCGGTGTGACACAGCCGAATCCGGGCGCCACCGACCGTAAGGACGTGATCAACACCTTCATCCAGGGCAAGATCGGCATGATCGAGGGCCTACCGCCGACCATCGGCCAGATCGCGGAGAAGAATCCGGGCCTGAAGTACGCCACCGCCCCCTCGCCCACCAAGACCGGTGACCCGGTCTCGCTCGGCGTGGCCGATCACCTCATGGCCTTCAAGAAGGACGGCAGCAAGCAGGCCGCCATTCAGAAGTTCCTCGACTTCTTCTACGCGCCCGAGGCATACGGCAAGTTCGTGAGCAACGAGCACTTCATTCCGATCACCGCGAGTGGCGCCAAGGCCCTCGCCGACGATCCGGTGACCAAGGCGTTCTCCAGCACGCTGCCCAATGCCAAGTTCTATCCGAGCAGCAATCCGAAATGGGCCGCGGCACAGGCCGCCATCCGCCAGCAGATGGGCACCATCACACAGGGGGCCGATCCGGCCGAGGTGCTGAAGAAGATTCAGCAGGCGGCGAGTTGAGTTCCGCCAGGGCGAGATTCACGGCGGGGCTCGCCGCCCTGCCGTGGATCGGGCCCGTCCTGCTGCTGATCGCGGGGGTCGTCGCGTTCCCGGCCGGATACATGGCCTGGACCAGCCTGCGGGATCTGAGCGAATACGGTCAGGATCGCGGTGCGGCCGGAATGGCCAACTACCGCACGCTGTTTCGAATCCCCGAGCTCGGCTCGGTGCTGCTGCACACGGTGGTCTGGGTGGTGGCGGTCGTGCTCATCACCCTGGTGCTGTCGGCGGCACTGGCGCAGTTCCTGAACAAGGACTTCCCGGGCCGCACCGCCGTGCGCCTGGCCGTCCTGGTGCCGTGGGCGGCCTCGGTGGTCATGACGACGACGATCTTCTATTACATGCTCGATCCCGATGTCGGCATAGCCAATCGGTTCCTGGTCGATATCGGACTGCTGGATCGCGGCTACGGCTTCACCAAACAGCCCGGCCCGGCCTTCCTGGTGGCCATCGGCGTCGCGGTCTTCGTCTCCATCCCCTTCACCGCGTACACGATTCTGGCTGGCCTGCAATCGATTCCGGCCGATATCGACGAAGCGGGTCGAGTGGACGGCGCGAGCGCGTGGCAGCGCTACCGCCATCTCACGCTGCCTCAGCTGCGGCCCGCCATCGCGGTGGCGACCATCATCAACATCATCAACGTCTTCAATTCGCTGCCGATTCTGCAGGTGTTGACCGGCAGTATCGCGGGCTTCTCCGCCGACACCACGACCACCTTGACCTTCAAACTGATACGGCAGAATCAACAGATCGACACCGCCGCGGCCATGAGCGTGCTGAATTTCGCGCTCATCGTGGTGATCATCGCCATCTACGTGAAGGTGATCAAGCCGACCAGTCGGGTGGACGCATGAGCATCCCCCTGACCGCCGAGCCGCTGCCGAAAACCTCGCTGCCCCCGCCCAAGCGACGCCGTTGGGAGCTCACCGCCGTCGGGGTGGTGCTGGCCGCCCTGTTCCTGGTGCCCTATGTCGTCATGGTGCTCGGTTCGCTCAAATCGCGCCCCGAGATCCTGCGCATACCGCCGACGTATCTGCCCGAGCAGTGGGTGCCGGGCAACTACTCGACCATGTGGGACACCCCGGAAACCCCGCTGCCGTTCAACCTGGTGAGCACGGTCGTCATCTCGGTCTGCGCGACCCTGGTGGTGCTGATCGTGGCGATTCCGGCCGCGTACTACACGGCGCGGCGCAGATTCCCGGGCCGGGCGGTATTTCTGGGCCTGGTGCTGGTGACGCAGATGCTGCAGCCGACGGTGTTGGTGACCGGGCTGATTCGGGAATTCTTCGTCCTCGGCATCAACGACACCTGGCTGGCCATGATCCTGGTGAACGCCGCCTTCAATCTCTCGTTCGCGGTGTGGATCCTGCACAGCTTCTTCGCCTCGGTGCCCGTGGAGATCGAGGAGGCCGCCCAGCTCGACGGGCTCAGCCGCTGGCAGATTCTGGTTCGGGTCACGCTGCCGCTGGTGTGGCCGGGCATTGTCACCGCGACCATTTTCGTGGTGGTCTCGTGCTGGAACGAATTCGCCGCCAGCCTGGTCATTCTCACCACCGCCGAGAATCAGCCGCTCTCGGTCGCGCTCACCAAATTCATCGGTCAGTACGACACGGCTTGGCAATATGTGTTCGCTATATCTACGGTCGGCGTCGTGCCTGTTGTCATTCTCTTCGCGCTCATCGAGAAGCGCCTGGTCGCCGGTCTCACCGCTGGCAGTGTGAAATGACCGCCGCGAACGATCGCCCGCAACGGTGGAACCGGCTGTTGGAGTTGCTCGCCGAGACCGGGCGGCTGTCGGTGGAGGAGGCGGCCGCGGTGCTCGACGTCTCCCCCGCCACGGTGCGCCGAGATTTCACCGCGCTGGCCGAACAGCAATTGGCCACCCGCACACACGGCGGCATCGTGGCGACCTCCGTCGCCTACGACCTGCCCGCCCGCTACCGCCACGGCGACGAGGCCAAGGCCCGCATCGCCGACCACGCCGCGGGACTGGTGCATCCATGCGCGGTGGTGGGCCTCAATGGCGGCACCACGACCAGCGCGGTCGCCCGCGCCCTGGCCGGACGAACGGACCTGTCCACCGCCGAGGACGAACAGCTCACCCTGGTCACCAATGCCCTCAATATCGCGAACGAAATGGTGCTGCGCCCACACCTGCGCACCATCTGCCTGGGCGGTATCGCGCGCCGGGAATCCTACGAACTGCACGGCCCGCTGACCGAGCGGGCGCTGGCCGAATTGCGTTTGGACACCGCCATTCTGGGCGTGAACGGCATTTCCGCCGAGGGCGGCGCGCAGTGCCGTCACCTCGACGAGGCCGGGGTCAGCGCGGAGATGACGCGGCGCTGCGCCGAGGTGATCGTGGTGACCACCTCCGACAAACTGCTGCGCACCGCCTTGGCACGCATCTGCCCCATCGAGCAGGTGCATGTGCTCGTGACCGATACCGAGGCCGATGCGGACGCGGTGGCCGCGATTCGCGCGGCGGGGGTGCGCGTGGACCTGGTCTGACACGACCGCATGATCGCTTCTGCGCGATTTCGGTCTGGACAGAGCAAATATGAGCATCTACTCTCGATGGAACGGAATTCGATCGAGGGACCGCCCATGCACGAACTTCCCGCTCCCGATCTCGTCGGCACACTCACCGGGTACCTGCTCATGTCCCCGATGTCGGTGCTACACAACCTCGGTCAGCTGCTCGCGGCGCTGCGCTGAGGGGGCCACCGATGACTCGACTGTTCGCAGCCGCGGCCGCGGCGGTGCTCATTGCCGCCGGATCGGCCCTGTCCACCGCGCCCGCCACGGCCGTTCCCATCCCGGGTGGGCAGATCACCACGCTCTTCCTGCCCGGCGCGGACGGGGTGCGGCTCAATGCCGTCATCACCGCGCCGCCCGATATCGGCGCGCACAAGATGCCGCTGGTGCTCCAGCCTTCCGGTTGGGGAATGCCCGCCATCGGAAGTATCGGGTCGGCGTACAAGCTCTCCACCGGCAACGACTTCATCTCCATCGAGTACACCGCGCGCGGCATGTACCTCTCCGAAGGTGAAGTCGACCTGCTCGGCCGCAAGGATGCCGAGGACGCGTCCGCGCTCATCGACTGGGCCATCGCGAATCTCGATGTGGATCCGGAACGCATTGCGGTGGCGGGTGGTTCGTACGGCGCGGGTATGGCGCTCATCGCGGCCGCGCACGATCCGCGCATCAAGGCCGTGGTCTCCGACTCGCCACCGGGGGATGCGGCCGAGGCGCTCGCACCCAATGGAACGCCGAAGACCGGCGGCCCCCTGGCGCTCGCCGCGGCCGGTGCGGTGACCAATCGGTTCGGCCTGGACCTGGTGGAGCGGGGTCTGCGCGCGATTCTGGGCAATGACGCGACCGCCTTCGACCTGCCGCACGGCAGGCTCCTCGCCGAGGCCATTCCGAAGCTGAATGCCCATGGCACCGCGGTGTTCCTGGCCCACGACTGGCAGGACAGCCTGCTGCCGTCGGGGCCCGTGTACACCATGTTCGATCAGCTGACCGGACCGAAAATGCTGTACATGCAACCGGGCGATCACTCCACCGGGGGCGGCGGCGGGCAGGTCGCGGGATTGCCGAATCCCATATGGGATGCGGGGATTCGGTGGCTCGATCATTACGTCAACGGCGTCGACAATGGCATCGACCGGGAGCCGCCGGTGCATATCGTGGCGGCCAACGGCGGACTTTCCGGGCAGTACGCGCACTTTCCCACGGTCGCGGCGGCCCTGGCCGACGCCGAATCGTTCGCGCTCTCCGCACCCGGAGTGGGCCTGTTGGGGGCCGATGCGGCTGAAAGCTGGTCGCAGCCACTGGTTTCCGGGCCGACCACGGCCGTGGCGGCGGTGCCCTATGTCAGCGGCGTCTTGGCTCAGTTGGGCGCTACGCCGCCGATTCCCCTGGGCAGTGTGGACCGCGCGCTGGCGGGCGTGTGGCGGAGCGCGCCCTTCGACGGCGGCGCGCTGGTCTCGGGCGCGCCGCGCGTGAATCTGACTGTACTGCCGTCGAGTTCGGACCTCACGCTGATCGGAATCCTGTACGACGAAGGGCCGGACGGTACCGGTATTCCCATCACCTACTGGCCGCTCACCCGGCACGGCCTGACGCCGGGCGCGCCCGCCACCATGGCCTGGGAGCTGTCACCGACCTATTGGAATCTCGCGCCCGGTCACCGGCTGACACTCACCGTCACGTCGCAGGACCCGGTGCCATTCACGAGCTCCACACCACTGGGCAGCGTGAACATCTTCGCGTCACCGTCCGCGGTCGGCCTGCCGGTGCGCTCGTGGTGAGGCCCTCGGCGCGAGTGCGGGCTGTCTCGCTGATCAGTGTGGCTCTCACCCTGTGCGGGTTGGCTTTGTCGTTCCGCACCGTGGCGCGGGCCGACTCGGCGGCCATCCTGCCGATCTCCGTACCCGGCGTACAGGAGTGGGAGCCGAACGGCGGACGGTTCGTGCTGCCGGAGGAACCGCGACTCGTCGGAACCGGTGCGGCGGCGTCCGTGGCGGCGCGGTTCGCCGATGATCTGGGTGGCCTCGGATACGCCGCGACAACGGGTCCGGGGGCGGGCGATGTGGTGTTGCGCGTGGACGATTCCGGCCCGAGGCACCCGCAGTCGTACCGCATCGAGATCGGCGACAGCGTCACCGTTTCGGCCCGTACGACCGCAGGAGTGATCCACGGGACACAGACACTGCTGCAATGGTTTTCGCAGACGCCAGCCCTGCCCGGCGGCACCGTCACCGATTGGCCGGATTTCGTCGAACGCGGGCTCTCGCTCGATGTCGGACGTCAGTTCCTCAGTGTCGACTGGATCAAGCAGCGCATTCGGGAGATGGCGTACTACCGGATGAACATGCTGCAGCTGCACCTCTCCGACCGCTTCGGATTCCGGTTGGCGAGCCGGAGTCATCCCGAGATCACCTCGCGGGAGCACTACAGCCCGGCGGATATCGCCGAAATCCTCTCCTACGCCGCCGATTACGGAATCGAGGTACTGCCGGAGATCGGGTTTCCCGGGCATATGAACGCGATCCTGGCACCCCATCCGGAGCTCGTTCTCGAGCCGTCCGTCACCTCGCCCGTGGACGCCGTGTCCGACGGGCTGTTGGCCGGTGTCCCCGAGGGCCGCATCGATCTGTCACATCCGGGTGCCCGCCCGCTGATCGAGGATCTCCTGCGCGAATTCGTGCCACAGTTCCCCGGCCGCTACTTCCATATCGGCGGCGACGAATACGCCACCGACTACCACCGCTACCCCCAGTTGGCCGAGGCCGCCCGTGCTCGGCTCGGCCCCGAATTCGGCGCGCCGGATCTGATCGCGGACTTCGTCAACTGGGCCGCGGCGATCGTGCGCTCCCACGGCAAGATCCCTCGCATGTGGAACGACGGAATCCCGCGCGGCGCAAGGATTTCCATCGACACCGACATCGTCATCGGCCATTGGACCGCCGGTAACGGACTGCTCCCCTGGGTCGGCAACGACAACGGCCCCGAACACCTGGCCGACCAAGGCCGCACCCTCAGCAATGCCGCCTTCACACCCACCTACTGGGCCACCGGCGGCTACGCGGCGCCCATGAACTCCCCACCCGAACTGCTCTACGCCTGGGACCCCGGCCTGTTCGTCAACGGCACCCGCCTACGCCCCGACCAGCGTGACCAATTGCTCGGCTCGAAACTCTACGTCTGGTGCGACGACCCCACCGCCATGACCGAACAACAGATGATCGGCCCCATCCGCGCCCGACTACCGATCATGGCCCAGCAGCTCTGGTCGGGCACCCGCGATATCGCCTATCCGGAGTTCACCGATCGCGTGCGAACCGTGGCGACGCCGCCCGCATGACGTGGTGTGCCCGACCGGTCACGTGTGCCCGAATTTCGTTGCCAATCGGAGATATTCGCGGGGCACCATGGCTGCCGTGCACCCGCTCCCACCCAAACACCTGCTCCTGCGGGCCTGCCGGGGCCTGCCTCCCGACGATCATCCGGTGCTGCACTACGCCGTACTACTCGCGGACCTGCACGAGCGCCGCCTGACCGCGCAGCCCGGCGCGACCTCCGCCATCGACCACCATCGCGCCAGACTGGTGCACGATATCGACCGCTGGGTGGCCACCGAATCCCCCAAGGCCGATCGCACGGCGCATCTGCACACCGAAACGGTGGGCACGGTGGTGGACCGGCTCGCGCAATTCTCAACCCTGGCCTACATCACGCTCTCGACCTGTCCCGACGACGCCGTCCACGACGCCGCCACCCGCCTGACCGAACTGGCGACCGCCTACGAAGACCTCGCCACCGATATCGCCGCCGGTCGGCGGCGGCTGCCCAACCTGCTGGCTCACCGCGAATACGAGTACTGAGACGAATCCGCACGGTCGGCGACGCCGCGGGGGGAGGGGCGTCGCCGACCGTGCGCGACGAATGGGTCGAGGCATGGGCGACCCATTCGCATCGGCGCACCGAGGGACGCGAAGGGCGGCGCTGGGCAAACAGCGCGTGGGAGAGATGCCCTCCGGGGTCCTGCGTCCGCATCGGCCGACCGATACCCGGGACTCTGCCCCGCGAACCTCTAGCAACCCACAGATTCGGCTGTGAGTCTCCTGTGATCCTTCAGGAACCGGCGCCCGGCAGCAGCGCCCGAATGGTGTCGATGGTGTCGGCCTGGTCGGGATCCTTGTCCGGGCGGTAGCGGACCACGCGGGCGAAGCGCAGCGCCACACCACCGCCGTAGCGGGTGCTGGTCTGCACCCCGTCGATGGCGATCTCCACGACCAGCTTCGGCCACAGGTAGACGGTGGTGCCGTCGCGCTGGCGCTCGTGGCGCGGGAATTCGGCCGTCTGCCAGTGCAACAGCGCGTCGGTGAGCCCCTTGAAGGTCTTGCCGACCATGATCGGTTCGCCGCCTTCCGGATCGCGTGCGCCCAGATGCAGATTGGACAGGTACCCGGTGCGACGGCCGTAGCCCCACTCCGCGCCCAACACCACCAGATCGAGGGTGTGCGTGGGCTTGATCTTCTGCCAGGCGCGGCCCCGGCGACCCGCCGCATAGGGCGAGGCGAGCGATTTGATCATGATGCCCTCGTGCCCGGCGGCCAGCGCACCGTCGAAGTACTCGGCGGCCGCCTCCGGATCCGGTGCGATCAAGGCCGGAATACTGTGCCCGGGAGCCACTTTCGTGAGCGCTTCGCGCCGCTCCCGCAGCGGCGCGTCGAGCAGGTCCTCCCCGTTCAAGTGCAGACAGTCGAAGAAGTACGGGTGTAGTAGCAGGTCCCGGGTCGAATGCGCCTGCGCCAGCGCGGGATCGACGACGGCGGGGTCGGAGGAGAACCGACTCATGGTCTCCTGGAACGGACGCGGCCGACCGGCATCGTTCAGCGCCAGGGTCTCCCCGTCCAGCACCACACTGGTGCAGTCCAATTCGCGCACCAACCCCACCAGTTCGGGCACCCCGGCGGTGATATCGCGCAGCGTCCGCGTGAAGACCCACACCCGATCGCCGTCGCGGTGCACCTGGATGCGCGCCCCGTCCAACTTGTGCTCGACACTCACGTCACCGCCGAATTCGGCGATCGCCTCGTCCAGGGCGGTCCCGGGCGAGGCCAGCATGGGCTGAATCGGCCGTCCGAGCTCCAACCGGAAGGCCTCGAGCGCCTCGACCCCGCCCGCCATGGCCGCCACCGCGGTCACCGGCAGCCGCCCGGAGAGCATGTGCGCCCGCCGCACCGCGGCAATGGGCACCCCGGCGGCCACCGCCACCGCCTCGGCCACCACGGCGGTCAGCGCACCCTGTCGCATCTCCCCGGTGAGCAGGCGCAGCAGGAAATCCCGTTCCTCGGCGGTCGCCGCGGCGAGCAGCCCGACCAGCAGTTCCCGCCGCTTCGCCGTCGATCCCGCACCGGAGGTGGAGGCGAGTTCGGAGAGCGCCGCGTCCACTTCCGACACGGTCAGGCTCGCCTGGTCCGCCGGATCCACCGCCACGGCCGTGAGCGTGCGCCACCCCGCACCGATTTTCCCCTGCAACAACTCCCCGGAGGCCCACGCCACCACCTGGGCGAGCTCCTCCGGTCCTACCTGCGACAACAGCGTGGCGAGGGCCGCGATCTTGGCCTTGCGCGAAGTGGTCGCGCGGACCGCGGCCGACGCCTGGACGACTTCCGACAACAGCACGAACTCGACGGTAACCCGTCGGTGTGACATATCGCTCAGCTGTTCTGCGAATTGCCCATTGGCAGCGCTGCTAACCCGTCCTAACCTGGACATATGGCCAAGACTTACGTCGGGGCGCGCCTACGGCAGCTGCGCACCGAACGCGGGCTGAGCCAGGTCTCTCTCGCCAAGAAGCTGGAGATCTCGGCGAGCTACCTCAATCAGATCGAACACGATGTGCGCCCGCTCACCGTACCGGTATTGCTGCGCATCAGCGAGGTGTTCGGTGTCGACGCGAGTTTCTTCTCCTCCCAGGACGACACCCGCCTCATCGCCGAACTCCAAGAAGTGGTGATGGACCAGGAACTCGCGATCGAGGCCGATGCGGCCGAGATCGCCGAAATGGTCTCCGCGCACCCGAGTTTGGCGCGCGCCATGGTGAATATGCACCGCCGCTACCGCAATACCACCGCCCAGTTGGCCGCGGCCACCGAGGACCGCTTCTCCGACGGTTCCGGCTCCGGCTCCATCTCCCGGCCGCACGAGGAGGTGCGCGACTTCTTCTATCAGCGGCAGAACTACATTCACGAATTGGATACCGCCGCGGAGGAACTCGCCACCCGCATGCGCTTCCACGGCGGCGACCTCAAGCGCGAGATCGCCCGCCGCCTCACCACCGCGCACGGCGTACAGATCGTCGAGCGCATCGACCTGGGCGAGGGCGTACTGCACCGGTACGACTCCGAAGCGCGCCGCCTCGAGATTGCCCCGCATCTGTCCGGTGGTCAGCGCGTATTCAAACTCGCGGCCGAACTGGCCTACCTGGAGTGCGGCGACCTCATCGAAAAGCTCGCCGACGAAGGCAATTTCGCCAATGACGAGACCCGCACCCTGGCCAAGCTCGGCTTCGCGAACTACTTCGCGGCGGCGACCGTGCTGCCCTACACCCACTTCCACGAGGTGGCCGAGGACTTCCGCTACGACATCGAACGCCTGTCGGCCTTCTTCACACAGAGCTACGAGACCATCTGCCATCGCCTCTCGACGCTGCAGCGGCCCAAGCTGCGCGGCGTCCCGTTCTCCTTCGTCCGGGTGGACCGCGCGGGCAATATGTCGAAACGCCAGTCCGCCACCGGTTTCCACTTCTCCTCCAGCGGCGGCACCTGCCCGCTGTGGAACGTGTACGAGACCTTCGCCTATCCGGGCAAGATCATGACCCAGATCGCCCAGATGCCCGACGGCCGCAAATACCTGTGGGTGGCCAGGACCGTGGAGCGGCGCGCCACCCGCTACAGCGAACCCAGCAAGACCTTCGCCATCGGTCTGGGCTGCGAACTGCGCCATGCCAACCGCGTCGTCTACGCCGACGGCCTGGATCTGCACGACCCCAAGGCGACTCCCATCGGCGCGGGCTGCCGTGTGTGCGAGCGCTCCAACTGCCCGCAGCGCGCCTTCCCGCCCCTGGGCAAATCCCTCGATATCAGCGAGCACCGCAGTTCCATCTCCCCCTACGTGATTCGTTGACCTGATCCGACGCCGCTGCTCGCCGCGCCGTGCGGGACGCGGTGAGGAAGAATTCACCCTCCGGCAACCTGGGAAATCGGACAGACATCGAGAGATATTCGGGCGCAACACTTCCCGTTTACCTTTCTCACCACGAATACAGCCGTTGTATACGCGCTCCGTATTCGCTGCGGCGCACGGCGCACCGCATCGCGTGAAGTGAGAAGGATCCGCCCCATGCAAGATTCTCGAGATCCGAGCCGAATCGTCTCCCGCCGCCTGATGCAGGCGATCACCCTACCGACCGTGGTGGCGCTGTCCGCGCTGCTGCTGACCGGATGTGGTTCGCGGGACAGCGATTCGGCCTCGGGTGCCAATGCCGTGTCCTGCGTGGACACCAGCAAGGACACCATCAAGATCGGGTCCCTGCACTCGATGACCGGCACCATGGCCATCAGCGAGGTCACCGTCGCCAACTCCACCAAGCTGGCGGTGGACCAGATCAACGCCGCGGGCGGCGTGCTGGGCAAGAAGATCGAACTGGTCCTCGAGGACGGCGCGTCCGACCCGAAGACCTTCGCCGAGAAGGCGGAGAAGCTGATCAGCTCCGACTGTGTGGCAGCGGTTTTCGGCGGCTGGACCTCGTCGAGCCGCAAGGCCATGAAGCCGAAGTTCGAATCGCTGAATTCGCTGCTGTACTACCCCGTGCAGTACGAGGGCCTGGAGGACAGCAAGAACATCTTCTACACGGGCGCGACCACCAACCAGCAGATCATTCCCGCCCTGGACTACCTGAAGCAGAAGGGCATCACCTCCCTCTACCTGGTGGGCAGCGACTACGTCTTCCCGCAGACCGCCAATCGCGAGATCAAGGCGTGGGCCAGCGCCAACGGCATGGAGATCAAGGGCGAGGACTACGCGCCGCTGGGCTCCACCGACTTCTCCACCATCGTCAACAAGGTCCGCAATGCCAAGGCGGGCGCGGTGTTCAACACCCTCAACGGTGACTCCAATGTCGCCTTCTTCCGCGAGTACGCGAACGCGGGGCTGAATGTGGCGACCATGCCGGTGGTCTCGGTCTCGATCGCCGAGGAGGAGGTCGCGGGTATCGGCGTGCAGAACATTCTCGGCCAGCTGACGGCCTGGAACTACTACCAGACCGTCGATTCGCCCGCGAACAAGTCCTTCGTCGAGGCGTACAAGGCCGCGTTCGGCGCGAGCAAGCCCACCTCGGATCCGATGGAGGCCGCCTACACCTCGGTCTACCTGTGGAAGAACACGGTCGAGAAGGCGAAATCCTTCGCGGTGGCCGATATTCAGGCTGCGGCCGACGGCGTCAGCTTCGACGCCCCGGAGGGCACCGTCACCATCGACGGCTCCAACCACCACATCACCAAGACCGCCCGGATCGGTGAGATCCGCGCCGACGGCCTCATCTACACGGTCTGGGATTCCGGCAAGCCCGTCTCCCCGGACCCGTACCTGAAGTCCTACGACTGGGCCGCGGGCCTCAAATAACCGACAGCTGCGCTGAGGGGCGGCCGAGCGCGGTTTCCGCGCTCGGCCGTAACGGCGAAACGAGGTAACACAATGGATGCAGCTGTCGCACAGCTTTTTACGGGATTGAGCCTCGGCTCGATTCTGCTACTCGCCGCGCTGGGCCTGTCGCTGACCTTCGGTCAGATGGGTGTGGTCAATATGGCGCACGGCGAATTCATCATGGCCGGTTGCTACACGACTTTCGTGGTGCAGCAGATTGTTTCGTCGACGGGTGTGGCGTTGATCGTCTCCCTGTTCGTCGGATTCCTGGTCGGCGGCCTGCTCGGCGCGGCCCTGGAAATGGGTCTCATCCGATGGATGTACGACCGGCCGCTCGACACCCTGTTGGTCACCTTCGGTGTCGGCCTGGTGCTACAGCAGGCGGCCCGCAATATCTTCGGCGCGCAGGCCAAGAACGTCGATATCCCGGAGTGGCTGACCGGCGGTCTCACCATCGCCGGAACGGTGGTGCCCAAGACGCGCATCTTCATTCTGGTGCTGGCGGTGAGCGCGGTCGTGGCGCTGGCCATCGCGTTGAAGGCGACGCCCATGGGTCGGCGCATTCGAGCCGTGGTGCAGAACCGCAGCCTCGCCGAAACCTCCGGCATCTCCAGCCGTTTCACCGATATCGGCACCTTCTTCATCGGGTCCGGCCTGGCCGCCGTCGCCGGTGTCGCGCTCACCCTGATCGGCTCGACCAGCCCCACCATCGGGCAGAGCTATCTGGTGGACGCGTTCCTGGTGGTGGTCATCGGCGGGCTCGGGCAGATCAAGGGCACGGTCATCGCCGCCTTCGGCATGGGCCTGCTCAATTCGTTCATCGAATACTCCACCACCGCCTCGGTCGCGAAAGTCATTGTCTTCGTGGTCATCGTGGTGTTCCTACAGGTGCGCCCGCAGGGGCTGTTCACCGTCCGCACCAGGAGCCTGGCATGAGTACAGTCCAGCGTCTCAGCGCGAATTCCTCGGTCAAGGCCCTGGCGGGGTTCGCCGTCGCGGCCGTCCTGCTCTTCGGCGTCGCCCCGGTGGCGCTCAGCGACTTTCGATTGAGCCTGCTGGCGAAGTTCCTGTGCTTCGCCATCGTGGCGGTCGGCATCGGCCTGGCCTGGGGGCGCGGCGGCATGCTCACCCTCGGGCAGGGCGTGTTCTTCGGTCTCGGCGCGTACATCATGGCCATGCACATGCAGATGGCCGATGCCGCGCGCCTGGGCGAGGACGTGCCGGAGTTCATGGTCATCGCCGGTATCCCCGAATTGCCTTCGTACTGGCAGCCTTTCGCCTCGGCTCCGGTGGCGGTACTCGGCATTCTGGTGGTGCCCGCACTGCTCGCCGCGGCCCTCGGTTTCGGGGTGTTCAAGCGCCGGGTCAAGGGCGCGTACTTCGCCATTCTGAGTCAGGCGCTGGCGGCCGCGCTGGCCATTCTGCTCACCGGGCAGCAGACCATCGGCGGCTTCACCGGGCTCAGCGACTTCCGGTCCTTCTTCGGCTTCCGACTCGACGATCCGGTGAACCGGCGCATGCTGTTCTTCATC
Source organism: Nocardia sp. NPDC050406 (assembly GCF_044459025.1). Lineage (NCBI taxonomy): Bacteria > Bacillati > Actinomycetota > Actinomycetes > Mycobacteriales > Nocardiaceae > Nocardia > Nocardia sp. NPDC050406. The sequence continues at coordinate 23,211 of NZ_JBITIM010000002.1, read as the reverse complement.
GCGGCGGGCGCGCTGCTGGCGGTGGTGGCCATCGCGCGCCAGCTCATGCACAGCCGCTACGGCGAATTGCTGGTGGCCGTGCGGGATCAGGAGGAGCGGGTGCGCTTCCTGGGCTACGACCCGGCCAATATCAAGATCGTCGCCTATGTGGTGGCGGCGTTCTTCGCGGGTATCGCGGGTGCGCTGTTCACGCCGATCGTGGGCATCATCTCGCCCGCCGATATCGGAGTGGTGCCCTCCATCGCCTTCCTCATCGGCGTCGCGATCGGCGGTCGCACAACGCTGTTGGGTCCGGTGCTGGGCGCCATCGGGGTGGCGTGGGCGCAGACCACCTTTTCCGAACAGTTCCCGTCCGGGTGGACCTATCTCCAGGGTGTGCTGTTCATCGTGGTGGTCGGCTTCCTGCCCGCCGGGCTCGCCGGATTCGGGCCGCTGGCTCGGCAGTGGGCGCAGCGCTGGCGACCGACGCGCGATCCCGCCCTGACGGGATCCGCGGCGATCACCGCGTCGGTGCTGTCCACCGGCGCGCCGGTCGATCGAACCACGACGGAGGAAGCGAAGGTGCGGGCGCGATGACCACTCCCGAACCCAAATTCGGCGGCAATGCCGGAATGGACAGCGAGTACCTCGAAATCCGGGGACTGTCGGTCAGTTTCGATGGCTTCAAAGCGGTCTCGGAGGTGGATCTCACCGTCCTACAGGGTGATCTGCGCTTCCTCATCGGACCCAATGGCGCGGGCAAGACGACGCTCATCGACGCCATCACCGGGCTGGTCCCCGCGACCGGCTCGGCGCGGAAGTCGGGCGTCGAGCTGATCGGCCGCAAGGTGCATCGGATCGCCCGGCTCGGCGTGGGCCGCACCTTCCAGACGGCGAGTGTGTTCGAGCAGCTCACCGTGTTGCAGAACCTCGATATCGCGGCCGGGGCGGGGCGTTCCGCGCTGACCCTGCTGCGCAAGCGCGCATCGGTGCTGCCCGCCATCGAAGAAGCTCTGGAGACAACGGGTTTGACCGCGCTGCGGGACAAGCCCGCCGGAATTCTCGCGCACGGACAGAAGCAGTGGCTCGAGATCGGCATGCTCCTGGTGCAGAACGCCTCGGTGCTGCTGCTCGACGAACCCGTCGCGGGCATGAGCACGGAGGAGCGGGAGGAGACCGGAAACCTGTTGCGCCGCATCGGCGGTGAGCGTGTGGTGATCGTGGTCGAACACGATATGGACTTCATGCGCGCCTTCGCCAGCTCGGTGACGGTGCTCGCCGGAGGCCGGGTGCTCAGCGAGGGCACCGTCGAACAGGTACAGGCCGATCCGAAGGTGCAGGAGGTGTACCTCGGCACCGCCGCGGCGGGTGAGCTGCCGCCCGTGGCCGACACCGAGGGTTCGATCGATCTCGAGGAGGCGCGCTGATGTTGGAAATCGCCGATATTCGTACCGGTTACGGCCGCACCGAGGTGATTCACGGTGTCTCGCTGACGGTTCCCGACGATGGCGTGGTCGCCGTCATGGGCCACAACGGAGCCGGGAAGACCTCGCTGCTGCGCGCGGCGGTAGGGCTGCTGCCGACCAAATCGGGGCGAATCACCTTCGACGGCAAGGACATCACCAAGATGGCCCCGTCCGCGCGGGTGCGGCACGGACTCGCCTATGTGCCGCAGGGACAGCAGTCCTTCGGGCAGCTGACCACCATGGAGAACCTCCAGGTGGTGGCCGATGGGCGCAAGCGCGGCAAGGAGCTCGTCGCCGAAGCGCTGGATCTGTTCCCGGCCCTGCGAGAGCTGCTGTCCCGCAAGGCCGGTCTGCTCTCGGGCGGCCAGCGCCAACAGCTCGCCATCGCCCGCGCGCTGATCACCGAGCCCAAGCTGCTCATCCTCGACGAACCCACCGAGGGCATCCAGCCGTCGGTGGTCGCCGAGATCGAGCGCACCATCATCGATCTCACCCTGCGCGGTGGATTGAGTGTGCTGCTGGTGGAACAGCACATCGGATTCGCCCTGCAGGCCGCACAGCAGTACTACGTGCTCGCCTCGGGCCGGGTCACCTCCTCCGGGGCGGGTGGCGCGGGGGCCGAATCCGCCGTCCGCACGGCCATGGCCATCTGATCGGACCGAGCGATATGGCGCGCAGGGGGCGCATACCGTTGTCCGAACGGGTGTATCGGGCGCTGCAACGCGACCTGGCGGCCGGGGTGCTGGTACCGACCGAACGACTCGGCGAGGAGCGCCTCGCGGAGATCTACGGCGTCTCCCGCACCCCGGTCCGCGAGGCCCTCGCCCGCCTGCTCGCCGATGGACTGGTCGAGCGACATCCGGGCGGGCTGTACCCGTACCGGCCGCGCCTGGACGAACTCGCCGACCTCTTCGAACTCCGAATCCTGTTGGAATCGCAGGGCATTCACCGCGCTCGACGGCTCGAACCCGCGGACGAGCAGGGTGTCTCGGTCGAGGGAGGAGGCACTGGCGGACCATCCGCACCGGCCGCGCCGTCTCCGTCCTGCGCAGCCCCGGAACCCGCAGCGCCACCTCCGACCTTCTCGGCCGGGAAACCGGCCGCGCCACCCCCGTCCTTCGCGGTCCGAGAGCCTGCACCGCCACCTCCGACCTTGGCGGTCCGAGAACCCGCCCCGCTGCCCCGGCGGCACGATGCGGCGATACTCGATGTCGAATTGGATATCTGGCGACATCTGCGGTCCCACCCACCCGCGGCGGGGGCCGAACTCATCGCCGCGGACGAGCGCTTCCACCTCCGCGTTCTCGCGGCCTCCGGGAACGCGGCCCTCGCCGACGCCCTGGGCACCGTGCACGCCCGCGTGCGTCCGATCCGCGCCCTCGATATGCCGACGCCCGAGCGCATAGCCGCCATGACCGCCGACCACATCGCGATCGCGGAGCAGCTGCTCGCGGGCGATCTGGACCATGCGCTGCGCAGTCTGGTCGCACACATCACCATGTCGCGCGACCATGTGCTGGCACGGGCGGAACACGCGCTGCGCCTGACCAAACTCGCCCGGGCCCTGCGCGACTGACCGCACGGGTTGTTACCGAGTGGTACGCCGTGGCTGGGACAGTTTGTTAGCGTGAGGCATGGTGTCGAGTGAGCCGCGTATCGCCCCTGGTCGTTTCAAGGAGTTGGGGCCCGTCAATTGGCTTGTCTGGCAGGTGCTCTCACGCGCGGCGGGCACCGACGACGCCCATCTGTTCAGCACCCTGGGGCGGACCAAGGGCCTGTTTCGCGGCTGGCTGCACTACTCGGGTCGGCTCATGCCCGGCGGCAAGTTGCCCCGCTTCGAGACCGAGCTGGTCATCCTCCGGGTAGCCCATCTGCGCGCCTGCGAGTACGAGACCGACCACCACATCCGGCTCGGCAAGCGCGCGGGCATCACCCCGGAGATCCTGGACCGGCTGCGCGAAGGCCCCACGGCCGACGGCTGGACGCCGAAGCAGCGCGCGCTGCTCATCGCGGTCGACCAACTGGTCACCACCCGCGATCTCGACAATGCCGCCTGGAACGCGTTGGCGGCGCACTACTCCGAGGCCGAGCTCATCGAAATCGTGCTGCTGGTCAATCAATACGAGGGGCTGGCCAGCACCATCACGGCACTGCGCATCCAGCCCGACCACTGAAGTCGATACCCGGAGTTCAGTACCGGCTCAAAAAGGCGTCCGCCGCTTCGAAAGTCGCGTCCGGGGACTCCAGTTGCGGCCAGTGGCCGATGCGGTCGAGGGTGACCACATCGGCATCGGGAACTATCTCGCGATAGCGCGCCGCCATCTGCGCGCCCGAATTCGGGTCCAGCGGCCCATTGATCATGCGCATCGGCACCACGGCTTTGGCGAGCGGCTCCACCCAGCGGTCGCGATACTGTTCGCGCTCGACGGTGAAGCGGCCGACCTTGTGATTGACCCAGCGCCCGTGGCGATACTCGATGATGTCCTGGAAATCCCGCATCTCGGCCTCGGACGGTTTGGTATCCGGTCCGAAGACCTCGCGCACGGCGGCCCGTAGCAGCGGCGGCGGCAGCAGTGGTCCGAGCACATTGCCGAAGGGCGAGGACAGGATTCGCTGCACCACGCGCGGCCGGTAGACCTCGGGGAACAGACCGCCATTGAGGAAGACCACCGCGCGAATTCGCGGCAGCGTGGTGTCGGTCATGCGCCGCGCCAGCATCTCCTGCACGACACTGACGCCCAGATCGTGCGCCAGTACCAGCACCTCGTCCACGCCTTGGGCGCGCAGCAGCGCATCGTGCATATCGGCGTGCTCGAGCACGCTGTAGTGATGTCGAATGGGCTTGTCGGAGAATCCCATTCCGAGCATGTCCGGCGCGATCACGTCGTAGCGCGCGGTGGCCCGGAACCAGATCCGGTGCCAGTCGAAGGAATTGAACGGATAGCCGTGCACGAGCAACAGCGGCGGTCCGTTACCGGCCCGCCGGTAGAACACGCGATATCCGGAGCACGGGAAGAACTTTCCCGCTGCCAGCCAATTTTCGAGTTCGGTCCGCAAGACCCCTCCAACCGCTGTCTCTGGCGAATGTATTGCACCGCACCGGCTCCGAGGCGGGCAAGGGGATGTGAGAAGTCAGACGGTTCGCGGTTTTCCGGTACACGCGGGGCGCGCGTGCGGGACCATGCTGACGGTTTCAGCGCGAGGATTTCTCGATGAGGCTCTCGAGTCCGTCCAATACCCGGGCGAGGCCGAAGCGGTAGGCGTGTTCGGCGCTGTAGGCGCTGTCGTGGGCCTGTCCGGCGGCCGCGCCGACCCGCGCGCCGAGCGGGAAGCGTGCTTCGTCGAAGACCCGAGCCAGCACCGGCGCCGCGCGCTCCCACCATTCGTGGTCGCTCATACCGCTGTCCGCGGCGGCGCGCTGGGTGTCGATCGCTATGCGCGCCACCGAGTTCACGAAACCCAGCACATAGGTGAGGGCCGAGTCCATTTCGAGGTCGGTGAGGCCGAGGCCGTCGAAGGCGCTCAATTCGTGTTCGTACTTGACGGCCACGCCGGGGCCCAGCGGCGGGCGGGTGGTCGGCAGGTAGGCCACCCAGGGGTGGCGGTCGAACATCTCGCGATTCTCGGCCGCGATGGCGCAAACCCTGTCGCGCCAAGGCATTCCGGTCAGATCGGTACGCGGCATCCGCTGGTACACGGTATCCAGCATCAGGTCGAGCAGCTCCGCCTTGCCCGGCACATAGGTGTAGGTGGCCATGGGCGTGAGGCCCAGCTTCGCCGCGACCGAGCGCATGGTGAGCGCGCTCAGCCCCTCGGTATCGGCGATCTCGATCGCCGCGGCCACCACGGCGTCCACCGTGGTGCGCTGTTTGGGGCCGCGTACCGAGCCGCCCTGTCCGGGCTCGCGCCAGAGCAGCTCCAGGGTGCGGGCGGGATCCCCAGCACTGGACCGCTCGCTTCCGGCCCGCTTTTTCTCGCTACGACCTGCACGTTCGCTCAACTCGCACCTCTCCTCCGCCCCGATCGTATCGGTGTGACGCGCGTCATGATGCGCGGCCTCGGGAATTTCCGTACAAAGTACAGCGTACTAAGTATAGAATTAAGTGGCACGCCGAGGAGGGCCCATGAAAATCACCGCTTCCGCCATTTCCCTGAACGTGCCCGACCCGCGGGCGTCGGCGCGGTTCCTCATCGACCACTTCGGCTTCGCCGAGGAGATGGCCGCCGAGGGCTTCGTCTCGCTGTCTCGTCCCGACGCGGGGTTCAACATCATCTATCTGCGCACCGGCCTGGGCACCTTCAAACCGGAGCGCATTGCCGGTAGCGCGGGCCAGGGTCTGCTCGTGGTCTTCGTCGTCGAGGACATCGACGCCGAGTACGAGCGGGTGCGCGGCGAGGGCGTGGAGATCGTGACGCCGATCGAGACCGAGGAGTGGGGCGAGCGCTACTTCCAGGCCCTCGACCCCAACGGCGTCGTCGTCCAACTCGTGCAGTGGGTCTGACAGCAATCGCTTCGACGAAGGAGAGACCATGACAACCATGCCCCAGGCCAGCGACTTCACTCCCAGCCCGGCCGATATCGACAGCGTGCTGGAATGGTTCGCCCGGTACGACGCGTACGCGAAGAACCGGGATATCGAGGCCATGGCGGATACGGCGATGTACCCGCTCAACGAGGTCACCGATGGGCGCGCGGAGTCCTGCACCCGCGAGCAGTACGTCGCCCAGCTCACCGAACAGCTCGGCGGCGACGGCGATATCGAGATGACCTCCACTCGCACACCGCATTTCGTGAACGAGAATCTGGTCTTCGTGATCACCGACGCCACCATCGCCGTCGGCGACTTCAGTCAGCGGGTGCGCTACGGCGATCTGCTGGTGAAGTGCGACGGCGACTGGAAGTTCCAGACGATGGTGCAGGGCGGCTGGGCCGAATGAGACGACCGGGGCGGCAGGGCGAAAACCCCTGCCGCCCCGCGATATTCGACTCGATTCCGCGGCCGCCCGACCCGCGCCTCAGCTCAGCGCGGCGCGGAACACCTGCACCGCCGGTGTCGAGGCGCGACCGAGAAGCTTCTGCAGGTCGCCGCTGTCCACATCCAGAATGCCGGTGGCGATTCCGGCGTCGGCGTCGGCCAGCGTCTGGGCGTAACCGGCGGGGAGACCGGCCTTTTCGAGGACGGCGGCGTACTCGGCCTCGCCGAGGTTCTGGTAGCGCACCGGCTTACCGGCGGCCTCGGAGATCACCTGCGCCAGTTCGGCATAGGTGAGGCGCTCGTCGCCGCCCAGTTCGTACACCCGCCCGGCGTGGCCGTCGGTGGTGAGCACCTGCGCCGCCGCCTCGGCGTAATCGGCCCGGGCCGCGGCCGCCACCCGGCCCTCGCCCGCCGCGCCGTACAGCACACCGGATTCCACGGCGTGCGCCAAGCCGCCGGTGTAGTTCTCCCAGTACCAGCCATTGCGCAGCAGCACATGAGGCACCGTCGCCTCGGCGAGGACGGCCTCGGTGCCACGATGCTCCTGCGCCAGAATCAGTTCGTTGCGCTCCGCGTTCGGAATGCTGGTGTAGGCCAGCAACTCCACCCCGGCGCGCTCGGCCGCGCGAATCACGGTGGTGTGCTGTTCGACTCGCTTGCCGAACTCGTTGCCCGAGACCAGCAGCACCCGGTTCACGCCCGCCAGCGCACGGTCCAGTGCGGCCGCGTCGTCGTAGGACGCTTGGCGGACCTCGGCCCCGCGCTCGGCGAGATCGGCGACCTTGGCCGGATCGCGCACGATGGCGACGACCGGCTCCCCCTTGCGCAACAGCGCCTCGACGACGAGACGACCCAGCTGACCACTGGCTCCGGTGACCGCAACGGTCATGACTACCTCCAGGTTCGGGAATGAACTGCCCTTTCGATCTGTACTAACTAATAGTAAGTACAAGCTATTCCCGCAATACGAGAGCAGGCGGAAGGATGAGTAATCTCGACACCATGAGCACGCGGCACAAGGATTCGCCGGAGACCGACCCCACGCTGGAAGCCGACGTCTTCGCCCGCGACTGCGCCTCGCGCCCGGTGCTGCAGAATGTGGCCAGCCGCTGGGGTGTGCTCGCCCTGGCCGCACTGCGCGAGGGCCCCTACCGGTTCTCCGCCCTGCGCCGCCGCGTCGACGGCATCAGCGAGCGCATGCTCTCCCAGACGCTGCAAGCGCTGGAACGCGACGGCATGATCCACCGCGAGGTGCAGCACTCCATCCCCCCGCACGTCGAGTACACCCTCACCGACCTCGGCACCCGGGTGGCCGACCAGCTCGTCGGCCTCATCCAGATTCTCGAATCGAATATCGACACCATCGTGGCCGCCCAGGACGCCTACCGCCGGGACTGAGCCGATAACGAAAACGGCCCGGCGGCAAGCGAATTCGCCTGCCGCCGGGCCGTATCCCGATCGACGATCAGAAGTTGATCATGTGCCCCGCGAGGCCGTGGATGGCCTCCTGGAGCGCCTCGCTCAGCGTCGGGTGGGTGTGCACATTGCGGGCCAGCTCGTTGACCGTGAGATCCCACTTCTGGGCCAGGGTCAGCTCGGGCAGCAGCTCGGAGACATCGGGGCCGATGAGGTGGCCGCCGAGCAGTTCGCCGTACTTGGCGTCGGCGATGAGCTTCACGAAACCGGTCGGGTCGCCGAGGCCATGCGCCTTGCCGTTGGCGGTGAAGGGGAAGGTGGCGACCTTGACGTCGTAGCCCTCGTCCTTGGCCTGCTGCTCGGTGAGGCCGAAGCTGGCGACCTGCGGCTGGCAGAAGGTGGCGCGCGGCATCATGCGGTAGTCGCCCAGAGTCTGGGTCTCGGCGCCGCCGATGGTCTCGGCGGCCACCACGCCCTGCGCCTCGGCGACGTGCGCGAGCTGCAGCTTGGCGGTGACGTCACCGATGGCGTAGATGTGCGGCACATTGGTGCGCATGTGGTCGTCGATGGCGATGGCGCCGCGATCGGTCAGCTGCACGCCGGTGTTCTCCAGGCCGTAGCCCTTCACCCGCGGCGCGAAACCGACGGCCTGCAGGACCTTGTCGACGGTCACGACCTCGACATTGCCCGACTTGTTGTCCTTGATGGAGACGGTCACCTTGGAGCCGTCGTCCTCGATGGACTGCACCGACGCACCGGTGGTGATGGTGACGCCGAGCTTCTTGTACGCCTTGGTGATCTCCTTGGAGACATCGGCGTCCTCGTTCGGCAGGGCGCGGTCCAGGAACTCCACGATGCGCACGTCGACGCCGTAGTTCTTCAGGACGTAGGCGAACTCCATGCCGATCGCGCCCGCACCGACGATCAGAATCGAGCCCGGCAGGTCGCGGGTGAGGATCTGCTCCTCGTAGGTGACCACATTCGCGGAGAGCGAGGTGCCCGGCAGCAGCTTGGTCTCGGTGCCGGTCGCGATGATCACGTTGTCGAACGTGATGGTCTCCGTGCCGCCCTTGGTGAGCGCGACCTCGAGGGAGTTGGGGCCGGTGAACGAACCCAGACCGTCGAACTCGTCGATCTTGTTCTTCTTCATCAGGAAGTGGACGCCCTTGACGCGGCCGTCCGCCACCTTGCGGCTGCGATCGAAGGCGGCGCCGAAATCGAACTTCGCCTCCCCGCTGATGCCGAAGGTCTTGGCCTCCTTGGTGAAGATATGAGCAAGCTCCGCGTTACGCAGCAGCGCCTTGGACGGGATGCAGCCCACGTTCAGGCACACGCCACCCCAGTATTTCTGCTCGACGATCGCTGTTCGCAGGCCGAGTTGAGCGGCACGAATCGCGGCGACGTATCCGCCGGGGCCCGCGCCGAGAACGACGACATCGTAGTGGGAAGTCACGGCTTCGAGCCTAACCCCGCGAGCGGAACCGCACGCAGCCGATCCCCCTCTGAGGTGAGATCTCGCACACATCATGCGGACCGCTCGGTCAGGGGGAAATGGTGGCGGCATCGCGCGAGCAGCCCGCGCCACCACTTCCCCCTGATCTCGCGGTGACCGTAGGGTGGGCGGGTGGCGTCTGGGGTTCTCGGTTCGATCGATGGGACGACGTCCAGTCAGCTGATTCGGTTGGTTCGGGATACCGCGCTGCGGGTGGGGGTCGCGCCGACGCGGGTGGCGGCGGTGCATGGCACCGACGACGCCGTGTTGGCGGGGGAACTGAATCGGATTCCGCTGGCGTCGCTGGTGCGACTGTGGGAGATGTTGGCGGAGCAGGGAACCGGGGCGGGCCTCGCGGTCGCGCGGGCGGCGACGCTCGGAACGCTCACCACCTGGGACTATCTCGTGACAACCGGACCGACGCTGGCCGATTCGCTGCTGTCGGCGCAGCCGTATCACCGGTTGGTGACCGCGGCCAAGGAGGGGTTCGACCTCACCCACGACCATGATCTGACCGTCGGATTCCGCACCACCGCGGGCGATCCGGCGGCGGTGGCGGTGATCAACGAGTACGTGCTCGCCTACTATCTGCGGCGAGCTCGTGAAGCGACCGGGCGGCACGTCGTGCCGACGCGTATCACCTTCGCGCATGCGGCGCCCCGTGATCACTCGGTGCTCGTCGACGCGTTCGGCACCAACAGCATCGAATTCGACGCTCCCGCCGACAGCATCACCTTCGCCGCCGCCGATGCCGCCGCGCCGCTCCCCCGCGCCGACCCCATGCTGGGTGACCTGCTGCGCAGCCACGCCGATCTGGTCCTGGCCTCCGCCCGGCCCATTCCCGGGCCGCTGGAGGCTTTCCGAATCGCCTTGTCCGCCAGCATCACCCAGGGCGATCCGGCGCTCGGGACGGTGGCGCGCCGCCTGGCAATGAGCCCGCGCACCCTGCAACGTCACCTCGCCGAACACGGCACGACGTGGCGACAGGAGTTCGATCTGGCGCGCTACGAGCAGGCGCGCGCACTGCTCGCCGAGAACCGCCTCACCACCGCGGCCATCGCCACGCGGCTCGGCTTCACCGACGATCGCGCGCTGCGCAAGGCCATGCGGCGCTGGAGTGGGACGTCGGCGTCACAGGTGCGGGCGGATCTGGCCGTCGGCTGACGTGTCGCGTTCGGACCGGGTGGTGGCGGCCGCGGACCTGGGAAGGGGGTTCCCGCCGCAATAGTGTCGGTGGCATCGGATCGAGAGATTCCGCAATCAGAGGAAAAGGATTGTGCGCCATGACTGTTCAGCCCACCACCACCCGTGAGATCGTGCTCGCCAGCCGCCCGGAGGGCGCGCCCACCGGCGCGAATTTCGCCCTGGTCGAGCGGGAGCTGCCGGAGCTCGCCGAGGGGCAGGTGCTGGTTCGCAACACCTGGATGTCGGTGGATCCCTACATGCGCGGTCGGATGGACGATCGGCCGTCCTACATCCCGCCGTTCCAGGTCGGCGAGGCCCTGGAGGGCTCGGCGGTCGGCGAGGTGATCGCTTCTCGCGCAAGCGGAATCGCCGTCGGAACCAGTGTCAGCCACTTCGCGGGATGGCGCGAGCACGTGGTGTTGGACGCCGAGGCGGTCACCCCGATCGACCCCGAACTCGCCGCGCCACACCACTACCTCGGCGCACTCGGCACCACGGGACTCACCGCCTACGCGGCGCTCACCGACGTGGCTCCCGTCCGCCCCGGGGACACGGTGTTCATCTCGGCCGCCGCCGGTGCGGTGGGCAGCGTCGCCGGGCAGATCGCCAAGGCGCTCGGCGCGAGCCGGGTGATCGGCTCCGCAGGCGGGCCCGCGAAAACCCAACTGCTGCTGGAGGAGTTCGGCTTCGACGCGGCCATCGACTACCGGGCCGGGGATCTGGCCGGACAGCTCGCGGCGGCGGCTCCGGACGGTATCGACGTCTACCTCGACAGCGTGGGCGGCGAGCACCTCCGCGTCGCGGTGGACGCCATTCGGCCCTCCGGGCGGATCGCCCTGGTGGGTGCCATCAGTGGGTACAACGGCGCGACCGGCGAGGCGGGTCCGGACCTGTACCGCGCCGCCACCAACGAGGTGACCCTGCGCGGCATGCTGGTGAACAGCTACTTCCCGATCTTCGGCGAGTACATCGCCAAGGCCGCGGCCTGGTTGGCGGACGGGACGCTGCGCACTCGCGAGACCGTCTACGAGGGGCTCGATCAGGCACCGGCCGCATTCCTCGGGGTGCTGTCGGGTGCCAATACCGGCAAGATGCTGGTCCGCCTCTGAGGGAGTCTCGGCTCCCGGCCTCGTGCCCCGCTCCGTTTCGGAGCGGGGCACGCCGGTGTGACTACGCGCGCCAGACCTGGATGGCGGCGCGGGCGAAGTTGCCGTGGAAGAGGGCGGTGCGTTCGGCGGCGGTGAAGCCTCTGCGGGTGAGGACCTCATCGAGGGTGGGGATGTCGTTGTCGCCGAAGAGATCTTCCGGGGGCGTCCACTGGAGGGGGCCGTAGCGGGTGTAGTCCTCGGAGAAGTTCTCCGGGGCGGCGGCGATCTCGGCATTGAACTGGTCGCCGTCGAAGGAGTAGTCGGAGCCGACGCCGATGTGGTCGACGCCCACCAGCTCCACGCCGTAGACGATGTGGTCGGCCATGGCCTCGATCCGAGCGGCGCGGTCGCCGGGATCGTTGTGGCCCAAGAAGATTCCGACGCCGTTGATGCCGATCACGCCGCCGGTGTCGGCGCAGGCGCGGGCCTGGTCGTCGGTGATATTGCGCGGATGATCCCAGAGCGCGGCGAAGTTCGAATGGCTGTAGATCATCGGGACGCTGGTGATCGCCGCGATATCGAGGCCGGTGCGGACCGAGCAGTGCGAGCCGTCCGCGAATACGCCGACGGCATTGAGGCGGCGCACCAGATCGCGGCCGTGCGCGGTGAGGCCGGTGTCCTCCTTGTCGAGGCACCCGCAGCCCGCCGGGTTGACGTGGTTGTAGGTCGGCAGCAGCGAGCGGACGCCGAGGTCGTGGAAGAGTTCGACATTGTCGAGGTCACCACCGAGCGGGCCGGAATCCTCCAGATCGAAGGCCAGCGCGATCCGCCCCTCCGGCGCGGTATCGGCGACCGTCTCCACCAGACGAAAACGACCATCCGCCAACGCCTCTCGCCGGAACTGCCGCGCCAATGCCAGCGCATCCTCGGTCGACTGCGCCGAATACCCGATATTCACCGACATGTAGGTGCCCAGCGGATACCGCGCCAGCTCCGCGATATCGGCCGTCGGCAACAAGGGCAGACAGCAGTGTTGTTCCCACAGCCGCGGCGGCAATCCGGCACCTCCTCCTGACGACGAGCATCCTGGCGGCGATCCTACGGGCCGGGCACCGGCCCCATACGGCACCGCCCTCGGCAACAATGGGGCCATGACCGGTGTCGAGGAGAGCGTGACGGATCCGTATCTGTGGCTCGAGGAAGTGACCAGCGAACGAGCCCTGGACTGGGCGCGCGAACACAATGACGTGGTGGTGGAGCTGTTCGCGTCCTCGCAGCGCTTCACCGAGTTGGAGTCGCGCATTCTCGCCATGCTCGACACCGACACCCGCATCGCCTATCCGGGGCGGCGGGGCAGCTGGCTCTACAACTTCTGGCGCGATGCCGAGCACCCCAAGGGGCTGTGGCGGCGCACCACCTTCGCCGAGTACACCAAGGACGAGCCGCGGTGGGAGGTGCTCATCGACCTCGACGCGCTGGCCGAGGCCGAGGACGAGAACTGGGTGTGGGGCGGGGCCGCGGTGCTGCGGCCGGAGCAGTCGCGCGCGCTCATCAGCCTCTCGCGCGGCGGGGCCGATGCCAAGGTGGTGCGCGAATTCGATATCGACACACAGGCGTTCATCGCGCCCGAGGACGGCGGGTTCCATCTGCCGGAGGCCAAGTCCGAGATTCGCTGGATCGATATCGACACCGTGTACGTGGGAACGGATTTCGGGCCGGGATCGCTTACCGACTCCGGATACCCGCGCATCGCCAAGCGCTGGGAGCGCGGCACGCCCCTGGAAGAGGCGCGGACCGTCTTCGAGGGTGAAGCCACCGATGTCGCCGTCTCCGCCGGTTACGACCGAACACCGGGCTACGAAAGGCATTTCGTCGGGCGCGCCACCGACTTCTTCAACGAAGAGGTGTATCTGCTGGAAGCGGATGGGTCGCTGCGGCATATCGACGTGCCCACCGACGCCTCCGAATCCTGGTACAAGGAAACATTTCTGGTGCGGCTGAAGTCGCCGTGGGAGGTGGGCGGGCGCACCTATCCGGCCGGTGCGCTGCTCGCCGCCGATTTCGAGGAATTCCTCGGCGGCGCACGCGATTTCGAGGTGCTGTTCGAACCCGACGCGCACACCGCGCTGCACGGATACGGGTGGACCGAGAACCATCTGCTGCTCATCACCCTCGAGGATGTGCAGACCAAGCTCTACGTCATGACGCCCGGGCCGGACGGCTGGGTGCGCGAACCTCTCGCCGACGCGCCGCCCATGGCGACGACCAGCGTCATGAATCTCGACCCGCTCGAGGGCGGCGACGAATTCATGCTCTCCACAAGCGGTTTCACCTCACCGACCACGCTGCTGTCCGGTGCGGTCGGCGGACCCACCGCACTGCTCAAGAAGGAGCCGGAATTCTTCGACGCGGCCGGGGTGGAGACCGAGCAATTCTTCGCGCGCTCCGACGACGGCACCATGATCCCGTATTTCGTCATCCGCCACCGTGATCGCAAGGGCGCGCCGGGGCCGACGATCATGTCCGGGTACGGCGGCTTCGAGGTCTCCCGCACGCCCGCGTACAGCGGAGCCTCCGGTATGGGCTGGCTGGAGCGCGGCGGCACCTGGGTGATGACCAATATCCGCGGCGGCGGTGAGTACGGCCCGCAATGGCACACCTCCGTGCAGAAGGCCAACCGGCACAAGGTCTACGAGGACTTCTCCTCCGTCGCCAAGGATCTCGTGGCGCGCGGCATCACCACCCACGATCAGCTGGGCGCGGTGGGCGGCAGCAATGGCGGACTGCTCATGGGCGTCATGCTCACCCGCTACCCGGAGCTGTTCGGGGCCATCGTGTGTCAGGTGCCGCTGTTGGATATGAAGCGCTACCACCTGCTGCTGGCGGGGGCGTCCTGGATGGCGGAGTACGGCGATCCGGACAAGCCGGAGGAGTGGGAGTACATCAGCAAGTACTCGCCGTACCAGAACACCCGCGCCGACGCCGCCTACCCGCCGATCCTCATCACCACCTCGACCCGCGACGACCGGGTGCACCCCGGGCACGCACGAAAGATGGCCGCGCTCTTGGAATCCCAGGGGCACCCCATCTGGTATCACGAGAACATCGAGGGCGGACACGGCGGCGCGGCGGACAACAAACAGTCGGCGTTCCAGGCGGCGCTGATCTTCGAGTTCTTCACCCAGCAGCTCATGAAGGGGTAACCCAACTCTCGGGGGCTCTCGGGGGCTACGCCCCCGAACCCCCAGATCCAATGGCGAGGGACCTGACACCAATCGCGAGCGCCTCCCACCGATCGCGATGGGCCTGACACCGATCGTTAGGGGCCTCCCGCCAACGCGAGCGCACCCCGCCGATCGCGGGAGCCTCCCCGCCCGGGTCTCTCAGCGGTCGCGGAGCCACTTCTCTATGCGGTCGACGGTGGAGCGGGAGTCGGGGATCCAGCCGTTGTGGCCCAAGGGTTCCGGGTTGCGCCATCGGGTGATGTCGGCGTTGGGGAGTTTCTCCAGCAGGTGCTCGGCCGAGCCGGGTGGGGTGAGGTCGTCGCCCGTGACGGTGATGGACAGGACCGGCAGCTTCAGTCGGCCGATCCGCTCCTCGTAGTCGATATCCGCACCGGCGGGTTCGAATCTGCCGGTGCGGGCCAGGCGCGCCCAGTCGTTGATGAGCACCTTGGACTGGCGGCCGAAGCCGCCGACGGTCAGCCGGTGCCCGGGCCAGAATCCGGCGAGATTGGCGGTCAGCGACGCCGCCGCGGTACCGAGCAGCATTCCGGGACCGGCCGGGCCGGGATAGCCGCGGTGATAGGGCGTACCCGAGGCGATCAGGATCAGCCCGCCGAGCCGCCCGCGAATCCGCGCCGCGTACATCACCCCGAACTGCCCGCCCATACTGTGCCCGAGCAGGTAAGGCGTCGAATCCGGAAACCGTTCCCGCACAACCTCGAACATGGCCGGAAAGTCCACCGACACCAATTCCTGATACCCGTACGCACTGGCCGGACTCGGCTTCGGCCGACTGTCCCCATTGCCCCGCAACTCCAGAATCGCGGCATCGAACCCCCGCCCCGCCACATCCCGCGCGAACCACTCGTAATAAGCCCCCGGAACCCCCAACCCCGGCGTGATCACCACCACCGGGCGCGGCGCGTCCGGCGTGATCGCATGCCTGTGCGTCCCCTCCGCCGCCACCAGCCGCACCGGCACGGTAGTCCCATCCGGCATCTGAATCGGCACAGTCTCCATGAGCCCGAACGCTACCGCCCCGAGGGGTCGATCGAATGACGCGGCAGCACCCATGCCGCACCCGTCAAGGGAAGCAGCCGAACGCAACCGCTCATCATGCGTTCGGGGAAGCGGCTGAACGCAACCGGTCATCACGCGTTCGGGGAAGCGGCTGAACGCAACCGGTCATCACGCGTTCGGTGAAGCGGCTGAACGCAACCGGTCATCATGCGTTCGGGGAAGCGGCCGACCGCGCCCCACCATCGCGGGCGTTCGCGGAAGCGGCTGAACGGTATCCGCCATCGCGCGCGTTCGGCACGTACGACGGAACCGCTTGGGCGACATCACTCGTGGGCCAGACTACGACCGCAAGCTCATCCCCCTGATAATCCTTGCCACCGACCACGCAGCCAGCGCGAACGCACGGGGTCCGCAGTCGGAGTCCAGGTGCTATCCGCGACCGGCGACCGGTCACCCGGCGCGGCACCTGCTGAGCGGCCGAGGCCACGCGGACCGGAGACGACAGCGCGGCATGCTCCCAGCCGTGGCGGGCTTACCCGCGCGCCACCGAGCAGGTGCCGTCGCGCGGAGTTCAGTTGTCGTGATAGCGGTTTCGGAGTTCGGGCCACTTGCGCGGGCGGTAGCCGGGGCCGTCGCCGCAGCAGCCGCAGCGGGAGTGGAAGTTCAGGCCCGCGTCGAGGACCGCGGTGAGGGCGCGCCAGCCGGAGTTGTCGCGCCGCGGCGGAACGGCGAGGTTCGTGCCCGCATCGCGCATGGGCTGGTCGCACTTCGGGCAGGGGTGACGTGGATTGCCCTGGTTGACAGGCTGTTTCACCGATGCCCGGCACTCGGTGCACACCAGATGCGT
The DNA here is from genome assembly GCF_044459025.1 of Nocardia sp. NPDC050406. Lineage (NCBI taxonomy): Bacteria > Bacillati > Actinomycetota > Actinomycetes > Mycobacteriales > Nocardiaceae > Nocardia > Nocardia sp. NPDC050406. Next base: position 6,518 of record NZ_JBITIM010000002.1, on the reverse strand, counting down.
ACTGCGGATATTCCCCCACATGGGTGCACCGTATCGCCGAGACGCGTTCGCCGCCACCGGATATCACGTCATCGAGTCGGCCCGGGCGAGGCAGCCGAGTCCGCACGCCCGCAGGGGCGGTGCCCCCATTTCCGGGGCGGGCGTGCGGGAAAGCTCAGGCGGAGACCGCGCCCATGATGATGCGGCGTAGGACGCGGATCACGTCGTCCAGAGGCGGGCGCGGGTCGGAGCCGCTCCAGGCGTCCACGACGTAGTTGACCGCGCCGATAATGGCCAGGACGCGCATTTCGTAATCGCCCGGGGGGATTTCACCGTGCATGGCGGCATCCTCGGCGGCGCTGGCGAGTAGGGCTCCCCAGGCGCGGCGCAGTTCGAGCCGGAACTTCTCGACCTTGGGGCCCGCACCGACGACCTCGACCAGGGCGACCCGGGCCTTGCGGGGGTCGCGGCCGATGGACTCGATATAAGCGCGCACGGCGGCGTCGATGATGTCGATGGCGCTCGCCTCGGAATGCTCGGCGATGGTGGCCGCCACCGCATCCCGGGATTCCCGGTCGATCTGTTCGTACAGCTCGAGTAGCAGCGATTCGCGCCCGGTGAACTCCTCGTAGAACTGCCGAGAGGAGAGTCCGGCGTCCTTGCAGATGGCACCGACGGAGCTGTTGGCGTAGCCGTCGCGTGCGAACACCGTCAGCCCGGACTCCAGAAAACGCGCACGTCGCTGCCGCTGCCGGTCTTCTACGGGCTGCCCGGCGTACATTCTTCCCGCGTTCGTTTCCTGAGACATTGCGCCAGACAATACCGAAGGGGCCGATCCCCTCGTCATGGATCGGCCCCTTCGTTTGCACCTTCGGTATACCGCGCGATAGCCGAAAGTTGGCTCAGTGAATCGGGCCAGTGCGACCAGCCCAGCGGCAGTCGGGAATTGGCAGGGGAACTGCCGGGGTTCGTCGCCCGAGCCCGGGGGGTGACTCGTACGCCGTGTCGCATTGGCCCGAAGATCACTGATCGTTTGCCGCTTCACACAATACCGAGCGGCCGCTTCCAACGGAATACTTTTGGCGGATTTTCCTAGAATTTATTACTTCGATGTTCAGGAGCACCCACTCGGAGCCGCGGCCCCGGTCTCCGGACCGAGCCCTCGGCGGTCTTCTCGGCCTCCGCGCAGTAGCCGAAAGATGGCGATTGCCCGATTACTTCGCCGAGCCGCTCGCCGAACCGGATGTCAGTAGCTTCAGGATGGTTTGGACGAGGACATCCGAGAGGAAGTCGGCCATGGTCGTGCTCCGATCGAAAGATGGTCGCCAGCACTTGTCACTGGCTGTTTGCCATCGGGACGATACCCAGCGCCCAGCGACCGTGCAGGGCTTTTGAAGGAAGTTTCTAGGACATTTTCCAGCCCGTTCCCGACCGGCCGCAACGGCCCGTAGATCCGGCAGATCAGCCACGAAATCGACGCCGCGATCCAGCGTTCCCGCCCCATCCGACGGCACCGCTGCCCGAAATTTGCCAGTGGGTATCGGCTGAATCCCGCACCCGCCCCGCCGATTACGGCGGTACCGGGGCGCAGGGCGCGCGCCGATATCGGCAGCCGACCGCCGCCCCCTCACAGCGCGGCGGTCGACTGCCACCCCCTGCGTGGCAGCTGTGACCCCCGCCGATCACTTTAGGCAGCGTTCCGACGGCGTATGAAGGATTCGAATCATCTTGATGCCAAGCGATTCTCGAATGTGATCAGCTGTTCAATTCCCGCTACTTTCAGTTCACCGATCCGCGCCGCGGCAGCCGGAACCGGCGGCGGGCTGGCTGACCAGCCCGCCGCCGACCCTTCTCGAACTACCGCGTGGGCGCGGCGGCGTAGCCGAGCGGGCGGGTCGTGAACGCGCCCCGCCCCTGGGTGCGGCTGCGCAAACGCGTCGCGTAACCGAACACCTCGGCCAGCGGCACGGCCGCCGTCACCACCACGACCCCGGTCCGGGAGACCGAATCGCGGACCCGCCCGCGCCGGGCCGCCAGATCACCGAGCACCGCGCCGACATAGTCGTCGGGCACCGTCACGGTGAGCTCGGCGATCGGCTCCAGCAGCTGCATCGCGCTGGCGCGCAAGGCGTCTCGCACGCCCAGCCGAGCCGCCGTCCGGAACGCCAACTCCGAGGAGTCCTTGGTGTGGGTCATACCGTCGGTCAGGGTGATGCGCACACCCGAGACCGGATGCCCGCCCAGCGGACCGGTGGCCAGGGCGTCCCGGCAGCCCGCCTCGACCGCTCGAACGAACTCGGCGGGCACCCGCCCACCGACCACCGTGGAGCCGAATTCCATGCCCGGTGCACCGGGATCGGCGGGATTCAGCGGCTCCACATCGAAGACGATGTGCGCCCACTGCCCCGAGCCGCCGTCCTGTTTGGCGTGCCGGTAGACGAAGCCGGATACGCCGCGCAGCACGGTTTCCCGGTACGCCACCTGCGGTCGGCCGACCGTCACCTCGATGCCGCGCTCGCGGCGGATCTTCTCCACCGCGACCTCGAGATGCAGCTCGCCCAGACCGGAGAGCACGGTCTGACCGGTCTCGGCATCTGTCCGGACGACGAGCGACGCATCCTCGTCCGCCAACCGCGCCAAGGCCACCGACAGCCGCTCGGAATCGGCGTTCACCCGAGGCTCCACCGCGACCGACACCACCGGCTCCGCCACCGTCGGCGGCTCCAGCAGCACCGGGGCGTCCGGAGCGCACAGCGTCGCGCCGACCCGCGCCTGTTTCGGACCGACCAGCGCGACAATGTCTCCGGCGACGGCCTGGTCCACCTCCTCGTGTCGGTCGGCCTGCACCCGCAGGATGCGGGCGACGCGCTCGCGCCGCCGCGGTCCGGCATCCACCACGGTGTCGCCCTTGCGCAGCGCACCCGAGTACAGGCGCACGAAGGTGAGACGACCGGTGGCGGTCGCGTGCACCTTGAACACCAGTGCCGCAAGCGATTCCGTGGGATCGGCCGTGCGGGTGTCGGTGCCCTCGCCCACCGCTGGACGGTCCAGCGGGGACGGCAGGTAGGCCACCACGGCGTCGAGCAGCGGCTCGATACCGCGGTCACGGTAGGCGGCACCGCAGAGCACCACGACCACCTCACCCGTCAGGGTCAGGTCGCGCAGTGCACCGGTCAACGTCTCCTCGGAGAGTTCGGCACGCTCGCAGAACTCCTCGAACGCGGCCGAATGCCGTTCCGCGACAGCCTCTTCCAGCTGGCGGCGGCGCAGTGCGGCGGTGGCCGCGAGGTTCTGGGGCACCGGCAGCTCGGCCGGGCCGTCATCACCCCACACCAACGCGCGCATGCCAACGAGGTCCACTACACCGGTGAAATCGCCCTCGGCCCCAATGGGCAGTTGGACGACCACCGGCACCGGATGCAACCGCTGCCGAATGGATTCCACAGCTCGGTCGAGATCCGCGCCCGCGCGATCCATCTTGTTGACGAACGCGATACGCGGCACCCCGTAGCGATCCGCCCGCCGCCACACCGATTCGCTCTGCGGCTCCACACCGGCCACGGCGTCGAAAACCGCTACGGCGCCGTCGAGTACGCGCAGCGAGCGCTCCACCTCATCGGAGAAATCCACGTGTCCGGGGGTGTCGATGACGGTCAGCCGGTGACCGTTCCACCGACAGCTCACCGCCGCCGCGAAAATGGTGATCCCGCGATCGCGCTCCTGGGAGTCGAAATCGGTGACGGTGGTGCCGTCGTGCACCTCGCCGCGCTTGTGCGTCGTGCCGGTGAGGTACAGCATCCGTTCGGTGACGGTGGTCTTGCCCGCATCCACGTGCGCGAGAATGCCGAGATTGCGGACGACGGCCAGGTCTTGTCGAGAGATGGTGGTACGCATGGTTTTTCAGCCCTTCGTGCTGATCCGAAATACAGAACAGCGCGATTTCCCGGGACGGGGAGCCGCCGATGCGGCGGCACGCGAACGACCTTCGAGGTCGTGTAGGAAACGCCCGGGTACTCAGTACCGGCCGCGCAGCCGGTACCGGACCGGCGAAGACACCAGGATCACCTCGAACCGCGAGCGGGTAGCGACGGTGCGCGTTGCACGCATGTCCGGCTCCCTCCTGGTTCGGTGTTCTGGGAACGAGCCCCGACCTGTTGATCGGGGCTCGCGGCGAGGAGAGCGGAGGTGCTGGGCTTAAGAGAACTTAGAAGGAAGCGCCCCCATGGCCTCGCCGCTGCCCACCGTAGCAGTCACGCCGGAAGTACGTCACTCAGATTTTCGAGCGTGAAAGCCGTTGCGCCGGTGGGCAGCCCCTCCGGCCTGGTCAGACCGAGGAAGGTCACCGGCGCAGTGAGCGGCTGCCCGTCCCACAGCTCGACGTCGTGCTCGGCCTCCAGCAGCGAGACCAGGTAGCCGATCCGCAGGTACTCCCGCTCGACCATGCCGCGCACCAGGTTCGAGGTGTTGAGCCGATTGCCCTCCACCCGGTTGAACTGCGGCAGGCCCGCCAGGTACAGGTGCAGCCACTTCGCCCGCCAGCGACCATCCTCACCGCGCAGGAAGACCAGCGGCAGCGCCACCCGGCTGGGGCCGCGCAGGTCCGACTTCATCCGCACGGTGCGCGGCTCGTAGGGGCGGCCGAGCTGGTCTGCCGCACGCGTCATGAATCCGAAGAAGGACTCCTCGACCTCGTCGAAGCCCTCACCCCGGTAGATGTTCACCTGCGGAATCACGCAGCGCGAGCGAACCTTTCGCAGATTCACGTCGATGAACTCCGACGCACCCTCCGGAGCCGAGGTGATATCGCCCGAATGCCGACCGCCCATGGCGGTGAGGTTCGTGTACGACAACCACTTCGGGTGGCTGTAGTCCGAATCCAGCAGCAGCGCCGACAGATCGAAATCGGTGGTCAGCCGGTGCTGCTTCCAGTAGACGAAGAAGCGCAGCAACTCGCCCTCCACCAGCGAGACCGAGCCGCGCGGCAGCATTCCGAAACCATGCCCGGTCGCCTTGCCGCTCAACGGAAGTGCGACACCGAGAATATCGGGGTCGACCACCACCGGGCCGGTGACCGACAGGCGGCGGCGCACCTCGTCATCGAGCAGGCTGCGCAACCGCTCCAGCACGGCGGCGTCGATGGCGGGCCGGGTATCAGGAACGACCCGGCCGCGACCCGACCGGTTCGCGAACACCCGTCGGCGGCGCGGGCCACGACGATTCTCGACATGCTCGCGCAGCGACAACACCACTCGGCCCGAGACGCCCGCGAGCGAGTTCCGCACCGCGGCGAGCACCGCATCCTGTTCCGCCGCGGTCGAGCACGAGCGCAGCAGCCGGTCCACCGCGCGCGACAGCATGCCGGGCGCGCCCTGGAGCACCCGTGCGACTCCTTCGATATCGCCGCGACCGAACAAGTCCTCGACGCGCGCGGCGTACGAAGGGACCGCGCGCTCACGCCGCGCGACCGCGAAAACCTCTGCGGCATGGGGCCACTGCGGGAACTCGTGGGGATGCAGGCGTTCACCGAGACGCTTCCAGCGCTCGCGATACAGGCCGACATCGCCCAGCTTGGCGGGGTTCTCGGCGATCATGCGGTCCAGTCCGGCCAGCATGACTCGACGGACCGGGCGGGGCAGCGCCTGATACCGGGTCGGCTCGCGCATGGTGACGTCCCCGCCGAACATGGCGGCCGCCAGGCGGAGCACATCGGTGGGATCGGCCAAGAGCGGTTCCTCACCGACCATCACGCGCACGGCATTGACGACGGCCCGATTCTCCCGGACCGGAATCTCCTGGGGCTGTGCGCCTTCGGTGCAGTAGTAGGCCAGGGTGCGCAGGTCCGCCAGGTCCTGGTCGTTCATGGGAGTCGTCCGGCCCGCCATGGCCAGGTACACGTCCTCGGCCTCCGCCAGGAGCGCACGTCCCGGGTGCAGCACGGTGATGCGGTCGGCGACGCTCTCGATCAGAGCGGGCTGGGCCTCCAGCATGTCCTCGTAGGAATGCTGGTACCGCCCGTAGGTCGGCAGTTCCAGGAGATTCACCCCGCCGTACATGTACACGGGGCCGAAAGCCTTGTGCAGACAGGACAGCCAGAACTCCATGGTGTTCGGCACGCCCCGTGGGAAGTCCATGAAGTAGACATTGTGCTCGACGTGATCACCGACCAGCTTCCGCACCGCGGACAGCACCCGGGCGGCGGTATCGAGGACGAAGCCCTCCGCGCACAGCGACAGATCGAGCAGCAGATCACGAGAGAGCTTGAAGCCCACCGACATCAGCGCGGCATCCAACTGGCGCGCCGCCGCCTCGCCGTCCCCCGCCGGTCCGTCCGGCAGCGGCACCCGCAGGGTGCGCCGGATGACCAGCTCTTCCAATTCCCAACTCACGCAACGAGCATGGCTCGAGGGCGGGGAGCGGGTACAGCGAATTACAGTGGGCTGCTTCGGAAACGAGTAAAGCCCCCCAGCGGTGCTGGGGGGCTTTCTCGAATGATGTTCCGGCGGTGTCCTACTCTCCCACACCCTGTCGAGTGCAGTACC